>NZ_AP019783.1:392500-2792500 GCF_019670005.1 Methylomagnum ishizawai | reverse complement strand
GGCCGCCTGAAGGGGGCAATCATCACCATGGCACAGACCAACCGCATTTTCCGCCACGCCAATACCCACCAGATTTTGCTGGACGGCAAACTCGTGGGCGGCTTCCGCTCCGTCACGCTGGACACCAATTTCGGCGTCGAGGGGCAATACCAGATCGGCGACATCGATCCCGTGGAGAACATCCCGAACCGCGCCGAATACCGGGTCAGCGTCGAGCAGATGGTCCTGCGCCGGACCAGCCTGAAGGACCAGGGGCTGCAACCCGAGAACGGGGCGGCGGCGCTGCAAGGGGTGGTGTTCGACATCGTGGTCTTGGATAAGGAGACCGGGGAACCGTTGCTTGTCCATCGCGGTGCCACTTTCGAATCCGGCAGCGTCGATGTCCGGGCAAGCAGCGTCATATCGAGCCGGGCCAGTTTCCGCTGCCTCACGACCGCGGGCACCGGCCTCTAGCCCATGATGGATATGGAAGGCGTCAACAGCGTCCTGGGCGTCAAGTATGGGGTTGCCATCGCCGCCTTCTTGGGCGCGGCGGTGGCCCTCACGCTATCGCCGTTCCAGGGCCGGTGGGGCTGGGTGCCCAGCATCTCGTCCGGGTATCTCAGCGCCTGCTATTTCACGCCGCTGGTGACGGCCAACCTGGAAAGGCTGGTGGGTACCCATATCGTCGTCCCGCCGCATTCGGACCTGGGCGTGGCCTTCTTGATCGGCTTGGTCGGGCACAACCTCGCCCGGCGCATCGTGGCCGGTTCGGCGGCCTGGAGACCGCCGTCCAAGGCGGAGGGGCACCGTGGGCGCTGATTGGCTGCACATCGCCCTGGCCGAGATCGTCGGCCTGCCGCTGATGCTCCGGGCCTTGGCCCAGCTCAACCGGGCCGATGGGGGAACCAGCCCCATGATCCGCATGGCTGGCCTCTTGATGGCCGTGGGCGCGTTCATCGTGGCCGCCTCGCCCTGTTTCGACGGTTTCGCCCGGATTCCCTGGCACGTCTATCCACTCCTGCTCGGCGCGGTGCTCCACGGCCTCGTGGACCGCCGCCGGGCCAATTCCCACCCTTCACGTCCGTACCCCGCATGGCCCCACAGCACGCGCAACTCTCCGAAAACCAGTTCCTAGTCGCCCTGCCCGGCGTGGGCGACTTCATCTTCCGGCGACCGGGGTGGGGCGATCAGGCCCAGATGGAAACGCTCGTCAACAACCTCGTGGGCTACAGGGTGCCCTCGGTCGGGCATGGCCGCATGGCCCAGGTCGCCGCCTGGATCGAGGTGTGCGCGGTGAAGACGCCGAAGGGCTGGGAGGGCCATGAGCGGTTCCCGCGCCGGGACAGCCGGTTCAACGCCAAGGTGTTGGAACTCTGGGCGTTGATCGAGGCGCAGGAAGCCTTTTTTCCGCCGGAGGCAGGACGCCCAGGCGAAGCGGAAAGCCCTGAAGCTGGCGGGCACGGCTGAGGTTTGGTTCCGGGCGTTCTACCGCATCCCGCCCAACGATCCGCGTTTCCTGGCCCTTACGCCGGAAGAAATCCTCACCGAGTTCTACGCCCACCAATTCACCGGAAGGCTCGATGCCGGGCAGGGCATCGAGATCCATGAGGACGAGGAGTTCGACGCGGATGCGCTGGAAGCGGAATTCGCGGAAATGGACCGCGAGGAAGGGGAAGCCTCCGGCGGGGAAGAGGAAATGCCGGATGATTTCGAGGAGGTTTGAGCGTGGATTGGCCTGTCCGCAGACATCGGATACCCCCGGATCGGCGGTATCCCAGGGAACAAATCCGTATCCTGGGCGCCAGCGCCGGATAGGTGCTTGACGCATGCTGGAACCCCGGCGGTTTGGCATCGCTGGCCCGGTGCGCCAGCGCCCTCGCCGACGCCCGCTATTGGTCGCGCATTGCGGCTATTCCCTACAGTGATATGAGAGCCGCTCTAATCGTGGCGAGAAAAAGCCGAAGTTCTGCGCCCGATGAGGTATAGAACGAAGGGCCAAAATGAAGTGTTGACGACGTCGTGTAGGCTCGCGCTCCACCGCCAATACCCCAGGCTGCTAATGTCGTCGCGCATGTCCAGCACTTCACCGGCACAGGCGATGAACACGACGATCAGAAGAGGGTGGAACGCGCGTGCATGCTTGCCAAGCGCCAGTGTAGTAACCCAATACACCGTCAGGCCGACGTAGATATGGAGCGCGTCTTTCGAGAGCCCGGTTGCGCTAACAATGGCAAGCTTGGCGGCTTGGACGAGGGATGTTTCCATGTGTCTAACGACCGAGTTCAGGGGGGAGCGATAGCGGGGTCCCCTGGAACGGCCCGTGAGGCGAGGCCGATACCCCATGAGGAAAATCCAGGCTCCAGGCCTGCCATCCACCGGCATCCTGTTGATTACCCGATTGGGAAAAAGCATAACGTGAGTAAAAACAATCCAAACCAGAAACCAATCTCATAGGTTTCAAGAGCTGGCTGGATTTGCTTAATGGCTCCATAAATATGGAGTATGACCATTGAAGCCCAGATTGTAAGTAAGAGTTTAAAATAGAACGGCTGCACCAATGGGTTGTTCGCAGCCAAAATGCTAAATAACGCAACGGCGCCTCCCACGCAACCCAAACATCGCCCGAAGTATAGGGCTAAATCGGTTTGATTCGGAATCTCCCATCCCACCACTTTTGCCCACTGAAATGGCCAGAGGGTGATAGGTATGGCAAAAGCCACCATAATCAACCAGCCCACGATTGATAAAAATTGGCCAGAATGGTCTCCAAAAATACCTATCATATTTTTTCCTTTCGGTAATTTTTAATGGGTATTGCTCTTGAGCGTGGATCGAAAAATAACCACAGCCCCTTTGCCAAAGCCATAGCTGGTCGTGATGAGACTGGCAAAGAGGTAGACTTCGAACACCTGCGACCAGATGCCGATCGAAGGCACTTGAGCGGCCATTGTAGGATCAAGTGCGGGGAAAATGGCTTGCAACAGAAACAGGCTGGAATTGGTGAATCCACCTACCACCATGGCCCAGCACACATGCCAGGGCAGTGGCACTTTAGCGGCATAAAACCCCAGAATTAGAGCGCTCATCAGCAGAAAATCGATGTGCGCCTGCAATAGCCTCATGAATTTACCAGCGAATATCACATCAAGGTAGGGTGCTTGGTGATATAGCCCCACCATGCACCACGCCAGCAATAAAGCCATCAATATCCATAATGTAGCGCCCCGGAGTAATACGACATTTCCAGCATGTTTTCCATCCTGCATGTTGATCCCTTCAATGTGAAAACAAGTCTTCAAAACCGCTGACGGGTGGCGAAACCTTGCTCATGACAGGAAAGGCTAAAAAAAACTGAGCCGCCTAGCCTCGCCTCCAATGCCACATAATCAAGCCCGCCAAGCGGTATCGGTGTAATAGCAACGGACCGGCGATAACGACGCACAGGAAAAATGCGTCCCCCATATCGGCCTATGTCCAGTCAGACACTGGCTGGCAAAGTTTCGTCGAATTGCTCCGCTTCCATACGACGACGCCTTTCATCAAGCAATTCGCCATCGAATATCCAATAATCCGAACCACTTGCGGAAGGTGTTTTGTAACCCAGACTATGGAGCGCCTTAAGGGCCGCCGCTGAAAGACTAAGGGTTTCCCCTTGGAAGTCTACTTTTCCGCCATCGACCACCGTGGCAGTAAGCATTTCATCCCGCGAGCAGGTAAGGACATCCCCAGGTTTGATGCCCAAAGCGTCGAGCTTGAGCCGGGGGCGACGCGCCTTTGCCTTTTCAAGGGCGGCTTGTTCTTCCTTATCGAATTCGGCCACTCCGGGGGTGACTTCCGTAAAATCCCCGATGCTTATGGCAAGCACCACTTTTTCCGGGTCGATTTTGAAAAACTCCCTCTTTGGATTGACACGGTTTTCCGAGAAAAGCTGATGGAGGGTTTTTTCCAGTTTGACGCAGTCATTGACTTCAGCGGCGAAATAACACTCAAACGGCAACGGAACACCTGAATGCGAGCTGAGTTGAGCAATTCGTGTTTCCACGCTGTCATTGGTTAACCCAATTTTAACCATATTCGGCATGGCTTCATTGGTAAGTACATAGATTATATTTGGCATGGGTTATGTGATGTGTTCGGAGCAGGGGGCCGGAAGGGAGGCCAGCGCCTCGTTCACCCAGCGCTTGAGGTCTGCGGTTTTCATGGGGGTATGCGGATTCGGTGGATTCTGGCTTGGCGAGGCAATCGTGCGGCGGAATACGCCAGGATACCGGCGATCCCGCTATTTGCACCCTTCAAGTTCGATGCTGGTTTTGCCCATGACGGTAACGCCCTTGCTGCTCGAATTCGAGCCCAGCACCGTCACGCCATCCGTGGCCGATGCGATATGGGCCTTGCAGTGGGCTTTGATGGTTACGCCGCCCATGACGTTCACGTTGGCCCGCAGGCAGTACCAGCCATTCGGGTTCAACAGTTTGATGGTCGATCCTCCCATGATATTAACCCCCGGATCAACCATGATTAATGCCGGGGTTTCGGTGGCTGTGGTATCCTCGGCATCCTGCCCGATACCGAATAATTTGACCGTGGCTCCCAGCGTTCGGTAAGTGGGATTTTTCCCGAATGGATGGGTGCCCCAGGCTTTCAGGCAAGCATTGATGGCGTCGTCGTCCTCATCGGCGACCACCGCCATCGGGGCGATCAAGAGGAAGCCGGCCAAACAGCTATTGGCGATGCACGAGCGCAATTTATTCATACTCTGATCCCGTGTTCAGTGAGCATGGGCGGAACTGGCGGGTCCGATGTCCGGCCCCATATCGATGCGGCTTCTTCAAAGGCCGTCCACCAAGTTTAGCCGGGTAATCCAAGGGCGGAAGAGCGCGGCGCATTCCGCCGGATGGCGGTTTAGCCCGATGGGACATAGTGGGAGCGGGTCGGCTTTATGCCCTTTTCATCGCAGCAAAGTAAGCGCCCAAAACCGATGCCGGGATGATGGTGATAAACCCTATAATGTTGAACCAAAAAGGATAATTTCCAGCGAGCATTAGGCCAAGAATCGCACCGATCGAGCCGTAAATCACCGCGTTTTTATAAGGGGCCGACTTGCCATACTTTGCGACTATATGACCGCCTAAAACAGTTGTTAATAGCCCTATCGCCAGCGAATACAACAGAAAGTCCGTTTGTTCGTCCATAGCCCATAAACCTTCTTCGGTTATAGACTCGGCAAATAGTGGGACACCCACTACTCCTCCAAGCGTATCCAGCGCCAAGGAAACAATAACTGCAATGAAAATCCCCTTCATGGAAATATCTTTCATCTATATATTCTCCGATGGGTTGAATAACTGGATTTAGACGCCACCATGACGTATAACAAAACCCCCGGCAAGCGCGAAGGCATCGTGCGCCGACATGCCTTCCACGATCAGTTGGATGATCCGGTCGCGCTGCGCCCGGATACTGGCGGTTAGCTCCGACTTGTGCGCTTGGTAGTACGCGGCCATCAGTTCCCGCGCTTCCGCTTCGGTGGGCTTGCGCGGCGGGAAGTCGGTGTCGAGGATGGAATAGGAACCGATGAGCGTGCTCTTCCTGGCCGGGACTTGACGCTGGCCGCATTTCCCCAGTTTGTTCCCTATCCAATGGCCGCCCCAGGTATTGGCGACCGCCGTGCCCAAGTCCTGGCGGATGCGCTCGTATTCCTGCCGCCAGGGGGCGTGGGTTTCGATGGCGTGGAACACCTCGTCGATGATGTGTTCGGAGTGGGGGGTCGGAAGGGAGGCCAGCGCCTCGTCCACCAAGCGCTTGAGGTCTGCGGTTTTCATGGGAGGATGAGTGGGTTGGATTATTTAGGGCCGGTGTCAATTTTGAAGCTTGTGGACGGATGTTGGCCGCCTGTGTGGTGGAATAGGCCCATGGTATAATGTATTTCTATATGCGTTCTTAAATATCTTTTGAGTAAACCTTATTTTCACGGATTTCAAATCTCTCTGCCACTTCTGGTCCTATTTGCCCAGGCCTCATGTAGAAAACGATATGATTAATAATATTTCCTAACCGCTCTGCGTCATCTGCAACACTTAATATCTCATCCAGTCCATAGTCTACTGAATCGTATTCAACACCACCTCCATGAGCTCGGATACGAACCAGACTCATTGAGTGCGGGCCAGGATTGCCGCCTACTATTTTGCTCATCCATGCATCATGCATAATTCTATTTCTTGTTTGGATAAGCGCATCTATTTCTTTTCGTAAGCATTTAATTATTTTGGAATCTTCATTTGTAGCTTTTCCTTTCCAATGCTCAAAAAAAACAGAAAAAAATGCAGAGGAGATTGGAGATGCGGTTCTATCCGCGAGAGCGGCTTTGATTAGCATCATACGCTTCCCATCAGGGCCAATTCCAAATAAAAAAATGGTAGATTCCTCAAGCGAGTTAAGCAAATATGAGAAGCAAACAACAAATTTTCCAAGCCCTGTATAGATTTTTTGATTTAATTCAGCTTGTTGTTCAGATAGCATAATTTCAGCCGCTAATAAAATTATAAATTCATAAAAAATCTTCGTTTTTAACAAAAAAAGCATCTTTTAACTTTAAAAAAGCTTTTCTTTGCCCATCAAGACTAAAATTAATGCTAGAGCCAAGCAAAGCAACAATTGAAGCACCAGAGATGCTTCTATTAAATTTATTTTGGTGAGCATCCTCTGGATCGGAGGATATGATTCCAAATGGCTTAATTGGCTCGCCTTCTCTACCAAGTTTAGCAACCGGTCCTCCGCTCATTCCAGGAAAAACTGGTATTGATGTTTCTATGCATGGACCTCTGCATAAAATATGTCCTTCATTGTATATATTTTTTATTATTCCGCATCTAAGAATTAACTGCCTTTTAAACTTAAAATCTATCAAATTTTGATTTGAATATTTTTCAATTTTTATATCCATATCATAATAGCCAAAAAGGCCAACTTCATCCCCAACTTTTGGAATGCAATCATCAAGAAGTAATTCGTTCCGAAAAAAAGATGAATTAGCTTTATCTTGATGATGAAGGGAAAAAATCGCGATGTCTGATTTTTTATTCCATGCTGCCCAACCTATAATACATGCTTCTACCTCTTCCCTATTTGTACAGAAAACCCTTAATGATTTTTTATCGATATTAATTACTTCTAAATTTGGAATAAACTCTGATAATGCGCTTGAGTGGTAGCGTAGTCTTGGATTCTGAATGTTCTTAACTTCCTCAAAGTTATGAGCTGCTGTTATAGCAATCGAGAACCCGCCATAAGCCCCCACTATAAAACCAGTGCCAATTGGTTTTAATATATTTTCTTTAGAAGAAATTATTGAAACCAAGTTATCATTAAGAGGGTGAAATTCTTCAAGTTCTGCTTGATTCCATTTGAATCCATTAAGAGACATATTGTAACCCCCCCTGGTTCGCGTAGCCCCGTTGGCGCAGCATAATCTAAAGGCATGAACCATGCCATTTTGCGCTAATTACATTTATGGTCATAGGCTAAATAAACCCATTCTGGCTTGCTTGATTTAAAAGAGTTCTAACAGCGCGCTTATAGCGAAAAATATCTTCATAACTTAAAGCTACAGGGTCTCCAATTTGAGCAAGGACACCACTATTACATAAATCATTAATTTCATTAAATGCCCCATCATTCCATCGAGCTTCATTATGAACTATACAATTTCTCAAGGCATTTAGTTCAAGTACGCCCTTTTGGGCCCATTTAGTGTCATTGCTGCATGAAACCAATTTAACTTTATCTCTTAAGTATCTATAGTCTTCAGGCAATTTACCATGAATACTAAGAATTTCACACAGCAATTCGTCTGTTAGAGAGGCTAAATCAACAATTAGCAGTTCAAGCAACCTTTTTTTTAAATTTTCAGAAATGCCTTCAACATCGTTGTCATCCATTCTGATTCTTTGATCATTTAGATTTCGCTCTTCAACATTTGAGCTAAATTGCTTCGCATCAGTACACCATTGAAGCGACTCATTGATGCTTTCATTAATACGGTTTATGTTGCCCATATTTATATCTGAACTCAATTTAACAGAATGGATCAATCCATACATAGTTTGAGTCCACTGTCTTAATGTATTTATCCACATATAAGGCAAACCTCTCACTTTGAGCGACTTCTGTATCAGAACCAAAATCAGCGATCTAAGCTGTTACTCAACCCGCCAATCCTTCAACACCTCACAGCCCCCCGTCAATGTAAATATTCACATTGACACCGATCTAAAAATCCGCCTACGCTACCCCCGCCCCACAGTGCTGGGGCCGGGACTTATCACCCCCGGTATGATCAAGGCGCACAGCCCCAATTCTCGCGCCCCTGGGCTTTTTCTTTGCCCGTGGCGTCCCTAACAAGTTATGGCGGGCTGCGTGGGGCCGTCTTCGGACGGGCCGGTTCCTTGACCCGGTGGTGATAACCTCGCGCAACCCGTCTCCAATTTGCTGATTATCACCCAGTTTGGAGACGGTTTCCAACCTCAGTCAAGGAGTCCGTCCCATGAACGCACATGCCCAAGTCGCGCCTAGCGTCCCCGCGACCGTCAATTTTCACGGTCAACCTCTGATCACTTTTCTCTACAACGGCGAACCTTATGCCGCCATGAAGCCTATTGTTGAAGGCATGGGCCTTCAATGGGCGGCACAAGAAAAGCGCATCAAGCGCAATCCGATTCTTTCGACCTGCATGTCCATGATGGACATTCAGATGCCCGGCGACGACCAGCGCCGCGAAGTCATCGCCCTCCCACTCAAGCTCCTGAACGGCTGGCTGTTCGGCGTGGACGTGAACCGCGTCAAGCCGGCATTGCGGGAAACCATCCTCGCCTACCAGTGCGAATGCTACGACGTGCTGTACCGGCACTGGCACCGCGAACCCGCCGCGCCCAGCCCCAAGCCCACCCACCCCGAACAAGTGGAAATCCCATTCTCACTACCCAACACCCGGTTGTTGGTGACTATCGAAAGCGGGCGCGTCGTTCACGTCGAGGTGGTCGGCGAGGGCGCGGTGGTGGTCGATACGGCCAACGAGGATGAAATCACGCGCTTCCTCGACAAGCACGTCGCCCCCGACCTCCTCCCCTTCGCCGCCATCCATTGCATAGCCAGGATGGGGAAGATGATCAACAGAATAGAGGCCGGGAACCAAGCCTGCTGACCAACCCCCGCCGCAAGGACGCGGCCCCGCCCCCACCCTACGTCGGCGTCATCTCCGCCCAATACGGCCCCTTCGCCCACTGCGCCCGCTGGATGAACCCGGTCCCCCGCTCGAAATGCACCGTGGTCATGAAGGGCCGGCCGAAGGCGAATTCGTGCTCCACCCGGGCGGCGTAATACTCGGCCACCATCGAATTCCGGGTCAGGCCGACGAAGTTCCCGGCCTTGATCTTCTCGTTCCCCTTCACCCGCAGATGGCCTTGCTCGAACACCGCGGCGTCCTGCGAGGCGGCCTGCATGACCGCCGCCCTCGTCGCCATCCAATCGGCCATGGTGGGCCATATATCCTTCTGCCGCCCTTGGCTATCGGTATCGCTCGCCCCCCAGCCCGGCGGCCCCAGATAGGTGATTTGCTCCATCATGCGGGTGCCGTAGAGCGCCGGGGCGTTGTTCGGGTAATCGGTCACGGGCGCGGGCTGTTTCCAGAGCCGCATGGACTCGTTCGCCAACCCCGCGAAGGGCGGCGTGTAAACCCAGAACAGGTTCGCCACGCACTCATCCGACCGGGAGGCCGCCAGCGCCACCACATCCGCCGCATCCAACTTGATCGTCGGGATGTCCGGCACGCCGGTCTGGATATAGGTGCCATCCGGGCGCTTCCAGGGCGTGGGGCGCAGGACCAGGGCCACGCCAGCCTCGCGGTCTTCCATGAACATCTCGTTGAAGCCGTTCTGCACATCGCAGGCCAGGGCCAGCAGGTTGTAGATGGGTTGGTTCCCGGGCCAGTTGTTCACTACGGTATGGGCCACGGTCCCTGTGGCGCTCACATCGGGCGCGATGGTGTAGGTGTCGGACAATGGCTTATCCCACCACCGCATCCCCCGCAGAAGGGGCAACAGCACGCCGCCATTCAAATCCGCCACGAACCGGGCCACCGGCATGGGTTTGGTCACATCGATCTGGTATTTGGCGAAGAACTTGAACGCCGTCAGCACGTATTCGCCCAGCGCCGTGTTATTGAGGTAGACGATCTGGAATATCTGCCACAGCTTGCCGAAGTCCTGGCCCTGGACCACCACCGAGCGGTGGACCCGGCCATCGTGCGCCACCTGTTCCGGCCTCGACACCTGGGACACGAAGCCCCGCATGACGATGGGCAACCGCCCGCCGGGATAATCCGAAGGATTCCGGGCCATGCGGATTTCCACGAGGTCCATGGGCTCGATCAGGCCGTAGAGCGATTCGCTCCGGTCGGTGGCCTGGTCGGCGAAGGTCATGGAGAAGCCACCCGCCGGTTCCCGCACGCCCTTGACGGTGCGGACGCCGCCCATATCGCCCAGGTAGGGCGTGAGGTCGATCTCCAGCAGGTTCCGGTAGCGCCCGGCGACGGCGAGGCCGGGCGCGATGGCCGAGCGGTTCACGACCTTGATGAGCTTGACGGAGATTTGGGGGTTGTGGGTGGTGGTCATGATCGTATGCCTATGTCACGATCGGGCGGAACGGCTAGAAAAGCCCCGAAAGCGGCGGACGCCCCGGATTCAAGCGGGGCTTGGCGGTGTAGGTCTGGATTTGCGGCGGCGCGATGGGGACACCGGAAGGGTCGGTATGGGTATGCGTGACCTCGATCCTCATGGGGTCCACACTGATGCGCCCATCCGCGCCGTATTGCGCCGTGCCGGGCGGGAGCGGGGTTCCCGTGATGCGACGTACCTCCTGCGCCCGCTCGTCAATATGCTTGGCATACCCAGGGTCGGCGGCATACCCTCCCTTCTTCAAGGCAGCGCCATATTCGTAGGCCGACTTCGCGCCGACCGCGCCCGGATATTTGCGGCTCAACAGGTCGGCCAAGTCCTCGAAGCTCTCGTCGATGGACCCGTAGACTTTGAAACGCTGGCCGATGCGCTTTCCGGTGGCATCGGTATCGCCGCGCACCACGCTTTGGCCGTGATAGCTGCCGGTGATATTGAATAGGTTGTTGTCGTGGACATGTTTACCCCAGCCGGTCTCTTGGGCGGCGTGCGCCATCAGCACATCGGCGGGAATGTGGTGCTTCTCAGCGGCACGCTCCGCCGCCGGTTGGATCCGGCGGATGAATTCCTGGCGGTCGTAGGATTGTTCCTTGCTGGTGTATCGCTCAAACGCCCCCTTGACGAGCGCCGAATCCCGCTGATGCTCCGCCAGCAACCGATCCAATTCGGTCTTATAACCCTGCAAGGTTTCCGGCGGCACATGCGTTCCATGGGGGCCATTCGGATATTCCCCATGTGCCAACGCATTACGCAGGAAGGCGATACGGTCGCCCCGCTCTTTCATCCGGGTCAACGCGGGGTCCACCACGCTATCCCGATCCGCGACATCCCCCGCCAATGCCCAATCCTTCATAGTCTGGGCATACGTCCCCGGCGAACCGAACATCTTGGCGAGCGCGGCGGCTTTGAGTTCCAGCAGGTTCGAGGATATGGAGGCGATACCCTGTTCGATCCGCTTTTGCGTGTCGAGGCTCGATTCCGCGAGGTCCTTCATCTCGCGGTCCTTGGTCAGGTCGATGACGGTTTGCCGGAGGTCGGCATCCGAGCCGCCCATGGCCTTTTCCAGCCGGTCGCGGTCGGTCCCGGCCACGGCCTCGTAGCCATCGCCCGACATCAAGCGCCGGGCCTGCTTCATCAGGTCTTCGCGGTTGCCGGTGGCGAGTTGGGCCAGGGCCAGCAGGTTGCCCATGGGCACGTTGTCCGTGTCCACCTTCAAGCCCTGCAACCGCTTCAGGATGCCGGTCGCGCCGCCGGGCTGCTTGGCGAGCCCCAGCCAGTCGTACGCTTCCCGTGAACCGATGCCCATGTTCTCGTGGAGCATCTGCGCGGCCATGCGCCGGTTCCCGCCCGCCTCGCGCATGATGCCGGGCATGATGAGGTCCAGGGTGGCGACATCCGCGCCCCCGCCCATCATCGATTTCCAGTGCGCCGCCGTCGCCGCATCAGCGCCTTTGGCGACGCTGTTCCAGCCGCCCCGCAGCGTCCCCAACAAGCCGCCCTCCTTCATGACTTGCAGGTCGAAGGCGTCGAAATTCCGACCCGCCGCGCCCTGATATTGGCCCAGCAGGAAATTGTTCCAGCCCTCGCTGCCCGGCCCCCGGAACCCGGCGTCCATCCTCTGGAACAACGACACCGCGCCCTGGATGTCCCGCTCGTAGGGGCCGCCCCGCGCCGTCAGCGTCCCCAGCAGGTCCACATAGCCGCCCACGTCGGGCGCGGTCCTGCCGGTGCGCGCCGCCTGGGCCGTGAACTCGGCCACGGCCTGCATGAGCTCGTCGGCCTTGGCGAACAGGCCGCCCTTGTTGAGGGCTTCGGCGATGGCGAGGGCCATCCGGCGCGAGCCTTCCTCGTCGCGGGTGACGCCGAACTGGCGTTGGCTGGCGAAGAAGGCGATGGCCGAATCCGGCCCGGTGCCCAGCGAGCGGGCGAACTGCGAAGCGCCGCGGGTCTCGGCCACGAGGTTGCGGGCCTCCTCGGGGCGCGTGCCCGCCATCCCGGCGAAGCGGCGCTCCGCCCCCATGAATTCGGTGGCGGTCATGCCCAGGCCGTCCGACGCCGCCCGCGCCACGGCCCGCAATTGGTCGAATTCCTCCGACAGGCCGCCCAGGTTCTTCCTGAGCGCCGAGGTCTCCAGGGCTTCGGCCAGGGCCTTTTCCATGCCCCGGTCCACCGCGCCGCCCACGGCGGCCCCCACCACGGCCCCGGCGACGCCGCCCACGCCGGGCAACAAGCCGCCCAGGGCGCCCCCGGCCATCCCCATCGCGCCGCCGTCGCCCCCGTTCAGGATGGCGTTGGCCGCGACGCCGGTCGCGCCCTTGG
This sequence comes from Methylomagnum ishizawai, assembly GCF_019670005.1. Classification (NCBI taxonomy): domain Bacteria; kingdom Pseudomonadati; phylum Pseudomonadota; class Gammaproteobacteria; order Methylococcales; family Methylococcaceae; genus Methylomagnum; species Methylomagnum ishizawai. The sequence goes on along the minus strand of NZ_AP019783.1, from coordinate 2,779,469 downwards.
CGAATCTTTCCGCCCACTGGTGGCCGGGCGCTTCCATCCCCGCCGCCCCCATACCGCCGGCGGCGATGCCCTGGGCGATGCGCTTGGCCGCGCCGGGCGTGCCGAATTGTTCCCGCCACCCGTCGGAGCCTACGTCGCCGACCCCGAAGCCGCGCATGAACGGCGCGAACCGGCCCTCGCTGGCGATGTGCTGGCCCAGCCATGTATTCGCCGCCTCGGCCTGCCGCTCGGTGAAGCCTTGTCCCGTGAGCTTCGCCCATTCTTCCGCCGTGCCGCGCACCTCCTCGCGGTATTCGCGCTGCGCCCGCCTGAGCCGGTCGGTGTGGGTGGTCGCCGCCGCCACCCTGCCCGTGAGGGCTTCGGCCATCTGGACCGCCGGGCGGAAGTCGAACGCGCCGCCGCCCGCGCCGGACAGGTTGGCCTGCCACGACGCCATGGGGCCGCCGCCGATGGACTTTTGCCATGCCTCCATGTCCCGCTCGGCCCGGTCCAGTTCGGCTTGGTACGCGCCCTGGGCCTGCCGGGCCTCGGTGGACCGCGCGGCCGCGCCCGCCGTGTCGATGCCGACGGACCGGGCCTGTCCGATCTTGGCGTCCAGTTCGCCCAGCTTGGCGATGAGCGCGTCGATGTCCCGCTGGGCGCGGCCGGTGTCGAGGGTGACTTCGAGGCCGCGCCGCAGGTCGTCCGTCGCCGACCGGACGCGGGCGACGAGTTGTTCGACCGCCTTGGAAATATCGCCCAACTCGGCTTCGACAGGGATTTTGACGCCGGCCATGGACCGTTACCCCCGCCCGGCATACCTGATATGGAAATACGCCGATTTGGCATCGCCATCCGCGCCTATCGTCCATGTGCCGTCATCAACCACCGCCGCGTAGAGCTCGACATAATCCCCGACATTCAGCGCGACCGGCAACCCGCCGAATCCCGCCGTGACATTCGCGTTCGATCCTCCGATTTCCAGCACCCGTTTATAGGGCGCTCCATTTTTCCAGACCGTGAGCAGGCAAGGGGTATTTATGCCGGGGTGATCGAAATATATACCTCCGCCCACTTCATGGATTCCCGCCTGCTTGGCGATAAAGCGGTTGCCACTGGCGTTCCACAGGGCAAAGGCGTCGAAATCTGGACTTGGATTGAATGTTATCTTGGTATCGTTGCCTGCCCCGCCGGGAATATCCTGGGATACCGACTTACCCACCATCGCCACCATGGCGCGGGGCTGGTATAGGCCGAAAGCCAAGCCCGTGGTGCCCACGACGATGGGCGCGGGCGTATTCAATAGCCACAGGGTACCGGCATTGATCGCGCCCTCCGACACCGACACCAAGCACCCCGGCGGGAGGCCGGTATCGCCGTTCGCGTTGGCGAACCGGGTCCACGCCCCGGAGGCCGCCACCCACAGGCCGTTCTGCGCGGCGGTGGTTTGCGCCGTCAACAGGATGATATCGCCCGCGCCCGGGGTCACGCCATCGCGGGTGGACAACCCCGACAGCGCCGACACATTGCCCGTCACGGCCAGGCGGGCGTAGCGGATCGCCAAGCCCGCCGCCGCCGCCGCCACGCTTTGCAGGTAGGTGTCGCGGTTGACCAGGGATTGCAGGGTGCCATTGATCGGCGACGATGCGGGATCGCCCCCGAGGACGCGGTCGGAGATTTCGATCCGGCGGACGGGATCGAACGATGCGGTCCCAGTGAAGTTTGTCATTTGGATAACCCCTATAAAGAGCTAAGCGGGGACGCTATCGAAAGCGATAGCCCCATCGAATGAATACGAGCCATTCCACGCCACGACCCGGCCTATCTGGCGGACGTGGAACCCAGCGCATCGGTTTTCGTCCACGATCCGGCGGATCGTCGCCACCAACATGGCGTCTTGGTCCGGCGTGGAAGGAATGTTCGGGATGATCACATCGAATAGCCCATAGGCCGCTGGATAGCCAGAGAACGGCACATCCCCATCGAAGGATTCCACCCCATCCCAATAGATGCTGCCATCGCCCACATCCACGACATCGCAGCGCATCCCGGTGGCGTTGAGTATCAGGGATTCCAGGGCGACGTTATTGCCGCGCTGCTGCAATACCTCCGCCACGGTGCGGTTGGCATAATCGACCGGCGCCTCGCCGGGAATCCAGGCGATCCCATAATAGGTATTGTGCTCTTGCAGCCAATCCAAATCGGCGGTTTGCAACACCATTTGCGCCAGCGCCGCCGCGATCCGGTCCCGCGCCGCGCCCAACTCGACCGCGTAGGCCGCCAAAAAGGCCCACAGCAGGTTGGTGAAGGCGTAGAGGTGGTCGCCATCGCTGGCCGCCGGGTCGCCCGCGCCGAACAGCGTCAGCGCCGAGAGATGGCCCACGGCGGGGTTTTCATCCAGGACCGTGTAGCCCGCCTGCGCGGCCAGGAAATCGGCCAGGGTGGCGAGGGTATGGCCGCGCAGGTCGATGGCCCCGCCCGCGCCGGTCCCGCCCGCGACGGTCAGCGCCAGCACGCCATCCCGGACGGCCCAAGCCATGGCGTCGCCGTCGTAGCGCAAGCGGAAGGCCAAGACCGGAAGGGGGTCTTTGTTGAAGACCCGGTGCAGGGAGTCCAGCATCCGGGCTTGCATCGTCGACCATGCGCCCGCGCCTTCTAGCGCCATGGAAACCTCCGGTGAAAAGGGGACGGTCAGAACCAATTGATCTGCAACGTGCCGGTCAGGACGGTGGACAACCCGCTGGCGGTCGAGGTGATCGTCAAGAACGTCACCCCGGAATATTGCCCGCTATTGGCGGGCCAGAGGCCGCTGGGCGCGGACGCGGTGGGGTCGTCGAGGGTGAAGGGCGGCGGGAAGCTCCACAGGAACTCCAGCGTCCCGCCGGCGGGATCGTAGGAACCGGTGGCGTCGAGGCGGACCAACACCGAACTCCCGGATATGCCCACGTTGACCACCCAGCCCCCCTCCCCATCCTGGAACACGCTCGACCACGAACTGCCCTCGCCGCCGAAATAAGCGGCGACCTGGAACACCGGGACCGGCGCCCCTTCGCCGCCGCCGCCGCCACCGTGCGGCGCGGTCCCGGTGATGACGCGATGTCCCATCATGGCAAGACGGCCTCCGCCTTGATCGTGCCCCGGACCGAGGTCACGCCCGCATCGGGCGTGGCCGGGGCGGATATCCAAAGCTCGTCGCCCGGCTGGCCGTCCACGTCGCCGTCCAGGGCCAGCGTCGCCGTGCCGTCGGGGTGCAGGGTGGCCGTGCCCGCGACCAGCACCTCCCCGTCGCGGAGGTGCTGGACGGCCAGCGCGTAATCCCCCGCCGCCCCGTCCACCCGGAATATCGACCCGTCCAGGTCGAAGGGCAGCCACACGGGCCGGACCAGGAGGATGGCGGCGAGCCGCGCCCCGGCCCCCGGCGACCCCTCGAAGCAAAACGGCAGGTCGTAGCCCGCCAGCGCCGCGGCCTGGGCGGCGGTGGCGAAGTCGTCGGCGGCGTGGGTGGCGGCGCTGCCCAGGCCGGCAATATCCCCCACGGCCAGGCCGAGCAGGGTTTTCAGCGCCGCCACATTGGCCAACCCGGCCAAGGTCCGCCCGAAGGCGGTGAGGTCGGTGGTGGCGAAGGAATCCACCCCATCGGCATAGACCAGCCTATCCGCCGCCGTCACGAGGGCGGCCAGCGCGGTCAGGGTGGCGTCCAGCGGCTGCTTATCCGCCACCACCGCCGTCAGCGCGGCGACGGCGCTTTCGTCGTTGGCAAGCTGCGTGGCGATTTCGTCGAGGGTGTCGAGCGCTCCCGGCGCTCCCGCCACCAGCGCGTCGATGGCGGCCTTCACGGCGGCCATGGTGGCGACTTGGTTGGTATTGGCGCCAAGCGCCGCCGTGGGCGCGGTCGGGATGCCGGTCAGCGCGGGGGAGGCCAGGGGCGCCTTGGCCGCCACGATGGCGTCGGCATAGGCGCGGTCCCCATGGGGATCGGTAGCCGCGGCATGGGCCGCGACCGCCGCATTCGGGGCGTCCCCCGCCGCCACTTCGCCCGGTCCGGCGCCCACGTCTCGGGTGGCGGCGCTGCCCAGGCCGGACACGTCCGAAGCGGTGATGCCCGCCACCGAAGGCGTGCCGGACGTGAATTTGAGCCATCCCGTCCCGGACAGCCCGGCGAGGGCCGTCAGCAGGCCGGAGGCCGCCTGGAACACCCCGGTACAGGCCGCGACGGCCCGCGCCGCCGTGAAATAGAGGTGGGTCGAACCCTCGGGAAGCTGGTCCGTGTTCGCCGCCCCGGTGCCGCCCGCGCTGGTCAACGCCCACGCATCGTCGCTCACGTCCCACGAATAGATATGCGGTGCCCCGCCCAGCCCTGAATCCACTTGCGCATAGTCGCCCGCCGCGCCCGTGGGGCGGGCGGCTTGTAGCGCCGATAGCGTGGAATAGAGCCCCTTGAAGCGGTCGTTATAGGCCGATGCGTCCAGCTTCAGATCCAGCGCCGTTTTGACGGCCTTCTGGCTCGGAACCCGGCTATCCGAGTTCGCGGCCATGGTCGAATCGGTGTCCAGCGCCGGCGCGGGGATGAAGTCGAACGCGGGCAACCAAGTGGCCAGATCGGCGTCGAGGCGATAGAAAAGTTGGTCCTGGCCGTGCCAGATCAACATCCCGGCGCTGCGGCGGGGCGCGGGGATGGCGTCCCGCGCCGCGTCGTCCGCCACCGCCCGGTAGCCGCCCTGGCCGTAAATATCGACATGGCTGGGGAAGATATCCGCCGTATCGCCCGGCACGATGGGCGCGGCGACGTGGGTGCCCTGGATAGCGCTCATTGGACCACCACCTGCTGGCCGCCGGATTGGAGGAACTGGCTGCGGTACACGTCGAAATCGGCGGTGTAGCCGCTGGGGTTGGTATAGCCCACCGTGGTCTTGACCCAGGCGGTGTTGAGCAGGCCGTTGACCAGGAAGGTCGGCGTGCCGAAGCTCGACGGCCAGGCGAAATAGACGTACTGGCCGGACGGCGAGAACGACCGCGATTGCGCCCGCCCCGCCGCGAATTCGGCCCCGGCCAGGGCGTCGATCAAGGCCGCGTCCGGCACCGCCCGGGCCGACACGCCCCAGCGCCGCCGGTGGCGGAACAGCACCTGGGTCGAGGCGCTGGCGGCGTGGGCGCCGTCGTCCACGGCCAGGGTGAACGTGGTGTCCGCCGTGAGGCGCAGCCCGGACAGGGCCAGCGTCCGCAGGGCCGGGTCGATGGCGCCGGGGCCGGGCGCGGCGATGGACTGGGCGACGACCGCCTTGTTGACGGTCCAGTCCAGCGTGACGGCGGCGACCGTCGAGCCGATCTCGACCGTGCCGACGCTGTTCGTGATGGATGCCTGGGGGGCCACATACAGCAGGGTGTCCAGCGCCTGCTGGACGTTGGCGATCCCAGGGTGCCCGGCATTGGCGTAGGTCACATGGTCGGCGGCGATCGTGTCCAAAGAGAGGTCCGCTACCGCCGCGTCGGTATAGGCGTTCGCCGCCGCCAGGATATCGCCCTGGCCGTCGAGCTTGAGGTCGTTCAACAGGGCCGAGCAAATCGTCGCGATGACATGGGTGCCGGCCGGCCACGCCCGGGCGGTGGGTTCGCAGGCCAGCACATCGCCGTTCCGGGCGGTGAACCTCACCACCTCGTTGGCGTTGTCGGTGCCCAGGCGCACGTAGGAGTGATAGCCCGCCCGAAGCGGGAACCGGGTCCCCATGCCGGGCAGCAGCGCCAGGGCCACGGCCCCGGCGGCGACCTTGCTTTGGAGTTGGGAAACGGCGTTGTCGAGGACTTGAACCTGGGTCATGGGCCTACCGTCAAGGCGATCGTGCCCGGCATGGGCTTCTGGCCGGGGGCGAACCCGATATCCGTGTTGTCGGGGAGGGAGATGATCACGGAGGCCACCCCGGCGACATCGCGCTTGAGGCGGGCGACGAGTTCGGACAGGACGAATGTGCCGCCCTGCGGGATGGACTGGATATAGGCGGTGGCGGCGGCGCTGGCGGCGGCGATGACCGAGGCCGCGGCGTAGCCATCGGCGATAACCAGGGCGCCCGCGACGTTCACGCCTATCTCGGAGGCGGCATAGACATCGACATGCGCCCCCGCGGCCTTCCACCCCATGACCGGCGTGTCGGCGTCGGCCCAATAGCCGTCGAGGGTCCGCTTCACCAAGGCCACCAGCTCGGCGGACGTGGCCCCGGCCCCGTTGTGGATGTACACGTTCACCAGGCCGATGGGATAGGTATCCGGCTCGGCTTCCCACGGCTCATCCACATAGGCATAGGCCACGCGCTCGATCACGGTCCCGGTGTCGTCGGCCAGGGCGCATTGCAGGGCCGCATAGCGGAGGGCGGCCACCTGCCCCTTGCCGAGCGATTGGATGTAGGCTTGGAACCGGGCCTTGCGGGCATCCGGGGTTTCCAAGTCCGCGCCATTGACGAACGCGGCGGGGTTGGTGATGGCGGCGATGCCATCGACCGGCGTGTCGGCCCATTCGGTGATGGTATCGGCCGCCGTGTTGCCCACGCTGCCCGCCGTGTCGCAATAGGCCAGCACCGACACATCGGTGGCGGGCGCGACGATCGTGGCCCCGGTCCGCGTGACGTATTTCACGGTCCCGCCCGACACCTGGACCTGGGTGCCCGCCGGGACGGCGATGGGCGTATCCGGCGCGGTATCGACCGCGAAGCGCACGAAGTTATAGGCCGCCGAGGCCGGAAGCTGGCCGAAACCGAAGCTCTGGTAGACCGAGACCTCGATGGCGTCCACGAGGCCGTGGAACATGGCCTGGTAGAGCATATCCAGCTCGATGGCCGGGGCTTCCAGCAGTGTGCGGGCCTTGCTGCCGACGCCGAAATCCGTCACCCGGTCCTGCATGGACCGGGCGAGGTTGATATGGCTGGCCGCGATGGAAACGGCGTCCTTGATCTGGAAGGTCACAGCGCCGCCCCCGTGGTGATGGTGCGCCCGGCGACGGTCCGCGCGTCCGCCATGATCGCCAGGACATCGCCCGACGCCCCGACCTGGACGTTATCCACCGCCGCGATGCGCGAATCCGACAACAGCGTGCCGCGCACATACTGGCCGCCCAGCAGGGCGATGGTGGGGGCATTGGTCCGGCCTATCAGCCGCCGGATGCGGCATCCATAATCCGGGTGGAGCATGAGTTCGCCGGGATCGGTGACGAGGGCGTGCCGCAAGGCTTGCCGGAGGTTGGGCACCCCCGACAGGATGGCGAGGTCGCCCGCGTCGTCGGCGCGGAGCAGGCCGTCGGCGCCCAGGTCGAAATCGCGGAAGAACACCTCGTCCGGCGCGTCGGAGGCCGACACCTGGGCGGTGGGCGACGGCAACGACAGCTTGTCCCCCGCGATGGCGATGCCCGGCCCGGCGTCGTTGGGATCGTCGCTGGTGTAGGGGGGCTTCAAGCCGTTGAGGTTGGCGATGTCCACCCATCGGCCCATGTCGCCGAGTTCGCGCAGGGCCAGCCGTTGCAGGCTTTCCCCGTGGCGCAGTTCGACGAGGCGGACGCCCGGGATCGGTTGGTCGTAGATCGTGGCGGTCATGCGGCCAGCCCCACGCCGGAGGAAATGGTGTCCAGCACCCGCCGCAGGTTGGCCCCGGTGCGCGGGAAGAGCACCGGGTCGTTCTTCGCCATGTCGTCGATGCCGGCCTGGGCCTCGGGCGATACCGACGCGACCGGCGCGGTGGCGACCGGCGTGGTCAGCGAATAGAAGGGATTCACGCCGCGCAGTGGGCTCAGGGGCGCGGTGCCCGGCACGGTCGAGGAGCAGTTGGACGCGCCGTAGATATCCTGGTAGTTCGGCAGGGTGGCCGGGGCCCTGCGGGCCAGCTTGGTCAGGATGCAATAGGCGTTCTGGAACGCGCCGGCCACTTCCATGTAGCGGGCCTTCACCCGGTCCGGCAGGTTGGCGACGTTCGCCACGGTGCGGAAGATGTTGGTGGCGGCCTGGGTCAATCCCTGGGCCAAGGTCATCGGCACCGAGAACACGGCGTCCACCACCCGGTTGACCGAGTTCACCACCCCCAACACCCGGGCCGTCAGGCCGACGAACGCCTTCATGGGGCCGACGATGTAGGTATCGACGAACCGGGTGATCGCCGTGGCGATGCCGTCGATGTCGTTGATGAGGTCGTCCAGGAACGCGGCGATCGCATCGATGCCGTCGCCCAGCGAGGCCTGGCTCGCGAACCAGCGCTCTTGATCCGTGAAATCCTTGAACTCCTTGACATAGGCGTTCCCGGCCTCGGGTTCCACCACCGTCAGCACGATGTGGTAGGCGATGAGCAGCGGGCGGGATTTCGAACGCTTGATGACGAACTGGGACGGCACCACCACCGAGCAAATCCGGTCCAGGGTATCGACAAAGACCAACTTCACCTCGTCGGGGTCTTTACCCGCGAGGGCGAGGAATTCCCGATGATAATGCCAACCGGCGTAGACCCGCTCCCGCAGTTGCAGGTACTCCTCCAGCCAATCCCGGTGGGTGGGGAATTTCCGCTTCCACCCGGTGTTCCCGGCAAGGGTGATCTGCCCCAGGCCGCGCCCGAAGGAATCCACGAAGGCACCGCCCAGGGTTTGTTGGACCACGGTGCGCGAGGGTTCCGTCCGGGTCAGGTCTTCCGGGCGGATGGCGAGGTTATGGAATTCCACCGGCCCGCCGAACGGGCCGGGGTCCAGGATGAAGCCGATGTTCTTGTCGGCCTGGGATGTGGGGGTGGGGGTCGTGAGCGCCATGCGGGTATGGTGGCGTCACGACCGGGCACGGCGGGATCGGCCGGGTGATGGCGGTGTTGCGGGTCCGGGGGCAGGGCGTGGGGGTCGGCGCGAACGCCTTCGTCCAGGCCGGGGAGGTCAGGGGCGAGGCACCGGCGTTGGGTTCGGTGGTGGTGGTGTTTTGGGTTCCCGGTCCGCTGTGATTGCGGAGGTGGCGGGCAGGCTCTCATGCGGCGGAATACGCCGGAGTATCGGCTATTCCGCCTTACGGCCCTTCTCTCTTTTGATGTGCCGTATCAGACGAACAAGCAATCCCAAATCGATAATCACAAAAACTAATGCAATCGCCGCATAGCTCCAGAATTTGATTTCCAATGATTCGATCTGCGACGCTCGTTCCGGGAATGTTGAAAGCCATGCGAACGTGATTGCTTGCCCGATTGAGAGAAAGGCTCCCAAAAGCAAGCACATCATCAGGAACACAAGTTGCCAAGGAATCAATTTCCACATGGTTACTGAGCCGGTAGTTGTGGACCAGCGCCGTAGGGTGCGGTGACGATAGGAACCGCACCGTTCACGAACGATGCGGTTCCCTCAGTTCACCCCACCCTACGTGCTATTGCGCCTTATACGGGTTACACTGGTTTTGAATTTTGTGAGCCAGAGATGGCGGAACCAACCCAATTAATTCCTCCACAGTCTTTTTTACAAAATCGTAATTCGGAGAAATTTCCGGCGTGCAATTCTCTATGTACCACTTTGCTTGATGATTTATAAACCATATATCATGGTCTGTGAAATCGCTATTAAATATTGATGGCGAAATATTATGAACCAGTTCTGATTCAAAGTATACAGCTTTATCAAAAGCTTTCCTCCACCATGGCAAAGTTTGCCTATTCCTAATAAAAGACAATGATTGGCAGAGCAAGTCCCTTAGCAACTCCTGCTTTCTCGACAACATAAACTTACCATTAAAATTTAAAACCCGAAATGATTCCGTAAATTGTCCCAAAAATTGCGTGAGGGAAGAGGTCTGCTGTCCTGAGGCGGATCGATTCTAGGCGTCCACCGACCATTCGCTATCAATTTATTTAGCGGTCTTGGGTTGCCGGTCTCAAGGTAAATCTCACGAGCAGCACATATTCTATGATGCCCCTCTCCGACGTGATATACCCCTCGGGTATCAACATAACCGCCTATCTGCCCACTTGGGGTTTCGTAATTATAACGCCCATTTAGCATATCTGATTTTATTTGATCGACTGATTCTGGGTTTTTTAAACCAATTTGGGTACCCCTAACCTCTGGTGGCTCTTCTCCAAAAGGGTCTGGCGATGCCGGAGTCGATGTCGCCGGAGCAGAACAATCACAATCGTTGGAATTCCCGGATTTTTTGGTTCCGTTAAGTATCCCTTGAATGGTATAGGCAGTAAATGCGACCCCTACCCAACATACCGGTTGAGCCGGGTCTGCTAAACAAGTATACGTCGCTGCATTCGTCAACCCAAGAGGATCGGTCCAACTGATTGGATTTCCACCAACATAAGCATAAGTATTAACCCCGCCCCGCAACCCAATCGGATCGCTCTCCACATACCTTCCCACCCCCGCATCGTAATCCCGGAAGTGGTTGTAGTACAGCCCCGTCTCCGCGTCGTAGTACTGGCCGGGGAAGCGCGGGTTGTACTCGATGCCGGAAGCGATGACGGCCTGGCCGAACGGCTCGTACCGCGCCGACCACACGACCTGCTGGCCCGCGTCGGTGATGCGCTGGACCGTGCCGAGCCGGTCGGGGTGCGGGTAGTACACCGTGCCGTTGTTCACCAGTGCCAGCGGCGTGCCGTCCACCGCCAAGTGGATGCGGTCGCCGTCCGGGCCGGTTTCCCGCAGCAAGCCCCCGTCCAGCCCATAGTAGAACTGCCGCGCCACGCCGCCCACCGTCTTGGTGATGCGTTGGCCCTGGCCGTCGTAGGCGTAGCGGGCGACCTCCTGGCTCCCGGAGCGCACCCGCCGCAGCCGGTTGTCGGCCCCGAAGTCGAAGGCGAGGCCGCCCTGGGCGGTGGCGTTGCCGTTGGCGTCGTAGCCGTAGGCCTTGACCGTGGTCCCACCCTGGCCGAGGTTCAGCAGGCGCTGGCTGGCCGGGTCGTAGCCATACAGGGTGGCGAGGCCGTCGCGGGTCTCGTTCAGGCGGTTGCCCACCCCGTCGTAGCCATAGGCCAGCGCCCCGAAATCCCCCTGCGCCGTGGTCAGGCGGTCGCCGGTCGCGTCGTAGCCCAGCCCCCAGGCCCCCCCGGCGTGCAGGGCCGGGTCGGACAGGGACGCCACCAGATCGACCCGGTAGGCGTCGTAGCCGTAGTGGCTGTCGATCACGCCCGGCACATCGACATCGGTGATGCGGTCGTCGAGGTTGAAGGTCCGCTTGTAGGTCAGGCCGTTGCCGTAGGTCAGCCCCAGCAGCGGGCCGGACGGCCGGTATTGGAATCCGGTCGCCAAATTCTGGGTGGCGCCGTTCTGGTTCAGCCGGACCCGCGTGACCTGGCCCAGGGCGTTGCGGTCGTAGTAGACCTTGCGCTCGGCGGTGGGCTGGCCGAAATCGACCCGGATGGCTTGGTCCAGGCTGTTGTAGGCGTAGCCGATCCAGTCGTGGGCGGCGTCGTAGCCGGGCCGCTGGGCGGCGATGGCGGTGACGTTGCCGCGCGGGTCGTAGCCGTAGGCGGTGCTGGCCCCGCCCTGCGCCACCGTGCCCAGCCGCCCCAGGCCGCCCGCCGGGTCGTAGGTGTAGGTGATATCCAGGTTGGCGGGATCGCCGAAGCCGATCGAGGTCGGGCGGTCGAGGGCGTCGTAGGTGCGGGTGCTGGTCTTGAGGGCGGTGCCGTTGGCGGCGTTCAGCGCGGCGGTGTTGGCGTCGGTGTGGTTGCCGAGGTTGCCCGCCTCGTCGTAGCCGTAGGTGGTGGTGCCGGTGTTGGGGCTGGTCGCGCTGGTCAGGTTGCCGAGGCCGTCGTAGACATAGCGGGTGGTTTGGTTGTTGGCGTCCGTGACCTGGGTCAGGTGGTCGAGGGCGTCGTAGCCGAACAGGGTGGTTTCCAACTGGCCGCCCGCCGCCACGTCGCGCCGGGTGGGACGGTCCAGGCTGTCGTAGGTCCAGGTGGTGACGCGGTTGTTGACGGCGTCCAGCGGCTCGGCGAGGGTCGCGGTGTTGGCGTTGGCGTCGTAGCCGAATTGCAGGGCGCGTTCCGTCCTGTTGTCGTCGGCGCGGCGGAATTCCTGGAACAAGCGGCCCAGGGGGTCGTATACGCGGCGGTGGGTGGTGGCCAGGGCGTTGTTGGCGTTGTAGATGTCTTCCTGGGCGCGGTTCCCGGCGGCGTCCAGGGTGTAATGGATGCGCTGGTTGAGCGAATCGGTGATATCGGTCAGCCGGTGGGCGGCGTCGTAGGTGTAGCTGTAATAGCCCAGGGTCGGCAGGGTGGTCTTGACGAGGTTGCCCACGCCGTCGTAGCCGTAGAGGGTGGGGTTGCCGCCCACGGTCTTCTGGGTCAAGCGGCCCCGGCGGTCGTAGAGCAGGTCGGTGACGAGGCCGTTGGGATCGACGATCCGGCGCGGGCGGCCATTGGCGTCGTGGTTCTGGTAGGCCGTGGCGTGGCCCAGGGCGTTGGTGGCGGTCTTCAACGCGCCCCGGCAGCCATTGCCGTCGGTGCCCGCCGGGCAGGCGGCGTCCAGCGGGTAATACTCCAGGGTGGTGGTGTCGGCCACATTGATGCGCGGGCCGTCGATCACGGTCGGCTGGCCCAGGCCGTTGTAGGTGTAATGCCAGGCGCGGACCCTGCCTTGCGGGGTGGCGGTGAAGGCCTTGGTGCCGCTGGGATCGTTGGTGCTTTGCCGGGAGGTGTCGCAGAGGACGGGGCCGGTCCCGCCGCAATCGACCGCGACGCCGTTCACGGTGTCGCCCTGGTAGTGGAACAGGGTCAGGAGGCGCGGCCCGGCGCTGCGGACCGGCAGCCGCTCGGTGGGATGCCAGTCGGTGGTGAACTTGCGCTTGGCGCTGTTGGCGGGGATGGTGTAGGCGGCGGGGTCGGCGGGGCAGGCCTCGCCGGGGCCGAAGCCTTCGATGCGGACGGTTTCCAGGTTGCGGTCCGTGCCGTCGTATTTGTAGCAGGTGCCATTGCCTTTGAAATCGCGCCGCTCGGTGACGTTGCCGTTGGCGTCGTACTTGAGGTCGTGGTTGGAACTGTCGCCGCAGGCCGGGCAGAGGACGGCGGGCGTCGCGCCATCGACCACGCCGCCGAAGCGCACGCCGTCCCCGGCCACGGTGTAGCGGTAGGTCTGGGTGCCGCCCAGGGCGTTGGTGAGGGTGGTGGTGCCGTTGGCGTTATAGGTGAAAAGGGTCTTGTCGGCGTCGCCCGCGTGGGTGCCGAGGACCGCCCGGCCCAGGCCGTCGTAGTCCCAGGTGGCGTAGCGCTGGTTGTTCTCGTCGGTGATGCCGGTCAGGTGGTAGGGCAGGGCGGGTTTTTCGTAGAGGTAGGTCCGGCGCGGGTTGTCGTTCGGGTCCGCCGGGGTGTCGTCGGGGTAGACGACGGTGGTGAGGCGGTTGCCGGCGTCGTATTGGTAGCTCACCGTGCCGTCCGGGCCGGTCACGCTTTGCAGCAGTTGCCCGCCGGCGTCGTAGGCGAATTGCAGGACGCGCCCGAAGGGGTCGGTGATATGGTCCAGCTTGCCATCCAGGTAGGCGTAGGCCGTGACCCGCCCGGCCCGGTCGGTGGCGGTTTGGAGATGGCCGTCGCGGTCGTAGGTCTCGACCGTGCCGTCCTCGTCGGTGAAGCGCCAGGTGTTGGCGTCGGGCCGGGCCAGCTTGACCGGGCGGTGGTTCTGTTCGGCCCAGGTGCCATCGGTCCAGGCGACGCCGATGCCGGAAGCGTCGGGATTCCAGCGCCCGCCCTGGTTGCGGAACAAATAGCGCACGCCGTTGGGCCGCTCGACCACGTGCCATTCGTCGTCGGGGTTGGCGTAGCCGGAGCTTTCGGCGGAATAGACCGCGCCCTCGCTGGAATGGATTTCCAGCATGACCGTGACGCCGTTCAGGCTCGCTTGGCAGAGTCCGGCGGTGTAGGTGGCGGTCGCGCCTTGGAAGGCACCGCCGAAGGCTTGGGCTTTGATGTCGTTCCAACCGCTAGTGCAAGCCGTGTCGCGGCCGGCGTACATCGCCGAGGTGGGCGTGCCGGGCGCTTGGGTTGGCGCGGCGTAGAAGCGGTCCAGCCGCTGGGCGAAGCTGTGGGACCAGTTGACGCCCATCCCGGCGGGGTTTTCGCCCAGGCCGTGGGAGGAGTAATAGCGGGTGAAGGCGAGGCCCGACAGCGGCAGGCGGATATCGGTTTCTGCCTGGAATTTCTCGCCGGTGGCGGGGTTGCAGGGGTTGGATTTGTTGAGGTCGCCGCCGCATTGGGGTTTGTGGGGGGCGGTGAGATAGAAGCGGGGGGTATTTGTGTTCTGTTTGTAACAAATATGTCCGTTGAAGTAGGTTCCAAAATTATCGATATCGGAGTCAGCCCTATATCCATCTGGGCAATTCACGACACGGTATCTACCGACTAGCAGTGAGTTATGTGTTATCGAAGGAGGGCTACCAGCCGGTGGATTACATTGCTGTGTCGTGTAGTCAGCGCAAATATATTGGCTGAATTCTAATCCAAGAGACCATTGTACTGAAGGCCCTATTGTTGTTAGGTATGCGCATGGAGATGGAGATATATTTGCATGTCCATAACCTTGATATATGTCATCAGTAAAGCTGCCAAGCGAAAAAGTGGTGGGACAACCTTGAAGCCTTAAGTATTCTTGACCTGCTTGAGCGGCCTCCTCAGGTGAGCTAAACCCTAAAAAATGTGTGTTAGCATAAAAATAACTCCAACTCCCAGAAATCGGTTCTGCGCAAGTCGTCAATGGATCGTTGCAGTCAATATTCGCATAACTTCTGTTTGGGAGTCCAAACAGAACTAAAATTCCTAGCCATAGCCCTACCCAATGCCACGGTATTTGCGTTCCAGCATTGCGGGAAGTGCCTGAATGAGCCAGCAAGGCACGGTTCATCGATTGCGAAAGACGGAACGACATACGCGGATTCCTCGAAAGATGGACAGGGGGCGGGAGTGCGCTGTTAGTGGACGTGGGCAATATTCCCGCTCAATTTGTGACATATAACCTTGCTAGTTTGCAAGGTGAATATTTACGTTGCAATTCCGGCGGACTTCTGCATATTCCTTCTCTAGAAGCTCACAACATCGCGCACGGCGGTTCATGGTGTGGCGGGCTGAGGCGGCAGGGGAGGGGAGGGCAGCGTGAAAGAACGTGAAAGCAGGCGGGCAAAGGGCGGCGGCGGCTGGCACAGTCTGGCAAGGCTTCACGCGGGGCAGGACAGACTATCGCAGGGGAATGACCGCGTGGGGGGTACCGCCTGTACTCTGATTGTGGAATCCTGCCCCCGCTACCAATCCCAGAAACGCCCCGCCAGCCGAACTCAGTAGGCTGGCGGGGCTTTCTTTTATCTGCGCGTAAATTCCTTCCTGGTCGGCTTCCAGCCGAATTTCCTTCAGATACTCCTTCAAAATCATCCTGGCGTTGGTCGGGGATTTGGATAGCGTCGTCCGCAAATCCAGAATCCGGCGGCGGTATTGCGCCATCACATCTTCCACCTTGCCGATATTGGCCGCGCTGAATTTCACGGCGTGCAGGGCTTCGCGTTCGCGTTCGGCCTGGGCCAGTCGGCTTTGCAGGGCGGCGGATAGGCCGACCTGGGCTATCGCGCCGACCAGATTCCCGATTTCCTTTTCCAGTTCGATCAGCCGCGCCTGGGCGGTCGCGCCGTGCGCGTCGGCCTGGCGGCGCTGTTCGTGCAGGGCTTCGCGGACGAGGGTGTGCATTTCGGCCAGGGCGTCGGGGCTGGTGAGGTGTTCGCGGATCAGGCCCAGGAGTTTCTTGTCGAGGATGTCGCGGGGAACATAGATGCCGGGACAGACGGAGCGCCCGCGGTCTTTGCGGGCGGCGCAGCCGTAAAGGCGGTCGTTGATGGCGACCACGGCTCCGCCGCAGTGGCCGCAGGTGAGCAGTCCACCGAAAAGCGTGGTGGGCTTGCCGCCTTTGCCCCGAGTGCCGCCCGCGAGGCGGGGGGTGTCGATGCGTTGGCGGACGGCTGCCCAGGTTTCGGCGTCCACGATGCGGAGGTCGGGGCGGTCTTGGATTTGCCATTCGGCGCGGGGGCGTTCGATGCGTTGGCGGGTTCCGGTCTTGGGGTCTTTGATCCATTGGGAGCGGTTCCAGAGGTAGCGCCCGGTGAAGGTTTCGTTGTTGAGGATGCCGGTGCCTTTGTTGGGGGAGCCGTAGAGGGCGCTGACGGCCCAGGTGGTGCCTCGGGGGGAGGGGACGTGGCGGCGGTTGAGGTCGGCGACGATGCGTTGGCAGCTTTCCCCGGCGGCGTAGCGGCGGTGGATTTCGCGGATGATGGCGGCTTGTTCGGGGTGGATTTCGAGGCGGGAGTTGTCGGCCTCGCGGACGGTGCGGTAGCCATAGGCCAAGCCGCCCGCGTGGTGGCCGCGCTGGACTTGGCCGGAGAGGCCACGGTGGGTTTTGGCGGCGAGGTCGATCAGGTATAGCTCGTTGAGCATTCCGCGTAGGCCGCGCTGTAGGGTGCGGGCGGCGCGGGTGGCTTTGGAGTCGTAGCCATCGGACAGGCCGACGATGCGGACGCCCCGCGCTTCGATGTCGCGGATGATGGTTTCCTGCTCCACCATGTCGCGGCTGAGGCGGTCGAGTCCTTCCAGGAGGAGGATGTCAGCACGGCCCGCGTGGATGCGGAAGATTTCAATGTAGTTGTCGCCTCGCCGTTGTGGGTTCAGGCCGCTTTTGGAGGCGTGGCGTGAACCTCGGATTGGGTCTTGGCTGGCGCGGCTGATCGTTCCGGGTTCAGGTGTACGGCCGGGATCGGCCGCCAATTGCGGAGGCCACCGGTCCATCGTTGCGGATGCCGTGCGCGGGCGGCCTCATAGACGGCTCGGCGCCGCTTCAGGAGGTCGGCGTCCTGGCCGGCATGCCGCTCGGCGGGGGTGACGAAGCGGATCGCGCCGTGGCGGTGCTCGTGGTTGTACCACCGGACCAGGCCTTCGGCCCAACGGCGCGCCGCCGCCAGGTCGTCGAACGGCCGGACCGGATGGTCGGGCCGGTATTTCAGGGTCTTGAACACCGCCTCGGCATAGGGGTTGTCGTTGCTGACGGCGGGCCGGCTGAAGGACGCCGCGACGCCGAGGGATTGCAAGGTCGCGAGCATGGTCGAGCCTTTCATGGGCCCGCCGTTGTCCGAATGTAGGACGACCTGGCCCGGGGCCACGCCCTCGCGCCGACATACGTCGCGCAGGAGTTCGCCGGCCAGGGCGCTGCTTTCCTCGCCGTAGACCTGCCAGCCCACGACCTTGCGGCTGAACAGGTCGAGGAACAGATAGAGGTAGAAGAACTGGCCCCGGATCGCGGCGGGCAAATAGGTGATGTCCCAGCAGTAGACTTGATTGGGAGCCGTGGCGCACAGGGCCCTGGGCTTGCCGCGCGGCTGTCCCGGCCGTTCGGCCCGGCGGTGCGCCAACTGGTTTTCGGCCTTGAGGATGCGGTGGAAGGTCGATTCCGAGGCCAGGTATTCCCCCTTACAAGTGTAGGTTTTTGAAAAAACCGGAGGCGAGACAAAGGGTTAAGGTACATTGGTGAGTAACGACAAACACCCTGTACCGGAGGAACCGCCATGCCTCGCCCTCCAGAACTGTACCAATGGAACCGGGAGATCGCCATCCACTTTCCCGGCCTTTCGAAGCCGATGGTGATGGGCTTGGCCCTGTGGAGCCTGGGCATGGTCGTGGTCGGCGCTTGCAGCCTTTCGGCGCTGACCGACTGGTGGTCGTGTCGGCTGGGGCAGAAGGGCGACGCGGTGCGGGAGCGCCTGCGCGACGTCTACCGTGGGAAGGAGGCCAAGGCCGGGAAGGAGCGCCGCGAACTCGACGTGGAGGCGTGCCGGGCCCCCTGGCTGGGCTGGGTTTTGGAGGGCTGGGATGGAAACCAGTTGGCGGTCGCCTTGGACGCGACGAGCCTGGGGCAGCGGTTCGTGGTCCTGGCGGTCAGCGTACTTTACCGGGGCTGCGCGGTGCCGGTGGCCTGGAAGGTGCTGAGGGCGGAACGGAAGCATCCGTGGAAGCCCGAATGGCTGGCCTTGCTGAGGCATTTTAAGGACGTCGCGCCCGCGTCGTGGACCGTCCTGGTGCTGGCGGACCGGGGGCTGTACGCCAAGTGGCTGTTCGAGGGGATCCAAGCGCTGGGCTGGCACCCGATGCTGCGGGTGAACTCGGGCGGCACCTTCCGCCCCCGGGGATGGCGGCACTGGCGGCCGTTCACCCGCCTGGTGCCGAAGGTGGGCGACCGCTGGCAAGGCCGGGGGACGGCGTTCGGCGGCAAGCGGACCCGCCTGGACTGCACCCTGTTGGCCTATTGGGGGGAAGGCCACAAGGACCCCTGGCTCGTCCTGACGGACCTGCCGCCGGAAGCCGCCAACGCCTGCTGGTACGGATTGCGCGGTTGGATCGAGCAAAGCTTCAAGAAAATCAAGGGCGGCGGCTGGCAATGGCAGAACACCCGCATGGACGATCCCGAGCGGGCGGAGCGCCTCTGGTTGGCGATCGCCATCGCCACCTGGTGGCTGCTCTCGGTGGGCGGGGAGGCCGAGGCCGGAATGGCCGCCGCCACCTTCCCGGCCATTCCGGGCTCTCCCCGCCAACAGGCCCACCGCTGGCGGCTGGTGGGGATTTTCCGCCATGGCCGTTCCCTGATCCTGGCCGCCCTCTTCGAGCGCCGCGCCTTGCCGGTGGGGAAGGCCCGCCCAGAACCCTGGCCATCGGTGCCAATCCCAACCCCAGGGGCAACCGTGGCGATCCTCACGGGGGCGGTATGAATAAACCTACACCTGTAAGAGGTATTCCCCCCGGTCCGCCAGCCGGGGCACGATCTGGCACGGCGGCAAATGGCCGAACTCGGGGGAGTTGGCCACCGCCAGCACCTTGGCCCGCTCGGCCTCGCTCAGCTTGTGGGGTGGAACGTACACCCGCGCGGGCCGCCGGTCGGCCTGGACGCCGTCCCCGGAACGCCAGCGCTGGACGGTGCGGGCGGACAACCCCAGCACCCCGCAGGCCCGCTCCAGGCGCGCGCCGGCGGCGGTGGCCTCGTCGATCAGGGCGGTCACGGTTTCGCGCTCTTGCGGCGGGGTCATTCTTCCCCTCCCCCCAAGAGCGCCCGGTACTTTTTTTGAAGGACCAGCAACGCCGCCGCCTCCGCCAGCGCCTTGTCCTTACGCGCCAATTCCCGTTCGAGGCTCTGGTTGCGCTCCTTGAGGACCCGCAGTTCCCGGGCGTTCGTCGATGCCTCTCCCGTGCCCCCTGGATCCCGGCAAAAGTCCCGCTTCCAACCCGTCCAGCTGGTGGGCGAACAGGCCGCGCTCCCGGCACCAGGCGTTCAGGGCTTCCCCTTCCAAGCCATGGCTCTCCTGCAACGCCGCCAACCGTTCCTCCGGGCGCCAGTCCCCGGGACGCCTCTCCCGCTTCACCGCGCCGCGTACCGCCTCGGGTAATTTCTTTTTCATCCAGCCCTTCAAGGTCAAGTGGTTCATGTTCAGTTCCTCGGCCACCTCTTTTATCGACCGGCGGCCACGCGCAAACACCTTCCGAAGCGCTTGCTCTTTGAACTCTGCGGAATACGTCGTAATCATGGGCAATTGTCCTCTTCTTTCCTCTTTCATTCGGAAAATTAGAGGCGACAACTATTCTGACGCCGGGGGCCCTATGACGAGGATGTGCCGCTATCCTGGCCGACCGGCGGCGGCGGGCCATCGACCGCGGTGCCCGGCCCGGCGCAAGCTCCGGTCGCGGCCCCGGCAGGCCCGGCGGCGCAAAGCCCCGACGCCAAGCTCCCGGCGGATTTGGCGGGGGCGAAACCCCGGTTCGGGTATCGGGGCCAGGGGTTCGGGTTGGATTTCGAGTCCGACCTGGACAAGGCGGCGTATATCACGGCGCAGGCGACGAAATCGAAGCGGGATGCGGATTATCTGCGGTTCGTCCAGGACCATACCGGCTGGGACGGACCCGCTGTCCGGGCGTATGGGGCAAGTATCCGGGAGCGGGTCAAGGCCATGGCGAAGGCGGGCGATCCCGCCGCCGGGGCGTTGCGGATCATCGCTGAAAGGCCCGCAAGCCCTATCGATCAAGCGGCGCATACCGCCGCGACCTCGCCGCGCAATCCGCTACCGGAACCTTCGCAGGCCCAGAAAGAGGCGGGCAATTACCCAAAAGGCCATGTGCGGGCGTTCGGCCTGGATTTGAGCATCGAGAACCCCGAGGGCTCGGAGCGCAAGGGGGTCGATCCGGGGGGCAAGCCCTGGTCGGTGCGGATGCGCGACCATTATGGATATATCAAGGGGACCGTGGGCAAGGACAAGGACCCCATCGACCTGTTCATCAAGCCGGGCACGTCGCCGGACCCTGGGGGGCCGCTGTTCGTGGTCGATCAGATGGACGGGGATGGCCGGTTCGATGAACACAAGGTGATGGCCGGGTATTCCAGCCGCCAGGAGGCCGAACGCGCCTATCTGCGGAATTACGCTCGCGGCTGGAAGGGGCTGGGCGCGATGACCGAGATGTCGCCGGACGGGTTCAAGTCCTGGTTGGCGAGCGGTAAGACCCGGCGTCCGGCGGCGGAATCCGGGCCCGAGGGGGCGCGGCCCGACGATCCGGTGCCGACCGGGGGGAGCGTCGGCGAACCCGGCTCCGGTGAAGGGGCCGGGCCGGGGCGGCGGAGCGATGGGGAAGGCGGGGCTGTGGTTCCGCCTCCGTCCGGGGTTTTGCCGGAGGGGGGCGGTGTGGGCGAAGCCGTCGCGCCCGAGGCCGTGGCCGGGCCGGTACAGGATGCGGCGGGTGGGGCGGGTGGGGCGGTGGCGGCGGAAGCGGCGCCGGTCGCCGGGCCGGACAAAACCCAGGGGCGAACCGATGAACCAGCCACCCCATCCAGCGCCGCCGCCGCAGAGCGGCCCGAAGTGGCGGGCGATGGCGTGGCAAGCGGGGGCACCCCGGCGGAGCTGGGCGGGGGCGCGTCCGGCGCGGGGGCTGGGGATAGGCCCGTTCCATGGGAAGGCCGGGAAACCGCCCTGGCGCGGCTGGACCGGGACATCCGGGCCTTGGAGACGCTGCGGCGGCGGGTGGCGCGGTGCGTGGCGGCTTAGGGTTTGGGCTTGGGTTTCAGGCTCAGCTTTGGTTTTCCGAGCGGGGACGGGGTGGGTTGGGGCGGTTCCGCCGGGGGCTGCGGCTGCGCCGGGGCGCGGGACTTGGCGACCGTGACCACCGGAGCGGGTTTCCCGGAGGTGGCCGGGGCGGGCTTTGGGTCCGGGGCCGGGGCGGGCGTGGCTTGGGGTTTGGGCCGGTTGGGCGGCTTCTTGTCCTTGACCCGGACATGGGCCGAATCGATCCGGGGTTCCTGGGCGTCCAGGTTGATGACGCCTTCGACCACGACCACGGGTTGCCCGGCCTCGCGGAAGGCCGCGACCGCCTTGCGGAAGCTGGCGGGGTTCAGGTGGGCGGTGAATTCGCGCCCGTTGATATCGACGGCGATGGGCACGGTGGCCGCGCCCTCGGTGGCGTGGTCCAGGCATTGCCGGAACGAATCGTTTTGCAGGGTGATGGCGAGCTTGGTTTGGACGGCTTTCATGTGGAGGGTCTCCAGGATGCGGGCGTGGGCCTTCTTGCCGTGGCGCTGGCGGCGGCGGCGGTAGGGCTTGCCGGGGTGTTCGAGGTAGTGAGCGGCTTTTTGGCGTTCGGCGTGCGACACCGGGCCGACCGGCTGGCCGTCGAGGCCGATGCGGGGCTTGGTGCCCTCGGCCAGGGCGCGTTGGTAGGCGGCGCTGCCGGTGTAGTGGGCCAGCGCGGCGCGGACGGCTTCGAGGTCGTGGCCCTCGGCGGCGAGGGCTTCGCGGATGCCGATGGCGAGGGGCATCACGGCGTCCGGGTCGTCGGGGAAGGCTTGGGGGTATTGGCGGCGCAGGGTCGCCAGCAAGGGGGGGGGTGTGGTGGGGTCCATGGGGTTCTCCTGGGGTGGATCGGGCGGGGGCGGCGTGCCCCCGCGAGGCGAAGCACGGGGCGGTTAGACCCCCTGTGCGGTGTTGGATCAGCGGGCTTGGCTCCTGCCGTACCAGGGGCGGCCGGTGCGGGCTTCGAGGGCGTGGACGGCGTCCATCGCCGCCGCGACGCCGATTTCCGCCGTGCGGACCTGGGCGCAGAGGGTGTTCAGTTCTTCTTCGGTCAGCGTGACCCACCCGGCGGTTGCCGGAGGCGCGGCCCGCGCGGTTTGGGCGGCGGCGCGGAGCAGGTAGTAGTCGCGGGGTCCGTCGCGGCCTTCGCGGCAGACGGCCTTCTTGCGGACGAAGCCGAGCCGGTGGAGCAGCTTGCCCATGGGGGCGTGGGCGCGGCGGTGGGGGTCGGTGTCGGGGTCGCCGAGGAACACCCCCGGCGTCAGAATAGTTGTCGCCTCTAATTTTCCGAATGAAAGAGGAAAGAAGAGGACAATTGCCCATGATTACGACGTATTCCGCAGAGTTCAAAGAGCAAGCGCTTCGGAAGGTGTTTGCGCGTGGCCGCCGGTCGATAAAAGAGGTGGCCGAGGAACTGAACATGAACCACTTGACCTTGAAGGGCTGGATGAAAAAGAAATTACCCGAGGCGGTACGCGGCGCGGTGAAGCGGGAGAGGCGTCCCGGGGACTGGCGCCCGGAGGAACGGTTGGCGGCGTTGCAGGAGAGCCATGGCTTGGAAGGGGAAGCCCTGAACGCCTGGTGCCGGGAGCGCGGCCTGTTCGCCCACCAGCTGGACGGTTGGAAGCGGGACTTTTGCCGGGATCCAGGGGGCACGGGAGAGGCATCGACGAACGCCCGGGAACTGCGGGTCCTCAAGGAGCGCAACCAGAGCCTCGAACGGGAATTGGCGCGTAAGGACAAGGCGCTGGCGGAGGCGGCGGCGTTGCTGGTCCTTCAAAAAAAGTACCGGGCGCTCTTGGGGGGAGGGGAAGAATGACCCCGCCGCAAGAGCGCGAAACCGTGACCGCCCTGATCGACGAGGCCACCGCCGCCGGCGCGCGCCTGGAGCGGGCCTGCGGGGTGCTGGGGTTGTCCGCCCGCACCGTCCAGCGCTGGCGATCCGGGGACGGCGTCCAGGCCGACCGGCGGCCCGCGCGGGTGTACGTTCCACCCCACAAGCTGAGCGAGGCCGAGCGGGCCAAGGTGCTGGCGGTGGCCAACTCCCCCGAGTTCGGCCATTTGCCGCCGTGCCAGATCGTGCCCCGGCTGGCGGACCGGGGGGAATACCTGGCCTCGGAATCGACCTTCCACCGCATCCTCAAGGCCGAAAACCAGTTGGCGCACCGCCGGGCCGAACGGCCGGGACAGCCGCGCGGCAAGCCCAGGGCCCTGTGCGCCACGGCTCCCAATCAAGTCTACTGCTGGGACATCACCTATTTGCCCGCCGCGATCCGGGGCCAGTTCTTCTACCTCTATCTGTTCCTCGACCTGTTCAGCCGCAAGGTCGTGGGCTGGCAGGTCTACGGCGAGGAAAGCAGCGCCCTGGCCGGCGAACTCCTGCGCGACGTATGTCGGCGCGAGGGCGTGGCCCCGGGCCAGGTCGTCCTACATTCGGACAACGGCGGGCCCATGAAAGGCTCGACCATGCTCGCGACCTTGCAATCCCTCGGCGTCGCGGCGTCCTTCAGCCGGCCCGCCGTCAGCAACGACAACCCCTATGCCGAGGCGGTGTTCAAGACCCTGAAATACCGGCCCGACCATCCGGTTCGGCCGTTCGACGACCTGGCGGCGGCGCGCCGTTGGGCCGAAGGCCTGGTCCGGTGGTACAACCACGAGCACCGCCACGGCGCGATCCGCTTCGTCACCCCCGCCGAGCGGCATGCCGGCCAGGACGCCGACCTCCTGAAGCGGCGCCGAGCCGTCTATGAGGCCGCCCGCGCACGGCATCCGCAACGATGGACCGGTGGCCTCCGCAATTGGCGGCCGATCCCGGCCGTACACCTGAACCCGGAACGATCAGCCGCGCCAGCCAAGACCCAATCCGAGGTTCACGCCACGCCTCCAAAAGCGGCCTGAACCCACAACGGCGAGGCGACAACTACATTGAAATCTTCCGAACATGGCGATGAGGTCGCGCACCGAGACGTAGGCCAGCCCGGCGACGTGGGCGGCGATGCGGGTTTCCAGGTCGGGCGGGATGTCCAC
Organism: Methylomagnum ishizawai; assembly: GCF_019670005.1. Taxonomy (NCBI): domain Bacteria; kingdom Pseudomonadati; phylum Pseudomonadota; class Gammaproteobacteria; order Methylococcales; family Methylococcaceae; genus Methylomagnum; species Methylomagnum ishizawai. Next base: position 2,755,407 of record NZ_AP019783.1, on the reverse strand, counting down.
GAAGGGCGCGGGGGCGTCGGGGAGGTATCGCAGGGCGTTGCGCGGTTGGGTCGCCAGCGCGTCGTAGGCACGGATGACCTTGAGGTGGAACGAAGCGCTGATCCACATGGCGTAGGCGTAGACCAGTTCCTTGACGACGAAGGTGCCTTGGACCTTGCCTTTACCTCGCACGGTTTTTGATGCTGGGATTCCAGCATCATCTTTTTCGATTTCGGCAATTAGGCTTTTGGTTTGTTCTAGCATCAGCCAGTTGCCGGGCTTGTGTCGGGCCAAGCCGCCGCTGGCTTTGTGAAGATCGTTGAGGGAGTAACTCCCTTCGGCGTCTTGATGGATGCGGGTGTTCGCGATGATGAGGTTAGCCATGATGGCCTCCGAGTTGGGCGGATTGAGGCCGTCATCTTTCTTTTCGACGAGAAAGGGTGACGGACGGCGCGTGGGGTCGAAAACCGGCAACTCGGAAACCGGCCACCCGTGAGGGTGCCCACGCACCGCCGTCATAACTCGGGCGCACGGGCATGAAAAAAGCCCGATGCGCGAAAATTGGGGGCTGTGCGCCGAGTAATCAACCGGGTTTCGACACCCGACCCCAGCAATGCGGGGCGTGGGTAGGGTAGGCGCGTTTTCTGGCGGTTGTCAATGGTGAATATTTACGTTGCAAGGCATTGTGGGTTGGGTCAGCCTTCAGGTTTCCGCCCATAATGGAAACAAGAGAAACACCGATGAGTCGTATCATAATGCTTGTTTCGTTCTGCATTTTATTAATGGGATGCCAGACCATTAGAACCATACGTGCCGCGCAAAACGCTCAGAACTGTGTCGCCGACATCCGGGCAAACCCTGCTTATCAAGGAATAATGAAACACATCCCGCTTGATGGGAGAATCGATTCCACTCCTGAACAGCTGGCCGATGAGACCATACCCTCCCCCGAGGATATTCAAGCCCTCATCGCCGTTCATAACGACATTGCGCCTTGCCGCGAGCGAGCAATCGAAGACTTCTCCCAAATCATCCCCGCGATGATTCCCGCTGCTGTCGAGGGTTATCAGGTTAGCGACCTGATTCTCGCCGATTTGATACAGAGAAAAATAACCTGGGGTGAAGCGAATAGGCGGCGAATGGTTTTGAGGCGCGAAGCGACAAGTAAGGCGCTCTCGGCGCAAGCCCACGCGGAAGCGCTTGAGCGCCAAGCCGAAGCGGAATCGAGACAGGCCATTGTGTCGAATGTGCAAGGATTCCTTAGTGGCGCTCTTAAAATAGCCCTTGCCTCGCTATCCGCATGGTCGATTCAGCAACGGGCTTCGTTTTATAGTCAACCGACGCCTTACGGCATGAATAGAATGGTAATTACTAATTGCTCGGCCATGGGTGGCGGCTTATCTGGTGCTTCATATATTCATTGCTCAAGTTATTGATCTGGCGCGGCAGGCACGCGACGGCTAAAGGGGAAGGTCGGGCAGGGTGGGCGGTATTTCCGGCCCACCGGGATGCCCGGAGGTGGTGGGCATGGGTACATGCCCACTCTACCCGGCTGTTCGCGGACGATGGAGCAGTGGTGATGACTAGGCTGTGGTCCGCTACCCACCAAGGCGATATTCCCAGCTTTCCTGCCACGGGAAGGAAAATCACCATGTCGGGCGCGACGGTTTATTTTTTCGAGGGCGATAAGCTCGCCGCGTATTGGCAAATCACCGACCGCCTCGGCGTATATCACCAACTCCAAAGCGCCAAGGCCGACGCTTGATTTCCTACCATCCAACCTCGGTGTCCAACCCATGAAGAAACTGATAGCTCCGTTGTTATTGGCCCTGTCTTGCCTGATTGTTCCGGCCCAGGCCACCCCATTGCCCAAAGGCGCACAAAGCGGATTCGCGCAGGTGAACGGCATCCAGATGCATTATGTGAAGATGGGGAAAGGCCCATTGCTTATCCTTTTGCACGGCTGGCCACAAACTTGGTACGAATGGCACCAAGTCATGCCGATGCTCGCCGAAAAATTCACCGTCGTCGCCCCGGATTTGCGCGGCCTGGGGCTCTCGGAGAAAACCCGGTCGGGATACGACAAACATACCATCGCCGACGATATAGCGGCGCTGATCCGGCATTTGGGTGGGGGTCCGGCCTTCGTCGTGGGCCACGATATGGGCGGCAAAGCGGCCTATGTCCTCGGCTTAATCCATCCCGAATTGGTGGCCAAACTGGTCCTGGTGGATTGTATGCCGCCCGGAACCGAGAATATGGATTCGGCCAAGGGTGGAATGTGGCATTATGGATTCCATATGGCGGCGGATTTTCCAGAAATGCTCACCAAGCACCGGGAGCGGGAATATATCTCGGCGCAAATCAAGCAATGGGCGCATCAAAAACAGGCTATTACCCTGCAGGCTATAGACGAATATGCCAAGTATTATGCCCGCCCCGGTGGCATGACCGCCGGGTTCAATTATTACCGCGCCCTGCTGGACGATGCCCAATTCGTCGCGGCCTACGCGGATAAAAAATTCGCCATGCCTATCCTGGCCGTCGCCGGACGCTACGGGGTTGCCGACAAGCTTTCCAAGGCGCTGCAAGCGAAGGCCGATACCATTACGTCAGCCATCGCCGAAGACAGCGGACATTTCGTGCCGGAAGAAGCGCCGGTGTTTTTGGTGGAGCAACTATCAAACTTCCTAGCCCCTGCGCCAATACCGGATATCCCTTGAACCTCTGGGAGGATTCCATGGGCAAGCAATACCAAGTGATATTCGGAGGTGGTGGGCATGGGTACATCCCACTCTGCCCAGATGAATGTGGCCGTTATATTTTTGAATTTCGATGAAAAAGACAATAAATTCCGATAGCAGATCAACAAAGGAATTAATTGAATCTGCGTATATCATCCAAGACGAAGGTGAGTACTGGCATATTATTGCTACGCTCCATGAGCGTGGATCAAAAACAGAATTCGATGCGGCCAAGAAACTCACTGACGATCCCGATCCAATTAACCGGGAAATCGGCGCTGATATGCTCGGCCAGCTTGGGTGGTCTAAGCGTACTTTTCACAAAAAATCTGTAGCCATTTTAAAAAAACTACTCTCGGATTCCGAGCCTGATGTAATCGCATCGGCTGCTTTTGCTTTAGGTCATCGCAATGATCCTTCTGCTATTCCTGAATTATTGAAGCTTACGGGCCATCCAAACCCATGGGTCAGGCACGGAGTAGCCTTTGGTTTAAGCTGCCATGATGACAATTCGGCGGTTAATGGCCTTATTCTTCTTTCCCAAGATGCTGAATTTGACGTAAGAAACTGGGCCACTTTTGGTCTTGGTAGCCAATGTGATATTGATAACGATCAACTAAGAAAAGCTTTAATCGAACGTACAAATGATCCTGAACCGGAAATTAGAGGTGAAGCGCTTATTGGCCTTGCCAAAAGAAAAGATGAGCGCGTGATTGATAAAATCGCGCAAGAATTAACAGGGGAATTCTTTGGTATTTGGGCGGTTGAGGCTGTATCTCTTTTCCCGTCCCAACAATTTGAGCCGCTTTTGGTTGATTTGCTTAATTCGCTTTTTGATGAGAACAAAAAAGCATTTTCAGATGAAATTGTTAAGGCAATAACGAATTGTAAAAATGCAAATTAACATCACAAAACACTGTGATGTTCGGAGGTGGTGGGCATGGGTACATGCCCACCCTACTTCCATATACGGGCCAACTGGCTAACCCTGCCCCCTCTTTGGAGAACCTGAAATGCACATCGAAACCGAACTGGACGACATCCACGCCGCCCGCCTGCTGGAACTGCAAAAACACTCGGATCAACCCTTATCGGAAATCGTCGCCAAACTCCTAACCAAAGCCCTGGACGAAACCCCCCCGCCCCTGGAAACCGAAGGCGGGAAGGTGCTGCGCATCCTGGAACAACACGGGTTGCTCGGCTGCATGGAGGGCGATGGACAACTTGCCGTCGATTACAAGAACCATCTCTGGGGCAAGCCGTGATTATCGCCGATACCGGGTTTTGGGGGGCCTTACTCGACCGGCGCGATTTCAATGCCTACCGCTGGAAGAATCGGCATCCCTTCGTGAATCTTCTGGAAGAAATTTAAGGTTTCAACCCTGCGGCCAGCGCAATGCACGCCGCTTAACACGCCCATCGTTAGCGTTGTTCCCCGCGAGGTATCCCCCCGATGAATTGCCTGGAAAAACACCTGGACACCCTGACCGCACAGGGGCGGATCGACCCGGCGGAGGGGGAGCTTACAGGTGTAGGTTTATTCATACCGCCCCCGTGAGGATCGCCACGGTTGCCCCTGGGATTGGCACCGATGGCCAGGGTTCTGGGCGGGCCTTCCCCACCGGCAAGGCGCGGCGCTCGAAGAGGGCGGCCAGGATCAGGGAACGGCCATGGCGGAAAATCCCCACCAGCCGCCAGCGGTGGGCCTGTTGGCGGGGAGAGCCCGGAATGGCCGGGAAGGTGGCGGCGGCCATTCCGGCCTCGGCCTCCCCGCCCACCGAGAGCAGCCACCAGGTGGCGATGGCGATCGCCAACCAGAGGCGCTCCGCCCGCTCGGGATCGTCCATGCGGGTGTTCTGCCATTGCCAGCCGCCGCCCTTGATTTTCTTGAAGCTTTGCTCGATCCAACCGCGCAATCCGTACCAGCAGGCGTTGGCGGCTTCCGGCGGCAGGTCCGTCAGGACGAGCCAGGGGTCCTTGTGGCCTCAATGTTGTTGAATTATCCCTGTCTTGCACACAATTCCCGCCATTTGGTTGAAAGGGTCTGTGAGCCATGGCGCAAGTTATTAAAATCCCCCGCAGCATGCCGCCGTCCTGGACGCCCTCCTGCAACTCATCCCCGGTTGCCTCTCCTCTCGGGACTTTGTCCTTTCCCCCAAGGCCTTTGTCCGGCGGGGCAAGCTGACCCTTCCCGTCCTCACCGTTTTCCTTCTGTCGCTGGTGGCCAGCGGCAAGAGCCAGGGCGTGGACGGCAAGGCGGGCGCATTCTTCCGCCCGGCCCGCCGGAGCGGGCTATGGCCCGAAGCCGGGGCCGTCCATCGCAGCACCGTGACCAAGGCGCGCGCCCACCTGTCCTGGCGGGCCTTCGAGCAACTGCACCACGACGCGGTGCGGCTGGCCTACGAGGCCTGGCCGCGTGCCGAGGGGGATACCTGGATGGGCTTGTCCGTGTTCGCCATCGACGGCTCCAAGTACCGCCTGCCCGCCTCCGCCGAGTTGAGGGCCGCCTTCGACCCCGACGGCGGGCTGGACCGGCCGGGCCGGGGGCATTATCCGCTCTGCCTGGTTTCGACCGCCCACGACGTGTTCCGCCGGATACCCATCGCCCGGACCGTCCAGCCGATGGCGCGGGCCGACGAGCGGGAGGAGGCCAAGGCCCTGCTCCCCCACATCCCGCCCGGCGGCGTCATCCTGTTCGACCGGGGCTACCCCGGCCACGACCTCATCGACCACCTAACCCGGAACTATCGCGGCTACTGGCTGATGCGCTGCCCGGCTTCCGGCACCTTCGCCGCCGTGGAGGCCTTCGCCCAATCCGGCCGGACCGAGGAACTCCTCACCCTGACGCCGCCCCGGTCCGATCCCGTCGCCGTCCGCGCCATCCGCCTGGTCGGCCCGGACGGCGAACTTTCCGTGCTCATCACCAACCTCGTGGATGGAAACCGCTTCCCCGCCCACGCCGTCACCGGCCTCTACTTCCGCCGCTGGGAACTGGAGGTCCATTACCGTGACGAAAAATCTTCGCTGGACATCGAGACTTTCCATACCCGCACCGAGAACGGCGTCCGCCAGGAACTCTTCGCCATCCTGACCATGGCCGTCATCTCCCGGATATTGATGTCCCTCGCGCCGCACCCGGACCCCGCCATCGACGCCCAGCCACAGTTCAAGAACACCATGATCACACTGCCCGGGGAGGCCTTCGTCCTGTCGCCACGATACCCCGAACTGGCGCTGCTCGTCTTCGGCGAACTCCTCGACGAGATCGCGCGGGTACGCTATTACCGCCCTAGAACCGCCAAGCCCCCGCAGCCACGGGTCTGTAAAAAGCCCGTCAGCAAATGGCAGGTCGATAAGTCCAAACGCATCGCCAGCGGTTAATTCAACAGCATTGACGCTGGACGGGACCTGGGTCTACCTCTGGCTGGACGCGACGTACCTGAAGGTGCGGCTGGGCGGGCGGGTGGTGTCGGTGGCGGCCATAATCGCCACGGGGGTCAACCTGCTCGACTTTGGCCTTTCACGCCGTAGCGGCGAGTTGATTCAGCAGGGCCTCGCAATCGCGGGGCGATAATTCCAACCGCTCGCCGCTGGATGCGGAGTTGACGAAATACTTTTCGGCCCAGATGGAGCGGCGGACGAAGGCCAGCACGTCGGAAAACGTCGCGTCGGTCTTTGGATACCAGGCGGCCTGCCGCACCGGTAGGGTTCCGTTTTCCACCAGGCGCGAAGCCATCAGGCAGACCGGGGGAAACAGCCCCATCAAGGCGGGCGTGGTCCTTGCGATGGCGAGGTCGGACCACTGCCGCTGGGTTTCCACGCCGAGGTGGCGGCGGCTCTCTTCGAAGGTGACCTCCACGCTCCAGCGCAAAACGAACACCTCCACGATCCGCTCGGGCGTCAATTCGGCGTCGGTGGCGAAGAAGGCCTGGGGCCGGGTTTCGCCGGTGGGGTCCGCGACCAGGACCCAGCGCAGGCGGACCGGCTCTTCGCCGGGCGTGTGCCAGAGGGCCACCCCGCTGAGCAGCCGGACCGCCTTGCGCTCGCCCCCGTACCAAGCCAGCCCGGTTTCCCGCCAGGGCTCGTCCGGCCGGTCCAGCAGGGTTTTCAGGCTGGGCAGGCGGATGCCTTTCTTGGGTTTGCGCCCCCGCTTGCCGGGCGGCGGGGTTTCCGGGAAGCCGAACAGGCGCGCGTCCAGCCGCAGGCGGGACACCAGGGTGGCGCGGTTCGCCGAGCAGGCATGGGCCAGGGCCACGCAGGCATAGGCCCCGTCGCCCACCACCGTGAACGCCGTGGCCTCCAGCCACCGCGAAACCTGCTTGACGGCCTGGGCCGTCCAATCCACCGTGGTCTTGTGGCGGCGATTGGCCGCCTCGTCGGCCCGCTCCGAGGGGGCCAGCACCGTCAGGAACGGCAGCGCCCACGGGCGCGGATTCCACGGCAGCGGCACCAGGACCATCAGGCAGATCCATTTCAACCCCAGGCCCTTGACCACCTTGCCCCGCGTCGAGCGCACCGCATCCCGGTAGCGGCCCTTGGCCTTGATCTGTTTGCCTTTCCGCCGCTCCACGGTCTCGTCCACCACGATGATCACCGGGTAGCCCAGATGCGCCGCCAACGCCACCAGCAGCCCCAACAGGATTTGCGCCCCCAGCAAGCCCGACCACCGCGCCCGGCTCAGCACCCGGTGGTACTTGCAGAATCCCTTCTCGTCCGCCAAGCCCAGGGTCCGCAACGCCGCCGCCACCGTGCGCGGGCCACGGCACAGGACCGCCCCCGCCACCAATTCCTGGACATGGCCCCATACCGGCTGCGTGAACATCGGCGCGAACAGGACCAGAACCTTCATCGCCTCATCGGGAAAAATCAACATCGCCTAGCATTTCCAAGCCATCGTTCGGACGGCTATTGTCTACGGCGGCAGCCCCCGCTTTCAGCGGAAGTGAAAATGGCCAAAGTCGAGCTCTTCTTTCCTCTTACATTCGGAAAATTAGAGGCGACAACTATTCTGACGCCGGGGGGCGTGGCGGAGGCGGAAGCCTTCACGGCGAAGCATCCCGACATGGCCATCTCGGGGCGGGATTTGGCGCGGTCGGTGAAGGCGCGGCTGCGGCTGCGGCGGCGGGCGTTGACGGAAAGGGGGCTGTATGTGCCGCCGAAGGAAAGGGCGTTGCGGGATCGGTTCCGGTTCGGGGCGACGGAATAGGGTGGGCATGTGTTCATGCCCACCACCTTCAAAGGTTACGGTGGGCCGGGAATACCGCCCCACCCGGCTCCACATGGAGCCAGTAGGAAGCCAGTCGGCTAAGGTTTCGGGACGGATAAGCTCAACGGGAATGTGCGGAGAGCCTGTCCCGTTGTGTTGCGTCGGCCCCCCGTTTTCAATAATGCGAGACCTAGAGGTAACAGCAGGACCGGGGAGGGTTCGGGCACCGGTGTCGAGGTCGTGGCCGGGGTGAAGCTGACATCGACGTTGCGGAGCTGCAATTGATCGGCATTCAAGTTGCCGCCGGAAAGGAAGCCGACCCGGTCGAAGGTATAGGTCGATACGGTGGTATCGGTACCGGTGAACGAATTGATGACGGAGTTGGAACTCGACATGAATTCGGCGAAGTAATTCAACCCGGCCACCGTGCGGGTCAGGGATAGGTCGAATTTATAGAGGGTCGAGTTCAGGAGTTCCGTGACCGAGTTGGTGGTCGTAACCAGGGTGTTGGCCCCGGTCAAGGAAGAGAAGATGTTGGAATTAGGGTTGATGCGCTCCCTGAACGTGCCGCCGGCCACATTGGACGAGGTGTCGTTGCTGGCGAAATAGCCCAGCCAGTTCGTGAGGTTGGCGCTGCCATTGACATTGTAGAGCCCCCAGCGGAATTGATCGTCCCGGTTTGTCAGGCTGTTCATGCCGAGTAGGGTGACTTGGCCGGAAAGGGTGATCGTATCGCCGTTGTTGGTGAGCGCTATCTGGGAGAAGGGGGCGTATACCGATGTATCGTCCGCGTTGTTGGCGGTGTTGTCGCCCCAGTCGAGATTGCCCGCAGAGGGTTCTGACAGGACAGCGGGGGAGGTTCCGAGAAAGCCGGAAACCGGTGCCGCCGGGGTGTTGGAACTATGAATGCACAAGCTGACATAGCCGGTTAACAGCCACGCCGATATTTTGTTTTCTCGTTGCATATAGATACCCAATTGATTGGTCTGGTTATTTGGATAGGATCAAGCTGGGATAGGTGGGTTACCTCCTGGGGTTAAACGGCCTATAGGAAAGGCCATCGGGTCTCAAAGTAAACCTCATCCGTGGTTATGTCCAGTATTGGATGAGGCTGCTCGGGGGCAGGGTTGAGTGTGGCCGATGCTGGCAAGGGAGGCGGGGCGGGCCAGGGCTGATCTTGCAACCGCCATAGCACCCCTGAAGCGCTCCCCGCCCTCTGGTAATATCGCCCCAATCCAGACACGAGGTGGCGGCATGGTGGGGCGGGAAACGGCGACGACGGCGACCGGTGAACACCCGGAGCAAAAACCCAAGAAAACCCGCAAGCGCAAGGCGGTCGTCAAGCCCAAGGAAGCAATCCCGCAGGTCCAGCCCAAGCTCGGGCGCAGGGTCGCCGCCTTCCTCATGGCCTTGCTGCGGCGCTTCCCTTGGCGTATGACCGGGTTGATCGGCACGGAAATCCTGGCGTTCGCCGGGGTCGGCCTCATCCTCATCATCGCGGTGCTGGGCCGGGCGGCGGATTGGTTCGGCGGCACCGGCCTTGCCGAAAACCTCCTGCCTTTCGCCGGGATGGTGCTGTTGTTGGTGCTGTTGGGGTCGGGCTTGTTGTGGGCGTGGTGGCGGGCGCGGGGCTGGCTATGGCGGTTATCCCGATATTTGCCCGCCGCGCTGGCCCTGGGCTTGGCCTTGGGGGCCGGGTTCCTGGCCGGGCGCGAACCGTTCCGGCGCGAACTCGCCCATCTCCGCGCCCTGGTCGGCGGCAGCGAGGAGGCCGAGCGCGTCACCATCGCCCATCAGGTGTTCGCCGCCTACCGCCGTTCCGACCTCGCCCAGACGCGCCGCATCCTCGACCGCGCCCAGCCCTACCTCCCCGCCATCCGCGCCGCCGCCCTGGCCAACGAGATCGACGGCGAAATCCTGCTGGGCATCGGCGCGGCGGAATCCTCGTTCCTGCCCCGCGACAGCAAGGACGGCGGGCGCGGCCTGTTCCAAATCACCGCGCCCCCCAAAGCCGCCATCGACGCCGCCCGCCGCCAACTCGGCACCGACAAGCCCGACCCGCTCAACCCCACCCATAACGCCCATCTCGCCGCCGCCACCCTGCGCCATTACCTCAGGGAGATGGGGGGCGATTTGTTCCTGGCGCTGTTGGCCTACAACATCGGTCCCAAGAACGGCGGTTTGCGCTCCATCATGAACCAATACGGCGCCCGCGATTTCGTCACCATCCAGCCCTATCTCCAGAATCTGCCCCGCGATTATCCGGTCCGGGTGTTGAGCGCGGCCCTGGCCTACCGGCTGTGGCGCACCGATGGCCGCTTGCCCCGCTACGAGGAGGGCAACAACGCCCAGCACATCCAGGACGTCGGCATTCCGGGCCTGGGCGATGGCGGGGTATGGGGCCATCGCAAGGCCGGGACTCCGCCCGCTTGAGTTCCGGCGGGAACCTGGGTGTCGCGCCGGGTTTCCAAAAAACCAGTGTCGATCCATACCGGCGGAGGAAAACCATCATGCGATTAGCGATGCGATGCGGAATAGGGGCGGTCTGCGCGGGCTTGGCGTGGTCCGTGGCGGCGGAGGTGGACCATACGGCTTCCCTCAGCGTGGTGCAGATACGGGGTTATATGGCGGGGGGCCGGGTGTTTTATGGCTCGGGCGTGGTGGTGGCGCAGGACCGGGTGGCGACCAATTGCCATGTCACCCGCGACGCCGGGCGGATCACTGTCGGCAAGGGGGCGCTGAGCTTCCCGGCCACCGCGCAGCGGGCCGATACCCGGCGCGACCTGTGCGTGCTGGTGGTGCCGGGCCTGCCGTTCCCGGTGGCGCGTTTGGGGCGGGATGGGGAAGTGGGCGTCGGTCAGCCGTTGTATTTCTATGGCTATCCCCATGCCATCGGGATCGCCTACGCCGAGGCCCGTGTGCGGGCTTTGCATCCTTTCGAGGGCGGGTGGGTGATCGAAACCACGGCGGATTTCACCTTCGGTGGCAGCGGCGGGGGCTTGTTCGATGGGCAAGGCCGTTTGGTGGGCTTGGCGACTTTCCTGTCCGCCGCGCAGTCGCGGGGCTACGCGATTCCCAGCGCTTGGATCGCCGCTGTCGAGGCCGGGGAGGCCCGCGAGATCGGGCCGTTGCGGGGTTTGACGTTTTGGGAGGATGCGGCGGCCTTGCCGGCTTTTCTGCGGACGCTGGGGAAATAACCCCGGCGATTGGGTCGCGGGCTCCCAAGCGGGGCTTGGGAACCCGCGGGGGGATCGGGATCAGAAAACGGCGGTGGTGCGGGTTTGCGCCGCGTCCAGGGCCGCTTGCAGCTTGGCTTCGTCCCCGTGCGAGAGCGAGGTCTGGATGATCTTGCCGCCCGCGCCGCTCAGTTCGCCCAAGACCTTGTCCGGCGTGGCCTTGCGGACCAGGATGAACAGGGCGGAAGTGCCGGGCTTGAAGGTGTCGGCCAGGTTCTTCATGAAGTCGTCGTTGATGCCGACATCGCTCAAGGCACCGGAGATGGCCCCGGCCCCCGCGCCCACCGCCGCGCCCAGCAGCGGATTCAGGAACAGCATCCCGACCAGGGCGCCCCAGAAACTCCCGCCAATGGCTCCGGCCTGGGTCAGGTTGAACACCTGGTTCAGCTTGACCTTGCCGTCGGCCTGCTTGACCGCGACCACCGCGTCCTCCAGGTCGATCAGGTAATCGCGCTGCATCTTCAAGAGCTTGAGCCGGACTTCCTCCGCCTGGAACGGGCTGTCATAGCCGATGACGATCAATTCGCTCATGGGAAAACTCCTTGTGTTGGGGTTATTTCGGGAAAAGGCGCAAGTATAGACGGCGGATGTTGCGGAAAATTCAAGGTGCCGGTCCTGCGCGGTTTTCCGAATCCAGGCGGATGGCTCCGGTGGGGGCTAAAAACTCCGCACGGCGCGCACGTGGAACGGGTAGCTCTTGGGGGTCGGGCTTTGGCCGCTGGCACCGAAACCCTGGCCCCAGGCATAGCGGTCGTCGTATTGGTATCCAGAGGAACTCCAATAGAGGGCGCTGGCGAATCCCCCCACATTGGTCAGCGGCGCGGCGGCCCCCGGCCCGATATTGGTGTACATGAGGTTCAGTTCGTCCTTGGAGGGCAAATACCAGTCGGTGTATTTGCCGATCACCAGGTCGTAGCAGAGCCGTGCGGCATAGCCGCCCGCGCCCTGCGCGGCGACGATGGCCTCGGTGTTGGCCTGGCCCATGCCGATAGCGGTGTTGTCCGGGCCGCCCGCGACCGGGAAGTACATGCCATTCCACCAAGTGCTGTCCGTGCCTTGATCGGTCGGCGCGGCGATCAGGCCATGGCTCTTGGCCGCGTTGAGATAGAAGATGATCCCGCCCTGGTAGGTCTTGCCTATCGCCAGGGGGCTGGCATCCTGGAACACCGCCGCCGCCGCGCCCAGCGTCTCGCCGGGGCTGACGGTGCTGGCGTCCACGCTCACGAAACCCGCCTTGGTGAATCTCCAGGCGGTTTCGGGGTCTTTGTTGAGGGTCAGTTGCACCCATCGCTTTTGCCGGGAGGCTTGGTTGACCGGTACTTCGAAGCAGGGCGCGAGCGGGTCGTCCGGCGAACAGGCCGCCCCGCCCGAGGGGTTGCCCTTGGGATAGACCCGGTAGGGCGCCTTGCTGGCCGTGCCCTGGGCCGGTATCTGTACCCATACCTTGTAGATGAGCGGGCCGGGATTGAGCCAAGTGAAGTTGGCATTGCTGCCGCCCTGGGCGTAGCCGCTGGCATAGATCTGGGTGCCTTCGGGTGGAGCCGCCGGAGCGGCGGTGCCCGCTACGGCCAATAGCCCGGCCAAGGCGAGTAGCCTGATGATGGATCGCATGATGTGTCCTCGTGGAACTATGAAAGGAATCCCCCCAACCGGGACACGGATAGCATACGGCGGAGCATGGCGATATGCACGATAAAGGGACACTTTCCGTCAACCGGCGGATCGCGCCAGCGCCGGGACGGCACGATTCCGCGAAGATCAAGCCGCGGGCGCGGCCACCGTTCCAGTTTCCCCGGTCGGCGATTCGGGCTCGATCACCAGGGCCGCACGGGTTTCCCCCGCGCCGATGGTCAGCAAATCCCAGGTCAACAACACCGCCCCGGCGAGGGTCATCAAGCCGAACACCAACCGCCACACCATCGACTGCACGAACCAGGGATGGGTCTGGGCCGCGAAATAGCCGCTCCAGGTCGAGCCTTCCACGGCGCGTTCGATGAAGGATTGCTCGTAGCCCGCGATCAACAAGGCCACGGTCATTCCCAGCACACCGAAATTCAATAGTCCCATGGCCCATTTCCAGCGCCAGCCGTGGGCCAGGTTGCCGCCCATCCACACATTGCCCCGCCATTGCTGCACCGCCAGATAGAAGAAGGCGATGTTGATGGTGGCGTAGGCGCCGAAAAAGGCCAGATGCCCGTGCGAGGCCGACCATTGCGTGCCATGGGTGTAGAGGTTGATCTGGGGCAGGGTATGCATGAAGCCCCACACGCCCGCGCCCAGGAAATTGCCGAAGGTGTGGGCGATGATCCAGGCCAGGGCCGGATGGTTGCTGCTCCTGAAATTATGGGTGCCGGAATCGTAGATGGAATGCACCACCATCGCCACCAGCGGGATCGGTTCCAGCGCCGAGAAGAAGCCGCCTATCGCCAGCCAATAATCCGGGGTGCCGATCCAGAAATAATGATGCCCCAGCCCCAGGATGCCGGAGCCGAACATCAGGGCCACTTCGATATAGAGCCAGGTCTGGACGATGCGGCGGCGCGCGCCCAGCAGTTTCATCAGGCTCCAGGCCATGATGCAGCCCACCAAGACTTCCCAGGTCGCCTCCACCCACAGGTGGATGACCCACCACCACCAGTATTGGTCCACGGTGATATTGGTGGCGTAGAACATGCCCGCCATGTAAAGGCCAGCCAAGGCCACGAGGTCCAGGGTCAACACGCCGGAAATCCCCGACCAGCGGCCCTTGGCGAAAGTCCCGGCCACGTTGTAGAAGAATACCAGCATCACGGCGACGATGCCGATATCGGCCCAGCGCGGGGCTTCGATATATTCGCGGCCCTCGTTGATGAGCCAGCGGGTGGTGTCGTTGCCGGGGCCGGTCTGGACCAGGAGGTAGACCAGCACCACCACGGTCACGGCGGCGGTCAGCACGTAGAAGGCGGTTTCGCCCCATTTCAAGCCGGCGATTTCGGTGCCGCTCTCGTCCTCCAGGAACCAGTACACCGAGCCGATGAAGCCATATAGCATCCACACCACCATGGCGTTGATATGGACCATGCGGTTCACGCTGAAATCGACGAGATCGAACAGGAATCCCGGCCACACGAACTGGATGGCGGCCAATAGCCCGAACAGCAATTGGGCCAGGAACAGGACCATCGCCACCGCGAAATATTTCACGGCGAGTTGTTGCCCGCCGTTGAGGTGGTGGCTGTCGAGGCGGGCGAAAGCCCCGGCGACTTGGCCGGGCAGGGCGGCTGCGCGTCTGATCATGGCTGCTCCTGGGCGTACAAAGTTTTGAAGTTGTGCGGGAAACCGTTGGTATCGATGGCCGACATCCATTTGAGGAAGGCGACGACGCCATGGGCTTCCGCGTCCGTGATGCCGAGTTGCGGCATCCGCCGACCGCTGCCGTAGGTGCGGGGATGGTTGGGCGGGTCTTTCAGGAACTCCAGCATCAGCTGTTCGCGGTTGGCGGCGTCGATCCAGCCGGGGTCCAGCCAGGCTTTGGTGAGATCGGGCGCGTAATAAGCCCCGTTGCCCAGCAGGGTATGGCAGTTGATGCAGTTCTTGGCCTGGGTGGTTTTCTTGCCGAGGGCGACCAAGGCTTCGGCTTCGGTTTCGCTGAACACCTTGCCGAACAAGGGTTCGTCGCCGCCGATCACCGGCAGGTAGCGGTTGGCTTGCGGGTCGAAACGGTAGTCGATCTTTTGGTTGATGACGGCGTAGGCGGGTACGCGCTTGCCGCCCGCCGCGACCTGGGAGAGGGAATCGAAGGTCAGGCCGATCAGCAGCACGAACGAACCGGCGGTCACCCAGACCGCGGTTTTCTTCCAAAAGGCTTCGGAAGCCCAGCGTGGCGGGGAATTCATGGGGATGGCTCCTGTGGTGGGTGGGAGGGGGGAGGGACTGCGTCGTCTTCGGCTGCGTGGGTGTCGGCGCAGAGCCGGAAGATGGCGCGGGGCGCGAGGAAATAGCCGACCAGCATCGCCGCCGCCAAGGTCCGCCAATAGCCATCGAGATGGGCGGTGGCGGTCAATATCCACACCGACACCGCCAGTACGGCATAGGCCGCGTAGGCCCAGCGCAGCAAGCCGGGACGCCGCCCGAGCCTGGCCCAGGCATAGCACAGCGCATAGCTGGCCCCGCCGAGGATAATCGCGGCGGCGGCGAAAAAGGTGAGCAGGAAATCCTGGAGTTCGACCGGCTGGATCATGGGGCTTGGACCACGGGTTGCGGGACGAGGTTGCGGTACATCGCCGCGATCAAATCGGACTGGGTGACGATGCCGACCAGTTTGTCGCGGGCATCGACGACGGGGATTTGGTGGATGCCGCGTCCGCACAGGAGCGGGGCGAGGTCGGCGACCGGGGTGCCCGCCCGCACGCTGACCACCGGCGCGGTCATGATCTGCCCCGCGACCTCGGGCTTGCGCGAGTGGACGCCCGGCGTGGTTTGGAGCAGCCGCCGCAGCTTGCCGCCCATGCCGTCGAGGCGCTCGATTTGGGCGTGGCGGAAGAAATCGGTCAGGGTGATGATGCCGATGACATGGCGGCCGCGGTCGATGACCGGGATCGCCTTGATGTTGTGGCGGCGCATCAAGGCCCAGGTTTCTTCCAGGTCGGTCCCGAATTCGACCGTGACCGGATCGCGCGACATGATGCCGATGCAATCCTGTTCGCCGAATCCGCGCCGGTAGGCGTGGTTGGCGGCGAGTTCGTAGAGTTGGCGCAGTTCGGCTTCGCTCACGTCGACGAAGGCATGGATATCGTGCAGGGCGGCGCGGAGGTCCGCGCCGTTCAGGCCCAGCCGTTCCAAGGGCGGCGGGTGGGCCGGGGTCGGCGCGGGTTTGGCGGGTGGGCGTGGGCGGTGGGCGAGTTTGGCGAGCGCCAGCAGGAGGCCGAGATTGAGCGCCAGTGGTGTCAGCAGGAATTCATAGCCCAGCGCCCGCACGCCGTCCCCGCCCAGGACCGCGTACAAGGCGGTGGCCCCGCCGGGCGGATGCAGGCAGCGGGCGCTGTGCATGGCGAAGATGGACAGTCCCAGCGCCAAACCGGCGGCGCTCCAGGGATCGGCGATCCAGCCGGCGCAGGCCACGCCGACCAGCCCCGACAATAAATGCCCGCCCAGCACCGCCCAGGTTCCGGCCATCGGGCTGTGCGGAACGGCGGACAGGATGACCGCCGACGCGCCCATCGACGCCACCATCGGCAGGGCCGGGCTGGTTGCGCCGCCGACCCAGGCCGTGGCATAGATCGCCAGCCCGGCGGACGCGGCGATCCGCAGCCGGGCCGGGAGGGCGACCGGATTGGCTTCCCTGGGCCGAAGCGCCGGCAGCTTGAAGCGCCCGCGGAATCCCGGCGCGGTGTCGCCGTTCATGCGCCCGGTTCCGTGGCGGGTCCGACCGTGAATTCGTCGGCGTGGATATTCCGTAGCGCGGCACCGGCCAGGAAGGCTTTTTTCTTGCCCAGCTTGACCATCTCCGGGTGGCCGCAGAAGAAGATACGCCAGCCGTCGAGCTTGGGGTTGTCCCGCAAAGCCACCTCGTGGACCCGGCCTTGGGCGTAGCCCTCGGGCGCGTCCGGCCCGGACAGGCAGGGGATGTAATCGAAATGGGCGTGCCGTTGGGCCAGAGCCCGCAGTTCCTCGGCCAGATACAGGCCTTCCGGTGCGCGGCTGCCGTGATACAGCCGGATCGGCCCGCAATGGCCCTGGGCCAGCGCGTCGCGGACGATGCCGTACAACGGGGCCAGCCCGGACCCGGTGCCGATCAAGAGCAGCGGCTGTCCGGGCGTGCCGGACGGGTAGTAGCAATCGCCGGCCGGACCCTGGATCGTCACGGTCTGGCCGGGCCGCAGTTCCCCGTGGACCCAGCCGCTCACCCGGCCCCCGGCCAAGCGCCGCACATGCAGGTGGATATGGTCGTCCAAGCCCGGCACGCTGGCGATGGAATAGCTGCGGACCTGCCCGGTGCCCTGGAACAGGTTGATGAATTGGCCGGGGCGGTAATCCAGCGGCGCGTGGCATTCCAGCGCCACCCGCATGATCCCGCCGCCCAAAAGGTCCAGGCCGCGCACGGTGGCGGTCTGGCGGTCTTCCTCCGCATCGGGCAGGACCACCCGCAGGTCTTGCGTGGGATGGCAGACGCAGGCCAGGAAGTAATTCCGGGCCTTGAGGCTGTCTTTCAGGCCGTGCTGGGCTGCGGTTGGCGGCGTGCCTTCGGTGGAACGCATCAGGCAGGTTTGGCAGACGCCCGCCCGGCACGACGAAGGCACGGGCACGCCCTGGCCGGTTAGGCCATCCAACACCGATTGCCCCGGTTCGAGTTCAAAACGCTGGTCGGCGTAATGGATCGCGGCCATGGCGTAACCTCCGGTCCTAGCGGCCCAGCACGTCGGCGCGGGTGCTTTCGGCGATGGCCGCGACCTGGGCGATGAGGCCCTCGGCGACGCCCAGGTCCCGCAGCGTGCCGCCCAGGTTCTCGATCACGGCATCCACATGGCTATCGTCCAAGCCTTTCGCCACCAGATGGGCATGGCCGCGCCGCATGTCGAGCCCGGTATAGTGGTGCGGTCCGCCGAAGGCCATGGTGAGGAAGGCTTTCTGCTTGGCGGCCTGCTGGTCCATGTCCACGCCTTCGAAGAAATGGCTGATGCGGTCGTCGCCCAGCACCTTGCGGTAGAAGATATCGACGGCGGCATCGACGGCGGCTTGGCCGCCGAGTTGTTCGTACAGGGAGGGGGTATTCTGCGACATGCTTGGCTCCGATGGGGGCTGATAAGGGTTGCGCGGGATGGCCACAAGAGGCCGGTCCTCGGAACGCCGGTGTTAGCAAGCCCGGTGCCAGAGCCTATCCCATTGATAAAAAATGGATTTATATTCTTGTATCGACCCGATGTTGTTAAGATGACAGCCCCGGTCGGGTGGCCTGGGCCGGTCCGGCCAGGGAATGCCCGAGGATTCGCGGCCCTCGCGGGGGAATCGGGCCGTGGTGTCGAAATAACAAGCCCCGTGTCGATTTGACTGCCCTATGAAATCCCGGCCCGCTTCCCATCCGAATATTTCCCAAGCCAACGTCGATGAGGCCATCCGCGCCGCGGTGTTGAACCTGACCGCCGAGGTGTCGATGCGCGAGCGCCATCTCCGCTTCCTGGAAATCTTCGCCCGCGTCACAGGGAACCAAGCCTGCGCCCTGCTGCGCTACCGGGAAGGGGCCTTGGTGCCGGTGGCGACCTTGGGGCTTTCGCCCGAGGTGCTGGGCCGCAAGTTCCTCCCGGCGGAACATCCGCGCTTGGCGGCCATCGTCGAATCGCGCGCGCCGTTGCGCTTCCCCGCCCACGATCCCCGCCCCGATCCCTATGACGGTTGGTTGGCCGGGGATGCCCATGGCAAGTTGCAAGTCCATTCCTGCCTGGGCTGCGGCCTCTACAACGAAAACACCTTGTTCGGGGCGCTGACGGCGGACGCCTTGCAAGCCGGGGTGTTCGACCGCATCGACGACCACGTTTTCCAGACCTTCGCCGCCATCGCCACCGTGGCCCTGCGCTACGAAACCTATATCGGTACCTTGGAAGACCTCGCCCGCCATCGCGGCCAGGTCGCCGCTGAGTTGGTGAACGAGGCGCTGGCGCGGAGCGGCCCGGTGCTGGGCCAAAGCCCGGCCATGCTCAAGCTGGACCGCGAGATCGATATCGTCGCCAAGTCCGACCTGACCGTGCTGCTGCTGGGGGAAACCGGGGTGGGCAAGGAAGTCCTGGCGCGGATCATCCATTCCCGCTCGGCGCGGGCCGGCCAAGCCTTGGTCTATGTGAACTGCGCCGCCCTGCCGGAAGCCCTGGCCGAGAGCGAATTGTTCGGCCATGCCAAGGGCGCGTTCAGCGGGGCGGGGAGCGAGCGGGCCGGGAAGTTCGAACTGGCCGACGGCGGTACGCTGTTCCTGGACGAGGTGGGCGAGCTGCCCCTGGCGATCCAGGCCAAGCTGCTGCGGGCGGTGCAGTTCGGGGAAATCCAACGGCCCGGCTCGGACAAAGCGCACTGGGCCGATGTCAGGATCATCGCCGCCACCAACCGGCTTTTGGAAGAGGAGGTGAGGGCGGGCCGGTTCCGCGCCGATCTTTATCACCGGCTGACGATGTATCCCTTACGGGTGCCGCCGTTGCGCGAACGGGTGGAGGATATCGCGGTGCTGGCCGGACATTTCCTGGATCGGGCGCGGGTCAAGCTGGGCCTGGAACGCTTGGCGATGATGCCCGCCACCATCGAGGCGCTGAACCGGTATGCCTGGCCCGGCAATGTGCGCGAACTCGAACACGCCATGCTCCGCGCCGCCCTCCGGGCCGCGGCCAACCGGGGCGGGGCGGTGGTGCTGGAGCCGGGCGATCTGGATATGGCCGAGGTTCCGGTGCCCGGCGAAGGGATGCCCGCGCGGGAAGATATGCCATTGTCGGTGGCGGTGGACGATTTCCAGCGGCGCGCGATCCTCGCGGCCCTGGCGGCGGCCGGGGGTAACTGGGCCGGGGCGGCGCGGCGCTTGGGCTTGGACCCTGGCAATTTGCACCGGCTGGCGCGGCGCCTGGGTATCAAATAGCCGGGACCGGGGTATGGGTCCGGTGAGGAAAAAGCGTGCCAACGCTTATCTTAGGATGCGCCTTTTATGGTATCTTTCGCGCCCATGCACCATTTCGACGAAACCTTCAGTACTTCCTACCTGGTCGCCCTGCTCATGGGGCTGTTCAGCGCCCTGCATTGCCTGGGGATGTGCGGTTCCATCATCGGTTCCCTCACCCTGAGCCTCAAGCGGGAAATCCGCGAGCAGAAGCATCTCCTGATGCCCTTCGTGTTCAGCTACAACCTCGGGCGGATCGCCAGCTACTCCCTGGGCGGGCTATTGGCCGGGTTGGCCGAGCATATGTTGAGCATGCCCTTGGGCGAGGGCCACGGCCACCGCATCCTACAAATCCTCTCCGCCCTGATCATGGCCGGGGCGGGCTTGCATATCGGCGGCTGGTTCCCGCGCTTCGCCTATATCGAAAAGATCGGCGGCACCATGTGGCGCAGGATCGAGCCTTATGGGCGGCGCTTGATCCCGGTCGAGACCCTGCCGCAGGCCTTCGTGTTCGGCATGGTCTGGGGTTGGCTGCCGTGCGGGCTGGTCTATACCGCCCTGACCTTGGCCGCGACCACGGGGGATGTGGTGCGCAGCACCTTCACCATGTTCGCTTTCGGACTCGGCACTATGCCCGCGGTAATGGGGGTCGGTATAATGACCTCTTGGATGGTGCGTTTATCCAGCATGAAAAAATTCCGCCAGGCGACGGGTATCACCTTGATCGCCCTGGCCCTATTGGCTGCGTTCCCCTGGTTGAATCCCATGGTGCGGCACTCGATAGGTATGTAATCAACGATGGGAGGTTGAGGCTATGTTTCAAAGATTGATCGGCCAGTCGCCGAATTTCGAGGCTTTGCTGCGGAGTGCCAGGATGGTGGCCGCGACCGATGTGACGGTACTGGTGGTCGGCGAAACCGGTACCGGCAAGGAAGTATTGGCCCAGGCGTTGCAGCAGCATAGCCCCCGCGCCGACAAACCGTTCATCACCCTCAATTGCGCCGCCCTGCCGGAATCCCTGGCCGAATCCGAATTGTTCGGCCACAGGAAGGGCGCGTTCACCGGGGCCATCGGCAACCAACTCGGGCGTTTGCAGGCCGCCGACAGCGGCACGGTGTTCCTGGACGAGGTGGATTCCCTGCCCGTGGCCTTGCAGGCCAAGCTGCTGCGCTTCCTGGAAACCGGCGAAATCCAGCCGGTGGGCGAAACCCAGACCTCCAGGGTCAATGTCCGCATCCTGGCCGCCACCAACTCCAACCTCCAAGAAAAGATCGCCAGGGGCGAATTCCGCCGCGACCTCTATTACCGGCTCAATGTCGTCCCCTTGGAAATCCCGCCGCTGCGCGAGCGCATGGGCGATATCCAGGTCTTGTTACAGCATTTCATGCGCCAGTTCGCCGAGGAGCATCGTTTGCCGGAGGCCAGCTTCAGCAAAGTCGCCCTCAACCGCCTGTCGGCCTACCACTGGCCGGGCAATGTCCGCGAGCTGCGCAATGTCTGCGAGCGCCTGTCGATCCTCCTGGCCGGGCGCGTGATCGAGGAAAACAACCTGCCCTCGGAAATCATCAACCGGGTGCCGGTGCAAAAGCCCTTGTTCGACCTGCCCGAACTCGGTATCGACCTGGAGAAGGTGGAGATGGACCTGATCCGCCAGGCCCTCAACCGCACCAACGGCAACCGCAGCCGCTCGGCGCGGCTGTTGGGGATTTCCAGGGATACCTTGTTGTACCGTATGCAGAAATATGGGATCAGCTAAGGGATCGTCCGGCGTCCGCCTGGACCGTGGCCGGTCCGGGCGGACGCCGGGTCGGTCGTCCTACTGCCCCGCCGGTGGCTCCGCACACCGCCCCCCTCCTTCCGCGCCATCCACTTCCTCCGCTTCCTTTCGGCTAATCCGCCACGCCCGCCCTGGTTTGACGGTTCCGGCTCCTTCCCAAGTCCGTGGGATGGATTTCTCCATCCGGCTTCCCCGCCCGCCGGGTTTGTTTGGCGGGGTGTTCGATGATCTACGTATTTAGGCAAGCGTAATGCGTGATATCGCTTTGGTCGTGATTTTTTGCCTGGTCCTGCTCAGGGTCTTCAAGGAGCCCCTTTACGGCGTCCTGTTGTGGAACTGGGTATCCTTCATGAATCCGCATCGCTTGGCCTACGGGTTCGCCTATTCGTTCCCGTTCGCCCTGATCTCCGCGGTCGTGACGATACCCTTGGCCTTCGGCGCCAGGCGGAAGATCAATCCGATGTCCGCCGCCGCGATTGGGATGTGCGTGCTGTGGGCGTGGATGGCGGTCACCTCTGCGTATGCGATGATCCCGGACGAGGCCTGGATCCAGTACAAGAAGGTTTCGAAGATATTTTTCATGGCCATCGTCACCGGGATGCTGCTGGTGGATAAGGCCGCGATCAATAAGATGATCGCGGTGGTCGTGGGTTCGTTCGGATATTACGGGGTGAAAGGGGGGATATTCACCATAATAACCGGGGGGACACAGCGGGTTTGGGGGCCGAGCGGATCCTTCGTGGAAGGGAATAACGAGGTCGCCGTCGCCCTGCTGATGACGGCGCCTTTCTTTTATTATTTGTCGTCGCAGGTGCGGCAGCGGTTTCTGAGGTTGGCCCTGCTGGCCGGCATGGGTTTGACCGTGGTCGCCGCCGCCGGGACGCAATCGCGTGGCGCCCTCTTGGCGGGCTGCGCGATGCTGTTCTACTTCTGGTTCAAGGTCAAGAACAAGTTCAGGATCGCGTTGCTGGGGGGATTGCTGGTCGGGGTGATCCTCGCCATGATGCCGGCCGCATGGTACCAGCGCATGCATACCATCGAAACCTACCAGCAAGATGCGTCCGCGATGAGCCGGCTCCAAGCCTGGACCGTGGCGACAAGGATCGCCCAGGACAGGCTGACCGGGGGGGGCTTCGAACTGTGGTCGGTCAATGCGTATACCTTATATTCGCCCGAGGGTTTCTACAGGAATTCCCAGGGCGGCGCGTTCGACGTGCATAGTATTTATTTCGAGATACTCGGCGAGCATGGTTTCCCAGGGTTGATCGCCTATTTGACCATATGGTGGCTGGTGTTCAGGGATACCCGTTGGATAACCGCGAAAGCCAAGGGCGTCGCGGCCTTGCAATGGGCCGGGGATTTGGCGCGGATGACACAGGTTTCCCTGATCGCCTATGCGACCGGCGGCGCGTTCCTGGGGTTGGCGTATTTCGATTTGCCTTGGTGCCTGCTCTTCATCGTGGGCGCGGTCAAGACCGCCGTCGGCAAGGAAATAGCGGCTTCCGCCGCTGGCGTAGGCGTAGGCGTGGACGCGGCCTCCGGCCACCCCGCCACGCAGGCGGGTTTCGTCAGGACGAGGCAGGGCGGCGCTTGATCTCGTGCACCGCGCTGGCGTGCCGGGTCAAGAGGACGTTTCGAGCCTGGCGGGCCGCAGCAGGCCCATCACTTCGGCCAGTCCCGTACGGTTGAACAGCAGGTTCCCCAGCAGATAAGCCAGCGCGCCGGTGAATACCAGTATTCCCAGCCGGGGCAGGGGCAGCAGGGTTAGGGCGTGAAGTGCTGGCGGCACCGCCAAGGAGGCCAGGCCCTCGCGCATACCCCACACCGCGCCGTACATCAGCAGGCTGGCGAACAGGGGCTTCAAAAACGCCAGGATCACCGCGGACAGGGTCAAGTCGAGGTGCCGGCGGGAGAGGGCCACATTGGCGAGGAAGACCAGCGGGAACGCGGATATCCAGGCCAGCGCCATGCCCGGCAGGCCGGCTTGGCAGCCGACGACGAACGCGGCGCACATCACGATGGCGGTCGAAACCGTGTTGCGGAAGCTCACATCGGCGCGTCCGACCGATTGCAGCCCGGCGTTTATGATCGGGCTCAGCACCCGCAGTGGCATGATGAGGCAGAGCAGCGCGAGCGAGTCGGTCGCTTCCAGCCATTGCCCGCCGAGCAACCCGGCCACGAGTTCCGGGGACACGCACGACATGCCCCACATGACGGGGAAGGATAGCAGGCTGATACCACGCAGGCTTTTCAATAGGTATTGGTTGACATTGCCACCGTCACGCTTGACCTTGGACATGGCGGGAAAAGCCACTTGGTTGAGGATGGCGGAAAAGCGCGATGCGGGCATCGATGCCAGGTTCATCGAGACGGAATATAGTCCGAGGTCGTGGCCCCCCAGCAGTTTTCCGATCACGAACGAATCGGCTTGGGAATAGATATAGAATATGAACTGGGTGGCCGCCACGTCCCGCCCGAACCGGATGATCTGGCCACTGCCGGAAAAACGGAATAAGGGTAGGTGGAAATAGGGGCTGATGCAGTTTAACCCTATCGCCCGGAATGTGGTTTGGAATACCGTGCCCCAAACCAAGGATAAAGCGCCATATCCCTCGCGGGCCAGGAAAAGTATGAGCAAAGCGCCGAGGAAATGGGACGAAAAGTCGATGAACGCCCGTTCCCGGTAGCGCATCGCACGGTCCAGGGTCGCGTTGGGGATGACCGCGAACGCGGCGGGGATGAATTGCAAGCTGATGACTTGCATGACCGCCTCTATGCGTGGCTCCGCGAAAAACCATGACGCGAGCGGCGCGACCCCGAAGGCCAGGAGCGCGGACACGCAAAAATTCGAAGTCAATACGACGGCGAAAACCTGCCGGGTTTGTCGGGTTGAAACCTCTTTCGATTGCACGAGGCTATAGCCCAGCCCGATTTCGGCGATGAAGGCGAATAATCCGCTGAATATGGTGGTCATCGCCACCAGTCCATAATCGTTGGGAGCCAGTAGGCGCATCACGACGATGGTAATGGCCCAAGACACGATCTGCGAGCTTAATCTACCGATTAAAGTCCACTTGAGCGCGGACAATACTTGGGTGCGGAGGTTCACGGGTGGGGTTTCTAGGTGTTTCTTGGGCGGACCCGGCCAAATAATATCGGCATGCTGAAATTCTCGTCTTTGATGCGTTCTATCGAGATCACCTCGAAGTGCCGGACGAGGAATGCCTCGAAAGTGCGGGCGTTGAACTGGACGACATGTTCCGGCTCGTCGATGGGGCCGAGGCAATCGTCTGGGACAAAGAAAAAGGCTTGTCCACCCGGCTTCAAGGCGCGTTTGATTTCGTTGGCGAAAACATCCCGGCGGATAACATGCTCGAGTATCTGGGAAGCGATGATCGCGTCGAAGCCCGCATCGGGCACCGGCAAATAAGGTACTTTTCCTGGGTACATTGTGAAGCCTTCTTCCCGTAGACGACCGACGGCGTACTCGGAAATCTCAATGCCTGAGAGATCGCCATAGCCGCGTGCTTTGAGGTCGCGGAGTATACTGCCGTTGCCGCAGGCGATATCGAGGATGGCCGCATCCAGGGGGGTATACCGTGCGATCAGCGCGTTTTTGGTCGGCCAGGTCCTAAGATGCCAGGTTTCCGCGAGGCGGGCGTCCCAATAACCGGGTGATTGGTGCCTTCCGAAGAGGTTCGCGGCCAAGTGGTATACCAGCGGGAAATGCCGCGAGATCGCGGCCCTGATGCGCCAAGGTATCGGGTTCATCGAATTAGCCTGCCAGGATGAAATTGAAAAACGCGCTGGGATGGTTGATTAAATCAATGTCGCCAGCCCTTTCAAACTGAAATAACCGATAGTATTATCGGCGCTCAACATACCAACACCAATAGTCGAGATCAATGCTAGAGCTATTCCGCCAGAAAATGCCCCTGTCCTGCCTGCTGCACGGCCTACTGGAACGCTGCTTTGCGGCGGAGAGGCTGGACAGGATTTTCCTGGAGAACGCGAAGGAGCAATACACGCGGGAAATCCTATTTTCGACGGTGTGCGACCTCATGCTGAGCGTGGTCCTCAAGGTCCATCCCTCGATCAACGCGGCCTACCAGAAACACCCGGAACCCCTGGGGGTAACGGTATCCGCGCTCTACGAGAAACTCAAGGGCGTTGAATTATCCGTGTCCCAAGCCCTGCTGCGCGATACCTCGGAAGACCTGTCGGATATTCTCGATGCCCTGGGTTTCACCCCCGAACCCTGGTTGCCGGGTTATCCGGTCCGCCTCCTCGACGGCAACTGTCTGGCGGCGAGCGAGAAACGCCTCGCCGTCCACCGCGAGGTCGGCGGTGCCGCGTTGCCGGGCAAGTCGCTGGTGGTGTTCGACCCGGAGCGCCGCCTGATGCGGGACGTGTTCCCTTGCGAGGACGGACATGCCCAGGAGCGCCGCCTGCTCGACGCCGTGGCCGGTATCCCCAAGGCCGGCGAACTGTGGATCGCCGACCGCAACTTCTGCACCGTGGGATTCCTCGACCGGCTCCAGGGCCGGAACGCCCACGCCTTGATGCGCTTGCACCTGAACCTGCCGCTGACCGAGGAAACCCTGTTTTCCCAGGCCGGGGAACAGGGCGGCGGGCGGCTTTTGGAAAAGCGGGTCGGCGTGGCCGGGCGGCCCTATCGCCTCGTCCGCGTCGAACTCGAACAACCCACCCGCGACGGCGATGCCTTCGTCGATATCCTGACCGACCTCCCGGCGGACATACCCGCCGCCACCGTCGCCGACCTCTACCGCAGGCGCTGGACCCTGGAAACCGCGTTCCAACACGTCGAAAAACATTTCAAGTCCGAGATCGAAACCCTGGCCTATCCCAAGGCCGCCCTGTTCGGATTCGCCCTGGCCCTGGTCGCCTATAACCTCTTCTCGGTCATGATCTCGGCGCTGGACTGCGCCCATGGAAAACCCGTGTCCAAGGATATCTCCGGGTATTATCTCTCCCACGAGATCGCCGCCACTTTCCTCGCGCTCATCCAACTCAGCGGGGTCGGCGACTGGCTGTTCGTCTCCGAACAAACCCCGGCGGAATTCGCCGCGTGGCTGCGCGAAACCGCCCGGAACATCCCGTTGCGTACCCTCAAAAAGCATCCGCGCGGCCCGAAAAAGCCCATCGACAAACCGCCCTACGACCCGAAACAGCCACATGTCTCGACATATCAATTACTTAGGAAGAAGAAGCAGTCACTTTGAAAGGGCTGATCAATGTCGCTTAAATCCAAAAACAAGGCTCCGGCGAGGGGAATCCTATCGCCCATAGTTACGGATGGCTGGTGTTTCTGGGCGGAGCCTCTTGGTTGGATGGCGACCTGGCGGGTTGAATACGATGCCTATTCCCATGTCGGAAATTCAACCCCAAATCCGGCCATATATGGTGAAGCGTTCCTGCCGCCAAAGGTTTTCCAGTGTTTGATCCATTAAGGCGGCATCGATTAATGCCAGGACACCGCTGCCGACCTTGGCCTCGCGTATCACTCCTGCCCGTATAAATGCGTTCCTTACCAATTCGCAGTCGCGAATCCTGGAAATGAATGGATCATGCGCCTGGGTAATGACTTTATATCCCTGTCCTTGGGTATCTACGCAGGAAACCTCGAATATCTCATCCGCATAGACCTTCACCGGAAAATCATTTCCCATCCGGTCCTCGGTACGGTGGAAGCTGGTGGTGCTATTCAAGTCCACCCCGATCAGTAGTATCTTGCCTTTCGCTTCCACCAGCCGCGCGAAGGGGGATAGGTCGGCGAAGGGGGTTCGGCATAGGTGGTGTTCCCCCACGAAATACCCGGCGCGTGGTCCGAAAGCCAATATCGAATGGCTAGGATGCAGGCTGCGTTGCCCTCCTGGGGTTCGGAGCGCATATTCGCTCAGCGAGCCCATTTTGCTGGGCGAATTGGCGGCGTCGAATACCGGATGCGAAGCTAGATATCCATACATCAAGGTATTGAAGGGAAATACCGGATATAGCATATGTCCTTCACCGCCGACTTGCTCGGCGATGAGATTGAATACCGCCTGCGGCCCGCCGGTTATTTTGCCGAGATTGCTGATCCCGCTATGGACCATGACGGTATCCCCGGAACCCAAGCCCAGGTCGGTCAAGGCCGTGGCGATGGCCGCTTTATCGACGATAACTCGGGCCGCACGGGATGGCTTGGGGGTATTATCGCCGTTTTCCTGCGTAAACTTGCGCAGACGGCGTTGGATTTTCGCCGATAAGCGGCAGGCGTCGCGCTGGATGGATCTGGCATAGACCGAGAGGGGGTGGCGCATGGGTAGGTTCCAGGGCTGGTTGAAGTCCATAAGGGCGTCGCCTATGGGGGGGCGGACGGTGTCCCCCACCTATTGTTGGCGGCAGCGATAAATCGAAGTCGCCGCCGGCCAAGTCAAGGATTTCCAATATCCAAATTCCGGATTATGGGGCGGCGGCCGGGCAGTCGAGTTCCATCAATTGGGCGTCGACGCAGAATTTGGCAGCCCAGTTGAGATATTCGAAGCGCCCGTAATCGCCATCGACCGGGAACGCGCCCCGGACGCCACCGACGATATCGGGATCGCCGCTGATATGCACCGTGCGGCGGACGTAGCGGTTGGCGCGGCGGGCGGCGTCGAGGTAGGCGGCGTTCCCGGTGATCGCGTGCAGCAGGAACCAGCAGGCCGCGATTTGTACGCTGCCGGTCAGGCACACCCAATCCACCGTGCCCTTCCAATCGCAATCGAGTTGCCCGGCGATGCGCCCGTCGGCCGCCAGGGTCCGCAGCAGCGCGTCCGCCGTCTTCCGCGCCGCCGCCAGCAGGTCGGCCTCGCCCGAGTAGCGGTAGGCTTCGATGACGCCGCGCAGCGCATAGCCGATGGTGTGGGTCAGCGGTTGTTCGGGGGAGGACAGGCAATTGCTGGCGAACCAGCCATTATCGCGCTGTTGGGTCAGCGCCCAGCGGACTTGCCGGAGGCCGGCCTCGCCATAGCCTTGGTCCGGGGCCAGCCGCGCCGCCTCGAACAAGCCCCAGGATACATGGGTTTCGTAGGCTTTTTCGCCGGGCGCGGCGAACGGCGTGGGATGCTTGCGCCAGCAGCCGTCGGCGTCCTGGCTGTCCCTGAGCCAGGCGGCGGCCTTGCGCATGGGTTCTTGGTAGGCCTCGCCGAATTTGCGTACCCCCGCCGCCAGCCCAATCAGGATTTGCCCGGTGTTGAACGTGACCGGCACGCGCGGGTCGGCGTCGATCTTGCCGCCTTGGAAGCCACCTTCGGGGAATTGGATGGACACCAGCCAGTCCAGCATCCGCCGGGCGCGGTCGGCGAGCGCGGGGTCGTGGGTGCGGTCGGCGTAGTCGATCAGCGTGGGGACGATGTAGCCCGAGGTTTCCGGGTAGGCACTGGCCCAGCCCTTGAGCAGGCTGAAGTCGCGCGCGGAGCCGCCGTCGCGGTGGAGGGATTGGTCCTGCGAGCGCTTGAGCCAGGCGATGCCCGCCGCCGCCACGGCCTCGGGTCCGGGATCGAGGTCGGACAGGCCCGCCCGGTCCAGCAGGAGTTGCCGCTGGGCGGGCGCGGGCAGGCGGGGCTCGTCCAGGTAGCGGGTTTTGATCCGGGCGGCGATTTGCTTGAGTCGGGTCGCGGTGGTTTTCATAGGCGATGCGGGGTCGTGGTGGATGCTTGGGCGGGGACGGCGGTTATGCGCTGGCCTTGCGGGCATAAAGCGCGTCGAAATGCTCGGCCAATCGTGCGGTGCGGTTCCGGCGGGAGGCGGCTTGGATGGTCGTGGCGGAAGGCGAGGGAGGCGTCGCCCCCGTGTCCGTGATGCGGGCTAGCAGCGCGGCGATGGCGGCGGTGTCGTCCAGCGGGGCCACGAGTTCCACGCCGGCGGCGGCGAGGGCGCGGGCGGTATCGCCCCTGGGGTCGGTCAGCCCCAGGATGGGCCTCCCGGCGCGCAGGTATTCGTAGAATTTGGCGGGAATCTGGTCGTTGCAGTTGCCGGCCTGCATGATGAGCAACAAGTCGGCCCGCATCATCTCGGCCAGGGCGTCGCGGTAGGGCACGGGCGGGGCGATTTCGATGAAGTCGCGCACGCCTTGCTGCTCGGCTATCGCCAAAAGTGGTGCCTCGTGCGCGGGGGCCCGGAAGCGCACCACGAAGCGTTCGGGCGACAGGGCATGGGTTTCGCGTAGCCGGCGCAGGGCGGCGAAGAAATGGGTGGGGTTGCGTTCCGAGGGGTAGGCGATGCCGCTGTGCAGCAGGGTGAGCTTGCCGGGGTTCAAGGGTTCGCCGCCCGGTGCCAGTCCTTCGAAGCATTCCTCGTCGTAGCCATTCTCGATCAGGTTCAGGCGGTCGGCGCGGTGGGGATAGCGTTCGGAGTAGAGGCGGATGTTGCCGGGCGAGGTGCAGACCGACAGGGCCGCGTGGTTCACGGCGTAGGCCTCGATGCGGCGGTAGCTTTCGCGCACCACGGGGTCGCGGGGATAGTTGGCCTCCACCATCGGGTCGCGGAAGTCCGCCACCCAGGGCAGGCCCGTCAGCCGGTGCAAGGTGCCGCCGATCTTGTGCGCGGTGGCGATGGGATAGGTGGACCAGATCAGGTCGGGGCGGTGCTGGCGGATCATCCAGAGTCCCGGCAGGATCGCGCCCAGCCACCAGGTCGCCCAGCGGTCGGGCAGGGCCAGGCATTGCGGATAGCGTCCTTTGATCGAGAGGTGCCGGGCGGTATTCAGGGCCGGGGCGCGGCTGACGGTGGTGCCCGCCGGAATCTCGCCGAGTTGGTCGGGGGAGGTCTGCTCGTAGGCGATGGGGTGGGCGGTCAGCACCATCGGTGTCCAGCCGAATTCCGGCAGGTACTTGGCGAACCTGAGGGTTCTCTGGATACCGCTGCTGCCCGCCAGCGGCGGGAAATGGTAGGCGATCATCAAGACGCGCTTCATGGGGAGGGTGGACCTGTTCGGCTTTGCTGGCGGTTGATGGGCGGGGGTATTCGAGCGGTCCCTTGGAGGACCCTTTGGAAAACCGCGTTGCTCACATTTCAAGGGTTGGCCTTCGGGCCGCCCGGAGTGTTTTTCTGGGTGTTTTCCGGGGGACTTCCACTCCCGGTATGCTGGGTATCCGGCTTGGGTGTGGTTCCACTGCCGGAGGCCCTTTTGGCCTCCGCGTTCAGCCGGGCCGCGCGCCGGGTCAGGATCGGGGAGTTGGGCGATAGTTGCAGGCCCGTCTGTATTATTTTCTTGGCTATTTCCGGCTGTCCGTCTTTCGCATAGATTTCCGCGAGGTCGGCATAGGCTTTTTCGTATTTCGGATTGAGTTTGATCGCCCGCTGCAAATCCGGTATCGCCTTGACGGTTTCTTTGAGCAATACGTAAGCCTTGGCCCTGGCGACCAGTATTTCGGGTAGGAGGGAAAAATCGGGAGGGGATCTTTCTATGGAGTAGTTGTAATCCTCGATCGCATATTTTAAGAGCGAATTCCTCTCGGTGGGAGGCGTGCCAAAGCTGCTAAAATATCTATTTACGGTGGTCTGCCCCCAACAGAAATGGTGGTAATGATTGAAGCCGGGGCCAAGCATTTTCAGCCATTTATTGTGGTCCTGATTCATTTGCTCCGAGGTTCTGCCGAAAGTGGGTTGGCCATGGCTGGTATTGGATTGGAATTTGCACGCCAGGGGAAGCCTGCGGATTTCTTGTTCGGTGGGAATGGCCGCGTGGATCGGCGGGGCTGAAATCAGACCCAAACCCGAGGATACGAAGTAAAAGAAACGGAGCAGGGGTTTCATGGCGTTTTCCGGTGGGCGGCGGGCGGAATCCGCGCGGGGGTAATGCAAGGGGTTTTCGACGGCCATTGTTATAAATCCAGCGCCACGGATTCGGAATATAGATAATCGATATCGGTATCCGCCAGGGTCGAGCTGAGGTAGAGCTTGGGAATGAACCCCGAGCGCAATTTGCCCGGCCAGGGCCGACCGCTCAAATGGCGGCATTCCACATGCGTCGTCGCCAGGCCATGGCGCAGGAAATAGGACCGGAGCTTACCCAGGTTGCGCTCGAATACGCCGGGATCGCTGAGGTGGATGATCTTGGCGGCGGGCAGCCCCTTGAAGCGGGTCCGTTTATAGACCACGTGGCACCATGCGTCCGCGTCCCCAAGCGCGAGATGTTTGAGCCAGGGGAAGCCGGCGTGGTCGCGGTAGGCCGCCCCGTCTTCCGGGCCGAGCTTGGCCTTAAGCTCATCCTCCCGGTCCAGCACTTTCCCGCCGCAAAATCCCGGTACATTGAAAACCACCGCCTGCCGGTCGTCCAGCGGCTTGAACTTGAGGAAGCGCAGCGTCCCGGCGACCACCTGGGTCGGCGAGAAATCGGTGAAATGGAAACCCGGTTGCGCAACCACCGCCATCGCCAGCTTCATGCTCTGCTTGCGGTGGGCGTCCAGCACGCACCAACTGGTGATGTTGCAGAAACGTTCGGGCCGGCCCCGGATCACGCGGTCGGCGTAGAGCGCGCCGATGCCGCCGACGATCCGGTCCCCGTCGCGCAGCAGGAAACCGTAATTGGGCGGTTCCGGGGTCCATTGCCCGCGGAAAAAGGCTTCCCATTGATCGGCCCGGAAGGCGGGATTCAGGTTTTCATGCAGGAAGGCCGAGAATCCCGGCAGGCTGTCCGTGGTGATGGGTTCGATGACGGGGGGCATGGGCTTCACCAGGACGCCAGCCAGGCGATGGCCCAATCGGCCACTTGGGCGCGCTGGGCTTCGGAGGAGAAGGTGTGGTCGCCATCGAGGGTGTCGTGGCGGCAGCAGCGTTTGGCGCGGAGTTCGGGCTCCCAGCGCTGGGGATCGGCCTGGATGGCTTCGTCGAATTCGCGGGCGATGAGGTCCCTGCCGCTCATCACTAGCATGACGGGACCGCCTTGGAAGCGCGAGAAGCCCGCCAGGAAGGCTTCCGGTAGGGGCAGGTCGCGGGACAACGGGGCTTCGGTCCCGGTGCCCGCCTGGGCCGCGCCAGGGGATGCCGGGCCCGCTTGCCGGGCGAGCCGGGCGAGCCGGACCAAGGACCGTAGCGAAGCGACCGGGTCGAATTGGAAGGAGAACACCTTCTTCCAGAAATCCGGGTTCTTGAGGCGGTCGAGGTAATAGTGCCGCATGAGGGTCCGGGCTTGGCCCTCGGCGGTGCGGGTCCAGGGATTGAGCAGCACCATCCCGCGTACCCGCGGGTCGCGGTAGGCGTAGAACACGATGGCCGTCGCCGCGTTGCATTCGCCCCACAGGACGATTTCGGTGAGTCCCGGCGTTTCCTCGCAGAAACGGTCGATGGCGGCGCGGATGTCTTCGTCTATCCATTTGTAGCCGCGGAATTCGCCGTGGCTGTCGCCCGTGCCGCGATAATCGAAGCGGAACACGGGATAGCCTTCGGCGGCGAGGCGCCGCGCCCAGAGCGTGAGCTGGCGGTGGCCGCCGACGCGGTACTGGGGACCGCCCGCCAGCACCATCAGCACGCCACGGCGGGCGGGCCGGTCCGGGTGGTGGCAGATGCCGACCAAGGGCGAACCTTGGCAGTCGAAGGTGAAGGTGGTTTCTTTCATGCGGGAATCCATTGGTCGCGCAGCCAGCCGGTGGTGAGTTCCAGTGCCTTGGGCGCGATGGCCCGTTCATGGGCCTGCCAGAACGGCGGGTCTTGGTAGACGGCCACGTCCGGGTTCAAGCCGGCGGCGGACCAGGTTTCCAAGAGCTTGAGGCTGGCGCTGGTCGGTTCGGGAGTGTCGGCGGCGAGGACTTGTTCCAGCCAGAAGACCGGGGTGCCCGCGGGCGGCGCGAGCCGGGCCAGATGGGCGGCGTCGATGGCCGCGGCCAATTCCGGGTGGATTTCATAGCCGGCCACCTCGACGCAGTGGCCCGCGGCGAACTGTTGGCGCAGGAAGCCGGTGGTTTCCTTGGCCAGATCGGGGCGGTCCAGTTGCGCGGCCAGGCGCAGGCGCAGGAATTGGGTGAAATGTTGCTTGCCATCGATCACCGGCTGCCAAGCCAGCAGCGCGGTGGCGGGATCGTTGCGGCGGCGCAGGCTTTCCGCCGCCAGCAAAACGCCCATGCGGACGCCGAGCAGCGCCCGGCGGGCACCGCGCTGACCATCCAGCCAGGCCAGCGCGGCTTGAAGATTGTCCAGCCAGATTTCCCAGCGCCCGTCGCGGTATCCGCCCTCGCTGTCGCCGGTGCCGAACAAATCCAGCACCAAGGTGCCGATGCCATGGGCGGCCAACGCCCGCGCTTGCAGGGTGAGTATGGCCCGGCAGCGGTTCATCTCCTCGTTGAAGGGCGGGACGACCAGGACGTGGCCGTGGCAGGGGGCGTCCGGCCCTGGGCGGTGATGCACGGCGAACAACCGTCCCCCGCGGCTATCGAGGAAGCCGGGAGCGACTTCCACGCTCGCAGCCTGGGGTTTTAAAGTCCCGGCCACTACAGCGAGCCCTTTTTCTTGAGCGCGAACCCGGCCATGGTCGCGATGGTGCCGAGGTTATCGACGGTGATTTCGTCCTGGGCCAGGGGAATCTGGAAACGATGCTCGTACCAGGCCAGCAATTGCAGCAGTCCCGCCGAGTCGATCAAGCCCGTCGCCGGGATCAACTCGTCGTGGGTCAATGCGCGGGCGTCTTCGCCCAACTGGTCGGCGATTTCGACGATCTTGGCCTTGATGGCCTGTTCAATAGCGTTGCGGTCGGGGGCCATGATGGGGGTTCCGGGGGTCAGGGGGTGTCCGAAGGCGGTTTGCCCAGCTTGCGTAGGGCCGAGACGACTTGGAAACCGTTCAGCACGCGGTGGTCGTAGGTCGCGCCCAGCACGGCGCGGCCTTGGGCGTCGGCGGTGTGGGCCACCATCAAGGACGCGAGCGGGGGCAGCACGGGGATATGCTGGCTGACTTTCCAGCGCTCCATGCTGGAAAACCCCAGGGTCGCGCCCCTGGTTTCATCGGCGGCGAGTTTATGCACCGCGGCGCGCCGCTGCAAATCCAGCAGGGCGTTGACGAATTCCAGCGCATCGCGCTGTTCCGCGTCCCGCAGCACGCACAGGTAGAGGGTTTCATCCACCTGCGCGGTGAAGCCCAGGTTCACGGCGGCGTATTCGTAGCGGCGTTCGCCGACCAGGGCGCTGTTGAGCTTGGGCATGGCGGCGGCCAGCCGGGTCAGGCGCCATGCCATCAGCGAGAGCAAGGGGTTGAGCATCAGCTTGTGGCGTTCCGCGAAAGTCCGGGCATACTCGGCCCAGGGCCGGGGATCGTATTCCAGTTCGATATAACCGGGCACGGCGTGGTCGCGATGCCAAGTCACCGTGGCCAGCATGCCTTTCTCGTCGCCCTGGAGTTCGCGCCATTGGCCCGGAACGCCGGGCGTGGGTTCCGGGGCGCGGGCGGTGGAGCGGGGCGGTGGCGGACCGGCCAGCGGGGCGAGTCCTTGGGATGCGGCGTAGCTCGACACCGCCGCGGCGGTCAAGCGCGGGCCTTGGGCGGGAACCTGGGCGGCGGTCAGCCCGTAGCGCTGTAACAGTTGCCGCGCCTTGGCGGTGGGCGTGGCGATGGCACCCTCCGGCGGCGGGGTGTCCAGGTCCGTCGCCGCCTGGGGTACCGCTTCGTCGGGCGTGGCGCCCAGCCAGATCAAGACGCTCCCCACGGCGATCTGGCTGTCGAGGGGGGCGGCGATGTCCAGTACGTAGCCCTCGGCGGGCGCTTCGATCTCCATGATCGCCTTGTCGGTCTCGATCTGCGCGACGGCTTGTCCACGGGACACCCGGTCGCCGACCGCGACTTCCAGCCCGACGAGGCGGACTTCATCGTCATTGTTATTGACTCTCGGCGTATGTACCGGGATGGCCATGGCGTGCTGCTCTATCGGTTTATGAAAATAATTCCACGATCTCGGCGATGATCGTGTCCGCGTCGGGCAGGAGTTCCCGCTCGATGCCGCGGGCGGCGGCGATGGGCCGGGCGGCCGCGCCGATGCGGGCCAGCCGGCCCTGGTGGCCCGATTCCGCCAAGCACGCGAGGATTTCGGCGCTGACGCCGAACTCGTGGTGCGATTCCTCGATGACGGCGACGATGGGGCGGTCCGCCAAGGCCGCCAGCAGGCCGGCGCGGGGCAGGGGGGCCAATAGCGACGGGGCGATGATTTCCACCGCGAGTTCTTCCTCCTCCGCCAGCCGCCGGGCGGCGTGTTCGACGATGGGCAGCATCCCGCCGAAGGCGATCAAGCTAATATCCGGTTCGGCGGCGCCCCGCCGCAGCGTGGGGAACAGGCCGCTCCCCAGGTCGGCCGGGTCGGCGGGCAATTCGGTGTAATCCTGGGGGTTTTGGGCTTCCCCATACAGAAGCTTGTGTTCGAGGAACAGGGTCGGATTGGGCCAGCGGGTGGCCGCGTCCGCCAATAGCTGGCCGGCGTTGTGCCGGTGGCTGGGATAGACCACGGTCAGGCCGGGTACCGAGACGAACAGGTTTTCCGGGCTTTGGCTGTGGGTGGGACCGTAGCCGCGCCGACCGCCGCAAGGCGTGCGGAGTATCAAGGGCACGTCCACGCTTGGGAACATGCCGGGGAATTTCACGGCGTGGTTGTAGATTTGATCCAGGCACAGGCTGAGGAAGTCCGCGAACATGATTTCCACGATGGGCCTCAGCCCCGCCAGCGCCAACCCGATGCCCGCGCCGGTGATGCCGGCCTCGCTGATCGGGGTCGAGATCACCCGGTCCGGGAAGTCGGTGGAGAGTCCCGCCGTGACCTTGAAGGCGCCGCCGTAGGGATCGTGCAAATCCTCGCCCAGCAGGAGGATATCTCCGTGCGCCGCGAGCAGTTGGCGCAAGGCTTGGTTGAGCGAGGCGCGCACATTGGGGGCCGTGGCGGGCAGGACGGGGGCGGAAACCGCCGGGATGGGCCGGAAGACAGGGCTGGACTCCGGTTGGAAGCGGGCTTCGGGAGAGTCCAGGGCCGCGGCTTCGACTTCCCGCAGGAACGCCGCATTGCGGGCTTCGATGGCGGCGCGTTCCGCCGCGGCCAGCCGGCGGCCCAGATGTTGCAAGGGATCACGTTCGGCGATGTGGCGTTTTTCCGCGTCGCTGCGCAAGTCGTCGCCCTTGCTGTGCGGTCCCAGCCGCCGGGTTTCGATGACGAGCAGGGCCGGATGCCGCAGCCCGCGCAGTTCGGCGATGATTGCGTCGGCCTGCCGCATGAAGTCGGGCGCGGCATCGTCGAGTTCGTAGGTCTTCAAACCGAACGCCGCGCCGCGTGCTGTGATGTCGCCGCCGAGCGTGTGCGCGGTGGGGGTGGTTTGGGCGATGCGGTTGTTCTCAACCACGAACAGCGCCGGAGCCTTCCAAATGGAAGCGAGGTTGAAGCTTTCGTAGAGGAGCCCTTCGCCCAAGGTGCCGTCGCCGATCATAATGGCGACGAGGCCCGGGCTGTCCCGCCGTTGGCGCGCGAACGCGAGCCCCGTGCCGATGCCCGTCATCCCGGCCTGTACGCCGTTGCTATGGAAATGACGATAGGCGATGTGTTGGCTGCCGCCATAGCCGCCGCAGACGCCGTCCCGCCGCCCCATGATCTCGGCGATCAGCCCCAGCGCGTCCCCGGAATAGCTGAGGAAATGGCCATGGTTGCGGTGATTCGAAAGCACCGCGTCTTGGGGGTGGTTGAGCGCCCGCACCACGGACATCTGGCACAGTTCTTGGCCGATACAGGTGTGCGTGGTCCCGGACAGCAGGCCACGTCCGAACAGGTCGAGGATGAGCCGCTCCGTGCCGCGGATGAGATCGCCGTAGGCATACAGGCTGGCGTCGTCCATGCCGATCACGGGTTTGCCATGGCGGTCTAGGGAAAAGCCGGGAATACTGATCCGCATAATGGGGGAATAAGGTTTTTAATACTCAATCGGGCGGGGAGGGCGAGCGGTAGGGTTTAAGGATTCAAGTGAGTTTTGATTCCACGAAGGCAACCAATGAGCCGACCGTTTCGAAAATCGAGGCGCTGATTTCGTCGTCGTCCACGGAGATTCCAAATTCTTCTTCGATGGCGGTCAGCACGGAGACCACGGCCATCGAATCGAACTCCGGCACATTACATAATAACAATGTGGAATTATTGAAATTTATACCGCGATCACCAAGCTGCAATACATGATCAAGTATTCTAATGATTTTCTGTTCGAGCACGGGAGGGATTCCGTTATTATGGAGGGTAACTGTGGTTGGTTGACGGGGTAGGAGGGTGATGGGTATTGAACACCCTCGCGTAGGGGGCGGTGACACTGCCATGGCGTGGCTGGCGCGCTATGCTAATATGCTAGCATACAACAAATCGCATAGACGAGGGAGGTTGGAAAGAGAAGGTGGCTTTAGTTGCGGACAATCGTTTTTGCGGAGGAGGTCGTTGCGGTAGAAAGCGTGCAAGCGTTGATTGTTGATGAGGGTGACGCGGGGGGCAAGGGGAATCGCTAGCGATTAAAAAAGCGCCCTTTCGTTATGTCCACTCAAGTTGATTAGTGATGAGTAGCCAATGACAAATTTAATCCATGATTTGGCGAGCGCCGCGGCGCTCGCGAACCCCGGAGCGGTGGCGCTCCGGGATGGCGGACGAGAGTGCAGCTTTGCGGATTTACGTAAAGAAATCGAGGTTTCCGCCAACTTGATGCTTGGATTGGGGTTGGAGCGTACCGATAGGGTGGCGATCTACCTCGAAAAACGTCTTGAAACCGTGGTCGCCATGTTCGGCGCGGCGGCGGCGGGCGGTGTTTTCGTCCCGGTGAATCCGCTGCTGAAGCCCGAGCAGGTCGGCCATATCCTGTCGGATTGCTGCGCCAGGATCCTG
Source organism: Methylomagnum ishizawai (assembly GCF_019670005.1). Taxonomy (NCBI): domain Bacteria; kingdom Pseudomonadati; phylum Pseudomonadota; class Gammaproteobacteria; order Methylococcales; family Methylococcaceae; genus Methylomagnum; species Methylomagnum ishizawai. The sequence continues at coordinate 2,716,999 of NZ_AP019783.1, read as the reverse complement.
GTGACCTCGCCCGAAAGATGGGATTTGATCGCGGACACTGTATCCAAATGCCGCGACTTGCGTGCCGTCGTTCTGACAGGGGATCGGCCCCTGCCCGAGGTCGTGGGGCTGCGCATGGCGAGCTGGTCCGAGCGGCTGGGTGCCGTGGCGCGTCCGGCCCACCGGGTGATCGACCAGGACATGGCCGCGATCCTCTACACCTCGGGCAGTACCGGCAGGCCCAAGGGCGTGGTGCTGTCGCACCGCAATCTGGTCGCCGGGGCCGACAGCGTCGCCGAGTATCTCGGAAATACGGCGGAGGACCGCATCTTGGCGGTTTTGCCGCTCTCGTTCGATTATGGGCTGTCGCAGCTGACCACGGCCTTCCGCGTCGGTGCTTGCGCCGTGCTGATGAACTACCTGCTGCCGCGCGATGTGATACGTATGGTTGCCCGCGAGCGCATCACGGGCTTGGCGGCGGTGCCGCCCCTGTGGGTGCAATTGGCGCAATTGGATTGGCCGGAAGGCACCGACCAACACCTGCGCTATATCACGAACTCCGGCGGGCATATGCCCAAGCCGACCCTGGACGCGCTCAGGGGCAAACTGCCGAAGACCAAGCCCTATCTGATGTACGGCTTGACCGAAGCCTTCCGCTCCACCTACCTGCCGCCCGAGGAGGTGGACCGGCGTCCCGATTCCATGGGCAAGGCGATTCCCAACGCCGAAATCATGGTGGTGCGGGAGGACGGCACGCCTTGTATGCCCGGCGAGCCTGGCGAATTGGTGCACCGTGGCATCCATGTGGCCCTGGGCTATTGGAACGATCCCGAGAAGACCGCCGAGCGCTACAAACCCGCGCCGGGGCAACTGCCGGGCCTCCCCTTGCCGGAAATGGCGGTCTGGTCCGGCGATACGGTGCGCAAGGACGAAGAAGGCTTTCTCTATTTCATCGGTCGCCGCGACGAGATGATCAAGACCTCGGGCTACCGCATCAGCCCGACCGAGATCGAGGAGGTCGCCTATTCCGCCGGGGCGGTGACGGAAACCGCCGCGGTGGGTGTCGCCCATCCCGTGCTGGGGCAGGCCGTCGTGCTGGTGACTTTCGCCGTGGATAATGGCGAAGCGGCGAGCGGCAGGGTGTTGGAGGCGTGCAAGCGCCAACTGCCCGCCTTCATGGTGCCGGCCAGGATCGTCGCCAGGACGGAACCCTTGCCGCGCAATCCCAACGGGAAGATCGACCGCAAGCGCCTCGCCACCGAACTGGGCGCTATGTTCGAGGAGGCGGGGCCATGAACGAAGCGATCCGGTATACCCATCCCATTTTGTTCCCAGTACGGGACAATTGCTTGACCCTCGGCGGAACCCCCTTGTCCCGCTTGGTCGAGCGCGTCGGCTATACGCCCTTCTACGCCTACGACCGGGGGTTGATCACCCAGCGGGTGGGCGAGCTACGGGCCGCCTTGCCCGCCGATATCCATCTGCACTACGCCATCAAGGCCAATCCCATGCCCGCCGTGGTCCAGCACCTGGCCGGTTTGATCGACGGTTTCGACGTGGCCTCGGCGGGCGAAATGAAGACCGCGCTGGATACGCCGATGGCCCCGGATAAAATCAGTTTCGCCGGTCCCGGCAAGACCGAGCGCGAACTGTGGCAGGCCACCGCCGCCGGCATCGTCATCAACCTGGAATCCGGGCGCGAACTGGATATCCTGGCGCATGCGGGGCGGGAGTTGGGCCTGCGCCCCAAGGTCGCGGTGCGGGTGAATCCCGATTTCGAGCTGAAATCCTCCGGCATGAAAATGGGCGGCGGTCCCAAACCATTCGGCGTGGACGCCGAGCGGGTGCCGGAACTGCTGGCCCGTATGGCCGGGCTTCCGGTCGATTTCTATGGGTTCCATATTTTCTCGGGCTCGCAGAATCTCAAGGCCGAATCGATCATGGAGGCCCAGCGCAACACCCTCGAATTGGCGCGGCGGCTCGCGGCCAGCGCTCCCGGCCCGGTCCGCTTGTTGAACCTGGGCGGCGGTTTCGGGATTCCCTATTTCCCAGGGGAGAAACCGCTGGACTTGGGGGCGGTGGGCGGATATCTGGCCAGCCTGATGCCTGCGGCCCGCCGCGATTTCCCGAAGGCCGAGTTCGTGATCGAACTGGGCCGCTATCTGGTGGGCGAGGCCGGGGTGTATGTCGCGCGGGTGTTGGACCGCAAGGAATCGCGGGGCCAGGTGTTCCTGGTGGTCGATGGCGGTTTGCATCACCACCTGTCGGCCTCCGGCAATTTCGGCCAGGTGATCCGCAAGAACTATCCGGTCCTGGTCGGCAACCGGGTCGCCGCCGTGGCTGCGGGGTCGGCCTCGGTGGTCGGGCCGCTTTGCACCCCGCTGGACCTGTTGGCGGATAGGATGCCGCTGGGCCATGCCAATGTCGGCGACCTGGTGGTCATCCTCCAATCCGGGGCCTATGGCTTCACTTCCAGTCCCATGGCGTTCCTGGGCCATCCTCCGGCCCTCGAAGTCTTGGTCTAGTCCTTTTTTCCACTTCAATATGAACGATAACGATCTTTTCGTGGCCGCCCGGACCCACATCCCAGGCGGCGTCAATTCCCCCGTCCGCGCCTTCAAGAGCGTCGGCGGCACCCCGGTTTTCGTCGAACGGGCCGAGGGGCCTTATCTCCATGGCGCGGATGGGCGGCGCTATATCGACTATGTCGGTTCCTGGGGACCGATGGTATTGGGCCATGCCCACCCGGAAGTCCTCGCGGCGGTCCACGCGGCGGTGGACCGGGGCTTGAGCTACGGTGCGCCCACGGCCATCGAGACCGAGATGGCGGAAACCCTGTGCGGCTTCGTGCCTTCCATGGATTTGGTGCGGATGGTGAGTTCCGGCACCGAGGCCACCATGAGCGCCATCCGTTTGGCGCGGGGTTTCACCGGGCGCGACCAGATCGTCAAGTTCGAGGGTTGCTACCACGGGCATTCGGATTCGCTGCTGGTCAAGGCCGGTTCCGGTGCCTTGACCCTGGGCGTGCCGAGTTCGCCGGGCGTGCCCGCCGCCCTGGCCGAACATACCCTGACCCTGGCCTATAACGACGCCGGGGCCGTGCGGGAGGCATTCGCCCGCCGCGGGGATGACATCGCCTGCGTCATCGTCGAGCCGGTGGCCGGCAACATGAATTGCGTGCCGCCGCTGCCGGGCTTCCTGGAAACCCTGCGCGAGGTGTGCGACGCCCACGGCGCGGTGTTGATCTTCGACGAGGTGATGACCGGCTTCCGGGTGGCCTTGGGCGGGGCGCAGGCGCTGTACGGCGTCCGCCCCGACCTGACCACGCTGGGCAAGGTGATCGGTGGCGGGATGCCGGTCGGTGCCTTCGGCGGGCGGCGCGATATCATGGAACATCTGGCCCCCTTGGGTCCGGTCTATCAGGCGGGCACCTTGTCCGGCAACCCGGTGGCGATGGCGGCGGGGCTCGCCACCTTGCGCTTGCTGGCGCGGCCCGGCTTTTTCGAGGATTTGGCCGCCAGCACCCGGAGCCTGACCGATGGCTTGCGGGCGCGGGCGGAGCGGGCGGGCGTCCCCTTCGCCACCCAGGCGGTCGGCGGCATGTTCGGCCTGTTCTTCACCGGGGCGGGCAGCGTGCCCAGCTTCGCCGGGGTGATGGCCTGCGACCAGCCGCGCTTCAACCGCTTCTTCCATGCCATGTTGGAGCGGGGCGTCTACCTCGCGCCTTCCGCCTTCGAGGCCGGTTTCGTGTCCGCCGCCCACGACGACGCCGTCATCCAGGCCACCCTCGACGCCGCCGAACAGGTGTTCGCCACGCTTTGAACCTCCCCGAACTCTACGGCTGGATCGCCCAGCATCCCCAACTCGCCGGGTTCGCGGTCTTTCTGACCGCGCTGGCCGAGTCGCTGGCGGTGGTCGGGTTGTTGGTGCCGGGCGTGGCGATGATGTTCACGGCGGGTGCCTTGGTCGGGGCGGGGGCCCTGGAGTTCGCGCCGGTCTGCGCCTATGCGGTGGCCGGGGCCATCGTCGGCGATGGGCTGAGCTTCTGGCTGGGGCGGCATTACCGCGATAGGTTGCTGTGGGTCTGGCCGTTCTCGCGCCATCCCGGCATGGTCGAGCGCGGTATGGCGTTCTTCCGCCGCCATGGCGGCGGCAGCGTGCTGTTCGGGCGCTTCGTGGGACCGGTCCGGGCGGTGATCCCCCTGGTGGCGGGCATGATGGACATGCCGGGGCGGCGTTTCCTGGCCGTCAATATCGCCTCGGCCCTGCTGTGGGCACCGGCCTATCTGCTGCCGGGGATGGCCTTCGGGGCGTCCATGGAATTGGCGGCGCGGATCACCGAGCGCCTCGTCGCCCTGGCCCTCGCCCTGTTGGCGGCGCTATGGTCCACGGCTTGGTTGGCCAAACGCCTGTACGGTTATTGCCAGCCCCGCGCCCATGGGCTGGTCCTCGCCTTGTTCGATTCCGGCCGTGGCCATCCTTGGCTGGGCCGCTTGACCATTCCCCTCGTCGATCCCAGCCGCCGCGATTATCCGGGGCTGGCGCTGTGGGCGGTCCTGCTCGGCGGGGTCGCCCTTGCGCTGTGCGGGTGGGTGCCGCCCGGTTCGTTGCCGGTGTTCCTGCGGGCTTGGCGCAATCCCTGGGCCGATTATGCCTTGACCGTCTGCGCCGGCTTGGGCGGCGCGCCCGCCTTGTCGGCCTTGGGATTGGGCGTGGGCGCGATCTTATGGTTCGCGGGGTGCCGTTCCGCCGCCGGGCATTGGCTGGCTGGATTGGGGTTCGCGGTCGGCTTGGGTTGGGTTTGCCGTGCCCTGTTCGCAGCGCCGGCGCTGGACGCGGAGACCCTGGGTGCCGTGGTGGCGTATGGCTTCCTGGCGGTCCTGTTGGCGGAACGGGCCGGGTCCGGCTGGCGCTGGCCGGTCTATCCGGCGGCGGCTTTGTTGATCGTCGCGGTGGCGTTCGCCCGGCTCTATGCCGGGACCGGGGACGCGCTGGCGGTGGGGTTCGGGTTGGCGTTGGGCGCGGTTTGGCTGGCGGTGTTGGGGGTGGCCTATCGGCGGCATCGCGGCCCGGTGCCGCCGCCCGCCGGGTTTTCCTGGCGGGTGGCCTTGGTCCTGGCCGCGATCTTGGCGGGCTTGTGGCATGGCCATTCCCTCGCCGAATTCACCCGGCCCGCGGCCTGGACGGCGGTGGACGCCGCCGAGTGGCTGGCATGGCGTTGGCGGGATTTGCCGTCCCACCGGGCGCGGATTTTCGGGCGTCCCGACCAGCCCCTGGCTGTGCAATGGGCCGCGCCCTTGGCGGATATCCGCGCCGAACTGGTCCGGGACGGCTGGCGCGGGGCGCGGTCCTGGGCGCCGGGCACGGCCTTGGGGGTATTGAATCCCGACGCCGATATCGCCGCCCTGCCGGTCCTGCCGCATTTCAACCAGGCCGAGGTGGATGCCTTGCGGATGGTCAAGCCGGTTTCCGGGGGGCGTTGGCTGATCGTGCGGTTCTGGCCCAGTGGCCGGGACGCGCGGGGCGTGCCGATCTGGCTGGGGGGGGTGGCTTTCCTGGAGGCGCGGGCTTGGTTCGGGCTGTTGCGGTTCGCGGAGGAGCGGCCCGGTGGGAACGACGCGCCGGCCTTGTTCGAGGCCGGATTGCGTATCCGCCCTGGGGGCGCGGTCCGGGTGGAGGCGGCGGGGCGGAGCGTCGTCCTGGTCCCGCCTTGAAGCCCCGCTCAGGATTCGGCGGGTTCGGCCCCGTCCTCGAACCCGGCCTGGACCCAGCCGCTCAGGAAGAACGCCCGGCAAAGCCCGATATAGGGTTCTTCGGGCCAGCGGCGGCGGGCTTCGGCCTGGGCGTCTTGCAGGTCCGAAGCCGGGTTCGCCTGGCGGTAGGCCTGGCCTTCTTGGAGGCTGAGGTAGAGGATGTCGGCAATCATGGTTTTCCTCGCCGCCCACGTGGGTGGGCTTGCTATCCGGATTCCAATCGCCAGTCTATGCCGGGAATCCATGGCCCGAACGTGAATATTACCCATTTTTCCGGTGATTTTTACCCACGGGGAAGCCTCCGCGGGTGGATGCCACCGCCGGTCCTGGAACCCCGGCCCGGCTTGGTAGAATAGCCGTCCGAATCCCGCCCATCTCCCGTAGCCCGCCGATCCATAGCCATGGCGTCCAAAACCCCTAGAAAACCGCCCGCGCCCGAGGGGGCCGGCGCGTCGCCGCCCGCCGCCGCCAACCCGCCGCCCAAGCTGAGATTGGGCTGCGCGCCCTTGATCGTCGGGGTGGGCCTGGTCGCGATCCTGGGCAAGTTCCTGCCCCACGAGGCCCGGCGGACCCCGGCGGCGCCGCCCGCCGCCGCGCCCCGCGAATCCCGGGCCGAGGCCAAGCCCGCCCGTCCCGAGCCGCGCCTGCAGAAGCCGGTCCCGCCGAAAACCGCCGAAGCGCCGCGCAAGCCCGACGCCTCGCCCAAGCCTGGTTCCGCCCCCGCCAAGACCCAGCCCGCCGCCCCGGAACACCCCGTGGTGGTGAACAGCCCGTGGAACGGGTCGGTGCGGCAGGTCGAGCGCTACCTCAAGAACAGCCTGTACGACGCGGCCTCGTTCGAGGCCATCGAATGGAGCCCGGTGGTCGAGACCAAGAAGGGCTACCAGGTGCGGTGCAAGTACCGCTCCAAGAACGTGCTGGGCGTCTATGTCACCCAGAGCAAGACCTTCTTCCTGGACCGGGGCGGGGAGGTCTACGCCGTCAAGGAATGAACGCCGGGAATGGGCCTCAGGGCGCCCTGGACAGGTATTTGATGGCGATCTGGTAGGTGAAGGGCTTGATGATGTAGCGGTTGTTGACCAGTTGGGTGACCCGCCCCTTGATCGTCGCGTTGGCCTTGGCCGGTTGGGTCAGGTTGGCCTTGAGCCGGATCGGCTTGTAGGAGAAGCGCAGGAATTCATAGCCCACGTTCTCGGCGGCGAGTTGCCGGCCTTTTTTCAGGTTCCTGGCGATCAGCCACTGGGTCATGTTGGCCTTGGTTTGATCCAGGCCTTGCGTGTCCAGCGACCAGCCCAGCTTGTCGCGCCGCACCAGGGCGCTGAGGTTGCCGCTGTAGGTCTGGCCGGCGGCGGTGTCGAAGCCCGCGCAGGCGAAGCCCGCGTTCAGGTTGTCCACCAGGGTCAGGACGCAGTTGCCGTCCCCCTTCGCCTTGTGGCCGCCGTAGCCCTTGATGGTGAAATGGGTTTTCAGGCTGGCGCTCCAGGTGCCGGTGACGCCGTTGAGTTGCGCGGCCCGCGCCGGCCAGGCGCAGAAGAACAGGGCGAGCGCTAGGATGGCGATGGCCGTGGGCCTCGCCGGGGTCGGGACGGTCATGGGGTTTTTCTCCTAGGGGGTCCGAAAATCTCGTGGCGGGCGCTACAAATCCCCGTCTTCCAGATAGTAATCCCGCAGGGTCATATAGCGGCCTTCCCGCACGTCCAGCAGGGTCAGTCCGTAGTTCTCCTTGGGCGTGTCTTGGCGGTGGAGCAGGAAAGCCCCGGTATCCAGGCAAACATGGGACAGCGCCGTACGCACCCCGAGCCCCACGGTATGGCCGCAGAAGGTCTGGGACAACTCGGGCACCTTGGCCGGGAAGCCGTGGTGGCGGCGGTTCGCGCCCATGAACTGGCGCGACCAGCGCAGGGCCGGGTAATCCGCCTGGACCGGGCTGTAGTCGGGCAGGGCGTCGATATCGGCGTCGGACCAGACTTCCGGTTTCTGCTCGCGGCTGCGGGGGGCGACCAGTTCGGCGTGGACCACGTTGTAGCGGTTGCCGCCCTCGCCCACCACCAGGATTTGCGGCAGGGCGATCACCAGTTCCAACAACTCGCGCAGGGGCTGCACCGGACGCCAGCGCGAATCGCATTCGTGCAGCGCCCAATTGCCGCCGTTGACCAGGAAGCTCAGGCCGGTGTCGTCGTAGGGATCGGCGGACGAGCCGTCCTTCAGCCAGGGCGCGAAGAAATTCAACATCAATTGCTCGTGGTTGCCCATGACCGCGTGGAACCAGGGCGCTTTCAGCAGCGACAGGCAATCCAGCGAATAGGGGCCGCGGTCCACCAAATCGCCCACCGAGATGAGGCGGTCCACGCCGCGGTCGAATTTCACCAGCAACAGCAGGCGGTCCAGTTCCTTGCGGCAGCCGTGCAGGTCGCCGACCACGAAATCCCGCCCGGCCCGGTTGGCGGGCAGCCGCTTGACCAGCCGGATGCCGTTGTTCCTGCGAAATGTGGCCTCTTCCAGGTTCATGGCGGTGTTGCTCGTGGTCCTTGGGCGCTGTCCGGGGTGGGGGCGGAAGGTGGGTGGGATGGACTTTCCCCCGCAAGTGTATTGCATGGCCGGGGTAGGGCCAATAGCCAAGTTGTGAGACGGGGCGGCGGTCAGACAGCGGGGCTGCCCTGTCCGTTCCATATGGGCCGGGGTATTTTTTGGGGCGTGGCGGCTATAATGCCCAGCCCGCCCCGGAACGGCGGTTTTCCCTGGCAAGTTAGGAGTGGAATACGCGGGCATGACGGACAAAGTGGGCGTCCCGCCGATCAAGTCGCAAGGCATCAAAACCAAGCTGGTGCCCTGGATCAAGGCCGTGGTGCCCGCCGTCGGCGCGGGCACCTGGATCGAGCCTTTCCTGGGCACGGGGGCGGTGGCTTTCAATATCGCCCCGCGCCGGGCGCTGCTCTGCGATAGCAATCCCCATCTCATCCGCTTCTACGCCGGTATCGCCCAGGGCGGGATCACCCCGGAACGGGTCGGGGCGTATCTGGCGCGGGAAGGGGCGTTATTGGCGGCGCGGGGCGAGGAACATTATTATCGGGTCCGCGATAGGTTCAATACGGGGTTTTCGCCCCTGGATTTCCTATTCCTCAACCGGGCCGGCTTCAACGGCATGGTCCGCTTCAATCGCAAAGGGGGTTATAACACCCCGTTCTGCCGGAAACCCCAACGTTTCGCCCCGGCCTATATCACCAAGATCGTCAACCAAGTGGCCTGGGTTTCCCGGATCATCCAGGCCAACCAATACCAATTCCGCTGCCAGGATTTCACCGCCACCCTGGCCCAGGCCGGTTCCGGGGATATCGTCTATTGCGACCCGCCCTATATCGATAGGCATGGCGATTATTACAACGGTTGGGATGCGGCCTTGGAATACCGGCTATTCGAGCGGTTGGCGGATTATGGTGGCCGGTTCATCCTGTCCACGTGGCAGCGCAACGATTACCGCGAGAATGGGTATATGGCAACCCTTTGGTCGCGCTACCGGGTGTTGACCCGCCGCCATTTCTACCATGTGGGCGGGAGGCAAGAAAACCGCAATCCGGTGACGGAAGCCCTGGTGCTGAATTTCGCGCCGGATAACCAAGTGATCGCCCTGCCGGAGCCGGAGCGGATTTTCCGGGAGGGCGGTTCAAAGCCGTTGCTTCCGCCCGATCCTTCCATCCCGCTGCACGAGGATTAAAACCATGCCGCCGTCGCAACCCCAGGTTTCCGCGCCGATTTCCGTGCTGATGTACCATCAGGTCGGACGGTTCGCCAATCCCAAGCAACATCGCTCTTGTTACTGCGAGGTCGATAGTTTCCGGCGGCAGATGGCTCTGCTCAGTTTGCTGGGCTACCGGGTGATTAGCCTCGAACAAGCCCGCGCCGCCGTGTTCGATCAGCAGCCCCGATCCCGCCCTGCCGTGGTGCTGACTTTCGACGATGGCTACCGGAATTTCGCCGAATACGCCTATCCCATCCTGCGGGAATATGGGCATCCCGCCACCTTGTTCGCGGTGTCGGGATTATTGGGCCAACCGGCCCGCTGGCTCGCCAATGGCGGCGTGGACGCGCCTTTGCTGTCGGGGGCGGAACTGCGGGAACTCCGGGCCGGTGGTATCGAGATCGGCTCGCACAGCGTCAGCCATCCGCGCCTGGGCCGGCTCGACCCCGCCGCCTATCGCGCCGAAATCGCCGATAGCAAGGCCGCGCTGGAAGACCTCCTGGGCACGGCGGTCGAGTCCTTCGCCTACCCCTACGGCGACTACACCCCGGAAGTCCGCGATGCCGTGGCCGGGGCGGGCTACCGGGTGGCGGTGACGTGCAGCCGGGGCGCGGCCCGGACCGCTCCCCATCCTTTGGAAATCCCCCGTAAAGCCATCGCCTGGGGCGATGATTTGCTGGGCTTTTTCTGGAAACTACGCTTCAAAAACCGGCGCAAGGAGCGCTATGCCTGAAAAATATTGTTCCCTGCATGTGTTGGGGAGCCGCCAATTCGGCGGCGCGGATCAATTCTATGTGCGGTTGGTGAACGCCCTGGCCGGGGCCGGACAGCCGGTGGTGGCGGTCAACCGCCGCGATAGCCCGGTGGCCTTGGAACTGGCGCAAGGGCCGGTCGAGCAAATCCATCTGCCGCTGGCCAATCAATGGGATGTGTGGTCGGTCTGGCGCATCCGGTGCTTGGCCGAAGCCCGGCGGCCCTGCGTGGTGCAGACCTATATGGGCCGGGCCACGCGCCTGACCCGGTTGCCCAGGCACGCGCCCGCCGTGCATATCGCCCGCTTGGGTGGCTATTACAAGCTCGATGGCTACTACCACCACGCCCATGCCTGGGTCGGCAATACCCAGGGTGTGTGCGACCATCTGGTCCGGGGCGGGATGCCCGCCGACCGGGTCTATCGAATCGGCAATTTCGTGCCCGAACCGGTGGTGTTGGCCCCCGCCGAGCGGGAGGCGCTGCGGCGCGGCCATGGCGTGCCCGAAGGGGCGTGGGCCTTGTTGGCCGTGGGGCGCTTCATCGATATCAAGGGCTTCGACGATTTGCTCAAGGCCGTGGCGCGGCTGCCGGGGGAAATCGCGGGGCGGCCCTGGGTCTTGCTGCTGGTGGGCGATGGGCCGTTGGCCGCGGATTTGCGCCAGCTGGCGGAGGATTTGGGCGTGGCGGGGCGGGTGCTATGGCTGGGTTGGCGCAATCCGGTGGCGGTGTTCTATGCGCTGGCCGATGTGTTCGTGTGCCCGTCGCGGCATGAAGCCTTGGGCAATGTCATCCTGGAGGCTTGGAGCCATGGCCTGCCGGTGGTCAGCACCCATACGCCCGCCGCCTTGGAATTGATCGAACCGGGCCGGAACGGGCTGTCCTGCCCCTGCGCCGATCCCGAAGCCCTGGCCGGGCAAATCCGGGACGTGCTGGCGGCCCCGGACGGGGACCGGCAAGGATTGGGCGAGGCGGGGAGGGAAGTAGTGGCGCGGCGCTTCAGCCGCGAGGCGGTGCTGGGGGCGTATCTGGAATTGTATGGCCGCTTGTTGGCGGAACGCGGCATCGCGGGCTGATGCACCGCCCGCTTGGGGTCCGAAGCTTGCTTTGGAACGCCCGTTTCCTGCCGCGTCGATATCACAATGAACACAGGGGGCAACGATGGGGGCGATCCTCGGACTCAAAGGCTTTACCCGCGGCGATTTGGACGGTTTTTTCGGGCTGTTCATCGACAACCTACTGCAACTCATGCTGATCGCGGTGCTGTGCCGGGGGGTGTGCGGTTTCCCGGATGAATTGCTGGTCGGGCGCATCCTGCCGGGCGCGGGGCTTTCCATCCTGTTCGGCAATTTGTTCTATGCCTGGCAGGCCCGGCGGCTCATGGCGCGGACGGGCCGCGACGATGTGACCGCCTTGCCCTATGGCATTAACACGGTCAGCCTGTTCGCCTTCGTGTTCCTGGTGATGGGGCCGGTGTACCGGGAAACCGGCGATGCCCAACTGGCGTGGCGGGTGGGCTTATTCGCCTGTTTGTTCAACGCCCTGATGGAAATCGCCGGGGCGTTCTGCGGCGATTGGCTGCGCCGCCACACGCCCCGCGCCGCCTTGCTCTCGACCCTGGCCGGGATCGCCCTGGGCTTCATCGCCATGGGTTTCGTGTTCCAGTTGTTCGCCGCGCCCGCGCTGGGGCTGGTGCCGATGATGCTGATCCTGACCAGCTATGGTTCCGGGCTGCGGCCACCGTCCGGGTTGCCGGGCGGCTTGGCGGCGATGGTGCTGGGCAGCGGGCTGGCCTGGGCCGGGCGCTGGCTGGGTTGGCTGGATTTCCAGCCCATGGCCGATACGCCCGCCCTGGGTTTTTATCCGCCGCTGCCGGTGCCGGGCGAGGCCCTGGCCTTATTGGCGAGTCCCAAGGCTTGGTCCTATCTGGCGGTGATCGTGCCCATGGGTTTGTTCAACCTGATCGGCTCCCTGCAAAACCTGGAAAGCGCCGAGGCGGCGGGCGACCGCTACGAAACCCGGCCTTCTTTGCTGGCGAATGGCTTGGGGAGCTTGGTCGCGGCGCTGTTCGGCAGCGCCTTCCCCACCACGATTTACATTGGCCATCCGGGTTGGAAAGCCATGGGGGCGCGGGCGGCTTATTCGGCCTTGAACGGCTGGGTCATCGCCTTGCTGTGCATGGTCGGGGCTTATGCTTGGCTGCTCAAGCTCGTGCCCTTGGAAGCGGCCCTGGGCATCTTGCTGTGGATCGGCATCGTCATCACCGCGCAGGCGTTCCAGGCCGTGCCGCCCGCCCATGCCTTGGCGGTGAGCCTGGGCTTGGTGCCGGCGCTGGCGGCCTGGGGTTTGTTGTTGGTCGAGACGGCCTTGCGGGCGGGGGGGTCGAGCCTGTACGCCGCCGCGCCCAGGTTCGGCCAGGATTTATACATCCATGGCCTGATCGCCCTGAGCCAGGGGTTCATGCTGACCTCGATGGTGCTGGCCGCCGTGCTGGCGCATCTCGCCGAACGCGATTTCCTCAAGGCGGCGGTGTGGACCTTCGCGGCGGCGGGTTTGGCCTGGTTCGGTTTGATCCACGCCTACACCTTGACGCCCTCGGGAGTGGCGAACCATTTCGGTTTCGGGGCCGCGCCGGCCTTCGCCTATGGCTATGCGCTGAGCGGGGGGGTGTTGCTGGGGTTCCATTGGCGGTATCGGGAGCGGGCTGGGTAGGGCGCTTTTGGGCGGGGCGTTAGTCTCGTCCTGGGGGCGGGGTGTTGTTTCCTGTCTATTTTTGGCACAGAATCGCCCCATTTCGGCAATGTGGGCGCTTGCCATGTTGGATTTTTCCATCTTCATTGCGGTATATCGCCCAACTCGAAACGCCCGGCACCAAACCGCAACGGCGCGGCGGGCGATAAGCCCACCTTCCCACCCCAACGCGAAACAATCCATGCTTCCCACCCCCCGCTTGTGATTGGATGGGGCACAAGGTATAAAAACCCCAAGCCCCCCATGGAACCCCCGACATGGCCCCAGAGTCCGAATCCCCACCCACCGACGGCGACCCCGTCCCGGACCGGGCCGCCGCCCGGCCCCCGGAACCCGCGCCACGGCCAACACAGCCCGCGCCCCCTCCCGACCCCACCCGCTACGGCGATTGGCAAGTCGGGGGCCGTTGCATCGACTTCTAGCGCGGCGACTGTTTCCTAGCGGTGTTTACTGCGTAACCTTGATAAGAAAGCCACAATGAGCGAACGTCCCCTCTCGCCGCACCTCCAAGTCTATCGCCTGCCCCTCACGGCGCTGCTCTCCATCAGCCACAGGATCACCGGGGTGGTGTTGAGCCTCGGCTTGGTGTTGTGGGTCGTGTTCCTGATGGCGGTGGCGCAGGGCGGTTCCCATTACGCCCTGGCCCAGGCGCTGCTGGATTCCTTCCTGGGGCGGCTGCTGTTGTGGGGCTGGATTTACGCGCTGTTCTTCCATCTCTGCCATGGTGTCCGCCATCTGGTCTGGGACACCGTGCATGGCCTGGAGCGCGACACCCTGCAATTTTATGGCTATGTGGAACTGGCGGCCTCGGCGCTGCTGACCCTGGGCGCGATGCTCGCCGCCTGGATCGGCGGCTAGGTCCGGATTCCCGCTTGGATACGCAACTTCGAGGCTGCCTATGAATTATCAAACACCGCTCGCCAAGGCCCGCGGCCTGGGTTCGGCGGGCGTGGGTTCCCATGAATGGTGGCGCCAGCGCGTCACCGCCATCGCCCTGGTGCCCTTGACCTTCTGGTTCGCGCTCTCGGTCGCGGCCCTGCCCGGCCTGGACCACGCCGCCGTGCTGGCTTGGGTTAAAAACCCCTGGAACAGCCTGCTGCTGCTGTCCTTCATCATCGCCACCGCCCACCATGCCGTGTTGGGGCTGCAAGTCATCATCGAAGACTACGTCCATACCGATTGGGTCAAAATCTTCGCCCTGCTCGCTGTCAAACTGGTGTTTTATTTCCTCGGGCTGGCGGCGATTTACGCCACCTTCCGCATCCTTTTCGTGAATTGATATGGCCAAGGCTTACGAAATCATCCGCCACACCTACGACGCCGTCGTGGTGGGCGCAGGCGGGGCCGGACTCCGCGCCGCGCTCGGCCTGGCCGAGAAGGGCTTGAAAACCGCCTGCCTGACCAAGGTGTTCCCGACCCGCAGCCACACGGTGGCGGCCCAGGGCGGCATCAGCGCCGCGCTCGGCAACATGGGCGAGGACGATTGGCGCTGGCATATGTACGACACCGTCAAGGGTTCGGACTGGCTGGGCGACCAGGACGCCATCGAATACATGTGCCGCGAGGCCATCCCCGCCGTGATCGAACTGGAGCATTACGGCGTGCCGTTCTCCCGCACCGAGAACGGCAAGATTTACCAGCGGCCCTTCGGCGGCATGACCACCCGCTTCGGCGAAGGCACCGCCCAGCGCACCTGCGCCGCCGCCGACAAGACCGGCCACGCCATCCTGCATACCCTCTATCAGCAATCGCTCAAGCACGAGGTCGAATTCTTCGTCGAATACATCACCCTCGACCTGGTCATGGACGAAGGCGTGTGCCGGGGCGTGTTGGCTTGGCGTTTGGAAGACGGCAGCCTGCACCTGTTCCGCTCGCATATGGTGATCCTGGCGACCGGCGGTTATGGCCGCACCTATTTCTCCTGCACCGCCGCCCATACCACCACGGGCGATGGCAACGGCATGGTGCTTAGGGCGGGTTTGCCCTTGCAGGATATGGAGTTCGTGCAATTCCATCCCACCGGCATCTATGGCGCGGGTTGCCTCATCAGCGAAGGCGTGCGCGGGGAGGGCGGTTATCTCACCAATTCCGAGGGCGAGCGCTTCATGGAGCGCTACGCCCCCCATGCCAAGGATTTGGCTTCCCGCGACGTGGTGAGCCGGGCCATCACCATGGAAATCCGCGCGGGCCGGGGCTGTGGGCCGGACAAGGACTACATCCATCTGAATATCCAGCATGTGGACCCGGCCATCATCGACGAGCGCCTGCCCGGCATCGCCGAGACCGCCAAGATTTTCGCCGGGGTCGATTGCCGCAAGGAACCGATGCCGGTGCTGCCGACCGTCCACTACAACATGGGCGGCATCCCCACCAATTACCGTTGCGAAGTGGTCACGCTCAAGGACGGCAACCCGGAAACCGTGGTACCGGGATTGATGGCGATCGGCGAGGCGGCTTGCGTCTCGGTGCATGGGGCCAACCGCCTGGGCTCCAATTCGCTGCTGGACTTGGTGGTGTTCGGACGCGCCGCCGGTATCCGTTGCGCCGAACTGATCAGATCCGGCCAACCGCACAAGCCGCTGGCGGAGAGCGCCTGGGAGGCGCAACTGGGCCGTTTCGACCGCCTGCGCCACGCCAATGGCTCGCTCAAGACTTCCGAAATCCGCCTCGCGATGCAGAAGACCATGCAGAACCACGCCAGCGTGTTCCGTACCGGCGAGGTGCTGCGCGAAGGAGTGGAACAACTGGCCCAGGTGATGGCCACTTTCCCGGATGTGAAGGTCGAGGACCATTCCCTGGTGTGGAATACCGATCTGGCCGAAACCCTGGAACTCGACAACCTCCTGGGCCAGGCCATGGTGACCATCGCCGGCGCCCTGAACCGCGAGGAAAGCCGCGGCGGCCATGCGCGGGAGGATTTCCCCGAGCGCGACGACGAAAACTGGCTCAAGCATTCGCTGTTGTGGCTGGATGCGGACAACAAGGTCGCCATCGGCTACCGCCCGGTCCACATGTACACCCTGACCGACGAGGTCGCGGTGATACCGCCCAAGAAGCGGGTGTATTGAGCGCGGCCCTCCCCGGCTTTTCCCAGCGAGCGAATCCAAGACCATGGTCCAACTCACCCTCCCCAAGCATTCCCAAGTCCAGTCCGGCAAGGTCTATCCCGCCCCGCAGGGCGCGACCCGCGTCCGCCGCATCGAGGTCTACCGCTACGATCCCGAGACCGGCGGCAACCCGCGCCTGGATGTGTTCCATATCGACCTCGACCGCTGCGGGCCGATGGTGTTGGACGCCGTCCTCAAGATCAAGAACGAGATCGACAGCACCCTGGCGTTCCGGCGTTCCTGCCGGGAGGGCGTCTGTGGTTCCTGCGCCATGAACATCGACGGGCGCAACACCCTGGCCTGCACCAAGGCGCTCGAAGATTGCGCCGACACCGTGAAAATCTACCCGCTGCCGCATTTGCCGGTGGTGAAGGATTTGGTGCCGGACATGACCCATTTCTTCGCCCAATACGCCTCGGTCAAGCCCTGGATCCAAACCCAGACCCCGCCGCCCGCCGACCGCGAGCGTCCGCAAAGCCGCGAGGAACGGGCCAAGCTCGACGGGTTGTACGACTGCATCCTGTGCGCCTGTTGCTCGACCAGTTGCCCTAGCTATTGGTGGAACAGCGAGCGCTATCTCGGTCCCGCCACCTTGCTCCAAGCCCAGCGCTGGATCCAGGATAGCCGCGACGAATTCACCGGCGAGCGTTTGGACGCCCTGGAAGACCCGTTCAAGCTCTACCGCTGCCATACCATCATGAACTGCACCGACACCTGCCCCAAATCCTTGAACCCGGCCAAGGCCATCGCCGAGATCAAGAAACTGCTGGTCGAACGCCAGCGCTAGCCCATGCTCTCGGCGAGGCAGCGCTGGCTGTGTCGGCGCGGGATGCGCGAACTCGATCTCCTGATCGGGCGCTATCTGGCCCAAAGCTACGCGGCCGCCCCGCCCGCCGAGCAGCGGGCGTTCCAGCGCTTGCTGGAACTCCAGGACGACGAGCTTTGGCATTATCTCGGCGGCGGTCCCTTGCCCGAGGAGGCCGAGCTTGCCGTCCTCATCCGCAAACTCCAGAACCTCCCTTCCTCTCCGGCTTGAACCGTCCCGGCGGTTGCTGGGCCTCCTCGCGGCCCTGCATCTCCTGGCCGGGGGGTGCGCCGTGGCGAACGGCCTGCCGTGGTGGGCCAAACCGCCGCTGCTATCCGCCGTCGCTTTGAGTTATCGCGCCGTGCGCCGGGATTACGGAGTGATGCCGCGGGTGCGGGAAATCGTATTGGACGGGGAGGGGACGGTCGTGGTTTCGGGCCGCGCCGGGCCGGTCGGGGGGACGCTGGCCGGGGGTTGCGTGGTCACGGCCTGGATTGTGATCCTGCGCCTGCGGACCCTGGACGGGCGCTTGCTGGCGATTCCCATAGTCCGCGACGCCGTGGACGCGGAAGCGTTCCGGCGTTTGCGGGTGGGTTTGCGTTGCGGGAACTGGCGTCGGCCCGACGGGGCGGGCGGCTGAAAATATACTGTTTCCGCGTCCCCGGCCAAGTTGGACCAAAATCCGCCCAAGATCAGGCAATTCCGCCCTTGGGTCCGTGCTGGCCGGATCATGGGGCTTGATTTCCGGGCGCTCCGGCTTTTCCCGTACTATCGGCCCGGTTTCCGTCCGGGGCCCCGTTCCCGGAATCCCATCGTTCCGCCGGGCTAGCCTAGCCTGGCGGGTTGTCGTTACACTCCGGCGAAGCTCAATCCCGGCAAGAGAGGTCAATCAGCCATGTCACAAATAGCGAAAATCGAACTGGAAGGCCAAATCGTCGAAGCGCCCATCATCGTCGGCACCGAGCAGGAAAAGGGCATCGATATCAGCAAGCTGTTTTCCTCCACCGGCTACGTCACCCTGGACCCCAGCTATGGCAACACCGGCTCCTGCAAATCCGCCATCACCTATATCGATGGCGACCAGGGTATCCTGCGCTACCGGGGTTACGACATCGCCGAACTGTGCGAGAAGTCCACCTTCATGGAGGTGAGCTATCTCCTGATCTACGGCGAACTGCCCACCCCCGAGCAATTCACCCGGTTCAAGGACAAGGTGCAACACCATTCCCTGATCCACGAGGACATGAAGAGCTTCTTCACCGCCTATCCCGGCCATGCCCACCCGATGGCGATCCTCTCGGCCATGGTCTGCTCGTTGTCGGTCTATCACCCGGAATTGCTCAAGTCCGATCCCACCCCCAAGGAAATGAGCCAGACCATCACCCGCCTGTTGTCCAAGGTGCGGGTGCTGGCGGCTTTCGCCTATAAGCGCTCGGTGGGCGAGGCCTTCGTCTATACCAAGCCCAAGCTGGATTATGTCGCCAACTTCCTGCATATGATGTTCACCAACCCGGTGGAAGACTACGAAGTGGACGAGGTGATCCGCAAGGCTTTGGACGTGTTGTTCATCATCCACGCCGACCACGAGCAGAATTGCTCGACCTCGACCGTGCGCATGGTGGGTTCGTCCAAGGCCAATCTGTTCGCGGCGATTTCGGCGGGCATCTGCGCCCTGTGGGGGCCGCTGCATGGCGGGGCCAACCAGATGGTGATCGAGATGCTGGAGGACATCGCCAAGGACGGTTGCAATTACAAGAAATACATCGACAAGGCCAAGGACAAGAACGATCCCTTCCGCCTGATGGGCTTCGGCCATCGGGTCTACAAGAACTACGACCCCAGGGCGCAGATCATCAAGAAACACTGCGACGAACTCTTGGACCAACTCGGCATCAACGATCCCATCCTGGAAATCGCCAAGGGCTTGGAAGAAGCCGCCCTCACCGATCCCTATTTCATCGAGCGCAAGCTGTATCCGAACGTGGATTTCTATTCCGGCATCGTCTACCGCGCCATGGGCATCCCCACCAATATGTTCACGGTGATGTTCGCGCTCGGCCGCCTGCCGGGCTGGATCGCCCATTGGAAGGAGATGATCGAGGAACCCGGCACCAGGATCGCCCGGCCCCGGCAAATCTACGTGGGTTCGCCGCAACGCGCCTACGTGCCGATCAACCGCCGCCGCCCGCCCGCCAGCCCCGAATAGGGCCGGGCGCTGGGTTTTCCCCCTGGAAACACGGCCCGCGGGCCGTGTTTTCGTTTGTGCCGCTTGCGCGATTTCGCCATCACCGACCATGTCGCCTGTTACACTAGCGGCTTGTGTATAGGTCCATGTTTCTTGTACGGTTCCCGCGTAACGGCAATTCCTTCTGCGATATAGTGGACGTCCGCCCCGGAGCGGCGCGGGAATGGGCCGGTCACGGAACCCATCCACTCCCTCAACGACGACGACCCCAGGCATGTTGTTCGGATTCGATTTTTTCTTGAAGCAGAAGCCGGATACCGGGAAGCTCGTCGCCCCCTTGGCGGCGCCCCCGCCGTTCCGCTTCAAGCTCGACCGTTTCAACAAGGGCATCGATAACGTCCATATCGATGTGATGCTGAGTCCGAAATTCGCCGACGCCGCCGTCCGCCTGGTCCGCCAGTCCATAGAACACGACGCCAACGAAAACCTGGGCTGGAAATCCAAATGGATCGCCCCGCCCACCCCCAAAACCGTCGATGCCTTCTTGAGGCACTATGCCGAGTTGATGGATGCGGCCCTGGGCGTGGCCCGCAAGGCCAGCCAGCGCGAGCCGATACAACTCGCCCAGTTCGCCCTGTTCAAATTCCTGTTGGTGCTGGTCGGGGCGGAATTGCGGAATTTCCGCGACGGGCTCCACCAGGAGCGCGGCTACCAGGAATGCGGCGGCGGCAAGGCCATGCGCATCTACGACCAATTGGCGGCCCTGTCCCGCGAGATGCCGCAAATCCACCACCGGGTGGCGCAGAACCTGTTCGGGCAGGTGTTGAAGGTCGAAGCGGGGGTGCTGGCCAAGCGCCGCAAATCCTTGCTCGGGCGTTCCTGGCCGGTGCCGCGTGAAATTTTGTTCAATCCCATCCTGCTGTTGCCGAGTCCCTGGCAGGACGAGCAATTGGTCAAGCACTATCCGCCGGTCGGCGGGCGGCGCGACAACCTGGGCGAATTCGCCGAGATCAACCAGGTCATCACCGGCTTGTTCGCCGATTACCTGCCGGAATGGACCCAGCCCCCGCTGCCCACGGACGCCTTGCCGGAAGCGGCGGCCAGCGCCAGGTTCGGCTCGCGCCTCAGGCTGGACCAGGGCAACCTGCCCGGCTTCCTGGATGTGGATTTGCTGCTGGACCGGGCCTTGCGCGAGGAGGAATACGCCCAGGGCCGCACCAGTTGGCTGGACGACCCCGGCAATTTCAAGCGCCTCCTCTCCATCGAGGGCGAGGAGCCCGAAGCCCTGGACCGCGCCGATGAAAGCAGCCTGTTGCTGGACCCGCCTTCGCCCCAACCCCAATACCACATGGCTTTCCGGCTCCAACTGGCGCGGGAGGCCCAGTTGCGCTTCCGCTCCATCGGCTTGTTGGAGCGGGTCTACGCCTTGTACGAAGCCCCGGCGGTGTTCGAGCAACTGGGCGGACAGGTGCCGGTGCGGATGATCATCGAGTACCTGGAAGGCGATATCACCCGCGTGGCGATGGGCAAGCGTTTGGCCCATATCAAGGGCATCGCCGATGTCGATGCCGCCATCAAGCGGCTGGAACACAGCAAAACCGGCCTGCGCCGCCGCGGCCAGCCCGAGCGCGAGAAATGCGTGGCCGATTTCATGGTGCGCTTCGCCCGCTTGCGGCGCGACCTCAAGCTGGCCCATCGCGCCTTCTGGATCATGGACCAGATCAACCTGTTGGAGCAGCCGTCGCATATCGAGCTATCGCGCAGCAACCGCAGCCTGCACGAATTCGTGCTGCCCGAGGAGCGGGTCAAGGACCCCAACGATATTTGCGGCCATACCATCCTCAAGGCCGATTTGCGCGGTTCCAGCCGCATCACCAAGGAATTGCGCAAGCGTAACCTCAATCCCGCCACCCATTTCACCCTCAATTTCTTTACCCCCATCAACGACCTGTTGGAGAAGTTCGGGGCCAAGAAGGTGTTCGTGGAGGGCGACGCGGTCATCCTCAGCCTCTACGAATACGAGAGCGCCCCGCAGGATTGGCTGTCGGTGTGTCGTGCCGCCGGCTTGGCCCGCAAAATCCTGGACGTGGTGGACCTACAGAACGCCCAGAACCGCAAGCATGATTTGCCGCCATTGGAGCTGGGCCTGGGGATTTGCTATCTCGACGAAGCCCCGGCCTTCCTCTACGACGGCGACCACGAGATCATGATCTCCGCCGCCATCAACCGCGCCGACCGGCTGTCGTCCTGCGCGGCGTCCTTGCGCCAGACCCGCATCGGGGCGCGGTTGCCGCGCGGGGTCGAGGTGGCCGAGCCGGTCAACCAGGGCATCATGCAGAAGGACAGCGGCGACAGCCTGCTGCGCTACAACGTCAACGGCATCGAATTGGACGCGGCGGCCTTTCCCAAGCTATGCAAGGAACTGGCTTTGCAGCGGATCGAGGCGCGGTTTCCTCAATACAGCCCCAATAGCCTGTTCTATGTCGGGCGCTATCCCGACAAGATCGGGGCCATGCATTGGCTGGTGATCCGCGAAGCCCCGGTGCGGCTGTGGATCGGCAACGACGCCGATGTCGAGGAAACCGGCGGGCGCTTGTTCTACGAAGTCGTCACCGACCCGCAGGTCACCAAGGAACTGATGGTGCGGCTGGTCGCCGCCGGGCTGGTGTCCCAGCGCGAGACCGCCGCCGGTCCGCACCAGTGAAGCCGGGGCCGGGGATGTTAAAATCCCCGTCCTTTAAGCCTTGGGCCGGGATTCCCCGTTCCCGCCCACTTCATCCGATATTACCCATGACCCTGATTTCCCTACGCAATGTGCATCTCGGCTACGGCCATCCGCTGTTGGACGGCATCGATTTCTCCGTGGAGAAAGGCGAGCGGGTGGCCTTGGTGGGCCGCAACGGCACCGGCAAATCCACCTTCCTCAAGTTGCTGTCCCGCGACATCGGCCCGGACGACGGCGATATCGCCTATGCCGACGGGGCCAGGGTGGCGCGGCTGGACCAGGAGGTGCCGCTGGACACCTCGGGCAGCGTGTTCGATGTGGTGGTGGGGGGCCTGGGCGGCATCGGCGCGACCCTGCGCCGCTTCCACAAACTCTCGCACCGCATCGGGGCCGAACCGGACCCCGCCGACCTGGCCGAGTTGGAAGCCTGCCAGCACGCCATCGAGGCCGCCGGGGCCTGGGATATCGAACAGCGCATACAGAACCTCCTGACCCGGCTGGGCCTGCCCAGCGACGACGATATCGCCTCTTTGTCGGGCGGCTTGAAGCGGCGGGTGTTGTTGGCGCGGGCCTTGGCCACCCAGCCCGATGTGCTGCTGCTGGACGAACCCACCAACCATCTCGACCTCGACGCCATCCTCTGGCTGGAGGAATTCCTGCTGGGTTGGCCCGGCACCTTGATCTTCATCACCCACGACCGGGTGTTCCTGCAAAAGCTCGCCACCCGCATCATCGAACTGGACCGGGGTCGGCTCACCGATTTCCCAGGGGATTACCCGACCTATCTGCGCCGCAAGGAGGAACTGTTGGAGGCCGAGGCCAAGCAGGAGGCCGAGTTCGACAAGAAACTGGCCCAGGAGGAGGTGTGGATCCGCACCGGGATCAAGGCCCGCCGTACCCGCGACATGGGCCGGGTCAAGCGCTTGGTGGAGATGCGGAAAGAGCGCGGCGAGCGGCGGACCAGGGTGGGGCAGGTCAATATGCTGGTGCAGCAGGCCGAGCGTTCCGGCAAGTTGGTGGCCGAGGCCGAGAACGTGGGTTTCGGCTACGCGGACCGTACCATCGTGCGCGATTTCTCGGCCACCCTCCTGCGCGGCGATAAGATCGGCATCATCGGTCCCAACGGCTGTGGCAAGACCACCTTGCTGCGCCTGATCCTGGGTCAATTACAACCCACCAGTGGCAAGATCAAGCTGGGTACGAACCTGGAAATCGCCTATTTCGACCAATACCGCGCCCAGTTGGACGAGGAGGCTTCGGTGATCGACAACGTGGCCCAGGGCAGCGACCGGGTCACTATCAATGGCCGCAACACCCACGCCATCGGCTATCTCAGGGATTTCCTGTTCAGCCCCGACCGCGCCCGCCAGCCGGTGAAATCTCTGTCGGGCGGCGAGCGCAACCGGCTGCTCCTGGCCCGCTTGTTCACCCAGCCGGCCAATCTGCTGGTGCTGGACGAACCCACCAACGACCTCGACGCCGACACCCTGGACTTGCTGGAAGAGCTTTTGACCGAGTTCAACGGCACGGTGTTGGTGGTCAGCCACGACCGCGCCTTCCTCAACAATCTGGTGACCAGCGTCTTGGTGTTCGAGGGCGATGGCAAGGTCAACGAGTATGTGGGGGGCTACGACGATTGGTTGCGGCAAAGGCCCGCGTCGGTGGCGGCCCCATCCCCGGCCAAGCCCGCTCCCGAAAAAACCGCCGCGCCCGCCAAATCCAAGAAAATGAGCTTCAAGGAGCAAAAGGAATTGGAAGGCTTGCCCGGGAAAATCGAGGATTTGGAAACCGAAATCGCCGCGTTGAACCAGCGCATGGCCGATCCCGGTTTCTACCAGCAAAGCCGGGACGCCATCACCCAGGCCCAGGCGCGGATGGCCGAGTTGGAGCAAGGCTTGGCCCTGGCCTACGAGCGCTGGGAAGCCTTGGAGGCTTTGCGGGAAGCGGCGGGATAGGCCGTGCGGATAGCGAGCGATTTCCTCTCCCGCCACGCCTACACCCTGACCTGCTGGCTGGTCTGGCTGGCGTTCATCCTGGCCCCCAGCCTGGACCCGCACCGAATCGGCCTGGGCTGGACGGCGGCCATCGCGCTCGGGGTGTTCGCCGCCATGTTGGGCTGCGTGTTCACCGTGGTGCGCCATGCCGACCATCTGGCCGATATCTTGGGCGAACCCCTGGGCACCCTGGTCCTGACCCTCTCGGCCACCGCCATCGAGGTCAGCCTGATGCTGATGATCATGTTGACCGGCCAGCAGAACCCCACTTTGTTGCGCGATACCGTGTTCGCGACCCTGATGGTCCTGCTCAATGGGCTGGTGGGTTTGTCTTTGGCGGCGGGCGGTTGGCGGCATCTGGAGCAGGAGTTCAACCTGCGGGGGGCGCTGTCGTTCCTGCATTTGATCGCGCCCCTGTCCCTGGTGCTGCTGGTCATGCCGAACTACAGCCGGTCCTCGGCGGGCCACACCCTCGCCCCGCAACAGGAGGGCTTCCTGGGGGCGCTGTGCGTTCTGGTCTACGCCGGTTTCCTGTTGTTGCAAACCGGCAGGCACCGCTCGCTGTTCGACCATCCGTTCAATACCCAGCAAAACGGCTTCGACGACAACCTGGGCGAGAAACCCGTGCATAAACTGCCCGCCGGGCCCGGCGATATCGCCCGGTCGGCGGCGGGGTTGCTGTTGTCGGTGGTGCCCATCGTGTTGCTGGCCGAGCATCTGGGCGGCTTCATCGATTTCGGCATCGAAACCTTGCATGCGCCGGGAGCCTTGGGCGGCTTGGTGGTGTCGGGCCTGGTGTTGGCCCCGGAGGGCTTGGGAGCGTTGCGGGCCGCGCTGGCCAACCGGATGCAGCGGGCGGTGAACATCTGCCTGGGTTCGGCCCTCAGCACCATCGCCCTGACCGTGCCCACCGTCTTGATCGCCGCCAGCCTGTCCAACCACACCCTGGAACTGGGGCTGGAAGGCATCGATCCCACCTTGCTCTACGCCAGCCTCTTGGTGCTGCTCATCACCCTGGTCAGCGGACGCGCCACCATCTTGCAGGGGCAGGCGCACCTGATGCTGTTCGTCGCCTACCTGTTCTTCATTTTCTATCCCTGAAGGCTTGTTGGAGTCCAAGGCTTGCCGTGGCGATGACGGGGTTTGTCCAAAGTCGGCTTTGGATTCCAGAACCACCGTTATGGGTTTGCTTCGTGCTCCGCAAGGGCATACCCTGTGTCACGCCTGCTCGACCTATCCCCAGGCACATCATCCCAAAAACACATTATGAGGAGGATATCCATGCGTAATCTCATGTTGAAACTGATCGACAAACTGGCCGGTTTTGGTTTGGACAAACTGGAACGCGCCCTCTTGTTCGGGGCCGGGCTGTGCGCGGTGCTGGCGCTCGCCACCGGCAGCGTGCGGCTGGACCTGAACTGGACCGCCTTCCTGTTCCGCTGGCTGCATGTCATTTCGGGGGTGATGTGGATCGGCCTGCTCTGGTATTTCAATTTCGTGCAAATCCCCTCCATGCCCAAGATTCCCGACGAACAGAAACCGGCCATCGGCAAGGTCATCGCCCCGACCGCGCTGTTCTGGTTCCGTTACGCGGCGCTGGCCACCGTGGTCACCGGTGTCGTGCTGGCCCTGCTCAACAGCTACCTGCTGGATGCCTTGCTGCTGGGCAAGTTCCAAGGGGGCCGGACCACCTATATCGGTCTCGGCATGTGGTTGGCGCTGTTCATGGCCTATAACGTCTGGAACATCATCTGGCCCAACCAGCAAAAGGCGCTGGGCCTGGTCCCGGCCACCGACGACGAGAAGAAGGCCGCGGCCCGCACCGCGATGTTGACCAGCCGGTTCAACACCATGTTCTCGATCCCGATGCTGTATTTCATGGTCGCGGCGCAGAATATCGCCTGACCGGTCCGTAGGGGCGGGCGCGGGGCTATGGTTCCGCGCCTTTTTTATGGGCGGGATGTCCGCCATCCTGGCCCGGATTGTGAGGAGCGTCACGTTTTCTGGGTGTGCTTGCCGTGCTGACTGGGGGTGGGGTGTCGCTATATTTTACGTTTTTACAGAATCGTTGGGGTAGGTGTATCAATCGTAACTGCCTTTGATTACAATGGGTTGGTGGCTTCCTCTGTGGGATCGCTTTGAGCGGTTGCGGGCCGTGGGAATATCCCGGTCCCCGAAAAACCACACAACCCTTGCTTCCCAATCCTTATCAAAGAACGGCAACCATGAAAAATTTGCTCACTAGCCTGATAGCGGCGGGCTTGTTGCTATCGACCCAGGCGGCCCATGCCACCCCCTTCCTCGAAAGCACCGGCGGCGATGCGGGGCCGCTGGCTTCCGGTTCCCCCAGAAACATCACACCGCCCAATATCGAAGTCGACGGCCAACTCGGCCCCGGCGATTATCTCGATGCCTATCGGTTCCATTTCGGTGGCGGTAGCTTGACGGTCAGTGTCGGCGGCGATGGTTTCTACGCGGACGCCTATATATTCGACGACGGTACCGGGGCGTTGGAGGCGGGGGGGTATATCGTCGGGTCGAATAGTACCTCCTCCCTGGGTTCGGGCAGCTTAACCCTGGGGGCGGGCGACTATCTGATCGCGATTGATTTTTCCGGCGCGAACCTTGACAACAGCCCCGCCGATCTCAATGCCCTTGTGTCCGACATCGTGGCCAACGCCGCTGGCTTTAGCGACCCCGAGTTGTTCGAGTCCCAAACCGGTTATTTATCCCCCAGGGATTATGTCGTCCTCTTCAGCGATCCGGTCGGTTACGCCGGCAGTGGCGGCGGCAGCGGTTCGGAAGTCCCGGTACCCGCCACCCTCTACCTGATGGGCTTGGGGTTGGCCGGCTTGGGGTTCAACAAGCGGCGCGGCTTGGGCCTCGCCCTGGCCTGATTCCGAAAAGCCACGCACTGGCGTTCCACTTGGCCCCTGGACGGCGGCGCGGGATTCCGCGCCGCCGTCCAGGGGTTTTCCGTCGTGGCCGGAAAGCCACCCGCGCCCCCGATGCGCTGGGCTGGATACCACGCCCATTCTTGATGCCGCTTCCGCCCACCCGCCCAATCTGGAACAATAGCGCCCCCGTCCCCCCGCTGTTTTCCCCATGCGTCTCGCCCTAGGCATCGAATACGACGGCTCGGCTTTCGCCGGCTGGCAATGGCAACCCGATAAACGCACCGTGCAGACCGCGCTCGACACCGCCCTGGGCCGGGTCGCCGACCGCGAGATCCGGGCGGTCTGCGCGGGCCGTACCGACGCCGGGGTCCACGCCTTGGAACAGGTGGTACATTTCGATACCGAAGTCCGGCGCAAGCCCTATTCCTGGCTGATGGGCACCAACACCCACCTGCCGGACGACGTGCGCGTCTTGTGGGTGCGCGAGGTGGTGGAGGATTTCCATGCCCGCTACAGCGCCATCGCCCGCTATTACCGCTACGTCATCCTCAACCGCCCCATGAAATCCGCCCTGCACCGGCGGCAACTGACTTGGCATTCCGCATCCCTGGATGCCGGGGCCATGCAGGCGGCGGCCCATTATCTGATTGGGGATCATGATTTCTCCTCGTTCCGTGCCCAGGGCTGCCAATCCAAGAGTCCCCGCCGCTATATGCATTTCATCCATGTGCGGCGCGAGGACGGCGATAGGGTGGTGGTCGAACTC
Organism: Methylomagnum ishizawai; assembly: GCF_019670005.1. Taxonomy (NCBI): domain Bacteria; kingdom Pseudomonadati; phylum Pseudomonadota; class Gammaproteobacteria; order Methylococcales; family Methylococcaceae; genus Methylomagnum; species Methylomagnum ishizawai. The sequence goes on along the minus strand of NZ_AP019783.1, from coordinate 2,689,551 downwards.
TGCGCCAACGCCTTCCTGCATCATATGGTGCGGAACATCGCCGGGGTGTTGATCGAGATCGGTGCCGGCAAGCGCCCGCCGGAATGGGCGGCGGAGGTGTTGGCCGCCCGCGACCGCGCCCAGGGCGGTGTGACGGCCCCGGCCGATGGCTTATACTTGGGCGGCATTTGCTACCCCGAGCCGTTCGGCATCGCCCGCCATCCCATTTTCCAGCACCTTCCCGCCCATGCCCGCCGCTATACCCCGGACCGCGAGTGAACAAAATCCCGTACCCCTTCCACCGAACTCGCGTTAAAATCTGCGGCTTCACCCGACCCCAAGATGCCCTGGCCGCCGTGCGTTTGGGTGCGGATGCCCTGGGTTTGGTGTTCTATCCGCCCAGCCCGCGCCATGTGGATATTGAGCGGGCCCAGGCCATCGTGGCGGAACTCCCGCCTTTCATCACCGTGGTCGGTTTGTTCGTGGACGCGGCGGCGGCGCGGGTGGCGGAAGTCCTCGGGGCGGTGCGGATCGATTTGCTCCAGTTCCATGGCGACGAGGACGCCGGCTACTGCGGGGCGTTCGCCAAGCCTTACATCAAGGCCATCCGCATGAAGCCGGGTTTGGACCTCGTGTCCACGGTGGCGAAGTATCGGGCGGCTTCCGGCATCCTGTTGGACGCTTGGCACCCGGACGCCCAGGGCGGCACCGGCGACCGCTTCGACTGGGGCTTGATCCCGGCGGAGTTCGCCGCGACCCTGACGCTGGCGGGCGGCTTGACCCCCGGCAATGTGGCGGAAGCCTTGCGGACGGTGCGGCCCTATGCGCTCGATGTATCGAGCGGAGTGGAAGCGGGGAAGGGAATCAAGGACGCCGCCAAGATGGCGGCGTTCATCCAAGAAGTACACCTATTCGATAGTAAACAATATGCCGACGGAAGCTTATAACCTACCCGACGAACGCGGCCATTTCGGTCCCTACGGCGGCGTGTTCGTGGCCGAGACCCTCATGTACCCCATCGATGAGCTGAACCGGGCTTATCACCGCTACATGCAGGACCCGGAATTCCTGGCCGAGCTCGACTACGACCTCAAGCATTATGTCGGCAGACCTTCGCCCATCTACCATGCCGAGCGGCTGAGCCGCCATCTGGGCGGGGCGCAGATTTTCCTCAAGCGCGAAGACCTCAACCACACCGGGGCGCACAAGGTCAACAACACCGTCGGCCAAGCCCTGCTCGCCAAGCGCATGGGCAAAACCCGCATCATCGCCGAGACCGGCGCGGGCCAGCACGGCGTCGCGACCGCCACCGTGGCGGCGCGCTTGGGCCTCGAATGCGTGGTCTACATGGGCTCGGTGGACGTGGCCCGGCAAGCGCCCAACGTCCTCAGGATGAAGCTCCTGGGCGCGACCGTGGTGCCGGTCGAATCCGGCTCCAAGACCTTGAAGGACGCGCTCAACGAAGCGCTGCGCGACTGGGTCACCAATGTCGATAACACCTTCTACATCATCGGCACGGTCGCAGGGCCGCACCCCTATCCCGCCATGGTGCGCGATTTCCAGGCCGTGATTGGCCGCGAAGCCCGCCAGCAAATGCAGGAAATGACCGGACGCCAAGCCGATGCCTTGGTCGCCTGCGTCGGCGGTGGTTCTAATGCCATCGGCTTGTTCTATCCCTTCATCGACGACAAGGACATCGCGATGTACGGCGTCGAGGCGGCGGGCGACGGCATCGAAACCGGCCGCCATTCCGCGCCCTTGAGCGCGGGGCGTCCCGGCGTGCTGCACGGCAACCGTACCTATCTGATGGAAGACGAGGACGGCGAAATCATCGAAACCCACTCGATTTCGGCGGGGTTGGATTATCCCGGTGTCGGCCCGGAACACGCCTGGCTCAAGGATTCAGGGAGAGCCAATTACGTCAGCATCACCGATAGCGAAGCGATGGTGGGGTTCCACACCCTGACCCGGATGGAAGGCATCATCCCGGCCTTGGAATCCAGCCACGCCGTCGCCTACGCCATGAAACTCGCGCCCACCATGGCTAAGGACCAGCAAATCCTGGTGAACCTCTCCGGGCGCGGCGACAAAGACATCAACACCATAGCCCAACGCGAGGGAATCAGCCTGTGAGCCGCCTGACCGCCAAATTCGAGGCATTGCGACAAGCCCAGCGCAAGGCGCTCATCCCGTTCATCACGGCGGGCGATCCCACCCCGGAATTCACCGTCCCGGCGCTCCATGCCATGGTCGAGGCCGGGGCCGATATCATCGAACTGGGCGTGCCGTTCTCCGACCCCATGGCCGACGGCCCGGTGATCCAGAAGGCCAGCGAACGCGCCCTGGTCCACAAGATGGGCCTGCGCCGGGTGTTGGGCCTGGTCCGTGAATTCCGCGCCCAGGACGCCGAAACCCCCGTGGTGCTGATGGGTTATCTCAACCCCATCGAGGCCATGGGCTATGCCGCCTTCGTGGAACAAGCCAAGGAAGCCGGGGTCGATGGCGTCCTCACCGTCGATCTGCCGCCCGAGGAATCCTCCGAATTGCTGCCCTTGTTGCACGAGGCGGGCATCGATCCCATCTATCTCCTGGCCCCGAATAGCACCGAAGAGCGCATCCGCAAGATGGGCCAATTGGGCCGCGGCTATCTCTATTATGTTTCGCTGAAAGGCGTGACCGGCGCTTCCCATATGGACTTGGGCGAGGTCGAGCGCAAGCTGGCCGAAATCAAGGCGCTGACCCAGCTGCCGGTCGGCGTGGGCTTCGGCGTGAAGGATGCCCAAATCGCCGCCGCCATCGCCGCCTTCGCCGATGCCGTGGTCGTGGGTAGCGCCCTGGTCGGCAAGATCGAAGCCGCCGGAAACCAAACCGACCGTGCCCTGGCCGAGATCGTCGCCTTGCTGCAATCCATGCGCTCTGCGATGGACGCCGCCTCTTCCTAAACCCACACGAGAGTCAACCCCTTGAGCTGGTTTCACAAACTTGTTCCTTCGAAAATCCGCACGGAAGCCTCTACCAAAAGCACGGTGCCGGAAGGATTGTGGAGCAAATGCCCGAGTTGCAATGCCATCCTCTATCGCTCGGAGGTGGAGCGGAACCTCGAAGTCTGCCCCAAGTGCAGCCATCACATGCGGATCGGTAGCAAGAAGCGCCTGCACCTGTTCCTCGACCCAGGGAACCGCTTGGAACTCGGCGAGAACCTCGCCCCGCTCGATCCTTTGAAGTTCCGCGATAGCAAGAAATACAAGGACCGCCTGTCCCAGGCCCAGAAAGCCACAGGCGAAAAGGATGCGTTGAGCGTGGTCGCCGGGCAGTTGGAAGGGCGTCCCGTGGTCGCCGCCGCCTTCAATTTCGATTTCATGGCCGGGTCCATGGGGTCGGTGGTGGGCGAGCGCTTCGTGCGCGGGGTCAATCATTGTCTGGCCCACGGGATGCCTTTGGTGGTGTTCAGCGCCAGTGGCGGGGCGCGGATGCAGGAATCCTTGCTGTCCTTGTTCCAGATGGCGAAGACCAGCGCCGCCTTGGCCAAACTCGCCGCCGCCGGTTTGCCGTTCATTTCGGTGCTGACCGATCCCACCATGGGCGGGGTGTCGGCCAGCTTGGCGATGCTGGGCGATATCAATATCGGCGAGCCGGGTGCCTTGATCGGTTTCGCGGGGCCCAGGGTGATCGAGCAGACCGTGCGCGAGAAACTGCCGGAAGGCTTCCAGCGTAGCGAATTCCTGCTGGAACACGGGGCCCTGGACATGATCGTGGACCGCCGCGAAATGCGCGGCAAGATCGCGGCCTTACTCGACCTCTTGATGACCGGCAGGCCGTCCGTGGCGCAAAAGCCGCCCGTGGTCGAAGAACCCAAGCCCGAAATAGTCGCCACCGATGCGCCGCTGCCCAGTGGCGAACCCCAAGGCGACGTTTAAACCCATGCGTTTCACAACGCTGGCTGATTGGCTGGCTTGGCAGGAAACCCTGCATCCCCGCGCCATCGACATGGGGCTGGGCCGGGTGAGCCGGGTATTCGAGGCGATGGGCGGAAACCGCCGGGTTCCGTTCACCATCACCGTGGGCGGCACCAATGGCAAGGGTTCCTGTGTCGCCCTGTTGGACGCGATCCTCAGGGCGCAAGGCTACCGGGTGGGCACCTATACCTCGCCGCATATCCTCAAATACAACGAGCGCATCCGCATCGATGGCCGGATGGTGGGCGACGCGCCCATCTGCGAAGCCTTCGCCCGCATCGATGCCGCCCGTGGCGCAACCTCCCTCAGTTTTTTCGAGTTCGGCACGCTGGCGGCCCTGGATATCTTCGCCGACGCCGGTTTGGACGTGCAGATATTGGAGGTGGGCCTGGGGGGCAGGCTGGACGCGGTGAATATCATCGACACCGATGCCGCCTTGCTCGCCAGCATCGATATCGACCATCAGGAATGGCTGGGCCATACCCGCGAGGCGATAGGCTTGGAAAAGGCCGGGATTTTCCGTGCCGGGCGGCCCGCCGTGATCGGCGATCCGGCGGTGCCGGATTCGGTGCTAGGCTATGCCGAACAACAGGGCGTGCCCTTGCGCTGCCAGGGCCGGGATTTCGGCTACGAGGTTACCGGGCGGGGTTGGACCTGGCGGAGCGGAACCGCCCGTCTCGACGATCTGCCCCGGCCCGCGATCCCCGGCGAGCATCAACTCATGAACGCCGCGGCGGTGTTGGAAACCCTGCACCGGATCGCGGACCGGCGGCCGGTTTCGGTGGACGCCATCCGTGGCGGTCTCGCCGGGGTCAGCCTGATGGGCCGGTTCCAGTTTTTTCCGGGCGAGGTTCCCGTGCTGTTGGATGTGGCCCATAATCCGCAGGCGGTCGGGATGCTGGCCGGGCACCTCCGCCGGGAGTTCGCGGGCCGTAGAATCCATGCGGTGTTCGCGGTGATGCGGGATAAGGATATCGTCGGCATCGTCGAACATATCCGCGCCGTGATCGACCATTGGTATCTGGCCCCGCTCGCCATGCCCAGGGCCGCCACCGCCGGGGAATTGCTGGAAATATTCCGCGATTTGGGCGTTTCCGCCGTCGAACAGGGGTTCGGCGATGTGGGCGCGGCGCTGGCGAAGGCCCGTGCCGGTGCCCGGAGCGGCGATCTCATCCTGGTGTTCGGTTCGTTTTTCCTGGTGTCCGAGTATCTGGCTCATACCGCCTGACCCGAGGTTGTTGTCGAATGGATGAGCAATTGAAGCAGCGCCTGCTGGGCGCGACGATTATCGTGGGCTTGGTGGTGATCTTCGTGCCGATGCTGTTCGAGGACCCCGACCATCCCAAGGACAAGGCGGCGGCCGAGCTATCCGCCCCGCCCGAACCTATCGAACAGAAAACCATCGAACTGCCCAAGTCGGCGGCGGATATCGCCCAAGCCGAGAAGCCCGAGAACAAGAAGGCGCAAAAATCCGCGGCCGAAACCGGCTACCGGGTGATTCCCCTGGAGGACGCGCCGCCACCGAAACCGGCCAAGGCCGAACCGCCGCCCGCGCCCGCCGAGGAAGCCGCCGCTTCCGCCGAGGAGCCGGTGGAGGAGGTCACCGAAGCCCCCGCCGAGGAAGAGGATTTCACGGGCACGGACGAAGGTGGCGAGCCCCCCGCCCTGGGCAAGCCCGGTGCCAAGCCGACGCCCACCCCCAAGGCCGCCTTGGCCGAACCGGCCAAGCCCGGCGGCAAATCCGCCAAGCTTCCGCCCGCTCCGCCCAAGAAGCACGCCGAGATCGCCGAGGAGGAGGCCGGGCAAACCTCCAAGGCCAAGCTTGCGGAATCCTCCGCGAAAAAGCAGGACAAGCCGAAAGCCCCGCAGCCGCCCAAGCCCGCCGAGCCGGTCGCGGCCAAGCCGAAGCCCACCGCCGCGCCGCCCGTGGCCGAATCCCCGGCACCACGGCCCGCCGCGCCCGTGTCGAAAACCCCGCCACCCGAAACCCTGGCCAAGTTCACCCCGCCCAAGCCGCCCGAGCCCAAGCATCCCGCCGTGCCGACGGAAACACCCTCCGCCTGGGTGGTCCAGGCCGGTAGTTTCGCGAGCGAGAGCAATGCCCGTGGTTTGGCGGATCGGTTGCGCAAACAGAGCATCGCGGCCTATGTCGAAACCATCCATGGGGGTTCCGGCGTGACCTACCGGGTGCGGGTCGGGCCGGAATTGAACCGGGGCCGGGCGGAACAGGTGCAAAAACAAATCGAGGGCGCGGTGGGGATCAAGAGCTTGATCTTGCCGCGCAAATAAGCGCCGGTGGGGGCGATGCCGCCCTTGACCGGGGTGGATTATGGCATCGTCGGGATCGTCGGCCTGTCCGGCGTGGTCGGCTTGGTCCGGGGCTTGGTGCGGGAGGTGTTTTCCCTGCTGGCCTGGGCCGCGGCGGTCTGGGTGGGGCTGCGTTATGGCGGCGAAGTGTCGGCCCACCTGTCGACCGCGATCAATCCGCCTTCGGTCCGTTTCGCCGCCGCGTTCGCCCTGCTGCTGGCCGCCACCCTGGTCGTGGTGGGCGTGCTGGCGTTCCTGCTCAACAAACTGGTGCAGGGCGCCGGCCTGGCCGGGACCGACCGCCTGGCCGGGATGGTGTTCGGCCTCGCCCGCGGCGCCCTGTTGGTGGCGGTGTTGGTCCTCGGGGCGGGGGCCACGCCCTTGACGGGCGATCCTTGGTGGAAGTCGTCTAAACTGATTCCACCCTTCCAAGCCCTGGCCTTCTGGCTGCGCGGCCAAATCGACCGCGGCGGTCCCTTCAAGTCTTCGACAGCTTCCCATCGATAGGTGAGTGACATGTGTGGTATTGCCGGCCTCGTTTCCAGCGAAGAGGTCAATCAAGAGCTTTACGAAGCCTTGACCGTCCTCCAACACCGCGGCCAGGACGCCGCCGGTATCGTGACCTGCGAAGGGGATCGCATGCACCTACGCAAGGAAAGCGGTTTGGTGCGGGATGTGTTCCACACCCGCCATATGGTGAACCTCAGGGGCGGCATGGGGATCGCCCATGTGCGCTATCCGACCGCCGGTTGCACCAGTTCCGCCGAGGCCCAGCCGTTCTATGTGAACTCGCCCTACGGCATCACCCTGGCCCATAACGGCAACCTGACCAACGCCGAGGTGTTGAAGCGCGAATTGTTCGTGCAGGACCAGCGCCATATCAACACCGATTCCGATTCCGAAGTCCTCCTCAACGTGTTCGCCCACGAATTGATGGAACTCGGGAAGCTCCGGGTCGGGCCGGAGGATGTGTTCCAGGCGGTGGCCGGGGTGCATCGGCGCTGCCGGGGGGCTTATACGGTGGTGGCGATGATCACCGGCTTCGGCATCATCGCCTTCCGCGACCCCAACGGCATCCGTCCCCTGGTGTTCGGCGAGCGCAGGACCCCGAACGGCACCGATTATATGATCGCCTCCGAGAGCGTCGCCCTCGATGTGCTGGGTTTCGACCTGATCCGCGACGTGCAGCCGGGCGAGGCCATCGTCATCGAGAAGGATGGCAAGCTGCATACCCGTTTGTGCGCCGAGCAGACCCGCCATACGCCGTGCATCTTCGAGTATGTCTATTTCGCCCGGCCCGATTCGATCATCGACGATATTTCGGTCTACAAGGCCCGGTTGCGGATGGGCGACCATCTGGCCGACAAAATCCTGCGGCTGCGCCCGGACTATGATATCGACGTGGTGATTCCCATCCCCGATACCAGCCGCACCTCGGCCCTGCAACTCGCCAACCGCCTGGGCGTGAAATACCGCGAAGGTTTCATCAAGAACCGTTATATCGGGCGCACCTTCATCATGCCCGGCCAGAATCTCCGCAAGAAATCGGTGCGGCAGAAACTCAACGCCATCGACCTGGAATTCAAGGGTAAGAACGTGCTGTTGGTGGACGATTCCATCGTGCGCGGCACCACCTCGACCCAGATTATCCAAATGGCGCGGGATGCCGGGGCCAATAAGGTTTATTTCGCCTCGGCCTCGCCGCCGGTGCGTTATCCCAATGTCTACGGGATCGATATGCCCGCCGCCCATGAATTGGTGGCCTATGGCCGCACCGATATGGAAGTGCAGCGGGAATTGGGCTGCGATTGGTTGGTCTACCAGGATTTGGAGGATTTGATCGATTCGGTGCGGCGCGGCAATCCCAAAATCGAGGCGTTCGATACCTCCTGTTTCAACGGTGAATATGTGACCGGCGATATTAGCCAGGATTATCTGGACCGCTTATCCTGCCATCGCAACGACGGGGCCAAGGCTAGGCGCGATTCGGGGAGTTCGGTGATGGAATTACATAATGCGGGGTAGGATCGCGCTGGTCTTTCAAATGGAATACGGCCCGTGCGCCGTTGGATAATCAACGAGGACAAACCCACCGTGACCGATATCGACTGGAACGACTACGCCCTGGAAACCCAGGCCATCCGCGCCGGACAGCGCCGCACCGCCGAGTGCGAACATTCCGACCCCATCTTCGCCACCTCCAGCTTCGTGTTCGGCAGCGCCGCCGAGGCGGCGGCGCGGTTTTCCGGGGCGCGGCCGGGCAATATCTATTCCCGCTTCACCAACCCCACCGTGCGGACCTTCGAGGAGCGGCTGGCCGCGCTGGAGGGCGGGGAGCGCTGCATCGCCACGGCCTCCGGCATGGCGGCCATCGCCAGCGCCGCCTTCGGCCTGCTCAAGGCGGGCGACCATGTGGTGTGTTCGCGGGGGGTGTTCGGCAATACCACCTTGTTGTTCCAGAACATCCTGGGCAAGTTCGCCGTCTCGACGACCTTCGTCGATCTCACCGACTATGCCGCCTGGGAAGCCGCCCTCCGCCCGGAAACCCGGCTGCTGTTCCTGGAAACCCCGTCCAACCCCCTGACCGAGGTGGCCGATATTCACAGGCTCGCAACCTTGGCCCACGATCATGGAGCTTTATTGGCGGTGGACAATTGCTTTTGCACCCCGGTTTTGCAGAAACCCTTGGCCCTGGGCGCGGATATCGTGATCCATTCCGCCACCAAATATCTGGACGGGCAGGGGCGCTGCCTGGGCGGGGCCATCGTCGGGGCCGACGACTTGCTGGAAAAGCAGATTTATCCGTTCACCCGCACCGGCGGACCGGCCATGAGCCCGTTCAATGCCTGGGTGTTCCTCAAGGGTTTGGAAACCCTGGCGCTGAGGATGAAGGCGCATAGCGAGAACGCCCTGGCGCTCGCCACCTGGCTGGAAAACCAAAGCTGGGTGGAACGGGTGCATTATCCCGGCCTCGCTTCCCATCCCCAGCACGAACTGGCCCTGCGCCAGCAAACGGCCGGCGGCGGCATCGTCAGCTTCGCGGTCGGGGGTGGCCAGGACGCGGCCTGGCACTTGATCGACGCCACCCGGATGCTGTCCATCACCGCCAACCTGGGCGACACCAAGACCACCATCACCCATCCCGCCACCACCACCCACAGCCGCCTGAGCGAGGCCGAGCGGGCGGCGGCGGGTATCGGCGCGGGGCTGGTCCGGGTGGCCGTGGGACTCGAAAACCTGGAAGACATCAAAAACGACCTGCGGCGGGCTTTTCCCGGATGAGCCGCCGGCTCCCGGCTTTGCGCCGTTTTCTCCAAATCCTAAGGAAATCGTATGAAAGTAACCGTGTTCGGTTCCGGCTATGTCGGCTTGGTGACCGGGGCCTGCCTCGCCGAGGTGGGCAACGATGTGGTGTGCATGGACATCGATCCGGGCAAGATCGATTTGCTCAACCAGGGCGGGGTGCCCATCCACGAGCCCGGCCTGGATGTGCTGATCAAGCGCAACCGGGAAGCCGGCCGTTTGCGTTTCACCACCGACCTCGATCTGGCGGTGGCGCATGGGCTGTTCCAATTCGTCGCCGTGGGCACGCCGCCCGACGAGGACGGTTCCGCCGACTTGCAATATGTATTGGCCGTGGCGCGGGGCATCGCCGAGCGGATCACGGATTACCGCATCGTGGTCAATAAATCCACCGTGCCGGTGGGTACCGCCGACAAGGTGCGCGGGGCCATCCAGGCCGTGCTGGCCGGGCGGCAGGCGGCGGTGGAATTCGATGTGGTGTCGAATCCGGAGTTCCTGAAGGAAGGCGCGGCCATCGAGGATTTCATGAAGCCCGACCGCATCGTGGTGGGCACCGACAATCCGCGCACCACCGAATTGCTGCGGGCGCTGTACGCGCCGTTCAACCGCAACCACGACCGGCTGGTGTGCATGGACATCCGTTCCGCCGAGTTGACCAAATACGCCGCCAACGCCATGCTCGCCACCAAGATCAGCTTCATGAATGAACTGGCGAATTTGGCCGAGCGCCTGGGCGCGGATATCGAGAAGGTGAGGCTGGGCATCGGCTCCGATCCCCGGATCGGCTACCACTTCATCTATCCGGGCTGCGGCTATGGCGGTTCCTGTTTCCCCAAGGACGTGAAGGCGCTGGAACGCACCGCCCGCGACGTGGGTTATTCCGCGCAATTGTTGCAGGCGGTGGAAGGCGTGAACGACCGCCAGAAGCTCAGGCTGTATGAAAAGGTCGATGGCTATTTCAAGGGTGGCCTGCGCGGCAAGACCTTCGCCTTGTGGGGCTTGGCCTTCAAGCCCAATACCGACGATATGCGCGAGGCGTCGAGCCGGGTGTTGATGGAATCCTTGTGGGCGGCGGGGGCCAGGGTGCGGGCGTTCGATCCGGTGGCGATGGAGGAGGCGGGGCGCCTCTATGGCGAACGCGCCGACCTGGCGCTGTGCGAGAATCCCGAAGCCGCCCTGCGCGGGGCCGACGCCTTGATCATCGTGACCGAGTGGAACATGTTCCGCAGCCCGGATTTCGATCTCATCAAGGCCAGCCTGTCGCATCCGGTGATCTTCGATGGCCGGAACCTCTACGATCCGGTCCGGGTGAAGGCGCTGGGTCTCGATTATTACGCCATCGGGCGCGGCGATTCCCTCCATGGCGGCGCGGTCTGATGGGGCGGGCGCGATGAGCCGGCCCGCCCGCGCTGCCTGGACCCCCGCAAGGATCGCCGAGTGGGAGCGCCTGCGTGCCCAGGGGATGTGCCGCTTCGTGTGGTCCTACGGCGTGCTGCGCTGGGGCGGCTTCATGTTCTGCTTTTCGATGGCCGTGTTCCAGTATTCGCGTTTCGGCAGCGTGTTCAGCGCGGAGGGGAACTGGTTGTTGCGGGTGTGGTTGGCGCTGGCGACCTGGACCTTCGTGGGATATTTGCACGGGCGGTCGCTGTGGTTCAGGAACGAGCGGGAATACGCGGACCAGCGGGCCGGTGAAGATACGACGCTCCGGGCTTGAAACCCCCGTCGGGCATCAAGCGGCGACGGTCCCGACCACCCCGCGCCGCCCTAAATCCCGCAATATCTCCGCCCCGAACGCCAACACGGCGGCGGGGTCGGGATGGCGCAGTTCCTCCGCGAGGCGGGTCAGGCAAGCCACCGCCGGGAGGGGGCCATCCGCTTCCAACAAGGCCAGCAGCCGGTACGTCGCCGGGTTGACCTCCATGAACCGCACCGCGTCCTCCGCGTCCCGGTAAACCACCAGGCAGGTGGGTTGCGGCGGGGGGTCGGTCGGCTGATGGTCCGGCCCGATCAAATGCACGGGATAGCCATAGGCCAAGGGCCAGGCCAGTTCGGACAGCCGGATCGTGTGCGCCAGCGGGTCGGCCTCGAACTCCGGGTCCAGCGGCGGTACTTCGGCCTCGGCGACCGCCAGGGCCAGTTCCACCCATTCGTAATGGGCCAGTTCCGGCATAAAGGGCGGATCGTCCGGCCGCGGGCCGCGTTCCGCGCCGAGATAGGCCAGGAATTCCTGGGCGATTTCGACGAACAATGGGCTTTGGCAGCGGTGGCGGGCGTAGAAATCTTCGACCAGGGCCGACCAGCGCCCGCCCGCCAGGATCGATTTCAGCACCGGGAAGCCGGTGGCGATGAAGTTCTCGATATTGTTGAAGAACAGTTCGCGGTAGGTCGCCATGCGCCGGGGCGCGACATCGGCGGGCGCGGGCTGGTGGGCGGGATCGCGGATATGGGCGGCGAATCCGCGCTGTATCCGCTGGAAATCGGCTTCAGGCATAGCGGCGCAGGGCTTGGGTGTGGCGGGCTTGCAGGGCGCGGATTCCATCGACCTCGGCCAGCAGTTCGGCCAGGGGCGGGATGTTGAAATCGCGTTCCAGCAGGGTGGGCAGGACGCCGAAGCGGGCGTAGGCGCGGTCCAACAGCCGCCATACCGGATCGGCGATGGCCGCGCCATGGGTGTCGACCAGGAAATCCTCGGCCTCGACATAATGCCCCGCCACATGCAGGTAAACGATGCGTTCGGCGGGGATGGCGTCCAGGAAGGCCGCGGCGTTGTAGCCGTGGTTGACGCTGTTGACATGGATGTTGTTGACATCCAACAGCAGATCGCAATCGGCCTCGGCCAAAACCCCCTTGAGGAAATCGATTTCGGCCATTTCCTGGCCGGGGGCGGCGTAATAGGAGATGTTCTCGATGGCGATGCGCCGTTCCAGGATGTCCTGCACCCTGCGGATCCGCGCCGCCACGTAGCGCACGGCTTCCGGCGTGAAGGGGATGGGCATCAGGTCGTAGAGATGGCCCTCGTCGCCGCAATAGCTCAGATGTTCGCTGTAGCGGGCGATGCCGTGCCGGTCGAGGAAGGTCTTGGTTTCGCGGACGAAGGCTTCGTCCAGCGGGGCGGGGCTGCCCAGGGAGAGGGAAAGGCCGTGGCAGACGAAGGGCCGGCGTTCGGTCAGGGCGCGGAATTGCTTGCCGAGCCTGCCGCCGATCCGCATCCAGTTTTCCGGGGCGACCTCGTAGAAATCGACCTGGGCGGGAGGATGCCCGCTCAGGGGGCCGATGAAGGCCCGCCTGAGTCCGAGTCCCGCGCCTTGTATCGCAAATTCGTTCATGCGGCGCGGCGGGCCGGGGCTTATTGGGGTTTCGGTGCTTCGGCGGGAGCCGGGGTGGCCGGGGCCGGGGTGTCCATCTTCATGCCGGCGCATTTGCCTTCCATCGCCTTGGCCTGTTCGGCTTCCTTCTTGAGCGCTTGTTCTTTCATCGCGCCGCAGTTCATCTCCGGGCTTTTCGCCGCTTTCCCGCCGCATTTGCCTTCGCCGCAGACCATTTCCTTGGATTCCTTGCCCGCCTCGGCCACTTGCATATAGCCGTTGGCGAGGTCTTTCAACGCGAACGGATTCTCGCCCGCGCTGGCGGCACCGGCCAGGGTGGTGGCGATGGCTGCGCCCATGACGGTGCCGATGGTCTTCTTGCTCATGTCTCGGTTTCCTCTTCTCGTTGCTGATCTAGTTGGTATGGCCGGTCTTCCCGCGGGGTGCTGGATGGGGACCGGCGCACGGTAGCCTTAGACCTGGGGATGCCGGAAAGTTGCGCGGATTATGGACACGCCGCCGTGGACCGGCCCCGGCCTGGAAGCCCCGTGGGGACGGTATTCTCACATAACGGACCCGGTCTTGTGCAGTGGCCGATCCGGGGCCGCCTCCCCATCCTGGCGGGTCGGGACGCATTACGCTATGCTCTGCCGCGCCCGGCGGCCGGGCGCATCGTGTTCAAGATCAAAAGCGAGCGAGGGTTGGACCATGTATTGTCGCCACTGCGGTAAAGAGGTGAAGGACAAGGCGGTTGTTTGCAGCGGTTGCGGACAGCCCATCGAAGAGGCCGGCGGTGGCACGGCGGGCGCGGGCGGGGGGCGTTGGAGTTGGTTCACCATGTTCGTGACCACCGGCGTCTTCCTGTTGTTGTTGCTCATCGCCATCATCTCGGGGCTTTGAGATACCGGCGGCGTTTCCCGCGGCGGTGATCCGCCCGCGGTGTGGGGTCGCCGGTAGCCTGCCATCCCCCGCCAAGTCCGGCCCTTCCCCCGGCCGACGCAGAAATACCCAGATTCATCTCCATTAGCGCCGGATATAACCTATTGTTGTAGACTAGCCGTCCGCGTGACAGTCCCGGATGGCCGGGCTGGACGCGGTGTCAGGCTCGCGTTGTTGGCTCGTACCCTGCCGGGAAAAACGGCTTCATTACATGCGGTTTGAGTTGCGTATCCATATCGGTGTGAAACTATGCGGAGTGGCCGTGGGGTTGGCCTTGGCCGCGATCCTGGCCCACCGCTTCGGGCGGGGGGGGGATTGGGCCTTGCTGGGCCTTGGGGGCTGGGCTTCGGCCCTGTTGTTGGCCACCCTGGCGTTGGCGCGGACCGGTCCCGGCTCGGATCGCGTCCCGGCCCGTCGCGGCCCGGTGGGCTTGTCCAGCCTGCGCGCAAGATTGGATGCCTTGGAAGCCCGTAACGAGGAACTGGAACGGGCCTGTCGGCAGGCCGAAACCCGCGCCCAGATCAAAACCCGCTTCCTGGCCCAGATGAGCCACGAAATGCGCACGCCGATGAACGGCATCATCGGTTTCGCCGATCTACTGGCCAAAACCCCGCTGGCCGAATACCAGCTCGAAAAACTGGGCTTGATCGAGCGCTCGGCCAAGAGCCTCCTGGAAATCGTCAATGAAATCCTCGACCTCGCCCGGATCGAAGCCGAGCAATTCAGGCTGAAGCCCGAATGGTTCCCCTTGCGGCCCTATCTCGAAGACACCGTGACGCTGATCAGCGCCCGCGCCAAGGTGTCCATCGTGCTGTGCGTCGAGCCTGCCGTGCCGGAACTGTTCCATGGCGACCCCATCCGCCTGCAACAGGTGGTCGCCAACCTCCTGGGCAACGCGGTCAAATTCACCCATGCCGGGCGGATCGTGGTGCGGGCGCGGCGCTTGCGGCGTGCCGATTCCAGCTTGTTGTTCTCGGTATCCGACACCGGACGGGGCATCGCCGCCGAGCATCTGGACCGCTTGTTCGCGCCGTTTTCCCAAGTGGACGGGTATGCGCCCAATGGCGAACGCGGTTCCGGCCTGGGGCTGAATATCGCCCGCGCCATCGTCGAGCGCATGGGCGGGACCATCGGCGTGGTGAGCCGGCCCGGCAAGGGGTCCACGTTTTGGTTCACCCATCCTTTGGAAGCGGGCACGGTCCGTGCCAAGCCCGGCTTCCCCGGTTTCAAGCTGGCCTTGATCGATCCCGATCCCTTGTCCCGCAAGGCCTTGCGCTACCAATTGCAAAGCGTGGGCGCGACCGGCTATGGCTTCGCCAGCCTGGAGGAATTCGACCGGAGCTATCAGGCCGGGGCGCATGGCGTCTTGGTGTTGATCAACGCCGCCGCGAAGTCCCAACCCTTGTTGCTGCGGGGCATCGGGCGGGTCCGGGCGGCGGGTGGGCGTCCGGTGTTGATCCTACCGCATTCCAGCCGCCGCATCCGCGAGTATTACCGGGCGCAGAACCTACCTTGCCTGGGTTATCCGGTGCGGAGCGACGCCTTGTCGGAACTCCTGGCCGAAAGTCCCGTCCCGCCGAAGGTTGCGGCACACTTCGATGGGATGTCCACGTTGTTGGTGGGGCGGCAGTTCCTGGTGGTGGACGACAACGAGATCAACCGCCGCCTGCTGGAAGCCCGCCTGACCCGGCTGGGGGCGCGGGTGGTGGAGGCCCCGAACGGCACCAAGGCTTTGGTGCGCCTCAGGACCCGCGCTTTCGACCTGGTGTTCATGGACCTCAGGATGCCGGGGATGAGCGGGCTGGAGTTGCTCCGGGAATTGCTGCTCGGGGAGTTCTCGCCCAACCACAGCACGCCCTTCGTCGCGGTGACGGCCCATCTCGATGAAGAGGAGCGGATCGCCATCGTCCAGGCCGGTTTCGCCGATGTGCTGCTCAAGCCGGTCCTGGACGGGCCGTTGCTGGCGGTGTTGGGGAAATATCTGAAGATCGGGCCGGTCCCGCCGGCGCGGCCAGGGGCCGGGACCGAGCCGCTCGCGGATTGCGCGGCGGTGTTCCTGGAAAAGACCGGCGGCGACCGCCTGCTGGCCCAGTCGCTGGCCCGGAAGCTGGTGAAGGAATTGCAGGAGCAATCGCAGGAAATCCAGCGGGCCTTGCGCGGCGGGGATTTCACCAAGCTGCGCGAGTCCGCCCATAGGATCAACGGCTCGGCCTCGTTCTGCGGCCTGGGGGACATCCGCAGCAGCGCCGATGCCTTGGAGCGGGCCGTGCTGCAAGCGGCCCACGCCCCGAGCCTGGACCTCAAGGCCCAACGCCTGGACCAGGAAATCAACCGCTTCTTGGAGGAGCGGGACCAACTCTTCACGGCGTTGGACGATGCCGATGCGGGGGTTCCCCTGCGCTTGCTCGATTGAGCCTCACACCTTGAGCAAATGCTGCCGGTAATAGCGGAGTTCGGCGATGGATTCCCGGATATCGTCCAGCGCCCGGTGGCTGTTGTTCTTCTTGAAACCTTCCTTGACCTCCGGTGCCCACCGCGCCGCCAATTCCTTCAAGGTGGACACATCCAGGTTCCGGTAATGGAAATGGGCCTCCAGCCGGGGCATGTGGCGGGCCAGGAAGCGCCGGTCCTGGCAGATGCTATTGCCGCACATGGGCGAGACCCCCGGCGCGATCCAGCGTTCCAGGAATTCCAGGGTCAGCCGTTCGGCCTCGGCCTCGTCCACCCGGCTTTGCCGCACCCGCTCGACGAGGCCCGAGGCGCGGTGATGTTTCTGGTTCCAGTCGTCCATCCCCGCGAGGGTGTTGTCGTCCTGGAACACCGCCAGCACCGGGCCTTCGGCCAGGAGGTTCAGATCCTTGTCGGTGACGAGGGTCGCCACCTCGATGATCCGGTCGGATAAGGGGTCGAGCCCGGTCATTTCCAGGTCGATCCAGATCAAGTCCTGCACCGTTGTCGCCATGATTTTTTCCTTGGATATCAAGCATGAAGGAAAGATGGCCCAGGCTGGGAACGTTGCCCTGGGCCGCTTGTCAGTGATTCTACCAAAGGCTAAGCTGTGCCACCGACCGCAACGGAGTTGTTTCCCCCATGAATGCCTTCACCGTCTTGTTCCTGCTTGCCGTGGGCGTGTCCTTCGGCGTCGAATGGTGGCTGTCGCGCCGCCAAGCCGCCCACGTCCTGGCCCATCGCGCCGCCGTGCCCCCCGCCTTCCGCGATAGCATCGGCCTGGAAGCCCACCAGAAGGCCGCCGACTACACCCTGGACAAGAACCGCCTCGCCGATATCGACCGGCCCATCGAGGTGTTGATCTTGCTGCTGTTCACCCTGGGCGGTGGCATCGAGGCGATCCAGGGCTTTTGGGCCGGCTTCGGTTTCGGGCCGCTCGCCACCGGGATCGGCGCGATCCTGACCACCTTGATCCTGATGCAGTTGCTGGGTTTGCCGCTCGGCATCTACAAGACCTTCGTCATCGAGGAGCGCTACGGTTTCAACCGCAACACCCCCAAGCAATTCGCCAAGGACCTGGGCCTGCAATTGCTGCTCAGCCTCGCCATCGGCACGCCGATCCTGGCCTTGATCCTCTGGGTCATGGATAGCGTGGGCGCGTGGTGGTTGTTGGCCTGGGCCATCCTGATGGGGTTTTCCCTCCTGATGAGCTGGGCGTTCCCGACCTTCATCGCCCCGCTGTTCAACAAGTTCACGCCCTTGCGGGACGAAGCCTTGAAACAGCGCATCGAGACCCTGTTGGCGCGTTGCGGTTTCCAGAGCCAGGGGATTTTCGTGATGGACGGTTCGCGCCGCTCGGGCCATGGCAACGCCTATTTCACCGGGATGGGCAATAGCAAGCGCATCGTGTTCTTCGATACCTTGATCGAATCGTTGGAACACGACGAGTTGGAGGCGGTCCTGGCCCACGAACTCGGCCATTTCAAGCACCGCCATGTGTTCAAGATGCTGGGGGTGAGCGCCACGGTCAGCTTGGTCGGCTTCGCCCTGCTGGGCTGGCTGAGCGGGCAGGATTGGTTCTATGCGGGGCTCGGGGTCCATACCCCTTCCAACGCCATGGCCTTGCTGCTGTTCATGCTGGTGTCCCCGGCCTTCACCTTGTTCCTGCAACCGGCCATGGCCTATTTCCAGCGGCGTTATGAGTTCGAGGCCGACGATTTCGCCGCCGGCCAGACCCGGCCCGCCTATCTCATCAGCGCCCTGGTCAAGCTCTACCGCGAGAACGCCAGCACCCTGACCCCGGACCCCTTGTATTCCGCCTTCCATTACAGCCATCCCCCCGCCGCCATCCGCATCGCCCATCTTTCCGCCAAAGCCGGCTGATGACCAGGAAGCGGGCCTCCGCCGCGCCGGAAACCTCCGACGCGGCTTCCCAAGCAGCCACCCCGTCCCCGCAACAAGGCTTGGTCATCAGCCATCTGGGCCAGGGCTTGGCCGTCGAGAACGCGGCGGGCGAGATCGTGCTATGCCATACCCGCAGGCGCTTGGGCGGCGTGGCCGTAGGCGACCGGGTGCTGTGGGTGTCCAGCGAGGGCCAGGGCCGGGTGGAAGAGGTCTTGCCGCGCCGTAGCCTGTTGACCCGGCCCGGCCATAACGCCAAGGTCAGGCCGGTGGCGGCGAACCTGGATATCGTGCTGGTGGTGGTGGCCCCCGCGCCGGAGCCGGATTGGCTGCTGGTGGATCAATATCTGGCCGCTTGCGAGCATCGGGACTTGGCGGCGGCGGTGGTGGTCAACAAGATCGACCGGGTCGGGGACCGCGCCGCCGTCCTCGCCACCTTGGCGGATTATCGGGCGCTCGGTTATCCCGGTTTCGCCGTCAGCGCCAGGAGCGGCGAGGGCTTGGACGGACTGCGGGCGGGACTGGCGGGACGCTGCGCCATGCTGGCCGGGCAATCCGGGGTGGGCAAATCCTCGCTGACCAACGCGCTGTTGCCGGACCGGCAGCTCCGCACCCGCGAATTGTCCGAGAAGGCCGGTTTGGGCCGCCACACCACCACCGCCGCCACCCTCTACCATCTGCCCGGCGGCGGCGATCTGATCGATAGCCCCGGCGTGGCCGTGTTCGGCCTGGCCGAGATGAACGCCCAGGACTTGGCCTGGGGCTACCGCGAGTTCCGCGATTGGCTGGGGCGCTGCCGTTTCAACGATTGCCGCCACACCGGCGACAAGGGCTGCGCCGTGCGGGAAGCCGCCGAGGCCGGGACCATCGGTGCCGACCGCTACCGGCGCTTCGTCAAATTGCTGGACAAGCTGCAACTCATGGGCAGGCCGTGACCCAGGCCACGGCCCGTCGGCCTATTCCTCGCCCAGCCTCCCACCTTCGATCTTCCTGACCCGCCAGCCACCATCCCCGGCCAGTTCCAGCATGGCGTCGTAATCCGCCAATTTGTCGTCCGCGCCGCGCCGCCCGAAGCGGCTATGGCCCAGGGTGATGTAGGTGATGCCGCGGTGGTTGAGCAGCCCCAGCAGCATCGCCACGTCTTCGGGCGAGAGCGCCGTGCTGATGCGGTCCAGGAACACGAAGCGGGGTTCGGCCAGGATCAAGCGGGCCGCGGCCAGCAATTGCTGTTCCCCCAGCGACAAGAGCTCGTCCCAGTCCTGTTCGCTGTCCAGCCCGCCGGTGCGTTCCAACAGGCTTTCCAGGTTGAATTCGCGCAAGATCGCCAGGATTTGCGCGTCGCCGATGGTCGCCTCCTTGCCCGTCCGCAGCAGCGCTTCCCGCAGGGTGCCGGGCGGCATATAGGGCCGCTCGGGCAGGAACAGCGTCTGGCCGTTGCCGGGACGCTGGACCCGGCCCGCGCCCCAGGCCCAGATGCCCGCCGTGGCCCGCAGCAGGGCGACCTTGGCGTCGTGGCTCGGTCCCAGCACCAACAGCCGTTTGCCATGGGGAATTTCCAGGTCCAGGCCGCGCAGCAAGGGTTGGGCCTGGGTGCGGCTGTGGAGGGTGAGGTTTTGGTAGCGGATCGCGTCCGGGGCTTCCGCGATTTCGATGGCCCCGTGGGCGGAGCGGCTTTGCTCGATGGCGTCGAGCAGCGAACCCAGCCGGGCGATGACGGCGGTGAAGGACGAGATCGATTGGAACTGGGTCACGATCAAGGAAAACGCCCCCAGCAATTGCACGAAGGCCAGGGTCGCTTGGGTGATGACGCCGAATTCCACTTGGTTGTGGATGAACATCGGGGCCACGACCAGGGCCGGGATGATTTGCAGCAGGTAGTTGTAGCCGGTGGTGAAGAAGCCCAGGTTGCGGTTCACCAGGATGATGCGCTGGAAGTTCTCGACCAGGGCGTCGAGCCGGTGCAGCAAGCGGGCCTTGATCCGGCCCTCGCGGGAAAGCAGGGCGATGGATTCGGCGTGCTTGCGGACGTGGATCAGGTCGGAGCGGAAGTTGGCCTCCTTGTCGAACTGGCTGAAGTTCAGCCCGACCAAGGGGCGGCCCAGGGCGATGGTCAGGTAGGAGCCGATCCCGGCATAGGCCACGGCGACCGTGAACAACAAGGGGCTGATCGACCACAGCACGCCCGCGAAGGCCAGCACGGTGATGGCCCCGTTCAGCACCATCAGGGTGAAGGACAGGGTGGTGACGGCGAAGGCGCGGATATCCTCGGCGATGCGCTGGTCGGGGTTGGCGATCTCGCCGTTCTCGATGAGCTGGTCGTTGAGGCGGTGGTAGACCGGGGTTTCGATATAGCGGGCGATGAAGCGCTGGGTCAGCCATTCGCGCCAGAGGAGGCCCAGCCGTTCCTCGCAATAGCGATAGACCACCGCGACCCCGGTCGAACCCGCGAACACCAGGATGTATAGCAGTCCCTGGCCGATGAAGCCGGACATGTCGTGGTGTTCGATGGCGGTCATGAAATCGCGCCCGACATAGCTGTTCACCACGTTCAAGAGGCTGACCGCCAACAGCAGGCCCAACAGCCCCGCAGCCAGGAATTTGGCCTTGCCGCCCTGGGGCGAAGTGCCCAGCGCTTTGAGTTCCCCCACGAAATGGGACCAGACCTTGCGCTCGATAGGTATTTTGGGTTCGTTCATTAGTTGTTCTCGGTGATGTGGCGGCCCGGTACCGTCCGGTCGCCAGGGTCTTGGAAGGCTTTGCCGGGAAATAGTCCTTTTCCCGAGAGCCAGCGTCAAGGCGGGCGGCGCGGGCCGGGGTTGGCGGGGAGCGGGGAAGGGCGGGGGCGGAAGGGCGGGATGGCCCGGATTCCGCAGCGCGGCGTCCGGGCTGGACTGGCCGGGGCGGTGGGCGTTAAGCCACCGCTTCGGCGGGCACCTGCTGCAAATCCTCTTGGAGGGCGGCCAGTTGCTCCACGCTCAGCACCCGCGCGGCGTTGAGGATGATGACGAAATGGTCGTCCAGCTTGCCCATCCCGGCGATGAAGTCGGTGCGGATCTTGGTGCCGAAGCTGGGTGGCGGCTCGATATCGGCGCGGGGGATTTCCACCACCTTGTTGACCGAGTCCACCAGGATGCCCATCACCCGCTGCTTGGCGCTGTCGTCCAGTTCCACGATGACGATGCAGGTGCGCTTCCCTGGGGTGGCGCGTTGCTTCCAGAAGCTGGACGACAGGTCGATCACCGGCACCACCGCCCCCCGCAGGTTGATGACGCCGCGCACCGTGTCCGGCATCAGCGGCACCTCGGTGAGCTGGTTGTATTCGATGATCTCGCGGACGTTCAAAAGCCCCAGGGCGAACAACTCGCCGCGCAGGGTGAATACCAAGTATTGCTGTTCTTCGGCGCCTTGCGCCTCGGTGAGGGACAGGAGGTTCTGGCTCATGGTGGGTTTCCTCGGTGAAGGGGTGAATCCGCGGCCGCGGTCGTGGATGATGGGAGTCTAGGCCCGTTCCTGCAATTGCGCGAATCCTAGCGCGTCGCCGGTCCGTTCCGGACCGAAATCCGTGGATACGGGGTGGGTTTTGGCGCGGGGTCGCGGATGGCCACGTGGGGGGCGGTACCTGAGGGGGAAAGCGATCCCGGCTGGATGAGGGTCATGGCGGATACTCTGGGTTTTCATAGGTTGGGGGGAATTCTAGGGTTTGGGATGGGGGAAAACGGGGCGATGGGAAGCCGATGCCCATCGCCCAGTCCTGGGTTCAGAATTGCGCGAAGCCGCGCTCGTTGAATTCGCTATCCGGGAAACTATGCCTGGAGGGGCGGGGTTTGGTGGATGGGCCGAAGCCCCGCGTGGGCGGTTGCTTGCGACGCACGGCCGCGGTCTCGTTGGAGAGTTTGAAGAAGCCCAGGGTGCGCTGGAGTTCGAGGGCTTGGTCGCTCATTTCCTCGGCGGTGGCGGAAAGCTCCTCGGCGGCGGAGGCGTTCTGCTGGGTGGTTTTGTTGAACTGGTTCATGGCCTCGGAGATTTGCTTCGCGCCCATGGCCTGTTCCTCGGAACCGGCGGTGATTTCCTGGACCAGCCCGGCGGTCTTCTGGATCGAGGGCACGATTTCCTTCAGGAGCGTGCCGGCCCGTTCGGCCATGGCGACGCTGGATTTGGCCAGTTCGCCGATCTCCTGGGCGGCGACCTGGGAACGCTCGGCCAGTTTCCTGACCTCGGCGGCGACCACGGCGAAGCCCTTGCCATGTTCCCCCGCCCGCGCGGCCTCGATGGCGGCGTTGAGCGCCAGCAGGTTGGTCTGGTAGGCGATGTCGTCGACGATGCCGATCTTGTCGGCGATCTGCTTCATGGCCCCGACGGTGCGGGAGACGGCCTCGCCGCCCTCGGTGGCCTCGCGGGCGGCTTTTTCGGCGATGGAGTCGGTGGTCTTGGCGTTGTCCTTGTTCTGGTCGATGGAGGCGGCCATCTGTTCCATGGAACTGGAGATTTCCTCGACGCTGGCGGCCTGTGTGGAGGCGGCCTGGGACAGGGATTGCGAGGTGGCGCTGACCTGCTCGGAGGCCGAGGACAGGGTTTCGGCCACGGTGTTGACCTCGCCCAGGGTCTTGGAAAGCTTATGCAAGGTGTCGTTGATGGTCTGTCCCAGCTCTTTGAAATCACCCCGGTAGTCGCCTTCGATGGTGGCACCGAGGTCGCCCTGGGCGACGCGGGCCATGGCTTGGCTGATTTCGTCCATGGGTCCGGCGACGGCGGCGAGGGTCTGGTTCATGCCCTCGACGATCCTGCGGAAATCGCCGCGGTGGCGCGCGGTGTCGGCCCGGACGGCCAGTTCGCCGGTCAAGGCGGCCTGGGCCAGCAAGGAGGCATCTTCGATCAGGGTTTTGATGTTGGCGCGGACCTGTTCGATGGCGTCGTTGATGAAGCGCTTCTTGCCCGGTAATTGCTCGAACGGGGTGTCCATTTTGCCTTCGCCGAACTCGCGGAATACCGCTATGGCGCGTTTTTTCACATCGATATGGTCGAACACCATCTTGTTGACGTTCTCGGCGACGATCCTGAAGACGCTTTGGAACCGTTCGGAGTCGATGCTGGCATCGATATCGCCGGCTTCGTGCTCCTTGGCCATGCGGGTCATCTCGGCGATGAGCCCGTTGATGGGATGGGTGATGGCGTCGAGGGTGTCGTTGACGCCCTGGACGATCTTGCGGTAGTCGCCTTGGTGCTTGGTGGCGTCGGCGCGGGTGGCGAGCTTCAACTCGCGGGCGGCTTGGGTCAACAAACCGGCGTCTTCGATCAGGGCGTTGACGTTGTCGATGGCGAGGTTGAGGTTGTGCTTGATGGTGTTGAAGTCGCCGTTGTAGCTATCGACGATCTTGGGCGGGATGTCGCCCCGGGCGATGCGGTCGACATAGTCCGCCGCGATGTTCAAGGGACCGATGACGGCGTCGAGGGTGTCGTTGACGCCCTCGACGATCTTGCGGTAGTCGCCCTGGTGTTTCGAGGCGTCGGCGCGGGTGGCGAGCTTGCCTTCCACCGCCGCCTTGGACAGCATCAGGGCGTCGGCGACCAGGGCGGCGAGCGCGCCGCTGGCGTTCCCGAGGCTCTTGTTGATGGTGTCGAATTGGGCGTGGACCCCCTGGGTGTATTGATCGGGTTTGCGTAGGTTGAAGTCGAGGTCGAAGTTGCCCTTGCCGAGGTTTTCGAGGTTCTTGGCGATGATGCCGACCTGATGCTCGGTATAGCTTTTGACGCGGAGGGTGGAGGTGAGGTCGGTGACGGTCTCGACATAGCCCACGGTTTCGCCCTTGGCGTTGAGGACCGGGGCGGTGTCCTGCTTGCAACTCATGCCGCACCACTCGAAGAAGCTTTCCTTGACGCCGGTCCGGAGTTGGGCGATGCCGCAGTTCTTGGTGTTGCAGATATTGGCGTTGGCGGTGGAGCAGGGACGGCCCGTGGCGTCCTGGCGGTCGCGGACATAGCCCTGTTCGACCATGAGTTTCTCGAAGGCCCGGTTGAGGAAGGTCCAGTTCATGTCGAGGTCGGTGACATGGACGGGGAAGGGCACGGCGTCGATGATCGAACGGTACCATTCCAGTTTGTCCACCACGCTGTCGAGCGTCGCGTTGATGCCCTCGATGATCTTGCGGTAGTCGCCCTGGTGTTTCGAGGCGTCGGCGCGGGTGGCGAACTTGCCTGCCACCGCCGCCTTGGACAGCATGAGGGCGTCTTCCGCCATGCGGCGCAGGGTGTCCTGGATGGAGCCGAACGCCTCCAGCAGCCGCCCGATTTCATCGTGCCGGTTGATCGCGATGTCGTTATTGAAATCGCCCTTGGCGATATCCGCCGCGATGCCGCGGACCCGGACCAGGGACGCGATGAGGTCGCGGGCGATCCACCAGCCCAGGCCGCCGATGACCAGGGCCGTGAAGCCCCCGAGGAGCAGCGACCATAGGCTGGCGGATTGCTTCGCGGCGAGCGCTTCGGTGGAAAAGCGGTTGCCTAGATCGACATTGAATTGGAAGTGGGCGGTGAGCGCCTCGTAGACTTTTTGCACGACGGTGGTTTGGGCGGCCATCAGCAAGTCCCGCGCTTCTTCGCTATGGCCCAGCCGCGAGGTGGACAGCATTTTTTCCCGCAGGGCGTCGTATTCGGACATGGCCGCGATATCGTTGGCCAGCAATTGCCGGTCGGTTTCATCCGAGATCAATGGCTCGTATTTTTTGAACCCCTCGTCGATTTTGGCCCGGGTCACGGCCATTTTGCGCTCCAGGTTGGCCATCACGTCCTTGTCGGACGCGGCGATGTGTTGCCATATCTGGGCGCGCAGGTTGGAGTAGTCGGAAGCGATGGTGTTGAGCAGGATCAGGCTGGGCGTGCTGTTGATGTTGGTGTAGTTGGTTTTCGCATAGATATGTTCCATTTGTGCCTGGTTGAAGCCGATGAGGCCGGCGAGGCCGATCAGCGTGGAGGCAATGAGTAGAAGCATTTTGTGGGTGATAGTCATAGCTGTTTCTCTGTTGGAGACCCGCCACCGGCCTGGAGAGGGGCGGATGGGTCTGCCGCTGCGCCGGGCTTGGTTTGGATTCCCGTTAGGGAGCGGTCGTTGGGTGAATCGCTTGTTAGGCGCCGCCGAAGTGGGGCGATTCGCAACCGGCCAGCCATGCGCGGCTGGTTGGATATTGGTTGGGGCCCGGCGGAGGGGCTATAACCGGGATTTTTTGGGTAGCGGTCGTGGCGTTCATGGCGGGTATTTTTGCGCGGAATTCTTATGGTTTGGCTTGGTCCTGGGGGTATTCGCTTGGGCCATTGTTGCGGACTGGACCCCATGCAAGGACTATCTATAGATAGCCTAGATTCGGTATTTTGCAAACCTGGCCGGTGGCGATAATGGGGGCGGCGGATTGGGCGGGGGGATTTGGGAATGCCGGCAAGCGGTTGTAGCGTTTTTATCGTTATTATGATCCTGGCTTTTTCTTTGGGTAATCACGTGGAAAGATTAGGCCCTATGTGGTACCACCGGCATCCATGCCATCCGCCCAAAATGGCTTGGAATGCGAAGGGTTTTGAAGGTTCGCATTCCGCCATGTTTGGGTTTCCGTCGGTACCGGGCGCTGGGTTTGCCTCGGGTTTTCCCACCGGATCAGAATTGGGCGAAACCGTGTTCGCCATTATCGAGGTCCAACCCCGCAGCCATTTCCTTGGGCGATAGGCGTTTGGTTCCGGTTTTGGTGGCCCGGTCCGGCATCGGCTTGCGCGAGGGGGGTTCGGCGGAGAGCTTGAAGAAGCCCAGGGTGCGCTGGAGTTCGAGGGCTTGGCCGCTCATTTCCTCGGCGGTGGCGGAAAGCTCCTCGGCGGACGAGCTGTTTTGCTGGGTGGTTTTGTTGAGCTGGCTCATGGCCTCGGAGATTTGCTTCGCGCCCGTGGCCTGTTCCTCGGAGCCGGCGGTGATTTCCTGGACCAGCCCGGCGGTCTTCTGGATCGAGGGCACGATTTCCTTCAAGAGCGTGCCGGCCCGTTCGGCCATGGCGACGCTGGACTCGGCCAGTTCGCCGATCTCCTGGGCGGCGACCTGGGAGCGCTCGGCCAGTTTCCTGACCTCGGCGGCGACCACGGCGAAGCCCTTGCCGTGGTCGCCGGCCCGTGCGGCCTCGATGGCGGCGTTGAGCGCCAGCAGGTTGGTTTGGTAGGCGATGTCGTCGACGATGCCGATCTTGCCGGCGATCTGCTTCATGGCCTGGACGGTGCGGGAGACGGCCTCGCCGCCCTCGGCGGCTTCGCTGGCGGCCTTCTCGGCGATGGAGTCGGTGGTCTTGGCGTTGTCCTTGTTCTGGTCGATGGAGGCGGCCATCTGTTCCATGGAACTGGAGGTTTCCTCGACGCTGGCGGCTTGTTCGGAGGCGGCCTGGGACAGGGATTGCGAGGTGGAACTGACCTGCTCGGAGGCGGACGAGAGGGCGTCGGCGACGTTGCGTACATCGGCGAGGGTGTTGGAAAGGGTGCCCAGGGTGCCGTTGATGGCCTCCTTGAGTTCGCGGAACATGCCTTGATAGCGCCCCGCCACGGTGGCGGTCATATCGCCCTGGGCCACGCGGGCCATGGTCTGGCGGACTTCTTCCATGGGCTCGTTGATGGCGGCCATGATGTGGTTCATGCCCTGGACGACCTGGCGGAATTCGCCCCGGTGGGGGTCGATGTCGGCGCGGACGGTCAATTGGCCCTGGGCGACCGCGTCGGACAGCTTGTGGGCGTCGGCGATCAGGGCTTTGACCGGGTGGACGAGGGCGTCGAGGGCGTCGTTGACGCCCTGGATGATGCGGCGGTAGTCGCCCTGGTGGCGGGTGGCGTCGGCGCGGGTGTCCAGCTTCAGGTCGCGGGCGGCCTGGGCCAGCATCAGCGTGTCGTCGATCAAGGCCTGGATGGAGGCGGACATGCCCTTCATCGAGGCGAACAGGCTTGAGGTGTCGCCGGGGCGGGTTTCGATGGCGATGGACAAATCGCCGATGGCGATGCGGTTGGCGATGTGCGCGGCCAGATCGGGCTCGCCGCCCAATTGCCGCAACAAGCCACGGGCGATCACGAAGCCGATGCCGCCGACCAAGCCCAGGGACACGGCGGTGATCAGCCAGGAGAGCAGGGCGGCGCTGTCCTTGACCGCCGCCGCTTCTTGGGCGCTCCTGATGCCGACATCGACATTGTATTTGCGGTGTTCCTCGAAGGCGGCGGTGATGTTGGCGAGGACGGCTTGGTTGGCGACCAGGAGGTTGCGGGCCTCCTCGTTCTGGCCGGTGTTCGACAGTGTCATCACCTTTTCCCGCAGGACATCGTATTCCCTGAGCGCGGCGCGGTCGGCGTCCAATAATTCCTCGTCGCCCTTGTCGGCGATGAAGTGGGTTTCGTAGTTTTTCAGTTCCGTATCTATCTTCGCCCGCGCGTCGGCGATGGTCCGCTCGATACCCTGCATCTTGGCCTTATCGCTGCTGAGGATATGCTGGTACAGCGAAATCCTGACCTGGGTCAAAGAGGTATAGGCCGTGTCCAGGGAAACCAAGCTGGGCAGGCTGTTCACATTGGCGAGGTTGGTCGCGGTGTAAACCCGGTCGGTTTGGTATTGGTTGAAGGCCGCGAGGGACAATAATCCCAGCAGGGCGCTGATCACCAACAGCAGCATTTTTTGGGTGACGGTCATGGCGGGTACTCTCGCATGTTATGGCCTGGGGAGAAACGCAGGCGCTATCCGGCGGTTTTATCCTGGGCTATTGTCCAAGACCGGGATGGCGGGTCGAATGAAATGTAAATGACATCGTATAGATAGCGCAGATTCGGTATTTTGCAAGCGCGGATGGCGGCGATGAAGCCTGCTGGCTTGTTTTGGATTTCGAGGCGGATGCCGGAAGTATGGGGGGCTGGTTGGAATCGGTATGACCGCCATTATGGGTGGGTTTTGGAGAGGCCGTACCGGTCGGTTTTCCTGGCTTTGGAAAGCCAGGAACCGCCGGTTTTGCCCAAGGCCGCTTAAAACTGGGAGAAACCTTGTTCGTCGATGTCGAGGTCCGAACCCGTGGCTAGGGGAGATGGGCGTTTGACTCTAGGTTTGCCGGTGCGAGCCGACGCCGCCCTGCGCCGCCCGGTTGGGTCGGAGAGCTTGAAGAAGCCCAGGGAATGTTGGAGTTCGAGGGCTTGGCCGCTCATTTCCTCGGCGGTGGCGGACAGTTGCTCGGAGGCGGCGGCGTTCTGCTGGGTGGTCTTGCTGAGTTCGCTCATGGCCTCGGAGATTTGGCGTCCCCCGCTGGATTGCTCCTCGGAAGCCGCCGCGATTTCCTGGACCAAACCGGCGGTTTGCTGGATGGCGGGCACGATTTGGTCCAGCAGCGTGCCGGCCCGTTCGGCCATATCGACGCTGGATTTGGCCAGTTCACCGATTTCCCGCGCCGCGATCTGGGCGCGCTCGGCCAGCCGCCTGACCTCCGCCGCGACCACGGCGAAGCCCTTGCCATGTTCCCCCGCCCGCGCGGCCTCGATGGCGGCGTTGAGCGCCAGCAGGTTGGTCTGGTAGGCGATGTCGTCGACGATGCCGATCTTGTCGGCGATCTGCTTCATGGCCCCGACGGTGAGAATCACCGCCTCGCCACCTTCGGTGGCGGCCTGGGCGGCCTTGTCGGCGATGCCGTCGGTGGTCTTGGCGTTGTCGCGGTTCTGGTCGATGGAGGCGGACATTTGTTCCATGGAACTGGAGATTTCCTCCACGCCGGCCGCCTGTTCGGAAGCGGCCTGGGACAGGTTCTGCGAGGTGGCGCTGACCTGCTCGGAAGCCGAGGACAGGGCCTCGGCCACATTGTTGACCTCGCCCAGGGTCTTGGCGAGTTGGCGCAAGGTGTCGTTGATGGCCCGGCTCAGCTCCCTGAAGCTGCCCCGGTAGTCGCCCTCGATGGCGGCGTCGAGGTCGCCCTGGGCCACGCGGGCCATGGCTTGGCGGATTTCGTCGATGGGTTCGGCGACGGCGGCGAGGGTGCGGTTCATGCCTTCCACGATCCTGCGGTAATCGCCGCGGTGGCGCGCGGTGTCGGCCCGGACGGCCAGTTCGCCGGCCAGGGCGGCCTGGGCCAGCAGGGCGGCGTCCTCGACCAGGGCTTTGATGTTGGCGCGGACCTGCTCGACGGTGTCGTTGATGAAGCGCTTCTTGCCGGGGAACTGCTCGATCTGGGCGTCCATGTCGCCCTCGCCGAAGGCCTGGAAGCAGGCCATGGCTTTTTTCTTGACGGCGATGTGGCCGAACACCATGGTGTTGACGCCCTCGGCCATGGTGCGGTAGGCGCCCTTGAACTTGGCGGCGTCGATGGCGACGTCGATATCGCCCAGGTCGTGCTGGTGCGACATGTGGTTCATCTCGGCGATGAGGGTTTTGATGTTGACACGGACCTGCTCGACGGTGTCGTTGATGAAGCGCTTCTTGCCGGGGAATTGCTCGATCTGGGCGTCCATGTCGCCCTCGCCGAAGGCCTGGAAGCAGGCCATGGCTTTTTTCTTGACGGCGATGTGGCCGAACACCATGGTGTTGACGCCCTCGGCCATGGTGCGGTAGGCGCCCTTGAACTTGGCGGCGTCGATGGCGACGTCGATATCGCCCAGGTCGTGCTGGTGCGACATGTGGTTCATCTCGGCGATGAGGGTTTTGATGTTGACACGGACCTGCTCGACGGTGTCGTTGATGAAGCGCTTCTTGCCGGGGAATTGTTCGATCTGGGCGTCCATGTCGCCCTCGCCGAAGGCCTGGAAGCAGGCCATGGCTTTTTTCTTGACGGCGATGTGGCCGGATACCATGGTGTTGACGCCCTCGGCCATGGTGCGGTAGGCGCCCTTGAACTTGGCGGCGTCGATGGCGACGTCGATATCGCCCAGGTCGTGCTGGTGCGACATGTGGTTCATCTCGGCGATGAGGGTTTGCAGGGCTTGCGACATCCGGCATATGGCGGCGAGCAGGCTGGTGGTGTCGCCGGGCTGGAGTTCGATGGTGGCGGACAGGTCGCCGTCGGCGATCTGGCTGGCGATGCTGGTCGCCAGCGCGGGTTCCCCGCCCAGGGTGCGGCGGAGCCGCTCGAGGATTAGCCAGGCCAGCCCGCAAATCGCGAGCAGGATCACGGCCACGCTACCCACGTTCCAGTAGCCGGCGTCGCTCTTGGTGGATTCCCCCGTCATGGCGAATTGGTTGCCCAGGTCGATCTTGAATTGGAAATGCTCGTCCAGCGCCTGGTTCAGGGGGTCGATGCGGGTTTGCAGGGCGTTGAACTGGGCCAAGGCCTCGGCCTTTTGGCCGGCGGTCGAGAGTTTCGCCAGGTTCTCGACCGCGCCATAGAATTCCCGCGCCGTTGCTTGGTCGGCGTCCAGCCGCCGCTGGTCTTCGGCATTGGAGACCAAGGGGAGGTATTCCCGCCAGGCCTGCGCCGTGTCCGCGCGGTATTTCCCTAACACTTGCTCCAACTGGCCGACCGGCGCGGTGCCGGCGATATGGTCTTTGGCTGCTTTCTGGGTGTCGCGGGCATCGGTCATGGCCCGGTAGATCAGCGCCAGGCTGGGTGTGCTGTTGACGTTGACGTAGTTGGTGGCGTCGAACACCCGGTTGATTTGATAGAGGTTGAGTCCGGCCAGGACGATGTATCCGAGCGCGATGCCTCCGATAAGCCAATAGAAGCGTTGTTTGAGTGTCATGGGTATTTTCCTGGATCGTGTCTTGGGCCTTGGGGTTGGAGGTTGCGGGGCCAAGATGGGGTGGGTCCCGCTGCTTCCGGGTTCAATTCCATTCTGGGTGGATAGGGCTGTACCCCGGCCTGGGGTGGTCTGTGGCGTTGGTGCTTTCTGGTTGGTGGAGGGGTGGGGCATCGATTATGTAATGTATCTTGGCTGTCATATAAATGATGAGGTGCAATATTGGTTTAAGCGGTTTATGCTGTGTCGCCATGCGTGGCTAAAATCCGGGCGGTTTCCGCCGGACCCAGGGGGGGTGCGGAAAAAACCACACAGTTTGTCCTAGGAATAGTCGAGTTGCCGCGATTTGCAAATCCAGAGCCAGGGGCTGGGGTTTTTACGGTAGCCCTCCCAGTTCTGTGATTCGCTTCACTGTCGCCCCGGGCCACGGACGCTACTGTATACGGCAGCGTCAACGATCCCACACATAACGGCATGCGAATCCCGGGGGCGATCATGGGAACAGAAAACCTCAAAGTCGTGGACTTCGATGTGGCACGGGAGCGGCCTATCCATCACGCGGCGGCGGAATTGAGGGTCCTGCTCCAAAGGCATCTGGACCAGCAGATGAAAGACCATCTCGCGGTGGTGGACGACCAACTCTTCAAATTGTCAGGCATGGCCAAAACCAACGCCGAACAAACCCAATATTTCGAGGCCATGCGCTATCTGCGCCTCGAAGCCAACCCGGTCCGGGCGCAATACGCGCTGGGGGTGGTCCGGGCCTTCGACGAATTCTGGAGGCAGGCCGCCCAGCGCCCGGCCAAACCCGAGGCTTCCCTGTCCGGGGCCGAACTGTCCCTGGTGGAGGAGGCGGCGCTGGAAGAGGAATTGGCCATCAAAGGCATGGTGGACAAGGGCAGGGGGTTGTTCCAGCGCGAACTGCAAGCCCTCGATGCCCGCCTGGCCCATATGGCGGGCCGGGACGAGATCGCGCCGGAGGAGAATCCGCTCTCGCCCGAAGCCCTCTGCCACGCCCTGGGCCAGGCCTTGCGGCCCTTGGCCCTGGATTTGCCGGTCAGGCTGTTGGTCTACAAGCTCTATGACCAAGTCGTGGTGGCCGCTTTGGGCGGGTTCTACCGCGAGGCGAACGCTGGCCTGATCCAGCAAGGCGTCCTGCCCAAGCTGGCCGCGACGCCCCGCTGGGTTCCCCTGCCGGCGGGCGGACTGGCCGCCCGTTCCGGCGAGGCCGCCGCGGCCTACCTGGACGGTTCGGACGAGGGCCAATCGTCCTACCTGGAAGCCTTCGCCGCCCTGGAAGGCCTGATGGGCGATTGGCGGGCGCGGATGGGGCTGCCCAGCTTCCATCCCGCCGATTACACCGGGCCGACCTTCGCCACGGGCGAGGTGTTGAGCGCGCTGAACCTATTGCAACAGCCGGGGGTGGCCCGGGCCGACGCCGTGAAGGGCTACCTGCACCGGCAACTGCGGGCGGCGCGGGCCGAGGACGCCCGTCCCATCGCCCGCCGCGAGGAAGACCTGATCGACATGGTGTCCTTGCTGTTCGAGTTCATCCTGGCCGACGACAATCTGCCCGATTCGGTCAAGGCGCTGATCTCGCGCCTGCAAATCCCGGTCATCAAGGTGGCGATCCTGGAAAAATCGCTGTTGGGCCGCAAGAACCATCCGGTGCGCCTGTTGCTGAACGCGCTGGCCCAGGCCGGCATCGGGCTCGATCCGGGCGAGGGCATCGCCGAGAACCCGGTGTTCAAGCGCATCGAGGCCACGGTCCATCGGGTGCTGGACCAGTTCGACCAGGATGTGAACCTGTTCTCGGAGCTGTTGGACGAGTTCACCGCCTTCATGCAGAAAGAGAACCAACGCAGCGGCGTCGCCGAGGAGCGCGCCCGCCAGGCCACCCAGAGCAAGGAGCAGATGCGGATCGTCAAGCACAAGGTGGCCTATGAAATCGCCTCGCGCCTGCATGGCAAGTCCACCCCGGCGGTGGTGCGTTCCTTCTTGTTCAATATCTGGAAGGATGTGTTGGTGCTGGGCTATCTGCGCCGCGATAGAACCCCCGCCGATTGGGAGAACTCCCTGGCGGTGATGGACAGGCTGGTATGGAGCGTGACCGTGCCGGTGGATGCCGCCCACCGTGCGGAACTGGTGAACACCATCCCCCCGCTGCTCAAATCCATCAAGGTCGGGCTGGAGGTCCTCTCCCTGGACCCGCAGGCCGTGGTCACCATCCTCAAGGATTTGCGGGCCTGCCATATCACCCGGCTGTCCAGGCCGCTGGAAGGCGCGGAGCCGGTGCCGGTGGCCGATCCCGCCCCGGTGGAGCGGCCCGGCAAGGTCGAGATCCGCGACCCCGAATTGGCGCGGGCCATCGTCGATATCCGCG
This sequence comes from Methylomagnum ishizawai, assembly GCF_019670005.1. NCBI lineage: Bacteria > Pseudomonadati > Pseudomonadota > Gammaproteobacteria > Methylococcales > Methylococcaceae > Methylomagnum > Methylomagnum ishizawai. The sequence continues at coordinate 2,656,330 of NZ_AP019783.1, read as the reverse complement.
CCAACCTGCCCGATGTGGAAGCGTTCTCGCTGTCCGACTTCACCGGGCTAGAGGGCTTCCAGGTCGAGGATATCGCCGCGGGCATCGACCCCGCCGCCATGGACAAGGCCCGTGGGCTCGGCGTCGGCGAATGGGTCGAATTCCGCGATGGCGGGTCGCGGACGCGGGCCAAGCTGTCCTGGAAGAGCCAGCTCACCTCGACCTATGTGTTCGTCAACCGCAAGGGGTGCAAAGTGGCGGAAATCCCCCTGGTGGAATTGGCGAAGCGCCTGGGCGAAGGCGGCATCCAGCTCATCGAGGGCGGCACGGTGCCCTTGATGGACCGGGCCTTGCACGGCTTGCTGAGCCGCCTGCGGGAATCGCCGCCCAAAGAAGCCCTATTGAACGCCGCGGTCTAGGCGCGGGCCCGTCCCATCCCACCCACTCCCCAGGCCGGGCGCCACCCGGCCTGGGGAGTTTTGTTTTGCGCGGGGGCGCGGCTCCCGGAACCGGCTATCCTTGAATTTTGCGCGATCGCCGCCATTTCTACGGTCCGGCCCGTGTACCGGGCGGCGCGGCTCGGGGGGGAATCCGCCGGGTGGCGCGGGGGTCTAATCGTCGGCCAGCGCCGTCGGCAGGGTGAAGGGCAGGGCCATTGTGTCCACCATGGCGTCGGCGGGCAGGCTCAGCACGTAGAACGGGGCCATGTATTGGTTGATGTCGCGGTAGAACCCGTCCCGGTCGGCCTTGGCGTAATAGTGTTTCAGGCAGGTGTCGCCGGGTTTCGGCTCGCCCGACACCGCCCAGGACAGCGCGGCCCATTCCATCCGGCTGAGGGTGTAGACGCCGGGGCAATCCGCATAATGCCCCGGCCAGGGTTTGCCCTGTTGCTGGATGACGAAGGAGGTGCAGCCCGCCAGGGCCGAGGCCGAAACCAGGGAGGTCGCGAGTTTGGATAGGATGTTCATGGTCGGAAGATATTCCCAGGGCGGAGGATTTTTTTGTTGGCGATGGCGGGGTTGGCTGGGCCGCATGTTGCGGCGCCGCTACGCGGCATAGTCGCCACATCCCCCGGATTTTTTCATATTTGGATATAATGCCTTGAAACCAATAGCCTTTTTATGTTATTTTGGAACGTTCCGCTTTTCAATGGCGACGCGCACGCGAGGCACTCATGACGCTTGAACAGCAGCAATCCCAGCTGAAAGAACTTATTGCCAAAGGCAAGGCTCAAGGATTTCTCACCTACGCAGAAGTCAACGACCACCTGCCCGGGAATGTCTCCGATCCCGAACAGATGGAAGACATCATCAGCATGATCAACGACATGGGCATCGAGGTCCATGACGAGGCACCCGATATCGACACCATCACCGACACCGTGGTGGGGGTCGACCAGGATGCCGAGGAGGAGGTCGAGGAGGCCGCCGAGGTGGCGGCGATGGTCCTGTCCGACGCGGGCAAGATTCCCAGCACCGACCCCGTGCGGATGTATATGCGCGAGATGGGCGCGGTGGAATTGCTGAGCCGGGCCGGGGAACTGGCCATCGCCAAGCGCATCGAGGAAGGCATCAACCAAGCCGCCCGCGAATTGGTCCGTTTCTCCCCGGCCATGGACCGCTTCATCGGCGCGTTCGACCGGCTGGAGGCGGGCGAAGGGGCGCTGGCCGACCTCATCACCGAGTTGGTCGATCCCAGCCGCGACGACGATCCGGTGCCGCCGCCCGACGAGGTCGCCGCCGTCGCCGACGACGAGGCCGCGGCCGAGTTGCTGGAGGAGGCCGACACCGGTCCGGATATCGAGCTGGTCAAGGAAAAGCTCGCCGCCTTCAAGAAGCAATACGCCGCCGCGCTGAGCGCCCGCAAGAAACACGGCCACGGCGACGAACGCACCCAGGCCGCTTTCGACAAACTGGCCGAGGGCTTCCTGGAATTCAAGAAGACCCCGCAGTTCATGAAGGAACTGACCGAGACCCTGAGTTCGGCCATCGAGCGCATCCGCGAGCAGGAACGGGTCCTCATGGATTGGGCCGTGGGCCATGCCAAGATGCCCAAGGAGGTGTTCGTGTCCAGCTTCGTGGGCCGGGAGTCCGATCCGGGCTGGATCGACGACGTGATCGCCTCCGGCAAACCCTACGCTGGAGTCCTGTCCCGGCGCGTGGACGAGATCAAGCAGGCCCAGGCGATCATCGGCCAGGTGGAGAAGGAGAACGGCCTCGGGGCCTCGACCATCAAGGAAATCCATCGCCGGGTGTCCGCCGCCGAGCGCCAGGCTAGGCTTGCCAAGCAGGAAATGATCGAAGCCAACCTGCGCTTGGTGATCTCCATCGCCAAGAAATACATCAACCGCGGGATGCAATTCCTGGACCTGATCCAGGAGGGCAATATCGGCCTGATGCGGGCGGTCGATAAGTTCGAGTACCGCCGCGGCTATAAATTCTCGACCTACGCCACCTGGTGGATCCGCCAGGCCGTGACCCGTGCCATCGCCGACCAGGCCCGCACCATCCGGGTGCCGGTGCATATGATCGAGACCATCAACAAGATCAACAGCACCTCGCGCCTGATCCTGCAACAGACCGGCCGCAACGCTACCCCGGAGGAAATCGCCAACCGCATGGAGATGCCGGAGGACAAGGTCCGCAAGGTGTTGAAGATCGCCAAGGAGCCGATTTCCATGGCGACCCCGGTGGGCGATGAGGGCGACACCCATCTCGGCGATTTCATCGAGGATTCGCAGGTGATGTCGCCCATTGAATCCGCCACCGTGGCCGGTTTGCAGGAGGCCACCAAGCAGGTCCTGGCCTGCCTGACCGAGCGCGAATCCAAGGTGCTCAGGATGCGCTTCGGCATCGACATGAAGACCGACCATACCTTGGAGGAAGTCGGCAAGCAGTTCGACGTGACCCGCGAGCGCATCCGCCAGATCGAGGCCAAGGCCATCCGCAAGCTGCGCCATCCGACCCGTTCGGAGCATCTCAAGGCCTTCCTCGATATCGATTGAACCCTCCCGCCCCCCACCGCGAAACCCGGCTTAGGCCGGGTTTTTTGTGGGCAGCGGGGATTTTTTTCCCCGGCCCATGCGGGGATAATCGCGCCCACCCGGCCCCCCGGCCCGGCTTTTATCCTCCATAACTAGAACGAGCAGAGCTTACCCCATGAGCATCGCCACGCTGTCCTGGCAGGCCCACCGCGTTTCCGTCGATACGCTGGGCTTCCTCACGCCTTTCCTGGGTTCCCGCCGCAAACGCTGGTTGTTCATCAGCGAAGACACGCCCCTGGGCCGGGCGCAACTGTTCCCGTTCTGGCGGCACCGCGCCGACTTGGCGGCCCGTTACGGCATCGATATCCGCGAACTGCCGCTGTCGCGGTTCCAGGCGGGCAAGAACCCCTATGCCGGGCCGGTGGACGCGGTGTGCTTCCAGGCCCGCGCCGGCCTTCCGCCCAGGGAGGTGGCCGCCTTGGCCGGGCGCATCCGCAATATCTTCCCCAGCGCCCGGCTGGGCTATTTCGACGCTTCCGCGTCCACCAGCCTGCCCTATGCCGAAGCCCTGGACCCGCTGGTTGACGCCTATGTCAAGAAACAGGTCCTGAAGGAGAAACGCCTGTACCGGGAAACCCTACTGGGCGATGCCTACCATGGCGACCATTACGCCCGCCGCCTGCGTGCCGCCGAACCCATGAACCGCTGGCCGGTCCCGGACGGTTTCTGGTCCAAGCTGTGGCTCGGGCCGCATTACGCCTTTTCGCCGGAATTGCAGCCGCGCTTCCAGGGCGGGTTCCCCAACGGCGACCGGGATATCGATGTGCAGGCCCGTTTCAATACCGAGGGGTCGGCTTGGTACGCCGCGATGCGCCAGGAGGCTTCGGACAAGGCCGGCGAACTGGCGGGACGCTACCGGGTGCGGGCCGATGGCAAGCTGCCCTATGCCCAATACCGGGCCGAATTGCTGCGTACCCGGATTTGTTTCAGCCCGTTCGGCCAGGGCGAAATCACCCCGCGCGATTTCGAGGCCATGGCGGCGGGCTGTTTGCTGCTCAAGCCGGACCTGTCCCACCTCGAATGCTATCCCGAGGTGTTCCTGCCCTATGAAACCTATGTGCCGCTGGCCTGGGACTTGTCCGATTTCGAGGAGAAGGTGGCTTATTACCTCGCCCACGAGGCCGAGCGGGAAGCCATCGCCAAACGCGCCTGCGATTTGCTGCGCGGCTATTTCGGCCAGAACCGCTTCCTCAACGATGTCGAGCCCTTGCTGATCCGGCTGGGGTTGGCGGGCGGGGCAACCCCGGCGCGGGCCGAAACCGCGGGGCGGGGCGGGATGGCGATGCCGGCGGGCGCGGCGGCACCGATGGTCTTGGACCGCGTGGTGTCCAGCGTGGCGCCCGCCGTGCCGGTCGAACCCGGACCCCTGGCCATGCCCAAGCCGCGCATCCTGCTCTCGGCTTATCATTGCGCCCCCGGTGCCGATCCAAGCGCGCGCATCGGCTGGGAATGGTACCGGCGTATTTCGGCGCAATGCCCCGTGACCCTGGTCACCCACCGCCGCAACCGCCCGGCCTTGGAAGCAGCCGGCGCCCCCTTGCCGGATTCCTCGGTGATCTATATCGACACCGATTGGGTGCCGGGCTGGGTCCGCCGCCTGGTGGATGGGCTGTTCAAGCATGAAGGCGGCGATGCGCTGTCGCCCTTGGAATGGCAGCTCTACGACAGCGCCGCGCTCGGCGTCCTGCGCCGCCGCCGCATGGCCGGGGCGGTGTGGGACTTGGCGCACCAATTCACCCCCGCCGCGCCCTTATCCTGTACCCGCCTGCACCGGCTGGGCCTGCCCGTGGCGCTCGGCCCCTGGAACGGCGCTGTCCCGGTGCCGGAAGCCTTCCCCGAAATCGCCCTGCAAGACCCGCGTCCGGTCCGTGGCGCGGCCCCCCTGGGCGGTTGGTTCGACTGGGTGCTGCGGACCACCCGCCATGCCAGCCTGATCCTCGCGGCCAACCCGTCCACCCTGGCGGGACTCCCCGCCGCCTGCCGGGAACGCTGCCGCATCCTGCTGGAGGACGGCGTCGATCACGAACGTTTCCGCGCCGGGCCTTGGCCGGCGCCGCCTTCCGCCACCCAGGCGTTGCGGGTGTTGTTCGTCGGCCCTTTGGAGCCGGACCAGGGCATCCCGATGTTGCTCGCGGCCATCGCCAGGGTCGGCGCCCGCAGCCCGGTGGAATTGGTCGTGGTCGGCGCGGGCGGTCAGGAGGAGGCGTTGCGGGCGGAGGCCGAAGCCCTGGAAATCTCGGCCTGCGTGCGTTTCAAGGGGGCTTTGGACGAGGACGGCGTCGCGGCGGAACTGGCCCGCGCCCATGTGTTCTGCCTGCCGGCGGTGCGGGAAACCCAGGGATCGGCCCTGCTTTGGGCCATGGCGGCGGCGCGGCCCGTCATCGCCCTGGATTGTGGGATAGCGGCGGATATCGTCGATGCCGAGGTGGGTTTGTTGATTCCGGCCACCGGCCAGCGTTCGGTGGTCGAACGCCTGACCTGGGCCTTGATCGATATCATGAACGCGCCCGAGGTCTGGCGGTTGCGCGGCAAGGCCGGGCGGGCCAGGGTGGAGTCCAGGCATGGTTGGGATGCTAGGATCGGGGCCGTCATGGCGTGGTACCGGCAAATCCTCTAAGGGCTTGAATCCCGTGGCCTCCGCCCTTAGGCTGTACCGACTGGGCGGGCCATGCCGTGGCCGGTCCGCGTTTTGGCGTGGGATTGTCTGGTGTGGGTGGCGCTATCGCCGTGCTTCTAATGCGCCATAATCTTCTGACGATACGATATGTTGCAATCGCCAATAATGATCAAGTAATGAGATAGCCTCCTGGACCCGGATGGAAACGGCCCGGCCGGCAATGCCCGGCGCGGCGTTCGCCATCGGCCCATGGGCACTGACCAGCGGAGCGCGAACTATGGATCACCCCCCCCGGAAAGTCGATTACGTCGAAAAGGTCAAATTACGTGTGGGCGAGTTGCGCCCCGGCATGTTCGTCTGCGAACTCGACAGGCCATGGCTGGAAACGCCGTTCCTGTTCCAAGGCTTCGAGATCAGGTCCGAGGATGATATCGAGGTGGTGGCCCGCCATTGCGAATACGTCTACATCGACCTGCTGCGCACCCGCCGGGTCGAAATCTCGCTGGACGCCGCGCCCCCGCCCCGCTCCTACATGAGCCGGGAAGCGATCAGCGCCTACGAGAAGGAGGTCGAGGTGGCCGACAACGCCCGCCGCCAGACCACCCAACTGGTCAAGAACTTCGTCGACGAGGTGCGGTTCGGCAAGAGCGTGGATATCTTGGTGGCCAAGTCGGCGGTCGCCGAGTGCGTGTCCAATGTCATCCGCAATCCCGAGTCGATGCTGTTCGTGGCGCGGATGCGCGACACCGACGCGCTGATTTCCCAGCACGCCTTCAATGTTTGCACCTTCTCGGTGGTGCTGGGCCATTACATGGGCTTGGACGCCAAGCAATTGGAGAACCTCGGCACCTGCGGCCTGTTGCACGATATCGGCAAGGTCGCGATCCCGGCGGCGATCCTGAACAAACGGGGGAAACTCGCGCCCGAGGAAGTGACCGTGGTGCGCAACCACGCCGAGCAGGGCCGGAACATCCTGATGTCGGGGCGGAATGTGTTCAGCGGGACGGTCGACGTGGCCTATGGGCACCACGAGCATATGGACGGCAGCGGCTATCCACGCGGCCTACAGGACCACCAGCTCAACCTGAACTGCAAGATCGTGGCGGTGGCCGACCGCTACGACGCCCTGGTCAGCCAGCGCCCGTTCCGGCCGGCCTATAACCATCTCGACGCCATCCGCCTCCTGAACCAGATGGCGACCGGCCGCCAGCTCGACCATTCCTTGACGGCGGGTTTCGTGGCCTGCATGGGGGCTTATCCGCCGGGCACCGTGGTGGAACTCAGCACCGGCGAGATCGCCATCGTCCTGCAAGCCAATCCCAAGCAGCGCCTCAGGCCGCAGATCATGGTGGTGCGCAACGCGGCGGGCGCGTCCTGTAAGGAAAGCCTGGTCGATATGGCGCTCAAGGAAGTGGACGACAAGGGCCGGCCCTACAAGATCAAGACCGTGCATCGGGCCGAGGATTTCGGCATCGACCTGGAGAAGCACCGGCATGCGATCCTGAATGCCTTCGGCTGAATATCGCTGGCCCTTGGGGCTCCGGTCGGACGGCCCGCGCTCCAAGCGCCCGGTGGTTTTTCAGGGATTCTTCCCGGTCCCGGCGGCTCCCGGCAGTACCGGGAAACACCCCTCCGCCTCCTTCTTCGCCGCCTTCAGCCGGTCGCGCAATTCCTTCGATTTCGGCGGATCGCGGAATTCGCCGCCCTTTTCGCCGGGGGTGTCGAACATATAGGTGAAGGTCAGCGCCTCCGAATAATCCTGGTAATTCAAGCGGCCTGCGATTTTATCCACCGCGCAGACGCAGTGGTACAGGTTGTCGAGGTTCTGCCCGCCGCGTTCCGCCATGCATTGCATGACATATTCGACCCGCGCCTGGGTCGGGAAATCGTTGACCGGCGCGGCGGCTTCCTTGGCCGGGGCGGCGGGTTTCGGGGCCGGGTGGCGGGGGGCGGCGGAGGGGGCGGCGGCGGCCAGCGAGGCGGCCAGGGCCCAAGCGATGCGGACGGTTCGGTTCATTGCTGTGCTTTCGGGTGGTGGGGCGGAAAACCGGCGGAATGATAGGGGGCGGGCCGGTCCTATGCAATTCTCACGGCTCGGCGGCGAAGTCCACGATTTCCCGTAGTTGCCGGTTCATGCCGCGGGCGAACTCGTTCATTTGGGGATTGGCCGAATCGGTGGGCAGCAGATGGGTTGTGATATGGACCCGGCCCCGTTCCGAGCGCACCGACACGTTGCAGGGCATGTAGGACACCGCTTCCGGTTCGAGTTCCAGCATCCGCCGGGCCAGGCTCAGGTTGCAGAACTGGATCGTGTCGTAGTCGGGGAAGGCGATGTGTTCGCGCTCGCGGATCACGCCGCCGATCTTGTTGTGGCCGGTGATGCGGAAATTGCGCTCGGTGATGGCGAGTTCCAGTTCGGCCAGCACATCGGCGTAGGGCTTGGCGGTCTCGGCGTGGTAATAGCCGGGTCCGGGCCGGGTGGCGCAGGCTGGCAAGCCCAGTAGGGTGAATGCGAGAATCGCGGCGGGAATCCTGGACATGGGAGGTCGCTGGAAATAGGGATGGGGTTAGGATATCACCATGGTTTTCGACCGGGCAAAGATAACCGGCGTGGTGCTGGCCGGGGGCCGGGGCCTACGCATGGGCGGCGAGGACAAGGGCTTGCTGCCGTTCCGGGGGCGGCCCTTGGCGGGCTATGCCGTGGCGGCGTTGGAACAGGTGGCGGGCCGCGTCCTGGTCAACGCCAACCGCAACCCGGAGCTGTACGCCCGCTTCGGCCATCGCGTGATCGCCGACCCCGGCGGGGGCTTCGACGGTCCCCTGGCCGGCCTGCTGGGCGCGATGCGGGCGGCGGACACCCCCTACGTGCTGACGGTGCCCTGCGATTGTCCGTTCGTCACCGGGCCGCTGTTGGCGCGCCTGCCGCTCCAACGCGAGGCCACGGGCGCCGCCTTGTGCGCGGCCCACGATGGCGAACGCCTGCATCCGGTGTTCCTGCTGGCGGAGCGGGGCCTGGCGGACGATCTCGAAGCCTATCTCGCCGGTGGACAGCGCAAGGTCCAGGCCTGGCTGTACCGGCACCACCCGGTCCTGGTCGATTTTTCCGACCATCCCGAAGTGTTCGCCAATCTCAACACCCCCGCCGAATTAGTCGCTTTGGAATAACATGGGTCCGTGGAAACCGGTCCGGCGTTGCGTTTTTGTCAATGTCCGCCCTGGGATTTGTCACGGCCCGTCCCTGGGGGACAGGCAGCCGTTTAGCTTGTAGAATCCAGCCATCACCATAAATCAGGCCCGGGATCGCACCCATGCATACCGAATCCATCGAAGACCACGTCGGCTATACCCTGCGCGGCCAGGGCGAAATCCTCGAAAAACTCAGGCTGATGCAGCGCAAAAGGTGCTTGGTGACCGCCCACCATCAAGATTCCAAGGCCAATTTGGTGACGGCCATCGTCGAGATACTGCCGGAGCGGGGCTGGATCGTGTTCGATATGGGGTCCAACGAGGCCGTGAACCGCCAGTTCGCCAAGGCCCGGCCCCTGGTGTTCATGGCCCAGGTGGAGGGCGTGCGGAGCCAGTTCGTGGTGGAGGGCTTGACCGAGACCACTTGGCGGGGCGAACCGGTGTTCGCCGCGCCGCTGCCGCAGTCCTTGTTCTGGCACCAACAGCGCGAGTTCTACCGGGTGGCGATCCCGCTGGCGATGCCGGTCAAATGCCGGGTCGGGCTGGAGGGCGGCGCGGTGGAATTCGGCGTGTACGACCTCAGCCTCTCCGGGCTGTCGCTGTCCGATAAGAACGCCCGTATCGGTGCCGCCCTGGAGGTCGGCCATACCCTGGAGGCTTGCAAGCTCTCCATCCCGAGCCAGCCCGAAATCCCGGTGAACCTGGAAATCCGCAACAAAATCCCCCAGGTCCGGCCCGACCGGCCCCAGGCCCAGCGGGTGGGCTGCGCTTTCCGCGGCCTGGGCCGGGGGGCGGAGACCCAGTTGCAGAAGTTCATTTTCGAGGTGGAACTGTGGCAGAAGCGGCTGGGCGCGGCGGCGCGGTACCAATCCAAATAAGCCGGCGGCCCTGGCGGCACCGCGCTGGCGATCCTTGATTTCGGCGGGAATGCCCAAATCCGGCGCCGCGCCGCCCGTGCCGGAGTTTCCCGCCTTGCCGACCGCCCGGCCTGGCCTTGGGGGCCGATCCTACCGGCGTGTTTCCGTCCGTGAATTTTTTCACGGCGGTTCGGATTTATCGTGGATTTGATCTACGCTTGAAAACGGTTGTCCGGTGTCCAGTCTCGCCACCGGACCCTTGACACCGATTTCACCGAAAGGGAACACACCATGTCCATCAAACCGTTGTCCTTGATCCTGGGTTTCCTCGCCGCCGGCGTGGCCGTCGCGGCGGAACAATCCGGCACCCACCCGCCCCAGACCACCACCACCACCCAGGCCACCCCGGCCACCACCCCGCCGCCACCGCCCCCTCCGCAGAGCCTGGCCGATTATTGCAGGGAACACACCTGCTGACGGACCCGCGCCCACCGTTCCGATAATTCCAATAAAATCGCAGGCTTATCCTATGACGATGAAAAATCAGCTCCGCGCCTCCCTGCTTGCCGCCATGTGCGGCGTGGCATCCAGCCCCCTGGCCCTGGCGACCGACGCGCCGCATTGGACCTACGACGAGCAAGCCCATTGGGGCGATATCCTGAGCGAAGACCCGCTCGCCAGCGGGGCGCACCTTTATCCTTATGCCGTATGCGATATCGGTGGCAACCAGTCGCCGATCGATATCAGCGCCGCCAAGCTGGTCCATCCCGATGCCTTCAACGCGCTCAGGCTGGCCTACGCCAGCGCGCTCCAGCCCACCTACCTCAACAACGGCCATGCCGCCCAGGTCAAGATGGCGACCGATTATCCGGGCGTTTTGAGGATCGGCAAGGACGAATATCCCTTGTTGCAATTCCATTTCCACGCGCCCAGCGAGCATAAGGTCGACGGCGTGGTCCACGCGGCGGAATTGCATTTCGTGCATATCCGCCAGGACGGCAAGATGGCGGTGGTGGGGGTCTTCCTCGACGAGGGGGCCGAGAACAAGACCATCGGCAAGATACTGAAGTCCATGCCCACCACGTCCGGCAGCGCCTCCGGTCCCGCCTTGAATCCGATGGCGCTGTTGCCGGCGGCGGTGGACCGGCAGTCCTTCTATACCTATGGCGGCTCGCTGACCACGCCGCCTTGCACCGAAGGGGTGAATTGGTATGTGCTGGCGACGCCGATCACCTTGTCCACCGCCCAGCTCGACCAGTTGAAGGCCATCTACGACGGCAACGCCCGCGACGCCGGGGCGGCCCGCACCGTGACCAGCACCCTGCCCTGAAGGTTGGCCGGCACCCAGGCCCCGCTTGGGTGCCGGTCCGATCCCGCGCTATCCGTATCTCCCAAACCCTGTTCCCGCCGCCGGTGGCCCGGCGGCGGTCCGGGCTCAGCCCGCCACCGCGGGCGCGGGCAGGGTGAACACCCCCACCGATTCCACCAGATTGCCGGAGAAGTCCACCAGGCGCTCGGTTTGCCGGCCTTGGTCCTGGAGTTCCCGGTAGGTATGCTCGGTGCTTTTTTGGATCTGCACCGCGCGTTCCAGCAGCCTTTGGGCCGTTTGCGCCTGGGTCGTGGAACTGGCGGCGATGCGTTGCACCAGTAGCACCAGGTCGGCGGTGGTGTCGCGGGTGCCGCGCATCTCCCCGCCGGCCTGCTGGGCCAGCTTGGTGCCTTCCACCACCTGGCTGATGGCCTCGTTCATCGTGGTCACGGTGTCCACCGTCTCGACCTGGATGTTGTTGACCAGGCTGGATATCTTCGAGGTGGCCTCGCGGGCGTTCTCGGCCAGCCGCTGCACTTCGTTCGCCACCACCGCGAAGCCGCGTCCCGCCTCGCCGGCGGAAGCCGCGTGCATGGAGGCGTTGAGGGCGAGGATGTGGGTGCGTTCGGCGATGCTGTTGATGAGGCTGACCGCGCCGCCGATTTCCTGGGAACGCTCGCCCAGGCGCTTGATGCGCTTTTCCGTTTCGCGGATGGTGTCGCGGATGGAGGTGATGCCCTGGACCGTGTTCAACACGGCCTCCTGGGCCTTGTCGGTGTTGCGAATGGCTTTTTCCGCCGCCTCGTTGCAGGACTGGGCCAGCAGGGAGATGTCGCGCATGGCCGTGGACGCCTCGGTCAGCTCGGTCGCGGCTTGTTCCACCTCGCGCTTTTCCTCGGTGGCCACCTGGATGATGGTGTCGGCCTGGGATTTCACCTCTTGGGAGACCCGCGCCACGCTCTGGGCGATCTCGTTCACCCGCACCAACACCTTGGCGGTCTCGCCGGACAGGAGGTTCAAGGCGTCGGCCACCAGGCCGGTGATATCCTCGGCCACCGGCAACTGGACGGTCAGGTCCTTGTTCTGGGCCACTCCGGCCACGGCCTGGAGCAGTTCGATCATCGAGTTGTTGAGCGTTTCGTTTTCGAGCTTGATCTGGGCGTTGATTTCCCACAACTGGCCCGCCATGCGGTCGAACTGGCGGCCCAACTGGCCGATCTCGTCGGAGGTCTCCAGGTCGGCGCGGACCGTGCCATCGCCCTTGGCCAGCCGGTCTATCACCCCGATCAGATGGCCGACCGGGACGGTGATGCTACGGACGATGAGGACGGCGAACACGACGCCGACGACCAGGAAGACGAGCATGAACGCGGCGGTGGTGGTCTGCTGGGCGCGGGCCTTGGCCACCCGGCTTTTCAAGGAGGTGTCCAGCACTTCCAGGATCGCGTCGGTCAGCGTATAGAACTGGGCGGTGGCGGGGTCGTACACCTTGCGCCAACTGGACACGGGATAGTTGACCTGTGGCGCGTCTATGATTTCCCGGCGGGTGGTTTCGAGTACGGTTTCCGCGAGCTGGATGGTTTCCGCGAGCTGGGGGGCCAGTTCGGCCTCGGCCTCCGGCATCCGGGCGAAGGCCTTGAGCAGGGGGGCTTGTAGCAGGTTGGCCATACGGTAGCGGATGAGGTCCATATTGATCGACAGCTTCACCTTGTCCGCGGGCGAGGCTTGCTTCGCTTCCAGCATATAACGGCCCGCGCCACGCAGGTCGGAGATGGCGTCGATGGTCTGGAGCATACCGCCCTGTAGGGTGACGATCAGGAAATGCTCGGGCCCGCTATCCTGGCTCAGCCTGAAATGGTCGAAAAGTTTTTCCGTGAGTTGGATCGAGGTGCTGGCCAGCTTGTCGTGCCATTTGAAGCTGGTGTCCTCGTCGATCTGCCGGTCGTTGACTTGTTTGAGCAGCGTGCGCCAATCCTGGGCCAGGCTTTCCCATTGCGCGACGATGGCCGGGTCGGCCACGTCGCGCTTGACCACGGCGTCCGTGGACGTGATGAGGTCCAGGGATTTCTTGGCGTAGGGCGGGAATAGGTCGGCTTCCTTTTCGTTGTCCAGGAAGCGCTTCGCCATGCCGCGGGATATTTGGAGGGTGTAGGTGGCTTTGAAGGCCGCCATCAGCGGCGCGGTCCCCCGCGATTCGAGGGCGCTGGCGTCGATATCCTGTTGCAGTTCGTTGAAATACAGGCTCAATGGGAATGCGATTGAAACGAAGGCGATCAGGCCCAGGATCATGAATTTCCGGGCCAGGGAAAGCCGCCCGAGTGGGCTGCCCCCGAAGGGTTTGCGCTGTTGGATCATGGGATTTTCCCTAGGGTTGTGGAGGGGGTGGCGGTTTTACGGGAGCGCCAGCCCGGTTTCGAGCAGGCCGCGTATCCGGTCCAGCAGGTCGTCGTCGCGTACCGGCTTGGTGAGGTAGGCGTCGATGCCGGCTTCCGCCGCCAGCTTGCGGTGGCGCTGGGTGGTGCGCGAGGTGATCATCACGATGGGAAGCCGCCCGTATTCCGGGCGGGCGCGGATATGCCCGGCCAGCTCGATGCCGTTCATACGCGGCATTTCCAGGTCGGTCAGGACGATGTCGGGCCGGACCCGGCCCAGTAGCTCGGTGGCCTCGACGCCGTCGCGGGCGGTCTGGACCCGGTAGCCGACATCGCCCAGGAGCTGTTCCAGGGCGCGGCGGTTGCTGAGGGAGTCGTCCACCACCAGGGCCAGGGGCAGGCCGGAGGCCGGTTCCCCGTCCCTGGCGGCGGCTTCCCCGTCCCAGGGCGCGGCGGCCGGGCCGGGCGCGGCCCCGCGCAGCAGTTCGGGCAGGTCGATCACCGGCACCACCGCGCCGTCGCCCAGGACCGTGGCGCCGATCACGCCCGGCGGTTTGGCGAGGTAGGGTCCGAGCGGCTTCACCACCACGTCCCAGCTATCGAGGAGGGCGTCGACCCAGACCGCCGTCGCGCCGTCGGCGGCGCGGGCCAGGAGGAGGACGCCCCGGCCGTCGCCGTCCGGCCGTCGCGGCACGCGCAGCAGTCCGCGCAGGGTCGCCGCCGGATAGTCCAGCCCGTCCAGCCGCGCCCAGGCGGGATCGCCGCCGGGTTCCGCGTCGTCGCGGTGGCGGATTTGCTCCAGCCCCTTGTTGACGATGGCGACGCGGTGCGGGCCGACCTGGGCCAAGAGGGCCAGCGACCGGCTCAGGGGCAGCGGTATCCGCAGTTCCACGCCCAGGCCGGCCCCCGGCGTGGAGTCCAGGGCCAGGCTGCCGCCGAGGGCGATGACCCGCGCCCGCACCGCGTCCATGCCCACGCCGCGCCCGGAGGTCTGGGTGGCCCGCTCGCGGGTGGAGAAATTGGGCCGGAGGATGAGTTCGGAGAGTTCCCGCGGGGTCGCGGCCTGGCCGGGTTCGAGCAGCCCGCGCTTGACGGCGGTGGCGTGGATCGCGCCCAGGTCCAGGCCGCGCCCGTCGTCTTGGCAGTGGACCCGCACCTGGCCGCCCTCGCGCTCGAAGGCGATGACGATCCGGCCGGCCTGGGGCTTGCCCAGGACGGCGCGTTCTTCCGGGCTTTCCAGGCCGTGGTCCACGGCGTTGCGGAGCAGGTGCATGAGCGGGTCGGCCAGGGCTTCGAGGGTGTCGCCGTCGAGCAGCATGCCGCCGCCGGCCAGGGTCAAGCCGGCTTGTTTGCCGGTGGCGCGGCAGGTTTGGCGCAGGCTGCGCTGCAAGCGTGGCAGGAGGCTCTCGGCGGTCAGCAGGCGGGTGCGCATCACCGCTTCCTGGGTGTCGAGCGCCAGGAGTTCCTGTTGCCCCAGGGTTTCGTTCAGCGCGTCCAGTTCCTTGCCGATATCCAGGCCGATTTCACGGGCGTCCACCGCCGCTTCGACCAGGCGGCGGCTGGCGGTGTGCAGCTCGTTGTACTGGTCCATCTCCAGGTTGTCGAAATCCTGGCCGCCGGTGCCGCCGGCGGGGCCGGACCAGTCGCGGACATCGATCAATTCCTCCAGTTCCGCGCCCAGCCCTTGCAGGGATTCGAACTGCGCCCGCATGGCCTGGAGCTGGATTTTGATCCGCCGCAGGCGCTCGTGGGCCTGGGCGCTGTGGACCAGGCTTTCCCCGGACAGCCGCAGCAGGCTCTCGATCCAGGCCGTGGGCACCCGCACGGTGCTGGTGCCGGGGGTGTCCTGGGGCGCTGGCGGGGCGGGGGCGCCGTCCTGGGTGTCGGCGGGATGCGCCGGGGCGGGCGCGTCCGGCGCGTCCAGGGCGGAGAGTCCGTCGCGGTCGATGCGGTTGGCCCAGTCCAGGACTTCTTGCAGCACCGTCCGCGCCTCGGCGGGGGGGGTGCCCCGGCCTTGCAGGGCTTCGCCCATGGCCTCCAGGCAATCGGCGGCGTCCAACAGGGTCCGTGCCAGGGCGGGGCCGGGCATCCGGCCTTCCTTGGAACAGGCGGACAGGATGTCTTCCAGGTGGTGGGTCAATTGGGCGACGCCGACGATGCCGACGGTGTTGGCCGAGCCCTTGAGGGTATGGGCGAGGCGCTGGGCGGTCTCCAGGTCGTGGAGGCCGCCGCCCGCGCCCAGGCGCTGCGCCGACTCGGCGAATTGCCGGGTATGGAGCGGCAACTCCTGGAGCAGGATGTCCAGCAGTTGCGGGTTCACGTCCGGCGGCGGGGCCAGGGACACATCCTCCGCCGTGGCGGTTTGGGGACGGGTGGGCGTGGATTCCCCGCGTATTTCGCGCAGGTCGCCGCCGTCCATCCGTTCCAGGATGTCCGCCGCAGTGGCGGCGGGCAAGGGCAGGGGCCAGGCCGGGTCTTGCAAATAAGCCACCACCCCGCGCCCGGCGTCCGGGGCGGTGGACTGCGGCAGGTAGCCGGCCACCCGTGCCAGCCATTCCCGCGGCAGGCGCAGCCGGGCCGGGTCCGCCGCCGGGGCGTCGTCCAGGAAGCGCTGGAGGTTGGCGCCGCAATGGCCGCACAGCCGCGCCAAGCCGCCGAAACCGGCGGCTTCCGCCGCGCTGCCCAGGCATTCCAGGGTTTCCCGCGCCTGTGCCAGGTCTTCCGCCGTCCCGGAAATCCCGGCGCGGTGCAATTCGGCATCGGTGGCGCAAACCTGCATGAGCAGGAGTTCGATCAATTCGCGGGCCGCGCCGGGCAGGGCATCCAGCGCGGCGCGGTCCGGGGCGTCCTGGCGCAGGGGCGGGGGCCAGGACGCGGCGGCGGCGGTGTGGGCGTCCTCGGTCAACAGGGCTTCGAGGGTGGCGATATCCGCGTCGCACAGGGGCAGGTTGAGGGCGGGATGCTTGAGGAAGTCGAGGATGGCGGGGAGGGTGGCGGCGGGTTCGTGGCGGTAGGCCGCGACCAGGCGCGGCCAGCTATCGAGCAGGGGCGCGGTGCCCGCGTCCAGGGGGAAATCCGGCTCGGCCAGGGTTTCCAGCAGGAGCAGGGAAATATCCTGGATGCCTTGCAGGCGGTCGAGTCCGGCCTGCTCGGCGAGTTGGCCCAACCCGGCGGCGTATTCTTCCACACCGCGGGGCGCATCCGCCCCGGACCCGGCGGTCCGCCCGCCGTCGCCGGGCGGCAGGGTGCGGGCGTCCTCGGTCAACAGGGCTTCGAGGGTGGCGATATCCGCGTCGCACAGGGGCAGGTTGAGGGCGGGATGCTTGAGGAAATCGAGGATGGCGGGAAGGGTGGCGGCGGGTTCGTAGCGGTAGGCCGCGACCAGGCGCGGCCAGCTATCGAGCAGGGGCGCGGTGTCCGCGTCCAGGGGGAAATCCGGCTCGGCCAGGCTTTCCAGCAGGAGCAGTGAAATATCCTGGATGCCTTGCAGGCGGTCGAGTTCGGCCTGCTCGGCGAGGTCCGCGTACAGGCCGGCCAATTCCAGCCCGGGGGTTCCGGTTCGTGGGTTCATGCTGTTCCTCCATTACTCCAAGGCGATCCGCGACCCCAGGTCGGCGAACAAGGTCTCGAAGTGGATTTCGAGCCAAATCTCGCCGCCGTGCGCCCGTCCGCCCTGGACATAGGGCCGCAGGGGCGTGGGCACGCGCGCGGGCGGCGCGGGGGGGGGCGCGGCGTCCAGGGTTTCCGGGAGGCCGTCGCTCCATACCGCCGCGACCCGTTCGCCCCGGCCGATGGCGAGCAAATGGCGGGTTCCGGTCCGGGTCGCGCCCAGCCAGCGGCCCAGGTCGAAGACCGGCACCAGATGGCCGCGCAGGTTCAATAGGCCGTCGAACCAGGGCTGCGTGCCGGGGAACGGGTTGATCCCCGGCCGCATGACGATCTCGCTATGCGCTGCCGCGGGCAACAGCCAGCCCAGCCCGCCCGTCCGGAATCCGAAGCGGGCCGCGGGCGCGGCCGCGCCGGTGTGGGCGGGGGCGTGGAGCAAGGCCAGGGTTTCCATGAGCGGCAGCCATTCCGGGGCGTCCGCGAAGGGGGATGCGGCGTTGTCGGGGGCCATGGCGTTAGAGCATCTCTAATATTTCGAGGATTTCGCGCCCTTCGTAGGGCTTGCCGACGATGCCTTTCGCGCCCTGCATCTTCGCCCAAACCTGGTCGGCCTTCTGGTGCTTGGTACTGACGAAGACCACCGGGATGTGCTTGGTATCCTGGTCGGTGTGCAGGCTCCGGCAGACGGCGAAGCCGTCCATGCCGGGCATGACGATGTCGAGGAAAATGGCGTCGGGCTGTTCCCGCTTGGCGCGGTTGACGGCCTCTTCCCCGCTGGTGGTGGTCAGCAGGGTATGCCCCGCCTCGTGCAGGACTTGTTGCAGGCGGGCGAGGTCGGTGGCGGAATCGTCGCAGATCAATATTTTTTTGACGGTCATGGGGAGGTTCCTCGTATGCGTGGTGGGTGGGCCGGCCCGGCGGCACGGTGCCCTGGCCGGTCCGGGAAAGGTTTCCCAACCGGGCAGGGGCCAACCTGGGGTATCAAGGCGTGCCTATTATGGGCTATGGGCGTGGGGGGGTGGGTCCGCTATCGGCCCGGTAGTTTTCCAGCCAACCCAGGATGCGGCGGCCGAGCTTGTGGAAGGCTTCCGGTTGGATGGGCTTGTTCAGGTAGGTGGTACAGCCGGAGATGACCCCTTTGACCTCGTCCAGCGGCGAGGTCTTGGCCGAGACCATGATGATCGGGGTTTTCTTGTAGGCCGGGCGCTTGCGTAGCCGGGCGCAGGTTTCATAGCCATCGATCCCCGGCATCATCACGTCCAGGAAGATCAGGTCGTAATGGGTGGATTCGGCCTTGGCCAGGGCGCTTTCCCCGTCGTCGGCGAAATCGACGGCGGCGATCCGTTCCAGGGTCGCGAGGTTGAATTCCAGGGATTTCTGGATCGCCAGGCTGTCGTCCACCACCAGGGCCCGGTAGCCGGGCAGGGTTTCCGGGGCCGGGGCCGCCGCCACGGGGGCCGGTTGCGGCTGGGCGAGCGGCAGCCGGTCCAACAGGCCCAGCACCTTGGTGGCGATGAGCATGCCGCGCAGTTGGTGTTCCGGGGCGCAGTCGGCGCTGCCGTGGCCGACCGCGACCCAGATGGCTTGGGAATGGTTGCGGAGCAGGGTGTCGCGGTCGCGCTGGATGGCCGGTTCGTCGCAATTGACCAGGAGTATGTCGAAGGAGTCCCGTTCGCCGGGCGGTACGATGGCGTAGCGCCTCGCGCCGGGACGGGGGGTTTGGAACATGCGGTTCAGCCGCTCCATATCCATCGCGCCGAATCCCAGCGCCGCGACCCTGGCGCTTGGCATGCTGTGCAAACCCGGATTGTCACTCTGTGTTTTCATGGCACTTCAAATCCTTAAGGTGGTGGTTGGTCTCGTTAGGTTTAATCAAGGTAGACTATATTGCGTAACTTTGCATATGTATATCCAAACGCAAATGGATTAAACCGGAGTCCGTATGGGCGAAACTGGCTCTCCCATGGCGACACCAGCGGATTATAGGTATGGACAAGTCATTATATGGCGAAGTAGCGGCGTGTTTCCCACTATCATTGGCCGCTTAATCCGCCGGGATTTTCGATCCGATATCGCTTATTTCCATACCCGGCGTATCTATCCTGTGTATCCATGTATCCGTTGGAGGCCTTTGACTGTCCCGTGCCATTTTCGGGCGCGGTGCCTCCGGGAAACGTCTTCTTCCCCCCGGCCCTGGGGTGGGCGGCGTCGATGCACCATTCACGGGCGTTATCCCGCCCTAAACCGGCTCCGTGCCTGTTCATGGTTCGGATTTCCCGCCGCCCCGGCCCGGAAACCCTACCGCCAGCCTGGAAGAATGCGTGGCGTTCCTTGAATACGCGCTTTCCGGAGCTTGGCAAGATGTTTGCACACCCACGGCCATGACGTGTTTCTTGGGTTCCCACGGCTAGCCGTGGGTGCGTGGTGTTGACGCCGCTTCCCGGCCGGGTTCCGGGCGGGAAGGGCGGCGATTCATAGACAAGGTAGTTCGGTCGAACCATGATTCAGCAAATTTCCATAGCGGCGGCCTCCGCGCTGGTCCGCCAAAAATCCCCGGTGATCCTCGATGTGCGCGATGCCGCCGCCTACGGCGACGCCCGCATTCCCGGCGCCATCCATGCCACCCTCTCGACCATACAATCCACGGTCAAGAAGTTCCGACGCGATATGCCCTTGTTGATCTATTGCTACCGGGGCAATAACAGCCTGGATTGCGCCCGCTTGCTGGCGAACTGCGGCTTCAGCGAGGTGTACAGCCTGGAGGGGGGGTTCTACGCCTGGCAGAAGGCGGGGCAGGCCATCGAGGGTCCGCCGCGCGGTCCCGCCGTGGTCAAGCTCAACCCGGTGGCGGAATGGCTGCTGGAACAGGGCGGCGATCCCGGCGACGCCAATCATCCCCTGCCTTGCGGCACCCCGCCCTTGATCAAGGCCTGCCAGCGCGGCTTGGCGGATATCGTCCGGGGCTTGGTCGAGGCCGGGGCCGACCTCCGCCGCGCCGACGCCTATGGCAACGACGCCCTGTGGGCCGCGTGTTATAGCGACGACGTGAAGACCATCGCCGCCTTGCTGGAGGCCGGGATCGATATCAACCGGCGCAATCCGGCGGGGGCGACCGGCCTGATCTACGCCGCCTCGGCGGGCAAGACCGAGGCCGTGGCCTATCTGCTGGAGGCCGGGGCCGACGCCCAGATCAAGACCCAGGACGATTTCACCGCCCTGGATTTGGCGGCGAACCTCGATATCCTCAACCTGCTGCGGCGCGGGCGGCGGCGCTTGGCCGGGGTGGAACGGGCCGGCGTCAGCCGATGTACACCCGGCTTTTCCCCCCCGCCAGGCGTTTGACCTGGACCCGCGTCCCGATCCGCTCGGTCATCTCCTGCACATGGGAGATGACCCCCACCTTCCGCCCCTGTGCGTGCAGGCAATCCAGGGCGTCCATGGCGACGCGCAGGGTGTCGCTGTCGAGGCTGCCGAAGCCCTCGTCGATGAACAGCGATTCCACCCGCACCTTGTTCGAGGACAGCGCGGCCAGCCCCAGGGCCAGGGCCAGAGACACCAGGAACGATTCCCCGCCCGACAGCGAATGCACCGAGCGCACCTCGTCGGCCATGTCCCGGTCCTCCACCATCAGGGCCAGCTTGTCCGGCACCCGCCTGAGCCGGTAGCGCCGCGATAGGTCGGCCAGATGGCGGTTGGCGTAGGCGATCAGCACCTCCAGGCTGAGCTGCTGGGCGTAGTTGCGGAATTTCTTGCCATCGTGCGAACCGATCAACTCGTTGAGCTGGCCCCAGAGCCGGGCGCTGGCCGCTTGCTGTCCGATCCCGGCCAGGAGGGCGGCGGTCTGGGCTTGGCGCTGGTCGTCGGCGCGGAGCAGGGCCGCGAGTTCCACCCGGCGGGTGTCGGCGGCCTTGAGTTCTTCGGCCAGGAGGGCGAGGCGTCCGCGCAGGCTGTCCGCCGTGGCCGGGGTGGCGCGGCGTTGTTCGATGGCGAGGCGGCGCTGGCGGCGTTCCTCGGCGATGGCGCGGGTCTCCCGCAGGGCGTCGGCGAGGGCTTGCAGGGCTAGGCGTTCGGTTTCGATCCAGGGGGCGTCGTGGCCCAGGAGTTGGCGCAGTCCGGCCAGGTCGAGGGCGGGTTCTTGCGGGCGCTCGGCGTTGAAGTGGGCCAGCCATTCAGCCAGGGCGTCGGCGCGGGTCCGGGCCGCTTGTTCATGCTGGCCGAGCCGGTGGTGGGCCGAATCCAGGCGGGTGTGCGCGGTGGTGGCCTGGGTGCGGGCTTGCTCCGCTGTTCGGGTGGCGGTTCGTTCCCGGTCTTGGGCGGCTTCCAGGGCTTGCCGCAGGGTGTTTTCCACCGCCGCCGTGGATGCGCCGTCGAATAGCCGGGCGCGTTCGCCGCGTTGTTGGCTCAAGCGGCGGTCGATGTCCTGGAAAATCCGTTCGGCCTCCCGGTGCTGGTCGAGGGCTTTTTGTTGCGCCGCTTGTTGGGAACCGAGGGTCGCGGCCAGGATTTCGAGCCGCTGTTTCAGTGCGTCGCGCTGGCGTTGCCGCGCTTGGTAGATATCCACCCGCTGCTTGAGCTTGGCATGGAAACCGCCGGGATCGGCCCGCCAAGGGTCTTGCCAGCCGGAGTCCGGCAGGATTTGGGCGAGGTCGGCCAGCGAGCGGTCGCGCCGTTCCGCCGCTTGCAGGGCGAGGGCTTCGGCTTGGCCCAGGGCGTCCTGGTGGCGGGCGCGGGCGGTTTCGGCGGCGGTTTCGCGCTGCCGGGCCAGGTTCAGCGCCTCGCGGGCGGTGTCGCGGATTTGGCGGGCGGTGTCGAGCGCGGCCTGGGCGCGGCGGGCGGCGGTTTCCCGTGTTTCCAGGTCGGCCCGCGCCGTGTTGACCGCCGCCAGTTGGGTGGCGAACCAGCCGGGGCGGCCGGGTTCCGGGATTTCCGCCAGTTCTCCGGCCAAGGGTTCCGCCGTCCACGTCGCGGCCAGCCGGGCGGTGTCGTGTGCGAGCCGGTCCAGGGCGGGTTGGATGTCTGCGGCTTGTTTTTGGCAGAGGGCCAGCGCGGCACGTTGGCCGCGTTCCTGGTCCAGAAGGGTTTCCAGGGCTTGCCGTTGCGCGGTGGCGGCTTGCGCGAGCGCGTCCAGCACGGCGCGCAGGGCCGGTGCTTCCTGGGCGTAGGGATGTTCGGGCGAGCCGCAGACCGGGCAGGGTTGGCCCGGTGCCAACTGGCCGCGCAATTGCTCGATATTTTCGGCACAGGCCAGCTTGGCGGTGTCGAGGGCGTGTTGGGCTTGGTGGGCGCGGGCTTCGGTGCCGGGTTTGTCGGCGGCGATGCGGGCGAGTTCGGCGGTGGCGGCGGCGCGGTCTTGGTCCAGGCGGTCGCGTTGCTGTTCGAGTTCGGCGCGGCGGGTTTCGGCTTCGGCGTAGCCCCGCCACAGCTTTTCCGCCCGCGCCAAGTCGTCGCGCCGGGCGTCCAGGGCGCGGCGTTCCCCGGCCAGTTTTTCCCCGTCGAAACCGGCGCTGGTGCGTTCGGCGGCTTGGTATCCGGTTTCGGCGGCTTGGGCGGCGCGTTCTTCCTGTTCGCGGGCTAGGCGGGCTTGTTCCCGTGCGTTCAGGCTGGTTTCCACGTCGCGGGCGGCTTGGGATTGCTGGGCGAGGGCGGCGACGGTTTCCCGCTCTTGGATACCGGCGGATCGGAGCAATTCATCCCAGCGCGGCCAGGCTTCCGACAACTTCCGGGTGATGGCTTGCTTGTCCGCCGCCAGCCAAGCGGCGGTGGTTTCGTATTCCTGGGTGGTCGCGGCTTGTTCGGTCCGGGAGGCGGCGAACTGCTGTTCGGCTTGGGCCAAGGCGGCGCGGGCGGTTTCCAGTTCGCGGGCGCGTTCGGCGTGGGTCTGGGCCGTGAGGGCGGTTTCCGTGTCCAGCGCTTTGGCCCGTTCCAGGTCGGGCGCGGCGGCGGCTTGGGCCTGTTGGGCGGCGAGCGTGGCGGCGCGGGCGGACTCCAGGGCGGTTGCGGCCTGGGCGCGGGTTTGTTCGGCGGCTTCGGCTTCGGCTTCGAGGCGGGCGGCTTCGGCGCGGGCGGTTTCGACTTGGGCCTCCGCTTCGTCGGCGGCGCGGAGCGGGGTTGCCGCCGCTCGCACCTGGGCGAGCCGGGCCAGGAAGCGGCGGCGCGGTTCGGCTTCGGCGTGATGGCGCTCGTTGTCTTGGTGGCGGGCAAGGGCGGCGGCTTCGTTGGCCTGGGCTTCCGACCATTCCCCGTGCCAGCGCAGATGGCTTTCCAGCGTGTCGCGCTCGGTTTCGAGCCGGGCGGTGGCTTCCACGGCGGCGGCGTGTTCGGCTTCGTGGGCGCGGCGCTCGGCGGGGTCCAGCGGCTTGTGGCCTTCCAACCGGGCCTGGAGTTCCTTCAGCTTGGCCTGTTCCTCCTTGTCGCGTTCGTGGGCCTTGCGCGACAGCAGGCTATAAATCTGGGTGCCGGTCAGGGTTTCCAACAGCTTGCCGCGCTCGGCGTCGTCGGCCTTGAGGAAGGCGGCGAATTCGTTCTGGGCCAATAGCACGGCGCGGCGGAATTGCTCGAAGCTGAGTCCCAGGCGCTGTTCGATCTCGGGCAGGACTTCGGTCTTGCGGGCACCGATGGCGATGGCTTCCGGCAGTTTGACGAGGCTCATGTCCACGGCTTGCAGCTTGTTGCCGGGCTTGCGGTTGGCCCGCCATACCGACCAGCGGGCGCGGTATTCGTGGCCATCGTTGCCCAGGAATTCGACCTCGGCATAGCCTTCGCCCGCCCCGCGCCGCAGGAGGTTGCGGGTGTCCTGCTGGCCGATGGGCGAATCCTTCACGTCCGGCAATTCCACGCCCTGGCCCGGCACCCCGGCGAGGCGCGGCGTGCGGTTGTAGAGCGCGAGGCAGAGCGCGTCGAGCAAGGTGCTTTTGCCCGCGCCGGTGGGGCCGCAGATGGCGAACAAACCCGCCGAGGCCAAAGGTTCCATGCGGAAATCCACCTGGAATTCCCCCGCCAGCGAGGCGAGGTTCTTGCCGCGTATCGCCAGGATTTTCATGCGCCTTCCTCCAGTTGGCACAGGCTCAACAAAGTGTCGAAGGCTTGCCGCAATTCGGGCGGGGTTTCGCCGTGGTAATGGCGGGCGTAGAGGTTCTGGAACACGGTGCCGGGCCGGAAGTCGCCGAGTTCCTCCAAGGGCTGGGCGGGGTCTTCGCCGCCCGCCGCGGGGCCGTGGCGGCGGTCGATGCGGGCGAGGCGGACGTGCTTGCCGTCGAGGGCGGCTTCGATCCGCGCCGCGAGGCCGGGTTCCGGCAGGTCGAGCCGCACCCGGACTTCGAGATAGGGCCGTAGCGGCACCTCCGGGAGGTCCAGCCCGGCCAGGATATCCAGCACTTCGGTCACGGGCGCGTGTTGCTCGGGCACGCGCAGCAGCGGCACGAAGCGCGGCACCGGGATGGCTTCGACGGCGGCGACCCGCTCGCCGTCCAGATCGACCCGCAGGATTTGGTGCGGATAATCGATCTCGCTGAAGGAGAGCGGCAGGGGACTGCCCGAATAGCGCAGGCGTCCCTCCCCGCCGATGGTTTGGGCGCGGTGTAGGTGGCCCAGCGCCACATAGGCCAGTTCGGCGGCGAAGATGCCACGGGGCAATGAATCGGCCCCGCCGACCACGATGCGCCGCTCGGAATCTTCCGACACCGCGCCGCCCGCGATATGGCAATGGCCCAGGGCGATCAGGGCTTGCCCCGCTTGCCGCCGGACCAGGGCGGCATCCAAGACCCGGCGGTAGAGCCGTTTGACCCCGCGCACGTAATCGTCCTCGGCCAGTTCCAGCACATCGTTGTCCTCGGAGGCGGCCAGGTCGGCGGGGCGCAGGAAGGGCACGGCGAGGCACCACGCGCCGACCGTGCCGTCGGCGCGGGTCAGGGGCACCACCAACCGTTCCGGGTCGAACCCGCCCGCAGGGTCGCGGGCCGGTCCCACCACCCGCACGCCGAAGGCGTCGAGCAGGGGCGAGGGCGCTTCCAGCCGGGCCGGGGAATCGTGGTTGCCCGCGATCAGCACGATATCGAGTCGGGGGCAAAGCCGCTTGGCCGCGCTGACGAAACGGTAGAGCTGTTCCTGGGATTTGGCGGAAGGGTTGGCGTTGTCGAAGATATCGCCCGCCACCAGCAGGGCGTCGGCCCGTTCCGCTTCCAGCCGGTCCAGCAGCCAGTCCAGGAACAGCTTGTGCTCCTCCTCGCGGTCGTAGTCGTGGAAGGTCTGGCCGAGGTGCCAGTCGGAGGTGTGCAGCAGGCGCATGGTGTTTCCCCTGGGGGCGGTTGGGCGGAGGGGGGAGACTTTAGCGTGCCGGACGGGAAACGGGTACTCCCCGGAGGGGAAGGTGGCCTTGCTTTAGGGGCTGCGGGGGGAAGCGCCGTGGGCGGGCCCGCCCACGGCGTCGCGGCCTTTACTTGGCCGGATGGATGATCTGGGGCTCGAAATGCGCCGCCGGATACTTGGGATCGTAGGGGGTGGTGGCGGCCGCCGCGGCGCTGGAGCTGTGGGCGGCCAGGTCCGGGGCTTGGTAGAGGACCTTGGCCTCGAAGGTCGCCGCCGGATATTTGGGATCGTGGGCGGTGGTGGTGCCGCCCGAAGTGTGGGAGGCGAAGTCGGGCGCGAGGTAGATCACCGAAGGCTTGAAATCGGCGGCGGGATAGGCCGCCTGGGCGGAAGCGATGGGAGCGCCGGAAGCCAGGGCGACCAACAGGGTGGCGGTACGGAATGCGTGGGTCATGGAATCCCTCCTTAAGCGATTGCGTTCTACTTTGGAATTTGAATCTGTCGTCTGGCGTTCGGGGCCAGTGGCGGGCATTAGTTTCGCGTGCAAAGGCGAGGCTGTCCACCCGTATCGTGGGGGGATCGCGGCTCAGCGCAGGGCTTCCATGCGGCGCAGGGCTTGTTCCAGCAGGGCGCGGCTACAGCCGAAGTTCAGCCGCACATAGCCCGGCCAGCCGAAATCCCGCCCGTCCGAAAGTCCGAGTCCCGCCGCCTCGAAGTGGGGTAGCGGGTTGGTGGCGTCGATGGCGCGGGCGTCGATCCAGGCCAGATAGGTGGCTTCCGGCACGGTCAGCCTGAGGCGTCCGCCGTCCTGGAACCCATCGCGCAGCAGGTCGCGGTTGCCCCTGAGGTATTCGATCAAACCGGCGAGCCACGCGCCGTCGTCGCGGTAGGCGGCTTCGGCGGCGGTATAGCCCAGCAGGTTGGTCCAGGGCACCAGGCCGGCCATTTCCCGTTGGAAGCGGCGGCGCAGGGCGGGGTCGGGGATCAGGGCGAAGGCGCAGCCCAGTCCCGCGATGTTCCAGGTTTTGGAAGGGGCCAGCAGGGTGATGGTGTGGCGGGCGAAATCGGGATCGAGCCGGGCCAGGGGGGTATGGCGGAGTCCGGGGTCGAGCAGGAGGTCGCAGTGGATTTCGTCGGAACAGACGACGAGCCGGTGGCGGCGGGCGATGGCGATGATTTGGGCCAGTTCGTCCTCCCGCCAGGCCCGCCCGACCGGGTTGTGGGGATGGCACAGCAACAACAGGCGGGTGCGCGGGGTGATGGCGGCTTCGAGCGCCTGGAAATCCCATTCCCAGCCCGCCGCGCCCTCGGCCAAGGGCACGGCGATGAGTTCGCGGTTGGAGAAGCCGGGGGCTTGCAGGAACGGCGGATAGATCGGGGTGGCGGTCAGCACGGCGTCGCCCGCGCCGCCGACCGCGCGGCAGGCGAGGTTCAAACCCTGGACCAGGCCGGGCAGCCAGACGAACCATTCCGGTTCGATGGCCCAACGGTAGACCCTGAGGGCATAGGCCTGGACGGCTTCGACCAGGCTGTCCGGGGCCAGGGTATAGCCGAACACGCCGTGGTCGACGCGGCGGCGCAGGGCGTCCATGACCGAGGGCGGGCTTTGGAAATCCATATCCGCCACCCACAGCGGGAGGATGTCGCGGTCCTGGTATTTGCTCCATTTATGGCTGGCGGTGGGGCGGCGGTCGGGGGGGGTGTCGAAATTCATGGGGTGGCCTTCCGGTCTGGGATGGGGATGGCCTGCGATTGTGGGCGGTCCGGGCGGGGTGGGGCAAGCCCCCCAGGGCCCATGCCGGGTGGGGGGATGGCCGTCCCGGACGGGGCGTTCCTGTGGCGTCCATGCCGCGGAACCGGGGGGTTTAGAACTGCTCGAAACCGTCCTCGTTGACCTCCTTGTCGGAGGCACCCCATTGGCGGGGGTCGCGGCTGCTTATCGCCGCTTTTTTCATGAACGCCGGACCATGGGCCGGACCGGAGGGGGCGGCCCGATGCTTGCCATCGTGGGTGGCGATCCTGAAAAAACCCAGGGTCCGCTGCAATTCCAGGGCCTGGTCCTTCATTTCCACGGCGGTGGCGGAGAGCTGCTCGGAGGCGGAGGCGTTCTGCTGGGTGGTCTTGCTGAACTGGTTCATGGCCTCGGAGATTTGCTTCGCTCCCAAAGCCTGCTCCTCGGAACCGGCGGCGATTTCCTGGACCAGCCCGGCGGTCTTCTGGATCGAGGGGACGATCTCGTCCAGCAGCTTGCCGGCCCGTTCGGCCAGGCCGACGCTGGACCCGGCCAGGGCGCTGATCTCTTGCGCGGACACCTGGGCGCGCTCGGCCAGCTTCCTGACCTCGGCGGCGACCACGGCGAAGCCCTTGCCATGTTCCCCCGCCCTCGCGGCCTCGATGGCGGCGTTGAGGGCGAGCAGGTTGGTTTGATAGGCGATGTCGTCGATGAGCCCGATCTTGCCGGCGATCTGCTTCATGGCCTGGACGGTGCGGGAGACGGCCTCGCCGCCTTCGGTGGCCTCGTGGGCGGTCTGCTCGGCGATGCCGTCGGTGGCCTTGGCGCTGTCGCGGTTCTGGTCGATGGAGGTGGCCATTTGCTCTATCGAACTGGAGATTTCCTCGACGCTGGCGGCCTGTGTGGAGGCGGCCTGGGACAGGGATTGCGAGGTGGCGCTGACCTGCTCGGAGGCCGAGGACAGGGTTTCGGCCACGGTGTTGACCTCGCCCAGGGTCTTGGAAAGCTTATGCAAGGTGTCGTTGATGGTCTGTCCCAGTTCTTTGAAATCACCCCGGTAGTCGCCTTCGATGGTGGCACCGAGGTCGCCCTGGGCGACGCGGGCCATGGCTTGGCGGATTTCGTCCATGGGTCCGGCACCGGCGGCGAGGGTCTGGTTCATGCCCTCGACGATCCTGCGGAAATCGCCGCGGTGGCGCGCGGTGTCGGCCCGGACGGCCAGTTCGCCGGCCAAGGTGGCCTGGGCCAGCAGATCGGCGTCTTCGATCAGGGCTTTGATGTTGGCGCGGACCTGTTCGACGGTGTCGTTGATGAAGCGCTTCTTGCCGGGGAATTGTTCGATCTGGGCGTCCATGTCGCCCTCGCCGAAGGCCTGGAAGCAGGCCATGGCTTTTTTCTTGACGGCGATGTGGTCGAACACCATGGTGTTGACGCCCTCGGCCATGGTGCGGTAGGTGCCCTTGAACTTGGCGGCGTCGATGGCGACGTCGATATCGCCCAGGTCGTGCTGGTGCGACATGTGGTCCATCTCGGCGATGAGCGTGTTGATGTTGTCGATGGCGAGGTTGAGGTTGTCCTTGACGGCGTTGAAATCGCCGTTGTAGGCGTCGGTGATCTTGGGCGGGATATCGCCCTTGGCGATGCGGTCGATGTAGCCGGCGGCGACGTTGAGGGGACCGATGACGGCGTCGAGGGTGTCGTTGACGCCCTCGACGATCCTACGGTAGTCGCCCTGGTGTTTGGCGGCGTTGGCGCGGATGGCGAGCTTGCCCTCGACGGCGGCCTTGGAGAGCATGAGGGCGTCGGCGACCAGGGCGTTGACATTGTCGATGGCGAGGTTGAGGTTGTCCTTGACGGCGTTGAAATCGCCGTTGTAGGCGTCGGTGATCTTGGGCGGGATATCGCCCTTGGCGATGCGGTCGATGTAGTCGGCGGCGGCGTTGAGGGGACCGATGACGGCGTCGAGGGTGTCGTTGACGCCCTCGACGATCCTGCGGTAGTCGCCCTGGTGTTTGGCGGCGTTGGCGCGGATGGCGAGCTTGCCCTCGACGGCGGCCTTGGAGAGCATGAGGGCGTCGGCGACCAGGGCGTTGACATTGTCGATGGCGAGGTTGAGGTTGTCCTTGACGGCGTTGAAATCGCCGTTGTAGGCATCGGTGATCTTGGGCGGGATATCGCCCTTGGCGATGCGGTCGATGTAGTCGGCGGCGACGTTGAGGGGACCGATGACGGCGTCGAGGGTGTCGTTGACGCCCTCGACGACCTTGCGGAATTGCCCCCGGTGCTTGGAAGCGTCGGCCCGTACCCCGAGCCTGCCCTGGATGGCGGCCTGGGTCAGTTGGTTGGCGTCTTCGATCAACTGGTTGAGAGGCCCGATCACGGCATCCAGGGTGTCGTTCACGCCTTCCACGATCCTGCGGAAATCCCCCCGGTGCGTGGAGGCGTCGGCGCGGATGTCCAATTTCAGCTCGCGGGCGGCCTGGGCCAGCATCAAGGCATCGGCGACGATGGCGTTGAGGGTGCCGGCCAGGGTGTTGACCGCCATGATGAGGCTGGTGTCGGTTTTGCCGGCGGTGTCGATGGTGAAGGCCAGGTCGCCGGCGGCCAGCCGGTGCAGGAGGCGCGAGGCCTCGGCCGGTTCGCAGCCCAACTGGCGCAGGACGCTGCGGGTGATGAGGAAGCCCAGCAGGATCGCCACGGCGAGGGTGGCGGCACCTATCAGCGAGCTCCATAGGATCGCCTCGTCGTAGGCGCGTTGGGCTTCTTCGCGGGCTTTGGCCGCCTCCGCGGCTTGGTAGGCCGAAAAATCGCTCAGGGTGTCCAGCCATTGGCGATGCGGGATGCGTATCGATTTGAGCAGCGGCCAAATATCCTCGGTCTTGCCGCCCAGGCCCGCCGCCAGCAGCTGATCGTTCATGCCATGGGCGGTCTGTTTGAGTTCGGTGGCCTGGGCCAGCAGGCGCTTGCCTTCCCCGGTGGTCACCTTGTCCCGGAGATAGCGCTCGTCCTGGTCGTATTGGACCCGCGCCTCGTCTATGCGCCGTTTCATTTCCTGGTCGAAGGCGGGTTCGGTGGATATGACCAGGTTGCGCAACGCGATGGCTTCTTCCTCGGAGGCGCTGCGCATCCTATCGAGCGCCTGGATCTTGGGCAGCTTGTTGGCCGAGATCGTGTCCAGTCTTTCCTGGGTCTGGTTCATCTTGTGCAGCCCGAGTGCCAGGATGCCGGCCATGAGCAGGGCGATGATCGAAAAGCTGCTTATGAGTTGGTGGCCGATCTTCATGATGTGTCTCCCGTTGGAGTTTTAGAGGTAACCATGGGCATGGCGCGGAAATAGGGTGGGGTCAAACCGTAATAAGCCGCCATTGTATAGCGGGTGATAATGCGGCTGGGCGGAGATGGACGATGGGATTAAGAACGGTGGGCTGCTTTGAATCCACGCTGCCATGAGTATCTTAGTGGGGGATCCATTGATTCTATTAATAGACATATAAATAAAATAAAACACCCTGGCTTGGCGAAGCCGATTGCGGGGATTAAGGCGGCTGTGCATTTTCCAACGAACCCCGTATGGGGTGGGTGGGGCGGTTGGGAAAGTCTTCACCCTACGAATGGCCCGGTTTTATGGATGGGTAAATCTAGTAGGGATATTTGATATTACAAGCCGGTGTTTGGGTTTTAAAAACGATAAAACCGCTTATATGGATTAATGCGATACCACTCTCGATCCGGTTTTCAAGGTATCCGCGGGGTTGGCGCGGCACCGCGGAGGCCCGGCGGGCCGGTCCGGCGCTTCATAGCGGTTCGATACGGATTTTTGTGGTTTCTTTATATTCCCCGCCGCAAACTTGACGCTATTTTTGCGCCCGCCCCGATAAGCTAAATCCCGGTTCAACCACACGGGATAAAGCCATGCCTGACCGGAGCTACGTAGGAATCGACCGCAATCGGCACAATGAGTGGGAGGTCGTGTTATGGGACGGCGACCGGATTTGGTCGCGAGTCTTCAAGAACACTTGGGCCGAACTGGGCGAATTGGTGCTGTTCATCGCCGGGCATGGCCGGAGGCCGAGGATCTGCCTCAACCCGACCAGTCCGGCCGCGCTCAAATTGATCAAGTCGGTGGGCGGCATCCCCGATGCGGAAGTGCTGCTGTTGTCGGCGGAAGGGATGCGGCTGCACCGGCCTTGGTTGCGCGGAGATGCCCGGCTTCCGGGCGGCGGCGAGGCCCGCGCCTTGTTCCTGGCCCGTTGTGCCGAGCGGATCATCTAGCGGGGGGGGCGCCGTTGGGCGGGGTCCGTGGCAAGGGAGGTTCCCAAGGCGGGGGTGAGATATGGGGCGCTATGCCAGGATTTACGGATTCCGCGGCGGGGAAACCCAAGCGCTGCGGTTTGGATGGGTACGGTGGGGGGCGGCGCCGACTAACCCGGCTCGAACGAACACCGCCATTCCTGGTCTTCCCGCTCGAACAGGCGCCCGGCCTCCGGCGGTCCCCAAGTCCCGGCGGGATAGGTGTGGATATGCTCCCGCTCCATGGCCCAGGTCTGGACGATGGGGTCCACCACCCGCCACGCCCATTGCACCTCGTCCGAGCGCAGGAACTGGGCGTGGTCGCCCTCGATCACGTCCAGCAACAGGGTTTCGTAGGCATCCAGGCTCCGATGCCCCGTTTGGCGGCAGGTGCTGGCGTCGAGTTGGGTGGTGCGGGTGTTCATCCCGACCCCCGCCTCCCGCACCTGGAGTTCGGCCCGGATGCATTCCTCCGGCTGGATGCCGATCAACAGCCAATTCGGCGGCAACGGCCCGGGCCGGATATTCCCGAACAATTGCTGTGGCGTCTGCCGGAAGCGGATGGCGATCAAGGAACCATCCCGCGCCAGGCGTTTGCCGGTGCGCAGGTAGAACGGCACACCCCGCCAACGCCAGTTGTCGATCAGGAGCTTGACGGCGGCATAGGTCTCGGTGGTGCTGCGCGCTGGAATCCCCGCTTCCTCGACATAGCCGGGCAGGGACCGCTCCGCGCCGCCGCCGTGGGCGTACTGCGCCCGGAACGCCTGGGCGTGGACCGCCCAGGCCGGGATCGGGCGGATCGATTGCAGCACCTTGACCTTCTCGTCGCGGATCGATTCGGCCTCCAGCCGGGCGGGCGGTTCCATCGCGGTCAGGGCCAGCATTTGCAGCAGATGGCTCTGGATCATGTCGCGCAACGCGCCGGTGCCGTCGTAGAACCCGGCCCGGCCCTCGATGCCGGCGGTTTCGCCATGGGTGATCTGCACATGGTCGATGAAATTGCGGTTCCACAAGGGCTCCAGCATCAGGTTGGCGAAGCGGAACACGAAGATGTTCTGCACCGTTTCCTTGCCCAGGTAATGGTCGATGCGGAAAATTTGATGTTCGGCGAAATCGCGGTGCAGGGCGTGGTCCAGGGCCAGGGCGCTGTCCAGGTCGGAACCGAAGGGTTTTTCCACCACCAAGCGCCGCCAGCCCGCTTGTTCCGCGTTCAGTCCCGCCGTGGCCAGATAGGCCGCCGCCGTCCGGTATTCCGAGGGCGGCAGCGACAGGTAGAACACCAGGTTCCGGGGCGGGCCGGGCGTTTGGGCCAGGGTATCGGCCAGCGGACGGGCGGAATCCGGCGCGTCGAGGTCGGCGGTGAAGAACCGGAACCGGGGCAACAGCGAGGCCAGGGCCGCCCGATCCAGCGCCGGGCCCAACTGGGATTCCAAGGCCCGCGCCACCTCTCCGCGCCATTGCTCGTCGTCCCAGGGGCGGCGGCCCACGCCCAGCACGGCGAAGGGCTCGGGCAAACGCCCGGCCCGGTGCAGCCGGTACAGGGCGGGCAACAGCTTGGTGCGGGCCAGGTGCCCTGTCGCACCGAAAATCACGAACACGCAAGGGTCCAACATACGTACCTCCGGGGAATCGACGCGGCGGGGTTTGGCGTTGGACCCGGAACCCGGAGGAAAGATCGCCGATGGCGTCCCCCGTTCAGGCTTGGAACGGCGTGGTCGAGGGAATGTAGAACTCGCGCGAGGGCAGCCGGTCCAGGCAACGCCGACAAGTGGGATGGCCGGCCTTGCCTTCCAGGAAATCCCGGCGTAGCCGTTGGATCGCCGGATGCCGCTCCCACAACTCCCGCAAGGAATGGCGGTCCAACTCGCCGGCCGCGGTATAGGCCAGCGTGCCCTTGAGGTCGATGCAACAGGCTTGCAGCCGGCCATCGGCCAGGATCACCAGGCGCTTCCAAGGCGAATCGCAGAACCCGAATTCCCTGGGTAGGCCCACCGGCTTGGCCGGGTCGACCTCGGGATAGAGGCCGCCGCTGGCGATATTGCGGGCCGAGAGGATCAGGGCGCGGCGGTTGGGTTTTTCGTGGGTGTACCAGGTCGAATTGGGCTTGACCCCGGCCAGCGTATGTTCGATGCCCACATCGGCCAGGAATTGGTCGGCGAAGCGGCGGATGCGGTCCAGGGTGTCCGGCGAAGCGCGGTCCCGGGCGGTCAGGTAGAAATTCAGGCGCAGGATCTGCCGCGACGGCGAATCCAGCCAGCCCCGCACATAGTCCTTGAGGCCCGCCAGGTAGCGCCCGAAATCGATATCCGAGCGCAGCTTGAATTCCTCCGGCGAGGTGGAGACATGGATGCTGAGGCTCATCGCCAAATCCAGGAAGCGCCGTTGCAGGTTCGAGCCATTGGTGATGAGGGTGATTTTCAAGCCCTTGGCATTGGCGGCCTGGGCGAATTCATAAAAGTGCTTGTGGAGGGTGGGTTCCCCGTCGCAATGGAAATGGATGGGGCCGGGCGTCAGTGCCGCGACCTGATCGAGTACCCGGTGGAACAATCCGGGCTCCATCGCCGTCTTGCGCGGATGTTCGTGGCTTTCGCAGTAGAAGCAGTGGTAATTGCAGACCGAGGTGAGTTCGATGAAAACCTGCGGCTGGGCCAGACAGGCGGTTTCGAGATGGCGGGCATAGCCGGGATGGGCGGCGTCGCCCCGCAAGGCCGGTGGGTCGGCCTGGGTTGGATGGGTCATGGGGGCCTCGTGGGATGGCGGGAAATCCGGTGTCCGGGGAACGGGGCGCAGTATACCCGGCGCATCGGGCCGTGGCCGGGCGGAGGGCGGTTGGGCGGAGCGGCGAATGGTGAATTTTGCGGCGGTCCCGGCCGCGGCGGCGCGGTTTCCGCCCATCGGCGATTGCCTCGTCAAATGATAGCCAATATCATCTGGACCCATTCCCCGAGTTCGCGAGGGGATTCTCCTCCCTATCCTCATCACGGAACCCATAACACCATGCGCCATCCCGCTCCACGCCTCGCCCTGTCCGCCGCCGCCCTCGTGTTTGCCTGCGCCGCGACCGCCGCCGAGGATTACGTCCTCACGATCAAGGACCATCAGTTCACCCCGGCGGAACTCGAAGTCCCGGCCGGCCAGAAATTCAAGCTCACCGTCAAGAACGAGGACGCCAGCCCCGAGGAATTCGAGAGCAAGACCCTCAAGAAGGAAAAGATCGTGCCGGCCAAGAAGCAGATCGTCATGCCCATGGGGCCGCTGGAACCCGGCAGCTACGACTTCGTCGGCGAATTCCACGAGGCCACCGCCAAGGGCCGTTTGATCGCCAAGTAGGGGGAACCGCCATGCTCGCCACCGCCATCATCGTATTCCGCGAGGTCATCGAAGCGGCCTTGGTCATCAGCATCGTCATGGCCGCCAGCCGGGGGGTCGCCCGCCGCGGCCTGTGGGTCTGGGGCGGCGTGGGCTTGGGCCTTGTGGGTTCCTGCGTCGTCGCCGCCTTCGCCGACCGGCTGGCCGAAGCCGCCGCCGGGGTGGGCCAGGAATTGTTCAACGCGGCGATCCT
This sequence comes from Methylomagnum ishizawai, assembly GCF_019670005.1. Classification (NCBI taxonomy): domain Bacteria; kingdom Pseudomonadati; phylum Pseudomonadota; class Gammaproteobacteria; order Methylococcales; family Methylococcaceae; genus Methylomagnum; species Methylomagnum ishizawai. Next base: position 2,621,473 of record NZ_AP019783.1, on the reverse strand, counting down.
GTTCACGGCGGTGGGGATGCTGGGCTGGCACAACGTCTGGATGCGCCGCCATGGCCGCGAGTTGGCGATGGAGATGAAGCAGGTGGGGCAGGCGGTGTTGTCGGGCACCCGGCCCTTGTACGCGCTGGGCTTGGTGGTCGGGCTCGCGGTGCTGCGCGAGGGGTCCGAGGTGGTGCTGTTCCTGTATGGCATCGCCACCGGCGGCGAGGGCGGCACCGGTGCCATGCTGCTGGGCGGCGCGGTGGGCCTGGGGTTGGGGGCGGCGGTCGGGTTGGCCATGTATTTCGGCCTGCTGCGGGTGCCGACCCGGCATTTGTTCGCCGTGACCAGCGGCTTGATCCTGTTCCTGGCGGCGGGTTTGGCTTCGCAGGGCGCGGCCTGTCTGGTCGATGCCGATTGGCTGCCGCCCCTGGGCCGCGCGGTGTGGAACACCTCGGACCTGCTGTCGGAGGACAGCCTCGCCGGACAGGTGCTGCATACCCTGGTGGGTTATGTGTCGCGGCCCGACGGGGTGCAGATCGTGTTCTATCTGGCGACCCTGGTCATCATCGCCAGCCTGATGCGGCGGTTCGGCGACAAGCCGGGCCGCTCTGCCTCGTCCTGAGCGGGGGATATCCAGTGCCGGACGCCATTTCCCTGCCCATAGGCCGCTACCGCGCCTGGTTTTTGGCCGACGCGCCGGTCGGGTTCTCCGAATTCCCCGGCTCGGCCTGGCGCGGGGCGTTCGGCCACGCCCTGAAGGGTGCCGCCTGCGCCACCCAGGAGCCGCGCTGCGAAACCTGCATGCTCTACCGGAGCTGCGCCTACCCCTATTTGTTCGAGACCCCGCCGCCGCCGGACGCCGCCAAGATGCGGCGCTATTCCGCCGTGCCCCATCCCTATGTGTTCGATCCCCTGCCCCCGACGGCGGCGGGGTGCGCCCTGGAATTCAGCCTGTTCGGCGCGGCCAACCGCCATCTGGCCTTGGTGGTGTACGCGCTGGGGCGGGCGGGCGCGGGGGAATTGGGCGTCGCCGGCAACCGCCTGCGCCTCGACCGCCTGGAACGGGAACTCGGCCTGGGTTCGGGGGAATGGCGGGAAGTCGCCCTGCCGGAAGGCTTGGCGGCGGTGGGGATGCCGTCGCCGCCGGAGATTCCCGGTCCCTTGGGCGCGGTGGAGATCGCCATCGAAACTCCCCTGCGCCTGAAGCGGGAGGGGAAGCATGTCGGTCCCGGCGTGTTCGCCTTCGCCGATCTGTTCGGGAACCTGCTGCGGCGGATTTCCATGCTCACCTATTTCCACACCGATACCCCGCTGGAGACCGATTTCCGGGGCTTGAGCGACGACGCCCGGCGGGTGCGGGCGGAGTCGGCGCTGGAATGGCGGGAGCAACGCCGCTATTCCAACCGCCAGCGCCAGGCCATGCGCCTGGGCGGGGTGTGGGGGCGGATGCGGCTCGAGGGGGAGGATTTGACGCCGTTCTGGCCCTATCTCTGGCTGGGCCAATGGACCCACGCCGGCACCGGCGCGACCATGGGGCTGGGCCGCTACCGGCTCCATGCGGGGGCGGAGCGCGGGGCCGTGGACGTGTAGGGCCGTCGCGGTGGGCACGCGATACGTGCCCACCCTACAGGAAATATGAAAACGCGCTAGGTCCGCCGTTCCAGGCCGGGTCCGGCCAAGAGGGCGGTCCAGTGCGGCGGCGGATAACCCGCCTTCCCGGCCAGCAGGGTGGCGGCTTCTTCCGGCGGCACCGGCGGGCTGTGGTAATAGCCCTGGATTTCGTCGCAGCCATGCGCCTTGAGGAACTCCCATTGCTCCGGGGTTTCCACCCCTTCCGCGATCACCCGCAGCTTCAGGTTCCGCGCGATGGCGATGATGGTCAGCACGATCTCGGCGTCGTCGGTGTCGTGCGACAGATCGCGGATGAAGGACTGGTCGATCTTGAGCTTGTCGAACGGGAAGTTCTTGAGGTGGTTGAGGCTGGAATAGCCGGTGCCGAAATCGTCCACCGAGATCGAAATGCCCCGCGCCTTCAGCTTGGCCAGGGTCTCGCCGGTCTTGGCCGGGTCCTTCATCAGGGTGGTCTCGGTCAGTTCCAGTTCCAGGTAGCGGGGTTCGAGGCCGGTGTCCTCCAGCACCTTGGCGATCATCCGCGCCTCGTAGTCCACTTCCAATTGCCGCGCCGAGAGGTTCACCGCCATCACGATCCTGGGGAGTCCTTCGTCCTGCCACGCCTTGTTCTGGGCGCAGGCGGTGCGGAGCGCCCATTCGCCGATGGATTCGATCAGGCCGGTTTCCTCGGCCAGCGGGATGAACTGGCCGGGCGAGATCAGGCCGAATTCCGGGTGCCGCCAGCGGATCAGGGCTTCCAGGCCGACGATCCAGCCGCTGGCCAAATCCACCTGTGGCTGGTAGTGCAGCAGGAATTCCCCATGGTCCAAGGCCCGCCGCAAATCGCCCTCCAGCCTGAGTTTCCGGGAAATCTCGCTGGCCATGCTGTTCTCGAAGAAGCAGAAGCCGTTGCCGCGTTCCTTGGCGCGGAACATCGCCATGTCGGCGTGCTTGATGAGGATGCCGCTGGACGTCCCGTCGGCGGGGTACAGGGCGATGCCGATGCTGGTGCTGAGATAAAGCTCCCGCCCCAGGAACACGAAGGGCTTGGCGATGGTGGCGCGGACCTTCTCCGCCACCATGGCGGCGATCTCGGGACCGCCGATGTTGTGCAGGATGACGGTGAACTCGTCCCCGCCGAAGCGCGAGACGGTATCGACCGGCCTCAGGCAGCCCTTGACGCGCTCGGCGGCGGTCTTGAGCAGCAGGTCGCCGACCTCGTGGCCCATGGTGTCGTTGACCAGCTTGAAGCGGTCGAGGTCCAGGAACAGGATGGCATGGACCCGCTCCGGGTCCGCGGCGGCGGCGCGTTCCGCCACCAGGGTTTCGAGGCGTTCGCGGAACAGGGCGCGGTTGGGCAGGCCGGTGAGGGCGTCCTGGTAGGCCAGCCGGGTCACATGCTGCTGGGCGCGGCTGGCCTCCAGCATCCGGGTGACGCGCTGGCGCAGCACGGAGAAATGCACCGGTTTGGGGATGTAGTCGCTGGCCCCCGCCGAGAACGCCCGTTCGATGGAATGGTCGTCGTCCAGGGCGGTGATGATGAGGATGGGGATGGCCTCGCCGCCGGGCAGGTCGCGGATGCGGCTACAGGCGGTGAAGCCGTCCATCTTGGGCATGCGGGCGTCCATCAGGAGCAGGTCCGGCATCTTGCGCTCGCACAGGGCCAGGGCTTGCAGGCCGTTGGTGGCCTGCTCGATCTGGTAGCCGTCCTTGAGCAGGACGTTGTGCAGGGCGAAGCGCATGGAGCGGTCGTCGTCGGCCACCACGATGCGCGGGGTTTCCTTGGGTTCCACCGTTTTCTGGGCGCGGCGCGGGTGGGGGTTTTGCCCGCGCAGTTCGACCACCAGCCGTTCGTATTCCTCGGTCAGCCGGGCGTAGAGTTCGGGCGCGGTGTCCTCGCCGCCGCCCCGGCCCAGTTCCTCCAGTTGCCGGGTCAGTTCCACCAGGCCGTGCGCCCCCAGGTTCTTGCCGCTGCCCTTGAGGCAGTGGGCGACTTCCTCGATGGCGGCGAAGTCCTCCGCCGCGATGGCCTTCTCCAGCGACCGCAGGTACATCGGCGTGTCCTCCAGGAACACCTCGATGATACGGAAATACGCCGGGCCGGTTTCCTCGCGCAGCTTGTCCAGGATTTCCCGGTCCAGGCAGTCCGGGGCGGCGGGCGGCGGTAGCGCGGGGTCGGCGTCCGCCGCCGGGTCCTGGGGTTCGGCCCGGAGCCGGTCGCGTTCCTGCGAGAGCCAGCGGGTGAGCTTGTCCTTGAGCGGCTCCATCTTCAAGGGCTTGGACAGGTAATCGTCCATGCCGGCCGCGATGCAGGTGTCGCTGTCGCCGTCCTGCACATGGGCGGTCATGGCGATGATGGGGATTTGGGCCGGGTTGCCGCCCAGCATGCGGATGCGCCGCGAGGCTTCGTAGCCGTCCATGCGCGGCATATGGCAATCCATCAGCACCAGGTCGAACGGCGACTGGGCGATGGCGTCCAGGGCTTCCTGGCCGGTGCTGGCGATGGCGGTCTGGCAGCCCAACCGTTCCAGCATGCCGAGCGCGACCTGTTGGCTGGCGCGGTTGTCCTCCACCACCAGGATGCGCTTGCCGCCGTAGGTCGGGTGCTTGGCCTCGGCCAGCCCGGTATGGGGCGCGTATTCGAGCAAGGCCAGCTTGGCGCTCATCAGGCAGTCGTGCAGGGGCGAGGCCTGCACCGGCTTGGCGATGCTGTCGACGATATTGGCGGGCCGGGCTTCGTCCCATTCGGGTTCGGGCGGGCTCGCCATCAGCACGATGTGCAGTTTCGCCAGGGCCGGGTCCTCGGCGATGCGGTGGGCCAGTTCCAGGCCGCCCAGCCCCGGCATGATCTGGTCCACCAGGGCGATGTGGTAGGGTTTGCCGCGGGCGGCGGCGATCCGCATCAGGCGCAGCGCCTGGTAGCCGGTGACGGCGCTGGCGTAGGACGCCCCCCAGCTTTTCAGGAATTGCTCCAGGCAGCGGCAGTTCACCGGGCTGTCGTCCACGATCAGGATGCGTAGCCCCGCCATGTCCTCGCGCTGGGGGCGGACCGGCGCCGGGGTTTCGGTGGAGGGCGTCTCGAAGGGGATGGTGAACCAGAAGGTGCTGCCCTGGCCGGGTTCGCTGTCGACGCCGATATCCCCGCCCATGAAATCCACCAATTTGCGGCAGATGGCGAGGCCGAGGCCGGTGCCGCCGTAGTTGCGGGTGGTCGAACCGTCGGCTTGGGTGAAGGCTTCGAAGATGCGCTGCTGGGCCTCGGCGGGGATGCCGATGCCGCTGTCCGCCACCTCGAACCGGAGCGCGGCCTTGCCTTCCCTGCCCCCGGTCGGGTCGATCCTGCCCCGGACCTCCACCGTGCCGTTTTCGGTGAACTTGATGGCGTTGCCGATCAGGTTGACCAGGACCTGGCGGATGCGGGCCGGTTCGCCCTTGAGCCGGTGCGGGACTTCGTCGGCGACCACGTAGGCCAGTTCGATGTGCTTGCGCTGGGCCTGCCCGGCCAGGAGTCCGATGACCTCGTCCAGCATGTCCTGCAAATCGAAATCGATGGGCTGGAATTTCAGCTTGCCGGAATCGGTGCGGGAGAAATCCAGGATATCGTCGATCAGCTTGAGCAGGGATTCGCCGGCGTTGCGGGCCACGCTGACGTATTCGTGCTGCTTGGGCCCGAGGCCCATGTCGTGCAGCAATTCCAACATGCCCAGCACGCCGTTGAGCGGCGTCCTCAGTTCGTGGCTGACGTTGGCGGCGAATTCGCCCTTGATCCTCGCCGATTCCAGGGCGGCGTCGCGGGCGTTCTCCAATTGCAGTTCGCGGGTCTCCAACACCGCCATCATGGCGTTGAAGGCGCGTTCCATGTCGATGATGTCCTTGGGCCCGCGCACGTCGGCCCGGAGGTTCTTCTCCCCGGAGGAGGCCTTGCCCATGATCTCGGCCAGGTTCTTGAGCGGGTGGGTCAGGCGCTGGGTGATCGCCAGCAGCAACAACAGCAGCAGCAGGGCGAAGGCCACCGACACCGCGAGGTTGGTGCGCAGGATGCTGGCGGCCATGGTCTTGAGGGTGTCCTTGCCCATCTTCATCCGCGCATGGCCGATCAGTTCCGCCGTCTTGGGCGTGGCGGCGAAGGGCGAGTCCTGGTCCTCCTTGCCCATGTTCAGGTAGACCGGGGCCACGAAATACCAGGCGTCGGCGGTTTCCAGGTCCAAGCGCGGCCAGCGCGGCCATTCCCCGGTTTCCGCGCCGGGCGGGATGGCGCCCTCGCCCTTTTCCAGGAGGGCGTGGTGGTTGAGGTCGTAGATGCCGGCCCCCCGCACGTCCGGGAAGGCCAGCCCGGCCCGCAGGGGTTCCTCGGCGTTGTCGCCGCTGAGGTAGATCAGGGCCAGGGCGCTCTGCCCGGCCAGGGTTTCGGTGGCTTGCAATCCTTGCTCGATGAGCTTGGTATGCACGATCCGGCTCGACAGCGTCGAGATGGCGAGCGAGGACAGCAAGGCCAGGCAGAGGATGCCGATGGAGAAGGTCAGCGCCAGTTGGTGCAGGAAGCTGGTGCGACCGAACAAGGACCGGGATCGTTTTTTCATCGGAGCTTGTTATGGGTTGGCACGGTTTCAGGGAGAGGGGAAGATCAGGTTGAATTTGCGCTTGTCCTGGCTGGATATCCTGAGCCCCAGATGCTCGGCGGTGCGGGAGTTCACCGCGATCAGCAAGTCCTTGAGGGGCAGGATGCCGGGGGGTTTCCCCCCGCCCGGCAACCATTCCTGGGCCAGGGCGGCGAGGCTGTGGCCCAGGCCTTCGTTGTCGGGATAGAGCGAGAACAATACCCCTTTCTTGACATGTTCGGGATTGTTCGAGAACACCACCAGGTTTTTTTCCCAGGCTTCTTTCAAGACCGCCGGCAACAGGGCGGTTTCGTCCAGGGTCGAATTATCCTGGGGCAGCCACAGGGCTTCCGAATTGTCCTTGATTTGGCCGAAGAAGTCCCGGTAGAGGTTGGCGGCTTCGCGGATGTTCCCGGCCGGCAGGGTGTTCAGCGCCAGGCCGCGCCGCTTGGCGGCCTCCCGCGCCCGGACCATCATCCATTCGTCGCGGCCCTGGTTGTAGATCACGGTCACCCGCTTGACCGGGGCGACCAGGGACTTCAGCCAGTCGAACAACACCTCCGGGTCCGGGGTGAGGGCGATCCCCGAATAGGCCGCGCTTTCCGGGCTGTGCACGACCAGGACCGCCCCCATCACGACCGGCAGCCCGGGCGGGAACTTGCGGATCGCCAGCATCCCCAGGCGGCCCAGGGCGACGACCACCTTGACCTGCTCGTCCCGCAGCCGCGTCCCCAGGGCCGCGATATCGTCGGTTTCCTCCACCATGTATTTGTCCGAGGGGACTTTCAAGCCGGCCTGGATCCCCTCGACGATCTTGGCGAACACGCTCCGGTAGGGTTCGCGCACGTCGGGGTAGAGGATCGCCACCGGCGCGGCCTGGGCCAAGGCCAAGGCCGGCCACAAGGCCAGCACCAGGGCGGCCAGCACGGCGCGGACCGGCCTGTTCAAGCGCCACATCCTGGCCGGGGCCGGTGGCCCGCGTCGGAAGGGGGGTACGCCCGCAGGGGGGGCCGGGACTCAAAATTCAAACCGGATTTCCCCGTAGAAGTTGCGCCCGGCCAGCGGGAGGTCGTAGGGGATGAAGGCCGGGTTGCCCGAGGAACCCGCCGGACTCGGCTCCCTGGCGTCGGTGTTGAACAGGTTGCGGACCGAGAAGGCGATTTCCCAATGGTCCATGAGGTATTTGCGCCTGAGGGTCAGGTCGACCAGGCTGTAGTCGGCGATATTGGGCCGGTTGTCGCCGGCCGCCCGTTCCCGGTCCAGGATCCATTTGACCTGGGGGTTGAGATGCCAATTGGGCAGGAATTGCCAGTCGCCCCGGAGGTAGAGCTGGTGGTGCGGGGCGTAGCCGGCGTCGTGGTGGGTGGACTGGTCGATGGAATGCTGGTAGGCGTACCAGCCGGTGAGCTTGAAATCCTCGGTGGCCTGCCAGTCCGCCTCCAGTTCCAGGCCGTGGCCGTTTTGTTGGCCGCTGTTCTGGGCGATGTAGGTGCCCGAGCCGGGAGCGGCTACGAAACGGATGATATCGCTCCACCAATAATTGAAGATATTGGCCCCGAGGCGGAGCTTATCCGTGGGATGGTAATCGAAAGCCAGCTCTATGGAATTGATGGTCTCGGGTTTCAGGTTGGGATTCCCAAGGTCCACCGGGTTGTTGATATTCCGGGTTTCGGCGAAGGATGGGGCGCGGAAGGCCCGGCCATAGAGGAGTTTGGTGGTCAAATCCTGGCGGGTTTCCCAGACCAGGGCCAGGCGCGGATTGATGGTGTCGCCGAAGTCGGAGTAATGGTCGTAGCGCACGCCGGTGGTGAGTTGCCAGTCGTTGGAGAAACGCCATTCGTCCTGGAGGAAGGCGAAGGTGTCGGTACGGCTGCCTTTTTTGAGGAAGACATCGGGGGTGTCGCTGACATCCTCCAATCCTCCCAGGGGTTGCGGAATGCCGGAGGCGAGGGGGATGTAGTAGTTCTTGGTTTCCCGGACATCGTAGATGCTGAGGTAGTTGAAGCCCATGCCCAATCTCACGACATGCCGGTCGAAGCCCGAATAGAACGCCGACAGGTTGGAACGGACTTGGCGCTCGAAAACCTCGGGGTTGCCGATCATGCCGCGGGTGAAGGTGCCGGTGCCGAAATCCGCCCCCTTGGGATAGAGCAGCGCGTTCTCGCCCACTTGCTGGCTGGTGTCGAAATAGCTGACCTGTGCCGTTACGTCCCAGTCCTTGGTGAATTCTGGATTGTGGTAGGTGATATCGGCATTCCAACGGTCGCTGGAGAAGCGTCCGTTGGGGTCGAGGGCCTGGCCTATCCCCGGACCCGTACCCCAGTTGTTCCGGTGTTGCAGGCCGCCCCTCACCCGCCAGTTTTCGCGGGAAAGGTCCAGGCGCGCATCGAAGTTTTCGCGCTGGAGGTTGACGGAACCGGGGGCCAGGGAGGCTTGGGTGTGGTAAAGCCCGTCGTACAGGGTTTGGGCGTCGGCTTGGATGGTTCGGTCTTGTCCGGCGGTTTGGTGGTATTCCACCATGGCCGCCACATCGAAGCCCGCCCAGGTGTCCCCGTGCAGCCCCCAGCCGTCATAGGTGTCGAAGCTGCCCACCCTGCCGCCGATCTCGGTGCCGTTAATATCTTCCTTGGTCTTGGTGATGATGTTGATGACACCGGCGAAGGCGTCGGCGCCGTATAGCGCCGATCCGGGGCCGCGGATCACCTCGATGCGGGAAATGGCTTGGACCGGCATGCCCCCCCATACTTGGTTCCTGTCGCCGACGAACAGGTTGGTGATGGGTATTCCATTGACGAGGACCAGGACCTGCGGGTTTTCTTTGGAGTAGATCCCCCGGATGGTATAGATGGGATCGTAGCCGGTGGTGTTCCTCGCCACGTGGAGGCCGGGCACCGTCTCCAAGGCCTCGTCGAGGTCCGTGGCGCCCATCCGCTTGATATCCTCGGCGGTGATCACGGTGGTGGTGGCCGGGGCTTCGGAGATGCGTTGCTTGCCGCCGGTCGCGATGCTGATGATTTCCTCGTTCCCATAAACCTGAAGCAATACCTTTTCATCTTCTTGCCCGACCGTTTCTTGCTCGACCGTTTGGGCCATCGCCATGCCGGGCAGCAGAAAAAGGCCGATGACATGCCTATATATCGTGGCCATAGGGGGTTTCCGTTAGGGGGCTATCGATTCCGGGGGCCGGGCGCTTACGGCGATTGCCCCGGTTCGCCCGCGGCGGGGGTATGCCACGGCCGGGCCGGGGTGCCCTCGTAGGCGATCCTATCGCAACGCAGGGGGAAAAAGCCCAGGCCGGGTTGGTTTACCGCCTCGATATAGCAGGGGAACATGCCGGCGGAAAAACCCAGGATCATGAAATGGTGGTATTCGCGGCGCGAGAGGCCCTGGTCCGCCGCGATGGCGGCCAGCAGCGCCGCGATGTTCATCGGCAGCCGGAACCTGTGGGCGAGCAGGATATCCTCGATCTCGAAGGCCAGCGCCACATGGGGACCGCGGGGGAAGCCCAGTTCGCCGAGCAAGGCCAACACCGGGCCGATCCTCTCGTCGGTCCGCCGCACCGGCCTGCCGTAGCCGGGCAGGGTCCGGTTCCGCCGTAGCCGGTCCTTGACGAACTCCGCGAGGTTTCCCCCGAGGTCCCTGGCCGTTTTGGCCGCCAGCAGGAAATCTATGGCCCCGATGATGGGCCGGTGGCCGTAGATCGTGGCTTCGGAGACCGCGTTGGCCCCGCAGACCGCCAAGGAGGCCGTGCTGCGGACGGTCCCCGCCAGGGCCGCGACCCGGTTGTTCCATAGCCTGGGGTCGGGATAGCTGGTGCAGAGGGTCCAGATGCCCTCGAACAGCCTGGTTTGGTTGGCGTCGAACCTGCGCCCGGTGATGCCGTAGAGCAGGAGTTCCATCCAGGCCATGTCCTTGCAATCGCGGTGCAGGTCCTTGCCGCGGAACACCACGCGCCCTTCCGCCGGGAAGAACGCGCCCATCCCGGTGGTCCAGCGGTCCTCGCTTTGTTCGAGCCGTTCGGGGCCGCCCATGTCAGTCTGTTTCCGGGCGGCGCGGGCCGGGGTCGTCGGCGAGGACGAGGCCGTCGCCAAAAAAGGGGAATTTGCGCCAGCCGTAGCCCCGCTGTTCCAGGGCGTGGACCGCCGCGCCCGGCAGGCGCAGCAGCAGGCAGAGCATCTCGGCTTGGTCGCGGTCGAAGCCGAGGTCGGCCAGGGCCGCCGCCGCCACGCCGATCAGGGTCAAAGGCGACCGTGCCGCCGCTTCCAGGTCGGGCCGTTGTCGATGCAGCCAGGGCAGGGCCGGGCCCGGACTCAGCCCGGCGAGGTGGGCGAGGGTTTGCCGCACCGGCAGGGGGCAGTCCGCGCCGTTGGGATCGAAGCCGGGGAAGTGGTCGATTCCGGGCCAGATATCCGCGGGGCCGGGAGGGGCCGGCGGTTGCCGCAGCCGCCCGGTCCAGGCCTTGAGGTCGGTGCCGCAGTCCCGCCAGAGGTCCATGGCGAGGGCGGTTTCGTGCGCCCCGCCCAACTGCCCGGCACCCACGGCCAATGCGGCCATCAGGCTGGCGGCGTGGGTGGATCCGCCGACCCCGCCGCACATCGCGGCGTGTACGCCGGGATCGCGCGGGCCGGGATTGGCCAGGGCCACGGCCAGGTCTTCCAGCAACCGCGCCTCCGCCGGGGCCGGGCGTTCCCGCTTGAACAGGAGATAGAGGTATTCGGCCCAGCTTGCTTTGCCCAGCAGGTCGCCATAGACATCGTAGCCGCCGCAGCGGCAGACGGCGGCGGCGAACGGATTGCCGGCCTCGGGGGTTTCTTCCCAGATACGGGTGTGTATGACTTCCTTAGCCGGCTTCATCGTCGAGTCCCAGGACTTTGATGCGCATGGCGATGGGGGGGACTTCATCGGCGTCGATCCGCACATCCAGCACCGTGGGGCCGGGCCGGGCGCACAGGGCGGCGATATCCAGCGCCCTGAGGTCGGCCGGGGAACGGATGATCTGGCCGGCCGCGCCCATGGCCTCGGCATAGGCCCGGAAATCCGTGGGCGGCAACTCGAACGCGACCGGCTCCGATCCCCGGAGGCGCTGGCCATGCTTGACCATCCCCAGGGCGGAGTCGTTCAGCACCACGAAGATGATGGGCAGTTTTTCCTGGACCGCGACGCTGATCTCCTGGCCGCTCATCAAGAGGCTGCCGTCCCCGGTGATGCAGACCACCGGCTGTCGCGGATTGCCCAGGGCGGTGCCGACGGCGGCGCCTATCGCCCAGCCCATCGAGTCGAATTCCATGCAATGCCGGAACCGGCCCGAGCCGTGGGCGGCCTGGGTGGAAGGCCCGCAACCGAAGGGGTGCAGGTAATGGATGGCCCAGGCTTGGCTGTTGCCGGCGTCGGCCAGGAAGCAGGTGTTGCGGGGGAAGGTATCCACCAGTTCCCGCATCAGCCGCTGCGGTTTGATGGGGGCGGAAGTATCCGCGTATTTGTGTTCTTCGTCGAGCCGGAAATGGAGCAGGGTGTCTTGGCTGGCGGTGTCCACATCGCCCATGCCACCCTTGGGGAGTCCGGCCTTGCTGTGGTTTTTGAAATATTCCAGCACGTATTCGAAGATCGACAGGATGCGGCCCCGTACCTGGAGCCGGGCCACCGGGGAGCGCATCAGGTAGCGCTCGTTGGAGTCGATATGGATCAGCCGGTTGTTCATCAGGAGGTCGGTGTTCCAGCCGCAGCTTTCCCATTCGCCCAGGGCCGTGCCCATGGCGACCACCAGGTCCACGGCCGGGTCGGCCAGGGTGTCCTTGGCGGTTTGGTGCCCGGCGAAGCCGATCACGCCTTTGAACAAGGGGAAGTCGGAGCTGACATGGCCCTTGCCGTTGGGCGTGGCCACCACCGGGGCGTGTAATAGGCAGGCCAGTTCCAGGATGTGGGCGCGGGCCTCGCCGCAGCCGCCGCCGATCACGAACACCGGCTTGCGGGCCTGTTCGATCTGCTGGCAGAGTTTATTGGTGATATCCCGGTCGAGCAGGGAAGGGGGTAGGGTGTGGGTGGCGAGGTCGTAGAGGGGGGGAGTGTCGGGCAGGTGGTGGCGGAGGATATCCAGGGGCACGCTGATATGGGCCGGGCCGTGCGGGGAGCCGAAGGCCGCCATCACCGCGGCGGCGAATTTATGCTCGAACTGGTCCACATGGGAGATGAGCGTGCTGTAGCGGGTGCAGTAACGGAAGATGCCGACGGTATCGATTCCGGTGCAGGAGGACTCCTGCAAGGCACCCCGCCCGAAATGGGACAGGGCGGTCTGGGCGGTGACGACCAACATCGGGATATGGTTTTCGTAGGCCGAGGCCACGCCCGTGACCAGGTTGGTGGTGCCGGGCCCGGTGGTGCCGCAGCACACGCCCAGCTTGCCGGTTTCCCGGTAATAGCCATCGGCCATGAACGCCGCGCTGGTTTCGTGCCGTGCCACGACGGCCCTGGGCCCGCCCTTCCTGGCGCTATGGGCCAGGGCGTTGTAGAGCGGTTCGATGGCACCGCCTGGGATGCCGAAGACATAGTCCACCGATAATTGGGCGAGATAATCGATGATGAGGTCGGCGACCTGCCTGTGACGTTTTGATATCACCGTTCCGTTGTCGATGAGATCATTGGTTTGTGACATAGGTTTATCGCTCGGAATGACTGTGGGATTTAGGGGCGTTGTGTTTTGGTTTGTGAGGGAGGTCTATTTCGGGGTATTTAATATCGGGGTTTGGGCGGGGCGTGAGATTCTTTATAATATACCCGTATCGACGGTGCCCTTGGTTTTTGGGGGGTGTGGGACTCTGGTTGTGGCGTTTTTGGGGGCGGGGCCACGCCGATAGCTTAATGTAACGCAATTGTCGGGATTGTTCTACATGTATATGTTTGTGCGGTTTGTGTCTTCTGTCGGTTTAATCCGTGGGCGCGCTGTGGATTTAATCCCCAGGCGCGCGTGACTGTGGTATGGCTGGGGCTACTTGCGGCCGGGGCGGGGTCGGGATCGGAGGGGCCGTGGTGGTGATCCAATGGGTGGACGCCTACCGCCGCGCCGCATCCCGGCCTCGATGACCCCGGCCCTATGGGTTTCTGCCGGATTCCGCCCGGCCGGGTGGTCGAACCGGGCTTGATTGTGGAACTATGAACGTCCCGCCGGATGTCGGCGGTTTTTCCATGCCCATCACTCAGAAACCGTGCCCGATGCTCAAAAGCGATTTCCATTACGACCTCCCCGAACACCTGATCGCCCAAACCCCTTTGCCGGAACGCGCCGCCAGCCGCCTCCTATGCCTGGACGGAACCAGCGGGCGGTTGGAGGACCGCCATTTCGCCGCCTTGCCCGACCTGTTGGCGGCGGGCGATCTGCTGGTGCTGAACGATACACGGGTGATCCCGGCCCGGTTGTTCGGCCACAAGGCCAGCGGCGGCCGGGTGGAGGTACTGATCGAGCGGGTGCTGGACGTCCGGTTGGCCCTCGCCCATGTGCGGGCCAGCAAAGCGCCCAAGCCGGGCGGGGCGATCCATCTGGAGGGCGGCTACGCCTGCCGGGTCCGGGGACGGCGGGAGGATTTGTTCGAATTGGAATTCCCGGAAGGGCCGGGGATCGAGGCCGTGCTGGCGGCGGTGGGGCATATGCCCTTGCCGCCCTATATCGCCCGCGCCGACCGGGACGAGGACCGCGAGCGCTACCAAACCGTGTTTTCCCGGACGCCGGGCGCGGTGGCGGCCCCCACCGCCGGGTTGCATTTCGACGCCGGGACGCTGGAGCGGCTGGCGGCGCGGGGCGTGGAGTCCGCCTTCGTGACCCTGCATGTGGGCAGCGGTACTTTCCAGCCGTTGCGGGTGGACGATCTCGACCGGCACCGGATGCACTTCGAGTTCTGCGAGGTGTCCCCGGCCACCGTGGACAAAATCCGGGCGGCGCGGGCCGGTGGCGGGCGGGTGGTGGCGGTGGGCACGACCGTGGTGCGGACCTTGGAGACCGCCGCCCTGGGCGGGGAGTTGGCCCCATACCGGGGCGAGACCGATTTGTTCATCCGGCCCGGCTTCCGCTTCCGCTGCGTCGATGCCCTGGTCACCAATTTCCACCTGCCCGAATCCACCTTGCTGACCCTGGTGTGCGCCTTCGCCGGGCGGGCGGAGGTCTTGGCGGCCTACCGCCACGCGGTGGCCGGGGGATATCGGTTCTTCAGCTACGGCGATGCGATGTTCGTGACACGGCGGCCTTAGCGCTTTTGGGTCTGGCGCGCGATGGGTGCCCACGTCGGCCCCGGCGCTGTTAAACTACCTCCCGTTCCGCCACCCCAGGAAATCATCGACCATGGATTGTGTCGCACATGCCCGTTCTGGCCGTGCCGTTCGAGTTCCCGCCCGTTCCGGGCGGTCGGGGCGGCGCTTCCCGCGCGTACCGGCCCCGTTCCGGGGGACTCCCTGATGATGTTCGAACTCCATCCCCGCCTCGCCCAGGACGGCCTGCCGCTGGGGCGTTTCCCCCTCTGCCGCCTGCTGTTGATGAACGAGCGCCGCTATCCCTGGTTCATCCTGGTGCCGGAGCGGCCCGGCATCGCCGAAATCCACCAATTGCCCGACGCCGACCAAATCCGGCTGATCCGGGAGTCCTCGGTCCTGGGCGGGGCGCTCGCCGCCGCCTTCGCCGCCGACAAACTCAATATCGCCGCGCTGGGCAACCTGGTGCCGCAACTGCATGTGCATCATGTGGTGCGCTACCGCCACGATCCGGCCTGGCCCGCGCCGGTGTGGGGCCGGTTCGAGCCATGGGCCTACGACGCGGCGGGCTTGGCCGCCGTCCGGGAGCGGCTGGCCGGGATGGCGCTCCCGGACTTCGTGCCCTGGTCCTAGCCTATGGAATGCCGTCCCGGTTGTGGCGCGTGCTGTATCGCGCCCTCGATCAGCGGTCCGATTCCGGGGATGCCGCGCGGGAAGCCCGCCGGGGTCCGTTGCGTCCAATTGACCGGGGACGATCGCTGCGCGGTGTTCGGAAGCCCTGGGCGTCCGCGCTGCTGTTCGGGCTTGCAACCCAGCGAGGAGATGTGCGGCGCGGACCGGGACGAGGCACTGGCACGGTTGGCTTGGCTGGAGCACGCCACCCGGCCGGGGTGAATCGATGAACCCGTCCCCGTCACAAGGGATGGGCATGGAAATAGTCTATAGTTAAAAAGGAGATTCTATCGTGAGCCTACCCGATCCATTTGCTGGATACCTTATGACCGGCGGCTACCCGTTGATTTGGGAGCGAGACCATGGCGGTTGACGAATTAACCCTATTCATCGTCGATGACGATACCCCGGTGCGCGAAGCCTTGGCGGCGCTTTTGGAAGCGGAAGGTTTCAAAGTGGCGCTGTTCGCCACGGGCACCGAATTCCTGGAGGCCATCCGGCCCAACCTCCATGGCTGCATCGTGCTGGATATCGACCTGCCGGGCTTCACCGGCCTCGAAATCCAGCGCATCCTGGCCGAGCGCGATATCGACCTGCCCATCATTTTCCTCACCGGCATCGGCGATGTGGAAAAGGCTCGGACCGGTTTCAAGGGCGGGGCGGTGGATTTCCTGGAGAAGCCGGTGGATGCCGCGGTGCTGATCGAGGCGGTGCGGCGGGGCTTGGAACTCGGGGTCCGGCGCGATGTGGAAAAAGCCCAGCATAGCAAGCTGGAAGCCCTGTATTCCCATCTCACGCCCAGGGAGAAGGAAATCCTGGTTTTGTTGGCGCGGGGATATTCCGCCAAGCAGGTGGGGCGGGCGTTGGGAATCAGCCATCGTACCGCCGAGATCCATCGCGCCCGCATCATGGAAAAGCTGGGGGTGGATTCCCTGGCCGATTTGGTCGCCTTGGCCATCGGGATTGGCGTGCGCTGAGGAATGTAGCAGAAGTGGTGGAACCCGCTGGCGCGGACGTTTCATAGCTAGGCTATAAGCAGTACTACGTACACCCAAGAGGCACAGGAATCACGTATTCTAGCCGGAACAAAAGGTATTTCCGGATACCGTTTAATCGTCGCGGTTATCCCTAGTGTTCATTCATTTTCCCTTGGATCGGGCCATGGATTTCCCCTGGAAGCCGTGGGGTTGGGTCCGAGGCGTTCAGAAGGCCGGCGCCATGGAAAAACGATATACCCCGCCACCCGATCCAGGAGTCCCGGCGGACCGCTGTGTGTTACTTCCCCCCGACCCTTACGGCAGCGGCCCGGCCCGGCAGGGCAAGGCCGCGCCGACCGCGAGCGAAGAGGAATGCCACGTATTGCGGGAACGCATCAGGCTCAGCGAACAGGCCCGGCAGCGGGCCGAAGCCGAGAACCGGCGCCTGGCGGGGTTGCTCGCCGGCTCCGGCGGTGTGGCGCTGGAGGCCGGGCATTACGCCGATTTCCTATCCGTCCTGGTCCATGAATTCAGGAATCCCCTGACACCCATCCTGACCTCGGCGCAATTGCTCAAGCGCTACGGCATGGCCCGGCCCGAACTCCTGGAATCCGCCGCCGGGAGCATCGAGCGGCAGGTGCGCCAGCTCAGTCAGATGATCGCTGACCTGTCCGATTTCTCGCGGATGGAGCAGGGCCGTTTGGAACTGAACTTGGAAAGCCTGGACGCGGTCGCGCTGACCCACCACGCCGCCGAGACCGGGCGGCAACTCTTGGCCAAGCGCCGGCAAAGCCTGAGGGTCGAACTGCCGCCGCCGGAGTCCTGGAGCCTCCAGGCCGATCCGGTGCGCCTGGGCCGCGTCCTGGAAATCCTCCTGGCCCACGCCTCGCGCTATACCCCGGCGGAGGGCGAGGTCCGGCTGGGGCTGTGGCGCGAAGGGCGCGGCGTCAGCTGGACAGTGCGGGCCGAGGCGATGGGCTTGGCCCCGCCGCGCTTGGAACATCTCTTCGAGCCTTTCATCCCCCTCGACCCGCCCTTGCACGGTGGCAAACACGAAGGCATGGGGATCGCCTTGGCCTTGGCGCGGTGCTATGCCGGCCTGCATGGCGGGAGCCTCGGGGCCGAGGTTGCCGACACGGGGCCTGGCGGGCGCTTCGTCCTGGCCCTTCCTCTCAGCCCGTAAGTACCGGGAACCCCCGCTCACCCGCCCCCGCCACAAGGCCACCGGGAAATCGCGCGGCCATCCGGCCCCGTCGACAGCCGCAAGCCATCGCCCGGCACCTGGATCAAGGTATCGCCCCAGTTTTCCGATCCCAG
Source organism: Methylomagnum ishizawai (assembly GCF_019670005.1). NCBI lineage: Bacteria > Pseudomonadati > Pseudomonadota > Gammaproteobacteria > Methylococcales > Methylococcaceae > Methylomagnum > Methylomagnum ishizawai. The sequence continues at coordinate 2,604,084 of NZ_AP019783.1, read as the reverse complement.
CGGCAAATCCTCCAGGTCTGGCGGCTCGCCCAGGGCGCGGTTGCCGATCCGGTTGTGGTTTTGTGAAAAGTTGACGAAGGCAGTTGGAGGTAACCAGGAGGTGGGTTGGCCCCGTGGGATGCCAACCCGGAAAGCCGAAATCTGGCTAGGACATTGGACCCAAAGCTTTTTTACCGCAATCGGTAGGCTTACTCATGCGAAAAAATCCGCGTATGGGGGGCCGGGTTCGCGGGCAAGGCGCGCCCGGCTCCAAGCTCAAAACAGCGGCGACACCCCGAACAGCCCCTTGTGGAAATGCAACATCGCCAAATAAAGCACCAAGGCCAGCGCCGGACGCCACCCGCCGATTTCACCCGGCACCAGGGTGTTGCGCTTCTGGATGATCGCCAGGAACGGCAGGTTCGAGGTTGCCAGCGAATATTTTTCCCAGTCTTCCCCATACATCCGCAAGCGCTTGTCGTCGATGGCATAGGTACCGCCCACCGCCAGCAGCAGCAATGAACCGAACAATACCAAGGACGCCGCGTCGCCATTGGCGATGAGGTGCGTGGCCGCCCACAGCGCCACGCCCCACAGGAAGGGATGGCGGGTGATCCGCAGGATGCCCCGCGCGGTTTGGGCCGTCGGGGCGGCGCCGCCCACCGCGGTGGGATTGGCCGGGGTCGTCCCCAGCGTGGCGAACAGGAAGGCGGGCAACATCAACAACAGGGCGGCCGGCTTGAACCAACCCAGTTGCCCCCAGGTTTCGATGTAAGGCGCGGCCCGGTAGGCATGGGCTAGCCACCACAGCCCGAATATCGACAGCAGGCTGAATCCCGCCCGGAACCGGGATTCGCCCAGCCGGGCGACCAGCGTGTCGCGCAGCCTGGAACCCGAAATCACGAAATGGATGCCGACGAAGAAGATCGTGGCCAATACGAGTGGGATCATGGAGGCCTCCTGGAGCGGGGGTTGAAAGACGGGGTTCATTTTTCCAGCAAGCGCGGCATCAATTCCACCAGGTTGCAGGGCCGGGTGCGGTAATCGAGCTGGTCCTGGATCAAGCGGTCCCAACCGGTGCGGCAAGCGCTGGCGGAACCGGGCAGGCAGAAGAGATAAGTGCCGTTGGCCACCCCGGCGAGGGCGCGGGATTGGAGGGTCGAGGTCTTGATCTCCTGGTACGAGAGGGCGCGGAACATCTCGCCGAAGCCGTCCAGGGTCTTGTCGAACAGCACCGCCACCGCTTCCGGCGTGCCGTCGCGCCCGGTGACGCCGGTGCCGCCGGTGGTGATGACGGCCTGGATGGCGGGGTCGGCGATCCAGGCCGAGACGATGGCGCGGATTTGGTAGATATCGTCCGCCACGATGCGCTTGTCGGCGGCGCGGTGGCCGGCGGCGGCGAGGCGCTCCACCAGGGTCTTGCCGGAGGTATCGGTCTCCTCGGTACGGGTATCGGAGACGGTCAGCACGGCGATGGACAGGGGGATGAACTTGCGTTCCTGGCTCATGGTTCGGGTCCGGGGGTTGGGGGTGGGCCGCTAAGCTACCGGAGCCCGGCCTCCGGCGCAATCGGCCCTGTTCGGGGTCCGGGCGGAAATCCCGGCTTTGCCCTAAACTTGCCGATGGAGCGGGAAACCTCATCCCGCGATGTCTCAACCTAGGTTTGGACCCTACTGTGGATTTACGCAACGAAAAGGTATTTCTCGCCTATATGCAGGCGGCGGTGCAAAGCGACAAACTGCGCCTGCCGACCCTTCCCCAAGTGGCTTTGCAAGTCCGCCAAGCGTTGACCAGCAACCGGGCCACCGACGCCGAAATCGCCCGGCTGATCGCCAACGACCCCAGCCTCTCGGTGCGCCTGTTGCAGATGGCGAACAGCCCCTTGTTCCGGGCGCGGACCAAGGTCGAAAGCCTCCAGACCGCCATCGCCCGCATGGGCCACAACACGGTGCGCACCCTGGTCATCAGCCTGGCCATGAAGCAATTGTTCAAACCGGGCTGCCTCAACCTGGACCGCCAGTTCCAGGCCATCTGGCGCGAGAGCGTCAACGTCGCGGCGGTGTGCCGGGCGCTGGCCGTCCGCTGCCGCCACCTCGACCCGGACCTCGCCATGCTCGCGGGGCTGCTGCATCAGATCGGGAAACTCCCGATCCTGACCCTGGCCGAGAAATTCCCCGAACTCGGCAACGATACGGAAGTCTTGTCCCAGCACTTGGAGCATCTGCATCCCTTGATCGCCAAGCTCATCATGCGGTCGTGGGATCTGCCCGAAGCCCTGGCGCGGGTGACTTGGGAATACCTGGAGTTCCAGCGCGATCCCGAACCCGAGGCGGATTATGTGGACGTGGTGCAGGTGGCCTATTTGGAAAACCGGGTGGCCGCCGATCCCGGATTCCAGGTGGATTTGGCCAAGGTGCCGGCCTTCGCCAAACTGGGTTTCGAGGGCGGGGTCGAGATATTGCAGATGGAGGATATCTCGGCGACTTCCGCCGAGACCCGGAATCTGCTGTTGTAGGGGGCGGGGGGGCGATGGGCGCGGGCTGGACCGCCCGTCAGATCGTCCCCCACCGCCAAGGGCGGGACTAGGGCATTTTCACGTGTGGATACGTATTCCGTGCCCACCGGGATAGCCTGAGCGTAAACCCGGACCGGTAGCGCTCTAGCCGACCACCGTCTTCACCACGGCGACGATGGCCATGATGAAGAGGACGGTGAAGATCAGGCCGGCGACGATATAAGGGGTCGCCGAGGTGCCCTGGGCGAAATCGCGCCGCCGGTTGGCGTCGCTCTGTACGCCGAAGGCGGCGGCGAACACGCTGCCCACGATTTGCATCAGCGAGGGTTTGCCGGAGGGATTGTCTTGTTCTGCCATGGTTCAAGCCTGGGGGTTGCCGGCCTTTTTCGCCTGGTAAATCCTCACGCCGATGGCGACGCCGATCACCAGGAGGACGGTGAACAAGGCCCGCCAGGAGGCGCTGCCGGAATAGATCATCTCGTCTTCCACCGTGCCCATCAGGTCGCCCTTGGAATCGGCGATGCCCATGTCCAGCAGGTATTTCCACAGGTAGTTGATGGGGACGATGGTGGCGATGCTGCAACCCATCGAGACGATGAACTTGTCGATGGCCTTGTTGATGATGGGGTTCTTGGTCATGTTTTCGTTGATGACCATGTTGTCCATGTACAGTTTCACGATCACATAGCCCGGCAACACCATCACCACGGCCAGGCCGATCAAATCCTTGACCACCAGTCCGGTGCTGGAGATGAGGCTCAGGGCCAAGATCATGATCAGGCTGAAGATACCCAGCCCGGCCCACATGTATACATCTTCCTTACCGAATTTGAATAAGTCTTTTATCATTATCGCCTCCTCATTGTTTTTTGAAGAAATAGAATCCCTCGATTCCGCCCTTGAGAATCATCTCGTTGCCTTTCATCTCGTAGACGGAGTAATCGATGGTTTTGCCCGGCCTGCCCGGATCGTCGGCGGATATTCTCCCGTTGACGATTTTGTATTTCCACTCGTGGCGGTCTTCGGTTTTGAAGTGCCGGTTATAACCGCTGGTGATGATGGTCCCGTCGGTGCGGAATTCCCAGATGCGGTTTTCTTCGGTCCTGGGTTTGTCGAGGGCCGCAGCCACCGAGACCAGTTTCCAGGTTCCGGCGATTTCGCTGCCGTCTTTGAGTGGCATGTCCGCTTGCGCGGCCATGTGATAAGCGCCCATGATTCCTAGGAAACCGGCGGCGCAGAAAGTCCTTATTTTCATAATAACCCCCTTGGCGTTGTTGTTGTGGGAAGCCCAGGCTTTCCGTGCCGGGATCGGGGCACCGATGTCGGCGGAATCTGTGGGCCTCGTGGATAAAGAACGCCGAATTTTTACATTTTTCATTTCCCGATAGCAAGGAAACCCAAGGGTTTGCCAAGGCTAGGGGCTGTTTATACCAAGGTCCGCCCCGACTAAAATATGCCGCCCGGACTTCCGGGCAAACCTTCCGCTTTTTCTCCACAGGAACAGGACACGATGACCGATTTCACCGCCCGCGCCGCTTTGCTCCAACGCCTGCTCTCCGAACGCATCTTGTTCCTGGACGGCGCGATGGGCACCATGATCCAGACCTACCAACTCGGCGAGGCCGATTACCGGGGGCAGCGCTTCGCCGCCTGGCCTTCCGACCTCAAGGGCAACAACGACCTCCTGTGCTTGACCCAGCCCCGGATCATCCGCGCCATCCACGACGCCTATCTCGAAGCCGGGGCCGATATCCTCGAAACCTGTTCCTTCAACTCCACCCGCGTCAGCATGGCCGACTACGGCATGGAGGAATGGGTCTACGAACTCAATGTCGCCGCCGCCCGCATCGCCCGCGAGGCTTGCGACGCCATGGCGGCCAGGACCCCGGACCGGCCCCGTTTCGTGGCGGGCGTGTTGGGGCCGACCAGCCGCACCTGTTCGATTTCGCCCGATGTCAACGACCCCGGTTTCCGCAACGTCCATTTCGACGAACTGGTCGAGGGCTATCTGGAAGCCATCGCCGGTTTGGTGGACGGCGGGGCCGATATCATCCTGATCGAGACCGTGTTCGATACCTTGAACGCCAAGGCCGCCGTGTTCGCGGTGGAGGTGTACGGCGAGCGCCATGGGGTCGAACTGCCCGTGATGATTTCGGGCACCATCACCGACGCCTCGGGCCGCACGCTGTCGGGTCAGACCGTGGAAGCCTTCTGGAATTCCCTGCGCCATGCGAAACCGCTCGCCTTCGGTTTCAACTGTGCGCTCGGGGCCAAGGAACTGCGCCAATATGTCGAGGAACTTTCCCGTATCGCCGACACCTATGTCTCGGTCCATCCCAACGCCGGTTTACCCAATGAATTCGGCGGTTATGATGAAACGCCGGAAGCCATGGCCAAGGAAATCGCCGAATGGGCCGAGCAGGGCTTCCTCAACATCGTCGGCGGTTGCTGCGGCACCAATCCGGCGGTGATCCGGGCCATCCACGACGCCGTGTCCAACTTCCCGCCGCGGCGGATTCCCGACATCGAACCGCGCTGCCGCTTGTCCGGCCTGGAACCCCTCAACATCGGCCCGGACACCCTGTTCGTCAACGTCGGCGAGCGCACCAATGTCACCGGCTCGGCGGCGTTCCGGCGCTTGATCCGCGAGGAGAAATACGAACAGGCCATCGACGTGGCCCGGTCGCAGGTCGAGAGCGGTGCCCAGATCATCGATATCAACATGGACGAGGGCATGTTGGATTCCCAGGCTGCGATGGTGCGCTTCCTCAACCTGATCGCGTCCGAGCCCGATATCGCCCGCGTGCCGGTGATGCTGGATTCTTCCAAGTGGGACATTCTCGAAGCCGGTTTGAAATGCTTGCAAGGCAAGGGCATCGTCAATTCCATCTCGCTGAAGGAGGGAGAGGCAGCCTTCCTTCATCACGCCAAGCTGGTGCGGCGCTACGGCGCGGCGGTCATCGTCATGGCCTTCGACGAGACCGGGCAGGCCGACACCCAGGCCCGCAAGGTCGAAATCTGCGCCCGCGCCTATAAGCTCCTGACCGGGACCCTGGATTTCCCGCCGGAAGACATCATCTTCGACCCGAATATTTTCGCGGTCGCCACCGGCATCGAGGAACACAACCGCTATGGCCTGGATTTCATCGAGGCGGTGCGCGACATCAAGGCCAGTTTGCCGCACGCCCTCATTTCCGGCGGCGTTTCCAACGTGTCGTTCTCGTTCCGGGGCAACAACCCGGTGCGGGAAGCCATCCACGCCGTGTTCCTGTACCACGCCATCCGCGAAGGCATGGACATGGGCATCGTCAACGCCGGGCAGCTCGCCATCTACGAAGACGTGCCGGTCGAACTGCGCGACGCCATCGAGGATGTCATCCTGGCCCGCTCGCCCGAAGCCACCGACCGGCTGCTGGCCCTGGCCGAGAAATACCGCGAGGAAGGCGGCGGCGCTACGGAAAAGAAGGAGGAACAGGCGTGGCGGTCCTGGCCGGTCAACAAGCGCCTGGAACACGCCCTGGTCAAGGGCATCGACGAGTTCGTCGAGGCCGACACCGAGGAAGCCCGCCAGCAGTACGACCGCCCCCTGCACGTCATCGAAGGCCCGTTGATGGACGGCATGAACGTGGTTGGCGATTTGTTCGGCGCGGGCAAGATGTTCCTGCCGCAGGTGGTGAAATCGGCGCGGGTGATGAAGAAATCCGTGGCCTATCTGATGCCGTTCATGGAGGAGGAAAAAGCCAACAATCCCTCGCCCAAATCCAACGGCAAAATCCTGATGGCGACGGTGAAGGGCGATGTCCACGATATCGGCAAGAACATCGTCGGCGTGGTGCTGCAATGCAATGGCTTCGACGTGGTCGATCTGGGCGTGATGGTGCCCTGCGACAAAATCCTGGAGGCCGCCCGCGAACACAAGGTGGATATCGTCGGCCTCTCCGGCCTCATCACCCCGTCGCTGGACGAGATGGTGCATGTCGCCAAGGAAATGGAGCGCTTAGGGTTCGATATCCCCCTGATGATCGGCGGGGCGACGACTTCCCGCGCCCACACGGCGGTGAAGATCGAGCCGAATTACAGCCGGGGCACGACGGTCTATGTCACCGATGCTTCCCGCGCCGTGGGCGTGGCCGGGAGCCTCCTGAGCGAGGATTTGCGCGACGACTACATCGCCAAGTTGCGCCAGGAATACGGGGAAGTCCGCCAGCGCCATGTGGGCCGCAAAGCCCAGGCGCCGATGCACGAACTCGCCGCCGCCCAGGCCAACGGCCTGCACGGCGATTGGCCGCATTACACCCCGCCCAAACCCAGCTTCACGGGGGTCCGCGCTTTCGAGCGCTATCCGCTCGCGGAACTGGTGCCCTATATCGATTGGACGCCGTTCTTCCACACCTGGGAACTTTCGGGCAGTTATCCCAAAATCCTCGACGACGCCATCGTCGGCGAACAGGCCCGCACCTTGCTCCAAGATGCCCAGGCCATGCTGGAACTGCTGGTGCAACAGGAATGGCTGACCGCCAACGCCGTCGTCGGCTTCTTCCCGGCCCAGCGGGTGGGCGACGATATCGTCCTTTATACCGACGACAGCCGCGCCGAAGTCCTCACCACGCTCCACCACCTGCGGCAACAGGCGGTCAAGCCGCCGGGGCAACCCAATTACTGCCTGGCCGATTTCGTGGCCCCGGCGGACAGCGGGCTGCCCGATTACATCGGCGGGTTCGCGGTCACGGCGGGGCAGGGGATCGAGGCCAAGCTCGATGCCTTCGCCGCCAGCCACGACGATTACAGCGGCATCATGCTCAAGGCGCTGGCCGACCGTTTGGCCGAAGCCTTCGCCGAGCGGCTGCACGAGCGGGTGCGGCGCGAATTCTGGGGTTACGCGCCCGAAGAGCATCATAGCCACCGGGAATTGATCGACGAGGCGTACCGGGGCATCCGGCCCGCCCCAGGGTATCCCGCTTGCCCGGACCACACCGAGAAAACCGCGCTGTTCGACCTGCTGCGAGTCGAGGCGAATACCGGCATCACGCTCACCGAATCCTGCGCCATGTATCCGGCGTCCTCGGTCAGCGGCTGGTATTTCTCGCATCCCGCCGCCAAGTATTTCAACGTGGGCAAGATCAACCGCGACCAGATCGAGGATTATGCCCGGCGCAAGGGGATGGAGGTGCGGGAGGTGGAGCGGTGGTTGGCTCCGGTGTTGGCTTACGAGCCGGAGTAGGTTAAGGAATAGCAAAGGTGGTTATTGAAGGGCCGTTTTTGTATGGATTGCTATAAACAACCGGTAATTAGGACATGAAACGATATTCGGACCTAGAACTCGAAGCCCTTTTGAGTGATACCGAGTCGGACCGGGTGGAGCGCAAGGAAACCTTTAAAGGCGATGTCCCCAAAAAGGCCCGCCAAGCGGTGTGTGCTTTCGCCAACGATTTGCCGAATCACAACGAGGCGGGTGTATTGTTTATCGGTGCCAAGGATGAGGGAGTGCCGACGGGATTGGATATCTCGGACCAGCTTTTGCTCGCGCTCGCCGATATGAAAACGGATGGTAATATCCTGCCGCTTCCGGTGTTATCCGTGGAGAAACGGGTGATAAAAGGGGCAGGGATGGCCGTGGTGACCGTCATGCCGTCCGATATGCCGCCGGTCAAATATGAAGGCCGCATCTGGATACGGACGGGGCCGCGCCGGTCCATCGCCAACGAGCAGGAAGAGCGGATATTGAACGAGAGGAGGAGATATAAAAATATTCCGTTCGATATTTATCCCATCCCCATCGCCAAGCTTTCTGATATTTCAAAGACCGTTTTCGAGAATGAGTTCCTGCCGGCGGCTTTCGCTGCCGATATATTGGAAAGCAATGGCCGGACTTATGAAGAACGGTTGGCCTCATGCAAGATGATCGTATCGCCGATGGATACAACGCCGACCGTGCTGGGTTTGTTGAGCTTGGGCAAAAGTCCGCAGGATTTCCTGCCGGGAGCCTATATCCAATTCCTACGTATTGATGGGGTGGACCTGGCCGACCCGGTCGATGACGAAGAAGAAATAACGGGCGCGTTGGTCGAAATGTTGCGTCGGACCTTGGAGAAAATCAAGGCGCACAACCGGATCGCCATGGATATTACAACCGCCGCCACGCATATCAGGACCACGCCTTATCCGCTGGCGGCCATCCAACAAATACTATACAACGCGGTATTGCATCGCACCTATGAAAGCACCCATGCCCCGGTGCGTATTTATTGGTTCAATGACCGTATCGAAATTAACAGCCCAGGCGGTCCTTATGGCAATGTGACATCGGAAAATTTCGGCAGGCCGGGCATCACGGACTATCGGAATCCGAATATGGCCGACGTATTGAAGACATTCGGCTTTGTGCAAGCCTTTGGCCGGGGTATCGCGGTTGCCAGGAGGGAAATGGATAGAAATGGCAATCCGCCCCCCGAGTTTGAAACCAGCCAGAGCGCGGTGTCTTGCATTTTAAAGGCTAAGCCATGAGCACCTCGGTATTGACGTTTTTCAATAACAAAGGGGGTGTGGGCAAAACCTCGCTGATTTATCATTTGGCATGGACCTTGTCGGAATTAAGAAAGCGTGTTGTGGCGATTGACCTGGACCCGCAATCCAATCTTACAGCGGCTTTTCTGGATGAGGAAAAAATAGAAGAGGTTTGGAATCAATCGGGTACTGGTTCCACCATCTATAAATGTGTGAAACCGCTGACGGGCGTAGGCGATATTACCGAGCCTTCTCTACAGAACATCGCTACCGACCTTTATCTTTTGCCGGGTGACGTAGATTTATCCGGTTATGAGGATGCTTTGTCGGCTGAATGGCCGAATAGCATGGGTGATAACAACCTTTATCGTCCCATGCGGATACTCAGTTCCTTCTGGCAAGTCATGCAAATGGCCGCTTCCAAGGTCCAGGCGGACGTGGTTTTGGTCGATATAGGTCCCAACCTTGGCGCGATCAACCGTTCGGTGCTGTTGGCGTCGGATTATGTGGTGATTCCCTTGGGGGCGGATTTGTTTTCTTTGCAAGGGTTGAAAAATCTCGGGCCTACGCTACGGACCTGGAAAAACCTATGGCGGAAAAGGCTTGATAATTGGGATGAGAGCCGGGATAAATCCAGTTTTCCAGGGTTCAGGTTACCACAGGGTCGGATGCAGCCTATTGGGTATGTTTGTCAACAGCATGGGGTGAGGCTGGATCGTCCGGTCAAAGCTTACGATAAGTGGATACAGCGTATTCCCAACGTCTACCGGGAATTCGTGCTGAATGAAAAGCCAGGTCCTGACGAAACCGTTGAAATCGTGCGTCAGGAAGACGACCCTTATTGTTTGGCGACCATCAAGCATTACCGTAGCTTGATCCCTATGGCGCAAGAGCATCGTAAGCCCATTTTCAACCTGACTTCGGCGGATGGTGCTATTGGTTCACACGCCGGCGCGGTGCAAGCTGCAAAAAAGGAGTTTAAGAGTTTGGCGGCTCGGATCGCTAAGGAAATAGGTATGGCTCTATAAGCACCGACAATGCCCTATAGAGACTTCAACCTGAAACGCGCTAGCACCGACTGGGCATCGCCGCCGCCAAAGCCCGAGGTATTGGCATCCTGGCCGCGATGGTGGAGCAGACGGCTTGATAAGGCTTCCATCCCACCCCATTGATAAGCCCGCCGGGCTCTTTTGACTCAAGTCCCGCCCAATCCGCTTATCAACCTCTTAGAACCAATCTCCCCGATATGACCGTAGAACACCTGCTCGAACGCTGCATGTACGCCAGCCGCTGGCTGCTCGCCCCCATCTACCTGGGGATGAGCCTGGGGCTGATCGCCCTGGGCCTCAAATTCTTCCAGGAAGCCTTCCACGTCCTGCCCCATGTGCTGGAAACCGCCGAGGAAGACCTGGTCCTCACCGTGCTGTCCTTGATCGACATGGTGCTGGTCGGCAGCCTCCTGGTCATGGTGATGATCAGCGGCTACGAGAATTCCGTGTCCCAATTGGAATTGACCGAGGACACCGAGCGGCTGGGCTGGCTGGGCAAGCTGGATTCCGGCTCCTTGAAGATGAAGGTCGCGGCGTCCATCGTCGCCATTTCCTCGATCCACCTGCTTAAGGTGTTTATGAACGTCGAGCGGATGCCGGACGACAAGATCATGTGGTCGATCTTTTTGCACCTGACCTTCGTGGTCTCCGCCTATTTCATGGCGGTGATCGATAAAATCACCAAGCACGGCCACGGCGACAGCCCCGCCGGGAGCAAGCCGCATTGAGCCGCCTCGAACTCTATGGCACTTACGGCTGCCATCTCTGCGACGAGGCTGCGGCCCTGTGCCGGGCGGCGGCCTCTTTCGCGTGGTGTTCCATCGATATCGCCGACGATCCCGGCCTGATGGAGCGCTACGGGCTCCGCATCCCGGTCCTGCGCGACCCCGGATCGGGGCGGGAACTGGGCTGGCCGTTCGACCCGGCCCTGCTGGCAGGCTTCCTACAAAACTTGACGAGAGAGAGCAACATGACCGCTACCGACTACCGCACCGAACAAGACAGCATGGGCGAACTCCAAGTCCCCGCCAGCGCCCTCTACGCCGCCCAGACCCAACGCGCCGTCGAAAACTTCCCGGTCAGCGGCCTGACCCTGCCGCCCGCCTTCATCCGCGCCGTGGCCTTGATTAAAAAGTGCGCGGCCCGCGTCAACGTCGAACTCGGCGTGCTGGATGCGGATTTGGGCGCGGCGATCCAGGCCGCCGCCCAGGAGATCGTCGAGGGCGGGCACGCCGACCAATTCCCGCTGGATGTGTTCCAGACCGGCTCCGGCACCAGCACCAATATGAACGCCAACGAGGTGGTCGCGACCTTGGCGTCCCGCGCCGCCGGGCGCAAGGTCGGGGCCAACGACCATGTCAACATGGGCCAGAGCAGCAACGACACCATCCCCACCGCCATCCATGTCAGCGCGGCGGTGGAATGCCACAGCAAGCTGTTGCCCGCGCTGGAACATCTGGCCGCGACCCTGGAAACCAAGGCCGCCACCTTGGCCGATAGCGTCAAGACGGGCCGCACCCATCTGATGGACGCCATGCCGGTGACGCTGGGCCAGGAACTGTCCGGCTGGGCGCTGCAAATCCGCAACGCCCACGCCCGTGTCGGCATGGCCCTGACCCGCGTCTACAAACTGGCGCAGGGCGGTACGGCGGTCGGCACCGGCATCAACGCCCATCCCGAATTCGCCGCCCGGATCGCCGATGCCTTGATCCACGAAACCGGCTTGCCGTTCACGCCCAACGCTTCGTTCTTCGAGTCCCTGGGTTGCCAGGACGCGGCGGTGGAATTGTCCGGCCAGTTGAAGACGGTGGCGGTCAGCCTGATGAAGATCGCCAACGATTTGCGCTGGATGAATTCCGGTCCCTTGGCGGGCCTGGGCGAGATCGAACTGCCCGCCTTGCAACCCGGTAGCTCGATCATGCCGGGCAAGGTCAACCCGGTGATTCCCGAAGCCGCGTGCATGGTCGCGGCCCAGGTCATCGGCAACGACACCACCATCACCGTGGCCGGGCAATCGGGCTCGTTCCAGTTGAACGTGATGCTGCCGGTCATCGCCCACAACCTGCTGCAAAGCATCGAATTGCTGGCCAATGTTTCGCGCTTGCTGGCCGACAAGGCCATCGCCGGCTTCGTGGTGCGCGAGGACAATCTGCGGAAGGCGCTGGCCTTGAATCCCATCCTGGTCACGGCCTTGAACCCGGTCATCGGTTATGCGAAAGCGGCGGAAATCGCCAAGGCCGCGTACAAGCAACGGCGGCCCATCATCGACGTGGCGGCGGAAATGACCGGGATGCCGCCTGGGGAACTGGAAAAGCTGCTCGATCCGGCCCAATTGACCCAGGGCGGGATTTCGGCCTAATAGCGATCAGAGCTTGGCCAACTCGGCCGGGAGGTCGGTCGGCAGGTCCGGCATAAAGTCCAAGCCGGCGAAGTTGTCCGCCGCCCGCCGCGCATGGACCTGTAGCGCCCGGTCCAGGGACGAAGGGGAAAACCCCCCGACCCTTTCGACCGCTTGGCGCAGGCTTTCCCGCCATTCGGACGGGCTGCCGGTGCCGGATAGGACCGGCAGGCCGAACGCGTCCGCGAAGGGCTGGATTTTCCCGGTGCTATCGAACACCGGGATCACCGGCTTCCCATGCAATACCCCCAGGATCAGGCCGTGCAGCCGGGCCGTGACCACCACGCGGGAGCGCCGGTATTCGGCCAGCAGGCCATCCAGGGTCGGGCAGGGCACCAGCGTGGCCGGAATATTCAAGCGTCGTTGGATCAGCCCGGCGATATGCTGGCCGGTTGCCAGGTCGAGGTCCGGTCTCGGATCGTGCGCCACGAGACGGACTTCCGCGACCAGCCCCCGTCCGGCCAATGCCCCCACCAGTTCGACCACCGATTCCGGATCGCTGTCGCGGCCTTCCCCGGCGTCGTGGGCCAGGGCCATCAGGCAGGTTTGGGAATCCACCGGGCCGGGCGGGAGCGATCCCGCCAGGAAGGCCACATCGGAGGTCAGCCGCAGTTTGGGAAGTAGTTCGGGGAAGGCCGCGCCCAGCCGGCGGAGGGAGCTTTCGTCGCGCAGGCCGATGGATTCGCAGCGGCCCAGGATGTAGCGCCAAGCCCGGCGTTTCCAGCGCGATTCGAGCGTGCCGACGCCCGCGCCGACCACACGGGCTTTTTCCGCCCTCCACGCCGCCAGGGTCGTCCCCAGCATCAACATCAGCAGGAAGCCTGCCGAGACTTGTTCGCGGATGATTTGCCCCCCGCCGATCACCAGTTTGGCCTTGAGGCAGCGGCCCAGGAATCCCGGTGGATTGCGGCGGATGGGTTCGAGCTTGAGGCCGGATTGGGCGAACCAAGCCGCCGTCCGCGGCGGGACCGGATTGTAGGGGGCCAGCGCGACATCCTGGCCGGAAAGTTCCGCCACATGCCGCGCTTCGATATATCCGAGGTATTGGTCGCCAAGGTTGTGTAAATCACCGATGACGAAGAGGGTCTTGGGGTTCATTGGGGGGGCACTCCTGTGATTGCGCGCAGCCGAAAAGGCGGGCGACGGGGCTTCCAAGCCGTTCCATGGAGAAGGGGACGGACTTCTCCAGGGGTCTGGCACCAGATTTACAAGATCGGGGCCAATCCTTCGTTTCCCCATGAGTAGCGGCCCGTCCGGTCGGTTGCCCAACGATTCGAGGGCCTGGAAGTGTTGCGGAGCCAGCACGGCCTGCTGATTCGATGACCGAGGGGCCGCATCGCCATGGCCCGGCCCGCGTTTCTTTTATATTTCCATGTATTAAGATAACAGTATCATAAGCGCTGGCGTGATCCGCGCGCCCAACGAAGATGGACTAGGGGTAGAATGGGGCATGACCAACACCACACCCTATGCCACGCTCACCCCGGATTGCATCCTGAATGCTTTGGATAGCGCCGGATTCCCCTGCGATGGCCGCTTGGCCGCGCTCAACAGCTATGAGAACCGGGTCTACCAGATCGGCATGGAAGAGGGACCACCCGTGGTCGCCAAATTCTACCGGCCTGGCCGCTGGAACGACGCGGCGATCCTGGAGGAACACGAGTTCGTGCGGGAATTGGCCGAATCCGAACTCCCCGCCGTCCCCGCGCTGGTCGGCGGCGATGGCTCCACGCTGCACACCCACCAAGGTTTCCGTTTCGCCGTATTTCCCCGCCAGGGCGGCTATGCGCCGGAATTCAACGACGACGCCATTTTGGAACAGATGGGGCGGCTCTTGGGCCGTATCCACGCCGTGGGCGCGTTGCGGCCCTACCAAGCCCGTCCCGGCATCGATATCGCCGGTTTCGGCGAGGAGCCCAGCGCTTATCTGCTGGCGCATGGCTTCATCCCCGCCGAACTCCGCGACGCCTACCGCGATGCCACCGAACGGGCCTTGGACCAGGTCCGGCGCTGTTTCGAGCGGGCCGGGGAAGTGGCGCGGCTACGCCTGCACGGCGATTGTTACGCCGGTAATGTGCTGTGGACCGGCGATGGCCCGCACTTGGTCGATTTCGACGATAGCCGCATGGGACCGGCCATCCAGGATTTGTGGATGCTGCTCTCGGGCGACCGTGGGGAGATGGGGCGGCAACTCGGCCATCTGCTGGCCGGCTACGAAACCTTCTTCGACTTCGACCTCCGTGAATTGCGCCTGATCGAAGCCCTGCGCACCCTGCGCATGATCCACTACGCCGGTTGGATCGCCCGCCGTTGGGAAGACCCGGCGTTCCCCCAGGCCTTCCCCTGGTTCGAGTCGCCGGGCTATTGGCACGAGCGGATCCTCGAACTCCGCGAACAAACCGTCCGCATGGCCGAGCCGCCGCTGTGGTCTATTTGAGATCGGCCCCGAGTTTCAAAGGCTTCTTGTCGAAGCGGTAAAAACTCCGGTCGAGATAGAACAGCACATCCTCGATATCCTCCTGTTTCCAGCCGGTATTGGTATGCGCCGCCCAGGCCTCGATCCTGGCCCTGAGTTCCTTCGCCGAGCGGAGATGCCGGACTTCGGGCCGCCCGAAATCCTCGTGGCAGGCTTGGCAATGGTCCTCGAACAGTTCCTGCCCGCGGGCGAAGTTCTGCGCGGAGGCCGGGGATATGCCCCAGGCGGCGAAGCAGGCGACGATGAGGCCGGATCGGATGTTCATGGGCAAGCTCCTAGCATGGATGGGGGAATCAATCCTTGCCCGTGTGCTTGGCATCCTTGATATAGCGATGCACACGGATCGAAGGCAGGAAGGCATGGAGTTCGATGGATAGGTCGTTGCGGCGCAGGCGGCGGCGTTTCTTCTCCAAGTCGGGCAAAGGGATGATCTCCGGGGCCATCGCGCCGATCTCCGCCGGATAGAAAAGGGGGGCGGCGGCCATGACCTGCTTGCGCACCGGACCTTCGGGCGTAGGAAAGGTCAGGTTCACCCTGGGATATTCCTTGAGTTGCTGCACCTGGGCCAGGGGTTCGTCTTCGGGCAGGTCCATCAAAGCCTCGAATTGGGAGCGGTGGCGGGGATCGATATCGCCGGTTTCGGCGATGCGCTTTTCCAGTAATAGCCGGGCCTCGTCGCGGGTGATGCGGACGATCTTCCGCACCTTGCCCCAGAAATAGGAAGCCGCGACGGGCCGGGCGTCCAGGATGGTGAAGCTGCGTACCGCCTGCCGCCGGTTGAAGCGGGCGCGGCCTATGCCGGTCAGCAATTGCGCGGTCCAGGCGCGTTGGGTGGGCTGGCCCTTCGGTCCTTCGATCACCCCGGAATCCAGCCGCATCAGCAAACCGTGCAGGGCTTGCTTGAGCCGGTTCACCGTGCCCACCCAGCGCAAAGTCTCGTCCGAGGCGCCGAGCAAACCTTGCAGCCGTTCGGTACCGCCCGGTTCCAATGCGTCCGAATAATCCAGCCTTTGCAGGAAGGCGGCGCAAGCCTGCCGGGCCAGCACCGTTTGATCCTGTCCCTCGACCCAGGCCGGCCGACCGCCATCCGCGATCACCGCCGCGCCCAGGTTGAACAAGGCCGTTTCCAACTCGCCGATATGGCGCAATAGCAACACTTGGGCTTGCGAATCCAGGCTGGACATGGCGGTTTCCTCGATGGCGTTCGTGGGTACGGTCTCGGAAGCTTTATGATAACAGTATCATTTTGAATAAAAACCAAAACACAAAAAAATAAAACCAGAAAACTAAACAATCACATGCGAAACCATACCATCAGCCAATTTAGGCTCAAACCACGTCGACTTTGGTGGCATCACTTCACCGACATCCGCCACCGCCATCAAATCCTGCATACGGGTAGGGTACAAGGAAAAAGCCAAAACCATCTCGCCACTATCGACCCGACGCTCCAATTCACCCAAACCCCGGATGCCACCCACGAAATCGATCCGCTTATCACGCCGCGCATCGGCGATGCCCAGGATCGGCTCGATCAGATAGGCATGCAACAAACTCACATCCAAACGTCCAACCGGGTCTTGCGGAATAAGATGGCTATGGATGTTCAAACGCCGCCACCGCCCTCCCAGATATAAACCGAACTCGCCGGGCTTGGCCGGATGGACCGGATCCGCGCTGGCCTCGATGTCGAACCGGTCAGCCACACGGTTCAAGAATTCCGCCTCGTCCAAACCCTGCAAATCCCGGATCAAGCGGTTGTAGTCCAGGATACGCATTTGATGGTAGGGGAACATCACCGCCAGGAAATACTCATGATCGGCCTCGGCATCGCTGGTGCGCCGCGCCGCCGCGATCCGGGAAGCCGCCGCCGAACGGTGATGCCCATCGGCGATATACAGCGCAGGCAGCGCCTCGAAATGGCCGGTCAGTTCGGCGATGGTCCGGGCATCGCGGACCACCCATAGCGTGTGCCGCACTCCGGATTCCGCCACGGCGTCGGCTTCGGGCGTACCGGCGGACACTTCGGCCAGGATCGCATCGACCGCCGGGGCGTCGGGATAGGCCAATAACACCGGCCCGGTCTGCGCGTTCAAGGCATCGATCTGACGGACGCGGTCGTCTTCCTTATCGGGGCGGGTGAATTCGTGACGGCGGATACGGTGGCTATCGTAGGCCGCGACGCTGGCGCTCGCCACCAAGCCGACCTGGGAGCGCCCGTCCATCACGAGCCGGTAGACGTAATAACAGGGTTGTCCGTCGCGTTGCAGCACCCCGGCGGCGATCATGTCGGCGAGGTTTTGCGCGGCCTTGGCATAGACTTCCGGCGCGTAAGGGTCGGTGCCTTCCGGCAGGTCGATTTCGGGCTTGGAGATATGCAGGAAGCTCCAGGGCTTGTTCTGGGCCAGGGCACGGGCTTCCGCGGTGTTCAGCACATCGTAGGGCGGGGCGATGATCTCGGTGGCGCGGCCCGGCGCGGGGCGGAGGGCGGCGAAGGGTCGGACGAGGGGCATGGGGGCTCTCCTGGGTGAAAAGTCGGCATTCTAGCACCCTCATTCCACCCCGCCGCCAGCCCGATATGCGGTATCCTTTAGCCCCACTCCCGGACCGTGTATCGCCAAGTCCATACCCTATGCCATTCCATACCCGCCCAAGCCCGCAGCGAACCGACCGCCTGTTGTGGCTGCTTCCGGTCTTGTTGGCCCAAACCGCCTGCGTGGGTACCGCCACCACCACGATCTATCGCCATCCGCATCGGGAACCCACCCGTACCGCCCCGGCCCCACCAGCCAAGTCCGTTGCGCCGGCCCCGGTTCCCGAATCCACCGCGCCTCCGCCCGCCGACACAGCCCCGGAAGAACGCACCGGAGGCACCGGACCGACCCACACGCCGCCCGCCGTCCTGGCCCTGATGGACGAGGCCGGGCAAAGCCTTCAAAGCGGCGATCTGGACAACGCCGCCACCGCGTTGGAGCGGGCCATCCGCATCCAGCCCAAGAACCCCAAGCTTTGGCACGATCTGGCCGAGGTCCGGTTGCGGCAACAAGAACCCGGCTTGGCCGAAGACCTCGCCAAGAAATCCAATCTCCATGCCCAAGGCGACAATGCCCTGATCAGCGCCAACTGGTCCCTCATCGCCGAAGCCCGGCGCTTGCGGGGCGACACGGCGGGCGCGGACGAGGCGCTACGCAAAGCGGGGCAGTAGCGATGCACGACCTCCACACTTTATTTGGCCCCGATGGCCTGTTGATGCGGCGCTTGCAGGGTTTCGAGTCCCGCCCGGCCCAGCTAGAAATGGCCGAGGCCGTCGCGGCGACCTTGGAACGGGGCGGCAACCTCGTGGCCGAAGCCGGCACCGGCACCGGCAAAACCCTGGCCTATCTGATTCCGGTCCTCCTGTCCGGCAAGAAAGTCATCGTCTCCACCGCCACCAAGACCTTGCAGGACCAGCTTTACCGCAAGGACTTGCCCTTAGTCCGGCACGCCCTGGGCCTGCCGTTCCAGGCCGTGCTGTTGAAGGGCCGCGCCAATTACCTGTGCATCTACCGATTGCAAACCACCCTGGGCTTCAAGAGCGGTTATAGCCCGACCGACGCCGCCACGCTGGAAGCCATCCGCCGCTGGGCCAAGCACACCCAGACCGGCGACATCGCCGAGGCGGTCGACGTGCCGGAATCCTCGCCGCTGTGGGCGGCGGCGACCTCCACCGTGGACAATTGCCTGGGTTCGGAATGTCCCCAATATGCGGAATGCCATCTGGTCAAGGCCCGCCGCGCCGCGCTGGAAGCCGATGTGGTGGTCGTCAACCATCATTTGCTATGGGCGGATTGGACCCTGAGGAACGATGGCTTCGGCGAACTCCTGCCGAATGTCCAGGCCATCGTGGTGGACGAGGCCCATCAATTCCTGGAGTCGTCCACCCAGTTCCTCGGGTTGAGCGTGACTTCGCGCCAATTCACCGAACTGGCCGACGATATCACCGCCGAGTGGGTCAAGGACGCCCGCGACGTGCCCGAGTTGCAAGACGAGGCCGATTGGCTGCACCGCCAAACCGAGGATTTGCGGTTGGCGCTGGGGGTGGAAACCACCCGCCGCGAAGCTTGGCACCGGGTGGCGGACGATCCCTTGGTCAAGGAGATCATCGGCGGCCTGTTCGTGCAATTGGGCCGGTTGGTCGAATTGCTCAAGCCTTTGGCAGTGCGCGGCAAGGGTTTGGAATCCTGCTACAAACGCTGTTTCGAGATCGGCTCCCGGCTCTACGCTTTCCTCGACGATAACGAGGACACCGACATCGGCGACACCGTGCGCTGGTTCGAGACCCGCAAACGCGCCTTCAGCCTGAACCGCACGCCGTTGACCGTCGCCAACGAATTCGGCAAATTCCGCCAGCACAGCCAAGCCGCCTGGGTGTTCGCCTCGGCCACCCTGACCGTGGGTGGCGACTTCGGGCATTTCATCAACCAATGCGGACTCCAGGAAGCCGAATGCAAGGCTTGGGACAGCCCGTTCGACTATCAACGCCAATCACTGCTATACCTGCCGCCCGGCCTGCCCGATCCGGGCACCCAGGGCTATACCCAGGCCGTGGTCGGTGCCGCCGTGCCGGTGTTGCGGGCCAGCCGGGGCCGGGCG
The DNA here is from genome assembly GCF_019670005.1 of Methylomagnum ishizawai. Taxonomy (NCBI): domain Bacteria; kingdom Pseudomonadati; phylum Pseudomonadota; class Gammaproteobacteria; order Methylococcales; family Methylococcaceae; genus Methylomagnum; species Methylomagnum ishizawai. Next base: position 2,584,531 of record NZ_AP019783.1, on the reverse strand, counting down.
TTCTTGTTGTTCACTTCGCACCAAGCCTTGCTAGAAGCCGCCAAGCTCCTGCCCGAACACCTGGACTATCCCTTATTCATCCAGGGCAGCCAACCCAAATCGACCTTGCTGGAAGCGTTCAAGCGGGCGGGCAATGGTGTCTTGCTGGGAACGGCCAGCTTTTGGGAAGGGGTGGATGTGCAAGGCCCGGCCTTGTCCTGTGTCATCATCGACAAATTGCCGTTCGCCTCGCCCGGCGATCCGGTGTTGGGCGCCCGTTTGGAAAGCCTGAAGAAAACCGGGGTGAATCCCTTCATGTCCTATCAATTGCCCACGGCCATCCTGGCTTTGAAGCAGGGCGTGGGCCGCTTGATCCGCAACCAGACCGACCGGGGCGTGCTGGTGCTGTGCGATCCGCGCCTCGTGGGCCGTTCCTATGGCGATTCGTTCCTGGATAGCCTCCCGGACATGCCCAGGAGCCGCGCCCTGGCCGATGTGGAACGCTTTTTCGCCCAGATTTGACGACACCGACCATGAACCTACTCGCCATCGAAACCGCCACCGAAGCCTGTTCCGCCGCCTTGCTGGTGGGGGACCACATCATTGAGCGTTACCAACTGGCCCCGCGCCTGCACAACAGCCTGATCCTACCCATGGTGGACGAGCTGTTGGCGGAAGCGGGGCTGGTCGTCGGGCAACTCGACGCCCTGGCTTTCGGGCGCGGGCCGGGTTCGTTCACCGGGGTGCGGATCGCGGCGGGGGTGGCGCAGGGCATCGCTTTCGGGGCGGATTTGCTGGTGGTGCCGGTTTCGACCTTGGCGGCCTTGGCCGAGGCGGCGCTGGCCGAGACCGGGCTGGACACCGCCTTTCCCTGCATCGATGCCCGGATGGGGGAAGTCTATTGGGGCGTGTACCGGCGGGGTGGGGCGGGCTGGGCCGAATTGCTGGGGGAGGAAGCCGTGCTTCCGGCGGAGCAAGCGCCGTTTCCCGAGGCGGTCCGGGGCGTAGCGACCGGGAGTGGTTGGGCGACCTATGGTGCCGTATTGGGGGAGCGCCTGGGCGGGCGGGTGCTGACCGTGTTGGAAGGGCGGTTCCCCCGTGCCGGGGTCGTCGCCCGCTTGGGGGCCGCGGCTTTCCAGGCGGGCGCGGCGGTGCCGGTGGAGCAGGCCCAGCCTATTTACCTGCGGGACAACGTGGCGAAGAAACCCCGATTGCCCAGCTTGGCCTGAGAGACCAGAACGCCCGTGGGATGTGCGTCGGCACATCCCACGGGCGTTTCCATGTCCGGTTAAAGCACCAGCCTCAGCGGATTTCGATGGTGGACACACTCATCGGCGGCAGGGCCACCACCCAGTGGGTTTTGGTCACCGGGACCGACCCCATATACACGGGCTGGGTCGCGGTACCGGCCAGCCGGTAGACACGCGCTGTGCCCTGGTTCGGCAAGCCTTGCAAGCCCACGTCCTGGGCCTTGTCGCTGCGGTTGATCGCCACGAACACCGAACGGCCCGCCACGCTGAAATCCACGCTGGCGTAGACCGATATCTTGGTGACATCGGCGGATTGCGCGGCCAAGGCGATATCCCCGAAGTTCGCCGTCTTGCCATCGAAACCCCGGTACATCAGGAACGCGGCCTCGATGAACGGCTCGGTGCCGCCCATCTGCCAACGGGTGGCGGCGAACACGCCTTGCTGGCCGAAGATGCCCAGGGCGTCCGCCTCGGCCAAAGCCCCCGAGATATGGTCGCCGCCGCCGTAGTTGTATTCGGTGATGGCGAACTGGGTGCCGGGATAATGCGCGTCGATCTTGGCCTTCATCCGGGGAATCAAGCGGATGGCCTTGTCGCCCTCCGGCAATACCCCCGGAATCCAGGAGTTCTCCACATACCCGGCATCCCACAGCGAGCGCGTCGCCTGTAAACGGGCCGCGATTACTTCGGGCGTGTTGAGCGTGGCCATCTTGCTGCCATCCCAGTAATACCCGACCGGCGAGCCGCCCGCCGATTTGGCTTCGGTGTAGAAATGCAGGTCCAGCACATCGACCAGCCGTTTCCCGACGGTGGTTTCGGCCTGTCTCATGCGGTCTAGGTAGTACTCGGTGAAATCGCCCTTGCTGGCATGGTCCGACCCGCTGCCGTCGGGCGCGCCCTGCAAATAGGTGAAGCCATACCAGCCATAGCTGACGAAACCGAACACCACGGCATTGGGATCGACCGTCTTGATGGTCTCGGCGGCGGCTTGGTTCTTCTGGCACAGGCTGTCGTAGGATTCCTGGTGCGGCTCGATGCGCGGATGGCTGGCGAACCAGATATCCGGCTCGTTATCCAGCGAGTAGAAGACCTGCTTGCCGGGATGGGCCGGTTTGACCACGGTCTTGATCCAGTTGACATATTCGTCGGTGAAGACGAAGGGATCGGCAGTGTCCGGCGTGGTGGCGAACGGCGCGTTCTTCTCCAGATCGACCTGCTTGAAACGGGTTTGCAGGTAATTGGGACCGGAATCGGCGACATCGCCCCCGGGACCCTTGTCGGCGGCGACATAGCCCAGGATCGGCACCGTGACCAGGGCCGCGTCGGCGTGGCCGGTGGCGGCGAACACCTTGTCCACCTCGTAGGAAACCGCCCGGCCCGGCACGTTGTACTGGTTGGCGGGCACCCCCTCGACCCAGGGCAGGTAGTCGTCGTTCTCGTTGAGGTAATCGACGCCGGCATTGCTGGCGTTGTTCTCCCAGTTGTAGGCGGTCCAGCGGTTGCCGCCCAAGCGTCCGAAGGTGTATTGCGGTGCGCCGTGGTTCTGGTTGCTGCCGTAGATATAGGGGGAAATCGGCTTCCGGCTGGCGGGATTCAGCGTGACCCCGACATCGACGCTGCTGTTGGCCTTGGTGGTGAAGGCGACGGCGCTGGAGGTTTGGTTGCCGAAATGGTCGGTGACCTTGAGGGTTCCGGTGTAAGCCGTGGCAGGTTGTAGCAAATCGATCAACAGGCTGCGCGAGGCGGCGAAGTCGGTAAGCGTGCGTCGCAGCGTTTCCCCGCCGCCCTGCTTCTGGAAACTCAGTTCGGCGGTGCAAGGCCGGTCGGTGGTCCATTTCAAGGTGACTTTATGGCCTTCCACGCCGGTCGCGGTCGGGGTGGACAAGATGGGCGGCGTGGTCGGGGCCGGGGGCAGGACGTAGCTGCCTTCCAGCACGCTCTGGTTGGGCGTGGCCTGGGGATCGATACGATGATCCAGGGCGGTGAAGCGGTATTGCACGGTGGTGCCGGGCGTCAGGCCGGTCAGGTTCACCGTGTGGGCCGTGCCCCAGTTCTGCAGGTCTTGGACCTTATGGCTGTAATCGTTGACGCCGTATTCGAAGCGGTAAAGCGTGGCTTCGTTGGTCTTGAAAACCAGGGCGAGTTGGTCGTGGGTGGGACTGAGGGTGGCCGAACCCGGTTTTATCACGGGGGGCGTGGTGTCCGGGCTCCAGCCCAGTTTCACCGCGGCCATATAGAAATGGGTATCGGCGGCGACGCCGGAACCGTCGTCGATGTTGAACAGCAGGAAGCGCGAAAACCGGAAGATTTTCGGATGTAGTTGCTTCAGGTTGACCCTGATGTGGAACCAGTGGCCGAAGCGCTGGTCCGCCGTCATCCCGGCCCAGCCGGGAATGAAATTCACCAGCGGGAGTTCGTCGGCATAGCCCGCGTCTTCCAGGATGAACTTCAGGTTTTCGGTTTTCGACGAGTTGGGTTCGATGTAGAGATCGAATTCGATGGTGAGGACTTCGTTCAGGTAATAGACCGGCGGATTGTTCCAATCGGCGGGACCGATGCCGAAGGCCCGCCAGAGGTTGTCCTGGCCGGAAAACCGGACTTCTATCGCCTTGCCGGTCCGGCCCGGGGCCTGGGCGTTGGGGTCGCTCATGGCGATGGTGCCCCAATTGTTCACGCCCCATTGGCCTTGGAAACCGGAATTGTTGTAGATGGAAACGGAGTTGAGCGCGGCATGGCCGGGTAGGGCCGCGACCAGCAGCAAGAGTAATCCACAAAGATGGAGCAACGACCACCCGGTAAGCTGTCGTGTAGGCATGGGAAAATCCCCCTTGGAAAGTTCGACACGGGACGGAACCTAAATCCGCCATTAGACGGCTCAAGCTTAGTCCGAAGTCCATTTGAATAATGTGGAATTTAGCCCGGAGGGCGGGGGATTATTCACCTTCGCGGCGGGCAATATTCACCGGGAAGCCGCTGGGCCCCGGTGCGGCACCGCCAATCGCCGCGCCGCCACTGCATAATGCGTACCGCATCGAGTAAACTATCGCCATGGCACAATATTTCCAGGTTCACCCCAAAGACCCCCAGCAACGGCTGATCCGCCGCGCCGTGGAGATCATCCGGCAGGGAGGTTTGATCGTGTATCCCACCGATTCCGGCTACGCCTTCGCCTGCCAACTCGACAACAAGGACGCCCTCGAACGCATCCGCCGCATCCGCCAACTCGGCGACGCGCATAATTTCACCCTGGTCTGCATCGATCTTTCGCAAATCGCCACCTTCGCCAAGATCAACAACGAAGCCTTCCGCCTCATCAAGACCCTGACCCCCGGACCCTTCACCTTCATCCTGCCGGCCACCCGCGAAACTCCCAGGCGCTTGCAGCACTCCAAGCGCAAGACCATCGGCATCCGGCTCCCGAACAATCCCATCACCATGGCCTTGGTGGAAGAACTCCAAGAACCCTTGTTCAGTTCCACCCTGATCCTCCCAGGACACGAAGACGCCATGAGCGACCCCGAGGACATCCGCGCCCGCCTCGAAAAAGAGGTGGACCTGATCCTCGACGCCGGCCCGGTGGCCTACCAACCCACCACCATCATCGGTTTCACCGAGGCCCGCCCGGAACTGATCCGGCAGGGCAAGGGCACCGTTGACGGCTTGTTTTAACCGCTGATTTGCCACTATCCCCATGGAACAACTCACCACGGTCGGGCGTTTCGCCGTTTGGGCCTTGCCCGTGATTTTCGCCATCACCCTGCACGAAGTCGCCCACGGCTGGATCGCCAAGCTGCTCGGCGATAAGACGGCGGACCGCCTGGGACGCCTGACCCTCAATCCGCTCAAGCATGTCGATCCCGTGGGCACGATCATCCTGCCGGGAGTGATGCTGGTGCTGGGCGGCTTCATCTTCGGCTGGGCCAAGCCGGTGCCGGTCGATTGGGGCAAGCTCCACAAGCCCAAGCGCGATATCGGCCTGGTCGCCCTGGCCGGGCCGCTGGCCAACCTGCTGATGGTGGTGTGCTGGATATTGATTTCCAAGCTGGCGCATGTGATCGGCGACCGTTATTACTCGCTGCCGATGATCTACATGGCCGCCGCCGGTATCTACATCAACCTGATGCTGATGCTCATCAACCTGGTGCCGCTGCCGCCCCTGGACGGCGGACGCATCATGACCAGCCTGCTGCCGGACAAATGGGCTTACCGCTACGGCCAGTTGGAACAATACGGCTTGGTGATCCTGTTGATCTTGATCGCGACCCCGGCGCTGTCGATGTTGCTTGGCGGACCGATGAACCTGTTGCTCAACCAATCGCTGCTCTATGCCGGGATTCCCTACGGCATCCTGTACCAATTGATGGGACCGGGGGGCTAAGGTCCGCCGATGAGCGAGCATAGCGCGCCGGGCGACAGCGCCGCGCCCGTGGAGGTGGTCGCCATCGTCAACGGCAACCCCGTCACCGACCTGCCGACCGATCTCTATATCCCGCCCGACGCGCTGGAAGTGATCCTGGAATCGTTCGAGGGTCCGCTGGATTTGTTGCTGTATTTGATCCGGCGGCAGAACCTGTCGATCCTCGAAATCCCCATCGCCGATATCACCCGCCAATACATCGCCTATATCGACATGATGGCCGTGCTGCGTATCGAACTTGCCGCCGAGTACCTGCTGATGGCCGCGATCCTGGCCGAGATCAAATCCCGGATGTTGCTGCCGAAACCCGCCGCCGCCGAGAGCGAGGAGGACGACCCCCGCGCCGATTTGATCCGCCGCCTCCGGGAATACGAGCGCTACAAACTGGCGGCGCAAGCGCTGGACCAATTGCCGCGCTGCGAGCGCGATGTCCACGAGGTGTCCGCCGACACCGGGGCCATCCAGGTCGATAAGGTCTACCCGGAAGTCGCGCTGCAAGAAATCCTGCTGGCGTTCCAGGACGTGCTGCGCCGGGCCGACCGCCTCACCCGCCACCAGATCAAGCGCGAACCCTTGTCGGTGCGGGAGCGGATGGCGGGCATCCTGGGGAGGCTGAAAACACAGGCGCTGGTGCCGTTCCAGGAATTGTTCGAACGCGGCGAAGGCCGTCCCGGTGCCGTGGTCGCGTTGCTGGCTATACTGGAATTGTCCAAGGAGCGGCTGATCGAAATCCTCCAGGACGAACCGCTCGGGCCCTTGCAAATCCGCGCCGCCGCCCCGGTCGCCGACTAGGATGGAACTCAAGCACATTATCGAAGCGGCCTTGCTGGCGGCGGGCCGGCCCCTGAGCCAGGCGGAATTGCTGGGCCTGTTCGGCGAACTGGAACAGCCCGGCCCGGAAGCCTTGCAAGCGGCCTTGGCCGCGCTGGCCGAGGACTGCCAAGGCCGCCCGGTCGAATTGAAACAGGTGGCGACCGGCTACCGCCTGCAAGTGCGGGCGGCCTTTTCGCCCTGGCTGTCGCGGTTGTTCGAGGAGCGCCCGGCCCGTTATTCGCGGGCCTTGCTGGAAACCCTCGCCATCATCGCCTACCGCCAACCGGTCACACGGGGCGAGATCGAGGACATCCGGGGCGTGGCGGTGAACACCGGCATCGTCCGCACCCTGCTCGACCGCAACTGGGTCCAGACCGTGGGCCACAAGGAAGTCCCCGGCCGCCCGGCCTTGCTCGCCACCACCCGGCATTTCCTCGATTATTTCGGCCTGAAAAGCCTGAGCGAACTACCGCCTTTGCAGGCGTTCATCGACCGGCTCGACAGCCCCCAGGAACCCAATGAACAGGAACCCTCCCATGCGCACATTCCCACGATCCCAACCGCAGCACCGGACGCCTGAGCCGGAGACCCCATCCGCCGCCGACCAGGCCGGGGAGCGCATCCAGAAAGTGCTGGCCCAATTGGGCCTGGGTTCGCGCCGGGAAATCGAGCAATGGATCAAGGATGGACGCATTTCCCTCAACGGGCAGCGGGCCGAACTGGGTGCGCGTTGCCGCCCGGACGACAGCATCACCGTCAATGGCCGCCCCATCGACCTCGCCCGGAAATCCCAGGCCGAAACCCGGGTGCTGCTCTACCACAAACCCGCCGGGGAAGTGGTCAGCCGCCGCGACCCGGAAGGCCGTCCGGTGATCTTCACCCAATTGCCCAGGCCGGAACGCGGGCGCTGGATCGCCATAGGCCGCTTGGACATCAACACCCAAGGGTTGCTGCTGGTCACCACCCATGGTGAACTCGCCAACCGGCTGATGCACCCTTCCCACCAGATCGAGCGCCAATACGCCGTGCGCGTCCTGGGTAATATCGACGAAGCCATGCTCGGGCGGCTGTCGCAGGGCGTATTGCTGGAAGATGGCCTGGCCCGGTTCGAGACCATCGAGGCGGCGGGGGGGGAGGGGGCCAACAAATGGTTCCATGTCACCCTGCGCGAAGGGCGCAACCGCATCGTGCGGCGGCTCTGGGAATCGCAGGGCGTCGCGGTCAGCCGCTTGATCCGTATCCGGTTCGCCGGGGTGGCTTTGCCGCCGCATTTGAAGGCCGGGCATAGCTGGGAATTGCCGCCGGAGGGGGTCGCGGCATTGATGGCGCTGGTGGGTTTGGCGGCGGAACATCCGGCGGAAAAACGGCACGGGCCGATGGAGCGCCGCCCTGGCCGGGACGATACCCGGCCCAGGGGGCGGAGATAGGGCGCAAACCTTGGGCACCGCGCCGCGTTCCCTGGAACAATGGCTGTGCTCGGGCGGGGACGAGCGCTCGGTCCTGGGCGCGGATGGGCTGAACCGCTACGGCGGCGCGGTCCGGCCCCGGCCCGGCGTGGGTTTCGGTAGCTGCACCAGTTCGGCCATTTCGCCACGGGGTTGGGCGGCGGCCCGCTCGGCCCTGGAAGCCTTCCAGTGGCGGGCGGCGGCGGACGGTGAACTCGCGGCGGCGGACGCGCTGGGGCGCTGGATACGGGATGGCCTGCTGGATTTGATGGAGCTGCGCAACATCCAGGGTTTGCGCGTCATGCTGACGCCCTCGGGCACCGATGCCGAATCGGTGGCCCTTGGCATCGCCGGGTGGGGCCATCGCCGCCCCTTGGTGAACATCGTGGTCGGTGCCCGCGAAGTGGGCAGCGGCAGCGTGTTGGCGGCGGGGGCGCGGTATTTTTCCCGGCGCTTGCCCTCGGGCCGGAGCGCCGAACCCGGCGCGGCGCTGGATGCCGATCTGGCCGGGCGCACCCTGGTCCACGAAATCAAAATTCGCGGCGACAGCGCCGCCGAACGCGCCCCCGGCGAACTGGACGCTGAAATCCTGGGCCGGGTCCGGGCCGGGCTGGCGCGCGGGGCCAAGGTCGTCGTCCATGTGGTCGCCCACAGCAAGACCGGCGTCCACGCCCCCCGCCTGGAAACCCTGAACGCCCTGATCGACCGCCATGGCGGCGACCTGATCCCCATCATCGACGCGGCCCAGGGCCGGTTCAGCCGCCGGGGGTTGCGCGATTATCTGGCGCGGGGCTGCATGGTGATCCTGACCGGCTCGAAATTCTACGGCGGACCGCCTTTTTCCGGCTGCCTGCTCATCCCCGCGCGACGCCTGCCGGAAGACCAAACCCGAATCCGGTTTCCCTCGGGATTTTCGGCCTATCTCACCCCGGCCCAATTGCCGGAGGATTGGACCCAGGCGCGGGAGGCGCTCGCGCCCGCCGTCAACCTGGGCTTGCTGTTGCGCTGGGAAGCCGCCCTGGCCGAGATGCGGGCCTATTACGCCACGCCGCCCTTGGCGCGTTACCGCGTCCTGCGCTTCTTCGAGTCGCAAGCCCCCGCCATCCTGGGCCGGAGTCCGCTGCTCGAACCCATCAATGTACCGACCCCCCTCTACGACGACGCCTCCGAGCGGTTGCTGGAATCGAAAACCACGGTGTTCAGCTTCCGGGTCAAAGCTTGCGGCGTACATGCCCACCAACTGGAAAAACCCGATCTGGAGCGCTGGCTGCGCTGGATGAGCCGGGATATTTCCGGCCTCGCTGCGGAAAAGGAAGATCGCGTGGTTGTGGATGCCGCCCGCGTCTGTTTCCAACTGGGCCAGTCGGTGCATGTGGGCCGCCACGACCATGTCATCCGGGTGGCGATAGGCGGGGTGTTGATCGCCGATATCGCCGCCGACGCCACGCTGGGCGTGGATTTGGAGGCCCGGCTGGCCTGGCTGGCGGCGAAGCTGGAACAAACGCGCCTCAAGCTGGAATTCATCGCCGCCCACGAAGCCGCCTTGCTGGCGCGGGAAGTCTGAACCATGGCGGAAGCTTTCGCTTGGCATACCCGCATCGACGCGGCGGAGGCGGGCCAAGCGCTCGCCGCCGCCATGGCCCAAGGCGTCGCGGGCGACCGGCCCGCCTTGCTGTTCCACAGCCTGGACGCCCTGGCGGCGCGGATCGACCTGTTAAGCACCAGCTTCCCGCCGGGCACCCTGCACGCCCTCGCCATCAAGGCCAATCCGGTGGTCGGGGTGCTGCGCTTCGCGGTGGCGCGGGGCATGGGCCTGGAAGCCGCCTCCTGGGAGGAAGTGGCCCTGGCCCAGGCGGCGGGCTGCCCGCCGGAACGCATCCTGTTCGATTCGCCCGCCAAAACCCGCGACGAACTCGCCACGGCCCTGGACGCCGGCGTCACGGTCAACGCCGATAATTTCGACGAGTTGGCCCGCATCGATACGCTGCTGGACGGCGATCCCCAGCCAACCAGCCTGATCGGCCTGCGCGTCAATCCCCAAACCGGCCTGGGCAGTATTGGGATGCTCAGCGTCTCGGGCGGTTATTCCAAGTTCGGCGTGCCTTTGGGGGAGCAACGCGCCGCCATCGTCGCGGCGTTCCGGCGCTATCCCTGGCTACGGGGTTTGCATGTCCACACCGGCAGCCAGGGCATCGGCATGGCGCGGATGGTCCGGGCGGCGGAACTGGTGTTCGCCTTGCGGGAAACGATCCATCGGGATTTGGGCGAGCGCCGCATCGTCTCGGTGGACATCGGTGGCGGCCTGCCCTGGCCTTACCGGGCGGATGGAACCGCGCCCACCCCGGCGGCCTATGCCGCCGCGCTGGGCCGGGCCGTCCCGGAGGCGTTCGCGGAAGGGGTCCGCTTGGCGACCGAATTTGGCCGGATCCTGCAAGCCGGGAGCGGTTTCGCGGCCAGCCGGGTGGAATACCTCAAGACCGATGCAGGGCGGCGGACCGCCGTCGTCCATTTCGGGGCCGATTTGTTCATGCGGAAGGTCTACCGCCCGGAGGATTGGCATCATCATATTTCGGTGCTGGCCCCGGATGGCCGCCCAAAGCAAGCCCCCGGCGAACCCCATGTCATCGCCGGACCCTTGTGCTTCGGCGGCGATATTTTGGCGGAAGAGGCCGTTTTGCCCAGGGTGGAGGCGGGCGACTGGATCGTGCTGCACGACGCCGGGGGCTATACGCTGGGCCTGTGGTCGCGGCATTGCAACCGGGGTTTGCCGAGGGTCTTGGGCTACCGGGCCGACCCGTGGCGGTTCCAGGTATTGCTGGCAGGGGAGGAGCCGGCGGATGTGGTCCGGTTCTGGGGGGGGTAAACCGCCCTAGGCCATCGCCACCCGGTTGCGGCCCAGGCGCTTGGCCTTGTACATGGCCTGATCCGCCCGGTTCATCAGGGCCATCGGCGACTCGCCCGGAGCGAGCAAGGCCAGTCCCAGGCTTACCGTCACCGTCAGCGTCGCGCCGTCCTCGCCCACAGGATGCGCCTGCGCCGCCACGGCTTGGCGGATGCGTTCCGCCAGGCTCAGGGCGTCCCGCCTGCCCACATGGCTGAACAAAACCACGAACTCTTCCCCGCCATAGCGGAACACGCCATCGGTGGAGCGCACCACTTGCTTGACGCTATGGGCCACGGAACGCAGCACCGCATCGCCCGCCGCATGGCCGTGGGTGTCGTTGATGGCCTTGAAATGGTCGATATCCAGGAACACCACCGCGAAAGGCGTCCCATGGCGGCGGGCCAGGTCGATTTCGCGCTGGATTTGGCTCAGGAGGGCGATCCGGTTGCCGACCTGGGTCAGGGGATCGGTATGGGCATAGCACACCGCCTCCCGGTAGCGTAGGCAGTTGCGGAGCGGATAGAGCAAATGGGACAGCAGGTTTTCCGTGATTTCCAGGTCGGCCTGGCTGAAACGGCGGTCGCGCCGCATCCGCCATTCGCCCAGGGTTTCATCCTGCAACTTCAGGGTATAGCTGCAATGGTGGTGCGCTTCCCGGCCCTGCTCCAGGTCGAGATTCAGGAGCGGGTTGTGGAATCCATAGCCCTCGTGCGGCACGCTCGCTTGTAGGTGTTCGCTGAACATCTGTAGCAATTGGGCGATATCGAGGGTGGTTTGCAGATCGGCCAACAGGTCGAACATACCACCGCTTTCATGCCGCCATTCCCCCAGGACCTTATGGGTTTGGGGAACCACCGCCAGGTTTCCGGCATCGTTTTTCATCGCTCGCCTCGGCTTGTCGTCGGGTTTTCGTTGGATTTATCCCAGCCTAAACCATGCCAAATGATAGGCACCCGCTTGGATCAAGGGAATAGGCGGCGACACGGTTGTTGATCGGGCCGGGATCGTCGGCTTTCCGACGCCGCCCAGGCCGGTTTGCGAACGCTCCCGGACGACGGCTTTCCGACGGTTCAGTACTCGATCTGATAGATCAAGCCGACGCTGTTGGTTCCGACCGTGGAACCGGGCGTGGTGGCCCCGGTCCCGGCGCTGCCTTCCACCTTCAACCCCTTGGCGATATCGATCTGCACCGTGGCCTGGGTGCTGTTGCCGGAAAAACCTTGCTTGGCCCCCACGAACACGCCGGGCGCGACATAGCGCCCGGCTTCCAGGCTGGGACTGCCGCCGCTTCCGCCCAGGGCCAGCCGGTCCAGCCCCAAACCCTTGCGCACGGTATCCAGGGGACTGCCCACTCCGGCGGTGACCCCGGTCAGGGAAACCACCGCCGAGGCGATCTGCACCATCTCGAACGGGCTGAGGCTGGCGGTGGCGTGGCCGAACAGCAGTTGGGCCAAAATCTCGTCCGGCGGCAATTCCGGCGCGCTGCTGAGGGTGATCTTGGGTTTGCGGGCGGTGCCGGCCACGCCCAGGGTGGCGGTGACGTTGTTGCTGGTGGAACTGGCGGAGAAGTCCAGGGTGGGATCGGCCAGGTTGCCGCCGTTGAAACCGATCACCCCCTTGTTGAAGGTCAGGGTCTTGCCGGCCAGGCTGAATTCGCCGCGGCGCAACTCGAAGCGGCCTTCCGGGCGCGGAGCGTTGGAATCGCCGCGCAAGCGCACGGTGCCGCCCAATTCGGCGTCCAGGCCGCGCCCGCGCACGAAAATCTGGCCCGGCGCGCTGATCGTGAGGTCCAGGCCGACGCGGGGACCGGGTTTGGGCGGTGGCGGCGGGGTTTGTCCGGGACGGCGCACATCCAGCACCGCGATACTGGCGGGCATGGTCTCGGGGACGCGGATTTCGGCCCGTTGGAGCCGCAGCGTGCCGTTGGCGGCGAGTTCCCCGGCGGCGTGGCCTTGCAGGCCCAGGTCGGCGTTCAGGTTCACCGTCAGGCGGTCGCTGGCCAGGGGTTGGGCATTGCGGGCGGTCAGCTTCAAATCGATGGGGAAGCCCTCGGCCAGCACGCCCAAGCGCCCGGCCAGGTTCAGCGTGCCGGGACCGGCCCGGCCCTGGAACTGGCTGATGCGGACGCTGTCGCCCTCGGCCAGCAACAGGGCGGCGATATTGGAAACATGCATCCCTTGCGCGAAATCCTGCACTTCGCCGCCGCTCCATTGCAGGCTGCCGTGGATGCGGGGTTCGGCCGGGCTGCCCGACAGAGTGGCGTTCAGGAGGGTCCGCCCACGCACCCGGCGGCCTTCCGCCATCAGCAGGGGATCGAGGATTTTCAAATCCAGGTCGCCGCTGGTGTGGAGGTCGAATTCCCCCCCCGGCACCAGCGGCGCCCGCCCGGTCACGGCCAGGTTGGCGAGCGTCCCGGCCTGCACGCGGGAATCGACCTCGGCGCTGGTGCCGGCGAGGTCGAGCCGGGTGGCGAGGTTGACCGGCGGCAAGACCCGGCCCGCGCCTTCGCGGGGATGGACGCCCTGGGCGGCCAGCGTCAGCGTGCCGACCGGGCGGGCCGGGGAGCCGGACAGGTGGGCCTCGGCCCGCAACGCGCCATCTAGCGCCAGCCCAGGAACGAACAAGCCCGCCAAATCGGCGGGCAGATCGCGCAGGGCCACCTCCAGGTCGAGCGTGGGCGTGGCGCGACCCTCGGCTTCCAACACGGCCCCGCGCAAGCCCAGACGCAAACCCTCGAAGCTCAAGCCCTTGCCGTAGCCGATGCGGGCGGGTTGCAGCAGGCGCAGGGTTTCCTGCTTCCACTGGGTTTCCAGACTGGACACCCGGATCGATTGGGCGGGGATATCGAGCCGGAATGCGCTGGATAGCTGGGCATCCGACCCGGCCAGCGCCTTCATTTCGGAGGTCAGCCCCAGGTCCAGCGCCTCGGGCGGACCCTGCGCCGTCAAGCGGGCGGAACCCCGCAGGGTTCCGGCTTCGATGCCGTCCAGGGTCATCGTTCCCTCCACCCGCGGGTGCTTGAGCGGATCGTCCAGCGCGAGCGCCAGGGCGGCATGTTCCACCTGGGCGGTGCCGGTCAGGCCGATGTCGCGGGCGTCCAGCCTGAGCCGGGCCTCCCGCTCGGTGGCGTCCAGGCCGGCGCTCAGGGAGCCGGTCAGCGGCTGGCCCAGCCAGGGCCGCAAATCCTCCAGCCGGGTCATCCGCAGGTCGATCTTGCCCAGGGGCAGGGCCGCGCCTTGGGGCAGGCTCAACGCGCCCTCGGCATGGGCGCTTTTCCAGTCGGCCCGGTCGATGGCGACCCGCAACGCGCCGTCCGCGCCGCGTTGGGCGGTCAAGGCCAATTGCAAGGGCGAGCCGTTGAGCGTGCCTTGCGCCTTCACTTGTCCGGCCGGGTTCCTGGGCAGGCCCCGCAGGCGGATATTCGCGCCCACCGGCCCCCTCGGCAGTCCTGGCGCGGCCAGTTCGCCGCCCATATCGGCGACGAGGGCGAGATCGTCCTTGGCGCCGTCGATCCGTCCCGTCAGCGCCGCCCGTCCGATCAGGTTCGGGGCCAGCGCCGCCAGATCGGGCAGGTCCAGCTTCCAATTCAAACCCAGCGTTTGCCCGGACCATACGCCATCCGCCGCGAGGGCCAGCGCCTTGCCCTCGAACCGTAACCGCGACACCGCGATCTCCGGCCCCCGCAACGTCGCCGATAGGCCGATTTTCCCATCCGCGCCGACCAGGGCGGGCAGGGGAGCCATACCGCCGGTCAGGGCGAGCTTGTCCTCGGCGGTGATCTGGAGGGTAGCGCCGGTTTGCGCGGCGCGTAGGCTCAATTCGGTGGAACCCCGCAGATCGACGCCGCCCAATCCCGCCCAAGGGGCCAAGTCCGGCAATTTGAGCGAGGCCGTGCCGTCGGGGTCGGGTCCGGTCCGGGCCTGGCCTTCGAGGGTCAGCAATGGATGGCGGGCCGAGAAATGCACGGGACGTTCGGGCGCATCGAGCTTGGCATCGGCGGCAAGCACCAAAGGCGCGGCGCGCAGCAGGTCGGGGCGCGCGCCGGGAATGCGGACGCCTGTGAGAACGGCCCGGAGCCGCAAGGCACCGGCGTCGCCTTGGAGTTCCAGCGCGGCTTCGGGGATGGCGGTCCCGGCGGCTTCCAGGGCGGCGATATCGAGCCGGGCCTGGGCCGTGGGGCGGATGAAAGGGCCGTGCAGCTTGGCGTCCAGCGCCACCGATTGCCAGGACACCCCGGGCCGTGGCCGCAAGGCGGGGGCCGAGGCGGTCAGGGCGAGGTCGGCGGCGTTGCGTTCCAGGTCGAGGGTGCCCCGCGCCTCGGCCCGCAGTGGTCCGGCTTCCAGGCCGAACCGGATAACGAGCGCGGAATAGGGGCCGTCCAACTGGGCGTCCAGGGACAACGCGCCCAGTTCCGGCGCTTGGGCGAGTTGCGCCAGCAAGCCCTGGGGCGGTTCCCGCGCTTCCAGGGCCAGATGCAACCCGCCGGGTTCGATCCGGCCTCGCAGCGCGTAGCGGCCCGCGCCATCCAGGCGGGTGATCGCAAGCGTGGCCCCGCCCTGGTCCAGCGCCGCGAGCCGCCCGGAACCCTCGATCCCAAGCGCGGCGGCGACGCCCGCGACCGGCGGGGCCAGTTCCAGCCGCCCCACACGCAGGCGGTGCAGTTCGACGCCCACCGGCAGGGAAAAAGCGGTTTTTCGAGGTTCGGGTTCGGGCGAGGGCAGGGGACGGCGGGCCAGGGCGATGCGGCCCGCCTCCAAGCGCTGGAGGTCGGCGAGCCCGGTCAACAAGCGGGCCGGCGACCAATCCAAGGCCAAATCGTCGATGGCCAGCCAAGTCCCGGCGGGATCGCGGATTTCGATATGGCCGATCCGCAAGGCGTCGGGGAAGCGGCCTTCCAGCTTGGCGATGCCGACCTGGCCGCCGGTGAATCCTGGGAGCGAGCGTTCGATCCAGGCCCGGCCCGGCGGGCTGTTCGCGGCCCACAGCGCCAAGGCCAGCGCGACGACCGGCAAACCCAGGATTCCCGCCAAAAGCCAGCCGCTCCATCGCAGCACGCGCCGCATTTCGATTCGTTCCTCGTTAATAAGCCACGGAATATCGCCGGAAAAATCATACAGGAGTTCCCGCCGGGGCCGGAACCGCATGGACGTGGACCGCCGGACCCGGTGCTGGGTGGGGAACCGGACCGTCCCGCCGCCCGGTTTGAGATCCCGGCTTCCCCGGCACGGGGGAAACCGATATTAACGATTGAATCGATAATATTATATCTTGAAATTTTCCGGGCCTGGGCTATCCCTTAATTAAAGGCGCATTCCAAATGCGAAAACCCGGTTTTGCGGTTTGTCCATTGGTTGCGCCGCACAAACGCGGGGGGTTTGTGTAACGTGGAAATGATGATCAAGTATTAATCCGAAGCAGACCCGTGGGCAGGCCATCGAGCAAGCATTGCGGTCCATGCCGATTATGCCGCCCCGCCAGCATGGGCTGTCCCGGCAAAAACTCACAGCCGATACAACGATATGATTTTAAATTGAAACCAGGCCGAACCCATGGGCCTCGACAGGAATATGGCCTTTACCCGGTTGACGGATGGGCCGTTGGGGCGATGGAAACCAATCTCTTTCCAAAAAACCAAGATAACCAGCGTCAGCGCATCGATGATAATCAAAAATGACATCAACCGTACCGGCCTTATTGGTTCGGTTTGCATAAAGGCATCCAGCGATCCTTCCCATACATACACGAGGAAAAAACAATGAAAATTGGACACCAACTGATCGGTGGTTTTTCCCTAGTCGCGTTGTTGATGTTGGGAAGTGTCGGTTTCGTCATATCGCAGATGGGGAGCATCCAGGACCGCCTGGACAATATCGTCGGCAACAAAACCCAGCAGGTCTTGGCCATCACCGCCATGCACGACAACCTCCTCGAAGAAGGCATGGCGCTCCGCAATATCGTCATGGTCACCGATGCCACGCTCAACGGGGAATTCAAGCGAAGGATAGAAAAGGCCAGGGACATCTACGACGAAAACGAACGCTATCTGCGGCAATCGCCGCTGGACGGCGAAGGCAGGAAACTGCTCGACAAGATGGCCGGGATGAAGCAGGAGGTCCGCCCGGTCAACGACGCGATCAGCGCCCTGGGTTTCGCCAATAAGAACCTGGAGGGCCAGTCCCTGCTGTTCACCCAGGGGCGGCCGCTCAACCGGAGTTGGATCAGCGCGGTGGGCGAATTGCGGGAGCGGCAAATGCCCTTGATCGCCGCCGCCCAGGCCGAAGCCCGGCAGGCCTATGTCGCGGCGCTGCTCTGGAGCGGTGTGTGGGGCGGGGGGACGGTGCTGGCCGCGCTGATCCTCGGGGTGTTCATCACCCGCCATATCCTGCGCCAACTCGGCTGCGAACCCGCCGAGGCGGCCCACCTCGCGCGGATGCTGGCGGTCGGCGACCTGACGTTCAAGATCGACACCCAGGGCAAACCGGAGTCCAGCCTGGTGGTGGCGGTAAAAACCATGGCCGACGCCGTCAACGCCTTGATCGCCGAGGTCAACCAGTTGTCCGACCGGGTCATCGAAGGCTACCTGGACACCCGTGCGGACGCCACCGGGCACCAGGGGGACTACCGCCGGGTGGTCGAAGGCGTGAACCAGACCCTGGAGACCTTGGTCGGCTTCATCGACAACACCCCCTTGCCCGCGATGATCATCGACAGGGAGCGGACCATCCGCTACATCAACAAATGCGGCATGGGCCTCGGCGATCTCGCCAAATCGCAATTGCTGGGCCAGAAATGCCACGGCTATTTCAATACCAACGATTGCCATAGCGGCCAATGCGCCGTCGTGAGGGCGATGTCCAGCAATAGCCCGGTCCAGGGCGAAACAGTGGCGCGCCCAGGCCGGCTCGAACTCGATATCCAGTACATGGGGCAGCCGCTCCGCGCCCGCAACGGCGAGGTCATCGGCGGCTTCGAGTTCGTGGTGGACCAGACCGGCGTCAAGCAGGCGCAGCGGCTCGCCAGGAAGATCGCCGATTACCAGGAAAAGGAGGTGGTCAAGGTGCGGGCCGCGCTGACGAGCATCGCCGCGGGCGACCTCGGCGCGCGGATCCAAACGGCCACGCCGGACCAGGATACCCAGGCGGCCCACGCGACCTTTTCCATCATCGCCCAGGCGGTGGACCAGGTGATCGAGGCCATCCATGGCTTGGTGGAAGACGCCGCGATGCTGTCCACGGCGGCGGTGGCGGGCAAGCTCGCCGTCCGCGCCGACGCTTCCAGGCACCGGGGCGGCTACCGCGAGGTCATCGAGGGCGTGAACCAGACCCTGGACGCGGTGATAGGTCCCTTGAACATGGCGGCGGACTACGTGGGCCGCATCGCCAAGGGCGATATCCCGCCCAGGATCGCCGGCACCTACCATGGCGATTTCAACACCCTCAAGGACAACCTCAACACTTGCCTGGACGCCATCGGCTTTCTGGTCGTGCAAACCGGGGTCGCCATCGACGCCGCCAAGGCGGGCCGGCTGGAAGTCCGGGTGGACGCCGAACGCGCCCAGGGCGTATACCGCAAGATACTCCGGGGATTGAACGAGACCCTGGACGCGCTGGTTGATCCGTTGAACGTGGCGGCGGACTACCTGGACCGCATCGCCAAGGGCGATATCCCGCCCAGGATCGCCGACGCCTACCACGGCGACTTCAATACCCTCAAGGACAACCTCAATCTCGCCATCGACAACATCAACGCCTTGATCGAGGACACCGCCCTGCTGGCCCAGGCCGCCCGCGAGTTGGAACTGGATACCCGCGCCGACGCCTCCAGGCACCAAGGCGATTACCGCAAGATCGTGCAAGGCGTGAACGACACCCTGGACGCCTTCATCGGCCCGGTCAGGGCGCTGATCGCCGATGCCAACCAGTTGTCGGAAGCCGCCACCCAGGGCCGCCTGGCCGTCCGCGCCGACGCGGCCCGGCACCGGGGAGAATTCCGGACCGTCATCCAGGGCATCAACGGTGTCATGGAAGCGATGCATGGGCCGGTGGAGCGCGTCCGCGCAATCATGGCCCGCCTGGCCCAGGGCGATTTGACCGCCACCATGGAGGGCCATTACCAGGGCATGTTCCTGGAATTGAAGGAAGCCATCAACGATACCGTGCATAAGCTATCGGAGACCCTGTCCAATGTGAGGGAGGTGGCCAACACCCTTTCCTCGGCTTCCGGGCAGGTGGGTTTGACTTCCCAGCACCTATCGCAGGCCTCGTCCGAACAAGCCACCAGCGTCGAGGAGACTTCCAGTTCCATGGAACAGATGGTCGCCTCCATCGACCAGAACAAGGACAACGCCAAGACCACCGACTCCATCGCCGAAAAAGCCGCCCGCGAGGCCGCCGAGGGCGGCGAGGCGGTGACCCTCACCGTCGGCGCCATGAAGCAGATCGCCGACAAGATCGGCATCGTCGACGACATCGCCTACCAGACCAACCTGCTGGCGCTCAACGCCGCCATCGAGGCCGCGAGGGCGGGGGAACATGGCAAGGGCTTCGCCGTGGTCGCCGCCGAGGTCAGGAAACTGGCCGAGCGTTCCCAGGTCGCCGCCCAGGAGATCGGCGGACTGGCCGAGTCCAGCGTCGCCATGGCCGAACGGGCCGGCACGCTCCTGAAGGAAATCGTGCCATTGATCCAGAGGACCGCGGGATTGGTCCAGGAAATCGCCGCCGGTTCCGAGGAGCAGGCTTTGGGAGCGAAACAAATCTCTGGAGCCATGAACCAGCTCAACAAGACCACCCAGCAGAACGCTGCGGCCGCCGAGGAACTCTCGGCGACCGCCGAGGAAATGACCAGCCAGGCCGAGGCTTTGCAACGCACCCTGGGCTTTTTCAAAGTCGCCGACGGCGTGGCCAGGGAGCGGATACCCCACAAGGGGCCGTCTCGCCACGCGAAGGCGGCGATAAGCGTGGAGGCTTCCAAAACGGCGAGGGGCTTCGACGGACGCGGATTCACCTGTTTCTAAGCGGAAGGCGATGGGCCGGGATTCGGGCATCAACCGCCGTCCGGTCCCGGCCATCCGGCAAATAACTTCCGTAGATGTTTAGATGGATTATTTAGAGATTTTTTGTTTTCTAAATAAAGATAACTCACGGGGGGTCCGGGATAACGCGGCTCTAGGGACGGTATCTTGCGCACCCAGCCAATTGCGCATAATGGATATTATGTTAAATCATAAGGGCCTAGGGCCTGCGGCGGGATTGCCCCGCCGCGCCCGGCTACACGTTGAACCGGAAATGCACGACGTCGCCGTCGCGCATGATGTATTCCTTGCCTTCCAAACGCCATTTGCCCGCGTCCTTCGCGCCCTGTTCGCCGCGATGCGCGATGAAGTCCTCGTAGGCGATCACCTCGGCCCGGATGAAGCCGCGCTCGAAGTCGGTATGGATCACGCCCGCCGACTGTGGTGCCGTGGCCCCGACCGGGATGGTCCAGGCCCGCACTTCCTTGACGCCCGCCGTGAAATACGTCGCCAGGTGCAGCAGCTTATAGCCGGCGCGGATGACCCGGTTCAACCCCGGTTCCTCCATGCCGATCTCGGCCAGGAAGTCCGCCTTGTCGGCCTCGTCGAGCTGGGCGATCTCGGCCTCGAACGCCGCGCACACCGGCACCACCATCGAACCTTCTTCTTCGGCATAGGCCCGCACCCGGTCCAGGAAGGCGTTGTCCTCGAAGCCGTCCTCGCGCACATTGGCGATGTACATCGTCGGCTTGGCGGTGATCAGATGCAATTCTCGCAATAGCGCCTTTTCCTCGTCGGCCATGGGCAGGGTCCGCACCGGTTTGCCGCTGTCCAAATGCGCCAATACCCGCTCGAACAAGGCTTTTTTCGCCAATTCGTCCTTGTTGCCCGCCTTGGATGCCTTGGTGGCCCGCTGTAGCGCCTTGTCCAAGGTGCCGAGGTCGGCTAGCGCGAGTTCGGTGTTGATGACCTCGATATCGGATACCGGATCGACCTTGCCCGCGACATGGATCACATCGTCGTCCTCGAAACAGCGCACCACATGGGCGATGGCGTCGGTCTCACGGATATGGGCCAGGAATTGGTTGCCCAGCCCCTCCCCTTTCGAGGCGCCGGCCACCAGCCCCGCGATATCCACGAACTCGATGGCGGTGGGCACCACCCGCTCGGGCTTGACGATCTCGGCCAAAGCATCGAGTCGTGGGTCGGGCACCGGGACCACGCCCACGTTGGGATCGATGGTGCAGAACGGATAGTTCTCCGCCGCGATGGCCGCCTTGGTCAGCGCGTTGAACAGAGTGGATTTGCCGACATTCGGCAGGCCGACGATACCGCAATAAAGCGTCATAGGTTTCGTTCGATGGATGGCAGTGGATTGAAAAGCTAGGATTCCAGCCGGTTATAGCGGTCCTCGAAGCGGACGATATCGTCCTCGCCGAGGTAGCTGCCCGACTGGACCTCGATGATCTCCAGCGGGATGGCACCGGGATTCTCCAAACGGTGGCGCACGCCCAGCGGGATGAAGGTGGATTCGTTCTCGGTCAGCAGGAAGCTCTCCTCGCCCCGCGTCACCCTGGCCGTGCCCTTCACCACGATCCAGTGTTCGGCGCGGTGATGGTGCAATTGCAGGGACAGCGTGCCGCCCGGCGCGATGGTCAGGCGCTTGACCTGGTAGCGCGAACCGTTGCCGATGGATTCGTAATTGCCCCAGGGCCGGTGGACCTTGGCATGGAAGACATGCTCGGAACGCTCGGTCTTCTTCAAATGGTCGGTGATGGCCTTGACATCCTGGGCGCGGTCCTTGTGGGCGACCAGCACGGCGTCGGTGGTTTCGATCACCACCACGTCGGTGATGCCCACCGCCGCCACGAACCGGCTCTGCGAATACAGCACCGAATTGTGGGTGTCCTTGGTGAACACATCGCCGATCATGACATTGCCGTCGTGGTCGGTGGGACGCACCGAAGTCAACGCCGGCCAGGAACCCAGGTCGGACCAGCCCACATCCAGCGGCAGGACCACGGCGCGGGGCGTTTCCGACGGGAAACCAGCCAGTCTTTCCATGACCGCGTAATCGATGGAATCGCTGGGGCAACGGGAGAACGCGGCCTTGTCGGCGCGGATGAAATCGCCGTCGCGCTTGCTCAGCGCCATGGCCTGGGCGCAGGCTTCGAGGATATCCGGCCTATGGGTGGCGATTTCCTCCAGCCAGGTTTGCGCCCGCAGGATGAAGATACCGCTATTCCAGAAGTATTCGCCGGAGAACAGATACTCGGAAGCCGTGGCGGCGTCGGGTTTTTCCCGGAACCCGCCCAGGACGAAGGCGTTATCCCCCAAATCCGCCCCCCGATGGATATAGCCGAACCCGGTTTCGGGTTTGTCCGGGACGATACCGAAGGTCGCGATCACGCCGGTGGCGGCGAGTTTGATGGCTTCCGCCAAACGTTGCTGGAAACCTTCCAGGTTGGCGACATAATGGTCCGAGGGCAGCACCAATAATACCGGATTGGCCCCTTGCTCCACCGCCTGCAAAGCGGCCAGGGTCAGGGCCGGGGCGGTGTTGCGGCCCATGGGTTCCAGCAGGATCGGGCTTTTTTCCAAGCCCAATTGCCGCAATTGCTCGGCCACCAGGAAGCGGTGCATTTCGTTGCAC
Organism: Methylomagnum ishizawai; assembly: GCF_019670005.1. Lineage (NCBI taxonomy): Bacteria > Pseudomonadati > Pseudomonadota > Gammaproteobacteria > Methylococcales > Methylococcaceae > Methylomagnum > Methylomagnum ishizawai. Next base: position 2,562,080 of record NZ_AP019783.1, on the reverse strand, counting down.
ACCACCAGGGGCGGCAGCACTTGGAACAAGCCGCTGTCCGCCGCGCCCCAATCGACCACGCGGGTCACCGTGTCCTGGAACAGGGTGCCGCTGCCGGTGAACGATAGGAATTGCTTGGGATAGGATTCGCGCGAAAACGGCCAGAGGCGGGTGCCGGACCCGCCCGATAATACAACTGCCTGGATAGCGATATTCATGTGATCCCCTATTTGAGGTGGGCAAAATCTGGCGAGGAAAAACCAGGGTCGGAGTATAGCCGAAACCCGCGCCGATTTAGGTATCGATGGTCCGGCCCGAATCCAGGCGGCTTTGTAGCAAAGCCGAGATGGGTTCCACCACACGGGCCACGGCCCCACGGTTTCCATCCACGAAAGCGGAGGCTTTGGCACCTATTTCGGACCGGGTATCGAAATCGGTTAGCCAATCCATCACGGTCGCCGCCAATCCGTCCGCATCGGCGACGGAACGGGCACCGCCGCTGTCTTCCAGCCGCCGGGCGATCTCCGCGAAATTGAACATATGCGGCCCGAACAATACCGGAACGCCCGCCACCGCCGGTTCCAGTACATTATGTCCGCCCTGCGGAATCAAGCTGCCGCCGACAAAAGCCACATCGGCGGCACCATAGAAACAACGCAATTCCCCCAGGCTGTCGAGCAGGAAAACCCCGGTCCCGGCTTCGCAAGGCAAGGATTCGCCACGGCAGCGCAGCGGGATTCCGGTTTTGGCGCACAAGGTCCGCACTTCCTGGAACCTATCGGGATGGCGCGGTGCCAGGATCAACAAGGCATCGGGCAACACCGACCGCACCTGGGCGTGGGCGGCGAGCACCTGTTCTTCCTCGCCCGGGTGGGTGCTGCCCGCGATCCACACCGGACGGCCCGGAAACAGGGTTTCCCGCAAGGCCGTGGCCTGTTCGCGCAGCGGGGCCGGGAATTCGATATCGAATTTGATATTGCCCGTGACCGCCACCTTGCGGGGATCGGCCCCGAGGGCGACGTAGCGCTTGGCGTCCAGCGACGTTTGCGCCGCGATCCAGCCCACGGCGGCGAGGCTTTCCGCCACCAGGCCGGCGATACGGCCATAGCCCCGCGCCGATTTCTCGGACAGCCTGCCGTTGACTATCGCCAAGGGAATCCCCCGGCGGGCGCATTCGCGGTAGAGGTTGGGCCAGATTTCGGTTTCGAGGACGACACCGAGACAGGGCCGGAAATGATCCAGGAAGCGGGCCACGACGCCGGGCAGATCATACGGCAGATAGACATGGGCGACCGTATCGCCCAGCACGGCTCCGATCCGGGCCGAACCCGTGGGCGTGGTGCAAGTGACCAGGATAGGAAGCCCGGGATGGCGGGCGCGGAAAGCGCGGATCAGGGGGAAGGCGGCTTCGGCCTCGCCCACCGAAACGGCGTGGAACCAAGCCATGCCCTCCCCGCCCGGAACCGGGGCATAACGGGCGAAGCGTTCGCCCCAGCGCTCCCGGTAGGCCGGCAGCTTGAGGCCGCGCCAGGCGAGGCGGCCCAGGATGAAGGGCGTGGCGGCGTAGAACAACGCCGTGTAAAGCCGCCTCACGCGGAGCCACCCGGCCAGGAATGATCGTGAAAGCCCGCACGGCGAGCCGTGCGGGATCGGCTCCGCTTACTCGGGAACCACATGCAGGGACAGCTTGGCGGCCACATCGCCGTGCAACTGCACCGTGACTTCGTACTCGCCGGTATGGCGGATCGGGCCGGCCGGCAGGCGGACTTCGTTCTTGTGGATTTCGATGCCGGCATGGCTGGCGGCGTCGGCGATGTCCTTGGTGCCGATGGAGCCGTACAAGCGGCCTTCCTCGCCCGCCTTCTGGGAAATGGTGATGATGATTTCGCCAATCGCCTGGGCTCGGGCCTCGGCGGCGGCGGTGGTCTCGGCGGCTTTGCGTTCCAGTTCGGCGCGGCGCTGCTCGAACTCGGCCAGCTTGGCGGCGGTGGCGGCCACGGCCTTGCCATGGGGGATCAGGTAGTTGCGGCCATAGCCGGGCTTCACGGTCACTTTGTCGCCGAGGTTGCCCAGGTTGGTGATTTTTTCCAGGAGAATGATTTCCATCGTCGAATGCCTCAATCTTTTTTAAACAATGAATCCGAATTAGGCCACACGGGGGCGGTTGCGCCAGTCCATCCAGGTATCGCTATAGCCGAGCAGCGCGATCAAGACGATCAAGGGCGAGGCGAACACCAAGGCCACATAGACCCCGGCCAGCCAGAATCCGCCATTGGCCTGCCGCCCGAACACCGCGTGCAACACCGAAAATCCGGTCAGCAGGAACAGCATCGAGAGCGGGAGGGCGAGGTTCCAGGCGAATTCCGCGAGGCCCCCGTCGGCGATCCCGGCCAGGGCGAACAAGCCCAGGCTGGCGTAGGCCCAGGCGGAAGCCGGGCGCAATCCTTGGAACTCGGCCCGGAAACCGCCGGGATTGAACAGGGTCGCCTGCCACCAGCGGGCCAGCAGCAGGCTGAACCCCACGGTCAGCATGGACCCCGCCGCGATACCGCCGGTCATGTAGCGGGCGAACAGTTCCACGTTTTGCCGCAGCAAAGCCTGCTCGGCGGCGGGCCTGCCACCTTCCACGAACGCCTTGGAGAACTGTCGCAATTCCTCCAGCCACAGCCGCATGGGATCGCCGTAGACCGCGTAGAGTCCCAAGACCAGCGCCATGGCGAGCAACGCGGCGGCGCCCAAGGTCCAGTCCAGCCGCGCCGTCTCGCGCAACAGCACCGCCAGCAACCAGACCGGACCCCACAGGGCCAGCGCATAACCCGCCGCCGGCAGTGGATTGCCCAGCACCAGCCCGCCGATCAACGCCATGATCGCCACCGCCATGCCCAACAGGAGACCGCCTTCGGCGGCTCCTTTACGCAAGGTCGGCAGGGCCAGGGCGGCGGCGGCGAGCAAGCTCGCCAGCGATACGATCCAGGACAATACCGTCAGGGCGCAAATGGCCGAAACCGCCTGCGCCCTGCCCCGCATGATATAGGCCGCCAATCCGCGCATGAGCGGCCTAGGACCGTGTCCGTTTAGCCGTGCGAATCGCAGAACGGGATCAGGGCCAGGAACCGCGCCCGCTTGATGGCGGTGGCGAGCTGGCGCTGATACTTGGCCTTGGTGCCGGTGATGCGGCTGGGCACGATCTTGCCGGTTTCGGAGATGTATTCGTGGAGGACTTCCAAGTCCTTGTAATCGATTTCCTGGACGCCTTCCGCCGTGAAGCGGCAGTATTTCTTACGCTTGAATTGACGAGCCATGGTGAGCCTCTTGATAACGCTGCTGTGGATTGGGCCGGGATGGGCGCGGGCGGTGGATTATTCCGCCGCTTCGCCCTCGTCGCTGTCGTCGCTGTCCGCCGCGCCGCCGCGGCGGCCGGATTCGGAATGGCCTTCCCGCGCCATCGGCGAGGGTTCGGTGATGGCGGCTTCGCGGCGGATCGTGAGGCTACGCAGGATGGCGTCGTTGAAGCGGAAACCGCTTTCCAGCTCGTCCAGGGTGGGCTGGTCGCATTCGATGTTCATCAAGACATAGTGGGCCTTGTGAATCTTGTCGATGGGATAGGCCAGTTGGCGGCGGCCCCAGTCTTCGAGGCGGTGGATTTTGCCATTGGCTTCGATCAAGGCGCGGTAACGTTCCAGCATGGCCGGAACCTGGGCGCTCTGGTCCGGGTGGACCATGAAGACGATTTCATAGTGACGCATAATCGCTCCTTACGGTTTATGCAGCCTCCCGTGGGAACGGTGAGGCAAGGAGTGGAAGGCCGGGGGGCCGTCCGGTAAAAGCCGCGAATTCTAGCGGGGGGCGGGACGGGTGGCAAGGCATTCTTTGTGCCAGTCCACCCAGGACGGACGCTTCCGGCCCGGAGGCGGAGCCCCGGGGCTTTGGCTTGCGAATCTCCGGGAATTCCAAGGATACTGCCCGCAAGGAGGTTATGCCATGCAGGTCGCCATCGTCGTAGGGGTCGCGCTGTTCATGATCGGCATCGGCGGGTTCGGGCTGGTGTCGCCGCCCGGATTGGCGCTGTTCTTGGCCCGCTGGGAATCCCGGCGGGGGCTGTGGACGGCGGCGGTGTTCCGCATCGGCTTCGGCCTGATCCTGGGCGGGATCGCCCCGGCTACCCGGACCCCGCTGGCCTTCCAAATCCTCGCCGCGCTGACGGTTTGCGCCGGGCTGGCCCTGCCCTGGCTGGGATTGGCGCGGTTCAAGCGCATCCTGGCTGGGTGGCGGGGTTTGCCGCCGGGTTGGGTCCGGTTGTGGGCGGCTTTTCCCGTGGGCCTGGGAATTTTTTTATTGTGGTCGGTGCTGGCCTGATGCGGCGGATCGCCGCCCTCCTCTTCGGACTCGCGGGTCCGGCCGCCCACGCCGCCGATCCCAGGACGTACACCGTCCTCCTCGACAAGACCGGCGATGCCGCGCTGGACCAAGCCCTCGCCGATTCCTCCATGCTCATCGGCTTGCGCGAACGGGCCCCCGTCGGTCCTTTCGCCCTGTTGGTCCGCGCCCAGGAAGACCAAGGCCGCTTCGGGACCGCCCTGCGCAGTTTCGGCTATTACCAGGGCGGGGCGCGCATGGGCATCGCCGGATATCCGCTGGACGATCCCGGTTTGGCGGAATTCCTGGAACGCAGTCCCGCCGACCCGCCGCTGCCGGTCAATATCCACATCGAGCCGGGCCCATTGTTCCATCTCGGCCAAATCGATATCCAAGGCTTGCCCGAAACCGCGGCCCGGCCCGATATCGGCATCGCCACCGGGGTCCCCGCCCGCGCTCCCCCGGTCCTGGCGGCGCGGGAAAAACTGCTGGACGGGTTGCGCGGACAAGGCTACGCCCTGGCCAAGGTCGAAGCGCCGGTGGCGTTCTTGCATGAAGACCGGCAAACCCTGGATATCGAATTCCAAACCGATCCCGGCCCGCGCCTGGATTTGGGCGCTATCGGCATCAAGGGTTTGAACCGTGTGGACGAGGCTTTCGTGCGCCAACGCCTACAGGTCCATAGCGGCGAACGCTACGACCCCGCCGCGCTGGACGCCGCCCGCCGCGATTTGGTCGCGCTCGGCGTGTTTGCGTCGGTGCGGGTGGTCGATGCCGACAAGCCGGACCCGGCCGGCCGGCTACCTATCGCCTTCGAGGTAAAAGAGCGCCCGCGCCGCGCCGCCAACCTGAACGCCGCCTACTCGACCGACCTCGGTGGCAGTTTCGCCGTGCTATGGCAGCACCGCAACCTGCTGGGCCGGGCCGAGCAACTCAACCTCACGGCGGGCATGACCCAGCTTGGCGGCAACAGCACCACCGGCATCGGCTACAACTTCCTGGCCGCGTTCCTCAAGCCGGATGTCTGGCAACGCGACCAATCCCTCCAGACCAGCCTGGGCGCGGTCAAGCAAAGCCTCACCGCCTACGACCGCCAAGCTTTGACCGGCGACCTCCTGCTCAGCCGCAAATTCGCCCAGCACTGGAGCGTCAGCCTGGGGCTGGCGGCGGAACAGGAGCGCGTCACCCAGGAAGGCGAAACCCAGGACTACACCTTGCTCGGCCTGCCCGGCACCCTGAAATACGACGATACCGACAATTTGCTCGACCCCACCCGTGGTTTCCGGGCGGCGGTGTTGGCGACCCCCACCCAACCCCTGGCCGGGCCACAGACCGAAGCCTTCCTCAGCCTACAGGTTTCCGGTTCCGGCTATTTCGACCTGGGCGAGCCGGGGCGCAGCGTGCTGGCCGTGCGTGGTCTGATCGGCGACGTGCTGGGCGCGAGCGCCGACGCGCTGCCACCCGACAAACGGTTCTATGCGGGCGGCAGCGCCACGGTGCGCGGCTACAAGTTCCTGTCGGTAGGCCCGCAATTCCCCGACCACAAACCGCGGGGAGGAGCCGCCGTGGTGGCGGGCACGGTGGAATTCCGCCAGCGTTTCTTGGATTCGTATGGGGCGGTGGTGTTCGTGGACGCGGGGCAGGTCGCCGCCAATAGCGCCCCCTTCACGGGAACGGCGGGGATGGGGGTGGGGGTGGGTGCCCGCTATTACACTTCGATTGGGCCGATCCGCCTGGACGTGGCGGTGCCGGTGGTGCAGGTGCCCAATAGCGGAAATTTCGAGATATATATCGGTTTGGGGCAGGCGTTTTAAAGCCGCGTGATGCCCGCCTGCTTGAACTTGAGTTGCCGGGCGATCCATTTGTAATCGCAGGCATGGCAATAATATTTGCGCAGGGGTTTGAACAGGGTCGATTCCGGGGCATGGCGGCCGATCGTCAGTTTGCTTGGATCGGTATTGCCACATTTGGGGCAGGCCAACAGGGGTTTGGGGTCGGCTTTGCCCTTGGGCTTGGCGGATTTGCCGGTGGCTGGCGATGGGCTGGCCGGAATACCCGCCCCGGATTCCGGCGGATTAGCCACCGGCTGGGTATCGCCGCCCGCCGCCGCCCCGGCCACGGCGGCTTGATATTTCAATCTACGCCTGACCCTCATCACATTGCGGATATGCCACCCACCCGCTAGCGCCCCCCCCAACGCCAATAACACCCCCAGCGCCGGAATCAAAGGGATTTGCTGTTCCAATAGATGGCTCCAGGAAAACTCCCAGCCCTTGGACGCGCCGTTCCCGCCGGAGTCACCGATAGGGGTATTCAGCCGCGCATAGGCCGACCATTGCTTGAACTTGGGGATGTGTTCCACCACATTCTGTAATTGGCCGATGATATCGGTGCGGTATGGATTGCTCGAATTATAAAGCGAATAAATCTTATCTTGTAGCGCGGCATCCAGTTGTTGGAAATCCTCGTCGTTCCAGTCGGCCACCGGTTTTCCATAAAGCACGCTCCGGGGCGAGGACCAGAATTCCTCCGACAAAATATTTTCCTTGTTTTCGAGGAAATCGAAGGCGTTGAAAAGAGAATGCACCTGGCTATCGGCCCAGGCGAAAGCTCCATGGATAAGCAATGACAGCAGGAGGGCGATATGGATTCTTTTCATGGGTATCTTCGTCTTGGATATGCGCCGCCGTGGATTATCCAGGCTTATCCTGAACCGCTGCCGACCGGGTTGTCATAAACCGGCGCGGGAGCGGTTCAAGCCTCGCGCCATTCGATTATTGGAGCGGGAGGCGCCTACCGTTTTCCGATGGGCCGGTAGGGTACACCGCTTCGGTACCCCCCACAAGACAGCCCGCCGGGCATCGCAGTATCGGGAACGCAAGCATGGCCCGGGCGCTAAAAAAAATCCCCAAGCCTCCTATGATCTATGGCATACGATCCCGGACAGACCGCGAGGGCCGCAAACATGAGTGTCGTGTCGGAAGAAACCGCCTATTGGAAGGAACGTTATTTCACCCTGCTCAACGAGGGCGAAAAACGGCAAACCGAACAGAACGAGTACGAAAACCTGCTGAACCGGGCCGTGATCCGCCTGACCCAGGCGGTGTCGGGATTGGACGCGGCCTTGGACCCGCATCTACGCGCCATCCGCGAAGTGATGCGCAAGGGGGAAAACAGCACCCTGCGCCGGGAGTTGGACGCCCTGCTCGACACGTTGATACGGACCCCCAAACTGGGCCATCCCACCGCGACCACCGGCCAGGGCCGGGAATTGCTGAGGTTTTTGGAAGCCCTGTGCGCGACACCGGAGGAAAAGGCCGCGTCGGAGGCGGTGTGCCGCCGGTTCGAGGCCGGCGGCTACGCCACCGAACAAGAATTATTCGACGCCGCCGCCCGCGTGCTGCGGAACCGCAAAGGCTCCTCCGCCACCGGCGTGATCGGCAAGCTGTTCGGCAAGGGCCAGGCCGCGACCGCCGACATCGACACCGCCAAGCTGCGCCGCCGCCTGGACGAACTGTTGCGGGCGCTCAACCTGTCCGCTTCCTTGCAGGAGCGCCTGGAGCAACTCAAGGCGCGCGTCGTCGACGACACGGAGGACTTGATCGCCTTGTTCGACGCGGCGGCGGCTTTGATCGCCGATATGGACGCGGGCTATTGGCAGGAGCAAAAGCAGTTCGGGGATTTCCTCGCCGCCCTGAGCGGCAAGCTGGGCGAACTGGAGGGGAAGGCCCTGCGGATGGACGCCCTCAACCAATCCTCGGCGGAGGATCGCCGCCTCACCGAAAAGGCCGTGGCGGGCGAGGTCGCGGGGCTGAGGGCCGACGCCTCGCAAGCCACCAACCTGGTGCAATTGCGCCAAATCATCAATATGCGCCTGGATATCATCTCCCAGCGCCTGGATAGCTTCGACCACGCCGAGGAAGCCCGTTTCACCGAGGTCCAGGCCCAGGTCCAGGATTTGAGCGGCCGCCTGCGGACCCTGGAGCAGGAGGCGGAGGATTTGCGCAACCGCCTGGCGCTGGCCAACCAGGCCGCCTATATCGATCCCCTGACCAAGCTCCCCAACCGCAAAGCCTATCTGGAGCGGGTGGACCTGGAGGAAAAGCGCTGGCGCCGGTTCCAACAGCCCTTGACCCTGGCGGTGTGGGATATCGATTTCTTCAAGAAGATCAACGACCGTTTCGGCCATGCTTCCGGCGACAAGGCGCTGGCGATGATCGGCCAGGTCTTGGCGGCGTCGATCCGCAACACCGATTTCGTCGCGCGTTATGGCGGGGAGGAATTCGTCATGCTGTTGTTGGGGAGCGACGATAGCAACGCCCTGGAAATCGCCGAGGGCATCCGCCAGCGGATCGAGGATTGCGAATTCATCGGCAATGGCAAACGCATCGCGGTCACGGTGTCTTGCGGTATCAGCCAGTTCAAAGGGCGGGACGGCTTCCAGGATGTTTTCGAGCGGGCGGACAAGGCCCTTTACCAAGCCAAGAAAAAAGGCCGCAACCGTTGCGAGATCATGTCGCCGGTTTGACCGGGGGGACGTCCGGGTGCCGGGATCAGATGAACCGCCGGGGATCGATTTTCCAGCGCAAGGGATTCTCGAAGCCGACGATGCGGTCGGCGCTGCCGGGGGCGGCCAGATCGATATCCTTCGGTGTGATGAAACCCTCGGCCCTGATGCTGAAGATGGCGCGGATCTTCGGGCGGAGCAAATCCTCGCGCCGCTGTTCGATCACCACCGCCAAATGCTCGCTTTCCAGCCGCACCAGGCTCCCCACCGGATAAATCCCCAGGCTGCGGATGAATTGCTGGATCAATTCCGGCTTGAAATGGCGGTCGCTCTTTTCCATGAGGAGTTGCAGGGCTTCGGTCGGTTCGCGGTGGCGTTGGTAGGCGCTATCGGAGGTCATGGCGTCGTAGCTGTCGACGATGGCGGCCATCTGCCCGTAGATCGACAGTTCCTCGCCCCGCAGCCGGTACGGGTAGCCGGAACCATCGAGGCGCTCGTGGTGCTGGCCCACCACGTCCAGCACCACGGACGATAGGCCCGTGGCTTTGCACATGAGGTCCAGGCCGTATTCCACATGCCTTTGCATGAGCTTGTATTCGGCCTCGGTGAGCTTGCCGGGCTTGGCGAGGATGTAGGAAGGCAGCCTCACCTTGCCGATATCGTGCATCAAGCCGCCGATGGCGGCTTGCTCGACGAGTTCGCGGTCCAGCTTCAAGGCGTGTCCGAAGGCGACCAGCAAGGTGGAGACGGCCACCGAGTGCTGGAAAGTGTGCTTGTCCGCCTGCTTGACCCGGAACAGGCTGATCATGGCGTCCGGATTGCGCAGCACCGAGCCGGTGATGGCGGCGATGGTCGGCTGCATGCGCTCCAGTTCGATGGTCCGGCCCAGGCGGGCGTCGATCAGCACGCTCTGCACCGTGGCGCTGGCTTCGCCGTAGATGCTCCTGGCCCGCGTCATCTCGCCGTGCAGGGAGATTTTTTCCGGTGGCAGTATCCTGCGGCGCTTGTCTGGAAGCGTGGGCGCGGACGGGGCGGACTGGGCCTCCGGCGGAGGGACGGATTCGGGTGCTGGCAGTGGCGGCGGAGCGACATCCAGTCCTTTATCGGTGTCGATATCGACGAGGGCCAGGTCCAGATCGATGATCTTCCGGAGCTGGCTCTCGGTCTTGATGAGGAAGCGCTTGCGGAAAAAGGGATGCTTGCTCCAATCGGCGTTGAGGCTATGGATATACATCCCCAGCACGAGTTCGGAGGGTTTGATTTTCTTGATCACTGGGCTGCTTCAACACTGGGTGGCATCGTTCGTTCCCGCCGGGAACCGTGCTGGATGCCCGCCCTTTCCGGGCTGGCCCCCCTAATTCTATGTGCTTTTGACCGTTTTATGCGGCTGAGGGGTCAGGCGAAAACATTGACCAGACCCAGGCCGGTGGATGGACGGGTGGATTCGATCCCCGTTGCGCCCTCCGCCATCGCCTCCCCTCCCCCTGGGTTGCCGGCGGACCGGGTACCGGAACCTTGGGGCTCGTGGCCGGGTTGGCGCTGGAAATCGAATCCCCGGCTATCGGTTTGGGCGGAAGGCTGGGGCGGCGCGACGCTGACCTCGTTCAGAGGGATCTGCTGGGTATCGAACATTTCCCTAAGGCGCGGCACCGCGGCTTCCAGGGCTTCGCGGACCCCGGCGTTCTGGGCGGTGAACTGGATCGAAGCGCCTTCCCCATCCAGTTGGATGCGGACATCCACGGGACCGAGATGCTCGGGATTGAGCTTGAGTTGGGCCGCGCCCAGCTCGCGTTGGGTCAACCATACCATTTTCTCGCCGACTTCGTCGTGCCAGCCGGGCTGCCCGAACGGCGTGGGCAGGTCGTGGGCGGTGGCCGGGGTTTTGGCCGGGGCGGTGCTGTCGCGGAGTTGCGGTGGTAGGGGCGCGGCATCGAGCGCCAGGGCGGTGGCCGGGTTGGGTCCGGGTTCGCCGCTGGCGGTTTCGAGCTTGCCGGTCCCCTCCTCCGCCGGGTTTTGGGATACGGTCCCGCCATCGATCAGATTCGCCAATCCTGCGGCGGTGGTGGCCGGGGGTGGCGCAGTGGCCGGTGTGGTGGAAGCGGCCCGTGGTTGGGTCGCCTTGCCCGCCGGATCGGGCTGGACCGGGACCGTCGATCCGGCGTCCGGGTCCGTGCCCGCTTCGGTTGGCGGCGGGACCGGGGTCGCGCCTGGGTTCTGGAAGAATTCCGCTACCATGGCCCATAGTTGTTCCGGCGTGGTCCCGGCTTGCGGCGCGGTGGTGGGTTCCGCAGCGGCCTGGGCGGTGGCCGGTTCCGCGTTATCGCTATCGGTGACGGCTTGATCCTGGACGTCCAACTTGCGCTGTAACATGGCTTGGAAATCGGTGTCGCCCCCGCCCGTGGCGTCCCTGCCCCGCCCCGCCGGATGGCCGATGTCCTGGGCGGAAGCCGACCGCGCCGCGCCGTGCGCCTGGATGGAATGGGAGGTCATGGCCCCTGCTCCTGTTCAGTAACCCATCGACAAGGCGTCGTCGCCGCGCCCGCCCCGGCGGCTGGCCCGCTCGTCCTCCTCGGCTTGGCGGCGTCTTTCTTCCAGGTGGCGTTCCTCGGTGCGGGCCTTGTCCACCACCGTTTTCATCCCCAGGGTTTGATGGCGGGTGGCTTCCCAACGGGCCCGGCCTTGCGCCAAGGCTTTTTCGACATTGCCGACGATCCTCTCCTGCTCCAGCACCGCGCCATTGATCTTGGCGAGGAACGCCCGGTATTCCAGCAATTGCCGCATCCCCAAGCCCTGATCGCCGGTGTCGCGGAATTTCTGGCTATAGTTGGCCTGGAAAGTCCTCAGGTTATCGAGGTTGCGGCGGGCGTTTTCCAGTTTGCGGGTGATCTCGCCGAGTTGCTGGGCGGCTTCTTGCTCGCGGGCTTCGGCCAGTTCGAGGATGTTGTTCAAACGTTCGGAGCGTTTCATGGGGCGTGTTCTCTGGTTTCGTTGTGCGTTGCGGTCCGCGTCCTTGTGCCGGTGCGCCCGTTTTCTCAGCCGAGCAAGGTTTCCAATTCGTCCAGGCTGCGCCGGAAATCCACCGCTTCCTCGATGCCTTGCTGTAGGAAGGCCACGATCTTGGGATTCAAGGCGATAGCCTCGTCGATGCGCGGGTCGGCACCTTGGCGGTAGGCACCGACGCTGATGAGGTCGCGGTTCTGCTGGAAGGTCGAATACAGCCGTTTCAAACGCCGTGCCAGGTTCAGATGGCGCGGTTCGGCGATGTCCTGCATGACGCGGCTCACCGAGGCTTCGATATCGATGGCGGGATAATGACCGGCATCGGCCAGGGCGCGGGATAGGACGATGTGGCCGTCGAGGATGCCCCGCGCCGCATCGGCGATGGGGTCGTTGGTGTCGTCGCCCTCGGCCAGTACGGTGTAGAACGCCGTGATGGACCCCGCGCCCCGGTCGCCATTGCCCGCCCGTTCCACCAATTGCGGCAGCTTGGCGAATACCGAGGGCGGATAGCCCTTGGTGGCGGGCGGTTCGTCGATGGCGAGGGCGATTTCCCGCTGGGCCTGGGCGTAGCGGGTCAGGGAATCCATCAGCAGCAGGACGTTCAAACCCTTGGCCCGGAAGAATTCGGCGATGCTGGTCGCCAGCAAGGCACCGTGCAACCGCATCAGCGGCGGATAATCGGCGGGGACCGCCACCACCGCCGCGCGGGTCAAGCCCTCTTCGCCCAAGATTTTCTGGACGAACTCGTTCACCTCGCGGCCACGTTCGCCGATCAAGCCGACCACGACCACATCGGCGGTGGTGTATTTGGTCATCATCCCCAACAGGATGCTCTTGCCCACGCCGGTACCGGCGAACAGCCCCAGGCGCTGGCCGCGCCCGACACTGAGCATGGCATTGATGGCCCTGACGCCCACGTCCAGGGGTTCGCGGATCGGTTGCCGGGCCAGGGGGTTGATGGCCAATCCGGTCAGGGGGACGTGGGCTTCGGTTTCGACCGGGCCTTTGCCGTCCAGGGGATTGCCCGAGCCATCGACCACCCGGCCCAACAGGCCGAAGCCCACCGGCACCGTCGAGCCGCGTTCCAGGGGAATCACCCGGCAATCCGGTTCCAGCCCGTGGATATCGCCGATGGGCATGAGGAACAGCCGCTCCCCGGAGAAGCCCACCACTTCGGCTTCCATTTCCCGGCCCTGTGGGGTCTTGACGATACAGCGGGCACCGACCGCCGCCCGGCAACCCACGGCTTCCAGGGTCAGGCCGACCATACGGTTCAGTTTGCCCTCGACCACCAGGGCGGGGGGCTCGGCGAGGCGGGCGCGGTGGGTCGCCAAGAGGTTGGCCCAGCGTCCGGTATGTCGTTGGGGGTTCAAACCGTTGTTCATAGCACGCTATCCCCTTCCCGCTCGCCGCCCAGCACCTGGGCGATGACGGCCATCAGGCGTTTTTCCAGGGTGGCGTCGATATGCGAGGTCTCGGTCAGGACACGGCAACCGCCGCGGGTCGTCAAGGGGTCTTCGACGATTTTCCAGCGCGGGCCGGAATCCCGGAGGGCCAGGGCATGGCGGACCAATTCGGCATCTTCGGGATGCAGGTGCAGATGTACCCGCCGCGCCGAAGCCGGCAGCGCCGACAAAGCTTCCCGCGCCACGGCGACGACCTGGCCCGGATCGGTCTTGAGTTCGCGCCGGATCAATTGCTTGGCGAGGGCGATGGCGAGCGTCACCAATTCTTGCTCGACCTGCTCGTCCATCAGGGCCAAGGGCTCGTCCAGGCAATCGATCAAGGGTTCGAAGCGGGCCGCCACCTCCAACATGACCTTCTGGCCTTCCGCGTGGCCTTGCTGCCAGCCTTCGTCGTGGCCCCGCTTCCAACCTTCCTCGCGGCCTTGTTGCCAGCCTTCGCCGTGGCCTTGTTTGTGTCCCGCGTCGCGGCCTTCGTTATAGCCTTGTTCCCGTCCTTCCCGGTGACCGCATTCATAGCCCTGCTCATAGCCTTCTTGGCGGCCCAGCGCCGCCGCTTCGTCGTGGGCCTGCCGTTGGATGGCCTCGATTTCCTCGGCGGTGGGCATTTTCGGCAGTTCGACCGGTTCTTCTTCGGGTTCGGGTTCCGGCTCCGGCTCCGGCGCGTCCATGACCGGCAATTGCCAGGGCGAGAGCGCTTCCAATTCCTCGCGGGTGAAAGGCTTCAGCCTGCTGGATTTAGATGAGGTCATCGCCGCCACCTAAGGAGATTTCGCCGGCTTCGGCCAAGCGGCGGGCGATGGCGAGGATATCTTTCTGGGACGCCTCGACATCGCTGAGGCGGGCGGGCGGCGCGGCTTCGAGATCGTCGCGCAGCATTTCCGCCGCCCGCCGCGACATGTTGTTGAAGACTTTTTCCTTGAGTCCGTCGTCGGCACCGCGCAGGGCCAGGAGCAGGGCGTCGGTGGAGACTTCGCGCAGCAGGGTTTGGATGCCGCGGTCGTCGATGCTCACCAAATCGTCGAACACGAACATCTTGTCCTGGATTTTCTGGCTGAGGTCGGGATTGGCCTCGGCGATCTGCTCCATGATGGAGACTTCGATATTGCTGTCGCTGAAGTTGAGGATATTGGCCGCCGCCTCGATGCCGCCTATCGTCGAAGATTTGACGTTGGTATTGCCGCTCAGTTGTTTTTCCATGATGTCGTCCAACTCTTTCAGCGCCGCCGGATGCACGCCTTGCAGGGTCGCCACCCGCATGATGACATCGGAGCGGCTGCGTTCGGGGAGGTGGGCCAGGGTTTCCGCCGCTTGGTCGCTATCCAGCAGCGAGAGGATGATGGCGATGATCTGCGGGTGTTCGAGGCGGATCAGGTCGGCGATGGCGCGGGGGTCCATCCATTTCAGCTGTTCCAAGCCTTTGCTGTTGCGGCCCAGCAGGATGCGGTCGATGATGTTGGCCGCCTTGTCCGCGCCCAGCGCCTGGGTCAGCATGTTGCGGATGTAATCTTCCGAGTTGACGCCCAGGGCGGTTTGGTTACGGATTTCCTCGATGAAGCGGCGCAATACCCCGTCGATCATGTCCAGGGTGATATTGCGCATTTCCGCCATGGCCGCGCCGATCTGCTGGACCTCTTTCGGGGTCATGTGTTTCAGCACCTCGGCGGCGCGGTCCTGGCCCACTGTGAGGAATAGCAGGGCGGCTTGTTGGGTGCCGTCCATTTTGAGGGTGTCTAGCGCTTCGGCCATGGGAGTGGTCCTAGGGTTTGGGGTTGGAACCCAGCCAGTTCTTGACGACCAGGGCGGCCCGCTTGGCATCCTGGTCGATGGCCTGTTGCACCAGCGCCATACGCTTTTCGTAGCTTTGGGCGGCGGGTTTCAGCACGGCGGGGAGCGACGGGTCGGCTTGCCGGGTGTTTTTGGTGGTAGGGGTGTCTAGCGCTTCGGCCATGGTGCTGCGTCCTGTGGTTCGGGGTTAGCTGGTGGAACCCATCCAGTTCTTGATGACTTGGGCGACCCGCTTGGAGTCCTGGTCGATGGCCCGTTGCACGAACTCTATCCGTTTCTCGTGGCTTTGGGGCGCTTCGAGCATGAGCAATTCATCCTCTTCGATGGCCTCGGTTTCCTCTTCCGACGGCTCGCCTTCCGGCCCGGTCAGGACGCCTTCCCGGGCTTCACCGCCTTCGGTAAGCGCCAGGGTTTCGGCGGCTGCGGCGGCGGCCGCCGCCGCAGCTTCGGCCTCGGCCTCGGCGGCGGCCTTCGCGGCTTCTTCCGCTTCCTTCTGCCGTTGCGCTTCCCCGGTCAAGCCCCTGATGATGGGTCGTATCACCCCGAAGATTAGCAGCAATAGCACCAAAGCGAGGGCGGCGTATTTGAGCAGTGGAATGAACCACGGTTGCTCCCAGAGCGGTACCGGCGGCGCGGCTTCCTCGGGGCGGAAAGCCGCGTGGGTGACGGTCACCCGGTCGCCGCGGGCGGCGTCGTAGCCGACGGCTTCCTTGACCAGGTTGGTGAAGCGCCCGAGTTCCTCGTCGCTATAGGCTTGGGTGGTGATGGTGCCATCGGCTTGCAAGACTCGCTTGTTGTCCACCACCACCGCCGCCGTGACCCGGCGCACCACGCCGGTGCCGAGTTTGGAATGGCTGATGGTCTTGTCCAATTCGTAATTGCGGGTGGCGCTCTTGTTGGTGGTGGTCGGGCCGGCTTGTTGGCCTGCGGTTTGACCGCCCTGCCCGCCCGGTTGTCCGGGCTGGTTGGCATTGGTAACTTCCGGGGCCACGCCGGCGGGGGGCGGTTGGTTCGACAGGGCACCGGGCACGCCTTGTGGTCCCGCGCCCCGGCTTTGTTCCTCGCGGTTTTGTTCGCTGCGGAGGGCGGGCTGGTCGGGGTTGTAGACTTCCTGGGTGCGTTCGGTGACGGTGAAATCCACATCCGCCGAAACCTGGGTCCTCATGCCGTCGCTGCCCATCACGGGGCTGAGGATGTTTTCGACCCGCTCGATCAGGTGTTCTTCGATCTGCCGTTTGAAATCGAATTGCTTGAGGGTGAGGTTGTTCTCGTTTTCTTCCGCTGTCCCCAACAACAGATGGCCGCGCTGGTCCACCACGCTGACCTGTTCGGGCTGGAGTTGCGGGATGCTGGACGCCACCAAGCGGGCGATGGCATCGACCTGGAGCGGTTCCAGCGTATGGTTGGGTTGCATGTCCAGCACCACCGAGGCGCTGGGTTGCTTGGGCTGGCGCACGAACACCGACTCCTTGGGTAGGGCCAAATGCACCCGCGCGGCCTTCACGCCCTTGATGGTCATGATGGAACGGGCGATCTCGCCTTCCAAGGCCCGTTGGTAACGGGCACCTTCCACCAATTGGCTGACCCCGAAGCCGTTTTCCTTGTCCAGTATCTCGAAGCCGGTGCCGTTTTCCTTGGGGAAACCCATGCTGGCGAGTTTGAGCCTGAGTTCATGGACCTTGTCCGCCGGAACTCGGATGCTGCCGTTGTCGGGGTCGATGTAATGCTCGACTTTGAGTTTTTCCAGGGCCGCGATTACTTCGCCCGCTTCTTTCTCTGGCATTTCGCCGAACAGCATCGCGTATTGGGGTTCCTTGGCCCAGAGCAGCATGGCGATGATGACCGCCACGGTCAGGGCCAGGATAGCGGCCAAGCCGATTTGGCGGTTGCGCGGTATCAGCATCCAGCCCCGGATCAAGGGCGGCAGGTTCTCGTATTTCTGCTCGGCGGGTGGCAGCGGTGGCGGAGACGCTTCGCCGGGAACCAATTCTTTGCTGTCGCTGGGGCTGAGTTCCATGGTGGCGGATTACATGGGCATGTTCATGATTTCTTTGTAGGCATCGACTAGTTTGTTCCTCACCTGCACCGTGGCTTGGAATGAGACGCCCGCCTTCTGCGCGGCGATCATGACTTCCGCCAAGTTCAGGCCGGGTTCGCCGCTTTCGAAGTCTTGCGCCAATTTATCGGCGTAGAGTTGGGTGTCGTTGACCTTATCCACGGATTGTTTGAGCAATTGGCCGAAATCGACCGAAGGGGTTTCCGAATGGATGCGGGTGCCCTGCTGCATTTGATCGCGCAGGCTGTGGATTTGGTTGAGGACGGTGTTGATTTCGGTGGTGTTCATGGCTTCCGCTCGTTTTTTCTTGTTAAGCATATTTGGAGCCATGTTCTTCTAAGTTTTTGTTTTTTTGATTTTTATTATTTTGGTACTGTTATCAAACAACTATATGAAAGCATTGGTTTTGATGGCGGGCCATCATGGCGACGGAATTCCGGCATGGGATCGAAGGGGAGATTACGCGGGACAGGGCCAGTGTTGTGTGTCCAGGCATTTCCGCTGGCAAACCGAGATAGGAATAATGATACTGTTATCGTAAATAAGTTAGTCAATGAGTGGCGTAGGGCGTAAGCCGCGCCGACTCAAGCCACGGGGGATTCTTCGCCGCGCAATCCGTATTTACGCAGCTTCTCGACCAAGGTGGTCCGCCGCATCCGCAGCAAATTGGCGGCATGGGCCACCACCCCATCGCATTCTTCCAGGGCCTGCTTGATGAGTTCGCATTCGAGTTGGTTGAGATGTTCCTTCAAATCCAGGCCGTTCTCGGGCAGACGGGCCAGGGACAGCGCTTCCTTGGAGTCGGCGAAACCGCCATGCTCCCCCTGCCCTTCCTCCGCGTCGTCGGGTTGCAAATGTTCCAATATCCGCTCCGGCAGGTCGGTGGTCTCCACCATTTGGTTGGGATACAGGATGGCCAGCCGTTCGACCAGGTTCGCCAGTTCGCGCACGTTGCCGGGCCAGTGATAGCGCCGCAAGGCCCGCAGGGCGGCGGGGGACAGGCGGATATCGCCGCGCCGCTCGGCCCGGAGGCGGGCGGTCAGATCGTCCACCAGGAGCGGGATATCCTCCAAGCGCTCGCGCAGGGGGGGCACCGCGATAGGGAACACATCCAGCCGGTAGTAAAGGTCTTCCCGGAAGCGGTTGAGGCGGATTTCATCCTCCAGGTTGCGGTGGGTGGCGGCGACGACCCGGACATCGCACGGGAGGGTCTTGTTGCTGCCGACCCGCTCGAAGGTGCGTTCCTGCAAGACCCGGAGCAGTTTGACCTGCATGGCCAGGGGCATGTCGCCGATCTCGTCCAGGAACAAGGTGCCGCCCTCGGCCAGCTCGAAACGGCCTTGCCGGGCGCTCAAAGCCCCGGTGAACGCGCCCTTCTCGTGGCCGAACAATTCGCTCTCCAGCAATTCGCCGGGGATCGCGCCGCAATTGACCGGCACGAAGGGCTTGTTGCGGCGGGCGGAATAATAATGGAGGTTCCGCGCAATGACTTCCTTGCCGGTGCCGGACTCGCCGAGGATCAGGACCGTGGCGTCGGACGGCGCGGCCTGCTGGATCAGCTTGCGGGTACGTAGGATGGGCGGGCTGTTGCCGGTGAGGCTGCGGAACAGCTCGGAATTGCGGGCCGGCCCTGGCTGCCCGAGCCGCTCCAGGCACTCGCTCAAACCACGATGGTTGGTGGGCCAGGCCAATACGGCGGCGGCCCGGCTTTCGAGGCCGGGCGGCATGGCCTTGGGTTTATGGCGGTCCAGCACCAGCACCAAGGGCACTTGCCGGTAGCGCTCCACGACCCGCGCCAACACCGTTTCCGTATCCTCGTCCAGGAATACGAACACCGCTTCGATTTCCTGCGGGGCCTCCCGGCCCAGTTGCGCCGGGGCGCAGTTCGCGACCTCGCATTCGACGAAGTTCAGCACGGCCTGAAGCTCGGCGCAGGGTTCGACACTGGATTGGATCAATAGGACACGGCGTGGACGCATCGTTCTAAAACTCCATCGATGGGACGGATTCGGTCGGACCGATCCGGGCCTGATTTGTTATTCATGATAGCCGTGGCCCTCCGCCATCGGGTCGCCGATAGGGCGTGGCCATCGCTCTCGGGGATGGCGCACCGGCTTGGGACGAGGTCGGATCGTTAGCGGAAACAGCCATGCCGGGTGTTTCTTTCTAAGCCATGCCTCAGAAGTTTAATCGTCAAAAATTTGTCGTCAACTTAGCAGCAGGATTTCCCAGGCGGCTCCGGCCCGCCTCCCAAAGGCAGCTTCAGCCGTATCAAAATCCGCCGCCGGAACGCGCCCATCGGGGGACACACCATCCCCGGCGGAAAGCCGGAGAATGTCGATATCCATGGCTAGACCGGCAGGCAAAGCGGCTATAATTTAGGGATGTCACGAGGAGACACCGCTCGCAACACCCCCACAACGGAACGGAACTCCATGCAACCCCACGCCCCGAACCCAGCCCGGCCCTCCCATATTTCCACGCCTCGATCCATGTCCAAACTGACCGTCACTTTCAAAGGCATCCCCCTGCAGTCCATCGAGTTGGAACGGGACGAGATCAGCATAGGCCGGAATCCCTCGAACGCGGTGCATATCGACAGCCTGGCCCTGGCCGATTTCCACGCGACGGTGAAATTCACCCAGGAGGGCTACGTCATCCAGCAGTTGCAGACGGAGTTCCCGGTCTACCTGAACGGACGGGCCGTCTCGCGGGAACGGCTGGACGATGGCGACCATATCCTGCTCGGCAAGCACGACCTCTACTTCAGCCAACGGCCCCCGGCACCACGGACGACGCCGCCGCCCGAACCCGGTCCCACCAATGTGTTCCGGGCTTTCGAGGGCAGTTTCCAGGTGATGAACGGGAAGAAGATCGGGATGGTGATCCCGTTGAAGCAAACGCTGACCCAGATCGGCAAAGGCCCGACCGGCCTCGTGGTCGTCAACAAGGGGGACAATGGCTATACCATCAGCCCCAAGGATGGCGAGGTGCTGTTGACCGTCAACGGCAATTCCCTACAGGTCGGCGAAGAAGTCTTGCTCCAGAACAACGACATCGTCAGGATCAATAGTTCCCTGTTGCTGTTTTTCCAGAAATAACCCGGAACCACCACCATGCCCGCCACCAATCCAGAACACCGCCATTTCCATCGCATCGCCCACGACGCTCCGGCGCTTATCGCCCTGGAAGATTCGTCCCTGGCGGCGCGGACTTTGGACCTTTCGCTCAGGGGTTGCCTGCTGGAGATCGACCCGGCGGTGGCGCTCGCCATCGGTGCCCCCTACCCTATCGAAATCCACTTGAGCGACGATGTGCGGATCGCCATGCGGGGGATATTGATCCATCGGCGGGAGCGGCGGGCGGGCTTCGAGTGCGAGCATATCGACCTCGACAGTATTTCCACGCTCAGGCGCTTGGTGGAATTGAACCTGGGCGATCCCGAGCTGCTGGACCGCGACCTCGAAGCCTTGGCCGCCCAGGGTCCGGTCTAGCTGGGCTTACCGTCCATAGGCTGTATGTAGCCCGTGGATGGAAAAACAAAAAAACGCCGTCGCTGTACGCTCCGCGCTTTATGGTACTGTTATCATAATACGGCAATAGCTTCGCGGAGGCTCTTCACGGGAACGACCTCCAAGCCGGGAACGGCCAGCGACCTGGGCGCGTTCTTGGCCGGGGCCAGGGCGTGCTTGAACCCATGTTTGGCGGCTTCCTTCAGGCGTTCCTCGCCGTTCTGCACCGGGCGGACCTCGCCATTCAGGCCGAGTTCGCCGAACACCACCCAATCGCGCGGCACCTGCTTATCGCGGTAGCTCGACACCACCGCCAAAGCCACTGCCAAATCCCCGGCGGTCTCGCCCAGGCGCAGGCCGCCCACCAGATTGACGAACACATCCTGGTTGAACAGCGGCACCCCGCCATGGCGATGCAGGATCGCCAGCAGCATCGCCAGCCGGTTGCCCTCCATGCCCACCGCGACCCGGCGCGGGCTGGGCAGATGGGATTCGTCCACCAAGGCCTGGACCTCGACCAGCATCGGGCGGCTGCCCTCGCGCATCACCATCACCACGCTGCCGGGCGCGTCCTCGTCGCCACGGGACAGGAAGATGGCCGAGGGATTGCGGACCTCGCGCAGGCCGGTTTCGGTCATGGCGAACACGCCCATTTCGTTGACCGCGCCGAAACGGTTCTTGAAGGCGCGGATCACCCGGAACCGGCTGCTGTCGTCGCCCTCGAAATACAGCACGGTATCGACCATATGTTCCAACACCCTGGGACCGGCCAGCGCGCCCTCCTTGGTCACATGGCCGACCAGGAACACCGTGGTCTGGGTTTCCTTGGCGTAGCGCACCAGCCGGGCGGCGCACTCCCGCACCTGGGCCACCGAACCGGGGGCGGATTGCAGCAATTCGCTGTAGGCGGTCTGGATGGAATCCACCACCAGGAATTCCGGCTGTTCCGCCTGCGCCACCGCCAAGATTTGCTCTAGGCGGGTTTCGGCGACGATCCGCACCGCCGCCGCGCCGCCGAGTTGCAGCCGCCGCGCCCTGAGGCTCACCTGACGGATGGATTCCTCGCCGGTGACGTAAAGCACCTTGTGGTCGCCACCCAGCGCGGCCACGGTCTGCAACAGCAAGGTGGATTTGCCGATGCCGGGATCGCCGCCGATCAGGATGGCCGACCCCGGCACCAGCCCGCCACCCAAGACCCGGTCGAATTCTTCCAGGCCACAGGGCACGCGGCGGATTTCCTCGGCCTCGACCTCGGCCAGGGACACCGGCGCGGCCCCCTCCCCCGCCGCCCCGGCGAAACCGGCGAACCTCGCGGCGCGGTCCTCGACGCCTTCGACCAGGGAGTTCCAAGCGCCGCAGCCGGGACATTGGCCGGCCCATTTATTCTGGGCATGGCCGCAATCGGTGCAGCGGTAGACGATTTTGCGGCCGTCCTTGGGCGGTTTCACGGCCAAGGCTTCACCCCGCCGACCAAGGCATTGACCCCTTCCCGGTAATGGCAGGTCACGGGCTGGAATCCAGCCTCCGCCATCCGCGCCAGGGCCGGTTCCAAGCGCATGATGTGGTCCTGGGATTCGTCGCTGAACAAATGCAACACCCATTGTTCCAGCAAATCGGGCCGGTCCATGGCCAGGAATTCCCGGAAATAACCGCGCACCTCGTCCTGGGTCCGCCGCAGGTGTTGCAGGCTGTCGTCGAGGGCGTAGCGGTCGCCGTTGACGAACACGCCGCCCGGCTTCAATACGCGGTGGATTTCTTCGAACACCCGGCCCCGGTAGCCTTGCAGGAAATTGTGTACGGTATAGGCGCTGGCCACGAGGTCCAGGCTGGCGGTCGGCCATTGGGCGAGGTAGGACAAGGCATCGCTCTCGACCAGGCGCAACCGGCCCTCCGCCACGGCCCCGGCCAGATGGCGGCCAGCCTGTTCCAGCATGGCGGGACCGTTGTCGAGGCTGGTGATACGCGCATCCGGGCGGTGATGCAGCAAATACGCGGTGGTCACGCCGGTGCCGGTGCCGAGTTCCAGCAGTTCCAGGTTCCCGGCGGCGGGCGCGGCCCAAGCCCCGACGAATTCGCCCACCCGGCGGCTCATGTCGGGTATCTCCGGGGCGATCCGGTGCAGCAGGTTGTATTCCTCGGCGATGGGACCATCGAACAATAGTTCGGCGGCGCAGTGGGTTTGGCTCATGGGATATCTCATTATTAGGGTTGATAGGAAATGCGGTAGATCGCGCCGCGCTTGTCGTCCGACACCAGCAAGGCCCCGTCCGGCAGCGTCAAGATATCGACGGGGCGGCCCGCCACCTGGCCATCGGCCTGGAGCCACCCCTCGGCGAAGGGTTTTTCCTCCACCGGCTTGCCATCCTGGAAGCGCACCAGCACCACCCGATAACCCTGGGGCGTGGAGCGGTTCCAGGAACCATGCTGGGCGACGAAGAGTTGGCCCCGATATTCGGCGGGGAATTGGGTGCCGGTATAGAAGCGCATCCCCAAAGGGGCGACATGGGCCGGGAAATTCCAGGCGGGCGGCGTGGTCTGGGCACAGGCTTTGAATTTGCCGAACTCGGGATCGGCGACATCCTTGCCGTGGCAGAAAGGATAGCCGAAATGCATCCCGGCCTTGGGCGCGGTATCGAGTTCGTCGGGCGGGGCGTCGTTGCCCAGCCAATCGCGGCCATTGTCGGTGAACCACAGTTCGTGGGTTTCGGGATGCCAGTCGAAACCGACCGTGTTGCGGATGCCCTTGGCGTAGATTTCCAGGTTCTTGCCGTCGGGATCGAGCCGGGTCAGGCTGGCGTAGATGTCCTGGGAGGGATTGCAGATATTGCAGGGCGCACCCACCGGCACGTACAGCTTGCGGTCCGGCCCGACCCTGAGATATTTCCAACCATGGTGGACATCCTTGGGATAGCCGTCGTAGACCGTTTCCAGCGGCGGCGGATCGGCCAGATGATGGCCGATATCCTTGAGCTTGCCGATGCGGGACACCTCGGCCACGTACAAATCCCCGTCCAGGCTAGCCACCCCGTTCGGCATATGCAGGCCGGAAGCCAGGGTATAGACCCGGTCGGCCTTGCCATCGTGGTTGTCGTCGCGCACGGCGTAGACCTTGCCCGCGTCCAGGCTGCCGACATACACGGTGCCATCGTCCCCCAAGGCCAAGGCCCGGGCGCTGGGCACCTGGTCGGTGTATAGCGCGATGTGGAATCCGGGCGGCACGCTCATCGCTCCCAGGCCGACCTCGGCCTGGACGGCCCCCGCACCGGCAAAAGCAAGCAAACAGCCTAGGTGCTTGAATCGGATATTCATGGCGACTCCTCGTGATTTGGAGGGATTGGGCTTCCTGCCCGCCGGATCGGCGTGGCGAAAAGACGGCATGGAACGGCGCTTATCGACCCAAACAACTTGATTTTTAAGCCCGAGCCTCCAAATATGGTATCACCGCCACACAGACAGGTAATCGACACCATGCGCATCTTCTTATTCCTGCTGACCAACGCCGCCGTGCTGCTACTGGTCAGCGTCATCTTCCACGTCCTCGGGCTGGGCCAATACCTGGGCCGCCAGGGCGTCCATCTCAACCTCGACCAATTGCTGCTCATGTCGGCCATCATCGGCATGAGCGGCTCGTTCATTTCACTGCTGATGTCGAAATGGATGGCCAAGCAATCCATGGGGGTCTATGTCATCGAACGGCCTTCCAATTCCACCGAGCAATGGCTGGTGGAAACCGTCGCCCGCCTCGCCCAGCAGGCCCGGATCGGGATGCCGGAGGTCGGCATCTTCGACTCCCCCGAACCCAACGCCTTCGCCACCGGCATGAGCAAGCACAGCTCCCTGGTCGCCGTCAGCACCGGGCTGTTGCACGCCATGGACGCCGACGCGGTGGAAGCGGTGCTGGGCCATGAAATCAGCCATGTCGCCAACGGCGATATGGTGACCATGGGCTTGCTGCAAGGGGTGGTGAACACCTTCGTCTATTTCTTCGCGACCCTGATCGGCCATGTGGTGGACCGCACCCTGTTCCGCTCCGGCGACGACGACCGCGGCGGCTACGGCCCGGCCTACTACATCACCCAGATGGTGGCACAGGTGCTGCTCTCCATCCTGGCGACCATGATCGTGATGTGGTTCTCGCGCTGGCGTGAATTCCGCGCCGATGCCGGGGCCGCCGGTTTGACCGGACGCGGCAAGATGATCGCGGCCCTCGAAGCCCTGCGCCGTAGCCATGACCACGAGGAATTGCCGGGCCAGCTCGCCGCCTTCGGCATCAACGGCGGCCTCGCGGAGGGCTTCCAGAAGCTGTTCATGAGCCATCCGCCGCTGGAGGAGCGCATCGCCGCCCTGCGCGACCTGCGCTGATGCCTGGGGCCGGGCGCGGCAGCCAGCCCGGCCCCCCATTTTCGGCCAATACCGCCCACGGGATAATGCCGCGAACGGTATCACACCGACACCTTTAACCACCCCAAATACCGCCGCCTGGGGTTAAGACAAGCCCCTTGCCCGGTGCTATAGTAAGTTCCGCCGAAACGATCCGGCCTGTTCGCAATATAGGATTCCAAGAGATGGCCCAACATCCTGATCACAAGCTCAACGACGATCTTGCTGTCCAGGAAGCAGAACCCAAACTCAAGCGGCCTCCCCTATACAAGGTCGTCTTGTTGAACGATGACTTCACCCCGATGGATTTCGTGGTGGAAGTGCTGAAAACCTTCTTCGGCATGAGCGAGGAAAAAGCCACCCAGGTCATGCTCCATGTCCATACGCGGGGCATCGGCGTTTGTGGTGTTTTCTCAAAAGACGTGGCGGAAACCAAAGTCCGCTTGGTAAACGACTACTCCCGGCAGCACCAGCATCCCTTGCTGTGCAGCATGGAGGAGACCTAGCAGGGTCTTGATTATGTTAAGCAAAGATCTCGAACACTCGCTGAATGTCGCGTTCCGGTCGGCCTACGAAAAGCGGCACGAATTCATCACCGTCGAACATCTGCTCCTGGCGATGCTCGACAACGCCGTCGCGGTGGAAGTCCTCAAGGCCTGCGGTGCCCGGCTCGACCCGCTCCGCAAGGAACTGATCGACTTCCTCGACGAAACCACCCCCTTGATCCCCCCCGGCGTCAAGCGCGAAACCCAGCCGACCCTGGGTTTCCAAAGGGTGTTGCAACGGGCGGCCTTCCATGTGCAATCCTCCGGCAAGAAGGAAGTCACCGGGGCCAATATCCTGGTCGCCATCTTCAGCGAACAGGATTCCCAAGCGGTCTACCTGCTGAACAAGCAGGACGTGACCCGGTTGGACGTGGTGAACTACATTTCCCACGGCATCTCCAAAGTCCGCGAGGAAGCCGAGCCCGCCGCCAAACCCGGTAGCCCGGACGGCGACGAGGGCGATGCCTCCAACGCCAACCCCCTGGATAAGTTCGCCACCAACCTCAACGAAATGGCCAAGCGCGGCAAGATCGATCCCTTGATCGGCCGCAAGGACGAAATCGAGCGCACGGTGCAGGTCCTCTGCCGCCGCCGCAAGAACAACCCGCTGCTGGTGGGCGAGGCCGGGGTCGGCAAAACCGCCATCGCCGAGGGCCTGGCCAAGAAGATCATCGACAACGAAGTCCCGGACATCCTGGCCGAAAGCACCATCTACGCCCTGGACCTGGGTGCCTTGGTGGCGGGCACCAAATACCGCGGCGACTTCGAGAAGCGCTTGAAAGCCCTGTTGGCGCAATTGAAGAAAGAACCGAACTCCATCCTGTTCATCGACGAAATCCACACCATCATCGGCGCGGGTTCGGCTTCGGGCGGGGTGATGGACGCTTCCAACCTCATCAAGCCGGTGTTGGCCTCGGGCGACCTACGCTGTATCGGCTCCACCACCTATCAGGAATATCGCGGCATCTTCGAGAAGGACCGCGCCCTGGCCCGCCGCTTCCAGAAGATCGACATCCACGAACCCACCGTCGACGAGACCTATCACATCCTGAAGGGACTCAAGACCCGGTTCGAGAAGCACCACGAGGTGAAATATTCGCTCGCGGCCCTGCGCACGGCGGCGGAACTCTCCGACCGCTACATCACCGACCGGCATCTGCCCGACAAGGCCATCGACGTGATCGACGAAGCCGGGGCTTGCCAACGGCTGCAACCGGTCTCCCGCCGCAAGAAGCTGATCGGCACGCTGGAAATCGAGGACATCGTGTCCAAGATCGCCCGAATTCCCCCGAAGACCGTGTCCACCAACGACAAGGACAAACTGCGCGACCTGGAAAAGAACCTGAAGATGCTGGTGTTCGGCCAGGACGAAGCCATCATGGCGCTCTCGGCCGCCATCAAGCTGGCGCGGGCGGGCCTCCGGGAAACCCAGAAGCCCATCGGTTGCTTCCTGTTCTCCGGCCCCACCGGCGTCGGCAAGACCGAAGTGACCCGCCAACTCGCCAAGGTGCTGGGCGTGGAACTGATCCGCTTCGACATGTCGGAATACATGGAGCGCCACACCGTGTCCCGTTTGATCGGCGCACCGCCCGGCTATGTCGGCTTCGACCAAGGTGGACTCCTGACCGAGGAAGTCACCAAACACCCGCACGCGGTGCTGCTGCTGGACGAGATCGAAAAGGCCCACGGCGATGTGTTCAACCTGCTACTGCAAGTCATGGACCACGGCACCTTGACCGACAACAACGGGCGCAAGGCCGATTTCCGCAACATCATCCTGGTGATGACCACCAACGCCGGCGCGGCGGAAGGCGGGCGGCCCTCCATCGGCTTCACCCAGCAGGACCACAGCACCGACAGCATGAAGGTGATCGAGCGCTCGTTCTCCCCGGAATTCCGCAACCGCCTCGACACCGTGATCCAATTCAAGCCGCTCAGCATCGACACCATCGGCCAGGTGGTGGATAAGTTCCTGTTTGAGTTGGAAACCCAACTGGCGGAAAAGCGGGTGTCCCTGGTGCTGGAACCCGACGCGCGGGAATGGCTGGCCGAGCATGGCTTCGACCCCAAGATGGGCGCGCGGCCCATGAGCCGCGTGATTCAGGAGAACATCAAGAAGCCCCTGGCCGAGGAGATATTGTTCGGCAGGCTGACCGAAGGCGGGATCGTCAGGATCGGGGTGGAGGAAGACAAGCTTTCGTTCGAGTTCGAAAGCGCCCGGGTGGCGCCCGAACCCGCCTGAGTTCAGCGCTGGCGGAAGGTGATGCGGCCCTTGGATAGATCGTAGGGGGTCATTTCGACCTTCACCCGGTCCCCGGTCAGGATGCGGATGTAATGCTTCCGCATCTTGCCGGAGATATGGGCGATAATGGTGTGGCCGTTATCCAACTGTACCCGGAAGGTGGTATTGGGCAGGGTTTCGATCACCTTGCCTTCCATTTCGATATGATCTTCTTTCGACATAAACCTCTTCTCTAAACGTATCAAGCCGCGTTTCGGCAAAGCGCGAATGATAGCACATCAAACCTGGGCATTGCCGCCCCCGTCCCACAAGGTCCAGCCCCCTTCCCTCAGCACCTCGAACGGCCTGAACGCATCCTTATAGGCCATCTTGCGGCATCCCGAAATCCAGAATCCCAGATATACCCAAGGCAATCCGCGCCGCCGGGCCTCGTCGATCTGCCACAGCACGGCCTGGGTGCCCAGGCTCCGGCGCGGCACCCCCGGGTCGTAAAAGGTATAAACCGCCGATAATCCGTCGCTTAGGTGGTCGACCACGGCCACCGCCCGCAATTCATCCCCTTCCAGGAACTCGTACAGCCCGGTATCGCCCCAATCGCTGCCGACGAACTGGATATAATCCTCCGGGCTGGACAGCGCCATATGACCATCGGCATGGCGCGATTCCAAGTAGCGCATATACAGCCGATAATGCCGCTCGTCGAAAACATCGTATTTCCGCACCACGCGCAAATCGGCGTTGAGCTTGGCGACACGGCGCTGGGCGCGGCTGGGCTGGAAGCGGGCCACCGGAATCCGCACCGGAATACAGGCCGAGCAATCCAGGCAATGGGGCCGGTAGACCAGATCGCCGCTGCGCCGGAACCCGCTGGCCGCGAGCCGGGTATACAACACGGGGTCCAGCGCCACCCTGGGCGACACATAGGCCATCCGCGCCCGCCGCCCTGGGAGGTAATCGCAATCGTGCTCGTAGCCGAGATAGAGGGGGATGGATTTCATCGGATGTCTTCCCTGGATGGTTGCCACGCCCCAGGCGCGGCGGCTTGTTCGCAATAGGCCTCCAGCAGGTGGACGAATTCCCGGCGCGGGATTTCCCCGGCCCCCAGGCTCGCCAGATGCTGGGTGTGGACCTGGCAGTCGATCAGCGCATAGCCCCACTCCGCCAGCCGCCCACAGGCGTGGGCGAACGCGGCCTTGGAAGCGTCGGTGGCGCGGTGGAACATCGATTCGCCGAAGAATACCCGCCCCAAGGCCACGCCATACAAGCCCCCCACCAATTCGCCTTCCCGCCAAGCCTCGAAGGAATGGGCCGACCCCTGCTCGTACAGGCGGCGATAGGCCCGCTTCATGTCGGCGGTGATCCAGGTGCCGGCCACCATCGACCGGGGTCCGGCGCAAGCCTCGACCACATCGGCGAAGCAAACATCGTGGGTGAAGGCGAATTCGCCGCGCCTGAGCCGCTTGCCGAGGCTGCGGGAAACCTTGACCCGCTCCGGCCGCAGCACCAGCCTGGGATCGGGCGACCACCACAGGATCGGCTCGTTCTCGCCGAACCAGGGGAAAATGCCATGCCGGTAGGCGTTGCACAGCCGTTCCGGGGACAGGCACCCGCCCATCGCCAACAATCCGTTGGGTTCGCGCAAAGCCTTGTCCACGGGGGGGAAGGGTTGGTGCTTATCGAAGGGATTGAGGACGGTGAGCATGGGCGGAGGATGGGCTGGACGGGTGACCGGGCGAGTATAACCGAGAAAGCCGCTGGCTTAGCGGCCTCCACTTCCGACCCGTGCCATCGCCATGACCGCCATGTGCCCACATATCGGCCTCGCTGCGAGATCGCCTCTAATACAATACATTATCACAGTATTTTGTATGTATGGCCACTTCCATATGGAAGTATGGTCACTTTGATACGGATAGGTGGTCACATTAGCTAGACTACCTATAAGGCCCAAGCTGATGGGAATATCGCATATCCACCTATGCGTGGTCGCATCGTATCGGATATGAGTCCGCATTCCAGCATATACGCCATCACATCCAAGCCCAAGCCAGAAGACAGCCTCCATCCCCACATGAGCCTTCCTATCAGCTTTGATAAGATTTATTGATTTTCCTCTACACCACCTATATGATTTTAATACAGTTCAGAGATAATAACCTTACAATCGAATCTTAACGGCGACGTAAATGCTCAGGCATTCTCGGACAGGAGGCTTTCAAACCAAGGTGGAACTATGCAACCCAAGCTCATTGTCGCATTCGACCGTCTCAGCGAGGCGGATTTTCTGGCGAAGGCCGATTTCATCGTGGCTTCGCTGACCAATAATGCCGCTTTCCCCGAACCCTGGCCCGCCCAAGCGCCCGCGCTT
This sequence comes from Methylomagnum ishizawai, assembly GCF_019670005.1. NCBI lineage: Bacteria > Pseudomonadati > Pseudomonadota > Gammaproteobacteria > Methylococcales > Methylococcaceae > Methylomagnum > Methylomagnum ishizawai. The sequence continues at coordinate 2,531,884 of NZ_AP019783.1, read as the reverse complement.
TCCGACATCAAGGAGGCACTGAACGCCTATCGCGACGCCTATCATGCCAGCCTGACCCGCGACACCCTCAAGATCGCCCAGCGCGAGAAGGCGCGGGATGCGCTGACCCTGTTGTTGAAACGCCTGCCCGCCTATCTGGAACTGGTGGCGCAGGGCGATACTGCCGTATTAGCGACCACCGGTTACGATCTACGCCGAGACACGGCGCGGACGGGCGGCAATGGGATTTTGGACGCGCCAGCCGATTTCCGGGTGGCGCACGGGCAGGTGAGCGGTAACTTGGAAGTGAGGGCAGCGCGGGTGGCCGGGGCACGCAGCTACGAGGTGCAAACCGCGCAGGGCGACCCGACCATCGATGCCAACTGGAAACATGCGCTTTCCTCGGCGACCTGTTCGCACATCGTCTTGGAAGGGATGGTGCCGGCGCAGACTTATTGGGTGAGGTTACGGGCGATTGGGAGCCAGGGGGCGGGGATTTGGGCGGAGCCGGTGAACATTATCGTGGTTTAAAACCCATCGATGGCTGGGGCAAGTACTGAGCCAACAAGAGGAAGCTGACTGGGCAAAATACCAACAGCCCTCAAATCGCCGTCTGAAAGCTCTCTCCGATATCAATAAGGATGTCGGCTTCCGCTTTGGTAGTAATCCTATTCAGTGGAACAACTCGTTCAATTCAACCATTCTTTCCTTAGCTTCATCTCCGAAAAAAGCATGTCAAGCCCATCAAATACCAACAACCAACCACCTCCCGGCACGGACCACGAGCTATCATTCCTGCATTTCTGCGCCGGAGTGAGTTCCGAAATATATCATTGCTCCCCGGTTGAGCAGCAAAAATACAATATCTTAGGATTATTCGTATTACTGACTTCAATCAGCGCATGGTTAACTTGTGGCTACGCCGCTTATACTTCATCGGATAGCCTGTCTGTTTCAGCACTCATCGGTCTTCTTTGGGCGGTGACGATATTCAACTTAGATCGCTTTATCGTCTCCGTGGTTGAAATCAAACCCGTCCTAATCCCGAACACAGCCACATCTCAACAAAACGGTTCCGCCATACCCAATGTCCACTATAAACCCAAAAGAACCCCTTTCCTATTGCGGCTAGTTATGGGTGGCCTTGTGAGCGTCATCGTCGCGACGCCTATCGAAGTATACTTCTTCCGAGAAAAAATCGACCTGAGAACGCATCAGAAAATGATCGAGGACCTCAAGAAATCGAAAGAGTATGTCGATTATAATGATAAAATTGCTGCCGTTAATGGCAAAATACTGGACGACCCCAAGCACATAGAGCAAGAAACCAAATCCATCGTAGACAATGAAATGGGCACCGTGAACGAAGCCTATGCCCGATTGCTACAAGAAAAAGAAACAAAACTTACGCAGCTGGATAAGGAGATCGGGGCAGCCGAACAAAAACGCGACTGCGAAGTAACCGATGGCTGCGCCCATCAAAAAACCTCCCCCGGCCCTATCTACCGTTCCTACGAGCGTGTGGTCAATGCCAAGAAGGCGGAAAGAGACAAATACAGCGCTGAATTCGATAAAAAAATCGAGGCCAAAGAAAAAGAAATCGGCTTGACCAATACCAAACTAGAGCAATTCAAAGAAAAGAAGCGCGGGGAGATTCTCGCCAATCAAGAAGAGCAAAAAAAGAAAAAGCAATCGCTTGAAAGCGAAATCAATGGATATTCCAAGCAATATGAGCAAAACTACCCTAACGATTTCACCGCACGCTTGAAGATATTCTTTGAATTGCGGAAAGAAGACCCCGTGCTGGACCGTATGGCATGGTCAATCTTCATCTTGCTGCTGTTTGTGGAAACCTTGCCGGTGTTAACCAAAATGCTAACCGGGTGCGGCGAGTACGATATTCTTTGCTATGAAATCAAGCAAAAAAAGCATATTGATGCGGTTAATGGGCTTGAAAGTTATAGGAACTCAAAATCCCACTCTAACCAAGCTAAGCAAGACGCGATCAATGAAGAAGTAGACAATACGATTAAAAAGTGGAAAGATGACTTCTCGCCAGAGAGTTATATCAATGAACTAAATGAGCGATTCAAAAACATATGGACTACAAAAGTTGCAGGATCAAATGACGAAGCACCTAATGAAATTAGTCAAAATAATAATTTTTATACCACATCTATATTCAAGATAGAAGTTATTGTGCCCGCCATCATGTGTACTGCAACTTTTATAATAATATTTTATGCATGCTCACAGCAACCTTGGCTTGAAGACATGAGAAAAAACGCGCTCCAAGGTGCTAGCTCTTTAACAGTGGCCCTTTGGATTTTATTTAATCATTACTTAACACGCAACGATAAATACATGGAAAAAATTAAATAACAGTATAAATAAAATAAGCTAATAAATTTGACAAATATAACCGCATAAATTGGCTTAGCTAAGCATTTACAAAGACCTTACCAAATTCACATAAAGCTGGAGTCTTCCATGTCTAAAGACGATCTACCCACATCTAAAAATCGGCATGATATACCGAATCAACTGTCCAACCATGACTTATTCCGGCTGTTTGGAGCCACTGCGGTTTTTATAATAATATCGATTATGCTATTAAGCTTTATTTTCTATATCGGCAAGCTGCCCCCTTCTACTCCGCCACAACCGCAATCAGTGCAATCCCCTACATCTACCCCTGCTGATGCCGCTGATGCCGCTGATGCCGCTGATGCCGCTGAAAAACAAGCCTTGCTGGGTGAAATAGAAAAACTGAAAAGCCAATTAAAACAAGTGCAAAATGGACAAGTGCAAAATGGTCTAGATTCATCTGAAAGAAATGCTTCACAATCTCCCGTTAAAACCCACTTTTTAAAAATAATACCACAACCACAATCTAAAAAGGTCAAAATCGAGTTTGACCTTTACAATGGAACCAAAACCGATCTTCTACACGATAACCACCCACCACTCGAACTTGGCACCTATAAAGTATCCATCTACAATTTCGATAAAAATAGAAAAAAATTCTTATGTTTTATCGAAGTAAAAATAACCGATCAAGATAAAGAAACCAAAGAAATCATCGTCGATCTAGATCATAGATGCTCTGTCCAACAACAATAACAACAACGGTGAGAGAAGAAGCCCTATGCAAACCTGCGTTAGGCCAGACGCAGGAACGGGTGCCCACTTATCCTTTGAACGGCGACCGCTCCCCAAGCTCCGCCATATATTCCCGCATCCCCTGCTCCTCCCGCTCCAAAAACCGGGCGATAGGCTCCTTAAACCCCGGATGCGCGATCCAATGCGCCGACCAGGTCGGCGTCGGCAAGAAACCCCGGCTGATCTTGTGTTCGCCCTGGGCACCCGGCTCGAACCGTTTCAGGCGGTTCTCGATGCAATACTCGATGCCCTGGTAATAGCACGCCTCGAAATGGAGGCCGGGCACCTCCTCCCAACAGCCCCAATAGCGGCCATACAAACACTCGGCCCCAACCAGGAAATAAGCCGCGCCGACGATGTCCCCGCCCCGCCGCGCCAGCACCAGCATCACCTGCCCGCCCAGGGTGGCGGCGACCTCGCGGAAGAACGCCTCGGTCAGCGCCGGATAATTGCCGTGTTTGGCGAAAGTCGCGCAATATAGCTCGTGGACGCTGCGCCACAATCCGGGTTCCACGGCATCGCCGGCGATCCGCTCCACAGCCACGCCCGCCTCCCGCACCAAGCGCCGCTCGCGCTGGACCTCCTTGCGCCGTTTGGCGGTGAACCCCGCCAGGAAATCGCCGAAATCCCGGTAATCCCGGTTTTCCCAATGGAATTGGCAGCCCAGCCGCCGCATAAAGCTCGGCGATTCCAGCAAAGGGGCGTCGGTGGCGAACAGCCAATGCAGCGACGACACCCCGGCCCGCCCGGCCTCCGCGATGGCCGCTTCCATGATTGCCGCCGCCAGCGCTTCCGAGCGATATTCCGGGGCGATCAACAGCCGTGGCCCGGTGGCGGGCGTGAACGGCGCGGCCACCACCAACTTGGGGTAATAGTCGAGGCCGGATCGCTCATAGGCATTGGCCCAGGCCCAATCGAACACGAACTCCCCGAAGGAATTGGACTTGAGATACATCGGACAAGCGGCGACCAAACGCCCCGCCCCATCCTCGAACAGTAAATGCCGCGGCATCCACCCGACCCGCTGACCCAAGCAACCGCATTCCTCCAAGGCCGACAGGAACTCGTGGCGCAGGAACGGATAAGTTCCCCCGGTCAGCGCGTTCCAAGCGGCGGCATCGACCTCGGCCAAGCGCCGCACGACCCGCGTTTTCATTCCACCTTCTAGCCGCATCGGCTGTTGCCCTCCATCCGCGAAACTACACGCCGTGAACCCGGCGGCGAACCGTGAAATAATATCGGTTTTCCCGCCGAAGGCATGGCATTGAAATGGCTCAATATATTTATACGATGAACCGGGTGGGCAAGGTCGTCCCGCCCAAACGCGAAATCCTCCGCGACATCTCGCTCTCATTCTTCCCCGGTGCCAAGATCGGCGTGCTGGGACTCAACGGCTCCGGCAAATCCAGCCTATTGCGGATCATGGCCGGGGTCGATCAGGATTACAACGGCGAAGCCCGCCCGCAGCCCGGCATCAACATCGGCTACCTACCGCAAGAGCCACAACTCGACCCCGCCAAGAACGTGCGCGGCAATGTCGAGGAAGCCCTGTCCCACATCAAGGACGCCTTGGCCCAATTGGACGCGGTCTATGCCGCCTACGCCGAACCGGACGCCGATTTCGACGCCCTCGCCACCGAACAGGCCCGGCTGGAAAGCATCATCCAAGCCAGCGACGGCCACAATCTCGACCGCACCCTGGAAATCGCCGCCGACGCCCTCCGGCTCCCCGACTGGGACGCCGATGTCACCAAACTCTCCGGGGGCGAAAAGCGCCGCGTAGCCCTGTGCCGTTTGCTGCTGTCCAGCCCCGACATGCTGCTGCTGGACGAACCCACCAACCACCTCGACGCCGAATCGGTGGCCTGGCTGGAACGCTTCCTCCACGATTTCCCCGGCACCGTGATCGCCGTCACCCACGACCGCTATTTCCTCGACAACGTGGCCGGCTGGATTCTGGAACTCGACCGCGGCCACGGCATCCCCTGGGAAGGCAATTATTCCTCCTGGCTGGACCAGAAGGAAAAGCGCCTCGCCGTCGAGGAAAAACAGGAATCCGCCCGCCAGAAAGCCATGAAGGCCGAATTGGAATGGGTCCGCGCCAACCCCAAAGGCCGCCACGCCAAGAGCAAGGCCCGTTTGCAGCGTTTCGAGGAACTCGCCAACCAGGAAACCCAGAAGCGCAACGAAACCAAGGAAATCTATATCCCGCCGGGGCCGCGGCTCGGGGATCAAGTGGTCGAGGTGGAAGGCTTGCGGAAGGGCTTCGGCGACCGCTTGCTCATCGACGACCTGAGCTTCAGGCTGCCGCCGGGCGGCATCGTCGGCATCATCGGCCCCAATGGTGCCGGTAAAACCACCTTGTTCCGCATGATCGCGGGCACAGAACAGCCGGATAGTGGTACCATCCGCCATGGCGAAACCGTGCAAATCGCCCATGTCGATCAAACCCGCGACCATCTCGACCCCAACAAGACCGTCTGGGAGGAGATTTCCGACGGACTCGACATGATTACCGTCGGCAATTACCAGACGCCCTCCCGCGCCTACTGTGGGCGCTTCAACTTCAAGGGCTCCGACCAGCAAAAGCGCATCGGCGACCTCTCGGGCGGCGAACGCAACCGCGTCCACCTGGCCAAGCTGCTGAAGAGCGGCGGCAACGTCCTGCTTTTGGACGAACCGACCAACGACCTGGACGTGGAAACCCTCCGGGCGCTGGAGGAAGCCCTGCTCGACTTCCCCGGCTGCGCCGTGGTGATCTCGCACGACCGCTGGTTCCTGGACCGCATCGCCACCCACATGTTGGCCTTCGAGGGCGAAAGCAAGGTGGTGTGGTTCGAGGGCAATTACGCCGACTACGAAGCCGACCGCAAGCGCCGCCTAGGCGACGAGGCCGAGAATCCGCACCGCATCCGGTATAAGCCGCTGATGGGTTGATTCCGGGACCAGGGATTCCCAGGTTTGGGCTTGGGAATCCCCTATTCCGCTCTATCGAGGAAAACCGCCATGATGACCGCCGAAGCCGTCGAACAAGCCGTCTCGCAATTGCCCCCGGAGGAATTCGCCAAGTTCCGCCGTTGGTTCGCCGAGTTCGCCGCGGATGCCTGGGACGAGCGGATCGAAGCGGACGCCGCCGCCGGTAAGCTGGATGCGTTGGCCGAAGAAGCCTTGGCCGAGTACCGGAGAGGCGAGGTCCGCGAGATTTGAAGCATTATGCGTCGAAGCGATTTTGGGTTTGCTTATCGCAACTGCCGCCGGAAATCCAAAGGCTCGCCCGCCGCATTATGTTTTGCTCAAACGCAACCTGGCGCATCCCTCCCTGCAATTCAAGCCGGTTTGTGCTGGAAAATTCAGGAGCGTGCGGGTGGGATTGAATTACCGTGCCCTCGGAGTGCCCGTTCCCGACGGGATACAGTGGTTTTGGATTGGCAGTCATGCCGAATACGACCGGCTTATCGGCTAATCGATTACGTAATGATGGATTTGGTTTCGCACCCGGCCAGCCAGTCGCTCACGGTGAATCCGGCGAGTCCGTTTTTGCCGGTGGCTTTGGCGAAAAAACTTCCCGACCCAGATACTTTTCTAGTTACGTTATGAAATTAAGCACGGAACAAGCCGAACTGTTTTTCCGATTGATGTGGCCCTTGCAATTCTTCGTCAAGGAAAAGCTTGGCCTGCTGCCGGAAATCCAGGATTTGGCAAGCTATATCAAAGCCCCGACCGAACAAAAAGCCCAAGTCCGCAACGCGCTTTACCAACACCCCGAACTGCACCAAACCTTCTTGGAACAAAATCCCCAAGGTTTCGACAAAGAAGAACTCGCCATCGTCACCGGGTGGCAAAATTTCGTCGCGGGCGATTTTTTCCTGGAGCGCTATTTAAAATCCCATGCCATCTTCATAGGCAATCACAACCAAGTCTATGGCGTGCTGGGCCTGCACCAAGGACTGGAAGAAATCATCCATAAATCCTATTTACCGTTACGCACCAAGGTGGTCTTATTGCCATTCCTGGGAAAGATTGTCTACGATGGCTTAATCGAATCCTACAATGTTTATTTCGGCGCTGGAATCACCAGAGAACTCAAGGAAACCTATCTCGCCGCCAAACAAAACGGCAGGATCATCACCGAACTCTCCCAAAATCCCGCAGCCATCCCGGACAAACGGTCCAAAATATCCAAGAACTGGGAACCGGAATTGGAACAACTCGCCGCCCTAGCCGGAAAACTCAAAAGCGGCACCGGGCAACCCGCCTTGCACGGCCCCGCCTTTTCCCTGGTCAAAGCCAGTTTGGAATTCGCCAGCCTGGCGGTGGCGGTGCCCGCCGATACCGATAAACTGCTCAAATCCCTGAAAAAGCTGGATAAGCTCTTGAACCAAGCGGAAAACGTATTGTTCAGGATGGAATAAGCTTTAACGAATTCATCGCCCGCGCCCCACGCGGCATTCCCCCTTTCCTCACTCAGCAGAAACACATGACCGACGAAACCAACCTCTCCTCCTTCGACGACCTCGGCCTTTCCCCGGAACTCCTGCAAACCATCCAGGAAATCGGCTACGAGAACCCCTCCCCCATCCAGGCCGCGTGCATCCCGCACCTTTTGGAAGGCCGCGACCTCATCGGCCAAGCCCAAACCGGCACCGGCAAAACCGCCGCCTTCGCCCTGCCCGTCCTCAACCGCATCGATATCGAGCGCCGCGCCCCGCAAGCCCTGGTGCTGGCCCCGACCCGCGAACTCGCGATCCAGGTCGCCGAGGCGTTCCAGACCTACGCCCGCCACCTCGAAGGTTTCCATATCCTGCCCATCTACGGCGGCCAGGGCATGAACCTGCAATTGCGCCACCTCGCCCGCGGCGTCCATGTCGTGGTCGGCACGCCGGGACGGGTCATGGACCATCTGCGCCGGGGCACCTTGAACCTGGATTCGCTCACCACCCTGGTCCTCGACGAAGCCGACGAGATGCTGCGCATGGGTTTCATCGAGGACGTGGAATGGATCCTCGAACACACCCCGGATAGCCGCCAGACCGCCCTGTTCTCGGCCACCATGCCGCCCGTGATCCGCAAGATCGCCGACGGCCAGTTGCGGAACCCGGTCGAGGTCAAGATCAAGGCCAAGACCGCCACCGTCGAATCCATCAACCAGCAATATTGGCTGGTGTCGGGCCTGCAAAAGCTGGAAGCCCTGACCCGTATCCTCGACGCCGAGGATATCGACGCCATGATCATCTTCGTCCGCACCAAGACCGAGACCGTGGAACTGGCCGAGAAGCTGGAAGCCCGCGGCTACGAGGCGGCGGCGCTGAACGGCGACATGAGCCAGGTCCTGCGCGAGAAGGTCATCGACCGCCTGAAGAAGGGCGGGCTGGATATCGTCATCGCCACCGACGTCGCGGCCCGTGGCCTGGACGTGGACCGCATCACCCATGTGGTCAACTACGACATCCCCTACGACACCGAAGCCTATGTCCACCGCATCGGCCGCACGGGCCGGGCCGGGCGCAAGGGCACGGCGATCCTGTTCGTCGCCCCGCGGGAACGCCGGATGTTGCGGGCCATCGAGCAAGCCACCCGCCAGCCGATCCAGCAGATGCGCCTGCCGACCTTGCAGGACATCGCCGACCGCCGTATCGAGCAATTCAAGGCGCAATTGGTCGAGGTGCTGGACAACGAGGACATCGGTTTCTACCGCGAATTGATCGACCAGATGGTGACGGAGGAACTGGGCGAAGCCGCCGATATCGCCGCCGCCATCGCCCATCTCATGCACAGGGAACGCCCCCTGGCCGCGCCGGACGAGCCGGAGCCGCCGGTACGCGAATTCCGCGATTTCGACCGGGGCGACCGCGACCGGGGTTCCGACCGCCGCCCGGAACGGCGCGACCGCGACGACCGCCGCCGCGATACCGAACCCATGCGCCGCTATACCCTCGACGTGGGCCGCGAGCATGGCGTCACCCCCAGGGACATCGTCGGGGCGCTGGCCAACGAGGGCGGCATCCCGGCCCGGCGCATCGGCCAGATCAAGCTGCACGACACCCACAGCACGGTGGAACTGCCGGAAGACCTGCCCGGCGATTGCTTCGCCCGCCTGAAAAAAACCTGGGTCCGCAACCAGCGCATCAACCTGCAACCGGAAGAAGGCGGTGGCGACCGTCCGCCGCGCAAGCCGCTGAAGCTCAAGGACGGCGACAACGCGCCCTTCCGCCCGGGCCGGAGGAAAGCCGACGTGGATGTGCATCTCCCCAAACGCAAGCCCAATAAACCGGGCCGCGACGAGGACTGATGGACGCGCTGGCCCTTTTCCTGGAAAAGGCCGCGGCGCTGGTGGACCGGCTGGAACGGCTGGTCCCCGCCGCGCCGGAAACCGTGGATTGGAACGCCTCCCCCGCCTTCCGCTGGCGGGGCGCGGCGGCCCGCCAGCCCTTGCAGGCCATCCCCAGGCCGCACCGGCTGGCGCTGGCCGATCTCCTGTGCGTGGACCGGCAGAAAGCCGAACTCGACCGCAACACCCGGCAATTCCTCAAGGGTTTGCCCGCCAACAACGCCCTGTTGTGGGGCGCGAAGGGCACCGGCAAATCCTCGCTCGTCAAGGCATTGCTGAACGAGTACGCCGCCACCGGACTCCGCGTGATCGAGGTGGACCGCCAACATCTGGTGGAACTGCCGGATATCCTGGACCTGCTCCATCCCAGGCCGGAAAAATTCATCCTGTACTGCGACGATCTGTCGTTCGAGGCCGACGACGCCGGCTACAAGGCGCTGAAGGCCATCCTCGAAGGTTCGTTCTGCGCCCCGCCGCCCAATGTGCTGATCTACGCCACCTCGAACCGCCGCCACCTGCTGCCCGAATACGCCGAGGACAACCAACAGGCCCGCTGGATCGAAGGCGAATTACACCAGGGCGAGGCGGTGGAGGAGAAGATTTCGCTGTCGGAGCGCTTCGGGGTGTGGCTATCCTTCCACGCCTTCAACCAGGACCAATATCTGGCCGTGGTGCGCCATTGGCTGGACCGGCTGGGGACGCCGCTGGAGGATTGGGAGACCGCCCGGTCCGAGGCTTTGCGCTACGCCCTGCTCAGGGGTTCGCGCAGCGGGCGGGTGGCTTGGCAGTTCGCCAAGGATTGGAGCGGGCGTTTGGGTTTGGAAAATCCCTAACCCCCTCACCCGCCCGTCGCGTTCATATGGCGGAAAATCACCGGCTCCGCCTTGAGGTCGAAATGATGGCGCTCGGGCTTGAGGTGCATGGACTCGACGATGGCCTGCCGCAGCTTGGCGGCGTCGCCGGGATTGGCCCGCAGCACCCGCTTGAGGTCCACCGAATGCTCATTCCCCAGGCACAGCAACAAGCGCCCCTCGGCGGTGAGCCGGACCCGGTTGCAGGTACCGCAGAAATTATGGCTGTGGGGCGAAATGAAACCGACCCGCGTCGCGGTGCCGACCACCCGGAAATAGCGCGAAGGCCCGCCGGTATTCTCGGGCGTGGGCAGCAGCGAGAAATGCTTGTCGAGGTCGCGGTGGATGGCGTCGCTGGAATAATATTCCTCGGCCCGGTCGTGGCCATCGACCACGCCCAGCGGCATTTCCTCGATGAAGCTGATATCCATCCGCTTGGCGACGGCATAGGCCACGAGGTCGCAGACCTCGTCGTGGTTGCGGCCCTTCAACACCACGGTGTTGAGCTTGACCTTGTCGAAGCCCTGCTCCAAGGCCGCGTCGATCCCGCGCAGCACCCGCGCCAAATCGCCGATCCGGGTCATCTGGCGGAAGCGCCCGGCGTCCAGCGAATCCAGGCTCACATTGAGGCGCCCGACCCCGGCGGCCTTGAGGTCGGCGGCGCAGCCCTCCAATTGCGAGCCATTGGTGGTCAGCGCCAATTCCCTAAGGCCCGGCAAACCGCCAATATCCCGCATCAAATCCACCGCGCCCTTGCGCACCAAAGGCTCGCCGCCGGTGATCCTGATCTTGTCCGCGCCCAAGGCCACGAAGGCCCGGCAAACGGCGGCGATTTCCTCCAGGGTCAGGATTTGGGCGCGGGGCAGGAATTCCATCTCCTCGCCCATGCAGTAGATACAGCGGAAATCGCAGCGGTCGGTGATGGACACCCGGAGATAATGGACCCGCCTACCATAGCGGTCGATCAAGGGATTGGCGTTCATGGTCATCGATTGTTTCGGCTTGATGACGCGATTCTGCCACGCCCCCCCATGACAGCCAAGTGTTTTACTGGGGAATTACCGTCAACAGGAACGCTAAAACCGCTAAGCGGGGGCCAGGGCCGCCCCCAAACCACGGCTCCAACGGATGGCGTCCAGGTACAGATGGGCCGGCACCACATCCGCCAAGCCCGCCGCGACCAGCGGGGCCGGATCGGCCCGCTCGAAGGCCAGGACCAGCCGCAAAGCCTCGCCCACCGGTCCCGCGCCTTCCAGCAAGGCGGCATCGACCGGGGCGGGCAGGTTCAGGGAGGACAGGATTTGCTCCCTGGGCAGGTCCATGACGGCGTCCAACAGGGAAAACAGGCCCGCGAGGTAATAATGTTCGGGATCGGGGCGCTTGAGGTGTTGGGCCAAGGATTCGCAGGTGCGCGCCCGCAAGGTCGCCATCGCCAGCAATTCGCGGGGTTGGTAGTCCACCGAGTTCATCAGGATCACCGAGGCCCAGTTCTTCACCCGGCCCAGCCCGAACACCAACACCGCCCGGCGGATCGACTCCACCGGCTTCCCCAGCCCGAAGAAGGCCGAATTGATCAAGCGCAGCAGCTTGTAGCTCAGCACCATATCGCGGCCGATCAGGGTTTCGGCCTCGGCGATGGAAATATCGGGGTTTTGCAGCGTGGCGAGCAATTCCAGCAAGGCCAGCCGGTTGCCCGGTATGTCGGGGCCGCGCAGCCGCCCCGGACGCTCGACGAACGCCCCCTGGAAATAATGAAATCCCAATTTGACGCAGCGCTCGAATTGGTCGCGGGTGCCGACCCCGGCGACCAAGCACCGCAGATCCAAGCCATGCCCGCCCGGCCATCCGGCCGCCCCGGCGGGGAGCCGGTCCGCATCGAACAGGCAGAGGGAAACATAGGCGGCTTCCCGGCGCAGCCAGCCAGGATCGCCGGCGGGATCGCACAAGGCGATGGCGTAGCCCAAATCCGCCAAGCGCCCGGCCACCGCGCCCAGTCCGGCCTCCCGCGCCACCGCGCCCGGCACGGCGAGGACGACCCGTTCCTTGGGCCAGCCCCATTCGGCGCAAGCGGCCAAGCCCTCGGACGGCACCCGGACCAAGGCCCGGCTCCCGCCGACCAAATCGTCCAGGGGCAGGCAATGGCTGGCCTCGCGCAGGGTCTCCGGCCCGGCCACGCCGCCACCGCCCCCGCGCAGGGCTTCCCGGCCGCAAAACCTCAGTTCATAGCCGAATATCTCCAAACCCCGGTCGAAAACCGGTAAACGCCCCACCATGCCATCGAACATATCGTTCACTCCGCTGGTCCAAGCCACGCCTTAAGGTAGGCAATGAATCGCCCCGCGACAAGGTTAGGGTCGATTTGTTTCGGCTCTAGTCCTACAATCTAAAGTAAACGTCGGACGGCCACACACCCCAATGACCCAACAGCCACGTCCCCCATCCGTTGCGCCAACCTACGCCTTTCCGACCGGTGCCCCGCACCGCCCCAGCCCCATCCCGTATCCGCGCCTGGGCCTCCGCGCAGGTGGCGCCACCACATCATACCTGCCATGGGGCCACCCCACCGGGCCACGCGGTCCCGGCCATCCATCGAAGACACCCAGTGGATATTCCAAGACGGCAATATGAACACGCTCAAATACCTATTCGAAGAGTCCTCCGCCTGCGCCGAGGATAACGTCGGTTTCCTCGAAGACCTGTACGAACGTTTCCAGCGCGACCCCGAATCGGTCGATCCCAGTTGGCGCGAGAAATTCAAGTCCATCCAGGAGCCGGTGCGGCTGCATCCCGCCGCCCAGACCGCTGCGGCGGCGCCCGCCGATATCGAGGAAGCCCTCCGCAAGCAGGCCGCCGTGGACCGGCTCATCTACCATTACCGCACCCGCGGCCACCAGGCGGCGGACAACAATCCGCTCAAGCTCGCCCCGCCCCCCACCCTGCCGGACCTGGACCCGGCCCATTACGGGCTGGACGCCGCCGACCTCGACCGCCCGTTCTACGTCGATATCATGCACGGCTCCAAGAAGCTGCCGCTGCGCGAGATCATCGCCCGGCTCAAGCGCACCTACTGCGGGGCCATCGGCTCCGAATACATGCACATCGTCGATAGCGAGATCAAGCAATGGGTGCGGGAACGGCTGGAAACCGCCACCGCCTGGGCCTTGCCCGACGCCGAATCCAAGCGCTGGCTCTTGAGGATGCTGACCGCCGCCGAGGGCATCGAGAAATACCTGCACCGCAAATACGTGGGCCAGAAGCGCTTCTCGCTGGAAGGGGCGGAAAGCCTGATCCCGCTGCTGGACGAATTGATCCAGCGCGCCGGCGACCAGGGCACGCAGGAAATCGTGATCGGCATGGCCCACCGCGGACGCCTCAACGTCCTCATCAACATCCTGGGCAAGAAACCCGGTTCCCTGTTCCAGGAATTCGAGGGCACCTACACCAGCGCCCCGCCCCATGCCAGCGCGGGCGATGTCAAATACCACATGGGCTTTTCCTCCGACCTGCAAACGCCCAAGGGTCCGCTGCACCTCGCCATGGCCTTCAACCCCTCGCACCTGGAGATCATCAGCCCGGTGGTGGAAGGCTCGGTGCGCGCCCGCCAGGACCGCCGCGACGGCGACGGCGAAACCGCGGTGCTGGCGGTGTTGGTGCATGGCGACGCCGCCTTCGCCGGGCAGGGCGTGGTGATGGAAACCCTCAACATGGCCGAAACCCGCGCCTACACCACCGGCGGCAGCATCCATATCGTCATCAACAACCAGATCGGCTTCACCACCAGCAACCCGTTCGACGCCCGCTCGACGCTGTATTGCACCGACGTGGCCAACATGGTCCAGGCGCCCGTGTTCCATGTGAACGGCGACGACCCGGAAGCCGTGCTGTTCGTGACCCAGTTGGCGGTCGATTACCGCATGAGGTTCAAGCGCGACGTGGTGATTGACCTGATCTGCTACCGCCGCCACGGCCACAACGAGGCCGACGAACCGGCGGTGACGCAGCCCGCCATGTACCGCTTCATCCGCCAGCATCCGCCGGTGCGGCGGCTCTACGCCGAAGCCTTGATCCAGGCGGGCGTCATCAGCCGCGAGGACGAACTGGGCATGGAGGAAGACTACCAAGGTTCGCTCAAGCGCGACGAGATCGTGTCGCGCCCGGTGCTGCCGGACGCCGCCAGCTACCTGAAAACCAGTTGGGACCGCTATCTGGGCGCGGAATGGAGCGTGGACTACGATTCGACCCTGGACCTCGACACCGCCCGCGAGCTGGCCGGACAGATCGCCCGCGTGCCGGAAGGTTTCGCGCTGCATTCCAGGACCGCCGCCGTCATGGACAGCCGCCGCAAGATGGCGGGCGGGGAAATCCCGATGGACTGGGGCTTCGCCGAAACCCTGGCCTACGCCTCCCTGCTCAAGGAGGGCTACAACGTCCGCATCAGCGGCCAGGACGTGGGGCGCGGCACCTTCTTCCACCGCCACGCCGTGCTGTACGACCAGGACAATGGCGCGGCCCACGTCCCGCTGCACCATCTGGACGGGCCGGGCGGCCAGTTCCATATCTACGACTCCCTGTTGTCGGAGGAAGGCGTGTTGGGCTTCGAGTACGGCTACGCCAGCTCCGAACCCGAAACCCTGGTGATCTGGGAAGCCCAGTTCGGCGATTTCGCCAATAACGCCCAGGTCGTCATCGACCAGTTCATCACCTCCGGGGAAACCAAATGGGGCCGCTTGTGCGCCCTGACCATGCTGCTGCCCCACGGCTACGAAGGCCAGGGACCGGAACATTCCTCGGCCCGGCTGGAACGCTACCTGCAACTGTGCGCCGAGCAGAACGTGCAGGTCTGCGTGCCGAGCAGCCCGGCCCAGATTTTCCACCTGCTGCGGCGGCAACTGGTGCGGCGCTACCGCAAGCCCTTGATCGTCATGACCCCGAAAAGCCTGTTACGGCACAAGTTGGCGATCTCGCCGCTGGAAGACCTGACGCGGGGCCATTTCCACAACGTCATCGGCGAGATCGACCCGCACGACCCCGACAAGATCACCCGCGTGGTGCTGTGTTCCGGCAAGGTGTTCTACGACCTGCTGGAAACCCGCCGCAAGGAACATCTGGAACATGTCGCCCTGATCCGCATCGAGCAGCTCTATCCCTTCCCGTTCGATTATTTCCTGGAACAGCTCTCCCCGTTCAACAACCTCAGGGAGCTGGTCTGGTGCCAGGAAGAACCCGAGAACCAGGGTGCTTGGCACCAGATCAAGCACCGTTTCCTATCCCTCCTGGAAAAAGACATCCTCCTCGGCTACGCGGGGCGCCCCATGTCCGCCGCGCCCGCCGTGGGCCAATTCCACCGCCACCTGGAACAGCAGAAGAAAGTCGTGGAAGACGCGCTGTTCCGGGCCGTGAACCCTCAACAATCCGTCAGGATCGTCCATGCGCATAGAAGTCACCGTCCCTAACCTCCCGGAATCCGTCAGCGACGCCGTCCTGCTCGACTGGCACAAGCGGCCCGGCGACCCGGTCCTAAAATCCGACAACCTCATCGACCTCGAAACCGACAAGGTCGTGCTGGAAGTGCCCGTGCCGGAAAACGGCGTCCTGCTGGAAATCCTCCGCCACAAGGGCGATGTGGTGGTCAGCGGCGAATTGCTGGCGGTGATCGACACCGAGGCCAAAGCCGCCGCCACGGCCCCCGTGGCAGCGGTCGCGACGCCCGCGGCCCCGGTGCCGGAACCCCCCAAGCCCAGCGCCCCGCCGCCCGCCGCCGCCCCGGAAACCCGGCCCGAATTCCCGCCGACCCTGAGTCCCGCCGTGCGCCGGATGCTGGCCGAACACGACCTCGACCCCGCCGCCATCCAGGGCACGGGCCGCGAAGGGCGGCTCACGCGGGAGGACGTGCAGTCCCATCTCGACCACCGGAAAGCCGCCCCGGCCCAACCGGCGGCGGAACCGGCCCGGCCCGCGCCCGCCCCGGCCACCCGGCCCGGCGACCGCCGCGTCCCCATGACCCGGCTCCGCGCCCGCATCGCCGAGCGCTTGATCGACGCCCAGCGTTCCACCGCCACCCTGACCACCTTCAACGAGGTCAACCTCAAGCACATCAACGACCTGCGCAAGCGCTACCGGGACAAATTCGAGCAGGCCCACAAGGTCAAGCTGGGCTATATGTCCTTCTTCGTGAAGGCGGCGGTGGAAGCCCTGAAGCGCTATCCCATCGTCAATTCCTCGGTCGAGGGCAACGACATCGTCTACCACGACTACTACGACATCGGCCTCGCGGTCTCGACCGACCGCGGCCTGGTGGTGCCGGTGCTGCGCGACGCCGACCAAAAGGATTTCGCCGACATCGAAAAGGCCGTGGTCGAATTCTCCAAACGCGCCCGCGACGGCAAGCTGACCTACGAGGAACTCAACGGCGGCACCTTCACCATCACCAACGGCGGCATCTTCGGCTCCATGCTCTCGACGCCCATCCTCAACCCGCCGCAAAGCGCCATCCTGGGGATGCACGCCATCAAGGACCGCCCGGTGGTGGAGGACGGCGAGATCGTGGTCCGGCCCATGATCTATCTGGCCCTGTCCTACGACCACCGCATCATCGACGGGCGCGACGCCGTGTCCTGCCTCTACACCATCAAGGAACTGCTGGAAGACCCCGGCCGCCTGCTGCTGGGCGTCTGAGCCACGCGCCCACGGGCATGAAAAAACCGCCGCCAGGGGCGACCCCGGCGGCGGTTTTTTACGGGCGGCGCTCAGGCCGGGGCCGTTCCCAGCATCCCCTGCCGCACGATGAAAGCCACCACCTCGTCCAGGCCCGCGCCGGTCTTGAGGTTGGTGAACACGAAGGGCCGCTCCCCGCGCATCCTGCGGGCGTCGCGGTCCATCACCTCCAACGACGCGCCCACATGCGGGGCCAGATCGGTCTTGTTGATGATGAGCAGGTCGGAGCGGGTGATGCCGGGACCGCCCTTGCGCGGAATCTTGTCGCCCGCCGACACATCGATCACGTACAGGGTGAGGTCGGCCAGTTCCGGGCTGAAGGTGGCGCTGAGGTTGTCGCCGCCGCTCTCCACCAGCACGAAATCCAGGTCGGCGAAGCGCTGGCACAGTTCCTCGACCGCCGCCAGGTTCATCGAGGCGTCCTCGCGGATGGCGGTATGGGGGCAACCGCCGGTTTCCACGCCCAGGATGCGTTCCTCGGGCAGGGCTTGGCTGCGGATCAGGAATTGCTGGTCCTCGCGGGTATAGATATCGTTGGTCACCACGCCGATCTGGTAATCGCCGCGCATACGCTTGCACAGGGCATCCACCAGGGCGGTCTTGCCGGAACCCACCGGGCCGCCGACACCTACTCTCAAGACGGGTTTGTCGGACATCTTTCATTTCCAAAGTTGAGGGGAAAAACCGTGGCCCGGAGCTGCGGCCAGTTCAAGAACGGAACAGCCGGGAATACTGGGTCTCGTGGCGGGCGCTGGCCAAGGCCAGCCCGAAAGCGCTGCCGCCGATATCGGCGTCGGCCAGGGCCAAGGCCCGTTCCACCTGGGCGGGCAAGCGGGCGGCGAGTTCCAACGACAGGCGCTGCCCCGCCACCTGCCCCAGCGGCACCAGCTTCACGGCGCACAGGATTTGATTCTCCAACCAGCCCCAGGCATAACCCAGCAGCGCCCCGCGTTGATCGATGTCCCATTCCACCGCCGCCAGCGCGAAACCATTGGCCAGCGTCGCCGCCGGATCGCGGGTCCAGGCGGCGGCGCGGGCCACGCCCAGGGCATCCAACAGCCGGGCCAGGGCCTGCCCGGTCTGGCGGTCCTCGGCCCGGAGTTCCGAGGTTTCCCGGCAAGCCTGCAAACGGCGGCTCCAATGGGCCACGGCCCCGGCATCGTCCGCCGCCCAGGCCGCGTGCAAGCGGGCCAGCACCGGCAAATCCACCCGCCCCAAACCGCGTTCCAGCACGCCGGACAGCCATTCCAAGGCGTCGGCCTCGGTCGCGATCCAGCCATCCTCGACCGCCCGCTCCATGCCCTGGGAATAGCTGTACATGCCGATGGGCAAGGCCGGGCTGGCCAGTTGCAGCAGGCGGACCAGGGCCAGATCAGTGCCCATGGCCATGATAAGCGCCGGCTTCCGGCTCGAACGGGGCGGATTCGTGGGCCGGGTCCAGCCCCAGGCCGCGCACCATCCCATCCAACACGGGATCGGCCAGATAGCGCAGTTCGCCCGGCGCGATCTGCAAAGCCACATGGCGGTTGCCCAGGTGGTAACAGGCGCGGGCGAACAACAGGGCGTCGCCGGTCTTCACGACGGACAGGGCTTCGGGCGCGGACCGGACCGCCACCACCTCACCCGTGGGTCCGGTCAGCAGGTCGCCGCCGCGCAGCACCTTCCCGCGGGGCAGGAATAAACCGACTTGCGCACCGCCGTCGGTCCGGGCCAGGAGGCGGCTTTTCTGGCGGGCGTCATAAGGCAGGGTCAGGGTATCGCCGTGGGGCGTGCCGGGCGCGGCGGATTCGGTCAGGCTGTACATCGGTTCACTCATCCGGGGCCAGATCGACCACCACGATGGCGTTGTGATCGCGCCACCGCAAGGCGATCACGAACGGACGCGCCCGCACCGCCGCCTTGATCCGCTCGCTGGGACCGCGCAATTTCACCGGCACGGAAATCTGCAACCCCGTCCCGAAATGACGCCGGGCATTCCCCGCGATGGTATTGGCGATCTCGCCCACGGCGTCCAACAGGTTGGCCTCGCTATGGTCGTATTCGCCCCAACAGCGCAGCAACTCGCGGACCATGCTATCCGCCGCCGAAAAATGCACACAGCCCCGGAAACGGCCCGAACAGGTGATCAAGCCGATATAGGATTCCGAGGGCGGAATATCCTGCGCCAAATAGGCGGAGCGGATGGTGGCGGGCTCGTCGGTGCTGGTCTGGAAATAATGGGTCACCGCGTCCACGAATACTTTCAAATCGATTTCGGCCAGCTCGGGCATCCTCGTCCTCCTGTTCTCAAGCGACCAATTCCAACAGCGCGTTGACGAGTTGCTCGTCGGTGAAGGGCTTATATAAAAACCCCTGCGCCCCGCGTTTCAGCGCGTCGATGGCCGTCGCCTTGTCGCTCAGGGCCGATACCACCAGGATTTTGACGGCGGGACAGATTTTCACCATTTCCTCCACGCAGGTATTGCCGTCCATTTCCGGCATGGTCAAATCCATGGTGACAATATCGGGCACGATTTGCCGGCAAACCTCGATGGCCTCGACCCCATTCCGCGCCAGACCCACGATACCCATGCCCTGCAATTCCGGCAAGGCCGCGACCCGGACGATGCGCCTGCGGATGATATTGGAATCGTCCACGATCAGCAGTTTGAGTTTCATGCCGTAGCTTCCTCCGCCGGTATCGGGAAACAAATACTGAACTGGGTATAGCTATATTTCTCGGTAGCGATACTCAAGCGCGCGCCCAATTCGCCGATCATATGCTTGACCACATCCAAGCCCACCCCATGCCCGGCGTCGCGGCCCACGCTGTCGGCGGTGCTGAAACCCGGCTCGAATATCTTCATGACGATTTGGTTATCGTCGAATTCCCGCAACTGGGCTTCGGTATACAACCCCCGGCGCAGCAATTCGGCGCGGATATCCTCCGCGATCAAACCCCGGCCATCGTCGCGCATCACGAATTCATATTCGTCCTCGCGCTGCTTCAAGAAAACCTGCACCGTGCCGGTCACGGCCTTATTCCAGATCAAACGCTCGCTCCGGCTTTCGATGCCATGCACGATGGCGTTCCGCAATAACTGCAAGGCGATATCGTTCAAACCATGGCGGATTCGGGGCGGCAATACCGCCATCAAAGCCAGGTCGGTTTCCAATTCCACCTGTTTGGCATGGTCCTCGGCGATACGCTGCGCCAGCGCGGTCATATTCCTGACCAACTCGGGTTCGTTGGGCTCGCTGAAAGCCGCCTGCAAATCGGATAGGCGGCGGCTCAATTCGCGCACCTGGCCGATGCGGTTCAGGAAATCGTCCAAGGGCAAGGGCAAGGCCAGCAAGTCGCGGCCCAGCACGGTGGATTTGCCGCGCAATTCGGACAGCATATCCTCGAACCTCTGCGCCAAATCCTCGAAAATCCCCAAACCCAGCGCCGCCGCCTCGCCCTTGAGGGTATGGGTTTGGCGGAAGATTTGATTGATGGCTTGACGATAATCCCGGCTGTTCTCGATATTCCGCAATTGGTCGTTGATGCCCAATAGCTCGCGCTCGGCCCGGCCCAGATAATGTTTCAAATGGGCCGGATTCACCTTGAGCAAATCCAACAAAACCTCCATTTCGGCCTTGGCTTTTTGTTTGGCCGCCGCCAATTCCTGCTCCAAACGCACCTGGGTGGTGACATCGAACACCGTCACCAGCAAATGCACGATCTTCCCGTGTTCCAATACCCGGTTGAAATACAGGCTCAAATAGCGCTGGCGGCCCTGGCCCTGGGCATCGGCCAATTGCACGGGCAGGTTGACCAAGGGATTCAGGTCTTGCACCAGCGATTCCTTGACCCGGTCGCCCAACAACAGGCCGATATACTCGGTCGCGGCCTTCAATGATTCAGGGCTGACCATATCGGCCAGGAGGGTGCGTAAATCGTCCCCCGCCTTAATCGGCTTGCCCAAAATGGCCGACAGGGAAGCCGAGTATTGCGAGCCTATCGAGAAATCCTGCCCCAGCAAGAACAAACCCTCGCGCACCGTGCCCAGGATTTCGGAAGTTTCCTGGCGGGCCTTCTCGACCCGCCGGTCGTTTTCGAGCAGGCGGCGGATGAATTTGAACAGGATGAAACCGAAATTGAGCAAGGCCAGCAAAATACCCGCCGTTTGCACTTGGCGCAGGGTATTGGCGCGTTGGTTGGCGGCGGATTCGAGCTGGTTGGTGAACTGGTTCATCAAATCCAGCAAATCCAGGTTGTAAACCTGGGCATAGCGCACGGCGGCTTCCAAGGTCAATTCCCGTTCCGCGCTTTTGTCCTGGGCTTCCTCGACCCCGATTAAATGGGCGTTGAACAGCGCCCGGATATCGTCGTTGGTGCGCTTGATCGTGATTATCCGCTGGAACAAGGGCTGCCATAGCCTATCCGCCCTGGCCAGCACGTCCTGGGCGGCGGGAATGGCGACCGCCTTCAAAGTGGCGGGCTGGTTATCGGCGCTGACGACCGTCCCGCCCTGGCGGAAGGCTTGCAGGGTTTGGTTGAACCCCAGGGCGGAGGTATATATTTTCTCGATAGACGCATTCACATCCTGGAGTTGCTGGGCATCTTGCAACCCGATCAATAACTCCTTGGTCATGCGCTGCGATAACATCCTTTGGCGTCCGGCCAAATTGATTTCGACGGCGCTTTCCGAAATCTTGTAGGAGATATAGAAATTCAGGACCAAAACGGCCAGGTCGAAAATCAGGAAGAAAGCCACCGCGACGATGATTTCACGGTACTTACCCAGAAAACGCTGCGAATCAGGGGCGCTCATCATATCGACTCCTGGTGATGGGACTTGCCGGGGGATGGCGATGGCCCGCCACCGGCGGCGGGAAGATTCCCGTCCCGATGGCGCGGCCCGGACCCCGGTCAGAACAAGAAATACCGCTGCGCCATCGGCAACACCTCGGCGGGTTCGCAGGTCAGCAAGACCCCGTCGGCCCGCACCGCATAGGTTTGGGCATCGACCTCGATCCGGGGTTGATAGGCGTTGTGTATCAAGTCCTTCTTGCCGATGTCTCGAGTATGGGAAACCACACCGATCAATTTTCCGAGTTGCAAACGCTGGGCCACACCGGACTCGAAAGCCGCCTGGGACAGGAAGGTCATGGAGGTGGCGCGGCAGGCGTCGCCCAGCGCACCGAACATGGGCCGGTAATGCACCGGCTGCGGGGTCGGGATCGAGGCGTTGGGATCGCCCATGGGCGCGGCGGCGATGAAGCCGCCCTTGAGGATCAAACTGGGCTTCACCCCGAAGAAAGCCGGGGACCACAGCACCAAATCGGCCAGTTTCCCCACCTCGACCGAGCCGACCTCGTGGGCGATGCCATGGCTGAGGGCCGGGTTGATGGTGTATTTGGCGATGTAACGCTTGATGCGGAAATTGTCATTCCCAGGATTATCTTCCGGCAGCGGGCCGCGCTGGGCCTTCATCTTATGAGCCGTCTGCCAGGTGCGGATGAGCACCTCGCCGACCCGGCCCATGGCCTGCGAATCCGAGGACAGCATCGAGAACGCACCCAAATCGTGCAATATGTCCTCCGCCGCGATGGTTTCGCGGCGGATGCGCGATTCGGCGAAGGCCACGTCCTCGGGAATCGCCGGGTCGAGATGGTGGCAGACCATCAACATATCGAGATGCTCGTCCACGGTGTTGACCGTATAGGGCCGGGTCGGGTTGGTGGACGAAGGCAGGACGTTGGCCTCGCCGCAGGCTTTGATGATATCCGGGGCATGGCCGCCGCCCGCGCCCTCGGTGTGGTAGGTATGGATGGTGCGGCCCTTGAAGGCGGCGAAAGTGTCCTCGACGAAACCGGATTCGTTGAGGGTGTCGGTGTGGATGGCGACCTGCACATCGTATTCATCGGCCACGGACAGGCAGCAATCGATGGCGGCGGGCGTGGTGCCCCAATCCTCGTGCAGCTTGAGGCCGATGGCCCCGGCCCGGACCTGCTCCACCAAGGCGGCGGGCAGGCTGGCGTTGCCCTTGCCCAGCAGGCCGATATTCATGGGCAATCCATCCACGGCTTGCAGCATGCGGTGGATATTCCACGGGCCGGGCGTGCAGGTGGTGGCGTTGGTGCCGGTGGCGGGTCCGGTGCCGCCGCCGATCATGGTGGTGACGCCAGACATCAGGGCCTCCTCGACCTGCTGCGGACAGATGAAATGGATATGGGCATCGATGCCCCCGGCGGTGAGGATTTGGCCTTCGCCGGCGATGACCTCGGTGCCGGGACCGATGACGATATCGACCCCGGCCTGGATGTCCGGGTTGCCGGCCTTGCCAATCCCGGCGATGCGCCCGGCTTTAATGCCGACATCGGCCTTGACGATGCCCCACCAATCGACGATCAGGGCGTTGGTGACGACGGTATCGACCGCCGTGGCGGAATCCTGCTGTCCCTGGCCCATGCCATCGCGGATGACCTTGCCGCCGCCGAATTTCACCTCGTCGCCGTAGACGGTGAAATCCTTCTCGACCTCCAGGAACAGGCCGGTATCGGCCAGCCGCACCTTGTCCCCGGTGGTGGGACCGAACATCTCGGCATAGGCGTGTCGCGATATCCGGCTCATGGCTGGTCCTCCAAAGCGCCCATGACTTCCTGGCGGAACCCGTAGACTGCCCGCCCGCCCGCGAACGGCACCAGCCGCACCTCGCGCTCCTGGCCCGGCTCGAAGCGCACCGCCGTGCCCGCCGGGATATCGAGCCGGTGGCCACGGGCCTTCGCCCGGTCGAAGCCAAGGGCCGGGTTGGTCTCGGAGAAATGGTAATGGGAGCCGACCTGGATGGGCCGGTCGCCGGTGTTCGCCACCGTGAGGACGAGGACGGGACGGCCCGCGTTCAATTCGATGCTGCCGTCGGCGGGGATGATTTCGCCTGGGATCATGGGAAAACCAAGGGTTGGGGTGGGTGGAAAGCGGCTATTCGATGGGATTGTGGACCGTCACCAGCTTGGTGCCGTCCGGGAAGGTGGCCTCGACCTGGACATCGGGGATCAGTTCCGGCACGCCCTCCATCACATCGGCGCGGGTCAGGAGCAAACGGCCATAGTCCATCAGCTCGGCCACGGAACGGCCATCGCGGGCTCCCTCCATGATGGCGGCGGAGAGATAGGCCACGGCTTCGGGATGGTTGAGCTTGAGGCCACGGGCCTTGCGGCGCTCGGCCAGGAGGGCGGCGGTGAAGATCAATAGCTTGTCTTTTTCTCGGGGTGTGAGTTGCATGTTTCCCTCTCGTTTGCGTTTTCGCAGCCCGGATGCGGCGCGGCGCAACCGCCCCGGACCGGGCGCGGTATGGATCAAGTCGCCCAGATACGCGGCGGGCAGGCGGGCCGATCCATCACACCGGGCCGCAGCGCCGCCCAAACCCGCTCGAAAAACCGCCGCAGCAGATCGGCCCTGGCATCCAAGCCCCGGCAGACCAACAAGCCTTCGATCAGGCTGACGCCCAGGTCCGGGCTGTCGCCGACGAGTCCGCGCACGGTGTCCATCTGCGCCACCGTGGCCGGATAGGCGAACAGGGTGCCCAAGGCCGGACGCCCGCGCAAACCCCAGTTGGCCCGGAACGCCACAGGGTCCAGCACCAGCCGTTCCCAATAGAGCGGCCGGCCTTCGAGATCGATCCGCCAATCCAGCCCGGCCTCGCCGGCCTCGAAACCTTCGCCCGCGGCGGGACGGCCCAGGGTCAGCACTTCCCAGCCCAGGAAGCGGGCACCTTCCCGCAAGTCCACCTGCGTTTCCGAAGACAGGCGGGCACCTTGGTAGACAATCGTTTCCTGCGGCAGCCATTCCAGCGCCGCGCCCGGCCCCACGTCCAGCGCCACCGCCTGCCGGGCCCAGGGTCCGGCGCTGCGGTAGAACTTGCCCGCCGCCGGGGTGGTGAGCAAAGCCGCGGCGCCCGGATCGACGCCGACCCGGATCGACAGCCGATCCCCCCCCACCACGCCGCCGGGCGGATGCAGCAGATACACATGGCAGACGCCGCCCTCGGGATGGAAAGGCCGCTGCACCGCGAGCGGACCGTGGTGCCGCCGCCGGGCCAATAGGGTCTTGCCGGACCCCGTGGCCGCGAATCCCAGTTCCAACCCGGCCCGCCAGCCTTCCGGGGCCACGGGACTCATTTCCGCTCGTAGCCGAATTCCAGGATGATGGGGCTGCCCTGGTTGTGGATGATCATTTCCTTTTTGCCATTGCCGGGATCGGTGGCGGTTTCGGTGGTCACCGCGGGGGCCTGCGGCTGGGACGGCACGGGGGCCGTGGATTGAACCGGCGGCGGGGCGGGCTTCGGGGCGGCCATCGGCGGGACCGGCGCGGACGGGGTCGCCGTTGGCTTGGGCACCGCTGGCGCTGGAACCGGCCGGACCGGGACCGTTGGCGGCGGCGCGCTGGGCGCGGACGCTGCCGGGACCGCCGGAGCCGCGACCGGCGCGGGCGTCACGGTTTTATTGCGCACCTCGACCCGCACCTCGGGGAACCACGTGTCCGAATTGGCGGGCGTCTCCGCCTTCTGGGCGGCGGGCGCGGCCTGGGTCCGCTTGATCTTCAAATCCTCCAGCAGGTTGAAACAGACCGTGGAGATATGGTCCACATAGGTCCGGGTCGAATCGGGATCGCTGATGGAAGTGTCCTTGGCGACGAAATCCATGTACAGGCTGGCGCGGTCCTGGGGCCGCGCCACCGGATAGATCACGCAATCCACCGGCAGGACGTAGGCTTTCTGGAATTCCAGCGCGCGGGGGTCGGAATCGCCCATGCTCATGGAAAAGCCGGGCGGCGTGCTTTTATGCGCCACCGGATCGATCTTGGCTTCGAGGATATGGCTGAAGTCCCCGCTCCCCGCCTCCACCGCATAACCCCAGCCGCCCAGGTTCCGGGCGGCGCGGGCGGCCATGTCCTTGAGCTTGGCGCCGTCGGCGCGGCTCCCGGCGAGCATGGGATCGATCTTGAGGCCGATCTTGTGGACCTGGGCCGGATCGGGGCGGACGCCCCGATAAGGCGCTTGTTCCGCGCAACCCGCGAGGACGGTCAGGACGGACAGGCGGAGCCACCGTGCGCGGCGCTTTCCGGGAGTGGGATTCATGGTGTTGGGTTTCCTTGGGGTTGGAGGGACCGGCCCGGCGATACCGGAATGAACCGCCAGTCCCCTGGCCTGCCCGGACTATAGCGTCGGCGATGGCGCGTCCGGCATACGTCATTTGACTGATGAGTCAGATGACTGATTGTTGAGATAGGGCGCGGAAATTTTAATGGGCCCCGTCATTCAAGCCAAACCTTCAGGGGTCGAAACCATGCATAACACCCAAACCCTAGGCGGCCGGCGCTTGGCGCTGTTGCCCGCCGCCATCACGCTCGCGTTCTCGGCGGGCTACGCGCCCCATGCGGAGGCCGGGGCGACCTTCAAGATCGACGACACCAAATGGATCAGCATCGGGGCGGGGCTGCGCACCAGCTTCAGCGCCACCGAGAAAGGCGCGGCGAACGGCACCCAATGGTCGAACGATTTCAACCTCGACAACATCCGTCTCTACATCAACGGCCAGATCTTCAAGTACCTCAAGCTCGAATTCAACACCGATTGCCAAACCTGCAACAACGGTGGCGAGATCCGGGTGCTGGACGCCATCGGCAAGATCGAATACGACCCGATGATCAACCTGTGGATGGGCCGGATGCTGGTCCCCGCCGAACGCCGCGAGATGAACGGTCCCTTCTTCAGCGCCGTGTACGACATGTTCCGCACCGGCACCCCGTTCGAGCCCTCGGACTATAACGTCACCATCCAATCCAACGGCAATTCCGCCGGTTCCTATGGCCGCGACGACGGCGCCACGATCTGGGGCGCGGTCTACGAGAACCGCTTCCAATACGCCGTCGGTTTCTTCCGGGGCCTACGCAACGGCGCGAACCAGAACGACAATATCCTCTACGCCCAGCGCTTCGCCTTCAACTTCCTCGATGTCGAGAAGAACCCCGGCTACTACACCTCGGGCACCTATTACGGCAAGGGCGGCGATATCTTCACCATCGGTGTTTCCAACCAGTACCAGGAGGACGGCGCGGGCACCGCCACCGATCCCGGCAACTTCCGCGGCACCACGGTGGACGTGCTGTATGAACAGAACCTCAACGGCGGCGACTCCGGCGTCCTCACCTTCAACGGCGAATACAAGAACTACGGCATCAGCGGCGGCTATGGCATGGCCCAGCGCCAATCCCAGACCCCCGGCTTCGACCTGTTCGAGGGCAACGCCTACGATATCAGCGCCATGTACCTGGTCCCGGACAAGGTCTGGATCGGCCAGTTCCAGCCGTACCTGCGCTATGTGGAAGCCATGCCCTTCAACAGCAGCGACCGCAACAACTGGGAAGCCGGCCTCAACTACGTGATCGACGGCCACAACGCCAAGCTGTCGCTGGTTTACAACTACAGCGACATGTTCACCAAGGGCTTGAACTACACCTCGACCGCCACCGGCAGCCATGTGAGTTCCATCCTGCTGGGCTTCCAGTTGCAAATCTAATTCCCGACTTCCAAAAAACTTCGCGGGGGCGCGCCTGGCCGTCCCCGCCCCCCATCATCACGAGGAGCATTCCATGTCCCTACCCAAACATCCCCTGCGCCGCCTGTTCCAATCCCTGGCCGTGGCCGGCCTGACCCTGGTCGCCTTCGGCGCGGAAGCCGAGGACACCATCAAGGTCGGCATCCTGCATTCCCTGTCCGGCACCATGGCCATCAGCGAAACCACGCTGAAGGACACCATGCTGATGCTGATCGACGAGCAGAACAAGAAAGGCGGCCTCCTCGGCAAGAAGCTGGAGCCGGTGGTGGTCGATCCCGCCTCCAACTGGCCCTTGTTCGCCGAAAAGACCCGCGAACTCATCAGCAAGGACAAGGTGGCGGCGATCTTCGGCTGCTGGACCTCGGTGTCGCGGAAATCGGTGTTGCCGGTGGTCGAGGAATTGAACGGCCTGTTGTTCTACCCGGTACAGTACGAGGGCGAGGAATCCTCCAAGAACGTGTTCTACACCGGCGCGGCCCCGAACCAACAGGCCATCCCGGCGGTGGATTATCTGATGAAGGATTTGAAGGTGAAGCGCTGGGTGCTGGCCGGCACCGACTACGTCTATCCGCGCACCACCAACAAAATCCTGGAAGCCTATCTGAAAGCCAAGGGTGTCAAGCCCGCCGATATCATGATCAACTACACGCCGTTCGGCCATTCCGATTGGCAGAGCATCGTGGCCGACATCAAGAAATTCGGCTCGGCGGGCAAGAAGACCGCCGTGGTCTCCACCATCAACGGCGACGCCAACGTGCCGTTCTATAAGGAACTCGGCAACCAGGGCATTTCCGCCGAACAGATCCCGGTGGTGGCGTTCTCGGTGGGCGAGGAAGAACTGTCCGGCATCGACACCAAGCCCCTGGTCGGCCATCTCGCCGCCTGGAACTACTTCATGTCGGTCGACACCCCGGCCAACGCCGAGTTCATCAAGAACTGGCACACCTTCATCAAGAACCCCAAGCGCGTCACCAACGACCCGATGGAAGCCCATTACATCGGCTTCAACATGTGGGTGAAGGCGGTGGAGAAAGCCAAGACCACCGACACCGACGCGGTCGCGAAAGCCATCATCGGCGTGGAACAACCCAACCTGACCGGCGGCACCTCCAAGATGCTGCCCAACCACCATATCTCCAAGCCGGTGTTGATCGGCGAAATCCAGGACGACGGCCAGTTCTCCGTGGTGTGGCAGACCAAGGGCCTGGTCGATGGCGACGCCTGGTCCGACTTCCTGCCGGAATCCAAGCCCATCGTGGCCGACTGGACCGCGCCCATCAATTGCGGCAACTACAACACCAAGACCAAGAAATGCTCCGGCCAGAAATATTGATGTAAGGCTTCATGGCCCCCTTCCCGTACCGTTGCGCGGGAAACCTGTCGGGGCGCGCCGCGCCCCTTCTTTTTGAATTCCCAGCTTTGGAGCGCAGGGCTTGCCCTGTGGCGGCCTGCCCATCGCAAGGCAAGCCTTGCGCTCCAACCCACGGGCACCCAAGCCCGCCCGCTACCCGGCGGGAACGAGGAACGCCTATGTCCGACATGAAACCCCACTCCAGCCCCTTGTCCGCCCTGTTGCTGCTCCTGCTGCTGGCCCTGTGCCGGATCGGGACGGCCCAGGCGGGCGATCCGGTCGCCGAAGGCTTGGCCCAGATCAAAGCGGCCCCGATGGACCAGCTGGAAGCCAGCATCCAGCAATTCGCCACGATCCAGGACGCGAGGGTGCCGAAGCTCCTGCAAGCCCTGCTCGATGGCCGTTTGCTCTACCAGAAGGCCGATGGCCGCATCGTGACGGGCGACAGCGCCGACGACGGCTACGCCATCGCCGACGCCCTGAGCGGCGAGAAGCTCGGCACGGCGGGCCGCTTCGATGTGAAGAAGATCAACCTGAACAACGCCCTGCGCGCCACCCTGCGCCAACTCATCGGGCGGCTAGAACTCAATTCCACCGACGCCCATGTCCGGCTCAAAGCCGTGGAAGCCATGAGCCTGGCCCCGGACCCGGAAACCCTCGCCCTGCTCCTGGCCCGGCTCGGCCAAGAACAAGACCCCAAGGTCCTCTCCGCCATCCGCCTCGCCCTGGCCCTGGCCGATTTGAACAGCCCCGACAAGGCCCACCGGCTGAAAGCCATCGCCACGCTACGCACCGAAGTCGGCGCGGACGTGGTGAACCATCTCAACGCCCTGTTGGAAAAGAACGAGGCGGGCGAATACCTGGAACCCGATTCCGATGTGCGCCACACGGCGGAGGCCGCGCTGACCGAGATCAAGGCCCGGCTGCAACTCTATTCCGGGGTGGAAACCGTGTTCTTCGGCCTGAGCCTCGGGGCGGTGCTGGTCCTCGCCGCCATCGGGCTGGCCATCACCTTCGGCGTCATGGGCATCATCAACATGGCCCATGGCGAACTGATGATGCTGGGCGCGTATACCACCTATGTGGTGCAGCAACTCATGCCCAACCATCTGGAACTCTCGCTGTTCGTGGCGATCCCGGCGGCGTTCCTGATTTCCGCCCTGGTCGGCATCGCCATCGAGCGCGGCATCATCCGTTTCCTGTATGGCCGCCCCTTGGAAACCTTGCTGGCGACCTTCGGCGTCAGCCTGTTCCTACAGCAGGCGGTGCGCTCGATCTTCTCGCCCCTGAACCGCAGCGTCTCCACCCCCGCCTGGATGAGCGGCTCGGTGCAGATCAACGACGCCTTGTCGCTGACCTTGAACCGCTTCTACATCCTGTTGTTCTGCCTGCTGGTGTTCGCCCTGCTCTTGCAAATCCTCAAGCGCACCCGGCTGGGCCTCGAAGTCCGCGCCGTGGCCCAGAACCGGGCGATGGCCAAAGCCATGGGCATCCCCACCGAACGGGTGGACGCGATGACCTTCGGCCTGGGTTCCGGCATCGCCGGGGTGGCCGGGGTCGCGCTCAGCCAATTGACCAACGTGGGGCCGAACCTCGGGCAATCCTATATCGTCGATTCGTTCATGGTGGTGGTGTTCGGCGGCGTGGGGAACCTGTGGGGCACCCTGGTCGCCGGTTTTTCGCTGGGGGTCGCCAACAAGTTCCTCGAACCCTATGCCGGGGCGGTGCTGGCGAAAATCCTGGTGCTGGTGTTCATCATCATCTTCATCCAAAAGCGCCCGCGTGGCTTGTTCCCGCAGAAAGGCCGGGCGGCGGAGGCTTGAGCATGACTTTCCCGTTACTCCAAAACGACAAATCCGGCCAGATCGTGCTGGCGGCGGTCGCCCTCATCACGGTGTTCGTGCCCTTGTTCAACCTACTGCTGCCGGAAAGCTCGCCCCTGCATTTCTCCACCTATACGGTGTCGCTGCTGGGCAAATACCTGACCTACGCCTTGCTGGCACTGGCGATGGACCTGGTGTGGGGCTATTGCGGCATCCTCAGTCTGGGCCATGGCGCTTTCTTCGCGCTTGGGGGCTATGCCATGGGCATGTATCTGATGCGCCAGATCGGCGACCGGGGCGTCTACGGCAATCCGGTGCTGCCGGATTTCATGGTGTTCCTGAACTGGCCGGAACTGCCCTGGTATTGGCAGGGCTTCGACCAGTTCTGGTTCGCCCTGCTGATGATCGTGCTGGCACCGGGCATCCTGGCCTTCGTGTTCGGCTGGCTGGCGTTCCGCTCGCGGGTCACGGGCGTCTATCTCTCCATCATCACCCAGGCGCTGACCTACGCCTTGCTGCTGGCCTTCTTCCGCAACGAAATGGGCTTCGGCGGCAACAACGGCCTGACCGACTTCAAGGACATCCTGGGGTTCAACCTGCAATCCAGCGGCACCCGCGCCGCCTTGTTCGCGGCCACGGGGTCCAGCGTGATCCTGGCCTATCTGGCCTGCCGCTACGTGGTGGATTCCAAGTTGGGCCGGGTCGTGACCGCCATCCGCGACCAAGAGGCGCGGGTGCGCTTCCTGGGCTACAAGGTGGAAATGTTCAAGCTGTGGATTTTCGTGTTCTCGGCGGTCCTGGCCGGGATCGCCGGGGCGCTGTACGTGCCCCAGGTCGGCATCATCAACCCCAGCGAATTCTCGCCCCTGGCCTCGCTGGAAATCGTGGTCTGGGTGGCGGTCGGCGGGCGCTCGACCCTGTACGGGGCCATCGTCGGGGCCATCCTGGTCAACTACGGCAAGACCGTATTCACGGCGATCCTGCCGGAGGTCTGGCTGTTCGCGCTGGGGGCCATTTTCGTGCTGGTGACGCTGTTCCTGCCGGACGGCCTCGTCGGACTTTGGCAACGCCGCAAGGAGGAAGCCGCATGATTTCCGGCACCCAACTCGAAGGCTCCAGCCTCGGCCCCGCCACGGGCCGTCCGGTGGTCGCGGGCCAACCCGACACCAGCCACGGACCCATCCTCTATCTGGAAGATGTCAGCGTCAGCTTCGACGGCTTCAAGGCGCTGAACAAGCTCTCGCTCTACATCGACGAAGGCGAACTGCGCTGCATCATCGGCCCCAACGGCGCGGGCAAGACCACCATGATGGATGTCATCACCGGCAAGACCCGGCCCGATGTCGGCACGGTGTTCTTCGGCCAGACCATCGACCTCCTCAAACTGGACGAACCCGCCATCGCCCAGGCCGGGGTGTGCCGCAAGTTCCAAAAGCCCAGCGTGTTCGACAAGCTCAGCGTGTTCGAAAACCTGGAACTGGCCATGCGCACCGACAAGCGGGTGTGGCCGACCCTGTTCGCCAAACTCCGGGGCGAGCATAAGGACCGCATCGGCGAAGTGCTGGACACCATCGGCCTCGCCACCCAGCGCGATTTCCGGGCCGGGGCGCTGTCGCACGGCCAGAAGCAATGGCTGGAAATCGGCATGTTGCTCATGCAGGAGCCCAAGGTGCTGCTGGTGGACGAGCCCGTGGCCGGCATGACCCACCAGGAAACCGAACGCACCGCCGAATTGCTCTTATCGCTGCAAGGCAAGCATTCGGTGGTGGTGGTGGAACACGATATGGAATTCGTGCGTTCCATCGCCAAGCGGGTCACGGTATTGCACGAGGGCACGGTGTTGACCGAAGGCAGCATGGACGAAGTACAGAACGACCCGCGGGTCATCCAGGTGTATTTGGGGGGCTGATGTTAAATGTTGCCGGTTTGAACCAGTTTTACGGCGAGAGCCATACCTTGTGGGATTTGGGGCTGGACGTGCCGAAAGGCGCGTGCCTGTGCCTGATGGGCCGCAACGGCGTGGGCAAGACCACCCTGCTCAAGACCGTGATGGGCCTGATCCCGGCCCGGTCCGGCGGCATCCGGTTCGATGGCGCGGATATCCTGGGCTTCAAGGCCGAGCGGCGGGCCGAGCTTGGCATCGGCTACGTGCCGCAGGGCCGGGAAATCTTCCCGCTGATGACGGTGGAGGAGAACTTGCGCACCGGCCTCCGCGCCGCCCGCCGCAAGGGCATCAAGGACGTTCCCGAGCAGGTGTTCGAGATTTTCCCGGTGCTGAAGAAGATGCTGAAACGGCGGGGCGGCGATCTTTCCGGCGGCCAGCAACAGCAATTGGCGATAGGCCGGGCCTTGGTGCTGGACCCGAAGCTTTTAATCCTCGACGAACCGACCGAAGGCATCCAGCCCAACATCGTCAGCGAAATCGGCGATGTCATCATCCGCCTCAACCGGGCGCGGGGCATCCCGACCCAAATCGAGAAAACCGCCCCCGACGTGGTGGACGAGATCAACGACGCCATCGTCAAGGTCAACCGGGACCTGGGGGTCACGGTGCTGCTGGTGGAACAAAAGCTACCGTTCGCCCGCAAGGTGGCCGACCGCTTCTGCATCATGGACCGGGGCCGGGCCGTCGCCACCGGGGCCATGGGCGAACTCACCGAGGACATGGTGAAGCGCTATCTGACCGTGTGAGCCTACGCGGACCCATGGTGTTGGTGCCAATGGCGGGCGATCTGCTCGCGGGTGGCGATCCACACGCCTTCCCGGTCCTTCACATGGTCCAGGAACCGCGCCAAGGCCCGCGCCCGGCCCGGACGCCCGGAAATCCGGCAATGCAGGCCCACCGACATCAAGGTCGGGCGGGCCGCGCCCTCCTCCCAATGCTGCTCGAAAGCGTCCACCAGATAGCGGTAGAAATCATCCCCGGTGGTAAAGCCGTTCGGCAGCAAGTATTTGAAATCGTTGCAATCCAAGGTGTAGGGAACGACCAGATGGGGTTTGCCCGCCACCTCCAGCCAATAGGGCAGTTCGTCGGCATAGGAATCCGAGTCGTACAGGAAACCGCCCTCCTCCGCCACCAAGCGCCGGGTATTGGCGCTGATCCGCCCCGTGTACCATCCCACCGGGCGCTGGCCGGTCAAACCGGCGATGGTATCGATGCAGCACAGGATATGCTCGCGCTCCTCGGCCTCGTCCATGCCCTGGTAGTCGATCCAGCGCCAGCCGTGGCTGGCGACTTCCCAGCCGGACGCGGCCATGGCGGCGGCCGCCGCCGGGTTCCGCTCCAAGGCCAAACCCACCGCGTACACGGTCAAAGGCAAGCCCCGCGCGGTGAACAAGCGGTGCATCCGCCAGAACCCGGCGCGGCTGCCGTATTCGTACATGGATTCCACGTTCAGGTTGCGGACGCCGACGCTGGGCGGCGCGCCGACGATTTCGTGCAGATAGCCTTCCGAGACCGGATCGCCGTCCAGCGGGGTGCTTTCGCCGCCTTCCTCGTAGTTCAGCACGAAGTTGAGCGCGACCCTGGCCCCGCCGGGCCAGGCCGGGTCGGGCGGATTGCGGCCATAGCCGATGAAATCGCGGGGGACGGCGGGCAGATCGGGTAGGTTCATGGGATGGGCTCTCTTGGTTGGATGTCGCGGGAGAATTATAAGCCAGCCCGGCCCGGCCCCAGATACGCACCAATATAGATCACAGCGCCCCAAAATAGGCCAAACCGCCCCTTACCAGCCGCCGCCGAGGACTCCCGGCCCAGCGGCGGCGACGGATGGCCCATCCACCCCCGTACCAGAGCATGGAATTTGCATAAGCCCAACAATCTTGTGGCGCGGAAACATCATTGTGGCTGAAAAGCGCCAGCACTTACCGGGCAACCCGGCGCAAAGACCGGGGCGTCGATCCTTAAGGGGCATAGCAACGCATGGCCGTCAACCGGCAAACCATCGCCAAGGTCCGCCGCGACTACAACGCCTGGGTCGCCAACGAAACCCTGGAAGACTATGCGCTGCGGTTCGCCCCGCGCAGCTTCCGCAAATGGTCGGAATTCCGGGTCGCCAACACCGCCTTCGGTTCCATTTCCTTCCTGGTGCTGGAGGCCATGGGCGGGCTGATGGCGGTCAACTACGGCTTCACCAACGCCTGCCTCGCCATCCTCGCGGTCGGGCTGATCGTGTTCCTAACAGGGTTCCCCATCAGCTATTACGCCGCCCGCCACAACATCGACATGGACCTCCTGACCCGTGGCGCGGGTTTCGGCTATATCGGCTCCACCCTCACCTCGCTGATCTACGCCTCGTTCACCTTCATCCTGTTCGCGCTGGAAGCCTCGATCATGTCGCTGGCGCTGGAACTGTATTTCCAGATGCCCCTGGCCCTGGCCCATGTGGTGAGCGCGGTGGTGGTGATCCCCTTGGTGACCTTCGGCATCACCATGATCAACCGGCTGCAATTGTGGACCCAGCCGCTCTGGCTGCTCCTCCTGGTCGCGCCCTATGTCGGGGTGTTGCTGCGCGAACCGGAAGCGCTGCGGACCCTGCCGCTGTTCACGGGCCGGGGTCCGGCGGATGGCGGTTTCGACGGGCTGATGTTCGGCGCGGCCTGCACCATGGCCTTCTCGATGGTGGCCCAGATCGGCGAACAGGTGGATTTCCTGCGGTTCCTGCCGGAAAAGACCGCCGCCAACCGCTGGCGCTGGTGGGCGGCGACCATCCTGGCCGGTCCTGGCTGGATTTTGCTGGGCGTGGCGCGGCAGTTGGGCGGCGCCTTGCTGGCCCACCTCGCCATCCGCCATGGCATCGACCCGGTCCATGCCCACGAGCCGACCCAGATGTATCTGACCGCCTATGCCTATGTGTTCGACAACCCGGCGCTGGCGCTGGCGGCGACCACCCTGCTGGTGGTGGTATCCCAGGTCAAGATCAATGTCACCAACGCCTACGCCGGTTCCCTGGCCTGGTCGAATTTCTTTTCCCGGCTGACCCATAGCCATCCGGGGCGGGTGGTGTGGCTGGTGTTCAATGTCGCCATCGCCTTGCTGCTGATGGAACTGGGGGTGTTCGGGGCGTTGGAGCGGGTGTTGGGACTGTTCTCCAATATCGCCATCGCCTGGATCGGCGCCTTGGTGGCGGATTTGGTGGTGAACAAGCCCCTGGGCCTGAGTCCCGCCCATGTCGAATTCAAGCGGGCCTATCTGCCGGACCTGAATCCGGTGGGCGTGGTCTCGACCCTGTGCGCCTCGCTGGTGTCGATCCTGGCCTATCTCGGCCTGTTCGGTGCGGGACCGAAGGCGTTCTCGGCCTTTTTGGCCTTGGGGCTGGCCTTCGTCCTGGCCCCCTTGATCGCCTTCCTCGGCGGGGGCCGGTTCTATCTGGCCCGCGACCGCGACGACTGGGGCCAGGCCACGCCCCACGCCCAGTGCTGCATCTGTGGCAACGATTTCGAGATCGAGGACAAGGCCTATTGCCCGGCCTACGCAGGCACCATCTGTTCCCTGTGCTGCACCCTGGACGCCCGCTGCCTGGACGCCTGCAAACCCGGCGTCCGCCTCAAGGACCAGTTGGAAAGCCTCGCCCGCTGGCTACCGACCGGCTGGCCCATCGCCGTCCGTTTGCGCCTGCTGCGCTTCGCCATGGTGTTCTCCTTGCTGGCGACCCTGGGCGGCTTGTTCGTGGGCGTGATCTTCTACCAGGACGTCTTGGCGGCACGGGTCGGCAATCCGGCCCTGGCCCATGCCCTGGTCGATAGCTTCGTCAAGGTCTACGCGGCCTTGTTGGTGTTCCTGGGGCTGGGTTCTTGGTGGTTGGTCCTGAACAGCGAGAGCCGCCAAGTCGCCCAGGAAGAATCGGCCCGCCAGACCCAGCGTTTGATGCAGGAAATCGAGGAACACCGCAAAACCGACACCAAGCTGAAACAAGCCAAGGACGCCGCCGAACGCGCCAACCAGGCCAAAAGCCGCTTCCTCAGCGATATGAGCCATGAAATCCGCACCCCGCTCAACAGCATCCTGGGCTACGCCCAAATCCTCGGCAAGGACCCGGCCATCCCGGCCCACCGCCGCGACGCCGTGGAGATCGTCCAGCGCAGCGGCGAGCATCTCTCGGCCCTGATCGAGGATATCCTCGATATCGCCCGCATCGAGGCCCGCAAGCTGGAACTCAAACGCGCCCCCATCGACCTCCCGGCCCTGATCGAACAATTGGCGCGGATGTTCCGGCCCCAGGCCGAGGCCAAGGGTTTGGGCTTCCGCTGCCAGATCGTCGACACCCTGCCGCGCCGCATCCGGGGCGACGAGAAACGGGTCGGGCAAATCCTCATCAACCTGCTGGGCAACGCGGTGAAATTCACCCAGAGCGGCGAAGTGCTGTTCCGGGTGGGCTACGGCGGCGAGATCGCCCGCTTCCAGATCGTCGATACCGGCATCGGCATCCCCGCCGACCAGATCGAGGAAATCTTCCAGCCGTTCCAGCGCCTCGCGGGGGCGCGGGGCAACGCCGCTTCCGGCAGCGGCCTCGGCCTCACCATCAGCAAAATCCTGGCGGAAATCATGGGCGGGGAATTGTCGGTGGAAAGCGCGCCGGGCCAAGGCTCGACCTTCTCGGTGCGCCTGTTCCTGCCCGACCTCAAGCAGTGCGGGGACATCCCCGCCGACGACGATATCGCGGGCTACCACGGCCCGCGCCGGCGCATCCTGGTCGTGGACGACCAGCCCGAACACCGGGGCTTGCTGCGCTCCATCCTCGACCCCCTGGGTTTCGACCTGGACGAGGCCGGTTCCGGGGCGGACTGCCTCGCCCAGGTCGCCCGGCGGCGGCCCGATTTGATCCTGATGGACTTGGTGATGGCGGACACCGGCGGCATCGAGGCCGCCGAACGCCTGCGGGCGCAGGGTTGCCGCAGCCCCATCATCGTGGTCAGCGCCAACGCCTACCCCTCCGACCGCCGGCAGTCCTTCGGGGCCGGTTGCGACGATTTCGTCGCCAAGCCGATCCAGATCGCCGAACTTTTGCGCAAGGTCAAGCTGCACCTGGGATTGGACTGGATCTACCGCAAGGACGGCACGGCGGCGGGCCGGACGGAAACGGAGCAAACCCTGGCCCCGCCGCCGGAAGTATTGGAGGAACTGGAATTCTGCGCCCGCATCGGCGATATGCGCGGCCTGACCGACCGCCTCAAGGATTTGATCGACGAGGATTTCAAATACCTGCCCTACGCCCGCCACCTGCAAGGCTTGGCGAAAGCATTCAGGATCGCCGATATCAAGGCCTTCCTCGGCAGCCACCCGGAGAACCCCCCATGAACCCTTCCCGACCCCAAGCGCTGGGCACCGTCATGATCGTGGACGACGCGCCCGGCAACCTGGCCTTCCTGTCCGACGCCCTGGAAGAGGCGGGCTACCGCGTCCTGGTCGCCACCGACGGCGCTTCGGCCCTGGAACAGCTGCGCTACGCCCAACCCGACGCCATCCTGCTGGACGCGGTCATGCCCGGCCTGGACGGCTTCGAGACCTGCCGCCGCCTCAAGGCCGATCCCGGCACCAGCCTGATCCCGGTCATCTTCATGACCGCCCTGAGCGAATTGGACGATTTGCTGCGGGCCTTCGAGGAGGGCGCGGTGGATTATCTGGTGAAGCCGATCCGCCACCAGGAAGTGCTGGCGCGGGTGGGCAGCCACATGGCCCAGGCCCGGCTGGTCCGCCGCTCCGAGGACGCCCTGGTCCGCAGCGGCTTCGCGGCGCTCGCCATCGACGGCGCGGGCGGCATCACCTGGCTGACCCCGGCGGGTTGCCGCTGGCTCCAGGAGCTTTCGGGCCGGCCCGGCGGCACCCCGCCCGCCAACCTGCCCCCGCCCCTGGCCGAATGGTCGCGCCAGCGCATCGCGGTGGAGGACGCCGACCCGCAGGGCACCTTCACCGCCCAGCGCGACGGCAAGCGTTTCACGGCGCGGCTGGTGCCCTGCCAGGACGGGCAGGAATACCTGCTGCTGTTGCAGGAATCCTCCGGCGACTGGAACCTGGATTCGTTGAAGAGCGCCCTGGGCCTGACTCCGCGGGAAGCCGAAATCCTGATGTGGATCGCCCGCGGCAAGACCAACAAGGACGTGGGCCAAATCCTCGGCAGCAGCCCGCGCACCATCAACAAGCACCTGGAGCATATCTTCGAGAAACTGGGGGTGGCGACCCGCGCCGCCGCCGTGGCGGTGGCGCTGGACCGGATGCGGGACGCACCGGAGGCCGCGGCCTGACGGCGCCCAGGGGAACAAGCCCGGACGCCCGGCGGAGCGGTCCGGGCGCACAGCGGCGGGACGTTAGTCGGGGGCCACCGGCAGGATTTCGACTTTGCCCAAGGCGTCGCCGCCCCAATGGGGATAGCCATGGATCGCCTGGCCATAGGCCGGATCGGCGTATTCCACATTGAACCCGGCGACGGTCTCGCCGCCGACCTGGGGATAGCTGTAGATCGCCTGGCCATAGGCCGGATTGGCATAGACGATGACGGATTCGGCGCTGGGGCGCTCGACGCCTTCGAGGCCGGGATAGCCGAAAATGGCGGGACCGTGGGCCTGGTTCACATAGCCCAGCCCGGTGGGACGATCCGCCGCGCCCCAGGCGGGCACGGCGCTAGCGCAGCCGAGGGCGAGGGCGCAACCCAGTACGATGGCTTTGGTATTCTTCGCGGTGTCCATGGTTTTGCCTCCGGGTTATTCACGTTCAGCAAACAGATTGTTCGCCGAACTATGACATCCGTCGCGGGGCATGGGTTCCAGGGATTCCAAAACCGATCCACCGGGGGCCATGGATCGTGGTGGCCAGGACATGCCCACGCACACGGCTTGCGGTATAGTTAAACGATACTCCGGTTCCATGGAGACCCACCCATGTTCGCCGCCATCAGCAGCAGCGCCAACGTCCGCAGCGCCATCCGGCTCCCCGATTGGAGCGGGGTCCGGGGCGGCGACGCCAAGGACGGCGCGGCGGCGGACCGGTCCTCCACCGCCCAAGCGGGCGGGCAGCCGGGCGGTTCCACCCAGAACCTCAGCGAAGACCAACTCAAGCAACTGGAATCGCTCAGGAAACGCGACCGCGAAGTCCGGGCGCACGAAGCCGCCCATCAGGCGGCGGCGGGCGGATTGGCGCGGGGCGGGGCCAGCTTCAGCTACCAAAGGGGACCGGACGGCCAGCAATACGCCATCGGCGGCGAGGTCAATATCGACACCTCGCCCGTGCCCGGCAATCCCTCGGCCACCCTGGCCAAGGCCACGACCATCGCCCGGGCCGCGCTCGCCCCCGCCGAACCCTCGGGGCAGGATCGGCAGGTGGCGGCGCGGGCGGGACAGATGGCGGCCCAGGCGCTGGCGGAATTGACCCTCCAGCACGCCAATCCCGGTGGCGGCGGCCAGGAAAAAACCGGCCTGTTCAAAGCGGTCGCGGCGGCGGACCAAGACCGCCCGGCCGCCATCGACCTCTACGCCTGATCCCGGCCCGGCGGGCTATTTCACCGCCGCCAATTCCACGATCAACAGTTCGACCTCGCCCTGGCCCACGTTCTCGGCGGTGGTCCACTGGCCGGATTCCCAGAACACCTCGCCCGGACCGTATTCGTGGACCTGCCCGCCCTCCTCGACCTTCACCCGGCCCCTCAGCACATAGCGCGGCCCCGGTCCTTCGTGGGTATGCAAGGGCGTCTTGTAGCCCTGCGGCAAGGCCACCCGGACCACCCGCGTGGTGAGCTTGTTGCCGGGCAATTCGACCGGCTTTTCCAGCAGCGTCTGGCGGGGCGGCACCTTGGCCTCGTCGGGTTTGGGTTCCTCGGCCCAAGCGGGGCCACCCGATACGGCCAGCGCGGCGATCCAGATGCCGAAGCACCGGGCGCGGGGGAATAACATGGATTGCTCCTGGGGATGGGGATTCGCACGGTACATTCAGGCCACCTCGACCACGTCCGGCACCTGGGCGCGGCGCTGCAACCAGATCACGCCGAGCAAATCCCAGATGCCCACCCACAGCCGGTGCCAAGTGCCGTATTTGGACTGGCCGCGCAGCCGGGGCCGGTGATCGACCTCGACCGAGACCACCTTGCCGCCCGCCCGCTGGGCCAGGGCCGGCAGGAAGCGGTGCATATGGTCGAAATACGGCAGGGCCAGGAACAACTCCCGCGAAAACACCTTGAGTCCGCAGCCGGTGTCGGGGGTGTTGTCCTGGAGCAGGGAGCCGCGCACGCCATTGGCGATCTTGGAGGAGAGCCTGCGCCATTCGGTGTCCTGGCGCTTTTTACGATAGCCCGCCACCATCGCGCCCGCCGCGCCGCCGTCGAGTTCGCCCCAGGCCGCGAGCAATCTTGGAATATCCGCCGGATTGTTCTGGCCATCGCCGTCCAGGGTGGCGACGACCCGGCCCTTCGCGGCGCGGATGCCGGTGCGGAGCGCGGTGCTTTGTCCGCAGCAGCGCAGATGCCGCAGCACCCTAAGGCGCGGGAATTCGGCCCGCAGCGCCACCAGCTTCGCCAAGGTGTCGTCGCCGCTGCCATCGTCCACATACACGATTTCATAGGCCAGGGCGGGGTCCAGCGCGGCATCGATTTCCTCGATGAGCGGGCGGACGTTGTCGGTTTCGTTATGCACGGGGACCACGACGCTCAGTTCCATGGTTTCCCCCTCAGCCTGCGGCGGCGTAGCGCACGGCGGGAGCGCCCTCGCCAGCGATAACTTCGCCGATGACGCAGGCGGTTTCGCCCGCGGCCCGCAAGGTTTCCAGCGCGGTGGCCCCGTCCTCCGGGGCCACGCAGACGATCATGCCGATGCCGCAATTGAAGGTACGGAGCATTTCCGCCTCGGCGATCTTGCCGACCCCGGCCAGCCAGCCGAACACGGCGGGCCGCGCCCAAGCCGCCGGATCGACCACCGCCGCCGTGCCCGCGGGCAAGACCCTCGGCAGGTTCTCGGTGATGCCGCCGCCGGTGATATGGGCGAAGGCGTGGACCTCGATGGTTTTCAGGAGATTCAACAGGGGTTTGACATAGATGCGGGTCGGTTCCAGCAGCCAATCGCCCAGGGGCTTGCCGTCCAGGATTTCGGCGAGGTTCCAGCCCTGGCGGTCCAACACCTTGCGGATCAGGGAATAGCCGTTGGAATGCGGCCCGGACGAGGCCAGCCCGATCAACTTGTCGCCGGGCCGGACCCGGCCACCGTCGAGGATGGCGTCCTTCTCCACCACGCCCACGCAGAACCCGGCCAGATCGTAATCCCCGGCGTTGTACATGCCGGGCATCTCGGCGGTCTCGCCCCCGACCAGGGCGCAACCGGCCAGTTCGCAGCCCCGGCCTATGCCGGCGATCACCGCCGCCGCGACTTCGACATCCAGGCCGCCGGTGGCGTAATAATCCAGGAAGAACAAGGGTTCCGCGCCCTGCACCACGATATCGTTGACGCACATCGCCACCAGATCGACGCCCACGCCGGAATGCCTGCCGGCCTCGATGGCGAGTCGGAGCTTGGTGCCCACGCCATCGGTGCCGGCCACCAACACCGGACGCCGGTAACGCTCCACCGGCAACTCGAACAGGGAGCCGAAACCGCCCAGGCCGGCCAAGACGCCCGGAATGCGGGTCTTGGCGGCCACGGGCTTGATTTTTTCCACCAGCGCGTTGCCCGCCGCGATATCGACGCCGGCGCTTTTGTAGTCTAAGGATTCGGTGTGGGTGTTGCTCAAGCGGACTCTCCAGGAAAGCTCATAGGGGAAAACGATGCGGGGCGCGGCGGGAACGGCGGCCATGGAACCGGCTCCGGCCCCAGGATTCCGCGCCTTGGGGACTGTGCTATTTTACAACGCCCCGATCCAACCTGCCGGAGGAAACTCGATGCGTCCGTTCCTGGCCTGCCTGGCCCTGGCCGTGCTGTCCGGCCCGACCGCCCCCGCCGCCGAAATCGAGGGGCTGTACCGGAGCGAAACCGCCGTGCGGAGCCGCGACGAAGCCGCCCGCGCCGAGGATATCCGCGCCGCGCTGGGCCGGGTGCTGAAACGCCTGGTCCGCCCGGACGACCTCGATTCCGCCACGGTGCGCGGCCTGCTCGCCAAACCCCAGGATTATGTGCGGGAGTTCGACTACACCCTGCGGGGCGAAGGCCCGTTGGCGACGCCGATCCTCCGGGTCGATTTCGACCCCGCCCGGCTCGATGGGGAGTTGCGCCGCCACGGCATCCCGGTGTGGGGCGCGGAACGGCCGGAACTCCTGGTCTGGCTGGCGGTGCGCGACAAACAAGGCGTTTGGTCCAGCGCCGCCGAAACCCTGACCGGAACCGACCGCCTCTTGGGCGGGTTCGCGGCGGAGCGCGGCCTGCCCCTTTCCCTGCCGCTGTGGGATTTGCCGGACCAGCAAGCGTTGAGTTGGACCGATATCGACACCGGCAACGCCGAGCGCATCCGCCTCGCCGCCCAGCGCTACGAGACCGACACCGTCCTCACCGGCAGGCTGACCCCGGTGGCGGGCACCACCTGGGAAGCGGAATGGGGGCTTTATTCCGCCAGCCACGCCCCGGAACGCTGGCACGGCAAGACCGCCGAACTCGCGGACATCCTGGCGGGCGGGATCGAAACCGCCTATGCCCGGCTCTTGACCCAGGGCGTCCCCCGCGACACCACCCCGGCCGGCGTGGAACTGCATATCACCGGACTCGAATCCCTGGACGACGCCAACCAAATCGCCGCCTACCTGGAAAAACTCTCGCCGGTCAACCGCTTGGACTGGTTGTCGGTGGGCACGGGCGAGGCCGCGTTCAAGCTGGTCGTGCGCGGCGGACGCCAAGTCCTGCGGCAAACCCTCAACCTCAGCCACCGGCTCAAACCCCTGGACGGCGAAACCACCGGGGGCACGGGGCCGCTCATCTATCGGTGGACGCCATGAACCCGAAACATATCCCCAACCTCATCAGCGTGGCCCGCATCCTCCTGGTCTATCCGGTCGTCAGCCTGTTGCTGGACCAGCGCTTCGGCGCGGCGCTGGCCTTGTTCGTGGTGGCGGGGCTGTCGGATGGCGTGGACGGCTTCCTCGCCAAGCATTACCACTGGCAATCGCGGCTGGGCTCCTACCTGGACCCCCTGGCCGACAAGTTGCTGTTGATCTCCTCCTATGTCGCGCTGGGCTGGCTGGGCTTGGTGCCGGTGTGGCTGGTGGGCTTGGTGGTGCTGCGCGATTTGGTGATTTTCGGCGGGGCGGTGGCCTATTACTTCATGCTGCGGCCCTTCGAGGGCCAGCCCACCCTGCTCAGCAAGCTCAACACCGTGCTGCAATTGGTCCTGGTGTTCGCGGTGATCGTGCGGCAGGACATCGCGCCGTTCCCGGCGGCGGTGGCCGAAGCGCTACTGTGGCTGACCGCGTTCACCACGCTGGCGAGCGGGGCGCATTACGTCCAGGT
This sequence comes from Methylomagnum ishizawai, assembly GCF_019670005.1. NCBI lineage: Bacteria > Pseudomonadati > Pseudomonadota > Gammaproteobacteria > Methylococcales > Methylococcaceae > Methylomagnum > Methylomagnum ishizawai. The sequence continues at coordinate 2,487,685 of NZ_AP019783.1, read as the reverse complement.
CTGGGGCAGTAGCTATTGGCGGGAAAAACAGCGCCAGGGGCCGGATACGGCGTGAGCGGACCCCGCCGGAACCGGCTGAATTCCGCCCGCACGGCGCCGGTGCTATCATCCGGCCTTCCCTATTCCTTCAAGCACTTGCCGAATCCGCCATGACCGATTCCGATATCGCCACGCGCTTCCGCCGCATCGGCCTCATCACCCTCGCCGCCGTGTATTTCCTGATCCTGGTCGGCGGCGTCGTCCGGGCTTCGGGGGCCGGGATGGGCTGTCCCGACTGGCCCACCTGCTTCGGCAGGCTGATCCCGCCCACCGAGGAATCCCAATTGCCGCCCGATTACCACGAGAAATACATCGGCTACGGCGACACCCAGTTCAATCCGGTCAAGACCTGGACCGAGTACCTCAACCGCTTGGTGGGCGTCGGGATCGGCCTCCTGGTTTTCATGACCCTGTGGCGTTCCCTTCCCTACCGCAAGCTGGACCCGCCGGTGTTCCAATTGGCGCTGGCGGTGTTCCTATTGGTGGGATTCCAGGGCTGGCTGGGTTCGCGGGTGGTCGCCAGCGACCTCAGGCCCGCGATGATCACGGCGCATATGGTGACGGCCTTCTTGATCGTGATGCTGCTGATCCATACCGTCTGCCGTTCCCAGCGGCAGTTGTTGTGGCGGGTCGATACCGCCGCGCTGCCGCCCAAGGTCCGCGCCGTGCTGCTGGCCGCCCTGGGCCTGAGCCTGCTGCAAATCGCCATGGGCACCCAAATCCGCGAGGCCATCGACGGCATCACCAACGCCAACGAGATTTTGGAGCGCGATGTCTGGCGCGAGCATTTCCCCATCATCTTCTATGTCCACCGTTCGTTCTCGTCGGTGATCCTGTTCACCAACCTGTGGCTGGTGTGGAACTTCGCGCGCCACCTGGACAGCGGGCATTTGCTGCGGCGCTTCGCCTATGCGCTGGGCGGCTTGGTCGTGGCCGCCATCCTGACCGGCGTGAGCCTGGACCGGCTGGGCTTCCCGGCCTTGGTGCAGCCGGTGCATTTGTTGCTGGCGAATTTGATCTTCGGCTGCCAGTTCTTCCTGTTCACGGCCTTGCGCTATGGCGATAACGCCGCACCGCTGGCCGACCCGGCCACGGCCAAAGCGCCGGGCTGAGCGATCCTGGATATGGAAAAGCCCGCCCGGACTGGACGAGTCCGGCGGGCTTTTTGTATCGGGGAGTCACAACGCCGACACAAATCCTCGCGCCATCCTGGACGATTTTCGGACACCCACCGCCCTAACCGCGCAATGGAAGATGCTCGACCGCCAAAGCCCGCATCGCGGCCTCGTCCCTGGCCGGTACGCTGGCCAACGCCCACAGGTCGTAATTGGGATGTTCCCTACGCGTCAGCGCTATCGAGTGGAAACCATTGCTCCTCAAACAAAGATCGAGCGTCTTGAGCGTGAATCCGCAACGGTGTGCCATGAAAAGATTCCCACTGGCCAAAGCCGGGCGGAAACCATACAGGATATCCAGGGGCGCGATGGGTCCGGCGGGACTTATATAGGCCGCCTCATCCAGTTTGTCCTCGGCGACCAACTTGCAAACCGATTGCAGGTCCGGGCAGGTGATGACCGCGAAACCCTGGGGATTCAATACACGGACGAATTCCGCCAGCGCCTTGGGCACATCATGGGGATAGAGGTGCTCGATGTTATGGCTGGAGAAAATCGCGTCCACATAGTTATCCGGCACACCGGACATATCGGTCATGGAACTGACGATATCCGGATCGACGCCCTTATCGATATCGAGCCGTAATTCCCGCCATTCGTCCGTATTAAAAGCGGGCGTAGTCATATTTTTGCGGTTATATCCACACCCCACATGGAGGAAAGTCCTGGTACTGGCAAACATAATAAAAACCTTGATATTCCAGTGTTTATAGGGACCGATAATACGTCAGAAACCGCCCCTCCCACCCGTATCCATTCAAGGACAGGCAATCGGTGCCGGGATCTTCGACTCCGGATCTTGGGTGTTGAGCAACTGCACGATCTCCTCCAGTTCGATGCGGGGCCGGTGCCAGGGAATCCGCAGCCAATAAACCTCCCCCTGCACCAGGCGCGGCGCGACCTCGGTCACGATATTCTTGTCGGTGAACTGCTTCTGGGCGGCCTCGGCCTCGGCCCGGCCCGGATACAGCCCCAGCGAAATCGCCCATTGCAGCGAGCCTTTCTCGAACACCCACATATCCGCCACCCCCTTCCCGGCCAACATGCGGCGGTTCTCGCGGGCGGCTTCGAGGCTCGGGGCTTTGGGGAACAAAATCCACCAACCGGCGGGCACCTCGCCCGGCTTGGCCACCACCTCGACCTCGCCGGTATGGCTCTTGATCAGCCCCCGCAATTCGTCCGCCCGCGCCTGGTTGGAAGGACCGATCAGGAAACAATCGCTGGGCGGCGGCGGTTTCACCTCCGGGGTGGGCGTATCGTCGGTCTGTTCGTCCTCGACCGACTTCAATTCGGCATCGCCCGGCTCCAATTCCGCCGCCTCCGAATCCGCCGCCTCGCTGCTCAGGAGGATGCGTTCCAGGTCGCTCGGGATCGCCAGTTCCTGGGGTCCGTTCCCATTGCCCCGGAAGCCGGTCTCCCACAGGAAAAACATCACATTGACGAGGATCAGCAGGTAAACGGAATACTTCATGTCGATTCGGTAGTCGCGATGATGAACAAGCCCCGCAACACCACATCGGGGGCGAGCCGGCAAAGCGGGGACAGGGCGGAGGCCAGCGCCGCCGCTCCGCCGCCGGCCAGCACCAGGGTGGGCGGGCGGTCGAAGGCGAGTCCGGCCAGGGTTTTTTCCACCAGCCCGGCGCAGGCGGCCATGATGCCGCCCGCCACCCCGGAGGCGGTATCGCGGCCCAGAATATCCAGGGCCGGTTCGCCGCCGGGCCGGACGCCCTGGGTTTCCTGGAACAAAGCCCGCCGCATCAAGGCCGGGCCGGGCGCGATCAGTCCGCCCAAATGCCGCCCCGCCGCGTCCAGCACGTCCAGGGTCAGGGCCGTGCCACAATCGACCAGGCAAGCGGGCAAGGGATAATCCCGGCGCAGGGCGACCAAACCGACCCAGCGGTCCACGCCCAGCCGCTCCGGTTCGAGATAGCCGTTGGTCACGCCATAGCCCACGGCCTGGGAACGCACGCAATGCACGGGCAGCCGCCACTGGCGGGCGACCCAGGCGGCGAGCCGTCCGGCGGTTGCGGCCCCGGCCACGTTCGCGACATGGACGGCGTCCGGCGCTTCCAGCCCGCCCCAATGGCATTCCAAATGTTCCTCCAAGCCGGCGGCGGACGAAGGAAAAGCCGGGCCGACCCGGAGTTCCCCCGCGTCCGACGCCACGGCCCACTTCAGCCGGGAATTGCCGATATCCACCAACAGGCTAGCCATGGTCCAAGGCCCGCAACCGCACATCCCCGGACGCGAATTCGCGTAGGCGTCCATCCTCGCAGCGCAGGATCAACAGCCCCGCCGCCGAAATATCCTCGATCCGGCCCTGGGTCCGGGTTTCGCCCTGGTGGATCACGGCCTCGCGGCCTTGCCAGCGGTGATGGCCGCGCCATTCCGGCAGATAGGGTTCCAAACCCACCGCCGCGTAATGGCCGAGCAAGGGCAGCAATTCGTCGAGCAGGGCCGCGACCAAGCGGTTGCGCGGCGGCGGCGCGCCATCGGTGGACAGGTCGGCCCAGGGCTGGTCGATGGCATGGCCCAGGCGCGGCGGGAGATAGCGGTTCAAGCCCAGGCCGACCACCACGGCGCAACGGCCATGGGCCTCCCCGGCCACCTCGATCAGGATGCCGCCCAGCTTGCGCCCGCCCAGCAGCAGATCGTTCGGCCATTTCAGCCCGATATCCGCCACGCCCAACCCGGCCAAGGCCCGCGCCACGCCGACCCCGACCGCGAGGCTCAACCCGGCGATGCGCGAGGTATCCTCGTAGCGCCACAGCAGGGAAAGATAGATATTGGCCCCGAACGGCGATACCCATTCCCGCCCGATCCGGCCCCGGCCCGCCGTCTGGGTTTCGGCCAGGCACACCGTGCCCGCCGCCGCGCCTTCGGCGGCGAGCCGCATCAACTGGGTATTGGTGGAATCGAGCCGGTCGTGGATCAGGAGGGAGGCGAGCGAGGCCGTGGCCTCCGGCCCCAGGTGGCGGCGGATCGCGTCGCCATCGAGCAATTCCAGCGGGGACAGCACCCGGTAGCCCTTGCCCGGCAGGGCGGCGACCTCCAGCCCCAGGGCTTCGAGTTCCCGCACCCATTTCCACACCGCGGTGCGGCTCACGCCCAACTCGGCGGCGATGGCGGCCCCGGAATGGAAACGGCGGTCCGCCAACAGGCGCAGCAGCCTATTCTGGATCGTATCCGCCATCGCTCCCCCGCCCTGGGGGCTGGCCGTTCAGTTTCTGGTCGCGCAGGAGTTGCGACTGCCGCCGCACCACATGGCGGATCAGCATTTCCCGGTCGCGGTCGCTCAGGCCGATGAAATCCACCCCGACCCGGTAGGGTTGCCCCGCCAGGGTCATATTGCGGCGGCAATAGATCACCCGGCCATAGGCGATCACGCCGACCATATTGGGCAGCAGCACCATCTTGATTTCCAACACCCGGCCCGGATCGTAGGTCTGGTCGATGGAGAACGACAGGCCCGAGGCGCTGAGGTTGACCTCCTGGGGCGGGCATTCCGCCAGATCGGGTTCCCGCGACATGAACACCCGCGTGACCAGATCGACCTTGCGCTCGATGATCCGCAAGGCTTCGGCGATATCGGGCGCGTCGCGCTCGATCTTGCGTAACAGGAAGCGCGATTCCTGCGACAGCAATTCCAGGCTGGACGCCAGCGCGAACGGATTGCAGGGCAATTCCGTCACTTCCTGGAATCCGGCCAGGTCGGGAATCTCCCTGGGCGAGATTTCCTTGAAGGACAGGATGACCTGCTCCTCGATGCGGAAATAGCGGCGGCGTTCCCGTTCGGTCCCGCCCTGGGCGTTGGGGAAGTCCGCTTCCGGGTCCAATGCTTCTTCGGTATCCATAGCGCTCGTCCGGTGGGTTTATCGGGCTTTATCCAAGGCTTTCAGCCGCGCCAGTTTTTCGGCGATCTTGATTTCCAGGCCGCGGGGCACGGGCCGGTAATAAGCGCGGGTTTCCAGTCCTTCTGGGAAATAATCCTCCCCGGCGGCATAGGCCTCCGGCTCGTCGTGGGCATAGCGGTAGCGCTTGCCGTAGCCGAGTTGTTTCATCAGGCCGGTGGGGGCGTTGCGCAGATGCGCCGGGACCTCCAGGCTCCCGGTGGCCGCCGCGTCGGCCCGCGCCGCCTTGTAGGCGGTGTATACGGCATTGCTCTTGGGGGCGCAAGCCAGATAAAGCACGGCCTGGGCCAAGGCCAGCTCGCCTTCGGGACTGCCCAGGCGCTCCTGCGCGTCCCAGGCATCGAGCGCCAGTCGCAGGCCGCGCGGGTCGGCGTTGCCGATATCCTCGCTGGCGATACGGACGATACGCCGGGCCAGATAAAGCGGGTCGCAGCCGCCGTCCAGCATCCGGCACAGCCAATACAAGGCCGCGTCCGGGGCGCTGCCGCGCACGGCTTTGTGCAGGGCGGAAATCTGGTTGTGGAATTCCTCCCCGTGCTTGTCGAAACGGCGCACCGAACCCCCGGCCAGGACCGCGCGGGCCAGTTCCGGGGTGATTTCGCGCTGGCCCGGCTCGACCAGGTCGAGGGTGATTTCCAGGAGGTTCAAAAGCTTGCGGGCGTCGCCATCCGCCGCCTGGACGTACCAACCGCGCACTACCTCCGGCATGTCCACCGCCGTGCCGCCATAGCCGCGCTCGGGGTCGGTCAAGGCCCGGTCCAGGACCAACAGCAAATCCTCCCCGGCCAAGCCGCGCAGCACGTAGACCCGCGCCCGCGATAACAAGGCGTTGTTCAATTCGAAGGAAGGATTCTCGGTGGTGGCCCCGATGAAATAGACGGTGCCATCCTCGACATGCGGCAGGAAGGCATCCTGCTGGGATTTGTTGAAGCGGTGGACCTCGTCCACGAACAGGAGGGTCCGGCGGTTTTGGGCGGCCAAGAGGCGCTTGGCCTCCGCCACCGCCTCGCGGATTTCCTTGACCCCGGACAGCACCGCCGAGATCGGCAGGAACTCGGCGTCGGCATGGTGGGCGACCAGCCGGGCCAGGGTGGTCTTGCCGGTGCCGGGCGGCCCCCAGAAGATCATGGAATGCAGCCGACCGGCCTTGATCGCCGCGTACAAGGGCTTCCCCGGCGCGAGGATATGGCGCTGGCCGATGTATTCATCGAGGCTGCGGGGCCGCATCCGGTCGGCCAGGGGTTTCATCGCATCGGCGCTCATCGTCCCACCCGCCCTATTTTTCCTCGAACACATCCACCCCGGCGGGCGGCTTGAACTCGAACAAGGCCGGGTCCAGCTTGAGCCCGGTCTTGACCTTGTCGAAATAAATCCGGGTCAGCTGGCCGAAATTGTCGCTGAGTTCCATCCCGGCCAGTTTGTCGCCTTCCAAGCCCAGCAACACATATTTGAAGCCGCTGTCCTCGGCCTTGGGCACCAGCTTGATCCAGTACAAACCCTCGTCCAGCGCCTGCTTCTCGATGCTGAAATTGGTTTCCAAAGGCACCTCGCCGCTCAACAGCAAGGCCGGGGTGGAACCGATGGCGGCGTTCAGGCGCTTGGCGGTGACTTGTTCCAGGTCCACATCGTAGAACCAGACCTTGCCGCCGCTGGACACGATTTCCTGATGGTAGGGCTTTTGGTAATCCCAGCGGAATTTGCCCGGCCTTTCCAGGTAGAACACCCCGTTGCTGCGCTTGTCGGTGCCGCCCTTGCCATCGACCAGCACCTGGCTGAATTCGGCCTGCAAGGTATGGGCATGGGCCAGGAAATTACGCAGATGCTGGACCGGCTCGTCCCCGGCCCGGACCGACGCGGACGCCGCCGCCAGGATCAGCGCTGGCAAAACTTGTTTGAACATGGAACCTCGGCGGGTGGGTTAAATCTGTCGCGCCAGCGTTTCCGCATAGCCGGTATAACTGGCGGGCGTCAGCGCCAACAAGCGCTGTTTGGCGTCGTCGGGCAACTCCAAACCCGCGACGAAGGCCGCCAGCGCCTCGGCGTCCATGCGCCGCCCGCGGGTGAGTTCCTTCAGCTTTTCGTAGGGCTTCTCGATGCCATAACGGCGCATCACGGTCTGGATCGGCTCGGCCAGCACTTCCGGGTTGGCGGCCAGGTCGGCCTCCAGCACGGCGGGCGCGATTTCCAGCTTGGACAAGCCTTTCAGCGTGGCCTGGGCGGCCACCAGCGTGTAGGCGATGCCCAGCCCGATATTGCGCAGCACGGTGGAATCGGTCAGGTCGCGCTGCCAGCGCGAAATCGGCAGTTTCTCGGCCAGATGGGCCAGGACCGCGTTGGCCATGCCGAGATTGCCTTCGGAATTCTCGAAATCTATCGGGTTGACCTTATGCGGCATGGTGGAGGAACCCACTTCCCCGGCGATGGTTTTCTGGCGGAAATACCCCAGCGAGATATACCCCCAAACATCGCGGTCGAAATCGACCAAAATGGTATTGAAACGGGCCAGGGCATGGAAGAATTCCGCCAGATAATCATGCGGCTCGATCTGGGTGGTATAGGGATTGAACACCAGCCCCAGCGATTCCACGAAGTTTCGGGCCAAACCCGGCCAATCCACTTCGGGATAGGCCACAGCATGGGCGTTATAATTGCCCACCGCGCCATTGATCTTGCCCAGCAATTCCACCGCCGCGATGGATTTGAGTTGGCGTTCCAAGCGCACCGCGACATTGGCGAATTCCTTGCCCATGGTGGTCGGCGTGGCCGGTTGGCCATGGGTGCGGGACAGCAGGGGCTGGGCGGCATAGGCCCCGGCCTGGGTTTTGATCTCGGCGACCAATTCCCGCAATTTCGGCACCAGCACGCCATCGCGCGCCTCCCGCAACATCGCGGCATAGGCCAGGTTGTTAATATCCTCGGAAGTACAGGCGAAATGGATGAATTCGCCGACCCGGACCAATTCCTCGCTGGCGGCGATCTTTTCCTTGAGGAAGTATTCGACCGCCTTCACATCGTGGTTGGTGACGCGCTCGATCTGCTTGACCCGCTCGGCGTCCTCCACCGAAAAATCCACCAGGATACTTTCCAATAGAGCCTGGGCTTCCCCGCTCAAAGGGGGCACTTCGGCGATGGCGGATTCCTGGGCCAAAGCTTGCAGCCAGCGGATTTCCACCAACACCCGGTAACGGATCAAGCCGTATTCGCTGAGGATGGAGCGTAGGGAATCGGCCTTGTCGGCATAACGGCCATCGATGGGGGACAGATTGGTTAAAGTCATGAGGGTAACTGCTATCGACAATGGTTCATCCGGGATGGGTACCGCCTCGATCAATCAGGCTGGCGATCCCCGCCTTGCAAGGTTCATTGAAACTCCACCGGCAGCCTAGGCACGGGATTGGAATACTCAGGACAGCATCGCGATAAACCGCCGCACATCCTCGATTTCCACGCGCCAACTGGATTTAAGGGAAGCCTCCTTGGGATCGGTGGGCATCCCTATTAGATAATATAAATCATGCTGCGCGTGCAGCGCGATTTGCCCCTGGAGAAAACTGAGATTGGCGCTGGACTGTAATACGCCGACACGGGTACCGGGACGGCAAAACACGGTGTTATGCATTCCCAAGCCACATTCCCCCGCCACCCGCGCCAATTTTTTGATTTGTTCGACAAAAGGCCAGTGTTCCGGCCTGAAAATCTCGAAGCCCTGGTCCGCGAACACCGCTTCGACCGCATCCCGGTTGGCGAGTTGCCGATTGCCCCCTTCCGCCCGCGCAATAAACAGCCTATCGGTCGCCGGCTTGTCCAGTTCGGGCGCGGCGTGTTTTTCCCGCAAGAAGATATGGACGGCCATGAACTCCTCGTGGAGTTCGCTGCTAATCCTGGCGAAAGTGGGGACGACCAAGCGCTCGGCTTCGAGCCGATATTGCCGCGCATCCCAAAATAACACCTTATCTCCGGCAATATCCAAGGCTTCCAGAATAGCGGTTTGCCATGGTTTTTGCGTTTCGCCCATGACATACCGATCGATAGCCAATCCATGGCTCAAGGTTCTATACACCCTTGGGAGGACATCGACGATCCAGTGGCCGTAGATACGCGCCCCTGGCAACCCGATATTACAAAGGGTTCCTGCCACCCGTAGGGTTTCTTCCGGTATATCCACCCGATAGGCTCCGGCCATGGCAGGGTCTTTGGCGGCCAACGAGACCATGGGCGTTGGGGGGAAACTTTTGGGATTCAACATCAAGCCACGACCCAACAATATCCTATCGTCGCCGGTCAAGGTCAATCCCTTGGCGATTATGGTGGCGTCCCGCAGGCTCACGAAACCCGACCAAGGCGTGGCGGGCGGGGTTTGGGACCATTTGGCGACCACCGCTCCCGCTTGCCCGGTCCCCGGCCCGCAGATACCCAGGGGCTGTTTCCTAGGATAAACCTGCCCCGGCGCGGCTTGATAGCCCATGGGCCGGGATTGGAACACCAGATTCTGGCCGTCGCAAGGACTTTTATCCAGGCTATCTATATCCAGGGGCAAAACTTGGTGGAAAGCCATATTTTCACCGCTCCGCCATCATGCGGCTTGGTTTTCCAACCCGGTTTTCCGTGGGCTTGCCATCCTCCCCACCTAGGCGCGGCCAGGAAGGAAATCCGGGTCGGCGATATTCGCCCAACCATAAGGTCGGCACCCCGGAAAAACGCTTTCCTCGAACCCGGTTTCCCTGGCGGCCAGGATCATGGCATCGCCAGCTGTTGAGTCCAGGCATAGCAATCGCGATCATGCAGATGGGCGTTCATGGTTCACTACGCATTGTAAGCCCGCTCGATCACCCCGCCGCCCAAGCATTCCTCCCCACGATAAAACACCACCGACTGCCCCGGCGTCACCGCCCGCTGCGGCTGGTTGAACACCACCCGGCAGCGGCCATCCTCCAAGGGTTCGACCCGGCAAGGCTGGTCGGGTTGGCGATAGCGGGTCTTGGCGGCGCAGCGCAGGGGCTCGCGCAAAGGCTGGTTGTCGCACCAATCCAAAGTGCCCGCTTCCAAAGCGCCGGTGAACAGCCAAGGATGATCGTGGCCCTGGCCGACCACCAGCACATTGCGCTCCAAATCCTTGCGCAGCACATACCAAGCCTCCGGGTCCGCGCCCTTGATACCGCCCACGCCGAAACCCCGGCGCTGGCCCAGGGTGTAATACATCAAGCCCTCGTGGCGACCGACCGTAGCGCCATCCGGGGTTTCAATGGCACCGGGCTGGGCGGGCAGATAACGTTGCAGGAAATCCTTGAAGCGGCGCTCGCCGATGAAGCAAATGCCGGTGCTGTCCTTCTTGCGGGCGTTGTCGAAGCCCAGGCGGGCGGCGATGCGGCGCACCTCGGGCTTGTCGAGGTGGCCGATGGGAAACAAGGTGCGGGACAACTGCGGCTGGCCCAGGGTGTAGATGAAATAGCTCTGGTCCTTGTTGCCATCCCAGCCCTTGAGCAGATGGAAGCGCCCGTCCCGTTGCTCGACGCGGGCGTAATGGCCGGTGGCGATGAGGTCGGCCCCCAAGTCCTGGGCATAGTCGAGGAAGGCTTTGAACTTGATTTCCTTGTTGCACAGGATGTCCGGGTTGGGTGTGCGCCCGGCACCGTATTCGTGCAGGAAAATCTCGAACACATGGTCCCAGTATTCGGCGGCGAAATTCACGGTCTTGAGCGGAATCCCGAGCCTATCGCACACGCCCTGGGCATCGGCCAAATCCTCGAGGGCGGTGCAATATTCGGTGCCGTCGTCCTCTTCCCAGTTCTTCATGAACAGGCCCACGACCTCGTAGCCCTGTTCCAGCAGGATATGGGCGGCCACGGAGGAATCCACCCCGCCCGACATGCCCACCACGACCTTGTGCGCCATGCCCATCAAGCCGCCAACATCGATTTCAACACCGACAGGGGATGGCGCTCGCCCGCCAGATAATCCTCCAGGCAGCGCCGCACCATGGGACTACGCAGCGCATCCTCCCGCCCGGCCAGTTCCTGGGGCGTCAACCACAAGGCCCGCTGGATGCCGGCGTCCAAGGGCGCGGCGGGATCGTGGCTTTCGGCCCGGCCGGCGATGGCGACCCGGCAATAGCTGGCCGTGCCGTCGGGCCGGTTCCATAGGTAGATGCCGACCAGGTGCTCGGGTTGGATATGCCAGCCGGTTTCCTCGAAGGTTTCGCGGCGGGCGGCTTCGACCAGGGTTTCGCCGCCTTCGACATGGCCGGCCGGTTGGTTGATGACCAAGCGGCCTCGGGGGTCGATTTCCTCGACGAACAAGAAGCGCCCTTCCCGCTCGACCAGGGTCGCGACGGTGACGCGGGGCCGTTGGGCCTGGATTTCCGATGTGTGCATGAAGTTTTTTCTACCGGGATAAGCGCCTGGGAAGAGCGCTATGCTATAAAACCGCCCTTCCCTCAACGCCTTAGGAACCGCCCGGAACCTGCCGGACGGCGACGCGGGGCACGCCAGCCATGGAGCCGAATCGATGCCATTGAACCTTAGCAATCTGGGATTTTCGATCAAAATGCTATTTTCCGGGTATTTGATAGTCATCGCAATCGGCTATGGGGTGGCCGTCATGCAGGTGCTATTCACGCACGGGATGGCCGATGGCAAGTTCGGCCTGTCCATCGAGGACATCGTCTACAGCTATTACGGCAACCGCTCGGGCTCGGTGTTGGAGAGCAAGCTGAACGGCTCCATGAAGAACAACGCCCCCGACAGCGAGCGCTTCAAGATCATCCAATGGGTGCGCGATGGCGGCGACGCCAAGACCTACGAGAAGGATATCAAGCCGATCATCGAATTGCGCTGCATCATGTGCCATAACTCGGAGGCGGCGGGGCTGCCCGATTTCACCCAGTTCGAGCATATTCACCAACGCGCCCAATCCGACCAGGGCGCGACCTTCGCCTCGCTGGCGCGGGTGTCGCACATCCATTTGTTCGGGATCGCCTTCATCTTCATGTTCGTGGGATTGATCTTCGCCCTGGCCTCGGGAGTGCCGTGCAAGCTCAAGGGCGCGGCCATCGTCATGCCGTATGTGTTCCTGCTGCTGGATATTACCTCGTGGTGGCTGACCAAGCTCAATCCGAATTTCGCCCTGCTGGTGATCCTGGGCGGCGGCGGCATGGCGATGGCCTTCGTGTTCATGTGGGTGGTGTCGATGTACGAGATGTGGATATTGCCGGGGAAGCTGCCATTCCCGGACCGGCGGAGCGCCTTGACGCGGTCTTGAGCGGCGGGGGTTTTGGATCGGCGGCATCCACCGCCGATCCGGCCCACGCCCCCACGGCGGAAGCCCGATGAAATAAGGCCAAACCCATGCAAAGCCCGCCCCGATTCATGCGACAATGCGCCTCCCTTCAAGCTCTGCGAGACCCAAGCATGAATAAATCCGAACTGATCGACGCCATCGCCGACGCCTCCGGCCAGACCAAGACCGAAATCGGCAAGACCCTGGACGCCCTGCTCGAAACCGTCACCGCCACCGTCGCCAAGGGCGAACCCGTGGCCCTGGCGGGCTTCGGCACCTTCAAAGCGACCCACCGGGCGGCGCGGGAAGGCCGCAACCCCGCCACCGGCGCGGCCATCCAAGTCCCCGAAAGCACCGTGCCCAAATTCCAACCGGGCGCGACCTTCAAGAACCGGGTCGCCAACAAAGGCTGATCCCCCATTCCCGCGCCGATTCGCTTCCTTTCGATTCCGTGGGTGCCCCGATCCGGGGCCGGGCGGCGCTCCGGGCAATCCCGCCCGGAGCGCCGCCCGCAAGGCGCGGGCCAAGCCCGCAGCCTGCCCCGGAATCATCGTCCCGGCGCAAGATAGCGCCCGCCCAGCCCCCTCATCCCGCCAGCAGCGTCCAGCCATAGGCCAAGGCCAAGCCCAGATAGGCCAGGAAGCTCACTCCCAGCAACCAGGGATTCGCCCCACCGGGCCGCGCCCAGGCCGGCAAATGTGGGGCCAACACCCGGTAATTCAGCAGGTACAACGCCACCGGGAAAATCACCGTCCCGGCGAAGCCGATCACCGCGCTGGTCAGGATCAAGCTGCCTGGGGTATCCAACAGCATGGTCAGGCAGGTGACGAGGGTCATCAGCCCCAGGAAGCCGTAATACCACACCCGCAACGACCAGCGACGGCTCCGGGGAAACAGCACATGGACGATATCGGCCTGCATCCGGCTCACCGCGTCCGCCGTCGCCAGCCAGGTATCGGCCAGGAACGCCGCCGCCACGATCAAGAACAGGATGCGCCCGATCTCGCCCCAGCCCACCTCGAAGAACTTGGCCTGCACCACCGCCAACTCGTATTCCTGCGGCAGCAAACCCTTGGGATAGAGCAAGGCATAGGACAATAGGCAGGTCATCAGCGTGGTCAGCACGTTGCCGCCGATCCCGACCCAGGCGTCGGCCCCGAGATAGCGCCGCCACAGCCGCCAGCGCCCGGCGTTCTCGGCGTTGTCCTCCGGCAGGAAACCCTCGCTGGTCACCACCTCCGGCTTGTCGGCGACCACCCCGGTGATGCGCCCCATATGCGCCGCCATCCCCGCCCCCTTGTCCCGCAGCCAATAGGAATAGAACAGGATCCAAAAGCCCCCCAGCCCGGCGAAGGCGATGGCGGTCAGTAGTTTGGTGGCGTCGGCGGTTTCCCAGGGCCGGGGCATCGGTCCGGTCGGGCCGAGCAAACCGCGCAGGAATCCCGGCAAGGCCGCCGCCACCTCCGGCTGGGCGCAGGCCCACAACAAACCCACCACCGTGGTGATGGCGACGAACTTCATGAAGCGCTCGACCAGCACATAGACGACCTGGCTGAACAGCAAGGCGACCAGGAACACCGCGATGGTGAGATAGCCCCAGAACAGCGATTGCCCCCGCGGGGTCCAGCCTTCCGGGAAATGGGTCAGCGCCGCCAACGAAGTCCCGCCCGCCGAGGCGAACGCCCCGAACCAGAAGAACGACACCGACATCAGCACCCACAGGAAAATCCCGAAGCCCCGGTGCAGGCGGATGAAACCATGGAAGATGCTCTCGCCGGTGAGGAGGGTGTAGCGGCCGATCTCGATATTGAGCGGATATTGCAGCAAGCAGGCCGGGAGCAGCAGGCAGAGGAAAGTCAGCCCGTACTTGGCGATCATATACGGCCACCAGATCAATTCGCCGCTGCCCTGGGCCAAGGCCATCCAGACGATGCCGGGACCGAGCGCCACGGCCCAGCCGGGAAACGCGGGCAGGGGTTTGCGCTCCAGCCCGGAAAGTTCTTTATTATTCATCGAGTTATATTATAAAAAGGCCATTGGAGTCCAAAGCTGGCTTTGGACTCCATCAAGTCAGTTGGCAACCTCAGCGCGCCGCCCCCGCCGCGATCCGCAACACGTCCAGCACATCGAACACCCTGGCGATGTAATGATCCCGCACCCGGTAATCGCCGCCTTCGCCGCCCGCGAGTTGGGCACCCAGGGCATCGACGAAACCCAGCAAGCGCCGCCGGTGCAGGCCGGTCTTGGCGAGCAAAGGGTCCAGCACGATCCAGGACAGCGCGGCCAAGACCCCGACCGCCGCCAGCAAAGCCCCCGTGGTCGCCACCACCAAACCCGCCGAGGCCGTGGCCGGGAACACCGCGTAATACCAAGCCCCCACGGTCGAACCCAGCCAGAAATTGGCGATGGCGAGTTGCTGGGCGATGACCGCGGCGGCGGCGGACCCCGCCGACAAGGCGCCGGGCGTCACCTGTTGCGATACCGCGTAGCCGGTGGCGAGGGTGATGAGGCTGCCCGCCAGTTCCGACACCCCGGCGCGGGTCTTGCCGTATTCCGCCAGTTTGGTTTCCAGCGCGGCGCGGAAACCGGGCCGGTCGGCCTGGTCGCCCAGTATCCGCAGATATTCGCCGCACAGGGCGGCGATTTCGGGCTGGGCCAGGAGGGTTTCCATCAGGGCGTCGTGGCGGGATTCGCGGCCTTCGTCGGCGTAGGGCAATTCCAGCAATTCGGTATGCAGCAGCCAGCGCAATTCCCGGTCGAGCCGGGTGGGGATGCCCGGCGGGACGCGGTGCAACCAAGCGGCGGCGCGGTCCGCCCCCATCCGCCCGGCCAAGCCCGCCGCGCCCTGGGTCAGCGCCCAAGGCAAGCCCCATAGCATATTGAGCGGATGGCGGTAGAAATCCCGGCCCAGGGTGGCGCGGTGCAATGCCCAAGCCCCGCGCAGGGAAAAATGCCGTTCGACGAATTCCGGCACCTTGTCGCGCCGGGATTCGATATACGCCTGGATGCCGCGCTGCACGGCGGCAGCGATTAGGTCCCGCGTCGGCCCGTCCACCGCCCGGCCCCGCGCTAAACCGTTGCCGCCAAGGCCGCCAGGATGCGGCCGGACGCCCGCCCATCCCAGAATTCCGGCCTGCGTCCCTGCTTGCCGCGCCCGGCCAGGATGGCTGTCGCTTCCGCCACGATCCGCGCCGGATCGACCCCGACGACGGTGTTGGTGCCCTCGTCCACCGTGACCGGGCGTTCGGTGTTCTCGCGCAGGGTGAGGCAGGGCACACCCAGGGCGGTGGTTTCCTCCTGCAAGCCGCCGCTGTCGGTCAGCACCAGCTTGGCATCCTTGAACAGGTTGAGGAAATCCATATAGGCCAAGGGCTCGGTCAGCACGACGCTGTCGGGGATGGCGATGCCGAATTTATCGAGGTTGCCACGGGTGCGTGGATGCACCGGGAAAATCAGCGGCAGCCGCTGGGATACCTCGGCCAAAGCCGCCATGATGCCGCCGAACACCTGGGGATCGTCCACATTGGAAGGCCGGTGCAGGGTGACGACGCCATACCCGGAAAAACGCTGCTTCAGCGGGGTGGTGCCCAGGGCGGCGGGTGGCAGGGCGGCGAGCTTTTCCACTTGGTGGAACAGATTGTCGATCATCACATGGCCGACGAAATGGATGCTGTCGCGGGGCTTGCCCTCGGCCAGCAGATGTTCAAGGCCGCTATTCTCGGTCACGAAGAACCAGTCGCTGATGGCGTCGGTGACGAGGCGGTTGATTTCCTCCGGCATGGCGCGGTCGCCGCTCCGAAGGCCGGCCTCGACATGGGCCACGCCGATATGCAGTTTCTTGGCGACGATGGAACAGGCCAGGGTGGAATTGACATCGCCCACCACCAGCACCAGATCGGGCCGGTCCCTGAGGCAGATTTCCTCGAAGCGGGTCATGATCCGGGCGGTCTGCTCGGCGTGCGAGCCGCTGCCAACCTCCAGGTGATAATCGGGCCGGGGGATTTCCAGCTCCTCGAAGAAGACATCGCTCATCGCCTTGTCGTAATGCTGGCCGGTATGCACCAGCTTGGCCTGGAACGGATAAACGCCGCGCCGGAGTTCCCGCAGGATCGGGGCGATCTTCATGAAATTGGGGCGGGCGCCGGCGACGATGAAGAGTTTTTTGGCAGCGGGGTTCACGGGTTTGCGCTCCTGGTGGGCGGACAAAAAGGAATCCGGTCATCGTACCGGAAAAATAGGGTTTTTCGAGCAGGGCC
Organism: Methylomagnum ishizawai; assembly: GCF_019670005.1. Classification (NCBI taxonomy): domain Bacteria; kingdom Pseudomonadati; phylum Pseudomonadota; class Gammaproteobacteria; order Methylococcales; family Methylococcaceae; genus Methylomagnum; species Methylomagnum ishizawai. The sequence goes on along the minus strand of NZ_AP019783.1, from coordinate 2,471,029 downwards.
GGGTGTGGGTCGGCTTGGTTAGGACCGGGCCAGGGCTTGCAAGCGTTCCAGCCAGCTTGAAAAATGGGGGCAGGCCGCCCGGATGGCGGGGACACCGATCTTGTCCAGCAAGATCGGGCCGTCGGAGGTTTCCTTATAACCGATATCGAAGCTTTTCATACGCGCTTTGGGATGGGTATTCACGCCGTGATTGATGAGTTCCGGTTCGCCGGCTTTTTTCACAATCCCATCCATCGCCTTGGCCAAACGGCGCTGCCCGAAATGTTCGGCGACAATCTCCGGCGCGGAAAACAGCCAGGACTCGAACTCATGCAGCGCGAAAAAGGGGAGCAACTTGGGATGCTTGAATTCCGCCTTGAACCGCTCTTGCAGCGCGGCCACCTGGGCACGCGGGTCGCCAACCCCGCATATTTCCCCATACCCTGGAAAATCCTTGGGCCACCCATAGAAATCGAATAGGGTCGTAATCCAAGCATCGGAGTCGCGGGCCAATAACTCCATATTCTTACGCACCTCCCTCCACCGGCTGACGCCGCCTTGCTCGATGGGTTTTTGCATATACACCCCATGCCCGCGCAGAAAAGGAATCAAGGTCCGTTCGACGAAAATCCATTCGGAAGCTCCTTCCACCAAGATCAATACCCGGCTCACGGTTGGCCTCCGAGTACATTCTTGGTCCAAAGCTCGCCGAGGCTGTATTCATCGAGCCAGCCCCGTAATCCGTCCTCGTCCAAACGCCGGAAAGTCGTCTGTTTTCCATCGTTCTCGGCCACGATGATATCCTTGGGCGAAAACTGATCGAGCAGGTTGACCGATTGGGTCGCCAATATCACCTGTGACCTGTGGGAAGCGGCTTCTAGCATTTCCGCCAACAGCCGGATGGCGAAAGGATGCAAGCCCAATTCCGGCTCGTCCAGCAAAATCAAGGCGGGCGGGGTTGGTTGCAGCAGCAATGTCGCGAGGCAAATAAACCGCAAAGTCCCATCGGACAGGGAATAGGCGTCGAAATAGGCATCCGAACCTTTATGCCGCCATTCCAATTTGATTTTGCGTTCGTTCAGCCTCGACGGGGCCAGGACGAAACCTTCGAAGAACGGGGCCACGAGGCGGATATGTTCCTCGATATGGCGGAATTCGACCGGGTGCTTTTCTTGCAACCAATAGAGATAGGCTGCGAGATTCGCGGCATCGGGGCGGAGATAGCGATTATCGTCGATGTTGCAGATTTGCTTGGCGGGAGAAGCATCGGAGGTATCGTGGAAATGATGGATCAGCCAGTTCCATTCGAGTGGGAAGAAATGCTCAGCCGACCTATTTTGGAAAAACAAGCCTGATTCGCCTAGCGCTGTTTCCAAATGCTTTCGTGAAGCAGGTTCTTCCCAGAAATCCTCGCCGAACCAAACTTGTTCTTGCTCGAAAACCAAAACATCCCGCTCGGCCTTGAGCCTGATTTCATAGCGGTTCTGGCCTAGTTCCAAACCCACGGCTAGGAAAGGCGTCACCTTCCGGCCATGGTGCAGCAAACGGTCGGGTTCGCCCGCGACGAATAGCTGAAGATTCCTCGACCAAATCCGCTCCAACAGCCGGAACACCCCGATGAGATTGGATTTACCCGAACCATTGGCACCGATCACGACATTCAAATCGCCGAGTTCCAATTCGGCACCGGCAATCGACTTGAATCCTTCAATCTTGATCCTGCGCAAAGCCCGCATCGCCGTCCCTACCCTATCGCCAAAAGAAAAGGGATAACACCCGCGAAAGATGTTATCCCCGATGCGCGGGAAACCGCTATCCCTTAGAACAAACCGGAAATCCGCCCATTCCCATCCACGTCGATATGCTCCGCCGCCGGGACTTTCGGCAGGCCCGGCATGGTCATCATGTCGCCCGCGATGGCGACGATGAAACCCGCCCCGCTGGCGAGCCGCACCTCGCGGATATGGACATTGTGGCCGCTGGGCGCGCCCCGGACCGTGGCGTCGGTGGAAAACGACATCTGGGTTTTCGCCATGCACACCGGGAACCGGCCATACTCGGCGTTCCAGGCGTTCAACTGTTCGCGCACCTTGCCTTCGTAGCTCACGCTGCCCGCGCCGTAGATTTTGGTGGCGATGGCCTCGATCTTCTCGCACAACGACAAGCCGCCGTCATAAACAAACCGGTGCTGGCCCGGCGCGTTATCGACGATATCCGCCACCGCATGGGCCAAGTCCTCGGCCCCCGCCCCGCCCTGCGCCCAGTGCTTGGCCAACACCACCTTGACACCCAAGCTTTCGCATTTCTGGCGCAATAGTTCGATCTCGGCCTCGGTGTCGAAGGTGAAATGGTTGATCGAGACCACGCAGGGCAGGTGGTAATGGGTCTGGATATTGCGGACGTGCTTTTCCAGGTTGGCGAAGCCTTTTTCCAGGGCCGCCAGATTCTCCTGGTTCAGGTCTTCCTTCTTCACGCCGCCATGGAATTTGAGCGCCCTGAGGGTCGCCACCAGCACCACCGCCGAAGGTTCCAGCCCCGCCATGCGGCATTTGATATCGATGAACTTCTCCGCGCCCAGGTCGGCCCCGAAACCGGCTTCGGTCACGACATAATCGGCCAGTTTGAGGGCGGTCCGGGTCGCCATCACGGTGTTGCAACCGTGGGCGATATTGGCGAAGGGACCGCCGTGGATGATGGCGAGATTGTTTTCCAGGGTCTGCACCAGATTGGGCTTGATGGCGTCCTTGAGCAGGGCCGCCATCGCCCCATGGGCCTTGAGGTCGCGGGCATAGATCGGGGTTTTGCCGTCGGCCTTGTAGCCGATGACGATACGGCCCAGGCGCTCCTTCAAATCCTCGATGCCGCTGGCGAGGCAGAGGATCGCCATGACTTCGGACGCCACCACGATGTCGAAACCGTCCTCGCGGGCGTAGCCGTTGCCGGGACCGCCCATGCCGATGACGATCTTCCTGAGCGCCCGGTCGTTCATATCGACCACGCGCTTCCATTGCACCCGGCGCGGGTCGATGTGCAGTTCGTTGCCGTGGGTGATGTGGTTGTCGATCATCGCGGCCAGGAGGTTATGGGCCACGCCGATGGCGTGGAAGTCGCCGGTGAAATGCAGGTTGATATCCTCCATCGGCACCACCTGGGCATAGCCGCCGCCCGCCGCCCCGCCCTTGACGCCGAAGCACGGCCCCAACGAAGGCTCGCGGAGGCACATGATGGCCTTCTTGCCGATGCGGTTGAGCGCGTCGCCCAGGCCCACGGTGGTGGTGGTCTTGCCCTCGCCCGCCGGGGTGGGGCTGATGGCGGTGACCAGGATCAGTTTGCCATCCGGGCGGTCGCCGAGCGACTGGATGTAATCCAGCGACAACTTGGCCTTGTAATGGCCGTAGGGGTCGAGATGCTCCGCCGGGATGCCCAGCCGGTCTTGGGCCAGGTCGATGATGGGGCGCATTTGGGCTTGCTGGGCGATTTCGATGTCGGACATGGATTTCCTTCGTGCGATGGCCGCGCTGGGATGGCGCGTGGGGAAAACGGTGGGAATGCGCCCGGATGGGCGCTCCGGTTGAGGCCGAAGTTTAACAAGTTGGGGGGGGCAATTGATACCGAAGGGGGGTGTTGGCCGCGCCGTCCATGGCCCGTCGCCGGATGGGGGGATTCAAGGATTGGACCGGACTTTGACGAACCCGATACGGGTATTGTTGTCGGGATTCGGGTCTTGCTTCACGCCGAATACCCTGGCTTGGATGGATAGCGGGCCCTTCCGCTTGGGAACCACCGTGAACATCTGCTTGAGCTTCCTCCTCCGTTCGAGGGCGACCCCCACATCCTCGGGAAAAGCCCCGTCGTGAACGGCCTGGACCACATCGTTGAACAGGCAGGCCATCGAGATTCCCGGCTCCACCGGCCTACATTGATACAAGGCATCGGCGCCCGACAGGAAATCGACCTGTTTGGAAAAAGTGTATAGCACCCCCATGATCCCGGTCTGGCTTTGCCGGGGATTGACGAAGCGGGCGACGATGCGCACCGGCCTCCCCGCCCGGGGGGCTTTGGGGAAAGCCCCTATTTTCATGGCGAACGCGAGATCGTTCGCATCCTGGGTGCGATTGGCCGACCCCGCCGGGGTGGAAGCGTCCAGCGCCGTCCCGGGCAATAGATAAAGATCGGGGGTTTCAACCCGGCTGTCGTTATTGGAAGTATCGGTATCCACTTGGTCCGAACTGACCGTGGCGCGGATATAGGACGTGGCGCCCCGATAGAGCTGGTCGAAATCCATGTGGTAAACCCTGGTTTCGCCGGCGGCCAAATCGCCCAAGGGGCATTCGATCCAATCATATCCCGGCAAGGAAGCAAGGGCCCGGTGCGTGCATTCCGCCGGCAGATCGCTGGAAACCTCCCGCAGCAGGCCGATCCATTCGATATGCAACACCGTCCCCTGCGCGGCGGTGGAGCTATGGTTGGATAGGGTGACGGTATAGCCCAGGGTATCCTGGAACAAGGCGGGATCGTAATCGGTTCGCCCGGCCACCGACAAATCGGTCGTTATATTGGTATAGGCCGCCATCGCCCAAACCGCGTCGATAGGTGCCATCCACAGGCCGGCCAGGGTAATCATCATAGTGATGGATCGTAGCAACATCGTCTTCCCTACGGAAAATAGAGCCGACGCCACAAGGATATTCGTGATCGCCGGGTTGATCGCTTGGGACATCCCCCGCCATGGATTGTAACGGTCGATCCCGTTCCGCCGGACCGAACCAGACAGATTCCACCGGTCCCGCGCCCGGCTTCCCCGCGGTGGCAATTTAAGCCTCCAACCGCTATAAATAGCGTCGCCTCGACCCAGCCAAGACAGGGCCGGACAGGCCATGCGACCGACCGCGCCCGGTGGCGGACCTGCCGGCAAGGCCCGGCCCGCAGCCCAGGACGCCCGCACAATTCCAGGAAACGGCCTTGCATCCCTCCGATATCCGCCTCGCCCCTTCCCCGTGGACCGCCCGCTCCGGCTTGGCCTGCGCCTTGGCCCTCGCGCTGGGCGGGTGCGCCGCCCCGGAATCCCCCCCGGTCCTCCTGTCCGATGACATCCGCCCACCCCAGGCCGCCCCCGCGTCCAAGGCCCGGCCCGCCCCGACCACGTCTCAGGCGCAAGACACCCCGCTCACCCTGGACCGCGCGGTCCAGACCGCGCTGGCCGCCGATCCGCAAATCCGGGCCGGGTTCGAGAACGTGCGCCAGGCCGAGGCCGATCTGGTGACGGCGGGACTCCTGCCCAACCCGGAAGTGACCGCCGACCTGCTGATGATGCCCTGGGGCCAGCCGTTCCGACCGACCAAGCAGGGCGGCCCGGCCCAGACCGATGTGCTCGTGGGCTTCCCCATCGACTGGTTCCTGTTCGGCAAACGCGCCGCCGCCATCGTCGCCGCGCAAAAAGGCGTGGACGTGGCGACCGCCCAATTCGCCGACCTGGTGCGCCAGCGCATCGCGGGCACCATCGCGGCCTACTACGATGTGCTGGAAGCGCGGGAACAACTGGCCCTGGCGCGGGAAGACCTCGCCGACCTGTCTCAAGTACAAAAGGTCGTCGCCAACCGGGTGGCCTTGGGCGGGGTCGGCACCATCGAACTGGACCGGGTGCAAGTGTCGATCTATGGTGCCCAGCGCGAGGTGCGCTCGCGGGAAACCGCGCTGGCCGGGGCGCTCAGCCGCTTGCGGGCCTTTTTGGGGATGGCCGGGGAAGCCCCGGTCGAGGTGGCGGGCGATCTGGACGTGAACGCCCCCGCCGCGCCGCTCGCGCCGGAAGCCGCCTTCGCCCTGGCCGAGGACAACCGCCCCGACCTCGTGGCCCTGCGCCGCCAAATCGCCTTCGCCACGGCGGGCGTGGACCTGGAGGAAACCCGCGCCTATCCCGAGGTGCGGCCCAGTTTCGGCTATACCAACCAATTCCAGCACGAGATGGGTTTTCCCAACGCCGACTCCTGGAACATCGCCCTGCAAATGACGGTGCCGGTATTCGACCGCAACCAGGGCAATATCGCCAAGGCCCGCTCGGCGAAGACCCAGGCCGAACTCAGCCTGGGAGCCCAACTGGTCGCGCTCCGCGCCGAGATCGACCAGGCAGTCAAGGCCTACGCCGCCGCCCGCGACGCCCTCTTGCTGGACGATCCCGGCCAGCTCGAAGCCGCCAAGAACGTCCGCGACAAAATCCGCGCCGCCTACGAACTGGGCGGCAAACCCCTCATCGAAGTGCTGGACGCCCAACGCGCCTACCGCGAAACCTACCGGCTCCATATCGCCAGCCGCTCCGGCTATTGGCATTCCCTGCACGGGCTCAACGCCGCCGTCGGCAAACAGGTATTGCAATGATCCGTCCCACTGTCAAAGCGGCGACCGCGCTGGCCGTCCTGGCGCTCGCCACCGGCCTGTTCTGGCACTTTCCCAGCCTCGAAGCCAACGCGCCGCCCGCCGCGCCCCCGGTCGCCAATCCAGATAATCCGGCGGTGAGCCTGGCCGGGCCGGGCTTGGTGGCGGTGCGGCCAGGGAGCCTCCTGGAAAAAAAGCTGGAAATCGCGAAAGTGCGCCAGGAACGGCTGACCACGCCCCTGTTGTCGGTGTCGGGCGCAGTGATGGCGCGGCTCAGGGCCGGGGCGGGACCGATGGAGGACCGCTGGCAATTCAGCGGCATCGAACTGTCCGGCATCTACGCCGATTGGCAGAAGACCGGCACCGAGATGGAATTCGCCGCCAAGCAATTGAGCAAGACCCGCGAACTCACCGCCGCCCAGTACAACTCCCAGGCGCGGGTGGTGGACCGCCTGCGCAAGCTGGTCGCCACCGGCACCGAGGCCGTGCGCGACCTCACCTCGGCGGAAGCCAACCTCCTGCAAATGCAGCTCGAAGGCGAGAAAGCCGTGTTCGACGCCGAAAGCGCCCTGACCCAGGCCACCCACGCCCACGCCGACCTGGAACGCCGTTTGCTGCAAGCCGGCGTGGACCCGGATTTGTTGGAAAAAGAACCCGCCGGGGCGTCCCTGGTCATGGCCGACGTGCCCGAGGTCAGGATCAGCCAGGTCGCGGTGGGACAAGCCTGCGAAGCCCGGTTCTATGGCCTGCCGGGCCAGGTGTTCAAAGGCGTGGTGCGCAGCCTCGCGCCCGCGCTCTCCCCCGAACGGCGGACGCTCCGGGTGTTCTTCGCCCTCATGGACACGGAAGGCAAGCTCAAGCCCGGCATGTACGCCGAAATCGGCCTCGGCACCGACCCCCGTTTGGCGGTCCTGGCCCCCTCCGACGGCGTGCTGCACATCGGCGATACCGACTACGTGCTGAAGGCGGAAAACCCCGGCATCTGGCGGGTCAACCCGATCCAGGTCGGCGAGCGGGCCGGCGATTATGTGGAAATCCTGGGGGGGCTCAAGGGCGGCGAAACCATCGTCGGCACCGGGGCCATCCTGCTGAAACCCCTGGTGGTGCAATCCCTCTTGGCCGGACTGCGCGAAACCGAACACGGCGCGGTGGGGCAGCGATGATTCCCGCGCTGATCCGCGCCGCGCTGCGCTACCGCTGGATCGTCCTGATCGGCGTGGTGGCCCTGTCCCTGCTGGGGGTCTGGACCTTCACCCAGATGAAGATCGACGCCTACCCCGATATCTCGGCCCAGATGGTCCAGGTCATCACCACCTATCCGGGCCGCGCCCCGGAGGAGGTCGAGCGCCAAGTCACCCTCCCGGTCGAGATCGCCATGCGCAACGTGCCCAGGGTGGAAACCATCCGCTCGCGCACCATCTTCGGGCTGTCGGTGGTGCAGATGATTTTCGAGGAAGGCACCGAAAGCTATTGGGCGCGGCAACGGGTGCAGGAAAAGCTATCGAGCCTCGGCCTGCCCGACGGGGCCGATGCCGAGATGGGACCGCTGGCGACCGCCTATGGCGAGGTGCTGCGCTACGAACTGGTGTCGGATGGCCGCTTCGACCTGATGGAACTGCGCACCCTCAACGATTGGGTGGTGATTCCGCGCCTGCTGCGGGCGGCGGGCGTGGCCGAGGTCGCCAATTTCGGCGGCTATGCCAAGCAGCACGGCGTCCTGCTCAACCCGGCGCAGTTGCAGCGCTACGGGCTTTCGGTCAACGACGTGGTGGACGCCATCCAGACCAACAACCAGAGCGCGGGCGGCAGCGTGTTGTCGCGGGGTAGCATGTCCTTCGTGATCCGGGGCCGGGGGGCGCTACAGGACGAGGACGAAATCGGCTCGATCTTCATCAAATCCATCGGCGGCACGCCCATCTATGTGCGCGACGTGGCCGAGGTGCGGCTGGACGCCAAGGTGCCCGCCGGTATCTTCAGCAAGGACCGCACCGACGAGGCGGTCGAGGGCATCGTGCTATTGCGCAAGGGCGAGAACCCGTCGGAAGTGCTGGCGCGGGTGGAAACCGCCATCGCCGAACTCAACGGGGAAGGCTTGCCGGAAGGGGCCAAGGTCGCGCCCTATTACGACCGCAGCCATCTCATCGACAGCACCTTGCACACGGTCGGCCATAGCGTGGGCTTAGGGGTAGGCCTGGTGTTGTTGGTGCTGCTGGCCTTCTTCGGCCGCCCGTCCCTGGCCTTGCTGGTGGCCTTGACCATCCCGTTCTCGTTGCTGTTCGCCCTGGTGATGATGTATATCGCCGGTATCCCCATCGGCCTCCTGTCCATCGGGGCCATCGATTTCGGCATCATCGTCGATGGCGCGGTCATCATGTGCGAAAGCATCGCCCGCCGCCTGGACCTCCGGGAACACCAACCCGAGTCCGAACGCGCCAGCGTGCCGCAAACGGTGCTGGCCGCCGCGCTGGATGTGGAACGCCCGGTGTTCTTCTCGATCCTGATGATCGTCGGCGCCTTCCTGCCGCTGTTGACCCTGACCCGCATCGAGGGGCTGCTGTTCCGGCCCATGGCCTTGACCCTGGTGTTCGCCTTGGCGGGCGCGGCCTTGTTCGCCCTGTTGGCGGTGCCGGTGCTGTCGGCCTTCCTGTTCCGCAAAGGGTTCCGGGAATGGGAAAACCCGGCGCTGCATTGGCTGTCGGAACGCTACGGCGCTTTGCTCGGAATCCTGCTGCGCCAGCGCTGGCCGACCGTGGCCGGGGCCGGGTTGCTGCTCGTGGCCGTGTTGGTAAGCGTCGTGCCGCGCCTCGGCACCGAATTCCTGCCCTATATGGACGAGGGCGTGGTCTGGGTCCGCGCCAATTTCCCGGAAGGCACCTCGCTGCAAATGACCGCGCATTTCGGCCAGCGCCTTCGGGAAATCGCCCTGGAATTCCCCGATATCGAATTCGCCGCCGCCCAGACCGGCCGCAACGACAGCGGCACCGACCCCTATCCCCCCAGCCGCATCGAGATGATGGTGGGACCGAAACCCCGCGACAGCTGGACCCAATTCCACCGCAAGCAAGAACTGGTGGCGGCGCTGGGGGCGCGGTTCCGCGAGGAATTCCCCACCACCCGTTTCAATTTCACCCAGCCCATCATCGACAGCGTGACCGAGGACACCAACGGCACCTCGGCCAATATGGCGATTGAGTTCTCGGGCTCCGATTCCGACGTGCTGCTGGACTTGGCGCGGCAGGCGGAAACCTTGCTGAAACAAGTACCCGGCGCGGTGGACGTGAACATCGAGCAGGAAGGCCCGCAGCCGCAATTGGTGATCCAGCCCGACCGCTCCCTCTGCGCCCGCTACAACGTCCGCATCGAGGACGTGACCCGCTTGATCGACACCGCCATCGGCGGAGCGCCCATCGGCAGCTTGTTCGAGGGCGAGCGGCGCTTCGATATCGTGTCGCGCTTCGCCCCGGAATACCTCCGCTCGCCGCAGGCGCTCGGGCGCTTGCCGGTCTACAACGCCGATGGCATCCCGATTCCCTTGGCCCAGGTCGCCCGCATCGATATCGTCGATGGCCAGACCATGATCGCCCGCGCCGATGGCCGCCGCCGCCTGACCGTGCGCAGCGATATCGTGGGCCGCGACCAGGGCGGTTTCGTGGCCGAGGCGCAGCGGAAGTTCGAGGGGCAAATCCAGGTGCCGCCGGGCTACCGCGCCACCTGGCTCGGCATGTTCGAGAACCTCAAGCGGGCGGGCGGGCATTTCGCGCTGCTGGTCCCGGTCACCATCGCGGTGATCTACGTGCTGCTGCTCGCCATGTTCGCCTCGCAGCGGGCGGCGTTGATCCTGCTGCTGGCGATCCCCTTCGCCTTCGTGGGCGGGGCCGTCGCTTTGCACCTCCGGGAGATGAACCTAAATGTCTCGTCGGGGGTGGGTTTCGCCGCCGTGTTCGGGGTATCGATCATGAACGGGGTGTTGATCGTGCGGACCATCACCGATTTGCGGCTCCAGGGCACGGCGTTGGAAGACGCCATCCTGCGCGGGTCGGTCCGCTGCCTCAGGCCCATCCTGATCGCCTCGCTGGTGGCGATCCTGGGGCTGGTGCCCGCGTCCTTGGCGACCGGGCTGGGCTCGGATGTGCAACGGCCCTTGGCGACGGTGATCGTCTGGGGCTTGTTCAGCGCCACGGTGATGACCTTGCTGTTGGTGCCGGTGTTGTACCGGCTGTTCGTGCCGCGGTTGCCGGTGGCGGACAACGGGCGCGGGGAATGGGAAGGGATTTAAGGGCGGACCCATCCGCCCGGTAGTAACCCCGCCTCGATTATTTCCCGCCACCGACTAAACTACTATAGGCCCGGCCTCCGTGCCCGCCCCGGATACCAGCCCCCTTCAAGCACGCCAGCCCCGAACCCATCCCCATGTCGAAGCCACCGCCCCAATCCACCCTCTTGGTCGTCGACGACACCCCGGACAACCTCAGCCTGATGGGCGGCATCCTCGAAGCCCATTACAAGGTCAAGGTCGCCAACCGCGGCGACCGGGCGCTGCGGATCGCCCGCTCGCAGCCCCCTCCCGAGTTGATCCTGCTCGATATCATGATGCCGGAGATAGACGGCTACGAAGTCTGCCGCCAACTCAAGGCCGACCCCGCCACGGCGGACATCCCCGTCATCTTCCTCACCGCCAAGGACGGGGCCGAGGACGAGGCCCACGGGCTGGAACTCGGCGCGGTGGACTATATCGCCAAGCCCATCAGCCCGCCCATCGTGCTGGCGCGGGTCAAGACCCATCTGGCCTTGAAGCAGGTGCGGGATTTCCTCCGGGACCAGAACGAATTCCTGGAACAGGAAGTGAAACGGCGCATCCAGGAGGTGGAAACCATCCAGGATGTCACCGTCCAAATCCTGGCCTCGCTGGCCGAGACCCGCGACAACGAAACCGGCAACCACATCCGCCGCACCCAGCACTATGTGAAGGCCCTGGCGGAACAACTCCGCGCCCATCCCCGCTTCGCCACCGCCCTCGACGACGACAAGGTCGTCCACTTGCTGTTCAAGTCCGCGCCGCTGCACGATATCGGCAAGGTCGGCATCCCCGACCGCATCCTGCTCAAACCGGGCAAATTCGAACCGGAGGAATTCGAGATCATGAAGACCCACACCACCCTGGGCCGCGACGCCATCGCCCAGGCCGAGCGCGCGCTGGGCGCGGAAATCCCCTTCCTGCGCTACGCCAAGGAAATCGCCTACAGCCACCAGGAAAAATGGGATGGCAGCGGCTACCCGGAGGGCTTGAGCGGCGAGGCCATCCCGGTCTCGGCCCGCCTGATGGCGCTGGCCGATGTCTACGACGCCTTGATCAGCCGCCGGGTCTACAAGGCGGGAATGCCCCACGCGGAGGCCAAGGCCATCATCGTGGCCGGCCGGGGCGGCCATTTCGACCCCGCCGTGGTGGATGCCTTCCTCTCGATAGAAGACGAATTCCGGGCCATCGCCGAACGCTACGCCGATCCTCCGCCGGAACCCGCGCCACCGTGACCGCCACGCCGGCTACAGGCCCGCCTGCCGCAATTGTTCCAGGAACCCGTCGCCCTCGATGACGATCCGGCAGCCGCGCAGCGAAACCTTGCGCTGGGTCGAGGACTCGATCTCCTGGGCGCAGTCCCGCGCCTCGCCCGGATCGGAGAAGCAAACCACCACGGCACCCGCTTTCTCGTCGATGCTGCCGTGGAACCTATGGGCCAACCGGTCGATGGATGTGTACATAGCGAATACCTGTGGAGTGGAGGAAGCCCCGGCCGGATATCGATGGCTGCGGCCCTAACGGATTCGACCATTGGGTTGGCGGTTTGCGCCCATCCACCGCCCAGAAAAATCGCCCCGCCGCCACCAAACCGGGTCCGGCCAAACCTTAGGATTTCCACCCTTACACCCGGCTTTGACATCCCCGTTACGCCGACTAGAATCTTTCGCCATTACCCCATTCCCCCAAGGAAACCCCCAACCATGGATACCCCCCACCCGACCGCCCTGGCTTGGTGCGTCCCGGAAGCCTGCCTTTCCCTGGCCGACGCACAACGCATCCTGGCCCCCATGGGCTTGGTCCCGATTCCCTATGTTCCCGCCGAACCCTATGAAAACCCCTCCGAATTGCTGGTTTTGCATACGGCGGCCGCGGGAAGCCTGGACGGCCTGGTCCACGCCTTGGAGCGCCTGGCCAAGCCGGGCCTGGTCGTCGTGGACTCGGAGACGGAAGAAACCCAGGTATTGGCCTGGGGTTTACCGCCCGAGCTGGATATTTGCCGGGCCGGGGTTTTGGCGGCGCAATTGGGCCACCGCCTGCAACGGGTATTGACCGGGCTGCGGCTGGGATTCGGCGGCGGCCTGGATACCACCCTGGGTCCGGTCCAGCATAAGCAAATCCATAACCGGGGCTATCTGGACGCCCGGCTGCCCAGGGAGTTCGACAGCGCCCGCAAACATTGCCGCTCGCTGACCCTGGCCTGGATCAACCTGACCCGGCTCGACACCCTCGCCAAGACCGAGGGCGAAGCCGTGGTCCGGCAATGGATCGCCCATTTCGGCCGGATCGTGTTCGCCAACATCCGCATCACCGATTGGCTGGCCCGCTATAGCCGCGACGAATTCTGCCTCGCCATGCCCGACACCTGGCTGGAGGAAGGCCGCGGCGTGGCCGCCCGCATCGAGCGCGCCCTGGAAACCGCGCGGCTCCAGGCCGATGCCGCCGCCGCTCCCGCGCCCGGCATCTCCATCGGCGTCGCCGAATTGACGGACCACGAGGCGGGTTGCGAAGACCTGATCCATGCCGCCGCCGAGGCCGCGCTGATGGAAACCCTCTTGGCACGACCCACCCGGTGAAAAACTCCAACCCCGCCACCCCCCCTCCCTGGAGGCCGGCCCTGTTGCTGGCCGCGCTAGCCCTACCCTGCGCGTTCCTGGTTTCCAAGCCGACCCAAGGACCTTTCGGGCTGGCCGGGGGCGCGGCCGCCCTCATGGCCACGCTGGGGCTGTGGCGCGGCAAATCCCCGACGGAGCCGCCACGGGACGGCACCGGCCCCGATCCCGCCGCCGATCCGCCCCCCTTCGATTTCCAGCGGGCCTGTATCGAGCAAGCCCTGGAGCCCATCCTGTGGATGGACGCCCAAGGCCGTCTGCTGGATGCCAACCTGGGCGCGGCGCGGATGCTGGGCTACGACCAGGAAAAACTCAGGACCCTGCACCTCGCCGATATCGACACCCATTTTTCCGAGGAGCGCTGGCAACGCCATTGGGACTACCTGCGCCGCCACCACCATATCCGGGTGGAGACCGAGCAGCGGCCCAAGGAAGGCCCCCCCATCCCGGTCGAGATGGCCTATAGCCTCGTGGTCCATGCCGAGCGGGAATACGGCTGCGCCATCGTGCGCGACCTCCGCATCCGCAAGCGCCTGGAACGGGCCTTCTATGTCGAGAACCTGCGCAATTCCCTGTTGCTGAAAACCGCCAGCGACGGCATCCACGTCCTCAGCGAGCAGGGCCAATTGGTGCTGATGAGCGATGCCTTCTGCCGGATGCTGGGCTATAGCCGGGGCGAGATGAAAGGAATGCACGTCTCCCAATGGGATGCGCGGTGGACCCGCCCGGAACTGATGGAAAAGCTCCGCCAATTGCTGTGCCAGCCCGCCGTGTTCGACACCCAGCACCGGCGCAAGGACGGCAGCCTGTTCGAGGTCGAGGTCAGCGCCACCGCGATCCAGATGGGCGAGCGCTGGCTGTTGTTCTGCGCCTCGCGCGACGTGTCCGAGCGCAAGGCGGCGGAGCGGGCCTTGCGCGAAAGCGAGGCGCGGTTCCGGGAATTGAGCGACGCCGCCCCGGTGATGATCTGGACCACCGACACCCAAGGCCGGCGCGATTATTTCAACCGGGGCTGGCTGGAATTCCGCGGCCGCCCCCTGGAGGCGGAGGCGGGCGACGGCTGGCGGGCGGGGCTCTACCCGGAAGACCGGGCCGCCAGCCTCGCGACCCACCGCGAATACCTCGCCCAGCCCCGGCCCTACCGGATGGAATACCGCCTGCGCCGCCACGACGGCACCTACCATTGGCTGGTCGAGACCGCCCGGCCCCGCAGCGACGAACGGGGCCGGTTCCTGGGCTTCGTCGGCTGCTGCATCGATATCAGCGACATGAAGCGCGCCGAATTGGAACTGCGCCTGGTGGCCTCCGCCTTCGAGGCCAACGAGGCCATCATCATCACCGATGCCCAGGGCGTGATCCAACGCGCCAACCGCCGCTATTGCGAAAGCACCGGCTACGCCCTGGAGGAAATCGTCGGGCAGCACTCCAACCTGGTGAAATCCGGGCGGCACGATACCGCCTTCTACCGCGAGATGTGGCAGGGATTGGCCGAACGCGGCTTCTGGCAGGGGGAAGTGTGGAACCGGCGCAAATCCGGCGAGGTATACCCGCAATGGCTGTCGATCAGCGCGGTCAGGAACACCGACGGCGACACCACCCATTACGTCGGCGCCTACCTCGACCTGTCCCGGCAAAAACAAGCCGAGGAACAAGTGCGCCGGCTGGCCTATTACGACACCCTCACCGGGCTGCCCAACCGGCGCCTGCTCTACGACCGGCTACAGCAGATTTTCGCGGCCTCGGCCCGGCTGGAACAATACGGCGCCCTGCTGTTCATCGACCTGGATAATTTCAAGGTCCTCAACGACACCGCCGGGCACGACGTGGGCGACGCCCTGCTGATCCAGGTGGCCGAAATCCTCTCGCGCACCGTGCGCTCCGAGGACACCGTGGCCCGGCTGGGCGGGGACGAATTCGTGATCGTGCTGGAACGGCTGGGCCATGACGGCCTGGACGCCGCCGCCCGCGCCGAACAGGTCGCGGCCAAGGTGATCGCCACCATGGCCGACCCCTACACGCTGGCCGGGCACGAACACCATGTCACCCTGAGCATCGGCGTGGCCTTGTTCAAGGGCAACGAGGAACGGCCCGAATCCTTCCTCAAACGCGCCGACGCCGCCATGTACCAGGCCAAGGCCGCCGGGCGCAATACCGCCTGCTTCTTCGATCCGGCGATGGCGGCGGCGATGGAGGCCAGGGTGGCGCTGTTGGCGGAACTGCGCAAAGCCCGCGTCCAGGGCCAATTGCAGTTGCACTGCCAGCCGGTGGTGGACGCCGCCGGACGGATCGCGGGCGGGGAAATCCTCTTGCGCTGGGACCATCCCGAACGCGGCTGGATCGGTCCCAGCGATTTCATCCCCCTGGCCGAGGAAAGCGGACTCATCATCGACATCGGCACCTGGGTGCTGGAAACCGCCTGCGGCCTGATCCGGGCCTGGGAAGCGCGCGACTGGCTGTCCCCCGATTTCTTCCTGTCGATCAATATCAGTCCGCGCCAATTCCGCCAGCCGGATTTCCCCGGCATCGTCCACGCGGCGGCGGAACGGGCCGGGATTTCGCCGCACCGGCTCAAGCTGGAAATCACCGAGGGGATGCTCATTTCCAAGCTGGACGATGTCGTGCCCATCCTCGCGGGGCTCCGGGCCGCGGGCGTGCGCTTCTCGCTGGACGATTTCGGCACCGGCTATTCCTCGCTGGCCTATCTGCAAAGGCTGCCGCTGGACCAGCTCAAGATCGACCGCTCCTTCGTGCTGGACCTGCACCACGACGCCAACGACGCCGTGATCGTGCGCACCATCATCAGCATGGGCCAGAGCCTGGCGCTGGAGGTGGTGGCCGAGGGCGTGGAGACCCTGGCGCAGTTCGAGTTCCTCAAGGAACATGGTTGCGGGCTGTTCCAAGGCTACCTGTTCGGCCAGCCGGTCGATACCGACAGCTTCGGCGCGAAACTCCGGGCCAGGGCGCACCCGCTCCCATAGCCGGACGCGGCGCAGCGGAAACCGGAGGCCGACGCCTTCCCATCCCAACCGGATTACATTACGCTCCCGGCCCATCCCGCCCACTTCCCGACGGACCCGGCCATGCCCCAACCCGATCCCCCATCCCCCGGCGACGCGATCCAGGCCGAAGCCCTGCGCATGGCCCGCTCCATCCAGACCCCCGGCCAGACCAAGGAACACACCAAACTCATCGCCCAAGGCATCGCCAAGGGCATCGAGCTATACAAGAAGCAGCAAAGCGCCAAGGCCCGCGAACGCGACAAACTGCGGAAGCGCCTGCTGAAACAAAAGCAAACCACCACCAGCGGAGCGGCCTTGGAAGCGGAAGCCAGCCCCGCCATGGACCCGGACCAGCGCCCGGCCCTGCTCGCGGGCGGCGGCGTGTTCGGGCTGATGGCGCTGGCCCATCTGCTCCGGGCGCTGCTGGGCTGGGAGGTGGCGATAGGAACGTGGACGGTGCCGGTCCGGGTTTCCGTCGTGGCGGCCCTGGCGCTGGCGGGGCTGTCGGCCTGGCTATTCCGGGCCGCGCACCGGTCCGATTAAGACGGAGGTTCCGATGCGTCTTCCTTCGATATGGGCGGCCTGCCTGCTCCTGGCCGGCTGCGTGGGGGCCCCCGCGGGCGTGACCGCCGTGGACGGCTTCGAGCTACGCCGCTACCTCGGCACCTGGCATGAAATCGCCCGGCTGGACCACGCCTTCGAGCGCGGCCTGTCGCGCGTCACCGCCGAATACAGCCTGCGCGAGGACGGCGGGGTCCGGGTGGTCAACCGGGGCTTCGACGCGGAGCGGGGCATATGGCGACAAGCCGAGGGCAAAGCCTATTTCATCGGCAGCCCGGAAGTGGGCAGCCTGAAGGTCTCGTTCTTCGGGCCGTTCTATGGCGGCTACCACATCCTGGCGCTCGACCGCGCGGGCTACGGCTATTCGCTGGTCGCGGGGCCGAGCCGGGACTATCTGTGGATATTGGCCCGGAACCCACGGCTGGACCCGGAAATCCTGGCCCGCTTGACCGCCCAGGCCAAAAGCCTGGGCTTCCCGGTCGGGCAGTTGATCTATCCCCGGCAGGAATAGGCGGAATCCGGGCCGGGCCCACGCCTACCACCTTCCAAATCCCGCGTCAATTGTGAATATTCACGTTTTTGGAACGGCTTCACCGGCTTTTTTCCCGGATACAATTTATATCGATCCCAGGGGCAAACCGGAGGGAACCGACCGCCAACGTCATACCCCCCGCCCCGAGAAACCAAAACGCCGACCGCCAAGTAAGGCTCCGACCTGGACAAGCAGGGGTTAACACGGTTTTTTACTTCTCAGATTGTTTGGCTTCCCCCAAAGGCCGGACAAGGGATACTTGGCGACCCACACGGTTTCCATGCGAAAAAGGCGCGGCCTAGGCCGCGCCTTTTTTATGCACCGCCGGGCGGGGTCACTCCACCAGGAAATCCCGCATCATGCCCATGTCCTCATGCTCGATGTTGTGGCAGTGGTAGACGAACAAGCCCTTGAAATCCTGGAAGGGCTTGATGATGCGGACCTTCTCGCCAGGCATCACCAACACGGTGTCCTTGAGTCCCGAATCGACGAAGCCGTCCTTGACCGTGGCGTAGTCCTCCGCCTCTTCGGCCCCGATGCCGCGGCTGATGGTCTGGAACTGCTGGCCATGCAGATGGATGGGATGCGCCATGGACAGCATCATGCCGCCGCCCATACCGCCCATCATGCCCATGCCGCCGGATTGCCCGCCGCCATGGTCCATCCCCCCCATGCCACCCCCCATCATGCCGTGGCCCATGCCGCCCATCATCCCACCGCCCATGCCGGCTTGGGGTTTATCGCCATGGCCGCCTTCGGCTTGGGCGGCGGCACCATGGCCCCCGCCTTCGCCACCATGGGCGTGGAAGATTTCCAGCAGTTGGACGCTATCGACCGGGATGCGCTCGTTGGGCTGCACATCGTCGAATTTATACGGCCTGCCATTGAGCAGCATCGCCATCGGCGCTTCGGAAATACCGATGGGGATGGGCTTGGCGGGATTGGCGACCTCGGCCAGGGTGTAGCGCTTGAAGCTGGACAGGTGGCCGGGCAGCTTGGGACTGTCGTCGGTGGTCCGGGTGACGCGGACCTTGAAGATGGGGAAATCGCTGCCGACCGGCAAGGCCATGCCCGCCATCATGCCACCGCCCATGCCGTGGCCCATCCCGCCACCGCCACCCATCATCCGGCCCGCCATCTTCGGCAACACGCCCTGGAACGGCAGGCTACGCAGCGTGAACTCGGAACCCTTGGCCCTACCGCTGAAATCGGCCCAGACATCCAGGCGCTCGCCCGGTGCCAGCATGACGTAGGGCAGGGTTTCCGGGGTTTCCAACAAACCGCCATCGACGCCGATCACGGTGATGGGGGTGCCGTCGCTCCAGCCCAGCTTGTAGATGCGGGCGTTCGAGCCGTTGAGGAAGCGCAGGCGGTAGGCCCGGCTCGCCACGTCCAGCGCCATCTCAGGCCGTCCGTTGACCAGGATGCGGTCGCCGTAATAGCCCATCATACGGTCGTGCATAGTGGGGGCGTAGGCCATCCGGTTCTGGGCGTCGAAACGGCGGTCCTGGATAACAATGGGGATTTCGTATTCGCCCGCGGGCAGTTCCAGCTTGGCCTCCTCCTCGTCGTTGACGATGATGCCGCCGGCCATGCCCTGGTACAGCTGCTTGCCTAGCAATTCGTGCGGGTGCGGGTGGTAGATGTGCAGGCCGGCCCGGTTCAGCACCTCGAATTCGTAGACATAGGTTGCGCCCTGGTCGATGACGCGCATCGGATGGCCGTCCATCACGGCGGGCACATGCAGGCCATGCCAATGGACGATGGTGGGTTCCGCCAGCTTGCTGCGGAAGTTGATGCGGACCTTCTGGCCCTTTTGCAGCCGGAGCAGCGGTCCCAAATAGCTGCCGGGCAGTTCGGTCACGGTGCCGTCCGGTCCCTTGACCCGTTGGGCGACATATTGCACGACCTGGGTGGACGGTCCCGGCAGGATCGACACCAGCCCCGGTTGGGCCGCCATATCGATCTCGACATCGGGATTGAAACCGGGCGAGGCGCGGTTGGGGGCCAGCCTGGGCATGGCCTGCATTTCCATGGCGCGGACCCATCCGGGCAAGGCGGAAACGGCCAACGCCCCCCAACCGGCCTGGCACATGAAACGGCGGCGCGAGCGATCAATTCGGTTGTGCATAGAACTCTCCTCGATTTTCTTATCTTGGGCGCGGAGGCCGTCCCGGCCCGTTCGCCTGGGTTCGGCCGTGACGGCCAATCCCCCGCGCGGATGGTGATGCTTCCCCAAACCCTGGAAGCCCCGGCCTGGCTATTTTGCCGGCCCAGCCTAACTATAGGCCCAAAAGAAAATTAGCGGTTCCTGATTTATCAAACTTTAACGATCCCGCCCCGACCCCGCCGCCGGGTTACAATGGCCCTTTTCCCACACCTTCCCTCCCGATGCGCGTCGCAGACTTCCGCACCGCCCTGCTCGATTGGTTCGACCGGCATGGCCGCAAACACCTCCCCTGGCAAACCGGCCGCGATCCCTACCGGGTCTGGATTTCCGAGATCATGCTACAACAAACCCAGGTCGCCACGGTGATCCCCTATTTCGAGCGCTTCATGGCGCGGTTCCCGGACGTGGCGGCGCTGGCGGCGGGTTCGGTGGACGAGGTGGTCGCGCTGTGGGCCGGGCTGGGCTATTACGCCCGCGCCCGCAACCTGCACCGGGCGGCGCGGATGGTGGTGGAGCAACACGGCGGGCACTTCCCGGCCAGCGTCGATGAACTGAAGGAGTTGCCGGGGATAGGCCGTTCCACCGCCGGGGCCATCCTCAGCCTGGGCTCGGGACTGCGCGCCCCGATCCTGGACGGCAACGTCAAGCGGGTGCTGTGCCGCTACGCCGGGCTGGAAGGCTGGCCGGGCGCGCCCCAGGTGGAACGGGAACTGTGGCGGCTCAGCGAGGCCTTGACCCCGGAATTCCGGGTGGCCGACCACAACCAAGCCATGATGGACCTCGGGGCCACGGTCTGCGCCAAGCGCGGCCCGGCCTGCGGGGTTTGCCCCTTGCGCGGCGGCTGCGCGGCGCTGCGGCTGGGACTGACCGACGCCATCCCCGCGCCCCGGCCCAAACAGGCCCAGCCGGTACGGGAATGCCATATGCTGATATTGCGCGACGGCAACGGGGCGGTCTATCTGGAAAAACGCCCGCCGGCCGGCATCTGGGGCGGACTCAGGAGCCTACCGGAATTCGACGGGCTGGACGCCCTGTTGGGGTGGTGCGCGGAACGGGGGATCGATGTTTCCCGGCTTGAGCGGCTCCCCCGGCGCCGGCATACTTTCACGCACTTCCGGCTGGACTTCGTGCCGGTGCTGATCCGGGCCGAAGGCTTGGCGTCCTGGGTGGCCGAGGACACCGGGCCGGGCTGGTTCGGCCCGGACGCGGCGGTGGGACTGCCCGCGCCCATCGCCCAATTGCTGCGGGACATCGCCGGCGGCAACGCCACGCGGGGCCAGCTCGCCCTGGACCTATAAAACACCAACCGGGACGATCCCACCCATCCCCTGAAAACACGAGGATAACCATGACACATCTGGTGCAATGCGCCCGCCTGGGCACCGAGGCCGAAGGCTTGGACAAACCGCCCTTCCCCGGCACGGAAGGACAGCGGATTTACGAGAACGTCTCCAAGGAGGCATGGCAGGGCTGGCTGAAACTGCAAACCATGCTCATCAACGAACACCGCCTGACGCCGTTCGAACCCGCCGCCCGTGAATTCCTGGCGGCGGAACGCAGCAAATACCTATTCGGCGGCGCGGACCGCACGCCGGAAGGCTACGTGCCGCCCAAAGCCTGACCCGCCTCCCGCCTGCCGCCCCAATAAAAAAGCCCGCCAAGAGCGAACCCTTGGCGGGCTTTTCCAATGGGGGATTATTGTTCTTCCTCCTCCTCTTCCGTCGGCGCGAACGGGTCGGGCATGGCGGAGGAAGACGGGGTGCCCCGCTCGGAGCCATAGGATTGCGTGGCCGGCGGGCGGGCGTACGGGTCGGGCTGGCCCGCCGGATAGGACGGATACTGGGCCGGCCTGGGCTGCGGCTGCGCACCATAGGGATAGGTCGCCGGGGGTCGGCCGTACTGAGGTTGTTCCGCCGGAGCGGGTTGGGCGGTTCCACCATAGGGATACTCCGCCGCCTGGGGCCGGGATGGAGCCGATCCATAGGGCGTGGTCGCGTAGGGATAGGCGGCCTGGGGTTGGGTAGGGTATTGGCGCGGCGCGGGCGGCGCGGCGGGCGACGGCTGGCCGTAGGGAACCCCGGCATTCGGTGCCGGGGCTTGGCCCGCGCCGCCGTAGGGATAGGCCGGTGCCGCTTGCGGGGCGGGATACGGCGAACCATAGGGGTTCGCCGGGTACTCGCTGGGCGCGGTCTCGATCACCGGCGGTTCCGCCAGCTTGCCGATGGAGACCGGAATCCCGTTGGGATGCTCCACCGCCGCCTTGATCGCGGCGCGGTCCACCAGGATCGCGTGCTTGGCGTTTTCCTTCTCGATCAGCGTGTTCCCCAGCTTGGTCAGGTAGGCGACCATCAAGGTCCGCTTCTTGGCGCGGATCGCCTTGATCTCCTCTTCGCCCAGGTTGCTTTCATCGAGCACGTCGTCGCCCCACTTGGCCGGAATCTCCTTGATATCCTCGTCCAGCGGCCACGTCACCTCCATGTACAACTCGCCCGCCGACCAGCCCAGCTTGATGGGCTGGTTGACCAGATAGACCGGCGTGCCCACCGAGACTTCCGGGAACAGCTTGGTCACGTCCTCGTTGTACATCCTCATGCAGCCATGGGTCACCCGCTCGCCAATGCCGAAGGGCTTGGCCGGGTCGGCCCGGTCGGTGCCATGGATCAAATAGCCCGCCACCCCCAGCTTCATGGCATAGGGCCCGAGCGGATTGTCGGGACCGGCGGGCACCACGTCGGGCAGGATTTCGCCCTTCTTGGCGTGTTCGCGCTTGATGGATTCGGGCGGGGTCCAGGTGGGGTCCTTGACCTTCTGCACGATGCGGGTCTTGCCGATGGGCGTGCGCCAATCCATGCGGCCCATGCTGACCGGATAGGTGATGACCTGGCTAGCCGGGGCGACTGGCTCGCCCATTTCGGTGGTGGTCACATAAGTGACCGGCGGCGGGGCGGACTTGCCCTTGGCCGGTTTGCCGTCCTTGCCATGGGCGGCCTTGGCCTTGCCCGGCACGGCCTTCTTGTGGGTGATGGTGGAATATTGCACCGGGAAGAAATACAGGCGCATTTCCGGGATGTTCACCACGATGCCGGCGCGGGGCGAATCGGGCAGGATATAGCGGTGCGGAATCACCACCCGCGTGCCCGCGCCGGGCAGCCAGCGGTCCACCTTGGGATTGGCCATGTTCATCTCGACCTGGCCCACGCTGGTCCTGCGGGCGATATCGATGAGGGTGTCCTCCTGGCGGGCGGTGGCGTATTCCACCTGGCCGATCAAATCGTCGCTGCCGGACGGCAGGGTATAGACCTCGGCCCGGACCCCCCAGGGTCCCAGCACCAGCAGGGCCGCGATCCAGCCACCGAACCGGGGCCGGAGGATAGGCAGGGATTGGTTGTTGTTCCGCATCGCGATTTCCTGTTACCGATTACTTGGCCTGGAGGTTTTCGCCCCCGAACATCTCGGCCAGTTGAGGAAGGAACGCCGCCAACTCCAGGCTCATGACGGCGAAATCGGCGTCGAAGCGCTCCGCCGCGTCGTCCGTGTCCACCTCGGCCGCCGCTTCCTGCACCATGTCGAGGAACCTCAGGCGCTTGACGGCGAGGTTCTCGTCCAGCACCAGGCTGAGGCGGTCGCTCCAGGTGAAGGCCAGTTTGATGACTTCTTTGCCGGCTTCGAGATGGTTTTGGATTTCCGGGGCGCCCAGATCGTGCTTGCGGCAGCGCACGATGCCGCCGTCTTCCTCCGGGGAGCGCAGTTCGCATTCGCTTTCCAGGGTGACGCCCGGCGGGGGGCCATTCTCGCCCAGCCACAGGGTCATGGCGAGGCTGGGCCGCTCGCGGGTGGCGAACGGCACCACCGGCAAGGAACCCAGGCATTGCCGCAACAGGCTGGTCAGTTCGTCGGTTTTCTTGGCACTGGTGCTATCGACCACCAACCAACCGCCCTTGGGATCGATATAGGCGTAGGCGCGGCGGCTGAAACTAAACGCCCGTGGCAACAAATCCTGCATCACTTCGTCGCGCAGCGCGTCCTTTTCCTTGCGCCGCACCGGGGTGCCCCGGCGGTCCTCGATCTCCTGGACCCGTTCCGCCACCACCTCGTTCACCACCGAGGCCGGGAGGATTTTTTCCTCCTTTTGCAGGCAGATCATCAGGAAACCATTGGTGGCATGGACCAGGGGGAAGGTGTCGCGGCCCAGGGGCGCGCACCAGCCGAAGCTGGCGAGTTCGAGGCTACCGCAATTCTGGAAGCGGCGTTGCTGGAGGCGTTCCTCCAATTCAGTGGCATTCAGGGAGAAGGGTTCGGTAAAACGAAGCAGTGCCAGATTCTTGAACCACATGTTTGTTTTGGTGCTGGTAAAAAGCGCGGCATTATGGGGGGCGGTGCGGCGTTTGTCATCCGCGGCCGGAAGGATGGTATCTTTCCCTGGTCCAAGGGAACCCAGGCGGCGGCGCATCGAGCCGGACATCCACGCCATGGCTCGACCTCATCCGCCGATAACCGCGGGGACCATTCTAATGGCTGGGAACGCCGCGCCATAGCGCCGCGTATATCGATAGGTTCCGCTTGCCGTGGAAAACCCCAGGAACTACTATGTTGGCTGCCAATCTATTTTAGTCAGGAATTACCCGGCTATACGGATTGTCCACCATGGAGGTGTCGGATGCCCAAGCACATCGCCCCGTCCTTGTTGGTTTTGCTCGCCGCCTACGCCCTGGTCCCGCCTGCCTTGGCGGAACCTCCTGCGGGAGACGTCCAAATCAGCGCCCTCGTCAAATCCGCCAAAACCCCGGCGGACCATCTACAAATCGCCGCCCTGCTCGACGCCGAAGCCGAATCCGAGGCCGCCAAGGCCAAAATCCTGGCCGACCAAGCCGAAGCCTATCGCGAGCATCTGCACAGCGCCTACGGCAAGAATATCCCCGATCTGGTCGAACACGCCGACGCCCTGGCCCACAGCTACGGCGAAGCGGCCCAGCGCCATAAGGCGCTGGCCGACCTGCACCGGCAAATGGCGGCGGCAATCCGGCCCAAATAACAGCGGACATGGCCAAGCTCTTCGACGACCGTATCGTCGGCACCGCCGAAAGCGCGGTGGATTTCATCGCCAGCGTGCTGCAAGCCTCGACCGAGTACTCGATCATCGCCTTGGACCGGGACGGCACCATCCTCTTGTGGAACGAGGGGGCGCGGCGCATCTACGGCTACGAACCCGAGGAGGTCGTGGGCCGGACCGATTCCTCCCTGCTCTACCCCGAGGAAGACAGAGCCGCCGGGAAACCCCAGGCCATCCTCGACGCCGCCCTGCGCGAGGGCCAATGGGAAGGCGTCCTGCAACGCCGCCGCAAGGATGGACAGCGCTTCATCGCCCGTTCGGCGGTCATCACCCGGCGCGACGCCCACGGCCAAACCCTGGGCTTCTTATTGATTTCCAAGGATATTTCCGCCGAGACCGAACACCAGCGCTCCGAAGCCCAGTTCCGCGGGCTGTTGGAATCGGCCCCCGACGCCATGGTGATCGTGGACCGCGACGGCATCATCCGCCTGGTCAACTCCCAGACCGAACGGCTGTTCGGCTACGCCCGCGCGGAGATGCTGGGCCACAGCGTGGAAATGCTGGTCCCGGCGGGCTTCCGCCCGATACACGCCCAACACCGGGCCAGCTACTTCCAGGCCCCCCGGCCCCGGCCCATGGGTTCGGGCCTGGAACTGTACGGCCTGCACAAGGACGGCAGCCAATTCCCGGTCGAAATCAGCCTCGGCCCGCTCGCAACCGACGCCGGCGTCCTGGTCAACGCCTCGATCCGCGACGTGACCGAGCGCAAGCGCTTCGAGCAGGCACTGCGGGAAAAGAACCTGGAACTGGAAGGCGCGAACCTGGCCAAGGACCGCTTCCTGGCCGGGATGTCGCACGAATTGCGGACGCCCTTGAACGCCATCATCGGCTTCACCGGCACCTTGCTGATGAAACTGCCCGGCCCCCTCACCGCCGCCCAGGAACGCCAGCTCGGCATCATCCAATCCAGCGCCAAGCATCTGCTCTCGCTCATCAACGACCTGCTGGACCTCGCCAAGATCGAATCCGGCAAGGTGCGGATCGCCCCCGAGCCGGTCGAGTGCCAGGAATTGCTGATGGAAATCGCCGAGACCCTGCGCCCCATGGCCGAGCAGAAGGGCCTGGATTTCAAACTGAACCTGCCGGACGCCCCCGTCGTGGTCGAAACCGACCGCCGCGCCCTGCGCCAAATCCTCATCAACCTCGCCAACAACGCCGTCAAATTCACCCTGCGCGGCGAGGTGCGGATCGAACTGGCCCGGTGCGGCCAGGAGGTCGAGGTCGCCGTGATCGACACCGGCATCGGCATCAAGCCGGAAGATCAGGACAAGCTGTTCCGGGCCTTCAGCCAGGTCGATTCCACCAGCACCCGCGGCTTCGCCGGCACCGGACTGGGGCTGTACCTGTGCGGGAAGCTGGCCGACCTCATCGGGGCGCACATCGGCTTCCACAGCGAAGCCGGCACGGGCAGCGTGTTCACCCTGAGCTTCCGCACGGCCTGCGCCGGACCGGACCCATGAATGCCCGCATCCTCATCATCGAAGACAACCCCGGCAATCTGGAACTGATGGTCTACCTGTTGGAAGCCTTCGGTTATTTGCCGCAAACCGCCACCGACGGCGAACAAGGCGTCGTCGCCGCGCTCGCGGAACGGCCCGACCTCATCGTCTGCGATATCCACCTGCCGCGCATGGATGGCTACGGCGTGATCCGCGCCCTCAAAAGCCGGCCCGAATTGCGGCAGACGCCCGTCGTCGCGGTCACGGCCCTGGCCATGGTCGGCGACCGGGAGCGGTTGTTATCGGCGGGATTCGACGGTTATATCTCCAAACCCATCGACCCGGAAACCTTCATCCCCCAAGTGGAAAGCTTCCTGGCGCATAACCTCCACGCCGCGCCCGAACCCGTCCCGCCCGAACCCGCGCCCGCCAGACCGGAAATCCCCGCCGCCCGGCGGGGCCGCATCCTGTCGGTGAACGACTCGCCGAACAACCAGGAATTGATCCGCGGCATCCTCGAACCCTTCGGCTACCGGGTGGTGTCGGCGAACAGCGTCGCGGAAGCCTTGGACCGCTTGGCCGGGGACCGCTTCGACCTGATCCTCTCCGACCTGTGGATGCCCCGTGTGGATGGTTGGGGCTTCCTCAAGACCGTGCGCGGCGATCCGCGTTGGCGCGACATTCCCTTCGTGTTCCTCAGCGCATCGGTGTGGGGTGGCAACGAGCAAGCCTTGGCCTTGAGCCTGGGCGCGACCCGCTACCTCCACAGCCCCATCGAGCCGCTGGCCCTGCTGCGGGAAATCGAGGACTGCCTGGACGGAACACCACAGCCCCAAGGTGAAGCCCATGGCGACGATCCTGGTCGTTGACGACCGCCCGCTCAACCGGGAATTCCTCTGCACCCTCCTGGGCTATGCCGGCCACCAACTGCTGGAAGCCGCCAACGGCGCGGAAGCCCTGGCCCTGGCCCGTGCGTCCCCGCCGGACCTCGTCATCACCGATATCCTGATGCCGGGCATGGATGGCTACCAACTGGTCGATCAACTGCGGGCCGACCCGGCCCTGGCCGGGACCAAGGTCATCTTCTACACCGCCACCTACCGCGTCCGGATTCCCGAAGCCCAGCGGCAGGCCGAAACCCGCAACGTGTCCGCCGTGCTGGCCAAGCCCTCCTCGCCCGAGGAAATCCTCGCCGCCGTGCAGGCCACGCTGGGACTACCCGCCTTCGTCCACCCCGCCGCCAGCGCCGCGCCCGCCCCCGCCGAACCGCCCACGCCCGAAACCCTGGGCACCGCCCTGTCCGGGCAATTGAACGGCTATCTCTCGGATATCGAAGCCCTGCAACGGCTGATCGACCGCATCGCCAAGGCCGATCCGGTCCAGGGCGCGGAATGGCGGCGGCTGGCGGCCCACTCCTCGCAATCGCTGGGCCATCTGGGCGAAATCAGCCTACGGCTCGCCACCCTGATCGAGCTGGGATTGGAACTCGGCTCCCAGCGCGATCCCAAGGCGCTGCTGGAAACCTTCTGCCGGGCGGTCCACGACATCTGCGCCGCGCAATACGCCGTGGTCGGCCTGTTGGAACACAACGGCACCCGGCCGCGGTTGATCTACACCTGGGGCATGGGCGCGCCGGAAGTGGCGGACGCCGATTTCCCGCTGCAACCGGATGGATTGCTGGACCGCCTGCTGGCCGAACCGCGCCCGCGCCGCATCGCCGGGCTGGCGGGCGATCCCACGCCCTTGGGGCTGCCGGCCTGGCATCCGCCGGTGCATAGCTGGCTGGGCCTGCCCATCGCCACCTCCAGCCGGGTCTATGGCTGGTTGTACCTCGCCAACAAGCGGGAAGCCGTGGAATTCAGCGAGGTGGACGAGGACATCGCCGCCACCATCACCGCCCAGGTCGCCACCGCCTACGAAAACCTGGAGTTCTACGCCGAATTGCAGCAGCGGGCCGAGGTGCTGAAGCTGGAAATCGCCGAGCGCAAACTGGCCCAGCAAGCCCTGCGCAAAACCCTCCGCGCCCGCAGCGTCATGGCCGAATGCAACCACGCCCTGGTCCACGCCACGGAAAAGCAGGAATTGTTCGACCACATGTGCCGCATCATCGTCGGCACCGGCAACTACCCCACGGCCTGGATCGGGATGCTCAGAGAAGACCGTTCCACCTTGTTATCCTCCATGGCCCAGGCCGGGGAAGGGCAAGCCTGGGAACCCGCCCTGATGGATGGCAGCGAATCCGGCACCCCCATCGGCGCGGCCCTGCGGACCGGCCAGACCGTGGCCGTGCGCGACCTGTCGGCGGAAACCCGCTGGCCCGGATGGCGGGAAGCCATCCTGCGCCTGGGCTACCAGGCCATGATCGCCCTGCCGCTGCGGGAAAACCAAGAAGCCATCGGCGCGCTGTGCATCTTCGACACCGCCCCCGACGCCTTCGGCCCGGACGAAATCGAACTGCTGGAGGAATTGGCCAACGATATCGCCTATGGCGCCGCCAACCTCCGCAACCAGGCGGCGCGGGGCCGGGCGGAACAACGGCTGGCCGCGCAATACGCGGTGGCCCGCATCCTGGCCGAAGCCGCCAGCCTCGCCGAAGCCACCCCCGAGGTGCTGCGGGTCATCTGCGAAACCCTGAACTGGGACGTGGACGTGGGCGAACTCTGCTTGACGGACGACGCGGCTAAGTTATTGCGTTGCGTCGGCACTTGGCGCCGGGGGGATACGCACACGGATGTCCATGATTTCGAGGCGGCCACCCAGGAAATGGTGTTCGGACCGGGCAGCGGGCTACCGGGGCGGGTCTGGCAATCCCGGCAACCGCTCTGGATCGCCGACCTAGGCCAGGACGCCCTCTGCCCACGCTCCGAACTCGCCTCGCGGGCCGGCATCCACGCGGGTTTCGCTTTCCCGCTCCGGTTCGAGGGGCGGGTGCTGGGCACCATCGGCTTCTATAGCCGCGAAATCCGCCATCCCAGGGAAGAAGTGATGAACCTGCTGGCCGCCATCGGCAACCAGATCGGCCTGTTCGTCGAGCGCAAACGCGCCGAGGAGGAACTCAGGATTTCCGAGGACAAGCTGAGCAGCATCCTGGGTTCCATCGACAACATCGTCTGGTCCATTTCGCTGCGGAATTACCGCTTGTTCTATCTCAACGCCGCCGCCGAGCGGGTCTGGGGCCGTCCGGTGGCCGATTTCATGGCCGACAAGAACCTGTGGCTGAACACCGTCCACCCGGAGGACCGGGAACGGATGAACCGGATTCCCGAGGAGGTATTGACCAGCGGCGTCCTGACCGTCGAATACCGCATCCTGCGCCCGGACGGCCAAATCCGCTGGCTGGAGGACCGGGTCAAGCTGATCCGGGACGCGGAGGGCCACCCCCTGCGGCTGGACGGCGTCGCCAGCGATATCACCGAGCGCAAGGGCTACGAGGCCAATATCGAATACCTCGCCACCCACGACGCCCTGACCCGCCTGCCCAACCGCTCCCTGCTGGCCGACCGCATGAACCAAGCCCTGGCCCACGCCCGCCGCGCCCAGCGGCTGTTGGCGCTGTTCTTCCTGGACCTCGACCGCTTCAAGGACATCAACGACAGCTTCGGCCATGTGCTGGGCGACAAGCTGCTGCTGGCGGTGGCCGAGCGGCTCAAGGCCGCGGTGCGGGAGGGCGACACCGTGGCCCGCCAGGGCGGCGACGAATTCCTGATCCTGCTGGCCGATATCGACAAGCTGGAGGATATAGAGCGGGTGGCGTTCAAAACGCTGCGGGCCTTCGCCCAGCCGTTCCAAGTCGAGGGGCGCGAGCTATACCTCAACGGCAGCATCGGGGCCAGCGTCTTCCCCACCGACGGCGAGGACATGGAAACCCTGCTCAAGCACGCCGATATCGCCATGTACCGGGCCAAGGAGGAAGGCGGCAACGGCTTCCGGCTGTATTCGCGGGAAATGAGCCGCTTGGCGGTGGAACGGCTACAGTTGGAAAACGCCCTGCGGCGGGCGCTGGAACAAGAGCAGTTCGAGCTGTATTACCAGCCCAAGGTGGAGTTGCGGGGCGGTTCGATCATCGGCGCGGAAGCCCTGATCCGCTGGCGGCATCCCGAACTGGGACTGGTCGCGCCCTCCGAGTTCATCCCGCTGGCCGAGAAGACCGGCCTGATCCATCCCATCGGTGGTTGGGCCTTGCGCGCGGCCTGCCTGCAAACCAAATCCTGGCAGCGGGAAGGGCTGGCGCAGCTCAGCATGTCGGTCAATCTTTCGGCCCGGCAGGTGCGCGGCGACCATCTGACCGAACTCATCACCGCCACCCTCGAAGACACGGGCTTGGAAGGCCGCTACCTGGAACTGGAATTGACCGAGACCATGGTCATGCAGGACCCCGAGCAATTCATCCCGGTGCTGCGCGACTTGAAACAACTGGGGGTGGAGATTTCGGTGGACGATTTCGGGACCGGCTATTCCAGCCTGAGCTATTTGAAGCGCTTCCCGTTCGACCGGCTCAAGATCGACCAATCCTTCGTGCGGGACATAGCGACCGACAGCAACGACGCCGGGATCGTGCAGACGGTGATCGCCCTGGGCCATATCCTCGGCCTCAAGGTGATCGCGGAAGGGGTGGAGACGCGGGAGCAACTGGCCTTCCTGTGCCGCAACCGCTGCGACGAGATGCAGGGCTATTACCTGAGCCGCCCGGTGCCCGCCACCGAATTCGCCGGAATGCTCCGGGACAACCGGCGGTTGGCCCTGCCGGCCCAGGCCGCGTGACTCCTCTGGTTTGGAGTCCAAAGCCCGCTTTGGATCGGCCCAAAGCGGGCTTTGGACTCCGTATCCATCAGAAGGACATCCTGAAACCGAGTTGCACGATGTGCTGGGTGACATCGCTCTGGCCGAGGCGGCTTTCGTAGCGCAGGAAGCCGGAGCCGCCATTGGGCAGGGTGGCGACCACCGAACCGCCCAGGTTGACGTAATCGCGGTCCGGTTCCCCGGTCTGCAACACGAAAGCGCCCTGCGACGAATCGACGAAGCTCATCTGTACGCCCCGGTTGTCGTTGAGGAATTGGTGTTCCCATTCCACCCGCAAGGCCGGGGCCACGATCCCGAACGGCGTGCTGAACTGATGGCTGGCCTGGAACCCCAGGTCGCTCACGAAGGACTGCGCGGTCTGGCCCCCCACATTCATCGCGTAGCCCTCGCCGCCACTCTCGCGGTAGGCGTCGATATGCAGGTTGGCGTACTCGAAGCGGGTGTAGGGGCTGATGGACCACGCCCGGTAGGCGAAATCCTTGCCCAGGTTGAGCGTGAAGCCGAATTGCCCGCTGCCGGGATTGCCCCTGGCCTGTCCCACGAAACCCGGATAGCTGTATTGCCGGGTGAAGCCGTAATCCTGCCCGCCATAGGTCGCGGCCAAATCCACATAGAAATCCAGCGGCAGGTAATAGCTGCCGTACAGCGAACCCAGATAGGCATTGCTGTTCATGCTGCCGGCGTTCTGGTTGTAGTGGGCGTTGGTGTTGCCATAGCTGAACATCGCGCCCGCCACCAGCTTGTCGTTGATGCGGTAGTCGGCCCCGAAGGTCACGTTGCGGGTATCGAAGTGATAGCCGCGCTGCCATTCGTTCTCGGCCAGGTCGCCGAAGGTGAACTGCCCCTGGATGAACGCCCCCACCGGCGCGTCGCGGAAGCTGGCGTCCTGCCCGGCGGGCCGGTCCGTATCCTCGTCGCCCGCCGCGCCGCCGCCCCCGAACAACGGACCCAAGGCCGCCAACTGCCGGGAAGTGATTTGCAAGCCATTGAAGTTGAAGGACATGGCGGTGGTGTTGCCCTGGCGGATGCCGTCCATCCGGCCCAGGGCCGCGCCCCCCTGATGGGTCTGGATCTGGGTGACGACGCCGCCTTGGGCGGAAACCTGGTCGGGGGTGAGTTGCTGGGCGGCTTGCTGCTTGCCCGCGGGGCTCAGGGTCTGCAACTGCTGGCACTGTTGCAGCAATTGGCCCTGGGCACCGTTGCAGGCTTGGTCCAAGCCCTGGGCAAAGCTTTGTTGGGCGGGGGTCAGGGCGGTGTCGGGCTGGGTCGGCGTCCCGGCCAGTTGCGGCGAGGCGCTCCAGGACAGCAATTCCCCGTCACCGCCGCCGAAGGTCATATGGTCCCGCAGGCCGTTATTGGCCGCCAGGGTGGAATTGAAATAGACGTTGTAGTCGCTGGTGATATCCGCCAACTGGGCCTTGCCGCCCGGCAGCACCAATTTCTGGACGTACAGGGCGGGTTTCTTGCCCTCGGCGTTGCCGTTGGTCAGTTCGAGGGTATTGCCCGCGTCCAGTTTCACCGCGCCCCACAGGAAATTCTTCTGGGTGGCCTCGGACCCCGTCCCCTTGTCGGTCCCGGCCAATTGCATCAGATGGCGGGTGCCCTGGGCGCCGGTGAACTCCAGGCTGGCATTGCCGGTGTTCCACTGCTTGGCCTGGGCGCTGGTATTGAGGAAATTGCCCGCGACGATGAACCGGTCCTGGGCGCTGGCACCGGCAAGGTAGCCGTCGCCACCCACCGTGAGGTTATCGAACTGGCTGGTCGCCTGCTGGCTGAGGTAGGCGCCGTTGTTGGTGAAATCGCCCTGGTATCGCGCCGTGGTCTGGCTGACCGAGAAACCGGCATTGTTGGCCACGTTGCCGACGAAGGTGTACTGCGCGGCCCCTTGCAGTTGCAAAGTGCCGCCATCGACCTGGGTGGTGCCGGTATAGGTGGAGGCGTTGGCCAGGGTCAGCGCGCCCTCGCCGGTCTTGAGCAAACCGCCGCCGCCGGAAATCACCCCGCCATAGCTGCCGTCGGCCTCCTGGTCGAATTGCACCGTGGCGTTGTCCAGGATATTGCCCCGCAGGCTGCCGGTGTCGCCCTGCAACACACCCGCGTTCACCGTGGTGGGGCCGGTGTAGCTGTTCAACCCGCCCAGGATCAAGGTGCCCGCGCCATTCTTGACCACGCCGCCGGTGCCGCTGATCGACCCGTCGTACTCGTCGTCCGGGGCGTCCTGGGTTTGGTCGAACACCAGCAAGGTATTGTCGGCGAGCTTGATATTGCCTTGCAGGCTGGTGGCGTTGCCCGCCAGGACCCCGGCGTTCACCGTGGTGGTGCCGGTATAGCTGTTGTTTCCGGCGAGGGTCAGGATGCCCGCGCCATTCTTGACCAGGCTGCCGGTGCCGGACATGTCGCCCAGGTAGCTGCCGTCCGCGGCTTGGTTGAACACCACCTGGGCATTGTTGGTGATCGCGCCCTGGAGGCTACGGGTATCGCCGGCCAGGGTGCCCGCCTCGACCACGGTGCCACGGGTGTAGCTGTTGGTGCCGGTCAGGGTCAGCACCCCGCTCCCCGCCTGTACCAAGGCCCCGGAACCGCTGATATTGCCGCCGAACGTGACGGCGTCCGAACGCTTGAAGGCCAGGATGGCGTTGTCCACCACGTTTCCGGCGATGGCGCCCTGGGTACCGCCGTCGCCGATCACCAAGGCCCCGCCCTCGATAACGGTGGGACCGGTATAGGTGTTCTGGCCGGCCAAGACCTGGGTCCCGCTCCCCGCCTTGACCAAGCCGCCGCTGCCGGCGATCACGCCGCTGAACAACCCGTCCTGATGCCCGAGGGTCAGGGTGGATGCGCCCAGGTTGACGCGCCCTCCCCCCCCGGACACGAGATCGCGCAGGGCCGCGACCGTCGCATCGGTGCCGCCGAGTTCCAGCGTGGCCCCTTGGCGGACGATGATGGCGCTGTTTTGCAGGGCGTTGGCGCTGCCGAGCCTGAGCGTCGCGCCGTCGAAAACATCGGTCTGGCCGGAATAGCCGCTTTGACCCTTCAACAACACGGTCCCCGACGCCACGATCACACTGGCGCAACTGTTGTTGTCGCAGCCGTTCGTGGTGGAATCCCCGCCGCCGATGGCCCCGGCATAGGTCGTTGTGTTGCCCGCGGAAGGCGCGAAGACCAGTTGGCCATTGTCCAGGCTGACATCGCCGACGAGGTTGCCATCGAAAACCTGGAGTTGTCCTCCCTGCGACACGTTCGCGCCGACGAAACTCAGGCTCCCCCCGTCGTCCACCGCGACGATGCTGCCGGACCCCCCGATATTGAGGGTGGTCCCGGTGGCGCTTCCCCCCAGGGCCTGGAGTTGGCCGCCTTGGGAAACATTCGCCGTGCCGAAATCCAGGAGGCCTTCGCCCCCCACCACGACGGCGCTCCCGGTGCCGGTGATATCGAGGTCGCCACCGGCCTGGGCGGTCCCGCCGTTGACGACCGCCGCGGCACCGTTAGCCACCGTGGTCGTGCCCGTGCCCTCCCCCGGCACCCGCCCGCCCTGCCAATTCGAGGATTGATACCAATTCCCGTTGTTCTGGCCGATCCAGGTTTCGGCCCCGGCCTCCGGGTGGACGAGGGCGATGGAAACCCCGGCGCACAAGGTCGCGACGCCGTTCCGCCCAGACCTGCCCCCCCCGCGCCGTCCCCTGGGACCTTGCCGTTTGTCCCGCTTGACATATCTCGCCATTACCGTCCCCCCGAAAAGGATAAAAATTTTCTCGCATCGTCCACGGCCTGGGCAACCACAGGCCTTGTCCCCTTGAATCCGGCGGGAAAACTTACCGGGATAAACTGGGCGAAGGTTTGCCGAAATAAAACCCCTGGGCCAAATCGAAGCCTATCTGGCGGCATACCCCGGCCTCCTCCGCCCGCTCGATCCCCTCCGCCAAGGTCAATACCCCCAAATCCTTCGACATACCCACCAGCGCCGCCACCATCCGCAAGGAGGCGGGCGAACGCAAATGGATATTGCGGACCAAGGAGATATCGAATTTCAGAATATCGGGCGGGGCATCCATCAATTCCAATAAGCGGGATTGGCCGGCCCCGAAATCGTCGTAGACCAATTGGATATCCAAAACCCGCAGCACCTCCTTGAGCCTACGGATGAAACCTATATCGGTGATGGCGTTCTCATGGATTTCCAAGGCCAGACCGATCCGGGGCGCGGCGGCACGCAGGATGCCCAAGGAACGGCCCAAAGCGGCGAGGTCCATTTCCCTGGGCACGGTATTGAAAAAGATCAAGCCCTGGGTTTCCTCGCCCACGGCCCGTTCGATCCCGGTATCCCGGAACAGCAGGCTCAACTCGATATCCCGCCCCAATTGCTTGGCGATATAGAAAAGCTGCGGGATACTGCTGGGCACGCCCTCGCAGCCCACCCGCCCCAGCAGTTCGTGCCCGAAAAGCCGGTCGTTGCGCAAATCGACGATGGGTTGGAAATGCGGGACCACGGCCTTGCGGGCGATGAGCTGGTCGAGCTTTTCCACATAGGGATTGACCATGACGGTGCGGTCGGAACCCTCCTCCCCGGCCTCCGCCCGGCCTTCGACCCGGAACTCCAGGCCGGCGAAATGCACCGTATCGCCCGACTGGAGCTGTAGCTCCCCGGAAATGCGGTGGAAATTCACGAACGTGCCGTTGGTACTGCCGGCGTCCTTGATCCAAATCCCTTGTTCGCTCCAGCGGATCTCGGCATGCAGCCGGGAAATGCTGTCGGAGGCCAGCCGCAATTCGCAGTCGTCGCGCCTGCCGATCCGGAACGGGCTGGTGGTCAGCGGGGTCACCCAGGGTTCGCCATCCGCGCCCTTCGCTTCCAACGCCCAGGTTTTGATATTTTTCTCGGCCATGGACCCGCCAAACCTTCGAAGTTGAGGCAACCGCCAAAGCGGAACTAGCCGGACACCATCGCCGCCAACACCAGTCCGGCGATGACATTCCCGCAGATACTCACCAGCAATTCCCGCGTGAAAAACGCTCCCGGCAGCATTTTACCCAGCCTTGGATTCTTGTGTTTGGCCGTGATTTCTATTTCGCCGAGGGCGATTTTCCGGGCTATCCTTTCGACCCAGCGCAGGATTTCGGTTTCGGAATAAACGGCCCGATGGTATTTGATGAGGACGGTGCCGGTGACGATATTGGGTTCCGCGTGGTAGATACCTTTGCCCGCCGGGCCTTTCAATAGGTTTTGCCTGAGCAGGCCGGCGAAGGTCCGCTTATGCTTGATGACGGGGACGAGCAGGCGAATCCTGCCAGGAACTTGGTTATGGACGACGCTTGGCGCTGGGGGCTCGATGTGCTTCATGGGTCAAGAATAAGAAATTCAAGGGGATTTTTCAAAGCTATCGTACACCCCCACCACGAACCCCGGATACCGGGCGCGGCGCGGTCCGCCGGCTCCAGGCACCCCAAGGATGCCGGTTTTACCGGACGACAAGCCCGGCGGAATTGGCGACAATGCCCTTCCCGGACTATCGGCCCTCTCCATGGCAATCAAATCGACCCGGACCCAGAGATACGCGCTGCTGGTGGCGCTCGCCGCGGCGCTGGACGGCTGCGCGGCGATCGCCACCCACGGCGTCAACGGCGAACCCATGACCCTGAGCCAGGAGGAATTCGCCCGGTATGTGGAACGGGTATTCCGCCACCACAACCAGGTCATGAACGCTTTGATCGAAGCGGGGGATACGGAAGACACCGGAGACGGCGCGCTCCCGGCGGCGGAAGCCAGGATGACGGAGGCTTGCGCCCCCCTCAACGAAGTGGTCTCGGAATCGCTGTCGGGCGCGAGCGCCGACCTCCAGACCCAGATGGCATTGATCGACGCCGTGCCCGCCTGCGAAGCGGCCACGCGGACCGTGGAAGGATTGTTACCCAGGACGGCGCGGCACGCCACCCCCTGAGGCTCAGGGCGCGGGTTCGACCTTGAGCAGATCGACCTCGAACACCAAGGCCGCGTTGGGCGGGATCACCCGGCCCGCGCCGTGCTCGCCGTAGGCCAGTTCCGCCGGGATGAAGAACCGGTAGCGGGCCCCTTCCCGCATCAATTGCAAGCCCTCGGTCCAGCCGGGAATCACTTGGTCCAATCCGAAAGCGATGCCTTCGCCGCTATCGAATTCGCGTCCCGACACCAAACTGCCGCGATAGTTGACCGTCACCTTGTCGGTGGGTTTGGGGGACGCGCCGCTCCCCGCCTGCAAGACTTGGTACTGCAAGCCGCTGGGGGTGGCGGCGATGCCGGGCTTATGGGCGTTTTCGGTCAGGAACTTCAGGCTGTCCTCGCGGTTGCGCTCGGCTTCCGCCGGGGAGGGGGCGCAGGCGGAAAGGCCGAGCGCGGCCAGGGCGGCCAGGGCGGCGGCGCGGAGCGCGTGGCCGACGGGATTTCCATGCATGGTGGTGTTTCCTTGAAGGGTGGTGGCGGGCCGTTATAAAGCGCCGCGTCCGGTTTACGGGCGCGGCATTGGTGGAGGAGTGTTCGGTGGTGGCGCGGGAGAGTCGGCCGCCGCCTAGGCTATTGGTTGGTGATGAGTTCCCGCCAGGAGACCCGCCGGGCCGGACCCAGCGCACCAAGCACGGGCGGCTTGCCCACTTGAAGACCGCCACCTCCGCCGAGTTGTGTCAAGCTAACGATCTTATTCCCATGGGGTGAATCCGTCAGGTTCACCACCACTGGGGCACTGGCCAAGGCGTTTTCATCGTTCTTTGTAGAAGCCACCCCTGTTTCCACCGCCATCAAAGACGAGCCTGTACGGTAGTCGATAATGTAGTAATAACTATAACCTCCCGCAGTGCAAGCATCCGAAGTTGGCACGTTGGTGGTAAGCACCAGCACGCCGAGCACCAAGGCCGGATCGGTGTTGGAACGCTCGCCACTATCCGGAAAATCGAAATACCAGCCGTTGTCCTCACCCGCCAAATTCACAGCGTTATTACTAGCGATGCGTACTATCTGTCCGCTGCCGCATATGTCGGTCGATGTATTGGCTGGACAGGTGGTGGTGGTCATCGTCTGTTGGACAAAACCGCCCGCCGTCCGGGGATTGCCGTATCCGGTATTGCCCAAAGTATCCTTCACGGCATAAAAAGACTGCACGCTCTTATCGCCGAGATCGGTCACACCCAATAAGCGTCCGGTACCGACATAAACCACATGGTTGCCATTCACACTGCCCAGTTCGGGTTTGGTGGTGATCGGTTGCGCGTTACCCGTCGGGCTTTTAAAGGTCGCCAGCAGGACCGGATTATTGGCTCCCTGGGCGCTGTTAGGATCGAAGCGCCATAGATTACCCATCAAGTCGCCGCCATAAACCGCTGTGACGGTATTATCGTACGCGGGACTTTTCACCCAAGCGCTGATACGCCCCAAGCCACTCGGGGTGGCGGCACTGCCCGCGGTGGTCGCAATCGATCTGATCAAAGCTCCGGTGGCCGCGTTGATCACATACAAATACCCTTTCCCAGTTAATGTATTGTTATAACCAGAGGTCACCAACACCACCCAGGTCCCATCGGTCAGTTTGGTAATCTGGGGATTGCCAAAGGTATAGCCCATATTGGGATCGGTGAATTCCCATAACAGGGTGGGCGTGGTAGCCGGATTGGTCACGTCCAGCGCATAATACCCACGCCCGCCATTGTTCAGCCCCCCCACCAGGATCGTCCGCCAACCGGAGACGCTCCCCGAGTTGGTGACGCAGCCGGAGCTAGGGCAGGCAATATCCCCCACCACTGGCGTGGCATCGGCAAAGAACCGATGATTGTCCCCTAGATAATATTGCTTATCGGCCAAAGTATAGAGATTGGGCAATAGGAACGAAGGGATATAGGCCCATTTTTCGGTTCCACCTCCAGAAGCGGCATCTCCTCCATTGAAGGCATGCAACATACCATCGTTGCCGGCCGCATAGACCATGGGTAAGCGCCCGTTATCATTGGCACTTTTGAAATCGCTGTAACCCGAATCCGCATATTTGAATAACGATTCCCTCACATAAACCGCCGAGGCGTTAACCAAATCTCCCAATATATGGGCACGCTGACGGTAATATTTGGAAGAATCGGACTCGCTGCCCTCATTGCTACGGTCGCCACGGAGAAAATTCACCAAGCTCTGGCCACCGGCATGGTTATTATCCTGAAGATTGGCATCGATGCAGTCGGTACCCACAGTACAAAGCTGGGATAGGCTATTGAATCCCGCAGGTGGTGTGGAAGCAATATAGGGCAGGCTGAAGTAGCTTTGGGTGGTCGTATCCAGCGAATTCCAAACGAAGGGCTGCAAACCCGTACTGGTCTTGGTGTAGATATTACGGCTGGTATACGGGGTGGCATCGAGAATGGACTGGGCCGTCCAGTCATAAGTGCTAGGATCATCGGGGTTGTATTTAACCACCGCGCCAGTATTGATATCGATTTGCTGCCGCACCAATTCCCCACTCCATTCCACCGATCTGAAGCGCGTGCTGAAAACGAAGTTATCCCCGGAGGATACGTTCGGGTTGCTGGTGGCGGCGGCGGCGGAGGAACCGTTACGGGCGGTCAACGCGGACAAGGCATTTTTTAAACCGGTGGCCAGGGAAGCCGGATTGGTGGCGCTGAAATAACTCCCCCGGCCATTCACCGCCGCGTGCCATAGGTCGTCGATATTGGGCTGGGAGTTATTGACCGCGAGCGGCCAGTTGCACTGGCCGCTAGTCTGCCAGGAACAAATCCCCCCCGCCGGATTGGCCAAGGTACCATTCAATACATCGAAAAAATCCCCACTGGTTTCGGTCAAATAATTCGATTCGAACTGCATATAGCCCGATGCCCCCAATCCCAAGGTAAACGTGGTCATGTGCTGGTTGGAGGAAGTATCCTCACCGCCGGTCGGCACGTTGTTATAGGGGTCGGGACTTTCGGAAGAACACAGGGTATTGCCGGTGGTGGCGGGGGGAACCGGCACACCCGTGCAATTACCCAGTGTCGAGGTGCGTAAGTCGGTCGCGTAATAATATTCCGCCACGTCGGACAAGGTATTGGATTGGTTGTTGCCATCGAGCATGGGCCGCTGCTCGGAACCGTCCTGGTCGCCGATGGCCGTGGAGCCGTCGAGTTGATAGCCGCCGGGTTCGCTCTCGTTCCAATAACCATCGGTGGATAGCAAGGTGAAGTTTTGCTGGCAGGAATATTGGACCGGATCGCTGGCCCCTGTGATCTTCTTCGCATAGAGACGACCCGCCTTGGTGAGGGCGGAACGCAGGGGAGTACCGCCGGAGGGGCTGGTCCCTAACATCTTGGAATACCAAGTGTATTTCTGCTTGGTCGTGCCCGAGAAATCGAAATCGCCAATATCGAGGAACCTATCGCCGGTCTTGATCGCACTAGTGTTGATGGTGAAGAACCCCACCCGATAATTATCATCGATGGGCTGGAACGCCGAACTGAGCGAGGTTTTCATCATCTGCATGCGGGTGCGGTAATAGGCGATCCAGTTAGCGAAGTTGGTCATCTCCTCGTCATAGGTGCAAACAGTACCTTGGCAATCGGTGCGGGTGGCCGCCTTGGGATAGGTTTGACCGGACACGATATCGGTACGGGAGAAGCCGCCGTAATAGGTTTTGGGCACGGCGGGCACGGCCGGGGAATAAGTGGTATAGGTGATCGAGGTGGCACTGGGATTACAAGCAGCATTTGAACCCGAAGTTTTGACCAGTGATATCGAGGTGATATTGCCTGCCGAACCCAATGACAGATTGACGTTTATCTTCACCTTACTGCTAGTCACAGAAGTATCGATGGTGTAGTTCGTGGTATAGCTCGCACTGCGGAGATCGGCGGCCAACGAGGTAGCCGAACTCTGCAGGGTAGTTGTGGGGCTGACGAGGACATTGGTGCCATTGACCAGCACTTGGGCTATCGCCCCCTTTTTGCTGGTACTACAACCCGACATCGATACGGCGAACGTCACCGAGGCCGGGACGGCGGCCACCGCGGCGGTACCGCCGGTGGTCATACCATTATTGGGATAGCGTGGGTACTTGAAAGTGGCGCTCTTGATCCCTTGGCAATTGGTCAAGGCGGAGTCGCTGCAAAAACGCAGCTTGGCGGGATATTGGAAAGTGCTGGTCTGGGTGGTTTGGCAATTGCGCAAGCTCGGCGAATCGCAATATTCGCCCGGATTGATGGTGTAGTAATGGGGACCGAAGTTCCGGCTCGATACCGTCGGCGCGTCGGGACTGCCAGCCACCACCGATCCGCTACCCGTCGCCGTGGTGGCATGGAATACATTGTAGGTCTTGCTATTGATGGCGACGGTGGTCGGCAGGATATAGTTGTCGTTGCGCAGGCAATCGGTATAGTTGGTATTGGTACACCATTCGAGGTCTGGATATTGGGTGAGCAAATTGATCGTATTGGTGTTTTGCTTGCCATAGCCATCCAGTTTCACCGCGGTCCAACCGCTGGTGTTGGCGCTGGTCTGGCTTTTATATGTGGTGGTGTCCAACGTTTCGGTGTTGGAATTCTGATAGGCCACGGGCACCTTGTAGGTGATGGTGGGGTTGTAATAGACACCATTCACGTCGTTGGTCAGGAACAGCGGCTCGCCCCGATAAGTCCCGAACGGTGGAGCGCCCTGGTAACAGGGGACGCTCGAGGCATTGGGACTGCTGCCCCCGGCGCTGTTCTGGCAGCAATAGCTGGAATTGGCCGCGCCCGTACTGCCCCCCTTGCAGACCTTGACCGCGTTCTCCGCTCCGCCCACCCAATCGCCCATATAGTCGAAGGTCATACTGCCGGAATCATCCAGGATGAACCAGAGGTTTGGCTTCACGCTGGTCGGCGAAGAAGTCTCCAACGGCGAATTGGCCAAATCGGTGGTCGCCGCCCAAACCCCTAGCGCGAACACCCAGCCGGCGCATGTCCAAGCCAGTTTCGCGAGCAATCCATGTGCGCTCATAGGTAGTACCCCTTATGATGATGATAGTGGTTACGCGCTCACTGTGCGCTCATCTGGACTATTGCCTGTACATAACCCACGGTATTGCGTACGCCCTGGATTTGAACGGTGACCCGATAATATTGCGCGTCATTCGCATCAAATAGGGAAGCTTGCGAAGCTTGGCTGCCACCACTATCAGGATTATCGCTGCCGCTATCGGGCGGAATCACGCAACTCGCCGCATTGGGCAGTCCGGTGGCGGCGCATAAGCGCTGGATGACATAGGACACCGTGTTGCCAGAAGCATCCTGGGGCAGTTCCACCGCGATGGCCGCCAAGGTGGTCGTCCAATAGCTGGCCCAATCCTGACCTGCCGCCAGCGGCGGCTGCCAGGACGCGCTATAACCATCTGGGGCGCTATTGACACCCAAAATAGCGGGGTTGAGGGCGTTGCTTTCCAGCCAATCGA
Source organism: Methylomagnum ishizawai (assembly GCF_019670005.1). Taxonomy (NCBI): domain Bacteria; kingdom Pseudomonadati; phylum Pseudomonadota; class Gammaproteobacteria; order Methylococcales; family Methylococcaceae; genus Methylomagnum; species Methylomagnum ishizawai. Next base: position 2,428,741 of record NZ_AP019783.1, on the reverse strand, counting down.
CAGCCGCCTCTATCCCGGTGTCCCCGGCCTGGATGGCGGATTGTTGGGAGGCTAGATTGCCGGCGATCAGGTTGGTGGTATCCACCGTGCGGGTCAGCGCGAGGCCCGCGAGGCTCATCGCCACCAGCACGATCAGCGTGATCATCAAGACCACGCCACTTTGCTTTGCGGGGCGCGTTGGATTCAGCATCCGTTGTCCACTCCCATCCAAGCAGAATTTCGCAAAGGAATCACCGTCTGAAATAACCGGTAACGATAGTCGCGCCAATCGAATCCAGTCGCGGCGGATACCGCGGTAAGATTGATCGGGCTGATGTCGCTACCCGCCCAGGTCGGCGCGGCGGAGGTTACATGGGTGCCAGAGCTAGAGGGCTTGATCAATTCCCCATCGCGGACCACCAAGGCCATCCTCAATGCGGCGATGCGGGCCCAACCACATTGGGTCGCCGTGAATTGAATACTGACGGGATCGGGAACCCCTTGGGGCGGGGTCGATATGTCATAGGTATCGACGATGGCATCGAATGAAGTCACGGTTGGAGCTAGGACAACGACCCGGGTATCGCGGCCATACTGTGCCCTGAGGCTGACGACACCCTCGCCGATGGGCCGCCAGACCGTCGGATCGCTTAGGTCGGCGGTGGAACCGCAGTTGCTGACCATGTAATTGCAAACCGTGAGGTTGCCGCCACGCACGGCATAAGCCAACATCTGGGGCGCGGTTCCCAAATTGTACAGCCTGCCATTGACCGTACCGGCCACGCCGGTGCCGGCGGTCACATTTACATTGGCGGCGTTACCGCGGCCGACATTGATCACTTGCGTCAAAGCTGCCGTACAAGGTTCAGGGCGTGGCCGGGTGGGGGGCATGGCGATCACATAGTCGCCCGCCAGGAAGGAGGCTGCCGATTGCACCGTGTAGATATCGGGACTCACCGGGCTAGTAGCCAAGACCGGGGTTCCAGAGGGAGGCGCGTTGGCCAGCGCGGGTTGGGCGTTGATGGCATCCCCCTGGGGTTGGAAAACACTATTACCATAGAGGATTAGCAAGGTATCAGTGTTGGCATCGCCGGGCGGGATGGCCGCAGGATTGATGGCTACCGGGGCCAAGGGGTTCAGGGCCACACCGGCCCGGAGGGCAAGCTGGCAACCCAACAGGTTGATATCACGGATACTCCAGCCGCTCTGGCGTATATCGCTTTGCAACACCTTGAGGGCCGCCGCGCCAACAATCTGGGCGTCGCCGCCGCCGGTGATCGAGCGCCGCTGTCCCTCGGACAACGCGAACAGTTGGAGGACCGCCGCGATACCGACCGAGCCGATGACCAAGCCGACCATGATCTCGACCAAGCTGAACCCCAGGATGGCGCGATAGCGAGGGAACATCGGCGCTGGCCTCCTACTTGATCTCGGCGGTGGCCACATAGCTATGGCGGTGTTTCGCATCGTTATTATCCCCCGGCATCAACCAATAAACCGTCACGGTGACCAGGCTCTTCGCCGAATTGGGGGGCAGGTTGCCGTCCTTCGGCTCTACTTTCACTTCGGGTGGAACCTCGGCGACCCGCGGCAGGTAGATGCCGTTGGCCGCGCCGATCTCGCCCACCCATTGGCGATAACCCGGTCCGCCACTGCCGCCGCTGCCCTGATAGTTGGCTTGCAGCACCGCCGGCGTGCGATCATCGGCCCACATCCGGCCAATCAACAGGTTGGCGAGGATGCTGGCGTCGGTGCGGTATTTGGACGCGCTGTCGGCCCGGAGCGAAACCACCTGCATGGCGGAGACGCCGAGGATGCCGATGGAAAAAATCACCAAGGACACCAGTACCTCCATCAGCATATAACCCGCCACACGGGGCTTCGAGAAGCGCGTGCCCATGGCTAGCAAGCTCCTATGCCATCGGGCACGGCGGGATCGCACATGCGGATTTGACCCCCGGTGGACACCGTAACCCTGAGGCAATGCAAGGTTCCGCCCTTCGCGCGGCAGGTGCCCAAGGAATTACTGATATTGATGGTCATCGTGGTATTGCCCTGGGTTTGGCCGGTGCCGGTGAACACCAGCGTATTCTGGTCGGAATTCAACGCCGCGTTGGTCGCCCCGTCCATATCGCCGCCCCCGACCTGGAAGATGCCGGGCGGATTCGCGTTCGTGTTAGCGCACTGTCCGGCCGGGTTGGCTTGGCTGACCACCCAATAAACGCCGGTGGCCGACAACACGCATTCGTCGTCCACGCTGGTGGTGAACTGGAAACGCACCGGGCCGTTGACCTGCACCGCCGCGACCCGCGCCAATTGCAAGCCGCTACGGACGGACTCGGCCTCGGCGCGGATGCGGGCGTTCTGGGTCCAATCCCTGAAGCCTACCGTCCCGAGCATCAGCAGCGAGGAAGCGATCACCAAGCCGATAATAATTTCGATCAGGGTCACGCCATGCTGCTGGGTACGCCGGTTCAGCACGACCCATCCTTCCTGGTTACCCAGCAATTGGTGGTGGGCAGGGTCCAACCCGTGGGCACGGCGACGGTCCGCTTGGTCCCGCTCGTATCGATGGAAAAGGTGAATCCGGTCATATCCCCCGTTCCCACCGCTTGCAGCGTGAAAGTCGTGGCGGCCACCGCGTTGCAAACGAAAATGAAATATTTGCTAGTGGTCGTGTCCGGGTCGCAATCGGGCGCGCTGACATAGGTACGGTTGTCCTGGAAGTACTGCTCTATGTTCACCCTTTTCTGGGCCAGATTGGCGGTGGCCTCGGGCAACTTGCCCCGGACCACGTAGTCGCGGTAGGCGGGCAGGGCAATCGACGCCAAGATGCCCAGCATGCTGACGACCACCAACATCTCCACCAATGTGTAGCCGCTGTGGGACGCCCCCAGGCCCGGCCTATTCAATCCATTCCCAAACATGAAGCGCAAACCTCGTTCCTCAACATCGAAAAACCACACCGGACGACTACTTGTCCGCCCACCCGCGCCATCGCCCCTTATGAATGACATTCCGGTCCTGGCGCATTTCCGTCCCTTCATTTAAGCGCAAACACAGCCCTTTCCGATGCCCTATCAAGATTCTTATTCAGATTCTAGTAAATATTACCGAAAAATTGTGTGATACGAGTCACCGCCGACCCTGCGGCGATAACCGTTGATCGTTGCCCAGACCCCGCTCGTCCCTGCCGGGGTGCCCACGTGAAATAATTATGGCGCTAAATTCGCACACCGACGCCAAGACCTCCCTTGCATCCCAACCAAGACAATGGACCGGGACACACGGCTGGTCCGGACAACCCTCTCGAAACGGTGTAGAAGCGGACGGGACGGCGGGGGAACACCGGGGCGATGGCCCCGCCGTGGATGCGCGGGATTAAGCGGTGTTCTCTTCGGAAGGTGCCGGCTCGGGCTCGGCGGGGGCGGCTTCTTCGGAAGCGGCGGGTTCGCCCGGCTCGGACGGGGTTTCGGTTTCGTCCGCGACCGACTCCCCGGTGGGAACTTCGGCCTCGGGTTCGCTGGGAACGGTGGCGGCTACGGCTACGGGGTCGGCTTCCGGTGCCGGGACGGCGGCGGGCGGGACGGATTTTTCGGGTTTGCGGGTGAGCGCGAAAATCAGCAAGGCGGCGACCACGCCCAAGACCGGGAGATTATCCCCAAGGACACCGCCCTCGGCGGCCCAGGCCGGAACCGGACCGGCGGCGATGGCCACGCCCACGCCGAGATGATGGAAAATATGCTGCAATCTCATGGAATCCCTCTCTTGTAGTTGTAATGCTGTTTCGAGCGGTTTCCGGCGACCCGGAGACCGACCTTAGTTTCGCGTGCCACGCGGGCACTGTCTATAAAAAACCGCCGGAACGCGGGGTCAGCGGTAACGCTCCTCCTCGGCGTAATACCCCGGAAAACCCACCGCCGCCTTCAGCGCCTCGAAATCCAGCGCCCCCCCGGGCCGGCCACCCTGCCCGATCCGCGCCAAAACCTCCCGCATCGCGCCGATGGCGGCACCGAGCGGGGCCAGGGGATAGACCGCGATCTTATAACCCATGGCCTCCAACTCGGCGTGGGGCAGCAGCGGGGTCTTGCCGCGCTCGATCAGGTTGGCCATTTTCGGCCCCTCCACCTCGCCGCAGTAACGCCGCATCTCCGCGGCGCTCTCGGGCGCTTCCAGGAAAGTGATATCGGCCCCCAGTTCCCAGAATAGCCGGCAGCGGGCGATGGCCTCGTCCAATCCCTCGGTGGCGCGGGCGTCGGTGCGGGCCATGATGAGGATATCCGCGCCCTCCTCGCGGGCATCGACCGCCGCCCGGATGCGCAGGGTGGCCTCGGCCCGGCCCACCACGGCCTTGCCCTGGGTGTGGCCGCAACGCTTGGGCGCGACCTGATCCTCCAGCATGACGCAGGCGAAGCCCGCCCGCGCATAGCCTTGGACCGTGCGCTTGACGTTGAGGGCGTTGCCGAAGCCGGTATCGCCGTCGCCGAAGATCGGGATGGACACCGCGCCGCAGATATTGCGGCCCTGTTCCAGCAATTCGCCATAGGAAATCAGCCCGGTATCCGGCAGCGCCAACCGGGTCGCCGACACCGCGAAACCGCTCATGAAGACGCTCTCGAAACCGGCCTCCTCCGCCAAACGGGCGGACAGGGCGTCGTGGCAACCCGGCATCACCAGGAGTCCGGGCCGGGCCAGCAAGGCCCGCAAAGCTTGGGTGCGTGAAACCATGGAACATCCTCGGACAATGGCCGCGGCGGGGCGCGGCCCGGATGGATGGGGGTGGCGGCTCAAACGCCGGGGCGCGGCGGCGGGGGGATCAGACGCCCGGCCTCGTCCGGCTTGGGCATGTCCACCCCCAGGCTGATGACGAAACTGGACGCCTGCTCGATGCTCATATCCGAATGCACCACCTTGGATTCATGCACGATCAAGGTGAAACCCGAGGTCGGGTTGGGCGAGGTCGGAACGTACACCACCACATGGTCGCCCATCCGGTTGGTGATATAGGCCGGCACCCACAGCCCATCCTTGGGATATTCGATATACACGACTTCCCGCAGGCGGTTCTCCTCGTCGCCCCGGAACAGGCCCAGGATTTTCTTGGACACCCGGTAAATGGTGCCCAGCAAAGGAATCCGGTGGATGATTTTCTCCACGAAATAGAGGAGGTAGGCTTTATCCTGCTTGAGCAGATACCCGATATAGGCGAAGAACGCGATGACCAGGGCGAACAGCAACACCGGAACCCACGGGTTTTCATAGCGCCCCCAGATATTCACCAGGAAATCCCCGAGCAGGACTTCGATATAAATGACGATCTGGAAAATGATGACGATGGGCAACAAACCCAAAACGCCGATCAAAAAATATCCGAAAAACTGTTGTAGCTTCGCTCTCATTGGCATATGACCCCGTTGTGTTTTAATTATCATGACGGAACAGGCAGCGCCGCCAGCGGAAGGCAGGGTACCGCCGGGCGGTGCGGCCCAAAGTTTAAACGGGTTCATGGGCTGCGGCCATCTTGGCCGGGATCGTCCGTCGCGGCGGCGTGGAACCGGCCCGCACGGCGGGCGGCAGTAAATAAAGGTATGGGACCGGGCCCTAATCCGCGCCCGCCTGCTTGACACCCCACTTTTTGAGGAAGGTTTCCATCAGGCACCAGCGGGTGAAACCGCTTTGCAGCAGGTTGGCCCCCACGAAAGCGGTGAACCAGAGCCAGTTCGCATTCACGAACACAGGGCTGGACTCGACGCCCAGCGCCAGGGATATCAGCACGAAAGCGCCGGCGATGACGCGGATCATACGGTCGGTGGTCATGGCGGAAACCTCCTTGAATGTTAGGATACGCTAATATTGTAGCCCGGAACCGCTTTGGGGTATAACTCCCGCACTCCCCTTCCCCCGATCCAGCGAGAACCCCCATGGAAAAAGTCACCATGTACAGCACCGCCATCTGCCCCTATTGCCTCATGGCGGAGCGGCTGCTCACCAAGAAAGGCGTCAAGGACATCCAAAAGATCAGGGTCGACCTCGACCCCGAGCGCCGCGAGGAGATGATGCGGAAAACCCAGCGCCGCACCGTCCCACAGATTTTCGTGGGGGAAACCCATATCGGCGGCTTCGACGACCTCGCCGCCCTGGACCGGGCGGGCGGCTTGGACCGCTTGTTGGGCCTTGTGTAAAACCGGGGATAACCGCGCGTTCCAGGGGCATGCGCCCGCCTATGCCGGGGAATTTTTTCCCTTCCCCATGGTCCCGAAACGGAACTTTTCAGGGCCGCCCCTGCCTGAAGCCAAAGGTTGTGTAGGACAGCCTGCTTATGTATATTCCCCGCGTTCCCTGGCTTAGCTAGGCGGCGTGGGGAAGTCGATTCAAGCCCCGATGGGCTCATGCCATTGAATATAACAATCACTAAAATCTATTGACCGAGTGAGGGAAGAGATATGCATAAAACGAATTTCCTGAAGAAAGGACTGCTCGCCCTAAGCCTTTTGCTGCCCGGCGCACTCCCCACAACCACCTGGGCCCATGGCGGCGCCAGCGTCGATACCGACCAATGCCGCATCTTCGTCGGCCCGCACCTGGTGCATTTCACCGCCTACCAACCGCAACTCACCGGCACCACCGAATACTGCAACTCCATCCCGGAACTCGGCAGCGCCGTCCTGGTGTTCGACTACGAAGGCAAGGCGCTGCGCGACATGACCGTCGAGTTCGAGATCACCAAGGAACCGGAAGGCACCCGCGTCTACTACGCCCCGCCCTCCGCCCATTCCAAAGGCACCTTCAACACCACCGTCAACTTCACCGAACCCAGCAAATACCTGGGCCATGTCACCCTGATCAACGAAGGCCAGAAGATCGACGCCCACATCCCGTTCACCGTGGGCAGCGCCCAGGGCGGCCTATCCACCACCACCTATATCGTCTTCGGGGTGGTCCTGCTCGCGGCGGGCTATATCGGCTACCTATCGAACGCCTCGTTCAAGAACGCCGTCGATGGCCTGCTCAAAAAAAAGGCATAAGGAACTTCCCCCAGGGATCGTTTGACTAACGGCCAGCCCCGACCCCGGTCGGGGTTGGACCGTATCCCAGTTCCCCACGGTATTCACGATGCACAAACACTCCCCCACCCTCCTGTCCAGCGCCCTCCTGCTCGCCTTGGCCGGTCCCGCGCAAGCGCTCAACACGCCGCCGCCCAGCTCCAAGGTCCAGCCCGGCCAAGCGGAACCCTTCTGTAATAGCGGTGCGCCGCCCGAATGGCGCAAGGCCCAGGTGTTGGAGGGGGTGGACATCCAGGAATCGAAATCCTGCAACCCGGACAATCCCGCCGATGTCGCGGCCTTCGTCAAGGGCACCAACAACATCTCCATGCAAACCCTGATGGACACGTCCAACCTCGCGGCGGACGCCATCACCATGAGCAACGACCTCGACAAGGACGGCGACCCCGACCATATCGTCATCAAGCTGGAGATCATGGAGGTGAACGGCCATTCCCCGGACTTCGCCGGCGTGGTGCCCACCTTCGATATAGCTCCGGGTATCGAGCCCAGCTTCTGGGTGTTCGCGCCCAAGAGCCGCGATATGTCCACCAAGAGCTTCGCCAGCGTCGAGGCCAATCCGCTGTTGCGGATGCCCTCCCCGCCGATCCGGGTGGAACAGGGCGATGTGGTCTGGCTGGTAGTGGAGAACACCCATTATTTCCCACACTCGATCCACCTGCACGGCGTGGACCATCCCTATATGGACCATGGCGGCGAAGGCAACGACGGCGTCGGCCAGACCAGCCAGATGGACATCATGCCGGGCCAGAGCAAGACCTATGTGATCCGGCCCAGGGTCGCGGGCACCATGTATTACCACTGCCATGTGCAGCCGCACACCCATATTCCCATGGGACTTGCGGGGATGTTCATCGTCGAGGAGAACCGGCCCAACAACTGGCCGCAGGTCTTCAACGTCGGGGCCGGGCAGGTGCGCCATCCCTCGGTCGCGGTGCGGGAGAAATACAGCCAGGAATACGACCTGCACTATCAATCGGTGGACAAGGAATTGCACCAAATCCCGCAATCGGCCAACGATCCCCGGTTGATCGCCAAGTCGATGAACCAGGAATACGATATCACCGACGCCAAGGATGACTATTACCTGCTGAATGGCCGCTCGTTCCCCTATACCCTGCGCGAATCCCTGATCTCGGTGAAACCCGGCGAGAAGGTGAAGCTGCGCATCCTCAACGGCCATACCGAACACATGGCCCTGCACATCCACGGCCACAAAGCCACCGAAACCCATTACGACGGCATCGAGCACAACCCCGCAGCCCAAGTCACCCGCGATGTCTATAGCCTGGCTCCGGCCCAGCGTTTGGATTTGTCGCTGGACACCACCGACGACGGCCTGCACAGCTACGGCTCGGGGCTATGGATGTTCCACGATCATGTCGAGAAGGCCTTCACCACCGACGGCATGGGCGAAGGCGGCAGCATCAGCCTCGTGGCCTACAACAATTACCTCGACGACAATGGCACGCCGAAAACCCACGGCATGGATTTGAAGCCCTATTTCACCAAGGAATATTGGCAGCGGAAAATCCCGGTCTGGCAGGATTGGATGGACGAATGGGGCAGCCTGGGCGCTCCCGCCGGCACCATGGACACCGATCCCGCAGGCACCGCGAAAGCGGCGGCGCAAGCCGCGGCGGCGGCTGCGGCCCCCCCGGCGGCCCCGGTCGACGATACCGGCGGCGGCTGGTTCTCCGGCTTGCTGCTGGGCATCGTGGGCTACCTGATCTACCTATACCGGGAAAGGTTGCTGGCTTTGATCTCCTCCCTGACCCGAAGCAAGCCCTGAGGTCGATCCCATGAAAACCATCCCCACCCTTTTCCTCGGCTCCCTGTTGGCGGCCGCCTCCGCGTACGCGGCGGAAGACAAGATCATCGAACATAATTCCTTCATGGACCACGGCGACGGCCATCTGATGGACATGGACGGTGCCATGGTCATGGGCCAGAACAAGGACACGCTCGCCCCCGGCTGCGACAAGGTCAGCGAGGATGTGGAAATCACCGTCCACGCCGGCCACAAATACGCCAAGAACTATCCCGGCACCATGTTCGGCTTCAGCGAGCATGAATGGAAGGTCAAGCCCTGCACCCGGCTCACCGTACATTTCATCAACGAGGACCATGTCCGCCATCAATGGATGATGCACGGCCTGCCCAAATTCCTGTACGACAAGGGCATGTTCCACCTGGAAGTGACCGGCCCGGCCAAGGTCAGCGGCACCTTGATCCTGCCCGCCGAGGACCGGACCTACCTGGTGCATTGCGATATCGCCCAGCACATGGAAAAAGGCATGAAGGGCCAGTTGATCGTAGGCAAGGGCGGCACGCCCTTCCCGAGCATCCCCGGCCTGACCGACCTGGCGATCCCAGACAACTACGGTCCCCCGGTCGCGCCCGCGGCCCCGGTCGCGCCCGCGGCCCCGGTCGCGGACAAGCCGGTGCCCCCGCCGACCGCCGCCACGCCCGCCCCCCAGGATCAACCGACCTCGGGCGGCTTCATCCTGGGCGTGATCCTGGGAGCCTTCGGCACGCCGTTCGCCATCTCCACCTATCGGCAACGCTTCCAGGGCATGTCGGCGGGCGAGGTCCTGCACCACCTCGGCCATGCGGGGTTGGGCCTGGTCGACCGGTTGCTGGGCTTCATCGCCGCGCTCACCAAGGGCGGCAAATAGCCCGGACCCATCCGGCCGAACCGAAAAACGGTGGTGCGAACCACCGTTTTTTTATGCCCATAAACAGGGCCGGACCTCCCGGAACAATGCCATGAAGCGCATTATTGGTGCGTAAAATCCCGCCACGCACCATACCAGCCCAAACCTCCACGCACCAATACGAGGATTCACGCCCCGAACCGGGACGATCCGCCCCTATTCGGGTCGGCCCGCTATTTGCTTTCGGATAGCCCGTCCTTCAACGAGGCTCTTCCATGGAAACAATCAATAAAAGCCAAGACGTCCTGTTCATCCTGCTAGGCGCCATCATGGTGCTGGCCATGCATTCCGGCTTCGCCTTCCTCGAGGTCGGCACCGTCCGCCGCAAGAACCAAGTCAACGCCCTGGTGAAAATCCTCACCGACTTCGCCATGTCCACGGTCGCCTATTTCTTCGTCGGCTACTACCTGGCCTATGGCGTCGAATTCTTCCAGGGCGCGGACCGGCTCGCCCTCGACAACGGCTACGGACTGGTCAAATTCTTCTTCCTGCTGACCTTCGCCGCCGCGATCCCGGCCATCGTTTCCGGCGGCATCGCCGAGCGGGCCAAGTTCAACCCGCAAATCGCCGCCACCTTCATCCTGGTGGGTTTCGTCTACCCCGTGTTCGAGGGCATCGCCTGGAACAAGAACCTGGGGCTGCAAACCTGGCTGGAACAAACTTTCGGCGCGGCCTTCCACGATTTCGCCGGTTCCGTCGTGGTGCACGCGGTGGGCGGCTGGATCGGCCTCGCCGCCGTGCTGCTGCTGGGACCGCGCCGGGGCCGCTACCACCGCGACGGCGGCATCGCGGCGCATCCGCCGTCCAGCATCCCGTTCCTGGCCCTGGGCGCTTGGATACTCACGGTGGGTTGGTTCGGCTTCAACGTGATGTCGGCCCAGACGCTCGGGGCCATCAGCGGATTGGTGGCGTTGAACTCGCTGATGGCGATGGTCGGCGGCACCCTGGCCGCCCTGCTCATGGGCCGCAACGATCCCGGCTTCGTGCATAACGGGCCGCTGGCGGGCTTGGTGGCGGTGTGCGCCGGCTCCGACCTGATGCACCCGGTCGGCGCCTTGGCGGTGGGCGCGGTGGCGGGCGTCCTGTTCGTGTCCATGTTCACCCTGACCCAGAACCGCTGGAAGATCGACGACGTGCTGGGCGTCTGGCCCCTGCACGGGCTGTGCGGCGCCTGGGGCGGGATCGCCGCCGGCCTGTTCGGCCAGACCGCCCTGGGCGGCCTCGGCAGCATCAGCCTCGTTTCGCAAGTGATCGGCACCGTCCTCGGCATCGCCATCGCCCTGGTGGGTGGCTTCGCGACCTATGGCCTTTTGAAACTGGCGGTGGGACTGCGCCTGGACCCCGAGGAGGAGTTCGCGGGGGCCGACCTGACCCTCCACAAGATCAGCGCCTCGCCGGAAAAGGAGGCCGGTTGGTGAAGCCTCCCGGCCCGTGTCGCCATTCCGACCGTCCTGGGCGATAATGTGCCCCGCCGCGGCACGGTCCATGCCGCGCACCGGGCCGGCCGCGCCGAGCCCGCCCACCACCCCGTCCCTCGCGCCCCCGTGTCACCCGCCGCGGGGCCATAACGAGTCGTACAGCATGAAAAAAGCGCTCTTGATCGGCAGTGGAATCTTGATCCTGGTGTTTTGGTGGCACGCGCTCTTGGAACTGCTGCTGCACGCCGTCCTGATCGTGCTGGAAATCCTGGAACTGCTGGTCGACACCGTCCTGGAACATGTGGGGCTGACCCTGTACGAGGCCCAGATGGTGACGGCCTGGCTGGGCTTCGGGGTGTTCACCCTGTTGATGATCGTGGGGCTCAAGAAGGCCAACACCGCCGTGCAAAGGCTGAAAACCCAGACGCCGCTGTGGTGGGAAGAAGAAAAGGCGCGGCTCGAAGCCATGCGCTCGTCGCTGCGCTGGCCGGCGGCCCTCGTGGTCCTGGTGGCCTTGCTGGTCCTCGCGCTGATCGTGTAGCGGGGCGCTCCACCGGCCCGCTACAACAGTAGCGTTCGTCACAACAAAGCGCTATCTTCCTCCCCGGCGGACTGGTATCGGTTCGCCACTTCCATAAATAAAACCAGCGAAGAGGAGGAGGTACGTATGGCTATCGATCTATGCAAGAAGAACATCGGCCCGACGGAAAAATACATCCGCATCGGCGCGGGTGGACTCTTGACGGTGCTGGCCGGGGCCGGCGTCGTCGGCGCTTGGGGTTTCATCGGCTTGGTGCCGCTCGCCACCGGGCTGTTGGGTAGCTGCCCGGTCTATACCCTGATGGGCAAGGACACGAACTGTGGCGCGGGAAGCTGTGGCGGAACGGCCCAGGCCGAAACCCACGCCCACGGCGGCGCTTGCTGCGGCGGTCCGGCCACCCCGGCCGAACCCGAGGCCGCCGCCACGCCGGAAGCCCCCGCGACCGTAGCGGAAGAACCCGCCACCCCGGCGGAAGCCGCCGCCGAGACCGAGGCATCCGCCGAGGCCGCCCCGACCGCCGAAGAAAAACCCGCCGCCTAACCCCCCACGACGGGGATGCCGGCACCAGGACGGCGGTGCCGACCCCTCCGCCCCCCGGCCCGCGCCGACCCCAGGATCGGGGTGCCCCCTAGCGCGGGCCTCAGGACAAGCTTTTCATCGCGACTTCGTACACATCCTTGGAGATGTTCGAGGTCCCCGCCACCCGTTGCAATTGCAGGCACATCAAGCGCTGGCGCTCGTCGTCGTAACGCCGCCACGGGGTCAGCGCGGTCAGCAAACGGGCGGCGATCTGCGGGTTGATGGTGTTGAGTTCGATCACATGGTCGGCCAGGAAGGCGTAGCCCGCCCCGTCCTTGGCGTGGAAGTTGACCGGATTGGACTGCGAGAACGCCCCGATCAGGGAACGCACATGATTCGGCATCTTGAAATCGAAGGCCGGATGGGCGATCAAGGCCCGCACCCGGTCCAAGGTGCCGGGCAGATGGCAGGTGGCCTGGATCGAAAACCACTTGCCGACCACCAGGGATTCGTCCTTCCATTGTTGGTAGAACTCGTCCAGGCACGCCTCGCGCTCTGGATTGAGGCTGTTGACGATGACCGAAAGCGCGGCGATGCGGTCGGTCATGGTATGGGATCCGCGGAATTGGCGCACGGCCAGACGCTGGGCGGCCCCGGTTTCCAATTCCCCCAAATAGGCGAGGCAGGTGTTCTTGAGGCGGCGGCGGCCCATGGTCACGGCGTCGAAACGGTCGCGGCGGTCCTCGTGGCAGGCTTGGTAAAGCCGCAGGAAATCCGCCTCCAGCTGGACCGCCAGTTCCCGCTTGACCCATTGCCGGGCGGCATGGATCGCTTCGGGATCGATGGCTTTCATGGCCGTGCCGACATATTCCTCGGAGGGCAGGGTCAGCAACAAGGCTTGATAGGACCGATCCTCCCATTCCCCCGCGACCAGGGCGCGGAAGACTTCCAGCAACAAGGGCTCCAGCGGTTTGGATGTCTCGCCCACCGCCCAGCGCGGCACCAGCCTCAGCAGGGCGCGGGTGGCGAGTTCCTGCCCGGCGTCCCAGCGGTTGAAGAAATCCGGGTCGTGGGCGCACAGGAAGGCCAGTTCCTGCGGGCTGCGCTCCACATGCAACTTGACCGGTGCGGAAAAACCCCGCAGGGCCGAAACCACCGGCTTGGCCGGCAGATCGACGAAGCGGAACCGTTGCTCCTGGGCCTGGACATGCAGGACGCGGGTATTTTCCGGGTGGGGCGCGGCCTCGCCTTCCAGCCGTAGCGGCAACTCCCGGCCATCCGGCCCCAGCAAACCCACGGCCAGCGGGATATGGAACGGCTGCTTCACCGGCTGCCCCGGCGTGGGCGGGCAATTCTGGCGGACGGTGAGGGCGAGGCTGCGGCTGGCGGCGTCGTAGACGGCGTGGAGGTGGAGTTCCGGCGTCCCGGCCTGGCTATACCAGCGCCGGAACTGGGCCAGATCGACCCCGTTGGCATCCTCCATGCATTTGACGAAATCGTCGCAGGTCACCGCCTGTCCGTCGTGGCGCTGGAAATACAGGTCGCTGCCGCGGCGGAAACCCTCCGCGCCCAGCAAGGTGTGGATCATCCGCACCACTTCCGCGCCTTTCTCGTACACGGTCATGGTGTAGAAATTATTGATCTCGATATAGGACTCGGGCCGCACCGGATGGGCCAGGGGACCGGAATCCTCGGCGAATTGCCGCGTCCTCAGCATGTTCACCGAATCGATGCGCTTGACCGGGCGCGAAGTGCGCGAGGCGGAAAATTCCTGGTCGCGGAACACCGTCAGCCCTTCCTTCAAGCTGAGCTGGAACCAATCGCGGCAGGTGATGCGGTTGCCGGTCCAGTTATGGAAATACTCATGGCCGATCACGCCCTCGATATGCTCGTAATCGGTGTCGGTGGCGGTGTCGGGCCGGGCCAGCACATATTTGGTGTTGAAGATATTCAGCCCCTTGTTCTCCATCGCGCCCATATTGAAATGGTTGACGGCGACGATCATGTAGAGGTCGAGATCGTATTCGCGGCCATAGGTTTCCTCGTCCCAACGCATGGCGTTGCGCAGCGACTGCATGGCGTGGCCACATTTGTCGAGGTCGTGCGGCTCGGCGAAGATTTGTAGCTTCACCCTCCGCCCGGACGCGGTGCGGTAATCCTCCTCCAGGCAGGCCAAGCGCCCCGCCACCAGGGCGAACAGATAACACGGCTTCTTGAACGGGTCTTCCCACTTCACCCAATGGCGGCCATTTTTCAATTCGCCCTGGGCGATGGGATTGCCGTTGGAAAGCAGCACCGGATAGCGGCCGCGGTCGGCGACCAGGGTGGTGGTATAGACCGCCATCACATCGGGCCGGTCGGGAAAATAAGTGATCTTGCGGAAGCCTTGGGCCTCGCATTGGGTGCAGAACATGCCGTTGGAGAGATAAAGCCCCTCCAGCGCGGTGTTGGCCTTGGGATTGAGCCGGGTGACGATTTCGAGATCGAAAGCGCGGTCGGGGACGCCGGGCAGGAACAAGGCTTCCGGGGTGAGCCGGTAACGGGAACCCGACCAGGGCCGACCGTTCAGCCTGAGCGACTCCAAGATCAAATCCTCCCCGCTCAACTCCAACTCCCCGCCCCCGCCCCCGCCCACGGCGTCCGGATTGCGGCGCACCCGCAGTTTGGCGGTGACACGGGTGTTTTCCTCATCCAGTTCGAAAAACAGATCGACGGTATCGACCAAATATTCCGGCGGGGTGTAGTCCTTGAGATGGATGGCTCTGGGGGTTGGCTCGCGCATGATCGTTCTTCTCGTGGTCGTCGGCCCATGGGCCGGGCGGGATACGTTTCCGCCCCTTGCGGCGGTGGACGCCAAGCATAACAAGGCCGGGGGCGCAGTCCAATTCCCATGGAAGCGCCGGGCGGGGCGCTCAATTGCCCGGCCGGCCGGGACGCCTTGGAAGACTTCGATCCAGCCGGACGGCGGGAGTTCGCGGGCGGCGGCGGCGGACTTCCAAGCCACCCGCCGCCGCCGCTCGACCCGGCTTGAGTCCGGCCCCCATGTTGGGCCGATAATACCGGCGGGCGCGACATCCCGCGCTTCCCCACCCCCCAACCCCATCGTCCCGGAGTTCAGCATGGCGGACACCTCCAACACCCTCATCGGCCATCTCCTCGAAGTACGGGCGGGCCGCTTCCAAGGCCAGCTCCTGTCCGAGGCGGAAGGCTTCCAAGCCACGCTCGAAGTCGATGGCAAACCCGAAGTGGTCGGCCAGGTCGGCGCCTATATCTCGGTACGCCAGCACCAAAGCCGGATCCTCGGCCTTATCAACCACATCCAGGCCGACCGCACCGCCCTGAACGGCGCGTCCTGCCGTTCCGCCGCCGGCAGCCTCCTCTCCATCACCCCGCTGGGCGAGATCGATCCCAAGGGCGGTTTCCGCCGCGGGGTCGGGCGCTTCCCGACGCCGGGCGCGGAATTGCACATGGTCTCCGCCGCCGAGATCAACGCCATCTTCACCCACAACAAGCGCTTCGGCTTCACCCCGGCCTATCTCCGCAGCCATCCCACGGTGGGCGTGCATCTGGACCCGACCGCGATGTTCAGCCGCCATTTCGCCATCCTCGGCCAATCCGGCTCGGGCAAATCCTGGTCGGTCGCCAGCCTGATCCAACACATGGTCAAGGCCATGCCCAAGGCCCATATCATCCTGTTGGATTTGCACGGCGAGTATTACTGGACCGACAAGCAGGACATGCAGGTCTCCGCCGCCTTCAAGCCCGACCAAACCCGCCACCTCGACGCCCGCCGCCTGGAAATCCCCTATTGGCTGATGACCTTCGCCGAACTATGCGACCTGTTCATCGACCGCAACGACCCCGGCGCCTCGGTGCAGACCGCGTTCTTCCGCGAAACCATCCTGGCCCTCAAGCAACAATCGGCCAAGACCCTGGGGATGGAAACGGTGTCGCTGGATTCGCCCATCCATTTCCCGATCCAGGAGGTCTATAGGAGTTTCAAAGAAGCCAACGAGATGCGCACCGACTTCGGCAAGACCAAGGGTCCGCTGTTCGGGCAGTTCGACGAATTCCTCATCAAGCTGCACAGCCGCCTGAGCGATGTGCGCTACGACTTCCTGCTCAATCCCAAGCGCCGCAACCGTTCGGAAACCATGGTGGGGCTGCTGCGCGATTTCGTGGGGCTGGGCAACCCCAAACGGCAAATCACCGTGATCGACCTCAGCCCGGTGCCCTTCGATGTCAGGCCCACGGTGTCGGCCCAGATCGGGCGGCTGGCGTTCGAGTTCAATTACTGGAACCCCAAGAACCGGGAGTTCCCCATCCTACTGGTGTGCGAGGAAGCCCATTCCTATATTCCCCGCGAACACGGCACCCAGTACGAAGGCACCCGCAAATCCATGGAACGCATCGCCAAGGAAGGCCGCAAATACGGCGTGGGGCTGGCGGTGGTGACCCAAAGGCCCAAGGATTTGTCGGAAACCGTGCTGTCGCAGTGCGGCACCTATGTCTGCCTCCGCATCACCAACCCGGACGACCAAGCCTATGTCCGCAAGCTGGTGCCGGAAGGCGAGGCCGATTTGGTGGATATCCTCACCTCGCTGGGCCGGGGCGAGGCCATGATCCTGGGCGAGGCCATCCCGCTGCCAACCCGCAGCCAGATTTTCAAACCCGACCCCACGCCCAACAGCAACGACGCCGATTTCTACACCTATTGGCGGGAAGGCCCGGACGACCTCGATATGGACGGCATCGTCGAACGCTGGCGGCGGCAAGGCAAATAGGCGTCCCAACCCACTGCGAGGAGCGATCCCATGGTCCATTCAACCCGGTTTTTGCGCTTGATGCTGAGCCTATTATTGGCGGTGGCGGCGGGCTGCCGCTCCACCCCGCCCAAAGAACCCGGCCCGTTCCGCGACCCCGATTTCGCCGAGGTCATCCAACTCGACCCGCGCATCCACACCGATATCCGCTACGCCACGGCCAACAACTTCACCGGCCATCCGCTCTACCCCGAGCCCAAAGCCTTCCTGCAACGGCCCGCCGCCGAAGCCCTGGTCCGCGTCAACCGGAACCTGCTGGCATTGGGCTACGGCCTGTTGATCTACGACGCCTACCGGCCCTGGTCCGTGACCCAGGCGCTGTGGGATGCCGCCAGCCCGCACGAGCGGACCATCGGCTTCGTGGCCGATCCCAAAACCGGCTCCAAACACAACCGGGGCTGCGCAGTCGATGTCGGGCTGTACGAGTTGCGGACGGGGAAGGAAGTGGCGATGCCCAGCGGCTACGACGAATTCTCGGAACGGGCGCATCCCGACTACACAGGCGGCCCGCCCGAGACCCGGCGGATGCGGGATTTATTGCGGCGGGCGATGGAAACCCAGGGCTTCAGCGTGGACCCCAACGAATGGTGGCATTTCAACCACAAGGACTGGCGGGCCTATCGGGTGCTGGATACGAGCTTCGCCGAGCTGGCGCGGTAGGCCGCGCCCGGCTCAGCGGGAATAGACGCCGCCCATCTGGTAGCTGAAATCGCCCAGCGGCCGCATGAAGGTGAACGCCGCCGGGGCCAGCACCAGCATCTCGCTACTTTTCTGCAAGGCGTCGTGGGGCGGGGCGATGGAAGCGATACCGGCAAAAGGCGTGGTGGCGATGAACACCCCCGCCCCGCCCACGGTCAGCGCCAAACCGAAAGGCCGCAGCAACACCAGATCGGCCAGGATGGCGAATGGATGCAGGTTGCGTTCATCCCTGGGGTCGGCGGCGGCCCCGCCTGGAACCAGCGCGGCGCAAAGCAGGAACAAAGACAGGAACAAGCGTATTTTCATGGGGTTATCCTTCGAGATGGGTCGGTAGGGCTGAAAATGGGCAGAGTCTACACCATTGCCGCGCCCATCGTTATTGGCCACGCCGCCGGAAAGGATGGAACGGATTTCCTACCCAGCATAATCCCGGATTATCTCGGCAAGGAAACCAAGGCCCGGCAAAACCGCCCGGATAACGGTAATCCAGCGCCACCCCGCGCCCCGCCCGGCCCTTAATCGCCCGACGGGCCCGAGCATTAGCAATCGTTCCAAAATAACGGTATGCTTTGCACAGTTTGTCGCGGCGGCGGATAGTTCCCCGCCACGAGGATCGATCCGGCCCTTTCCCCCACGGACGCCACCCGGTGGCCTTTGACTCGCTTCCTTCCTCCAGCAAACCCAGCGCGGCCCCGCCGCGTCCCGTTAAACACCATCCGCCGCTTCGCACCCGTTCCCCAGCGGAACCCCAGGACAGGCGGAACTTAGGGATACTCCATGGCATTTTCTTCTCTCGGCCTCGATAAAGCCCTGCTGCGGGCCATCGCGGAACAGGGTTACACGGCACCCACGCCCATCCAGGCACAAGCCATTCCCGCCATACTCGCGGGCCGCGACCTGCTCGCCGCCGCCCAGACCGGCACCGGTAAAACCGCCGCCTTCACCCTGCCCCTCCTGCAAAAACTGCTCGACGCGGGCCGCACCGGCGAACGCTCGGCCCAGGGCCGCGCCCCCCGCGCCCTGATCCTGGCCCCCACCCGCGAACTCGCCGCCCAGGTCGGCGACAGCATCCGCGCCTATGGCAAACATACGGCGCTCCGCTCCGCCACCGTCTTCGGCGGCGTGGGGATGCAGCCCCAGATCGACGCCCTCAAACGCGGCCTCGATATCCTGGTCGCCACCCCCGGACGCCTGCTCGACCTGGTCGAGCAAGGCCAGGCCAAGCTGGGCGAAGTCGACTTCCTGGTGCTGGACGAAGCCGACCGCATGTTGGACATGGGCTTCATCCACGATATTAAACGCATCCTCTCGCTGCTGCCCAAGGTCAGGCAGAACCTCTTGTTCTCGGCCACCTTCTCGGCGGAGGTCCGGGCCTTGGCCGGCGGCCTGCTGCGCCATCCGCTCGGCATCGAGGTCGCCCCGCCCAACACCGCCGCCGCCAGCGTCAACCAGCGCGTCTACCATGTCGAGCGGGAATGCAAGCAAGCCTTGCTCGCCCACCTCCTGCACTCCCACGCTTGGGGCCAGACCCTGGTGTTCACCCGCACCAAGCACGGAGCCAACCGCCTGGCCCAGCAATTGGAGCGGGACGGCTTCCAGGTCGCGGTGATCCATGGCAACAAGAGCCAGTCGATCCGCACCAAAGCCCTGGAGGATTTCAAGCAGGACCGGGTGCAGGTGCTGGTCGCCACCGATATCGCCGCCCGGGGCCTCGATATCCGCGAGCTACCCCATGTGGTGAACTACGAACTGCCGAACATCCCGGCGGACTACGTCCACCGCATCGGCCGCACGGGCCGGGCCGGGGCCGTCGGCGAAGCGGTGTCCCTGGTGTCCGAGGACGAGAAAGAACTGCTCAGGGATATCGAGCGGCTGCTGGGACGCAGGCTCCCGGCGCAAGTGGCGATGGCGGAAAAAAGCCCCGGCCACCCGTCAGGCGAAGCGCCGCCGCCCTACCGGAGCCGCCCGCGCGGCCCCCATCCCGAACGGCGCTCCGCGGGACGCCGCGGGACGCATGGGCCGCGCCGCCGCGCCCTTTGAGCCAGCGGCGGGCCGTTCCGGTGCCAGGGCCGGGCTTGGAAATAACGACGAACGGCGTGGCAGATTCAAGCGGGCGAAGCTCCAGCCGATACCCTGGCGATGGAGCTTCGGCCCCTCTTCGAGGAATGAACCGCCGCGCAGGGCTTCGGTCCGTGCGTGGTCGGAAACCTCCGCGAGGGAAATGCGGAGGATGGCCTGGGGCATGAAACCCCTGGCCGGTAGGGAGCGGTAAAACAAGTCTCCACGGGATTCGGGAATATCCATAGGGATAGCCACCTACAGAATCCCGGACGGAAACATTGTTTATTTATGGGTGAATCGGCGAGCTCGTCACAAGTTGCTCGGTCGGGTCTGGTTCGTGAGTTATGTTCTATCTGTCTTTAGGAGTTTTCTGTGAGTAAGAAATTGTACGTCGGCAACTTGAGCTATTCCGTCAACAATAGCGAGCTGGAGCAAATGTTCGCCCCGCACGGCACGGTGGAATCCGCGCACGTCATCACCGACCGCGATACCGGCCGCTCCAAGGGTTTCGGCTTCGTGGAAATGGGTTCCGACCAGCAGGCCCAGGCGGCCATCGCCGCCCTGCACGGCAAGGAAGTCGGCGGCCGCAGCCTGACCGTCAACGAAGCCCGGCCCCGCGAGGACCGCGGTGAAGGCGGCGGCGGCGGTGGCTTCGGCGGCAAGCGGGGTGGCGGATTCGGTGGCGGTCGCCGCTTCTAATCCCTTCCTTGCGGCGGGCCGGTCCCACCGGGACCGGCCCGCCGTTTCAATCCCCGATCCCCCTGGGCTTCGCACCGGCCCGGAACGGGTCCCCGCGCCGCGATCCAGCGGAAACCGCCGCGAGCCGGGAACTTCGATCCACCCGTGGCGAACATCCGCGCCAAGCGGGGTTCGCGCCCCGGTTGGTTGGAAGCGGTCCGGCGCGGCGGGATACTAGAGGATACGCGCCATCACCAAGGCGTCTTCGCGGCCCTTACGGGCGGGGTAGTAATCGCGGCGGGTGCCGATCTCGTTGAAGCCCATCCTCTGGTAGAGCCTGATGGCGGCCTGGTTGGAGGGACGGACTTCCAGGAACATGCTCTCGGCGCGGTGGCTCTGCGCCACCTCGATCAGCTTGCCCAGCATCAGCGCCCCGAAACCCCGGCCCTGGCTCTGGGGGGAGACGCAAAGGTTCAGCACATGCGATTCCCCCGCCCCCACCGAACAAATGCCATAGGCCAAGACCTGCCCGCCCTTTTCCCCGACCCAGCAGCAATAGCCCACGTTGAAGCAATCCTTGAAGGTGGCGGGTTCCCAGGGGAATTCGTAGGCGGATTGCTCGATGGCGCAGACGGTTTTCAAATCGGATTTACGCATGGGCCGCAGCACCATTTCGGCGGACTCCGCGAGGCTGGGGAAATGTTTGCAATAGAACTCGGTTTCGGCGTCGTAGCTGATCCAGCGCTTGAGGGCATCGAGTAGCTCGGACATGGGGGTTCCTGCGCGGGGCTTATTGTTGTTGTCGTTGGCGGAAGGTGTGGAGGGCCAGTTTCAAGTCCTCCCAGGCCCGGCGTTTTTCGGTCTGCGAGCGCAGCAGGTAGGCCGGATGGAAAGTCACCACCAGTGGGATTCCCTGGTAGGCATACACCTGGCCGCGTAGTTTACCGATGGGCGTGGCGGTTTTTAACAGGTTCTGGGCGGCGATGCGGCCCACGGCGACGATGATATCGGGCCGCACCAGGGCCAACTGGGCCTTGAGGTAGTTTTCGCAGGCGGCGGCTTCCTCGGGGGCGGGATCGCGGTTCTTGGGCGGGCGGCATTTCAGGACGTTGGCGATATAGACCGCCTCCCGCTTGAGGCCGATGGCCCGGATCATCTCGTTGAGCAATTGCCCGGCCCGGCCCACGAAGGGTTCGCCCTGCAAGTCCTCCTGCTCGCCGGGCGCCTCGCCGATGAACATCCACCGCGCCTCGCGGTCGCCCACGCCGAACACGGTCTGGGTGCGGGTCAGGTGCAAGGGGCAGGCGGTGCAGGCCGCGACCTGGGCGGCGAGATCGTCCCAATGGTGGGGACAAGCCGGTGCCGGGACGCCGGGGGGAGGCACAGGAACCGGGTTCGGCAGGGACGGCGGGATTAACAGCGGTTCGGGCGGAAGCATCGGCGGCGGCTCCGGTTCGGGAGGCAACGCCATCGCGGGCGGTTCGACGGTGGGAATCACATCCTCCGGGACGGGCGGCACGGTGGCGTTCTCCGGTTCCCCCACAGCGGGGATTTCGAGGGTTCGGGCGGCAGGCACGGGCGCATAGGGCGCGGCCATGCGCGGCACCCAGGCGTCGATGCCCATGGCTTTGAGATAATCGAGACGGCGTTGATCTGGCGACATGGCGCGGACGGGAACGGCGCGGAGCCGTCCCCTCAAGCCCGGTGGGGGTTAAACATCGCCCGCCACTTGCGGATGCATCCGCTCGCGCGGCAGCAGCAGCTTGTTGACGGCGTTGATATACGCCTTGGCCGAGGCGATCACGATATCGGTGTCCGCGCCCTGGCCGTTGACGATGCGTCCGCCCTTCTCCAGGCGGACGGTGACTTCGCCCTGGGCGTCGGTGCCGGTGGTGATGCTATTGACCGAATACAACACCAGATGCGACTGGGTATCGACCAAGGACTCGATGGCCTTGAGGCTGGCATCGACCGCCCCGCCGCCGCTGCCGGTGCCGGTCACTTCCTGGTGGTCGAAGCGCAGGGTCACACGGGCGCACGGCACTTCGCCGGTTTCGGAACACACCTTGAGCGACACCAAACGCACCCGCTCGTCCTCGGCCTCGCTGGCGGCCTCGGTGATGAGCGCCTGCAAATCCTCGTCGAAAATCTCATGCTTCTTGTCGGCCAGTTCCTTGAAGCGCTGGAAGGCGTCGTTCAATTCGGCCTCGGACGTGAATTCGATGCCGAGTTCCTGCACGCGGGTCTTGAAGGCGTTGCGCCCGGAATGCTTGCCCAAGACCATGCGGTTGGCGGTCCAGCCCACATCCTCGGCCCGCATGATTTCGTAGGTCTCGCGGTGTTTCAGCACGCCATCCTGGTGGATGCCGGATTCATGGGCGAAGGCGTTGGCCCCGACGATGGCCTTGTTGGGCTGTACCGGGAAGCCGGTGATGCTCGACACCAGCTTGGAACACACCACGATCTCGCGGGTATCGATGTCCACATGGCAAGGGAACACGTCCTTGCGGGTCTTCACCGCCATGACGATTTCTTCCAGGGCGGCGTTGCCCGCCCGTTCGCCCAGGCCGTTGATGGTGCATTCGACCTGCCGCGCCCCGTTGAGGACCGCCGACAGCGAATTCGCCACTGCCAGTCCCAAATCGTTATGGCAATGCACCGAGAACACCGCCTTGTCCGAATTGGGGATGCGCTCGCGCAACCGGCGGAGGGTGGCCCCGAATTGCTCCGGGAGGCTATAGCCCACGGTGTCCGGGATGTTCAAGGTGGTGGCCCCGGCGTCGATGACGGCTTCCAGGATGCGGCAGAGGAAATCTTCTTCGGACCGCCCCGCGTCCTCCGGCGAGAATTCCACGTTGTCGGTATATTGCAGCGCCCGTTTCACGGCGCGGACCGCGTGTTCGACCACCTGGTCCTGCTCCATCCTGAGTTTGCGCTGCATATGGATGGGCGAGGTGGCGATGAAGGTATGGATACGCGCCCGCTTGGCGTCTTTCAGCGCCTCGCCGGCTTGGTCGATATCGCGGTCGAGGGCGCGGGCCAGGCCGCACACCACCGATTCCCGCACGGCGCGGGCCACCGCCTGCACCGCCTCGAAATCCCCCGGACTCGCCGCCGGGAAGCCGGCCTCGATCACATCCACCCGCAGCCGCTCCAAAGCTTTGGCGATGCGGACCTTCTCGTCGCGGGTCATGGACGCGCCCGGACTCTGCTCGCCGTCGCGTAAAGTCGTATCGAAAATAATGAGTTTGTCGCTCATGGAAATCCCCGTGAATCTAAAGCCTTCCCCCGGTGCGGGGGCCGGAAAATACGTGCGCTGGAATGAGGAAAGGTATGGATGACTGCCCCTCAGGGCAGCAGCAGGGCGAGCGTAAGCAGGCGCGGGACGGCGCGGCTGGCGGTGTCGGCGATGGGCGGGCGGTGCTGGAACATGGCGGCCTTGGCTGAAGCAAGGCGGACACTATAAAGGCCGGGCGCTTCGGAGACAAGCCATTCCATTCAAACCGGATTGGCCGGAATCCCCCCCAGCCGGATAATACCCCGTTCCCAGCCCACCCGAGGATTCCCCGATGACCACAACGCCCGATGTTCCCGCCGTTTCCAGTATGCCCGGAATCCTCTACGGCACGGCCTGGAAAAAAGAACGCACCGCCGAACTGGTGGAACTCGCGATCCGGCAAGGCTTCCGGGGCATCGACACCGCCTGCCAGCCCAAGCATTACCACGAACCCGGCGTCGGCGAGGGCTTGGCGGCCTGCCTGGGCGCGGGCTTGCGGCGCGGCGACTTCTACCTGCAAACCAAATTCACGCCGCTCGACGGCCAAGACCCGGCGCGGATTCCCTACGACCCCAAGGCTCCCCTGGCCGAACAGGTCCGGCAATCGTTCGCGGCGTCCCTGGAAAACCTCCGCACCGACTATCTCGACTGCCTGGTGTTGCATTCGCCCTTGCGGCAGGAACGGGAAACCCTGGAAGTGTGGCGGGCCATGGAAGACTTGCACGATGGCGGCGCGGTCAAGCGCTTGGGCATCAGCAATTGCTACCAACCGGGCCTATTGGAAAACCTCCACCGCGAGGCCCGCATCAAGCCGACGGTGGTGCAAAACCGTTTCTATGCCGAAACCGGCTACGACCGCGAAATCCGCGAATTCTGCCAAAAGCACGGCATGGTTTATCAAAGCTTCTGGACCCTCACCGCCAATCCCAAACTGCTGGAACACGCCACGGTGAAGCAACTCGCCGCCCAGCACCAGCGCACCCCGGCGCAAATCCTGTTCCGCTATTTGACCCAGATCGGCATCGTGCCCCTGACCGGGACCGGTTCGGCGGAGCATATGCGGGAGGATTTGGGGATATTCGGGTTCGCGTTGGACGGGAAGGAATGCGGGAAGATGGGGCGGTTGATCCGGGGTTGATGTATTTGGCCTGACCGGATTACCTTTTATTTTGCCTGGGTTTAGACTCTTGGATTGGCAAAACATGGATATCCTCATCCCAAACCGATATAAAACGAGTATTCGTCATCACCTCAACCAACATACCAACAGCATATTTATTATTAAATTTCGTATAAAAATCTTCACCACACGCATCCTTCACGAAAAAAATTTCAACATCCTGGCCTTTTTTGGGCTTGCGAGTGAACTGTTTAGTAACTTTTATCTTTAGCCCTTCGCTTCCAGGCCGGTCCAAGTCCTCATCAAAATTGGATGGGGTCACGAAGCCCATAATTTTTCCGATAAAGTGCGCGGTTTTTTCATCGGGTTTGGCAATCTCAGTGCCATCGGGACGTTGGATAGTATCCACAAATGCAGGACGACAGCCATAAACAATTATCGGCCCCATCGCCAACACGACATATAAAATGATATTCAACAAGCGAAACATGGGCTAAATCTCCAAATATTTCGGCAATCAAGGCGGCGCAGCATACGCGCCGCGCCGCCCCTTTCCTCAAGCCAAAAACACCCGCTCCAACGCCCCCCGAGACACATTCCCCCGCCTATCCTCGGCCTCGATGTAATACCTCACCTCCCCCGCCCCGACCGGCAAGGCGGCGGTGAAATATTCCGCCGTCGCCCTGGCCCCGGTTTCGGAAGGATAAGCCCCATGGTTCCGCATCTTCAGCCGGGTTTCCCCGCCCGCCGTCCGTAGCACCAAATCCACCCGCTCCAGCCCCGACACGTCGGACACGAAGCTATGCACCACGCCCTCGCGCGGCGCGTCCAGCAGGCAGCCCTGCCCCCAGCGCTTGCCGCCCGGATTCTCCGGCGTGACCCAGGGCGCGAAAAGGGTCGGCCCGGTGCGGTCGCGGCCCGCCCGCACCACCGCCTCCACCTCGCCCTGGATGCGGCTATGGGCCAGATTGGCGGCATTAGTCACCTGCTGGTCCCACACCCGCTGCCCGGTCCAGTACCAATAGCAACTGGTCTCGGCGGTCAACATCAGGCGCACCGCCTCGGCCAGGGCGGGCGATCCGGTCCCCGCTTCCTCCAGCGTGTACACCGCGTTCTGCAAGGCGGTCAGCACCGCCCAGGAATTGAGATCGGGCGAATACGGCTGGTCGTAGCGGCTGAACCACTTCATGAACTGGGGATCGCCGTTGTCGGCCCCGCTCCACGAACCCGGCTCGATATGCACCACCCGCTTTGGGTCGGGCGGGAAGCGCCGCAGATAGTCCTCCACCGTGGTCAGTTCGAAGCGCGGATCGTTTTGGAGCCAGCGCACCATGGCCCCGGTATTGTGGCGGTAATAGCTGTCGGCCCCGCCGCCGTGGTTGTCGCCGTCGGAATGCAGCAGGAAGAACGGCGGATGTTCGGGATCGAAACTCCCGGTTTCCGCCACGCGGTCGTAGACCTGCCCCAGCACATCGGGATATTGCAAGGCACCGAAGCCGCCACGGGCATCCTCGTTGCCGATATAGCGCTCGGCGGGCACGGCGATGATTTTATGGAGCCGCCCGTCCGGGTCTTCGTAGCCGACATATTCGGGCCGCAGCAACGTGGGCGAAATCTTCGAGCCGGCCCAGATGTTGCGCAATTGCAGCCAATCGTCCACCGGCGGATTGGCCTGTTCCGCCGGGTTGGGCGGCAACATCCCTTCCCCCAGCCCGGCATAGGGATAGTCGCGGCAGGCGCGGTAGCGGTGGATGGAGTCGTAGATCACCGCCTCGATCCCGGCCTCCAGCAAGGCCGGGATCATCCGCACATGGAAGGCGGTTTCCGGCGGGAACAACACCCGCGACGCCTCGGCCCCGAAAGCGGCGCGGACGATGCCCCGGTGCCATTCGATCTGGCGCACGATGTCGCGGTGCGGAATCAAGGCCATCAGCGGATGGAAAAAGCCGAAGGCCGAGAACGACAGCCGGGGATTCCCCAGCGCGGTCCTAGCCTCAGCCATGCCGCGCAGCGCCCCGTTCCAGCCGGAAAAACCGCCGCCGCACCAGCCCCGCTCGGCGCAGCGGTCCAGTTGCTCGATCAGGGAGCCGCTCCAACTGGTGGAAAGCCCCGCATGCGGCAAACCGCCGTCGATGTACTGCCGCACCGCCTCGGGCACGAAGCCGGTATAGTTGCCGACCCGCGAGCCGAAGATACCGTCCTTCTCACCGTCCCAGTAATCGCGGTCGGTGGTGTCGTAGTACGGTTGGTGCATATGCTTATGGATGCCGAAATACACCTTGACCGGCCCGCCGCCCTGGACCGAAACGCGGATTTCCGGCTTGGGTTGGATCGGCAACGTCATCCTCAGCGTGCGGTATTCCTTGACCCAATCGCCGCCGCCCGCCCGTCCCAGGTCGGCCTGGCGGCAGCCTTCGATTTGCACGGTGATTTCGCCCGCCAACAACAAACCGGCGGGCACGGTGGCGATATAGGTCCACACGCCGTCCGCGCCCTCCTCCCAGCGGATGGCCGCGCCGTTGATGAGCTTCTGCTGGCCCTGGCCGTGCAGGATTACTTGTGGAAACGGAATCGCGCCATCGGCGGCGAACCCGACCTCGAACTCGGGATTCTTGCCGGTCGCGGCCCCGTCGAGCCGCTCGGGAATGTCGATCTTCACGAACCTGGAAAACACAGTCATGGCTTGCCCCATTCAACACGAAGAAAGGATGCGCCGGATCGAACCCGATACGGCGTTGCGCGAATTATGCTTGAGATCGATGGCGTTGGGCGCGGCCCTGTTGGCCTGGGGCATGGCGGAAGCCGGGGATGGGTCGGGCCGGGTGTTGCGGGTGCATGACGGGGACACGCTGACGGTGTTGCGGGCGGGCCACGAAGTCACGGTGCGCCTGAACGGGATCGACGCGCCCGAACTGGAACAAGCCCATGGCACGGCGGCCCGGCAAGCGCTGGCGGGCCTGTGCCTCAATCGCGAAGCCCGCATCCACGACCAGGGCATCGACAAATATGGCCGGACCCTGGGCCGGGTGGATTGTGGCGGGATCGACGCCAACGCCGAGCAGGTGAAGGCGGGCCACGCCTGGTTCTATGCCCAATACAGCCAGGACGGAACCTTGCGCGGCTACGAGGCCGAAGCGCGGCGGCGGCGGATCGGCCTGTGGGCGGCGCGGAACCCCCAGCCGCCTTGGGAATTCCGCCACCCGGACGGCAATGCCCACGGCAGCGGACAGCGCGAGGTCCGGCGCGGCGGCCTCTGCGGGGCCAAGCGCACTTGCGGCGAGATGGCGGATTGCGGCGAGGCGCTGTTCTATCTCCAGCGCTGCGGGGTCAAGCGCCTGGACAGCGACAAGGACGGCGTGCCCTGCGAATCCTTATGCCAGGGCGCGTCCCCGCCCTGGCCCTGAGGACCGATGGGCCGGCGTCCAAACCAACGCCCGGAATCTTCCGTACCCCCACGCGCTAGCGGGGGCGATAGCCCGAACGGTCTTGGGGGTACGAGGGATACGGATCGGAACGCTCCTGGTTGCGGTCCATGGCATAGCCGACCGCCCCGCCCGCCACGGCACCCAGCGCCCCCCCGGTCACGGCCCCGTTGCCACGCCCCCCGTCGGCGGCGTAGCCCAGCAGGGCACCCCCCGCCGCCCCCACGGCGGCCCCGGTCAGCGCCCCGCCATAGCCGGGCTGGCCATAACCATAGTTGCCGGGCGCGGCGCAGGCGGATAGGGTCGCGACGCAAGCCAGGATGCTCAAGATGCGGTTCGGGGTGTTCATGGCGTTTTTCCTCTGTGATCGAACGAGCCGGGACGGAGTATCGGCCTGGACCGGTGAATGGAGGCTGAACGCCCGGAACCCCCGCCCTCATTCCACCCAATCGAACGTCCGCGTCACCGCCTTCTTCCAACCCGCGTACAGCCGTTCGCGGGTCGCGGGGGCCAGGGTAGGCGACCACTCCCGGTCGCGCCGCCACAGTCCGCGCAATTCCTCCACATCGCGCCAAAACCCCACCGCCAAACCGGCGGCATAGGCCGCGCCCAGCGCCGTGGTCTCGGCGATGGCCGGGCGCACCACCGGCAATCCCAACACATCGGCCTGGAATCCCATCAGCAGCTCGTTCGCCACCATGCCGCCATCGACCTTGAGTTCCGCCAGGGTCTGGCCGGTTTCATCGCGCATGGCATCGAGGATTTCGCGGGTCTGGTAGGCGGCGGCTTCCAGGGCGGCGCGGGCGAAATGGCCTTTGTTGACATAGCGGGTCAGGCCGACGATGGCTCCGCGGGCATCGCTCCGCCAATAGGGCGCGAACAGCCCGGAAAAGGCCGGCACGATGTAGATGCCGCCATTGTCCTGGACGGTCGCGGCCAGGGCCTCGACCTCGTCGGCGCTGTCGATCAGCCCCAGGTTGTCGCGCAGCCACTGCACCAGCGCCCCCGTCACCGCCACCGAACCTTCCAGGGCGTAGACCGGCGGTTCCGAGCCCAGGCGGTAGGCCACCGTGGTCAACAAACCCTGGCGCGACACCACCGGCTCCCGTCCGGTGTTGAGCAGCATGAAGCAGCCCGTGCCATAGGTGTTCTTGGCCTCGCCCGGCGCAAAACAGCCCTGCCCGAACAAGGCCGCCTGCTGATCGCCCAAATCCCCGGCCAGGGGCACGCCGCTCAAGCTTCCCACGCCCAGGCCGTAAACCTCAGAGGAAGCATGGATTTCCGGGAGCAAGGGGCGCGGGATC
Organism: Methylomagnum ishizawai; assembly: GCF_019670005.1. NCBI lineage: Bacteria > Pseudomonadati > Pseudomonadota > Gammaproteobacteria > Methylococcales > Methylococcaceae > Methylomagnum > Methylomagnum ishizawai. The sequence goes on along the minus strand of NZ_AP019783.1, from coordinate 2,399,119 downwards.
GCCATGGCTTCCAACAACCCGGCATCCCAATCCAGCCGGGCCAAATCCATCAACAGGGTACGCGAGGCATTGCTGGGATCGGTGATATGGACGCCGCCCCTGGGACCGCCGCTCAGGTTCCAAATCAACCAGGTGTCGATGGTGCCGCACAGCAGTTCGCCGCACTCCGCCCTGGCCCGCGCCCCCTCCACATGGTCCAGCAGCCAGCCCAGCTTGGGACCGGAAAAATAGGTCGCGATGGGCAGGCCGGTGCGCTCCCGGAAGCGGTCCTGGCCGGATGTCCCGGCCAGCCGCCCACACAACTCGGCGGTGCGGGTATCCTGCCAGACGATGGCGTTATGGACCGGCCTGCCGGTTTCCCGCTCCCACAACACCACCGTCTCGCGCTGGTTGGCGATGCCGACGGCGGCGAGTTGGGACGCGGCCAGCCCCGCCCGCTCCAGCGCCCCCGCCACCACGGCCTGGGTCTGGGCGAGGATTTCCAAGGGATCGTGTTCAACCCAGCCGGGCCGGGGATAAAATTGGCGGTGTTCGCGTTGGGCGCGTGCGATTTCGCGGCCTTGGCGGTCGAAAATAAGACAACGGGTACTGGTGGTACCCTGGTCTATGGCGGCGAGGTATGGGTTCATCGTTGGGTGGCTCATAGGGTGGGGAGCTTGCGGCTACGATTATCGCAAAGCCATGCGGACCCATAGGGGGTTCGGCCCGTTTTGCGAGGTATTTATGTTGAATGATATGGCCGAATTACTGTCTTTCTCCCATTTCATGCCGCACGGCAATTGCTATCTCTGGCTACCTAGCGTGCTATGGTTGCATGTCGTCTCCGACGGCTTGATCGTCCTATCTTATTATTCGATCCCCTTCGCCCTCCTGGCCTTGGTGCGCCGGCGCGCCGACCTCCAGTTCGACTGGATGCTCCGGCTGTTCGGGCTGTTCATCTTCCTGTGCGGCACCACCCATCTGCTGGCGATCTGGACCACCTGGGTGCCGGACTACTGGCTGTCCGGGCTGGTGAAGGCCGTTACCGCCCTGGCCTCGGTGGCGACCGCCCTGCTGGCCTGGCCCTTGGTGCCCAAGCTGGTGGCGCTGCCCAGCGCCCGGCAATTGCTGGCGATCAACCAGGAACTGGCCGAGGTCCTGGAAAAACACCGCGCCGCCGAGCGCGAATTGCGCACGCTGTCGCTGGCGATGGCGCATAGTTCCAGCATGGTCATCATCACCGACACCCAGGGCGTGATCGAATATTGCAACCCGGCGTTCTGCCAGGGCACGGGCTACGAGGAACGCGAACTCCTGGGCAACAAGGTCTCGATCCTGGGTTCCGGCTTCACCGATCCCGCCATCTACCAGGACTTATGGCGCACCATCTCCGAGGGCCGCGCCTGGCAGGGCGAACTCCTGGACCGCAAGAAGAACGGCGATTTGTACTGGTCGATGCTCTACATCGCCCCGGTCAAGGACGGCGACGGGGCCACCACCCATTACGTGGCGGTCTCCCACGATATCAGCGAACTCAAGAACTCGGAGGAAACCATCCGGCGGCTGGCGTTCTACGATCCCCTCACCGAACTGCCCAACCGCGCCCTGTTCAAGGAACGCCTGGAACAGGCCCTGCTCCGCGCCCGCCGCGACAACCGGATGTTCGCCCTGCTGTACATCGACCTCGACCGCTTCAAGCACATCAACGACAGCCTGGGCCATATCGTCGGCGACAAGCTATTGATTGAGGTGGGCCAGCGCCTCAAGCGGCAATTGCGTGGCACCGACACCGTGGCCCGGCTGGGCGGCGACGAGTTCGCCGTCATTCTGGGCGATCTGGCCGACCCCGGCGTGGCGGCGGAAATCGGCCATGCGCTGTGCGGGGCCGTCGATTCGCCCTATTCCATCGACGGCCACACGCTGTCGGTCTCGGCCAGCATCGGCATCAGCCTCTATCCCGAGGACCACATCGACATCGAGGAATTGATCCGCATGGCCGACAACGCCCTCTACCGGGCCAAGGACGCCGGGCGCAACCAATTCGCCTATTACACATCATCCGAACCCGTCCGCCTGGAATGGCCGGCCCCGGAGGCGGGCCGGATCCAACCACACAACAACCGCACGGCGGCACCGGCACCGGCCAAAATAGGAGGCAGGTCATGAGTTTATTGGGGAATTTGCTGTGGCTGCTGTTCGGCGGTTTCATCGCCGGGCTGGGCTATCTCCTGGGCGGGCTGGCCCTGTGCCTGACCGTGGTGGGGATTCCCTTCGGGCTGCAATCGATCAAGCTGGGCTTGGCGGTGTTCGCGCCGTTCGGCAAGGACGTGGTCGAACTGCCCGACGCCAACAGCGTCCCGCGGGTGGTCTTCAACCTGCTGTGGGTATTGCTGTTCGGCTGGCCCATCGCGGTGGCGCATCTGACCAGCGCGGGCATACTCGCCTTGACCGTCATCGGCATTCCCTTCGCCGTGCAGCATATCAAGCTGATTCCGCTGTCGCTGCTGCCGTTCGGGCGCGACCTGCGCTGATTCCAAAGCCCTGGGAACTCCCCCGCCTTACAGCCCGGAAGCGGAGCTTGGGAACCAGCGAACGCTTGCCGCCCCTACAAGCCTCCAGCCCCGCCTAAGCGGGCGGTACCGAGCCGATCCGGTCCACCAGCCACACCAACTCACCCTCGGCGTCCCCGCTGAAACCCACCGCCTCCATCATGTCGTAGGGCAGCGAGAGCCAAGCGTTGGTCTGCTTGGCGCTCCACACCACGCTGGATTGGACATCCTCGATGGCGAGCCGGACCTTGCCGATGGCCTGGGCCGCGAACCGCGCCGCCACCCGCTGCTCGAACGGGGCGGCGGGCGTGACCGAGCGCTCGATCTCCTCGCGCAACGCCGCCAAAGGATTCAGCACGCCGCCGATCAAACCGCCGCCCGCGGGATCGGCCCCGCACCGCAGCCGTTGCTCGGCCAGCCAATCGTTGGCGATGCCGCACAGGTCGAGCATATTGAGGATGAACCAGGACTTGGCGTTGCGCTCCTCGGTGGGCAAGGGTTCGGGCGAGGACAGCACCGAAGCCACCTGGGCCTCCATCAAAGCGCCGATGGCCTTGCGGTCGCGGTACTTGGCGACGAAAGCGGCCACGCCCTCGACATCGTTGGAATCCGGGGCCTGGATGGCCTTGATGGCCCGGTCGAACTCGTTGCGGGCCAGGCAATTGCCCAAGGCCGCCCGCACCGGACCCCAACCGTTCTGCTTGTCGAGGATACGCACATGCCAATCGGCGAGGCGGGCCGACAACTGGGCGCGGGCGCTGCGCTCATCGCCGGCGGGGAGCTTCCGCAACACCTCCAAACCCAGGGAGCCATCGTTGCCGAACAGCCGCAGCAATTGTTCCAAGCGCTGGCGGAAGCTTTCCCCGAACCCATGGCCGGCGTATTCCACCAAGGCCGGCGCCTGGGTATAGCTGCCACCGAACAGCGCCGGCTGGAAACTGGCGACGAACAACAGATACGGCACCGCCGCGCCGCCGGGCCGCCGGGCGCAGAGTTCGTCGATCAAGGGCGGGGACAGGAAATTGAGCAGGCGCTGGACGGTGGCGAGGGCTTCGTCCTCCCGCGACCAGACATGCATCCCGAAATACGCCGCCTTGAACAAATCCGGGACCAACAGGCTGGGAATGGGCAAATGGCTGAACTGGGCCGATTTCAAGGTGGTGTAGGCCACGTTGACATAGCCCCGGTCGATCCAATGGAAAGCCACATTCTCGATGGCCGCGCCCAAATCCGGCGATTTGTCGCGATAGGCCGCGATAAAGCGCTGGACGGCGGTTTCGCAATCCTCGGCATAGGCGGACGGGGCGGGTTCCGGCTCCGGGACGGGTTCTCCGGGCGGCGGCGGGGCCACGGCCTCTTCCTCGGCGGACACCGCCACCGGGACGGGTTCCGGTTCGGGAATCGGGGCGGACGGCGTTTCCTCTTCCGTGAACAAGGTCCGGTACCACGCTTCCTCGTGCGGTTCCGGCGGCGCTTCGGCGACCACATCCAAAGCGATTTCCTCGACCGGCACCGGATCCGGGACGGGTTCCGAGGCGAATGGCTCGGCCATCGAGTTGAGCGGGCGGATTTCCTCGCGGGACGGGGCGTCCGGCCAGGCGAACAGCGCGGCGACGGCGGAAACGTGGAATTTTTCCGGCACGAAAGCCAAGGGCGGCGGATCGGTAGTGAGCGCCGCATAATCCACGCCGGGCGGCAACAGGATTTCCAGGGCGCTCATTTCCTCCAGGGCGATGCCGCGCTCGGCCTCGCCCTGCTGGCTTTTGAGGGCGACCAGCGCGTTGAGCAGCTCCCGGCGCTGCTTGAAACCGGCCCCGCCCAGCGCGGCTTCCTGCTCGGCGATCTGGTAGGCCAATTCCTGGCGCTGGCGGCGCAACCGGGCCAGCACGCCCGCGCTTTCCCTGCAGCGCCCGGCCATGTCGGCCAGCGTCCTGGCGAAATAGCCGCGCTCCACCGGCCGCCGCAAATGGCGGTCCAGATGGCTGCCCCAGGCGTGGCCGAAAGCGCCCAGGAAGGCTTCGTCCTCGAAATCGCCGATGGGGATGCGCTTGCCCAGGTCGGCGATGGTGGCGACGAATTCCAGGAGTTTCTGGCTTTCCTGTTGCACCAGCTTGGCCTTGAGTCCGGCGAGGTGGTGGCCGACCAGGGCTTCGATGCGCCCGGCGATGGCGAGGTCGTAGGGTTGGTCCTGGCCCTGGGCGGCCAGGGCGTGGAGTTCTTGATACAGCGCCTTCAAGGAAGCCGGAGGCGGTTCGGCATGGGCTGGGATGGTTGGGCTCACTGGGGATTTCCTTCGGCAGATGGCGGGCGGATGGACCTCTGAAAGTTTAGTCCGGGCGGGGGTCCGAAGTCGCATCGCGAAAACGGTTGGCTTTTCGGAAGGGCTTCCCTATAATACGCGGCTCTTAACGCCGGAGTGGCGAAACTGGTAGACGCGCCAGACTCAAAATCTGGTTTGGGAAACCAAGTGTCGGTTCGATTCCGACCTCCGGCACCAAAAAATTCAAGGGCTTACGGGAAACCGTCAAGCCCTTTTCTTTTGCCCATTTTCGCCGTGGGACACTGGCGGGACACTCGCCAGCAAGCGCCCCATGCGCCCAAGCACCAGGGCAAGCCCAGTAAGCGGAAGTCCACGGACTAGGCCGGACAACACCGGATGGCAGGTTTGCGCCCCGAATTGCAGAGCGAGTGTCCCGCCAGTGTCCCGCGCCCCACGATTACTCCATATAACCCGTTTATTAACAGTGTATTGGGTACATTCAACACCTGATTGCTTATCTGTTATTGCCGTGTTTGCTGGTTTTCTGTAGCCTGTTGCCGTTGATTCAACGGAGGGCAATATGGCGACCATAGAGAAACGAACCACAGCGGACGGCAAGGCAAGCTACCGGGTGAAGGTCCGACTGAAAGGCTGTCCACCGTAGACCGCCACCTTTGAGCGGCGCACCGACGCCAAGAAGTGGGCGGAAGACATTCAAAGCGCGATCCGGGAGGGCCGTCACTTCAAGACGGTGGAAGCCAAGCGCCACACCGTGGGCGAAATGATCGACCGCTACACCGAAGCCGAGCTTCCCCGGAAAGGCTCCCAGCGCGTGAACCAAGCGCAGTAGTTGGCATGGTGGAAAGAGCAAATCGGGGTCCGCCTGCTTTCGGACGCCACCCCGGCCTTGATAGCCGAGTGCCGGGATAAGCTGGAACGCGGGCGCACGCACCAAGGCGAAGACCGATCCCCGGCCACCGTCAACCGCTACCTCGCGGCGCTGTCCCACGCCTTCACCGTGGCCGTGAACGAATGGGGATGGCTGGACGATTCCCCCATGCGCAAGGTGAAGAAGGTCAAGGAGCCGGGAGGCCGGGTCCGCTTCCTGTCCGACGATGAACGCAGGCGCTTGCTGGACGCCTGCCGGGCATCCAAGAACGCGGCGCTGTATCCCGTGGTGGTGGTGGCGCTGTCCACCGGGATGCGCGAGGGGAAAATCCTGGGGCTGTACTGGAAAGCGCCCAAGGAACCGCCCAAGGACCGCGCCTGGGGCGTGGTGGACGCCAGCGCGGCCCGGATCACCCTACACCAGACCAAGAACAAGGAACGCCGCGTCCTGCCCCTGTCCGGCCACGCCCTGGAACTGGTGCGGGAACTCGCCAAGGTCCGCAGTCTGAACACCACCCTACTCTTTCCAGGCCGGAAGCCCGAGCAGCCGGTAGACCTCCGGTTCGCCTGGGTGAACGCCCTGGAACAGGCCGGGATTCAGGACTTCCGGTTCCACGATCTGCGGCACAGCGCCGCGTCCTACCTCGCCATGAACGGCACGAGCCTGAACGAAATCGCGGAAGTCCTGGGACACAAGACCTTGCAAATGGTGCGGCGCTACGCCCATTTGAGCGAGGCCCACACCGGCCAGGTCATCGCCAGCATGAACGAGAAGATTTTCGGCGGGGTGGGTGGCAATGGTTGATTTCGAGTTTTGGGACGATAGGGCAAGGGCGCGGCGCGATGAATTGTCACTTGATGAACATGCTCACCTTTGGAACGAGTTGGAGCCGGGCACCTGCCCCAATCACCCAAGGGTCCGCGCCGTTCGCGGCTTTCTTGAAGCGGCGTACCACGGCGGCGAACTGCCGGGCCGGGACGATGGAACCCCGGATAGGTTTCATCAGACCGGGACTTTTTCCGGGTTTGGGTTTGGTGGAAAGGGTATTTACGTTCCGGGCGATGAACGAATCGTCATCAAGAAAGCTGACGTGCGCCGATGGATTGAACAAACCGGCCTGACGGCGCGACCGCTCTACCTCTATTCCGAGTTACGCTCCCAAGCCAATACGGAAGCGCGATGGGGAGATTGGAGAAGGGAGGCGTTAATTGCTTCCGGCGCGGCGTTTGCCAATCCGACCAAGAACGAAAAGCCGGAACCGCCGATTGCAAACGATCAAAACCCATTACCAAAGCGACTTACACTTAAAGCAAAAAGGCTTAAAGCCATAGAAGAAACAATGAGTGATATATTCGATGCTGCAAGCAAAAAAGAGATTCAATTATCCATAGATGGACTGCCAGGAACTATCGTCGACCTTTTCAATCTGGTGAAATCACGGCATAACGGAATTAACTGGAATATCGCCGACAGCACCTTTTCCGACTACCTTGAAGAAATAACGCCTATCCCTAAGTTCCTTCCGGGAAGCAGGACCGGCAAAGACAACACTTTGACGGAACTGCTTTCAGAGTGCCGACCCTCACAGGAAATCGGGGGAAAATAAGGTGACTGGAAAATCACCTTGATTCCACCGGTTTCGCCCCCATTTTTTTCCGCCATCCACCCGCCTAAGCTCATCCCCGGCACTGTCGCCAATCACTGTGAGCTTTAGCCAATGTCTACCGAAACCTCCGCCCTCTTGACCGTCAAGCTGTTCTGCGAGAAACACCGCGCTTGGACCGAGGGCGCTTTGCGGAACATGATCTTCCTGAGCAAGGAACGCCACACCTCGAAAGGCAAGATTGCCGGAAACGGCCTGGACGCGGCCCTGGTGCGCGTGGGCCGGAAAATCCTGATCGACGAAGCCAAGTTCTTCGCTTGGATCGAAAGCCAGAATCAGAAGCAAGCGGCATAAGGAGGATTCCGCCATGCCGCTTGAAAAGAAAATCGTCAGCGAGTTGCCCCAAGACGTGCGCGAAGAATTCGACCGGCGCATTATCGCCGGGGAATACAAAACCTATTTGGACTTCCACGCCGACCTATCGGAACGCGGGCTTGAAGTATCCAGGTCCACGGCCCACGCCTATTTCAAGGAAATCCGGGATTCCATTCCCGAAATGACCGGGCGCTTCCGCCAATACCCCGACCCGGCCACCCTCTCAAGGCCGCGCCTGGTGCGGCTACACAGCGACCTCGATATCCACATCGACACCGCCCAAGACTTGCTCCGGCGCGTCAAGGCCGCGCTATCCCGCCCCCCGGAAACGGAAAAGCCCCGGTAGGCCGCGACACCTACCAGGGCTTCAAATCTCAATACCACACGGGGGCGGATCATACGCGCCCCCGAAGGGAAACGCCATGCTCCAAATACCGCACACAGCGCCCGCCACGGCGCGAACCGCCACCGACCGCCACCCAACCACCGCCAAGCCCATGGGCGCGGCGCTGGGGCAATCCGGCGCGGCCTTGACCCTCCCGGCACGGGCCGTCTATGCTTTCCGCGCTGTCCCGGACGCATCCGGGGCCGGGTGTGGAAACCCGATTTTACGAAGGCGCACAAGCGCCACAGCCGGGCGCTTTTCTTTTGCCCGGCGCTCCCCTATGGCGGCTGGTGCGGGGCACGCTTTGGCGTGGCCGGTTCCTTCGTGCCGGTTTTCCACCCCCAAGCCAGTCGCCACCAATCCCGCCGTGGAAAGCGGCTTGGTGGCTCCAAACCTCAACGAAGGAGCCTCCCTATGAACGCACCACTCAAGCCCGAAGCTTGCCCACAATCCGCCTGCAATCTCTCCGACCGCGACCGCCTGGCCGAATTTGAGCGCCTCTTGGACTTCAAAAAGCTCTCCCAGAAGCTGTTCGAGGCTGAACCCTGCGTCAGCGCGGAACGGTTCAACCATTACTACCTGATCTGCATCATCCTGGAACGCGCCGAAGGCGTAGCCCGGTTCATGCGGGAAGCTTTCATGGAAATGGACGGCAGACAGCACGTAGGCATGTCGCCGCATTCGGTGGGATTCACCGCCGAAACCCTGGAACGCGATATCCGGCAAGCCCGCGTCTTGGTCGACGATTACCGGGAGCGTCACGGATTCCGGGACACCACTGCGACCAGGGAGGGCGCGTGATGACGAACTTGGTGTATGAAAACCACCTGAAGCTGATCGAAGAAGCCAGGCGGAAGGAACAGGCGGAAGCGCGGAAAAAAGCCGCGGCGCTGGCCTGGAAAAACGACCTGGACAAGCCGGGCATCATCTACGGCGATTTCGGCGAAGTGGAGAGCGAGCCGGTGGACTGGCTATGGCCGGGCCGCATCGCACGCGGCAAGGTGACACTCATCGCGGGCGATCCAGGCCTGGGCAAGTCGCAAATCACCGTGAGCCTCGCGGGCATCATCACGCGGGGCGGTTCCTGGCCAGCGGACGGCGGGCGCTGCGATCCGGGCCGGGTGTTGTTCCTGTCGGCGGAGGACGACCACGCCGACACCATCAAGCCGCGCCTCGAAGCGGTCGGGGCCGACATCACGAAGTGCCTGTTCATCCGGCACGTCCAGCCCCGCGACGATAAGGGCGACCTCCAGCGGCGGGCGTTCGACCTGGGCACCGACCTGGAAATGCTGCGCAAGGACATACAGCGGCATGGCCGTCTGGACGCCATCTTCATGGACACGCTCGATTCTTACACCGGCAAGGTGGACACCCACAAATCGTCCGATGTGCGGGCGCTCATGCTGGCGCTGGCCGACTTCGCCGCCCGTGCGAATGTCGCCATCATCGGCATCATGCACCCCAACAAGGGGCAAGGGCAGACGGCCATGAACCGCATTTCGGGGAGCTTGGCTTTCGTCGCGGCGGCGCGGGCCGGGTACATGGTGGCCCGCGACCCCGCCGACCCGGCCCGGCGCTACTTCCTGCCGATCAAGAACAACGTGGGCGCGGACCAAACCGGCTACGCCTTCACCATCCAGCCCGTGGTATTGCCGAGCGGTATCGAAACCTCGCGGGTGGAATGGGAAGGCTGGCCCGTGAGCGTCACGGCGGACGAAATCCTCAGCGCCCAAGCGGACTATGGCGACCGGGCAGCCCTGGAAAGCGCCAAGCGGTTTTTGGCCGAGCTATTGGCGGATGGCCCGAAGCCCGTGAAAGGATTGCAAGCGGACGCGGAGGGCAACGGGCATTCCTGGCGAACCGTTGTGCGGGCGAAGGAAGCCCTCAACATCGAAGCATCCAAAAATGGGACAAAAGGCGGGTGGAATTGGTCGCTCCCGAAGAATGCCAACCCCTCCGAAGAATGCCAAAAAAAATGAGCTTGGCATTCTTCGGCGGAAGCCACGGCTGGCGCGGCTTCCAGGGCATTTAGCCTCCCGAAGAATGCCAAAGCTTTCCATGGCACAAGGAAGCTTGGCATTCTTCGGCCCTTACAGGTGTAGGTTTATTCATACCGCCCCCGTGAGGATCGCCACGGTTGCCCCTGGGGTTGGGATTGGCACCGATGGCCAGGGTTCTGGGCGGGCCTTCCCCACCGGCAAGGCGCGGCGCTCGAAGAGGGCGGCCAGGATCAGGGAACGGCCATGGCGGAAAATCCCCACCAGCCGCCAGCGGTGGGCCTGTTGGCGGGGAGAGCCCGGAATGGCCGGGAAGGTGGCGGCGGCCATTCCGGCCTCGGCCTCCCCGCCCACCGAGAGCAGCCACCAGGTGGCGATGGCGATCGCCAACCAGAGGCGCTCCGCCCGCTCGGGATCGTCCATGCGGGTGTTCTGCCATTGCCAGCCGCCGCCCTTGATTTTCTTGAAGCTTTGCTCGATCCAACCGCGCAATCCGTACCAGCAGGCGTTGGCGGCTTCCGGCGGCAGGTCCGTCAGGACGAGCCAGGGGTCCTTGTGGCCTTCCCCCCAATAGGCCAACAGGGTGCAGTCCAGGCGGGTCCGCTTGCCGCCGAACGCCGTCCCCCGGCCTTGCCAGCGGTCGCCCACCTTCGGCACCAGGCGGGTGAACGGCCGCCAGTGCCGCCATCCCCGGGGGCGGAAGGTGCCGCCCGAGTTCACCCGCAGCATCGGGTGCCAGCCCAGCGCTTGGATCCCCTCGAACAGCCACTTGGCGTACAGCCCCCGGTCCGCCAGCACCAGGACGGTCCACGACGCGGGCGCGACGTCCTTAAAATGCCTCAGCAAGGCCAGCCATTCGGGCTTCCACGGATGCTTCCGTTCCGCCCTCAGCACCTTCCAGGCCACCGGCACCGCGCAGCCCCGGTAAAGTACGCTGACCGCCAGGACCACGAACCGCTGCCCCAGGCTCGTCGCGTCCAAGGCGACCGCCAACTGGTTTCCATCCCAGCCCTCCAAAACCCAGCCCAGCCAGGGGGCCCGGCACGCCTCCACGTCGAGTTCGCGGCGCTCCTTCCCGGCCTTGGCCTCCTTCCCACGGTAGACGTCGCGCAGGCGCTCCCGCACCGCGTCGCCCTTCTGCCCCAGCCGACACGACCACCAGTCGGTCAGCGCCGAAAGGCTGCAAGCGCCGACCACGACCATGCCCAGGCTCCACAGGGCCAAGCCCATCGCCATCGGCTTCGAAAGGCCGGGAAAGTGGATGGCGATCTCCCGGTTCCATTGGTACAGTTCTGGAGGGCGAGGCATGGCGGTTCCTCCGGTACAGGGTGTTTGTCGTTACTCACCAATGTACCTTAACCCTTTGTCTCGCCTCCGGTTTTTTCAAAAACCTACACTTGTAAGGGGGCGAGGGCGGGGAGGCGATGCGCCACGCGCCCGGTTCCACGATGGCGCAACGCCATTCCGCGTCGCACAGGTCGATGGCGTAGCCGTTCCCGGCCTTCGCCACGCGGATGGAAACCTCCTCCCGTTCCCCGTCGTACTTGGCGATGCCGGCCGCCACCCTCTACCGCTGGACCGACGCCTCCGGCACCGTCCGCTATGGCTATCAACCGCCCTCCGGGGTCGAAGCCCTGCCCGCCGATGCGGAACGCCACGCGCTCTACGAACCCGCCCCGCCCGCCTGCCCCGATCTGGCCCGGCAACACCTGGCCCTGATCGACCGCGAAATCGAGCGGGTCAAGGCGCTCAAGACCGGACTCGGTCCGGAGTACGATATCAGCCCCGCCGCCGGCCAAGCGCTGATCCTAGACCTCCTGGCCCACCGCGCCGCCCTGCTCACGGGCCGCAGCGCCGCCGAATTCCGCGCCCCGACCTTCGACGAGAGCGCCCGCGCCCAAAACCGCCTATATAGCGAAAACCTCAAGATGCGCGGCGAAATCGCGGCCCGCGACGCCGCCCTCGATGCCCAGGCCCGGCAATTGCGGCAGGCAAGGCACGACGCCCACGTCATCCGGCGACTGCTCGGCGCGACGATCCGGCCTTTGGGCGGAATCCAGGCCCACCCTTGAGTCCCCCTGCCCGCACCGGCCCGGATTTGGGTAAACTCCCGCCTCTCATCCCCTAGGAAAGCCATCGGTATGAAGCCCACGACGCCCTATGACGACGCCAATCCCTTCGCCCCCCTCCTGGCCTGGATCGACCGCAATTTCCTGGCCCTGGGCCGGGAACTGCGCCTCGCCTACCTCCCGCCCCTGATGATCTACCTCGCCGCCGGGATTTCCGGCCTGACCGGCATCGTCGGCACCTTCTTCGTCAAGGAATACCTGGGCCTTTCGGCGGAATTCCTGGCCGGGCTGGGCTTCTGGACCATGTTGCCCTGGTCCTTGAAACTGCCTTTGGGCCATCTGGTGGACTTGATCTGGCGCTATAAAGCCGGCCTGGTATTCCTGGGCGCGGGGCTGGTGGCGGCGAGCCTATTGATCATGATCGGCTTGCTTGCCGACCGGGCGGCGCTGGAGGCCATCGCCCCGGCGGGGACTTGGTATGTCGCCAGCACCTTGCTCGCCCCCATCGGCTATGTGGTGCAGGACGTGGTGGCCGACGCCATGACGGTGGAGGCCGTGCCCCGCGTGGGACCGGACGGGCGGCTCTTGCCGGAGGAGGAACAACGCCTGATGCATTCCACCATGCAGACCCTGGGGCGGGTGGCAATCATCGGCGGCACCTTGCTGGTGGCGCTGGTGAACGTGGCGATGTTCCAGGGCGCGGAACACCTGCCCCAAGCCGAGAAGCTCGCCATCTACCAGCGGATTTACGCCATGGCTTTGGTGATTCCGGCGGTGTCGGTGGGCGGCGTGTTGCTGGCGGCCTATCTCAAGCGGCGCACCGTGCTATCCCTGTCGGAACTCGGCTATACCCGCCACGAAATCGAAACCCTGACCTCCACCCAGCCCAAACCGCCCCAGGCCAATTGGTGGATCCTGGGCGGCGGCTTGTTGTTCGGCTTGATGTCGCTGTCGGTGGGCTTGAGCGATGTGGTGCTGGGGCAGGAAATCATCTTCCTGCTGTCGCTGGCCATCGTGCTGGCCCTGATGGGCCAACTCATGCGCGAAATGCGGGCGGACGCGCGGACGGCGCTGCTGGGCACGGCGGTCTTGATCTTCGTGTTCCGGGCCATGCCCTCGCCCGGCCCCGGTTCCAGTTGGTGGATGATCGACGTGCTGGGTTTCGACCAATCGTTCATGGCCAAGCTGTCCTTGATCGGCAGCGCCCTGAGCCTGTTCGGCCTGTTCATCTTCCGCCGCTTCATGGCGGAGCGATCCATGCCCTACATCATCCTGGTGCTGACCCTGGCCGGCACCGTCCTCTCCCTGCCCACCATCGGCATGTATTACGGGCTGCACGAATGGACCGCCGCCCTCACCGGCGGCGTGGTGGACGCCCGTTTCATCGCCCTGGTCGATACCGCCCTGGAATCGCCGCTGGGCCAAGTCGCCATGGTGCCCATGCTGGCCTGGATCGCCCATTCCGCGCCCGCGCATCTGAAGGCGACCTTCTTCGCGGTGCTGGCTTCGTTCACCAACCTGTCGCTGGCCCTGGCCCAGCTCGGCACCAAATACCTGAACCAGCTCTATACCATCACCCGCGAGGTGAAAGATCCGGTCAGCGGCATCATCAACGTGCCCGCCGACTACAGCCAATTGGGGCGCTTGCTGATCGTGGTCACGGTGCTGGGACTGGCGTTGCCCCTGGCCTCGATCCTCCTGGTGCGGGCCTTGCGCTGGCGGACGGTGTGAAGCCGGCCTCTCGCCCGTATTTCCACCCAGACCGAGAACATCCCCATGAACAAACACCTCCTGGCTTGCTTCGGCCTGACCGCCGGCTTGCTGATGACCGGCGACGCGGTGGTCGCCGCGTCCACCGACCTGCGCATCTCCATGACGCTGCGCAAGGAAATCCAGTTGAGCGACAACAGCGCCCTCTACCGCCTGCGCTTCGACCTGGACGGCGATCCCCTGAAGAAAGCCCGCAAAATCAGCATCGTCGCCCCCAGCCGCAAGCGGATGGACATGCAGAACCCGCTGCACCTGAATATCGCCCACCTGGAAGTGGCCGAATCGGACTACGCCTACATCATCAAGACCTTCCCGGAAGGCTACTACGGCCTGCGGGTCGCGCCGAAAGCCCTGCAAGGCGGCAACCCCAGCAGGTTGTTCCTGACCCATGATTTCCCGGCGGGCCTGGCCCTGGTCACGCCGACGCCGGGCGCGACGGGCCTGCCCACGGATTTCACCGCCGAGTGGTATCCGCTGGGCAACGCCGTCAACAACATCTTCGTCGAAATCACCGGGCCGGACGTCGATTACACCGCCACCCTGCCGCCGACCGCCACCCGTTTCAAGATACCCACCGGACTCCTGGCCTCCGGCCAAAGCTACCGGATCGGGTTGGGCGTCCGGGTCCAGGCCGATGGCACCGGCAGCCACGAAACCGTGCAATTGATCGATTTCACCACGGCCCCTTGACGGCCCTCTTCCAACCCCACGGAGCCTCCCCCATGAGTCCACACTACCAAGCCCTGGGCATCGACCGCCTCAGCCTCGCCGAACAAATCGCCCTGGCGCGGACCATCCTGGACCATCTCGCCGCCCACCACGCCGATACCGCCCCCGCCGCCGCGCCCGAACCCAGCCCCGAAGACCTGCAACTCTGGGAAGCCATCCGGGCCAAGGCGCTGGCGCAGTTGGACCGATGACCCCGCGCCGGACCCGATGCAACGCACACCCTCTTCCCCGCCCGGCGCACCGCGTCGGCGCAACGCCATCGTGTACAATCCGGGCCTGTTCGATTCCACCACCCCGGCCATGCTTGCCTTCATCCGCCTGCTGAAACAACGCCATGCCAGCGTCCTGGCCGCCCTGGGCGGGGCGGACGAACCCAGGGCGCGGACCTTGCGCCACAACCTGCGATCCCTGCTGTTCGCCGAAGCCTTCCTCGAAAAAGGCGGGCTGAATCCGACCCAGCCCCGGCATCCCCTCCAAATCGCCATCCTCGGCCCGACCCAGGCCGGCAAAAGTTCGGTGGTGAATTGGCTGCTGGACCGGCCCTTGGCCGGGGTCAGCCCGCTGGCCGGGTTCACGGTGCATCCGCAGGGCTTCGCGGTGGGTGTGGACCTGGCAAAGCTGGACTGGCTGGACGGCTATTTCCGGGACTACGAGCGCCGCGACCGCGGCGGACTCGACGCCCGCCGCTACGATTGCTATGCGCTGGAAGCCGCGGATATCGCCGAACCGCCCGGCCCCTTGCGCCAAGCCATCTTCTGGGACACGCCCGACTTCGATTCGGTGGACGCCGACGAGTACCGGCAGGCGGTGCTGCGGGTCGCGGCCCTGGCCGATGTGGTGATCCTGGTCCTGAGCAAGGACAAATACGCCGACCTCGCGGTCTGGGAATTCATGGGCCTGTTGGAGCCTTTGGGACTGCCGACCCTGATCTGCCTCAACAAGATCGAACCCGCCGCCTATCCCGCCCTGGCCGAATCCCTGCGCGGGAAATGGCGGGCCACCCGGCGCGACCCGCCGCCCCCCATCCTGCCCCTGCCCTATCTCGAAGCAAGCGACGACCTCGCCGGCTTGCGGAAAGAACGCGCGGAATTCCTGGCCGACCTGGACCAAGCCCGCCACGCCCAAACCCTGGGGCACCACGCCGACCGCGCCCGCAAGCTGATCGACACCCATTGGCGCGAGTGGATCGCCCCGGTCGAGGCCGAACACGCCCTGGAAGCCGAATGGCGCGGCATGGTCGAGGACGCCGTGGCCGATAGCCTCAAGCGCTATCAACAGGACTACCTCGATCATCCCCACCATTACGCCACTTTCCAGCGGGCGCTGGCCGAGCTTTTGACCTTGCTGGAAATCCCAGGGCTGGGCGGTATCCTGGTCGCCGCCCGCCAAGCCGTGACCTGGCCCTTGCGCCAGCTCGCCAAGCTGGGCCGCAAACACCCGGCCACCCCGGACGGCACCGAAATCGCGGCCCTCAACCACGCCCTGCAACACCTGTTCATACGGCTGGGCGAGAGCCTGTTGTTGCGCCGCGACGAGGACGCCACCCAGCAAGCCTGGTGGCGGGAAATCGGCGGCTTGTTCCGGGACGACAAGCCGATCCTGGTCCAGCATTTCGAGAAGGCCACCGCGCATTATCTCCAAGGCTTCCAGCCCGAAATCGACCGCACCGCGCACGGGTTGTACGACCATCTGCGCGAGCATCCCGCGCTCTTGAACGGCCTCAGGGCCACCCGCGTCACCACCGACGCCACCGCCCTGGCCGTCGCGCTCCATACCGGCGGCATCGGGGTCCAGGATTTCGTGATCGCCCCGGCCATGCTGTCCCTGACCTCGCTGCTGACCGAAAGCGCCCTGGGCAAATACATGGACAAGGCCGCCGCCGAACTCAAACGCAAGCAACGGGCGGCGGTGGAAAAACTGTTCCGCGACAGCCTGCACGCCCGCTTGATCCGCCTGCCGGGCCGCCTGGACCGCAACCACCGCTTCGACATCCCGCCCGAACTGCTGCAAGCCGCCACGCAATTGGATATCCGCCCATGAGCAGCTTCGATCAAGGACTCGCCGCCGCCCAAGCCTGGGCGGAACAAGCCGTGGCCGGGGCATGGCTGAACCCCGGCGATATCCGGGCGCTCGCGGAATTGAAACCGGACACCCCGGCCTCGCTGTTCGAGGCCGACAGCCACCGGCCCCTGGTCGCCGCCTTCTTCGGCGGCACCGGCGTCGGCAAAAGCACCCTGTTGAACCGGCTGGCCGGGCAGGCCATCGCCCGCACCGGGGTCGAGCGCCCCACCTCGCGGGAAGTCTCGATCTATCTGCACGATTCCATCCAACTCCGCCACCTGCCCAACCATTTCCCGCTCGACCGGGTGCGGATCGCCCAGCACCACGACGCCGAGCGCCGCCAAGTGCTGTGGATCGACATGCCCGATATCGACAGCGTCGAGCAGCACAACCGCGAACTGGTGCTGGACTGGCTGCCGCATATCGACGTGCTGATCTACGTGGTCAACCCCGAGCGCTACCGCGACGACAAGGGCTGGCGGATGCTGCAAGCCCATGGCGGCGAACATGCCTGGTTATTCGTCATCAACCAATGGGACCGGGGCCATCCGCTGCAATACGAGGATTTCGCCAAGCTGCTGGTCAAGGGCGGTTTCCAAGACCCGATCATCCTCCGCACCGACAGCCGCGACCCCGGCCCGGCCCGCAAGCCCGACGATTTCGGGCAACTCCACGATTTCCTGCGGGAAATGGCCGACCGCCATGTCATGCGGCAATTGGAACTTCACGCCGAAGCCCTGCGCCTGCAAGGCTTGCGCACCGCCCTGGCCGGATGCCTGGACCGGCTGGGCACCGCGGGCGGTTATGCGGAACTCGCGCCGGAATGGGGCCGGATTTGGGACCAAACCCAGGGCGAATTGCTGCGCGGCCTGGAATGGCCGATCCAGAGCGTGGCGCGGGCCTTCGTCGGGCACGAGGCCAACCCCTTGCGCCGCTCCATCGACCTGACCCGGCCCGGCGGGCACGAAGCCAAGCCCGAACCCCGCGCCGCCGCCCCGTTGCTCTGGGACGATTGGGCCGCGAGCCGGTTGCGCGACACTCTCGACCAGTTGCTCCTGGAAGCCGGGCAACGCGGACTGCCGGCGGCACCGCTCAAAGTGGAACTGGACCGGGTGTTCGAGTCCGGCGGGGGCCGGGTCTTGGACGAGGGCCAGCGCTGCCTGCGCCACGCGCTGGCGCGGCCGGGCAACGCCTTCCGGCGCTTCCTGCTCAAGCTGTCGGGCGGATTGGCGGCGCTGTTGCCGATCCTCAGCATCAGCCTGGTGTCCTACGAAGTGGTCAAGGGCTATTACGAGAGCGTGGCCCGGCACCTCGATTTCCTGGGGGTGGATTTCGCCATCCACAGTGTGCTGTTGATCGGTCTGTCGTGGTTGCTGCCATTCTTCGTCTACCGGCAACTGAAACCCTCCGCCGAGGACACGGCCATCCGGGGCTTGCGCTCCGGCATCGGGCGGGCGTTGGCGGGATTGGGGGAGGACGTGGCGGAACGGCTGGCGCGGACGGAAGAAAGGCGGGCGCGGCTGGTGGCGGAAGGCCGCCGCATCGCCGGGGCGGCGGACGCGGCGGCTCCGGTGGAACCCTTGCAGGGACCGGGCTTGCTGGGGCGGGTGTTGCCCACCCGGCCCGGCCCGCCGCGCAAGGATTCCGGCGGGATTCAATCCATGTTCAACACTTCGAAATAAGTCTTGTCCACGCCGCATTCCGGGCACATCCAGTCGTCGGGCACGTCTTCCCAACGGGTGCCGGGCGGAATGCCGGAATCGGGATCGCCCATTTCCTCGTCGTAGATGAAGCCACAGGCGGCGCAGATCAGTCTTTTGTAGGGCATTCGGAAACCTCTATCGTCTTGGGATGGGGAATGCCGCCGGACGCCGGTCGTTCAGGCTGGCCGGTGGGATCCGGCGGGCGGGGCATTGTCGCATAAGTCGGGTGCGGGGCGGATATGCCCAGGGTTCAGCTGTTTGATCGGTGGAAGCCGCAGTGTGGGTCATTATCCGCCGCCCCACGGGAATCGCGGCTATCCAACCTGCTGCAAGAAATACAACCAAACCAGACGCCCATACTTGGAATTCATATGGTGCATATCCCGGACATTATGCTTATCCGATTTCTTAGAAATTTGATCATTGATATCCAAGCGCTCCGAATCGACGCTGAATTCCGCCAGCGTAAATATCTTGTCAACGATCGTCTCGGGTGGCTGCAAAAGCAATTTCACATTTTTATGGTCCTGCTTGGCCAAGAACCGCTTGAGACATTCCCCAAGGTCTGGAGGATCCACTTTACTGGACTTGACCTTGGATTTCAGATTAGCATTTAATTCCGACTGGAACGGCTGCTGGGAAAGATATATCGGTTTACTCGTGATGCTCGCCAAGTTACTTAGGAGATTGATATTGGGCCTTCTGCCGATAAGTTCTGCGCAATAGTCCGTGAGGAATTCCTTGCTATAGTAAGCCTCTTCGTTGGCGTCCAAGATTTCATAATCGTACTGCGTACCAAAAGCATGCAGGATGAACACGTCGTAAGCTTCGGGATCGATAAACGTCAGTCCACCCGAGGTATATCCAATATGGCTGGTAATCAACTCGTCGGTTGAAATCAGCTTTTTTCCCTGGGGTTCCAGCGCTTTTGCCAAACCCCCTCCACGGCTAGCGAAAAAAGTAACATCCAGCGCCTTCCGGCTATCTGCGTCCAAGGCATCGTAAGCGATCTTAAGCGCGGCGGAATGGGAGTTCCCCAACAAACAAATCTTCATTTTTTTCCTCCAAACGCATCCAACAGCAACTCTTCGCATACCTCATCGGACGACTGACGTTTTTGCGGTTTTTCCCGTCTGGGTGGGGAGGGTTGCTGCTCCTTCACTATTCTCCTGGGCCTGGGCTTTGCGCTGTGGATGTCGCCATGCATACATTTGAAAAATGTATTCATGACAAACTCGACCCCGGCCGGATGCACATTGCGTTTGTTTGGCTCGAAGAAAATCCCACCGGCCTGCGGCCCATTGATAATTTCATAGGAAGGGAAATAATCCACCGACCCGTCAATATTCGCCATTTCCCCCGCCACGGCCCGGAGGGTTGACTTGGAATGGATGGTCGCCACCAGGACGTGTTTTCCCGATGCGGTGGCCGTCAATGGAACCGGCGATACGGTCAAAATGAATTTGATGTCCTTGTTAATTTTCCGGATATTCGATATGGCAGATATCAGGCTCGACAGCACCTGCTCATAATTCTGGTTCACAAAGCGGTGCTTTTGCGCGGAAAACTCACCCGCGACCGTGCCAGGACACATGGGATATTCGTAGCCGGCCTCGGCATTGAACCAGCTTTCGGTCAAACCAAGCGTGAACACGAAGCAATAGGCATCCGCTATGGATTTCCTAAAGCACCTGACGGCTTGTATCCGGGATTTCCTGAGTTCCCCCATAGTGGCGAAACCTGTGGGTTCCATCGCCGGTCGGAACGGGTCGATATAGCGGCCATCCTTCAACCATGATTCGTGGGGTATTTTGCTCTCATCAAGCGCCCAACGGACCCATTGATCCAGCAGCGAGGTGGTATAAATATTCCCGGTTCGCGCAGAAAACACGCCATAGTTATACCGGCGGGCCAAGCTTTCCGAACAGTGCCTGGGCGCTGTTTCCGATATTAACCAATTAAAACCCCGGTCGCTCAGCGCCCGGCCAATATGCTGGGCGAAGCAAGAACCATAAGTCGAAACCGGGTCTTCACGCTGTATCACAAACTTGGGCTGCCATAGATCGCCAATATCGAATACGGACCTGTCCGCGATGGCTTTTCTCCAAAACGATTTATCATCAAGTTCTTGATAGGGATTGTTAGGCATAGTATATCTCGTTTGTTGTTTGATATATGGCTTTATCATTCATAGGGGAATGGCACGGTGGAATATATTTCGCCTCAGGACTCCGCGCCCGCATCGGGACCCAGCAAGACCCGCCGGGTAGGCATGCGATGCCCACCCGGCCATCCACTCATTCCAAGCCGTCCAGATACTTCTCCGCGTCCAAGGCCGCCATACAGCCCGATCCCGCCGAGGTCACGGCCTGCCGGTAGACCGAATCCGCCACGTCGCCTGCCGCGAACACGCCCGGCACGCTGGTCGCCGTGGCATTGCCATGGAGGCCGCTCTTGACCACGATATAGCCATCGCGCATTTCCAGCTGCCCGGCGAAGATTTCGGTGTTCGGGCTATGGCCGATGGCGACGAACACGCCATCCAGCTTGATATCCTGGGTGCTGCCTTCCCGCACATGCTTGATGCGGAGCCCGGTGACGCCCGCGTCGTCGCCCAGCACTTCATCCATCACATGGTTCCAGGCGATGCTGACCTTGCCCTCGCGCTCGCGTTCGAGCAACTTGTCGGCCAGGATTTTCTCGGAGCGGAATTTATCGCGGCGATGCACCACGGTGACATGGGAAGCGATATTGGCGAGATACAGCGCTTCCTCCACCGCCGTATTGCCGCCGCCGATCACCGCGACCGGCTTGTTGCGGTAGAAGAAACCGTCGCAAGTGGCGCAGGCCGACACGCCCCGGCCCTTGTAGGCTTCCTCGGAATCCAGCCCCAGATAACGGGCCGAAGCCCCGGTGGCGATGATCAAGGCATCGCAGGTATAGGTGGCGGAATCGCCCATCAGCTTGAATGGGCGGGCCGACAAATCGGTGGTGTGGATATGGTCGAAGATGATCTCGGCCTCGAAGCGCTCGGCATGGCGTTTCATGCGCTCCATCAGTTCCGGTCCCTGCACGCCCTCGGCGTCGCCCGGCCAGTTGTCCACTTCGGTGGTGGTGGTGAGCTGCCCGCCCATTTGGAGGCCGGTCACCAGCACCGGCTTCAGGTTGGCCCGCGCCGCGTAGACGGCGGCGGTATAGCCCGCCGGTCCCGAGCCCAAAATCAGCAAGCGGCAATGTCTCTGTTCAGTCATCGAATTCCTCGGTGTTGGGAGTGGCACAAAAAACCAAGTATGACGGTGTGGGATTTGAGCGTAAAGGTTCCGGCCCGCGTCCCGGTAGGGTTACCGGAAACCTTGTGGAAGCAGGCTATTTCAGGGTGGCGCTTGGTGTGATTTGCCATCCCCGGAGCGCGGGCTTCGGCTTGCGCCCCGGATCGGCCCATGCGGACCAAAGTCCGCGTTCCAGTTCGCCCGGCCCCGCCCGATGGCGCGACCGTGAACGGGCGCTCTTGAACTCTCCCCCCCAATCCCGAACAATAGCGCCCGCATCGTTTATTCCTTTGATTTGGTGGGCATTTTGGCTGATTTCCATAAAAAGCTGCTCGACGGCCAAGACCTGGGCGCGGTCCTGGTGCGGGGACTGCGCGAATCGGTGTTCCTGGTCTATCTGGCGGTCTCCTTGTTCCTGCTGGTCGCGCTCATCACCTTCAACGCCGACGATCCCGGTTGGAGCCATATCGGCACCGGCAAGACCATCGCCAACGCCGGGGGCGCGGTCGGGGCCTGGGTGGCCGATTTCTTCCTGACCCTGTTCGGCGTCACCGCCTTCCTGTTCCCGTTCCTGCTGGCGGGCTATGGCTACATCATCTTCCAGGGCCGTCTCGCCGCCCCGGCCAATCCCATCGACAGCGCCCTGCGCTGGACCGGTTTCGCCGCGGCCATCGCGGCGGCGGCGGGGCTCACCGATCTCCATGTCATCCATGCGCCCTTGGCCCTGCCCGGCACCAGCGGCGGCATCCTGGGCGGGGAAACCGCCGAGTTGCTCGCGGGTTCGTTTGGCCGGGCGGGGTCGAGCATTTTGCTCCTGACCGTGTTCGTGGCCGGGATTTCGCTGTTCACCGGGCTGTCCTGGCTGGGTTCGTCGCTGGGCTTGATCGACCTCGTGGGCCGCGCCGCCTTGATCGCCATCGACGCCGTGCTGTCGCTGTTCCAACCGTTCAAGCCCGCGCCCGCCGCTGGGCCGGAAGTCGAAGCCGAGTCCGAAACCGGCACCATGCCGCTCCCGGAACCCGCGCCCGCCAAAGCCAAGCCCCAAGCCAAGCGGATGGCCGCCCCCCCCGACACCGAAAACCCGGAACCGCCCGCCGAAGCCACCGCGCCCGTCGCCCGTCCCAAAGCCCTGGTGGAAGAACCTCCGGCAACCAAAAATCCCGCCGTACCCACAACCCAGGCCGCGCCGCCGCAGCCGCCGAAACCCCGTGCCCCCCTATCCAGACCCGCCCTGGACCTGCCGCCGGTCAAGCCGGGCACCCTGCCCCCGCTGGAATTGCTCAGCGACACCACGCCCAAGATCAAGGGCTATTCCGAAGCCGCCCTGGAGGACATGTCGCGGCAGGTGGAAAGCATCCTCGACGATTTCAATGTCGAGGTACAGGTGACGGACGTGCTACCCGGCCCGGTCATCACCCGCTTTGAAATCCAGCCCGCGCCGGGGGTCAAGGTCAGCCGCATCAGCGGGCTGGCCAAGGATTTGGCCCGCGCCCTCTCCGTGACCAGCGTGCGCGTGGTGGAGATCATCCCCGGCAAATCGGTGATCGGCCTGGAAATCCCCAACGAAGAGCGCGAGATGGTGCTGTTGCACTCGGTGCTGTCCTCCGACGCCTACCAGCACAGCCCTTCGCCCCTGACCCTGGTATTGGGCAAGGACATCAGCGGCCAGCCGGTGGTCGCCAACCTGGCGCGGATGCCGCACCTCCTGGTGGCCGGCACCACCGGCTCGGGCAAATCGGTGGCGGTCAATGTGATGATCCTCAGCATGTTGTTCAAGGCCCGGCCCGAGGAAGTGCGCCTCATCATGATCGATCCCAAGATGCTGGAATTGTCGATCTACGAGGGCATCCCGCATTTGCTGACCCCCGTCGTCACCGATATGAAGGAAGCGGCCAACGCCCTGCGCTGGTGCGTGGCCGAGATGGAACGCCGCTACAAGCTGATGTCGCTGATGGGCGTCAGGAATCTGGCCGGTTTCAACCAGAAGCTGGCCGAGGTGGCGGCGGACGGGGAATACATCGCCGACCCGCTGTGGTCCGCCGCCGACGCCCTGGACGGCGAGGAACCGCCCGCGCTGGAACCCCTGCCCTATATCGTCATCGTCATCGACGAATTGGCCGATATGATGATGATCGTGGGCAAGAAGGTGGAGGAACTCATCGCCCGCCTGGCCCAGAAGGCCCGCGCCGCCGGGCTGCATTTGATCCTGGCGACCCAGAGGCCGTCGGTGGATGTCATCACCGGCCTCATCAAGGCCAACATCCCCACCCGCATCGGCTTCCAGGTGTCCTCCAAGATCGATTCCCGCACCATCCTCGACCAGGGCGGCGCGGAATCCCTGCTCGGCAACGGCGATATGCTCTACCTGCCGCCCGGCACCGGCCTGCCGATGCGGGCGCATGGCGCTTTCGTCTCGGACCAGGAAGTCCACAACGTGGTGGAATTCCTCAAACGCACCGGCCCCGCCAACTATATCCACGAGATCACGAAGTTCTCGGAAGAAGCGGAAGCCGGAAGCTTCAAGGGCGGCACCGGCGGCGGCGAAGGCGGCGGGGAAGAAACCGACCCGCTCTACGACGAGGCGGTGCGCTTCGTCACCGAATCGCGCAAGGCGTCCATCTCCAGCGTGCAGCGCAAGCTCAAGGTGGGCTACAACCGCGCCGCCCGCATGATCGAGGACATGGAGAAGGCCGGCATCGTCGGTCACGCCGAGACCAATGGCAGCCGCGAAGTGCTGGCCCCGCCCCCGCCGCCGGACTGAAATCCACGCCCAACCCCCGCCCTCCGTTGAACATCCCGGAACCCCCGGTCATCGGCGCACCGTCCAGGATCGGTCCCGAACGGCTACACTTAATAGCCATTCGCCCGACCCGACCAGGCCAGACCGGGACGCACGGTGCCTCATCGGGTGGGTCCGATTCCAATCACTTCCTGCTTGGGGACATCCAATGCGTTATCAATCTATCTTGGCGTCGACACTGGTTTTTTTATGGGGAGCACAGTCCCAAGCCTCGGTATCGGAACGAGAACCGAATTCCACGGTGACCGGCAGCGGATTTATTTTCGACACCGCCAGTTCGGTCTGCCCTTATGCGGGTGGCGCCATTTGTACCCAGGAAACCTACCGGGTGGTCAATACACCTTACGATGCCAGCAACCCGGACTATAACCCCTATGGCGGTCCGGCCCTCGACCCCAGTCTCGCCACGCCCCTATCCCTGACCGACGAAATGGTGGGTCAGTTGCAATCGACCCGAGACTTCGACTGGTTCTATGTGGACATCACCGACGATAACCATCCAGTGACCCCGGTCTATTTTGGCTGTGACAAGAAACTCGGATATTGGTACGAGGGCTTCGACAACGCCACCGATCCAAAACTGGATGATTCCAGCGTCTTTTGGAATGTCGCCTATTTCTATGACGCCGACCCCAACACTGCTGACGGCCTGACCAGCGGCAGCAGCTACGTGGTTTACCGTTCCTCCTGCCAGCGGGGCAGTAGCGAAACGAAAGGACCGTACCGATTCCAGATGGATACTTCCAAACAAGGGCGTTATTACGTCAGGATATGGGGTAGATATATCGGGGATAGGAAAGAAACCTCCACCAAAAAAATACCCGACCCCACGGATAGCACAAAGACCTTGAGCGTGGATGTCTTCAAGTTCTACAACGAAATCGTCGTTCCCACTGCCGATTATTCCCTAAGGCTTTATACCGCCAGGGTCGGCGGCGAACTGGAACCCAACGACGGCATGGTGGAAGCCTATTCCTTGACGTCCGGCACCACCGCCACCGGGCAGCTTTCCTCCATGTACGACCAGGATTGGTTCTATATCGACAACGACAGCACCAAGAACAAAACCGGCAATATTCCGTTTTACTTCAATTGCAAAAGCCAAACCAACACCTATTACATCCTGTCATCATACGATGAGAAGGGCGTACTGCAATCGAACTACGAAATCCAGTCCAGCCAATGCTCGGCGGCGGGCGGATTCTTATTCACCATCGATGCGCCGGTTTCCGCCCGGTACTACTTCGTGGTCACCTCGCCGCCTTCCGGCGAATCGGACAGCTTCACCCAGGCCGACTACACCGTGCTGGCCATCGCCAACAACAGCGGCGTTTCCGGTCCCACCGTGCGCCTGCCCGGCGAACTGGAGCCCAACGAAACCCCGGTCAACGCCTATCCCCTGACCAACACCGTGCCGGTGACCGCCCAGCTCTCCTCGATCACCGACCTCGATTACTACGTCTACCACAACGACACCGGCGCCAACCCCAACAACACGGTGCCGATCACCTTCCGCTGCCAGAACTCGGGCGAGGTCTACACCCTGTCGTATTTCAACACCCAAGGCTTCCTGCAACAGGCCTACACGGTGACGGCGGGCGAATGTTCCTCGACCGACGGCTTCCAGTTCACCATCAACACCCCGGCCACGGCGGATTATTACATCCTGGTCTCGGGACCGTCCGGCGGCGACACCGCCCTCTTCGGCAGCGGCGACTACACCCTGACCGCCTACGTGAACAACAACACGGGCACGGCCAACGCCACCGGCAGCTTGGTCAAAGGCCAGCTCGTCGATAGCGGCAAGTCGGGCAAGGATTCGTTCGCGTTCAACGTGAAGGGCTGCGGCGGCAACAAGGGCACGGTCAAGCTGACCGGCAACAAGCTGAACATGACCACACCGAGCATCAACACCCAGGTCAAGGTGGAAATCGGTGGCTGGTCTTGCGTGAGCGACGCCAAGAACTTCACCCAGACCAACAGCGCCCCGCAAACCCTGGTCTACCCGAAACCGGCCGCCACCCCCGCCAAGCAGACAAACAGTCTGTCCGGCACCAACTGACCCCACGGACAGGCCGGACCCCACGGGGTCCGGCCCCCGTCCTACCCCTCCGCCGCCAGGCAACCCCGCAGGAACAAATCCACCGCCCGCCGCGCCCGCGCCTCGATCTCGGCCTCGCCCGGCGTCGCCGCCAAGCCGTATTGCAGCCGGTGGAACCACTCCCCCTTCAGGCAACTCACGAACTGCCCCGCCAGGAAATCGGGATCGATGGCGGCGATGCGCCCCGCCTTCTGATGCAACGCGAAAAACTGGGATAGCCGCCGCAAGGTGCGCTCCGGCCCCTGGCCATAGAACTCGGTGGCGAGGCAGGGGAACTGCCGGGTTTCCCCCTGCATCTGGGTACACATCCGAATCATGTCGGGCCGGGTCAGCCGGAACAGGAATTCCCTGCCGAAATCGACCAGAGTCTCCTCGATGGGCTTGGCCTGCGCCGGGTCCAGGGGCAGGGTCGCGACGAACAAATCGCTGAGATGGCGGACGACCGCGCCGAACAATTCGGCCTTGCCGCCGAACTGGCGGTAGATGGTCCGCAAGGACACCCGCGCCTCGCGGGCGATGGTTTCAAGGCTCAGGTTGCTATAGCCATGTTCGGCGAACAAGCGCACGGCGTGTTCCAGCAATTGCTCGCGGCGTCTGGCTTCCTCGCCTTTTTTGGGGCGGCCTAGGCACATCATAAAAATTGACTCGTGTTTGTAGTGGACTCCGCCGTTTATTTTAACGAAAATAATGAAAAGGAAGATTACCTTTTCTGGGCGCGTCAGACGCTCCCCCAACCCCCCCCGGTCCAGCCTATGAAT
Organism: Methylomagnum ishizawai; assembly: GCF_019670005.1. NCBI lineage: Bacteria > Pseudomonadati > Pseudomonadota > Gammaproteobacteria > Methylococcales > Methylococcaceae > Methylomagnum > Methylomagnum ishizawai. The sequence continues at coordinate 2,371,822 of NZ_AP019783.1, read as the reverse complement.
ATCGGTGCCTCCCATTCCTATTTCGCAACGCCGCGCTGGTTCGTGGCTTTGCTGCCGCTGCTCCTGCTCTTGGGCTGCGGCCAACCCCCAACACCCGCAGCGGCGCCCGGCCCCCAGCAAATGCCGCCGGTCCCGGTCAAGACCGCCCTACCCCTGCACAAGCCCGTGGCGGAATGGGACGAATACACCGGGCGCATCGAAGCCGCTGAGGCGGTGGAGGTGAAGGCGCGGGTACATGGCTATCTGGACAAGGTCAATGTCAAGGATGGCGATGTGGTGCGCAAGGGCGACCTGTTGTTCGTGATCGACCCCCGGCCCTACCGCGCCGAACTGGACCGGGCCGAGGGCGCTTTGGAACAAACCCGCACCCGCCTCGACCTCGCCCGCAACGACCTGGGCCGCGCCGAACGGCTACACCAGTCGAAGGCGATTTCCGAGGAGGAATACGACGCCAGGACCAAGGCGGTGCGCGAATCCACGGCGGCGGTGCGCTCCTTGGAAGCCGCCTTGCAAACCGCCCGGCTCAACCTGGAATTCACCGAGGTGCGCTCGCCGATCTCGGGCCGGATCAGCCGCGAACTCCTGACCGTGGGCAATATGGTCAAGGCCGACGAGACGCCATTGGCCCGGATCGTGTCCATCGACCCCGTCTATGTCTACCTCGACGCCGACGAACGGGCGGTCTTGAAATACCGCCGCCTGGCCCAGGCCAGCAAAGGCACGGGCACGGGCACGGGCATCCCGGTCGAGTTGGCTTTGATGGACGAGGCCGGCTTCCCCCATCGCGGCGTCATCGATTACCTGGAGCCGCGCCTCGACGCCAACACCGGCACCTTGCGTATCCGCGGCGTGTTCCACAACCCGGACGAAATCCTGAGTCCCGGCTTCTTCGCCAGGGTCAGGATTCCGGGCGGCACGCCCCATGACGCCCTGCTGCTGCCCGACCGCGCCATCGGCACCGACCAGGGCCAGAAGTTCGTCTGGATCGCCAAGCCCGACGGCGGCGTCGAATACCGCAAGATCAAGCCCGGCGCGTTGTTCGGCAGCCTCAGGGACATCGCGGAAGGCTTGACCCCGGAAGACCCGGTCGTGATCGAAGGCATCCAAAAGCTCCGTCCCGGCGCCAAGATCAAACCGGAAACCACCCTCCTGTCGGACTCGGCGCTCGAACGCCATAACGCGACGGCCCAACCATGACACGATTCACCCATTTCTTCATCGATAGACCGATCTTCGCCTCGGTCCTGTCCATCCTCATCGTGCTGGTCGGCGGGCTGTCGCTGATCGGCATGCCCATCGCCCAATACCCGGAAATCGCCCCGCCCAGCGTGCAGATCAAGGCCACCTATCCGGGCGCCAACGCCGAAGTGCTGGCGGAAACGGTGGCGACGCCCATCGAGCAGGAGGTCAACGGCGTCGAGGACATGCTGTACATGTCCTCGCAGTCCACCAACGACGGCGTGATGCAGCTCACCGTCACCTTCAAGCAGGGCACCAACCTGGACAAGGCCCAAGTCCTGGTCCAGAACCGCGTCACCCTGGCCGAACCGCGCCTACCGGAAGAAGTCCGCCGCCAAGGCATCAGCGTCCGCAAGCGCAGCCCGGACCTGAGCCTGGTGGTGAACCTGATTTCCCCCAACCAGCGCTACGACTCGGTCTACCTCAGCAACTATGCCTTGTTGCAAGTGCGCGACGCCCTGGCCCGTTTGCCCGGCGTGGGCGATGTGTTCCTGTTCGGGGGCCGCGAATACAGCATGCGGGTGTGGCTGGACCCCGAGAAGATCGCCGCCCGCAACCTCACCGCCTCCGACGTGGTGAACGCCATCCGCGAGCAGAACATCCAGGTCGCGGCGGGCGTGCTGGGACAACCGCCGGTACCGCAGGGCCAGGAATTCCAGTTCACCCTCACCACCCAGGGCCGCTTGTCCGACGAGCATCAATTCGGCGAGATCATCGTCAAGAATGGCGCGGACGGCCAAATCACCCGGCTCAAGGACGTGGCCCGCATCGAACTCGGGGCCAAGGACTACGCCTCGCAATTGCGCCTCGACGGCCAGGAAACCGTCGGCCTCGCGATCTTCCAGATGCCCGGCACCAATGCCATCGAGACCAAGGAAGCCGTGGTCCAGACCATGGAAGCCCTGAAACAGCGGTTCCCGGAAGGCGTGGATTATGTGCTGGTCTACGACACCGTGGTGTTCGTGCAGCAATCCATCGAAAAGGTGGTGATGACCCTGTTCGAGGCCATCGCCCTGGTGGTGCTGGTGGTCTTGGTGTTCCTGCAAAACTGGCGGGCGACCATCATCCCCTTGCTGGCGGTGCCGGTGTCCTTGATCGGGACGTTCGGGATCATGGCGGCCCTGGGGCTGTCGCTCAACACGCTGTCGCTGTTCGGGCTGGTGCTGGCCATCGGCATCGTGGTGGACGACGCCATCGTGGTGGTGGAGAACGTCGAGCGCAATATCGCGCTGGGACTCCATGCCCGCGACGCCACCCGCAAAGCCATGGAGGAAGTGGTCGGACCCATCGTCGCCACGGCCTTGGTGCTGGTGGCGGTATTCGTGCCCACGGCCTTCATCACCGGCGTGACCGGGGCGTTCTATAAGCAATTCGCCCTGACCATCTCGGTCTCGACCCTGATTTCGGCCTTCAACTCGCTGACCCTTAGCCCGGCCCTGTGCGCCCTGATGCTGGACCGCGCCCACGACCACAGCCATAAACAAGACCCGCTGACCCGGCTACTGGATTTCCTGTTCGGCTGGTTCTTCCGGGGGTTCAACCGGGTGTTCGGGGCTTTCAGCGCGGGCTATGCCGGATTGGTCCGGCGCCTGATCCGGTTCAGCGCGGTGATGCTGGTCCTCTACGCCGGGCTGAACGGCCTGAATTTCCTGGCCTTCGACCAGGTGCCGACCGGCTTCATCCCCCAGGCGGACCAGGGCTATCTCATCGTCTACGCGCAATTGCCGGACGCCGCCTCGTTCGAGCGTTCCGACGCCGTGGTGAAGGAAGCCAGCGAGATCATCACCCAGATTCCCGGCGTGGCCCATGTCAACGCCTACGCCGGTTTCTCGATCCTGACCTTCGGGGCGCAATCCAACGCCGCGACCCTGTTCGCCCGGCTCGCACCCTTCGAGCAACGCGCCCTCCACCCCGAGCAATCCGCCGATGCCATCATGGGCCAAATCCAACAGCGCATGTTCGGCATCCGCGACGCCTATGTCGCCGTGTTCGCGCCGCCGCCGATCCGGGGCATGAGTTCGGTGGGAGGTTTCAAGCTGCAATTGCAGGACCGCGCCAACCTCGGCCCCACGGAGTTGGAAAAAGCCGCCAACGACATCATCGCCAAGGCCAACCAGCAACCGGGCATGGCCCGGGTGTTCACCACCTTCCGCGCCAATGTGCCGCAGATGCACCTGGATGTGGACCGCACCAAGGCCAAATCCATGGGCCTGCCCCTGGCCGAGGTGTTCGATACTTTGCAGATTTATCTGGGTTCGCTGTATATCAACGATTTCAGCCGGTTCGGGCGCAGCTATCAGGTGGTGGCCCAGGCCGACGCCCAGCACCGCGTGACCCCGGAAGATATCGCCCAGCTCAAAACCCGCAACCTCGCGGGCGAGATGGTCCCGCTCGGCACCTTGGTCAAGACCGAGGAATCCAGCGGTCCCGACCGCATCAACCATTACAACCTGTTCCCGGCGGCGGAAATCAACGGCATGACCCTACCTTCCTTAAGTTCGGGCCAAGCCATCGCCGTGATGGAAGATATCCTGAAAGCCGACCTGCCCGCCGGCGTGGGCTACGAATGGACTGAACTCAGCCTCCAGCAAATCCTGGCCGGCAACACCGCCATCATCGTGTTCCCGCTGAGCGTGATCTTCGTGTTCCTGGCCTTGGCCGCGCAGTACGAAAGCTGGTCGCTGCCGTTCGCGGTGATCTTGATCGTGCCCATGTGTTTGCTGAGCTCGATGGCGGGCGTGTGGCTGCGGGGGATGGACAACAACATCTTCACCCAGGTCGGGTTCATCGTCTTGGTGGGATTGGCCAGCAAGAACGCCATCCTGATCGTGGAGTTCGCCCGCAAGCGCCAGGACCAAGGCTTGGACCGCAAGGCCGCCGCCATCGAGGCGGCGCGGCTCCGGCTCCGGCCCATCCTGATGACCTCGTTCGCCTTCGTGATGGGCGTGTTCCCGCTGATGGTCTCGACCGGGGCGGGGGCCGAGGCACGGCAGATTTTGGGCACGGCGGTATTCAGCGGGATGCTGGGGGTGACCTTCTTCGGGCTGCTGTTGACGCCGGTGTTCTATGTGACGATCCGGGCTTGGGTGGAACGGCGCGGCAGCCCCCAGCCCCAAGCCACGGCAGCGGAGGGACAACATCCATGAAGCACCACAACTCCCGCAAACTCATCCTGCCCACCCTGCTGGCGGTTCAATTGGCGGGCTGCATGGTCGGCCCCGACTACCAAAAACCCAAGACCGACCCCGGTCCCGCATTCGCCAACGCCCAACAGCCCGAGTTCCAAACCCAGGGCATCGAAGGGGCGTGGTGGAAGCAATTCAAAGACCCGCGCCTGGTCAAGCTGATCGAACTCGCGGTCCTCAACAACCGCGACCTCAAAGCCGCCGAGGCCAACCTGCGGCAGGCGCGGGCGTTATTCCTGGATGCCGGGCTGGACCTGTTCCCCCACATCACCACCCACGCCAACTACACCGACCAGCACCGCAGCTTCGATTCATTGAACCGGCGCAACTTCGTCCCCCGCGACTTGAAGCTGTACAACACCGGCTTCGACGCCGCCTGGGAAATCGATATCTTTGGCCGCATCCGCCGCAACGTCGAGGCGCAGGAGGCCAATATCGAAGCCGCCGAGGCCGACCGCCGGGCGCTGCTCATCAGCGTGGTGTCTGAGGTGGCCCGCAATTATTTCGAGTTGCGCGGCCATCAAAACCAGCTCTACGTCGCCCGCAAGAACGCCGAGAACCAAACCCACACCGTGGAACTGACCCAGGAACGGCTGGACGCCGGCGTCGGCACCAGCCTCGACACCGCCCGCGCCAAGGCCCAGCTCAACACCACCCTGGCGACCATCCCGCCCATCGATAGCCTGATCCATCAGGATGTACACCGCATCGGCGTGCTGACCGGGCAATTGCCCGCCGCCCTGGCCGACGATTTGCTGAAACCCGAGCCGATCCCGCCGCTCCCCGACCTGGTGCAAATCGGCAAGCCCGCCGAGCTCTTGCGCCGCCGCCCGGATATCCGCGCCGCCGAGCGCCAACTGGCCTCGGCCACCGCCAGCATCGGCGTCACCACCGCCGATTTGTTCCCCAGGGTCAGCTTCAACGGCACCTTCGCGCTGGAAGCGCAATCCTTCACCGGGCTGGGCGCTTCCGGTTCCGGGGCCTATTCCTTCGGCCCGCGCATCACCTGGGCCGCGCTCAACCTAGGGCAGGTGTACGCCCGCATCCGCGCCGCCGACGCCACCGCCGAAGCGTCCCTGGCCCAGTACGAACAAACGGTGCTGGGCGCCCTGGAGGAAACCGAAAACGCCCTGGTGAACTACAACCGGGTGCGCGAACGCCAAGTCCTGTTGACCTCGGCGGCGGCGGAAAGCCTGGAAGCCTACCGGCTGGCGCATCTGCGCTTCGACGACGGCGTGGAGAACTTCCTCACCGTGCTGGATACCGAGAAGCGCCTGCTGGAAGACCAGCGCGACCTGGCGCAAAGCCAGACCGCGACGGCGACCACCTTGGTGGCTTTGTACAAGGCTTTGGGTGGGGGCTGGGAAGAGTTCGGGATACCGGCGGCGGATTTGCCCGAGGCGGAGCGGCTGTTCACGCCTTGACGCCAAGGCGGAGGCCGCTTACGGTGGCGGCTTCATAACCACACGATGTTCGCACCCTTGGAAATCCGCGCCGACCTGGGCGGCGGCGCGAATCCAGGGTTTCCCGACGATTGGCGCTTCAACGGCAAGCAAACGGCGGCTCACCGCCCAATCGGCCATGCCCTTCCGCGGGCGGGTCCGCGCCCGATCCAAAACGGCCCAAACCATCAACCGGGCAGCCACACCATACAGCTTCGATGATCCAAGCCAAGCCCAACCGCCTCTTTCCCGCCTTCTGCCTCGCCTTGCTGATGGCGGCGCATTCCGGCCACGCCGCCCCGCCCGCCGCCAAAACCCCACCTTCCCCGCTCGCCCGCCCGCTCGCAACCCTCCTGGCGGCCGAACCCGGCACGGATACCAATCTCGTGGCGCTCTACCGCGCCAAGGGTTTCAAGCCGTTCTGGATCGCGGGCGGCGAGCCTTCGGCACGGGCCAAGGTCTTGCGCCACTTCCTGGACGACGCGGGCGGGGAAGGTCTGCGCCCCGAGGATTACGGGACCGAGGCCATCGGGCGGCTCTGGCTGAAATCCGACCCCGACAGCCTGGCCCGGCTGGAACTCTTGCTGACCCAAGGCTATTTGCGCTACGCCGCCGACGTGGGCCGGGGCCGGGACGCGGCCCGCCGCCTCGAAGAACAAGCCCAGGCCACCCCATCCGCCGCCCCGCGCAAAGGCTTGGAAACCCCCGGCCTCGCCCCTTTCCTCGAACACCTCGCGCCGCAACACCCCGAATACGCCGCCCTCAAACAAGCCCTCAAGGACTACCGCGCCCTGGCCCAGCAAGGCGGCTGGCCGACCATCCCCTCCGGCCCCACGTTGCAACCGGGCATGAGCGACCCGCGCATCCCCTCGATCCGCCAGCGCCTCGCCCTCACCGACGCCGCCGAACCCGGCCACGGCAAGACCTACGACGAAGCGCTGGCCGCCGCCGTCAAGCGCTTCCAAAAGCGCCACGCCCTGCCCCCGCAAGGCGTCATCGGCCCGGAAACCCTCGCCGCCCTCAACGTACCGGTGGAGCAGCGCATCCGCCAAATCATCGTCAACCTGGAACGCTGGCGCTGGCTGTCCGCCGACCGCGCCGGACGGCAAATCTGGGTCAACATTCCCAGCTTCACCCTGTGGGGTCTGCAAGACGGCGCGGTGGAAATCACCATGCCGGTGGTGGTGGGCAAGCTCGACCAACCGACCCCGGCCTTCGACGAGCGCCTGGAATACCTGGAATTCAACCCGGACTGGCATGTGCCCCACGACATCGCCATCAACGAATACCTGCCAGAATTGCGCAAGAACCCGGCCAGCCTCAAACCCAAGCACATCCGCTTCTTCTCCGGCGGGGCCAGGGACGCCCCCGAGATCGACCCCCGCGGCATCGATTGGAACCTGATGACCCCGGCGACGATGGAGCGCTACGTGCTGCGCCAAGACCCCGGTCCCTGGAACGCCCTGGGCACGGTGAAATTCATGTTCCCCAACAAGTACAACGTCTACCTGCACGACACCTCGGAGCCGCGCTTCTTCGCCAGGAGCCGCCGCACCTATAGCCACGGCTGCGTGCGGGTGGGCCAGCCCTACGAATTGGCGGCCTGGGTGTTGGCGAAGGAAAATCCGCCCTGGACCCTGGAGCGGGTCCAGGCCACCATCGCCAGCGGCGAACACACCAGCGTGGCGCTGGCCAAGGCCATGCCGGTGCATTTGATCTACCGCACGGCCTGGGTCGAGGGGGATGGGGTGCATTTCGCGCCGGATATTTACAACCGGGATGGGGCGTTGGAGCGGGTGTTGTTTGGTGGGTGAGATTTTCGTATAGCCTACAAATATAGGCGCAGATGTATGCTCACCCTACACAATCAATCCACACTATAAAAAATTTGACAGCTTCTTAAGATTCAAGCACAATCAGTCCAAAGTATAATAATAATACACTAAGACACATAGATGTCTTTGAAGAAAGACCAAACCCATCATGGCATTGACTAACTTGGGTTGATTGTTGTTGTTTTGTATCGCTTTCACCACCGAGCAGATGCATAGCAAGCAGCAAAAAACCTCTGTGAAAAATCGCGCTGTTTAGTCAAACGAAAGATGATACGAAATGTTGGTTTTTAACTTTTTGACGGAGAAAATGACATGTCTAGCTATCATAAGCATACTTTAATAATCGGAACATTGACGACCCTCTCTTGTGGGTGCGCTATAGCCGATCCGCCTTGCAATATTATCAGCGATGCTCATACTCGCTTAAATGACGCGGATGACCCACCCCTTACTGCACCTGTCTTTCTTGATAATTTCTACCGCTACCGGCAGGTCCTAGGCAATTATTACGGGCATGGCATCGAACAAATCCCGGCTTACCTTCAACCTTCTTCCGCTTCCGCCGAAGCTTCGCAAGTAATTTATCACACAAAGACAATATCAGGAGTTAAGCCAGTAAACGTGCCAGAAGTACCCTTTGCCGATGGGGTGGTAATACGCCGCGCTTTGGGAGGCTATAAGCCAGATCTATTGACTGGAGGTATGTCATATTGCAGGATATTAGACACAACCAACCTCAACCCATCTTGTCTTACTAACGATTCCCTCGACTTCCTCGTTGCTCCCCCTAGCAACTCTAACAACAGCAATCTTGTTATCAATAGCAATATTGGGATTAACAAACCAGACTCTTTACCCTGCGGACCAACAAATTCTTCACCCTGCAATGAATCACTTCAATCAATTTATAATCAAAACTCGCTGTCATACAATACCATCCAGTGGCATTTATATCCTTATTTGAAAAGCGGCTATTGTGCGAAAGATATCACCCTTCACTTAGGGCTTACTCCATGGGCCATCGCGCATACAGATAATGGAAATGTGGTACCTCCGAAGTTAAATTATGGCAATGTGGTACCTCCGAAAAAACTTTCATTATGGGCATCAGACCCAACCCCACCTCCTCCAGCCAGCTTTACACTTTCTCGAGGCACCGCTGTACTTGACAAACTCATATTCACTCTTAGAAGTAATTATAGTAATTTTAGGAGTTGGGAAACCACCGTTTGTCCAGCAGATCCAACTCAAAGAATAGATGTCCCGAACTTCTCCTTGTTATCTGCGGATAGTGATAACGAAGTAGCGGACCCATCGGATTATGGCGCTGATTATAGCTACAAAGATCTTTACAATGCCACTCTAAAAGAATTACAGCATTATTACCCTAATTCACAAATTGCTCCAGCTGAAATTGGAATACCAAATTCAGACAATTCTGATAGCCATTTTTATAAATGCCCCTGGGATTACGTTACAGAAGTTAACCCGACAATTAACCCACCGAGCTATATAGCGAAGGAACTTTACGGCAACCTTCGTAACAGCAACAATAACAACCCGGCCTCATCTTCAATGCCGTGGGGCAGGATCAACGCGACTTATAATTATTTCTACAATCTTGAAGCAAACCTTGATCCTGAAAACAACAAGCCGCATCCCCAAATTCCGCATGAAATACATCAATTCCGATTAGAAAACACCCAACCCACTAACCAAGCCAGGAATGCCTCATGGACTTTTCAGGTTCTCATGGGGATCAAAGCTGGTTACTATTATTACTCCAATGACAACAATAACAATCTCAAAGTAAATTTCCGCAATCCCAACCGGTACGATCCCACACCGTATACCCGACCAAACAGCCCTACGTCATACAGGTACCCGCTAAATGTACAGCGCGTTGTCGGCTGGGGCACTACCACAGGAGGCAATATCGGTGAAAATCTACTATTAGGCAATGGGTTTGTATACGCACTTTTGGATCGGTATCGGTTGGCGGGGAACGGCGTGGGAAGCCAAATCCTTCCATTAAAGCCTACATCAGTAAAAAAGTACAACACATCGGAAAATGATGTCTCAACCCAGGCAAGCGCGATTGCATTCACCAATCCTAATGATAACACCTTGCGCTCGATCGTTATCGCGACCTTTGGAATCGGGGCTGGGGATAGTAACGCCCGCTTAAATCTTAACTTTGCCAACAACGCATATAGTAAAGTAGAATTAAAGTATAATATCACCCCTACCATTGCCCCTACCATATTCTTACCACTAAACTTCCAAAATAACTGGAAATTAATTAGATATCAGCCAGACACTTATGCATTCAATTGCATAAAGAGAGACCTACAAAGCAGAGGTTATCTCGATACGGACCCATTTTTTCCGGACGATCCGACTAATACCTCATCATTTTCAAATTGTTTTTTTTGTGATGACGATCCGGTCACTATGATAAAAGGAGGGGCCGCTAAGACATATCTCCAAAGCACTAAAAGAAACAACATCGAGCCTAGCCCTTGCGATAGGGAGAACCCCAACGATCCTGCGCCTATGTCATACACCGGATTGATGACCAAGCAACTAACTTTCGATAGCTTGCCTGCAAATGATGAATACATCAAAACAAGCTTTGATGCCAACTCTAAAACATTAACCATAACCGCAACGATTCCCACGGACGCGGTGATTGTCCTCGAACCGCAACCCTAAGCCCACCCCACAACCAAACCCGGTAAGATGTGCCGAAGGGAAATACTTCCCTTCACCCAACACATCCTACCGGGCTGTTCCGCTGCACCAAGCACCAACCGGGATGAACGGCAACCCTCGTGGGTTCACATCCAAGCCCCGTTGGATGCAAGGCCCATCCTTTCCCACCGACCCGCGAGCCCTCCGCCCCCTCGGTTGCTTTCGCCAAACCGGAGACGTATACTTTTGGGCGGGCTTGCAGAAGCTGTTTTGACCATAGAAATCAACCCTTTGGAGGAATCCGAAATGAAATGGGAAACACCGAGCTACGTTGACATGCGCTTCGGCTTCGAAGTCACCATGTACATCTACAACCGCTAATCGCGGTTGGTTTCCGAACGGGGCGACACAGCGATGTGAAGCCCCGTTTTTCATTTCCGGGGTTCCGCGCCCCTTCCCCAACTTCGTGCTAAGCCTATGAAAATCCGAGTCTTGGGCGCGGGTGCCGGTGGCGGCTTCCCGCAATGGAACTGCAACTGCCACAACTGCGCCAGGGTCCGCGCCGGGACGTTGAACGGCCCGCCCCGCACCCAATCCTCCATCGCGGTCGGCGTCGATGGCACGGCCTGGGTGCTGTTCAACGCCTCGCCCGACATCCGCACCCAACTGGAACACTTCCCCGGTGCCTGGCCCAAGCACGGCCTCCGCGACAGCGGCATCCAAGCCATCATCTTGATCGACAGCCAGATCGACCATACCACCGGCTTATTGATGCTGCGGGAATCGACGAAACCCCTCGAAATCTATTGCAGCGAGCCGGTCAAACAGGATTTATCCACCGGCTTCCCGGTGTTCAAGATGCTGGAACACTACTGCAAGGTGAACCACCATCCCGTGCCCCTGGACGGCGGCGGGTTCGCCATTCCGGGCTTCGAGGACTTGCGCTTCCACACCCACGCCCTCAAGAGCAAAGCCCCGCCCTATTCCCCGCACCGCCACGACCCGCACGACGGCGACAATATCGGCGTCATCGTCGAGCAGGTCTCGACCGGCAAAAAGCTGTATTACGCCCCGGGCTTGGGCGAGATCGAACCGCATGTGGCAGCGGCTTTGCAACAGGCCGATTGCGTGCTGGTGGACGGCACCTTCTGGCAGCACGACGAAATGGCCCGCGCCGGGATTTGCGAAAAGCTGGCCCTGGAAATGGGCCACCTGCCGCAATCGGGACCGGGCGGCATGATGGAAACCCTGGCCGATATTCCCGCCGCCCGGAAAATTCTGATCCATATCAACAATACCAATCCGATCCTGGACCAAGATTCGCCCGAGCGTAGCGCCCTGGCCCAGGCCGGGATCGAGGTCGCCTACGACGGTTTGGCAATCGAGCTTTGAGATGAGGACACCATGAGCGAGCAAACCCCCTGGAGCCGGGAAGAATTCGAGGCGCGGCTCCGCGCCAAGGAAATCTATTACCACATCAACCACCCCTACCATATCGCCATGGCCGAGGGGAAACTGAGCAAGGAACAGATACAGGGTTGGGTGGCGAACCGCTTCTATTACCAGATCAAGATTCCGGTGAAGGACGCCAACATCATGGCGCTCTGCCCCGACCGCGACACCCGCCGCAAGTGGATCCAACGCATCCACGACCACGACGGCTGGGACGGGGATGCGGGCGGCATCGAAGCCTGGACCCGGCTGGGCGAGGCGGTCGGCATCGCCCGCGAAGACTTGTGGTCGCTCAAATCCGTGCTGCCGGGCGTGAAATTCGCCGTGGACGCCTATGTCAATTTCGCCCGCAACGCCACTTGGCAGGAAGGCGCGTGTTCCTCGCTGACCGAGATGTTCGCGCCCACCATCCACAAGCAGCGGCTGTCGGGCTGGCCCGACCTCTATCCCTGGATCGAGCCGGAAGGCTTGGCCTATTTCCGCAAGCGCGTCAGCCAAGCCAGCCGCGACGTGGAACACGGCCTGGAACTGACCCTGGAGTACTTCACCACCCGCGCCCAGCAGGAACGCGCCCTGGAAATCCTCCAGTTCAAGCTGGACATCCTGTGGACCATGCTGGATGCCATGTGGCTGGCCTATATCGACCAGAAACCCCCCTACTTCAACATCAAGACCTGATTCATCCGAATGGACGAGCAAGCCCGGTTCGCCTTCTCCCCGCTGCACCGTTTGCAGTGGGAAGAAGCGCAGCAAAAATACGTGATCCTCTACCCGGAAGGCATGGTGGAATTGAACGTTCCCGCCGCCGAAATCCTCAAACTCTGCGATGGCAGCCGCAATTTGGACGCCATCGTGACCGAACTGGAACAGAAATTCGAGGCCAGCGGCATCAGGAACGATGTCGCCGGACTCCTGCACTCGGCATTGGAAAATGGCTGGATCAGAGCAATACCCTAGCGGCAATCCGCGTTGGCTCCTCGCCGAGCTGACCTATGCCTGCCCCTTGCAGTGTCCCTACTGCTCGAACCCCATCGACTACGCCAAGATCACCGACGAACTCTCGACGGAAGACTGGATGCGGGTGTTCAAGGAAGCACGCGCCATGGGCGCGGTGCAACTGGGGCTGTCGGGCGGGGAACCCTTGGTGCGGAAGGATTTGCCGGCCTTGGTGAAATATGCGCGGGAGTTGGGCTATTACACCAACCTCATCACTTCCGGCTACGGGATGACCGAGGCCAAGATCGTGGAACTCAAGGAAGCCGGGTTGGACCATATCCAAGTCAGCATCCAAGCGCCCGAGAAGGAACTCAACAACTTCATCGCCGGCACCGAATCCTACGAGCAAAAGAAGCAGGTCGCCCATCTGGTGAAAAAGCACGGCTATCCCATGGTGCTGTGCGTGGTGATCCATCGCCAGAACATCCACCTGATGACCGAAATCCTGGAGATGGCGATAGAACTGGGCGCGGATTACCTGGAACTCGCCAACACCCAGTATTACGGCTGGGCGCATTTGAACCGGGATCAGTTGTTGCCGACCAAAGCGCAATTCGAGCAAGCCGAAGCCATCGCGCAGGGCTACAAGGAAAAGCTCAAGGGCAAGATGAAGATTTATTACGTGGTGCCGGATTTCTACGAGCAGCGCCCCAAAGCCTGCATGAACGGTTGGGGCACCACTTTCCTGACCATCGCCCCGGACGGCACCGCCCTGCCCTGCCACGAAGCGCGCATCCTGCCGGGACTCAACTGCCCCAATGTGCGCGATATGAGCGTCAGCGACATTTGGCTGAAGTCGGAAGCCTTCAACCAATTCCGGGGCTTCGGCTGGATGAAGGAGCCGTGCCGCTCCTGCCCAGAGAAGGTCAAGGATTTCGGCGGCTGCCGCTGCCAAGCCTATCTGCTGACCGGCGATCCCAACGCCACCGACCCGGTGTGCGGCTTGTCGCCGGATCGCGCGGCCATCGCCGAAGCCATCGAGGGGGCGCGGAAGGATTACGAGGGCGGCGGGCCGAAGCCCTTGGTGTTCAGGAATGGGCGGACTTCGAAGGCGTTGAGTGGCTGACGATCCCGCTAATCACGTAGCCTGGCATGAAGCCTTGTGGAATCCGGGACGATCAGCGCTCCGAATCTCCCGGATTCCACTGCGTTGCATCCGGGCTACTTGCTAATAAAGGCAGAGAATCGGCTTCTGAATGCCACGTGCTTCGATTCAATAGTTAGACGTCATGGCATCAATCCATCTCGCTGAATTCGACGGTCAGCTTTTAGATGGCCTGCTGTTTTGCTCGAAGGTATATACCCTCTTTGAATCTGTACGAAACTCCGAAGGTGGTATAACACGCCTACGCATGCGGCCAACCCGACTGGAGAAGAAGCTTCTCGAAGAATTACTCCCAGTCTGCAAATATGTGCAGGCAAGCTATCGCCCAGGCAGATATATCGAAGTATGTTGGATTGATGGCAATCAAACGTACGATGCAGAGATCATCCAACGTGGCTCATACGTATCAGAGAGCTACTATCCAGCAACAGGGTATCTTGAAGTTACCTGCGTGATGCACCCGAAGGAGTACCTCAGAAGGGAATTACTGGAAACAAAGGGAGGCTCCTTCGGCCTTGAGGGTATCCGCCGCTTGAAAAGCGGCGAAATCGAGTCAATTGCAGTCGGCTACTCCAATCGGGAATATATTGAGGTGTACGCCAAACTCTTACTGAAAGCCATCAGCAAAAAGGCAAAGATGCCTTACCCAAAAAATACGACTCTTGTTGTTCAATGTACTCTGAATACCATCTATATGTCGGACGAATGGGAAGCACTGGTCGCCATAGTCCGCGAAGGACTACCGGATTCATCTTTCAGGGAGATATATCTTTATGAGACTGTATGCGATTACAGTCGAAGCCTCTATCCGCAGCCCAAGTCCGGTTAGCGCAGCTTAATCGGACGCACGATATCCAACCAGATTCCACTGCCCCTTTATAGCCGTTGAGGTAAGTCTCCATGAAATGGCTAGACATCAAAACCCAATACCCCCACCAATTCATCCTGCTCGGCAATCTGGTCGAACAACGCCTATCCCCATCCCGGTCGCAAATCATGGAAGGCGAGGTTTTGCAGGTGAGCGACGATCCCAAAGCGATTTGGGAAGCCTATCGCAAATTCAAGCAGGCGGGCCGGGAAGTTCTTTTCGCCCTGCCTTCCACCCCCCTGGAATTCATCGTAGAGGATATTCCGGTCAAAGGCGTGTTGCGATGAGATTTGAATGGCGGAATGGGCTGATTTGGGTGTCTGTCGCAATCGTCTACGGAGGTCGGCTGGTTGAAATCAACGATTGCATCGTCGATACCGGATCGGCCTCCACGGCGTTGGATATAGATTTATTGGATTTCGATTACCAGAAACCCACACTTGTCCGCAGGCTGGTTGGCATTGGGGGAGGCATTCAAGAAGTGCTTTCGCAAAAGGTCGATAGCCTCATTATCGACCGACAACCTATCCACGACATCGATATCGAGTTTGGAAATATCGGCAACAATCTTGGCATCAACGGATTTATTGGCACCAACGTTTTATCCCGGTTCAAATTAACCCTGGATTTCGTCAATCAAACCATGGATTTATCCTGACAAGCTGGATTATCGACAACCATAAAAAAACGGGCATCACGCCCGTTTTTTGTCAGTCAACTAAGCAAGGAACACTCGAACCCACAATTCAAAGCCGCCGTCAATACGTAAGTTCTATTAAGAACTTCATATTAATGCGGGAGTCAAAACAACCTGGGTTTTGTTTTGAAACAATCCCAGCCATAGGGATATAAAACCTATGGGTTTTTCTTGTGACACCAATGGACAGGAGATACGCCATGAACATCAAGGGATTTGTAATAAATAGTGTTCTTGTAGTTATTGCCATGCTAGGCATAAATGAAGCCTACGCCGTCTGCTCCACATATGGCCAAGTCGAACAATACTGGACCAATGGCACTACGTGCTATGCGTATGTATCGCCCGCAACGTCGCTTCATCCCCATCCCTACTATTACTATTTCTCCTCAACCGACCCTGAGCTTTGCGATGCGATTTTCAATGCCAAGCATCAGACTGGCTATATTTCCGGCAACGCGACTTCTTGCCCGACGACGGGAAGTCTTCGTTATGGCGGAGTCGCCTCCGGCATCTATGCGCATTGATTACAATGCTTAAATGAAATATCCGTCACCCGGTTTATGGGTGACGGATATTCTGCATTATCACCGATTCAGGAATACGTAGAGGTCGAGTTGAATATGAAACAATCGACGTTACGGGGATTGACACTATTTAGCGCCGGTTTGCTTGCCGGGCATTATCATGTCGCGGATATTATCCGGGATTTTATGATGACGGAGGAACGGTTGGGGTCGGAAAGTATTGGGGACGTGTCCGAAAATAAGCCGTTATCCTCCAATGTCACCCTAAAAACCAAGCGCTCAACTCCAGGGGAACAAAAGTCTTTTAACGTCCAAGCCGCAGCCAAAGAAAATTCGGCTATCCAGGGTGACCCCGAGTTATTGCCGCATCCCTATCCGTTCGAGCTGACGGCGGAGGAGCAAGCACAATTAGCCTCGCAACGCCGCGAAGCGATGGAGGCCCAGATTCATCAGATAGAAGCTATGATATTATCGATGAAGGAAAACGGGCTTCCCGCCGGGGATATTGCGGCCTTTGGTGAAATGAAGAAAGCCATGGAAGATCAACTCGTCGCGGAATCAGAAAACCAAGAGACCAATACACCGGGGGATATAGATAGCGATTTTGCCGCGAGTTTGGAACAAATGGGCCTATCCCCCGCGGAGCGGGACAAGATGCTGGATGGAATCCTGTCTCCACGGGACTCGGCTAACGAGGGGGGGGGCGATGCCGGCATTGAACCTTTGCCGCCTTATGCACAATGAGCATGTGTACCGCATCAAGCACGAACGATGCGATTCCTATCTTCACGCATCCAGGGAACACCACCAACCATCCGCGGCTCCTGGCAACTCCTCGACGAAGGCGATATAGCCTTGGGAGACTCTACGGAAAACGGCGGTGAATTGGATGCTCATGGCTGGATTACCCTCTGGATTGGATACGATCCCGCGTGACCACGCCCCAAGATCGCGGGCGGACGCGGCGATTGCGCCCGCCCCGATATTTCGTTCGTCCCTCAAACCGCCTGCTCGCCCGTCTCACCCGTGCGGATGCGGATGGCCTGGTCCAGGCTGTACACGAAAATCTTGCCATCGCCGATCTTGCCGGTATTGGCGGCCTTGATGATGCAATCGACCGCCTGGTCGAGCAGGCCATCGGTGACGGCCACCTCGACCTTGACCTTGGGCAGGAAATCGACCACATACTCCGCGCCGCGGTAAAGCTCGGTGTGGCCCTTCTGGCGACCGAAACCCTTGACTTCGGTCACGGTGATGCCGGTGATGCCGATATCCGACAGGGCTTCCCGGACATCGTCCAATTTGAACGGCTTGATGATGGCGGTGATCAATTTCATGCGTCTATCCTCGGTGATTGCGGTTAGTTCTTATTGGCCCGGTGTTCGATGATATCCTCGACCACGGAAGGGTCCGCCAGGGTGGAAATATCGCCCAGGTTGCCCAGTTCGTTGGCGGCGACCTTGCGCAGGATGCGCCGCATGATCTTCCCCGAACGGGTTTTCGGCAGGGCCGGCGCCCATTGGATGATATCCGGGGTGGCGATGGCCCCGATTTCCTTGCGTACCAGTTGGATCAATTCCTTTTCCAGCGCGGGGCCGGGTTCCTCGCCCGCCACCAGGGTCACGTAGGCATAAATGCCCTGGCCCTTGATGTCGTGCGGATAACCCACCACCGCCGCTTCCGCCACCTTCTCGTGCAGCACCAAGGCGCTTTCGATCTCGGCGGTGCCCATGCGGTGGCCGGACACGTTCAACACATCGTCCACCCGTCCGGTGATCCAATAATACCCGTCCGCGTCGCGGCGGGCGCCATCGCCGGTGAAATATTTGCCCGGATAGGCCGAGAAATAGGTCTCGAAGAAACGCTTATGGTCGCCGAACACCGAGCGAGCCTGTCCCGGCCAGGATTGGGTGAGGGTCAGGATGCCCTCGCACGCCCCTTCCAGCACCTTGCCCTCGTTGTCCACGATGGCGGGGACGACGCCGAAGAATGGCAGGGTCGCGGAACCCGGTTTGAGCCGGGTCGCGCCGGGCAGCGGGGTGATGAGGATGCCGCCGGTTTCGGTCTGCCACCACGTGTCCATCACCGGGCAGCGGCCCTCGCCGACCACATGGAAATACCATTCCCAGGCTTCCGGGTTGATCGGCTCGCCGACCGAACCCAGGACGCGCAGGCTTTCCCGGCGGGTGTTTTTAACCCAGGCGTCGCCCTGGGCCATCAAGGCGCGGATGGCGGTGGGCGCGGTGTAGAAGATATTGACCTGGTGCTTGTCGATCACCTGCCAAAAACGGTCGCAAGCCGGGAAGGTCGGCACGCCCTCGAACATCAGGGTCGTGGCCCCGTTGGCGAGCGGCCCATAGACCACATAGGAATGCCCCGTCACCCAGCCCACATCGGCGGTACACCAATACACCTCGCCCGGTTGGTAGTCGAACACATAATGGTGGGTCATGGCGGCGTAGACCAGATAACCGCCGGTGGTGTGCAACACCCCCTTGGGCTTGCCGGTGGAACCGGAGGTATAGAGGATGAACAGGGTGTCCTCGGCATCCATGGTTTCCGGCGGGCATTCGGGGTCCGCCGCCGCCACCGCCGCGTGATACCACACATCCCGCCCTTCCACCCAGTCCACCGCCGCGCCGGTATTGCGCACCACGAAAGCCGTGACGACATTGGGGCAGGCGCGCAAAGCCTCGTCCATATTCGCCTTCAAGGGCACGGTCTTGCCGCCGCGCCGTCCCGCGTCGGCGCAAACCACGGTATGGCAATCGGCGTCGAGGATGCGGTCGCGCAAGGCGTCGGCAGAAAACCCGCCGAACACGATGGAATGCACCGCGCCGATCCGGGCGCAGGCCAGCATCGCCACCGCCGCCTCGGGAATCATCGGCATATAGATGCACACCCGGTCGCCCTTGCCCACGCCCTTGGCCTTGAGCGCGTTGGCGAAACGGCAAACTTCCGCGTGCAATTCGCGATAAGTGATCTTGCGGTCCATCGCCGGATCGTCGCCTTCCCAGATGATCGCGGTCTGATCGCCGCGTTCGGCCAGATGGCGGTCCAGGCAGTTGTAGCTGACATTGAGCTTGCCGCCCTCGAACCAGCGGATTTGCGCGGTCTGGTAATCCACCCGGCTGACGTGGTTCCAGGGCTCGAACCACGTCGCGAACCGGCCCGCCTGTTCGGCCCAGAAGCCTTCCGGGTCTTGGATCGAACGGGCATAGGTGTCCCGGTAAAAAGCCGTGTCGGCATGGGCCTGGGCCGCGATATCCGGGAAGATTTCGTAAAGGGTTTCAGACATGGGCGCGGTTGCTCCTGAAATGGGCCGGGGATGGCGGACCGCTCCATTCTAGCCCGAATGGC
Source organism: Methylomagnum ishizawai (assembly GCF_019670005.1). Classification (NCBI taxonomy): domain Bacteria; kingdom Pseudomonadati; phylum Pseudomonadota; class Gammaproteobacteria; order Methylococcales; family Methylococcaceae; genus Methylomagnum; species Methylomagnum ishizawai. The sequence continues at coordinate 2,352,422 of NZ_AP019783.1, read as the reverse complement.
GTCCGGTGATGAGTGGCGGAAACCGCGGGAAAGCCGTATTTTTCCCGCCATCGGCCCACGGGCCACAACCACGGGAGTCCACGCCATGCCACGTTTCGCCAACGTCCTCGTCCTGTCCGCCTTCCTGGCCAGCCTGCCCGGATGCGCCACCAATCCCATCACGGGCCGTAGCCAGGCCGCCCTGGTCAGCGACGCCCAGGCCGCGCAGCAATCGGCCCAAGCCTATAGCCAGTTGCTGAACCAAGCCAGCCAGCAACGCGCCCTCGACGACAACCCGGCCCAACTCCAACGGGTCCGCGCCATCGCCCAGCCCATCATCGCCCAAGCCATCAAGAAGCGCCCGGAAACCGGCCAATGGCGCTGGGAAATCCACGTCCTCCAAAGCGACGAAATCAACGCCTGGTGCATGGCCGGCGGCAAGATCGCGGTCTATACCGGCTTGCTCAAAGCCATCCAGCCCACCGACGACGAACTGGCCGAAGTGCTGGGCCATGAGATTTCCCATGCCCTGCTCTCGCATCAAGCCGAGAAGCTGTCGCGGGTGCAGATGCAGAAGCTGGGGATCGGACTCGGGGTCATGGCGGGGGCGGCGGCGGGCTACGATGTGAGCGGCCTGGCCGGGATGGCGGACACCCTCGCCACGGTCGGGCTACAACTGCCCAACAGCCGCCAAGCCGAGAGCGAAGCCGATAGCGTCGGCATCGAACTGGCGGCGCGGGCCGGGTTCAATCCCAACGCGGCGGTGACGTTATGGCAGAAGATGATCCAGGTCAGCGGCAATAGCGGCTCGGATTGGCTGAGCACCCATCCCAATCCGCAATCGCGCATCGCCGCCATGCAGGCGCGGGCGCAGCAGTTGATGCCGGTATACGAGGCGGCGCGTAAGGGCAAGCCAGTAAAGTGAATCAAGCGGGAGATGAATTCCTTGTGGTGTAAGCTTATGGCTATAATCGGCGCTAGCTCGCCGCGATGGGGGATGCGCGGCCCTTAGCCCGAAACCATGCCGCGCCATTGAACCCAACGGCGCGGCGACCCAATCCTCCTGTGTAGCCTTATTCGGACAGGAGGAAATCCGCTTCATGCAAACCTTCTCCATCTTCATTTCCTCGCCCGGCGACGTGGAAGACGAGCGCCGCCGGGCCGAGCGGGTCATCCGCAAACTACAAACCGAATTCGACCGCTACGTCCTCCTGGAACCGATCTTCTGGGAGCATCAGCCGCAGAGCGCCCACCAGCATTTCCAAGACCAAATTAAGAAGCTGCCCTCGGCCACCGATCTGGTGGTGTGCGTCCTGTGGTCGCGCCTGGGCACGCGCTTGCCGGAGGACAAATTCCAGCGCAGCGACGGCACGCCCTATCGTTCCGGCACCGAATTCGAGTTCGAGGACGCCGTCGCGGGCTATCGGAACACCCGGAAAACGCCGGACCTTTGGATTTATCGCAAGACGGCGGAAGTACTGGTTTCCCTGTCCGATCCCCACAAGGCCGACAAAGAGCGGCAAAAGGCCCTGCTGGACGAATTCCTCCAGCATTGGCTGGGCAGCGCGGACGACCACTTCAAGGCCGGGTTCAACAGCTTCGCCGACGCCGACGATTTCGAGCGCCAACTCACCGAACACCTCCGCATGGCTTTGCGCGAGCATTGCCCGCAATACCGCACGGAAACCGACGAACTGCCGTCCTGGACCCGCGACCAATCGCCTTATCGCGGCTTGGCCTATTTCGATCTGGAACACGCGCCGGTCTTCCGTGGCCGGGACGCCGCCGTCCATGCGGTGTTGGCGCAGCTCGGGGCGCAGGCCGACGCCGGGCGGCCTTTCGTGCTGGTGCTGGGCGCGAGCGGCGCGGGCAAGTCCTCGTTGCTGCGGGCCGGGTTGTTGCACGCTTTGGTCGAGCAACGCCGGGTGGCGGGCGTGGACCTGTGGCGCCATGCCGTGTTCCGGCCCGCCGATGCGGTGGGCGGCGATTTGCCGCGTGGCCTCGCCGCCGCCTTGCTGGCCGACAGCGCTTTGCCGGAATTGGCGCAAGCCGGTTTCGGCGATAGCCTGGCCTTGGCCGAACAACTGACCCACCACCCGGAAGGCCTGGCCGGTCCCCTGTCCAAGGCGCTGGATGCCGCCGCCGAGCGCTTGCGCCAAGAGCGGCGCTGGAATTTCGCACCGGTGGCGCGGCTGGTGTTGGTGGTGGACCCCTTGGAGGAAATCTTCCGCTGTGGCGCCACAGCGCGGGATGCCTTGCTGGCGGCGATTCAAGCCTTGGTCGGCGCGGGGCGGGTGTGGGCTTTGGCGGGGATGCGCGGCGAATTCTATCCCGAGGCCGCCGGGCATCCGGTGTTGGGCGCGTTGAAGGCCGGGGAGGGCCAGTACGATTTATCGCCGCCGAATGAGGCGGAATTGGGCGAAATCATCCGTTATCCGGCCCGTGCCGCCGGGATGGATTTCGAGCTGCGCGAGGGCCGCCGCTTGGATGCCCGCTTGCTGGAAAACGCCGCCGCCAATCCCAATGCCTTGCCTTTGTTGGAATTCACCTTGGACGAGCTATACCGCCGTGCCCGCGAGCGGGGCGAAACGGTGTTGAGCTATGCCGATTACGACGCGCTGGGCGGTTTGGACGGCGCGGTCGCCAAGGCGGCGGAAGACGCGGTGCAAGCTTTGGGCGAGGCGAATCTGGCGGCGGTGCGGAATGTGTTCCGGCAGTTGGTGGACTGGGATGGCGGCAAGGCTTTGCGGCGGCGGGCGGCCTTGGCGGCTTTCCGCGACGATCCGGCGCAATGGGACGCGGTGGGCCGGTTGATCGAGGCCCGCTTGCTGAGCAGCGACGACAGCGGCGCTAGCCATGCCGCCACGGTGGAGCCGGTGCATGAGGCTTTGTTGCGCACTTGGCAGCGCTTGCGCGGATGGATCGCCGAGGATGCCGAATTGCTGGCGATCCGCGCCCGCATGGAGGAACTCGCCGGACGCTGGCGGGAAGCCGGGCGCGATGTGGGTTATCTGTTGAATCCGGGCAAGCAGGAGCAGGATGCCAAGCTGTTGTTGAAGCAGCCCTGGGTGAGGTTGGATGTGGAGACTGCCGCGTTTTTGGATTTGTCGCTCCAGCGCATCCGGCGGCGGCGCTGGCTTTTCCGGGTCGGCGTGGGGGCGGTGGTGGTGGCTTTGGGTGGGTTCGGTTATCTCAATTATCTGGAGCGGAAGAGGGCGGAAACCGCCGCCGGGCTGGCTTTGGAGATGGTGAACCGGCTGACTTACCAACTGCCCGACCGGCTCGAAAACATTCCGGGCACGTTGAAAATCCTGCAAGAGACTTTCGAGCAGAATGCGGATTTACTGCGGCGGGTCGATGAATTGCGGGGCGAGACAGAAGATTCGGAGCGAGAGAAAGAGGTAAACCTGAATAGGCGAGGCGATCAACGTCGGTCTTTGGGGGACTTGCAAGGAGCGCTGATTGACTATCGTGCAGGTTTGGTTATTGCCAAAAAGCTGGCAGCGCAACGGCCAGATAATGCTCTTTGGCAAAATGACCTTGCGGTCAGTCACAGCATGATCGGCGACGTGCAGAGCGCGCAGGGCGACTTGGCCGGGGCGCTGGCGAGCTTCAGGGCCAGCCTCGCCCTCCGCGAAAAGCTGGCGGCGCAAGACCCGGCCAACGCCGGTTGGCAGCGCGACCTGTCGGTCAGCTACGAGAGGATCGGCGACGTGCAGAGCGCGCAGGGCGACTTGGCCGGGGCGCTGGCGAGCTTCAGGGCCAGCCTCGCTATCGCCGAAAAGCTGGCGGCGCAAGACCCGGCCAACGCCGGTTGGCAGCGCGACCTGTCGGTCAGCTACGAGAGGATCGGCGACGTGCAGAGCGCGCAGGGCGACTTGGCCGGGGCGCTGGCGAGCTTCAGGGCCAGCCTCGCTATCGCCGAAAAGCTGGCGGCGCAAGACCCGGCCAACGCCGGTTGGCAGCGCGACCTGTCGGTCAGCTACGAGAAGATCGGCGACGTGCAGAGCGCGCAGGGCGACTTGGCCGGGGCGCTGGCGAGCTTCAGGGCCAGCCTCGCTATCGCCGAAAAGCTGGCGGCGCAAGACCCGGCCAACGCCGGTTGGCAGCGCGACCTGTCGGTCAGCTACGAGAAGATCGGCGACGTGCAGAGCGCGCAGGGCGACTTGGCCGGGGCGCTGGCGAGCTTCAGGGCCAGCCTCGCTATCGCCGAAAAGCTGGCGGCGCAAGACCCGGCCAACGCCGGTTGGCAGCGCGACCTGTCGGTCAGCCATGACAGGATCGGCGACGTGCAGAGCGCGCAGGGCGACTTGGCCGGGGCGCTGGCGAGCTTCAGGGCCAGCCTCGCTATCGCCGAAAAGCTGGCGGCGCAAGACCCGGCCAACGCCGGTTGGCAAGCCGATCTGGCCTTCAGCCACGGCAAGCTTGGGTTGCTGCTACGGAAGATGCAAAAACCCGTCGCAGCGCTGGCCGAATTCCAAGCCGCCCTCGCCCTCCTCGAACCGCTGGTCGCCAGGGCACCGGACCATGCCCGATGGCGGAAGGCGCTGGAGGGCACGAAAGGACTTATCGCCGAGATCGAAGCCACAAGCGGCAACAGCCCAAACGGTCGAAAACAGCGCTAGGCCGTCCGCTCCCCCCGCGCCGATTTTGCAACCGACATCCGATAAAACAACCCAAGCAAACCCCAGGAGTTAGCGATGAACGCACCCGTTGAACCGCATCCACCCAAACCCCGGCTGGCCTTGAATGTGGGCGTCACCGGACACCGCCCCAACCGCCTGAACCCGGATCAACAGGAAACCTTGCGGGCCGGCATCGCCGAGGTGTTGGAACGCATCGCCCAAGCCTTTCACGGCCTTGCCGGAGCGCCGGGGACGGACCAAATCTACGACCTTGACGAACAACCCGCGCTGCGCCTCCTCTCCCCCCTGGCGGAAGGCGCCGACCGCATCGCCGCCGAATCTGCGCTTGCGGCGGGTTATGAATTGCAATGTCCGCTGCCGTTCCCGGTGGGTGAATATCGCAAGGATTTCGAGGAACAGGCCAACCATCCCTATGACACCCGCGGCGAATTCGACGGATTACTGGCAAAAATCCAAGCCGATCCACGCAACCGGATTCTTGAACTCGACGGAATCCGGCAGACCGAGGGGGATAAGAACCTGGCTTACTGGAAAGTGGGCCAACTCTTGCTGCGCCACTCGGATATCCTGCTGGCGGTATGGGACGGCATCGAAAACAAAACCTCCGTCGGCACCGCCGGCATGGTGGCCCGGGCGGGCCGGGACCGGATTCCGACCGTGCGCATCCTCGCCCATCAGCCGGATTGCATAGAATTCCGCGACCACGAATTGACCGGAAACGCTTGGCGGGCGCTCGCGGCCGATGATTCCATGGAACAGCGCATCCGCCAAATCCTCCTGCCACCCCAGCCACCAGCCCCCAGCGCCGCAGTCCCAAACCAAGCACGGGATTGCAAGGAACAACAAAACCACGGCACCGCCCATCCTCCCAAGCATCCACCAGAAGTCGGCGGGAATAGCATCCGCTGCGCCTATTTCCAGCACTCCGAGCCCAAGTTAACCCCCGTGGCAAGCAGCTACCGGCTGTTTTTCGCGGCGCTAGGCAAACGCCAGCTTAATGGCTGGAGCGACAGTTATCAGCAAGGCGCGCTATACCAGTGGGATGCCATCGAGACAGCGATCACCAAGCTGCCGGTCCCGCCGCCGGCAACGGTCTCGGTGGAAACCGAACTCAGGAATAATGTCCGCAAGCACTTCCTATGGGCGGATCGCCTTGCGACTTACTACGCCGACGAATATCGTGGCACCTATTGCCTGATGTTTTCATTGACTTTCGTAGCGGTTTTTCTGGCCTTGTTGAGTGGTCCATTCAAAATATTTGAAGACCTATTTGACGGTATGATTGCAAAGCTATCCCCCTGGCTAACTTTTGGAGAACTAATCTCGATTTTTATGATTTTGGGGCTTTGGTTCCTTTGCCATCGCCGCCAACTCCATGAACGCTGGCTTGACTTCCGCCTACTGGCCGAGTTATTGCGGCAAAGGATGTTTTTATTACCCATTGGCGGCATGGTTTCACTGGAAATGCCCGACTACGCAACGGAGCATGACCGCTCTTATGGCTGGGTGTTATGGTTGACGCGAGCGGTGAACCGTGCGGAAGGTCTTCCCGCCGTGCCCGCCGGTGGTTTTAACCAAGCCTACCGGCAAGGCTATATGGAATATCTCGCCGAATTGCTCTGCGATCAGGTGCGGTATCACGCCAAGAACTTCCACCGCAATAATAACATCGCCAAGGCGATCCATGCGATAGAGCATTATCTGATGTATTCCATTATCGCCGCTTGCCTCATCCATTTAGGCGCACATTTTGCCCAGGAGCATTTCGAAGAATATAAGAAAACCCTCGAATACGTCATGGACATTACGGTCATCGCCGCCGCCGTGTTGCCCGCCTTGGGCGCGGCCCTCCACGGTTTGTTCGGCCACGGCGAATATAAGCGCGTCGCCGACCGGTCCGAAGGCATGTTGAAAAAACTGAAAAGTATCGTGAATGAATTGAGCCTACAGGGCGGCACCCCGCTTTCCGCCGCCAAGTTGGAAAGCCTGGCCGAGCAAGCCAACGAGGCGATGAGCCAGGAACTCACCGATTGGCGCGTTATTTTCCGGGCCAAACCGCTGGAGCCGCATATTTGAACCATAATTCCGGCATTCCCCCAACGCTGGAAATTTCCCCATGAATGGATATATCCCCACTCCCATCGACACCACCGCTGTCGAGCTCACGGAAGACATCCGCCAGCTCACCGAACGCCTAGCCGAGCACACCCACGATACCTGGGCCACGCAACGCTTGGCGGACGGCTGGCGCTTCGGCCCGGTGCGCGACGATGCCAAGCTGGAACACCCCTGCCTGATTCCCTACGCCGAACTGCCGGACTCGGAAAAGGAATACGACCGCCAAACCGCCCTGCAAACCCTGAAAGCCATCATCGCCCTGGGCTACCGCATCGAGCGTTAAGCCATGCTCAAGCTATTGGTCGGCGGGGCAACCCCGCTTCCGAAATCCCGGCCCCCGCGCCCGTCGACCAAGCTCCTAAAATCGGTGCAAACCCCGCCCATCCCTGCCCCCTTTCGGTGCCCCTTCCATCTCCACCCAGCCCAACCGCCCGCAATCCCGCCCAACCGCGCCAAACCCCTGTATCACTTGAAAGAAACCCCGAAATTCTTTATATTTTCCGGCCATTTTGAGTCCGCCCGGCAGCCGCCGAACCGCCCGCCGACCCCGTAAATCCAATACCAGCGGCCACGCATCGCGCCTGCCCAGGGCATCCGCTTAGGGCGGCATCGCCCTTGCACGGTCGTTCGCCACGCCCCGTAGATAGAGGTTAATCCATGAGTTATAACGCAATCCCCGCCAAGCAGGGGCTGTACGACCCCCGCAACGAACACGACGCTTGCGGCGTGGGCTTCATCGCCCACATCAAGGGCCAGAAGAGCCACGAGATTGTTTGCAAGGGTCTGGAAATCCTCAGAAATATCACCCACCGGGGCGCGGTGGGCGCGGACCCCCTGGCCGGGGACGGCGCGGGGATTCTGGTGCAGACGCCCGACGCCTTCCTGCGCGAGGAATGCGCCCAGCTCGGCCTCGCCCTGCCGGCAGTCGGCAGCTACGGCGTCGGCATGGTGTTCCTGCCGCGCAACCCCGAACACCGCGCCGCCTGCGAAAAAATCATCGAAGACATCATCGCCGCCGAAGGCCAAAGCTTCCTGGGTTGGCGCGATGTGCCGGTCGATAACGCGGGGCTGGGCGAATCGGTCAAGGCCATCGAGCCGGTGATCCGCCAAGTGTTCGTAGGTCGCGCCGCCACCTGCGCCGACCAGAACACCTTCGAACGCAAGCTGTTCGTCATCCGCAAGCAAATCGACAACCAAGTCCGCGACCTCAACCTGGCCGAAGGCAAGATGTTCTACATCCCGTCCTTCTCCTCGCGGACCCTGGTATACAAGGGCATGCTGCTGGCCGATCAGGTCGGCGTGTTTTATAAGGATTTGCAGGACGAGCGCTTGGTGTCGGCCCTGGCCCTGGTGCACCAACGCTTCTCCACCAACACCTTCCCGACCTGGGACTTAGCCCATCCCTTCCGCATGATCGCCCACAACGGCGAAATCAACACCGTGCGCGGCAATATCAACTGGATGGCGGCCCGCCGCTATTCCATGGCCTCGGAACTCCTGGGCGACGACATCAACAAGATTTGGCCCTTGATCGGTGGCGGCAAATCCGACTCGGCCTGCTTCGACAACGCGCTGGAGCTCCTGGTGATGGGCGGCTATTCGCTGGTCCACGCCATGATGCTGCTGATCCCGGAAGCCTGGGCCGGCAATCCCCTGATGGACGAAAAGCGCCGCGCCTTCTACGAATACCACTCGGCCCTGATGGAACCCTGGGACGGCCCCGCCGCCGTGGCCTTCACCGATGGCCGCCAGATCGGCGCGACCCTGGACCGCAACGGCCTGCGCCCAGCCCGCTATCTCATCACCGATGACGACTACGTGGTCATGGCCTCGGAAATGGGCGTCCTCGACATCCCGGAAAGCAAGATCGTCAAGAAATGGCGCTTGCAGCCCGGCAAGATGTTCCTGATCGACACCGAGCAAGGCCGCATCATCGACGACGCCGAAATCAAGGCGGAACTGGCCGACCAAGCCCCGTACCAGCAATGGCTGAGCGAAACCCAAATCCAGTTGGAGAAGCTGCCGCCGGAAGTGGCCGCGATGCCGCCGGATTCGCAAACCCTGTTGGACCGTCAACAGGCGTTCGGCTACACCCAGGAAGACATCAAGTTCTTCCTGAAGCCCATGGCGGCGAGCGGCCAGGAACCGGTCGGCTCCATGGGCACCGACGCGGCGCTGGCGGTGCTGTCGTCCCGCCCCCGCCTGCTGTACGACTATTTCAAGCAAGCCTTCGCCCAAGTCACCAACCCGGCCATCGATCCGATCCGCGAGGAACTGGTCATGTCCCTGGTCTCCCACATCGGGCCGCGCCCGAACCTGCTGGGCCTCAACCACGGCGGCACCCATAAGCGGCTGGAAGTGCACCAGCCGATCCTGACCAATAAGGATTTGGAGAAGATCCGCCGCATCGAGGCCCGCACCGGCGGCGCGTTCAAGACTTCCACCCTGAGCTTCTGTTATCCGGCGGACGCGGGCGCGAGCGGCATGGAACCGGCGCTGAAATCGCTGTGCGCCCAGGCCGAGCAAGCCGTCCACGCGGGCGATAACATCCTGGTGCTGTCCGACCGCGACATGGATGCCGACCATATCGCCATCCCGGCGCTGTTGGCGACTTCCGCCGTGCATTACCACCTCATCAACACCGGCCTCCGCACCCAAGTGGGCTTGGTGATCGAGACCGGCGAGGCCCGCGAGGTGCATCATTTCGCCCTGCTGGCAGGTTATGGCGCGGAAGCCATCAACCCCTATCTGGCCTTCGACACGCTGTCCGACCTGCGCACGACCCTGTCCGAGAAAATCTCCGAGGACGAGGTCCACAAGCGCTATATCAAAGCCATCGGCAAGGCGCTGCTCAAGATCATGTCGAAGATGGGCATCTCGACCTACCAGTCCTACTGCGGCGCCCAGGTGTTCAACGCCATCGGCTTGAGCGATGACTTCCTGAACCAGTATTTCGCGGGCACCTCCTGCACCACCGATGGCGCGGGCTTCAAGGAGATCGCCGAGGAAGCGGTGCTACGCCATCGCATGGCCTACAGCGACGCGCCCTTGTACAAGAACGCGCTGGACGTGGGTGGCGAATACGCCTTCCGGGTGCGCGGCGAAGACCATGTCTGGACGCCGGAAACCATTTCCAAGTTGCAGCACGCCACCCGCACCAACAACTGGGACACCTACCTCGATTACACCCAATCCATCAACCAGCAGAACGAGCGCTTGCTGACCCTGCGCGGCCTGTTGGATTTCAAGTACGACCGCGAACCGGTACCGCTGGAAGAAGTGGAATCCGCCAAGGACATCGTCAAGCGCTTCGCCACCGGTGCGATGTCGTTCGGCTCGATTTCCTATGAAGCCCATACCACGCTCGCCATCGCCATGAACCGCATCGGCGGCAAGTCCAACACCGGCGAGGGCGGCGAATTGCCGGAGCGCTTCAAACCGCTGGACAACGGCGATTCCCTGCGTTCCGCCATCAAGCAGGTGGCTTCCGGGCGTTTCGGCGTGACCGCCGAATATCTGGTCAACGCCGACGACATCCAGATCAAGATTTCGCAGGGCGCGAAGCCGGGCGAAGGCGGCCAGCTCCCAGGCCACAAGGTCGATGCGGTCATCGCCAGGGTGCGCCATTCGACCCCCGGCGTCGGCCTGATTTCGCCACCGCCGCACCATGACATCTATTCCATCGAAGACCTGAAGCAGCTCATCCACGACCTCAAGAACGTGAACCCCGCGGCCCGCATCAGCGTCAAGCTGGTGTCGGAAGTGGGCGTCGGGACGGTCGCGGCGGGCGTCGCCAAGGCCCATGCCGACCATGTGACCATCGCGGGCTACGATGGCGGCACCGGGGCCAGCCCGATCACCTCGATCAAGCACGCCGGTTTGCCCTGGGAAATCGGTCTGGCCGAAACCCACCAAACCCTGGTGTTGAACAAACTGCGGGGCCGGATTTGCGTGCAAGCCGACGGCGGCATGCGCACCGGTCGCGACGTGGTCATCGCCGCCCTGCTGGGTGCCGACGAAATGGGCTTCGCCACCGCGCCCCTGATCGTCGAGGGCTGCATCATGATGCGCAAATGCCATCTGAACACCTGCCCGGTCGGCGTCGCCACCCAAGACCCCGAACTGCGCAAGCGCTTCACCGGCCAGCCCGAGCATGTGGTGAACTTCTTCTTCTTCATCGCCGAGGAAGTGCGCCAACTCATGGCCAAACTGGGCTACCGCAGCTTCGCGGAGATGATCGGCCAAGCCGACCGCCTCGACATGCGCAAGGCCGTGGCCCATTGGAAGGCGTCCAAGATCGACCTGTCGCGCTTGCTGTATAAGCCCGCCGCGGGCGCGGGCGTCGCCATCGCCAACACCGAAAGCCAGGACCACGGCCTCGACCAGGCGCTGGACCGCCAGTTGATCGACATGGCGCTGCCGGCCCTCGAAACCAAGAAGCCGGTCAGCATCGACATCGGCGTCCGCAACTTCAACCGCACCGTGGGCGCGATGCTCTCGGGCGAGGTGGCGAAGCGCTACGGCCATGCCGGTTTGCCGGAAGACACCATCCATGTCCGCATGCACGGCACGGCGGGCCAGAGCTTCGGCACCTTCCTGGCGGCGGGCATCAGCCTCGAACTCGTGGGCGAAGCCAACGACTATGTCGGCAAGGGCTTGTCCGGTGGCCGCATCGCCATCTACCCGCCCGCCGAATCGCCCATCGTCCCGGAAGAAAACATCATCGTCGGCAACACCGTGCTGTACGGGGCCATCCAAGGCGAGTGCTATTTCCGCGGCGTCGCGGGCGAGCGCTTCGCGGTGCGCAACTCCGGCGCGGTGGCGGTGGTGGAAGGCGTGGGCGACCATGGCTGCGAATACATGACCGGCGGCGTGGTGGTGGTGCTGGGCACCACGGGCCGCAACTTCGCGGCGGGCATGTCGGGTGGCGTGGCCTATGTGCTGGACGAGACCGGCGATTTCGACCGCCGCTGTAATCTGTCCATGGTGGAATTGGAGCCGATCCCGGCGGAAGACGCCGCGCTGGAAGCCCTGGACCATCAGGGCGGCGACCTGGAAACCCATGGCCTGGTCGATGTCATGCGCGACATGACCAAGCAGGACGGCCAGCGCCTCCGCGCCTTGGTCGAACGCCATGCCCACTACACCGGTAGCGCCAAGGCCAAGCAGATTTTGGAGAATTGGGCGGCCTACCTGCCCAAGTTCGTCAAAGTCATGCCGGTCGATTACAAGCAGGCTTTGGAGAAGATGGCGAAGACCAAGGCACAAGCCGAGGTCCGGCACTGAAGGCACGCGGCGGGCTCCCCTGCCCGCCCATCCCGAAATCGGAAAACAGATTCAAGCGTGCCGGAAGGCACCATCAAGAGGTAACAGCATAATGGGCAAACCCACGGGATTCATGGAAATCTCGCGTCAGGACAGGCGCTACACGCTGGTGGCGGACCGCACCCAGCATTACCGGGAATTCGTCATTCCGCTGAGCGAAGAGGAAGTCGCCAAACAGGGCGCGCGCTGCATGGACTGCGGCATCCCCTACTGCCATCAGGGCTGCCCCATCAACAACATCATCCCGGACTGGAACGACTTGGTTTACCAAGGCAATTTCCAGGCCGCCATCGAAGTGCTGCACAGCACCAACAATTTCCCGGAATTCACGGGCCGCATCTGCCCCGCGCCCTGCGAAGCCGCCTGCACCCTGAACCTCACCGACGAACCCGTCACCATCAAGTCCATCGAATGCACCATCATCGACAAGGCTTGGGAAATGGGCTGGGTCAAGCCGCAAATCCCCGCCCGCCGTACCGGCAAGAAGGTCGCCGTCGTGGGTTCCGGCCCGGCGGGACTCGCCGCCGCCCAGCAATTGGCGCGGGCCGGGCATAGCGTCGTCGTGTTCGAGAAGAACGACCGCATCGGCGGCCTCTTGCGCTACGGCATCCCCGACTTCAAGTTCGAAAAACACCACATCGACCGCCGCATCGCCCAGATGCAGGCCGAAGGCGTGGTGTTCCGCCCCAACTGGCATATCGGCAAGGATATCCCGGCCCGGCAATTGGTCGATGAATTCGACGCCGTGGTCCTGGCCGGTGGCTCCGAACATCCCCGCGACCTCACCGTTCCAGGGCGCGAACTCAAGGGCGTGCATTTCGCCATGGAATTCCTGCCCCAGCAGAACAAGCGCAACGCGGGCGACGCCCTGCCGGAAGACATCAGCCTCAGCGCCAAGGGCAAGCACGTCGTGGTCATCGGCGGCGGCGACACCGGCTCCGATTGCATCGGCACCTCGAACCGTCACGGCGCGGCCTCCGTCACCCAGCTTGAGATCATGCCCAAGCCCCCGGAGAAGGAAAACAAGTCCACCACCTGGCCGAACTGGCCCAACAAGCTCCGCACTTCCAGCTCCCACGAGGAAGGCTGCGAGCGCATGTGGAGCGTCGATACCGTGTCGCTGGAAGGCGAAAACGGCCAGGTCACGCAGATCAACTGCGTCAAGGTGGAATGGAAGAACGAAGGCGGGCGCTGGGTCATGGGCAAGGTGCCCGGCAGCGAATTCAGCCTGAAAGCCGACATGGTGCTGCTGGCGATGGGTTTCGTGCATCCGGTCCATGGCGGCATGTTGCAGGAACTCGGGGTCGATCTCGACGAGCGCCGCAACGTCAGGGCCAACACCTTGGACTACCGCACCTCCATCGACAAGGTCTTCACCGCCGGCGATATGCGCCGCGGCCAATCCCTGGTAGTCTGGGCCATCCGCGAAGGCCGGCAATGCGCCCGCGCCGTCGATGAATACCTGATGGGCGCTTCCGAGCTACCACGCTGAGGCCGGCCGCCGCCACCCGTCGAGCGAAAGGGGGTCTTGATAGACCCCCTTTTTTTTTGGACCATTTCCCCGTCATTAACTTTTCATCTTGGGTTCACTCCGCCGTCATCCGTCCGACCTACGCTGTTAACGCATTATTCCAACAACAATAGAGGAGCGGTCATGAAGCTCTTATCCACCATCCATCAATACGATGTATCGATGTTCTACTGGGTCATGGCCCGTAAACATCTCGCGGTCTTCACCCAAATCAGCCGCTGGGTCTCCCGTTCCGGCGATGGCGGCCTGTACGCCCTGTTCGCGGTCTATCTGTTCTACACCGGACTGCCCGCCGACCGGCTGTTCCTGACCACAGGGCTGGCCGCCTTCCTGCTCGAACGCCCGGTCTATTTCGTCCTCAAGAATTGGTTCAAGCGCAACCGCCCCCAGGACGCCCTGTTCGATTTCCGCAGTTTCATCATCCCTTCCGACCAGTTCAGCTTCCCCTCGGGCCATACCTCCGCCGCCTTCCTCATGGCGACCCTCTTGACCTATTTCCATCCCGCGCTGGCCGTGCCCGCCTACCTCTGGGCAAGCGGCGTCGGTTTGTCTAGGATATTCCTCGGGGTGCATTTCCCCACCGATATTTTGGTAGGCGCCACCATGGGCACCAGCATCGCCCTGTTCAGCATGAGGATACTTGGTACGTGAAGATATTTTATGGCGTCCAGGCCACGGGCAATGGACATATCACCCGGGCGCGGGTCATGGCACCACGCCTCCGGGCCGCCGGGATAGAGGTCACTTATTTGTTCACGGGCCGCCCTTGGGAGCAATTGTTCGAGATGGAGGTGTTCGGGGACTACCAATGGCGGCGGGGCCTGACCTTCCACACCCACGCGGGCCGGGTCAGTTATCTCAAAACCGCCATCGAGAACAATCCCACCCATTTCTGGCGGGATATCCAATCGCTGGACCTGTCCGGATATGATCTGGTCATCACCGATTTCGAACCCGTGACCGCCTGGGCGGCGCGGTTGCGCGGTATCAAGACCATCGGCCTCGGCCACCAATACGCCTTCCCGCAGGATATCCCCATCACCGGGGACGATATTTTCGCCCGCAATATCATGCGCTATTTCGCGCCCGCCACCACCGGGCTGGGCCTGCATTGGCACCATTTCGGCCAGCCGATCCTGCCGCCGGTGATCGAAACCCCGGAACCCGGCCCGGTCCAGCCCGACAAGATACTGGTCTACCTGCCCTTCGAGGAAATCCACGATATCGTGCGCCTATTCCAGGGTTTCCGGGATTATCAGTTCCATGTCTATACCCACCATTACATCGAGCATAAACCCCCGCATATCCATATCAAACAGCTTTCCCGCGCCGGTTTCCAAAACGATCTCAGGGACGCGGCCGGCGTGATTTGCAATGCCGGTTTCGAGCTGGCCTGCGAAGCCCTGCAAATGGGCAAGAAGCTCTTGGTGAAACCCTTGCGGGCGCAGATGGAACAGCTCTCCAACGCCCTGGCCCTGGAGGAAACCCAGCTGGGCGCGGTGATGCCGGAATTGGACGCGGTGGCGGTGGATTATTGGCTGAAAAATGGCCGGACCATCCAGGTGGTGTTCCCGGACGTGGGGCAGGCCATCGTGGAATGGTTGCTCAAGGGCGAATGGCGGGTGGACCTGGATTGGGCCATGAGCATCTGGGACCGGGTGGTCTACCGCGACCCCGCCAACCACGCGCTCCAGGCCGTTCCGGCGTGAAGCCCACGGGGCGGAACCCAGGCCGGGTTCCGCCGCGCCGGGCCTAGCCCTCGATGCCCGCCGCGTAGCCGCTCCAATCCCTGGATTTGTCGCCGAACACCAGGAAATACGGATTGAGGAGGGATTCCTTGGTGTTGTACAACAAAGGACGCCCCGCCAAATCGGTCACTTGGCCACCCGCCTCCTTCACCACGCAATGCGCCGCCGCCGTATCCCATTCCGAGGTCAGACCGATACGGGGATAGAGGTCGGCGCTGCCCTCGGCCACCCAGCACAGCTTGAGCGAACTGCCGATGGACACCAGTTCGTGTTCGCCGACCCGGCTCAGATAAAGGTCCAGGGCTTCCCCGCCATGGGAGCGGCTGCCCACCACGCGCAGCCTGTGCGGTGCCTGGGTCCAGACATGCAGGCTGCCGGGTTCGGCCCCGCCCGCTTGGTGGAACGCCCCGCAGCCTTCGGAAGCGAAATAGCACAAATCCTTGGCCGGGGCGTAGACCACGCCCAGCACCGGCAGGTGGCGGTGGATCAAGGCGACATTGACGGTGAATTCCCCGTTGCGCTTGACGAACTCCTTGGTGCCGTCCAGGGGATCGATCAACCAATAGGTTTCCCAGGCCGAACGGGTCTCGAAGGGCAAGGCCTTGGATTCCTCGGACAGCACCGGATAGGCCGGGCGCAGGGCTTCCAAGCCCTCGACCAGGCAATGGTGGGAAGCCAGGTCGGCGGCGGTCAGGGGGGAATTGTCCTCCTTGACGCCGACCCGGAAGTCCGATTCGTAAATCTCCATGATACGGCGGCCGGCCTCCTTGGCGAGCGCGATGACGGGTTCGAGGAAATGCGAGGGTTCTTTTCTAATGGGCATGGCTTGGAATCCGCGGTTGCTGCTCACTGGGTGGGGTGGGTTTGGGAGGAAGGGGCTTAGATGATAAGGCTGGCAAGGGAAATATTATCCTATGATCGAATGGCAAAATATTAGCAGCGTGTTTCTCGATATGGACGGCACGTTGCTGGACCTGAATTTCGATAACCATTTCTGGCTGGAATTCGTGCCCCGGCGCTATGCCGAACGCCATGGCCTGGGCCTGGAGGAAGCCACGGCCCGGCTGGGGCCGCGCTTCAAGGCCACCGAAGGCCGCTTGGAATGGTATTGCCTGGATTATTGGAGCGAACAATTGCAGCTCGATATCGCCGACATGAAGGCGGAAATCGCCGGGCTGATCGCCGTGCTGCCGCATGTCACCGAGTTCCTGGACGGGGTCCGCGCCCTGGACAAGCGCCTGGTGCTGGTCACCAACGCCCATCCCAAGAGCCTCGGCCTCAAGATGGAACGCACCCGGCTCCACGCTTTTTTCGACCACATCGTCAGCTCCCATAGCCTCGGCCATCCCAAGGAAGACCCGGTGTTCTGGGAGAAATTGGGCGGCATCGAGCCTTTCGACCCGGCGCGGACCCTGCTGGCCGACGACAGCCTCCCGGTGTTGCGCTCGGCGCGGCGCTTCGGCATCGCCCATCTAATCGCCATCCGCAAGAACGATTCGCGGCGTCCGCCCCGCGAGATCGACGAATTCCCCGCCATCCATGATTTCCGGGAATTGCTCGCGACCGGGGCGGCTCAATAGGCCCCCTCCATGGGCCGGGCCTGGGTGGTGGGATGCCCATGTTCGCGGCAAAGCTGCTCCGCGTCCACCTCGGACAGCGCCTCGGTGGTGAGTCCGCAACGCCGCCCGCCACCGGCTTCCACTAGATGATGGCGGCAGGTCTTGCAGGCACCGAAGGTCTTGAGCCCGTTGGCCTGCTGCAAGCGCCGCAGCACCCAATCCAACACCCCCAACACCTCGCCCGCCTCGGTGGCGCTCAGGCCATCGAAAGCCGATTTCAGCACCTGCGGCGGGACCGATTCCGCCACCACATGCGCCCCGGCCTCGGTCAGGCGCAGATGCACCACCCGGCGGTCCTTGGCGTCGGCCTGCTTCTCGATCAGGCGGTTGGCCTCCAGCACCCCCAGGGTCTGCGAGACGGTGCCCTTGGTCAGCCCCAGGAATTCGGCCACGGCCACCGGGGTGTTGCTGTAGCGGTTGCAGCGGCTGAGATAGTGCAGGGCTTCCAATTGCACCGGTTGCAACCCGTTGCCGATCCCCGTCCTGCGCACGTCGGTACGGAGCAGGTTGGCGATACGTTCCAGATATTCATAGTACGTTCCAGATATTCATAGATGGCGTCGGTGTTCATAAGCACGGTGGTCGCGGATCGATCGTTATTGACAAGGCTAGGCTCCGATAATAGTATCGACACAATACTTTTTCAAACGACTCCCCATTTCCTCAAGCCTGGAGCGCCGCCCGCGACCGGTTCCGAACCGGCCTCCCCCGGCGGCGCTGCTTTTTTCCATCCCCATCCAGGAACCCAACCCATGAACGCCTTCCATGTCTTCGATACCTTCGCCACCCGCGCCACGGGCGGCATCCTGCATTTCGATGTGGTCCTGCCCGAGAACGACCCGGCCCTGGCCCTGCGGGCCGCACGCGCCTGGCTGGCCACCATCGGCGCGCCCGACGCCCAGGTCAACCCGGAGAATTGCGCCTACTGCCATAGCACGCCGGACGCGCCGGAAGACGTGCTCGGGGAAATCGCGGCGCGGGGCTATGCCATCTACAAGCTGGAGGGTTGCCCGCGGGACTGAAGCGCGACACCGCGTCCGTGGAGGCGCGGCGATACCAGCGGTGGGTGGAAAATTCCCAGGGCGCGGGGGAGAAGGTCCGGTCGGGATCGGGGTCCATACGCCTTCATTGTGGCATAGGACCCGGCGGGCGGGCATTTACCCCCCCGCGGCGGAGGGATAAATGGCTTGTTCGATGGGAAGGGGTTGATTATTGGCCGGGCTCGCCGCCGCCCACCTTATCGATGGCCTTGCCCATGCAGTTCATCACGAACTCGGTCACGCCGTTGGCGGCTTCGCGGGCCCGCTTGGCCGAACCGAACAACTGGGTGTAATCGGTGATGGCCTTCTCCGCGTCGTTGGGGGACCTGACGCTGAGGAAGCGGGCATAGGCCTCGAAATACTGCTCACGGCGCGGGTCGCCGGCGAATCCCGGCAAGGAATCGGTGATTTCCTTCACCACGCACTCGGCGACGGGTTCGGGATCGAGCTTATAATCTTTCAGGTCTTGATCGTCCTTGAACTTGTCGACCAGGATTTCCTTCAGCCCGGTCTGTTCCTTGGTCGAACAAGCGGCCAGGGCGGATACCGCGCAAATAGCGATCAGGATTTTTCTCATAGGGCAACCTAGGGGGTTCGGGTCAGGCGTAAAAGCCTTTTATTATGCTTGGGAACCGCCACCCTGGCTAGGTTTTTGCCGGGCCGCGCCGGACGGACCCACAGCATTCACGACGACGCCCCGGCCCGCACCACCTCGCGGATGCCGTCCCAGCCTTCCTTGATCTCCCGGACCAAATCGCCGACCTCGTCCAACATGGCGATATCGTTGCGGGAGCTGGCCAGGAACAGACGCTCGATCATATAGCCATAGAGCCGGTCCAGGTTGATGGCGATGTCGCCGCCCTGGCCGGGATCGAGGCAGGATTGCAGGTAGTTGAGGATTTCGATGGCGTTGCCGATGACCCTGGCCTTCTCGCCATAGGCACCGCGCCCGATGCTGCCCTTGGCGACGGCGATGCGGTCCTGCAAGCCATCGAAGAGCATCGCGATCAAGGTATGCGGATCGGCGTAGGCCACGCCGGCATCGAGCTGGTTCTGTTGATATTCCCTCAAAGCGTATTGCGCGGGTTTCATAAGTCGCCTCTATAGTTCAGATAGTTTGGGTCGGAAGCTGATCGTCGGCCCGCCGGGGCGGACATCCCGCCGTTCCTAACAGGCTATATCGGCCCGGCCCCCGGCGACTTGAGCGGCCCGGCCCCAAGTTTTTCGACCCGCCCGGCGTTGCCCGGACAAGGGACGCTTGGGAGCCGGGGTCCGGCCTTGCTATCCTAGAGCGCCGGGTCCGCCCGACGGCGGGCCGCTCTACCACAAGTACGACCTATCGATCCCCAGGAGGAATCCATGCGTACTCTATCTGTATTAGCGATAGCGGGACTGATGGCGGTGGGCACCGCCGCGCGGGCCGACGCGGAAGCCGCCAAGGCCACGGCCACCGGCCTGTGCGCGGGCTGCCACGGAGCCAAGGGCATCAGCGCCGCCGACAGCTTCCCCAACTTGGCGGGACAAAAGAAAGGCTATCTCATCACCGCCCTCAAGGCCTACCGGGACAAGTCCCGCAACGCCCCGATGATGAACGGCATGGCCGGATCGCTGAGCGATCAGCAGATCGAGGATTTGGCGGCCTATTTCTCCGGCCTGAAACCCGAATAGACCAGACCGGGGCCGCCGCGCCCGCGGGCACGACGGCCCCGCCCCTTCCAAACGAGCGCTATGGAAACCATCGATCTATTGGGATTGGCCGCGGGCGGCCTGACCACCGTGTCCTTCGTGCCACAGGTGTTGAAGATTTGGCGGAGCAAGTCCGGCCAGGATGTGTCGTATGGGATGTTCGCGCTGTTCAGCGCGGGCGTGGGCCTGTGGCTGCTCTACGGCTATCTGCTCGACGCCAAGCCCATCATCGTCGCCAACGCCATCACCCTGTGCCTGGCCTTGGTGGTGATCGTCCTGAAATACCACTACCGGCCCAGGGCTTGAGCCCGGCTCACACCAGGATCAAAGGATAAATCCCCTGCTCGGCCAAAACCGGCACCAGATCGGCGCCGCGCCGCGCCAATACCAACACCCGGCAACCGGACTGCCGCATCCGCCGCAATAGCTGCGCCCCGTCCCCGGACTCGACCGGGAACAAGCCCGGCACCCGCCCGCCCTCCGCGCAACGCGACAAGACCTGGGCCGCCAAGGCCTGGAATCCGCCCCCTTCCGCCACCGGCAGCGCCACCGACAAGCCGCGGCCCTCGCCCCGCGCCAAGTCCTCCGCCAGACGCAAAGCCGCCCCGCCCGCGGCGGAGCCGTCGTACACCGTCCACACCGGGGCCGCCGCGGGCTGGAAAGGCCGCCCGGCCTTATGGCCCAGGCACAGGATATCGACCTGTCCCGCCTCCTCGAACACCGTCGCCATGAACGGCCCGCGCACGGCCTTGAAACCGACCTCGATGCTCAGGCGCTGGTTCAGGCGGGACAACAAGGCTTGGATACGCCCGGCACGGGCACGCAGGGCGCGTTCCAACCGGAGGCGGTCCAGCCCGCGCTCGGCGGCGGAATCGCGGCAGACTTCCCGTGCGAAGGGCAATCCGGCCAGGTTGGCGAGATTGGCGTCTTCCACCCATAACGCCAGCAAGCGGACCTGTTTACGCGCCGCCAGCGCCGCCGCCAGTTCCAACACCTCGGACTCGTTCCGCAACAGGTTCAACGCCACCACGATCCGGGCGGCTTGGAGGACGTCTTGCTCAGCCATGGCCGTCCCCCCCGCCCTGCTCGGATTGCCCGGACTGGGCCAAGCGCCTACGGATATCCGCCCATTCGAGCAAACGGCGCTCCACCCGGCCATTCACACTGTCGGCGGGGAACCGCCCGGCGGCGTCCCGCGCCCCGGCCTCCCGGCCCATCAGCAAAGCCAGCGCCTGATCGACCGAGGACACGGCATGGACCTGGAACCGTCCCGCCGCCACCGCGTCCACCACGTCCCGGCGCAACATCAGGTGTTTGATATTGGCCGCGGGGATAATCACGCCCTGTTGTCCGCTCAGCCCGGATTCGCGGCAGATATCGAAGAAGCCCTCGATCTTCTCGTTCACCCCGCCGATGGGCTGGACCCGGCCCTGCTGGTTGACCGAACCCGTCACCGCGAACCGCTGCTGGATCGGCAGCTCCGCCAACGAGGACAGGATGGCGCACAATTCCGCCAGCGAGGCGCTATCGCCATCGACCAGGCCATAGGATTGCTCGAACACCAGACTCGCGGCCAAGGCCAACGGCTGGCCCGGCGCATAGCGGGCGGCGAGGAAGGCGGACAGGATCATCACGCCCTTGCTATGGAACGCGCCGCCCAGGGCGGTTTCGCGCTCGATATCGACCACCTTGCCCGCGCCCAGCCGGGTGGTGGCGGTGATGCGGGCGGGCTGGCCGAAGGCGAAACCGTTCAGGCTGATGACCGACAAGCCGTTGATCTGGCCGACCACGCCGCCTTCGGTATCGATGAAGAGGGTCTCGCGGCGGATGGCTTCGTAAATCCGCTCGCGGATGCGGTCGGAACGGCGGATTTGCTGGTCGATGGCGGTCTGCACATCCTCGCGGGCGATGGCCGCTTGGTTCCGCTGCCCGGCCCAGTAATCGGCCTCCTTCAGCAAATCATCCAGGCCGCGCCAATGGGTGGAGAGTTTTTCGCTGTCCTCGACCCGGCGGGCCGACCATTCCACCACCCGGATCACCGCGTCCCGCTCCAAGGGCTTGAGGCCGTTGCGCCGGGCCAGGCTGCCGATCAACCGGGCATACAGGGCATGGCCGCCGGCGTCGCGGTCCATGGTTTCCTCGAAATCGGCGGCGACCTTGAACAGTTCCCGGAACTCGGGATCGTACAGGCTGAGCAAATAATACAAAGCGCGGTCCCCGGTCAGGATCACCTTGATATCCAGGGGAATAGGCTCGGGCTCCAGGGTCGCGGTGCTAAGGAAACCCAAGGTCCGTTCCAAAGGCTCGATGCGGATATCCCCGGTTTCCAGGGTGCGCTTCAAGCTTTCCCAGGCGTAGGGCTGCATCAGCAGTTTGCGGGCGTCCAATATCAAATAGCCGCCATTGGCCCGGTGCAAGGCACCCGCCTTGATCATGGTGAAATCGGTGATCAAAGCGCCCATCAGCGCTTGGTATTCGACCCGGCCTATCAGATTGGCCTGGGTGGGCAGGTTTTCGCAGACGATGGGGGCGTTGCGCTCGCCGCCGTGATCGACCAGGAGGTTCACCGCGTAGCGCTGCCAAGGATTGGCGCGCTGGCCCTGGTGGCCCTGGTGGCCCTGGCCCTGCCCCAGCAACACCGCCGCCATCCCGCCGCCACCCTCGGCCTTGGGAAAGAAATCGTCGGCATGGTCGATCAGTTCGCGCCGCATCAGGTCGAGATGGGCGGCCACCGGCTCGACGGCGGCATAATCGGCCCGCAATTCCTCCATGGGATGGCCGATGGCGAAACCGGCGATTTCCCGGTTCAGCGCCTTGAGCTTGTGCTTGGCCTCGCGCCGCCAAGCCGGGAACTGCCGCAGCAGCTTGGTCAGTTGCTGGTGCAGATGGGCGATATTTTCCTGGATTTCCTGTTGTTCGCCCTCGGGCAGTTGGCGGAAACGGTCCGGGCTGAACACCTCGTCCTTGGGGTCGATGGGCGCGAAGGCGAAGCCGGTCGGGGTCTCGATCAAGGCGATATGCTGGCGGGCCGCTTCCCGGCGCAACTCCTCGATGGCGTGGCTTTCGCGTTCCTTGGCCTCCTCCTCGATCTCCTCGACCCGCGCCCGGTATTCCTCGCCCTCGAACGCGGCGGGAATGGCCCCGACCAGTTCTTCGAGGGTCCGCGCCACGTCCTCGGCGAAGCGCCGCCCCAGTCCCGCGGGCAGGCGCAACGCCTTGGGCTTGGACGGCTCGGCGAAATTATGGACATAACACCAATCGTCGGGAGCGGGCCGGTGTTCGGCCTCGCGGGCGACCACCTCCCGCACCACGGTGGCCTTGCCCGCGCCGGGCGGTCCCAGGGCGAACAAGTTGAAGCCTTCCCGGCCCATGCCAAGGCCGAAGCGCAAGGCATCCAAGGCCCGCTCCTGGCCGACGGCGATGCCGATATCGGCCAGTTCGGCGGTGGTCTGGAACGGGAAATCGGCCGGATCGCAGGCGCTATAAAGACGTCCGGGCGGCAGGGAGGTCTGATGGTCCGTCATGGTGGTTCCTCCGGGGGTGGGGTTCGGGGCGGGCGGACTCCTCTCCAGGTAGACCCCGCCACCGCCCGATGATTCGGGCGGCGCGGGTGGCGGCTCACGCCCACCCTATAACTATGGATCAATCCGGCGGGATGGGGAATGCCGCTGGAATGCCTGGGCTAACGCGCCACCGCGTTCCAATCCGCCTCGTGATAGCCCACCAACACCTGATTGTCCAAACGGTTCACCTCGGTTTGCATCCACCCCATGTCCTGGGGAAAACGGAACAAATCGCGCTGGCTTTGCGCGTCCAGGAAGCGCAGCCCCAAAGGCAAGCGCTCGGCGGGCGCGAAACCGCCATGCCCCGCCAGGATGAAACCCCATTCCCCGAACGAGGCCACATAGGCGTGATAAGGCCAGGTGTGGAAACCCACCGCCGCCAAGGTGTTCACCACGCACCAAAAGCTGCGGCGGGCGGCATAGGGCGAGGTCGATTGCACCACCAAGAGTCCCGTCCGGGCCAGATGATGATCCAGCAACCGGTAGAACGCCGTGGTATACAGCTTGCCGATGCCGAAACTGGTCGGGTCGGGGAAATCGGCGACGATGAAATCGAACAGTTCGGGCGTCCGGTCCAACCACACCATGGCATCGGCATTGACCACCCGCACTCTCGGATCGGTCAGCGCCCCGCCATTCAAACCCCGCAGCCACTCATGGCGGCTGAACAAGCGGGTCATGGCCGGATCGAGCTCCACCAGGGTCACGGCTTCCACGTCGGGGTGCTTGAGGATTTCCCGCACCGCCAGCCCATCGCCGCCACCCAGCACCAGTACCCGCTTGGCCCAGGGCAACGCCGCCAAACCGGGATGCACCAAGGCTTCGTGGTAGCGGTATTCGTCGCGGGCGCTGAATTGCAGGTTGCCATTGAGGAACAGGCGCAAATCGTCGGCCCAGCGGGTCAGCACGATGCGCTGATAGGGCGTGGTCTCGGCGTAGACGATGTCGTCGCTGTAGAACTGCGCCTCGGCGTAGGCGGTCAAGCGCCCCGCCCCGGCCAACCCGGCCAGCAGCAAAACCGTCACCGCCGCGCACTGCCCCGCCGCCCAGCGCCAAGGCCCGGGCCGTCCCCGGAACAGCCATAGCGTCGCCGCCGCCACCAGGGCGTTGAGCAGCCCGAACAACAGCGCGGTGCGGATCATGCCCAAACGCGGGGCCAACACCAGCGGGAATAGCAAGGATACCGCCAGCGCCCCCAGATAATCGAAGGTCAAGACCTCCGACACCAATTCGCGGAACCGCACCTTCTCGTGCAGGATGCGCATCAGCAAGGGGATTTCCAGCCCCACCAGCACCCCGACCGCCAGCACCAACCCATACAGCGCCGCCATGAACGGTGCCCCGGCCTGGGCGAACAACAGGAACAACACCGCCGCCGACATCCCGCCGAACAAACCGACGGCCAATTCGATCTGCACGAAGCGCAGGATCAGGTTCCCGCCGATATGCTTGGACAGCCAGGAGCCGATGCCCATGGCGAACAGATAGGTGCCGATGACGGTGGAAAACCGGGTGACGGAATCGCCCAGCAGATAGCTGGCCATGGCCCCGGCGATGAGTTCGTAGACCAGCCCGCAAGAGGCGATGAGGAAGACGGAAACGAGGAGGGCGTATTTCAACCGGCCACCGTGCCATGAGGTCGGGACGAATCCCCAACCCGCCGCACCGCCCAGAAAACGGCATATAGCACCGTGATTTCCAGCACCGGATAAGAGGGCACCAAATATCTGGATTCCAAGCCGGCGTTGGCCACAAGCGAAACCAGCCTGGGAATGAAATAAGCCAGGAACAACCCGGAGACGATCCAGATTTCGCGCCGCCGACCGGCCAAGACCAGCGCGATAACCCACAACCCCAACAGCGCATTTTTATAGTAGCGGGCCAGTTTTTCACCGCTTCCCCCAAAAGGGCCACCCGCGAAATACAAGGTATCTTTTTGCTGCCAGATATTCCCGATCCTTTTCAACAGCAAAACCGGCTTGGGTGTCAGGTTGCCCCGGCTATCCACCAACCGCTGCAAATCGCTTTCAATCTCCTTGGGCAAAGAGGCTCCATCGTCCAAAGCGCCCAACCGCCGCAGAATATCCTTGAATTCGTCGGTATTCAGCGCGGGGTCTATGGATGTCCCATCCCAATGCTTGCCGAGCCTGCTATAGTGCTTGCCCCAAACCGGCCATAGGAAACCCGAGGTCGCGTTTTGGGCCAAGGCGGCACTCCGCCAAAACCCGACCACCGCCGGGGATAGGCCGGGATCGGCGATCACCGAGGGCAACAAAGGCAAACCCACGCGCCAAGCCCGTATCGCCATAATTCCCGGAACCAGGGTGGCCGCCAGCAGCAATAACACCGCCCGGCCAACCCCGGCCCGCCACCCCGATAGATAAAATCCCGACGCGCAGGCTGGAATCAGCAACCATATCGAATCCCAACGCATCGCTATAGCGCAACCCAAGGCCACAGCCAGCCTCCACGTCCTTAGGCGGCGCTCCGCCAAAGACCCATATATTTCGGCGAATACCCATAACGACCCAGCGGCGGCCAGCGTTTCGGTCAAGACCCAACGCGACCATCCGACGGTCACGGGCGAGCCAGCCAGGACGATTCCCGCAATGAACAATAGGCGCGGACTACGATGCCAGCGATAGCCCATCCATAGCGCATACACCACCACCAATGCGAAAACCAGGGTTTGGATTTGGGCGATTTGCAGGATACCGCCACCCAATAATCCGACTGTGGCGATCAACAAGGGATAACCGGGCGGTTGGCTACCCCAACTGGGTTGACAGGCCTTGCTATCGGGAGCCGAAATGGAATAGCACTGGTTTTTCAGGAGATTTTCGGCATGGATGAAAAAATAATTGGAATCCGGGGTAAATACCGGTTTGCCATCGAGCAACCCTAAACGCACCAATAGCGCAAGGGCGAAGACCAACCCCAAAACCACCGCGACCCGATAGCGGGATGGCCGTGTTTCCGAATCCTCTGGGTTCATCTTATCCACATCCGTCCGCCGCCCCGGACTTACCCATGGATCGCCGCCGCCACGATAATCGAAATCCCCAAACACATCGCCGCCGCCAGGATCGCCAACGGCAGATTCCGCTCCTTGACGATTTCATGCCAGAGCGCATAGGGCGTCAACAAATCGATAATGATGAAAGACACCCAGAATACGGCGACGCCCAACAAGGAATAGATCAAGGAATTGAGCAGCGCCACAGGATTGAACCATTCCAACATAAACCCCCCTCCATTTCATTTGTGGAAAATAGATTGCCCGGACCCCAAACGATGGCCGGAGCCGGACGACGCATCGTCGCCACCCACACTCCAGCCCCGGTATTGGGCATAGGCAAAAAGCATCAGGACCAGCAAGCCGTATATCCAATAAGGCCGGTAATACATGCAACCCCCTCAGGAGGAAATCCAGCTTGCTTGTGGATGGTCGCTGTCCATCCAACGGCGGGTTTCAAAGGCATTATGCCGCCACGTCGCGATACCCGGCCAAACCGCCAAGGCCAACACGGCCAGGAAGAAATTCCCCCAACCGGCCCGCGCCCTTTGCACCGTCAGATCGCAAGTAACCGAGGTCCAGGCTTGGGAAACCGCGTCGCTCTCGGCGGACACGGCCAGATAATACCGCCCATCCGGCACCCCGGAAAAACTCAAGGCACCATTACGGTTGCCCTCGTCCCAATATCCCTCGTCATAGCCCGAGTAATAACTGAATTCGCGCTCGGCGTTATACACCAAGCCGGTATCGACGCCGACCAAGGCCACGCCCAGATCGACCCAGTTATTGGCGAGATTGGTACCGACCTTGACCTCGACCGGACCCAAGCCATTGATATCGAAGGGCGGCGTGGTTTGGGTGGTTTCGGGCTGGGAACGGTCCAGGGTCACGCGGGTGTGGATGGCTTCCGGCGCGCCGCTTTTGACCAGCAAGCCGAGATGCAGCCCTAATAGCATCAAGGTCAGCGCCAAGAAACTCCACCAATAACCCGCGATCCGGCCTTGCCAAGGCGAAGGCTGGTTGGCATAAATCCCATAAGGTTCGGGTAATTCCCGCTCCGGTTTGAAAACGGCGGCGATTTCCTCCCGCCCGATATATTCGCCGAACGAATAGGTGATTTCCTTGCTGGTCCATTCCTGGGATAACAGCCAGGGCGGATCGACATAATCCCGCATCCGCGCCGTGTCGCCCAAGCGTACTTGCCAATAGAATTCGCCCAGCACGAATACCACCCGCGCCTCGGAATCCTGGAAATGCCTGAGCCGCCTTTGCTGGTATTGGGCGAAACCCGGCCCGAACGCCGGTTGATGGGTGGTGGGCCGGAGATAGTTCCAATGGCCTTGGTATTCGCTCAGCCAATCGAAACCGCCGCCCCGGTTGAGCAACAAATATTCGCTCCAACGGTAATCGATGCCTTCGAGCCGCGCCTCGCGCTGCATGAAGCCGACGACTTCGTAATCCTGGCCGCGCAGTTTGCCCCGGCCACCGAGTGGAATCCGGGGGCGCGGACTCCGCTCCAATTCGGCCCGGAATACGATGGGATGGCGCTGGTCTTGAAGATCGTGGGCCGAGCCGCAACTGCCGCAGACGATGACCACGCTGGTCGGCAGTTTGGGCAGCAAGGGCGCGCCGCACTGGGCGCAGGCGAAGCTCTGGACTTGGAGCGCCGGGCCGCGCACGGTGGTATCGCGCAGGTTCTTGAGTTCCAGCGCGTCGAACCGGACCTGTTCGCCGACGAACAACAGCGGCGGGATTTCGCTGTAATCGAGGGTGGCGAAAGCCTGGCCGGGACCGCGCAAATCCACCAGGGCGGTGTCGTAGCCCGCCCCGACCCGGAACGGCAATTCGCCCTCCCCGGCGATGCAGCGGGCTTGTTCGAGATTGGCGACTTGGAAATCCTGGCCTTGCAGGGCGAGGTGCTGGCCGACGCGGAGTTCCTGGAAACCGGGGCAAGGCTCGGGCGGCGGAACCAGGAAGGACACGGCGCACAACCCCGGCGTTTCGCCCAACCAGCCGGTGCGCCCGTTGTGGAACAGCAAATACCATTCGTTCCACAAGCCGGCTTCGTATTGGAGTTGGATGCGGCCCAAGACCTGGAAGCGCTGGCCTTGGTAGCGGCCTTCGCTGCCGAGTTGGACCGGCGAGGCGTCTTCCAACAACTCGGCCATCTTGCCGAGGTTTTCCAACGCCGATCCCTGGCGTAACAAGGTGCTATGGCAGTATTCGCAGACCGCCAGGATGGAGGCGGCGGAGCGGAACAGGACTTCCGCACCGCAAGAGGGACAGGAGGCGCGTTTCACAGGACGGGACCGCGATGGCCCTTCAAACCAGCTTCTTCAGCAATTCCGCCTTCTTGGCCTCGAACTCTGCCTGGCTGAGGATGCCCTTGGTCATGAGGTCGTGGAGCTTTTCCAGGAGGGCCGTAATGTCCTCCGGCGACGAACCCGCGCCGTTGCCCTGCCCCGCCGCGCCGCCCGTGAAGGCATTCGCCATCGCCTGCCCCAAGGCCATGCCCGCGCCCAGTCCGGCACCCGCGCCCGCCACCCCGCCCGGATTGGCGGCGGCGATGGGGATCGATTTGGCGGCCTGGAACTGGGCGTATTGGTTGAGATCGCCCACCATGTTCATGCTGATGCGCTCGTCCAGCACCTTCTGCAATTCTTCCGGCAAGGACAGGTTCTGCACCACGAAGCTATCCAAGGCCAGCCCCAAACGGCTGAATTCCCCCGCCAGTTTGGCCTTGAGCATCACCGCCATCTCGTCCTGGTTGGCCGCCATGTCGATGAAGGGAATCCCGGATTCGGCGAACAAATCGGTCATCGCCCCGATCACGGTGCCGCGCAACTGGTCTTCCAGATCGTCCACCGTGTAGATATCGCGGGTGCCGCTGACATTGAGGAAAAACAGCTTGGGATCGGCGATGCGGTAGGCGTATTGACCGAAACCGCGTAGCCGCACCATGCCGAATTCCTTGTCGCGGATCGTCACCGGGTTCGGCGTCCCCCATTTGCGGGCCAATTGCAGCCGGGTGCTGAAGAAATACACATCGCTTTTGAAAGGCGATTGGAATAGTTTGTCCCAGTTCTTCAGGTTGGTCAGCAAGGGCATGGTGCGGGTATCCAGGGTATGGGTGCCGGCCCCGAACACATCCGCCGCATGGCCCTCGTCCACCAACAAAGCCATCTGGCTTTCCCGCACCACCAATTGCGCCCCATACTGGATTTCAAAATCCGGCATGGGATAGCGGTAGGCCAGTATCCCGTCGTATTCCTCCACCCATTGGAGGACATCGACAAACTGCTTCTTGAGGAAATCGAAAAGTCCCATCGCGAGTCTCCCGGAAAATAAGGATGCGGAGGTGGCCCAAGGCCGCAGATCAGCGGACGGCCTTGGGTAGAGAATCGATCACGGCCCCGGCTTCCGCCCGTTCCAGACCGGTGGCCTCGGAGAATTTTTGGATGGCCTCGGCTTTGGATCCGGTCCCGAGCAAGTCTTGGATTCGACGCAAAGCCAGCGGGGAAAGCTCCACGATCCGGCCATCGATCACCAAGCCCACCGAATCGGTAGCGGTGGATTCGGGGGTTTCGGCCGCGGTAGCTTCCGGTTCCGCTGGCGGCGCGGGCTTGGGCGCGGCCAACCACTGGCCCAGCACAAACCCCAGCAACAACCCTATCCCAACCCCCATCGCCAAGGCGATCCACTCGGGCGGAATCCCCCCCAAATTGGAACTTCCGGCCAATCGTTCCACGGACGCGAAACCTCCGGCCTAGAGGGGCTTCTTGGCCCGGAAAATATAATAGCGGGCCAACCCGCCATTGAAGACTTTCCACTGCGCCAAAGCCACTTTGAAATTGGCGGTCTGGGCTTTTTTCCGCAAACCCAAAGCCTGCATGACGACCTGCATGGGATAGGTCCACAGCGCGGTCAGATACATCCGTCGCGAGGACGGCAGGGCTTCCTGGGTGGCCTCGGTGACATGCACTTCCGTGAAACCGCATTCCTCCATCCCGGCCTGGAATTCCTCGGCGCTGGACAGATTGGGCACGGCCCAGCCATTCAAGCAATCCATGATGGCCTGCCATTCCTCGGCGTTGAATTCGCGGCGAGTGGCATAACCATCGCAGGCGATCAAGGTGCCGCCCTTTTTCAATAGGCGATAAGCCTCGTTGAAGAAATCCCGTTTATCGATGGCATAGCAACTGCTCTCGATGGCCCAAACCACATCGAAGGATTCATCGGGAAACGGGGTTT
This sequence comes from Methylomagnum ishizawai, assembly GCF_019670005.1. Classification (NCBI taxonomy): domain Bacteria; kingdom Pseudomonadati; phylum Pseudomonadota; class Gammaproteobacteria; order Methylococcales; family Methylococcaceae; genus Methylomagnum; species Methylomagnum ishizawai. The sequence continues at coordinate 2,321,900 of NZ_AP019783.1, read as the reverse complement.
GGCAGAAATCCGCCACCTGGAATTCCACCTTATCGGCGACGCCGTGGCGCTGGGCATTGCGCTGGGCGTGCGCCACTTGCTGGGCGCTGACGGTAATCCCGACGGCCCGGCAACCCACGTTTTTCGCCAACCAGATGGAACTGCCGCCGATGCCGCACCCCGCGTCCAAAACCCGCTGTCCAGGTTCGATCCCGGCGATTTCGCAGAGTATGCGGTTCTTATTCAATAAAGCCTGGCTATGGGTTTTGGTGTCCGCGTCCCAATAGCCATAATGCAAGGCCAGATTCTCATTATCGAACCAAGCGGTGCGGTAATCCCAGTAGCAATCGTCATAATGTTTGGCGGTATCCGTGCGGATTTCCTCCTGGGAGAATTCCACACCTTTCCTAAGGCTATCGGTACGGTAATCCTTGTTGGGTTCTAAATAATAAGACATCGGACTCTTTTTAGCGTGAAGTGAAGCGATAGGTGGGAAGCGGACCCGAAGCGCACCGGCGGGCGGTCATCCATGGCGGAAAGCTTATCGTCCCTCCATCCGGCCAGAGATTTGTTCGGACATGTAAAACACCGCGTCGGCCATTTCCTGGTTATCCAGCAAGGGATGGCCCCCTTTGGCCGGCATCAGCAAAAAGCCACTCTTGGCATGGTCGCGCATTACCGATTGGGATTGGAAGGAACGGTGTTTCCAAGCCTCCCGGTCATGTAAACGCGGCGCGCCGCCCTTGCCGGTGGCATGGCATTCGGCGCAGGCCGATTTGTAAACTTGCATCCCTTTCCGTACATCCAGCTTGTTGCCGGTTTCCGAATCCATGGATTCGGCCCAGGCGAGGGTGGCGAACACCCAGCCGGCCCAGAGCGGAATCAAACGAAGGATGGCTTTCATGGTTTCCCCTGCCCGAAGATGGGTCTGCGATTGTCGAACCCCCGGCCACGGCGGCCCGTCCCGAGTGGGCGCAAGTATATAGGCGCGTCGGCGGGACGGGAACAGGATCCAGCGCGGCCATTTTGCAGTGCGGACTTTGCTTTGAAGCCAACCACGGTCCGCGGCTTCCAGGCCCGGCGGACCGCAGCGATCCGCCTTGCTTCGCGCAGCGTTGCGGGGACGGGGCGACCTACCCACCGCGCTGGCGAGGCCGCGCATTCTAACACCCACGGACGGCTGCGATGGGAAAAACGGGGCATGCCGGGGAATACAGTCGAGATCGGTACGGCAATCATGGTATAAACCCGCCCCGGTGCCAATCGACAACCCCATCACCCTCCAAACGCGAAACCTATGGACTTTATCTTATTGCTGAAAGCCCTAATTCTGGGCATCGTCGAAGGACTCACCGAATTCCTACCCATTTCCAGCACCGGGCATTTGATCCTGGTGGGGGATTTGCTGCATTTCAACAACGAGCGCGGCAAGCTATTCGAAATCGTCATCCAATCCGGGGCGATCCTGGCGGTCTGTTGGGAATATCGGGTGAGATTATTGGGCGTGCTATTCGGGCTACGCCACTCGGCGGAAGCCCGGCGCTTCCTGCTCAAGCTATTCATCGCCTTCCTGCCGTTCGCCATTTTAGGGTTGTTATTCGGCAAAGCCATCAAAGCCCATTTATTCCAACCCATCCCCGTGGCGCTGGCCTTTGTCGTGGGCGCTTTCGTGATTATTTGGGCCGAAAAGCGCCCCCATAAAATCCGGGTGGAATCGGTGGATGATATGGGCTTGCTGGATGCCTTGAAACTGGGTATCGCCCAGACTTTCGCGCTGATTCCCGGCACTTCCCGCTCCGGGGCGACCATTATCGGGGGATTGTTGTTCGGGCTGTCGCGCAAGGCGGCGACCGAATTCTCGTTCTTCCTCGCCATCCCCACCCTGGTGGTGGCGACACTATACCAAGTCTATAAAGAACGGGCCTTGCTCTCGGTGGACGATCTGGGCATGTGGGCGGTCGGCTTCGTCTCGGCCTTTGTGTCCGCCTTCGTCTGCGTGCGCTGGCTTTTAAGGTATATCTCCAACCACGATTTCATGGCCTTCGCATGGTACCGCATCGCTTTCGGTTTGGCGATCATCGGCACTTGGCATTTTGGCTGGGTGGATTGGAGCCACCCTTAGAAATCCTGGGCGGTATTTTTCCAATACCCGGAAAAACCGCCCTATTCCATCAAGCCCGCTGGATCGGGAATAAGGAATAGAAATTGCGGGTGGTGGATTCCGCCACCGCTTCCAAGGAGGTTTCCCGGAGCCCCGCCAAGAATTCGGCGACCTGCCGGACCCTGAACGGATAATTGGGTTTTCCCCGGTATGGCATCGGTGTGAGATAAGGGGAATCGGTCTCGACCAAAATCCGGTCTTCGGGCACCCGCTTCGCCGCCTCCTGGATGGTCCGGGCATTGCGGAAAGTCAATATCCCGGAAAACGAGATATAAAAATTCAAATCCAGGGCGCGCTGGGCGGTTTCCCAATCCTCGGTGAAACAATGCAAGACGCCCCCCACCTCGGCAGCCCCTTCCTCGGCCAGAATATCAAGGGTATCCTCCCTGGAATCACGGGTATGGATGATAAGCGGTTTACCCACCGCCTTGGCCGCTTGGATATGCCTCCGGAACCGTTCCCGCTGCCAGCTCAAATCCCCTTCGCCGCGGAAATAATCCAGGCCGGTTTCGCCCACCGCCACGACCTTGGCGTCCCCCGCCAACTCAATCAATTCTTCCACCGTGGGTTCGCGGTTATCGCGCTCGTTGGGATGGACGCCCACCGATACCGAGATATTGTCATAACCCTCGACCAAAGCCCGCATGGACGGATAGCTTTCCATGTCGATGGAAATACACAGCATATGCCCGATCCCATGCGCGGTGGCCTCGCCGACCAGCTTGGAAAAATCATGGTCGTAGGGGGCCAGATCGAGGCGGTCGAGGTGGCAATGGGAATCTACCAACATCGTCGAAATCCTGAAGTTGCAAAGCAAAAAAGCCCCCCCGCCTGAGGCGGGGGGGCCGAGCCGATCACGGCGGATGGGGGCGCGTCAAGCGCCCCGGCCGCTTACATGAAGGACGGGATCAACGGCGCGTCGATCTGGGTCACCTGACGGTTGCCAGCGGCGTCGAAGAAGAACAGGAGGCCGGCGAAGCGGCTGTCCGGATCGTAGATGATGTCGGACAGGCGGTAGACTTCCCACGCCGCGTCGGAAGCGGTCACTTCCACGGTGCGGGTCTCGCCGGGAGCCAGCGGGCTGTTGTCGCTGACTTCCAGGCCGTCCTCGGCCAGCAGGTCCTCGGGATAGCCGGTGGTGTCCTTGTACACGTCGGAGTCCAGGAACCGCACGGACGCGGTGTAGAACTCGCCCAAACGCACGGCGCTGTTGCCGCTGTTGGTGATGGTCAGCTTCATGCGCATGGCGCGGCCCGGCACGCGGTAGCTGGCGTCCTCCACCTTGACGGAGACGGTCGGCTTGGTCATCTCGATCGGCTTGATGCCGCGCAGGGTACCGGCCTGCAGCGGGATGGTGATCGGGTACTTGCCGTTGGCACCGGACATCGCGAAGATCACCAGCAACAGGGTGCCGGCCGCGAAGCCCATGGCGACCTTGCGGTCGGTCCCGGAAACCAGCTCGTCGGCGCGGCCGGCGTCGGCCAGCAGCATGCGCGGCAGGAACACCGGACGGCGGACCCAGTAGACGATCCAGGCCAGGCCGATCGCGTACCACAGGGCGTGCCAGAAGTAGGTGTTCTCCAGGTTGTAGCTCTCGAGGTCCACGGTCTGGCCGGTCAGGGTGGTGACCGGGTTCTTGAAGTCGCCCATCGAGCCTTCGATGGTGATCCACTTGCCGGGCCCGATGATCGGACCGCCGCCCTGGACGTTCATCATGGTGTGGACGTGCCAGTCGCCGGGGCGGCGGGCCTTCAGCACCACTTTGAACTCATAGGTCTTGCCGATCTCGAGGCGCACGGAACGCGGCACCAGCTGGCCGCCGATGTAGGATTCCTTGCGGATGAAGACCGGGCCGGGAATACCGATGTTCAGGAACGATACATCCGGCTCGTCCACGGTTTCCGGCCAGCCCTCGAACACGTGGAACTTGCCGGTGATCTCGACCTGTTCGTTGACCTTGACCTTTTCCTTGCTCCACTTCAGGTCGTACCAGTGGATGGTACGCATACGCATGAACGCGGCCTGGGACTTTTCGCCGTGCGCGGAGGCGTTCGGCGCGTAGAAGCTGGTCGCCGCGAACGCGGTCAGCAAGCCGACCATGGACCACTTGGCGATCCTGTCTTTGAGTAGTTTCATAGTTCTTCCTCTCTCTCGAGTCTGTTCTGTTGTGGCCGCCCCCGCGCGCCCTCGGGCACGCTCCGGGGCTCCGGTGCGGATGGGTGCGTTCCCGGCCGGGCGGACCCGGCCGATCCCTATCAGGTGTTCTTCAGGAAGCGGACGTTGGAGAACCAGCGGCCGACGAAGTGCCACATGAAGTAGATCAGGATGGACATGAAGCCGGAGAAGAACGCGGACACCGGGGCCACGTCCTTACCGAAGGTACGCAGGGTGCCCTTCTCGACCATGCGGATGTACTCGGGGGTGCCGGTACGCACATAGTTGTAGCCCTGGATGTCGGCGATGGACATCAGCATGCCGTTGTATTCAACCGGCACGTGGATCGGGGCGATGATCGGCCAGTTGCCGGGGTAGAAGATCAAACCCCAGGCCAGGCCACCGATGATGGCGGTGAACAGGTAGCTGCCGGACAGCATCAGGCAGACGTCGAGGATGATCGCGCCCGGGACCAGGATGGCCGGGAACACGAAGTTCACGGGGAAGTAGGTCCAGCCCCAGAAGTTGAAGTAGCGGTTGACCCATTCACCGAACAGCAGCGCCAACACGCACACGGTCGCGGCCCACGGCTGGCGGAAACGTTCCCACAGGAACACCTGCGCGGCGGCCGGGAAGGTCACCAGCACGATCGGGGTCACGGTGACCCACAGGCGGCGGTCCTTCCAGTCGGACCAGAAGTCCCAGTCGCCCATGGTCAGCATCGCGTGGATGTGGTACGAACCGCAGATGACGAAGAAGAAGATGAACAGGCCCAGATAGTCGATGGTCCGGGAAACCTGCACGGCCTCGGCGTGGGACCGGACCGCAGATTGAAGTGCGCTCATGAGTTACCTCCAAAGTTTCGTTTTATAGTCTTCTCGGGCGCGGCCACAACCGGCCGCGCCCATCACTCCCTGTGTCCGGCACCGGAACCCCCCACGCCCACAGGGCATCGGGGACCGGCACCGCTTCCGTCCGCCTTACTTGGCGATCAGGCCCTGGTCGACCGCTTCGCAGACGTCCTTGCCGATCACGGTCGCGAAGCTCGCGAAGATCTGCAGCAGCACGCCGGCGATGGCCAGCGCCAGCCAGCCGAAGATCACGAAGCCGTAGTGCAGGGGAGCCACGAACAGCTCTTCCATGAACCAGAAGGTGTGGCCCCATTCGTTCAGGCCCACGTTCGGCAGGATCATGAACGGACCCACAACGGTCACCAGGTACGGCAGGGACAGGCCCTGCGCGAAGTACGGCAGGCGGGTCTTGGCGTACAGGAACGCGCCGAAGCCGGTGATGATGTAGATCGGGTAGCTCAGGTAGAACTCGATGATGTGCGACGGGGTGAAGTCGGTGTCGCGCACGATGGTCTGGTGCCAGGTGCCGTCCTGCTCGGTGAAGTAGGAAGCGCCCCAGTAGATCGCCCACGCATAGGCGAACACCCAGATCAGGTGGGTCATGTTGCGGCGCAGCTCTTCGCGCGGGGTGATCGCGGCCAGGTTGCGGTCGCGGCTCTTCCAGATGTAGCCCCACAGGATCGACGCGGTGGTCACTTCCAGCACGATCTCGGTGTACAGGAAGTTCATCCAGTAGGTCTCGAACTCAGGCGCGAAGGAGTCCAGGCCCGCGGCCCAGCCGTACACGCCTTCGTACCAGCGCACCCACATGTAGAACACGGTGTAGATCGTGAACGCGAACGCCAGCCACTTCGTATCGAGCAGCGGCTTGTCCTGCGCGGCGACGCCGCCAGCGGTTGTTGCAGCCATTTCTTTTACCTCTTGAAAATTGCTTCTATAACGGCGGTTCGACCGGATTCCGGCCTCCCCTCCGCCTCGCCCCGGCAGGCCCTTGAACGCCCCCGGAACCCCCGGTCCCCCGGGTGCGGTGCAGTCTATCACCCGCCAAACCCTTGTCAAGAAATTATCGCGACATTTTGTCGCACCCCGTTTTTCCCCCATCCCCACCGGGTTTCCGGCCCGGAAGCCGGGTTCCAAGGCGGCGGCCATTATCGGCACAACAGCGGGACCGCGCTTTACGCTAAAATCCCTATCCGCCCCATAAAAATCCGCCCCGACCCGAGGGGCACCCCGGACCAATCACGACCCCGACCGCAAAGATGCGCCCCTTTCCAAAACCGCTGCTGCCCGTCCTGGCCTTGTCGCTCCTGCCTTTCGCCGCCCCCGGTGGCACCGGCCCCCGCCCCGACGCCGCCACCCTCGCCCGCGCCTGCGGCGGTTGCCACGGTGCCCACGGCCAGGGTTTCGATACCATCCCCGCGCTGACGGGAATCCCCGAAGCCGAATTCGTGCGGCGCATGAAGGCGTTCCGCGACGGATTGCGGCGGGCCACAGTCATGGACCGCATCGCCAAAGGCTACACGGACGAAGACTTCGCCGCCGTGGCGAAGTATTTCAGCCATTGAGAACAGGAAAAAACCGCATGACCCAGTTTTCCCGCCGCGCCTTCCTGGGCTGGGCCGCCATGGCCGGCCTCGCGGGCACCCTAGGCTGTTCCGGCAACCGCTCGAAACCCGGCAAGCCCTCCCTCGCCAACGCCAAGGTCGTGGTCCTGGGCGGGGGTTTCGCCGGGGCGACCGCGGCGCGCTATCTGACCCTGCTCGACCCTTCCCTCAAAGTCACCCTGATCGAGCGCAACAGTTATTACCTGCCCTGCCCCGGCTCCAACGAATTCATCACCAGCCTGCCCGGCCACAAACGCCCCAAGGAGTTGCGCTTCGATTACAAAGCGATCAAGGCCACCGGCGTCCAGTCCGTCACCGGCGAGGCCAAGGGCGTCGATATCCGCAACCGCGCGGTCCTGCTGGCCGATGGTTCCACCGTGCCCTACGACCGGCTGATCGTGGCCCCCGGCATAGACTTCCGCTGGGACGCCATCCCCGGCTACGACGAGGAAGCCAGCCTCATCGCGCCCCACGCCTGGCAGGCCGGGCCGCAGACCTCCCTGCTCCGCCGCCAGCTCCGCGCCATGCGCAACGGCGATGTGGTCATGATCGTGGTGCCGCAGAATCCCTATCGCTGCCCGCCCGGCCCCTACGAACGCGCCTCGCTGATGGCCCATTTCCTCAAGCGCCATATGCCGCGCTCGAAAGTCCTGATCCTGGATGCCAAAACCCAGTTCTCCAAGCAAGCGCTGTTCATGCAGGGTTGGAAGGAACTGTATCCGGGGATGGTGGAATGGATTTCGGCGGAGAAGGAAGGCCGGATCGAGCGGGTGGATGTCCACAAGCGGACCGTGCATACCGATTTCGGCCGCCACCGGGCCAATGTGCTGAACGTGATCCCGCCGCAAAAGGCCGGGAAACTGGCGCAGATCGCCGGCTTGGTGGACGATTCGGGCTGGTGTCCGGTCGATCCCCGCAGCTTCGAATCGACCCTCGCCCCTGGCGTGCATGTCATCGGCGACGCCTGCATCGCGACGCCCATGCCCAAATCGGCCTTCGCCGCCAATGCCCAGGCCAAGGTCTGCGCCGCCGCCGTGGTCGACCTTTTGTCCGAGCGCGAACCCGGCCCGCCCGCCCTCATCAACCATTGCTACAGCCTGTTGAGTCCCGAGTACGCGATTTCCGTGACCGGGGTCTACGAATACTCCCCTGGCGACAAAACCCTGGTCGCCACCGCGACCGGCGAAACCCCGCCCCACGGCGACCGCGAGCGGGAAGCCGCCATGGCCCATAGCTGGCAAGCCTTGTTCATGAAGGAAGTGTTCGGCTGAATCAGGCCCGCTTGGCGATGCGCCCGCCCCACAACGCCAACATCAAGCCGAGCAGGCTGGCCCCCATCGCGATATCGGCGTAATACCCCGCCAGCGCCATGCTGGCCCCGCCCCCCACCACCAACAAAGCCGCCCCCGCCATCCGGCAAACCATGCCCCAATCGCCCCGCGCCGCCGGGGCTGGGCGCGGGACTTCGGCTCCTTGGCGCGGCGGCTTGGACCGGGGCGGGCCGCGTTCGATTTGGGCATGGGCGAAGGAAGCCGCGTCCTCCAAGGGTTCGAGATGGGTGACGATGGCGATGTTGGGCAGGGCCGCGCCGATATCGGCCTCGATCCGTTCCAGCAGATCGTGCCCGGCCTGCACCGTATGGCTGCCCGGCACCAGCACATGGACGGTCATGAAGCGCTGCATCCCGGAGGCGCGGGTCCTTAGATCGTGGAATTGGATGCCCTCGGCCCGGTAGCCTTCGAGGATGCGCTCGATATCCACCATTTCCGCCTCGGGAATCGCCGCGTCCAACAAGCCGGACGCCGAGCGGACCATCAATTCCAACCCCGACCACACGATTTGCACCGCCGCCAGGAAGGCGATGGCGGGATCGAGCCATTGCCAGCCCGTCCAGGCGATGCCGCCCAAGGCCAGCAGGATCGCGCCCGTGGTCCAGACATCGGACATCAAATGCTTGCCATCGGCCTCCAGGGTGATCGAGCCGTATTCGCGCCCCGCCCGCAGCAAGACGCGGGCGACCGCCAGATTGATGAACCCGGCGGCGGCGGACACCGCGATGCCGATATCGAGTTGGACCAAGGGTTGGGGATGCCAGAGGCGTTCCCAGGCGGCCCAGGCGATGCCGCCCGCCGCGACCAGGATCAAAGCCCCCTCGAAGCCGCTGGAAAAATACTCGGCCTTGCCATGCCCGAACGGATGGTGGCTATCGGCGGGCCGGGCCGCGAAGCCGAGCATGGTCAGGGCCACGATGGCCGCGACCAGGTTCACCAAGGATTCTGCGGCGTCGGACAACAGCCCGACCGAGCCCGTCATGCGATAAGCCTGGGCCTTGAGTCCGATGGTCAGGATCGCGGCGAGGATGGATAGCCAAGCGAACCGCGCCAATGAAGGCGGGGTTGCCGGTGGGGCGGCAGGATTCAAGCGGGCTCCAAGGCGCGGGCCAATAAAGGCTGGACCGAATCCGGGAAATCCAGGGTCAAGGCCCGGTTCCGCGCCGTCCCGGACATCTTGTTCCAGGTCTTGCGGACGATGCCCAATAGCTTGTCGTCGTCCTGGGTCGCGGTGAAGGCCAGGAAGTAGTATTCGAGGAAGACCAAACAAGCCACATCCTCGATCAACTGCACCTCCGGGTCGGTTTTCATGCCGCGCTTGGACAGGATCGCCCGGACCCGCGCCACATCCTCCGGCGGATAGCCCGCCCCGGCCATGAGTTCGCCCACTTTTTCGCCATGGAAACCGTAGAGGAAAGTCCGCCATTTCAGATAACCCTCGCGGGTCATGGGATAGCTATCGCGCGGCACTTCCCAGCGCCTAATATGCTGGCCGCGGGCGGCGATACGCAGCAAATCGCCCGCTTCGGGCCGGAGCTTTTCCAGCCATTCCGACATGCGCCGCCCGTACAGCAGTTCCTTGGGCTGGGATTCGCCCTGCCAGATTTCCTGGTTGGGGTCGGCGGCATTGGCCTGGTCGATGAGGCGCAACACCAAGTCGAGATTGGGAGTATTCATTGGATCGGTCCAGTCAAAAATTATAAAAAAGCCGCTATCGACAGCGCGACCGTGGCTTATCCATTCACAAGCGCAAGCCCAAAGGATTCCCAGGATCGACATGATCCATGAGCGGCTTGCGCCGGTCCTGGTCGGTCACTTGGTAAATCAAACCCAGCCAGTTATTGAACACCGCCTTGGCGGTATCGCGCCAAGTATTATCCAAATGTCGGAGGATGTCGGGCTCGGGGAATTCCGGGGCGGGTTGGCCAGCGCGCCGGGCGCTACGCAAATGCTGGCCGTATTCGCTCAACACCTCGCCCACCTCGGTATTGAAGTAATGTTCCGGGAATGGCGGATAATCCTCCCGCTCGCCGTGATAATAGCGCAAGACCTCGCGTTTATATTCCTTCAACAAACTCACGGTGTCATACTCGGGATGCCCCTGGAAATACACCACCCGCAGCAAATCCCGGCTCACCGCCAGATGCACCCCCGCCTCGGCGCTTTCCACCAAGACCTTGAGCCCGGCCCGTTCCATATCCTCGCGGAAAATTTCGTTGAAACGGGAATGCGGCACATCGAACCGGGTATTGATGGTGGACACCAAAGGGTGCCGCCGCTCCACCACATGATGGGAATAAACCCCCCAGCGCTTGAACCCCAAATGGGTGCGTGGAATCCCGGTCGCATACTCGAACAAGGCATGGGTGGCGAGGCAGGAACACAGAATGGAAGTCACGTTTTCCCGCGCCCAATCGAACACCTCGGTCAAAGGCTGCCAAAACGGCTCCTCCGGCAACCGCGGCTGGCTGACATTGGCCCCGCTCACGATCAAACCATCCAAACCCTGGGCCTTGATCTGCTCGAAACTTTCATAATAACGCCCGATATGGGCCAAAGCCTCGGGACTGCGCTCCTGGCCCCGGATGGTGAAGGGATGCATATGGAATTGCACGATGGGATTGGCCGCGCCCACCAAGCGGAAAAACTGCCGCTCGGTGGCTTCCAGGGCCGCGTCCGGCATCATATTCAACAGGCCGATATGCATCTCGCGGATATCCTGGTGGCTGGCGCGTTCGACGGACAGGATTTCCTGGCCTTCATCGTGCAGGCGCTGGAAGGTGGGCAAATCGGTATGGGCAACCAAGGGCATGGGAATCAGGTTCTCCGGTCTCTTATCAAACGGGCTTAACGGCCCAAGGCGTCCCGCAGCAAAGCCAGGAAATCGGCCTCGGTTTCCACCTCGGCGATTGCGCCGGCATCGACGGTATAGCCATAGCGGTCGGCGATGGCTTGATAACGCGGCAGGCGCGAATGGAACAGTTTGGGGAATACCCAGCTCACGAATTGGTCAGGGGGAATCCGGTCGATGCTGGCATAGCCGTTTTCCGCCATGAATACGGGTAATTGCTCGTCCAGAAAACTTTCCCGGTAATACAAGGGCTTTGGATCATTGCGGGCGCGTTCGATCAACATATGCTCCAACTCAGGCGTGGTGCGGATATATAGGATCAAAGTATGCTCGGCCAGGATTTCCAAGGTATCCGGGTCGTCGAGTTCGCACACGCTGCCGCCGGCATCGTTGATGAAATTACGGTAGCCATAAATGGATTCCACCTTGCGGATGAATTCCGGCACATCGCGCATGGCCCTGATTTCGGCATCGCGGTGCAGGGCTTGGCGGCGCTTGAACTCCTCCAGGGATAACCCGCCCTTGGCCGGATCGCCCAACTTCCCCAGGAAGGTGGACACCGGGACCAGATTATCCACGGTGATATTGCTGCGGATATAAATCGAATCGGAGCGCAACAATTCCCGCAGGAACGGCACTTCCATGGCTTGGCGCTTGATATTATCGGAAATCGGCTCGTTGAGATAACGGGTACCGATCCGGTAATCGCCGGAATAATGGAACCAGGTTTTTTTGGGAAGCTTATCGGCCAGCGTGGTTTTGCCGACCCCGGACATCCCCAAAAGGGTGATCCGCTTGGCATCCCAGTCCGAAAATTCCCCAGGCGTCATTTTCATGATATTGGCGTAGGTAGTTGGAAATACGGAAGGCGCGGAAGATACCCAGGCCAATGCGGGTATCTATTCGCGGTTGATCATATGGTCGGCGGTGCGGGCGAACGCCGCGAGCAGGGCTTCCCGCAAGTTGGCTTCGATAGCCATATCGTCCAGCGCCCGGACCATGCACAGCATCCACTGGTCGCGTTCCGCCGGGCCGATGGCGAAGGGGAAATGGCGCATCCTGAGCCGGGGATGGCCGAATTCCTCCATGAACAAATCCGGGCCGCCGAACCAGCCCGACAGGAATTTGAACAGCTTGTTCTTGGCCCCCGTCAGGTCGGGGGCGTGCATGGCGCGGATGCCCTGGGCTTCGGGCAGGCGGTCCATATGGCCGTAGAAACGCTCGACCAATTCCCGGACGGCGGTTTCTCCGCCCAGCAGGACATAGGGGGTGACGGCGGGAGGCGGATTCATGGCGGGTCTTCCGGGGTGGGTCAGAAAGCGCCAGATTCTAACAGGCTTGATCCGGGATGGGCGCATACCGCCCAACCTTGACGCCCGTTCCGGGCTTGGGGATGATGGTCGCGCTTGAGACAACCGCCGCCATGGGATTTAAAGACGGCGGACTTTCAACCTCCACACACCAGCCCAGACACCGTGAGCGCAGCACCTTTATACGACATCAAAAACAAATTGCAGGTCACCTGCCAAAATTGCAGCCTGACCTCCCTTTGCATACCACGCGGCCTAGCGCGGGAGGATATCGAACAAATCAGCCGCATCGTCAACCGCAAGAAAACCCTGCAACGGGGCGAACACCTTTTCCATAAAGGCGATAAGTTCCGGGGCATCCTCGCCATCAAGGGCGGCACCGCCAAAACCACCACCTACGACAGCCAGGGCAACGAATATGTCACCGGGTTCTGGCTGCCGGGGGAATTGCTGGGCTTCGACGCCCTGGCCGGGGACCGGCATAAATACTCGGCCATCGCCCTGGAAACCCTGAGCTATTGCGAACTTCCCGCCGACCAGTTGGACGAACTGTGCCAGCGGGTGCCCAACCTCCTGCGGGAATTGTTCCGCCACGCCAGCGCCCGGCTGGACGGCGAGACCGAACAGGCCATCCTCAACAAACAGCCCGCCGAGGAACGGGTCGCCGCCTTCCTGTTGAACCTCTCGGACCGGCTGAAGGAACGGGGCTTCTCGGCGGTCGAATTCCGCCTGAGCCTGAACCGGCAGGAAATCGGCAATTTCCTGGGGCTGGCGCTGGAAACCGTGAGCCGGACCCTGCGCGGCTTCCAGGACGAGGGCTTGATCGCCGTGCAGCATAAGGACGTGCATATCCTCGACCTCGAAGGCTTGCGCACGGTCTGTTCCCACCGCGATTGAACCCCCGGCGGGAGCGGCTCCGGCGCTTCCACCGGGTTCCCGGCCCGATCATTCCCCATCCGGCGGCGGGGTGGACCCGGTCCCGTACCAGTCGCTGTCCTTGTAGAGGCCGTGGATATGCCGCAACAGCACCATGACCACCGCCGCCAAGGGCAAGGCCAGCAGCACCCCCAGGAATCCGAACAACTGCCCGCCCGCCAGCACGGCGAAGATCACCGCCACCGGATGCAGGCCGATCTGGTTGCCGATCAGCCAGGGCGTGAGCCACATGCCTTCCAAGAGATGGCCGATGCCGAACACGACCAACACCGAAACCACCGACGAAAATTCACCGGACTGGGCCAAGGCGGCGATGGCGGCCAGCGTCACGCCGGCCACCGCCCCGGCATAGGGGATGAAGCTGACCAGCCCCGCGATCAAGCCGATCAGCAAGCCTTGTTTCAAACCGATCAGCCACAGGCCGAGGCTGTAGATGGCCCCCAGGGCGACCATCACCATGAACTGGCCGCGGAACACGGCGCTCAAAACCCCGTCGACCTCGCCGACCAAGCGGGCGACGCCCGGTACCCAGCGCCGGGGCAACAGGCCACGGACATGGCCGAGCATCACATTCCAGTCGCGCAACAAATAGAACACCACCACCGGGATCAAGGCGAGGTTCAAGACCCAGGACACGATCACCGCGCCGGAATGGGTCAAGGATTCCAGCACCGCCGCGGCATCGCCGCCGATCTTCTGCCAATAGGCGCTGAGGGTGGCGGCGATCTGTTCGAGGTTGCCCAGCCGCACCTTCACCCCGAAGTGCTTTTGCAGCCAGCGGAAAAAAGCCGGCAAGTCGTCGATGAAGCCGCCGATCTGCTCGGCCAATACCGGCAACAACAGCAGCAACAGCGCCACGAACAACAAGACGATGCCAGCGAACACCAGGATGACGGCGGGCAAGCGCCGCAAGCCCGTCCGCTCCAGCCGGTCCACCCAGGGATCGGCCAGATAGGCCACCAAGGCCCCGGCCACGAAGGGCGTCAGCATCGGGGCCAGCAGATAGAGCAAACCGCCCAATCCGCCGGCCAGGGCCAGGACCAGCCACCGATTCATGGGAAGCCCCAAGGGCGGGATTCAGGGCGGCACGTCAATGGTGGGCGCACTTGGATTTATGGCAGGCGGGCGCGGGTTCGGCCTTGGCCTTGCTTGCGGAGGCGTGGGTTTTCTTCGCCGCCGGGGCTTCGGCCTTGCTGGCCGTGCGATGGGTGGCGGTCGAGGCATCGGCCAAGCGCAGCGGCTGGGCTGGATGGTGCGCGGTGTGCGCTGCCGCCGTGGCATGGTGCGCCGGATGGTGGGCGGTGTGGGCGCGCGGGACCGGCGTGGCGGTTTCGGCGGCCATCAGCGCCGGGGCCGAAGGCCGGTCGAATTCCACCACATGCAAGCGGGGGTCCGCGCCTTCCAACTGGGCGAAACCATCGTCCAGCAATTCCCGCATCAAGGCGTCGCGGCGCTTGGCGCTGGGACCGCCGAACACCACGCCGATCAAGCGATGGCCGTTGCGCTGGGCGGAAGCCACCAGATTGAACCCGGAAGCGTTGATGAAGCCGGTTTTGATGCCATCCATCCCGGCGTAGGTTTCCATCAGATGGTTGTGGTTCTGGAAGCTATGGCCCTGGTAATAGAACACCGGGGTCGAGAAATAGGTGTAGTACTGCGGGAATCGTTTGTTGAGCGCCTTGCCCAGCCGGAACATATCCCAGGCCGTGGTGACTTGGTTGGGATCGGGCAGGCCCGAGGCGTTGCGGTAGACGGTGCGGCTCATGCCGAGTTGGCGGGCCTTGTCGGTCATCGCCGCCGCGAACGCCGTTTCCGACCCGGCCATGCCCTCGGCGATGGTGCTGGCGGCGTCGTTGGCCGAGCGGGTGACGAGTCCCAGGATGCCCTCCTCCACGCTCAAGGTATCGCCCACCCTCAGCCCCAACCGGGAAGGCGGCCGCAGCACGGCGAAACGGGAGGCGCGGAACAAAGTGTCCGAGAACAAGCGCCCCTGCGACAAAGCCTCGAACACCAAGTACAGCGTCATCATCTTGGTCAGGGAGGCGGGATGGCGCAATTCGTCGGCATTGTGTTCGTAAAGCACTTGTTCGGTATCGACATCCGCCACCAGGGCGGCATAGGGTCCGGCCAGGGCGGCGGTGGGCAGGGACAGGACGGCCCAGAACAGACCGGGGATCAAACGGCGCAAAACGGCAACCTGAGGCATCGTTCGGAAAAATCCAAGGAAGGTTGAAGAATCCTCCGGCGCGGACGGGGCCGGAGGTTTGAGCTTTGACAAGGCCGATCCCAAGCCTGCCGGAACGCGGGGCGCACCCACCGCGCCACGGAGCGAAGCCGCTTCGCCCCAGGACGGATACCCTGGCACGAAGCCCGCTGGCTTTTGCCAAAATCAAGCCGACTCCCGGCGGAAGTCGGCTTGATTTTGCCCAAAGCCAGCTCGCCTTCCCCGCCAGCCCAAGGCCGCGGGGAAAACTTCATACGAAATGACCGATACGGCCCCGCCTCAGCCGTTCTTCATGACCCGCTGCTTTTCGCGCTGCCAATCGCGCTCTTTCTCGGTGGCCCGCTTGTCGTGCAATTTCTTACCCTTGGCGAGGCCGATTTCCAGCTTGGCCCGGCCCTTTTTCCAGTACATCGCCAAGGGTATCAAAGTATAACCCTTGCGTTCGACATGGCCGATGAGTTTGCTGAGTTCGGCCCGGTGCAGCAAGAGTTTCCGGGTGCGGGTGGGATCGGGATTGACGTGGGTGGACGCCGAATTCAGCGGCGACACATGCGAGCCCAGGAGCCAAGCCTCGCCGCTTTTCAACACCACATAGCTCTCCTTGAGTTGGGCGCGGCCCGCCCGGAGGCTCTTCACTTCCCAGCCCTGCAAAGCCAGGCCGGCCTCGTAGCGCTCTTCGATGAAATATTCATGGGTGGCTTGCCGGTTATGGGCGATGGTGGAGTTCCCGGACGAATCCTTGTTCTTTTTTGCGGCCATGGAGGATTTCGGATGCCTGACGCGGTTGGAAAATCTTGATATTTTACCGCATTGCGACGGGATGCCCCCGCGCTTTTCCACAGCAACGAATACTTATGGGGAACTCATGACGGAACAACGTTTTCTGCACGGCCAATGGTCCTCGCGCATGGCCTTCATCCTGGCGGCCAGCGGCTCGGCCATCGGCCTCGGCAATATCTGGAAATTCCCCTATCTGGCGGGCGACAACGGCGGCGGGGCGTTCGTCATCGTCTACCTGCTGTGCGTGGTCGCCATCGGCATCCCGCTCATGATCGCCGAAACCATGATAGGGCGGCGCGGACGGCAAAGCCCCATCAACACCATGCTGACCCTGGCCGAGGAAGCGAAGGCCAGCCGCCATTGGCATTACGCGGGCTGGCTGGGCGTGGTGGCCGGATTCCTGATCCTGTCGTATTACTCGGTGATCGCGGGCTGGTCCATGGCCTATATCCTCAAGGTCGGCGGCGGCTTCCTGAACAACGCCGACGCCCAGACCGTGCAGGCCGCGTTCCTGGACCTCAAGGCCGCGCCCGACATCCAGGCGATCTGGCATACCGCCTTCATGGCCGGCACCCTGCTCATCGTCAGCCGGGGCATCAACGAGGGTTTGGAACGCGCCACCCGCATCATGATGCCGGGCTTGTTGGCGATGCTGGTCCTGCTCGATATTTACGCCATGACCACGGGCGGTTTCGGGCAAGGCCTGGCCTTCCTGTTCGAGCCGGATTTCAGCAAGCTGAGCGGGGAAAGCATACTGGTCGCCATGGGCCAAGCCTTCTTCTCGCTGGGGCTGGGAATGGGTTCGATCATGGTCTATGGCTCCTACCTGCCGGGCCATGTGTCCATCGCCCGCGCCTCGATCATCGTCGCCACCGCCGATACCGCCGTGGCGCTGATGGCCGGCATCGCCATCTTCCCCATCGTGTTCGCCAACCATCTGGAACCCGGCATGGGTCCGGGCCTGATCTTCGAAACCCTCCCCATCGCCTTCGGCCAAATGCCGGGCGGCTCCTGGTTCGGACTGGTGTTCTTCCTGCTGGTGTTCTTCGCCGCCATCACCTCGGCCATCGCCTTGATCGAACCCGCCGTGGCCTATCTTTCGGAAAACCTGGGATTGAACCGGACGGCGGCGTCCTGGTGGAGCGGCGCGGTCTGTTGGCTGCTAGGGCTGGGGACGGTGTTCTCGTTCAGCGGCGGGGAGAGCGGCACCGATAGGAATTTCTTCGAGTGGGTCGATTTCCTGACCGCCGACGTGATGCTGCCCATCGGCGGGATTCTGGTGGCGGTGTTCGCCAGTTGGGTGATCAAACGGGAAGTCAGCGAAGCCGAGTTGGGGATAGGCGTGGCCTACGCCTGGTGGCGGGCGCTGGCGCGGTATGTGGCCCCCGGCGCGGTGGCCCTGGTGTTCCTCCACGCCATCGGCGTGCTGTAGGCGGCGATCCCGGCGGCCCCGCGATGAAGATCGAAGTCGCCTACGCCAAGCCCGACATCCAGCTGATCCTCGATCTGGAACTCCCGGACGGCGCGACGGCGGAACAGGCCATCCGCGCCTCCGGGATGCTGGCGCGGTTCCCGGAAATCGATCTCGCGGTGAACGCGGTCGGAATCTTCGGCAAGACCTGCGCCCTGGACCAGCCCTTGAAACCCGGCGACCGGGTGGAAATCTACCGGCCCCTGCCCGCCGATCCCAAGGAGGCGCGGCGGGGCCGGGCCGTCAAGAAATAAAGTTCGCTTTGGTTATCCAAAGCAAGCTTTGGGCTCCGGGTTCGGGACACTCAATCCTCGCTGCCGAACACGCCCTTGATCTTCTGCCACAGGGTCTTTTCGCGCTCGATGCGGGGGATGTTGACCGTGGTGTCCTTGCTCATCTCGATGGAAGGCAGGTTTCCGGGCCGGAAATCGCCCGCCAAACCCTTCAGTTCCTCGTCCTTGTCGAACGCCAGGCTGATATGCTTTTGCACCCTGGGTTCGTTGCCGGGTTGGTTGGAATAGAGGTAATCCCAGCGCTCGTCGTGGAAGGGATCGGTCAACAGGGGAGCGCCCATGATGAAGGCCACTTGCCGCTTGGTCATGCCGGGGCGCAGTTGATCGACCATTTCCTGGGAAACCACGTTGCCTTGGTGTATGTCCAGCCGGTAGATGCCGGGCAACCAATTGAACGAGCATCCGGTCAAAAACAGAGTGCTTAGGTAGGTTATTACGGGGAGGCGTTTGGGCATGTTATGATTGCCGGAGTCCGAATCGGCCCCCATGATACTCGATAGCTTCCGCTAAAACACGGAATCGCCACTGTGGAAACCCAAGACATCAGGAACGCGGGACTCAAGGTCACGCTCCCCCGCATCAAAATCCTCGAAATGCTGGAAAACCAGGGTTTTTCCGGCCGGCACCTCACTGCGGAGGACGTATACAAATCCCTCATCAGCGAGGGCGAGGAAATCGGCCTGGCGACGGTCTACCGGGTGTTGACCCAGTTCGAAGCGGCGGGGCTGGTGAAGCGCCACCACTTCGAGGGTGGCAATTCGGTGTTCGAGCTCAACCGCGGCGACCACCACGACCATATGGTTTGCGTCAAATGCGGCTATGTGCAGGAATTCCACGACCACCTGATCGAACAGCGGCAACAGGAAATCGCCCAGCACAAGGGCTTCAAACTGACCGAACACTCGCTGTGCCTGTACGGCGTCTGCGCCGATTGCCAGCAAAAAGAAGCCGTGCCCCGCTGAACCTCCGCCAGGGCACTGGCCACAGCCACACCCCATGTTCAAACCCCTGATCTTCTTCATCGGCCTGCGCTATACCCGGGCCAAGCGGCGCACGCGCTTCATTTCCTTCATCGCCCTGACCTCGGTGCTGGGCCTCGCCCTGGGCGTGACCGCCCTCATCACCGTGCTGTCGGTGATGAACGGCTTCGAGGAGGAATTGCGCGAGCGCATCCTGGGGATGGCTTCCCACGCCTCGATCAGCGGGCCGGGCGGGAAACTGCGCGATTGGCAAAACCTGGAGCCCCTCTTGCGCCAAGAGCCGCGCATCCTGGGCTGGGCCCCCTATATCGAAACCCAGGCCATGCTCAGCGCCGACCGCCGGGTCAGCGGCAGCTTGATCCGCGGCGTCCTGCCCGGAATGGAGCCCGAAGTTTCGGCGGTGGCCCAGCGTTTGATCCAAGGCCGCTTGGAGGGGCTCAAGCCGGGCGGTTTCGGCATCGTGCTGGGGGTGGAACTCGCCAGCTACCTGGGCGTGGTGATCGGCGATCCAATCACCGTCATCACCCCGGAAGCCCAGGGCGCGGCGGGCGGCATCCTGCCGAAGATCAAGCGCTTCACCGTGGTCGGCGTGTTCCAGGTCGGCATGTACGAATTCGACCGCAACCTCGCCCTGATCCATCTGGACGACGCCGCCCAACTCCATCATATGGAAGGCGCGGTATCGGGGCTCCGGCTCAAACTGGACGATGTGTTCCACGCCCAGCAGGTGGCGCACGAACTCGGCCCCAAACTGGGCGATCACTACACCCTCGCCGACTGGACCCTGGAACACGGCAATTTCTTCAAGGCGGTGCAGACCGAAAAGCGGGTGATGTTCATCATCCTGCTGCTGATCGTGGCCGTGGCCGCCTTCAACATCGTGTCCACCCTGGTGATGGTGGTCACCGACAAGCGCCCCGATATCGCCATCCTCCGCACCCAGGGCATGACCCCGGACGGCGTGATGGGCATCTTCATCGTGCTGGGCTCCCTGATCGGCCTGTTCGGGACGCTGCTGGGCACGGTCGGCGGGGTATTGCTGGCCTTGAATATCGATACCGTGGTGCCCGCCATCGAGCGGCTGCTCGGGGTGCAATTCCTGTCGGGCGATGTGTACTACATCACCGAACTGCCTTCCAAGCTGCTGTGGTCGGATGTGGCCGTCATCACCGGCATCGCCTTCCTGCTGTCGGTGCTGGCGACGCTCTATCCGGCCCGGCAAGCCTCGCGCATCCAACCGGCGGAAGCGCTGCGCTATGAATAAGCCCGCCCCCGCCCGCATGTTCAAACCCCTGAGCGTCTACATCGGCCTGCGCTACACCCGCGCCCAGCGCCGCAATAGCTTCATCTCGTTCATCGCCCTGACCTCGGCCCTGGGCACCGCATTGGGCGTGGCCGCGCTGATCACGGTGCTGTCGGTGATGAACGGCTTCGAGGCCGAAATCAAGGAACGCATCCTCGGCATGACCGCCCACGCCTCCATCAGCGGCCTGGGCGGCGAACTGCGCGACTGGCAATCCTTGGAAGAACCTTTGCGCAAGGAACCCAAGGTCCTCGGCTGGGCCCCCTATATCGAAGCCCAGACCCTGCTGAATTCGGACACCCAGGTCAGCGGGATCACCTTGCGCGGCATCCTGCCGGACTACGAGCCACGGGTCTCGGAAGCCGCCAGCCGTTTGATAGAAGGCCGATTGGACGCGCTGCGGGCGGGCGGTTTCGGCATCCTCCTGGGCGAGGAACTCGCCAAGCACCTGGGCGCGAAGCTGGGCGACAAGATCGCCGTCATCACCCCCGAAGTGGTCGCCACGCCTGCCGGAGTCATGCCTAGGCTCAAGCGCTTCACCGTGGTCGGCATCTTCCGGGTCGGCATGTACGAATACGACCGCAACCTCGCCCTGATCCACCTGGACGATGCCGCCCGCCTGCTGCGGATGGACGACACCGTGTCGGGACTCCGGCTCAAGCTCGACGATGTGCTGTACGCCCGCCAAGTCGCCCGCGACCTCGGCCCCAAACTGCCCCAGCAATACCTCATCACCGACTGGACCCGCGCCCACGCCAATTTCTTCCGCGCCATCCAGAGCCAGAAGGAAATGATGTTCATCATCCTGTTCCTGATCGTGGCCGTGGCCGCCTTCAACATCGTGTCCACCCTGGTGATGACCGTCACCGACAAACGGGCCGATATCGCCATCCTCCGCACCCAGGGCATGACGCCGGGCACGGTCATGGGCATCTTCATGGTGCTGGGCACCGTGATCGGCTTCGCGGGCACCTTGCTCGGCGGCATCGGCGGCGTGGTCCTGGCCCTCAACGTGGAAACCCTCCTACCCGCCATCGAGCAGGCGTTCGGACTCAAGTTCATCTCGGCGGAGGTGTATTACCTGAGCGAACTGCCATCCAAGCTGGTCTGGGCCGATGTGTACCAGGTGACGGGCGTGGCCTTCCTACTTTCCATCCTGGCGACGATCTATCCTGCCTGGCAGGCCTCCCGCGTCGCCCCCGCCGAGGAATTGCGTTATGAATGAGCCGGTCTTGGCCTGCCGCAACCTGTCCAAGCGCTTCGCGCAGGGCGGCTTGTCGGTGGATGTCTTGCAGGGCGTGGACCTCGCCATCGAACCCGGCCAGCGCATCGCCATCATGGGCGCTTCCGGCTCGGGCAAAAGCACCTTGCTGCATGTGCTGGGTGGTTTGGATAGCCCGACCGCGGGCGAAGTGCGCCTGGACGGCGTACTGCTGTCCAGCCTGAGCGAAAAGAAGCTATCGGAACTCCGCAACCGGGTGTTGGGCTTCGTCTACCAGTTCCATCATTTGCTGGGCGAATTCACCCTGCTGGAAAACGTGGCGATGCCGCTGTTGATCGGCAAGGCGGGGGTGCAGGAAGCGAAGGAGCGGGCGGCGGCGATCCTGGAACGGGTGGGCCTGGGCAAGCGCATCGAACACAAGCCGGGCGAACTCTCCGGCGGCGAACGCCAACGCGCCGCCCTCGCCCGCGCCCTGGTCACCCATCCCAAGTGCGTGCTGGCCGACGAGCCCACCGGCAACCTGGACCGCAAGACCGCCGAGCAGGTCTACCAACTGATGTTGGAATTGAACCGGGAATACGGCATCAGCTTCCTGGTGGTGACACACGATCCCGTGCTGGCGCAGCGCATGGATACCACGCTGCATTTGGAGGATGGGCGGATCGTGGCGGGATGATCCACCCCGCCCGCTAACAGGTTTTACACTGCCCATCCAAAAGCCTGCCCTCCGCGCTCCAACCCTTGACGCCCTTTTCCAGTTGGTAAACCTTGGCATAGCCCGCTTCGTTGACCATCATCTTGCCGACCTCGGCGCTGCGATGGCCGGAACGGCACACCAGGATCACCGGTTGGTCCGGCGAATTCCGCAGCGGCTTGAGTTGGTTGAGCCAGCCCGCCCGGTCGTAGCCGCCATTGGCGTCGAAATAGGTCAGCCCCCGGCTCCCAGGGATCATCCCCGACTTGCGCCATTCCTCCGGGGTACGCACATCGACCACCAAAGCGCCCTGGGCCTGCATGGCCTGTAATTGGCCGGGCGTCAGGTTCACCAATTCGCCCGCGAACGCGGCGCAAGCGGACAGCAGCAGGCCCAAGGCCGAAACGATCTTGTTCATAGTTCTGGCTCCATAAATAAGCCGTGGGAGAAAATGGAATTATGGCCCAAGGCCAGCCCGGCATATTAGCCCACGATGATAGAGGATGCCGCCACCCCCTCCAAGAGAACCACATGAATTACCAAGCGATCATCTTCGACAGCGACGGCACCTTGATCGACAGCGAAACCCTGGGCAACCAGGTAATCGTCGAATGCGTGGCCGGACTGGGCTTGCGCCTGACCCTGGCCGAAGCCGTGGCGGAATTCCGGGGCCGCAAAATGGGCGACACCCTCGCCCTCATCGAGCGCAAACTGGGCCGCGCCCTGCCGGACGATTTCCTGCCGGAACTGCGGCGGCGCATGGCCCTCGCCTTCGAGGCGGAACTGAAACCCATGCCGGGCGTCCCGGCGCTGCTGGAACGACTGGAAGTGCCGTTCTGCGTCGCCTCCAACGGACCGCACGACAAAATGCAAGTCAGCCTCCGCGCCACCGGCCTTCTGCCCTACTTCGGCGGGCACATCTACAGCGCCTACGAGATCGGCAGTTGGAAACCGGAACCGGGCTTGTTCATCCACGCGGCGCGGAGCCTGGGCGCGGACCCCGAACGTTGCGCGGTGGTCGAGGATAGCGTGCTGGGGGTCCAAGCGGGGATTGCTGCGGGAATGCAGGTATTCGGCTATGCGCCCGGCGGGGATGGTGGCGTCCTGGCACAAGCCGGGGCGCGGGTCTTTTCGCACATGGACGAATTGCTGCCCTTGCTGTGCAGATGAGACCGCGCCCACTGGCACGGCGGTATCAATCGCACTCGTAGGACCGCATCACCCGCCCGGTTTTGTCCACGGTTTCCAGGCGGACCTTGAAGCCCCACAGCCGACGCACATGCTTCATCATTTCAGGGGTGGTTTCGCCCAAGGGCCGCCGGTCGTGTTGATAATGGCGCAAAGTGAGGGAACGGTCGCCACGGGTATCGACCCGGTAGACCTGGATGCTGGGTTCCTGGTTGCCGATATTGTTCTGCTCGGACAGGGTGTGGCGGACATAGCGATAACCGGCCTCGTCGTGGATGCCGGTGATTTCGAGTTCGGGCCGGGTGTCGTCGTCCAGCACGCTGAACAGCTTGAAATCGCGGATCACCTGGGGCGAGAGATACTGGGCGATGAAACTCTCGTCCTTGAAATTGCGCATGGCGAAATCCAGGGTTTTGATCCAATCGGAACCGGCGATTTCCGGGAACCAATATTTATCCTCATCGGTCGGGTTTTCGCACATCCTGCGGATATCGCTCATCATCGCGAAACCCAGGGCATAGGGATTGATACCCGAATAATGCTTGCTATTATACGGCGGCTGATATACCACATTGGTATGGGATTGCAGGAATTCCAGCATGAAGCCGTCGGTCACCAAGCCTTCCTCGTACATCCGGTTCAGCAGGGTGTAATGCCAGAAGGTGGCCCAACCCTCGTTCATCACCTTGGTCTGGCGCTGCGGATAAAGATATTGGGCGATCTTGCGGACGATGCGGATCACCTCGCGCTGCCAGGGCTCCAACAGCGGCGCGTTCTTCTCGAAGAAATACAGCAGGTTTTCCTCGGGTTCGGGCGGGAAATTCTGGACCGCCTCGACCGCCTGCTTCTCCTTCCTGGGCACGGTACGCAGCCACAGGTCGTTGACTTGGCTCTGTAGATATTCCTCGCGCTCCTTTTGGCGGTGCTGCTCCTCGGCCATCGACAAGGGCGGCGGGCGGCGGTAGCGGTCCACCCCGTAATTCATCAGCGCGTGGCAGGAATCCAGCAAATCCTCGACCGCTTCCACCCCATGGCGCTCCTCGCATTCGGTGATGTAATGGCGCGAGAACACCAGATAATCGACGATGGCGTCGGCGCTGGTCCAGGTCTTGAACAGGTAATTGCCCTTGAAAAAGGAATTATGTCCGTAACAAGCATGGGCGATGACCAGGGCTTGCATGGTCATGCTGTTCTCTTCCATGAGATAGGCGATGCAGGGATTGGAGTTGATGACCAACTCGTAGGCCAAGCCCATGTAGCCGCGCCGGTAGCTCTTTTCCACCGACAGGAACTGCTTCCCGAACGACCAGTGCGGGTAGAACACCGGCATCCCGGTGCTGGAATAACAGTCCATCATTTGTTCCGAGGTGATGACCTCGATCTGGTTGGGATAGGTGTCGAGGCCGTAACCGGCGGCGATGCGGCCGATCTCGGCGTCATAGGTCTTGAGTAGCTCGAACGTCCATTCGGAGCCTTCGGAAAGCGGTTGTCGGCTCATGCGGTCTGTTTCTTGAAGAGTTCGCGGAACACCGGGTAGATATCACCGGCACCGTAAATGGGCTGCAACGCGAAATTGGGCCAATGCTCGGCCACCTTTTCGTACTCCATCCACAAGCTATGCGGCTCGTGGTTGTTGATCTCGATATAGGCGTAGTACTGCACCGAGGGCATGATGGTGTCCATCAGCAAGTCGTAGCAGTTGCTGGAATCTTCCGGCCAGTTGTCGCCGTCGGACGCCTGGGCACCGTAGATATTCCAATCGGCGCTGGGATAGCGCTCGCGGATCACCTGGCCCATCAATTCCAGGGCGCTGGACACCACGGTCCCGCCGGTCTCGCGGGAATAGAAAAAGTCCTGCTCGTTCACTTCCATGGCGATGGTGTGGTGGCGGATGAACACCACCTCGATCTTCTCGTAATTGCGGGACAGGAACAGGTAGAGCAGCAGGAAGAAGCGTTTGGCGAGGCTTTTCTTGGTCTCGTCCATCGAACCCGACACGTCCATCAGGCAGAACATCACCGCCTGGGTGCTGGGCTTGGGAACTTGGACACGGTTGCGGAAGCGCAGGTCGAAGGTGTCGATGAAAGGCACAGCCTCGATTTTTTTCGCCAGCCGTTCGATTTCCTCGCGCAAAGCCTGGATGCGGGTTTCATCGGGATTGTCGGAAGCGAGCAAGGCTTCCAGTTCTTCCTCCAACTCGCGCTTGGCGTCCTTGGACGGGGCCCGCAGCGCCATCCGCCGGGCCAAGGCCTCGCGCATGGAACGCACCACATGCAGATTGGACGGCGAACCATCGGCGGTGAAACCCGCGCGTTGGCTTTTGAAAGCGGCTTCGCGGGCCAGTTGGCGCTTGACCAAATGCGGCAGTTCCAAATCCTCGAAGATGAAATCCAGGAATTCGTCGCGCGATAGCTCGAACACGAATTCATCCATGCCCTCGCCGGTATTGCTGGCCTGATTGCCACCGCCACCGCCGCCCCCTTCGGGACGCGGTACCTTGTCGCCCGAGACGAATTCCTTGTTGCCGGGTTGGACCACTTCGCGCCGACCGCCCTTGCCGTGGCGGAACACCGGCTCGGAAATATCCTTGGCGGGAATCTGGATGTTTTCGCCGCGGTCGATGTCCGTCACCGAACGCTTGGCGACCGCGTCGGCCACGGCCTTCTTGATCTGGCCGCGGAAACGCTGCAAAAAGCGCTGGCGATTGACGGCGCTTTTGTTTTTGGGATTGAGGCGGCGGTCTATGAATTGGCTCATGGGCGTAAATCGAATGGTTAAGCGCACAGCGCCCGATGGCGGCGTATGCTGGGATTGTGCCTGGGCCCCGCCCCAGCATACCTCGGGATCAGCCCCCCGTTGCGGATCAGGAAGACTTCCTCACCCGGAGATACCACTCGCACAACAAGCGTACCTGTTTGGGCGTATACCCCTTATGCACCATCCGGTTCACGAATTCCTCGTGCTTCTTGGCGTCGTCCTGCGAAGCCTTGGCATTGAAGGAAATCACCGGCAGCAGTTCCTCGGTATTGGCGAACATCTTCTTTTCGATCACGGCACGGAGCTTTTCGTAGCTGGTCCAGGCCGGATTCTTGCCCGCGTTCTTGGCCCGCGCCCGCAGCACGAAGTTGACCACCTCGTTGCGGAAATCCTTGGGATTGCTGATGCCGGCCGGTTTCTCGATCTTTTCCAATTCCTCGTTCAAGGAACGGCGGTCGAAGCTCTCGCCGGTATCGGGGTCGCGGTATTCCTGGTCCTGAATCCAGTAATCGGCATAGGTGACATATCTATCGAATATGTTTTGCCCATACTCGGAATAGGATTCGAGGTAGGCGGTCTGGATTTCCTTGCCGATAAACTCGACATAACGCGGCACCAGATATTCCTTGATGAAACGCAGATAACGCTCCTGCGTCTCGGCGGGGAATTGTTCCTGGGCGATTTGCTGCTCCAGGGTATAGAGCAAATGCACCGGGTTCGCCGCCACTTCCGAATGGTCGAAGTTGAACACCTTGGACAATATCTTGAACGCGAAGCGGGTCGATAATCCCGCCATGCCCTCGTCCACCCCGGCGAAATCCCGGTATTCCTGATAGGACTTGGCCTTGGGGTCGGTATCCTTGAGGTTCTCGCCATCGTAGACCCGCATCTTGGAATAGATGTTGGAATTCTCCGGCTCCTTCATGCGGGAGAGGATGGCGAACTGGGCCAGCATCTTGAGGGTATGCGGGGCGCAGGGCGAATCCGACAAAGAGCTATGGATCAGCAGTTTCTCGTAGATTTTGACCTCTTCCGAAACCCTGAGGCAGTACGGCACCTTCACCACATACACGCGGTCGAGGAAGGCTTCGTTGTTCTTGTTGTTGCGGAATTGCTGCCATTCCGACTCGTTGGAATGCGCCATGATGACGCCCTCGAACGGGATCGCCGAAAGCCCTTCCGTCCCCTTGTAATTGCCTTCCTGGGTGGCGGTCAGCAAGGGATGCAGCACCTTGATCGGCGCCTTGAACATTTCCACGAATTCCATGATGCCCCGGTTGCCGAGGCACAGCCCGCCGGAATAGCTGTAGGCGTCGGGATCGTCCTGGCTGTAGCGTTCCAGCTTACGGATATCGACCTTGCCCACCAACGAGGAAATATCCTGGTTGTTCTCGTCGCCGGGTTCGGTCTTGGAGACGGCGCGTTGATCGAGGATGGAAGGCCGCACTTTGACGACCTTGAACTTGGTGATATCGCCGTTGTATTCGTGCAGGCGCTTCACCGCCCAGGGCGACATGATGGTGCTGAAATAGCGGCGCGGGATGCCGTATTCGGTTTCGAGGATTTTGCCGTCTTCCTCCGGGTCGAATAGGCCCAGGGGCGATTCCCAGATCGGCGAACCCTTGATGGCGTAGAACGACACTTGTTCCATGAGTTGCTTGAGCTTCTCGGCTAGCGAGGACTTGCCGCCACCCACCGGACCCAAGAGATAGAGGATTTGCTTGCGCTCTTCCAGGCCTTGGGCGGCGTGGCGGAAATAGGCCACGATCTGCTCGATGGTGTCCTCCATGCCGTAGAACTCGGAAAACGCCGGATAGCGCTTGATGAGCTTGTTCGCGAACAACCGCGACATGCGTTGATCGAGGCGGGTATCGACCAGTTCCGGTTCGCCGATGGCGATCAACATGCGCTCGGCGGGGCTGGCATAGGCCGTCGGATCGTTCCGGCAGATATCCAAATACTCTTGTAAGGAATATTCTTCTTCGCGGTTCTTTTCGTAACGTGATTGGTAATGATCGAAGATACCCATAAGAGAAGTCTCCTCTGCGCGTGGCAGATTCTTCAAAAGATGCTCGACGGTGTCGAAAAAAAGCGGTGGTTAGGCGCTTGTGCCCCGGTGTGACGAAACCAAGGCACCTAAGGTTTTATATCGTAGCGAGCGGCCCGGACTTCGGGTCCGGACCGGGAAAGATATTCGTCCGATAGTTAGACTATCACAGTTTTTTCCCCGCCCAACCTACCCCCATAGAAAATCCAAGCAAGGGAACGCGGGATCGCAGCCCGGCCCGGCCCAACCCGGATACCGGCTCGATACCCGCCCACCCGGCTAATGGTGGTGATGGTGATGCGCGTGGCGGTGTTCGTCCGCTGTCTGTTCCGGTGCAACGCCCTGAGTTGGGGCAGCCGGTGGCACCACGGGAACGCCGGGGCTAGCGGCCGCCGCCCGCGGGGCCGCGACGACCGGTTCCGGCGCGGCCACCGAGCCCGCCGGACCCGCATCCGCCTCGTCTTTTTCACCCTCATGGTGGTGGTGATCGTCGGCGCTTTGCAAGCCCTTCACCCCGACGCCGTACTGGTAAACCATCAAGCCGCCGAGGTCGGTACCGAACACCAAGCACGTCACGATGAGGCCCGCGAGGAAGAAATGCAAAGCCTGGGCCATGCCCGCCAAGCTTTCCTTGGCGACGGCCCGCCATATCGCCATGCCCACGGTCAATACCGCCACAGTGATGCCGAGCCTTTCATGCCATTCCATGATCTCATGCACCACCGCGCCATGCGGCACCCTATCCTCGGCCACCCAACCGGCGGCCACGGCCAGCACCGCGCCAATGGCTCCACAATAGAGCATTCCGCTGGCCCATTGCCGCCAGACCTGGCGGCGCATCGCCACCCCGGCGATTTCCAGCAGGAAGAACGCCACGATGAAAGCGATGGGAAAATGCACCACCATGGGGTGGACGTTGGCACCCAAAGCCATGATCCCGGCCAAGGGACCACCGGCGGGGCCAGTGGCGGGACCGCCTCCACCCGACCCCCCATCCAGGAAATCGGTGATGGCCGTCAACAGGCTATCCAACACCCCCACCAGGCCCGCGCCACCATCGCCGCTGCCATGCACCCCAGGCAGCCACGTCCCGCCCTGCATCGAAAAATCAATCAACATATCGGAATTCCATGGATCAAAGTTGGTCTTCGGAGGATCGGGTCTGGATCCCCCTGCGAATAGAAGTGCTTTGCCTCGTTAGTCAACGGCGGGCAACACAAGTTTCTCAGAGAAACCCGGTTTCCAAAACCTCCCGTCCGCTATCCGGCCATGTTGAACTTTCACCCGGTCAAGCCGGTCATTCATCCCGGACAACCACCCCGCGCGGACCCTAATAGGCAGCCCCCGGCGGGCTTGCCCCATCCCTAGAAAAACCCACGAGGAGGCATCGATGGCCGTACACCCCCAATTCCTGCGATCGGTCGGCACCGCCCGGACCGGGATATTTTCCAACCTGGCCTTCTTCCAAGCCGGTTGGACGGCTTGCGTGCTGGGGGCCGTGGCGGGCCATCCCTGGAGCGGTATTTTCCTGGCGCTGCTGATCACGGTGGCACATATCGTCCAAGCGGCCCGGCCCGGCGGGGAACTGCGCCTGGTGGTGGCCGCCACGCTCCTGGGAGCGCTCTGGAACAGCGCCTTGCAAGATGCGGGATTGGTGGTTTTCGCCGGGGACGGCTACGCGGAATGGCTGGCGCCGACCTGGACGCTGGCCCTCGCCATGCTATCGGCCACCACGCTCAATAGCGCGCTGCGGCGTTTGCGGCACCAGCCTTGGCTGGGCGCATTGCTCGGTGCCACCGCCATGCCCCTGGCCTATCTCGCGGGCGGTGGATTGGGCGCGATCACCCTGCCCTATCCCGAAATCGCCATCGGCATCCTCGGCCTGGGTGGCATGGCCTTACTGCCGCTCCTGCTGCGCTTGGCCCGGCTTTGCGACGGCACACCCCTGGCCATCCCCGCCAAGCTTGGATAAAAATCACAGCACCCAAGCCGCGACCTGTAGTATGATGAGCGTCTATATCGATTATAGCGATATGAGCAGCGCTATGTGGGAACCCCCCCGGACTGGCCACCCTCCCCCCCAATCGGCCATCCGTGGATCGGTTCCCACGCCCAATCCAGCCCCCCCCCCGGAACAGCCCGGAATAGCGGATAATTCCCCGCTTCCCCTGGGACAACCCCGGCTCATGGCCAATTTCAAAACCCATCTCTACGCCGCCTCCGGCATCGGCGGCCTCGCCGCCATCGCCTGCATGAAGGCCGGGGCCGTCTCCTACCCGGAAACCCCGCTCCTGCTGGCGCTCGGCACGCTCGGCGGACTCCTGCCCGATATCGACTCCGAACACTCGGTCCCGGTCCGCATCGGTTTCAACCTGCTGGCCCTGGCCTTGGCCTTCCTGGTCATGTTCCAGTTCGCGGGCAAATATACCGTCCTGGAACTGGCGGCGATCTGGCTGGCGGTGTTCTTGGCGGTGCGCTACGGGGTGTTGGAAGTCTTCAACGCCTGCACCCGCCACCGGGGGATTTTCCATTCGGTGCTGGCGGCGGTGTTCTTCGCGCTCTGCACGGTCGATCTTTCGGCGCATTTGTTCGACAGGCCGAACGCCTTGGCATGGCTGCACGGGGCTTTCATCGGCATGGGCTATCTGGTGCATCTGGTCCTGGACGAGATGTACAGCGTGGACCTACTGAACCGCAGGCTCAAGCTCTCGTTCGGCTCCGCCCTGAAACCCGCCAGTTTCAAGAACTGGCGGGCCACCTTGTTGATGGCGCTGGCGGTGGTGATGGTCTATAGCGCCGCGCCCTCGCCCGAAGGCTTCCGCGCCCGCACCTGGAGCAAGCTGGAAGCCCATTATGCCGGACAAAAACCCTGGCTGATCCCCGACGCCGGCCATTGGTTCGACAACCTGGGCGGCACGCTGAAACGCTGGCTGGGCCTGGGGGGCGGGGCATGACGCTTACAGGGGTAGGTTTTTGAGAAAAGGTAGGCGGGACAAGGAGTTGAGGTACATTGGAAGGTAACGACACACGCACCCTGTACCGGAGGAACTGCCATGTCCCGCCCACCGGAACTGTACCAATGGAACGAGCAGATCGCCACGCACTTCCCCCGGCTGTCGAAGCCGATGGTCGCGGGCCTGGCGCTATGGAGCCTGGGCATGGTGATCGTGGGCACATGCAGCCTTTCGGCGCTGGCCGACTGGTGGTCGTGCCGGCTTGGCGAAGAGGCCGGGGCGGTGCGGGAGCGGCTGCGCGACGTGTACCGGGAAAAGGAGGCCAAGGCGGGGAAGCGCCGCCGCGAGCTTGAGGTGGAGGCGTGCTGGGCGCCGTGGCTGGGCTGGGTCCTGGAAGGCTGGGACGGGAAACAGCTGGCGGTGGCCCTGGACGCGACCAGCCTGGGGCAGCGGTTCGTGGTGTTGGCGGTCAGCGTGCTCTACCGGGGCTGCGCGGTGCCGGTCGCCTGGAAGGTGCTGAGGGCGGAACAGAAGCATCCGTGGAAGCCCGAGTGGCTGGCCCTGTTGGAGAAGTTCAAGGGCGTCGTGCCAGCCTCGTGGACCGTCCTGGCACTCGCCGACCGGGGGCTTTACGCCAAGTGGCTGTTCGAGGGCATCCAGGCGTTGGGCTGGCATCCGATGCTGCGGGTGAACTCGGGCGGGACCTTCCGCCCCCAGGGATGGTGCCACTGGCGGCCGTTCCCCCGGCTGGTGCCGAAGGTCGGCGACCGCTGGCAGGGGCGGGGAACGGCGTTCACTGGCAGGCGGACCCGCCTGGACTGCACCCTGCTGGCCTGCTGGGGCGAGGGCCACAAGGACCCTTGGCTGGTCCTGACCGACCTGCCGCCGCAGGCCGCCGAAGCCTGCTGGTACGGCCTGCGCGGCTGGATCGAGCAGGGCTTCAAGAAAGCCAAGCGCGGCGGCTGGCAATGGCAGCACACCCGCATGGAGGACCCCGAGCGGGCCGAACGCCTCTGGCTGGCGATCGCCCTCGCCACCTGGTGGCTGCTCTCGGTGGGCGGCGAAGCCGAGGCCGGAATAGCCCCCGCACCTTCCCAGCCCTTCCAGGCTCGCCCCGCCAACAGGGCCAACAGGCACGCCGCTGGCGCCTGGCCGGAATCTTCCTCCATGGCCGGTCCTTGATCCTGGCGGCCCTCTTCGAGCGCCGGGCATTGCCAATGGGCAAAGCCCGCCCAGAGCCATGGCCAGCCGCTCCAATAACAGATCACGCAGCGACCTTGGTCATCCTTACCGGCACATCGTGAAAACCTACACATGTAAGGGGGCATGACGGCCCGTGGGCGGCGGACCCTGCGGGCCTTGGCCCTGCTCGGCGGCGCGGCCCTGGCCTGGGCCGGCCGCGACCTCTTCACCATCGCCCTCGATAGGCTGGACCTCGCCATGCACGGAAAATACACGGTGGAACAACGCCTGGCCCAGTTCGGCGCGGACGCCCGGACCCGGCTGGAGCCCTATTTCACGGCGGCGGGCCTGCCCTTCCCGCCGCGGGAGTTGGCCTTCCTGGCCTTCAAACAGGAGCGCCGCCTGGAAGTCTTCGCCCGGAGCGCGGACGGTCCTTGGCGGCATGTGCGGGATTACCCCATCCAGGGGGCCAGTGGCCGGGCCGGTCCCAAATTGCGCGAAGGCGACCGCCAGGTGCCGGAAGGACTCTACCGGGTGGTCCTGCTCAATCCGAACAGCCGCTTCCATGTGTCCTTGCAGCTGGATTATCCCAATGCCTGGGACCGGAAGATGGGCCTGCGCGACGGGCGCGGCGACCTGGGCTCGGACATCATGATCCACGGCAAATCGGCGTCGGTGGGCTGCCTCGCCATGGGCGACGCGGCGGCGGAGGATTTGTTCACCCTGGCGGCGCTGACCGGCCCGGAGCGGGTGAAAGTGTGGATCGGGCCTTGGGATTGGCGCGGCCAGCCCCGGACGGGCCTACCGGAAGACGCCCCGGCCTGGACGGCGGGGCTTTACGAAGAATTGCGGAAGGAATTGGCGGGATTCGCGAAGCCGGGCGGCTGAACCGCCCGGCGGACCGGGACTCAACCCCGGCCAAAGGCGCGGTTCACATTGCCCTTCATGCCGCGCATCATGTTCATCAGGTTGCCCTTCTTGAACTTCTTCATCATCTTCTGCATCTGGTCGTACTGCTTCAGCATCTTGTTGACCTCCTGCACATCGGTGCCGGAGCCCTTGGCGATGCGGGCCTTGCGCGAGGTGTTGATGACATCCGGGGACGAGCGTTCCTGCTTGGTCATCGAATCGATGATGACGATCTGCCTGACCCATTCGTCGTCGCTGATCTTGTCGCGGACATGCTGGGGCACACTGGCACCGCCCGGCATCTTGTCCAGCATCGCCGAAATGCCGCCCAGGTTCTTGAGCTGCTGCAACTGGTCGTAATAATCGTTGAGGTCGAAGGTCTTGCCCTTCTCGATCTTCTTGACCAGCTTCTCGGCTTTTTCCTTGTCGATCTTGCGCTCGGCATCCTCGATCAAGGACAGCACGTCGCCCATGCCCAAAATCCGGGAAGCGACCCGGTCGGGATGGAAGCGCTCCAGCGCGGCGGTCTTTTCGCCCACGCCCATGAACTTGATCGGCTTCCCGGTGATATGGCGCACCGACAGCGCCGCGCCGCCGCGGGCGTCGCCGTCGGTCTTGGTCAGGACCACGCCGGTCAAGGGCAGCGCGTCGCCGAAGGCTTTGGCGGTATTGGCGGCGTCCTGGCCGGTCATGGAATCGACCACGAACAGGGTCTCGATGGGCTTGACGGCGGCGTGGATGCGCTGGATTTCGTCCATCATCGCCTGGTCGATGTGGAGGCGGCCCGCGGTATCGACGATCAGCACGTCCTTATATTTCTTGCGGGCGTGCTCCAGGGCGTTCTTGGCGATATCGACCGGGTCTTGGGAGGGATCGCTGGGGAAGAAATCGGCCCCGACCTCGCCCGCCAGGGTCTTCAATTGCTCGATGGCGGCGGGACGGTAGACGTCGGCGCTGACCAGGGTGACGGAACGGCGCTCGTTCTCCTTGAGCCAGCGGGCCAACTTGGCGGCGGTGGTGGTCTTGCCCGCGCCCTGGAGACCGGCCATCAGGATCACGGCGGGCGGCTGGGTGGCGAGGCTCAGCTTTTCATGGGCCTGGCCCATCACCGCGATGAGTTCCTCGTTGACGATCTTGATGAAGGCTTGGCCGGGCGAGAGGCTCCCCTGCACATCCTGGCCGAGGGCGCGGTCTTTGACGTGCTCGATGAAATCCTTGACCACGGGCAGGGCCACGTCCGCTTCCAGGAGGGCCATGCGGACTTCGCGCAGGGTTTCTTGGATATTGGTTTCGGTCAGCCGGCCATGGCCGCGGATTTTCTTGAGGGATTGAGTGAATCGTTCGGTTAAGTTATCAAACATGGCTTTCGCATCCTAAGGACTGGCGCAGCATTCCGCATCGCTTATATCTCTGGTATCACGCAGGGCCGTGAACCGCCCGGCCAAGGGGAACGGCGCCCTGGGGCACGAGGCGCGAATTCCCGGCGCGGGATTGGGCCACCGGGGGCAATCCCGCGCCACCTCATCTTGGTCGGACATTATGCCAGAGTCCTTCCCTTCGCGGGTACATCAACATCAAGCCATTGTTTCCGCTTGGATTCCCCTGCGAAAAGATCGTTCGGCAAAGCGCCGGGAGGCGGGGTGGTTCCAAGCTCGAAGCGCAACCGGGCGGCGGTCCAAGCGCCGGGCCCGCACCACCGCCGCGAGGTGCCCGTGCCGGGCTTCAGGCCAGGAAACCGAGGTTCGCCACCGGGAACCGGCTCAAGTGCGGGAAGATCGTGGCCAGGTCGGCATCGCCCACACCGAACCAACGCGCCAAGGTCGCGGCATACTGCTCGACGGAGGTGGTGGGGATCAGCCGCCCGTAGTCGGCATCGTCGGGCCCGTCCAAGGTCAGGTCGGGGAAGAGGCCGTAAAGCGTGCCCCCGACCACCGACCCGCCGGCGACGCAATGGATATTGCCCCAACCATGGTCGGTGCCATCGCCATTGGAAGTCAGGGTCCTGCCGAAATCGGACATCGTGAAGCTGGTGACCGCGCTGCCGACGCCGAATTCCTCCATGGCCGCGTGGAAGCTGGAAACCGCCGATGAAAGCTGCCCCAGGAGATCGGCATGGCGGTTGAGTTGATCGTCGTGGGTGTCCCAACTGCCGAGGGTGGTGAAAAACACCTGGCGGGTGACGCCCAGGGTTTGCCGGATACTGATGATCCGGGCCACCATTTGCAACTGGGCCGCCAGCCCGTTGCCCGGCCAGTATCCCGAACCGATGGAGCCCTGCTGCAATGCGCTGTTCAAGGTGGCTTGCAGGTCCAGGCCGGCCTTGATGGATTTCGCATATTCCTTTTGCAGCAGCCGGCCTGAAGTGGCGGCGGTGTCCAGGATATTCTTGAACAGGTTGCTGCGGTTGTCGGCGGGGTTGCTGGAGATCACCGCCAAGCGGTTGACCCCGCCGGGACCGATGTTGTACGGGGACTTCACCTGGCC
This sequence comes from Methylomagnum ishizawai, assembly GCF_019670005.1. Lineage (NCBI taxonomy): Bacteria > Pseudomonadati > Pseudomonadota > Gammaproteobacteria > Methylococcales > Methylococcaceae > Methylomagnum > Methylomagnum ishizawai. Next base: position 2,286,235 of record NZ_AP019783.1, on the reverse strand, counting down.
GGTTTGGAACAGGTTGTTGCCCGCCACGGAAATCCCCGGCGGCAAGGGAACGCCGCCATTGGCGTTCGCCAGCTTGTCGGCGATGAGGCCGCCCCAACCGACTTTTTGCGCCGCATCGGGTTGGCCCGACATCCATTGGTCGGACTGGTCGTTATGGGAAAACAGCTGGGGCGGGAGCGAAATGCCGCCCTTGTAGTCCTTTTTGGTGGTCGGTTGCAGCAAGGTGCCGCTATTCACGACGAACGCCAACCGGCCTGCATCGAACAGGTCGCGCAGGCCGGGCGTGGCGGGATGCAATCCATAGCTTTGGTCGGCCGCCAACACCCCCGCCAGGGGCAGCAGTTTATCGGCCGCCAGCGCGAGATTGCGGCGGGATTGGGCGTAGATGGCATAACGCGCCGGATCGGTCGGGACCAACAGGTTGAATCCATCGTTGCCACCGGCCAGGAAGATGCAGACCAGGGCGCGGTAATCCCGGGCCGGGGCGGCGGTGGCCGCCGTGGTCCCGGCCAGGAGCCCCAAGGCGGAGCGGGCACCCAGGGCGCCCAGGGCGCCGGCGGACAGCAGGCCGCCGCGCAGGAACTCGCGGCGGGTCCAGGGTTTGGATGCGGTCATGGCGGAAAACTCCCGGTCAGGTCTGGATAAGGTAGTAGGGCGAGGAAATCACCAAGTACAGCGCGTCCAAGGCCCGTAGGGTGCCCGCCGAGGCCCCGGTGCCCAGCGCCACCTTGGTCAGGTAGGTCGCCAGGCTGTTCTTGACGGCCGCCGGCATGCGTTTCCCGGTGAGGAGTTGATCGAGATAATCGACCAGGGTCGCGGGTTTCGCGGCGCGGACCCGCAGCGCTTCGATATCAACCAGGAGATTATTGAGGTCGAGGTAGGGATTGCCCGAGTAGTACCATTGGATACGGCCCCACAGTTCGTTGTGGAGCTGGGTACTCTGGGTCTCGGTCACCATCTGGAACTCGGGGGCGACCAGCCCCTTGTTCTTGATGGACCCGTTGGGCGCGTAATCGGGCCGGAAGAAATTGAACACGCTGGGGGCCGACAGCGGGGCTTGGCCGATGCTGGACTCGGGATACAGGTAGGGGACGGTGCCGTCCGGCAGCGCCACATTGAAGGCCCGCCAAAGATGCGCCATGACCAGGAGCGGTTCGCGCAGCTTCCCGAAATTCGCGTTGGCCGCCGGGCCGCGCCGGGCCTCGTCGTCCAACAGGATGGCTTCGATCACCGCCTTCATGTCGCCGCGCACGCCCTGGCCGTTGTCGTTGAACTTGGCCGCCACCCGTCCGACATAGGCCGGAGAGGGGTTGCTGGTCACCAGGCGCTGGATCAGTTGCCGCCCGATGAAGGGGCCGACGTTGGGATGATTGAAGATCGTATCCAGCGCCAGCTTGAGATCGGAGGCCGCCGTGCCACGCGCCGGCACCCGGACTTGATCGAGGATGGTTTTCGCGTTCCGGTCGTGATAATCGCCAAAGGCCCGCATCCCAATCCGCCAGTCGTCGCCATCGGTAAAGTAAAGCGAATCGCCCCAGGTCCAGCCGGTGAACACCCGCGCGAGTCCTTCCACCTCGGCCTGGGTATAGGTCGGTATCGGTTGGCCATCCTGGAGCAGGGGCAGGCCCTGCGGGTCCAGGCGCACCAGGCCGATGGTGAACAATTGCATCACCTCGCGGGCGTAGTTCTCATCGGCGCGGATCCCGAGCAGGGGGTCGGGCTTTTGATTGCCGAGCATGGACAGGAAGCGGCCCATCGCCGGCGACAACGTGACCCGTTCCAGGATATCCCGGAAATTGCCGAAGGCGTTGCGGACCAACACGTCGTAGTAAACGGCCAGGGCGTTCTGGGGAATGCCGGAATTGCGCTCCGACACCACGAAGATTTCCGACAGCGCGAACGCCACCCGCTGCCGCAATTGGTCCGGTGCCCGCACGGCCAGCCGCCACCAGACTTCCATGCGGTTTTCCCGGCTGCTGTTGTTCTGGGTTTGATTCAGCGTGGCGAGGTGGCAGGAGGCATCCAGGCCGTATTGTTCCTTTATCCACGCCGGGAGCGACATACGCTTCAGATGGTCGATGTCACGCTGGGTCGAACCGAACGTGGCCTGGTTCAAAAAGCGCACCGCCTCCACCGCCGTCACGCCATTGTTGCCAGGGGCGTTGGCGGGATAGGTGATCGGTGCCCAAGGGTCCACGCAGTTCGCGGGTTCGGTCTGTACCGCCCCGCAATGGCCTTGGCCGAGCACTGCTAAAAGGCCCAGGATGGAGGCCGGAATACGTCCGCGTTTCATGGATGGAATCCCCCCGTCAGTTGGAAATGGATTGGAGTATGCGCATGAGCACGCTTAAAGATGGAAGCCGCGGGCGGAAATTACCGTGAGGTGTTTGGCTAAATTCCGCAGCCGTTTCGACACGGAGCGACGGCGTTCCCGGTCGCTCGCCCGAACGCCCATGGCTCGGGAGGCCAACCGGCGCGGCTCATCGCCGCCTCCGGGAAGCCCACGGGCGGACCGGCGTCCTCCGTCGGATGGGTGGCACGGGGCGAGCGTCCGCCTCCGCCACAGGACACACTGGATTTAACATATTGATTTTTAAAGTGAAATATACGGGGAGTGCGGGGATGGACTTGCGGGGAAGACAATGCCAGACTAGGCAAAAGAGGACATGATTCCGATGAATTCGACGCTATTCGGCACCGCCGCCATTTCCGCCTATCTCGCCTCGACCCTACTGCTGCTCCGTTCCCTGCGCCCCGGTCCCGCCACGCAACGCTACGCCAGTTTGGGACTGGCCGGGCTGGCCTGCCTCCTGCACCTCGCCGCCAACCTGTCCGCGGGACGGGGCTTGCTGGATTTCAGCTTCCTCAGCGCCCTGTCCACCGTGGTCTGGCTGGTGGTGGCCATCGTGCTGCTGGCCGCGCTGTTCAAGCCGGTGGACAAGCTCGGCATCGTGGTGTTCCCGCTGTCGGCCTTCATCCTCGGCCTCAAGCTGGGGGTGCCGGAAGGCGCCCACCTCGTGCGCGATCCAAGCTGGCCGATGACGGCGCACATCCTGTCCTCGCTGCTGGCCTATAGCTTCCTCAATATCGCGGCGATCCAGGCGGTGCTGCTGGCGGCGCAGGATTGCTGCCTGCGGGCGCGCCACCTCGGCGGTCCCTTGGTGCGCTCGCTGCCACCCCTACAGACCATGGAAGCGCTGCTGTTCCAATTGATCGGCGCGGGCTTCGCCCTGCTCACGGTGTCGCTGGTGACGGGATTCTTGTTCCTGGAGAACATGTTCGCGCAGCATCTGGCCCATAAGACCATCTTGTCGATCCTGGCCTGGGTGCTGTTCGCGGTGCTGCTGTCGGGGAGGGTCAGGGCCGGGTGGCGGGGACAGACCGCCATCCGTTGGACCCTGGGGGGCTTCGTCGCGCTGATGCTCGCCTATTTCGGGAGCAAGATGGTATTGGAGTGGATCCTGGGCCGGACCTGAAGCGCCCTATTGATAGGCCAGCAACGGTTCCTTGGATACGGGACCACCCGACGGACCGGCCAGTTCGAAGGCGAGGAAAGCCAAGTCTTCGTCGGAGAGGATATCGAACCCGGACTCCGCGCCCGCCAGCCAGCCGGTGGCTTGGCCGGCCCCGAGGAACTTGCGGACGGTGGCATCGACGACCCGGACATGTTCCATCACCCCGACCAGGAAAATACGGTCCGCGCCCGAGACCTCGTCCACGCCCAACATCCGCTCGAACAAGGCGGTACGTTGATGCTCCAATTCGTCCATTTCATCCCAATAGCCGCCGATAGCCGCCGATAGGATGGAATTCGAGAGCTCTAGCAAGATTTCGGCCTGTTCACGTATTTCATGTGCGTTTGTCATGGCTAGCCTCGCTTAATAAGATGATTCATCCCTGACCGCCAGGTATGCGTTTTTACCCTGTCGGCCAAGTTGAATTTTGCGCAATTGTCCGGCGGCGTGGTCCCGCTCCCGTTCCACCAAAGTTACGGTCTCGGCATCGAGGGCGAGTATGTTTTCCACGGTGTCGGCCAGGAAGCGCCGATCCTCCGGGTCCGATAGGTCGATCAGAAAGAGCTGGCGCAAGGCTTCGGTGCGCCGCCGCTCGGTTTCGGCGATCCCGGCCCAGGCCCCCTGGGTCGCCAAGGCGAGCAAGCGCCGGGACAAGGCCAATACCGTTTCCACCTGGGACCGCAATTCGGACATCCGCTCCACCGCTACGCAGGGCGACCGCCGGGCCGTTCCCGACCGCCGCCATAACAACCCGCCCGCCAGGGGCCGATTCCTCGGTTCCGGTGGGCGCATCTTTTCGACAGCACGAAGTGTGGTCGAGGGTCTCCGGGTTTTAAATACGTGGGAATACCGTATCACCCAACCACGACATGCTTGGATAAGCCGCTGTTTTAGAAAGCAAATACCCCCATACCAGGGTATCTTGAAACCCAACGGCGGAGGCTTGGGCCGGCGGGTGGTCAGCCGGTGAAGGTCTTGGTATTGGCGTAGGGCAAGAGGGAAAGTTGTTGGGTGAGATAACTACTGGTGCTTTGGAATTGGCCGACCAGTTTGTCCATGGCGTTGAATTGGGCCAAAAGCTGCGTTTGCAAGGTCGTCATCCGGGTGGCGAGATCGGTGCGGTCCTTCCCGATCTTGGTGACATCGTCCTGCAAGCCTTCCAAGCGGGTACTCAAAGTGCCCTTGGTGTCCAGCAACCCGGTGAGCAGGCTATCGAACTGCGCGACCAAACCGCCGCTATAGCGCACGCTGCCCCGGTCCCCGGTGACCGCGTCGCCGATTTCCAGCACCAGGCCCTTGGCTTTACCGGTCAGGCCGGTGATCTGGCGTCCCGAGCCCTGGACCGCCTGCCCGTCCAGGGTCGCCTCGACATCGGTGCCCTGGGTGCCGGCACCGACGCCCAGACCACCCACGCTGTTGCCGCTGCCCGTCGCGCCCACCTGGGCGATCTCGACCGAGGAGGCCGAACCATAGCGCTGGGATTGGATCGAGAACCGCTGGCTGGTGTTGTCGTATTGCACGGTCACGCTCGCGCCCCCGGACTTGAGCGAGGCATCGCCATTGATGCGGCTTTGCAATTCGGCGGCCAGTTCGTCGCCGGAGGCATAGGTCCGCTGGGTGAGGCTGATACTGCCGGACTCCACGCCATCCACCGTGATCCTGAGCTGGCTATTACCGGCATCCACCGTCAAGGAAGGCGCGGCGCTCCCGGTCAGGACGCCACGGGTGGCGGCGGCGGTGACGTTCAGCGCGTAGTCGCCGGGTTGGGTGTCGGCGCTGCCGCCGACATAGGTGACATTAGCGTCGGTGGGCACGCCCAAGGGCGCGAACAAAGCCGCGACATCCTTGGGGCTAGAATCCAGGGCCGAGCTGAGCTTGCTGGTATCCAGCGCCAAACTGCCATCGGACTGGGTGGAAATGCCAATATCCAACAAGGACTTGACCGAGCCGCCGAGTCCATCCACCGGACGGGCGATGAAATTGCGGAGCTGGCGCATCGTGCCCTGCACCGTGAAATCCCCCAGCAATACGCCCGCCTTCTGGGTGGTGGCGTCGTAGCTGGCGATGGAAGTATTGGTGCTGACCACGGCGTTGAACTTATCGACGAAGTTCTGCACCGCCTGGGTCACGGCGTCGGTGTTGACCGAGACGCCGAGGTTGACCGACTGCCCCGGCTGGGCCTTGAGCAGGTTCAAGGTGACGCCCTTGAGCGCGGTGGACACGGTGTTGGTCGAACTGGTCACGTCCAGGCCGTTGATATTGACCAGGGCGTCCTGGGCGGCGCGGGTCTGGGTCATCTGGGGCGTGGCGGCGGCGTTGAACGCCAGGACCGATAGCCCGGCGGCGTCGGTGTCGTCGCCGTCGCCATCGGAGACGGTGATCTCCATGCCGTTCTTGGCCCCGGAACTGGTCGCGCCCAGCACCAGCCGGTTGCCGCTGCCATCGTTGATGATCGTGGCCTTCACCCCCGCGCCCGCCTTGTTGATGGCATCGCGCACCCCGGTGAGGGTGTTGTTACTGGAATCCAGGGTGATGCTCAGGGTGCCCTGGTCGGCGTTCTGGGTGAAGCCGGTCGGATTTCCGGTGACGGTGTCGAACGTGTTGGTGCCGAACTTGATGGTCAGGGTGCCGCTGCCGACCACGTCGGTGACATTGGCGTAGGATTTGCTAGCCAAGCTCTGGGCCTGGGCCAACTGCTTCACGGTCAGGGTGTAATCGCCGGCCTCGGCGTTCAGGCTGGCGCTGGCCGACACCACGCTGGTATCGCTGGAAACGCCCTGCATCTTGGCGAAGCTGGTGGCGTTCTTCATGGCGTCGACCGCCGTCTGGAAATCGGACAGGGAACTCTTGAACGTCCCCAGCGCCGAAATCTTGGCCTGGTCGGTGGCTTCCTGCTTGTCGAAGCGGGTGGTTTGCGGGGTTTGCTCGGCGGCCACCAGCTTGCTGACGATGCCATTGATATCCAGCCCAGAACCCAATCCGGTCGATGTCACGGTCGCCATAGCCGCCTCCGCGCCGCCTCAGGCCTTCTCCTCGAACAACAAACCCCTGACCTCGCCCAATTGCTTGGCGAGCTTCAGGACATATTCCGGCGGAATCTGCCGGATCACCTGCTTGGTCTCCGAATCCTTGATCTGGATGACCATGCGTCCCGAATCCTGGTCGATGTTGAATTCCAACGTCCTTTTGACATCCTGGAAAAAGGCGTTGATATCCTTGACCGCCTGTTCGACCGGCTGCTTGCCGTCGCCGCCCTTGCCTTGCTGGCCGGACAGGTCGGCCTGCCCGGAATTCTGGCTGGATGGCACGGCGCGGAGCTGCGGCTCGGCGGGCGCGGCGGATTGCTGGGTCGCGGGATCGGCGACGGCGTCGGGCGACGGCGCGGTGCCGTGCCTGGCGAAGGCGTTGCTCAGGGTACCCGCCACGGAACTCAAACTGTCCATACTCTTCCTCGCTTAATCGACGACGGGGGAACGGCCCTCGTGCCATCCCCCCGCCCGGTGGTCCACGGGTGGCGGTGGGGTATCCACCGCCACCACCTTCAAGCTTAGCGTAACAGAGACAGCACGCTCTGGCTGGAGGAATTGGCCTGGGCCAACATCGCCGTACCGGCCTGTTGCAATACCTGCGCCCGGCTGAGGGAGGCGGTTTCCGAAGCGAAGTCGGCGTCCTGGATACGGCTGCGGGCCGCGGTCAGGTTGGTCGAGGTCGATTGCAGGGCGGAAATGGTCGAGTTGAAGCGGTTCTGGATCGCGCCCAGGTTGGCTTGGTTGCTATCGACCTGCGCCAAGGCGTTGTCGAGGGCGGTGATGGCCTTCTGCGCTCCTTCCGCCGTGGAAATATCCAGCTTGTCCAAAGACATGCCGGTCTTGCCCGAACCGTAGGTGCCCACGCTCAGGCCGGTGTTGTCCACGCCCAGGCCGCCGGTGCTGCCCTTGTCCACGGAGAAGGTCGCCGCCGAACTCAGGGTGTAGGTGCCGAAGGCGGTGGCGCTGCTGCCGTTGGTGGTGCCGGCCTTGAGACCGGTGAGCGAGGCCGTCATCGAACCGCCAAAATCGACCGAGATATTCTGCCCGGAAGCCGCCTTCAAGGTCAGGGCGCCGGTGGTGCTATCCGCCGTGGCGGTGACGCCGGTCTTGTCGGCGATGCTGTTGATGGCGTTGGCGAGATCCTGCCCCTGCACGGCGCTGGTATAGCCGGCCCCATCGCTGGACGAGTTCAGTGAGAACGTGCCGGTGCTGACGCCGTTGATGCTCAAGGACCCGGTCTGTTTGGCGCCCGTGGCGGTCGGCCCCGTCCCCGTCACCGTCGTGGTGGTGTTGTTCGAGACCAAGCCGGTGTTGGCCCCGCTCAAACCGCCGTTGAACTGGATGTTCACGTTCCTGCCATCGTCGGCGACGAGTTGCACCCCGCTGGTGGTGCTATTGGTATCGACCGCGCGGACCCCGGTTTGCTCGGAAATGGCGTTGATCGCCTTGACGACGTTGGCACGGGTGGTCGCGGCGTCGATATCGTTGCCGCCACCGACCGAGGCGATCACAGAGGTGTTCTGGCCGTTGATCGTGATGGTGCCGGTACCGGCCGCGCTGCCGGTCATGTCGCTGCCGTCCGCCTGGGTGGCGTTCACGGTCGCGGTGACGCCGGATTTTTCCGAGATCGCGTTGATCGCCGCCACCTTGGAGATGGCGCTGGCCGCCGTCCATTTGGCGGCCTGTTCGCTGGACACCACCGAGGCGTAGTTCGACGCGGTGTCGCTGGCGGCGGTGGAAGCGCCGATCAACACGCCGTTGATCTTGGCGTCGCCGCTCTGGATGGCCTGGCCATTGTTGGAGGTGGTCGAAGTGTAGGCGGTCTGTGCGCTGTAGGTGCCCGACGCCAAGCCGGCATGGGCGACGCTGACCCCGGTGCCGGAACCGGCGGTGATCTCGATCTTCTCGTTGGAGGTCAGGGTATAGCTGCCGTAGTTGGTGCCCTCGGCGGCGTTGCTGCCCTGGGCGTTGGACAGCGAATCCAGGCCCAGTTGTCCGGCGGTCAAGGCCATGCCATTGCTCTTCGAGCCGGTCAGGTCGATGGTGCCGCCCGATCCGGAAGTGAACACCACGCCGTCGCCGGCCTCGTTGAGGGCCGCGGTGACGCCGGTCTGGGTGGATACGCTATTGACCGCCTTCACGATGTTACCGGCGTTGGTGCCGGCGTCGGTGCTGCTCAGGTCCACGTTGGCGCTGGCCGTCACCCCGTTGACGACGATGATGGAGTTGTCGCCCAAGGTGCCGGTGTTATCGACCGTGCCGCCCACGGCGTTGTTGGCGGTGGCCATATCCCGGACGGCGGTGGCCCCCTTGGAGAAATTGCCATCCACATCCATGGTCATGCCCAGCTTGGCCGCCACGGAGGTGGTGCTGTTGTTGCCATTGATGGTCGATCCGGTCAGGTCGATCTGGCGACCATCCTTGGAATTGAAGGTCAAGGCACCGCCGGTCTGGCTGGCGGTGATACCGGTCTGGTTGCTGATGGCATTGACGGCGGCGACGATGGTGTCCGCGTCGTCACTGGAGGTTCCCGTGCCGGTGATTTCGGCGGTCTTCACACCGTTGATACTAAGCTGCAAGGTATCCGAGGCGGTTGTGGATACGGTGTTGAGACTCGTCCAGTTGTTCTCCAAACCCTTGCCGTTGGCGCTGGCCGCCGAAGCCTCGCCCGAAATGGTGAAGCCCGCGCTGACCACGTCGGTGCTGGTGTTGGAGAAGCCCAGCGTGGTGCCGGCGGTGGCGGAGGCCATGTCGCCCAGGTTGCCGCTCAACACGATGTCGCTGCCATCGGCCGCTTGCAATTTCAGCTGGCCGGCGGAATCGGTCGCGGTGATGCCGGTGGTCGAGGTGTCGAGGTTGATGGTCGCGGCCAGCGTCGCCGAGGTATCGGTGGTCGCGACATTGTAGGTCTTGCCGTTGATGGCGAAGCTGAAATCGCTGCCGGCGGCGAACGCCGTGGTGGCCGTGGTGCCGCTGTGGATCGTCATGGTGCCGGACTGGGCCGCGTAGCCCAGGTCGTCGGCGAGCAACGCGCCCGCGCCGGTGGTGGTGTTGCCCTTCGAACTGATCGTGATATCCCGCCCGTCGCCGGTCGCGGTGTTCATCGCCAAGGTGGTGGTGTCCGCCTTCACGCCGGTCTGTACCGACACGTTGTTGATGGCGTCGGCCAAGTCGGCGGTGAGGGTCGCGGAACCCGCGTCGAAGCTGATGGACTGGCCGTTGATGGTCAGGTTCTCGGTGTTGGCGGCACCCTCCGCCGTGGTGGTGGTGGCCGCCACCTGGGTTTGGGCCAGGGTGCTGTTGGTGCCCCGGCCCGCGCTGACGCCGGTGGTGGTGGCATCGAAGGTGCCGCTCACCACGGTGCGGGAAATCTCGATCGCGCGGCCATCGGCGGCGACCAATTTCACGCCGTCGGCGTCGCTGCCGCTATCGACGGCGGTGACGCCGGTCTTGTCGGAAATCGCGTTGATGGCGGCGACCACGCTGGCGCGGGTGGTGACGGTATCGCTGGAGGTGTTGACGATGGAGGTGCCCACGCCATTGATGGTGAAGGAACCGCTGCTGTTGGCACCCGCCATCGTGGTGCCCTGCAACACATTGCCGACGCCCACGCTGCTGTCCTCGGTCCCGAGCGCGCGGACGCCGGTCAGGCTGGCATCGAAGCGGGTATTGGCATCGGTCGGCGCGGAATACTTGACCGTGACATTGCGCCCGTCGGCCGCCGACAGCGACACGCCGGTGTCGGTGGAGCCGGTATCGTTGGCGGTGATGCCTGTCTTGTCGGAAATCGCGTTGATCGCTTGCGCCACGGCGGCGCGGTTGCTGGCCAGGTCGGCGGTCAGCGAAATCTTGGCGGTCTGCACCCCGTTGATGGTAAGGGTACCGGAACCGGCATCGCCCGAGAACTTCGGGGCGACCTGGGTGGCGCCCGCGACGGTGTTGACATCCGCCGTCGCGGTCACGCCGGTCTGGGCGGTGCTGGCATTGATGGCGGCGACCTTGGCGATGGCGCTGCTGGATTTGCTGGAAGCCGGATAGGAAGCCAAATCGTCGCTGGCGGAAGAGGACCGGATCGCCACGCCGTTGATGATGAGGTCGCCGCTGTTGATGGCGGCGCTGTTGCCCTTGGCGGTGAGGGCGGCGGCGTTGTTGGTGCCGAGCTGGCTGGCCTTGGCCCCGCTCACGTTCACGCTGATGGTCTGGCCGGCATTGGCACCGACCTGGAAGCTCTGCTGCTTGAAACTGCCGTCCAGGAGAGTGATGCCGTTGAATTGGGTCTGGCCCGCCACGCGGTCGATTTCCGACAGCAACTGGCCGGCTTCCTGTTGCAGAGCGGCGCGGTCGGAAGCGGTGTTGGTGGCGTTGGACGATTGCACCGACAACTCGCGCAAGCGTTGCAGGCTGTTGGTGATCTGCCCCAACGCGCCCGTGGCGGTCTGGGCCAGGGAGATACCGTCGTTGGCGTTGCGGACGGCCTGGTTCATGCCGGTGACCTGGGCCGACATCCTATCGGAAATCGCCAGGCCGGCGGCATCGTCGGCGGCGCTGTTGATACGCAGTCCCGAAGACAACCGGGTCATCGCGGTCTGTTGCGACATCTGCGATTTATTCAGTTGCATCTGGGTCGTCAGGGAGGTGACGTTGGTATTGATGTACATGGGCATGGCGGCGGTACTCCTTGAAGGGTGGGCCAATCCGGGCCGGTGGCCCGTTTCTTCAACTCTCGTAGGAGTTATCGGGCGGACCTGGCAAAACTTTACAGCCCGGAACGCCGCGCCCGGCGGGCTACCCGCCTCCCGCCAGGATCGGCCAGCCTAAGCTCCCACCCCCGCCGCCCGCAGCAACATCGCCCGGAAACCGTCGAACAACCGCCGCAGCGCGGGCTGCTTATAAGGGAACAGGTCCACCGGGTCCAGGGCGTGGACGATCATGCAGCTATCCACCTCGAACACCAGCAGTTCGCCCGCGGGCGTCTCGGCGCAGTCGATACCGACATAATCCAGCCCGGCCCGCGCGTGGATGGCCCGCAACGCCCCGGCGTGGCGGGCCGCGAAACCTTGCTCGAAGCCCGCCATGCACCGCGCCTCCTCGGCCCGCTTGTCGGCGCTGTCCGCCATCCCGGCATTGAGGTAGTGGATCATCCAATGCGCCGAGATCGCCATATGGCACAGATAGGGCCGCCCCTCGACCAAGAGGATGCGGTATTTGCGGAACAGCCCGTCCGGCCCCCGGTAATCGACGAAACGCGAGAGATAGAAGCCCTCTTCCGCCGCCGTTTCCAGGTAGGCGGCCAGTCCCGCCCGGTCGTCCAGCTTGGCGAGGCCATGGCCCGCGTGGGAATCGATAGGCCGCACGATCAACGGGAAATCCCCATCGGCGAGCCAATCGGCGACGGCCCCGCCGCCGCCCGCGAGGCGTTCGAGACCGGCCCGTTCCACCCGCGCCACCGGCGGCAGGACCAAACCCGGCGCGTCCTTGAGCCAAGCCGCCACGCCATCCCGCGATAAACGGGCGATGCGGTCCGGCGGGTTCAGCACCGGGCGCGGCCATTCCGCGACATAAGCCGCGATAGCGGCCAGCAAGGGCTGGTTGGCGTCGGATTCGGCCACGGCGACGAACAGCACATCGTGGTCGGGCACGCGGTCGGGGAAAGGCCGGTCCGGTGTCAGATAGAGCAGATGCAGGTCCACGTCCGACCATTCCAACAGCAACTCCACCGGGGAATTCGCCATCAAGTCGCCCGGCCCCAGGATAACCAAGAGGCGTAGCGCCGCGGGTTCCGGGGCCGGGAGGCGATACAGCGGGTCGGTGCGCACGGCCAGTTCCCGCACCGACAACGCTTCCCCGCGCTGGCCGCGCAGTAGCAGTACGGTGGACAAATCCAGCAAGGTCGTGGCCTCGTCCGGATATTGTCGGGCGCGGGCCAGCAATCGCTCGCCGATGGGAGCAAGGTCTTGCCCGGCGAAGGCGAGGCGCATGAGGCGGGCCAGGCCGATGAGGGGGCGGGGGGTTGGATCGTCCGCGCTTAAAACTTCATAAACCGCATTCATTCCGACCACTGTCTCCACCAAGCCCCCGCCATATCCCACCACCCCGGCGGCACCGCCTCATGCGCCGCGAACAAGGCGAACCCTATGAACAACACCCCGCCGATCCGGTGCATGACGTGCTGCGGCAGCTTGCGCAGTAGCGTCCGCCCGGCCCAGATGCCAAGGGCCGAAGTGGTGGACAAGGCCAAGGTCGCGCCCAACCACACCGGCACCACGGGTTCCGCCGCGCCCAGCCCCGCGACGGCGATCTGGGTCTTATCGCCGAACTCGGCCAGGAAGATCATCAGGAAGGTGGTCACGAACACGCCATGCCCGGTCTTTTCCTCGACCTCTTCGTCCGCGTCCTCCTCTCGCGTGAGCAAGGCGCGGATGCCGAACACCGCGAACAACACCGCCACCACGCCCGCCACCACCCTGGGTGGCAACCATTCCCCCGCCGCCGCGCCGAAAGCCACGGCGATCAGATTCAACAAGGCGAACGCCAGCACCGAGCCCCACAACACCGGCCAGTGCCGATGCCGCGCCGCCAGCGCCATGCACACCAATTGGCTCTTATCGCCGAATTCCGCCGCGCCCACCAAGGCGAAGGTGGTTCCCGCCGCGTTCAGCCCCCCCGCCCAATCCAAGGCGGGCAGGGTCCGCTCCGCCCAGGCCGAAGCCTCGGCTATCAATCCACATGCCATTTCCGCTCCGTTCAGGTCAGGAGGTTGTCGAGGATCATCATCACGATGAAGCCGAACATCACCGCGAAGGTGGCGTAGCGGGCCTTACCCCGCGACTGGGTCTCGGGGATGATGTCGTCGCTGATGACGAACAGCATCGCCCCCGCCGCGAAAGCCATGCCGATGGGCAGCAAGGGCAGGAACACCGTCACCAGCGCCACACCCAGGAACCCGCCCACCGGCTCGATCAAGCCGGTCAGCAAGGCGATCAACACCGCCTGTTCGCGCTGATAGCCCAAGGCCACCAAGGGCATCGCCACCGCCAAGCCTTCCGGGATGTTCTGCAAGCCTATCGCGATGGCGATGGCGACCCCGTTATGCCAATCGCCGCTGCCGAAGCTCACGCCCACCGCCCCGCCTTCCGGCAGGTTGTGCAGGACGATGGCGGCGATGAACAGCCAGACCTTGCGCAAGGAATCGAAGCGCTCGCCGCCTTCCAGGTATTTCTCATAGGGCAGCCACTGATCGGCCATGACCAGGAACACCGCCCCGGCCATGATCCCCGCCGCCACCACGTACACGCCCCAGCCCGGCCAGAGTTGGTTGCCGAACTGTATCCCCGGCACGATCAAGGAGAACGCCGTCGCCGCCAGCATCACCCCGGCGGCGCCACCCAGCATGGCGTTGAGGGTGGTGCGCGACACCTCCTTGACGAACAGCGCGGGCAAGGCCCCCAGTCCCGTCGCCAGCCCCGCCAGGATGCTGGCCAAGGCCCCCAGGGCGATGATGCGGTCCACGAAGTAATAGATGAAGGCCAGAATGGCCGTGGTGAAAAAGGTGATCGAACCGACCAGCACCAGCTTCTGGCCCAAGGGCGGCAGGGCGGCGTATTTCTGGTAAAACGGTTGGGCTTTGATTTTGGCGACGAAGGCACAGCAAGCGTTTGTATTCATGGTCCGCGTTCCTTGGAAAATAAGATAAAGGCCGCTGGCGGCGGGAGGATGCGGGAAGCGGCGGCAATGGTCGGGGAATCCGCCCCGCAGCGTCAAGGCGGATGGTCAAGGAAAAGCCAAGTTCCCGCCGCCCGGCAGTCCCTGTCTCCACGGTATGACAGACCAACCCGCCCCCCCTGAAAAACCCCGGAACCCGCCCGTCCCGTCCCCGTCGTTCTTGTGTAGAATGCCTGCAATCTTAGGGAGTTAACGGACATGCATATCTTGTTGAGCAACGACGATGGCTACGCCGCCGAGGGCTTGGCGGCCCTGGCCCAAGCTTTAGGGCCGCTGGCCGACCTGACCGTGGTCGCCCCCGAGCGCAACCGCAGCGGCGCGAGCAATTCCCTGACCCTGGACCGCCCGCTCCGGGTCGGGAAAGCCCACAATGGCTTCCTCAAGGTGGACGGCACGCCCACCGATTGCGTACACCTCGCCATCACCGGCCTGTTGGAACGGGAACCGGACATGGTGTTCGCCGGCATCAACCACGGGGCCAACCTGGGCGACGATGTGATCTATTCCGGCACCGTGGCCGCCGCCACCGAAGGCCGGTTCCTGGGACTGCCCGCCGTCGCCATTTCGCTGGCCGGCAACAATCCCAGCCATTTCGACACGGCGGGCCGGGTCGCCGTGGCCTTGCTCAAGCGCATAGAGGCCCAACCGCTGCCGCCCGACACCCTGCTCAACGTCAACGTGCCCGACCTGCCCTGGGACAGCCTCAAGGGCTTCCGCTCCACCCGCCTGGGCCAACGCCACAAGGCCGAACCCGTGGTCCGCGCCAGCGACCCCAGGGGCCGGGAAATCTACTGGGTCGGCTGCGCCGGCCCCGAACAGGACGCGGGGCCGGGCACCGACTTCCACGCGATCCGCAACCACTACGTCTCGGTCACGCCCTTGCAGATCGACCTGACCCGCTACGAAAGCCTGGACAAGCTGGGGGCTTGGCTCCCCCAGGAGATCGACTTATGAACCAACGCCTTCAGGGCATCGGGATGACCTCCCGCCGCACCCGGGAGCGCATGATCAACCGCCTGAAAGAACAAGGCATCACCCATCCGGCGGTACTCAAGGTCATGCTGGAAACCCCCCGGCATATCTTCGTGGAGGAAGCCCTGGAAAGCCGGGCCTACGAAGACACCGCCCTGCCCATCGGCTTCAACCAGACCATTTCCCAGCCCTATATCGTGGCGCGGATGACCGAACTGCTACTGGAACCCGGCATCCCGGACAAGGTGTTGGAAGTCGGCACCGGCTCCGGCTACCAAACCGCCATCCTGGCCCAACTCGCCAAGCGGGTGCATACGGTGGAGCGCATCTACCCCCTGCAACAACGCGCCCGCCGCTGCCTGCAAGACCTGAACCTCCGCAACGTGCGGATGAAACACAGCGACGGCGGCTGGGGCTGGGAAGAATACGCGCCCTACGACGCCATCATCGTCACCGCCGCCCCTGTTGAAATCCCGCCCGCCCTGCTCGAACAAATGGCCCGGCGCAGCGTCCTGGTGATCCCGGTCGGCGATGGCCGGGCGCAGGTATTGAAGCGGGTGGTCCGCACCGAGGTCGGCTACCAGGTGGAAGAGGTGGAGCCGGTGGTTTTCGTGCCGCTGTTGCCGGGCGTGGTCTAGGCCACGGCGCCCCGTCGCCCCGTCGCCCGGACCCAGCCTCGCCGGGCAATCCACCCCTCCAAACCCCCACAAGGAAACCCCATGCACGAACTCATCAACTGGCTGGTGGAAACCATCGGCACCCTGGGCTATCCCGGCATCTTCCTGCTCATGGCGATGGAAAGCTCGATCTTCCCGATCCCCAGCGAAGTGGTGATGCCCCCCGCAGGCTACCTCGCCCAGCAGGGCAAGCTGGACATGACCCTGGTCATCCTTTGCGGCACCCTCGGCAGCCTCGCGGGCGCCTATGCCAATTATTTCGTGGCGCGTTGGCTGGGGCGGCCCTTGGTCATCAAGTACGGGCGCTATGTCTGGATCACCGAACAACATTTCGACCGGGTGGAAAGCTTCTTCCTGCGCCATGGCGAAATCTCCACCTTCATCGGGCGCTTGCTGCCGGTGATCCGGCATTTAATCTCGATCCCGGCCGGCATCGCCCGCATGGGCCATCTGAGGTTCTCGCTCTACACCACGGTCGGGGCGGCGATCTGGGTGTCGGTCCTGAGTTGGATCGGCTATTTCCTGGGCGCGGAACAGGCTTTGATCGTGCGCTATTCGCATCAAGCGGTGATTGGCGCGGTGGGATTCAGCGCGGCGCTGGTGGCGGTCTACGTCGTCCTGCACCGGCGCAAGCTGGCCAAGGCCGAAGCCGCCACCTCCCGGTAATCCGCCCAGAACCGTAGCCCGGATGGCGTGCAACGCAATCCGGGAGCCACGTGGAAGGCATAAATCCAAAACGGTTGGGGCACCCGCCATGAGCCAGCATTACCTACA
The DNA here is from genome assembly GCF_019670005.1 of Methylomagnum ishizawai. NCBI lineage: Bacteria > Pseudomonadati > Pseudomonadota > Gammaproteobacteria > Methylococcales > Methylococcaceae > Methylomagnum > Methylomagnum ishizawai. Next base: position 2,269,546 of record NZ_AP019783.1, on the reverse strand, counting down.
CCCCTTGTTCGCCCCACAAGCCATCGCCGTATTCGGTGCCTCCGACCCAACCGGCACGGTGGGCGGACGGGTCTACCGCAACCTCGCGGCGGGCGGCTACAGCGGGTCGATCTATCCGATCCAGCCCGGACCGGCCACGCCCGGCGACCGGCCCCGTTTCCCCGGACTCGACGCCCTGCCGACGCGGGTGGACCTCGCCATCATCGCGGCCCCGGCGGCGGAAACGCCCAGGCTGGTCCACGCTTGCGGGGCGGCGGGCGTGAAAGCGGCCCTGGTCCTGCCCGAAGGCCACGGGGATGCCACCGGCCCGGCCCTCGAACGCCCCTTACAAGACGCCGCCGCCCGCCATGGCGTCCGCCTGCTCTGCCCCCGTGGCTTCGGCTTCATGCGGCCCGGCCTCGGCCTCAACGCCACCGACAGCCACAACAGCGCCGAACCCGGCCCGCTGGCCCTGGTTTCGCAATCGGGGGCGATGTGTACCGCGATCCTGGACTGGGCCACCGCCCACCGGATCGGTTTTTCCGCCGTGGTCGCGGTGGGCGGGGGGCCGGGGGTGGATTGCGGCGATATCCTGGATTATCTGGCCCTGGACCCCAACACCCGCAGCATCCTGGTCTATCTCGAAGGAGTGCGCGATGCCCGCCGTTTCATGAGCGGCCTCAGGGCGGCGGCGCGGCTCAAGCCGGTCATCGCCATCAAGGCTGGGCGCTATGCCGAAAGCTCCCGCGCCGCCGTCTCGCACACCGGGTCGCTGGTCGGCAGCGACGATGTGTTCGACGCGGCCCTGCGCCGGGCGGGCGTGGTGCGGGCCAGGAGCATCGAACAGATGTTCGCCGCCGCGCAATCGCTCGCCACCCGCCACCGCCTGCGCGGCCACCGGCTCGCCATCGTCACCAACGCCGGCGGACCGGGCGTGATGGCGACCGACCGGGCGGTCGAACAGAACATCCGCCTCGCCGAACCCGGCCCGGCCACCTTGGAACAACTCGACGCCGCCCTGCCCGCCGCCTGGTCCCGCGCCAATCCGGTGGACCTTTCCGATGCGGCCACGCCGGAACACTACGCCGCCGCCGTCGCCGCCTGTCTGAAAGACGAACAGGTCGATGGCGTCCTCGCCCTGCTGACACCCCAGGCCACCACCCAGCCCACCCAAGCCGCCGAGGCCGTGATCCAGGCGGCGGCGCAAACCGGCAAGCCCCTCCTGGCCTGTTGGCTGGGCGCGGCCCAGGTCCAGGAAGGCCGCGAACTGTTCGCCCGCCATAAAATCCCCAGCTTCGGCAACCCGGAAAGCGCCCTCGAAGCCTTCGCCTTCCTCGCCGCCTTCCACGACAATCAGAAGCTGCTGCTGCAAGCCCCCGGCCCGCTCGCCAGCCAGACCCCGCCGGATATCGTGGGTGCCCGCTTGATCGTCGAAGGCGCGTTGTCCGAGCGCAGGAGCCTGCTCACCGACCTGGAAACCCGCGCCCTGCTCCGCGCCTTCCACATCCCCATGGCCCCGGCCCTCACCGTGCATACGCCCAACGAGGCGCTGGCGGCGGCGGAATATCTGGGCTTCCCGGTGGCGCTGAAAATCCTCGCGCCCGAGTTGGTCCATAAATCCGATGTGGACGGGGTCAAGCTCAATGTCGAGGGGGCCGGGACCGTGCGCCCGGCCTATAACGACCTGCTGGCGGCGGTCCGCGCCCGCCGCCCCGATATTCGGATCGAAGGCGTCACGGTGGAAAAGATGTACCGCGACCCCAAGGGCCGGGAATTGCTGGTCGGCATCGTCGACGACCCGGTGTTCGGCCCGGTCATCGCCTTCGGCGCGGGCGGGACCACGGTGGAAGTGCTGCGCGACCGCGCCGTCGCCCTGCCGCCGCTCAATGAACATCTGGCCGAGACCCTGATCCGGGAAACCCGCACCGCCCAGTTGTTGGACGCCTTCCGCAACCTGCCCCCGGTCGATCACGCGGCCCTGGTCGGCGTGTTGCTGAGGCTGTCGGAACTGGCCTGCGAACTGCCGGAAATCAAGGAACTGGACATCAACCCGCTGATGGCCGACGACCGCGGCGTATTGGCCCTGGACGCCCGCATCGTGGTCCATCCCCATCCGGCGGGCCGCCACCGCTACGGCCATATGGCGATCCATCCCTATCCCCTGCACTTGGTCGAACACCTGCAACTCAACGACGGCACCGATATCCAAATCCGCCCGATCCGCCCGGAGGATGCCGAACTGGAACGGGCTTTCGTGCGCGGGCTGTCGCCGGAAGCCCGCTTCTTCCGTTTCATGAACACGATCCAGGATTTGAGCCAGGATTTGCTGATCCGCCTGACCCAGTTGGACTACGACCGGGAACTGGCCCTGCTCGCCACCACCGTGCAGGACGGGCGCGAAACCGCGCTGGGCGTGGCCCGCTATGCCACCAACCCGGACGGGCGCACCGCCGAATTCGCCCTGGTCATCGCCGACGGCTGGCAACAGCACGGCCTCGGCACGCGCTTGATGCACAGCCTGATCGAAGCGGCGCGGGACAAGGGTTATGTGGCTTTGGAAGGCGAGGTGTTGGCGAACAATACCAAGATGCTGGGCTTGATGAAGAAGCTGGGTTTCGCCAGCCGGATCAGCCCGGAGGATGCGAGTTTGATGTGGGTCAGCAAGGCGCTTTGAGCAAGAATCAGAGGGCAAACTTCGGTTTGCATTCGTTTAATCCGTTCATCCGTGGCGTCAAACGAATACTGGAAGTGGCAAGTTATTCTTTTTATTGTTAAATATTTTGGATTGTGCTTTGATTGACGCGCGATGCGCGGCGAGGGGCGGGCTATTAGCATAACATCCCGGATCGGGGGTTTAGCGGGTCCGTTTAATTCTTAGTTATACCCAGCAACAACCTTTGTTTTAGAATAAAAAAAGAGTAACCCATGCAATCGAGTTTTGATCCAACTACTATCGATTATGTTGCAAAAGGTCTTGCATGGGCAGGCATCACGTCGTTTGCTGGCCTTATTAGCTTGTACTCTGCATGGATAGTATTTCCACCAGAAATCACAATTGATACAGTGACCGATAAACACAAAAAACTTAATTCAGAGTCACGCATTAAGATTAAAAACCTTGGTAAAATGCCTGCATTAAATATTTTTAGTACTGTTACTGAACTGAAGGTGGTTTTAGATAGCTTATCAATGAAAAATTGTGCGATATTGAATCCCACCAAAACAATTCCTCGTCTAGCAAGCACTGAATCATCAGAAATTTCTATTTCTCCAGGTATTCATACCCAGAATGGAGCTATTTTTTCAGCTTTTGAATACAAATTAGAACTAACATATACAGCCAAATTTCTATTTTTTTCTCGGCATCTAAAAAAATCCTGGCGAATTAGCTTGCGAAATCTAGGCGATGAATTCTGGTGGGAATGCACAATAGCTGCTTGAATGAGGAAATTTTATGCCCATCTACGAATATCAATGCAACAACTGCTCTGAAATAATTACGCGCTTAAGACCAGCCCTTTCAAACTGAAATAACCGATAGTATTATCGGCGCTCAACATACCAACACCAATAGTCGAGATCAATGCTAGAGCTATTCCGCCAGAAAATGCCCCTGTCCTGCCTGCTGCACGGCCTACTGGAACGCTGCTTTGCGGCGGAGAGGCTGGACAGGATTTTCCTGGAGAACGCGAAGGAGCAATACACGCGGGAAATCCTATTTTCGACGGTGTGCGACCTCATGCTGAGCGTGGTCCTCAAGGTCCATCCCTCGATCAACGCGGCCTACCAGAAACACCCGGAACCCCTGGGGGTAACGGTATCCGCGCTCTACGAGAAACTCAAGGGCGTTGAATTATCCGTGTCCCAAGCCCTGCTGCGCGATACCTCGGAAGACCTGTCGGATATTCTCGATGCCCTGGGTTTCACCCCCGAACCCTGGTTGCCGGGTTATCCGGTCCGCCTCCTCGACGGCAACTGTCTGGCGGCGAGCGAGAAACGCCTCGCCGTCCACCGCGAGGTCGGCGGTGCCGCGTTGCCGGGCAAGTCGCTGGTGGTGTTCGACCCGGAGCGCCGCCTGATGCGGGACGTGTTCCCTTGCGAGGACGGACATGCCCAGGAGCGCCGCCTGCTCGACGCCGTGGCCGGTATCCCCAAGGCCGGCGAACTGTGGATCGCCGACCGCAACTTCTGCACCGTGGGATTCCTCGACCGGCTCCAGGGCCGGAACGCCCACGCCTTGATGCGCTTGCACCTGAACCTGCCGCTGACCGAGGAAACCCTGTTTTCCCAGGCCGGGGAACAGGGCGGCGGGCGGCTTTTGGAAAAGCGGGTCGGCGTGGCCGGGCGGCCCTATCGCCTCGTCCGCGTCGAACTCGAACAACCCACCCGCGACGGCGATGCCTTCGTCGATATCCTGACCGACCTCCCGGCGGACATACCCGCCGCCACCGTCGCCGACCTCTACCGCAGGCGCTGGACCCTGGAAACCGCGTTCCAACACGTCGAAAAACATTTCAAGTCCGAGATCGAAACCCTGGCCTATCCCAAGGCCGCCCTGTTCGGATTCGCCCTGGCCCTGGTCGCCTATAACCTCTTCTCGGTCATGATCTCGGCGCTGGACTGCGCCCATGGAAAACCCGTGTCCAAGGATATCTCCGGGTATTATCTCTCCCACGAGATCGCCGCCACTTTCCTCGCGCTCATCCAACTCAGCGGGGTCGGCGACTGGCTGTTCGTCTCCGAACAAACCCCGGCGGAATTCGCCGCGTGGCTGCGCGAAACCGCCCGGAACATCCCGTTGCGTACCCTCAAAAAGCATCCGCGCGGCCCGAAAAAGCCCATCGACAAACCGCCCTACGACCCGAAACAGCCACATGTCTCGACATATCAATTACTTAGGAAGAAGAAGTAGTCACTTTGAAAGGGCTGGCGCTTAAGACCAATAGCTGAACGACATAATCTCTTTTCATGTCCAATTTGCAACGGAGATACACAGCTATTACTGAGCACCTTTTCAACTCCAAAGCATAGCGCGCAATCTCTACCCAGCTCTTCGATATCTGGGCAAACTATAAGTAATTCGAGAGCAGATAAATCAGGCATTTATTTAAATAACGCTCTCATTGAAAATTGCAATGTTGGGATTAGCATGCCAAAAAATGCAAATATTGATATGCAGGAAGTTGCTTTCAAAAATGTAAACACTCCTGTTGAAATACGAGAAAATAAGCCCGTGCAAGGCGCAATAGGGTACTCCCGTATTGCGCCGCCATGAAGGTCGGTTATATAGTGCAGTTTGCTAACCCAACCAAAACCCGAGGTTTCTTTGAAAGCATCTGTCTATATAGAAACGTCCGTTTTTAGCTATTTGACAGCACGGCCAAGCAACGATTTACGTGCCATGGCAAACCAAAGCGCAACATCAGATTGGTGGGAAACACAGCGCGCAAATTACAACGTTTTCGTATCCGAGCTTGTCATATCAGAAGCCAGCAAAGGCCACCCGGAAGCGGCGCAACGTCGGCTAGCTATCATCGCCGACCTGCCATTGCTTCAAGTTTCTCCCGAAGTTCAAAGTTTGGCTCAAGCCCTGATCCAAAACCATGCACTGCCACCAAAAGCCGAGGCAGATGCTTACCATGTGGCCATTGCTATCGTAAACGGTGCCGAGTATTTGCTGACATGGAATTGCACGCACATCGCGAATGCACATACACGGCCTAAAATCGAAGCGACCTGCCGAGTATTTGGCTATGAGCCGCCTGTAATTTGTACCCCACTTGAGCTTACAGCAGAGGATTAAATATGTGGAAAGACCCAATTGTTGCCGAAACCCGTGCGCTTCGAGATGAATATGCGCGTCAGTTTAACTACGATGCTGGCGCTATCTATGAAGACCTTATCAAAAAACAGGCCATGCACCCGGAACGGGTGGTTTCATTACCGCCACGTAAAGTCAGAGGTTTAGGGAATGCTGATGCAAAATCCCATGCCTAACGCCGCACCGGACTCGGCTACGCTACGCCCCTAAACTCAGCCCGGTAGGGTGGACATGTACCCATGCCCACCCTGTCCAAATCCGGTAAAGCGGGAATACCGGCCCACCCTTTGGAAACCAAGCGACGTCGCCGTTCCTGGCATGGATTCCGGCATCCATGCCAGAACCCCCACAGTTCCCGCCCGCCTCAACCCGCCCGCATCAATTCCAACAAATCCTCCGCCCCGATCTTGGCGCTGATCTCGCCGCCCTCCAGGAGGCTGTCGGCCAATTCCCGCTTATGCCGGTGCAGGGAGACGATTTGCTCCTCGATGGTGCCCTTCGCCACCAGCCGGTAGACCGTGACCGGGCGGCTCTGGCCGATGCGGTGGGCGCGGTCGGAGGCTTGGTCCTCGACCGCCGGGTTCCACCAAGGGTCGAGGTGGATCACATAATCGGCGGCGGTCAGGTTCAGCCCGGTCCCACCCGCCTTGAGACTAATCAAGAACACCTCGCCCTCCCCGGCCTGGAAGGCTTCCACCCGCGTCTTGCGCTCGGGCGCGGGGGTCTGGCCGTCCAGGTATTGATAAGCGATGCCCTTGCTGTCCAGATATTCGCGGACCAGGGCGAGATGGTCCACGAACTGGCTGAACACCAGCGCCTTGTGGTGGTTCTCCAACAGTTCGCCCAACACATCGCCCAGCAGGTCCAGCTTGCTGCTGGAAAGGCCCAGTTCCGGCGCGACCAGGTTGGGATTACAGCAAGCGCGGCGCAGCTTGGTGATGGCCGCCAACACCCGGAAACGCTGGTCCTGGATCGGGCCTTCGGTCTCGTCGAGTTCGTCCAGGAGCTTCCGGCGCAATGCCTCGTAGAACGCCGCTTCCTTCTCGCCCAGTTCCACCCGTAGCTCGATCTCGGTGCGCGGCGGCAATTCGTCCAACACCTGGGACTTGGTGCGGCGCAGGAGATAGGGTTGGATCAAGCGCTTGAGCCGCCGCCGGGCCTCCGTGTCCTGGTCGCGTTCGATGGGACCGGCGAAGCGCTCGTTGAAGCTGGCCAGCGAACCCAACAGGCCGGGATTGATGAAGCGGAACAGGTTCCACAACTCGCCCAGATGGTTCTCGACCGGGGTGCCGGTGGTGATGAGCTTGAAATCGGCCTGCAAAGCCATGGCCTGCTGGGAACGGCGGGTGGCGGCATTCTTGATGGCCTGGGCCTCGTCCAGGACCAGGGTGCGCCAACGCACCTTGGCCAGCAATTCGCCCACGGCTTCCTGTTGCAACAGCCCGTAGCTGCAAATCAACAGGTCGAAGGGGCCGAGCCCCTCGATCAAGGCTTGGCGGTCGCCGCCGGTCAGGCTCCTGGGCTTGAGGGTGGGCGCGAACCGGCCCACCTCGTTATGCCAGTTGAACCCGACCGAGGTCGGCGCGATCACCAGGGACGGACCTTCGGCGGCGCGGCCAAGGATCAGGGCGATGGCCTGCACGGTCTTGCCGAGGCCCATGTCGTCGGCGAGGCAAGCCCCCACGCCCCAGGCCGCCAAGCGGGCCAGCCAAACGTAACCATCGCGCTGGTAGTCGCGCAGTTCGGCTTGCAAGGTGCCGGGCACTTGTGGTTGGAGCCGCTCGGCCTCGCGCAGTTGTTCGATCCGCCGTTTCCAGGCTTGATCGGCCTTGACCTGGCCCAGACCTTCGGCCAGTTCCTCCATCACCGGCAGGGCCAGGGGATGGACCCGCCGCCCCTGGCCGTGTTGCTCGGTATAGCCGCGCAAGTCTTCCAGCCGCTTGCGGAAGGCATCGGTCAGGGCCAGGAAGCGGTCGCCGTCCAGGCGCAGGAAGCGGCCCGGATTAGCGTCGAGCAAGGCCAGCAGGGTTTGCATCTGGATCACTTCGCCGTTGTCCAGCTTGAGTTGGCCATCGACCGCGAACCAATCGCGCTGCTGGCGGAATTGCACGCTCATCTGGCCCGAATCCGCCTGCCCCACCAGTTTGAACTTCTCGCCCTGCGGCCATTCGACCACGGCCTTGTCCGCGCCCGCCGCGCCCAGTTCCAGCAGGAATTGCAGGCTGCTTTCGGCGTCCGCCATGAACCATTGGCAGGGCTGGTCCGGGTCGGCGGATTCTTCCAAGGCGGGGCAGGCCACGATCAATTGCGCCACCCGGCGGCGTTCCTCGCGCAAATCGCGTTCGGTCTGCAAACGGCGGCCCCCGATCTCGGCGATCAAACCGGCCCCGCCCTTCCCCGGCACGAAATAAGCGCCCTGGTCGCCGAAGGGACGCATCAGCACCGCCACCCGCAAGCCCTCGCCCTCCGGCAGCAACTGCACCCTGGGACAGGTATCGGCCACCACGGTCTCGGCGGTGGCGGATTCCACCGTGCCGATATCGGAATGGATGGCGACCAGGGAGGACACCGCGCCCAAGCCTTCCAGGATTTGGGCCTGGGCCGAAGCTGGCGCCTCGAAACCCCCGCCGATGATGCGGACCAGACGGTGATGCTCGGCTTTCAATTCGGTCAGCTTGAGCCGGGTCAGGCCTTCCTTGGTGATGACCAGGGTGCGGTTTTCCGGGCCGGGCTGGGGCCAGAATTCGATCCAGACCTGGCCGTCCTTCAGGCGGCGGACCCGGAGTTCCGGCGGTGCCAACACCAATTCCGCCGCCGCCCCGCTGGGTTCCCAAAACACCGCCGGATGCCCGGCCAGCGCCAGCCAGCCCCGCTCCGACAGCCGGTAGCCGCGGGTGTAGGTGTCGATGGTGACGCAGGCGGCGACCCGGCGGTCCTGCTCGGTCAGATAGGGGCGGGTGGACGCGCTTTCCTGCAAGGATTTCAGGGAGACCGTCTTGCCCTTGGTCCAGGTTTTGCCGTTGCGCTTTTGTTCGCGGGCCTCCAGGGAGAACACATCGGAATAGTCTTCCGCGACCAGCCACGCCAGCCGTAATTCGCCGCCGGTTTCGGCGGGTTCGGGCCGGGCGGCGGGCACCGGGGCGCTGTTGCGGATGGCGTTGAGCATCCGTTCCCAGGAGGCTTGGAAGCGGACCCGGTCCACGATCAAGCCCAGGCCGGTACGCTGTTTGAAGGCGGCGGCGGTGTCGGCCAGCCCGGCCTTGTACGGCTGCAAACGGGCTTGCAACTGGGCCAGTTCGGCGGCGGGCCAGGCCAGTTCCAGGCGTTCCACCCGCTCCCGCAAGTGGTCGAGCTTGGAGAGGTAGGGGGCGAAGGACTGCGCCTTGTCGTCGTAGCGGTGCAGGAGGAGCAGGCCGATCCACACGGTCCAGGGGCTGGCTGCGTCGGTTTTTTTCAAAGCGTGTTCCAATTGCTGCCGGTAGGGGTCGAGGTGCTTGGCATCGCTCTCTATCGGCAGGCCGCGCTTGAACAACCAATGAATATCGGTGAACGGCGAGTTCTCGATGGGCAGGTCCAGCAAGCCCTGGGCTTTTTCGATGTCCTTGCCCTGGTTGCGGAGGCTCAGGGCCAGCAGGTAGAACACCCCGCCCAGGCCCGGCGGGAAAACTTTGCGCTGGCCGCTTTCCCGGCGGTAGTGGCGCAGGGCTTCCTCGAAACTTTTGATGGCCGCGTCGTCCTGGCCGCGCAGCAGGTCCAGGATGCCCTGGACGCTGGCGGTTTCGGCCCCCGGCTTCAGCCCGGCCAACCAATCCTGCGCCGCTTGTGGCTCGCCGCGCAGCAAGGCGGCCAGGGCCATGATCGCACCGGCCCCGCCCAACTCGCGGTTTTGCTCGGCCAGCATGTGGTAGGCCGCCGGGTCCAGTTGCCAGTCCATGGTGAGTTGATACGCCGTGCCGGGCAGCGCCGCCTTGCGGACGCTGGCCGACAAACCCCGGAACCAATCGCCATCGAAAGGATTGGCGCAAATCATGGCGTACACCACCCGCGGATTTTCGAACAAGCTCCATTCCGGGCCGTAATAGCTATAGCGGGTCCGCCGCAACATGGCGCACATGCGCTCGCTATACGCCTCGTCGTTGAGATAAAGCCCGATCCGCACTTCGCGGATCAATTGCTCGGGGCTCTGGAATTGGAAATCCCCCGGCTCGGTCCGAAATCCAGTCAGGCTCCGCCCGAACGGCCAGGCCTCGCGGGCGCGTTGGGCGAAGGACTCGAACCGCCCCTCGGCGGCCAAGTGCCGGGCCACCCGCTCGATCCAATCCGGGGCGCATTTGAGCAGGTGGCCGGTGCTGGCGCTGGGCATCCGGCCCCGCACCCGCACCAAAAATCCTTGGCGCTCGCAGGCTTCGGTACTCAGCCGGGTTTTGGAGGTGATGCCCAAACTGTTCTTAATTTGGTTCACCGACAGCGGTCCCCAATTCACCGCCAGTAGATTGATAGCCTCGCGCTCTTTTTCGGGCAGGGCCAGATATTTCGCCATCCAATCGTCGGCGACGCCTTCATCGACAGTCATCCAAATTCGCCTCGTCAATACAACAATAGAAAAATTTTCGCACAAACCCGGAAACGGCGTCCCGGCTCAGGGGCGGGGAAACCGGAACTTTTGGCCTTCCCATTCCAGCACCAGGCAATCGGCCCGGATATCCAGCAACAGGGCATCGCCCGGAATGCGGTCGCCCACCCGGTATTTACGCATGTCGATGATGGCGAAGCGTTCTTCCGGCAGGCTGGAATAGGCGAAGATGTTGATCTTGAATTGCGGCAACCGCTGGCGGAATCCGCCCGGCAAGGCGCTGAGCCAGGGAACCGGGTCGTGGGCCGGGCGTTCCGCTTGGGACGCGGGTGCATCAGCCTCGTCCCCCCGGTCTTCCAAAGCGGGCCGGGGCGGCGGCGGACGCAGGGCGGGGCGCGGCTTCGGCCCCGCCAGGATGGGCGGCGGTGGCGCTTCCTCGCCGTCTTCCGCCAAGGCCGGATCGGGAGTTTCTTCCTCCGCGGGCGGCGCGGGCTTGGCCGGTTTCGCCGTATGCGGCTTGGCGACATGGGCGGCGGGTTTGGCGGGCACTTTGGCTTCGGCGGATGGATGCGCGGGCTTCGGGACGGTGGCCGGTGCCGGGGGGACGGCGGGCGCGGGCGGCGGGTCCAAACTGACGACGGCCTTGGGCGCGGCGTCGGCGGATGCCTTGGGCATGGCGGGCGAAGCCGACCGGGCCGGTGGCAAGGCAACGGGCGCATCCGGCTGGCTCCGACCGTGGAAGGCCAACCAAGCCAGCCCCAGGCCGTTCACCACCAACAACCCGGCCAAGAGCCAGCCCATCCAATGCGGACGCCGCGGCGGCGGCTGGTTGAGCAAATGCGGCAAAGTGGGCGTCTGGGCCGCTTGGCGGTCGCGTTCGGATTTGCGTAGGGCTTCGAGGATATAGGACATGGATGCGCTTCCAACTTCAATGGGGAGGAACGGCTTCGAGCCTTGGAACCGCCGGATCGCCACCCAACGCCTCCAGATAAATCAAGGTCTGCGTTCCCACCTTGCCATCGGGCACCAAGCCGTGTTCGGTCTGGAAGGCGACGACGCGGGCCTTCAAATCGGCGTCGAATTCTTCTTCCCCGCCCGCGGGCGCGGCCAGCCGCAACCGCTCCCGGACCCAACGCACCGCCGGTGTCCGCTCGCCGGGCACCAGGGTGGCGGTCCCGCCCAAGGGCGGTTGCCAGAGCAAGACCGCATCGCCCTTCCAGAACGGCAGCAATTCGGCCAGGGCGTAGCCATGGACGCCCGCGCCCCAATCCAGTTCGACCCGGCCATCGGCCACGGCGGTCAGGGTGGCATAGCCGCGCCCGCCGCCGGGCAGGACCAATTCCAACAGCGCCGGATGGTCGAAGCTCCGCAGTTTGAACCACGTCCCATGCAGGGGCAGGCAGCGCAGGCCGTGTTGCCCGGCGTAGGCACAGGGGTCTTCGCTGGCGGCGGGCGGTTCCCGTTGCCAGAGCGCGAACAAGCGGGCGAACGCCGCCGCACGGGTCGGCGCCGGATCGGCCAGGGCTTGGGCGAGCGGCACGGCGGCGGGCGGCTCCGGCGGCTGGGTGGCCGGGGCCGGGATTGGAACCGGGGTGGCGGGCGCGGCGTTGGCGGTTGGGGACGGCGGAGCGGGAGGCTGGGTCGGCGCTTGGGCAGGGTCCGCCGCCGCGGAGGGCTTGGGCGCTTCGCCGACGACGGTCTTCCGCGCCGCGCCGAGCCAAGCATCGAAATCCGGCCCAGGCACGGGCCGGAAATACGCCAGCCCGGCCCCGATCCCCAAGCTTAAAGCCACCCCGGCGGCGACGGTCCACGGCCTGCGCGGCGGGGACCGCTCCGCCCGCAACTCCCGCGCCGATTTGCGGACGATGCCCCGGTCCACTTTACGCCGACCCAGGCTGTACGCCCCCAGCAAAGCGCGGTCGCACAACACATTGATCAAGCGCGGTACGCCCTCGCTGCGGCGATGGATTTCGGCCAGCGCGGCGCGGGTGAAGATAGCCTCCTCCGTGCCGCCCACCGCCAGGCGGTGCCGCACATAATCGGCGGTTTCCGGGCGGGACAAGGGATCGAGGTGGTAACGCGCCGTGATCCTTTGCGCCAACTGGCGCAAATCCCGCCGTTCCAACAATTGCCCGAGTTCCGGCTGGCCCACCAGGATGATTTGCAGCAGCTTGGCCTGATGGGTTTCCAGGTTGGTCAGCAGGCGGATTTGCTCCAACACCTCGAAACTCAGGTTCTGGGCCTCGTCGATCAGGACGATGGTGCGGCGGCCCTTCGCGTGGGCGTCCAGCAAATGCCGGTTCAGGGCGTCGATCAAGGGCTTGAGGCTGGCCCCGGCGGGGTGGGCGATATGCAGTTCGTCGCACAGGCTCTCGACCAACTCCCTGGAATCCAAGCGGGGATTGAAGATCAAGGCGATATCCACATCCTCCGGCAATTGCTCCAACAGGCAACGGCACAGGGTGGTCTTGCCGGTGCCGACCTCGCCGGTCAAGGCCACGAAGCCGCCGCCGACGCCGATGCCATACAGGAGATGGGCCAGGGCTTCCTTGTGTTGGGGGCTGAGGTAGAGATAGCGCGGATTGGGCGCGATGGAGAACGGCGGTTCGGCGAACTTGAAAAACTGGGTGTACATCGGGCTTCAATCGAGATATTCGAGGCTTTGCACCGTCCATTCTTCCGCCCCGCCGGGGTTCAGGGCGCGGCAAAGATAGGGCCGGACCGCGCCATCGCCCATCCCGACCTTGACCAGATAGCGGTCGAAACCCAAATCCCAGGCGGTGTAATCGGCGGGCGGATGGGCGGCGTGGGCGGCTTCGGCGCAGCGGGCATGGGCCTCCAGGGTCTTGGCGTTCTTGACCGCCACCGCCGAACCGCCGAGATCGGGATCGCCCCGGAAGAATTCGCTATCCACCACCTGGAACACCAGGAACAACGCAAGAAAGAAGCCGCCGAACGCGGCCAGCAAAACCAAGGGTCCAGAGAGCTTGGGCATGGGCTGATCCTCCTAGGCTGGATTCTACCCGATCCAGCCCGAGGCCATGGCCCGCCCCACCGTGGGATTGACGGATAAGCCGGCTTCTGTTGGAGTCCAAACACCCGGTCACGACACCACAACATCCAACGAGGAGAACCGATATGCGCACGATCATCATGACGGGATGGCTAGCGGCTGCGCTCTATGGCGGCGGGGTTTGGGCTTATGGCGGCGGTGGCGGTGGCGGGTCGGCCTGCGCCGAGCCCAGCTTCCAGGAAGCCAACCCCAGCGGCCCCGTGGCCGCGCTGTCCGAATTCGGCTTCATCGCTTCCGACAACACCGACATCGACACCCTCAGCATCGAAATCGGCACCGGCAAAATCACTCCCATCATCACTAAACGCCGCAACGGCGACTACGAGATCAAGGCCAGCCTGCCCCAACCCATCGCCCAGCCGGGCAAGGTGCGGGTGGCGGTCGAGGCCAAGAGCAAGGAAGGCTGCTGGGGATCGTTGATCCGTTTCGTGGAGGTGAAGCCTTGACGGGCCGGGGCGGGGCCGATGGCTCCGCCCTTTTCCAGGCGGGTCAGGCGGGTCCGGGCGGCGACGGGGACTCGTCGCTGGCGTACTCGGCCAGCGCCTGCTCCACGATGTCGCGGCAACGCAGCAAACGCTGGTACTCGGCCTTGTCCACCTGGACCGTCTCCCCGCAAGGCGCGGTCCCATCCGGCGGGGCGACCGCTTTCACCGCCTCGAACAAAGCCTCTTCCAGCCGGAAAATCCGCTCCGCCGCCCGTTCCAGATAGGGCAAGGGATTGGCCTGGATATTGGATTCGTGCGAAGGCTCCAGGGACAGGCGTTCGCGGAAATCCCGCACCACCTGCCGCGCCTTCTTGCCGAAATCGTGTTCGATGATCTTCATTGCAATACCTCGCTTTTAATGCCCCGCACCAGCCCGTATCCACAGGACCGAACCGCGCCAAATCCACAGTATCCGGCATTTTCGAGGCCGGAGGCCAGAGCCCGGAGGCTCGACTCGGGTCCCAAGTTTAACGCCACGGTAACAAGCACCGGCCAGAATGCCACGCCTTTTGTCGATTGCGACCGAAGCGCCTTCCCCCTCCAACTTCATGGACTCCGTAACGATGCTTAAAACCCAGCTTTGCCGCGTGTTACCGCTGCTGTTCGCGGCCAGCGCCGCCCAGGCCCAGATCGACCTGATCGCCATCGGCCAGATCGACGGCAATTACCAGGACCTCTCCACCCGCACCGCCGCGCCGCTGGAAAACGGCGTGGCCGGCAACCGCCTCGGCGGCATCGGCTCCGGCCTAGCCTACGCGGGCGGCAACACCTTCCTGGCCCTGCCCGACCGCGGTCCCAACGCCGTGGCCTACAACGCCAACGTGGACGACACCACCAGCTATATCCCGCGCTTCCAGACCTTCCATCTATCCCTGGCCCCCAACCCCGATTACACCGCCGGCACCGTGGGTTCCCTGCCTTATATCCTCTCGCCCGCCCTGGGCGTGACGACCCTGCTGTCCAGCACCGCGCCCCTGGTGTACGCGAGCGGCGGCGCACCGGCCCTGAACACCGCGACCCAGTTCTATTTTTCCGGACGCTCGGATAATTTCAACGGCTCCAAGCCGAGCAACGCCCCCACCGATGCCCGCTTCGACCCCGAAGGTATCCGCGTCTCCAACGATGGCAAATACGTCTATATCAGCGACGAATACGGTCCCTACCTCTACAAATTCAGCCGCGGCAACGGTCGTCGCCAGCATATCTACAACCTGCCCGGCTACTACGCGGTCGCCAAGCCCAGCAGCATAGGCAAGAACGAGGAAAAGCCCTACAACACCGTGGGCCGCATCGACAACAAAGGCATGGAAGGACTGGCCATCACCCCCGACGGCAAGACCCTGGTCGGCATCATGCAGCAGAACCTGTTGCAGGACACCAAGAAATACCTGCGCATCTTCACCATCGACACCGAAACCGAAGCGACCCACGAATACGCCTATCTGCTGACCGACGGCAGCGGCGTCAGCGAAATCGTCGCCATCAACGACCATGAATTCCTGGTCGACGAGCGCGACGGGGCCGGCCTGGGCGATGGCTCCAGCGCGGTGGTGAAAAAGCTGTACAAGATCGATATCACCGGCGCGACCGATATTGCCGGCCAGCCCGTCCTCAATACCGCCACCACCACCCTGGTCGCCAAGACCCCGTTCCTGGACTTGGTGTCCCTGCTCGGGGCCAACGGCGTCCCCGCCGACCAAGTCCCGGCAAAGATCGAAGGCGTGGCCTTCGGTCCCGACCTCAACATCGGCGGCGCGACCAAGCACACCTTGTTCATCGCCAACGACAACGACTTCCTGAACGCCGTGGCCGGTCCCAACAAGTTCTTCGTGTTCACCTTCGAAGACGCCGACCTGCCCAACTACCAGCCCCAGACGGTCGCGCCCTTCTCGCTCGACAAGAGCGACCGCGGCTAATCCGCCCGTCCCGTAATCCGCTCATTCCCAAGTTCCGTTTGGGAATGAGCGCCGTCCCCCGGCGGTTCTAGCCAGACGAAATATCCCCACCGCAAATCGGTAATATTCACCGCCCACCCCTCCTCCCCCTCGCTAGGATTATTCACAACTCCGGTACAGCTTCCCCGCGACACCCGGAGCGCGAATCCAGACCCGCCATCCTTCAGGAGAGGAGCCATGCGACAACAACCATCCACCCACCCGGCCCGGCGCACCCCCGCCCGGCCCCGCGCCGCGCTGGCGCTGTTACCCGCCCTGGGCCTGCTGCTGGGCGGCACCGCCCACGCCGCCGCCACCGGCAAGCTCACCGCCTTGACCGTGCCCAACCTCAGCCCGGCCTTCGACCCCAACGTCAGGAATTACACCGTGCCCAAGGTGGCCGGTAGCTGCGGCGTTTCCATCACCGCCACGGCGCAAGGACTGGACAGCAAGAGCCAGTTCTACATCGCCAACAACCCGGCCAAGAACGGCCAGACCGTCAACGCCTATATCTGCAACGCCACCGGCAAGGCCGAGATCGTCATTTACCAGAATTGGGCGGAGAAAGGCCGCTACACCATCACCGCAGTCGATGCCGCCCCGCCGCCGCCGCCCGTGCCCCCCGTCAGCGGCAAGCTGACCAGCCTTAACATCGCCGGTCTCAGCCCGGCCTTCGATCCCAACGTGACCCAGTACACCCTGCCGCAACCGGCCAATTGCGCGGCCCCGGTCACGGCCACGGTCTCGGCCCAGGACGCCGCCAACCCCAATCTCAAGCTGTACATCTCCAGCAACCCGGCCAGCAGCGGCGGCACCTTCAACGCCTGGCTGTGCGATGGCAAGACCCAGATCGACGTGGTGATCTACGACGTGTGGAACGAGGTCGGCCATTACACCATCACCTCGACCGGGCAAATGGCCCAGGGCGGCGGTTCCGATCCGGGCACGGGTTCGGGTTCGGGCAGCGGCTCGGGTTCCGGCGGCGGCTCCGGCACGCCCGCCACCGAGGCCAACCCCAGCCCCTCGCCCGCGCCGCAACCGCCCGCCCTGCCCGCCAGCATGATCCCGGCGAGCAAAGCCGACGCCGTGCGCTTCCTGGGCCAGGCCAGCTTCGGCCCGACATCGGCCAGCGTCGCCACCGTACAGGCCGAGGGGCTCAAATACTGGATGGCGCAACAGGCCAACCTGCCGGAAACCGCCCTCCCCGACGGCCTCAACGCCAACGAGGTGGTCACCCAGACCTTCTACAACATGGCGAACGGCCCGGACCAACTGCGCCAGCGCATGATCTACGCCCTCAGCCAAATCCTGGTGGTCTCGATCAACAAGAACGTCAATGGGGAAGAACTGATCCCCTGGGTGCGGCTGTTATCGAAACATGCTTTCGGCAATTACCGCGCCCTGCTGCGCGATGTGACCCTGAGCCCCACCATGGGCAAATACCTGGACCTCGCCAACAGCATGAAGGCCAGCGCCAGCACCTCGCCCAACGAGAACTATGCGCGGGAGGTGATGCAGCTCTTCAGCATCGGCCTGAAGCAACTGAACCCGGACGGCAGCCTGAAACTGGACGGCCAGGGCCAGCCCATCCCGACCTACGACCAGAACACCCTGCGCGAAGTGGCCCGCGCCCTGACCGGCTGGACCTATCCCACCGCCCCCGGCAACACCCCGCAAAACAACAACTGGGAATATTTCGTCGGCCTGATGGAACCGCGCCCCGCCAACCACGACACCGGCAGCAAAACCCTGCTCAACGGCACGGTGATCCCCGCCGGGCAGACCGTCACCCAGGATTTGGAAGCGGTCATCGACAACCTGTTCAACCATCCCAATACCGCGCCCTTCGTCGCCACCCGCTTGATCCGCAGCCTCGTCACCAGCAATCCCAGCCCCGGCTATATCCAGCGGGTGGCCGAGGTGTTCCAGGACAACGGGCAAGGCGTGCGCGGCGACCTGTGGGCGGTGCTGACCGCCATCCTCACCGACAGCGAAGCCACCCAGCCGGTCTCGCTGGACGCCGGGCACCTGAAAGACCCGATGCTGCATGTGGTGGGCCTGGGCCGGGCCTTGGGGATGCAATTCAACGATCCCAATATGTACGCCTATGTGTTCCGCAACCTGGGGAATTTGGTGCTGTCGCCCAACACCGTGTTCAGCTTCTATTCGCCGCTGGCCCCCTTGCCGGGCCATCCGGGGATGTCCGGGCCGGAATTCCAAATCTACGGACCGGGCCTTTCCATCCAACGCGCCAATTTCATCTATCAAATCCTGACCGGGCAATTGGGTAGCTCGCTGGCCTTCGATCTGTCGCCCTTCGTGGCGGTGGCGGGGAATTCCGCCAACCTGGCCGAGAAGATCAACCAGGCGCTGTTCTTCGGCCAGATGTCGAACGAACTCCGCAACATTCTCGTAGCCCTGGGCAACACCGCCCCCGACAACCAGAGCCGCGCCCTGGGCGCCCTGTACCTCGCCGCGATTTCCAGCGAGTACGCGGTGCAACGCTAACCCTCTTCCCGGAGCATCCGACCATGACACACGCACACAACCCCCACCGCCGCGGCTTCCTGAAACTGAGCGCCGGCCTGGCTTCCCTCGGCTTGATGAGCCTGGGGCTAGGCATCCGCGGGGCCAAGGCCGCGGTCAGCGATTACAAGGCGCTGGTCTGCGTCTACCTCTACGGCGGCAACGACGGCAACAACCTGATCGTCCCCGTGGACAACGCCCGCTATGCCCAATACCAGGGCATCCGGGGCAATCTGGCCCTGGGCGCGGGCAAGCTGCTCTCGCCCATCAGCGACGGCTACGGCAATCCCTACGCCCTGCATTACGGCCTCCCGGAGTTGAACGCGCTGTTCAATCAAGGACACATGGCCGTGGTGCTGAACACCGGCATGTTGCAGCAACCCCTGACCCGCGCCCAATACCTCCAGGGCGCGAACGTGCCGACCAGCCTGTTCTCGCACCCGGACCAGACCATGCAGGCCCAGAACGGCCTGCCCGCCGGGAGCAGCAGCGGCTGGGGCGGGCGCTTGCTGGATCATTTGACCGCGAACGACAGCCTCGCGGCCATCTCGGTATCCTCGCCCGCGCCCTTGCTGCAAGGCAACCAGGTGGTCGGCAACGTGGTCACGCCCGGCACCGATTTGAGCCTGTCGGGCATGGACATGTGGCCGAGTTCCGCCGCCCTGGCCCGGCGGCAAGCCCTGAACCAAATCCTGGGCTTGGACGCCGGCAGCGCGGTGCGGCAGGCCGCCAACCAAGCCATGCTGGACGGTTTGCAACTGGCCGACGCGCTCAAATCCAACGCCAACCTCTCGCCCCTGAACACGGTGTTTCCCGGCACTGCGCTGGGCAACCAGCTCAAGGAGGTGATGCGCCTGATCCGGCTACGCTCGCAGCAGGGACCGGGACGGCAGGTGTTCTTCTGTTCGCTGGACGGCTTCGACACCCACGGCTCCCAGGATTGGCAGCAATGGGATTTGTTCATCCAGCTTTCGCAGGCGCTGGACGCCTTCTACCACGCGTGCGGCGAGGTCGGCTTGGCCCAGAACGTGACCGCGTTCACCCAGTCGGAATTTGGCCGTACCCTGGAATCCAACGGCAGCGGCAGCGACCATGCCTGGGGCAACCACCAGATCGTGCTGGGCGGGGCGGTGAAGGGCGGGATTTACGGGCAGTTGCCGCAGTTCGTGCGCAACGGGCCGGACGACGCCAATGGCCGGGGCGTGTGGATACCCAAGATCGGCACGGCGCAATTCGGCGCGACCCTGGGCCGCTGGTTCGGGGCGACCGATACCGAACTGGCGCAGGTGTTCCCGAACCTGGGCTTGTTCCCGAGCGCCGACGTGGGATTCATGCTGTGAAGTGCGCCGGGTAAACCCGGCTGGTATGGCCCCGTTCGGCGTCGCGCCGGGCGGGGCTTTTTTGCGGGCGGGATTTTCCCGTTCCCGGAACGCCCGGCGGTTCGCATCCGGCGGGCAAGACGGCGGCTACAATTGACAGCCTCGCCAACCCCCGGAGCCACGCCATGACCTCCACCCTCATCTTCGCCCTCATCCTGCTCTCTGGCTTCCGCATCGCCAACGAATACGTGCGCGGCGTGGTGTTCCGGCTGGGACGCTACCGGTGCATCAAGGGACCGGGCCTGTATTGGCTGGTCCCGCTGATCGAATGGCAAACGCGCATCGATATCCGCACCCGCACGGTCACGGTCGAGCGCCAGGAGACCATCACCAAGGACAGCGTCACCGTGAAGGTGGACGCGGTGTTGTGGTACCGCATCGTCGATCCGGCCAAGGCGGTCATCGCCGTCGAGAACTACGCGGTCGCCGTGCATCAGATCGCCCTCACCAGCCTGCGCAATATCATCGGCCAGCATGTGCTGGACGAGGTGTTGAAATCGCGCGATTCGATCAACCGGGCGCTCAAGGGCATCGTGGACGGGGCCACCGAGGCCTGGGGCATCCAGATCGAGATGGTGGAGATGAAGGATGTGGAAATTCCCGAGGCCATGCAGCGGGCCATGGCGCGGGAGGCGGAAGCAGTGCGCGAGAAGCGGGCGCGGATCATCAAGGCCGAGGCCGAACAGGAAGCCTCGCTCAAGCTCTCGGACGGCGCCCGCCAAATCGCCGAGAACCCCATCGCCCTGGAACTGCGGCGGATGCAGATGATCGCCGAGGTGGGCGCGGAGCAGAACACCACCACCATCGTGCTGCTGCCGTCCGATTTCGTGAATTTGGCGCGGGAATTCGCCGGGGCGCTGGCGCGGAAGGCGGATTGAGGCGGAATCGCCGCCGATCCCCGACCATGCCTAAGGATCGGGGGCATACGTCTGGATCGGGACGGGCCAAACGCCCGCCCTACCCCGCCCCGCCCACACACCCCGCCAAAAACGCCAACACCTCCGCCTCGCACCCCCCGCAGCCCGAACACACCCCGGTGGCCTGGGAAATCGCGTCGAGATCGGTCACGCCCTGGTCGATCTGGCGCTGGATTTGCGCCGTGGTGGTGCCGCTGCACCGGCAGATCACCTCTGGTTTGGGTTGGGGTTCGGTGGGATTCATCTGGCGGCGGCCCGGCATGGAAATCGGCTATTTTAGCGTCCGGCGTGCTCGGCAAGCGCGGCGGCTTCGATTATCCTTGGCCGCCCCCGCCAGAATCCGGGAGGCCCATTAAAAAAACCAGCTCCCGTGGGCAACCGGGGTGCCCAGCTATGCATCGCTTCCCTTCCCTTCCGCCCGCGTTGGCCGCCCTGGCCCTGCTGGCCGCGCCCGCCTGGGCGGACGGCCCGGCCTTCAGCTTCAAGGGCTTCGGCACCCTCGGCGTGGTCGGCACCGATACCGACCATATCGGCTTCCGCCGCGATTTCACCCAGACCGGCGGCGCGACCCATCACGGCGACGCCGAGACCGTCGATATCGATTCCCGCCTGGGACTCCAGGTGGACGCGGATTTCAACCGCGCCTTCCACGCCACAGTGCAATGGGTCGCCCGCAACCACGCCGGCGATTTCTTCGAGCAGAACCTGGAATGGGCCTTCCTGCGCTGGCGGCCCCGCGACGACCTGGATATCCGGGCGGGCCGCATCGGCGCCGACGCCTTCATGCTCTCGGACCACCGCAACCTGGGCTACGCCTACCCCTGGATGCGGCCCCCGCACGAGTTCTACGCCCTGCTGGTGCCCTACCATTTCAACGGGGCGGATATCACCCAGCGCTTCGCCCTGGGCGAGGGCTATCTCTCGGTCAAGGCCTATGGCGGCTACAGCCTCAACCAGATGTCGTCGCTACTTCAGCACACCCGCGATACCACCCTGCGGACCGTGCTCTACGGCGGCAACCTCACCTACGAATCCGGCGACTGGCGGGCCCGCCTCGGCTATGCCCAGGTCGATACCCTGAACGACCTGGGCCAAAGCAGCCTGTACCAGACCCTGGAAGACCCGTTGGTGAACCTGCTCTGGCCCGGCGCGCAAAGCCTGATCCCGGCGCTCAAGATCGAACACAAGCAAATCCATTACGGCTCGGTCGGGCTGGCCTACGACGACGGCCTGTGGCAAATCCAGACCGAGGCCAGCTATGCCGGTTCCTCCAATATCCAGCAATTCCCCTCGCTGTTGAGCGGCTACCTGAGCCTGGGCCGCCGCTTCGGCCATGTCACCGTGTATGGCCTGTATGGCGTGGTGGAATCGCTGAACGACCACAGGACCCTGCCCAAGACCGCGGTCCCGTTGGCCTCGGTGGAAGCCTTGCGGAGCTATGTCAACACCTTGCTCGATGGCATCCAGGCCGACGAGCAATCGGCCTCGCTGGGACTGCGCTGGGATGTCTATGAAAACATCGCCCTCAAGGCGCAATGGAGCCATTTCTGGCTGGGCCGGGACGGGGCGTTGTACTGGACCGATCCGGAGCCGCCGATCCCCACGCAGGTCAATGTGTGGTCGGTGGGCGTGGACTTCGTGTTCTAGCCATGAAGACATCCATCCTCGCCTTGCTGTTAGGGGGATTCGCGCTGCCGGCCTTGGCCGATATGGCGGTGATCGCGCATCCGGGGAACGGGTTGGCGGCGCTGTCGGAACGCGAGGCGCGGGATATTTTCCTGGGCCGCACCCGCTTGTTCCCCAACCAGCGCTTCGCCCTGCCCCTCGACCAAGCCTCGCCGCTGCGGGCCGAGTTCTACCAAAGGCTGACCGGGCGGCCCATCGAACAGATCGACGCCTATTGGGCGCGGCTGTTGTTCACCGGCCAATCCTCCCCGCCCCCCCAATTACCGGACGACGCGGCGGTACTGCGGACCGTCAGGGAAAACCAGGACGCCCTCGGTTATATCGACGCCGCGCACGTGGATGCGACGGTGCGGGTATTGTTGATGTTGCGGTAGCCTGGATGGGACATCCCCGGCCCACGCCAGAAGCCCGGAGGCGCGGCGGAACCCATTCGACAGCCCGGAAATAGCGCCGCCGCCCCTGGTTTGCGCGCCGTCTCATAACACCTGTGCCGCTTCCAGACTGTAACGGCTCATCAAACGTCCATGATGCAGCCCTCCCGCGTCCGCGCCAAGCTCTACCCCAGACCATACAAGGAAACTCTGGCGCATCCCCATTTATGAAACCGCGTAACATGAGCTACACTCAACAGTACAGCTCTAACTATTAAGGAATTCACCATGAAAACCTTGACCCGGATCGCGGCCGTCCTGGCAATGGCCGTAGCGCATGGTGCGGCAGCCGAAGCACCGACCACCGAACTCCCCTGGATATATACCTTGCCGGATTGGCTGTTGGCGTCTGGGATAGCCCTCCTGTTCGCCGGGGCGTCCCTGTTGTGCCGGGTGGCCTACCGCCGTTGGCGGCCCCAGGGCGCGACGGGAAGGCTCGCGCCCTTGCCTTGGGCGGTCACGGGTGCCGTCGTGGGCGTCCTGGTTTCCTGGGCGCTCGAAGAACCCTGGCAGCGGGCCGTGTTCGACAAGATCAACCAACTGCCCTCGTCGGCGGCGGGCGGCAGGGCGGTCGGGCTGGAGTTGTTCAGCGACGTGGCCGATAAAACGGCCCGCAGCGCCTTGGCCGCCCCCAGGGAAGCCACCCGCACCCGCCATGTCCGGGTCGATCTCCAAGGGCTGAACGCGGCCCAGCTCAAACAGGGCGACAGCCTGCCCCTGAACCTGTTCAACGACGCCGCTTTCAAAGCCACGATCAAGCAGGTGGACAAGCTCGGGCCGGATAGGACGGCCTATGTGGGCCGCCTGAGCGGTATCCAGCTCAGCACGGTGAACATGGTGGTCGAGGGCGATGTGATGATGGCCAACGTGGTCCATCCGGGCGGCGCCTATCAAATCCGCTATATCGGCAACGGGCTACACAGCATCCACGAAATCGACCAATCCAGCCTGCCCCCCGAAGGCGACCCGCTGCCCGTCACCCTGCCAGAAACCCAGCCCAAGCCGGCCCAAAACCCAGCGCGGTCGGGCATCTCCGCGCCGTCCGCCGACGAGACTTCCCCGGCCAGCGACGATGGTTCGCAAATCGACGTGCTGGTGGTCTACGACGCGGCGGCGAAACAGGCGGCCGGCGGCCCTCTGGCCATGCAGGCCCTGATCGACCTGGCCGTCAGCGAAACCAATACCAACTACGCCAACAGCGGGATCAACCAGCGGGTCAAGCTAGCCCACGCCGAGGAAATCGTCTACGACGAGACCGGTTTCGATTGGGTCAACACCCTCTACCGCCTCACCAACAAGACCGACCAATACCTCGACAACATCCCCGTCCTGCGCGACACCTACAACGCCGACGCCACCGTGCTGCTGGTCGCCAACACCGCCTATTGCGGGATGGCCTGGCAAATGAGCTCGGTTTCCGCCGGCTTCAGCGAATACGCCTACGCCCTGGTGAGCCAGGATTGCGCCACCGGCTATTACTCCTTCGGCCACGAACTCGGCCACATCATGGGCGCCACCCACGACTGGTTCGTGGACACCTCCAAGAATTCGCCCTACACCTATAACAAAGGCTATGTGAACACCCTGGGCCGCTGGCGCACCGTGATGGCGTACAACAACGAATGCGCCAACAGCGGCTTCAATTGCACCCGCCTGCCCTATTGGTCCAATCCGCTCAAGACCTACAACGACAAGCCGATGGGCGTGCCGGAGGGCACCGACACTTCCTGCCAGTTCGGCAATCCGAACAATCCCGATTGCGACGCCGACGACGCCCGCGTCCTCAACGACACCGCCTACACCGTCGCGAATTTCCGGGTCTCCACGAGCTGCAAGGTGTCGGTGACGCCCGCCGCCCCGAGCGTGCAGCCGGAAGGCGGTGCCGGGCCGGTCCTGAACGTCGCCGCGCCCAGCCAATGCGCCTGGACCGTCGCCAGCGATTCGCCCTGGCTGACCGTGTCGAGCGGTGCCAGCGGCCAGGGCAGCGGTACGGTGGAATACCAAGCCGAGCCGAATCCCGGCTTCGTCGCCCGCACCGCCAAGCTCACGGTCGGCGCGGACAACCAAGCCATCGCGACCCTCACCCAGGCGGGCTTCTCCGGGATCAGCGTCGGCAACGTCCAGGTCGCGGAAACCAGGGCGACCCCCAGCTACCTGTCGTTCCCGGTCACCCTCAGCGCCAAGGCCACCCAGACCGTGACCGTCGATTACGCCACCCAGGACGGCAGCGCGACGGCGGGTTCCGATTACGTCGCCCAGTCCGGCACCCTGACCTTCCTCCCCGGACAGATCACGCAGACGGTGCGGGTCCAAGTCCTCGGCGACAGTGTGCAGGAACCGACCGAAACCCTTAGCCTGGTGCTGAGCAACCCGAGCGCGGGCTATACCTTCAAGACCAACCCCGGCACCGGCAGCATCACCAACTTCGCGGTCGCCAACACGTTCATCGCCACCGCCGCGTCGCTGACCGAAGGACCGGCCGGCACCACCAGCTACATGGCCTTCAAAGTCACCCTGAGCGTCCCCTCCACGGCCCCCACCACCGTCGATTTCGCCACCCAGGACGGCACCGCGACGGCGGGGCAAGACTATATCGCCCAATCCGGCACCTTGACCTTCGCCCCGAACCAGACCACCCAGACCGTGCAAATCGCGATCCTCGGCGACGCCCTGGCCGAACCCACGGAAACCTTCCAACTGCTGCTCAGCAACCCGGTCGGCAGCTACGCGACCTATACGGCCAGGACCCCCAGCGTGGCCGGCAGCATCCTGAACTTCGTCAACCCCACCCTCAACGTCGCCAACGGTGCGGCCAGCGAAAGCTACGCCGGCAACACCAGCACCCTGCCGTTCAAAATCACCCTGAGCAAAGCCCCGACCCAGGCCATCACGGTCGATTACGCCACCCAGGACGGCACCGCGGTGGCGGGGCAAGATTACGTCGCGCAATCCGGCACCCTGACCTTCGAGGCCGGCCAACTGGCCCAGACGGTCCTGGTCACGGTGATCGGCGACAATGTCACGGAGGCGACGGAAACCTTCACCCTGGTCCTCGGCAACCCGTCCTCGCCCTATCTCCTCAAAACCGCCACGGCCACCGGCAGCATCGCGAACTTCGCCAACCCCACCGTCAGCGTCTCCAACGGCGCGGCCAACGAAAGCTACGCCGGCACCACCAGCACCCTGCCGTTCAAAATCACCCTGAGCAAAGCCCCGACCCAGGCCATCACCATCGATTACGCCACCCAGGACGGCACCGCGGTGGGGGGGCAAGACTACGTCGCGCAATCCGGCACCCTGACCTTCGAGGCCGGCCAACTGACCCAAACGGTCTTGGTCGAGGTGATCGGCGACAACCTCACGGAGGCGGCGGAAACCTTCACCCTGGTCCTCGGCAACCCGCCCCCGCCCTATATCCTCAGAACCGCCGTGGGCAAGGGCAGCATCGTGAACTTCATCAACCCCACCCTCATCGTCGCCAATGGCTCGGTCAAGGAGGGCGCGGACGGCACCACCAGCTTCCTGCCCTTCAAAATCACCCTAAGCAAAGCGCCGACCGAAGCCATCACGGTCGACTACGCCACCCAGGACGGCACCGCGACGGCGGGTTCCGACTACACCGCCACCTCCGGCACCCTGACCTTCCAGCCTGGGCAGCTCACCCAGACCCTCATGGTTCCGGTGATCGGCGATAACGTCAGGGAAGCGACGGAAACCCTCGGCTTGACCTTGGGCAACCTCTCGTCGCCCTCGCCCTATATCCTCAAGATCGCCTCGGCCACCGGCAGCCTCATCAACGACGACTGAAGCGGGGCGGACATCGGTCCGCCACCCAAGGCCGTAGCCTTGCCGGAAGGACCGCCGCCCACAGCGGCGGTCCTGGCTTGAGGGCCATGCGCGGTGTATTTTGATCGTCATGGCCCCCTAAGCGCCGGAAAGACATGACCCCATCCCAAACCACCGCGCTTATCGGTTCCCTGCTGTTGCTGGTCGGCGCCGGATTCGCGGCCACCGGGCCCGATTGGCTCGGAACGGCCCAGGGCCTCCTGGCCGAGGTCGGGAAACGCTACGGCCCGGAGGCCCGCGGCCGGGTCGACGCTTGGTTGGGCTTGATATCCCAGCACCGGGGCAAAACCGAGCCGGAGCAAATCGCCCTGGTCAACGATTTCTTCAACCGCCTCGAATTCGTGGGCGACGACGAACACTGGGGCCAGGCCGATTACTGGGCCACGCCGGTCGAGACGCTCGCCACCAACGGCGGCGATTGCGAGGATTTCTCCATCGCCAAATACTTCACCCTAAGATCGCTCGGGGTGCCGGAGGAACGGCTGCGCCTGGTCTACGTCAAGGCGGTCAAGCTCGACCAGGCCCATATGGTGCTGACCTATACCGCCACGCCCGGCGCCGTGCCCTGGGTGCTGGACAACCTGGACAAGGCCATCAAGCCCGCCACCCAAAGGACCGACCTCCAGCCGGTCTACAGCTTCAACGTCCAGGGCCTGTGGCTGGCGAAGGAACGGGTCGGCGGCTCCGAGCGGATCGGGCTGTGGCGCGGCCTGCTGGCGCGGATGGGCGTCTTGCCCGGCGAACCCCGATGACCGACGAGGACAGGCCATGACTTTATCCCGGCAGATGGTATTCATCATCCTGGTGTCGTTCGTTTTCATCTTCATGGGAACCTTCGCCATCAGCCTCGAAAACGCCCGCCATTACCTGGCCCGGCAACTGGAATCCCACGCCCAGGACACCGCGACCTCGCTGGGCCTCTCCTTGTCGCCGGTCCTGGCTCGGAAGGACACCACCACCCTGCGCTCGATGGTGGACGCCATCTTCGACCGGGGCTATTACCGCGAACTGGTGATCGCGGGCGCGGACGGCACGCGGCTACTGGAGCGCGTCAACCCGGCGGGCATCGCCGGGGTGCCGGCCTGGTTCGTCGAACTGATTCCTTTGGAAACGCCACCCGGCGAGGCTCTGCTGGTCGATGGCTGGATGGAACTGGGCACACTGCGGATAACCAGCCATCCCGGCTTCGCCTATGCCGAACTCTGGCGCACCAGCGCCGACACCCTGCTATGGCTGTCGGCCTGCACCGCCGCCGCCCTGGGGCTGGGCCTGGGGCTGATCCATATGGTCCTCAAACGCCTGCGTTCGGTGGAAACGCAGGCCGAGGCCATTTGCGACGGGCGCTATCCGATCCAGGACGATATCCCCAAGACGCGGGAACTGCGCCATATGGTGCTGGCCATGAACCGGATGTCGGCGCGGGTACAGCAGGCGTTCGCGGAGCAATCGGCCATCGCCGACACCCTGCGCGCCCAGGTCTATGTGGACGAGGTGACCGGCCTCGGCAACCGCCGCTATTTCGATGTCCAACTCGGGCAGTTGATCCAATACCCCGACGAATTCGCGGGCGGCGCGTTGTTGCTGATGGAACTGGCGGACTTCAAGGATTTCAACAACCGCCACGGCTATGTCAGCGGCGACGAGTTGCTCAGGAAGGCGGCGGCCTCGATCCGCACGGCCTGTCCCGAGGAAGCCGGCTGCCTCTTGGCCCGCCTGGCCGGGGGCAGCTTCGGGGTGATCGCGACCCATGGCCTGAAAGAAACGGTGGAAACCCTGGCGCAGCGCCTGGCCGGGAGCTTGGTGCAATTGCGCGACCAGGGCGGGCTGGACGGCCAGGGCCTGGGCCATATCGGCGTGGCCCTGTACGCCACCGGACAAACGGCCTCGGAACTCCTGGGCCACGCCGACCACGCCCTGCGCACGGCCCAGGCCCAGGGTGCCTGCGCTTGGCACATCCACAGCCCGGCGCAGCCACAAGACACGCCCAGCGGCGCCCGGAACTGGCGCAAATTCCTGGAGGACTCGGTGCGCGAGGAACGGATCGAACTCAGCTTCCAGCCGGTGTTGCCCTTGACGGCGACCCCCGGCGAGGCGATGCACCGCGAAGTCCTGCTGCGCTTGCGCGGCGAGTCCGGCGAGATGCTGACGGCGGGGACGTTCCTGCCCATGGCCGAGCGGGTGGGGCTGGCCCCGGAATTCGACCGCATCGCGGTCCGGGCCGTGTTGGAGCGGATGGGACGGACCGCCAGCCCCGCCAAATCCTACGCGGTGAACCTCACGCCCGGTTCGCTGCGCGACGCCGGTTTCGTGGACTGGCTGTGCCAGCAATTGAAAGCCTTTCCCGAGCGGGCCAAGCGCCTGACCTTCGAGGTGCCCGAATACGGCGTGGTGGGCGATGTCGAAGCGGCCAAGCGCTTCGTCCAACGGCTGCGGCCCTTCGGCAGCCGCTTCTCCATCGACCATTTCGGGCGCAATTTCGCTTCCTTCGCCTATCTGCATTCCATCGGCGCGGCCTACATCAAGATCGATGGCAGCTTCGTCCGCAACCTCCACCTCGACCAGGACAACCAGTTCTTCCTGCGGGAGCTGACCCGGACCGCCCACGAGATCGACATGAAGGTCATCGCCATGAGCGTCGAGACCGCCGAGGAACGGGAAGCCCTGGCGGCGATCCTGGTGGACGGCATCCAGGGCTATTTGATCTGCAAGCCGGGCGAGGCCGATTAGGCCTGGATCAATGTTCCAGCGACGCCAGCACGTCCTGGAAAGCCGCCAGCAACACGGTCAATTCCTCCCGGAGCGTGGCGCAACGCCGGCCGATTTCCGCCCCCTCCACCCCGTGGCGGATGGCCTCGTTCAAGCCGCCTGCCAGTTCCTGCACCCGCTTCGCCCCCAAAGCCCCAGCCGATCCTTTCAAGGTATGGGCCAGCCGCCCGAGACCGGCGAGATCGCCCTGGGCCATATAGCGGGCGCAGCACTCCGGGTCGGTGCCATGATATTGCACGAACATCCCCAGCAGGCGGAGATACATGCCGGTGTTGCCTTGCACGCTGGCGAAGCCGAACGCGGCGTCGAACCCCGGAATCGCCGCGAGCCGCCGCTCCAGGCCGTCCCGGCCCCACGGGACGGCGCCGCCAGCGGGCGCGGATACCGGCCTCGGGGCGGCGGGCGGCAGCCATTTGAGCAGGATGGCGTAGAGGATTTCCGGGTCCACCGGCTTGGCCACGAAGTCGTTCATCTCCGCGTCCAGGCAGTTGCGGCGATGCTCGTCGAAGGCGTTGGCGGTCATGGCGACGATGGGGACCTCCCGGTGGCCGGGCAAGGCGCGGATCGCGCGGGTCGCCTCCAAACCATCCATTTCCGGCATTTGCATATCCATGAGGATGAGGTCGTAGGGATAGGCACCCGCCTTCTCCACCGCCTGGCGCCCGTCGAGCGCGATATCGACCGCCAGCCCGGCGCGTTGCAGCAGTTCGATGGCGACTTCGCGGTTGATGGCATTGTCCTCCGCCAGCAGCAATCTCGCGCCCAGGTGTTTCCTGCGCAATTCGGCCTCGGCCTGCTCCAAGGGAACCCTGGCATCCAAGGGCGCGCCTTCCCGCCCCCGCTCCAGCCTGGCCGTGAACCAGAACCGGCTCCCCCGGCCCGGCTGGCTTTCCGCGCCCGCCTCGCCGCCCATCAGCCGCGCCAGGCGCTGGGTGATGGCCAGCCCCAGGCCGGTCCCGCCGTGCTTGCGGGTGGTGGAGGCATCGGCCTGCTCGAATGCGCCGAACAGCCTGGGCAATTCCTGCGGCGCGATGCCGATGCCGGTGTCCTCCACCTCGAAGCGCACCAGCAAGCCCTGGGCGTCCTGCTCCAGGAGGACGGCCCGCAGGGCGATGGAACCCGCCTCGGTGAATTTGACCGCGTTCCCGGCGTAGTTGAGCAGGGCCTGGCGCAGCCGGGTCGGATCGCCCACCAACCACAAGGGCACGCTATCGCCATCCACCTTCAAATCCAGCCCCTTGGCCCGCGCCTGGTCGGCGATCAAGGAACGCACATGCTCCAGGACGGCCCCCAGGGGGAAATCGACCTTCTCCAGTTGCAAGCGGCCCGCCTCGATCTTGGAGATGTCGAGGATATCGTTGATGATGCCGAGCAGGTGGCGGGAGGCGGCATCGACCTTGCCCAGCCGATCGGCCTGCCCGGGCGTGGGCTGGTCGCGCCGCAAGGTATGGACCAGGCCCAGGATGGCGTTCAAGGGCGTGCGGATTTCGTGGCTCATATTGGCCAGGAACACGCTCTTGGCCTGGTTGGCGACCTCGGCCTGCCGCCGCGCCTCTTCGAGTTGCGCGGTCCGCTCGGAAACGAGTTCCTCCAGCTTGCAGCGATAGCGCTCCAGTTCGTTGAAGGCGCGTTTTTTGTCGGTGATATCTTCCTTGACCGCCACATAATGGGTGATCCGCCCGTCGGCTTGGCGGAGGGGCGCGATGACCACCGTTTCGGTGTATTCGACGCCATCCTTGCGCTTGTTGACGAATTCCCCATGCCAGGACCGGCCTTGGCGCAGCACTTTCCACAGCGCCTCGAAATGCGCGCGGGGCGTCTTGCCCGATTGGAGGATGCGCGGATTCTGCCCCAGGGCTTCCTCGCGGGTATAGCCGGTCACCTTGACGAAGGCCTCGTTGACGTACTCGATCTCGGCGCCGGTGTTGGTAATCACCACGCTGACGGGGCTTTGCTCCACCGCCAAGGACAGCTTCCGCAGCCGTTCCTCGGCCTGTTTGCGCCCGGTGATGTCGAGGCAGGTACCGTACAGCTTGGCGGCCTTGCCGCCCTGCCGGACGATCCAGCCGTTGGCCTGGACATGGATGACCGTCCCGTCCTTGCGGATCAGGCGGTGTTCGTGGGGGGCGAGGGTATCCGTCCCGGAAGCGATGCCCTCGTGCAGCCAGCGCATCACCCGCGCCAAATCGTCGGGATGGTGGATACTGGCGTTGATCTTGGCGTAGTCGATGGCTTCGCCGGGTTCGTAGCCCAGCAGGTGGTACATGCCATCCGACCAGGAGACCGCGTTGCTCCCGATATCCCATTCGAAATCGCCCATCCCCGCGATGTACTGGGCTTGCAGCAATTTGCGCTGGCTCGCCCGCAAAGATTCCTCCGCGAGTTTCCGGTCGGTGATGTCGTCGCTGAAGATGATGATGCCCGCCGCCGCGCCGCTGCTCCGGCTCCAGGGCCGGACTTCCCAGCAGGACCACAGCGTCTTGCCGTCCCGGCGCAAAAAACGGTCCTCGTCGATACGGACCACCTCGCCCGCCAAACCGCGGCGGTGGGCGGCCTTCCAGTGTTCGGGGAGGTCCGGGAAGATTTCGTAGTGGGATCGGCCCATGATGTCCCGGTCCCCCAAATCGTAATCCGCCATCCAGCGCTGGCTGGCGGCGATATAGCGCATCTCGCGGTCGAACATCGCCAGGGCGACCGGGCTATGCTCGATGAACAGGCGCAGCAGCGCCTCGCTCTCGGCCAGCGCCGCCTCGGCCCGTTTGCGCTCGGTGATATCGCGGAGGATGCGGGAGAGCCCGACCACCCGCCCCTGGCCGTCCCGGATCGGCGAGAGGGTCTTGGAAATATCGATCCAGCGCCCGCTTCTATGCAGCAGCGCGGTCTCGTAGTTCTGGATGGTTTCCCCGGCGAGGATGCGGCGCAGGGCCTCGCCGTCCCAGCCGGCCCATTCGGGGGGAACCAACATGCGGAACGGCTGGCCGATGGCCTCCCCGGCGGCATAGCCGAAAATCCTCTCGGCGGCGGCGTTCCAGCTGGTGATGGTCCCGTCCAGGTCGATACCGATGATAGCGTCGCCGGAGGATTCGACGATGGCGGCCATCTGCATGCGCTCCGCCGCGAGGCCGCGCTCCAGCAGCGCCTTGGCCTCCATCAGGGCCGCCTCGGCCCGGCCCCGCTCGGCGATTTCCTGCCGGAGCCGTTCGTTCGCCTCCTGGAGGGCGGAGCGGCTGGGGAACCTGAGCAGATGCGGCATCAAAGGCCACAGCATCCCGGCCGTCAAGGCGGAAACCCCGGCGGTGATGGCCCTGAACAAGGCTTCCAGCCAGTAGAGCGGTTTCCACAAAACGACCGCCCCCATCAGATGGGTCATGCCGCAAGCCAGGATGAACGCCACGAACAGCCAGAGCAGCCGCGTATAGGGGAAGTCGGCGCGGTGCCGCGCGAAATACCCCAGGGCGACCGGCAGGGACAGGTAGGAGACGAAAATAACGGCGTCGCTCAAGGCCATGGTCCATAGCAGCCACGGCGACCAATTCAGGCAATAGCCATGCGGTATGAAACCGCCCAGGGAGAACGGATTGAAAATCGGGTCTGACATTTCTCGGTCCCGGAGATTATTGTTGATCCAGTGCGGCGATCCTCCCCCGGATACCGCCAGTCCTGCCATGGCGCAAGGCTTCGCAGGACGGCACCGCCCACCTTTTGCTGGTCTAAGGCCCCGCCGGCCCATGCCTTCCAGCGATTGCATCGGACGTCCCTGGCCTCCAGCATAGGCGAGATGGCCTTGGAATGCTGGCCGGACCCGGGTGCCCGCCCCAGCCAAAATCCCCGTTTGGCCCGCGCCGCAAGCGGAAAGCCATTCCAGCCCGGTCCGCCGATAATTTTCTTCTAACACGGAAAAATATCCTGGATACCGGATTTATACGCCCTATCCCCGCCCAACCGATAAAGGGATTTCTTATCCCATCCCTCTGGAATAAATAAACGCCGAATTATTCTTTCCAGCAGGCTATGGCTTTGCCATGATGACCGCCGATCCATCCCATCACCGGAGTATTCCCCATGGCGTCCAAACCCTCCTCCCACCCCTACAAGCCGACCCAGGACACCCTGCTCGACCATCTACAGCAAGCCCTGCGCGGCATCGATTCCGGCACCCTCGAAGTGATCGTCCACGAAGGCCGGGTGGTCCAAATCGAACGCAGGCAACGGCTTTACCCAGGCCGCGACGCCGTTCCCGGCCTGGGCCCGAAGATCGCGCCGTCCCCGACATAACCCCCCGCCCCCGCGACGCTGTCGCCCGGCCCCGCCCACCACGCCGACGACAGCGCCCCCCGCCCCCGCAACTGTTCCCAGATCAACAGCGAATCAGCAGACCCCTGCTGCCAGGGCAACAGCACCCCTCCGGTAAAACCTCGCAAGCCTCTGTTATCAAAGCTTTTTCATCTTGGCACGCTGCCTGCGTAGTAGTACGTACCGACCCCCGACGCAGGAGCCTCCCCATGCAGACCCGTATCCCCGCCCCTCCCGGCCCCGGCCCGACACCGACGCTTACCGGCGGCGGGAGGCGGGCTTGATGGAAGCCTCGGCCATAGGGTCGGACACCCCGGCGCGGACCCCGCCCAGCGAATGGACACCCGCCCCATCGGCGGCGGCCGGGCAGGAAACCGAACTCGCCGGGGTGATCGGCGACAACCTGCGCCGTTTCCGCAAGCAACGGGGCTGGTCCCTGGAACAGTTCGGGCGGCTCGCCAAGGTGAGCCGGGCCATGCTGGGCCAGATCGAACTGAGCCGCAGCGTCCCCACCATCACCGTGCTGTGGAAGATCGCCCGCGCCCTGGACGTGCCGATCTCCGCCCTGCTCAACCGCGACATGCAGGAAGGTCCGCGCACCATCGCGGCCGGCCAGGCCCGCATCGTGTCCTCGCCTTCGGGATGGCTGCGCTCGCGGGCGCTGTTCACCCCGGACATGGCCGGCAAGGTCGAGTTCTACGAATCGACCCTGGACGCCTGGGCCAGCGAGGAGGCGGAACCCCATCCCCAAGGCTCCAGGGCCAATCTGGCGGTCTGCCAGGGCCAGTTGGAACTGCTCATCGAACAAAAGCGGTATCCGCTCTCCGCCGGCGACGCGATCTGCTTCGCGGCGGACCTGCCGCGCAGCTACCGCAATCCCGGCCCGGCCGAAGCGCGGTTCTATCTGGTGATGGCCTATGCCGAACCCCGCTACCGCCCCCTACCCCCCGTATGAACGACCCTCAGGAAACACAGTGCGCCCGATGAATTTGAAGGCTTGGGCCTTGGCCGGATGCGTGGCGTTCGGCCAGGACGCGACCGCCAACACCCTGAACGACGGCCTGGGCCTGGGGGTGTTCGGCAACCCCAATCCCAACACCCCCAGCCCCGGCACGGTGTTGCTGGCGATTTTCGACGCCGGGCCCGGCGATTCCCCCAACGCGGGCAAAACCCTGTTGGTGAACACCCGCTGGAGCTACGCCGACTTGGTGAACGGCGTGGCCGTGGTCCCGTTGGACCTGTCGGCCAACCCGGATTTCCAGGCCATCCAGGGCGACGCCCTGCAATACAACGTGGTGGGGGCGTATGGACTCTACCTGGACCCCGACAGCGGCAAGGCCAACCTCGACCGGGACGGCGCCACCTTCCCCTTCGACGACGGGGTGCCGAACAACGCGCCCTGGGGCATCGTCGCCAGCGGCCACGACGAAGCCGCGTTCAGCCACGATGTCAACGACCTCAACAATTCACTGCTGAGCGGTGTCCAGACCTATTGGAACAACGTGAACGCCGACCTGGCCGGGATCGGGGCCACCGAGGACTCGGGACCGGATACGGTCCTGGTCGATCCGGGCGACGCCGCCGATTGGGGCGCCAGTTGGAGCGGCAATTTCGGCGGCACGGGACTGGGACTGACTCCCGACGCCAGCACCGTCAACGGCGTCGGCGATATCGCCAAGCTGTATTGGATCACCAACCCCTCGCTCGATCCCAGCAATCCCAACGCGGTCGCCGTGCTGGGCACGCTGCAACTCTCGGCGGCGGGCGTCCTGAGCTATTCCGCCGCCGGTGCCAACCACGCCCCCACCGCCGACGCCGGCCCCGCGCAAACGGTGAACGAAGGCGCGGACGTGACCCTGGACGGCTCCGCCAGCAGCGACCCCGACAGCGGCCAGACGGCCCAGCTCGGCTATCGATGGACCGCCCCTGACGGGATCAGCCTCAGCGATCCGACCGCCCAGAAACCCAGCTTCACCGCCCCGGTGGCCGATGCCGACCGGGTCTACACCTTCACCCTGGTCGTGACCGATCCCGCCGGCACCGCCAGCGCCCCGGCCACGGTCGCCATCACCGTCCAGCACCTCAGCAACCACGCGCCCACCGCCCAGATCGCCCAGCCCGCGGTGGCGAAGGAAGGCGATAGCGTGACCCTGGATGGCTCCGGCAGCAGCGACCCCGACACCGGCCAGACCGCGACCCTGACCTATCAATGGACCGCCCCGGCGGGGATAGCCCTCAGTGATCCCACGGCGCGGAAACCCAGCTTCACCGCCCCGACCGCCGACGCCGACCGGACCTATAACTTCACCCTAGTCGTCACCGACAGCCAAGGCGCGGCCAGCGCCCCGGCCACGGTGGCGGTCCTGGTGCGCCATATCAACCGCGCCCCCACCGCCAACGCCGGCAGCGCCCAGAGCGTCAACGAAGGCGATAGCGTGACCCTGGACGGCTCCGCCAGCAGCGACCCCGACACCGGCCAGACCGCCACCCTGACCTATCAATGGACCGCCCCGGCAGGACTAAGCCTCGGCGACCCCACGGCGCAGAAACCCAGCTTCACCGCCCCGACCGGCAACGCCGACGCCAGCTATCGCTTCACCCTGGTCGTCACCGACAGCCAAGGCGCGGCCAGCGCCCCCGCCAGCGTGGACATCGCCGTCAAACACCGCAACCGCGCCCCCACCGCCAACGCCGGCGGCACCCAGACCGTGGACGAAGGCGAGCGCGTGACCCTGGACGGTTCCGCCAGCAGCGATCCCGACAGCGGCCAGACCGCCACCCTGGCCTATCGCTGGACCGCCCCGGACGGGATCAGCCTCAGCGATCCCACCGCGCAAAAACCCAGCTTCACCACCCCGACCGCGCTGGGCGACCAAACCTATCGCTTCTCCCTGGTCGTGACCGATGCCGATGGCGCGGCCAGCGCGGCCGGGGCGGTGGATATCCAGGTCAAGCACCGCAACCAAGCGCCCAGCGCCAATCCCGGCCCGGACCAAACCGTGGACCCCGGCGCGGTGGTGGCCTTGAACGGCGGAGCCAGCGCCGATCCCGAAGGCGATAGCCTCAGCTACCACTGGAGCCAGCTCTCCGGCCCGGTGGCCGTGAACCTGGGCGGGGCCGATGCCGCCACCGCCAGCTTCGGCGCCACGAAACCGGGCGATTATGTCTTCCAACTCGAGGTCGCCGATCCGCAAGGGCTGGCCGCGCTAGCCACGGTCAAGGTCACGGTGGACGCCCCGGTCAACCACGCCCCGACCGCGGCCGCGACCGCCCCGGCAACGGTCGAGGTCGGCGCGGTGGTGGCCCTGGACGGCAGCGCCAGCGCCGACCCGGACGTGGGCGACAGCCTCGCCTACCGCTGGACCCAGGTGTCGGGACCGGCCACCACCCTGAGCAGCACCGACACCGGGCGGCCCATCTTCATCGCGGGCGGCGCGGGCACCTATGCCTTCAAACTGGCCGTCACCGACAGCGCGGGGCTGGCCTCCGAGGCCGACGTGCAAATCACGGCGACCGCGCCGGGACCGGGTATCGCCTTCACCCAGGCGCCCACGGCCTGGCGGGTCGGCCAAGCCCAGACCGTGACGTTCCAGGGGTTGGGCCTCAAGGGCCAAACCAAGGCCAAGCTGCGTTTCTCCAAGAACGGCGGACGTTTCCAAGTGCTGGGCAGCGCCACCGTGGCCAAAGGCCGCTACCGCTGGAAACCGGCCAAGCAGCACATCGCCGCCCAGGGCATCCTCCAGGTCTGCGCCCCGCTCGGTTCCAAGCAACCCGTCTGCGACAGCGTGGACATCGAAGTCGCGGCGGCCCACCCATGACCGCGGACACCCCACCCATGAAATACCGCTGGACCGGCCTCCTGACCGGCGCGTTCTGCTGGACCCTCGCCGGGACCGCGACGGCCAACACCTTGAAC
The DNA here is from genome assembly GCF_019670005.1 of Methylomagnum ishizawai. Classification (NCBI taxonomy): domain Bacteria; kingdom Pseudomonadati; phylum Pseudomonadota; class Gammaproteobacteria; order Methylococcales; family Methylococcaceae; genus Methylomagnum; species Methylomagnum ishizawai. The sequence goes on along the minus strand of NZ_AP019783.1, from coordinate 2,231,921 downwards.
GATGGCGTCACCCTCGGCACCTCCGGCCTCCCGAGCCCGGGCGATACGCTGGTGGTCATCGTCGATACCGCCACCGGCGCTTCCCCCAACCAGGGCAAGACCCTGCTGGTCAACACCCATTGGCGCTATTCCGATTTGGTGAAAGGCACCACGGTCCCGCAGTTCGACCTGTCCGCCGATCCCAACTACCTCGCCATCAGCCAAGACCCGCTGACCTTCAACCTGGTCGCCGCCTACGCCCTCTACCAGAACCCGGACAACGGCAAGGCCAACCTCGACCAGAACGGCGTGGAACTGCCCTTCGACGATTCCATCGACGGCAACGCGCAATGGGGCCTGGTCGTGTCCGGCACGGCGGCCGACATCTTCAGCACCGATGTCAACGACATCAACAACACCCTGAACAACGGCGTCCAGTCCTATTGGAACGCGGTGAACACCGCCCTGGCCGGAGCGGGGGCCACCCCCACCGCGGGCACGGACACCGTCCTGATCGGCCCGGACGACGCCGCCGCCTGGGATGCCGCCTCATGGAACAATCTGGGCGGTTCCGGGATCGTCGTGGGCAACGCCGACGGCACCGGCAACACCGCCATCGCGGGCGCGGGCACCGAGGGCCAAGTGTTCTGGATCACCAATCCCTCGCTCCAACCCGGCAACCCCAACGCCATCACCCCGCTCGGCACCATCCAACTGACCCAGGGCGGACAATTGGTCTACGTCCCGGCGGGCGGCGAACCCCCGCCCCCGCCGACCAACCACCCGCCCGAACCCAAGATCGCGGCCCCCGATACGGCGGTCACCGGCACCCCGGTCGCCCTGGACGGCAGCGCCAGCACCGACCCCGACCGCAACAACACCCTGAGCTATGCCTGGACCCAGACCGGCGGTCCCGCCACGGTCAACCTGGGTGGGGCGGACACCGCCACCGCCAGCTTCAAGGCCACGGCCATCGGCAATTACAGCTTCAGCCTGACCGTCACCGACAACCACGGGGCCAGCGCCTCGGCCAGCGTCACCGTGACCATCACGCCCCCGGTCAACCATCCGCCGGTGGCAAACGCCACCCCCGCCCAGGCCACGGTCAACACCGGCACCCTGGTCACATTGGACGGCGGCACCAGCACCGACCCCGACGCGGGCGACAGCCTGGCCTACCGCTGGGAATGGGTTTCGGGACCGGCCACGCCGGTCTTGAACGGGGCCGATAGCGCCAGCGCCCGGTTCAAAGCCGAGGTGGTGGGCGCTTACGTCTTCAAGCTCACCGTCATCGACAACCACGGGGCCAGCGCCAGCGCCACCGCCGCCATCACGGTGGACCCCAACCACGCCCCGGTGGCGCGGGCCAGCGCCGACGCCCGCGTCGGCCAAGGAGCCGCCGTGGTGCTGGACGGCAGCGGCAGCAGCGATCCCGACGGCGACGCCCTGGTCTACGCCTGGATTCCGCTCGCGGGCCCGACCACGGCCCGGCCCGATCCCGCCGATGCCGCCGTGGCCCGTTTCACCGCCGCCGCCCCCGGCATCTACCGCTTCAAGTTGATCGTGGCCGACGGGCTCGGAGCCGACGCCTCGACCGAGGTCCAGGTGAAAGCCGGCCCCGGCGTGGTCCTGAACGCCCCGACCACCTGGCTGGCGGGCCGCGCCCAAACCATCGCCATCACCGGTTTCCAATTGGGGAACAAAGCCAAGGTCGCCTTGAGATTCTCTCCCGACGGACGGCGTTTCAAACCCTTGGCGCGGGTTTCCCTGAAAAAAGGCACCTACCTTTGGAAACCCGGCAAGCGCGATATTACCCGGCAAGGGGTGATCCAGGCGTGCCAGGATATTAAAAATCCCGCGAGTTGCGACGAGGTGTCGAATATCTCCGTGCAGACCATACCCGGCGGCTAAACAACATCGCCCTTAAATTCCACGTGGGAATACAGGCCGGGACATTCCCATGCCCCGTGATGCCGGGATTATCGAATAGGTTCGCGCAACCGCTTTTACATCACTCCGGCAGGGAACGCCGGAATCCAGGCCACGGACGGCAAGGTTTCGCGGTTCGCAGGGCGGCGCGGATCAAGCCATAGCGGTGGATTCGGCACGTTCGCCATCCCTGCCGAAACATCGGCTTCAGATCGAACCGGGTGTGTAGATAATTTTATAGGCCCCGCACCGGAAATACCCTGGACAACCCGGCATGCGATATTAATCCATTATATTGGACAGACAGACAATCAAACTGGATAACCCACCGGACCAACTATGTTTATAACCCGAAATTCTTGGCCGACTGGTTTTTAGGCTTTTATATTATAAACCGAGCCAAGACCCCAGCTCCGATTTTCAACGGTGGACCCCCTTGGCGGCTAGAAGCGCTTTGAACAGGAAAAAACAGAAACCATAAAAAGGTTTCAACAAGGGATTATCAATGAGCGGCAAGCTCCCCAAGATTCCTGGGCGCATACTGATTGGTTCGACTTAATCGAGATATTGACGGCCCGGTAGCCTGGGCCTTGGAAAACATCGAGGAATCACTATGAAACAAAGCAACGGCCTGAAGCAATCGGCGGTGGCGGTGGGTCTTTTGGTGGGAGCGCAAAGCGCCCTCGCCCTGCCGCCCACCACCCCGCTGCCCGACGCGGCCCACACCATCTATCTGGCCGGCGGGGCCGCGCAAGACCCCGCCCTGGACAAGCTCATCGCCGACAACCTCGCCGCCCCCGGCACCCTGGACATCTACTACGACAACGGCAACCCCAACGGTGCCAAATACCGCGCCTATTTCTTCACCACCAACACCAGCAAGGTGCCGGGCCTGTCCAGTTCCTCGGTCAACGTCCTCATCTACAAGCGTTCCAACGGCGGGGCGGGCTATGGCGTGATCCCCTTGATCCAAGACCCGCCCCCGACCGTGAAGCAGTTGGATTTCACCCCGGCCAATTCCTGGACCTTCGACGCCACCAACAACCGCTACGTGGTCTCGGGCACCCAGACCGGCCAGTATGCCGACGCGGGCATCACCGGCGTGAACCCGAGCATCCTGACCGGCGGCAACTACCCGCAACCGTCCGGCACCGGGGTGGGCGATGTGTTCAGCACCACGGAAACCGTGCCTAGCGAAGTGAGCGCGCGCCTCGCCGTCACCCCGGCGGGCGGCTTGACCTATGGCCTGGCCGTGACCAAGGATTTCTACAAGGTGTTGCAGGCGGCCCAGATTTATAGCGGCACCCTGCCCTCCACCACCCCCTTGGGCTCGTATGACCAAGCGGCCCGCATCCCGACCCTGACCCGCCAGTTCGCGGCCTCGCTCATCGCCGGCAAGATCAAGTCCTGGAATAGCGTGGTGGTATTCAACTCGGCCGGGGTCGGGAAAACCCTGCCGGAGATCGCCTCGGCCAACGGCATCACCCTGCCCGACCAGGTCGGCAGCGGCTCCAGCGCCGTCTCCCCGGTCAGCGTGGGCAACCGCAACAAGGGGGCCGCGGTCGGTGCCGCCTTCAGCGCCAAGCTCCTGAACTATCCCACCCTCGCCAGCGCCTTCCCGCCGGCCAGCCAACCGACCCTGTTGAACCCCTTGGCCCTGCCCTATGTCACCCAGGCACCGGGCGCTTCCCAGCAAGAACAGGTCTTGCTGGACTGGCAGAACGGCACCAATGTCAGCGGCCTGAACCCGCCCGCCGTTTCCGGCGGCACCCCGCCCAAGCGCTGGGGCGTGGCCGAGCAAAGCACCGACTGGAACCCGAGCTACGCCAAGGACTACCGCTACGTCCGCATCGACAACTATGCCCCGACCCTGGCGAACATCCATATCGGCGGCTACCCGCTGTGGGCGGAACAAACCCTGCAATGGCGTAAAACCTATACCGGCGCGACCACGACCTTCACCGGCCTGATCCCCACCGGCGACAAGCTGCTGATCCTCAAGAAGCTGGCCGCCGTCCTGGGTTCGCCCAGCGCCGCCGCCCAGGTCAACGCCCAGCTGAACAGCGCCATCGGCGCGACCGGCCTGTTCGGCGTCAGCACCGATTCCAGCGTCAAGACCCTCAGCGCGGCCTTCGATCCCAACAACCCGATCATCCCCTACACCCATGTCAATGGCGCGTTGAACGACTGGCTGCTGCCGGTCGTCAACGGCGCGAAGCTGGGCACGGTGAAGCTTCCCTAAGGAGACCCACCCAAGGCAGGACCGGGGGGCGGGCTTCCGCCCCCCACCCGCATCCCCATGGACCGCCGGTCCCCAGCACCGGCGACACCCCATCGATAACGGAAACCGAATGGCCCAGGCCAGCCGACACCAGGTGAAAACGCGATGACGCGCAAGCACCTCTTACATCCCCTGTTCCCCGCCGCGCGGGTGAGTCCGCCGCTGCCCTTGGCCGTGGCCATCCGTGGCCTATTGGCGGGCGGTTTGTTGTTCGGCGGCGGGCCGCGCCCAGGCCGGGCGGAATTGCCGGTGCCCGCCGATATCCTGGTCGCGCCCGGCGCGGGCCAGGTCCAGGCTCCGGTGGTGCAGGGCAACACCATGACCATCCGCCAAATCTCCGACAAAGCCACCCTCGACTGGAAAAGCTTCAATATCGGCGTCGGCAACACGGTCAAATTCCAGCAACCCGCCGCCACCTCGGTGGCGCTCAACCACATCCACCAAGCCGACCCCAGCCGCATCTACGGCACACTGACCGCCAACGGCCAAATCTACCTGGTCAACCAGAACGGCTTCGTGTTCGGCAAAAGCGCCCAGGTCAACGTCAACTCCCTGGTCGCCAGCACCTTGAACATCAACGACTCGGTGTTGCAACTCGGCCTGGCCCAGGGTTTCGACAAGGACGGCAGCGCCGCCCTCTCCGCCACCGACGCCGAGGGCCGGACCACCCAGCAGCTTTACCTCAAGGACGCCGCCGGGAATCCGGTGCTGGACCAGAACGGCCAGAAGGTCAAAATCCAGATTTTCGTGGACCAGGGGGCGACCATCGCCACCCACGCCGCCAATGGCCGCATCATCCTGGCCGCGCCCTCGATCACCAACAAAGGCGTTATCGAAGCCCCGGACGGCCAGGTCATCGTGGCCGCGTCCCAGGACAAGGTCTATCTGCAACAGGCCGACGCCGATTCCGGTATCCGCGGCCTCCTGGTCGAAGTCGGCACCGGCGGCGATGTCAACAACATCGGCAAGATCATCGCCCAGCACGGCAACGCCAGCCTGATCGGCTTCGCGGTGAACCAGAACGGCTTGGTCTCGGCCAGCACCTCGGTCAAGCTCAACGGCTCGGTACGCCTGTTGGCGCGGGAAGGGGCGCAGGCCAACACCGAAGGGGCTTTGCAACCCCTCTCCACCCGCCGCGCCCAGGACGCGGGCGATGGCCTCGGGCTCAAGGCCAAGGTCACGCTCGGCCCCAACAGCCTGACCTCGGTCGAACTCGACGCCAACAAAGCGGAAACCGCCGTCGATGCCCAGACCCAGGGCCGCTCGCACATCGAAATCGCCGGACAGCGCATCCTGGCCCAGGCGCAGTCCACCGTGCGGGCCTATTCCGGCGTGGTCGATCTGACCGCCAGCGACGACCCCAACAATGCCGCCGTCAAAGGCGACAGCCGCGTCTACCTCGACCGGGGCAGCCGCATCGATGTGTCCGGCACCCAGGTCGTGCTGCCCATGTCGCGCAACGTGGTGAAGGTCGAACTCCGCAACAACGAACTGCGCGACGCGCCCTTGCAGCGCGATGGCGTGCTGCACGGCAAAACCGTCGCGGTGGACCTCCGCGACGTGGACGCCGACGGCCATATCCCCATCGCCGATATTTCGGGCGCCCTGGCCCGCATCGCCCGCAACATCGACGAACGCAGCACCACGGGCGGCACCCTCAACATCGCCTCCAGCGGCGATTTGATCGCCCGCCCCGGCAGCGTGCTAGATGTCTCGGGCGGTTCGGTGGCCTATCGTTCGGGCTACATTCAGACCACGCAGTTGATTTCGGGCAACCGCCTCTACGACATCGGCCAGGCCGATCCCAACCGTCATTACACCGGCATCCTTGGCGATATCGTGCGGGTCCATGCCAAATGGGGCGTCACCGAGCGCTGGACGCGGGCCGGTGTGGGCCTACAACGCTACGAGCCGGGCTATGTGGAAGGCAAGGACGGCGGCAAGCTCAATCTCTCGGCCTATAACGCCATGTTGGACGGCTATCTCAAAGGCCAGACGGTCAACGGCAGGCTGCAACGCCAATCCGGCACCAGGACGCCGGGGGCCGAATTGTCCATCGACCTGAACCAGGGCAATTTGCAGGGCAAGCAGGATGTGGTGTTCGCCAAGACCGCCCACGCGGCGGCGAGCCTCGGCGCGGACGGGGTTTTCCCCACGGTCCCGGCGGCGGACGGCAGCGCCACCGCCGCCGCGTTGAACCTAAGCGCGGCGGCTTTGCGCGGCACCGGCTTCACCCGGGTCGCCATCGCGACCAATGGCAAACTCAGCCTGGAACGCGGTGCCCGGCTCGCCCTGCCCGGCGGCGGCAAGCTGGACCTCGCAGCGGGCGGCTTCGATATCGAAGGCAAGATCAGCGCCCCCGGCGGCGAGGTCGATCTCAAACCCATCGCCATCGAAGTCGATGGCAAGCCCCTCCCGCAAGCCAGCGCCATCGTGTTGGGTCCACAAGCGGCTATTTCGGTGGCGGGCCGCTGGGTGAACGACCTCGCCGACCCGGTGGGACAATCCCGCCGGCCCCGGACCGTGGATATCGCGGGCGGCAGCATCAGCCTCGTCACCGAACAAGGCGATTTGACCCTGCTGCCGGGCAGCCGCATCGACGCCAGCGGCGGGGCGTGGCTGGCCGGGAATACCCAGCTCACGGCGGGAACAGGCGGGTCGATCCAACTGCATGCCCAAACCCAGGTCCAGGGCGGCACTCCCTCGAATTTGAACCTGGGCGGCACGGTATCGGCCTGGGGACTCAAGCAGGGCGGCAGCCTGGATTTGGCCTCGGGCGCGGTGTTCATCGGCGCGGACCGGGACGCGCCCCCGCCGCAAACACCGGGCGTGGTGCCCCTGGTGGTGTCGCCCGCCAGCTTCCGCCGTGGCGGCTTCGCCAATTACAGCCTCGGCGCCAACCTCGACGGCCTGGACGTGGCCGACGGCGTGCAACTCCATCCGCTACAGCGCAATCTGGCCCTGCCCGATAACGCCACCGGCCTGCATTCCCTGGACCGTCTGCCCGCCGGCACCCATGCCGTCACCCTGCCGGACGACCTGCGCGGCGCGGCCAATCTGAGCCTGCAAGTCGCCCACAGCGCCGAGCAGAACCGCGACGGCGTGCTGAGCGTCGGCAAGGGTGCCCAAATCACGGTGGACCGGCTGGGCGCGGTCAAGCTGGCTTCCGACACCTCGATCCATGTCGAGGGCGGCATCGACGCCCCCGCCGGGGCAATCGCCCTCGATCTGGTCAAACCCACGGCGGGCGACCATGGTTTCTACGCGGCGCAGGCGATTTGGCTCGGCCGCGACAGCCGCTTGTCGGCGCGGGGCGTCTTCGCCCCGGCCCGCGACGCCACCGGACTCCGCACCGGCGAGGTCTTGCCGGGCGGCAGCGTGGACCTGACGGCGCGGCGTGGCTACATCGTGGCCGAAACGGGTTCGCGCATCGATGTCTCCGGCACCGCCGCCACCCTGCAATTCCGCGACGATCCCGACACCACCCACATCGGCGAGCGCAGCATCCCCTCCGATGGCGGCAGTATCCACCTGACCGCGGGCGAAGGCCTCGTGGCCGACGGCGCGTTCCTGGCCCAGGGCGGCGGAGCCGGAGCCAGCGGCGGCAGCCTCAAGGTGGAACTGAACGGCACGCTACGCGGCAAGCCCACCGATTTGATTCCGGGCGGCGTCTTCCCCGACGACCGCAACCCCGACACCCCGCGCAGCCTGATCGTCGCGGCGGATGCCAGCCCGGCCCTGCCGTCCACCCTAAGCTTCGGCCAGGACTTGCCGACGGCGGATTTCAGCGGACTGGGCCAGCTTTCCGCCGAGCGGATCGACGCGGCGGGCTTCGGCACCATCGCCCTGCGCACCGACGCCGTCAATATCAACAACGCCTATGTCGGCAGCATCCGCTTCCAGGGCGCGGCGCAACTGACCGCCGACCGGCAAATCACCCTGGATTCCCCGACCCTGGCCTGGTCGGCGGACAGCGGCGGCACGGTCGGGCTGGTCGCGCCCCTGGTCCAACTCGGTTCGACCCAAAGCCGGGTCGATACCCTGTCGGGCTCCACCGTGCTGGCTTCCAAACTGGCCCCGGACGCGGTCGCGGGCACGGGCCGTTTGCAGGTTTCCGCCCAGGGCATCGACTTGGTGGGCGGTCTGAGTTTCGACGGCTTCGGCCAGGTCGCGCTCAATAGCGCGGGCGATATCCGCGCCATCGGCATCCGTCAGGCCAAGGAAGCCAAGGATTATCTGGGCGAATTGCATCTGGCCGGGGATTTGAGCCTCTTGGCCCAGCAGGTCTATCCCACCACCCTGAGCGACTACGCCATCACCCTCACCGGCGACCCAGCCACCTTGTCGGTCCAAAGCTCGGGCGGCGAACGCGCCCCGGTCTACTCGGCGGGCGGCAGCCTGACCGTCAACGCGGGCAATATCGTCCAGGCCGGCGTGGTCGTGGCCCCCTTCGGCCAGATCAAGCTCAATGCCGCCAAGCTCTTGCAATTGTCCTCGGGCAGCCTGACCTCGGTGTCGGGCGCGGGGCTGACCGTGCCGTTCGGGCGCGGTTCGGGCGGGCTGAACTGGCTCTATCCGCTGGATTCCACCGGGCTGATCAACCGGGTCATCGACACCCCGCCGGAAAAGCGCATCGCCCTGGACGGCCAGAATCTGCGCCTGCAACCCGACGCCATCGTGGACCTCGCGGGCGGCGGCGATTTGCACGCCTATGAATTCATCACCGGGCCGGGCGGCTCCAACGATGTGCTGGACCCGACCGACGCCGCGTTCTCCACCAAGTTCGCGGTCATTCCGGGCGTGCACGGGATTTCCACGCCCTACGATCCTTCGGAATTCCCGGCCTCCGGGCTGAGGGCGGGCGACAGCATCCATCTGAGCGGCGGTTCCGGACTCCCCGCCGGGGACTACACCTTGCTGCCCGCGCACTACGCCCTATTGCCCGGCGCCTATCTGGTGACACCGGAAACCGGAACACAGGACTTGAACCCCGGCCAATCCTACAAGCTGCCGGACGGTTCCACCGTGGTGGCGGGCCGCTATCAAGTCGCCGACACCGGCCTGCGCGACGCCCGCTGGCAGGGCTTCGCGGTCGCGCCGGGTTCCACCGCCCGCCTCTATTCGGAATACCACGATTATTCGGCCAATAGCTTCTTCACCGCCCAGGCCGCGAAAAACGACAACGGCACGGTGCCGCGCCTGCCCATGGACGCGGGCAGCCTCGCCTTGTCCGCCGCCACGGCCCTGACCCTGGACGCCAGCGTCTACGCCCCCGCCGCCGTGGGGGGCCGGGGTGGCGGGGTCGATATCAGCGCCGACCATCTGGCCGTGGTCGGCCAAACCGCCGGGTTGACCCAACAGCCGCAAGGCACGGTGGCCGTGCTGGCCGACGACCTCGACCGGCTGGGCGTGGAAAGCCTGTTGCTGGGCGGTTTGCGCAGCCAGGAAACGAAGGGCCAGCGCATCACCGTCACGGCGGACAGCGTGACGGTCGCGGGCGATGCCGACCTCGCGGGCCGGGAAATCATCCTGGCCGCCAAGGACGAGGTGAAAGTCGAAGCCGGCGCGGTGGTGGCCAGCACCGGCAACACCGGCGGCAAGGCCGACACCCTGCTGGTATCGAACCGGGTCGCGGGCGACGCCCCGGCCAATAGCGACGGCGCTTTGCTGCGGGTGTCCTCCCTGGATCAAGTCGAAGTCGTCCGCGACCAGGCCACCACCGGCGATACCGGCGTCCTCAGCGTCGCCCGCGGGGCGCGGTTGCAATCGGAGGGTTCCATCCTGCTCGATTCCACCCAGGACACCCGTTTCGCGGGCAGCTTCGCCATGCACGGCGGGGCGCTCTCGCTCAAGTCCAGCCAAATCAGCCTGGGCGACGCCCCCGCCAATACCGGCGGCTTGGTGCTATCCGGCACCCAGCTCGCCGTGGACGATTTGCGCCTCATCAGTGCCGGGGCCATCAACCTCTATGGCGATGTCTCGGTCTCGGCCAAAACCCTGAGCCTGGATGCCGCCGCCCTCAATGGCTATGGCGCGGGCAGCGCGGCCCACCTGAGCGCCGGAACCCTCGCCTGGAGCAATCCCACCGCCGCCGCCACCGGCGCGACCGGCAGCGGCGATGGCACCTTGAACCTCGACGCCGGACGCATCGAACTGGGCGTCGGGCAATATGCCATCACCGGCTTCGGCAAGGTGGGCCTCAACGCCAGCGAAGCCCTGCTGGCCCAAGCCGCCGCCCAGACCGCGGCGGGCACCACCAGCACCACGGCCAGCAGCGCCACCGTCGGCAAGCTCACGGTCGGCGGCGATTTGGCCCTGAACGCCGGGCACTTCAGCGGCGAGAGCGGCGCGACCCTCGCCATCGAGGCCAGCGGCCACAGCCTGACCCTGGGCGCGACCCCGGCCCCGACCGATCCGGCCAAAACCACCGGCCTGGGCGTCAGCCTGAGCCTCGCGGCGGACAGCATCGCCGGGGCCGGGCGCTTCGACCTGCCCGCCGGCCTGCTGAACCTCACGGCCCGGAGCGGCGATTTGACCCTGGCGGCGGGCACGGCCATCGATGTCGCGGGGCAGGCCGTCGCCATCGGCAGCCAAACCCGCTATGTCCCGGCGGGGAATGTGACCCTGGTCGCCACCCAAGGCAATATCGGCTTGGATGCGGGGGCCAGCATCAATCTCTCGGGAGCCGCCATCGCGGCGGGCGGCGACCAGACCAGCGACGCGGGCAACCTCGCCGTGCAAGCCCCGCAAGGCCGCTTCGCTTGGAATGGCCAGATCGGTGCCAGCGCTCCGGCGGCGGGTTCGCGGGCGGGCCGGTTCACGCTGGATGTGGCGGCGACCGGCACCGCCGCCGACCAGGACAGCGGCGCGGCCCTGTCCGGCCTCAATGCCAAGCTGGCGACGGCGGGCTTCACCGACACGGTGTCGATCCGCCAGCGCACCGGCAATGTGGTGTTGGCGGCGGGGCAAACCCTCACGGCGCATCGCTTCGATCTCGCGGTGGATCAAGGCTCGGCCCGGATCGCGGGCCGCATCGACGCCTCGGGCGCGACCGCCGGGACGGTCTCGGTCCAGGCCACCCAAGGCATCGCCCTCACCTCCGGCGCGGCCATCGATGCCCATGCCAATAGCGCCGGGGAAAAAGGCGGCAGCGTCACCCTGGACACCGTGGCGACCGGCCTGGACGACACCCATTCCGGACGGTTGGACCTGGCGGCGGCTTCGACCCTCGATGTCTCCGGCGGCGCGGGCGGGGATGGCGGCTCGGTGCATCTGCGCACCGGGCGCGACGAAGCGACGGGCGCGGTCAACGCCAGCGCCATCGACACCCGGATCACCGGCAGCGCCCGCACCGTGCTGGAAGCCACGCGGGTCTATACCGGCGTCGGCGTGATCGATGCCGCCGCCATCGCCCAATACCAAGCCGACACCGCCGCCTTCATGGCCAAGGCCCAAGCCCCGGCGGATCACTCCGGCGCGGGCGTGTTGCTGGCACCGGGCCTCGATATCCGCAATAGCGGCGACCTCGCGCTCAACAGCGTGTGGGATTTCATGGCGAAAGCCACCGATCCCGATACCGGCACCCAAACGGCGCTGTGGCGCTGGGGCGGCGTGCCCGGCTATCTGCGCCTGGACGCGGGCGGCGACCTCAAGATCAACGCCTCCCTCACCGATGGCTTTGCCATCGCGGCCCTGCCCGATCCGCTCAATATCGTCCTGCCCGACCAGCCCGGCGCGCTGCGCTTCCAGGATGTGATCCAGCCGGGCTATTCCTGGAGCTACCAGCTCCAGGCCGGGCGCGATGTGCTGCTGGCGAACCAGTATCAGGTGCCCAATCCGCTGGACGCCACCACGACCCTGTCCAAGCAAGTGGTGGTGAGGACCGGCACCGGCGATATCGATATCCAGGCGGGCCGCGATATTACCTTCGTCGCCGACGCCCAGGATTCCACCAAGGCCGCCGCCGTCTACACGATGGGCCGTCCCGCCGATTATTCCTGGGGCGATTTGCTGCTGGGCAATATTCCCGGCGTGCCCAAGCCCGATCCCAATATGCAGCTCGCCGATTATCTGCGCGGCCTCGATTCCACCCAGATGGCGAGCTTGCTGCGCTGGGGCTATCTCAACGAATACCAAGTGGCCTGGGCCTTCCTGGCCGAATATCCCACCCACGGCGGCAATATCGACCTGAGCGCCGGGGGCGATATCCGCGGCATCCAGACCGGCCAGTTGAGCAGCGATTGGCTGGTGCGCTCCGGCACCTGGAACGACGACCCCAACGACACCGGCAAAACCCCCACCGCCTGGGGCATCAATATCAGCGGCACCACGGCCAATACCACCAATATCACGGTGGGCGACGACGGCCAGCCTAATTCCGATAGCACCGGCACGCCCATCACCGATGCCTCTGGCAATCCCATCACCGACGAACACGGCAACCCCATCGCGCTCAACGAGCAGGGCAACCGCTATTTCAACCAGAACGTCGGTGCCCTGGGCGGCGGCGATGTCACGGTGCGGGCGGGCGGCGACGTGGCGGACTTGTCGGTGATGATCCCCACCACCGGCAAGCCCATGGGCGTCCTCACCACCCCCGGCAACGGCGGCAAACCCAACACCGGACCCACCGCCGGGCTCGACAGCCAATGGCTGGAAAACGGCACCGTGGTCCAAGGCGGCGGCAATCTCGCCGTGCGGGCGGGTGGCGATATCCGGGGCGGCGAGTTCTATACCGGCCAGGGCGCGGGGCTGTTGGAAGCGGGCGGTTCGATCCGGGCGGCGGATTCCGGGCTGGCCAGCATCGTGGAATTGGGCGATGCCCGCTTCGACCTGAAGGCGCGGCAGGATGTGGTCCTGGGCACGGCCTTGAATCCCACCCTGCTGCCGCAGCGCGTCATCCCCGACGCCGCCAGCGGCCAGACCGCCGATTTCATCACTTACGCTCCCACGAGTTCGGTGAACCTGTGGTCGGCGGCGGGCAATATCACCCTGCAAGGCGGTTTGGACGCCTGGAAAACCGTCAAGAATTATTCCCAGGACGAACTGGCCGAATTCAATCTGGCGCTGTACCCCGGCACGCTCAAAGCCGTGGCGGCGCGGGGCGATATCCGCATCGACGGTTCCATCAACCTCTATCCCTCGCCCCAAGGCCAACTCGAACTCCTGGCCGGGAACGACCTCACCACCGACAACCTGGACGACAACGCCCTGACGGTGAACCTCTCGGACGCCGATCCGGCCAGCTTCCCCAGCGTGGCGCTCCCGGTCACGCAGTTGGTGGGCAACGCCGACAACCCGATCCTGCTGAACCAAAGGCTGGACCCGTCCAACCCGGCCACCAGCGTGATCCACGCCTCCACCCCGGTGCATAGCGGCGATACCCAGCCGGCCCTGCTGGTGGCGGGCCAGGGCGATATCGCCGTGTCCGGCGGCAGCCGCATCCGCTTCTTCCTGTCCAAGCCCACCCAAGTCCAGGCCGGGCGGGATATCCGCAACGTCAGCTTCTACACCCAGAACCTCGCGGCGGGCGATATCAGCCTGATCCAAGCCCAGCGCGATATCGGCTTCGACACCAGCCTGGACAACAACGGCAACGTCAACGGCCTGGATCAGCGCATCCAGCAATCCGGGCCGGGGCGGCTGCAAGTACTGGCCGGGCGGGATATCAACCTGGGCAGTTCGGCTGGGGTACTGAGCGTCGGCAACCTGTCCAACCCGGCCCTGTCCAGCACGGGCGCATCCATCGACATCCTGGCGGGACTCTCGGACCCGCTCGACCTCAAGGGCTTCTTCGACGCCTATCTCACACTGGACAGCGCTTATCTCAAGACGCTGGAACTGCCGGGAGACGACACTTTCGCCCGGCTTTCCGCCGCCGACCGGCGGGCCTATCTCGCCACGCTACCCGAGACCACCCAACTCGGCCTGGCCCAGAAAATCCTGTTCAGCGAGATCAAGCTCGCCGCCGCCGCCGCCGCCAAAGCGCCCGAAGGCCAACGCAAGGCGCTCTATCAACGCGGCTTCGACGCCATCGCCAAGCTGTTCCCCGGCGACAAGTACAGCGGCGACCTGGGGCTGGTGTTCAGCCAGATCAAGAGCTTCACCGGCGGCGATATCAACATCGAAACGCCCGGCGGCAAGGTGGACGTAGGGCTAGCGGGCAAGGTCGCGGGGCTACAGAAAAGCGCCGACCAACTCGGCATCGTGGTGCAGGGCCAGGGCGACCTCAACGCCTTTTCCAAGGGCGATTTCAACGTCAACCAATCGCGGGTGTTCACCATGGGCGGTGGCGATATCGCCCTCTGGTCCTCGGCGGGCAGCATCGACGCGGGCAAGGGGGCCAAATCGGCCATCTCCGCCCCGCCGCCCACCACCACCCTCGACGACAAGGGCAACATCGTCACCCTCTTCCCGCCCATCGTCTCGGGCAGCGGCATCCAGGCCATCACCCCTTCCGACGGCAGCGGCAAGCAGGGCAACGTCTATCTGGCGGCCCCGGCGGGCGTGGTCAACGCGGGCGAGGCCGGCATCAGCGGCGGGCGGGTGGTGATCGCCGCCAGCGCGGTCATCGGCGCTTCCAACATCCAGGCGTCGGGCGGCACGGTGGGCGTGCCCACGGCGGTCGCGCCCCCGGTGATACCGAGCGGCGTCGCGGGCGCGGCGGCGGGCGCGGCCAAGGCCGCGACCCAGTCGGGCGGGCTCGACGACCAAGGCAAGGCCCAGGCAGAGAACGAGAGCCTCGCCAAGGCCCAGGCCGTCGGCAACAGCCTGCTCAACGCCGATGTGGTGGGTTACGGCCAGTGCAGCGTGACCGATGTACGCAACGGCAAACCGGGCTGCGGCGGCGACCCCACGGCGACCAACTAGACCGTTTCCACATAAGGTATATAGCGTGGGCGCGTTTAGCGATACGCTAAAGCCGGTGGCGAAAAAATCCCCGCCGCTTCCGCCAACCGCCGATTCCCAAGCTCCGCCGGGGAATCCAAGGCCCGGAAGCCCTGCTTCGCGGCCACGCGGGAAAGGGGCACCACCCAACCCGGTTTGGAAAATAGCTAAAAATAAACAAAGACTTGAAAAAAACACGGCACTCCAAAATGACCAGAAAACAACTTCCCTTGGGGCTGGCCTTGCTCCTGATTCCGGCCTTGGCCTTGGGCTGGTGGAACGAAGAGTGGACCTCGCGCCGCCAGCTCACGGTGGACGCCAGCGCCACCGGCGCGGACATCCAAAACACGTTGGCCGATTTCCCGCTGTTAATCCGTCTACATGGCGGCAACTTCGGCTATTTCGGGGAACTGGCCGAAAATGGCCGCGATATCCGCTTCCTCAAGGACGACAAGATCGCGCTCAAGCACCAGGTCGAAAAAATCGACGCCCTCAACGAAATGGGCTTGGTCTGGGTGAAGCTGCCGGAAGTGCGCGGCGGGGTGGCGACCGACGCCGTATGGTTCTATTACGGCAACGCCAACGCGCCCGATGGCTCGGACAGCAAGGGGCTGTACGACGTGGCCCAAGGGCTGGCCTACCACTTCACCGAAGGCGAAACCCTGCCACAGGACGCCACGGCCTACGCCACCCATGCGGCGGATTCCAAGGCCGGCATCGATCCGGGCGGCTGGATCGGCGCGGCGGCCAAATTCACCGGGGCGGGACCGATCACGGTCAATCCGGCCCCGCAACTGGCGGTGGACCCGGCCAAGGGCTGGACCTATTCGGCCTGGGTCAAATTCGACGCGCCGCAAACCGCCGCCAGCCTGCTCGAAGCCCGCGACGCCGCCAACGCCCTGGAACTCAATCTGGACGGCACGGCGCTCTCGGCCCGCTACCAAGGCACCGCCACCCCCGCCGCCAATCTCACACCCGGCAAGTGGCAGCACATCGCCCTCGTCGCCCGCCCGGACCAGCTGGAACTCTATGTGGATGGCGCGCTGGCCGGGAACGCGGCGATCAAGCTCGCGGCGCTGAATCCCAGCCTCGCCATTGGCAAGGGTTTCACCGGGCTCCTGGACGAAGTCCAAATCGCCGCCACCGCCCGCCCCGCCGATTGGATCAAGCTCAGCTACCGCACCCAAAGCCCGGATTTCGCGGTATTGGCCTATGGCCAGGACGAAGCCAACGCCAGCGAGGGCGGCGGCCATTTCATGGTGATCGTGCAGAACGTCACCCTCGACGGCTGGGTCGTGATCGGCCTGACCGGGATCATGTTCGTGGTGGCGGTGCTGGTCATGGTGGTCAAGGGCGTGGTCATCTCCCGCATCGCCAAGGACAACCGGGCGTTCCTGGCCCGCTACCACAAGCTCGACGCCGCCCACCTCAGCGCCCTCGACCAAGAGGAAACCGAGGAGGAACAGGATATCGGCGATTCCGACCTACTCACCGCCCTGGTCGGCAAGCACGACCATTTCCAAAGCTCCACGCTCTACCACCTGTACCACACCGGCATACGGGAACTGAAAATCTTCGTGGGCGACGCCGACGACCAGCCGGTACCGCCCGAAGCCTGGAACCTGTTGCGGGTGCGGCTGGATTCGCAAGTGGTGCGGGAAAGCCAGCGCCTCAACAGCAACATGGTCCTCCTCACCATCGCCATCGCCGGCGGGCCGTTCCTGGGCCTGTTGGGCACGGTCATGGGCGTGATGATCACCTTCGCCACCATCGCCGCCACCGGCGACGTGAACATCAACTCCATCGCCCCCGGCATCGCGGCGGCCTTGCTGGCCACGGTGGCAGGGCTAGCGGTCGCGATCCCGGCCCTCTTTGCCTACAACTACCTGCTGACCCGCATCAAGGAAATCACCGCCGATATGCGGGTGTTCACCGACGAATTCCTCGCCCTGCTCGCCATGCGGGTGGCGGTGCGGCAGCGCGGCTTCGGCATCGGCGGCGACGGGATATGAACGCCGCCGTACCCCGGCCCGGCCACGACGCAACCACACCAAGGAGCGCCTCCCCATGAAAGTCGAATCCGAAGAGAAGGTCTACGACGACATCAACATCACGCCCATGCTGGACGTGGCCTACGTGCTGCTGTTGATCTTCATCATCATGACCACGGCCACAGTGCAGGGCATCACGGTCAACCTGCCCAAGGCCAGCAGCACGCCGAGCCTGTCGAAGCCCAAGACCAAGGCGATTTCCATCACCCCGGACGGGACGATCTACCTCGACACCTACCCGGTGTCGATCCAGGAACTGGAAACCCGGCTGGCGCAATACAAGGCGGCGACGCCGGATTTGCCGGTGGTGCTGAAGGCCGATGCCTCCATCCAGTATGAAAAAGTCATACAGGTGCTGGACGTGGTGACCCGGCTCGAAATCAGCCAGCTCGGGCTGGTCACACAAAAACTCGTGAAATAGGCCCGCCCGATGGACAAGAAAAAAACCTGGCTGCGGCGTCTGCCGCTATTGATCGGGGCGGGCTTGAGCGTGTTGATCGCGGTCGGCGTGTTCCTGCTGAAAGACCTGTTCCAGAAAGGGCCGCAGACCAAGCGCGTGGTCCAGCAAATCAGCGTGGTGCAACCGCCGCCCCCGCCCCCGCCGCCCCCTGAGCAGAAACCGCCGGAACCCGAGGTGAAAGAGGAGAAGATCGAGGAGCCGGAACCCGAACCCGAAAAGGAACCCGAGCCCGCCCCGGAAGAGGCCGAGGCCCCCCCCGGCGAGCAACTGGGCGTGGATGGCGAAGGCGGCGCCGGTTCCGACGCCTTCGGGCTGGCGGCCCGCAAGGGCGGGCGCTCGCTGCTGGGCGGCACGCCCGGCAGCTTGATCCACTGGTATGGCGGACAGGTTTCGCACCAGCTCGAAACCGAATTGCACGCGCTGTTGGAAGACACCCACGCCCGCAAGAGCAGCTACGCCGTGATGCTGGATATCTGGATCGGCCCGGATGGCCGCCTGAGCCGGGCCGAACTGACCAGCGGCAGCGGCAAGCCCGAGGTGGACCAGGCCATCCGCGCCGCCCTCCCGAAGCTCAAACTGGCCCTGCAAAAACCACCCCCCGAGAACATGCCGCAGCCGGTGAAGATCAGGCTGACCTCCCGGATTTAACACGCAATCTCCCCCGGCTCCTTCCGGCCTGGAGTCCAAAGCCCGCTTTGGAGGGTGTCGAGCGCCCAAAGCCCGCTTTGGACTCCACGGATCGCGGGGCCGATAAGAAAACCACAGGGCTATCCGATGAAAACCGCTAGAACCACCCTCGCCGCCCTCTTGGCGGGCTCCTCCCTCGCCGGCGTCCAGGCCGCCGAAGACCGCGAAGCGACCCTGGTCAACCGCAATATGACCGTCAACCTGATCGAAGCCCTGGTGCAAAAGGGCATCCTCGACCGCGCCAGCGCCGACGCCATGATCCGCGACGCCCAGGCCAAGGCGGTGAAGGAAGCCAAGGCGGAGCTGGCCCAGGAAGCGGCGCAAGCCAAAGCCCAGGAACCCGCCGCCCCGGCCCAGAACGCCAAGGGCAAGGACATCCATGTCGGCTACGTGCCCGAGTTCGTGAAGAAGGAAATCCACGACCAGGTGCGGGCCGAACTCAAGGACGAGGTGTTGAAGGACGTGAAAAAGACCGCCAAGGCCGAGCAATGGAATTTCGCCGATTCCATCCCGGACTGGGTCCACCGCATCAAGCCCTATATGGATGCCCGCCTCCGGTTCTCGGACGAATTCTTCCCCTCCGGCAACGCCCAGTTCTACGACTGGCAAGCCATCAACCACGAGGGCGGCATTTCCCAAGCCTTGGCCAAGAACAGCGCCTACCTCAACAGCACCATCGACCGCGCCCGCATCAACGAGCGCTTCCGGGTGGGTTTCGACGCCCAGATCACCGAGGGGCTGAAAGCCGGGTTCCGCCTGACCACCACCAATATCTACAGCCCGGTCTCGACCAACCAAACCCTGGGCGATTACAACTCGGCCTGGATCGTGGCCCTGGACCGCGCCTTCCTGCAATACGACTACGTCGATGGCCAGGGCAACGATTGGCTGACGCTGTGGGGCGGGCGCATCCCCAATCCCTTCATGTCCACCGAGATGCTCTATAGCGCCATGCTCAGCTTCGAGGGGCTGGTCGGCACGGCGCGGTGGCGGTTCGGGCAGGACGATCCCACCGTGTCTTCCTACCACGCGCCCTTGGCGACCGGGCGCTATGGCATCAACCTGGGCCCGCAGACCCCCAATACCATTTTCGCCACGGCGGGCGTGCTGCCCTTGCAGGAGGTGAATTTCTCCTCCTCCGACAAGTGGATGTTCGCGTTCCAGGCCGGGGCCGATTGGCTGCCGTTCCAGGATTCGCGCTTGAAGCTGGCGGCGGCCTATTACGATTTCAGCAACGTCCGCGCCGTCCGCAACAGCCTGGACAGCGACCAATACGACTGGACCGCGCCCCAATTCATGCAGAAGGGCAATACCCTGGTCGCCATCAACGACGCCAAGAACCAGACCGCCTGCAACACCGGGGCGCTGGGGGCGCAGAACGTGTGCCTGGTGGGTTTGGCCTCGAACTTCCAGGTCATGGATATCATGGCGGCCTTCGATTACGCCGGATTCGCGCCCACCCACGTCCTCCTGACCGCCGACTACGCCAAGAACTTCGGTTTCGATTCGGCCTATATCGCCAGCGAATTCGGCGACAGCTATCAGCCGCACACCAACGCCTACATGGTGCGGCTCGACGTGGGCCGCCCGGAACTCAAGCGCTTCAACGATTGGAACCTGTTCTTCAGCTACCGCTATATCGAAAGCGACGCGATCCTGGACGCCTTCAACGATCCGATCTTCCACGAGGGCGGCACCAACGCCAAGGGCTGGACGGTCGGTGCCCAGTATGGTCTGGCGACCAATACCTGGGTGGATTTGCGCTGGTTGTCCAGCGACGCGGTGAGCGGCCCGCCCCTGAGCATCGACACCCTCAACCTCGACCTGAACGCCAAGTTCTGAGGAGGGCATAGCGATGGAATTGGCTAACCAAAACGGATCGCGGGCGGCGATGCTGGCCCTCTGCGCCGCGCTGCTGCTCGCGGGCGGCGCAGCCGGGGCCGCGCCCAAATCGCCCTCACAGGACGCGGGACTCAAGGAAGTGCTGCGCAAGGCCCAGGGCGTGCTGCATCAACTCAGCGCGGAAAAAGCCGCGCTCGAAGCCGAGAAAGCCACCCTCCTCGGCGAAAAGGCCGCGCTGGAAAACCGGGTGAAAACCTTGGAGCAGGCCGTCCACAAGCTGGAACCCCTGCCCGCCGAACTCGAACAGTGCAAGAAAACCGGGACCGACGCCCTGCAAAGCGCCAAGGCCGATTTCGAAGCCAGGATCGAACAAGCCAAGGGCCGCGAACAAACCCTTATGGGCAGGCAACGCGATATCGTCGCCAAGGCCAAGGATATCCAGGCCGACAACCAGCTTTTGGTCGAGGCGGTGAAGGAACGCGAGCAATGGGTCGCCCAATGCGGCGAGCGCAACCGCGGCCTGTTGAACGCGAATAAGGAATTGCTGGAGAAGTACAAGGAAAAAGGCTTCTGGGACAAAGTGACCGACCTCGAACCCCTGACCGGGCTGGGCAAGGTCCAGACCGAGAACGCCGCCGAGGACTACCGCTACAAGCTCCACCAGCTCAAGGCCACGCCGTTCCAACCGGCGGTCGCGCCCCAGGAAGGCCAGCCCGCGCCGGCGGCGGTGGAAGAAGAAGGCACGGGGGAACAGCCATGAAGCCGTACCGCATCCGGGCCGCGGGCCTGTGCCTGGGCTTGAGCTTGGTCCATCCCCCGGCCTGGGCCGAGCCGACTCCTTCCGAACCCGCCCCGGCCGCCACCGCCGAACCGGCCCCGGCCCCCTCCACGCCCAGCTTCGATGTGTACGATTACCACATCGAAGGCAACACCGTGCTGGACGTGGAAACGGTGGAACGGGCGGTCTATCCCTTCCTGGGTCCGGGCAAGACCATCGACGATGTGGAAAAAGCCCGCGCCGCCCTGGAAGCCACCTACCGCGACAAGGGCTATCCCACCGTCGTGGTCGATATCCCGGAACAGGACGTGAACCAGAACACCGTGCGGCTGAAAGTGGTGGAAGGCAGCGTGGAAATCCTCAGGGTCACGGGAGCCCGCTATTATTCGCTGGGCAAGATACGCGAAGGCGTCCCGGCCCTGGCCGAGGGCCGAGTGCCCTATATGCCCGCCGTGCAGGAGCAAATCGGCAAGCTGGCCCAGGAATCCGCCGACCGCAGCGTGACCCCGGTATTCCGGGCCGGTTCGACCCCCGGCCAGATGGAAGTGGAACTCAAGGTCAAGGACGAACTGCCGATGCATGGCAGCGTGGAAATCAATGGCCGCAACACCGAACACACCACCCGCACCCGCCTGATCGGCTCGATCCGCTACGACAACCTGTGGCAGATGTTCCACAGCGCCTCGCTGCAATACCAGGTTTCCCCGGAGAACAGCGACGAGGTGGAAGTCTGGTCCGGCACCTACGTCCTCCCGACCGGCTGGGCCGATACCCGCTTGGCGCTGTACGGCATCGGCATCAGTTCCAACACCAATCTCGGGGCCAGCGTGGGCGGCACGGCGGTGGTCGGCACCGGCTCGATCTACGGCGCCCGCCTGGTGAAGCCCCTGCCCGCCCGCGACAGCTACACCCATAGCCTGACCTTCGGCTTCGACTACAAGGATTTCAACCAGGGCGTGACCCTGGTCGGCCAGGACACCGGCAACACGCCCATCCACTATATCCCCTTGATGCTGGGCTACGACGCCACCTGGCGCGGCGGGGAATGGGCCACCAGCCTGAACGCCGCCGGGCATTTCTCGATCCGGGGCATGGACAACAATGCCGAGGAATTCGAGAACAAGCGCTACAACGCCAAGCCGGATTTCTTCTATTTCACCGCCGACCTCAAGCACCGCCAGGATTTGCCCTACGATCTGGTGATGCTGGCGCGGGCTTCGGGGCAGATTTCCGACCAGCCCTTGATCAGCAACGAGCAATTCGCGGTGGGCGGGATGCAGAGCGTGCGCGGCTATTACCAAACCCAGCAATTGGGCGACAGCGGGCTGAACCTGTCGGCGGAACTCTATAGCCCCAGGCTGTGGCCGGAAGGCGCGGACTATGTCCAGAACCTCCGGCTGCTGGCCTTCTACGACTGGGCCTATCTGTGGATACAGGACGCCTTGCCAGGGAATCCCAGCTATTACAAGCTGGCCGCGACCGGGGTGGGCTTGCGGACCCAGATACTCCGGCATTTCGTGGGCGAGCTGGATTGGGGCTATCCCTTCTACCGGCAGGGCACGGTGGATGTCGGGCAGCAGCGGATCGATTTCAGGGTGAGCTACGAGTTTTAGGGAAGCGCGGGGATGGTGGGCTTTGGCATGACGTAATAACATGGGGCTTCCGCAATCTCCGTGAGCCTTGCCCACATGACCTCGATCCCCACGCCATCCCGCCCGAAACGCCCGGCCCGTTTGGGATTCCGGGCCACCCCCGAACAGGAGGCTTTGCTGCAAAGAGCCGCCGCGGCCCGCCATAAATCCCTGGCCGAATTCGTCCTCGATAGCGCTTGCGCCGCGGCCGAGCAAACCCTGCTCGACCAACGCCTGTTCATGGTGCCGGGCAGCGAATACGCGGCCCTGCTCGAACTCTTGGACCAACCACCGCAAGACAACCCCGGCTTACAGCGCTTATTCGCAAAACCGGAACCTTGGGACAAGCCTTGAGCCTGTCGCCGCCCGAGCCACTGTCGGACCCGCACACGCTCGAAGGCTTCGATTGCGGTCGGCCCGGTTTGAACGACTGGCTGGTCCGGTATGCCCGGCAAGCGCAGGGCAGCGGTTCGGCCCGGACTTTCGTGGTCGCGGACGCCGGGCGCGTGGTGGGTTACTACAGCTTGAGCGTGGGCCAGATCGACACCATGGATGCGCCCGAACGAATTCGCAAAGGAATGGGGCGATACCCGATCCCGGTGGTCCTGCTGGCACGGCTGGCCGTAGCGGTTTCCCACCAAGGGCTGGGTATTGGATCGGGATTGCTGCGGGACGCCATCCGCCGTAGCGCGATCATCGCGGAACACGCGGGCGTCCGCGCCCTGATGACCCAGCCCATCGACGGCGACGCCGTCCGGTTCTACGAAGGCTTCGGCTTCTGTCGCGCCCCCACCGCCGCCAACTATTGGCTTTTGTTGCTCAAGGACGCCCGCCGATTATTGGGCAAGGGATGACGAACCCGCCCCAGCCCGCTGGAAACTTCCGCTACACCTCCACCGGCTCCGCCTTCTCCGCCACCCCGATCAAGCCATACCGCGCCAGCCGCGCCCGGAGGATATTGCGGCTGATATCCAGCAAGCGGGCGGTATGCACCTGGTTATGCTCGCAATAATCGTAGGCCGAGCGGATCAGGGTCTCCTGGATGGTTTCCATCAGATTGGGCGGGGCTTGCTCGAACAGGCGGAACAGCACCCGGCGCAATTCGCCGCTATCGGCCTGGGGTTCCGCCAACGTGGCCGGGCGCTGGAACGAGGTCGAGGAAAAATGCAGGTCCGTGGGCTTCAGCGCGGAACCCGCGCAGACCAAGAGGGCATGGTGGATGACGTTCTCCAGTTCGCGGATATTGCCCGGCCATTCGTATTCCTGGAGCCGCCGCGCCGCCTCCTGGGTCAAGGACACCCCGCTCCGCCCCAACCGCTCCGCATAGACCCGCAGGAAATGCAGGACCAAGGGCAGGATATCGCCCGGCCTTTCGCGCAGGGGCGGCAGGTCCAACGGCGCGACATTGAGCCGGTAGAACAAATCCTCGCGGAAGGTGCCGGCCCGGACCGCCTGTTCCAGGTTGACATTGGTGGCGGCGATCAAGCGCACGTCGATGGGCGTGGGTTGGCGCGAACCGACCCGCACGATCTCGCGCTCCTGCAACACCCGCAGCAGCTTGACCTGCACGCCCAGGGGCAAATCGCCGATCTCGTCCAGGAACAAGGTGCCGCCGTGGGCGGTTTCGAACCAGCCCGATTTGGCCTGCACCGCCCCGGTGAAGGCACCCTTCTCGTGGCCAAATAGCTCGCTCTCGATCAGGGTTTCCGGCAGGGCCGCGCAATTCACCGCCACGAACGGCCCACCGGCGCGGCGGCTCAGGGCGTGGACCTGGCGGGCCACCAGTTCCTTGCCGGTGCCGGTCTCGCCGATCACCAGGACGCTGGCCTCGCTGGGCGCGATGCGTTCGAGCCGGGCGAACAGGGCTTGCGAGCGCGGGTCCTCGAACACCAGGGCCGTGGCGCGGATGGACAGGCTCAAAGCCCTGGGTTCCGGGAAGGTCAACACCGGCGGGGCGCGGTCATGCCCCACGGCACTGCGGAATTCGTGGAACAAGGCTTCGGTGATGGGGGTGGAAAAGGTGTCTGTGGCTAGCGTGTCCATGGTTTTGATCGAGGGATTCCCAAAAAACAATCAACCGGCGGACAGGAAACCGACCGGGCCGGGCTTGCAGATGGCGACTATAGCAACAGTGATCCACATCAAAAATAATAAAAACGTCTTCTTTAATTCGCAGAGGTTATAAAAAACCGGATAGCCACGGCAGACCCAATTCCGCAAACCGATTTTAATAACAAAAAAGAATTAAAGAATCATCTTTGATTCTTTCATCGCATATAAAACTTCGATTAAAGTCTCCCCCCGAAGCCGTCAGCGCCGCACAGGTAAACCAAACCCACCGCGGCGCCCCCTAGTGCCGACCGGACCACCGGAAGCCAGCGTCTCCCACCATGGAACGCTGGTTTTTTTTGGCCCGCGACCGCACGCCCAGGCACCACGTAACCGGAGATTGCCATGCCGCATTGGTACGAAGACAACTCGCACGCCATCGGCCATACGCCCTTGGTCAGGCTCAACCGCGTCACCGACGGGGCACAGGCCACCGTGCTCGCCAAGATCGAAGGCCGGAATCCCGCCTATTCGGTGAAATGCCGGATCGGGGCCGCCATGGTCTGGGACGCCGAACGCCGCGGCCTGTTGGGTCCGGGCAAGGCCCTGGTGGAACCGACCAGCGGCAATACCGGCATCGCCCTGGCTTTCGTGGCGGCGGCGCGGGGCATCCCCCTGACCCTGACCATGCCCGAAACCATGAGCCTGGAACGCCGCAAGCTCCTGATCGCCTACGGGGCCAAGCTGGTCCTGACCGAAGGCTCCAAAGGCATGGCCGGGGCGGTGGCCAAGGCCGAGGAGATCGCCGCTTCCGACCCGGAGCGCTACGTGTTGCTGCAACAGTTCAAGAACCCGGCCAACCCGGCCATCCACGAAGCCACCACCGGCCCGGAAATCTGGGACGACACCGGCGGGGCCATCGATATTTTGGTGTCCGGGGTCGGCACCGGCGGCACGATCACCGGGGTGTCGCGCTATATCAAACACGCCAAGGGCAAGCCGATCCTCGCGGTGGCGGTGGAACCCGCCGCCAGCCCGGTCCTCAGCCAAAAGCGGGCCGGTGAGCCGCTACAACCCGCCCCCCACAAAATCCAGGGCATCGGCGCGGGCTTCGTGCCGGAAGTGTTGGATTTGGCGCTGGTGGACGCCGTGGAGCGGGTCGGCAACGAGGAGGCCATCGAGTTCGCCCGCCGCCTGACCCGCGAGGAAGGCATCCTCTCGGGGATTTCCTGCGGGGCCGCCGCCGCTGTCGCGGTGCGCCTGGCCAAGCGGCCCGAACACGCTGGCAAGACCATCGTGGTGGTGCTGCCGGATTCCGGCGAGCGTTATCTGAGTTCGGTGTTATTCGAGGGGGTGTTCGATGCTCACGGATTCGCGGCTTGATCCCTTGCACCAGCGGACCGCTCCCGTGTCCGAGTCCCCGTCCCAATTCGATATCGAGCCCATCGTCGCCGAGTTGCGGGCCTTGCGCGAGCTTTCCCTGGAAAACCGCCGGCGCGAGCGCCGCCCGCCCAAATTGCCCTCGCGCAAGGTCTTGGTCGAGATCGTGGACGGACTCGCCACCGCCCTGTTCCCCAACCGGCTGGGCCATGGCGACCTATCCCTGGAAGGGGTGGATTATTTCGTGGGCCATACCCTGGACGCCCATCTGCGGTCTTTGCTGGGCCAGGTGCGGCGCGAATTGCGCTTCGCCGCCGAGCAGGCGGGCACCCAGGACACCGACAGCGACGCCCGCGCCCTGGACATCGTCCGCCGCTTCGCCGCCCGTTTGCCCCAGGTCCGCGCCCTGCTGGAAAGCGACCTGGAAGCGGCCTACCAGGGCGACCCCGCCGCCCGCAGCGTGGACGAGGTCTTGGTGTGCTATCCCGGCATCGCCGCCGTCACCTGCCACCGGCTCGCCCATGAACTGCACCGGCTGGGCGTGCCCTTGATCGCCCGCATGATCGCCGAGATCGCCCATTCCGCCACCGGCATCGATATCCATCCGGGGGCCACCATCGGCGGCAGCTTCTTCATCGACCACGGCACCGGGGTGGTGATCGGCGAGACCGCCATCATCGGCCAGCGGGTGCGCTTGTACCAAGCCGTCACCCTCGGGGCCAAACGCTTCCCGGTGGACGAGAACGGCGTCCTGCTCAAGGGCAACGCCCGCCATCCCATCGTGGAAGACGACGTGGTGATCTACGCCGGGGCCACCATCCTGGGCCGCATCACCCTGGGCCGGGGCTCGACCATCGGCGGCAATGTCTGGCTGACCCGCAGCGTGCCCCCCAACAGCAATATCACCCAGGCCCAGGCCCGCAACGAGGTCTTCGACGGCGGGGCCGGGATTTAATCCCCCAGTTTTCTCGTTCCCACGCGCCGCGTGGGAATGCGTCCGGGGCGCACCGCGCCCCATCCGGCCCCAGGGCCACTCCCGGTGCCCGCGCCCCGCGCGGGCACCCGCCACAAAAACCAGAGCGAACCACTATGGCAGAAAACCAAGACATCCAACGGGCGCTAGGCGATGCCGCCGCCCGCCAACTCGCCAACGCCACCAAGACCGTTCCCCAGCTCACCACGATCACGCCGCGCTGGCTGGTCCACCTGCTGCCCTGGATCGGGGTCGAGGCCGGTATCTACCGCCTCAACAAAGTAAAGGACGCCTCCCGCGTGCTGACCGCCTGCTCCCAGCGCGACGAGCGCGACCTGCCGGAAACCTTCGTCGATTACGACGAGAATCCCAGGGAATATTTCCTCAGCGCCGTGACCACGGTGGTGGACGTGCATACCCGCGTGTCCGACCTCTACGGCAGCCCGCACGACCAGATCAAGGAACAGCTGCGCCTCACCATCGAAACCATCAAGGAACGCCAGGAAAACGAGTTGCTCAACAACCCGGAATACGGCCTGCTCAACAACGTCCACCCCGACCAGAAAATCTCCACCCTGTCCGGCCCGCCGACCCCGGACGACCTGGACGAACTCATCACCAAGGTGTGGAAGGAACCGGCCTTCTTCCTGGCCCATCCCAAGGCCATCGCCGCCTTTGGCCGCGAATGCACCCGCCGCGGCGTGCCGCCACCCACCGCCAACCTGTTCGGCTCGCCGTTCCTGACCTGGCGCGGTTTGCCGCTGGTGCCCTGCGACAAGGTGCCGGTCGAGGACGGCAAGACCAAAATCCTCCTGCTCAGGACCGGCGAGGGCCGCCAGGGCGTGGTGGGCCTGTACCAGCCGGGCTTGCCGGGCGAACAGGGCCTGGGCCTGTCGGTGAAATTCATGGGCATCAGCCGCAAGGCCATCGCCTCCTATCTGGTGTCTTTGTACTGCTCGCTGGCCGTCCTGACCGAGGACGCCCTGGCCGTGCTCGAAAACGTCGATGTGGGCAAGTACCATGACTACAAGCCTGAATACCGCTAATCCGCCCGGCGGGACGGTGCCGTCCGGCCTGCCCGATCCGGCGGTGTTGGCCCGGCTCGCCAACGAGTTCTTCGCCACCCTGCCGGGAGCCTCCGGCGGGTCGGCCCTGAACGTGGCACCGGTGGCCGCATCCGCCGCGCCGCTGGGGGATTTGCCCGACGAAGCCGACCTCCGCAAGCTGCCCGCCGTCCTGGCGGGCGGCTCCGGCCAGCAACCGGCGGCGCTCGCCACCGCGCCCAGCGGCGGCGATGGCGAAGCGCCGTTGTATTTCCTGCGGGCGGCCCAGCCCGCCAGCGCCGGGACGGTGCCGGCGTTGCGGCCCGACCGGCCCGGCATCGACCCCAGCCTGAATTCGGTCCTGCCGAATGTGGTCTCCACCTTGGGACCGCGGGTGCAGCCACACCGCTCGGGGATTCCGGGTTCGCAATGGGGCTCGACGCCTCCGGCGACCCCCGGCGTCGAGGCGGGTTCCCTGCCCTTGGCGGGCGCGGTGCCGCCCGCCTCGGCCTTCCAGCAACCCAGCGAGGCCGGGCGCTACGCCCAGCCCGCCGCCGTGGCCGGCGCTCCGGGGCAACCCGCGGGACCGGCCGGGGCCAGCCCGTTCTATTTCCTGGACGCGGCCCAAACGACGCCGCCGCGCTCCGCGCCCCCGGTGGCACTCAAACCCCGCGATGGGGAATTCGAGTTCCCGGAGCTGACGGACATCCCTTCGCCGGGGACGCGGGCGGGCGTGCCCGGCTCGCAACCCGCGGGAACCGGCTGGACGCCGCCCCAAGGTTCGCCCGAGACCGCCGGGGGCGAGCTATCGGCCCTCTCTTTCTACTTCCTCGACGAACTCCACTCGACCTCGGGAGCCTCCCAGCCCGAACCGGCCCGCCCTGGGTCCGGACCCGGCCCCGGCCAGACCTCCGCCCATCCGGGCTTCGATGTGCTGGCCGTGCGCCGGGATTTCCCCATCCTCCAGGAACGCGTGCATGGACGCCCCCTCATCTGGCTGGACAACGCCGCCACCACCCAAAAACCCCAGGCGGTGATCGACCGGCTCGCGTATTTCTATTCCTGCGAAAACTCCAACATCCACCGGGCGGCCCACGAGTTGGCGGCACGCGCCACCGACGCCTACGAGGCGGCCAGGGACAAGGTCGCCCGGTTCCTCAACGCTTCCAGCAGCGACGAGATCGTCTTCGTGCGCGGCACCACCGAGGGCATCAACCTGATCGCCCAAAGCTGGGGCCGCCGCCATATCGGCAAGGACGACGAGATCGTCATCAGCTGGCTGGAGCATCACGCCAATATCGTGCCCTGGCAGCGGCTATGCGCCGAAACCGGGGCCAGGCTGCGGGTCGCCCCGGTGGACGACCGCGGCCAAATCCTGCTGGACGAATACGAGGGGCTATTCAACGCCCGCACCAAGCTGGTGGCGTTCTCCCAGGTCTCGAACGCGCTGGGCACGGTGACGCCCGCCCAGGAAATGATCGAAATCGCCCACCGCCACGGGGCGCGGGTCTTGCTAGACGGGGCGCAGGCGGTCTCGCATATGCGGGCCGATGTGCAGGCGCTGGATTGCGATTGGTATGTGTTTTCCGGCCACAAGGTGTTCGGACCGACCGGGATCGGGGCGGTGTATGGCAAGCTGGACCTGCTCAACGCCATGCCGCCTTGGCAGGGCGGCGGCAATATGATCCAGGACGTGACCTTCGAGCGCACGGTCTACCACGGAGCGCCCGCCCGTTTCGAGGCCGGGACCGGCAATATCGCCGACGCGGTGGGATTGGGCGCGGCCTTGGACTATGTCGAGCGGATCGGTATCGACAATATCAGCCGCTACGAGCATGAACTATTGTGCTATGCCACCGAGGGCTTGCTGGGCGTGCCCGGCCTGACCTTGATCGGCACCGCGCCGGACAAGGCCGGGGTGTTGTCCTTCGTGCTGCAAGGCTTCCGCCCGGAGGAAGTGGGCGAGGCGCTGAACCGCGAAGGGATCGCGGTGCGCTCCGGCCATCATTGCGCCCAGCCCATCCTGCGCCGTTTCGGGCAGGAGGCGACGGTGCGGCCTTCACTGGCGTTCTACAACACCCGCGCGGAAATCGACACCCTGGTCGATGCCGTGCGCCGGATCCAAGGCGGCAGTTATGGCCTGCGCCGCTGATTGAACCGCCCCGGAAACAGCCGATGCGCCTTCGCAGGCCATCGGCTTTTTTCCTGGATCGAGGCGGGGATGTGGGGGTGGAAGGGATATCCGCTCAGGCCATGGCTTTGGCGATGGCGAAGATTTCCTCGGCGTCGAGGATTTGGTTATTGGCCTCGAACAGCTTGGCGATGCAAGCCCGGTGCAGGGCCAGCTTCAAAGTGCCGAAACCGATGGCCCCCCACACGATCTTGCCCTCGCGCAGCGCGCCCCGGTCCATCATATCGGTGCCGCCGATGCCGATGGGCGGGGTGGCGTTGGCGTCGGCCATCAGTTCGATATTCGGGTTGTCCTGCCAATGGCGGGCTTCCAGGAGTTCCACCCCCGCCGCGCCCGCCGCGAACACGATCTGGGCCTCGGCGATGGCCCGGCCCCGCGCGTCGCCGTCGAACGCCTCGACCGGCACCAAATCGACCCCGAACCGCGCCTTCATGTCCTGGCAAGCCCGTTCGGCGCGGGCTAGCACGCGGGAAGTGATGGCGACCTCCGCCGCGCCCTCGCGGGCCAGCATCACCGCCGCCCGTTGGCCCACGGGTCCGGTCCCGGCCAGCACCACGGCGCGTTTCCCGGCGATGGCCCCGCTGCCCAGGAGCTTGGCCACGCCCGCCGCCGCCGTGGTGTTGCTGCCATTGCTGTCCAGCATCACCGAGACCCGGAAATCGGCGAAGAACTTCTTCTTCACCGCCTTCAGCAAGTCCTGTCCGGCCACCATATCGCTGCCGCCGACGAAGATCGCGGTATGCTTCTTGTCCTTGGGGGCGCGGGTGAAGATGGTGCCCTCGACCAAGGGACCGACGGTTTCGGGCGTCAAGCCGCCATGGCCGATGACCTGGTCGGCCCCGCCGTCGTAGGCCACCACGGTATCGAACACGGACGGATAGGTATCGGTATCGAATTGGAACAGGAGTTTTTTCATAGCCATGCGGAAAAGCTGGAGCCGGAATCTCCGGCGGGGGATGGGCACCCGAGGCCGGAGCCTCGGGCCGGAAGGATTGTCAACGGTAGCGCAGCGGCCCGTCTCTGGCAAATCAGGTTTCGGGGCGGGGCGGGTGCTTTATAATCCGGCCCCTTTTCCGCAGTACCGGCCCCAGGGAGCGACTCCATGATCAAAGACCAACCCATCGAACATTTCTTGGATGCACTGGCCAGCAAGGCACCCGCCCCCGGCGGCGGTAGCGCGGCGGCCATCATGGGGGCCATGGGCGCCGCCCTGGTGGGCATGGTGGGCAACCTGACCGTGGGTAAGAAGAACTACGAAGCGGTCGAGGACGAAATGCGGGCCATGCTGGCCCAGGCGGAGGACCTCCGCGCCCGCCTCACCGACCTGATCCGGGCCGATGTCGAGGCGTTCAACCAGGTGATGGGCGCCTACGGCCTGCCCAAGGACACCGACGCCCAGAAACAAGCCCGCACCGAGGCCATCCAGGCCGCGCTCAAGACCGCCACCGACGTGCCCTTGGACTGCGCCCGCGCCTGCGCCGAAATCGTCCGCCTGAGCCGGATCGCGGCGGAAAAGGGCAACCGCAACGTGGTCAGCGACGCCGGGGCGGCGGTGGCGGCGGGCTACGCGGCCCTACGCTGTTCGGCGCTGAACGTCCATGTCAACGTGGGTTCGATCAAGGACGGGGAATTCGTCGCCTCGCGCCTCGCCGAACTGGACCGCATCATGGCGGGCATGGAGGAGACGGACCGCGAGGTCTACGCCCTGGTGAAGGGCAAGCTTTAGGAGGATTCAAGCGCGGCCCGGCAACCGCCGCCGCCATGAAGGCACTGCCCCAGCATCAGAAAGACATCCGCTGGCTGTTCGCCTGGGCCAAGGCGCAAGCCTTGCCCATGCCGGACGGCGACCGCGCCACCGCCTTCGCCGAACGCATGGCGGTGATGATGTTCGAGGCCGGGCTGCCGGAACGGGAGGCGCGGGAAGCGGCGGCGCGTTCGACCCTGATCCCCCCCACCCACAGCGAGGACTCCCCGCCATGAGCGCTTTCCAAGCCCCCCCGTCCATCACCGTCCACCTCCAAGGCACGGGCGCGGTGCCGGTCGGCACCGTGTTCGGCATAGGCCGCAACTACGCCGCCCACGCCCGCGAACTCGGCAACGAACCGCCGCCGGAGCCGGTGGTCTTCCTCAAGGCGGCGACCTCGCTGCTGGACGGCGGCGGCGTGGTGGTCCTGCCGCCGGACAGCCGGGACGTGCAGCACGAATTGGAAATCGTCGTCCTGCTGGGCCGGGGCGGACGCCATATCCCGCCCGGAACGGCCCAGGACCATATCGCGGGCTATGGGCTGGGCATCGACATCACCGCCCGCGATTGGCAGCGCCAGGCCCAGGCCGAGGGCAATCCCTGGGCCATCGCCAAGGGTTGCGACAGCTTCGGTCCCATCAGCCCGTTCCTGCCCGCCGCGCAAGTGGCCGACCCGGCCCGGCTGGCCTTCGAACTCCGGGTCAACGGCCTGCTCCGCCAAGCCGGCAACACCGGGGACATGTTGTTCGGCTTCGGGGAGTTGGTCGCTTATCTCTCGCGCCATTTCAGCTTGCGGGCGGGGGACTTGATCTTCACCGGCACACCAGAGGGCGTCTCGCGCCTAGCGCCGGGGGATACGCTGGAAGCCCGCTTGCTGGACCACGGCTTGGCCTTGACGGCACAGGTCGCGGCGTCGGCGTGAGGCCCGGACCCCGTCGCAATCCACCACCCCGCCGAGATATCTCCCACCCAACCTGTTCCCGCCCGCGACACCGGATTCCACGGATGGATATTCCCATGAAAACCGTTGGTTTTTCCTTCCATCAAGCGATAACCCCGCGCTTCGACCATCCGATATGAAATCGGGACATCCCGATAATCTGGCGATTCCAGGTCGCCGCCACCGCTACAAATACACATCCATGGGCTTACAGTCCCGTCCGCAAAAAGGCATTTACACTTATTCCGCATCAAATAGCACACTCAACACTGAGAGATGCATTATTAAAATACAAAAACCAAATTAATGTAATTTTTAAATAAAATAAAATCTTTTATTTGGACAAAATTTTCAATGAGTGACATCCATGCTTGTTTCCACGGCACCTAGGGCTGCCACGGCGTACATGGGAGCGGCAAACCGGCGGGGACAGCCTCCAGCCATATCGGCACCGAACGATAACGGGAATAGGGGCAAAACCGGGCGATCCACCCACGTTCATCGCATCATAAAAACCCTTGCTAATACCACCATAAAAAAACAAATAAATATTATTTTATTATCCAAATTTACGCATCAGTAAATCATCAAAACCGGTGGCGCAATATCCCATCAAAGCCGGTCTCAAAACCCTCGCCACCAACCACCCAAACCACAAGTAACTTTTAAAATACAAGGCATCCCAAATCCGCGCCCAGCCCCCGTGGAGACAAAGCGCCCAATAACGCTAGCAAAAACCGCGATACACCTTGCAATATAAAAATTAAGCCATTGATTTTTATATAAAAAAATCCATATAAATCCCCTTTTAGCGCAGAGCCGCCTATTCCTATCGCAATAGCCCGCCTAAACTATCATAACCCTGGTGTGAATAAATTCACAAACACCCCCGGCAATCGTCCTTTACCCTGTACGCCCAGCGACCACGACCTCCCTAGGGTAAGGAATATGAGTGTCATCAAATTCCCCGGACGGCGCAAAACAACCACTGGCCCTGATACCACCCCGCACGAGCGCGGGGACACCCCTTACCGGGAAGATTACGGCCAGGAAGCGCCCTATTTTTCGGAAGCGGAACCCGGCTATGGCGACTACGGCGCCGAACGCCCCTATCCCCCCCACCCCGCCCCATCCCGCCCCAAATCCCGGAAAACCCTCTCGCCCGCCGAAGTCATCGCCCAATCCCTCAATCCCGCCGGATTCCGCGGCGGACGCCAACAGCCCCCCCGCTCCCCCGCCGAAATCATCGCCCAATCCCTCAACCCCCCAGGCTTCGCCCCGGCGGAGGAACTGCTCCGGCATTCCTTCTGGCAGGTCTGGCTACAGCACCACGACTACCTGCGCAAGAAAAGCCTGCACCTCTTGGACAGCCACCGCGAGGACGCGGAGGACGTCCTCAGCACGACCATGCTCAAGGCTTTGCATCATTTCGTGGAATCCGCCGGGGAAGTCGCCAATACCCAGGCCTGGCTGACGACGATCCTCCACAATGCCTGCATCGATGGGCACCGCAGCGCCAAGCGCCGACGGGATTTGTTCATGGAAGCGGAGGCGGAGGAGTACGAGAACCTGCCGCCGGAGCCGGGCGGCCGCGCCCAGTCCCCGGAGGACATCGTGAGGATCCGCCAGTCGCTGGAGGATTTATACCGCTCGATCCTGGAATTGCCCGCCGGCCTGCGCGAGCCGCTGCTGCTGCGGACCGTGGAACACCTGTCCTATGCCGAGATCGCCCGGCAACTGGGCTTGACCGAGGCCAACACCCGCAAGCGCGTCCAGCAAGCCCGCGACCAACTCCGTGGGGGCCGCCTCCGCGATAGCCTGGGCGACCACCCGGACGATTACTGATCCGTCCCGGAGGGGGAACGGCGCGGACCGCGACCGCCCCCGCTCCAAGCCGGGCCGGAACACGGCCCGTTCCAGCCCCACCATACCCCAAGCCTGGACTTCAGGCCGCGTCGACCGCCGGTTCCGGCGCGTCGTCCTCCGGCACCGGAACGGACGGTTCGGTCCCGTCGGCTACGGCCCCGACCGCCGGGACCGGTTCGGCGGGCGGTTTGGCCTCCCCGCCCGGCAGCCGTCTCGCGACTTCCTCCGCGATCAGGACCTTGAGGGCCTCGAGGAATTGCTGGGTCGCCATCGCCCGCTGGGCGGCGGCGCTCTTGGCGGCGAGGGTGCCCGGCGTGGTCAGGAGGCTCAGGGCGACGATCAACTTCTCGGTGGGGGTGGATCCCACGGGCACCACCACCTCGCGCGCCGGCATGGCGTCATGCGCCGCCGGGACCGGGGCCGGTTCCACGCCCCCGGCGGCTTCCTGGCCATCCACCACGACGCCCGCGTCGGCCTCCGGGACCACGGCGGCTCCCGGCGACGGACCCGCAGGGCCGGGCGGCGTGTCCGGGCTGCGCTGGGTGTTGGCGACCGCCTGGGTCACGGCCTGCCTTTGGGCGGCGATGGCCTCGGCCAGGGTGGCGCGTTGCGATTCGAAGGAGCGCCGGATCGCATCGCGATGGGCCATGGCGGCCTGGAGGATTTGCACCGTGGGATAGGGGCTGGGGGCCGGGGGTTGTCCGGGGTTGGGTTCGGGCTGGGCGGCGGTGGTCATGGTTTCACATCGTCGGGTTGGAGGGTGGTAGGGAATGGCGCTTCCGCCTCGGCGGGATGGCGGGCGATGTCAGAAACCCCAGGTATTTCAGCCGCCGCCTTTGGTTAAAGGATAATCTTTCAACATATCCGCTTGCTTATCTTCTGGCGCGGCATTTATTTTTTCCAGCCAAGCCTTGATCTGGGTGATTTGCCCATCATTATACGGGCTGGGCACTGGCCTATTATCCACAATGATTTTTGCGGCACCCAAAACCACGGAGCTATTATTAAATGGCTCGATCTTGGCGCTTATTTTTGGATACATCGCGGCGATGAAAATCGCGCAAAAGCCCTCGGTACCGCCATTGAAGGCATAACCATAAAAGGCATTCGGCACGCCATTTAAGAATTCCAGGAATCCCTGAATATCCTGGGTTTGTGCAGAACCATAGCCATAAGGGGAAATACGGCGTCCTCCGATAATTAATTGTTCCAGCATCGGCCAGTTATAGGGATCGATGCGCGGATACCGCCCGGCGAACAACACGGCGAGGCCAGTTTGGTCCATGCCGTTGAAGTCCACGGTTGCCTCGCCCACGATGATTTCCATGAAACCGAGCAGGTCGGCGACATTGGGCCGGATGGCTGGGAGGGTATTATTTATTGCAACTTCATCGGACAAAGCCAATATTTTTTTCATTCCGTCGAGTACGTTGTTGCAGCAAGCCGCGAACCGCTTATCCATGTCGGACCCAACGAGCTTTTGTATGATTTTCCGATAATCCCCTTGAAAACCCTCAACACTTAGTTGAACAAGCTCCGCCGCACTCTGTATCCAAAAAACCTTATCCGACTTGAACCATGCTGGCACCAGTTTCTGCTTTTCCTTATCCTTGCCCAAGGATAATTCCAGGAAGCCCGCACTTTGTAGGAACTCCTCGGCATCGTAGGACAAGCCATTGCCGGTTTTCACCGTCCCGCGCATATCGAAGCCGGTGATGCCCTCGACCTGGCTGCGGATGACCCCGAGTTGGTCGGCGGCCGCCAAAGGTGCCTGGTTCAGTCTCCGGCATAGCTCGCCCATTTTTTCCTTGGCCTGCCCCTTGGCGAGTGCGACCGCAGAAGCGCCTATGACTTCCAAGCCGGTATATTTGGTCGTGCCCGGCAACTGCAAGCCCAACACGACGCCTTGGGAATCGTAGCCGAAGCGCTGGTTTTTATCGTAGATCGGTTCCAGGGCTGTTTTATTCAAAATCGGCTGCATCACTTTGGCGGGACCGATTCTGGTCACACCTTGCCCGTCTTTGGTTGCCATGATTTCGGTCGCGCCAGGGTCCTGGCCTAGGGCGTACACCAAAAAATCCACATCAATATTCTTTTCATCGACCTTTGAGTTTTTATCCTTGGGATCGGCGAGTATTTTATATTTAATCCTTACCTTAGGCCCGAACTCGCCCACAATCTCCCACTCCCTATCGATATGATTGACTATACTCATCTCAACCAGTTTTATAGCTTCCTTCCCGGATTTTTTTGCTCCATTAGTATATTTTATTTCATAATGCTCGGTCGATAGCCAAGCTATCTTTCCACCATATTTAAGTAGATATTTAAGATCGAACTCCAATCCCAAGGCTTCTATGACCGCGTCTATCCCCGCGTTGGCCCCTACCACCGCCACGGAATTACCTTTGCCGGACGCCTTGCTGTTGCGCAAATACCCACAATACCGCATAAAGCTATCCAAATCCATAATACGGTATCCCGGTTTTCCATAGACACCAAGGCCGGGGACAACGATTTGTTTCTTGGCTTGATCGTATCTCTTCAAGTTTATCAAAGTCTTCTTCAGGCTCTCCGAAAGTTCCACGGTATGCGGACCGGCACCGCCCCCATAGACCACCTTGAGCGCCTTTATTTCTTTTATGGTTTTCTGATCATTTAGCAACCCATAAAAAATAGATATTATATCGATGGAGTCGCCCTTTTCCGCCGACCAAAGCAATGTTCCATCCGACGAATATCGAGCCTGCCCCTCGGCCAATACGATCTTAGCGGTATTCATTTCGACTACCAGGGCGGCATCCAGATATTCTACCCTCAAATCAGAAACCTCCTTAGCCACCTCTTGATAAAGCCGAACCCATTCTTCGATAATATGCTTATTGTCATTCACCAGCGCCTCTCTTGTGGTCGGCTGCTGGGGTTCGGGTTTGCGTTCCGCGGCGCTGCGTCCATAGAGATACTTGGCATGGTTGACGATGCCCGCGTCGCCCCGGACGATAGCTTCCCAGGCATCCGGCCCCCCGATGATGCAAATGCTTTTGGCCCAGCCCAAATCGGCCATATACAGATAGGTGGCGATGCTATAACCCCGCCCCACCAGCACAACGTCGTAATCGAAATCCGCCATTTTCCATACCCCGCCGTTTTGTAGTTCACCGCCCCTAGCTACCGCCGACGGAATCCATCCATTCCGTGAACAAAGCCACCCGCTCGTCCCTGGGCGGATCGAAGGGATTGTCGGGCGGGATGTCCGGTCCCGGTCCGGCTTGGAGGTAGGCCGTCGCCACCGCCACATAATTCTGGGCGGCGGTCTGTAAATCCATCAGATGGACGTTGTGGGCCTTGGCCGTCTCGGGTGGAAGGATGCGCTGGGTGTTCAATTGCCCCATTTTCAGCAGGGCGAGGTTGGCATCGACGATCCGGCCGGCCAAGGGCAGCACGGTTTGCTTGGCCGCGTCGCGGGTCCGGGCCACCGGGTCGGGCGGCGGGACCGGGAGCGCCAACAGGTCGAGCAAGCCCTGTTTGAAATCCAGGAAGGTCTTGGCCGCGGTTTGGTAGGACTTCTGATAATCGGGGCGCTGCCCCAGGTCAGCGACCACGGGATCGATGGCCACCACGACCGCCTTGGCGGCGGCGTATAACTCGGTTGTGCTGGGCATGGTCGCCTCTTGGTCCGGGGTGGGCCTGGATTGCCGACGGGCGGCGCTAAGGCTTTTCCGATTTGCCGGGCTTGGACGCCACCGGCACGCTGTCATGGATCGCCTGGATCGCCTCCAGGGTCAGCGCCAGGACGCCTTTTTCCAGCTTGAGCATTTCCTCCCGCAACTGCGGGTATTGCGG
This sequence comes from Methylomagnum ishizawai, assembly GCF_019670005.1. NCBI lineage: Bacteria > Pseudomonadati > Pseudomonadota > Gammaproteobacteria > Methylococcales > Methylococcaceae > Methylomagnum > Methylomagnum ishizawai. Next base: position 2,193,367 of record NZ_AP019783.1, on the reverse strand, counting down.
GTTGTTGTTCTGCACCAGGGTGGCGACCTCGTTGGCGGTGGTGTCCATGAAGGTCTTGAGCGCCGCGTAGATGGAAGCCTCGGCGGCCTGCAAGCCCGCCGTCCCCGACACGATGCGGTCGAGCAAGGCTTCCTGGGCGGATTTGGGGTCAGCCATGGTCGTTCCCTCCCGCGTTCCCGGACGGGGCCGGCCCCGGTTCCGCCGTGGTTGGGGGCCGCTCCGCCTCCTGGGCGATCCGCTTGAACAGCTTGGTGGAGGCGGCGGGCGGCTTGGCCTTGGGCTCGGCCACAACCGCGACCGAATCAGGCGCGGGCTGGGGCGGTCCAGCCTCTTCCTGGCGGTGCTGGGCCTGGGGCACTTTCAAAGAAGCCGCTTCGACCTGGGCGGCGTCCGCGTCGGACCCCGCGCCATCCGGCACGGTCCCCTCGGCCACAACCGCGGCCAAGTCCGGCGCGGGTTGGGGCGGTTCGGCGTCCTCGGGCCGGTCCGGGGCCCGTGGCTCACTCGAAGAGGCCGCTTCCGGGATGGCATCCGCGCCGGTCACCGCGCCATCCGGCACGGCCCCCTCGGCCACGACCGCGGCCAAATCCGGCGCGGGCTGGGGCGGTTCGGCGTCCTCGGGCCGGTCCGGGGCCTGGGGTGCCATGACGGGAACCTTCGGCTCCGCCCCACCGCTATGATCGGCATCGTCCTGGCCGGGCTTCCCGGCCCCGGCATGTTCCTGGACACGGTTCTGGGCTTCGGCCCAAGCGGCCAGGGCGGCGGCGTAAGCCTCGGCTTCCCGCTGTACCCTGAGGGCACCGGCCACGACCGCCTCGGCTTCGGGCGGAAACCCAACCGGGTCGGCTTCCCCGGCGGCGGACAGGGCCGCTCCCGGCGGGGCCGGACCGCCTTCCGCGTCCGCGCCAGGGTCCGCGGTCCCCACCGTGTCCGTCGGTGTGGCCTCCAGATACAACCCGGTTTCCACCAGCAAGGGGCGCAAAGCCGCTTCCACCTCCGCCTGCAAGCGCAAAGCGTCGGCCACGATCCCTTCGGCATCGAGGCGATAGAGCGAGGGGTCCAGCAAGCCATTGGGCAGGGTGTCGGTCGCGGCCGGGACCGTGACCGGAACCCCGGAAGCGCGATCCGCGTCGGCCAGGGCCGGAACCGCGGAGTCTTGTTCGTCGTCATCGATGGGCGGCATGGCGGTCTCCCCCAGGATTGATGTTCATTGGCGTGGCGCTCAGCGCGGGAACTCCTTGGCGACGGTGATCGCGCTCTTGCCGACCGCTTCCAAATTCGCCGCGGCATTGGCGACCATCTTTTGCGCCTGGGCGATCACGTCGAGGTAGGGATCGCTCAGCTTGGTCTCCAGATACAGCTTCAAGGCCATGCCCTGCGCGGTGGCGGAAATGGTCATGATGTTGCGTAGATAGTCGGTCGCGTCCTGCACCGCGAAGGCAGCGGCTTGGCTGGCCTTCTGGTAGGAGATGCCGGGGTCCACCACCTTGCTGGTGTCGCCCTGGTCGATGCGGACGGCGTTGCGGGTCTGCCGGACCGCATCGACGATCTGCGAATTGACCAGCACCGCGCCGCTGGGCGGTGGGCTCGGGGTCGGTGCCGCCGGGCCGCCCGTTTCATTTTCGTTTGGATCGTCGCTCATATCCCATATCCTCGGTTAAATGGCCCGTGGCGGATCGCACCCCGCCCGGCGGTTCACTCGCCGGTCTTGGTCACACCGCCGCCGGAAATCTCCAGGATTTGCTTGCAGGCGGTGGAGGTGATGGCGTTGCTGATCTGCTGCAAGCCGCCCTGGGCCTGCATCGAGTTCTGCATCGCCAAGCTGATCGAATGGGCCAGGGTCTGGTATAGGACGGCCATGGCCTGGGCCGGCGCCTCGCCCAACACCTTGACATTGGTCTGTGTCACCGCATCGGTGATCTGCGCGTTGACCGGCGTGTTGTCTGCCATGGTTCGATTCCTATGCTGCGGTTAAAAATGACAGGGAATCCCGCCGCCCTCACTTCTTCTTGGCCACGGCCAACACCACCAACAAAGCGAGCAACAGGTCGGTGTTATCGTTCCGGCCCAGCCGGGCGGCGGCGGTCGCGCCCGCCATGGTGTTGACGCTGTACATTTGGATGACCCCGAGATTGGCGGCCGCCTGGCTGGAGATGGCGGCCTGCTGCTGGGCCATGGCCGAATTCTGGTACAGGATGCCCATGGAATGCGCCATGCTCTGGTACAGGGTTCCCATCGCCACCGCCGGGGCGCTGGCGAGGACCGAAAGCCCGGCCTGGGTCACGGAATCGGTGATTTGCCCGTTCAGGGCGGTCGGTATTGCCATCGCTATGCTCCGGTAATCTCTCTCTGCTGAATCGCGCCCACCGGCCTACGGACCGGGTTCCACCTTCAGGATCATGGTGCAAATCACCGAGGTGGCGCTGTTGCCGACCTGCTGCATCCCGCCCTGGGCCTGCATGGCGTTCTCCATGGCCAGGCTGGTGGAATGGGCCAAAGCCTGGTAGGCGACGGCCAGGGCTTCCCACGGCGATTCACCCACGGTCTTGACATTGACCTGGGTGACGGCGTCGGTGATCTGGGGATTGACTTGGGAATCGGCCATGGCTGCCCTCCACGGTTCAGGTGACTACGGGCGGGGCGTGCCTGAACGGGCTTTCCGAGCTGACCGAGACCGACGAGGCCGCGCTATAGGCCGCCTGCGGGGCGGGTGGCGGGGCGGCCTTGGCCTGCGGCCTGAGCCTCATCAGCTTGGCGACGTTCTGGACGGTGGTGGTCAGGCCCACCAGGGCGACCTGTTGCTGCTGATTCACCATGTTGGCGAACAACACCGATTGCGCCTGGGTCTGGCCCAGGCTGGCGTTGACCGCCGACAGGGCCGGTCCCAGGCCGATCACATGGGCCGAAGCCGAGGTGACGCCATCGGTGATCTGGGAGTGGACGAGGGATCTGAGCTTGCCTTCCGACATTTCATCCTCCTATTGCCGCTAGTCGCCCGCATCGAAGAGCCGGGTCAGCTCCTGGACGAGGGTGGTGGAGGCCAGGGCGGCATGTTCCGCCTGTTGATTGACCATGTTCGCGAACAGGATGCTTTGCGCCTGCGACTGCCCGAAATAGGCGTTCACCGCCGCGCTGGCCGGTCCCATCCCCAGGGTGTGGACCGTGCTTTGGGTCACGCCATCGGTGATCTGGGAGTTGCAACGAATCCTAGGTTCATCGTCCGAATCGCTTGCCATATCTGCCTCCGGGAGGCCGGGCGTTCCCGTGCCTCATCGCTGGGTGTGGATGTGGAGCGGGGTCGGTGGCACGCCGACCAACCCCTCGCGGTCCCGCCGCCAAGGCCGCTTATTGCGTGGCCTTGAGGGCGGTCAACAGGGCCAGCAGGGTGTTGGGCAGGTCGCTCTGGCTAACCTTGGCGGTGGAGACCGCCCCGGCCATGGTGTCCACGCTGTAGAGCTGGATCACGCCCTGGTTGGTCGCCGCCTGGGAGGAAATCGCCAGTTGTTGCTGGGCGCTGGTGGCGTTCTGGTAGAGGATGCCGGTGGAATGGGCCAGCGCTTGGTAGATCGCGCCCATCGCGAAGGCCGGGGCGTCGCCCAGCACCTTGACGTTGGCCTGGGTGACGGCGTCGGTGATTTGACCGTTGAGGGCGGTGGGGATGGCCATGACTTAAACTCCTGATTTATGGACGGTGGATGGATGGGAACCCGCGCTGCCTGGCCGGCTCATTGGGTGGCCTTGAGCGAGGTCAACAGGGCCAGCAGGGTGCTGGGCACATCGCTCTGGCCGACCTTGGCGGTGGAGACCGCCCCGGCCATGGTGTCCACGCTGTAGAGCTGGATCACGCCCTGGTTGGTCGCCGCCTGGGAGGAAATCGCCAGTTGTTGCTGGGCGCTGGTGGCGTTCTGGTAGAGGATGCCGGTGGAATGGGCCAGCGCTTGGTAGATCGCGCCCATCGCGAAGGCCGGGGCGTCGCCCAGCACCTTGACGTTGGCCTGGGTGACGGCGTCGGTGATCTGGCCGTTGACGGCGGTAGGGATTGCCATGGTTGAACTCCTGGGTAATGACTATTGCACTAATGGGGCGAGGGCCCGCCGTCCCGGCCGGGGGGCGGGGACGGGAACGCCTCAGAATCCGGGCTGCACGGCCTTGAGCGAACTCAACAAGGCCAGCAGGGTGTTGGGCAAATCGCTCTGGCCGACCTTGGCGGTGGAGACCGCCCCGGCCATGGTGTCTATGCTATAGAGCTGGATCACGCCCTGGTTGGTCGCCGCCTGGGACGAAATCGACAATTGCTGCTGGGCGCTGGTGGCGTTCTCGTAGAGGATGCCGGTGGAATGGGCCAGAGACTGGAAGATCGCGCCCATGGCCATGGCGGGGGCATCGCCCAACACCTTGACATTGGCCTGGGTGACAGAATCGGTGATCTGGTCGTTGACGGCGGTAGGGAATGCCATGACTTAAACTCCTGGTTGATGATGAACAAAGCCCGCGGCGCACCGCGGATACCGCCGGGGCGGGCACGCCCCACCGGCCCGTGCCGATGCCTACTGGGTGGCCTTGAGCGCGGTCAAGAGGGCCAGCAAGGTGTTGGGCAGGTCGCTCTGGCTGACCTTGGCGGTGGAGACCGCCCCGGCCATGGTGTCCACGCTATAGAGCTGGATCACGCCCTGGTTGGTCGCCGCCTGGGCCGAGATCGCCAGTTGTTGCTGGGCGCTGGTGGCGTTCTGGTAGAGGATGCCGGTGGAATGGGCCAGCGATTGATAGATCGCGCCCATGGCCATGGCGGGCGCGTCGCCCAGCACCTTGACATTGGCCTGGGTGACGGAATCGGTGACCTGGTCGTTGACGGCGGTAGGGAATGCCATGATCGAACTCCTCGGACTTAGATGGAATGGAGGTGGGGAGCCACCCGTTTTGACCCTCGGCGGAATCGCCTTGGCCTGTCCTATTGACGATTCATCGATTTATTTGTGAATCGACTGGATTCAAATTCCGGTCAGAATTTTCATCCCACTGCCTTATAGACGTTGCTTGCTTGGACTTGTGAATCCGAACCGGAACATTTTTTCGCGACCATCGGATGCGGGAAGCCAGCGGTCGCCCGGAGGGACTGGACCGGGGACGGGCGCGCTAGGCCCGTGTCGGGATAGACGTTGGAGCGGGGAGGATGTGAATGCTGGCGGGCCGCGGCGGGGCGGGAAACATGTGGGAATACCGATGGGCGATGTGGGATCCGAACCTGGATAGCCAGGGAAAGACGAGCCGGCGAAGCCCGGTGGGTTGGGCATGGACCCCCTGCCCAACCGGTCCGCAACCCCTTTCTCAATTCATCCGGTACTTCCCCCCGCCGAACCCGGCGGCCCCCCGCCCATGGGCCTTCACCGGAAAACCGGCCACCGGCCCGTACGGCCTGGAATACCCCGGTATCTCCGGCGGCAGATCCCCGACCCCGACCAATTCGCCGGCCCGGAAGATGGCCAGCCGCTCGCACACATTCCGCAGTTCCCGGATATTGCCCGGCCAGGCATATTCCGCCATGCAGATCAGGGCTTCCACGCTGAACCCGGCTTCCCGCCGCTGGTAGCGGGCCGCGAACAGCCGCATGAAATGGCTCGCCAGCAAGGGCACATCGTCCGGGCGTTGCCGTAGCGGCGGGATGTGCAAGGGCAGCACGTTCAGCCGGTAGTAGAGGTCGGCGCGGAACAGGCCGCAAGCGACCCTGGCCTCCAGGTCGGCGTTGGTCGCGGCGACGAGGCGCACATCGACCTTGCGGGTGGCGGTTTCCCCCACCGGCTGGATTTCGCCGCTTTCGAGGAAGCGCAGCAGCTTGGCCTGCAAGGCGGGCGCGAGGGAATCGACCTCGTCCAGGAACAGCGTCCCGCCATGGGCCGCCCGCAACCGCCCGGTACCATCGGCATCGGCCCCGGTGAACGCGCCCCGGCGGTGCCCGAACAATTCGGATTCCGCCAGCCCCTCCGCGATGGCCGCGCAATTCAGCGTGGCATAGGGCTTGGCGGCGCGGGCGCTGTGGTGGTGCAGGGCCTGGGCCAACAGTTCCTTGCCGGTGCCGGTTTCCCCGGCGACCAGCACGGTCACGTTGGCGGCGGCGGCGGTCTGGGCGTCCCGCAACAAGGCTTGGAAGGCGGGGTTGCGGCCGAGCAGCAATTCGAACATAAAATCACCCACTGTTTGCGGTTGCGATGGAGGGCGGCCCCGCTGGAAAAGCCGCGACGGGGGCCGACGCCTTCGGTATAACCCGGTATTCCCAAGCCACTATCCCTTGCGGGAAATGTTAGTTTGCGCGGGACCATTTCATGGGGTATCTCCGGGCTGGCGTCCGGGTGATGAGTATTGGTATTTTATTTTGAAAACACCAATTCAATAATGATAATTCAGGTATTCACGACATGAATCTCAGGGGTATCGATCTCAATTTGTTCACCGTCTTCGAGGCGGTCTACGAGGAACGCAACCAAGCCCGCGCCGCCGCCCGGCTGGGCATGACCCAGCCCGCGGTCAGCAACGCCGTCAACCGCCTGCGCTATGTGCTGAAAGACCCGCTGCTGGTCGCAGGTTCCAGGGGCGTGAACCCCACGCCCGCGGCCGACGCCCTGTACAAACAAGTGCGCGGGGCTTTGGATTTGATCCGGGAAGGGGTGGAGCATGGCCGGGAATTCGATCCGGCATCGACCGAACGGGCGTTCAAGGTGGCGACGCCCTATGGGGGCGGGGTGTTGTTGGCGGTGGGCTTGCACAACTGGGTGCGGCGGGAAGCGCCCAGGGCGACGCTGTCGATCCGCCCGCTGGAACAGCCCGAGGAAATCCCCCGCCTGCTGCGGGAGGGCGTCCTGGACCTGGCCATCGACTATGTGCGCTATCCCGACCCGGCCCTGGTGTACGAGCCGCTGGAAATGGAAAGGCTGGTGATCATCGCCCGGCGGGGCCATCCCCGCCTACGGACGCCGTTGACGCTGGACATGCTCGAGGCGGAAGAACAAGTCGCCTGCTACGACCCGCATCCGCCCCAGGACCGGCCCAACGCGCTCGAAGAGGCCCTGGCGGCGTTCCCGGCGCGGGTGGCCATCGAAGTCTGGTCGGCCTTGGGCCTGCCCGTGGTGGTCGGGCAAACCGACCTGGTGGCGCTGCTCCCGGAGCGTTTCGCGGCGCTCTGCGCGGAGCGGTTCGGGCTCGAGGTTTTTCCGATGCCCTATCCGGCCCCGGAAGTGGCCGTGTCCCTGGTCTGGCACCAGGCGCGGGAAAAGGACGCCGCCCACCGCTGGCTGAGGGAGGGCGTCAAGCGGGCGATGCGGACGTTGGAACCGCCCTACCCCCCATAGGCCTGGATCGCCGGGGCCAAGGCCCGCAGCGTCAACACCCGCCCCGCCGCCCCCAGCTTGATCGCCTCCTTGGGCATGCCGAACACCACGCAGGAGTCCTCGTCCTGGGCGATGGTGTCGGCCCCGGCCTCGTGCATCTCCTTGAGTCCCCTGGCGCCGTCGTCGCCCATGCCGGTCATGATGATCCCCAAAGCGTTCTTGCCGGCGTACTTGGCGACCGAACGGAACAGCACGTCCACCGAAGGCCGGTGGCGGTTGACCAAGGGGCCGTCCAGCACCTCGACCATATATTGGGCACCGCTGAGCTTGACCCGCATATGCTTCCCGCCCGGCGCGATCAAGGCCAGCCCCGGCAACACCCGGTCGCCGTCCTTGGCCTCGCGCACCTCGATGGCGCACAGGCCGTCGAGGCGCTGGGCGAACATGGCGGTGAAGCGCTCGGGCATGTGTTGGACGATCACCAACCCCGGCGACACCCTGGGCAGGGCGGTCAACAAGACCTCCAGCGCCTGGGTGCCGCCGGTCGAGGTGCCGATGGCGACGATGCGGTCGGTGGTCCGGGCCAGGGCGCGGGAATCCGGGGTGGGCTTGGGGGCGGGCGGCGGGACATGGGGCACCGCCGCCGGGTTGGCGGCGACGGACGGCCTGGGCGTGGGCCCGAGCCGGCGCAGATTGGCCTGGGCGGCGCTCTTCACCGCGTCGATGAACTCGATGGAGGACTCCTCCAGGAACTTCTTGAGCCCCAGCTTGGGCTTGGTCAGGATGCCGACCGCCCCGGCGGACAGGGCTTGCAAGGTGGTTTCCGCGCCGCGCTCGGTCAGGGTCGAGCAGATCACCACCGGGGTGGGCCGCTCCTCCATGATCTTTTTGAGGAAGGTGATGCCATCCATGCGCGGCATCTCGATATCGAGGAGGATGACATCCGGCCATTGCCGCTTCATGCGTTCCATGGCCAGGATGGGATCGGACACCGCCGCCATCACCTGGATCGAGGGATCGCGGGCCACCAGGGCGGAGACGATCTGGCGCACCACGGCGGAATCGTCGACGATCAAGACATTGATGGGTTTCATGATAAATCCTTCGTGGACGGCATGGGTCCGCCCAATTCGGTTGCACATCCCGCACGGCCCGGAACCGGGCGCGGGGGTTCGTCAGCCCGGCCCCTGGCCGTCCGTCCGCACGAATTTCAACCAGACATGGCCGCTCCACACATCGAAGATCAAATTGCGATGCCCATACCCGCCCACATGCTTGGCCGCCACGGACAGCCCATAGGCCCCGAGCAAGCGGAAGGCCCGTTCGATGTTGCGCAACCCCACTTCGCCCCGCCCGGAGGCGCCCGAACCGGGGAACATATTGCCGCCGCCGAACACCTTGATCTCGTACTTGCCGGGATCGGTGCGGTGGGCCACCGCCTCGCGGATCAGCCAGAGCAGCGCCTCGTCGCCATAGCGCCCGTCCAAGCGCCCGCGCGGGGCCGGATCGGGGCGGCGGGGCAGGAGGAAATGGCACATCCCGCCCAAGCGGGCTTGGGGATGCCAGAAGGTGATGGCGATGCAAGAGCCCAGCAAGGTGCGGATGCGGGTGTTTTCCCCGCCGAAATAAAACTCCCCCGGCTGTAAAAAGATTTCTATAAAGTCACTCGGCGGATGCATGGCGATAAATCGAGGGTCGCAGCATGGTGAGTTTATCGGTGACGCCCATCAGGCTCTCGGAATGGCCGATGAAGAAATAGCCCCTGGGCTTGAGCGCCTTCAATAACTGCCCAACCACCTGCCGCTTGGTCTCCATGTCGAAATAAATCATCACGTTGCGTAAAAAAATCAGGTCGAACTGGCCGACCTCCGGCATGGGCGCGATCAGGTTGACCTGCTCGAAGCGCACCTTGGCCCGCAGTTGTTTTTCGATCAGCAACATGCCGTCGTATTCCCCGGTCCCCCGCAGGCAATAGCGCTTGAGGTATTCGGGGGGGATCCGCTCCACCCGTTCCATCGGATACAAACCCCGGCGGGCCTTCTCCAAGACACGGGTGCTGATATCCGAGGCCAATATCTCGAACTCCATCCCGACCAGGCCGTCGGCCAGCAGCATCGCGAGGCTATAAGGCTCCTCCCCGGAGGAACAGGCCGCGCTCCATACCCGGTAGGTGCCACCGCGCCTGACCGCAGGCAACACCTGGGTCTTCAGGAACTCGAAATGCTTTTCCTCGCGGAAGAAATAGGTTTCGTTGGTGGTCAGCAGATCGATGGCGGTCTGGAGTTCCTTGGGGGAGGAACCGCTGGTGATCAGGGCGAAATACTCGGTGAAGTTGCGGAGCCCGTAATACTGCAAGCGCTTGAACAAGCGCCCGGACACCAGGGCCTTCTTGCTGTCGCCCATGGAGATGCCGGTCTTGCGGTAGATGAAATCGCGGATCTGGGCGAATTCCTTGTCGGTGATGCTGAGCGTTTCCATGGTGTGTGCCGCCCGCTTTAAAACCGCAAGAAACCCGACGGGGCTTCCGCTCCCCGCCCGCCGGCCGCGATCCGGCGTACATGACCCACTTCTGCCGCCCGGTGGGTCAAACCCTGTAGCCGCGAGGACTCCACAGAAGCGCTTTGCTCCACCTTGAAGAAGCCGATGATGCGCAGCAAATCCTGGGATTGGCCGTTCATCTCGTCGGCGGTGGCGGCGAGTTCCTCCGAAGCCGAAGCGTTCTGCTGGGTGACGCGGCTGAGTTCGTTCATGGTGGTGTTCAATTGGCCAAGACCCTCGGCCTGTTCGGTGGAGGCGGCGGTGATTTCCTGCACCAAGTCCGAGGTCTTCTGGATGGCCGGGACGATGGTGCCGAGCAAACTCCCCGCCCGCTCGGCCAGCCGCACACTGCTGACCGCCAATTCGCCGATTTCCTGGGCCGCGACCTGGGAGCGCTCCGCCAACTTCCTGACCTCCGCCGCCACCACCGCGAAGCCCTTGCCGTGGTCGCCGGCCCTGGCCGCCTCGATGGCGGCGTTCAGGGCCAGGAGGTTGGTTTGGTAGGCGATGTCGTCGATGATGCCGATCTTGCTGGCGATGCTCTTCATCGCCACCACGGTCTCGCGCACGGCGGTGCCGCCGTCGTTGGCCTCCTGGGTGGCTTTCAGGGCCATGCCGTCGGTGACCTTGGCGTTCTCGGCGTTCTGGTGGACCGATGAGGTCAGTTCCTCGACCGATGCGCTGGTTTCCTCCACGCTGGCGGCCTGTTCGCTGGTGGCTTGGGATAGCATCTGCGCGGTCTGGCTGACCTGGGCCGAGGCGTTGGCGAAATTGTTGGCGGACCCGACCACTTCGGTGATGGTGCGGGCGAGTTGCTCCACCGTGGCGTTGCCGGCATTCATCAACTCGCCGAAAATGCCGGTGTATTCGCCCTTGGTGTGGTAGGTCAGGTCGCCCTGGGCCAGGGCGGTGAGTACCCGCTGCAATTCCTCCAGGCTGTAGGCGCTGGTCTCCATCAGTTGGTTGAGCTTCTCGGCGAAATTCCTATAGAAGCCCTGCTTGCCTTCGGTGCTCAATCGCTTGGTGAAATCCCCCAGCGAAGCGGCACCGACCACCGTGCTGACTTCGTTCTCGGTACGCACTTCCATGGTCCGGTCCAGCCATTCGACCACCGTGCCGATCCGCTTACCCGCCTTGCCGTAGACTGGATTGGCCGTGAAGCGGAAGGTCAGTCCTGCCACCTTGATCTCGGTCCTGTAGGTTTCCCGGAGGCTGGCGACTAGATTGCGCTGATGGGGCTGGTTGCGGTGGTACTGATCGAAACAGGAACCCAGCAACTTATCGGTATCGAAATGTGGCAGATGTTTACGTAATTCGGGCTCGGCGACCTTCATCGTATCCCGTGCCGCCGGGTTTATATAGACGATGATGCCATCGTTGTCGGCGATCATCACGCTGGTGCTGCAATTATCCAGGGCATTGCGGATGCGCAGCTGTTCTTGGGCCGCTTCCGCCGCCGCCCGCATCAATTCCCGCGCCTCGTTGACCCGCCGGGTGATGATGGCGCGCTGGCCGGGCAGGTCCGGCATGGCCTCGGAGAAATCGCCCTCCACATATTGGCCGATGAGGGCCAGGATTTTCATCTTGAGGGAAATATGCTCGGCCACCATGGTATTGACGTTCTCGGCGATAGTCTTGAACGAACCCTGGAACCGGGCGGCATCCATCCGCGAATCGTTCTTGCCACCCTCCTGCTCGTTGGCCATCCGATCCATGTCACCGATGAAACTCGACACCCGCTTCCAGAGTTCGCGGACGCAATGCTGCATCCAGGCGATCTCGTCCTGGCCCTCGGGCTTGGGTGGTGCCTGGGTGAAATCGCCTTTGGTCATGGCGTCCAAGGTTTGCAAAGTCCCTTCCAAGGGCTTGACGATGCTTTGGATGACACGATAGGCGAACGCCAGGGACAGCACGGCACCAGTACCCCATACCCCAGCCAACAAGACGAGTTCGGTATCGCGCCCGCACGCGGCCAGGTTCACCGCGCCGATGAGACCAACCGCCACATAGAACACGCCCAATACCGAACTCGCCAGGATTAGACGTTGGGCGATGGTCAACTTATTCAGGTTCATCATTTGGGTTACCCCATTAAGAATGGTGACCGGCGCCGGATAGCGGAGCGAGAGCGCCGGGAATTATTGTTCCCGCTCATCACGCCGTGGCGGCCAGGGCGCGGGAAACCGTCTGGCCATGCTGGCTATGCTGGTGTTGCTGGACCCGCCGCAGCAGGCCCGGCACATCGATAATCAAAGCCACCTCGCCACTGCCCAGGATGGTGGAGCCGCCGATGGGGGCCAGATGGCCGAACAAGGCACCCAGGGGCTTGATGACGGTCTGGAACTCGCCCAGCAACTCGTCGACCACCAAGCCCGCCGTCAACTCGCCGAAGCGGACCACCACCACGCTCTCGCGCCGGACCTTGGGGGTCTCCACGCCCAGCACCTCGGACAGCCGCAGGATGGGCAGCACCTTGCCACGCACGTTCAGATAGCCCTCGCGGATGGCCTTGGCCCGGTCTTCCCCGCTGTGTTCCAGGCATTCCACCAGCATGTCCATGGGGATGACGTAGCGGGCCGGTCCCAGGCCCACCAGGAAGCCGTCGATGATGGCGAGGGTCAGCGGGAGGCGGATGCGGACCTTGGTGCCGCTGCCGAGCTGGCTGTGCAATTGCACATGGCCGCGCAAGGCTTCTACATTGCGCCTGACCACATCCATGCCGACGCCGCGCCCGGACAGGTTGGAAATACTGTCGGCGGTGGAAAACCCCGGCTCGAAGATCAGGTTGTAGACCTCGCCGTCCGGTAGGTTCTGGCCCGGCCCGACCAGGCCACGCGAGACCGCCTTGGCGAGGATCTTGTCGCGGTCCAGGCCACGGCCATCGTCGGCCACTTCGATGACGATGCTGCCCGACTCGTGGTAGGCGTTGAGTTCCACCCGCGCCTTTTCCGGCTTGCCCTTGGCGAGGCGCTCGGCGGCGGGTTCGATGCCGTGGTCGAGGGCATTGCGGACCAAGTGCATCAAAGGATCGCCGATCTGCTCGATCACCGATTTGTCGAGTTCGGTCTCGCCACCGCTGATGAACAGCTCGACCTGCTTGCCGAGTTCCTTGCCCACGTCGCGCACCACCCGCTGGAAGCGCTGCAAGGTGCTGCCGATCTGCACCATTTGCAGGCCCAGGGCGCGGTTGCGCAGTTCCTCGACCAGCCGGAACAGGTTGGCCGCCGATTCGATCACCTCGACCGCCCCGGCCTGATGGGCCAGCAATTGGGTGTTGGCCCCGGCGATGACCAATTCGCCGACCAGATCGACCAGTTGGTCCAGTTTCTCGGCCTCGACCCGGATGAAACGGTTCTCGCTGGCCTTGCGCTCCTTGATCTGCTGCTGCTTGTCGAGGGCGGCGGACACCACCTTGGCCGGCACCACGGCCTCCTCGACCAGGATTTCGCCCAGGAGCCGGTGGTGTTCCGCGCCTCCCGCCGCCGCGACCCGCTCCTCGTCGACTTGGAGCTTCAAGCCCCAGTCCAGTTCGACCTGGGTCAGCGCCTTGGAACCGACCAGGATTTCGCCCAGCCGCACGGTGTCTTCCGGCAGTTCCTGGATGAGCTGGATATATTCGCTGACCTTGCTATGCGGCGGCAGGATGCGGATCGCGCAATCGTCGCGCACGAACTCGAACGCGCCCTCGATCTGCTCGCGTTCGGCCCCGCTCCTAAGTCCGATCTCGAAACCCAGGTAGCAGGATTCGGGGTCCATTTCCGGGGGTTCGGGCAGGGCGTCGGTGAGGGTGGCCACATCGACCAATTCACCCAGTTGCGCCAGATAGCGCAGGAACGACAAAGGGTCCATGCCGTTGCGCAGGACGTCGCGCCCGAAGCGCAGGGAGATATGCCAATGGTCGGCGCTGGCCGTGCCGCCGCCGACCGGTTCGGCGGTGGGTTCCTCCACCGGCACCGGCACGTCGGCGGGAGCCGCCCGCTCCGGGCCACCGCCATCGCCGAGATAACGGGCCAACCCGCCCAACAACGCCCGGCCCTGTTCCACCAACTCCGCGTCCAGGGCCTCCCCGGCGGTGACGGGTTCCAGCAAGGAACGGATGTGGTCGCAACTGCGCAGGAGCAAGGCCACGATATTGTCGTCCAGGGCCAGCAGTCCGCCGCGCAGGCGGTCCAGCAGGCTTTCCACGTCGTGGGTGAAATGGACGATGGGATCGAACCCGAAAATGCCCCCGGTGCCCTTGATGGTATGGGCGGCGCGGAAAATGGCGTGGATCAGGTCGTCGTCGCCCTCGCCGTTTTCCAGGGCCATCAGCGATTGCTCCATGGTGTCGAGCAATTCGCGGCTCTCGGCGATATAGCTTTGTATGGCTGCGTCGAAATTCATCGTGATACCTCTGCTTGAAACCTGCCCGTCGCGGGGGAGGCCTGGGAATATGCCCGACCCGGCCGGGCCTGGGGCGCGGGCTTCGGCCCACCCGCCGGATCGCGTCCGCGCTTCTTTATTCTTGATGGCGGCGGCGGCCGCCATCGGCGTCAATCGGCGGGCAACACCACGGGATCGCCGAAATAGGACTCCATGCGGTAGAGCCCCAAGACCTCCCGCACCGGCCCGCTATGCCCGGACAGGCGCAGGACGTGCCCGGCCTTGACCGCTTCGCGCTTGGCCAGCACCAGCAATTGCAGGCCGGCGGTATCGAGTTCGGCGACTTCCGAAAGATCGATGTCCAATTCGGGATGTTCGGCCACGGCCCGCAGCAAATCGGCCTTGAGCCCCGCCGCTTCGTAGATGGTCATTCCGCTGCCGATGCCGAGCCGGGCGGTGCCGTTGTCCAAGGTCTCCACAACGATAGGCATAAGGGGTACTCCTGCTGATGGGGTTGGGATCGATCCCGCCGCGTTCATGGCAGGATCAGCTTGCTGACCGCGGACAGCATTTGTTCCGGTTTGAACGGCTTCACCACCCAGGCCTTGGCCCCGGCCATCTGCCCTTCCAGCTTCTTCGATTCCTGGGATTCGGTGGTCAGCATGATGATGGGGGTGAATTTGTAGGACGGATGCTTCTTCACTTCTTTCACGAAGGCGATGCCGTCCATCACCGGCATATGCACATCGCTGATGATGAGATGGATTTTGCGGCCATCCAGCTTGGTCAGGGCATCCTTGCCGTCACCCGCCTCGATGACGTCGTAGCCCGCGCCGCTCAGGGCGATGTTGACCACTTGCCGCAGGGAAGCCGAGTCATCGACGATGAGTATGGTCTTGGCCATGGTTTTTCCTCAGAAGAACGTGATTTCAGAATTGTCGTGGTCCGCCGAGGGTTCGGCGCCATGGGTGCGCCGCTCCTCGACGGTGGTATAGGAGGTTTCCAAGGACGCCAGCAAATGATCGACATCCAGGGTCTCGAAATCGGCATCCATCCGGGCCAATTGGTCGTGCAATACGCGGACGTTGCTCTCGACATGGCCCAGGATTTGCCCCACCCGGTCCTGGAATTGCAATTCCACCAGGGCGTGGGAGATGTTGCCGCGGATGGCTTCGCTCTCCTGGCGCAATTCCTGGGTGGAATGGGCGAGGTTCTCGGCCAGCGTGCGGAACTCGACCAGCACCGCCTCGATGCTGGATTCGGACAGGGCGATGGATTCGGCGTCGCGGCGGGCCGATTGCTCCACGCTATGGCAGGAGGATTCGATGGCCCGGCTGATGATCTCGACCTTCTCGCTGATACGCTTGCCGGTCTCGCCGGAGCGGTTGGACAGGGTGCGGACCTCGCCCGCCACCACCGCGAACCCCCGGCCCGCCTCGCCCGCCCGCGCCGCCTCGATGGCCGCGTTCAGGGCCAAGAGGTTGGTCTGGTCGGCGATGCTGGCGACATCCGCCGCCATGTGCTTGAGTTCCTCGTTGAGCCGCACCAGGGAGCGCGATTCCTCCAGGAGGCCGCTCTTGTCGCTCAGGGTGCTGTTCAACTCGCGGATCATGCCCATCAGCTTTTTTTCGCTATGGGCGAGGACGGCCAGGGTATGGCTGCCCTGATCCTCCTGCCTATGGCCGTGGCCGCCCTGGGCCAGCACCGTGCTGTCGAGGCGCTTGACGATGGTGGAGAACTGGCGGCTCAAGGACACCACGGCGGCTTCCATCTGGGCGCGGGCGATTTCGATCTGCTGGATCCATACCGCCGCCGCGCGGTCGCCGAGTTGTTGGAGCCGATGGCGCAGATGCTCGTCCTTGGAGCGCAGGTCGGACTTGACGCGGGAAGCGGCCCGGTCCAACCCGGCCTGGAATTCGCGCCGCGCCCGCTGGACCTGCCATTGGCCGATCCCCCAGCCCACCAGCAACAAAGCCAATCCCAGCCCGATACCCAACCACGGACTGGATGCCACCCATAGCAGGCCCGCCGCGCCCAGCGCTGCTACGTATAGCGGGCCGCGTCCCAACCCCTCCACCGCCGGCAATTCCCGCTCCATGGCAGCCCGCTCCCCGTCGTCCGAAGCGTGTCCGACGGTCCCACCATATCCGGGTTTTCCTGGATTTTCTAAAAACATGCCACCACCTTGAAAAGCAAGATCGCCTAATGAATTCAACGTTATACCGGCGATTTTTTTTACAGTGTAGACGATACCCGGCGCTTTATCGGAACACGGACATCGTTGCGGGTCCGCCCTTGCATTCGCGGCGGGGCCGGTACACAGTACCCGGAAGTCTAGCCCGACCTCGCGGAGGCACATGCTCGAACCCACATCCTCGAAGGCCCCGGCCCTGCGCCGGGCGCTCGGTCCCTTCGCCGCCAGCGCCTTGCTGACCGGCACCGTCATCGGCACCGGTATTTTCCTGGTTCCCTCCACCATCGCCCGCGAAGTCGACTCCGTGGGGCTGGTATTCCTGGTCTGGACCCTGGGCGCTTTGCTGTCCCTGGCCGGGACGCTGACCTATGCCGAACTCGGCGCGGCCCTGCCCGCGGCCGGCGGCGAATACGTGTTCCTCAGCCGCGCCTACGGGCCGGTCTGGGGGTTTTTGTTCGGCTGGCAGCAAGTGGTGATCGGCAAGACCGGCTCCATCGGAGCCATCGCCATCGCTTTGGCGATCTTCCTGGGCTATTTCCTGCCGGGGTTGGACCGGCCCTGGCTGGCATGGGAAGCCTGGAAGCTCACCGGGTTGCAAGCCGTCGCCATCGGGTCCATCGCCCTGCTGACCGCCGTGAACTACGCCGGTGTCGCGCTGGGCGGGGCGGTGCAGAGTTGCCTGACCCTGCTCAAGGTCGCGGCGATCCTGGCCTTGGCCGCCTTGGTCCTGGGCAGTGGACAGGGGGCTTGGAGCCATTTCCAATCCGTCCCCGCCGCCGAGCCTGTCCGAAGTGTAGGCGATTTTTTGGCCCATTTCGGGGCGGCCATGGCGGCGGCGCTGTGGGCCTACGATGGCTGGAACAACCTCACCCTGGTCGGGGCCGAGATCCGCGACCCGCACCGGACCATTCCACGGGTGCTGATCCTGGGGATATTGGGCGTGGCGGGGCTTTATATGCTGACCAACCTCGCCTGCTTCTACGCCTTGCCGCTCGCGGCGGTGCAGCAATCGCCCAGGGTGGCGCAGGACGCCGCCCGCCTGGTGCTGGGGGATTGGGGCGGGACGGCGCTGAGCCTGGCGGCGCTGGTGTCGACCTTCGCCACCTTGAACGGCTCGATTTTGGTGGGGGCGCGGATTTTCTACGCCATGGCCGGGGACGGGCTGTTGTTCCGCCCGCTGGCCGAGTTGCACCCGGCGCGGCATACCCCGGCCAAGGCGCTCATCGCGCAGGGGCTGTTGTCCTCGGGGCTGGTCTTGCTGCTGGGGGGGGATAACGCGGCGTTCGAACGGATGCTGGATTACGCGCTGTTCGGCACCTGGGGGTTCTACGGCATCACGGTGCTGGCGGTGATCGCCCTGCGCCGACGTCATCCCGACCTGCCCCGGCCTTATCTCACCCTGGGCTATCCCTGGATTCCGCTGGTGTTCGCCGGGGTCGCCCTGCTGTTCTGCATCAGCATCGCGCTGAGGAGGCCGGTGGAGACGGGCATCGGGCTGGCGCTGCTGGCGTTGGGATTGCCGTTCTATGCCTATCGCCGGCAGCGCCCGGCCTAGCCGGATAGGGGATTATGTCGCGGGCCTATCTTGTCTTGGATATTTTACGATTCGGCCGCTTATACCCCATTATTATCGGCCTCGCGGTTCCGTTATCCCGCCGCATCGCCCCGAAACCCAACCCCCTGAAACCCGGATCATGAAACCCCATACCCTACTCGCCTGCGCGGCGCTGCTCCAGGCCGCCCTACCCACCGCCGCCCAAGCCGGTTTGATCTTCACCATGCAGGAAAGCGGCTCCGATGTGGTCGTCACCGGCAGCGGCAGCGTCGATCTCACCGGCTTGACCCTCCTCGGCTCCACCTCCAGCCTCGCCTTCATAAGCACCCACGCCACTTGGGGCTCCGCGCTCTCCATCGGTCCCGTCGCGTCCGAACCCGTGTACAGCTATGGC
The DNA here is from genome assembly GCF_019670005.1 of Methylomagnum ishizawai. Lineage (NCBI taxonomy): Bacteria > Pseudomonadati > Pseudomonadota > Gammaproteobacteria > Methylococcales > Methylococcaceae > Methylomagnum > Methylomagnum ishizawai. The sequence goes on along the minus strand of NZ_AP019783.1, from coordinate 2,175,005 downwards.
GGCCTGGTCTCCAGCGATCCCGATTTCGGCAGTTCGAACTTATGGACACCGGCCAGCACCGGTTCGGGCGACAAAATCAGCCTCATCGTCAACGAGCTGACATTCCTCGGGCCGGCCCTCCACCTCCCGTCGGCTTATGTCTCCGGCGCCGCGCTCGCGGCCACCTCGACCTGGCTTGGCGCCAGCTTCGCCTCCCTGAACCTCAATCCGGGCACCTACACCTGGACCTGGGGCAGCGGCAGCCACGCCGATTCGGCCACGCTGATCATCGGCAGCGTATCCGAACCCGGCCCGCTGGCCCTGGGGCTCGCCGCCGCGCTGGCCTACCGGGCGGGCGGACGGCGCAGGCCCACGGCGTCCTGAGCGCGGCCCGCCCCCAGGACGGACAGACAGGAACGTCCCCCGCCCCGCGTCCCAGAACTTCCCTCCCCCCCACCGGTCACAGCATCGGACCGGGTTCCCCGGTCGCGCCAGTTCCGCCCTATCCATTACACCACCCACAGAGAGGAGATATCCATGATCGGCGGCATCGTCGCGATAGTCATCGCATACGGGTTCTACCGCGCCGCGGAAACCCGCGGCCTCCCCAACTTCCAATGGGCCGTGGCCGGCACCCTCGCCTATTACCTGCCCAATTTCATCTGGTCGCTGGCCGTGGCCAAGCCCTGGGTCAATTCCCTGCACGCGGCCAACAACGCCGGGATGGCCGGGATCGCCAACCTCTCGTCGGTCTTCGTCGGGCTGGCCGTGGCGCTCGCGGTCTATAAGTTCTTGCTGCCGAAAACGCCCTTGGCGCAATAGGCCGGACCGGTCCCAAAGAAAAACGGGCGGCGGGTCGCGAAACCCACCGCCCGTTTTTTTGGGCTGGGAAGCCGGGACGCCTTACAGCGCGGCGGCGTTCTCGCTCAGGTAGGCGGCGACGCCCTCGGCGTTGGCGTTCATGCCCTTCTTGCCCTTGTTCCAGCCGGCCGGGCAGACTTCGCCGTGTTCCTCGTGGAACTGGAGCGCGTCCACCATGCGGATCAGCTCGTCCATGTTGCGGCCCAGCGGCAGGTCGTTCACCACCTGGTGGCGGACCTTGCCCGTCTTGTCGATCAGGAAGGTGCCGCGGTAGGCCACCGCCGCGCCTTCGACTTCCACGTCATAGGCCTTGGCGATGGCGTGGCTGACGTCGGCGATCATGGTGTAGCGGACCGGGCCGATACCGCCCTTGTCCACCGGGGTGTTGCGCCACGCGGCGTGGGTGAACTGGGAGTCCACCGAGACCGCCAGCACTTCGACGCCACGGCTGGTGAGCTCGTCCAGGCGGTGGTCGAGGGCGACCAGCTCGGTCGGGCAGACGAAGGTGAAGTCCAGGGGATAGAACACCACGGCCACATACTTGCCCTGGGTTTCGGCGGAGAAGGTGTAGCTGTCCTTGATGCTGCCATCGCCCAGCACGGCCGCGGCGGTGAAATCGGGGGCGGGTTTACCGACGAGTACGCTCATCTGAAAATCTCCTTAACGGTCTTGTCATTGGGGTTCGGGGACGGCCCCGCCGGGATTTCCGGGCGGGCGGCCCCCGGGTCGAATGCATTGCGCGTCGGAATTCTACACGGAAACACTCAGAAATTATCTACCCGCGGCCCGAGGCCAACGCCCGCCCATGGCCCCGCGCCAGCGGGCGTTGGCCTCGGGTTCCGGTTCGCCTTGGAGACGCGCCAGGAGGTGCCCGGCCCGGTTGTGCAATTCGATGGCGGGTCCGGCGTCCGGGTCGGCGCGGTCGTCGATCAGCCGGATGGTCCCGATATTGTCTTCCCTGAGGTAGAGCGCGAAATTGTCGCCGAGGATTTCGAAGCGGCCTTCCCCCTGCTTGATGCGCTGGACCGTGCCCCGGTGCCAGCGCTCGAACGCCGTGTGGGAGATGCTGACGACACAGACTATTTCCTGGCGGGCCAGCCGCTCCAAGCGCTCGGAAAATTCCGGCAGCGATAAATCCAGCGTGGCCGCCGCCGGGCCGGGCGCTCCTGGGACGCCGTCCCGGACGATGGCGAGCGTGGCCGCGTGCTGGGACTCCGGGGAAGCTTGCGGGACTTTCGCGGCTGAGGTTCTAGGGAACATCGGATACCTCCTGAGGTGGGGACTTCCCCACGCGGGGATGTCTTGATCTTGCCGGGACGCCCGGTGACGGCCCAAGCATATGGGTCTACGCAAAGAAATGTAGTCCGTGTCCGGCAGGCGGACCGGAACTGGCCGGGGGAAATCGCGGTTCCGGGTGAAGCGCGGGTGGCGATGCCGCCGGGAACCGGACGGATCGATGGGGGAATCCCAGCGGGAACCGGGCCGGACCGGCCGCCGCTGGGCGGGGATAAGGACGGGGAAATCCGCTCAGGCCGCGCGGGCGGTTTCGCGGCGGCGGGCGGCCGCATCGGCCAGGATGCCCAGCAACAGTTCGGTGTCTTCCCAGCCGATGCAGGCATCGGTGATGCTGACCCCGTAGGCCGGGGCCGTGCCCGGTTCCAGCTTTTGGTTGCCGGGATTGAGGTGGCTTTCCACCATCACCCCGAAAATGCGCCGGTCGCCCGCCGCGATCTGCGCCCCGACCTCGCGCCCGACCTGCACCTGGCGCCGATAGTCCTTCATGCTGTTGGCGTGGCTGAAATCGATCATGATATTGGGTGGCAAGCCCGCCGCCCGCAAGGCTTCGGCGGTGGCCTGCACGCTGGCGGCGTCGTAGTTGGGTTGCTTGCCGCCGCGCAGGATCACATGGCTGTCCTCGTTGCCGGTGGTGGAGAAAATCGCCGAATGCCCGGCCTTGGTCAACGACAGGAAATGGTGCGGGCGCATGGCGGCCCCGATGGCGTCGATGGCGACCTTCACCCCGCCGTCGGTGGCGTTCTTGAAGCCCACCGGGCAGGACAGGCCAGAGGCCAGTTCGCGGTGGACCTGGCTCTCGGTGGTGCGCGCCCCGATGGCTCCCCAGGTGATCAGGTCGGAGACATATTGCGGGGTGATCAAATCCAGGTATTCGGTGGCGGCCGGCATCCCGAGCTGGTTGACCTCCAGCAACAGGCCGCGGGCCAGCCGCAAACCCTTGTTGATATTGAAGCTCTCGTCCAGGTCGGGATCGTTGATGAGCCCTTTCCAACCCACGGTGGTGCGCGGCTTCTCGAAATAGACCCGCATGACGATCACCAGATCGTTCGCCAGCCGCCGCTTGGCTTCCAGCAGGCGGCGGGCGTAATCCACCGCCGCCTTGGGATCGTGGATGGAACAAGGCCCGATGATGACCAACAGGCGGTCGTCCTGGCCCTTGAGGATGCGGTGGATTTCGCGCCGGGCCGTGAGGACGGTGGTGGCGGCCTCCTGGTTGATCGGAAACTCCTCGTGGACGTCGTGCGGCGGAAGGACTTCTTTGATCTCGGTGATCCGCAGATCGTCCGTGTTGTATTGATTGTGGGCGACCGCCACGCTATCGGAATGCTGATTCATATTCTTAAGCACCGCTGATTACGATTGGGAACGCCCGCCGGGATGGGAACGCGGGGGCGTACCGTAAAGTCCGGCATTCTAACGTGCCGCCCAAGGGCAGGGCTACCCGCACAGGGAAAAGAGTCCGCAAATACAGTGGGTTGCCCGATACCACAGGCTTTCCATGGAAGCGTCCTGGACCTTGAGCCCAAATTAAAGCTAGCGGCCCGGTCCGGCGCGGGAGTCCACGGCCCCGTCGAGCGGCTAGGGGTTCAGTTGGCGGGGGCTGCGGTAACCTGGCAAGCGCTACCACAGACATCGGAAGCGACGGTCCGTTGCTTCAAGCAGGCCGAGGGCGGGGAGGATGCGCTGAACGACGCGAGGCAATAATCGCTCGGGATCGGAGCCGCGAAGAGCGTCCGAAGACCGGCGGGATGGCTGTAATTGCACCACCCATTCTGATTGGGGTACTGGGCAGGGAAAGCGTTGGACTGGAACCCGCCGCATCCAAACATGGGCAGGAAAAGATTCGGGTCATATACCACCGCCCCCACCGTCGATGGCAATTTCCAATTAACAATTTCCCCCCAGAGATAATTCCCGGCGGGCACTCCGAACACGTCCACATTATACCAATTGGGCACATAGGAAGAATACCACCAGTCGTAACCGTTGAGTTGCGCCATCAAGGCCGGAATATTGATATAGCCCCCATTATAATCGAAGCTATCATAATCCGATGTAACCGGGTTAAGAAATGACGTACTGAACCCATAATATTCCTGTGCGAACAATTGGGCGCTGGTCAATTGATCCACAGCATCATAACCAGTCGATAGCGCTATCCCGGTCCCACAAGGGATGTTGTTGATAGAGATTGGATTTATCCCGATGGCGAGCCAATTATTGGTATTAGCCCAGGAGCCGAGACCGGCATCACCGACCGGGTAGCTAGTGCCGGTGCAATCTCCACTCGCAGGATGGCCGGCTTGGTTGGTGATCGCCCGGCCATTGTTCAGGTCGAACAAGCCGGCCCCGCCATATCCGGGTGCCCAGGTGGGCAGCAGGCAGTAGGCATCCCCCGCCGCGGCGCAAACCCCTACGAACGCCGTCGCGTTTTCATACTGGACAGTAGTCGACACATTTAGATTCGCCGTCTGAGGCAACAACTCAGCCTCCCCTAGATCCGGCGACTGGAGGTCCGCAAAATAAAGGAAGATTCCGTTCGGGTTCGAAAGCCCTGCCCGTGGTGGACAAAAATCCGGGAAAGGCAGGCACTGCGAACTGTCATAACCCTCTGGAATGGATACCCCTTGGGCGATGATGCTTTCATTGAATGCCGCCGTGTTGACCGCCCACTGGCTGAGGGTCTGGCCACCCAGCAACGGAATGGACGAGCCGGAGAGGGTATAGAGGTTGAAGAGCTGGTTTCCGGTAGCCACCGAGAAGGTGATTGGCAGGGGGCCGGAAGAGACTTGGAACACGCCCTGATTGACCGGCGCGCCGTTGCTGTCGAAGCCGATATAGAGCGCCGCATACTGGCCTGAATTGGGTGGCAGCAGGGTGGCCACCTGGGGGGCCGCACCCAGGATCAAAGGTGTTCCAAGGCTCTGGCCGGGGTTGGCCGTATTCGCCAGGCTAACGCCGCTGGAACCGTTGGTGACGCTGATCGGGGCGGCGGCATTGGCATTGGCCTGATCCTGGGTCATATTGCTGGCGATCTGGGTCAGCCACAACGTCGGCCCTGCGGAATTAGTGCCGATCACCGTCCCTACCGGCATGCTGGGGAAGGTACCGACCAAGGTATTGATCATCGCCGCCAGATCGTTGACTTGGGCCGCCGCATACTGGGGAGTAAGCGGATAGGTACCCGTCGGCGGCATCATGACTTGGGTGGCTTCATAGACCGCAGTCAGGGCATCGCCCAGCATCGCTTGCAAGGTATAGACGAACCATAGATTCCAGATGACGGGGAGACCCTGGGGTCCGCCCTGCGGAGCGAGGCTTCCATCGTTGAGCGCCCCAGGTGTTAGCGATGCGACATACTGGCCCGCCAGATTCACGAGACCCTGGCTGGACTTGGGAGGAGCGCCGTAGACTGCGGAGCCGCCGGCCGCATAGGCCAGTTGCTGGGTGGCGTACAGGATTCCGCCAACACCGCCCTCGGGACTGGCGGCTTCCCATTGGAATGCCTGAACGCTGTCGGAGTAAGTGCCACAAGCCCCGGTGTACACCCCGGCACAGGCCTGCTGGAGCGTGGCCGCCGTGACCGATCCACCGGAGCCACAAACCGTGGGACTCGCATCGCAGACCTGCTGCGCCGCCGAGATCACCTGCTTGAGATCCTCCATCACATTGTTGATCAGGCCCCAGTAAGGCGCGGTATCCGTGATGGCGGTATTGAGGGCGGTCTGGGCCTGCTGACTGGCCTGTACCAGACTCTGGAGTTCCAAACTCCCCACCTGGGCCGCCAGATTTTGCAATTGGTTTTCCATCTGGGTCAGTTGGTCTTGTATCTCCCCGAGATCGTCCAGGACGGTGGTGAGTTGGCCTTCCATCTGGGTCAACTGGTTTTCGATGTTGGTCAACTGGTTTTCGATTTCCTGATCAGGGGACGAAAAAAAGCCGAAGAGGCCGATGGCCATATTAGCAACCTTGGAGAAGGCCTCCACCGGATCTCCGGACAGGAAAGCGACGGCGCTGGAGATCAAACCGGCATTAGCCGTGGTCGCCGCTTGGGCCATGACCGGACCCTGCGCCCTGACCGGCGCCCCGGCCGTGACCGCGTTGAAGCGGTGCCGGGCATCTGGCTTTTTCTTCATTTCCCGGACCAATTGGGAAACGAACCGGTCCAGCCCGCCGTGCTTGGCCGCCTCCCGATAGAACTGGCGGCTGTCGAATTGGTCGGTACCGAGGCTTTGGGTATGGAAATCGAAGGCCAAGCCGGGCCAGGAGAACAGGCCCAGGAAAGTTCGGACCCGTTGCTCCACCACTGGCCCTTCCGTGACGGGCCGATGGACCAAGGCGCGGGCCAGGAGGGTCGTGAGGGGCGTCACTTGCGTGGCGGAGAAATAGCGAATGGAGCCGGTTTTCAAGGTCTGGGTCTTCGCCGCGGCCACCGCCAGGAGCGTTCCGTTGAATGACTTGCCGGTCGGCTTGCCGCTCTGCGCCAGCCGCCCGCCGGTGACCTTGATCAGCACCCGCCCGGGGAGCGTCCCCCGGATACCGACGGAAACGACGCCACGGCTGCCCGTGCGTGCTTGGCCGATGATCCGGCCCGGCTTGCCCTGGTCATCCAGTACCCGCACTTGCACCTTGGCCCGGGCGATGGCCCTAGCCCCAATATCGGTCTCATGGAATACGGCCACCGGCAAGAACGACCGGGCGGCGGCAACCGATGCCGTCTGGGGCAGCGCCGTTGCCGCCGGGCCGCCTTCGGCCCAAGCCGGAATCGGCCCAAGGCCGCTGCAAAGGGCGGCGGACAGACACATCGCGTACAGGGTTGCGGGGGTTTGGGATCGCATAGGCTAGACCTCTGGGTTTATTGCCCGCTCCGGGAGTCAGTTATTTTCCGGAAGCCGGTTATTTTTAGTGCCGCCGGACAGACCGGGCGGTGAACGGGTGCCCCGGATTTTAGACCGCCTCCCCGATTTTAAACACCGGACAGTCCCAGCCGGTTTCCCCAACCCCGTCAGGAAACCCATTCCAAACGTTATATCCCACCGATGCCAAGCATGGGTCCCGCACGCCCCACCGGGCTACCGGAACAACGCACGGCCACCTTACCGCCCCGGCCCGAACGCCCGCTCGAACGCCCAGCGCAACAGGAAGAACAGCGCGGCCATCAACACCAGCAGCGTCCCGATGCCCCCGCCGAAGAAAATCCAGATGCGGGTTTTCATAAGCAAGAACACCGCCACGGCGGTCAAGACCAGCAGCCACATGAAGCCCGTCAGCCTGCGGAATCCCGGAATCTGCGCCGGATCGGCCTGGTTGCGGACGAGGCCCAAGGTGGTCGCCATGGACAGCAGGGGCAGCAATTCCGACAACACGCCGGCCTGCATCAAACGGCCATGGCCCAAGGTATCGGCCAAGGCCACCGCCGCCACGATCCCCGGCCCGCAGGCCGCGTAGATCAAGCCGGTATAGGCATAGCGCACCGGGACAGCGTCCACCCACCCCTTAGGGTGCAAACGCCCGACCAGCCAAGCCAAGGCGGGGATGGCACCGAAATAGGCCAACACCGCCGCCGGGTTCGCCTCGACCTGGGCGAACAACTCCTGCAAGCTCATGATTTTCTCCGCTGATGAATCCGGTCCGACCGTCCGCGACGGGTCCAAGGATTATCCCACAGCCGATACCGGCTTTTTGAACAAGACCTTACAAGGACCCTGGCCATTCGGGCCGGGACTCACACCCCCCCGGTTCTGCTTGACACATCGGCCCCTCGTCCATAGCATTCCCGAGTTTTTTCCGGCCCCAAGCTCGAATCCTGCCAGCCCAGTCGCGGATATTTTAAATGACCCTATCCACTCCCGCCCCCATGAACGCCACCGCCTCCAATCCGCCCAGCGGGTTCGCCGAAATCCGCCAACTGGTGGGAGCGGAAACCACCGCGGTCGACCGGCTGATCCTGCAAGAACTCAGCTCCGATGTGCTGCTGATCAATCAAATTGGCCATTACATCGTCAACAGCGGCGGTAAACGGCTGCGGCCCATGCTGCTCTTGCTGGCCGCGAAAGCCTTGGGCTATCCAGGCCAACAACATATCACCCTGGCGGCGGTCATCGAGTTCATCCATACCGCCACCCTGCTGCACGACGACGTGGTCGATGAATCCACCCTGCGCCGGGGCCAGGATACCGCCAACGCCCTGTGGGGGAATTCGGCCAGCGTCCTGGTCGGCGACTTTCTCTATTCCCGCTCGTTCGAGCTGATGGTGCGGGCGCAGAACCTGCGGGTGATGGAAATCCTCTCGCAAACCACCACCTCCATCGCCGAGGGCGAGGTGCTGCAACTGCTGAACTGCAACAACCCCGCCACCACCGAGCAGAAATACCTGGCGGTCATCGCCCGCAAGACCGCCATCCTGTTCAGCGCCGCCGCCCAGCTCGCCGCCGTACTGAACGCCTCGCCGGAGCCGATCGAAACCGCGCTGCGCGACTATGGCCTGCACCTGGGCATCGCCTTTCAATTGATCGACGACGCCTTGGACTATCGCGCCAACCCGGAGGAACTCGGCAAAAACCTGGGCGACGATTTGGCGGACGGCAAACCCACCCTGCCCCTGATCTATGCCATCGAACACGGCACCGAGGCCCAGAGCGCGGTATTGCGTCAGGCCATCGAAAACGGCGACCGCGAGGCTTTCCGCGAAGTTTACAAAATCATTGAATCCACCGACGCAATCGCTTATACTTCCCTGCGTGCCAAGGAAGAAGCCAATATCGCGATAACCTCGCTTTCGGCCCTTCCGGCATCCGAATATAAAGAGGCTTTGGAAAGCCTCGCCCGATTCTCGGTCGAGCGTAGTTTCTAAAAGTCCGGTATTTTCGGGGTGTAGCTCAGCCTGGTAGAGCACTGCTTTCGGGAGGCAGGGGCCGGAGGTTCGAATCCTCTCACCCCGACCAATCAAGCCCATTCGTTACGTCCTTCCCGGTTTTAATGGACGTAATTATCCTTCCTCCTATTCCCCCATATAATCCTCCGCCCCGCCCGTCCCCGGTCGGCGGCATCGTTTCCGATTACCCGGTTTCACGGCGAGCCTAAAACCCTGGGCTAAATCCCCTATTCCAACCCATAGGCCGAGGTTTGGCAAAACCCATGGACGACGAATCCCTCTACGAAGTCGACGAGCAGGACCGGGTTATCGGTCCGCGGCCGCGCGGGGAATTGCACCGCCTGGGACTCAGGCACCGCTCCGTGCATATCCTGGTATTCAACGGGGACGGCGAGCTATTCCTGCAAAAGCGCTCCATGACAAAAGATATCAGTCCGGGCCGCTGGGACACCTCCGCCGCCGGGCATGTGGATTTCGGGGAAAGCTACGCAGATTGCGCCCGGCGCGAACTGGCGGAAGAACTGGGCGTCGCGCCGACAGGAGAACTCCGCCCCCTGTTCAAGCTCGCCGCCTCGGCCCAGACCGGCTGGGAATTCGTGCAGGTCTACCACACCCAACACGCGGGCGGTTTCCGGCTGAACCCCGACGAGATCGACGCGGGCCGCTGGTGCGCGCCGGCGGCGGTGGACGCCTGGGTGGCGGCGGACGACAGGACGCTCACCGCCGCCTTCCGGCTGATCTGGCGGACCTACCGCGCCCCGCCCGCCTAGGCCCGGCCTTCCTCCCGCAACAAGTCCAGCAAGGCCGCGAACGCCCGCCGGGTGGAAGCGAAGGCGAACCTCCCCGGATCGACCTCCCGCGGCGCCAACAACACATAATCCGCCACATCGTCCGCCGCCCGGATGCCACCGATGTCCGGGGCCTCGCAGGCGAAGAACATATCGGTGGTCTTATACGGCACCTGGGCATAGAGATAATCGTTGGGGGCGCTGAGCAAATAGCGGAACCCGCCCACCGCGATCCCCAATTCCTCCCGGATTTCCCGGCGCAAGCCGTCCTCCACGCTCTCGTCGAAATCGACGAAGCCGCCGGGCACGTCCAACATCCCCCGCCCCGGCGCCTTGGCCCGCACGCACAGGATCAGCTTGCCGCCATGGAACACGAACGCCCCGGCGGCGGCGGCGGCGTTGAAAAAGAACTGGAACCCGCAGTGGCCGCAACGCAGATGGCGCACCGCCGACACGTCGGGACCGGGCGCGCCACAACCGGGGCAATGGCGGAATTGGCTGGCGGGGCTATGCTGCAAACGCTCCGAATCCATAAAACACCCTCATGTGGAGGCCCGCGCCGGCGGGCCGCGTAGTGGAAAAAACCGTTCGGATGACGGAAGATTCGACCCGCGCCACCCAAAGAGGCACCGCCATGGACCGCGCCGTTTTCTTCATCTCCGACCATACCGGCATCACGGTGGAAGCCCTGGGCCGGAGCCTCCTGAGCCAGTTCCCGGATTTCCGGTTCGAGCGCACCACCCTGCCCTTCGTCGATACCGAGGCCAAACTCCACGCCGCCTGCCAGCGCATCCAGGCCCGCCACCGGGACACGGGCCTAGCGCCCCTGGTGTTCAGCAGCCTCGCCAACGCCGCGGCACGCGCCCATTTGCTGGCCAGCGGCGCGGTGGTGTTCGATGTGTTCGAAAGCCATATCGAGCGGCTGGAAACCGCCCTGGGACTCAAATCGGCGCAGGCGGTGGGACGCGCCCACGGACTCCACGACCCCGTCCAGGGCAGGGAACGGATCGGGGCGTTGAAGTTCGCGCTGGACACCGACGACGGGCTCGGGGCCGACGCCTACGGCACCGCCGATATCATCCTGGTCGGCGTGTCGCGCTCGGGGAAAACCCCGGCCTGCCTCTACCTCTCGCTGCAATATGGCATCGCGGCGGCGAATTATCCGCTGGCCGAGGAAGAACTGGAACGGGTGGAATTGCCCCGGACCTTGCGGGCATGGCGGGACAAGCTGTTCGGGCTGACGCTGGCCCCGGAACGCCTGCACCTGCTGCGGGAAGAACGCCGGCCCGGCAGCCGCTATGCCGCGCTCCCGCAATGCCGCCGGGAAATCCAAGCCGCCGCGGCCTTGTTCCAAGCGGCGGGCATTCCCTGCCTGGATACCACGCGCATGTCGGTGGAAGAAATCGCCACCAATGTCCTGCACCATTCGGGCCTGAAGCGGCCGGCCTGGTGAAGTGGAGACCGGGCGCAGCGGAATCCGGTATCTACGCCTCGGGATGGCGTTCCGGGCGCGGCACGGTGGCGATCAGCAAAACCGTCGCCGCCACCGCGCAAGCCGCCGAAAACCCGAAGGCCCAGGCCGAGCCGAACGCCTGCGTCAGCCCCCCGAAAATCAAGGAAGCCGGCAGCAGCAACAAGCCCGTGACCAGGTTGAACCAGCCGAAGGCCGTGCCCACGCCATGGCGCGGCACCATATCGGCCACCAGGGCTTTCTGCGCCCCCTCGGTGGCGGCGAAGAACAGGCCATACACGGCGAACAAGGGCCACAGCCACGCCTTGGACCAGCCATCGAAACCCAGCAACAGCAAGATCGCCGAATACACCAGCCAGCCCGCGACGATCATGGTCTTACGCCCCACCCGGTCGGACCAGGCCGAAAACGACGTGGAACACAGCGCGGCGACCAGGGACACCCAGGCCCACAGCAAAGGCAGTTCCGCATCCGGCACCCCGAATTCGCGGGCGCGCAACAACAAGAACAAGCTGGACGGGAAGCCCAACGTGAACAAGCCCAGCACCAGCAAATAACGCCGGAACGCCAACGGAAACGTCCCGATCCGCCAATCGAACGGCACGGCGGGCCGCGCCTCGCGCTCCACATCCTTGAGGCACAGGGTCAGCGCCACCGTCAGCAAACCCGGCACGGCGGTCCATAGCAAGACCTGCCGCAAATCGGCTTTTTGCTCCAACAACCACGCCGCCATCAAGGGACCGGCCACCGCCCCGACATTGTCCATGGCGCGATGGAAACCGAAAGCCAGCCCACGCTGCCCAGGCGCGGCGGACAAGGCCAGCAGGGCATCGCGGGGCGATGAACGCAAGCCCTTCCCCATCCGGTCGGCCAAACGGAACCCCATCGCCACCGGCCAGGACTGGGCGAAAGCCAGCATGGGCCGCGACACCGCCGCGATGCCATAGCCCGCCACCACCCAGCCCTTGGCCGAACGGCTACGATCCGCCGCCCGCCCCGACACCAGTTGCAACAGGCTGTTCACCGCCAAGGCCGAACCCTCGATGAAACCGAAAATCCGGGGTTCGACCTGCAACACCACGGCGAAATAGATCGGCAGCAAGGGATAGACCAGTTCGCCGGCGGTATCGTTGAGAAAGCTGATGCAGCCCAACATCCAGACGGTGGCGGGCAATTGGAGGACGGCGCGGGGGATCATGGGGGGAATCGACTCGCAGGGAAGGCCGACGGGGCCGCGGGCGCGGAAACGGCGTGCCCGTGGCGGGCACGCCGGGCGGGCTCACAGGCGATCCAATTGCAGCTCGTTCTGGCGTTCGGGGGAACCGCGCTTCTGTTTTTCTTGCTGCTGTTGCTTCAGTTCCATCTCGTGTTCACGTTGCATGGCGGTCTTGCGCGGCATGCGTATCTCCGACCACGCGGTGAACGAACCCATGAACAACAACAACGCGATGGTAGTGGACCAGAGCCGGTCCGGTTCCTTCATCCAGAACAGGACCCATTTGGGCTTGATGAGGCCGACGATGAAGATCAGCGGCGCAACCACCACCGCCATGATTTGTAGGAAAAATGCCATGTCATGCTCCTTGGGGATAAGGCCGAATTTCGCCAGCGTTTGAGACAAAAGCCCCGCCGCGAACGTTCCCGCACCGGGCCGGTGCCCCGCATCGGGCCGCGATTAAACACGAAATCGGGCGGAGGGACCAGACGGCGCGGGGGACGATGGCGCGACCGGCGTCCAAAGCCGGCTTTGGACGCCAAAATAGTTTCAGGACGGACGCGGCGTCAAAGGCTCGGACTCGAACGCCACCCCGGCCCAGCCGTGCTTCATGAAGGCGCGGATGTTCTTGTGGCCCTCGCCGTCCGGGTTGGGCAAGACCTCGTCGCGGTAGTATTCGCCGAACAAGGCCAGGGTCGCGGCTTCGGGCAGGCCGTGGCGCCGGGCGAAAGCGAAGATTTTGCAGGAACCCTCGTTGATTCCCGGTTCGTTGGTCAGGCGCTCCGTCCCGAGGCCGTTGTGGAACCGCGCCGGGCGGTAGTCGTAATGGGCAGCGATCATGTCCAGGGTCTCCCGGAAGGCGACCGGCTGACCGGCGGCGACTTGGGCGAGGAAGGCTGCGAGTTCGGGGGGGGTGGCGGTGTTCACGGGCATCGGAATCCTGAAATAGCGGGTCGGAAAACGCTCCGGGCCGGTCCCCGCGGAAGCCGGGCCGGGCGAAGCGGGCGCATGATACTACGGTTTTAAACCGGCTCCGCCCCCCGAACCACTGGCGGGGCTTCCCGCAACTGGCTTATCCTTCCGCGCCCGCTGGCGTTCAAGGAATCACCCAAGCCCATGTCTTTCATCATTCTCGACCGCGACGGCGTCATCAACGAAGACTCCGACGCCTATATCAAATCCCCCGAGGAATGGATTCCCATCCCCGGCAGCCTCGAAGCCATCGCCCTCCTGAGCCGGAAGGGCTTCAGGCTCGTGGTCCTGACCAACCAATCCGGGCTGGCGCGCGGCTTGTTCGACGCCGCCGCCCTGGACCGCATCCACGCCAAGATGCTCGCGGCCATCGCCCAGGCGGGCGGGCGGCTGGAAGCCATCTTCCACTGCCCGCACGGCCCCGAGGACGGCTGCGCCTGCCGCAAGCCCAAACCCGGCCTGTTCCGGGCCTTCGCCGAGCGCTATGGCGTGGATTTGCACCAAGTCCCGGCGGTGGGCGATTCCTACCGCGACCTGGAGGCGGCCTGGGCGGTCGGGGCCACGCCCATCCTGCTGGAAACCGGCAAGGGCCAACGCACCCTGGCCCGCCATCCCGACTTGGACATACCCATCTTCCCCAACCTCTATGCAGCAGCCCAGCATCTCATCCATTACCATGCTTAGCGTTTATCTCCGTTCGTCCCTCTTTTTCGCCGGGCAATTCCTAGCCACCCTTTTGATCGGACCGGCCATGCTGATGCTGAAGCCGTTCCGTTTCGAGACCCGCTACGCCGCCGCCAACCTCTGGGTGCGGTTCTGCCTCTGGCTGTTGAAGACCGTGTGCGGCCTCCGCTACGAAGTCCATGGCCTGGAGAACATCCCGGCCCGCAACGGCGTCGTCATCTGCAAGCATCAATCGGCCTTCGAGACGATTGCCTTGCAGGCGATCTTCCCGCCGGTGGTGTTCATCCTGAAACAGGAACTGCTGCGCATCCCCATCTGGGGCTGGGCCATGGCGACCCAGGAACCCATCGCCATCGACCGCCAGGCCAAATCGCAGGCGCTCAAGCAAATCCTCCGGGATGGCGCGGCCCGCATCCAGGCGGGGCGCTGGGTGGTGTTGTTCCCGGAAGGCACCCGCGTCGCGCCCGGCCAGAAAGGCCAGTACGGCGGCAGCGGCGGGATGCTGGCCCACCGCGCCGCCTGCCCGGTGGTGCCGGTGGCGCACAACGCCGGGGAATACTGGGCCAAGAACGGCTTCTTGAAATTCCCCGGCGTGATCCAGGTCCGCATCGGCCCGGCCATCGACGCCGCCGAGGTAGGCGGCGGCGAGGTCAACCGCCGCGCCGAAGCCTGGATCGAAGCGCAAATGGCCGAAATCACCGGCTCCGGTCCCTATGCCCAAGCGGCATCGGCACCGCGGGAAACCACCGGATAAGCGCCGCTTCGACAGGGCGGGTTCCATCGCGACCGGAACGCGCCCTCCCCCCCGCGTCACCAGAGCTTCACGCTTCCTTGCGCCGCCCTTCACAATGGTCCACTAGCATCCTGCCCCGCTCCATGGCGGCGGCACGGCCAGCTTCCCCAACGCCAAACACCCGCGCCGCCACCCCGGACCCCACCGCAACGACAAAACCAAATCAAGGTAACTTCGCATGAACCCACGTCACATCGCATCGGCGGTCGCATTGATCCTGGCGGGCTGCGGGATCGGCCATGCCACCGGCACCGGCAACAAAGTCCACCTGAAAATCGTCGCCATCAACGACTTCCACGGCCAATTGGAATCCCCCGGTAATTTCCGCAACCTGCCGACCGACGCCAGCGCGACCATTCCGGTCGGTGGCATCGACTGGCTGGCCGGCTCCATCGCCGACCTCAAGGCCAAGAACCCCAACACCGTGGTGGTGTCGGCGGGCGACCTGATCGGGGCCACCCCGCTGCTGTCCGCGCTGTTCCACGACGAACCCACCATCGAGACCATGAACCGGGCCGGCCTCGAAATCAACGCCGTCGGCAACCACGAGTTCGACGAGGGCAAGGCCGAACTGCTGCGGATGCAGAACGGCGGCTGCCATCCGACCGACCCCAATAGCTGCCAAGGCGCGGCGGTGGGCACCCCGGTCCCGTTCGAGGGCGCCGCCTTCCAATTCCTGGCGGCGAACGTGGTCGAAAAAGCCACCCGCCAGACCATTTTTCCGGCCTACACCATCAAGCAATACGAAGGCGTCAAGGTCGGCTTCATCGGCGTGACCCTGAAGGAAACCCCGACCATCGTCACCCCCAGCGGCGTGGCCGGGCTCAAGTTCAAGGACGAGGCCCACACCATCAACCAAGCCAGCCGCGAATTGCTGGCGCAGGGCGCGAAGGCGGTGGTGGTGTTGATCCACCAGGGCGGCACCCTCCCCGTCACCCAGGCGGCGGCGACCATCAACACCTGCGACGGCAACCTGGACGGCTCCCCCATCAAGTCCATCGTCGCCGGACTCAACAACCGCATCGACCTGGTGATTTCCGGCCACACCCACCAAGCCTACAACTGTAGGCTGCCGAACCGGGTGGGCCGTTCGATCCCGGTCACCAGCGCCAACAGCCAGGGCCGGGTCTATACCGATATCGACATGGTCCTGAACAAGACCTCCGGCAACGTCATCAGCGTCAACGCCACCAACGTGGTCGTGGACCGCCGCAACGCCGCCATCACCCCCGACGCCGGCATCAAGCAGATCGTCGATGGCTACAAGTCGCTGGCCGGTCCCATCGCCAACCGCACCATCGGCAGCATCACCGCCGACCTGACCCGCGCCAACAGCGCGGGCGGCGAGAACGCCATGGGCGACGTGATCGCCGACGCCCAATGGGAAGCCACCCAGGCCCCCGGCTTCGGCGGCGCGGTGGCCGCGTTCATGAATCCGGGCGGCGTGCGGGCCGACCTCCTGTTCGCGGGCAGCGCCGCCGGCGAGGGCGATGGCAACGTGACCTTCGGCGAAGCCTTCACCGTGCAACCCTTCGGCAACAGCCTCGTGACCCTCACCCTGACCGGGGCGCAGATCGAAACCCTGCTGGAACAGCAATTCACCGGCTGCGCCAACAACCAGCCCTTCAACCGCATCCTGCTGCCCTCCGCCAGCGTCGGCTACGCCTGGAGCGCCAGCGGCCCGGCCTGCGACAAGGTCGATCCGGCCAGCATCAAGATCGGCGGCGTCGTGGTCGATCCCGCCGCCAGCTACCGCATCACCGTCAACAGCTTCCTGGCCGACGGCGGCGACAACTTCAGCGTGCTGACCCAGGGCACCAACCGCCTGGGCGGCGCTTTGGACAGCGACGCGCTGGAAGCCTATTTCCGGGCGCATTCGCCCATCGCCCCGCCGACGCTGGACCGCATCCAGCCCTTGCCGTAATCCCCGGCGCGGCCTGAACCACGGCGGATGGGGCCGGGCGCTCCCTCCGCCTTTTTCTTCAACGGCGGAACCGCCAAGCCTGGGCGCGGCCAGCGGAACCCAAGCCGATTGCTACAATGTCGGCAATCCCACCACCACCAGCCGCCGACGCCCATGCCGCCCAACCCCGAAGCCCTCCCCGCAGCCTTGCGCCCCCCCATCGCCCTGGCCTGGACCGAATACCTCGCCCGCGCCGGTGCCGCCGTACCGGATTTCCCGCCCGAGGTCGAAACCGCCCTGCCCCTGGTCTGGTCCGCCAGCCCCTTCGTGGCCCAGGAATGCGTGCGCCGTCCCGCCCTCCTGGCCGAGTTGCTCGAATCCGGGCGGCTGCTGCGCCCGAACCGCGAAGGCGAATACACCGAGCGCCTCGGCCAAAGGCTGGAAAAAGTCGCGGGCGAAACCGATCTCATGGCCGTCCTACGCCGCTTCCGCAACCTGGAGATGGTCCGCATCGCCTGGCGCGATATCGCGGGCTGGGCCGACCTGGACGAAACCTTGGGCGATATGTCGCTGCTGGCCGAAACCTGCGTCCGCCACAGCCTGGATTTCCTGTTCCAACAGGCGTGCGCGGCCCGTGGCACGCCGGTCAACGCCCAGGGCGAGCCGCAATCGCTGGTGGTGTTGGGAATGGGCAAGCTGGGGGCATGGGAACTCAATTTTTCCTCCGACATCGACCTGATCTTCGCCTACCGCGACGACGGCATCCTGCCCGACAAGAAAGCCACCCACTATTCCGAGTTCTACGCCCGGCTGGCGCGGAACCTGGTGAAAACCCTGGACGCCGTGACCGAGGACGGCTTCGTGTTCCGGGTCGATACCCGGCTGCGGCCCTTCGGCGAGAGCGGCCCGCCGGTCATGAGCTTCGCCGCGCTGGAAGCCTATTACCAAGGCCAGGCGCGGGAATGGGAGCGCTACGCCATGGTCAAGGCGCGGACCCTCGCCGGGGATTTGGCGGCGGGGGCGGAATTGGAAAGCTTCCTGCGCCCGTTCGTGTACCGGCGCTATCTCGACTACCGCGCCCTGGGCGAATTGCGCGACCTCAAGCAGAAGATTTCCCGCGAACTGGCCCGCAAGGACCGCCAGGACAATGTGAAGCTCGGCCCCGGCGGCATCCGCGAAATCGAATTCATCGGCCAAGCCTTCCAGTTGATCCGGGGCGGACAGGAACCGCGCTTGCGGGAACGGCGGATTTTGCGGGTGCTGGACAGCCTGGGCGAACTGCGGCTGTTGCCGCCGGAGGTGGTGGCGCGGTTGCGGGCGGCCTATCGCCATCTCCGCACGGTCGAGAACCGCTTGCAGCAATACGCCGACCGCCAGACCCACGACCTGCCCCACGATCCCCGGCAACGGCTCGCCATCGCCCATGCGCTGGGCCACGCCGATTGGGAGGGTTTCAAGCGGGAACTGGATGCGGTGCGGGCCGGGGTGGATGAAATCTTCCGCCAAGTCGTGACCGGCGGGCAGGCCGAGGCGGCGGAAACCTGGGCGCTCCACGCCGAACGGGAATCGCTGCGGGCCGCGCTGGCGAACCTGGGCTGGCAGAACCCGGAACCCGCCGCCCTGCATCTGGAGCGCTTCCGCGCCACCCACGCCGTCCGCCATCTCACCCAGCGCGGCGAGACCGAACTGCGCCGCCTCTTGCCCAAGCTGCTACGCGCCACCGCCACCACGGACCTGCCGGAAGCGGCCCTGGAACGGCTGCTGGGATTGTTGGAAGCCATCGCCAGCCGCAACGTCTACCTGACCCTGCTGGCGGAAAACCCGGAGGCTTTGGCGCAATTGGTGCGCTTGGCGGCGGGCAGCCCCTGGATCGTCAACCATATCGCCCGCCATCCCCTGTTGCTCGACGAACTGCTGGACCCGCGCAGCCTGTACACGCCGCTGTCCAAGGCCGAACTGGAACGCGACCTGGCCCGGCGGCTGGAAGCGGTGAACCCGGACGACCAGGAACACCTGATGATCGTCCTGCGCCAGTTCAAACAGGCCAATGTGCTGCGGGTGGCGGCGGCGGATTTGTCCGGGGCCATCCCGATCATGGTGGTGAGCGACTACCTCACCTATATCGCCGAAACCGTGCTGGCCGAAGCCCTCGCCCAGTCCTGGCGGATGACGGCGGCCAAGCACGGCCCGCCCCCCTGCGCCGGTTCCGACCGGGCCTGCGGCTTCGCGGTCGTCGCCTATGGCAAGCTGGGCGGCTTCGAACTGGGCTATGGCTCGGACCTGGACTTGGTGTTCCTCTACGACGGCCACGGCACCACGCCCACCACCGGCGCGAAACCCGTCACCAGCGCCGAGTTCTACGCCCGCGTCGGCAAGCGCATCATCCATCTGCTCACCACCAACACCCCGGCGGGCGTCCTGTACGAAGTGGATTTGCGGCTGCGGCCCTCGGGCAATTCGGGGCTTTTGGTCAGCAGCCTGGAAGCCTACGAGAACTACCAGATGGAAAGCGCCTGGACCTGGGAACAGCAAGCCCTGGTCAAGGCCCGCTGCGTGGCGGGCGATCCCAAGGTCGGGGAGAAATTCCGCGCCATCCGCGCCCAATCCCTGCGGCGGCCCCGCGACACCGACCGGCTCCGCGCCGAAGTCCGCGACATGCGCGAGAAGATGCGGGCCAATCTCGGCTCCAAGGAACCCGGTTTCTTCAATTTGAAACAAGATGCCGGCGGTATCGTCGATATCGAGTTTCTTGTACAATTCGGGGTTCTTTCGGGCGCCCACGACCGGGAATCCCTGACCGAATGGACCGATGTGGTGCGCCAACTCGACTCCCTCACGGCGGCGGGATTCCTGGATCAGGACGCCGCTGGACTGCTGCGGCGGGCCTATTGCCAATTCCGCGAGCGCATCCACCGCGCCGCGCTGCTGGACATCCCCACCCTGGCCCCCACGGACCAATATCCGGAACTCCGCGCGGAGGTCCAACGCCTTTGGCGGGACCATATGGAGCGCTGATTCCCCCTTCCACTACAAGCACTCGGAGAAAGACTGATGGCGATGGATGACAAAGACGGCGTCATCTGGCTCGACGGCGAATGGCTACCCTGGCGCGACGCCAAGGTGCATGTGTTGACCCATACCCTGCATTACGGCTGCGGCGTCTTCGAAGGACTCCGCGCCTACCAGACGGAACGCGGCGCGGCGATCTTCCGCCTGCGCGACCACACCGACCGGCTGTTCCGTTCCGCCCACATCATGAACATGGCGATGCCCTTCGACAAGGACACGCTCGACCAGGCCCAGCGCGAGGCCGTCAGCCGCAACCAGCTGGCCAGCGCCTATATCCGCCCGATGTGCTTCTTCGGTTCCGAGGGCATGGGCCTGCACGCCAAGAACATCAAGGTCCATGTCATGGTCGCCGCCTGGGAATGGGGCAGCTACCTGGGCCAGGAGAACATGGAACGCGGCATCAAGGTCCGCACCTCCTCCTATGTCCGCAACCACGTCAACAGCGTGATGTGCAAGGCCAAGGCCAACGGCAACTACCTGAATTCCATCCTGGCGGTGCGCGAAGCGGTCGAATGCGGCTGCGACGAGGCGCTGTTGCTGGACCACGAAGGCTATGTGGCGGAAGGCAGCGGCGAGAACATCTTCATCGTGCGCCGGGGCAAGCTCTACACCCCGGACCTGACCTCGGCCCTGGAAGGCATCACCCGCGAAACCATCTGCACCCTCGCGGCGGAGCAGGGTTTGGAAGTGGTCGAGAAGCGCATTACCCGCGACGAGGTCTATGTCGCCGACGAAGCCTTCTTCACCGGCACGGCGGCGGAAGTCACCCCGATCCGCGAACTCGATGGCCGGATCATCGGCGCGGGCGGGCGCGGCCCCATCACCGCCAAGCTGCAAACCCTGTACTTCGATTATGTGCATGGGCGGCGGGAAGACCATGGGGAATGGTTGAATTACGTGGATTGAGCGAATATCCGCGAGATTAAAAAAGGGGCTGGAAAGCCCCTTTTTTTGTGGTTGATGCTTTGAAAATTTGTATTACTCCCTTCCCGTCTAAAGAACGACTAAGCTTATAGGCAATCGAACTGGACTGGGAAAGGCACGATGAACCGCTGTATCCGCATCCAACGGCTGGCCCCGCAGGACCGTGAACGGTGGCAGGCGCTGTTCTACCGCCACCAGCAGCAAAGCCGACGGCGTAGGCTGCTGGCCTTGAAGGCCCTGTGGGACGGCGAGAGCATGGCCGGGGTCTGCCGCAGCCAGGGAGTCCAGCGCAAGACGCTGGAGAAGTGGCTGGACAGCTACCTGCATGGTGGCTTCGACGCCCTGCTGGCCCCGCAAAGGCGGCCCCGCCCGCAAGCCCTGAACCCGCAGCGGCGCAAGGTCCTGCGCTACATCCTGCTCCACAAGACGCCGGCGGACTATGGCATCGACAGTTACCAATGGACGGCGGCCCACGTCCAGGGTTTGCTCGTTGAGAAGTGGGGCCTGCCGCTGAGCGCCAACCGGCTTTACGAAATCTTCGACGAACTGGGCCTCTCCCACCAGCGCGCCCACCGCGACTACGGCCCCGCCCAGCCCGCCGAGCGGGCCGGCTTCGTGGAGGCGCTCGAAAAAAAACCGCCGAGGCCGACCCCGGCACCGCCCTCGTAGCCCTCGACGAGTTCGCGCTGCTGTCCACGACCTGCACCCACTACGCCTGGGCGGAGAAGAACACCGCCCCGGCGCCGCCGAGCAACGAGAAGCGGCGGGAGAAACTGAACGGTTTCCTGGCCCTGGACCTGGGCAGCGGCCAGACCACCGTGGACTTCCAACCCCAGGCCAAAACCCCGAACGCCGTTTACGTCATCGCCCTGATCGTCCTGCGCTACGCCAGCCTGGGCTTCCGCCAGACCCTGTGCATCCTCGACAACTGCTCCATCCACAACGACTCCATGAAGGCCGCTCTGGCCGAGTTGCTGGCGGAAATCCCCCTGGCCCAGGGCATCGCCGTGCACTTCCTCCACACCCCGGCCTACTCCCCCAAGTTCAACCCGGCCGAATACCTCATCCGCCTCGTCAGGAAGAACTCCCTCTACCACCTGCCCCATGCCATGACGGTCCAGCAGCGGGCCGAGCGCGTCCATCGGCACTTGGCCCAGGCCCCTCCCCAAACACCCCAGCAGGTCAAGAACATTCTCAGCCATATCTACCGCCTGCCAAAAAGTGGGGGGTCTTAGGGCGGGAAGGGAGTATATTTAAACGCATCTGGTCAACAGAACCTAAGTTACTTTCCCCTGCCCCCGGCTATTGCTCTTGGCGGCTGCTTCTTCACGGCGCTGTTTCTTGTAGCGCTCCAAATCAAAACCACTGATTTTCCCAAGCGGCATATCCCCGAAGAACGGTATAAGGTGCTGCTCTAAACGCTGGCGTTTCTTGGGAATATCTTTACCACTCTCCTCCGCCAATTTTTCCAAATATTTGACGGCGGCTTCGCGGAAAGTTAGGGCTATTTTCCGACCCTTGGGAAGCGCAAGCCGGTCATGCTTGGCATCCTGCCGAACTTTTTCTATGAACTCCTCCGCCTGGGTCCGGGTCGTGCCGTCCGACTCTCTGCCGAGCTATAACGGAAGTGGTGTACGGGTCTGGATTGAGGGAGGGCGGCGTACCCTGCTGAAATGGGATTGACGAGATCGCGTTTCAGACTGACGAAGAGGTACGCCGATGAAAAAGATACCGCAGGAGCCTGGGGCCAGCCAGGGGCAATGGGCGATTCGCTGACGAAATTGCTGCGCCGTGGTGCCCGTGGCTTGATCGAGAAGGCCGTGGAGGCGGAGTTGTCGTCGCTCACACAATGGCCGTTGACCTTCTCCAGAGTGGAGCAATCGAGTTCCCGCACCCAATCCTCATGCACGAAGCCGCGCAAGAGGTCCGCCACCATCTCGGCATGGGAGAACAGCAACTTGTGCTGCGGTCGTGATCCAAGACCTAATTGCCCCGCTTCAAGGCGCGGGCCAAGGCATCCGCCATCGCCCCTTGGAGCTTGGGTTCTTCCGGGCGCGGCTTGCGGGGCTTGTCGCCGCCCTTGCCCGCCGTCGGCGCGGGGCGCGGATTGGGCTTGCCCGCCATCGCGCCCGCTTCCGGCTTGGTGTCGCTCTTCATGGTCAGCGAAATGCGCTTGCGGGCCACATCCACTTCCAGCACCCGGACCTTGACCACCGCGCCGGTCTTCACCACCTCGGCGGGGTCTTTCACGAATTTATCGGCCAAGTGGGAAATATGCACCAGCCCATCCTGATGCACGCCGATATCCACGAACGCCCCGAAGTTGGTGACATTGGTCACCACGCCCTCCAGGGCCATGCCGGGTTTCAGGTCTTCCAGCTTATCGACGCCTTCCTTGAATTGGGCGGTCTTGAATTCGGGGCGGGGGTCGCGGCCCGGTTTTTCCAATTCCTTGAGGATATCGGTGACGGTGGGCAGGCCGAAGCGCTCATCGGTGTAGGTTTCGGCGTTGACGCTCCGCAGGAATTCGACATTGCCGATCAATTCGCCGATGCCCTTACCGGTGCGCTCGATCAGGCGCTCGACCACGGGATAGGCTTCCGGGTGGACGGCGGAGGCGTCGAGTGGATCGTCGCCACCCATGATGCGGAGGAAACCCGCCGCCTGCTCGAAGGTTTTTTCGCCGAGCCGCGTCACTTTCTTCAAATCGGTCCGGCATTTGAACGGACCGTTCTGGTTGCGGAATTCGACGATATTGCGGCTCAAGGTCGGCGACAGGCCGGAAACATAGCGCAAGAGCGAAGCCGACGCCGTGTTCACGTCCACCCCGACCGCGTTCACGCAATCCTCGACCACGGCGTCGAGGCTCCGCGCCAACTGGGTCTGGTTGACATCGTGCTGGTATTGGCCGACGCCGATGGCCTTGGGCTCGATCTTGACCAGTTCGGCCAAGGGGTCTTGCAGGCGGCGGGCGATGGACACGGCCCCGCGCAGCGAAACATCGAGCTTGGGGAATTCCTGCGCCCCCAGTTCCGAGGCCGAATACACCGACGCCCCGGCCTCCGACACCATGATCTTGGTCACGGCCACGAGGTTGTGGCGCTTGATGAGGTCGGCGGCGAGCTGGTCGGTTTCGCGGGAGGCGGTGCCGTTGCCGATGGCGATCAGGCTGACGCGGTGTTTCGCGACCAGCCCGGCCAGGGTGGCGATGGATTCGTCCCATTGGTTTTTGGGGACATGGGGATAGATGGTGGCGGTTTCCAGCAGCTTGCCGGTCTTGTCCACCACCGCCACCTTGACCCCGGTGCGGAGCCCCGGATCGAGCCCCAGGGTGACGCGGGGACCGGCGGGCGCGGCCAACAGCAAATCCTTGAGGTTCTTGGCGAACACCCGGATGGCTTCTTCCTCGGCGGCTTCCTTGAGGCGCTGGCGCAAATCGGTGTCGATGCGGGTCAGCAGCTTGACCTTCCAGGCGTGGCGCACGGTGTCCAGCAGCCAGCGGTCGGCGGGACGGCCCCGGTCGGCGATGCCGAAGGTCCGGCTGATCGCGCCCTCGGCGGCTTGGTGGCCGGCTTCCTCGTCCTCGGCGACTTTCAGGGTGAGGTTCAATACATTCTCGTTGCGTCCGCGCAGCAAGGCCAGGATACGGTGCGACGGGAGTTGGGTCAGCGGCTCGCGGTGGTCGAAATAATCGCGGAACTTGGCCCCGGCGTCTTCTTTACCTTCGGCCACGCTCGCCACCAATACGGCTTCGCCCCACACCTTCTCGCGCAATTCGCCGGTCAGCGCGGCGTTTTCGGCGAAGCGTTCCATCAGGATTTGCCGCGCCCCTTCCAAGGCCGCCGCCGCGTCTTCAACCCCTTGTTCGGGGTTGAGGAATTTGGCCGCCTCGGCTTCGGGGTCCAATTCGGGGTTTGCCAGGAGGTCGAGCGCCAAGGGTTCCAAGCCGGCCTCGCGGGCGATCTGGGCCTTGCTGCGGCGCTTGGGCTTGTAGGGAAGATAAAGGTCTTCCAGCAGGGTCTTGGTGTCGGCGGCGTGGATCGCCGCTTCCAGTTCGGGGGTGAGCTTGCCCTGCTCGCGGATGCTGTCGAGCACGGTGCCGCGCCGCTCCTCCAGTTCGCGCAAATAGCCGAGGCGGGTTTCCAGCGTCCGCAACTGGCCGTCGTCCAGTCCGCCCGTGGCTTCCTTGCGATAGCGGGCGATGAAGGGCACGGTCGAGCCCTCGTCCAGCAAATCCACCGTGGCTTTGACCTGTTGCGCTCTGACGCCGAGTTCTTCGGCGAGGCGGGCGATGATATCCATCAAGCATCCTCGAACTGTGAAACAAAAGAGGAGCGATTTTATCAGTAAACCCAGGGTGGTTCGGCCTCCGCAATAGGGTAGGCAGATTCACCGATTGCCGGACGGGTGGAGCGGATCGAGAATGCCGGTCCAGGGAATTCTCGACAAGGAGGCATCATGGATCATTCCGGTAATTCCGCTCGCCGCATCGACCGCCATGCCGGTGCCTGGATCGTGTTGCTATGGGCCGGGCTATTGTTTGGTTGCGGACAACGCAGCCCCGCGCCGCCGCCACCGCCCGCCGTACAAGCGCCGGGCCAGGACATATCCGCCCCGCCCGCCGCGGCCTTGCCCGTCCGCCCCCCCTTGCGCGGCCTGGATACCTATATGGCCGGTTTCCACGCCGCCAAGGACAATCCGGCCCTGCAAACCGAGGCCCACCATTACTGCCACCAGATGAACGAGGAATTCTCCCAGTGCGTGCTGTTCGACGGCGCTGGCGACCAGGCCCACCTGATCGGCATCGAGTACATCATTTCCGAGCGCCTGTTCGATGCGCTGCCGGAGACCGAACGCGGCTACTGGCATCCGCACAATTATGAAATCCTGTCCGGCCAGCTCATGGTGCCGGGGATGCCGGAAATCGCCGAAATGGCCTTGCTGAGCGGCAAGCTGAACAGCTATGGCAAGACTTGGCATCTGTGGAACGCGGCCCCGTTCGGCCTTCCGCCCGATGCCCTGCCCGTCGGCCCGCCCATGTTGGAATGGTCGTTCAACCACGATGGCGAGGCCTTGCCGGGTTTGGTGGAACAGCGGGATCGGCGGATGGGGGTGGATAACAGCCAGGAACGCAGCAAGCGGGCGCAACTGGTGTCCTCGGCCCGGCCCCAGGTTGGGGTGGAGGCGCTCAAAGGGAAGTTTGTCGGCGCGACCAACCCCATTCCCGGCGTGAGCGAGCGTAAGCCGGTGTTGGAAGCGCCCAAACCACCCCAAACCCTTCCCCCCAAGATCGCACCGTCGAAACACCCTCTTTGAGGAGGCCAACCCCCATGCCCAATCCCGACGAAACCGACCGTGTCCGCCGCCACACACCGGACGAAGTCAACGCCTGGATCGACGCCGAGACCCACACCCACCTCCGTTATTACGCCGGCCAACCGAAAGAAGCGATTGCCCGCCGCATCGACGCCCTGGACCGGGAATGGGATATCGAGCGCATCCTGGAAACCAATGCCGCCGCCCTGTCCCTACTGGGCCTGTTGTTCTCCAAAACCCGCAACCGCAATTGGTTGTTGTTATCCACGGGCGTGGTCGGCTTCCTGCTACAACACGCGCTACAGGGCTGGTGCCCACCGATAACGCTGTTGCGGCGGCTGGGCGTGCGGACCCGCCGGGAAATCGACCGCGAGAAATACGCGCTGCAAACCCTGCTCGACCTTCCCGCGGCCACGGCTCAGGGTGGCCTCCCTGCGCAAATCCGCAAAGCCTGAAAGTCTTCAGAAATACCGCGCATTCACCCAGAAATGCGCGGCCACGCTGGCGAAATACCCGAGCAAAATCACCGGGAACCAGCGCAGGTGGAACCCGAAGGTATAAACGCCCTTGATCTGCCCCAGCAAACCCACGCCGGGCGCCGAACCGATGGCGAGCAGGCTACCCCCCACGCCCAGGGTCAAGGTCAGGAGCAACCATTGGCCCTCGGAAATATCCGGGTGCATCGCCAACACCGCGAACATCAGGGTGCCGTTGTCCACGAAGGCCGAAGAGAGCCCGATCAGGATATTCGCCAAGGTCGGGCTGATCTGGCCGAACAGGAATTGGGCGATGGCGTCGAGATAACCGATGAAGCCCAAGGCCCCGATCAACATCATCGCCCCATAGAAAAACAGCAAGGTATCCCATTCCAGATTGCCGATCTTCTGGAAAATATCGTAATCGCGGTCGTCCAACCAGTTGACGGCCTTGGGATCGCCCAGGCGTTCGGAGCCGTCCGGTTCGGGAGCGGTCCGCAGCAGATAGAAACTGAAGAACTGCAACAAACCCAAACCCGCCATCATGCCGGCGGCGGGCGGCAGCTTCAGGAACACATCCGAAGCCACGGTGATCGCCAGGGTCAGCACGAACAAGGCGATGATCCGCTTGGCCCCCCGCCGCAACACCACCTGCCGCCGCGATACCACCGGGCATTCCCTGGGCACGAAAAAATGCATGACCAGGGCGGGCACCAGGAAATTCACCAAGCAAGGCACCGCCAGCCGGAAGAATTCGGCGAACTCGACGATGCCGCTCTGCCAGACGAACAAGGTGGAGATGCCGCCCAAGGGACAGAACGACCCCCCGGCATTGGTCGCCACCACGATATTGACGCAGGCCAGCGCCACGAACTTGGGTTCGTGCTTGCCGACCGCCGCCGCCACCGCGCCCATCAACAGCCCCACCGCCAAACCGCTGACGGCGGTGGAAATCACGAAAGCCAAGCCGCCGGTGATCCAGAACAACTGCCGGTAGCTGAATTCGCGGTTGAGCAGCCAGACCCGGAGCGCGTCGAAAATGCCCCGGTCCTCCATGGCGTTGAGATAGGTCATGGACACCAGGATGAACAGCAGCAATTCGGCATAGGCCAGGAGGTTGCTCTCGAAGGCGGTCACGGCCGGCTTGGGATCGCCGACCAGGGCGTATTGGATGCAGATGGCGAACCAGACCAGGGCCGCGCCCATCACCATGGGCTTGGATTTCCTAAGGTCGGTGGTTTCCTCGGTCATGGCGAGGATATAGGCCAGGACCGTGATGGCGATGGCGAGATAGCCGATGAAATGGTGGGTCAGGTCGATATGGGCAAGGGCGGGCGGGGGTTCTTGGATTTCGCCGGACGCCGCGGCCAGGGGGATGGACAACAGGAAACACAAAGCCAGCGTGCGCTTGGCCATACTGAAAGCTCCTCATTCACGAACCGAAATCGATGGATTCCGCGCCATTAAATACGAAGCGCGGTAAATTTTGCGTAAAAACACCATCGCCCCCCAACCACACTTGGGAATCCCGTCCCGTCGGCCGGGCTTGGGCGCGGGCAAAGAAAAAGGCCGCTGATGCGGCCTTTTCCATGGATATCGAACCCGCCTCAAGGACGGTTATCGACGGGCTGCCCCTTCTCCGGCAATAGCAAATCGGCCCGGCTCACACCCAATGCCAAGGCCACGGGACAGGCCACCAGCACCGACGAATAGATGCCGAACACGATGCCGATGGTCAGGGCCAGGGCGAAGTTGTGCAGCGCCTCGCCGCCCAAGAAGAACATCGCCAACACCATCAACTGGGTCATGCTGTGGGTGATGACGGTGCGCGACATGGTGGCGGTGATGGCGTTGTCGATGACCTCGGTCACGCTGGCGCGGCGCATCTTGCGGAAATTCTCGCGCACCCGGTCGAACACCACCACCGATTCATTCACCGAATAGCCCAGGATGGCGAGGATGCCGGCCAGGACGCTCAGGGTGAATTCCCATTGGAAGAAGGCGAACATGCCGAGGATGATCACGATATCGTGCATGTTGGCGATGATCGCCGCCACCGAGAAGCGCCAGGCGAACCGCAGCGACAAATAGGCCATGATGCCGAACGCCACCAGGAGCAGGGCCAACACCCCGCTCTCGTAGAGTTCCTGCCCGACCTGCGGACCCACGAACTCCACCCGGCGCAAGGTCGCCGAAGCGTCCTGGGCCTTGAGGCTGGACAGGACTTGCTCGCTCAGTTGCGGACCCTTCACGCCCTCTTTCAGCGGCAGGCGGATCAGCACTTCCTTGGAGGTGCCGAAATTCTGCACCGCCACCTCGCTCATTTCCTGCTTTTCCAGGGCGGTGCGGATGGCCTCGATATTGGCGGGCTGCGAATAACTGACCTCGATCAACATGCCGCCGGTGAAGTCGATCCCCAGGTTCAAGCCGCGGAAGACCAAGGCCAACACCGCCAGGATGAACGTCACCAAGGAGATGGCGGTGGTGACCTTCCCATAGCGCATGAACGGGATGTCATGCTTGATTTTGAAAAGCTCCATGGAACCGCCCCCTTAGATGGCTAGCTGGGTCAGCTTGCGGCGCTGACCATAGGTGAGATTGACCAGCGCCCGCGAAACCACCACGGCGCTGAAGATCGAGGTCAGGATGCCGATGCACAAGACCGCCGCGAACCCGCGTACCGGCCCCGAACCCAGCATGAACAAGGCGACACCGGCCACGAAGGTGGTCACGTTGGAATCGAGGATGGTGGCGAAGGCGCGTTCATAGCCGGCATAGATGGCGAGCTGCGGCGAGATGCCCAGGCGCAGTTCCTCGCGGATGCGCTCGTTGATGAGGACGTTGGCATCGATGGCCATGCCCACCGTGAGCGCGATACCGGCGAGGCCGGGCAGGGTCAAGGTCGCCTGCATCACCGACAACGTCGCGACCAGGAGCAAGACGTTGGAACCCAAGGCCAGGATCGAGAACAAGCCGAACACGCGGTAATACACGATCATGAATATCGCGATGGCGACGAAGCCATAGCCGTTGGAACTCACGCCGCGCTCGATGTTCTCCTTGCCCATGCTGGGACCGATGGTGCGTTCCTCGACGATATCGACCGGCGCGGCCAGGGCGCCGGCCCGCAGCAACAGGGCGAGGTTGCGGGCTTCCTCGGTGCTGTCCAGCCCGGAAATCTGGAAGCGCTTGCCCAGGCGGTCGCGGATGGTCGCCACGTTGATGACTTCCTCCACCTTGCGGTGCGTCGTCACCTTCTGGCCATCGACCTCCTTGGTCTCGGCCTTGTTCTCGATGTAGACCACGGCCATCGGCTTGCCGATGTTCTCGCGGCTGACATCGGCCATCTTACGGGAACCGGGACCGTTCAAGGTCACGAACACCGCCGCCGAACCGGATTGCTGTTCCAGGCCGGAAGAGGAATCGACGATCTGGTCGCCGGTGACGATGATCTTGCGTTGCAGCAGGAGGGGCCTGCCATTGCGGTCCTTGTAGAGCCGGGAACCGATGGGGGTCTTGCTTTCTTCGGTGGGGGTCGGGTGTTCGGTATCGACCAGCCGGAATTCCAAAGTCGCGGTCGCGCCCAGGATTTCCTTGGCGCGGGCGGTATCCTGCACGCCGGGCAACTGCACCACGATACGGTCCTCGCCCTGCTGTTGGATCAAGGGTTCGGCCACGCCCAGTTCGTTGACGCGGTTGCGCAGGGTGGTGATGTTCTGGGCCACGGCGAGGCGGCGGATTTCGCGTTGCTCGGGTTCGGTGAGGGTGCCGCGGATCACGGTGTCCTGGATGTCCAGGGCCAAGCCGCGCACTTCGCGCTTGATGATGTCCTTGGCTTGGCCCAGGGTGGCGAGGTCGGCGAATTTCACCACCACGGCCTTGCCATCGCGGTCCACCGATTGATAGCGGACCTTGCTTTCCCGCAGCAGGGAGCGGATGTCCTCGGCGTAGCGTTCCTCGGCCTGGGTCAGGGCGGCGTCGGTATCGACCTGCATCAGGAAATGCACGCCGCCCCGGAGGTCGAGGCCCAGGTACATGGGCTTGGCGCCCAAGGCGCGGAGCCAATCCGGGGTCGCGGGGGCGAGGTTGAGCGCCACCACGTAGTTGTCGCCCATGCCGGTTTGCAGGGCGTCGGCGGCCTTGATCTGGTTATCGGTCTGGGCGTAGCGGATCAACAAGCGCTTGTCCGCCAGTTCGACCGATTTGGGTTTCAGCCCGGCGTCGCCCAGGAGTTTTTCGACCTTCTCGACGGTGGTCTGGTCCAGCTTCGCGCCCCTGGACGGGGAAAGCTGGACCGAAGGGTCTTCGCCGAATAGGTTGGGCAGCGCGTAAATGACCGCGAGCGCCAGCACGGCGAGTATCAAAAGGTTTTTCCAAAGTGGAAAGCTGTTTCGCATGGTTGCTGCCTAATAGCGGGCGATGCCGGGGGAAGGCATCCGCGATGGAAGGACTCCCGTTTATTATTTTTCGGCCTTCTTCCTGGCCTTGTAGGTGCCCTTGGGAACCAGGGACGCGATGGCGTGGCGCTGCACGTAGATATGGACGTTGTCGGAAAGCTCGAGCTGGACGAAGCTGTCGTCGAGGTCGGAGACCTTGCCCAGGATACCGCCGGTGGTGACGACCTCCGCCCCCTTGCCGAGGCTGTCGAGCATCTTTTTCTGTTCCTTGTTGCGCTTTTGCTGGGGCATCACGAACAGGAAGTAGAACACCGCCAGGATGCCCAGCGGCAAGATCAAACCGGCCAGACCCGGTGCCTGCGCGGCCTGGGCGGGTGCCTCGGCCATTGCGTCGGAAATGAAGAAACCCATGATCGATCCTTTGCTTAGCGTTGGATAAAGCGCGGCATTATGGCACAAAATCCGCAACGATTTCTCTCCGCCGACGAAGCCGGAACCGGGTGGCGGCCACGGCCCTAAGCTTCGCCGTTCCGTTGCCGGGCGTAGAAATCGGCGACGAAGCCGTCCAGGTTCCCCGCCCCGATGGCCGCCCGCAATCCCGCCATCAGTTCCTGGTAATAGAACAGGTTGTGGATGGTATTGAGCCGGGCGCCCAAAATTTCCCCGCATTTGTCGAGGTGGCGCAGATAGGACCGGCTGTAATGGCGGCAGGTATAGCAGCCGCATTCCCCGTCCAGGGGCCGGGTATCGCGCTGGTATTGGCTATTACGGATACGGATCGCGCCGTTGCGGGTGAAGAGATGGCCGTTGCGGGCGTTGCGGGTGGGCATGACGCAATCGAACATATCGATGCCGACCCGCACCGCCTCGACGATATCCTCGGGCGTGCCCACGCCCATCAGATAGCGTGGCTTGTCCTGGGGCATCCGGGGCATCAGGGCGTCCAGCACCCGCGCCCGGTCTTCCTTGGGTTCGCCCACCGACAAGCCGCCGATGGCATAGCCGTCGAAGCCGATGGCCCGCAAGCCCTCGACCGATTCCAAGCGCAGCGCCTCGTATACGCCACCCTGCACGATACCGAACAAAGCCGCCGGGTTGTCGCCATGGGCCACGCGGCTGCGCCCGGCCCAGCGCAGGGAGAGCCGCATCGATTGCGCCGCCTGCTCGTAGGTGGCGGGATAGGGCGTGCATTCGTCGAAGATCATCACGATATCGGAACCCAGCTCGCGCTGCACCGCCATGGATTCCTCCGGTCCCAGGAACACCTCGCTCCCATCCACCGGCGAGCGGAAGCGCACCCCCGCCTCGCCGATCTTGCGCATAGCCCCGAGGCTGAACACCTGGAAGCCGCCGGAATCGGTGAGGATCGGCCCCTGCCAGTGCATGAAGCCGTGCAGATCGCCGTGCAACCGGATGATTTCGGTGCCGGGCCTGAGCATCAGGTGGAAGGTGTTGCCGAGGATGATATCGGCCCCGAGGCCGGCGAGTTCCTCCGGCGTCATCGCCTTGACGGTGCCGTAGGTGCCCACCGGCATGAAGGCCGGGGTGCGCACCCGGCCCCTGGGAAACACCAGTTCCCCCTGGCGGGCCGCGCCGCAAGTGCTGCTTATGTTGAATTCCATGGGATTTTTCCGGGGTCGGAAACGAAATCGGCCCACCGGATGGGTGGGCCGAATCGTAAGCGGGTTGCTTAGTGTTGGTGCCGATGGTCGGATTTGAACCGACACGACTTGCGTCACCACCCCCTCAAGATGGCGTGTCTACCAATTTCACCACATCGGCAGCTAGACAGGCTGGGCTAAGAAAAGGACTTATTGCGCTGGCGGCGCGGGAGGGGTGTCGGTGGCCGCCGGTACATCGGATTTCTTAGCGGGTTCCTCGACGATGGGAGGAAGGTCGCGCTGGGCTGGATTTTCCGTCTGCGGAACATCCATGATGTCATGCCCCTTATTATCGAGGTTCCCGGCCATGTATGCAAGGCTTAAGCTGGTCAGGAAGAAAATGGTTCCCAGGATCGCCGTGGTGCGCGACAGGAAGGAGGCCGCGCCACGGGCACCGAACAACGTGTTGGAACCGCCGCCGAAACCGACGCCCGCGTCGGCACCGCGCCCTTGCTGCAACATCACCAAGCCGATGACCGCCGCCGCCACCAAGACATGAAGAATCGTTAAGACCTGATACATAACCGGAAATCTACCTAATTAAGCCGCGAGGCAAATTGCGAGGAAGGATTTGGCATCCAAGGAAGCGCCGCCGACCAAGCCACCATCCACATCGGGCATCCCGAACAGTGCTTCGGCGTTATCGGCCTTGACGCTGCCACCGTAGAGGATTTGGAGACCTTCCGCCACGTCCGCGTCGAGCTTGGCGATTTGGCCGCGGATATAGGCGTGGACTTCCTGGGCTTGCTCGGTGGTGGCGGTGCGGCCGGTGCCGATGGCCCACACGGGTTCGTAGGCGATGACGGCTTTGGACAGGGAAGCCACGCCGCACAGGTCGAGGACGGCCTGCAATTGTTCGTCGATCACGGCGAAGGTCTTATCCTGTTCGCGTTCTTCCAGGGTTTCGCCGACACAGAAGATGGGGGTGATGCCGTGTTCGATGGCCTTGGCGTAGCGGGCGGCGACCAGGGCGTTGGTTTCGCCGTAGACCAGGCGGCGCTCGGAATGGCCGACGATGGCATAGGCGCAACCGAATTCCTTGAGCATGGACGCGGAGATTTCGCCGGTGAAAGCGCCTTGGTCCTGGTCGGCCACGTTCTGGGCACCGAGGGCGATGGATTGACCGGCCAGCATCGCGCCGAGTTCGGGGATGAACACATAGGCGGGACAAACACCCACCTGGGCCTTGGCGTCGGCGGGCAAGCCCGCGAGCAGGTCCGCCAATAACTGCTGCGCGGTCGCGCGGGTGCAGTTCATTTTCCAGTTTCCAACCACCAAGGGACGGCGCGCCATAGCTAGCTCCTGAGTTGAGTAAATCGCGGAAGCTTACTGAGTTAAACAGCGCATTTCAAGCTAAGAGCGCATCGGGCCGGGTAGCTGGGCGTGAAACTCCGTTTTCCCCACATCCGACCCGCCCGCAGCGGGCCTAGATGGCATGTCAAATGGATGGGATCGCTGTTAATCCAGATTTATGATAAGGAGAATCATGCCAACTATGGCTTGATCTGGACAAGCCGGGCCCGATTAGCGCTATCAAGAACCACGCCCACCACAATAAAGCCACACATTCTAGCCAATCCACAAGCAGCATTTCAACGTAAATAAGTCACTGAATTTTGCTGCAATCGGGCTTAGGCTTGGCTGTGACTTATTGGGGTTGCTTTCCGGGCGGAACCGCCCTGGCAGCCTACCGGCCAAGCCGAGGCCCGCCGAGCCCCTTCCCAATCCCCCCAACCTCCAACCAATACACGAATCCATAACCTCTAAAGCCATAGGTGAAAACAAATCCCAGAAACCCAGGAATCCCCATGATCCCCTACTACCTCGCCATCTACGCCATCGGCACCGCGATCATCCTCTATTTCGCCCGCGAAACCAAAAGCTTCCTGGCCAGCCATGCCAGCATCGACCACCCGGACGGGCTCGAAGCCTTCAAACGCCTCGCCCGGCGCAATATGACCATGGCCCTGCCCTATGGCTTGTTCATGATCGTCGGCGTCGCGCTCGGCCTGCATATCGTGCTACAGGACAACCTCGCCGGATTCAGCCTGTTCGCCGCCGCCAATATCCCGTTCATGGCGGCGGCCCTGGCCCTGCGTAGGCTGGAAATCCAAGCGCGGGAACTCCCCTGTACCGATCCCGTTTTCATCGTCGAATACAACCGGGTTTCGCGCTCCTGGCTGCAAGACCTCTGGCCCAAGTTCTGAAATACCCGGCCAGGACGGCTTTCCCGCCCGTCCTGGCTCCCTGTCCCGCCGTGGCATAATAGGGGCCATCCGCCCATCCACCAGCCCCCCATGCCCCCGACCTCCGAACCGCGCATCACCCGCGCCCGCATCCTCGCCCTGGCCCAGGAGTTCGGCTTCCAGAACATCGGCATCGCCGGCATCGAACTCGCCCAGGCCGAACAACGGCTGGCGGATTGGCTCAAGGCCGGATTCCACGGCGCGATGGACTACATGGAACGCCACGGCAGCAAGCGCGGCCGCCCCGCCGAACTGGTGCCCGGCACCGTGAGCGTCATCAGCGCCCGCATGGACTACCTGCCGGAACCCCGCGCCCAAATGTGGCAAAGACTGGAAGACCCGGACAGCGCCTACATTGCCCGCTACGCCCTGGGCCGCGACTACCACAAGCTTTTGCGGAAACGCCTGCAACAACTGGCCGAACACATCGCCCAGGAAATCGGTCCCTACGGCTACCGCGTCTTCACCGACAGCGCCCCCGTGCTGGAAAAACCCCTGGCCGCCCAGGCCGGACTCGGCTGGATCGGCAAGCACACCAACCTCATCGACCGCAAGGCCGGTTCCTTTTTCTTCCTGGGGGAAATCTACACCGACCTGCGTCTGCCGCCCGACGCGGAGACCACGGCCCATTGCGGCAGTTGCGCGGCCTGCCTCGCTATCTGCCCCACAAAAGCCATCGTCGCGCCCTACCAATTGGATGCCCGCCGCTGCATTTCCTATCTCACCATCGAGTGGCGCGGCCCCATTCCCTTGGAATTCCGGGAAGCCCTGGGCAACCGCGTCTACGGCTGCGACGATTGCCAATTGGTCTGCCCTTGGAACCGCTATGCCCAACCGACCCAGGAGCCCGGTTTCCTGCCCCGGCACGGGCTGGAGACGGCGGGCCTCGTTGAATTATTCGGCTGGGACGAGGCCGAATTCCTGCGGAAGACCGAAGGCTCGGCCATCCGCCGCATCGGCTACGAATGCTGGCTGCGGAATCTCGCGGTGGGATTGGGCAACGCGCCCCAGGGACCGGAAGTCCGTGCCGCGCTACGGGCGCGGACGGAACATCCTTCGGAACTGGTGCGGGAACATGTGGCCTGGGCCTTGGAACGGCAGGGCGGTTTTTAACCCGCCCTTCAATTCATATTCCGCTGGTTCCACAAATTCTCGATGAACACCAAACGGCCATTCTCGAAGCGCAGCAGTTTGGGTACGTTGCCATGGCCGGCGTCGGAGTAATACCACTCCTCGACCTCGACCGGCACCGTGCTTTGCACCGGCACCTGCACGCAGAACGTCCGGGGCTGGTTCACCACCCTCATGCCGCCCTGGCCGTCCGGCATCCTGATGGACTCGAACTGGGTCTGGCAATTGGGCACGAAATTGGTGACCAGCCGCCACTCGGTGCGGCGGTCGCCGGATTGCGGATCGCCGCATTTTTGATCGACATCGAACTTGGTCTGGCCTTCCTCGATGATCCAGCCGTTGCAGCGCCAAGCCCAGGCCTGGGCGCTCATCCCCAACAACAGCAAGCCTATGAATAAACGTCGCATGGGAAACCTCCACGGCATCGGGGCGACTCGGGTTGGCATTAGAATTTGGCGGCGGAACCCGCCTCCCAAACCCCCACCGCCGGCAAGCGGCGATCACACTGTCATCATAAAGCGGCCATGTCCACGGTAAAAATACGCAGCAGACAACAGGACGGCTCCACCCTGGTCCATGTCCTCATCGAGCATCCCATGGAAACCGGACGCCGCCGCGACGAAACCACCGGCGAGTTAATCCCGGCCCATTTCATCGAACAAGTCCTGTTCGAGCATAACGGCCGGCGGGTCGCCTTGTGCGCCCTCAGCACGGCGGTCTCGCAAAACCCCTATCTTTCGATCCGCTTCCGGGGCGGGAAATCCGGGGACAAAATCCGGGTGAGCTGGTCCGACAACCTGGGCCGACACGGCAGCGCCGAAACCACCGTGGCCTGACGCCTCAAGTTCCGCCCATCCCGGACATGGCGTAGAATCCGCGATTCGCCCCCCATCACCTTAGCATTCAGGAGCTTACCATCCATGAACCCCCCGGTCCGCGCCGCCCTCATCGGAGCCTTGCTCGCCTTCGCCGCCACCGCCCACGCCGAGGAAGGCACCTGGGAACCCTCGACCCTCAGCCCCGCCACCCTGGATAAGGTCCAAGCCAGCCTCAAGGTCTACCAGCAATGCGTCAACGACGAGACCCGCGCCCATCTGAACGACAAGATGGATTCGCGCCAGGTCGCCGACTTGATCCTGCGCAATTGCGAGGACAAGCTGAACGGCATCAAGACCGCCTTCGACGCCGAGAAGGTGCCCGCCCCGATTTCCGAGCGCTATATGCGTAGCAAGCGCTCCATGGCCGCCCAGCAAATCCTCCGTGTGGTCATGGCCCACCAGGCCATGCAATCCACCCAGGCCGCCCAATGAGCCGGGCGAGCTTAATTTTCCCCATCTGAACGCCCGCTGAACCGCCGCCCACGGTTGAATTAGGGCGCGGAAAGACCCATTTCCGGGGACTGGCGGGCATCCCGGCCCGGCCACCCTCCCGCGACGAAGGGAATCCACACAAGAACCTAGAGGTCCAGAATGCCGCCTATCGATCCCAATCTACTCCCAGCCACCCTAGACGCCGTCCATTTGGGACTGGCCGCCCTGGTGCTGGTCCAATTCATCCTCATCCTGGTCCTGCTGACGGCGGGCATCGCCGCCCTGCTGCGGCGCGACAAGCCCGTCACCGTGATGCTGGAGCGCGTCCCCGCCGAAATGCTGCCCGCGCCCTACCCCGAACCCATCCGCATCGCCATCGAGCGGGTGCCGCAAGAAATGATCCCCAAGGCCACCCCGGCTCCCGCGCCCGCGCCTACGCCCAAAACGGTGGAAATCCCCAAGCCCGAGCCGGTCATCGTCAAGGAAGCCACCCCGGAAGCCGCCCTGCAACTGCTGGGACTCCTGCAAAAGGAAGCCCGCTTCCTGGATTTCGTGCAGGAGGAAGTCGCGGGCTACAGCGACGCCGAGATCGGCGCGGCCTCCCGCGTGGTCCACGAAGGCTGCCGCCGGGTGCTGCGCCAGCATTTCGACCTGGAGCCGGTCCGCAAGGAGCAGGAAGGCCAGCGCATCACCCTGCCCAAGGGGTTCGATGCCGCCGCCGTGCGTCCCACCGGCAACATCGTCGGCGAACCGCCCTTCAACGGCACCCTGGTCCACCGGGGTTGGCGCGCCGCCCAGGTGAAACTGCCGAAAATCGCCGAAGGCCATAACGTCAACATCATCGCCCCCGCCGAGGTGGAACTGTGAGCAAGTATTCCGTAGATATTAATTCGGTCGCGACTCAAGAGGTGGAACTGTGAGCAGATACTCTGTCGGAATCGACCTGGGCACGACCAACAGCGTCGTGTCGTTCGTGGACCTGGACCAGACCGATGGCGAAAAAGCCCCGCTCGAAGTCCTCGAAATCCCGCAATTGACCTCGCCCGGCAGCGTGGGCGACAAGAAGCAATTGCCCTCCTTCATGTACCAAGCCCACGAGGCCG
This sequence comes from Methylomagnum ishizawai, assembly GCF_019670005.1. Taxonomy (NCBI): domain Bacteria; kingdom Pseudomonadati; phylum Pseudomonadota; class Gammaproteobacteria; order Methylococcales; family Methylococcaceae; genus Methylomagnum; species Methylomagnum ishizawai. The sequence continues at coordinate 2,136,535 of NZ_AP019783.1, read as the reverse complement.
AAATCGCCCCCGGCGATATCGTGCTGCCCTGGAACGCCCAGCCCGAGGCCATCGTCGGCGAAATCGCCCGCCAACTGGGCGGCAAAAGCCCGATCCGGCTGGTCGCCAGCGGCAAAAGCTGGCTGTCCCACAGCGGCGTGGACCGGCGCTCGGCCTTGCTGCCGCTGCAATCGCCGGAGGAGGTCAAGCGGGTGTCGCCGCTGCAAACCGCCGTCGAATACCTCCGGCATATGCGCGACGCCTGGAACGCCCGTTTCCCGGACCAGCCCTTGGACCAGCAGGATTTGGTCATCACCGTCCCCGCCTCGTTCGACCCGGCGGCGCGGGAACTCACCGTCGAAGCCGCCCATGCCGTGGGACTCAAACAGGCGGTGCTGTTGGAAGAACCGCAATCGGCGCTGTATAGCTGGATTCAACAAAGCGAAGGCAAGTGGCGCGAACAGGTCAAGCCCGGCGATATCATCCTGGTGGTGGACGTGGGCGGCGGCACCACCGACCTGTCCCTGATCGCGGTCACCGAGGACCAGGGCAACCTGGTCCTGAACCGGGTGGCCATCGGCGACCATATCCTGCTGGGCGGCGACAACATGGACCTGGCCCTGGCCTATGTGCTGAAGGCCAAGCTCCAGGCCGAAGGCAAGCGCCTGGAACCCTGGCAGATCCAAGCCCTCACCCACGGCTGCCGCGATGCCAAGGAAAAGCTCCTGACCGGCGACGACACCCAGGAAGCCGCCGTGGTGGTGCCGAGCCGGGGTTCGTCCCTGATCGGCGGCACCCTGCGCACCAGCCTGACCCGCGCCGAGGTGGACCGCACCCTGGTCGAAGGCTTCTTCCCCAAGGTCGATCTCACCGAACGCCCGCTGGCCCAGGCCCGCACCGGCCTGACCACGCTGGGCCTGCCCTATGCCAAGGATGCCCGCATCACCTGCCATCTGGCGGCCTTCCTCGGGCGGCAGATCGGAGCCACCAGCGAATTGCAGGGCTTCGAGCCCAAGGACGGCGCCAGGATGCTCCACCCCACCGCCCTGCTGCTCAATGGCGGTGTATTCAAGGCCGAAGCCCTGGAAAAGCGCCTGCTGGACGTGCTGAATAGCTGGCTGGAAGCCGACGGCGCTCCCGCGGCCCGTTTGCTGCACGGGGCCGATTTGGACTTGGCGGTGGCGCGGGGCGCGGCCTATTACGGCTATGTCCGCAAGGGCAAGGGTGTCAGGATCAAGGGCGGCACCGGCGCGGCCTACTATGTCGGCGTCGAAAGCGCCATGCCCGCCGTGCCCGGCTTCGAGCCGCCCATCGAGGCCCTGTGCATCGCGCCCTTCGGCATGGAGGAAGGCACCGAGGCCGATCTGCCGCCCTACGAATTCGGCGTGGTGGTGGGCGAGCCGGTGCATTTCCGGTTTTTCTCGTCCAATGTACGGCGCGACGACGGGGTCGGCATCCGCTTGGATTGGTGGCCCGAGGGCGAGATCGAGGAGTTGGAAGCCATCGAAATCACCCTGACGGCCGAGAAACACCGTCCCGGCGAAGTCGTGCCGGTGCATCTGGCGGCGCGGGTGACGGAAGTCGGCACGCTGCAATTGGAAGCCGTGGCCAGGGACGGCGGCGAGCGCTGGAAGGTGGAATTCGACGTGAGGGCCAGCGGCCAGCCCGCGCCCAAGGAAGACGCCGACGCCGCGCCGGAAGCGCCGATCCTGGGTGTCGAGGCCGAACCTGCCGCCGACCCCGCGCCGGAAGAACCGCAGGAAACGGCATCCGTCGAGGAAGCCCCGGCCACCGAGTCCGAAGAAGCCTCCGGGGAAACCGCGCAAGAAGAATCCGGTGGCAAGCAGAAGGGCGGCAAGAAGAACTTCTGGGCTTCGTTCAAGGTATGAAGGGCAAGGCGCGGGATGGACTGGGTCCGTTCCGCGCCGGACCCCACGCAGGAAACCGGAGCCTTAGCAGGGCCATCGGCGGGACTCCGGGGTCGAACCCGGCCCCGGATCAAATCCCGGCCAGGGCATTGAGCTTATCTTCGTGATAAACCAGCTTGCCCTCCTCCACAGTCACCACCCCCCGCCGCCGCAAAGCCTCGAACAAGGCTTCGGCCTGGACATCCGGCTGCTTGCCGAAATGGGCGTTCAGGCTATTGAGCAGGGTTTCCCCCTTGCCCGGACGGGTTTTGGGGTGGGCCAGCAATAATCCGCAATATTCCTTCAAGCGCTGGTCGGGTTCCATGGCGGACGCCGCCACCGGCTTGGCTTCCTTCTTCGTGCCGACCCGCTCCGCCATCCGGCCCTGGCTTTTGAGAAGGCCCACCGCATGGTCCAAATCGGTATCCTCGGACACCTCATCACCTATCAATTTTCGGGTAGGCTTGAAGGCCGGAACGAATTTCGACTGACGAAGCGATGGGAACTGTAAAGAAACTGGCCGAGGAAGTAGGGCGTGGGCTGGAACAGGCCCTTCCTGGACTGCGCAAGACGGTGGTCGGGAAGCTGGCGCTGGCGGTGGGGGCGATGATCGAGGGGCGGACGCCGAACACGGTGGAGTTGGCGAACCTGCTGCCCTTGCCGACGGAGAGGCAGGACATGCGCGAGCAATGGCTGAGGCGCTTGTTGAAGAATCCGCTGCTGGGGTCGGCGGTGGTGATGGAGCCGTTCGCGCGGGCCGAACTCGCCCGGGCCGCGCGGAACGGCCAGACCGTGCAGTTGAGCCTGGACCAGACCGACCTCGGGGACCGGATGGCGGTGCTGATGGTGGGCGTGCGGGTCGGCGACCGGGCGCTGCCCTTGGCCTGGGTGGCGGAAGAGGGGCCGGCCAATATCGGTTTCGAGGGCCAGGAGCGGGTGTTGGAGCGGGTCCTGGCCTGGCTGCCGCCGGGGGCGGACGTATTGCTCTCGGCGGACCGGTTCTACCCCTCGGTGGCCTTGTTCGATTGGCTGGGCGCGCGGGGCTGGGGCTATCGGCTGCGGTTGAAAGGCAATGTGCTGGCGGACACCGGCGAAGGGGAGGAAACCACCACGGGCGGACTGGCGCGGGGCGCGGAGGAACGCTATCTGCCGGGAGTGCGGCTGTTCGCGCACGGGGTGATGACCCACGTGGGCATCCTCCACGAACCCGGCCATCCCGAGCCCTGGATCATCGCGATGGACTGCGCCCCCACGCGGGCGGCGGTGTTGGACTACGCGGCGCGCTGGTCCATCGAGCCCATGTTCTCGGATTTCAAGGGCCGGGGCTTCGGGTTGGAGGATTCGCAACTGGAACACGCCGACCGTTTGGAACGCCTGATCCTCGTCATGTCGCTGGCCATGTGGTGGTGCGTCCAGGTCGGGCGGGACGACGCCTCGGACCGTCCAACGCCGCTCGAAAAAAAGCCTGGTCGCAAACCGATGCCGGACACTGGAGCTTCAGGAAGCTCCGCCGCAGCTTGGTTTCCTGGTTCACCCGGGGCTTGCGCTACCTAAAGCGACGCCTACAAAACGACATGCCTTTGCCCGCCTTTTGCGCGGCCATGCGAAATTGATAGGTGATGAGCCTCGGACACGATGACGAAGCCTGTATCCTCGGGCAATTGCGCCATCAGCACGCCCGCCCAGAAGGTGATGCCGAAATCGGCGGCGTTCTTGCCATTGCCCGGCGTCTTGACGATCCTCAAACGGTTGGCGTTCACCACGGCGGTCAAATCGACGATCCAATCGATGGGCACCCTGGCCCCGCTTTGGGCGTAGCAAATCACCACCTGGGAATATTGCTCCAGGCTTTTCATCAGGTGGTTGATTTGGTTGGGGCAGTTTTCCAGGTCGATCAACAAGACCCGGCCCGGCGGGACTCCGGCAGCCTCGTCCGACATAGGGCGCTCCGTTGTTTTTTTAGGTCTTTGCAGAGAGCGGCGGGCCGCGACCCGCCCTACACCATCGGAAACCCCTTATGCCAATTCAAAATCCCCTCCGGGTCGAACTGGCGCTTGATGGCGTGCATCAACCGCAAGGACGCGGCATCGAGTTCCCGGTCCACATAATCCCGCTTCTCGATGCCGACGCCATGCTCGCCCGACAGCGTGCCGCGCAGACGCAAAACCAAGCCGAACATCTCGTCCAGGCAAGCATGGGCCTTGTCGTCCTCGCCCGGCTTGCCCGGATCGTAGAGCAGGTTGACATGGATATTGCCATTGCCCGCGTGGCCGAAATTGACGATGGGCAGGCCATATCGCGCCGACAGTTCGTTCAGCCCCGCGATCAATACCGGCAGTTCGGTCACCGGCACCACCACATCCTCGTTGATCTTCTTGGGCGCGATCTTCCGCAAGGTGGGCGAAAGCGCCTTGCGGGTCTGCCATAGGGCTTCGACTTCCTCTTTCGTCTCGGCCACGCGGAATTCCAACAGCCCGGCATTCTCCGCCGCGGCGCGGATGCTGTCGATCTGCGGGGCCATGGCCTCCCGGAACCCATCGACCTCGATCATCAGCAAAGCCCCAGCCTGTTCCGGCAAGCCCGCCGTCGAATAGCGCCGCACCATGTCGATGGCGTTGCCGTCGATGAATTCCAGGGCGCAGGGCACGGCGGGCTGGGCCATGATCTTGGCGATGGCCTGGGCCGCCGCGCCCACGTCGCGGTAGACCGCCCGCAGCGTGCGCTGGGTTTCCGGCAGGGGCGTGAGTTTCAGCGTGGCTTCGGTGATGAGCGCCAGCGTCCCCTCGGAACCGATCAGCAAGCGGGTCAGGTCGTAGCCGACCACGCCCTTGGTGGTGTAGACCCCGGTGCGAATTTCCTCGCCCGCGCCGGTGATGGCGCGGAGGCCCAGGGTGTTGTCGCGGGGCGTGCCGTATTTGACGGCCCTCGGCCCGGCGGAGTTATAGGCGAGGTTGCCCCCCACGCTGCAAAACGCCGCGCTGGTGGGATCGGGCGGCCAGAAGAAGCCATGCGGCTTCACATAATCCTGGATCGCCTGGTTGGTAATGCCGGGCTCGACCACGATGTAGCGGTTGTCCGGCGAGAATTCCAACACCTGGTCCATGCGCTCGAACGAGGCCACCACCCCGCCGAACAAGGGCACGGTCGCGCCGGTGGTGCCGGTGCCACGGCCACGGGCGGTCAGCGGGATTTTGTATCCGTGGCAGGCGCGGACCAGGGCGGCGGCTTGTTCATGGCTCGTGGGAAACACCACGGCCTCGGGCAGGACTTGCCGCTTGCTGTTGTCGTAGCCATAGACCCAGCAATCGGCGGGCTCGGTGAACAGGGAACCCGCGGGAAAGATTTCCTTGAGCCGGGCCAGGAAAGGAGCGGGCAGGGACATGGGTTTTACTCCTCGCCGAACAGTTGTTGGTCGATCAAATCGCACAGGCAATGGGTGATGAGCAGATGCGCCTCCTGGATGCGGGCGGTCACTTCGGCGGGAACGCGCAGCTCCAGGTCGGTTTCCCGCAGCAAGGGGGCCAGCGCCCCGCCATCGCGCCCGTTCAGGGCCAGGACGCTCATATCGCGGTCGTGGGCGGCGGTCACGGCACCCAGGATGCTGGCGGAATTGCCGCTGGTGGTATAGACCACCAGGATATCGTCGGCATGGCCCAGCGCCCGGATTTGCTTGGCGAACACCTCGTCGAAGCGGTAGTCGTTGGCAATCGAGGTCAAGGCGCTGCTGTCGGTGGTCAGCGAAATCGCGGGCAGACCGGGCCGGTCGCGCTCGTAGCGGTTGATGAGTTCGGAGGTGAAATGCTGCGCTTGCGCCGCCGAGCCGCCATTGCCGCAGGCCAGGATCTTGCCGTCGTTGAGCAGGCAATGGGCCAGCCGCGAACCGGCGGCTTCGATCAAATCGCCGAGCCGCATGAGGGTGTCGTGGTTGGTTTCGGCGTTGGCGGTGAATTGGAGGAGGACGCGGTCTTGAAGGCTCATGGTGATTGGGCTTGGATAGGGAACTATGCCGCTGGGCGCGGCCCAGGAGGGTTGGTTTTGAAGAAAATCACGCCGGCGGGATGCGGGTCTCCTACCCCGCCTGGAAGGCATCTCTGACCCATCGTACCTCGAATCCTCCCGCCGCGGGCGACAGCGCCGCCACATCGAACCGGGCGGGCCGGTCGCAGCGCCGTTCCTGGAGGAAGCAGGTCGCCGTGGTCAACAACTTGGCCTGTTTGCGGCGGTCCACGCTTTCCAGGGCACCGCCGAATTTCTGGCTGGCGCGGTAACGGACTTCCACGAACACCAAGGTCGCGCCCTCCTCCATGATGAGATCGACCTCGCCATAGCGGCAACGGTAATTGCGTTCGACCAAGCGCAGGCCCTGTTCCTGCAAAAAAGCCAGCGCCCGGTCTTCCGCCCTGCGGCCTTGGGTTTGCGCGGGCGGCTTCGCGGTCACGGAGCGGCCGGTGCCGGCGCGGCGGGCCGCATCACCGGGGCGATGCCGCGGGGTTCCGGGTTGCCGTTCTGGAATTGGGCGCATTCCAATTGGCGTTGGAGCTTGTTGCCCGCGCCCAGGGACAACACGCCCGTGGCCCCGGCGTAGCGGTATTGCGGATCGAGCTTGAGCCGGTCCAGTTCGGGCAGCAGGCGGTAGGCGTCCAGCCCCAGCGCGATCAGCTTGGTGTAGTCCGGCGGGGTTTTGTCGATCTGGGATTGCAGGGCCTGGGCCGACAAGGCATCGCCCTGGTCAGGGTTCAACAGCCAAGGCACATCGCAGAAGATGAGTCCGTTCAAATCCTGGTCGGCCTGGGGATCGGGCTTGCCGCTATGCACATGCGACGTCGAATAGACCGGAATCCCCGCGCCCTGCCCGGTGACGAGTTGGGGCAGGATCGAGCGGGCATCGGCGGCATCGGCGATCAGGAAGACGAAATCCGCCGTGGCGGGCGCGGCGGCCTCCGGCGCGGCGGGCGCGACCCCCGCCAGCAAATCCTTGACGGCGGCGGAATAGTCCTGGCCGTGCTGGGTGTATTTCTTGGTCGCCCCGACCTTGCCGCCGAGGCCGCGCCAATAGCGGTTGAAATGGTTGACCATGCGCTGCCCGAACGGCGTCGAGGGGGCCAGCACCCAGGCATTCTGCTTGCCGTCGAACCAAGCGCTACCCGCCGCCTGCTCGACTTCCTGCTCGGGCGACAGGCCGAACTGGTACAGCCGGTCGTTGGCCGCGTCGCCCGCTTGGTTGAGTCCCAGCACCGGCACCGGCAATTCGCCACCACGGGCAAGGGTGGCGACCTGCTCTTTGATCAAGGGACCGACCACGCTGGTGGCCCCCTCGTCCACCAGCTTGCGATAGGCCGCGCCGATATCGCCAGCTTCCGAATTGACGAAGCGCAGCGGCAGCTTGGCGGGATTGGGGTCGGCGAAATGGGCGGCGATCATCCCGGCACGGACGGCCTCGGCGGCGGGGGCGTAAGGCCCGGTCAAGGGCAATAACACGCCGACGAAAGGGCCGGTCGGCGGTGGCGGGGCCGGTTGCGCTTCGGGGGCCGGCGCGGGTTCGGCGTTTGGAGCCAGGGGCGGGGTCGGCGACACCGCCGGTTTCTGGCCCAGGGGCGTGACCCGCACGCCGCGCCCGGCATCGCCCGCCATCTTTTGCAGGAACGCCCCGGCGGCGGGATGGTCGGGATAACGGGTTTCCCACTCGCTCAAGGCGGAACCCAGGCCGCTGGGCGGGATGCTTTTGAGGATGCGGGTCAAGGCCATCCAGCCCCCCAGCACATCCGGCCAGGGCGGTTGCCTCTGGGCCAGGACGCTATCCGGCAGGCGCGATAGCGCGTCGTAGATGGCCTCGTTGTTCTTGTCGATGGCCTCGGTTTGGCTGAGCATCGGCCCGAGTTCCACCCGCTCGCGGGCGCTGGCCAGCATATCGCCCAACTGGTTGTAGGCCGAAGCCCGCAGTGTGTGATAATTCTGCGCCTGGCCGCTGGTGAGCTGGTCGGCGGCGACCGTATCCAGCTTGGCCATGGCTTCCCTGGCCCGGCCCGCGTTGAGGTCCAAGCGGCTTTGCAGCAACAGGAATTGGTTGCGGTCCACCCGGTCCAATTCGCGGGGATTGACCAGGTTGGCGAGTTGCCGGGCGCTGCCACCATCGCCCGCCCGTAGCGCCGCGTCGGCGGCCCGCATCAGGTAATAATCGGCATCCCCGGAAGTCTGCGCCAGATAACGGTAGCGTCGCATCGCGCCCTCGTAGTCGCCGGAACGGAACAGGCTCTCGGCCTGGGGGTCGGGTTCGGGAGCGCCGCCCAGGCCGGGCAGCGACCGGCCCGCGCATCCGGCCAGGGCCAGGACCAGCGGCAACACGGCAAACGGGCGGAAGTCTGGGCGCATCGGCGGCATTCCCTGAAGGTAAATCAAGATTTGAAAAGAGAGGCGGGCAAGTGGCGGAAATCGAGCGGGGCATACTATACCTAGTGGCGACACCCATCGGCAATCTGGCGGATTTTGGCTTCCGCGCCGTGGAAACCCTGAAAAAAGCCGACGCCATCGCCTGCGAAGACACCCGCCACAGCCGTCCCCTGCTCGACCGCTACGGCATCGACCGCCCCCTGTTGGCCCTGCACGAACACAACGAGGACGCCCAAGCCCGGCGTTTGGTCGAACGGCTCATGCGCGGCGAAACCCTCGCCCTCATCTCCGACGCCGGCACGCCCCTCATCAACGATCCGGGTTTCCCCCTGGTGCGGCTGGCCCGCGAAGCCGGGCTCCGGGTGGTGCCCATCCCCGGTCCCTGCGCCTTGATCGCCGCCCTCTCGGCCTCGGGGCTGGCCACCGACCGCTTCGCCTTCGAGGGCTTCCCGCCGCGCAAAGGCCCGGCCCGGCTGGCCTTGTTCGGGTCGCTCGCGGACGATCCCCACACCTTGATTTTCTACGAATCCTCGCACCGGGTCGAAGCGACCTTGCGCGACCTCGCCCAAACCTTCCCGCCCGGACGCCGCCTCGTCATCGCCCGCGAACTGACCAAGCTCTACGAAACCCTGGCCATGACCACGGTGGACGCGGCCCCCGCCCTCCTGGAACGGGAACCCGACATGCGCAAAGGCGAATTCGTGCTGGTGCTGGAAGGCGCTCCGCCCGCGCCGCCGGACGGCGGCGAACTCGACGCGGAACAGACGCGCATCCTCAAACTGCTGCTGGCGGAATGCTCGGTGAAGACGGCGGTGGGCTTGGCGGTGAAGATCACCGGAGCGCGGCGCGAGAAGCTATACCGGGCGGCGCTCCAATGGTCGGGGGAACAGGCGGACGCGGCTTCAAGCGCGGGATAAATGGCCGGGACGGGGGCTATTCCGGGCGTCCCTCGCGGGAATAATTCCGCAAAGGCGCCTCCTCGGGTTCGCTGGGCTTGACGGTTTTCCTATGGCCGTCGTCGGTCAGCTTGGCGACCATATCCTCCCAGGACGTGTATTTCTTGAATTCCGGGTCGCCGGCGGCGATCTTCACGGTGACTTCCTGCTTGGCCAGCGCGATGACCTCCTCGGGGGTTTTGCCGTCCACCGCCGCGACGAAGGCATCCGGTCCCGCCTCCTGGGTTTTGATCTTGTCGATGATGCCCATCGAGGTATCGAACAACACCCGCTCGTCGGTGGGCATATAGCGCTTGACCTTGACCGCCGACTTGTAAAGGGCGACCCGGTTCTTGCCGCTGACCTCGTCCGTCCTCGAAGTGAAGGCGGGCAAGAAATAAATGACCGCGAACAGCGCCATGACGGCGGCTAGGATTTTCATTGATGTTCTCCGCTGGTGTTTTTGGTGTGCGGGCGCATTATAGCCCGGATGTCGCGGGGACCGGCCAGGAACGCCCGGCACGGTCGGGACCCCGACGCGCTTGGACAACGCGATGCGTCCCCGGTTCGCCCAGGACGGCGGACCGCGCCCACCAAGCCCGGCGACGACCGATGCCGCGCCTTAGCAAAACCCGGCAACCCGCCGCACTCCGCCCATCGCGGCCGCCAAACAAACCCTTCACCCACCGCAAAACCCCATATTATCTTGGCCGATCCCAACCCCACCATCGGACTGGATTGCCATCCAGCCGACCGCTTGGCCCACCCCCCTGCCTGGGCGGTATTGTTATGGTTGCTCCTGTGGCTTCCCCCGGCGTTCGCGCAACCGGATGACACCCCTTTGGAAAAGGTGGTCCTACAACTCAAATGGTTCCACCAATTCCAATTCGCCGGGTATTATGCCGCCAGGGAACAAGGCTATTATGCGGCAGAAGGACTGGACGTGGATATCCAGGAGCGCATGCCGGAAGAAAGCCCCATCCAGCGCGTCGTCTCGGGCGCGGCCGATTATGGCGTCGGCGACTCCAATATCGTCGCCCAATATGCCAATGGCGTACCCGTCACCGCTTTGGCCGCCATTTTCCAGCACGATCCCTTGGTGTTCATTAGCAAGCGCAGCTCCGGGATCATCAGCCCTTATGAAATGGTCGGCAAGCGCATCATGTTCGATAATACCGGAGGCAATGAGGCCCCGCTGCGGGCGCTGCTGGAGCATAGCGGTATCACATCGGACAGATATACTTTTATAAAATATAACTTCGACAACGCGGCGCTACTCCTGGACCAAGCGGACGTGATGCCCGCCTACCTGACCAACGAGGTCTATTATTTCGAGCAGGAAAAAGGCATCAAGCTCAATATCATCAACCCGCAAAGCTATGGGCTCGATTTCTACGGCGATATCCTTTTCACCAGCCAGCGGGAAATCGCCCAACACCCAGGCCGCGCCGCCCGCTTCCTCCGCGCCTCGCTCAAAGGGTGGCAATATGCCCTGGCCCATCCCGAGGCGGTGATCCAAACCATCAAAACCCATTACCACAGCCGACACGGCCTGGAACAATTACGGTTCGAGGCCCGCCAATGCCGCAAGCAAATCCTGCCGGATGCCATCCCCCTGGGCCGGCTCGATATCGAGCGCCTGCGCGGTATCGCCAATATCTTCCACGGACTCGGGCTGGCCCAGTCGATGGGCGAAACCAAACTGCGCGAATTCGTCCACGGCCCCCCCAGCGCCCTGGAATTGAGCGCCGAGGAACACGCCTGGCTGGGGCGGCACCCGGTCATCCGGCTCGGTATCGACCGTGATTTCGCCCCCTACGAATGGATCGACGGCAACGGCCAATATACGGGCATGGCGGCCGATTTCATGGCCGCGATAGAAAAACGGCTGGGCGTGAAATTCGCGCTCGTCAAGGACAAGCCCTGGCACGAAATCCTGGAGATGGCCCGGCATGGGGAGGTGGACATGCTCAGCGAGGCGGTCAGCACCCCGGACCGGGAACGCTACCTCAGTTTCACCCAGCCCTATGTCACCAACCCGGTCATCATTATCAACGATAACCGCCATGGTTATATCGGCAGCCTGGATCGCCTAGTCGGCAAACGGGTATCGATACAACAGGGCTATTTCGTGCAGGAGCGCCTGGACCGGGATTATCCCTTCATTGAATTGGTGGCCGCCGATAACGTCAGGCAAGCCCTGGAATGGGTTTTGGAAGGCAAGGCCGACGCCTATATCGGAGATGCCGCCTCCGCCAGCTATACCATCAAGCAACAGGGGTTTTTGAACCTGAGCTTCGCGGGACAAACCCCTTATCAAAACGCCAATAGCATCGCGGTGGTGAAATCCCAGCCCCAATTGAAATCGATCATGGAGAAAACCCTGGCCGATATTTCCCACAGCGACCGGGCCGAAATCATCAATCATTGGATGGGCCTGCGGATCGAACAAGGCATCAGGGCGGAAACCGTGCTGAAATACGGCATCGCCCTGGCCGCGCTATTCCTGCTGTTCGCCTATTGGGTTTCGCGCTTGCGCCAGGAAGTGGCGGCGCGGCGGGAAAGCGAATCCCGCCTAGTATCGCTCTATACCCATATGCCGCTGGGTTTCGCCCTGCACGAGATCGTGCGCGATGGGCAGGGAGACGTGGTGGATTACCGCTTCCTGGAAGTGAATCCGGCCTTCGAGCGGATCACCGGGATACCCCGCGAACGCTGGATAGGCCACCGGGTCCGGGAAGTCTGGCCGGAGATCGGGGAATCCTGGATCGAATCCTGCCGGGAAATCACGGCCTCGGGCCGTTCCCAACACGGGGAAATCTTCATCCCCGGCAACCAGCGCTGGTATTCCGCCTACAGCTACAGCCCGGCCCCCGGACAGTTCGTCGCCTTGATCCAGGATATCACCGGGCGCATCGAAGCCCAGGCCGCCTTGAAGGAATCCCACAACCTGTTGCAAACCGTGCTGGAAACCCTGCCGATGCGGGTCTTCTGGAAGGACCGGCTTTCCCGCTTCATCGGTTGCAACACCTTGTTCGCCCAGGACGCCGGGCTGGACTCCCCCGCCGACCTGGTCGGCAAGGACGATACCCAACTGGGATGGCGCGAACAGGCGGAGCGCTATGTCGCCGACGACCGGCAGGTGATGGAATCCGGCGTGGCCAAGCTGCTGTACGAGGAACCCCAGCCCGACGACGCGGGCGGCATGACCTGGATACGCACCTCGAAAGCCCCGCTCCGCAACGCGGCGGGGGACATCATCGGCGTGTTGGGGGTGTACGAGGATATCACCGAGCGCAAGGAGGCCGAGGACCGCTTGCTCAAATTATCGCTGGCGGTGCGGCAAAGCCCGGAAAGCATCGTCATCACCGACCTCGGAGGCCGGATCGAATATGTCAACGCCGGCTTCGAGTCCATGACCGGCTACGTGGCGGCGGAGGTCATGGGCCGCGATATCCGCTTCCTGGGCGCGGACCCGGCCCAGGACGACAGCGCCGTGTGGGCCGTCCTCGAGCGCGGCGAGACCTGGAACGGCATCTTCCGCAACCGCCGCAAGGATGGCGTGGAATATGTCGAATCCGCCCATATCAGCCCGATCCGCCAGCCGGATGGACGCATCACCCATTATCTGGGGATCAAGGAGGATATCACCGAGAAGATGCGCGACGCCCAGGAATTGGAACGCCACCGCCACCACCTGGAGGAACTGGTGGCGAGCCGCACCGCCGAACTGACCGCCACCCGCAACGCCGCCGAAGCCGCCAACCGCGCCAAGAGCGCCTTCCTGGCCAATATGAGCCACGAGATCCGCACCCCCATGAACGCCATCCTGGGATTGACCCACCTGATCCGGCACGACCGGCCCACGGCGGAGCAACTGGACCGCCTCGACAAGATCGACGCGGCCTCCCGCCATCTGCTGGCCGTCCTCAACGATATCCTGGACCTCTCCAAGATCGACGCCGGACGCTTGGAACTGGAGGTGGTGGATTTTCCCCTGGCCTCGGTGCTGGAACAGGTCGGGGCGCTGATTTCCAGCCAGGCGGCGGAAAAGGGCCTGCGCCTGACGGTGGACGCCGGCGATGTGCCGGACTGGCTGCGGGGCGATCCGACCCGGCTGCGCCAAGCCCTGCTCAACTACGCGGGCAACGCCGTGAAATTCACCGAGCGGGGCGGCATCGGCCTCGGCGCCCATCTCGTGGCGACGCGGGAGGACGGCGGCCTGCTGGTGCGCTTCGAGGCGCGGGACACCGGCATCGGCATCGCGGCCGACCAGCTCGGCCACCTGTTCAAGGATTTCGAGCAGGCCGACAGTTCCACCACCCGGAAATACGGCGGCACCGGGCTGGGGCTGGCGATCACCCGCCGCCTGGCCCGGCTCATGGGCGGCGAGGCGGGCGTGGAGAACCGTCCTGGCGGGGGCAGCGTGTTCTGGTTCACGGCCTGGCTGGAACGGGGGCGGGAATCCAGGCCCGGCCCCCGCCATCCCAGGGCGTCCCAAGCCGAAACCTTGCGCCAACGGCATGGCGGAGCGCGGGTGCTGCTGGCGGAAGACCACGATATCAACCGGGAAGTCGCGGTGGAATTGCTGCGCGTGGCGGGGCTCGCGGTGGACACGGCGGCGCATGGCGGCGAGGCCGTGCGGAAGGCCGGGACCACCGGCTACGACCTGATCCTGATGGATGTGCGGATGCCGGAGATGGACGGCCTGGAAGCCACCCGCTCGATCCGGGCCTTGCCGGACCGGGCCGGGACGCCCATCCTGGCGATGACCGCCAACGCCTTCGCCGAGGACCGGGAAGCCTGCCGCTTGGCGGGCATGGACGATTTCATCGCCAAGCCGGTGGAACCGGAAACGCTGTACACCGCCTTGCTGCATTGGCTACCGCCCCGCAACGCGCCGGACCCCGTCCCGCCGCCGCCCGGCCCGGCCCAGTGCGATATGGAATGGGCACGGCGCTTGGCCGCCGTGCCGGGCCTGGATATCGGCACGGGCCTTGAAAATCTGCTGGGCAACAGGGAGCTGTACCTGCACCTGCTGGGGATGTTCCTGGAACAGTACGGGACAGCGCCGGAACGGTTGGCACAGCATTGGGCGGCGGGGGAATCCGGGGAAATCCAGCATATGGCCCACCGGCTCAAGGGTTCGGTCGGCAGCCTGGGCGCGCTCGGGGTGCAGGCCGCCGCCGAAAACCTGCTGGCCGCCCTCCGGCAGGGGGAAGGCGCGGAGCGGGTCGCCCCGCTGGTGGAAGCCTTGACCGCCGAACTGGCGGCGCTGCGGGATGGACTGAACGCCGCGCTGGGCCGGACCCCACAAGGGCCGGGCAGCCGCCCCTAGCCACCCAGGCCGGACCCGGCGTCCCCATCGAGCCATTCGGGGTGCTCGGCGCAGGCCGAGCGCAACAAGGCCAGCGCCGCCTCATAATCGTATAGGGTCAGCAACTGCTTGAGTTCGGCCGTCTTCCGGCCCAGGACGGCGTTCAGCAGCGGCTCCGCCTCCTGGAACACCCCGCCCGCCCGCATATCGTCCTCGGCCAGCAAACGGTACAGCCGGGCGATGACCCATCCCGCCCGGTTCCCATCCGGGGCCACCGCCACCCGCGCCTGGGGCTGCTCGGGTATCGCGCGGATCGCCTCGACCAAGACCCGGTGTTCCTGTTCCAAGGGGGCGGCCAAACCCAGGAGGACGTCCATGGGCCGGGCTTCGCGCAGGGCGGTTTCCAGGTCCAGGGCCAGGCCGCGCACCCGTTCCGCGCCAATGGTGCCCGCCGCGCCCTTGAGCGAATGCACCACCAACCGGGCGGCGGTGAATTGGCCGGTTCCGAGCAACGCGCCGAGCTTGGCGGTATCCTCGGCATGGACCTGGGCGAACAAGCGCAGCAGGCGCAGATAGCTGTCGCGCTGGCCCAGGACCCCGCGCAAACCCAATTGCGCGTCCACACCGGGCAGGGCGTTCCAAGGCTCGGCGGCGGGTTCGGACCGCGCCGGCGGATCGGCGGGTTCCGGCACCGCCCCGCCGGATTCCGGGGCGGCGCGGGAGGGCAGCCATTTCGAGACGGTGGCGAACAAGGCCTCGGGTTCCACCGGCTTGCCGATATGGTCGTTCATGCCCGCCGCGAGGCAGCGGGTGCGGTCCTCCTCGAAGGCGTTGGCCGTCATGGCCAGGATCGGCGTCCCGGCCCGGCCCGGTAAGGCCCGGATCGAACGGGTGGCCTCCAGGCCGTCCATCTCCGGCATTTGCACGTCCATCAGGATCAAATCGTAGGCATTGCGCCCGGCGAGTTCGACCGCCTGCACGCCGTTCCCGGCCAAATCCACCGAGAACCCCAAGCGGCGCAGCAGCTCCGAAGCCACTTCCTGGTTGATGGGGTTGTCCTCGGCCAGCAAGAGACGCGCGCCTCGGAATTTACGCACCATGATATCCCGCTCCTGATGGGGGACGGGAGCCGCGCGCGCGCGGTCCCCGCCGTTGAAAACCTTCACCAGCACATCATACAGGCTGGACGGCGTGACCGGCTTGGACAACACCGCCTCGAACCCGGCCTCGGCCATCGCGCGCTCCGGCGGGAATTGGGTGAAGGCGGTACACAGCACGGGGGCCGGGGGCCGGGCCAGCGGCATCTCCCGCAGCCGCCGGGCGGTGGCGAGGCCGTCGAGTCCGGGCATCCGCCAATCCAGCACCAGCACTTCGTAAGCCTCGGACCGCCGGTCGGCCGCGACCACGGCGGCCAGCGCCTCCTCGCCGCCCGCGGCCATGTCCACCCGCATCCCCATTTGGCGCAGCAAATCGGCCAAGGCTTCGCGGGCTTCCGGCAAATCGTCCACCACCAAGGCCCGCCTGTCCTTGACCCGGCCATTCAAGCGCTTGGGCTGGGACGTGCCCTTGCCCAGCCGCACCGTGAACCAGAAGGTGCTGCCCACGCCGGGTTGGCTGAGGATGCCGACCTCGCCGCCCATCATCTCGACCAGGCGGCGACTGATCGCCAACCCCAGCCCGGTGCCGCCATAGCGCCGGGTGGTGGAACCGTCGGCCTGCTCGAACGCCTTGAACAGGCGGGCCTGATGCTCGGGCTCGATGCCCACCCCGGTGTCGCGGACCTCGAAGCGCACCTGGATATCGTGTTCGGTCTCCTCGATGGCCTGGGCGCTGACCATGACGAAGCCCTGTTCGGTGAACTTGACCGCGTTGCCGGTGAAGTTCAAGAGGATTTGGCCCAGCCTGAGCGGGTCGCCCTTGAGCAGGCCCGCGAGCCTGGGCGATTCGCGGAACACGAGTTCCAAACCCTTGGCCTCGGCCTTCTCGCGCACCAAATCGCAGACCTTGTCCAGCACCCGGTCGAGTTCGAAATCGGTGTTTTCCAGCACCAGCCGGTTGGATTCGATCTTGGAGATATCGAGGATATCGTTGATGATCGCCAGGAGGTGCTGGGCGGCGTCGTTGATCTTGCCGAGATAGCCCTGCTGGCGCACCCCCTGGGCATCGCGCCGGAGCAAATGGGTGAGGCCGATGATGGCGTTCATCGGCGTGCGGATTTCATGGCTCATATTGGCGAGGAACACGCTCTTGGCGCGGCTGGCCTGCTCGGCCACATCCTTGGCGGTGGCCAACTGGGTCTCGGCGCGGCGGCGCAACAGGATGCGCCAGAGGTCGTCGCCGACCAATTGCAGTTCGTGCATATCCGACTCGTCGTAATCGGCGGGCTTGTTGCCCACGCCCAACAGCAAATGGACCTGGCCGTCGCCCATCACCGGCACGGCCATATGGCGCTGGACCGGGCCATCGGCCAGGACGTCGCCCGGCCCGTCCTGGGGGTAGGCGTTGTGGATGCACGGGCGGCGGATACGCACCGGATCGGCCCAAGGCCCGGCCTGGACCAGGGAGCGGTCCGCGGCCGGCGGCTCCAGGCCGGCCCCCACCCAGGCTTGCAGCGCGAGGCCGGCACCGTCCTCGCCCACGGCGTACAGATAGCCGAAGGCGCTGCCGGTCAACCGCGCCGCCTCGGCCACGCCCTGCCCGAGCAGGTCGGCCTCATCCAGCCCGGCGGCTTTCTGGCTCAGGGCGAACATGGCCTTGAGCCGGGCGTCGCTGGTCAGGAGGCGGCGGTTGGCGGTTTCCAGCTCGGCGGTGCGCTCCGCCACCAGGTCCTCCAGGTGCTTGCGGTAATGTTCCAGCTCGCGCTCCACCGCCTTGCGCCCGGTGATATCCTCCTTGACCGCGAGGTAATGGGTGACCCGGCCATCGGGCTGGCGGATCGGCGAGATGCGGGCGAACTCGGTATAGAACCCGCCATCCTTGCGGCGGTTGACGAATTCGCCTTCCCAGGGCAGGCCCTGGGCGAGGCTGGCCCACAGCGCCTCGTAGGTGGATTTGGGGGTGTGTTCGGAATTCAGGATGCGGGGGGTCTGCCCCAGCGCCTCGGCCCGGCCATAGCCGGTGATGCGGGTGAAGGCGTCGTTGACGTATTCGATGCGGGCTTCGAGGTCGGTGATGACGATGCTGTTGAGGCTCTGCTCCACCGCCAGCGACAGCTTGCGCAATTCTTCCTCGGCCCGCACCCGCTCGGTCACATCGTGCATGACCGCCAGGATCGCGGCCTCGTCGCCCTGGCCCGGAATAGCGATGGTATGGATTTGCACGGTGCGGTGCCCGCCGTCCTTGCGGCGGATGGTCCATTCCTCGCCCACCAAAGGCTCGCCCCGGCACATCCGCTCCATGCGCTGGCGGGCCGCTTCCGGGGCCTCGGATTCGGCGCAGACGGTCCGGTACCAGCCCAGTTGGTTGATCTCGTCCAGGCTGTAGCCGGTCAGGTTGCGCATGGCGCGGTTCCACACGGTGAAGCGGGCGTGGAGCGGCCCGGCCTGGGCATGGCAGACCGCGATGCCATCGACCTCGGCGTCGATCACCGATTGGGTGAAGGCCACCTGCCGTTCCAGGCGCAGTTGCAGCGCCTTGCGCTCGGTAATATCGCGGACGATGGCCTGTAGGTACACCGCGCCCCCCATCTCGACCCGGCCCAGGGCGATCTCGACATCGAACAGGCCGCCATCCGCCCGCCGGGAACGCCACTCGAAGAACTGCGGCCCCTCGGCCAGCGCGGCCTGGGTTTTCTCGCGGGCCACCGCCTCCGAAAACCGTCCGTCGGGTTGCCGTTCCGGGGAAAAATCAATCGGGCCGCGGCCGACCACCTCCGGGCGCGGCAGGCCTAACATGGCGGCCCCCTTCTCGTTGCAGTCCAGGAAGCCGGTCGCGTCCTGCAGGAAGATGCCATCGTTGGCCATCTCGAACAGCAGCCGGTATTTGGCCTCGCTGTCGCGCAGTTCGCGCTCGGCCCGCTTGCGCTCGGTGATATCGCGCACGATGGCGGCGAAATAATGGCGACCCCTGAGGTTCACCAACCGGTTGCTGACATAGACATCGCGCACCCCGCCGTTCTTGTGGCGGTGCTGGTTCTCGAAATCGGCCCCGCCGGTGGCGAAAATCTCCCGCGTCTTCTCCGCGATCACGGCGCCGGTATGCCCCTGCCCGCCCTGGAGGTCGGGGATGCGGAGCCGGGCGAACTCCTCGCGGGTGTAGCCCAGGTCGCGGCAGGCGGCATCGTTGAATTCGACGAAGCGCAGGGTCTCGGCATCCACCAGGAGGATGCCGTCCCCGGCCTGGCTGACGATGGCCCGGTAGAGTTCCTCGCTGTCCCTGAGGGCGCGTTGGCGGGCCTCGCGCTCGATGGCGATCCCGGCCAGATAGGCGGCGGCGGTGATGCGCCCCAGATCGTCGGCGCCGGGCGCGCCGGGCACGCCGCGGTAGATGGCGAAAGTCCCCAACACCTGCCCCCGCTCGCCCCGGATCGGCTCCGACCAACAGGACGCGAGGCCGGCCGCGGTGGCGGCGTCCCGGAACCCGACCCAGAACGGATGGGTTTGGAGGTTCTCGGCGACCACCCGCCGGTTTTCGTGCGCCGCGGTCCCGCAACAACCCACCCCCGGCCCGATTTCGACGCCATCGCAGAAACGGTTGTAGGCTTCCGGCAGGCTGGGTCCGGCCCCATGGCGCAGACGGCGCGATTCCGGGTCCAGCACCAGGATCGAGCAGAGGGTGCCGGGGGCTTCGGCCTCGACAGCGCGGGCGATGCCATCCAACACCCCGGCCAGGGGCACGCCCCCGGCGATCCGCTCCAGGATGTCCATCCGCGCCCGTTCCCGGCGCTCCAGGCGCTTGCGCCCGGAGATATCGCGGCAGACGCAGAAGGCCAGCATCCGCCCGTCGATCTCCGCGCCCGAACAACTGACCTCCACATCGATCTCCGTGCCATCCTTGCGGCGATGGCGGGTCTCGAAGCACGTCCCCTCGGGTCCGGCCCGCCGCAACATCGCCTCCAGCTCAAGGCGGCCCCAACGCATGTCCCAATCCCAGACATGCAAGCTTAGGATTTCGGCGGCGGAATAGCCCAGCATCTCGCAATAGCGCCGGTTGGCTTCGCAAACCCCGCCCTCCGCGTCGATGACCACGATGCCGTCGGAGGATTGCTCGAACAATACGCGCCGCCGGACGGCTTCCCCGGCGATGGACCGCGCCGCCCGCTTCTGCTCGGTGATATCGCGCACCACGCCCTGGTGCATGACCTTGCCGTCGATCTCGAACGCCGTCAGCCGCACCTCGGCGTCGAACTCGGTGCCGTCCAGCCGCCGATGCCGCCATTCGAAGAACTGGGGATGGCCGCTGGACGCCAGCCCGATCCGCTCGGCTGCGGCGGTGGAATCGCGGCCATCCGGCTGCGTGGGCGGCGAAAACCGCTCCGCCGTGGCCCCGATCAGGTCGGCGCGGGCGCAGCCGAAGACTTCCAGCGCCTTGGGGTTGCAATCCACGAACACCGGCCCGTCCGAGACCAGGATGGCGTCGGCGGCGGTCTCGAACAGGGCGCGGAAACGGGCCTCGCTGTCGCGCAGGGCATCCTCGGCCCCGCGCAGCGCCGTGATATCGCGGGCGATGCCCAGGACGCCGATCAAACCGCGCTCCGGCTCGAACAAAGGCGTCTTGACGGTCTGGAACAAGCCGCGGTAGCCGTCGGCGGCGAATTCCAGCCATTCCTCGTTGACGCAGGGCCGGCCCGCCGCCGCCGCCGCCCGGTCGTTGTCGCGGAAGAAATCGGCCAGTCCGGCGGGAACGAAATCGTAGTCGGTCTTGCCGACGATATCCGGCCCGGCGGCCCCGAAGAAGCGCTCGAAACTGGGATTGCAGGCCAGATAGACGCCTTCCGGGTCTTTGAGCCACAGCGGGTCGGGGATGGCGTTGAACAAGGTCCGCAACAGGGCACGCTCGCTCTCCAATTCGCGCTGCGCCCGCCGGGTCGCGGTGGCGTCGCGGAACGACCAGAGCCGCGCCCGTTGCCCCGACCATTCGATGGGACGGGTGAAACGCTCGAACACCCGGCCATCCGTGAAATCCAGCGTGTCCCACCGCTCCTCGTCGCTGGCGTAGAGCCGCTCCACCTCGCGCCGGAAGCCTACGGGGTCTTGCAACTGGCCCAGCACATTCTCCAACAAGCCGCGGTCGCGGCCCTCGGCCAGGAGCGCGTCGGGCACGCCCCATAGCGCCTGGAAGCGCCGGTTGCACGCCAGCACCGCGCCGTCCTGGCCGATCACCAACAACCCGTCGGCGGTGGAATCGAGGATGGCCCGCAACATCGCCTCGCCCCGGCGCAGGGCTTGCCTGCTCAGCACCGTCTCGGTGATATCGCGGGAAATCGCGAAGATGGCGGGCTTCCCGTTCCAATGGCCCAGGGAAATGCGGGTATCGGCCTCGATCCAAGCCCCATCGGCCCGCACCAGGGGCAAAGGGCAGTTTTTGCGCTCCCCGGCGATCATTTCGGCCAACATGCGCCGGGCCTCTTCCCGGACCGGCCCGGGATGGGCCGCGAGCGCCGGTTGTCCCAACAAGGACGGCCCATAACCCAGGCCGTCGGCCACGGCGTGGTTGTAATGCAGGATGCGGCCATCGGCGGCGTCCACCACGAACACGAAATCGTCCATCGCCCCGAACAGGCCGTCGAGGTTCTGGCGTTGATGGGCCGCTTGTTCCTGGTCGTGCCAGCGGCGCAGGGCTTGGCCGAACTGATGGGCCAGGGTTTCCAGGGCGGCCAGGGTGTTGGTGCCGAATCGTCCGCCCCGCTTGCGGGCCAGGTTGAGGCAGGCCACCGCCTCGCCCCCGACCAGGATCGGCAGCACCAAGAGCGCCCTGATGCCTTCCCGCGCCACGTCCTCGCCCTGGATCAGGTCGTGGTCGGAGCAGTGCGGGCCGGGATCGGCGCAAGCGCAGCGCATCCGGCCTTCGCGGATGATCCCGGCCCTGGGGGAGTCGGCGGGGACCCGCTCCACCTGCGCGACGAAGGCGTCGGACAGGCCGCGGTGGACCTCGAGTTCATAATCGCCCGCCGCCCGCCGCCAATAGAGTCCGCCGCCGTCGATTTCCGGCAGGGCCAGGGCGCTGTCCAGGATCGCCGCCAGCAAACTGTCGCGGTCCGGCTCGCCGTTCAGGAACCGGGCGAATCCGAGCTGGGTCTGGAGCAGCAGTTCGGAGTGCTTGCGCCCGGAAATATCGGCCAGGGTGCCGACCGTGTGCAAGGGCCGCCCCCCGGCGTCGTATTCCACCACCCGCGCCCGTTCGTGGACCCAGAGCCAAGCGCCATCGGCCCGGCGGATACGGTATTCCATCTCGGACAAGGGATGGGCGGCGGACAAGGCCACCTCGATCTGGTCCAGGACGCGGGGCCGGTCCGCAGGGTGGACCCACTCCAGCCAATCGTCCAGGCTACGCGGCGCGGCGGCGGGGTCGCCCCCCAACAAGGCCAGGGCTTCGGGACTCCATTCATGGCGGTCGGCGCGGTGGTCGTATTCCCAGATGCCCAGCCCGGTGGTTTCCAGCGCCAGGCGCAGGCGGTGTTCGGCCCGGTTTTTCTCTTCGTGCAGGGCTTGGCCTTGGCGCCAGCTCTCGTCGAGCAATTGGATGCCGAGCTTCTCCAGCAAACGGTGTTGGCTGACCACCCCGGCCAAGCGCCCGTCCGCCTCGACCACCGGCATTTGCCGCACCCGGTGCCGCGCCATGAGTTGCGCCGCCTCCGCCACATCGGTTCCCAGTCCCAGGCAATGCAGGGGATGGCTCATGACTTCGGCCAGGCGGATGCGGGCGGGATCGGCATGGCGCACCAGGAGTCCGGGCATGTCGCGCTCGGTGAGGATGCCGACGGGCCGCCCATCCTCTACCACCAAGAGATGCTCCCGGCGTTCCTGTAACATGCGCGCCAAGGCCTCGGCCAGGGAAGCCTCCGGGGCCATCGTGCCCAGGTCCCGTTCCATGACGCTACGCAAATCCTCGATCTTGCGGAAGATATCGAGGCCCAGGTGGGTGCGGAAATCGGTGCTGGACACGACGCCCACCGCGCGGCCCTGGCCATCCACCGCCACCAGGTGGCGGACACGGTGGCGTTGCAGCAAGGTGTAGGCGGCGCGGAATTCCAGGTCCGGCGGGGCCGTCACCAAGGGCGCGCTCATGAAGCCGGACACCGGCGTTTCCAGCGGCATCCGCTCGCACAGCAGCCGCACCATGTCGCGCTCGGTGAGGATGCCCAGGGGCCGGTCGCCCTCGACCACCAGCAGCGACGAAACCCTGGCTTCGCTCATGCGGCGGGCCGCCGCCTCCAAGGAACACTCGGGCGGCACGCCCAGCACCCGTGCGCTCATGATGTCGGATAGTTTGAGATGGGCGATGGCGTTCATAGGGACATTGGCCGGGCAGGATGGCGGGCGGTGTGGGGCGGCGGCTCATCCCTCTTGGGACGGCTCGCACGGTTCCGGTTCCGGTTCGGCATGGCGCTGGGCGATCCGTTGGAACTCATCGAACACCTCCAGGAAGGCATCGACCATGTCGGGATCGAAATGGCGGCCCCGCTCCCTGGCGATCACTTCGCGGGCCTCGGCGAAGGGCAGGCCGGCCTTGTAGACCCGGTCGCTGATCAAGGCGTCGAACACATCGGCCAAGGCGATCAAGCGGGCCGAGACCGGAATCGCTTCGCCGGCCAGCCCGTCGGGATAGCCGCCGCCATCCCATTGCTCGTGGTGGTGGCGGGCGATCTCCTGGGCCAAGCCCAGGAATTCCAACGAGCGCTTGGCCCGGCCCAGCACCTCGCCGATGGCATCGCCGCCCAGGCTGCTGTGGGTCCGCATGACGGCCTGCTCCTCCGGGGTCAGCCGGCCCGGCTTGAACAAAATATGGTCGGGGATGCCGACCTTGCCGATATCGTGCAACAGGGCGGATTTCGCCATCACCTCGATGACGCGCTCATCCAGGACCCCCGCGAACCGGGGATGGCCCAGCAAACGCCGCGCCAGTACCCGCACATATTCCTGGGTGCGGCGCAGATGCGCCCCGGTCTCCTGGTCGCGGATTTCCACCAGCCGCGCCAAGGCCTGGATGCCCGCCTCCTGGACCACTTGGTTCTCGCTGAGGCAGCGGGCCACCTGGGATTCGAGGTAGGCCGTCTGGTCGCGCAGGCCGTCCCGCGCCCGTTTGAGTTCCAGATGGGCGCGGACCCGCGCCAGGACCACGGGAGGGCGCAGGGGCTTGGTGATATAGTCCACCGCGCCCAGCGCCAGGCCGCGCGCCTCGTCCTCCGGCGTGTCCAGGGCCGTGACGAAGATCACCGGGATATCGCGGAAGCGGGGGTCGTCGCGGAGCCGGGCCAGCACGGTATAGCCATCCATGCCGGGCATCATGATATCGAGGAGGATGAGGTCGGGGGCGGGGGGGGTCGTGACCACGGCCAGGGCGCGCTGGCCGGAATTGGCGACCCTGACACGGTAGAACGGCCTGAGCAAATCGCCCATCACCGTGAGGTTTTCCGGCCCGTCGTCCACCACGAGGAGGGTGGCATCGAAACAATCTGGCGTGCGCTGCTTATCCAAAATCCAACCTCTCACGGAACCCGGTGCCAGACCGGCCCGCGCTTTTTGAAATGCGTTATCGCGCCCCTCTCCCCGGACCGGAGGGCGCCTCTTTCCCGCGGTATGGTCGGAAAACTTCTTATCAAGCTTAAACCGCCATGTTAATACAAAAGCGGCCACAGGCTCATGACCGGGTATCCACGGCTGCGAGAAAAACCGGGACAGGCCGCCCCGCCGGGAAGCGGTCCGGGAAAGGACGAAGGACGGACAGGAGGCTTGGCAACCGGGGAAAGGATGGTATCCAAGGTGGCGGGCACCCCCCGCCAAGCGCGGGGCGGTTTATTCGGACGATTCCGCGGCCTCGACCCGCTGTTCGAGCAGGTCGATGGCGATACGCAGCAAGGCGTATTCCAAGGCGGTCTTGGCGTTGTAGAGGTGGCCGCGCTCGCCGCGCTGCAACACCGGGAGGCGTTCGGCGTTCTCGATGGCCACGATGGCATCGCGCAGGATGGCGGCTTCCCGGCTCGCCTCCTCGTAGGAGATTGTCCGCGCCATCGCCCCTGGCTACTCCTGAAGCCAAGCCAACGCCGCGTCCCGGTCGCTGAATATCCGCACCGCCAGCCCCCGGTTGAGGCAGGCGGTTTCCCAGAATTCCACGCCATCGACCCAGTCCCGCCCCGCGCCCGGCATCAGCAAGGCTTCCCTGAAGCTGGACGGAACGCCGGAATCCTGGAGGAAATCCACCAGGGCGTAGAGGTCGAACAGCGAATGCCCGCCTTGCAACTCCAGGCAATCGGCCAGCACCAGGAAGCTCGCGTGCCGCCGGGCCGTATCGATTGTGGTCTCGACCGCCGCCCTGAGTTCCTCGGGGGTCAGTTCCCCGCCGAACACCGCTTCGACGACGCCGGTGCCGGAATGGTAGGTTACTCGCCACATCGTACCACCGCCCGCTTGACTTATACTTTGATCCGGTATCCCGGTCCGCCCGGAACAGGTCCGGGCCGCGATTGTGCTGGAATTCGGCGGTGCCCGCAATCGTCCGCCCCGGCCAAGGAGCGCCGGTTCCACCGGCCCCCGTTCTTCACCCCCCCGGAGGCAACCCGCCTATGAAATCGCTCCTACGCCGGTTCAAATGGCCGTTCCGAACCCAGGCGGCGACCGCGCCGGAACCCCTGCCCGAACCCAGGTTCGAGCCCACCCCGGCACCGGCCCGCCGTGCCTCCGCCCTCGAATTACAGACCTTGCAGCAACTCTTCCCCTTGCGCACCCTGGACGAAGATACCCTCAAAACCTTCGTGCTGGACCGCGAGGCCGACATTTATCCCGAGGGTTCCATCCTGTTCCGCCCAGGCGAACCGGCACATTCGGTGCACTACCTGCTGCAAGGCCGCGTGGCCCTGACCACCGCCGAGGGCGCTTGCTACGAAATCCAGGCGGGTTCGGCCCAGGCGCGGTTTCCGCTCTACGCGGGCCGGCAGTACAACGCCACCGCCGAGGCCAAGACCGAAATCCAGGTGCTGCGGGTCAACGCCCAAATCATGGCCCATGGCGAACCCGGCGCGGTGGCCCTGGGCACCGACACCGACCCGCTCGACCGCGAACTACCCGACGCCGTGCGCGACCACCCGGTTTTCCAAGCCTTCCAGAGGCATTACCTCGACACCGGCCTGGAATTGCCCCCCCTGCCCACGGTGGCGGCCAAGCTCGGGCAGGCCATCGAGCGCGATTGCCATCTGCGCGAACTGGCGGGACATGTCCAGCTCGATCCGGTCATCGGTTCGCGCTTGGTGGGCGTCGCCAACAGCCCCTTGTACCATGCCGGGGAGCCGGTCAATTCCTGCCACGACGCCATCGCCGTTTTGGGGATGGCCGCCACCCGCAACCTGGTCCTCGGCCTGTGCCTAAAACGGGTGTTCGAGTCCAAGGAACCCAGGCTCAACGCCCTGTTGCACGCGCAATGGAAACAAAGCCTCCAACTCTCGGCCCTGTGCTACGTGCTGGCCGGGGAGAACGGCGGGAT
Organism: Methylomagnum ishizawai; assembly: GCF_019670005.1. NCBI lineage: Bacteria > Pseudomonadati > Pseudomonadota > Gammaproteobacteria > Methylococcales > Methylococcaceae > Methylomagnum > Methylomagnum ishizawai. Next base: position 2,110,376 of record NZ_AP019783.1, on the reverse strand, counting down.
CGACCGGGAGGAGGCTTTGCTGGCCGGCTTGATCGCCGATATCGGCGCCCTGCCCTTCCTGTACTTCCTGGCGCGGCCTTCGGGGGTGGCCTGGTCGGAAGAAGATATCCAAACCCTGCTGCCCCATATACGCGGGCCTTTGGGCGCCCATCTGCTGGGCCGCTGGCATTTCCCGGCGGAATTGGCGCGTATCCCGCTCTTGGCGGAAAGCTGGTACCACGATGGCGGTGCCGGGCTGGACCTCGCCGATATCGTGATCCTGTCCAAGCTGCACGCCTATATCGGCACGCCGCGCCGGGCCGACCTGCCCGCCATCAACGCCATCCCGGCCTTCTCCAAGCTCAAGGCGGGCAAGCTGTCGCCGGAGCTGTCGCTGGACATCCTGGCCAAGGCCAAGCACAAGATCAACCAAGCCCTGAAGGTGTTCGCGGGCTAATCCAAATCCTTCACGCCGCGCTCGACCTCGCCGTGCTTGCGCAATTGGCGCTTGAGGATTTTGCCGGCGGCGTTGCGCGGCAAGGCTTCGACCAGTTCGAAGCGCTTCGGCACCTGATGCCGCCCCAGATGCTCGCGGCAGAACGCCCGCAAACCAGCCTGGGTCTCGCCGTCGGCCCCGTCCACCGCGACATAGGCCACCGGCACCTCGCCGTGCAACTCGTTGAGTTCGCCTACCACCGCCGCTTCGCGCAAGCCCGGATAGCGGTGCAGCACTTCCTCGATCATGCGCGGATAGACGTTCATGCCGTTGACGATGATGAGATCCTTCTTGCGGTCCACAATGCTGAAATAACCGTCCTCGTCGCAGGTGCCGAGATCGCCGGTCAGGAGCCAGCCGTCCCGCATCACCTCGCGGGTTTCCTCGGGCCGGTTCCAATAGCCCTTCATGACATTGGCGCCGCGCACGGCGATTTCGCCCACCAGGCCCCGCGGCAGCTCGTTGCCCATATCGTCCACGATCCGCATCTCCACCCCCGGTATCGGCAGGCCCACCGTGCCGGGCTTGGCTAGGCCGCCGATGGGATTGACGCAGGTGACGGGCGAACATTCGGTCGGACCGTCGCCCTCGTAGATATTCACGCCGAACTTGGCCTCGAAGCGGCGCAACACCTCCACCGGCAAAGCCGCCCCGCCCGAAACACAAAACCGCAACGTGCGGAAGCACGGCACCCGCTCGTCCCTCAGCCGCAACAGTACGCCATACATACTGGGCACGCCCAGGAACACCGTGACGGCCTGGGCCGCGATGGCCTCGGCCACGGCCTCCGGCTCGAACCGCGGCAGCGGCACGAAGGCGCAGCCATTGGTCAGCGGCGTCAACATCCCCACGGTGGCGGCGAAGGCATGGAACATCGGCAACACCACCAACACCCGGTCCTCGCCCGGACGCCAGTGCATGGCCTCGCGCACGCTCTGGGTGTTGGCGTACAGGTTGCCGTGGGTGAGCATCGCGCCCTTGGGGAAGCCGGTGGTGCCGGAGGTGTAGAGGATGGCGGCGACCGCGTCCGCCGGGTCCAATTCGGGTTCGGGCACCGGGCCGTCCCCGGCCAGGAGGTCTTCCCAAGCCACGGCGCCCGCCGCCGCCCCGCCGATCAGCACGCCTAAGTCCGGCTTAAACCCGGTCTCCAGCACCCGCTCCACGGTCGGGGCCAGGGCGGCGTGGTAGACCAGCGCCTTGACCCCGGCATCGCCCAGGATATAGGCGATTTCCTCGACATTGATGAGCAGGTTGATCGGCACCACCGTGGCCCCGGCCTTGACGATACCGGCGTAGGCCAGGGCGAACTCCGGCGAATTGGGGCAATACAAGGCCACGCGCTCCCCCGGCGCGACGCCCCGCGCCGCCAATCCCGCCGCGACCCGGTCGGACAACTCGCCGAAGCGCCGGTGGTCCAGCGCCGTGGCCCCGGCGATGATGGCGGGACGGTCGGGATAGAAGCGGGCGCTTTCGCGCAGGGCGTGGATCAAGGTAGGCATGGGGCAGGCTCCTGGGAGGGGGTTGACAACGCGCCGCCCCAAGGTCCGGGCAAAAATAATCCCGCCGGGCGGCGCCACGGCGGGATTATACGGAGGCCGGGAATCAGTTGACGACGTTGTGGCCGCGGTTGCGCATACAGTTGATGAAGGCGCGTTTGTAGGCTTCGTCGCCGGACACGCCCTGCTGGGCACCGCCACCGATACCGCCCGCCGCCGCGCCGATGGCCGCGCCCGCGCCGGGATTGCCGGCCACGGCCCCAATCGCCGCGCCCGCCGCCGCGCCCAACAAACCGCCCGCGACCACGCCCTTGGCGGCTTCCGAGCCGGTGCTGCCCGCCTGCTTGGCGAGCATCTTACATTCCTCGGTATCCTGGGGGATCGCCTGCGGGTTGCGGTCGTTGTAGCTATCGACCGTGGGCTGCCAGCCGCTATAGGTGGCGCAGCCGCTGGCCACGACCAACAGGGGGATCACGATCATGCAGACTTTCTTGCTCATCATAAAAAACCGCCTTTCTCAATCGATAAAACAAAGCACTCGCTTCGGCAATCCATTATAGAAGCCTTCATGCGAACGCTCTAACCGCTATGGACGATACCCGCCCAGGTTTGCGGGCTACACGCTTGGGGCGCTAGCCGACGATGGCCTCGCCACGGGCCAGCTTGGGCAGGCGTCCGCCCAATCCCATGGCGTAGCGCATCGCCAGTTGCTTGGCCGGCTTGAAGCGCTCGGCCAAGCCCAGCCCCAGGTTCCGCGCCAACCGCAAGGGCGGGTTGGCGTTGCCGAACACCCGGTAGAACATATCCATGGTGGTCATCATCAGGAGATTGTTGCTGCGGCGCATGTCCTCGTAGCCATTCAAGACCGGGGCCGAGCCGAGGTCGCGGCCCAGCCGGTGGGCGTCCATCAAGGTCTGCGCCAGGGCGGCGGCGTCCAATAGGCCGATGTTGACGCCCTGCCCGGCCAAGGGATGGATCATATGGGCGGCGTCGCCGATCAAGGCCACGCCCGCCTTGGTATAGCTCAGCGCGTGCTGGCGCTTGAGCGGGAAACTGCCCCTGGCGCTGATGGATTCGATATCGCCCAGGCAATCGGGGAAGGTCTGGCGCAATTCGCGCATCAAGTCGGCATCGGGCAGGGCTTTCAGGCGTTTGACCTGCTCCGGGGTCTCGTACCAAACCAGGGAAGCGTGGGGTCCGTCCAGCGGCAGGAAGGCTTGCGGTCCCGCCGGGACGAAGCGCTGCCAAGTGATATCCTGCTGGCCGTAGGCGGTATCCACCGTCAGTACCAGGGCGTGCTGTTCGTAATCCCAACCGCTGACGCCCATCCCCGCCGCCTGCCGCACCCGCGAATAGCCACCGTCGGCGGCGATCAGCAAGCGGCCCTTGAGTACCCGGCCATCCTCCAATTCCACGGTCGAACCCTGGGGCGTGTAATCGATCTTGCGGGTCTTGACCGGGCACAGCAGTTCGACATTGGCGAAAGCCTTGAGGCGGTCCAGCACCGCCCATTGGATCACCCGGTTCTCGACGATATAGCCCAGCACCGGCTCGTTGATATCCTCGCTGCGGAATTCCACATCGCCCGCGCCTTCCCAGACCCGCATCCGCCGGAACGGGCAGAACCGCCGCCCGGTCACGCCCGGCCACGCGCCGACGGTCTTGAGGATGCTGGCCGAGGCCACGCTGACCGCCGACACCCGGAGATCGTGGGGCTGCTCCGGGGAGAATTCCCGCGGCGGCGCATCTTCCAGCACGGCCACCCGCAACCGGCTCCCGCCCAGGGCGCAGCCCAAGGTCGCCCCGACCATGCCGCCGCCGACTATCAACACATCGTATTCGTCTTTCATCGCTTTCTTGCCTCCCGCGCTGGAACGGCGGATTGTGGGTTTTATTACAAGCCGGACAGCATACCGCAAAAACCGCCCTGGCCGGGCGGTCCACGGATGGGCCGTGGCACGGGCCGCGCCCCCGCCCGCCCACGGCCCAGATATCCCCTTACTTGGGCGCTCCCGGATGGCCCGGCCCGCCGCGCCGCCCCCGCGGGGCGCGTTCGCCCATCGGGGACAGGTCGTCGAACACCTTGCGTTGCCCGGGACTCAAAGTGGCGTAGAAGGTCCGGGTCGCCGCCAGCACATCCTCCAACATCGTCTGCCGCGCCTTGTTGAGATCGATCAACTTTTGCAGGCGTTCGGGGGCCGGAAGTTGCTTCATCGCCTCCATATCGGGATGGACCTTCTGCGCCCGCGCCCGCTCGATCTTGTCGGAGAAGGTTTTCCAGTCCGCCTCCTGGGCCGGGGTGAGCTTGAGCTCGGTATGTATCTGGGCCAGCCGCTCGTTGACGTATTGCTCGCGATGGGCGGCCCAGGGTCCGCCGTCCATGCCGTCCGGGCCTTGGGCCGATGCGGCCCCGGCCAGTCCCAGATTGAGCAGGAGCGCGCCGATCAGCCATGATTCGCGGTAAATATTCATCGTGGGTTCCTCTTGCGACGAGATTGGATGGACGGCGGGATTCCCATCCCGCCGGAGACGCTCCCCAGCCAGGGGCGCGGCCCCGGCTTGGTATCCTTGTGTGTGCCTGTGCCACCAGGATACACGGAGATACAAAAGCCGGTGACGCCCCCGGCCCGACACGGTAAAACATGCCCATGGACAACGCCCATATCTTAGTCGTCGATGACGACCGCGAAATCCGCCTCCTGGTCGGGGATTACCTGAAAAAAAACGGCTACCGCATCACCCTGGCCGCCGATGGCCGCCAGATGCGGGAAGTCCTGGCCGCCAGCGGCATCGACCTGGTGATCCTCGACGTCATGCTGCCGGGGGAGGACGGGCTGTCGCTATGCCGCGACCTGCGCGCCCGCTCCGACCTGCCGGTGCTGATGCTCACCGCCCGCGGCGACCCCATCGACCGGGTGCTGGGCCTGGAAATGGGCGCGGACGATTATCTCCCCAAGCCCTTCGAGCCCCGCGAACTGCTGGCCCGGCTCCGCAACATCCTGCGCCGGCTCCACGCCCTGCCCAGCCGCGGCGTCGCCCACCAGACGGGCCGCTGGCGCTTCGCCGGCTGGCGGCTGGATGGACGCACCCGCCAGCTCACCTCGCCCCAGGGCGTGGTGGTGGCGCTGTCGGGCGCGGAATACCGCCTGCTGCAAGTATTCCTGGCCCATCCCAACCGGGTGCTGAGCCGCGACCAACTCATGGACCTGGCCCGCGGCAAGGAAGCCGATCCCTTCGACCGCTCCATCGACCTCCGGGTCAGCCGCCTGCGCCAAAAGCTCGGCGACAACGCCCGCGCCCCCGACCTCATCAAGACCCAGCGCAACGAGGGCTATGTGTTGGCGGCGGCGGTGGAGGCGGAGTGATGCCATGGTTCCCGCCGCGCTCCCTGGCGGTCCGGCTGTTCCTGCTGTTGCTGGGCGGGGTGTTGGCGGCGGTATCGACCACCACGGCGCTGGCGATCCACGAGCGCGAGCGTATCGTGCAAAGCTTCCGCGACCAGGCCACGGCGGACCGGGTCGCCGATTTCCTACATTTGCTGGCCGCGCTGCCGCCGGGTGAACGCTTCGCTACGGTGCGGGCCTTGCCCTCGGGGCTGTGGCGCATCGATCCCGGCGACCGGCCCCACGCCGTGCCGCAACCGTTCTCGCCCACCTTCACCCTGGCGCTGGAAGAAGCCGTGGGCACCGGCATCCAGATCGAGGACGCCTGGCGCGTCATCCGCCAGGATTGCGAGGACGACGGCGGCCCTTGCCTGCCCAAGCGGGTGATCGGTGCCTGGGTGCGCTTCCCCGACGGCCAGCGGGTCCATGTCGAAGGCATCCGCGACTATTCCCCGCCCTACCTGCCGCAAGGCGCCCAGTTCGCCATCAACCTCTCGCTGCTGGCGGCCTTCCTGGCGGTGATGGCGTGGTTCGCGGTGCGCCTGGTGCTGGAACCCCTGCGCAGCCTGTCCCAAGCCGCCGAAGCCTTCGGCCGCGATCCCGACCATCCGCCGATGGACGAATCCGGCCCCAGCGAGGTGCGCCAAGCCGCCCGGACCTTCAACCAGATGCGCGAGCGCCTCCGCGCCCACATCCAGGAACGCACCCACATCCTGGCCGCCGTCACCCACGACCTGAAAACCCCCCTCACCCGGATGCGCCTGCGGTTGGAACAATGCGAGGACGAACCCTTGCGGGCGCGCCTGGTGGAGGATGTCGAGGCCATGCGGACCCTGGTCGCCGAAGGGCTGGAACTGGCCCGCAGCCTGGATACCGGGCAGGCGCCCCAGGCGGTCGACCTCGCCGCCCTGCTGGGCAGCCTGTGCGACGATGCCCAGGACGCGGGCGGCGACACCCGTTATCTCGGACCGGAAACCGCCCTGGTCGCGGGCCGGCCCGAAGCCCTGCGCCGGGTGTTCCTCAACCTGATCGACAACGCCCTGAAATATGGCGGCGTGGCCGCCGTGGGCCTGGAACGGGCGGGCGCGGACTGGCTGGTGCGGATCAAGGACGCCGGCAACGGCATCCCGGAACGCCATCTGGCCGAGGTCATGCAGCCGTTCTTCCGGCTGGAAACCTCGCGCTCGCGCGAAACCGGCGGCACCGGGCTGGGTTTGTCCATCGCCGCCAACCTGCTCGCGGCCCAGAACGGGATTTTGACCTTGCACAACCGTCCCGAGGGCGGACTGGAAGCGCGGGTGCGCCTGCCCGCGCTCAAAGGCAATGGCAAGCCATGAACCGCCATGGCCATGGCGTTGCGTTGTCCCTGGAGGATTCGATGGATCGTCTCTGGTATTCGGACGGCTTATCGCCCAAACTTCCCTTATTTGAGAGGGAAACCGATGACACGCTTCGCACGCTTGGGAGGGATGGCGGGACTGGGCTTGCTACTGGCGGCCTGCGCCCAATTCAGGGATTCGGACACGCGCCTGACCGAGAACCACCTGTTCACCGCCGGCTTCAAGATGATGGAGGCCAACACCCCGGAACGGCAAGGCATGTTGAATGGGCTGGCCCCCGAAACCCTCACCCGCGTCCCCAGGCCCGAGGCGGTCTATTACATCTATGCCGACCCGGATATCTGTAGCTGCCTGTACGTGGGGCGGGAAGCCGAGTTCGACAAGTTGCAAGCCCTGTTGCGGGAACGGCAGGATTCCGACCGGCGGATGATCGCCAGGGAACTGGAGCAGGACCAACGCCTGGGCTGGGGTCCGACCGGACCCTGGGGCAATTGGGGCATGGGCGGAAACAGTGCCGGGAGGCCGGATTGGGACCCCCAGTGATCGGCCAACGGGGCGCTCCCGGCCCGGCAACCGGCCAGCCCCCGGCTTATTTCGTTGGCGCGGGACCGGAGCGTCCCGCCCGTTTGGAGTTACGATGCGCAATGAATTGATCGGCGACGGCACCAAGAGCTATATCCTCTCCTCCGGGGTGATCATCGTGCGGGGCCTGCAAAGCCCGCACTACCTGCTGCTACGGGCCTTCCAATACTGGGATTTCCCCAAGGGCGTGGTGGAACCGGGGGAAGACCCGTTCATGGGTGCCCAACGCGAGGTGGAGGAGGAAACCGGGCTGACCGGATTGCTGTTCCATTGGGGCAAGACCTTCCAGGAAACCCGCCCCTACGGCATCGGCAAGATCGCCCGCTATTACCTGGCCGAATCCCCCGAGGGCGAGGTGTTCCTGCCGGTGAACCCGGCGCTGGGACGGGCCGAACACGAGGAATTCCGCTGGGTGGATTTCAAGGCGGCGCGGAGCCTGGTCGGCCCCCGGCTGAAGCCCATCCTGAACTGGGCCGATTGGCTGGTGACCCATGGCCGGAACGGTTGAGGGCGGAGCGCCGCCGACCCCGGTGGAACCGGCCCCGATTTGCTAAAATCGCCGCCCTCGTTCCACCGACCGGACCCCGCGATGCAGATTCACCTGGAATTGGATACCACCGGACTGATGTGCCCCCTGCCCCTGCTCAAGCTCAAGAAAGCCCTGCAAACCCTACAGGGCGGCCAGACCGTCCTGGTCTTGGCGACCGATCCGGCCTCGGTGCTGGACTTCGGCGTGTTCCTGGAACAGGCCGGGCACGAGTTGCTGGAACGCAGCGAGGACACCGGGGTGTTCCGCTACCTGATACGCAAGGGCTGAACGCCGGGACTCAGCCACGCAGGCCGATGACCGGCCAGCCCCGCTCCCGGGCGTGACGGGCCAAGCTCGGGTCCGGGTCCACCGCCACCGGATGTTCGACCCGCTCCAACAGCGGCAAATCGTTGTGGGAATCGCTGTAGAACCAGCTTCCCGCCAAATCCCGCCCTGTTTCCGCCAGCCATTCCGCCAACCGCGCCACCTTGCCTTCCTGGAAACAGGGCGTGCCCTCGAAACGCCCGGTATAGCGCCCGTCGCGGAATTCCGGGGTGGTGGCGATCAGGTGTTCGATGCCGTACAAGCGGGCGATGGGTTCGGTCACGAAGCGGTTGGTGGCGGTGACGATCACCGGCAGGTCGCCCGCCGCGCGGTGCTTTTCGATCAAGGCCCGCGCCGCCGGCAACAGGATCGGCCCGATCTTGGCCGCGACGAATTCTTCGCGCCAGCGGTACAGGGTCGCGGGTTCGTGCCGGGCCAGGGGGGCCAGCGCGAACTCCAAAAACCGGGCGATATCCAGACACCCTTGCTTATAGTCCTCGTAGAAGCGGGCGTTGGCCGTTTCGTACTCCTGGGCGTCGACGATGCCGCGCTCGACCAGGAATTGCCCCCACAGATAATCGCTGTCACCCGCGATCAAGGTGTTATCGAGATCGAATATTGCCAGACTCACGAGATTCCTTTAAATTCCAAGATGACGGTAAGAAGAAACTGTCAACGGCCCGCCCCGATAGCCTGGGTGGCCGGAGCCGGTCCCACCCGGCGCTAACGCCGGACCGAAACCGTAACACCGCCGGACGAGACGGCGGACTATACACCAGCCCCAACCAGGACTCGCGCCCCGTCATGATCGACCCGGATGGCTATCGCCTCAACGTAGGCATCATCTTATGCAACGACGAGGGCCGTGTGTTCTGGGCGCGGCGGTTGGGGATGCGCTCCTGGCAATTCCCCCAGGGCGGCATCAAATTCAACGAAGACCCGCAATCCGCCATGTACCGGGAATTGTACGAGGAAGTCGGGCTGCGCTACCGCGACGTCAAGATCATCGCCCGCACCCGCGACTGGCTGCGCTACGACCTCCCCGAGCGCTATATCCGCAAGCATTCCTATCCGCTGTGCATCGGCCAGAAGCAACTCTGGTTCATGCTGCGCCTCCGGGCCAGCGAATCCCGCATCCGCCTCAACCGCACCGCCAAGCCCGAATTCGACCATTGGTGCTGGGTCGATTATTGGTATCCCGTCAGCGATGTGGTCTATTTCAAGCGGCAGGTCTACCGCCAGGCGTTGACCGAACTCGGCAACCACTTGGCCACCGGCAAACCCGCCCGCGCCCCCGCCGCGCCCCTGCCCGCCGGTCCCCGGATCGTCGTCCAGGAAGGCTGAGCCGCCACGGCTCAATAACCCCGCGACGAGAAATCCAAGCCCTCGGGAATCTCCCGGCCCCGTCCCATCGTGGTGGCGATGCCGCCATCGGCCCCCAGTTCGATCCAGCGATAGCCGGGCGGCAGCGCGTCCAGCGCGAAATCGGCTTGCAGCGGTTTGAACTGGAAACAGGTCGAGGGCGTGGCGATCATGCGGACGCCTTGGTGCGTCCGGTCGATGGCCTGGTGGACATGGCCGCACACCACCGCCCGCACCCGTGGATGCGCCGCCAGCAATCCGAACAAACGGTCGGCGTCCTCCAACACCATGGTGTCCATCCAGGCGCTGCCGCTGGGCACGGCGTGATGGTGCAGGGCGATCAAGGCGTGGCATTCCGGGTGCCGCCCCAGCAGGTCCTCCAACAGCCGCAATTGCTCCCCGCCGAGGCGGCCAAAGGGCAGGCGCGGGATGGTGCTGTCCAGGCAGATGATTTGCCAACCGCCCACGACGAGGTTGGATTGGAACAACACCCCCGCGCCGACCAGGTGTTGCTCGATCAACCGGGGGTCGTCGTGGTTGCCGGGCAGGCAATAGGCCGGGCAAGGCAGTCCCCGCAAGCGCTCCCGCAAGCGCCGGTAGGCCGAGGGCACCGGGTCTTGCACCAAATCGCCGGTCAGGAGGACCAGGTCCGGGGGCGGGCCGGACGCCAAGGCGGCGCGGAGGGTATCGACGAAGCTTTGCTCGGTGTCCACGCCGAGCATACGTTCCCCGGCCCCGGCCAGGAAATGCAGGTCGGTGAGGTGCAGCAAGCGGAGGTTCCCCGGCGGTTTCGGGGCGCTGGCCGGGGCGGCAGGCGGCGAAAGGTCGGTCATCGGACTGGTCCCGTTAGGGTGGCTCGTGAGTGGTGGTTGCCGCCGCGCCCTGGGGGAAGCGCCGCGCCGCCGCTATTGTATCTGGTTTGTATCCGGCCTTGCCGCGGCGACCCGGAATCCGCGACACCCGCCTAGAACTTCAGGAGGGAATGCACCGGATAGCCCGCCAGCCGTTCCCGCCCACACAAAGCCTCCAACTCGACCACGAACCCCAGGGCCACGACCTCGGCCCCCAGCGATTCGATCAAGCCGCAACTGGCCTGGGCGGTGCCGCCGGTGGCGAGCAGGTCGTCGATCAGCAGCACCTTGTCGCCCGGTCCCACGGCGTCGATATGGGCTTCCAAGGAGGCGGAACCATATTCGAGGTCGTAGCTGACGCTCTGGACGTTGTAAGGCAGCTTGCCCGGTTTCCGCAAAGGCACGAAACCCACGCCCAGTTCCCAGGCCACCAGGGAGCCGAAGATGAAACCCCGCGCCTCCATCCCCGCCACCGCCGTGATGTCCCGGCCCAGGAAGGGGTGCAGCAGATGATGCACCGCCAAACGCAGGCTGGCCGGGTCCTTCACCAAGGGCGTGATGTCCTTGAACAGGATGCCGGGCTTGGGGAAGTCCGGGATATCCCGGATTTTGGCTTTGAGCGCTGCGACCGGGTTCATGCGCGTTGCTTCCCGGCGGCGATACGCGGTATGGCCTGTGCTTCGGGCATGGCCTTCTGGCGGAAAGCGTCGATGGACTCGAAAATTCCGGCGGCGTCGAGGCCGCATTCGGCCAGGAGTTCCTCGCGGGTGCCCTGCTCGACGAAGAAGTCGGGCAATCCCAGGTTCAACACCGGGTTGCGGCGCAGATGGGCATTCAACAATTCGTTGACGCCGCTGCCCGCCCCGCCCGCGACCACGTTTTCCTCGACCGTGACGATAAGCTCGTGGCTCTCGGCCAGCTTGAGGATCAAATCCTCGTCCAGGGGTTTGACGAAGCGCATATTGACCACGGTCGCGCCCAGCTTTTCGCCCGCCTCGACCGCCGGGGACACCAGGCTGCCGAAGGCCAGGACGGCGATGCGGGAGCCTTCGCGGCGGACCTCGGCCTTGCCGATGGGCAGGGCGGTCATTTCGTCGCGCACCTCGACCCCGCCGCCCTTGCCGCGGGGATAACGCACCGCCGCCGGGCCATTGTGCTTGAAGCCGGTGTAGAGCATTTGGCGGCATTCGTTCTCGTCGGCGGGGGCCATCACCACCATCCCAGGCAGGCAGCGCAGATAGCTCAGATCGAAACTGCCCGCGTGGGTGGGACCGTCGGGACCGACTAGGCCGGCCCGGTCGATGGCGAACAGCACCGGCAGTTTTTGCAACACCACATCGTGGATCAGCTGGTCGTAGGCGCGTTGCAGGAAGGTGGAATAAATCGCCACCACCGGCTTATAGCCTTCGCAGGCCTGTCCCGCCGCCAAGGTCACGGCGTGCTGCTCGGCGATGCCCACATCGAAATAACGGTCGGGGAAACGCCGCTCGAATTCCACCAATCCGGACCCCTCGCGCATGGCCGGGGTCACGCCCAGGAGCCTGCGGTCCCGTTCCGCCATATCGCACAGCCATTGGCCGAACACTTCCGTGTAGCTCGGCGTGCCCGGCTTGGCCTTGGGCAAATGGTCCTGGCTCGGGTCGAACACACCGACGCCATGATAGGCCACCGGGTCGCGCTCGGCGGGGGCATAGCCCTTGCCCTTTTTGGTGACCACATGCAGGAACTGCGGCCCCGGCGTCTTGCGGAGATTGCGCAGGGTGGTGATGAGAGTGTCGAGGTCGTGGCCGTCGATGGGACCGATATAGTTGAAGCCCAGTTCCTCGAACAGCGTGCCCGGCGCCACCATGCCCTTGACATGTTCCTCGGCGCGGCGGGCCAATTCCCACACGCCCGGCATCCGGTGCTTCAACAGTTCCTTGCCGCCCCGGCGCACGCTGGAATAGAAATTGCCGGACAGGATTTTGGCCAAATAGTTGTTGAGCGCCCCGACATTGGGCGAAATCGACATCTCGTTGTCGTTGAGGATCACCAAGAGGTTGGCGTCGAGCGGACCCGCGTGGTTCAGCGCCTCGAACGCCATGCCGCCGGTCATGCCGCCATCGCCGATGATGGCGACGGCGTGGGTGTCCTTCTTGTCCAGGGAAGCGGCTATCGCCATCCCCAGCGCGGCGCTGATGGAGGTGCTGGAATGGCCCACGCCGAAGCAATCGTAGGGGCTTTCGTCGCGGTTGGGGAAGGCCGAGAGGCCGTCCTTCTTGCGGATGCTGGGCAGGCGCTCGCGGCGTCCCGTGAGGATTTTGTGCGGATAGGCTTGGTGCCCCACGTCCCAGACCAGCTTGTCCTCCGGCGTGTTGAAGACATAGTGCAAGGCGATGGTCAATTCCACCGTGCCCAACCCCGCCGCCAAATGCCCGCCGGACTGGCTCACGCTGTGCAGCAGGAAAGCCCGCACCTCTTCCGCCAAGCGCGGCAATTGGTCTTCCGGGAGGTTGCGGAGGTCGGCGGGACCCGTGATGGAGGGGAGCAAGGAATGGCTGTTCGGATGATTCATGGGGGATTCTTAAGTCGGGAAACGGGGCCGGACGGAACGCCGGTCCCAGGGGGATCGCGGCGGCGGAAACAAGCTCGGGGCCATTATGGAACCGCGCCCCAGGGCTTTCAAGAAAGGCCGTTCCGCCGCCCCGGGCCTAGTTGCGGCGTTCGATGATGAACAGCGACAAGGCCCGCAGCAGGTCGGCCTCCGCGCCGAAGCCCGCGAGGCTGGCCAGCGCCTCCTCGTGCAATTCCTGGGCTTTCTCCTTGGCCCCGTTCAGCCCCAGGAGGGCCGGATAATTCGGCTTGTTGTGGTCGCGGTCCTTGCCCTGGGTCTTGCCGAGGGTCTGGGTGTCGCTCTCCTCGTCGAGGATATCGTCCTTGATCTGGAAGGCGAGCCCGATGCATTTGGCGTAATGGTCGAGTTTGTCGGCGGCGGCCGGATCGTGCGGCACCTGGGCCAGGGTCGCCAGCTTGACGCTGGCCCGGATCAAGGCGCCGGTCTTGCGGATGTGCATGTTTTCCAGGCTGGGGAGGTCGAGGATTTTGCCCACCGCGTCCAGGTCGATGGCCTGCCCCCCGACCATGCCATAGGAACCGCTGGCGGTCGCCAGGGTTTCGATCATGGCGATGCGGTTCTCCGCCGGAACCTGGAGGCTGGGATCGTGGGCCAGCACATGGAAGGCCAACGCCTGCAAGCCGTCCCCGGCCAGGATGGCGGTGGCCTCGTCGAAGGCGATATGGCAGGTCGGCTTGCCGCGGCGCAGGGCGTCGTCGTCCATGGCGGGCAAATCGTCGTGGATCAGCGAATAGACGTGGATGAATTCCACCGCCGCGGCCGGGCCGTCCAGCAGGTCGAGGGACAACCCCAAGGCAACCCCGGTGGCATAGGTCAACAAGGGCCGCAGCCGCTTGCCGCCGCCCAGCGCGGAATAGCGCATGGCCTGGTGCAGCCGTTCCGGCATCCGGGTCGTGGCGGGGAGCCTCGCGTCCAGCGCGGCTTCGGCGCGGGTCTGGCAGGCCCGCATGAAATCTTGCAAAGCGTTCTCAGGATTCATCGGTAAAAGGTTTCAGTGTGGGTTCGCCGTTCTTTTCCAGCAACACGCGGACTTTTTGTTCCGCTTCGCGCAGGGCGGCTTGGCTGGTGCGGGTGAGTTGCACGCCGCGCTCGAACAGCTTGAGGGCTTCTTCCAAGGGCAGGTCGCCCTGCTCCATGCGCTCCACCAGTTGTTCCAGCTCGGCCAGGGATTCTTCGAAATTGGGGGCTTTTTTCGCCATGGTCCGGGGCGTTGCGGCGCGGTGGTCGGTGTAGGGCGGTATTATCACAAATGTTGGTACTTGAGAAAAACACTGGGATTTAGCGCGGGCGGCGTCCCGATGGGACATGGGCCGGGCGCGGCTTCCGGGCCGGAACAGCCCGCCCGTGGAGCGGCCCCCGGTCCGGCCTGGGGGTTTCAACTATCATGTCCGCGGCAGCCGGAGCCATATCGCACCGGCCACCAAGCCGGGAGGAGCCGTCGCGGCCAAAGTCGCCGACGGCCACCATAGCCCTCCGCACGGCGGATGGAAACACACGAAGAGGCACCAGCGCCCGAAGCTCCGGACCGGGCCGGGCCGGTCCGGGTCGGCTTCCGGGCTGGTGTGGTTTATACGAAAATCACGGACAGCGGAACCAAATTTGCCGGCCCATTACGGCAATTGGACGGAGGATACCCCGTTTGCATAATAACCCGCCCCCCCAAAAAAAGCCGCACTCCCCCAGTTTTAATACTTTCCGAATACCATGCCTGTTAGAAAAAAAACCTTTTCGTGCGGCCACAGCGGCAAAGGGAGATTCTGCCATCGCTGCGCCAGCGAAGAACAGCGGAAGCACGCGATGCTCCAAGCGAAAACCCAGCGCATCCAACGGCTCTCTCAAGCCCCGATCCCGCTCGACGACCTGCCTCCCGAAATCGCGGAAAAAACCCTCGAAATGATCGCCGCACTGCAACAAGGCGCCTCTTATATGGATTTCATGGGGAAACGGATGAAGAATATGGGACAACGCCATGTCATTTCCATCCCCATCGGACGGAGATACCGCTTGATCTGCAAAGAAGATAATGGCCAACTGGAATTCATCGAAGCCATCTCCCACGAAGAATATAATAACCGTTTATCCGGTAACGGCTGGGTTTGAGATTCCAGCCGCAATCCCCACCCCATCGCCATGACCAAACTCACCTCCGCCAACCACGACCGCCATAGCGCCGGACTCACCTACGTCTACCCGGTGGTGTCGCGCCGCTCGGGCGGGCTGTCCATCGGTGTCAACCTCAACCCCAACCACGCCTGCAACTGGCGCTGCGTCTATTGCCAAGTCCCGGACCTCGTCCGGGGTGCCGCCCCCACCATCGACCTGTTCCAACTGGAAGGCGAATTGACCGGGTTGCTCGAAGACGCCCTGCATGGCGATTTCTACCAGCGCTATGAATTGCCGGAAGACCAGCGCGTGATCCGCGATATCGCCCTTTCCGGCAACGGCGAACCCACCAGTTGCCGCGAGTTCGACGCCGTGGTCGGGGTGGTCGGCCAGGTCTGCGCCGAATTCGACCTGTTCGGGGCGATCAAACTGGTCCTCATCAGCAACGGCAGCCTGATGGCGAAACCCGAGGTCCAACGCGGCCTGGCCCATTGGTCGGAACTGGGCGGCGAGGTCTGGTTCAAGCTGGACCGCGCCACGGCGGACGGCATCCACCGCGTCAACAGCGTGAACCTGACGCCGGCAGCCGTGTTGCGGCATTTGGAAATCTCGGCCCGGCTGTGCCGGACCTGGCTACAAACCTGCTGGTTCGCCTGGGACGGCGCGGCCCCCGGCGCGGACGAACAACGGGCCTATCTGGATTTGTTGGCGGAAATCCGGGCGCGGGAAATCCCGGTCGAGGGCGTGCTGCTCTATGGACTGGCGCGGCCTTCCCTGCAGGCGGAAGCACCGCGCCTCTCGGCCTTGCCGCTGGCATGGTTGGAGGATTTCGGCGGGCGGATCGAGGCGGCGGGGTTCGTGGTCAAGGTGAGTGGATGAATCGCCCGTCCCGCGCTTGCGGACTCAAGCGCCCACCCGCGCCAAAATATACGCCACGCAAGCCGTCAACTTCTTCGCATAGGGGATATGCAAAAACTCGTTCGGCCCATGAGCGTTGCTCAAGGGTCCCAGCACCCCGGTAATCAGGAACTGCGCCTCGGGGAATTGCTGCCCCAGCATCCCCATGAACGGAATGCTCCCGCCCAGGCCGACATAGGCCGCGTCCTTGCCATAGAACGTCCCGGAAGCTTCCTGGGTCGCTTGTTCCAGCCAAGGAGCCAGGGCGGGCGCGTTCCAGCCGGTGCCGGATTGGTCGAACTCGACCGAGATTTCCGCGTCATAGGGCGGGTCGGCGGTCAGCTCGGCGCGGATCGCGGCTTCGGCTTCCCGGCCATCCACCGTCGGCGGCAGGCGGATCGACAGCTTGAAGGCGGTATGCGAGCGCAGGATGTTCCCGGCGGAGTGGATGGGCGGCATCCCCGCCTGTCCGACCACGCACAGGGTGGGACGCCAGGTATTGTTGAGCAGCAATTCGGCCCCGTCGGCGCTGACCGGGCACAACCCCGGCACCACCTTGAAGCTGCCGCGGATGCCCTCGACGCCGATGATCTCCGCCGCCGCCGCCGCCTGCTGGCGGCGCTGCCCGGGGATTTCGGCCAACAGCGCCGGGATGCGGCTCGCGCCGGTCACGGGGTCTTCCAGCCGGTCCAGGAGTTGGCGCATGATCCGCATGGACGAGGGCACGATGCCGCTGGCGATGCCGGAATGGGCGGTTTCCTCCAACACCTTCACATCGACCACGCAATTCACCACGCCGCGCAGCGAGGTGGTGGACCACAGCCGTTCGTAATCCCCGGCCCCGGAGTCCAGGGCGATGACCAAATCCGGGGTGCCGATGACGGCACCGTAGGCGTCGAGATAGGCGGGCAGGTCAGGCGAACCGCTTTCCTCCGAGAATTCGATCAGGAGGACGATGCGCGGCAAGTCCACGCCCGCGAGCGCCCGCAGCGCCGCCACGGCGGCGAACAGCGCATAGCCGTCGTCGGCCCCGCCCCGGCCATAGAGCTTGTCTTCGCGCAGGACCGGCGTCCACGGACCCAAGCCCTGGCTCCAGCCTTCCATTTCCGGCTGTTTGTCGAGATGGCCGTAGATCAACACGGTTTTATCGATGGCACCGGGCACCTCGACCAGGATCAAGGGCGTACGGCCCGGCAAATGGGTGCCGTGCAGGGTCGCGCCGGGAAGGGGGTGGGCGGCGAGCCAATCCAGGGCGAGGCGGCGGGCGGCTTCCATATGGCCATGCGCGGCCCAATCGGGATCGAAATGCGGGGATTTGTTGGGAATCTTGATGTACTCGGCCAGGACGGGCACGATTTCGCGGTCCCAGAACTCGGCGATGTTGGCATACAGCGTATCGGTGGCGATCATGGCTAGGATTTTCCTCTAAAACGACGGCGCGGCTAGTATTCCGCAAATCCCACCGGCCCGACCACAGTTCCCAGATTCCACGCATCGGCCTCGACGCCTATGGGCGGCGTCCGGTCCACCATGGCGGCGGCGACGCCCCGGCCAGGGTCCGAGCCGAAGTTTTTTTGAAGGCGGGATTGATACGGCGCAAGCGGGCGGGGAACCGGCGGAGCCGGGATGCGCGGCCCGGTGTGCCGGGTAGGAACCCACGACACAGACCGGTGATCGGCGTACTGTCCAGTGGACCGGGCCGGGCGGCGTTGGACGCGAACCCGGCCCGGAAGATTCAAGGCGCTATCGATCCAGCACCATCACCCCGTCCATCTCCACTCCCGCCCCCCGTGGCAAGGCCGCCACGCCTATCGCCGCCCGCGCCGGATACGGCGGGGCGAAATAGCCCGCCATGATCTCGTTCACCAGGGCGAAATGGCCGAGGTCGGTCAGGAAGATGTTGAGCTTCACCACGTCCCGCAAGCCGCCGCCCGCGGCTTCCGCCACCGCCTTGAGGTTGTCGAACACCCGGCGGATCTGGGCGTCCATGCCGCCCTCGACCAGGGTCATGGTGGCGGGGTCCAAGGGGATTTGCCCGGACAGGTACACGGTGTCGCCGACCTTCACGGCCTGGGAATAGGTGCCGATGGCCTGGGGGGCGAGTTCAGTCTGTATGATTTGTTTTGCCATGGGTGGTTTTCTTGCGGAGTTCGGATTTGACACGGGAAATCTTCATCACCACCGAAAGCTTCTTGAGTTCGCGCATCACATTGGCGAGATGCACGCGGTCGCGGACCAGGAGGGTGATGATATCGACGGAAATCTGGCTGTCCTGGTTGGTGATCTGCACGTTCTCGATGTTGGCCCGCATCCTGGAGATGGTGGAGGCCACCTTGGCCAGGGTGCCGACCTGGTTCATCAATTCCACCCGGATCACCGCCGGGAATTCGCCGCTGGCCTGCTTATCCCATTGCACTTCCAGCCAGTTGGTGGGTTTCTTGCGGAGGTCTTCGAGGTTGCGGCATTCGCTCAGGTGGACGACGATGCCCTTGCCCGGATTGAAGAAGCCGACGATGGGATCGCCCGGAATCGGGCGGCAGCATTTGGCGAGATTGACCACCATGCCTTCGGTGCCCTTGATGATGAGCGGCGAGAGCGTGGTCCGGTCCGGGGCGGCGGCGTCCTGTATATCGACGTGGACCAGTTGCCGCGTCACCAGGAACGGGAGCCGGTTGCCCAGGCCGATATCTTCGAACAAGGCGTCCCGCGACCCCAGGTCGAGCCGCTTCAGCAGTTCCTCGACCCGGCCCGCGGGAATATCGTCGAAGCGCAGGTTCTGGGCGTCCAGTTCCTTCTCCAGCAGGCGCTTGCCCAGGACGATGGCCTCCTGCTTCTTGAAATTGCGGAGGTAGCTGCGGATCGCCGCCCGCGCCTTGGCCGTGACCACGAAGCTCAACCACAGGGGGTTCGGCCTCGCCCAGGGCGCGGTGATGATTTCCACCGTGCGGCCATTTTCCAGCACGGTCTGCAAGGGGGCGAGCATCCGGTCCACCCGCGCCGAGACGCAGGTATTGCCCACGTCGGTATGGACCGCGTAGGCGAAATCGACGATGGTGGCGTTGCGCGGCAGCTTGACGATCTTGCCCTTGGGCGTGAAGACGTAGACCTCCTGCTGGAACAGGTCCACCTTGAGGTTGTCGAGGAATTCCATGGAATCCCCGGCGCTCTTCTGGATTTCCAAGAGGTCGCGTAGCCATTCGTGGGCGCGGGCCTGGCTGTAGGACGATTGCTCGTGTTCGCTTTTGTAAAGCCAGTGCGCGGCGATCCCCGACTCGGCCAGATGGTGCATGGCACGGGTACGGATTTGGATTTCCAGGGGTTGGCCGTAGGGACCGACCAGCACCGTGTGCAGGGATTGGTAGCCGTTGGCCTTGGGCACGGCGATGTAATCCTTGAACTTCCCTGGGACCGGTTTGTAGAGGTTGTGGACTATCCCCAAGGCCCGGTAGCACTCGTCCACGCTGTGGCCGATGATGCGGAAGGCGTAGACGTCGCTGACCTCGCCGAACGAAAGATGCTTGTTCCGCATCTTCTGGTACAGGCTATACAGATGCTTCTCGCGGCCCACCACCTCGCATTCGCCCAGGCCGCCCTCGTTCAGGCGCCTGTGGATGCTGGATTCGATGGTCGCCACCACTTCCTTGCGGTTGCCGCGGGCCTTCTTGACCGCCTGTTCCAATATCCGCGCCCGCATCGGATACATGGCGGCGAAGCCCAGGTCTTCCAGTTCCAGCCGGATTTCGTTCATCCCCAGGCGGTTGGCGATGGGGGCGTAGATATCCAGGGTCTCGCGGGCGATGCGGCGGCGGCGGTTGCCGGACATGATGCCCAGGGTGCGCATGTTGTGCAGCCGGTCGGCCAGCTTGACCATGATGACCCGCAAGTCCTTGACCATCGCCAGGAACATCTTGCGGACGTTCTGGGCCTGGGCCTCCGCCCTGGATTTGCAATCGAGCTGGGTCAGCTTGCTGACGCCATCGACCAGGGCCGCGACCTCCTCGCCGAAGCCCTCGCGCAATTGCTCGCGGGTGATGGGCGTGTCCTCGATCACATCGTGCAGGATCGCGGCCATGATGCCCTTGGTGTCCATGCGCATCTCGGCCAGGATCATGGCGACCGACAGCGGATGGCAGATATAGGGTTCGCCCGTGAGCCGGAACTGGCCCTCGTGGGCGGAATTGCCGAGTTCATAGGCACGGTGGACTTCGTCGATCTGCGCCGATTCGAGATAGCCGGACAGCAAGGCGCAAAGCCGGCGCACCAGCTTTTCCTGTGGGAGTTCGGGGTCTTCCCTGGGCGGCAAGGGACTCATGGCGGCGGGCTTCTGGATGCGGGGATGGACCGGCGCGATTATTCGAAATCGTCGTCCAGGTCGGACAGCGCGGGATTGCGCAACGGCAGGGGCGGACGTTCGATGCTGAAGCGGTCGGCCTTCGGAGCCACGTTGAGGTAGTCGCGGGTGATGAGGTCGGCGGCGATTTCGCGCAAGGCCACCACGGTGCATTTATCGTTTTCCCAGGGTATCTTGGCCTCGTCGGGACGGCGCGACAATTCGCGGGCGCGTTTGGAAGCCAACAACACCAACTGGAAACGGTTGTCCACATTCCTCAAACAGTCTTCTACGGTCACTCTGGCCATGGGTTTCGATTTCTCCGGTAGTGAAAGGGTCCACCGTGGTTTTACCCGAAACCAGCGCTCCTGTACAGCCATGGGGAAAGCCGACCCTCCCGCGCCCGGCCCGCCCCAACCGCCCAGCAACCAGGCTAAGCCTCGTAATCGTTCAAGTACAAGGCGGTGATGGCATTGCTGCGCAGGGTGGTTTCCCGCATCCGGCTGACCACCTGGTCGAAAATATCCCGCAAGATCCAATAGCCCAGGCCGGGGTTCCGGTCCATGAAGGCTTCCAGCGATTTGCCATCGATCACGGCGACCTGGCAGTCGCAGGTGGCGACCACGCTGGCGGTGCGCGGCTGATGCTCGAACAAGGACAGTTCGCCCAGGATTGCGTCGGCGTTCGACCGGGCGATTTCGGTGGTGCGGCCGGGCGGGCCGAGATGGTCCACCGCCGCGTAGATTTCGGTGGCACCTTCCAGGATCAGGTAGATTTCGGTGCCGGCGGAGCCTTCTTCGATGATGGTCGCCCCCGCCGGGTAGTGCTTGATCTCGTGGCGCACGGAATTGATGAATTCGGGTTCGCGCAGGATATCCCGGAACTTGAGTTTCATGATGGTTCCTCCCAAAACGATGTGGACGATCTCGGGCGAGCGGAACTCCCTGTCCCTAGGCCGCAAGGCTTCCGGCGCGGCTGGCTTGGTTGCGTGACTGCAAGGACGGGCGCGGCGGGAAAATCCCGCCGCGCTTGGGGACGGAGCTTAGGCGCGGGCTTCGAGCATGGCCACGGCGGGCAGCTTCTTGCCTTCCAGGAATTCCAGGAAGGCGCCGCCACCGGTGGAGGTGTAGGAGACCTGGTCGCCGATGCCGTATTTGTCGATGGCCGCCAGGGTGTCGCCGCCGCCCGCGATGGAGAAGCCTTGGGAATCGGCCACGGCCTTCGCCACGGTCTGGGTGCCCTCGGCGAACTGGTCGATCTCGAACACGCCGACCGGACCATTCCAGACGATCGTCGCCGCCGATTGGATGATTTCGGCATAACGGGCGGCGGTATCCGGCCCGATGTCGAGGATCATATCGTCCTCCGCCACTTCGGCCACCGGTTTGATGGTCGCGGCAGCGGTGGCGGAAAACTCCTTGGCGCAGACCACGTCGGTCGGCACCGGAATCTCGCCGCCCCGGGATTTGGCTTGTTCCATCAGGCGCTTGGCTTCGGGGATCAGGTCGGCTTCGTACAGCGATTTGCCGACGTTGTGGCCCGCCGCCGCGATGAAGGTATTGGCGATGCCGCCGCCGACGATGAGTTGATCGACCAGATGGGACAGGGAATCCAAGACTTCCAGCTTGCCGGACACCTTGGAGCCGCCGACGATGGCGAGCAAGGGGCGCTCCGGGCTTTTCAGCGCCTTCCCGAGGGCGTCGAGTTCGGCGGAGAGCAGGAGGCCCGCGCAGGCTTGCGGGGCTTTTTGGCCCACGCCATGGGTGGAGGCTTCGGCGCGGTGGGCGGTGCCGAAGGCGTCCATCACATAGACATCGCACAGCGCCGCCATCTTGGCCGCCAGTTCCGCGTTGTCCTTCTTCTCGCCCTTGTTGAAGCGGACGTTCTCGAACAGCACGGCCTCGCCCTCGGCGACCTCGAACTCCCCTTCCAGCCAGTCCTTAATCAAGCGCACCGGCTTACCCAGGAGCTCCGCCAGGCGGTCGGCGACCGGCTGCATGGAATTCTCCGGGCTGAATTCGCCTTCCGTAGGACGGCCCAGGTGGGACATCAGCATCACCTTGGCCCCCGCGCCCAAACAGTGCTGGATGTTCGGCAGGGCGGCACGGATGCGGATATCGCTGGCGACCTTCCCGTCCTTCACCGGCACGTTGAAATCCTCGCGGATCAGGACGCGCTTACCGGCGAGATCGAGGTCGGTTACTCTCTTGAAAGACATAGTTTTCTCCTGTTTAAGGGATTGTGGGTTCGGTTCAGCGGTCGCGCCATTTGATGGAACAACCCATGCTGGGGATTTGTTCCTGGGGACCCTGGCCGGTCAGGGCGACCTGCTTCATGGCCTCGTAGAGGTCGCGCCGAGCGTCGGCCGGGGCGGTATCCTTGCGGCTGGCGTCGAGCCGGCCGCGGTATTGTAGTTCCAGGTTCCGGTTGTAGCCGAAGAAGTCCGGCGTGCAGACCGCGCCATAGCTTCGGGCGATATCCTGGCTTTCATCGAACAGGTAGGGAAAGGGATAGCCGCAGCGCTCGGCCACGCGCTTCATGTTGTCGAACGAATCCTCCGGGTAGTCGGCGGGATCGTTGGACATGATGCCGACGGCGTGGATGCCGTGTTCGCGCAAATCCCGCACGTCGCGCACCAGCCGCTCCTGGATGGCCTTGACATAGGGGCAATGGTTGCAGATGAACATGACCAGGAGGCCGTTGGGGCCGCGGCATTGTTCCAGGGTCCAGGTTTTGCCGTCGATGCCGGGCAGGGAAAAATCGATGGCGGGGGTGCCGAAATCGCAGATGGGGGTTTCCAATAGGGCCATGACGCGCTTCCTTGGGTGGGGGCGGAGTCTTGGCATCATAACAAAAGAAAGGCGGCGGCGGCGTATCGCGGGGACGGTGGCGACCGGGCCGGTTCCGTGGGAAGGCTCGCGGCAACGGTGCGGATCATTCGGACCGATGACAGGCGTCGCAAAGCTTGTTGCCGTCGGATTCCCTCGCAATCACCGGCCAGCCGCATCGACGAGGGACCGGCAGAAAGCCATGGCCCGGTCGAAATCGGCGATGCCGAGGAAGATGCGGGAGAACATGAGTGGGCTTTCGAGGCTTTAGGGTGGTTTCTAGAGCATTTTCAGGTTGTTTGTAGGGCGGGCACGTATTCCATACCCACCGGGATAGCCCGGAAGTGGTGGGCATGAGTACATGCCCACCCTACGGCTGAGCGCAAACCCAAACCGAAAATGCTTTGTTTTCCCAGATTCCGCCGCGCTTCATCCTGGCTACGTGGGTTGACCGAAAATATAATCCAAGTCCATTTCCAAACCCTCGAACGGCGACACCCGCACCTTTATGAAATCTTCAGGCGACCGGCATTCCATGGCGAATACCACCCGGTATCTACCTTCCACCCATTCATAAGCGATGAGGGTTTTATCCTCGGGCGAAATCACCCAATAATAAGCCACGCCATGCCGCTGTAGTAGCAGGAAATTATGGAATATATCCTTGCGTTCATGCCCAGGAGAGGTAATTTCGCACACCCAATCCGGGATGATATCCATGATACCTGTTGGCCGGTTGGGAACCCGTTCCTTGCGCCAACCGGCCAAATCGTGGCTGGCATACCTGACGCTGACGCTGATTTCGGTCATGATCCACCAACCGCCGGGGCCGTCCTTGCGCCTCAATGGGGAAACCTCGTCGGAAATACCGGCTTGGACCAAAGCATGTTCGGAACGCGCCATGGGCCGCTGGACGATTTCGCCATTGATTAGCTCGACCCGCTCCTCGGGGAATCGGAGCAAATCGTCCACGGTGTTTAATCGCTGGGCTTCCATGGTTCCTCCCGGATTCGGTCGGGTCGTGGATAGGCACAGCAGGGTGGGCATGGGCACATGCCCACCCTGCCCGGCTGCATAGTTTCTACGCGGGCTTGGATGCTCATAGCCTGAACTTGCCAAGTAGAACCCAAGCAATGAACGCAAGCGAGAGCGCTGCAATCGCTGGAGCCACCCAGTTGCGCGCGATGCGAAACGGCAACTCGCCTTTCTTCACTCGCTCCCACTCCTTCTTCAAAACAGGCTGGGCATATTCGCTGGCAATCTCGATGGCCTTCATGGTTTCTTCGACGCCTGTCTTGTTATTGACCATTGCGTTTTGCTCGCTAACGGCACGGCGTAGCAGACGAAGAAGTTCTTGATGCTCCGGTTCGTTTGGATTTAGGCGAAGCTGAATCTTGCAGAGTGACTCTGCAACCTGATACCGGAGGTCTCCGACTTTTTCATCGCTGATTCGAAGCGCCGTCTTGTCTTTGTAATCCGGCCCGTAGGTGTTGAGTATCTCTACGGCTCTGGCAAAAGCTCTTGCTGCGGCAAGAAAGCTGGCGAGTTCTTCTCTGAGTGCGTCAATCCACGCCTGTCGAAACTCCGATGTCTTCTGCTCTTTCGTGAGCGTGAGGCTGACAAACGAAACGGCAGCAGTAATCAGTGCGGCGACGAGTGTGGCTATCGCAGTAAGTGACTGAACTGGAAGGTCGTTCATTTGAAGCATAGCATGTAAATAAATAGATTCCCTTAACCACCCAAACCAGGACGTTAAGCGAACGTCTTGCTAGCCAACCACACGAAATGTGGCCCCACTTATCGAACCACAGCCCCATAAAATTGACAACGAAAATCCCCATTCCCAAAACGCAAAAAGGGCCGGCGCTCCCCACGCCGACCCTTTTGAATCCGAAGCGCGATCCGCCGCGCCGCGACCCTCAATAACCTTCCTTCTCGATCAAATAGCGCTGTACCGCCGATTCATAGACCTCGGTGGAAATCTTGACGCCATAGATCACCGTGCCGCAATGCTCCTCGACGATGATGCTCAACAGGCGGAAGGCGTTGCGCGGTGTCAACTGCCGCACGATGAACTGCGCCTTGCTCTCGCCGTCCTCCTCGAAGATATCGGCCAGTTGCAGCGGCGGGCTGCCCGGCTTGCGGCCCACGTTCATGCGTTTCTCGATCAGCCGGATCATGTTCTCCGCCGACCAGTTGATCGAGGAAATGGTCTTGATGCGGTCGCTGCGGTAATACTTCTTGAGATCGTGCAACTCGTAGGGCAGGAACATGATGATGCCGAGGTGGTCGATCTGGAACAATTGGTCGTCCAGCACCGGCGTCACCAGTTCGCGCATCTTCTCCGGGTCGCCCTTGATGCTGGTCGGCTCGTCCACCCGGTCCACCAGTAAATACACCCCCGACAGCCCGAAATAGCGCACCAATTCCATGAAGCTCTTGAGCAGGGTGAAGCGGTTCTCGGTGGTGCGCGGAATGCCGTGGAACTCAAAGAGGCCCGGCCCGATTTCCTGGATGATCTTGAACGTCCCTTCCAGCGACACCGGCACGCCCCGGATATAACGGTAGATTTCCCCGGCCAGGAACTTGGCCTGGCTCTTGGCGAAGAAGTTGCTCTTCTTCTTATAGCCCGCGATCTCCATCTGGCGGCGCAGGGCCGACACCTTGCTCGACAGGTCGTTCGGAGCGAAATAGAGCGCGGTCAGCAGCAGGAATTTCTCGGCGATTTCCCGGTTGTCCTTGAGCATGTCTTCCTTGTGGGCTTCGAGGATATGGCCGTAAAGTTCCTCGATGCCGAGCTTGAGGATGTAATCGAGATGGTCGTCCAGGGTCATCTTGGCTTCGCGGGCCAAGGGTTCTTCCTTCTTGCGCTTGAAGATGCGGGCGAGGGCGGATTTGTTGGCGGAATATTCGATGGGCAAGCGCCGGGGGCGGCTCACCTCGCTCAGGAGCTCGTTGAATTCCACATAGCTGATGACCAGCACCTTGTCTTCGTACTGGCGCAGGTAGCGCTCGGTGTCGATCCGCATGGAGGATTTGCCCGCGCCGCGGATGGCGAAGATCACGTAGGGGCTGGGCTTCTCCAGGTGCAACAACACGGAACGCAGCGAGGTGTTCTCCACCATCGCGGTTTGCAGATACGGGTCGCGGTCCGCGTCGAAGATGACGAATGGGTTGTGTTCAAATTGCCAGACCTGCAGCCATTCTTTGATTTCCATGAAGCTCTCGGTATATTTTTTTCGTCGGGTTCTTGGGGATGGGTTCGCTGGGAGTCCTTGTTGTTCGAGCGTCCGTCCCCGGAGCCTGCGCCCAAGGACCGTCATACCGGAGAACCCCGGCCGCGCCGCTGGCGAACTATATCACAGTTCTATTTTACCCCGTCCGTGCGGGATTCCGGCGAGTTTTATCGCAAATCCCACACTACCGGGCGGTTTCCAAGCCCGCCAAGTTTGACCTATCGCGCTTGAACCGCCCCCCGAAGGAAGCTACCCTTCCGCGTCCGGTCAACCCAGCCCAGCCATTAGCCATGAGCGATTCCGATTCCGAGGCTCCCGCCCGTCCCGCCGTCCTCGCCACCGAAGCCGACCCCCCGGTAGAACCCAGCTGGATCCCCTTGTACTGGTTCCTGGGCTTCGTCGCCCTGGCCTTCATCCTGGAAGAAGCCCTGTTCGAGTTCATCCTGGAAATCCTGGAATTCATCGGCGACGGGATTTTCTTCGTGGTCGAGGGCAGCGAGGAGCATCTCGAAGACCAGATCGAGGAATGGTTCGACCTCGATCCCTACCATGCCGAGATCGTCACCGCCTGGAGCCTGACCCCGGTCAAGCTATTGGCGGGGCTGTTGGTGCTGCGCTGGCTGTGGCGGAAAGCCCGCCGCCAATGGTTTCCCAGGATCGCGGCCTTTTTCCGGCGGCAATACCGCGCCGTGCGGCTGGCCTGGCAACTCCTGGCCTGGCCCTACAAACTGCTGGCGGGCGTGGTCGTGGTCGGCGTGCTGGCGGTGCTGATCTAAGCCATCCGGCCCGCCCGTCGTATAATCCCGCCTTTTCCATACCCAAACCGAGGAACCCCATGTCCCAATTCGATGAGGTCAGCGTCGTCAAGAAAGCCAATGTCTATTTCGACGGCAAGTGCGTCAGCCACACCGTGCTGTTCCCCAACGGCACCCGCAAGACCATCGGCGTCATCTTCCCGTCCAGCCTGACCTTCCAGACCGCCGCGCCGGAAATCATGGAAATCATCGGCGGCGTGTGCCATGTGCGCCAGGCGGGGGAAAGCGAATGGACCACCTACCAAGCCGGTGATTCCTTCAAGGTGCCGGGCGATAGCCGCTTCGATATCGAAACCGTCGAGATGCTGGATTACGTTTGCCATTTCGGCTGATCCGGGCGCTTCCCCAAACGCCCCGTCCGTGCCCGGCACGGACGGGGCGTTGTCATTTGGGGGCCGGTTTGGGCTTGGGCTTGGGCTTGGGCTTGGACACCGCCGTTTTTTCCTTGCCGGCCTTGGCCTCCTGGGCGGATTTGGCCTTGACGGGTTTGGCCGGTTTCTGGGTATCGGTCGGTTTTATCGCCTTGGGCGGGCCCGGCTTGGAAGGCTTGGCCGGTTTTGCGTGGGCAGCATGGGCGGGTTTGGCGCTCCGATCCTGCCCCTTGTGCGCCGGTTTGGGCTTGGCCACCTGGCCGGCCTGGTGGGCCGGCTTGGCGTTCTTGTCCGCCGCTTTCGGCGTTTTGGGCTTGGGCCGTGGTTCCGGGTCGGCCTTGACCCGCCTGGGCGGGAGCGAC
Organism: Methylomagnum ishizawai; assembly: GCF_019670005.1. NCBI lineage: Bacteria > Pseudomonadati > Pseudomonadota > Gammaproteobacteria > Methylococcales > Methylococcaceae > Methylomagnum > Methylomagnum ishizawai. The sequence continues at coordinate 2,082,478 of NZ_AP019783.1, read as the reverse complement.
CGGGCGGCGGGCCCGCCCACCGGCTCCAAGTGACGGGCGGCGGGCGGCGGTTCGGCGAATTCGGGCGGTTCCTCCTCCTTCACCTCGGGCAAGGGATGGTCCTTCTCCCAGGCCGCCAACAAATCCAGCCCCCGGTTGATTTCGTCGGTGGTCATGCGGTCGGCCAGTTCGGTCTTGCGGTCCGCCGCCGTGGGATGGCCGCGGTCGGCGGCCAGGGCGTACCAGAAATACGCCTGGGCGATATCCTTGCGGATGCCGTCGCCCGCCTCGTACAAGGAACCCAGGATCGCCGCCGACCCCGGATCGCCCCGCTCCGCCGCCTCGCGGAACCAACCCACCGCCGCGCCGTGGTTCTCGTCCATGCCCAGGCCGTAATACTGCATCATCCCGAGCTTGCCCTGGGCCAGGGCGCTGCCCTGGCCCGCCGCCCGGAGATACCAGCGGTAGGCGGCCCCGTAATCCTGCTCGACGCCATAGCCCTTGAGATACAGGTTGCCGAGATTGATCTGGGCATCCCGGTCGCCCGCCTCCGCCAAGGGCTGGAACTGCGCGGCGGCGGCGCGCCAATCCTGTTTCGCCACGGCGGCGAGCCCCCGCGCCACATCGGCCTCGGCCCGCCCCGCCAACAAACACAACGCGGCCAGGGCCGCGGATACCCGGAATCTCATCGGTTCAACTGTTCTCCAACACCAATTTGCCGATATGCCGGCCGCTTTCCAATAAATGATGGGTTTCCGAGGCGTCGGCCAAGGGGAAGGTGCCATGGATCACGGGCTTGATCTTCCCGCTCTTCAACAAGGGCCAGACCTGGGATTTCAGCGCGGAAGCCAGCGCGGCCTTCTCGGCGAGGCTGCGCGGACGCAGGGTGGAACCGGCCAGGGTCAGGCGCTTGAGCAGGATCGGCAACAGGTTGATTTCGGTCTTGGGACCGCCCTGCACCGCGATCAAGGCCAAGCGCCCGCCGGGGGCCAGGCATTCGAGATTGCGCTGTAGATAGGGACCGCCCATCATGTCGAGGATGAGGTCCACGCCTTGGCCCCCGGTATATTCGCGGATGGCCTCGACGAAGTCCTGCTGGCCGTAGTCGATGGCCCGCGCCCCGAGTTGCTCGCAGAAAATGCATTTTTGCACGCTGCCGGCGGTGACGAACACCTCGGCACCGAACTCCCGCGCCAACTGGATGGCGGTGCTGCCGATGCCGCCGCTACCGCCGTGGATCAAGACCCGCTCCCCGGCCTTCAAGCCGCCTTGCTCGAACAAATTGGCCCAGACCGTGAACAGGGCTTCCGGCAAGGCCGCCGCCTCGACCCAACTGAAGCCCTTGGGGATGGGCAGGCACAAGGGCGCGGCGGCGACGCAATATTCGGCATAGCCGCCACCCGTGACCAGGGCGCACACGCCCTCGCCGACGCCGGGATGCTTCACGCCCTCGCCCACGGCCACGACCTGTCCGGCGACCTCCAATCCCGGAATATCGGACGCGCCGGGCGGCGGCGGATACAAGCCCCGGCGTTGCATGGCGTCCGGGCGGTTGATGCCCGCCGCCGCCACTCTGATTAACACTTCCCCAGGACCGGGCTCGGGCACGGCGCGGCGGCAAGGCTGCAACACCTCGGGACCGCCCGGTTGGGTGATTTCGATGGCAAACATGGTAGATGGGATCACACTCACGGCAGTTTCTCCTGTAATTATTAAGGCCGATGAGCTAGTTATAGCCCATGTTCGGACCTATCACCCGCACCGCCATCGTGCCGGGACGAGCCAGGACAGACTTCGGATTCCAGCTTACCGCTTCCAATTGACAATCACCGTGTAGCCCGGATGCGGCGGCCTACAGCCCGGCCAGCCAATATCTCAGGCGCACGCCCAGGGCGGTGGTATAGCCCGCGCTGGCATAGCGGATATTGCCGTCGGCACCCAGCACGAACACCGCGGGCACACCGCGCAACCCGAAGGCTTTGCCGATGTCCCCGGAAGCGTCGATCACCACGGGGATATCGAAGCCCATCTGCTTCATATACTGGGCGACCTCGGCGGCATCGCCGGACTGCATGGCGATACCGAGCAAAGGCATATCTTGCGCCAATTCCTGGATACCGCCTTGCATGCCCCGACAAACGGGGCACCAACTGGCCCAGAAATACAGCACGGCGGGTTTGGGCAGGGAAGCCAGGCCGGGGAAGGCTTGGCCGTCCAGGGTGGGCCCCTGGATCGCGGGCGGCGGGCCCGAGGCCAGGTCGCGGTTGGCGAACAGTTGCATCCCGAAAAACAGCGGGACCAAGGCCAGCCAAGCCAGGAGGTTCTTTCCGAATTTTTTGTTGAGTGTGTTCATGCGAAGCGCCGCAATAATTCGCCGCCATGGCGCTTGAGCCATTGCCGTTCCTGGAGCCAGCCGGGCAAATGCCGGGCCACCAAATCCCAGAAGGCGGCGGAATGGTCGCGCCGACGGAGATGGCAAAGCTCATGCACCACCACGTATTCCAACACCGTGGGCGGGGCGAAAGCCAAAAGCCAATTGAGGTTGATATCGCCCCGCGCACCGCAACTGCCCCAACGGCTTTTCATGCGTTTGATGCGGATGGAGCGGGGTTCGAGACCGTAGCGGACGGCGTGGCGGGCCACGATGCGGGCGGCCTCGTCCGCCATCCAGGTTTTGATCCAGGCGGACAGGGCGGCTTTCACCCGCTGTTCGGTGGGACCGGAAGCCGTGGCGGGCAAGGCGATGCGGAAACCCTGGTCGAATTCGACGCGGGTCCGGCGGTCGGGGGATAGGACGATATCCAGGGCCACCTCGCGGCCCTGGAACGGCAGGGTCGCGCCCGCGAGGAAGCCGACCGGCGCGGTGGCCGTGGCGGCGCGGGCGCGGAATTCCGCCAGCTTGCGCTCGGCCCAGGCGCGGTGCTGTTCCATGAAGGCCAGCGCCTGTTCCCGGCCCACGCCGGGCGGGATCACCAATTCGGCCCCGGCGGGCTTCACCACCAAGCGCAGGCGTTTGGCCCTGGCGCTATAGCGCAGCCGACAACCGGGCGCGGCGTCGCTCACGGCGAGTCTTCGCCGATGGCGAGGATTTCCAGGGTTTTATCGCCCACCGGACGCCGCCATGTCACCACATCGCCGGGCCGGGCGTTCAACAGGGCTTGGGCCAGCGGCGACACCCAGCTGATCCGGCCCTGGGCGGCGTCGGCTTCGTCCTCGCCGACGATGACGCAGCGCTGCCGGTGCCCGTCCCCGTCCTCGACCTCCACCGCCGCGCCGAAATGGACCTTGTCGCCGGGCTGGACGCCGGGCCGCACCAGCACGGCGCGGGCCACCCGCTCGGTGTAGTAATGCAGATCGCGTTCGACCCGCTTGAGTTGCTGGCGGCTATCCAGATCGTCGCGGGGTTCCAAAGCGCTACGCAGGGCGCTCAGTTCCCGTACCCGTTCCTGCAATTGCGCGAGGCCACGCGGGGTCACATAGTTGATGTGGGGGCTTTGGGGCCGCTCCGGCAAAGCCTCTTCCAGCCCGTCCATTTCCTTCACGAAAGCCCGGCTCATGGCACCGCTCCGGGCACCAGCATCTCCGCCGCCAACCGCGCCAACTCCTGGGAGCCATTGCGCCCGCCCAGCCGCTCCCGCACCTCCGCCAGCGCCCGGCGGATACCTTCCGCATACTCGGGTTCCCGCAGGATTTTGCCGATCTCGGCGGCGATGTTGGCGGGGTTGGCTTCGTGTTGGATGAATTCGCGGACGATGCCCCGGCCCGCCAGGATATTCGGCAGGCCGATATGCGGGATGCTGACCAACAAGCGGCCCAGCCAATAGCTCAGGGGCGACAGGCGGTAGACGATGACCATGGGCACGCCGACCAGGGCGACCTCCAGGGTCGCCGTGCCCGACACGGTGATGACGGCGTCGCAGCATTGCAGGGCGTCATAATCCTGGCCCTGGATGACCCGGATATCCAAACCGGCAGCCTCCAGCCGCCCCTGGATATCCGCGTCCGCCACCGAAGGCGCTTGGAACAACAGGAACCGCGCCCCCGCGAAATCCTGGGCCAGCCGCCGCGCCGATTTCAGGATGACCGGGAACAAGCGTTTGATTTCATTGACGCGGCTGCCGGGCAGGAGACCGATGACCGGGGCCGCGCCGTCGAGTCCATATTTTTCCCGCGCCGCCCGAAGATCCAGCGTGGGCCTCACCTTCCCGGCCAGGGGATGGCCGACATAAGTGACCGGCACTTGGTGGGCCTCGTAGAACGGCACCTCGAACGGGAAAATCACCGCCATGTGATCGACGATGCGGCCATAGGTCTTGACCCGGCCCGGCCGCCAGGCCCAAACCTGCGGGCTGACATAGAACAACACCCGCACCCCGCTGGCCTTCGCCGCCTTGGCCAGCCGGAAGTTGAATTCCTTGTAATCGACGCAGATCAGCAAGTCGGGTTTTTCCTCGCGGGCGAGGGTTTGCATGAGCGCGAGCGCCCGGCGGATTTCGCCGTAATGCTTGGCGATTTCGACCAGGCCGATGACGCCGATGCCGGAGGAATCGCAGCGGATTTCGACCCCGGCCTCGCGCATCGCCGCCCCGCCCATGCCGATGCCGCGCACATCCGGCACCAGGGCTTTCAGCGCCGTGAACAGGTCGGCGGCATGGCGGTCACCGGAGGCTTCCCCGGCGGACAGCAACACCAAGGGGGGACGTTCAGCCATCGAGCGCCGCCCGGATCACCGCCACGACGCGGCGGATATCCGCTTCCCCGAGTTCGGGATAGATCGGCAAGGACAGGCAGCGCGCTGCCACGGATTCCGTGACCGGGAGGCTCAGCCCGGCGCAATCGGCCTTGAACACGTTCTGCTGGTGCAAGGGCACCGGGTAGTAGATGGCGCAGGCGATTTGCGCTTGTTGCAACGCCAGCATGAGGGCGTCGCGGCGGTCGCTGAGCAGGGTGTATTGGTGATAGACGTGGACGCCGATACCATCCTCGTGCGGGGTCTCGACCGGCAAATCCGCCATCAATGCGGAATAAAGCTGGGCGGCGCGGCGGCGGCCCGCGTTGAATGCCTCGATATGGCGCAATTTCACCCGCAGGATCGCGGCCTGGATTTCGTCCAGGCGGCTGTTATAGCCGATGGCGTCGTGGTAATAGCGCACCTCGGAGCCGTGGTTGCGCAGCATCTTCACCTTGGCGGCGATATCATCGGACTGGGTCGTGACCAAACCGCCATCGCCGTAAGCGCCCAGGTTCTTGCTGGGGAAGAAGCTGAAGCCCGCGCCCAGGCCGAACGCGCCCGTTTGCTTGCCATCGAGGGTCGCGCCGAAGGACTGGGCGCAATCCTCGATCAGCACCAGGCCGTGGCGCTCGCACAGCGCCGTGATCGCCGCCATGTCCGCCGGTTGGCCGAACAAATGCACCGGCATGATGGCCTTGGTCTTGGCGGTGAGGGCGGCTTCGATCCGGGCGGGGTCGATGTTGAAGGTCTGGGGATCGATGTCCACGAAGACCGGCTTGGCCCCCACGTAGCGGATGGCCTCCGCCGTGGCGATGAAGGTGAAGGCCGAAGTGATGACCTCGTCGCCCTCGCCCACGCCCGCCGCGCGCAGCACCAAGTGCAGGGCGTCGGTGCCGGAAGCGCAGCCGATGGCGTGCTTCACGCCGAGGTAGGCGGCGGCTTCCTCCTCGAACGCCTTGACATTCGGCCCCAGGATGAAGGCGCAGCTTTCCAAGACTTCCTGGACGCCGCGGTCGATTTCGTCCTTGAGGTTGGCGTATTGGGTTTTGAGATCGACCATCGGGATCATGGCTTGAGAACTCCTAGGATTGATGATTGGGTAACGCCGCGCTCAGGATTTCAAAAGCCGGGTAATCTCGGTCGCCGTCGCCAAAGCCCTGCGCCCGGCGTGGCCAGAACACAAAGGCTCCCTGCCCTCCCGCACGCAGGCCACGAAATGCTTGATCTCCGCCATCAAGGCATCGCCGTTCTCGAACACCGATTCCTCGCTGACGATCTCGGGGACGCCGGGGAACATCTCCCGTTCGCCCTTGCGGTGCTTGGCCAATACCCGGTTCTGGAAATCCACCGAAACATAGCAGTTCGGCATGAACATCCGCATCTTGCGCTCGACCTTGAGGCTGGCGCGGCTGGCGGTGACGTTGGCGACACAGCCGCTTTTGAAGGTAATGCGGGCGTTGGCGATATCGGTGTCGTTGGTCAGCACGGTGACGCCCTTGGCGTCGATGCGTTCGACCTCGGAATCCACGATGTCGAGGATGATATCGATGTCGTGGATCATCAGGTCCAACACCACGCTGACATCGTTGGCCCTGGGATTGAAAGGCGCGAGCCTATGGGATTCGATGAACAAAGGCTTGTCCTGGGTCAAGTCCAAGCCCAACAGCGCCGCGTTGAAGCGTTCCAGATGGCCGACCATCAGCCGCACATCCTTTTCACCGGCAAGGCGGATCAATTCGTCGGCCTCGTCCACCGTGACGGTGATGGGCTTTTCCACCAAGACATGCACGCCCGCCGCCAGGAACTCGCGGGCCACCTCGAAATGCAGGCTGGTGGGAACCACGATGCTGACGGCATCGACCCGGCCCAGGAGTTCGCGGTAATCGGCGACGGCGCGGGTCTGGTTGGCCTCGGCCACGGCCTGGGCCTGGGCCGGGTTGCTATCGACCACCGCGACCAATTCGCAATCGGGAAGCGCGGCGTATTTTTGCGCGTGGAATTTGCCCAGGTATCCGACGCCGATCACGGCGCAGCGCAGAGGGTTCATAGGGTTCGCTCCGATGGGGAAATAGGCATCAATCGTCGCCGCGGCCGAGTTCGACGAAGCCCAAGGTGCCGTGGCGCTTGGACTCGGCGGCCAGCCATGTCCGTAGATAGGCCAATTCCGGGGTGTCGGGCAGGTCGTCCAGGCTTTGTTTATTACGCAAGCGGCGGAACGCGGCGGACACCGCCTTGAGCCGGTCGCCATCGATCCCGGCCCGGCGCACGCCGACCAGATTGACCCGGTAATGCTTGCCGGGACGCCCGCCGACCATCGTATAAGGAATCACGTCCTTGTTGATGCCGGCCAAGCCTTGCAGGATGGCGAGGCTGCCGACCCGGCAGAATTGATGCACCACCGCCCCGCCACCGCAGAACACCCGGTCGCCCATTTGCACATGGCCGCCGAGGGCCACATTGCTGGCGAAGATATTGCGGTCGCCCAGCACGCAATCATGGCCGACGTGGCTGCCGTTCATCAGGTAATTGTGGGAACCCAAACGGGTCGAACCGCCCGGTTTCGTGGCCCGGCTCAGCGTCACCGCCTCGCGGAAGACATTATGGTCGCCGATATCCAGATAGGTCTCGGTGGCCTCGTCGAAACCCAAATCCTGCGGCAAACCGCCCAGCACCGCATGGGGATGGACATGGTTGTGCCGACCCATCCGCACATAGGGGCGGATCACCGCATGGGCGTCGATGCGGCAACCCTCGCCGACCACCCCCGGCCCCTCGATCACGGCGAACGGTCCGACGGCGACTCCAGCCCCGAGTTCGACCTCGGGCGCGACATAGGCGGTGGGATGGATATTCGACATGGTGGCTCCGATAGGGGGAAAGGGGTTCAACCGCGGGGATGGCAACGGGCGTGCAATTCCTTGAGCCGTTCCTGGGCGACGTGAGTATAAATCTGGGTGCTGGATAAGTCGCTATGGCCCAGCAGCATCTGCACCACCCGCAGATCGGCCCCGTGGTTGAGCAAATGGGTGGCGAAGGCGTGGCGCAGGGTATGGGGCGACAAGGGTTTGTGGATGCCCGCTTGCAGGGCGTAGCGCTTGATGAGATACCAAAAGGCTTGCCGGGTCATGCCCGCGCCCCGGTCGGTCACGAACAAATCGTCGCTGCGGCGGCCCTTCAGCAAGACGACACGGGCGGTATCGAAATAACGGCGCACCCATTCCTCGGCCTCCTCGCCCAGGGGCACCAAGCGCTCCTTGCCGCCCTTGCCCATGACCCGGACCACGCCCCGGCGCAGGTTCACTTCTTCCAGTTTGAGGCCGACCAGTTCGCTGACCCGGAGCCCGGTGGCGTAGAGGACTTCCAACATGGCGCGGTCGCGGCAGCCCAACACCTCGTCGGTGGGGGGCGCTTCGAGCAGGGCTTCGACATCGCGCTCGGTCAAGGTCTTGGGCAGGGGACGGCCCAGGCGGGGCGGGTCGATGTTCAGGGTGGGGTCGATTTCGATCCGGCCTTCCCGCAGCAGGGACAGATAAAGCTTCCGCAGACTGGACAATAGCCGCGCCATGCTACGTCCGCTGGCTTTCCGCTGATATCTGAACGCCAGATAATTTTCTATCGCGGCGGCATCGACCGCCAACAACCCCCCGCGCTGCGCCTTGCCGAGCCAGGCGGAAAAATGCGACAGGTCGCTGATATAAGCTTTCTGGGTATTCTCGCTCAAGCCCTCTTCCAGCCACAGGGCGTCGGCGAAACGCTGGATCAACTCCCGATCCGTCTCAGGCGGCGTAGCCTTCATGCCTCAGCAGCCAGCGCTTGAGATCGAGGAGCGGCCCGGACCTCCGGCCACCATAGCCGCCCAAGCCCTGGGCCGACACCACCCGGTGGCAGGGAATGACGATGGGAAAAGCATTAGCGCGGCAGGCACCGGCCACGGCGCGGGGACCGCTGCCGAGGCGGTCGGCCAAGCGGCCATAGGTTTCGACGTTCCCCGCGGGGATGGCGACCAAGGCGTCCCAGACCCGGCGGCGGTAATCGGTACCGGACAGGCGCAAGGGCAAGGAGAAGGCAAAGCCGGGATCGTCGAAATAGCGGGCCAACTGGGAAGCCGCCAATGCCAGCACCGGATGGGCCGGAATTTCAACGGCGGGGGCATCCAGGGAGAAATCGATGCCGACCAATTCATGCTCCGTGGCGGACAGGGCCAGGGCACCGAACGGCGTCGCGATGATCGCGGTAGGCATGGCTGGAACACCGAATGCGGGGAATAGAAGATTTTCCGGCCCCGGAAACGACCGACGGGCAGTTTGCGCTGCCCGTCGTACCGTTCCACAGGTTCGCGGCGACCACCGCGGGCCGGTTAGATTTTTTCCTTGATGCGGGCGGCCTTGCCGGTGCGGTCGCGCAGGTAGTACAGCTTGGCGCGGCGCACATCGCCCCGGCGCTTGACCGCGATTTCCTGCACCTGCGGGCTGTAGGTCTGGAACACGCGCTCCACACCCTCGCCATGGGACATCTTGCGCACGGTGAAGGCGGAGTTGTAACCCCGGTTGCGCTTGGCGATCACCACGCCTTCATAGGCCTGTAAACGCTCACGGTTGCCTTCCTTCACCTTGACCTGCACCACCACGGTGTCGCCGGGCGCGAATGCCGGTATGGTCTTCGCGCTCATCCATTCGGCTTCGAGTTCTTGAATAATATTCGCCATTGCTGCTTACCCTTCTTGTGTCTTTCCGGTATTCAATTCGTTCTGGAATTCCCCGAGCAATCCTGCCTGTTCGGCGTCGAGTCGGACCTTGGCCAGAAGGTCCGGCCTTTTCAGCCAGGTACGCCCGAGCGATTGCTTCAAACGCCACCGCCTAATGGCCTCGTGGTTCCCGGATTGGAGGATTTCCGGGATTGCGCGGCCATCGATTTCCTCGGGGCGGGTGTAGTGGGGACAATCCAACAACCCGGCCACATGGGAATCCTGCGCCGCCGATTCGGCATGTCCCAATACGCCGGGAAGCAAACGCACCACGGCATCGAACAGGACCAAAGCCGCCAATTCCCCGCCGCTCAGGACGTAATCGCCAATCGACCATTCCTCGTCGATTTCGGCCTCGATCAGGCGCTCGTCTATGCCTTCGTAACGGCCCGCCACCAAGATCAAGCGCGGAACAGCGGCGAAATGTGCCACCGCCGTTTGATCCAACACCCGGCCCTGGGGACTCAGGTAAACCGTCTTGGCCGGCAAGGCCGAATCGGCCCGCGCCGCGTGGATGGCGTCGCGCAAAGGCCCGACCTTCATCACCATGCCCGGTCCGCCGCCATAGGGCCGGTCGTCCACCGTGCGATGACGGTCATGGGTGTATTCGCGTGGATTCCACAGGACCAGATCGGCGATATGGTTTTCGATGGCCCGCCCGGTGACGCCATGGCGGGCGGCATCCCGCAGCATCTCGGGGAACAGGGTGACGACATCGAAGCGCATCGTCGCGCCCTAGAAGTCGGGGTCCCAATCGACGCTCAGCCATCCCTCATCGATCCGCACTTCCTTGACGAAAGCGCCGACCACAAAGGGAATCAAGCGTTCGCGGTCGCCCCGGACTTCCATCACATCGTTGGCCCCGGTTTCCATCATACCGACGACTTTTCCCAGCACCACGCCACCCAGGGTGCGGACTTCCAAGCCGATCAAATCGGCCCAGTAATATTCCCCCGGTCCGGGCGGCGAGAAGCTTTCCCTGGAAACCGCTATGGTATGCCTTTGCAAAAGCAGGGCTTGGTCGCGGTCGCTTATCCCATCCAAGCGGGCGATAACCACATCCTCGCCATGCCGCTTACCCTCGACAAGCTTATAATCCTTGGATCCGCCATTCCCCGCGATCCGCCATGGGGAATACTTCAGTATGTTTTCCGGCGGATGGGTATGTGATTTGATTTTGATCCATCCCCGCACACCGAATGCCCCGAGAATCTCGCCAACGATGACTTGCCGGGACATTGCGGCTCAATCGACCGCTTAGGCGGCGGAAACGGCGGAGAGTTTGCGCAGTTCCTTGATCAGGCTGCCCACTCTTTCAGTGGTTTGGGCCCCTTGGCCGATCCAGTATTGGATACGCTCTTCGTTCAAACGCAACCGCTCGGCAGTCCCCTGGGCAACCGGGTTGAAGAAACCCACGCGCTCGATATAACGGCCATCCCTTTTGGAGCGGCTATTCGCGACCACCACATGATAAAAAGGACGCTTCTTCGCGCCGCCACGGGACAAACGGATAGTGACCATGAAGATTCCTCTCTGAGTTTCAGAACGACCTGAAAAATCCGAAAATTATATCAACAAAAACAAGCCCCGCACAAGCCCCGCATGGCTTACACCAGGGCTATCGTAGCTTGATGATTCTAAGTATAGCGGGGGGGCTTATCAGGACGATAACAGCGGACTTGACCAGGAAGCCCGTGTTTCCACGACGATGCGCGAAGACCGTAAACTATTTCCGCGCCACAACTGAATAAGTGGCGGAGAGAGAGGGATTCGAACCCTCGATAGAGTTTTAAGCCCTATACTCCCTTAGCAGGGGAGCGCCTTCAGCCTCTCGGCCATCTCTCCGAAGTATCTGCCTATTATAACCGATTCCGCCCGAAGATTCAGCTAATTTCTCCGCCGGGTTGGACCTGCTGCTCGCGTTTGATGCGCTCGTAGATTTCCTCACGATGTACGGAAACCTCTTTGGGCGCATTCACACCGATACGAACCTGATTACCCTTGACCCCCAATACGGTAACCGTTACATCGTCCCCGATCATCAGAGTCTCGCCAACCCTACGAGTCAATATCAACATAAATCCTTCCTTATACGGTCTCGCCAACTTATTAAGAGCAGCACCGCTTTAAGCAACGCTATCCCGACCCACAGTTGCATACAAGCCGAATATTATACCACTTCCCGCTGTATTTCTAACAGAAAATTCAGGCTAGGCGGCTTCGGCGGGCTGATCGAGATGGAAGGCTTCATGCAGGCTCCTGACGGCCAACTCCAGATATTTCTCGTTCAGGACCACGGAAATCTTGATCTCGGAAGTCGAAATCATCTGGATATTGATACCTTCGCCCGCGAGCGCCTCGAACATCTTGGCGGCGATGCCGGCATGGGAACGCATCCCGACACCGACCAGGGAAACCTTGACGATAGCGGTATCCCCGGCGGCTTCCTTGGCCCCCAGGTCGGCGCAGATGTTCTGTAGGATTTCCAGCGCCCGCTTGTATTCGTTGCGATGCACGGTGAAGGTGAAATCGGTGCTGCCGTCCTCGCCGACGTTCTGGACGATCATGTCCACTTCGATATTGGCCTGGGCGATGGGGCCGAGAATCTTATAGGCGATGCCCGGCCTGTCGGGCACGCCCAGGATGGTGAGCTTGGCCTCGTCGCGGTTGAACGCGATTCCCGAAATCAATGGTTTTTCCACGCCGCTTGCCTCCTCGTAGCTGATCAACGTGCCGGACCCTTCCTTGAAACTGGAAAGCACCCGCAAGGGAACATTATATTTGCCCGCGAATTCGACCGAGCGGATCTGCAATACCTTCGAGCCCAGGCTGGCCATTTCCAGCATTTCCTCGAAGGTGATGCGCTCCAAGCGGCGCGCCTTGGGTTCGATGCGGGGGTCGGTGGTATAAACGCCGTCCACATCGGTGTAGATCAAGCATTCGTCGGCCTTGAGCGCCGCCGCCAGGGCCACCGCCGTGGTGTCGGAACCGCCCCGGCCCAGGGTCGTGATATCGCCGTCCTCGGTGACGCCTTGGAACCCGGCCACCACCACCACCCTACCCCGCGCCAAGTCGGCACGCATCCGTTCGGTGTCGATATCCTCGATACGGGCCTTGGTATGGGCGCGGTCGGTCAGGATGCGGACCTGGGCACCGGTATAGGAACGGGCATCGCAGCCTTTCTGCTGCAAAGCCATGCTCAGCAAGGCAATCGTCACCTGTTCGCCAGTCGACAACAGCACATCCATCTCGCGGGTATTCGGACGCTCCTGGGCCTCGTGGGCCAAGGCGACCAGGCGGTTGGTCTCGCCGCTCATCGCGGACACCACCACCACCACATCCTCGCCGCGCTGACGGGCCTTGATGACATTGTCGGCCACATGCTTGATGCGCTCGACCGTGCCCACCGAAGTACCGCCATATTTGTGTACGTAAAGAGCCATTTTTGCTATCGGAGTGGTTGAATCATGCCAAACGGCCACGTACCCATTCGGGCACGCCGCGCAAAGCTTCATCGAGTTTGCCGGGATCGGTGCCACCGGCCTGGGCCAGATCGGGACGCCCGCCGCCCTTGCCGCCGACCTGGACCGCCACCGCGTTGACCAAATCGCCCGCCTTGATGCGCCCGGTTTGGTCCTTGGTGACGCCCGCGATCAGGCCGACCTTGCCGTCCTTGACGCTGGCCAGCACCACGGCGGCGCTGCCGAGTTTATTCCTGAGTTGATCGACCAAATCGCGCAGGGCTTTGGGGTCGCTTTCTTCGACCTTGGCGGCCAGCACCTTGATGCCGTCGATCTCGACGGCCTGGGCAGCCAAATCGTCGCCGGAAGCGCTGGCGAGTTTGCCCTTGAGCTTGTCCAGTTCCTTTTCCAGGGCGCGGTTGCGTTCCAGCAATTGCTGCACCTTATCGACCACACCATCGCGCCCGGCCTTGAGCTTCTCGCCGACCGACTGCACCAAGCGCTCGCTAGCCTTGACCCACTCGAACGCGCCCGCCCCGGTCAGGGCTTCGATACGGCGGACGCCCGCCGCCACACCGGATTCGGCGACGATCTTGAACAGGCCGATATCCCCGGCCCGGTCGGCGTGGGTGCCGCCGCACAACTCGGTGGAGAACTCGCCGATGCGCAACACCCGGACCTCGTCGCCGTATTTCTCGCCGAACAAGGCCATGGCCCCGGCCTTCATGGCCTCATCCTTTGCCATGACATCGGCGCGGACCGGGCTGTTGACGCGGATTTGCTCGTTCACCAAGCGCTCGATGGCGTCGAGTTGCTCGGGTTTGATCGGCTCGAAGTGGGAGAAATCGAAGCGCAGACGTTGCGGATCGACCAAAGAGCCTTTCTGCGCCACATGCTCGCCCAAAATCCGGCGCAAGGCGGCGTGCAAAATATGGGTCGCCGAGTGGTTGAGCGCCGTGGCGTTGCGGGCCGCGCCATCCACCTCGGCCCGGCAGTCCGCGCCCAGCGTGAACAGACCCCGCGCCACCTTGCCGATATGCAGGAATACATCGCCCGCCTGCTTCTGGGTATCGCTCACCTCGAACAGCGCATCCCCGGCACGGAGGACACCCGAATCGCCGACCTGACCGCCGGATTCGCCATAGAACGGCGTTTTATCCAGGATGACGACGCCTTCCTCGCCCGCCGCCAATTGATCGACGGCTTTGCCGCCCTTGAGCAAGGCCACGACACGGGCATCATCGGCCAGATGGGTGTAGCCGGTGAACTGGCAATGCACATCCACCGCCACTTCCTGCGAATAATCCACCGCGAAATGGCTGGCGGCGCGGGCGCGTTCGCGCTGGGCCTCCATGGCCTGCTCGAAACCGGCCAAATCCGGGGTCAAGCCATGTTCGCGGGCGATGTCGGCGGTGAGATCGACCGGGAAACCATAGGTATCGTACAACTGGAACACGGTTTCGCCCGGAATGACGGTGCCGCTCAAGCCTTTGAGATGGGCTTCCAGAATCTTCATGCCCTGATCCAGGGTCTCGGCGAAGCGCTCTTCCTCCTTGCGCAACACCTGCTCGACCGTGGCACGGGCGGCGACCAGTTCGGGATAGGCCGCGCCCATCTCGGCGCATAAGGGCGCGACTAGCTTATAGAAGAAGACATCGCGGATGCCGAGCTTATACCCATGGCGGATGGCCCGGCGGATGATGCGGCGCAGCACATAGCCCCGCCCTTCGTTGGACGGCAACACGCCATCGGCGACCAGGAAGGCGCAGGAACGGATATGGTCGGCCAGCACCCGCAGCGAGCTATTATCGGTATCGCTCAGCCCGGCCAATTCGGCGGCGGCCTGGACCAAGGTGCGGAACAGGTCGATCTCGTAATTGCTATGTACGCCCTGCGCCACCGCCGCGATGCGCTCCAAGCCCATGCCGGTATCGACCGAAGGCTTGGGCAGCGGGGTCAAGGTGCCATCCGCCGAGCGGTCGTACTGCATGAACACGAGGTTCCAAATCTCGATGTAGCGGTCGCCGTCCTCATCGGGGGAGCCGGGCGGACCGCCCGCGATATGGGCACCGTGGTCGTAGAAGATTTCGGTGCAGGGACCGCAAGGGCCGGTGTCGCCCATGCTCCAGAAATTGTCCTTGGTGCCGATGCGGGAGAAACGGTTGGGATCGATGCCCACCTCGTTCAACCAAATATCGGCGGCTTCGGTGTCCTGGTCGTAGACCGTGATCCACAGCCGTTCCGGCGGCAAACCCAACACGCCGGTCAGGAATTCCCAGGCGTAGCGGATGGCGTCGCGCTTGAAATAATCGCCGAAGCTGAAATTGCCCAGCATCTCGAAGAAGGTGTGATGGCGCGCGGTATACCCCACATTCTCCAGGTCGTTGTGCTTGCCGCCCGCCCGCACACAGCGCTGCGAGGACGCCGCCCGCACATAGCCACGCTCTTCCCGCCCGAGGAACACATCTTTGAACTGCACCATGCCGGCGTTGGTGAACAGCAAGGTCGGATCGTTGCCCGGAATCAAGGGGCTGGACGCCACCACGGCGTGGCCGCGTTCTTGGAAGAAGTTGAGGAATAAGGATCGCAGTTCCGAACTGGTCATAGGGTTGCCATTGTCAATCGTCTGGTTGTGCTAGTCCGCGCCGCGCCAAGCGCCGGAATAATTGGCGGATGTCGTCGTGCCCGAAGCCCCTGCCAAGCAAAAAACGTTCCCGCGATGCCCGTTCCGGCAAACCGTCCGGCAGGGTGTCGCCGTATTTCTTGCGGTAAACCTTGTCGATCTGCGCCTCCCAATCCCACTCCTTGAGATCGGGCGCGTCCCCGATACCGCGTTGCCTGAGTTCCCGCTGGATCCGCGCCGAACCATAGCCCTTGCCGACCCTGCCGCGCACGAACGATTCGGCGAAACGCGCATCGCTCTGTAGCCCGTCGCGCACGGCGTCGGCGACGACCTCATCGACCAGGGATTCCGGGTAACCTCGCGACAAGAGCTTTTGCCGCAGTTCGGCGCGACCGTATTCACGGCGGGAGAGATAACGGAGGCAAGCGGCCAGCACCGCCTGCCTCTCATCGGGGGCTTCGGTCAGAGTTCGGCCTCCTCGACCTCGTCGGCGGGGGCCGGACCCGGCGCGGGCGGGGTCGCCAGCGCTTTCTCGCGGATTTTGGCCTCGATGGATTCGGCCATTTCGGGGCGTTCCTTCAATAGGTTGCGGACATTGTCCTTGCCCTGGCCGATGCGCTCGCCGTTGTAGCTATACCAGGAACCGGATTTCTGCACGATGCCATGATCCACGCCCAGGTCGATCAATTCACCCTCGCGGGAGACGCCTTCGCCGTACAGAATCTCGAACGTGGCTTCCCGGAACGGCGGGGCCACCTTGTTCTTGACCACCTTGACGCGGGTTTCGTTGCCGACCACTTCGTCGCCGCTTTTGATCGCGCCGATGCGGCGGATATCGAGGCGCACCGAGGCATAGAACTTCAAGGCGTTGCCACCGGTCGTGGTTTCGGGGCTGCCGAACATCACGCCGATCTTCATGCGGATTTGGTTGATGAAGATGACCAAGGTATTGGAGCGCTTGATATTGGCGGTGAGCTTGCGCAAAGCCTGCGACATCAAGCGGGCTTGCAAGCCGACATGGGAATCGCCCATCTCGCCTTCGATTTCGGCCTTGGGGGTCAGGGCCGCCACCGAGTCCACCACCAGCACGTCCACGCCGCCGGAGCGCACCAGCATATCGGCGATTTCCAGGGCTTGTTCGCCGGTGTCGGGTTGGGAAATCAGGAGGTCGTCGAGGTTGACGCCGATCTTCTCGGCGTAGCTGGGATCGAGGGCGTGTTCGGCATCGATGAAGGCCGCGACCCCGCCCAACCGCTGGGCCTGGGCGATCACTTCCAGGGTCAGGGTGGTTTTACCGGAGGATTCGGGCCCGTAGATTTCGACGATGCGGCCACGGGGCAGACCGCCACAGCCCAGGGCGATGTCGAGGGTCAGGGAGCCGGTGGAAATCACCTCGATATCGCGCATCGCGGCCATGTCGCCGAGACGCATGACCGAGCCTTTGCCGAATTGCTTGTCGATTTGGGAGAGCGCCGCGTTGAGGGCTTTTCGCTTGTTCTCGTCCATCGTGATGGGACCGCCCAATCAGTTGAAGTAGCCGACGATTATCCCACAGACCCCGATCCCGGAATAGCCTCGACATTTTGCAAGCGCCACGTTTGACGCGGCGTGTAGGTGGCGCCTTCACGGCCCAGGCGCGATTCGACCAAGCTGCAAGCATCGACCCGCCAAGCCACAGGTTCGGGCAAGACCAGCGCCGTCCGCCCGGAACGGCCTTTGCGGGCCAGGGTCAGATGGGGCCGGTAAGGCCGCTGGTCCAGGATGAAACCGGCTTGCTTCAAGCCCTGGGCCAAGCCTTGGGCCAAATCCGACAGCGGTTGGGGCGCTTGGCCCGCGCCCAGGCAGACGATGCCATTGCGCGGCCAAAATTCGGCCCGGTCCAGGGTCAAGGTGAAGGATGGCACCTTGATCGCGTCGGCGACCCGGACGATCCCAGGCCAGCGTTCCTGGGCGACTTCGCCCAAAAACGCCAAGGTGACATGCAGATTGTCGGGTTTCACCCATTGCCCGGCCATAGTCCGGGCGACCACGTCACGGGCGGCGCACAACGCGGCCCGCGCCTCCCCATCCGGCCACAGCGCCAGGAACAACCGGGCCGATATGGCGCTATTCCCGGCAGGCATCCAACACCCCGCGCAGGGCCACCGCCACCGCCTGCGCCCGCACCGCCCGGCGGTCGCCTTCGAAGCGCTCGCAACGCGCCACGGTCTCCCGCCCTTCGCAGGCCCAGGCGAACCAGACCAACCCCACCGGCTTGTCGGGGCCGCCACCGCCCGGCCCCGCGATACCGCTCACCGCCACCGCGATATTGGCCCAGCTCAGCCGCACCGCGCCCTCCGCCATCTCGCGCACCGTGGCCTCGCTGACCGCGCCGTGTTCGCGCAGGGTTTCGGGATCGACACCCAGCATATCCATCTTGGCCTCGTTGCTATAGGTCACGAAACCCCGGTCGAACCAGGCGGAACTACCCGCCACGGCGGTCACGCATTCGGCCACCCCGCCGCCGGTGCAGGATTCGGCGGTCGCCAACATCCAGCCCGCCGCGCCCAAGGCCGCGCCGGCCTGCCGCGCCAAGCCGTACAAATCTTCATCGCTCATCGCCAACCTCCGCCCTGCCAGGGCTTATTTTCATTGTTTAACGCCGCGCCGTTGGGTGCCGCCCCAGGATTTTTCGTACAATCCCCCGCAAAAAACGCACCGCCCGCCCCAACCACCTCCTCCTTCGATAAGGCTTGAACGATGACTAGGCTCCTGTCGCTCGCCAGGGTATTCGGCCTGATGCTGATGGTGTTCAGCATCACCTATCTCCTGCCCATCCTGACTTCGCTATTGTTCGGCGACGGCACGGCGGGGCTGTTCTTGGCGGACATGTGCTTCACGCTCGGGGCCGGCATCCTGCTCTGGTTCGCCACCCGGCGTTTCGTCCGCGACCTGAAGGCCAAGGACGGTTTCCTGCTGGTGGTCCTGGCCTGGACCGGGATGGCGGCGTTCGCCACCATTCCCCTGCTGTCCTATCTGGAAAGCCTGTCGTTCACCGACGCCTATTTCGAGACCATGTCCGGGCTGACCACCACCGGGGCGACGGTGCTGTCGGGGCTGGACCAATTGCCGCCCGCCATCAACCTCTGGCGGCACGAGCTCAATTGGCTGGGCGGCATGGGCATCATCGTGCTGGCGGTGGCGATCCTGCCGGTGCTGGGCGTGGGCGGACGCCAGTTGTTCATGGCCGAAACCCCCGGCCCCATGAAGGATAGCAAGCTGACGCCGCGCATCACCGAAACCGCCAAGAACCTCTGGCTGGTCTACGGCACCATCACCGCGCTGTGCATCCTGGCCTTGAAGGCGGCGGGGATGAGCTGGCTGGACGCGGTCTGCCACGCTTTCGCCACCATGGGGCTGGGCGGCTTCTCGACCCACGACGCCAGTGTGGGCTATTTCAATTCGCCCGCCATCGAGGGCATCCTGATCGTGTTCATGCTGCTGGCCGGGATGAACTTCGCCACCCATTTCCAAGCGCTCCGCGGCAAGAGCCTCGAACCCTACCGCCAGGATATCGAGGCCATGCCCTATCTGATGCTGCTGATCGGCAGTTGCCTTGGCATCGCGTTGTATCTCTGGCTGCAAGGCACCTACGCCAGCTATTGGACCGCCCTGCGCCACGCCAGCTTCAACCTGGTGTCCATCGCCACCGATTGCGGCTTCGCCAGCACCGATTTCAACGAATGGCCGATTTTCGCGCCCCTGTGGATGCTGTTCCTGAGCTGTATTTGCTCCTGCACCGGCTCGACCGGCGGCGGCATCAAGATGATGCGCACCATGATCCTGGTCAAGCAGAGCGAGTTGCAGATGTTCCTCCTGACCCACCCCACCTCGGTCAACCCCTTGAAGCTCGGGAATATGGTGATTCCCTCCAACATCATGCTCTCGGTGCTGGGCTTCATCTTCGTGTATTTCATGAGCATCGTCATCCTGACCTTGCTTTTGGTGATGAGCGGGCTGGATTTCGTGTCCTCGTTCTCGGCCATCCTGGCCTGCATCAACAACGCGGGGCCGGGCTTGGGACAGGTGGGGCCGACCACCAATTATGGCGTGCTGACCGACTTCCAGGTGTGGATGTGTACCTTGGCGATGTTCCTGGGGCGGATCGAGGTGTTCACGGCGCTGATCCTGCTCACGCCGGCCTATTGGCGGAAGTGATTTGGCCCCCGGCGGGTGAGCGCCCCGCGGTCGGGATGGAATTGGCATCCGGGCCGCGCGGGCATACCGGGGTCAAGGACTGCGCTGATACAGCCCGATCAAACGGGCTTCGGCGAGGATATGCCCGCGCATGGCCTGTTCGAGTTGGGCCTTGGTGGGCGTGCGGAGGTCGGGCAGGACAATATCGAGGGCGTACAGCTTATGGAAATAGCGGTGCTGCCCGACCGGCGGGCAAGGACCGCCATAGCCGGTGCGCTTCCAGTCGTTGAGTCCCTGGCGGGCACCCGGCGGCGGGGCAGCCATCCCTTCGGGCAAGCCGGACACGGTGTTCGGCAGGTTATACAGCACCCAATGCACCCAGGTGGTCTTGGGCGCTTTGGGATCGGGGGCGTCGGGGTCGTCCACGATCAAGGCGAAGCTTTGGGTGCCTTGGGGCCAGCCCGACCAGGCCAGCGGCGGGGAAAACTCCTGGCCGTCGCAGGTATAGCGCTTCGGAATCAAACGTTGATCGGCGAACGCCGGGGACGAGAGTCGCAAGGACATGGCGGTTCCTCCTTCCTTGGGTGCCTGCGCGGAAGCGACTCCGCAGCAGAGGGACAACGCGGCGGCCAGTCCGGCCGGCCACCGCCCGGTGCGCATGGATTCCATGGCGCTCCTCCTGGGGTTTGGAAAAGCTCAGGCCCGCAGCCGCACCGCCAGCACATCGCATTCGGCATGGTGCAACACGCCGGAAGCGGTCGAACCCAGCAACAGCGCCAAGCCATGGCGGCCATGCGAACCCACCACGATCAAATCCACCCCGCGTTCCTCGGCCAGGCGGGTGATTTCCAGCTTGGGGCTGCCGATCTCGACCCAGCGCCGTTCGGGCGGGATGCTCAAGCCTTCGGCCAGTTTATCCAGCCGTCGCCGCGCCGCCTCGACCAGTTGCCCGGTCAGGTCGACCTCGAACGGCACGATGGGACCGTAGGCGGCGTCCATGTACTGGAGGTTCTCCACCACATGGACCACGCTCAGTTCGGCCTGATGGCGGTGGGCCAGGTCCAAGGCGCGTTGGGCGACCCGCCCGCCATGTTCGGAAAAATCGGCCCCTAACAGGATATGTCGGTAATTCATGCCCGTCCTCGCTCAACCTGGATTGGAAAACAAGAGGTCCATCAACTCGACGCTGCCCGCCATATAGGCCAAAGCCAGCCCCAGCCCCAGCGCATAGGACGACGACAAGGCTTGGCGCAACACATGGCCGATGATCGCGATCTGCCACAGCAAAAGCAAAGTCACCACCGTCAACACCACCTCCCTGCCCTCCCCGGAGCAGCGCGACCACACCAACAAGGGCAAGGCCAGGGCGCTGACCAAGGTATCGCATCCCAGGGCGGCGGTGAAAGTCTGCAAATACCGGGGGGTTTGATGGGCCAGGGCCAGGACGATCCACAGGAAGCCGGCCAGCAGCCCGATCCCCACCAAGGATTGCGCGATGCCCTCCCACCAATCGACATCCAGCAGGGCCAAGGCCAGCGCCACCGCCAGGTTGGCGGTCGCGACCAAACCCAGCAGGAAGGCCGAGGCCGGTACATCGCGCGGGCCTTTGTTAAACAAGGCGACATCCAGGAACAACCTAATCAACGGCACCGGGGCGTCCTCCGCACGGCCATATCAAGATTCCTCGGCCTCGGCGGCTTCCAAGGCTTCGCCGGCTTCCAGCCAAGCGACCTCGGCTTCCTCCAGGGATTTCTCGACGCCCGCCTTTTCCAGCAGCACGGCTTGCAAACGGGCCTTGGCCTCGGCCAGATACAGCTCGGGATCGGCCAAGCGGGTTTCCAGGGCTTGTTTCCGCGCGGCGAGTTGTTCCATCGCCGCCTCGGCCTTTTCCAGGGCCAGGCGCAAAGGCCGGAGCGCCTTGCGCCGGTCGGCGTCGGATTTGCGCTGGTCCTTGCGCGAAGGCGCGGCGGGTTTAGCGCTGTCGCGGGCGTTGCGGCGGGCGGAGAGCCAGAGCCGATAATCTTCCAGATCGCCCGAGAATACATCCATGCCGCCATCCGCCACCAGCCACAAATCATCGGCCACGGTGCGCAGCAAATAGCGGTCGTGCGAAACCACGATCAAAGCGCCCCGGTAGTCCTGTAGCGCCAAGCTCAGGGCATCGCGGGCGTTGAGGTCGAGATGGTTGGTGGGTTCGTCGAGCAGGAGCAGGTTGGGCCGCTGGTAGATCAACAAGGCCAGGGCCAGCCGGGATTTCTCGCCGCCCGAGAACGGCGCGATGGGGTCCAAGGCCTGGTCGCCCCGGAAGCCGAAACCGCCCAGGAAATTCCGCAAATCCTTCTCGGTGGCCTTGGGATCGAGCTTTTGCAGATGCCAAAGGGCGCTGTGCTCGGGCCGCAGTTGTTCGAGTTGGTGCTGGGCGAAATAGCCGATTTTGAGGTCTTGCGCCGCCAGCCGCTTGCCCGCCAGCAAGGGCAGTTCGCCCGCCAGCAGCTTGACCAGGGTGGATTTGCCCGCGCCGTTCGGACCCAGCAGGCCGATGCGGTCGCCCGGATTCACCGTGAGCTTGGCACCGCTGAAAATGGTTTTCTCGCCATACCCCCCGGCGGCATCGTCCAGTTTGAGCAAGGGGGACGGCAGTTTTTCCGGCGTCAGGAAAGCGAACTCGAACGGCGAATCGACCTGGGCCTGGGCGATCAACTCCATGCGGGACAGCGCTTTCAGGCGGCTTTGCACTTGGCGGGCCTTGGTGGCCTGGGCGCGGAAGCGGTCCACGAAGGAACGCACATGGGCGATTTCGCGCTGTTGGCGCTCGTAGGAAGATTGTTGCTGGGCCAGGATTTCGGCGCGGCGGGTCTCGAAGGCCGAGTAATTGCCGGTGTAGAGCGTCAAGCCCTGGTGTTCGATATGGAGGATGTGGTCGGTGAGGTCGTCGAGGAAATCGCGGTCGTGCGAAATCAGGAGCAAGGTGCCGGGATAGGCCACCAGCCAATCCTGGAGCCAGATGACGGCGTCGAGGTCGAGATGGTTGGTGGGTTCGTCCAGCAGCAGCACGTCGGAACGGCACATCAGGGCTTGCGCCACATTCAGGCGCATCCGCCAACCGCCGGAGAATTCCGACACTGCCCGCCGCTCGTCGCCCGGCGCGAACCCGAGGCCGTTCAACAGCTTGGCGGCACGGGCCGGAGCGTCGTAGCCGCCGACCGTCTCGAAACGGCCATGGGCATGGGCCAGGGCCACGCCGTCGCCGACCGCTTCGGCCCGGCCCAATTCGGCCTCGATCTGGCGCAGTTCGCGGTCGCCGTCCATGACGTAATCCAGCGCCGTGCTGGGACTGGCCGGGGTTTCCTGGGCCACATGGGCGATTTCCAGGCCGGGCGGCATGGAAAACTCGCCGGTTTCGGGATGCAGCGTGTCCAGCAACAGGCCGAACAGGCTGGACTTGCCCGCGCCGTTGGCCCCGGTAATACCAACCTTCTCGCCCTTGTGGATGGTGAACGAGGCGTTCTCGAACAACAGGCGCTGACCACGCCGCAACGCCACGGCCTTGAAATTGATCATACCCAGCACACCCCGCCGCCCGGTGCCACCGCCGTCCGCATCAGGCGGCCTGTTCGAGGCGGGCGTCGGCGTCCTTGAGGAACTCCCGCAAATCCCCGGTTTTCACGGTCGCGTAGGGCACGATCAGGGCCGTATCCAGGGTCACGAAGATGAAGACATAGCCCTTGATCACATCGATGCGGAGAATATCGGCCCAGGACACCCGCGATTCGCCGACGCGGCTGACCTCGACCAGGGCATCTTGCTCCGAACGCAGTTTGTACTTGCCGAGGACAGCGGCCATGTCCGCGTCGGAATACATCTTGCGGATGCGCTGGCGCATTTGCCATTTGAGGAACACCGGCGTCAGCAAACCCCAAGCCACGGCGGTGACGGCGACATAGATCGCGGACAGCGTGTCCTGGTAGTAGAACCAGAGGAACATGGACAACACCGCCAGGACGCCCGGCACGATGCCCTGATGGCGGCGCAGGACTTTTTGCAGCCCTTGAGAATTCTTGAGTTGGTGGTCGTTGAAAGCGAGCAAATCCTGCTCGCGCACTTCGTATTCGATCTCGGTCATCATCACACCCTGGTTAATCCCGTCCCGCCCCCGGTGCTGGCCTGGGGGGGACGTTTTATCGTAGCTATACGGATACGGCGGACACGATGGAATCGGCCCGGCGCGAAAAAACCGCTAGTATACGCAATTCCATTTCACCGCGCCCCGCCCTGGCCGCTTGGCCCGACGACGCGGGACCGGCCGGCCATTTATAGGAGAATCACCATGCAAGGGCATCCCGACGTCATCCTGCGCCTGAACCGGCTTCTGGCCGGCGAACTGACCGCCATCGACCAGTATTTCATCCATTCGCGGATGTGCCGGGATTGGGGGTTCCAGCACCTGTACGAACATATTTCGCACGAAATGGGGGAGGAACAGGAACATGCCGACCGTTTGATTTCGCGCATCCTGTTCCTCGAAGGCATCCCGGACCTCGGCCAACGCAGCCCGCTCGCCGTGGGCCGCGACGTGCCCGCGATACTCGCCAACGACCTCGCGCTGGAATACCGGGTGATCGCGGAACTGCGGGAAGCCATGGCCTTCTGCGAATCGGTCGCCGATTACGAGACCCGGAACATCCTGCTCACCCTGCTCAAGGACACCGAGGAAGACCACGCCCATTGGCTGGAAGCCCAACTCGGCCTCGTCGCCAAGATCGGCCTGGAGAACTACCTGCAATCCCGGCTTTGAGCGGGCGGTCGGGCGGATGCAACCCATCCGTCCGACTTTGATAATCGTTCTCGTTTGTACTAAGATAAGACCCAAGTCCAGCCACCACTCACCGGTCTTACCATGTACATCTGCATCTGCAAGAACGTTACCGATGGACAAATCCGCAACGCCGTCCGCGATGGACGGGTGCGCAACATGAGGGGATTGCGGCAGGAACTCGGTGCCTGCGATCAATGCGGGAAGTGCGCGATGGATGCGTGCCGCGTCCTCCGCGACAGCTTGCAGGAGAAACAACACCTGACCGGCAACGAACCCCTGGCCGCGACGGGCTGAACGCCGTCCGGCGGACACGGGCTTTGGGGGGAATCCTCGGGACGGGCGGCCATCCGGCGGGGCCGATGCCGCCGGATCGGTCCGGGTTCTAAACCATCAAGGTATCCATCAGGTCGATCATGAACTCCATCGCTTCTTGATCGACGACCTCCCACTCGGCGAAACCCAGGGATTTCAGCACACCCCGGCCCTTCTCGTCCGATGCCATGCCCAACAAGGCGGCCAGCAAGACATCCCGGTAGCAAGCCAAGCGCGGCCCCAACAGCAAGCCATGGTGGACCACCTGGATTTCACCGCGCACCAACACCTTGAGTTGGCTTTTCACCATCGAGGACAGATCGTGGAAAGCCTCGGCCAGGAAGATACCGGCCTGGCATTCGCCCCTGACGAGGCGCTTGGCGACCAGGACGTAATTATCGGAAACCACCAAAGCCACGTTATCCGCGTTCAGGTCGGCGGGTTCCAGCATGATCATGCCCATCATATGCACGTCGGGGTCGCTGGTGGTGGCGATCCGGGCACCGGGTTCGAGGTCTTCGACCGTCGCGATATCATCGTTATGGGCACCGGTCGCGATGATCGCCTCGTCGACCTTGCCCTTGGGCCGGACCAAAGGGACGAAACCCTTTTCCCGCACCAGCATGGAAGCATCGTAGGGATTGGCATAGATCAAATCGACCTTGCCATCCGCGATAGCCTGGCGCTGGCTATCGAAATCCGGGTAAATCTCCAAATGGATGGCGGTTTCGAGCGCCCGTTGCAGCCAGGTATTGAACACATACCAGCCCGCCAAATGCTCCGGTCCGAAATCGGGACTCACCGTGAAGTTATAAACCATATCAATATTCCGGCCAGGATTTAAACCAAGGTCTGGTAAAGCGCCTTGCTTTGCTCCACCATCTGCCGGGAAGGCTTGCGCCGTACCGAGGTATATCCGATCACCTTGCCACCCCGCACATTCGGGATCACCGTGGCCTTGACCCAGTAATACCCGCCATCCTTGCGTAGGTTCTTCACATAGCCCTGCCAGGTTTTGCCCGCCCGCAAGGTATCCCATAGGCCACGGAACGCCACCGACGGCATATCGGGATGCCTCAGGATGGAATGGGGGGAACCGATCAGCTCCTGCTCGGTATACCCGGACATCAGCACGAAGGAACGGTTGACATGGGTAATGAAACCATTCGGATCGGTCCTCGACACGATCAAGCGGCCTTCGGGGTAAGGCGTTTCTATATCGGTCACCAAAACCCGCCGGCTACCATAGCCATATAGCCTCAAAGTATATTCGCGATAATCACCGACAATCTCTTCCGGTCTCATATCCTGCATCGCCCTACCCTCACGAGGATTTGATGATCGCGCCCCCTTCCCGCAGTCAACACCCACTCTTGCTTATTCGGTCCGTTATTCAAATCATCGCCGAGATGCTTTCCGCCGCCCGTTTCACATCGAGGAAGATCAAACCCAGTTTGGCGTTGGGTTTCGCCATCACGGTCAAAACCGCCTCGTGGCCGGCGTGGGTCATCAGGACATAGCCTTTGCTGCCCTTGATGAGCACCTGCTCCAGGCCGCCCCGCTCCAACTCCTGGGCGGTGCGGTCGCCCAAGGACAGCATGGCCGCGCTCATGGCGCCCACGCGGTCCTCGTCCATGCCCTGGGGCAACACGGCGGCCATCATCAAACCGTCGGTGGAAATCACGCCGGACGCCTCGATATCGGCCGAGGTTCCGTTCAATTCATTCAAAATAGACTTGAGCATGTCTGCACGCATATGGATTCACTCCTGCTGGTATTAGGTGTATAGGTTGGAAACTGGGGGTATTCCGGTCGATAAGCACGGCTCGCCAGGCCGATGGGTCCGCGAACCCGAACCCGGCCTCATGTGGCATAGCGCCGGCTGAGAATCCATACCAAGTTCACGAAATCGGGATGGTTGAAATGGGGCATGCCACTGATGACCAGTACGAAACGCTGCGTCCCTATGAACAAAGGCCAAAATCCTATCTTGCCATTGCCGGAGGCATCGACGATAGCCCAGGCGCTACTCGCCAACCCCAAGTTATTGACCAGCAACCCGGAACGCCGCGCATGCAGGTTCGCCAAATCCGCGCTCAACGCCGACAGTTCCTCCGCCACCTCGTGGGGGAACCCGCTGGACGCCAGGTAAAACCCCTGATGGTCGGCCAACAACACCTTGCCCTGCACGGCCAGGGTTTTCAACAATCCCGGCAATTGGATTTCGAGCGGCTGCTCGTTGCAGTGCCGCGGCGCGTCGAAGCCCTGCACCCAACCCAAACCCTGCGCATGGTAGAGCAGGCTCAACGCCTGCTCCTCGTCCTCGATTTCGGACCAAGCCCGCAAATCTTCCAAGGTCAACCGGGGGGAGGATTGTTTCCGCAACAAGGATTGGATCATCCGGCGGCTGGGATTGGGGTCGGTGGCCGATACCGCATAATAGGTTCCCGCCGGCGTCGGGTGGGCATACATCTCCTCCGCCAGGACGAAATTAGCCATCCTTGGCCTCCTGCAAACCCGGATCGAGGGAATAGAGCAGGGCTTGGAGCAGGATGGTCATATCCTTGCGGGCGCGGGCATCGACCTCGAACAAAGGGATATTCCGGCCCATGCCATGCAATTGCTGATGATAATCCTCGATGGTCGGGCGCGGGCTCAAATCCATCTGGGTGACGCCGATGACCACCTTGGTCTGGTCGATGAATTTCTTGAAGGCCTCCAGGAAGAAACGCATATCCTGGAAAGGGTCGGCGCGGGTATTATCCAACAACAGGATCAAACCAATCCCCCCGCTGCTCAGGATATCCCACATGAAATCGAACCGCTCCTGGCCGGGCGTGCCGTAGAGGTGGATTTTCTCGCCCCCCGCCAAATGAAGGACGCCATAATCCATGGCCACCGTGGTGGACGATTTCCTCCCCTTGGTCATATCGGAAGCCGATTCGTCGGTCTTTACCGGCGGTTCGTCGCTCAGCGAGGCAATCGCCGTGGTTTTGCCGGCCCCCACGGGGCCGGTGAAGATAATTTTATAGTTCGCCATTATGACCCTTCGAATTACCGTCGCAGCAGTCGTTGCAAAATCTTCTTGAATAACCCGGCATCCTTTTTCGATTCGACCGGCAGCGGGGCGATCAAACTTTCCGATTGCCGCACGGCCTGGTCGGCCAAGCCCAGCGCACGGGCCGCGCTGAAGAACGCGAAAACGTATTGCTGGCGGATATTGAGCGTCTCGGCGATATTCAACAACGACCGGGGCTGCTCGCTCAATAGCGCGGCGATACGCAAGGCATGGGGGAAAACCAACAAGCGTGTGAAATTGGGCCAATTCCTGAGGTAAACCGGGCGGTTCAAATCGATATCGTCGGGCACCCGGCCCGCCGAGGTCCAAAGCGCGACCTTCCAGATCAAAGCGTCCATGCGGTGCAGTTTGCTCTGGTCCCGGCCGTCCTCCTTGAATTTCACGGCGCTGGCCGACGAGATCGTCATGATACCGGAATCGCTTTCGGAAAAGCCGAGTTCGGCGATCGAATGCACCGGCACCAGGCAAAACGAGCGGAGTTGCTGGTCGTCGGCGTCCACCCAGATTTCCCGGCTTTGCGGAAAAATGGTGACGGGCTTCCAACCGGTATTCAGCCGCAAAGCGCAATTTTTGGTCAGGGCGGTTTTACAAGCCGATTGCAGATAACCCTGGAAATACCGCTTGGGATCGTATTGCGCCGCGGTCACCTCCATGGGATTGCTGGGGTCTATATCCTTGAGCGAACCAATATAGTCGCCAAAACCACGCTCGTCCAACGACAGCGCCGCATGGCTGGTATCGCGGTCCTCGCGGGCGGCGAAGCCTATGGCCGGGGCGGCGGGCCGCGCCGGAACGGGGCTTGCGCCCGGCTTGGGCGCGGCGTCCACGGGCGGCTTGGCGGGGGATTCGGCATCGCGGCGTATCTTCTCGGCGGGAGCCTTGGGCGCGGCCTTGGCCCTCAACCGGGCGGCGGTCTGTTCCAAAGCGGTCAGCATGCTTTGTATCTGCACCGGCTTCTTGATGTAGATCACTCCGGACGGGATTTCCGCCGGGGGATTCAGGGACAACAGGATGAAAGGCCGTCCCGGATGCCGTTCCCGCTGCTCGGCGAGGATTTTCGCGCCATTGAAGGAATCCATGTCGACGATGCTGACATCGGCGTCGTCCTCGCCGACCAGGACGGCCTTGTCGCCGCATTTGCCGCGGAAAAACAATTGTAGGGCCGTATAGGAACGAGCATCGAAGCCCAGGGCGCAAGCCCGCAGCGACATGTCTCGGGGACTAATCATTGAGGCTCCTGAAGTACTCTGTCAATGCTTGCCAAGCTTCGGGCACCGCGATTTCGATGCCCTCCAACGCCTCGGACAGCCTGGAAAAATTAGCGCTATCGCGGGTGGAGCGGTAAATATCCAGCAGTTCCAAATGCAGTTCGGCCCGTAGCGGCTCGCGCAGGACGGCCCGCTCCAGGAGGGCGCGCGCCTCCTCCACTTGGCTGTATTCCAGATATTCCCGCGCTTCGAGCAAGACATCCCTCGGCCCCTCCCCGCGCGGTTCCCCTGCCGGATGGACGAGGTTCAAGCCGCCCTCGATGCCCCGGCTCAAGATCGAACCCGGCACGATGGGGGTATGGATGGCATCCACGCCCTGGGCGAAGGCACCGGCCAGTTCCTGGAACAGCCGGGGATCGAGGGTATCGCGGGCCAATTCGAGCATACGCCTACGCAACCCGGCCCCGCGCCTTCCCAGGGCGATGAACAGGTCGAGCAAGGCGGCGTGGAGTTCTTCGCCCCGCCCCGCTTCGTGTTCGAGATAGATCCGCCGCACATGGCTACGCAGGTCGTTGGGATCGCGGGCGATGCAATGGCGGAAATAATCCGAGAGCGCCGCATGGTATTCCCTGGGAAATGTGAGTTCCGCCGATCCCGGCACCACAAAGGCCGGCTCCGGGTCGTCTTGGAAGTGCCCTAGCGGCGGTTCCGGGGGAAGCCGGGCCGACACGAGGGTCTGGTTATGCTCT
Organism: Methylomagnum ishizawai; assembly: GCF_019670005.1. Taxonomy (NCBI): domain Bacteria; kingdom Pseudomonadati; phylum Pseudomonadota; class Gammaproteobacteria; order Methylococcales; family Methylococcaceae; genus Methylomagnum; species Methylomagnum ishizawai. The sequence continues at coordinate 2,052,599 of NZ_AP019783.1, read as the reverse complement.
ACCGTCAAATCTGCCCCGCGTTTTTCACAGAGGAAGCCACCCGCCCCGCCCATCAGGCCACCTTGGTCCGGCGCGGCTTCGCATTTCTATACGGCGTTTTTCGGTGGCGTAATAGTGTACGTCAAGGGTGACATGAGAAGCGATACCCCTATGCTTATTCCGAAGGCCAAATCCGGTCCCGGCGCGGGTTCGCCGACCGGCATGGCCCAGGACGCCGGGGGGGAACCCGGATAGATAGGGGGACCGGACGGATGGACCGAAACCGGACGCAGCGGGTGGTTGCGGTAATGGAGCCGCTTTTTGGGAGGGGAGGTAGGAGAGGCGGTGGCCGGTTCCCGGACACCGGGATGTCACCGCCTCATTTAAGTAACAGTGGGATACAGCGATGGAAGCGCATGTTTCACAGCCATGGCCGGGCCGCCTCCCGCGACGGGAAAGACGTCCTTGTCCGCGCCATGACAATCGGGAATCAGAACAGGATGACGACATCCGTGGAGAACAAAAGCTGGTCTTTGCGCTTGCCGTCGTCGAAGGCCTTGACCTTGTCGGTCCAGTCGTAGCGGAGGTTCGGGCGCAGCGTGACCCACTTCAGCGGCTTGTAGGTCAGGCCGACGGTGACTTCGTAATAATTGCTACCCGCCCAAGGATAGGAGTAGCCCGGACAGGTATAGGAAACAACATTGCCGGCACCGTCGGCGTTGAGGCCAGCGCCGCACCGGGCCGGGCCGTTCACGCGGAAGCCGTTGTTGTCGCGGAACCATTCGCCGCGGATACCCACGCCCAGGTCTTCCTGGATGTCGTACATCAGGTATTGGTTGATGCCGTACCACTCGGCGTCGTCGCCCAGGCCACGGGAGGTCAGGACGTTGTTGGCGAAGCCGTGGTCGTGCTGGGTGACCACATGCAAGGTGTTATCCAGGAAATTGGCCTTGCCGACCAAGCTGTACAGCGCCCAGGTGTTGCTATTCTGCTCGGACTGGGAACCGGCGGTGGAGGAGGCGTTGAACGAGTAGTTCTTGTCGTCGCTGGTCCAGGTGAAACCGCCGATGAAATCCCAGTTGCCGATATTGCGGTCGAAACCACCATCCCAGCCGCCGGTGGAACTGCCGGTCACGGCACCGGCCATCACAGCCCAGTTGTCGTCGACGGTGTAGTTGCCCAGGACGCCGGTGTGGGTGAAGGGCTCGCCGTATTGGAAGGTGTAGGGCTTGCTGAAGAAGAAGTTGTCGGGCGCGGTCACGACCTCGTAGCCGATGGGCGTGTAGAAGTGGCCGACCTTCACGTTCAGCCCATTGCCGACGGGGATGTTCAATTCGCCATAGGCCTGCGGCAGGGCCAGGGCGTAGAAGCGCTGGTCGAAGCTGGTCAGGTGCAAGTCCCAATGGCCGCGGTTGGTGTTGACCGCGCCGGTGCGGGGATCGAAGGCCGGGTTGCCGTAGGCCTGGGTGAAGATCGAGTCGGTGCCGTACATGATGTCGAAGCGTCCGCCCCAACCCCAATTATCGCCGCTGGCCTCCACCGCCTTCTGTATCCACAGGTAGGCCTGGTTGACCTGCAATTCGCTGGTACGGTCGCCGAAAGTCACCGGGCCGTTGAACTTGTCCGGGGAACTGTTATCGTTGATCGATATGCTGGTATTAAGCCATCCGCCCCATTTGATGCCGTAATCCTTCAAAGGCTGGGCATCGCCCTTGCCGGCCATGTAATCCGCCAACCCGGAGGCTTCCTCTATTTCACTCGCGGCGGCCGAACCCGCCGCCAAAACCGAAAGGACACCCAAGGCCGCCATGCTCAGACGGATGCTGAAAGCGCTATTTTTCATTCTAAGTCACTCCGAAAATTCGCAAATCATGAAGCCAAATTGCACAAACCGCGCCAAGCCCGTGAACAAAGGAATCCAGCTTATTCATCAAGGGGCAGACGCCAATTTTACGCACAAAAACGGTGCATTTTGACCGGCTTTTGCACTATAACAACACGGAGTTGCAAAGATAGCACGAAAGGGACTTTTTGTGGTTGATTCGCCTCAGCCGGAACCGTAGGCTGTAGGCGCGGGCTTATTAACCATAATGAATCCGCCCCCCATCTCCAAGGCAAAACTAATCCTCGCTGGAAGGCGGCAAGGCCTTGCGCCCGTTCAACGAACGCACGAAATCATTGGCCCGGCCTATGGATTTCTCCATCGCGCCGATCAGGCCGTTGACGCCCACGGCCATGGCCGTCAGCTCGTGTTCCAGCGAAGCGATGGCCTTGGCGTTCAGGTTGTGTTTCAAAAACAACACCTGGTCCTGGAATACCCGCAACACCGGCTCGATCTTGCTCTCGGCCCGCCGCATCGCCGAAATCAACTGCCCATAATGCTGCTGGGTCAGCTTGAGTTTCTGGCGGCTGGCGCTGCGCAGGCTACGGTTGGAATATTGCTCCAGTTCCCCCTCCCATTCGGCGAACAAGGCTTCCGCCACATCCTGCACGGCGTCGATGCGGTCCTTCACCGCCAGCGCCTTGGCCGTGCTGTAATCGAATTCGAGCTTGAGCTGCCGGTATAAATCCTCCAGGTCGCCGCCGTCGAACTGGGTCAGGGCGCTGAATTTGTCGAGGGCGCTCTGGAATTGGTCCTTGGCCTCCTCAAGGCTATCGCGGGCGCTCTCCACCCGCCGCACCAGGATGTCGCGCTTATGCTGGCCGGTCGACTCCACCACCCGGAAATACAGCTTCTGGCACTGGGCGACGAGATATTTGGCCAGCGGGTTGAGGATATCGGCGAGGGTGGCGGGGGTCGGGACGGGCTGCTTGCTCATAGGGATTCAAGAACGGGGTGGCATAACGATGAACGAACGCCCCGGAACGGGGCACGGCACAAACCAACAAGGCCGGAGCCCGAATGTCAAGGGTAAAAATTCACCACATGAAGGGTAAAAACCCCGGAGTCAAGGATTTTTCGTCGGACAAACCATGACAAATTTCACAAAATTGCGTAATCTTCGCCTTACAAACCTAGTGTTTGTACCGGCAGAACGTCCGGGCATCCCGAAGCCTAACAAGACCTAATTCTCACTGGGGAGTTTAACGTGAGCGCATTGACCGAAAAATCCTTGCTGTTATTCATGGCCCTGACCCTGGGCTTAATCATCACTTGGCTGATCGCCAGCGATCCTGTCAACTCCTCGCAGGAGGTCTACGGCACCCACTCCATCGACCGCCAGTCCACCTGACGCCGCCGCTCCAACCCGCCGCGCCCTTCCCCCAGTGCCGCGGCGGGAGTCACCGCCCCAACACCTTCCGCAAGAACCGCCCGGTATGGGACGCCGCATCGTCGGCGATTTGCTCCGGCGTCCCTACCGCGAGAATCCGCCCGCCCCCTTCCCCGCCTTCCGGTCCCAGATCGACCAGCCAATCGGCGGTCTTGATGACATCCAGGTTATGCTCGATCACGATCACCGTATTGCCGTGCTCGCGGAGCCGGTGCAACACCCCCAGCAATTGGCGGATATCATGGAAATGCAGCCCCGTGGTCGGTTCGTCCAGGATATATAAGGTCTTGCCGGTATCGCGCTTCGACAGTTCCCGCGCCAATTTCACCCGCTGGGCCTCGCCGCCCGAGAGGGTCACGGCGTTCTGGCCCAGGGTGAGATAGCCCAGGCCCACTTCCACCAAGGTATCCAACTTGCGGGCCACGGTGGGGATGGCCGCGAAAAAGGCTTGGGCCTCCTCCACCGTCATGTCCAGCACCTCGTGGATGGTCTTGCCCTTGTAGCGGATGTCCAGGGTTTCGCGGTTGTAGCGCTTGCCCTTGCAAAGGTCGCAATGGACGAAGATATCCGGCAGGAAATGCATCTCCACCTTGATGACGCCATCGCCCGCGCAGGCTTCGCAGCGCCCGCCCTTGACGTTGAAGCTGAACCTTCCGGGCGCGTAGCCACGGGAACGGGCTTCCGGCGTGGCGGCGAACAGTTCGCGGATCGGGGTGAACACGCCGGTATAGGTGGCGGGATTGGAACGCGGCGTGCGGCCTATCGGGCTTTGATCGATATCGACCACCTTGTCGAAATATTCCAAGCCCTCGATGGCCGCGCAGGGCGCGGGCGCTTCCGAAGCGCCGTTGAGGATGCGGGCGACGTGGCGGAACAGGGTGTCGTTGACCAGGGTGGATTTGCCCGAACCGGACACGCCGGTGACGCAGGTGAACAAGCCCACCGGGAATTCCGCGTCCACGCCCTTGAGATTGTTGCCGCTGGCGTTTTTCAAGCGCAGCATCCGCCCGGGGTCGGGTTCGTAGCGGGCTTCGGGCACTTCGATGGACAAACGGCCCGCGAGATAAGCCCCGGTCAGCGATCCAGCGTCGGCCATCACCTGCTCCGGCGTGCCCTGGGCGACGATGCGCCCGCCATGCACGCCCGCGCCGGGGCCAATATCGACCACATGATCGGCGGTGCGGATGGCGTCCTCGTCGTGTTCGACCACGATCACGGTATTGCCCAGGTCGCGCAGCCGCCGCAGGGTCTCCAACAAACGCTCGTTGTCGCGCTGGTGCAGGCCGATGGAAGGCTCGTCCAGCACGTACATCACGCCCACCAAACCCGCCCCGACCTGGCTCGCCAAACGGATGCGCTGGGCTTCGCCACCCGACAGCGTGTCGGCGCTGCGGTCCAGGGTCAGGTAATCCAAGCCCACATTGACCAGGAAACGCAGGCGCTCCGAGATTTCCTTGACGATCTTGGCCGCGACCGCGCCGCGCCGTCCGGCCAGGTTCAGCGCGTCGAAGAAGTCCACCGCCCGGCGGATCGGCAGCCCGGTCAACACGGGCAAGGCGGTATCGGCGACATAGACATGCCGGGCCGCACGGTTCAGCCGCGCCCCGCCGCACTCGGGACAGGGTTTGGCCGAGAGGTATTTCGCCAATTCCTCCCGCACCATCTGCGAATCGGTTTCCTTGTAGCGCCGCTCCATATTGGGAATGACACCCTCGAAGCTATGGCGATGGACCAGGGTTTTGCCTTGGGCGCTCTGGACCTTGAAGGCGATGGCCTCGCCGCCGCTACCATATAGCACGGTCTGGCGGACGCTGTCCGGCAACTCGGCGAACGGGGTTTCCGGGTCGAAACCGTAATGCTCGGCCAGCGACGCGATCATCTGCCAGTAATAAGCATTGCGCCGGTCCCAGCCGCGCACCGCGCCTTCGGCCAGGCTGGCCTTGGGCTGGGTGACGACCAAGGCCGGATCGAAATATTGCTTCACCCCCAGGCCATCGCAGGCGGGACACGCGCCCTTGGGATTGTTGAAGGAAAAGATACGCGGTTCCAGTTCGCTCAAGGAGTAGCCGCACAGGGTGCAGGCGTATTTGTCCGAATAAATCAGCTCTTGCTTGGCTTCGTCCATCGACACCACCAAGGCCATGCCGTCGGCCAGCTTCAGCGCGGTCTCGAACGATTCCGCCAGCCGCAGCCCCAAATCGGGCCGCACCTTGAAACGGTCCACCACCACTTCGATGGTGTGCTTCTTCCGCAGGTCGAGCTTGGGCGGCTCGTCCAGTTCGTAGACTTCGCCGTCGATGCGGGCGCGGATATAGCCCTGGTTGCGGAGGTCGTCCAACACCTGGGCGTGTTCGCCCTTGCGGGCGTTGACCACCGGGGCCAACAGCATCCAGCGCGAATCCTCCGGCTGGCCCAGCACATGGTCCACCATCTGGCTGATGGTCTGGGCTTCCAGCGAGACGCCGTGTTCCGGGCAGCGCGGCGTACCGGCGCGGGCATAGAGCAGGCGCAGGTAGTCGTAGATTTCGGTGATGGTGCCGACGGTGGAACGCGGGTTGTGCGAGGTGGATTTCTGCTCGATGGAAATGGCCGGGGACAAGCCTTCGATATGGTCCACGTCGGGCTTTTCCATCACCGAGAGGAATTGGCGGGCATAGGCCGACAGCGATTCCACATAGCGCCGTTGGCCCTCGGCGTAGAGGGTGTCGAAGGCCAGCGAGGATTTCCCCGAACCCGACAGCCCGGTGATGACGATCAGCCGGTCGCGGGGCAGGTCGAGGTCGATGTCCTGGAGGTTGTGGGTGCGGGCACCGCGGATTCGGATGATGTCCATGGAGGGGGAGCGTGGAGCGAAGGGGCGTCGATTATAGCGGTTCGGACGGGGTTGGAACCCCTACCCGGACCGCGCCGCCCCATTGGCATGGTTTCAGGGCGAGCGCCGGTCCATGTAAAGCACCCGCCGGGTCGTGCCCCAGAGGCTGCGACCCCGCCAAGCCTTGCCCAGGGTAAAAAACGCGCTTTGCGGATCGACGACCAAGGGCTGGAAACTGGCGCAGTGGTCGTCGGAATAAAAATTCCGCACGGAATCGAGCGGCATCGAAAACCAGCATTCCTTGCCATCCAGCGCCAAGGTGCCGACGGCACCGTTAGGCACGCCGGTATCGAGATGCCGCCAAGCGCCTGGGTCCGGGCGCTTCAGCGATAGGTCGAGCAGGTTGCCGCTGCTGGCGATGCCATAGTCGCGGTTCGCCATGCGCAACCGACCGAACCCATTGTCCTCGACGGCTTCGGCGGGAATCGGCTCGGCGCTCCAATGGACACCGAGATCGGCGGAATAATAGAGCTGGCCATCGCCCTGCAACCAAGCCTGCCGCCCCTTGACGAACAGTGCCCCGACCGAGCCTTGCCGGACCGGATCGGCGATCCCGGCCTGGGTCCAGGTCAGGCCGCCATCATGGGTGGCGTAAAGACGCTGTCCGGCGGGATGCTTGGCGTCGGTGCCGCCGAAATTGAAGGCCATCAGCCCGCGCCTTCCATCGGCCATGCCGATCTGGAAACGGCAGACACCGCAAGGATGGGCGAAGACCTCGCGCCAAGTGCGGCCGGCATCGCCGGTGCGATAGACATGGGCCACACCGGCTCCCACGCCGTCCACCACGGTCCCCGACAGGAGCGCGGTGGCGCCGTCCAAGGCGACGAAAGCGTCGATTCTATCGTCGTAAGCCATGAAGTCCGGAGGCAGGCCCCGCACTTGGCGGCGGGTCCAGGTCGAGCCCGCATCCAGGCTGACATGGACCCGATAGCTTGGAGAAATGCCGCCCCCTTGCCAAGTCAAGGCCCAGACGGTTTGATCGCTGACCGGGAAAAGCTGCAGGAATTGCTCTTTGCCCGCCAATGTCCGCCGGGGCGTCCATTCGGCCAGGGCGTCCGGCCCGCACAGCCCCGAGGCGATCAGCGCGGCCATCAGGACGCGGACCGGCTTTTTCTTGATAGCGGCAACCACCATAAAAGACATGGGACACCTCGCGTCGGGAAACGGCTGGGAAATCGACAGTCCGGCGATAGTACCATCGCCGCCCGGCATCCCGCTAAACGCCGCGCCACGTACCGCCGCGTTGAGAGGAGGCGCGGTCTTCGGGCCATAAAAAAGCCCCGGTCTCGCGACCGGGGCTTTCTTGTCGGGGACTGGCTACGGGGCCGGGCTTACATCATGCCGCCCATGCCACCCATGCCACCCATGTCCGGGCCATGGCCCGCCGCTTCTTCCTTCGGCTCCTCGGCCACCATGGCTTCGGTGGTGATCATGAGGCCCGAGACGGAAGCCGCGTTCTGCAACGCGGTGCGGGTCACTTTGGCCGGATCGAGGATGCCCATTTCCACCATGTCGCCATAGCTGCCGGTGGCGGCGTTGTAGCCGAAGTTGCCGGTGCCTTCCGCGACCTTGTTCAACACCACGGAAGCCTCGTCGCCGGCGTTGGTGACGATCTGGCGCAACGGCTCTTCCATGGCGCGGCGCAGGATGGCGATGCCGACATCCTGGTCGTGGTTCGCGCCCTTGAGGTCCTTCAGGCTTTGCAGGGCGCGGACCAGGGCGACGCCGCCGCCCGGCACGATGCCTTCTTCCACGGCGGCGCGGGTCGCGTGCAGCGCGTCTTCCACGCGGGCCTTCTTTTCCTTCATCTCGACTTCGGTGGCCGCGCCGACCTTGATCACGGCCACGCCGCCCGCCAGTTTGGCGAGGCGTTCTTGCAACTTCTCGCGGTCGTAGTCGGAGGAGGTGTCGTCCACCTGCTTGCGGATCTGGGCGATACGGCCCTGGATCTTATCGGCGGCACCGGCACCGTCGATGATAGTGGTTTCGTCCTTGCTGATCTGGACGCGCTTGGCGGTGCCAAGGTCGCCCAGGCCAGCCTTTTCCAGCGACAGGCCGACATCCTCGGAAATCACGGTGCCGCCGGTCAGGATGGCGATGTCTTCCAACATGGCCTTGCGGCGGTCGCCGAAGCCCGGCGCCTTGACGGCGGCGACCTTCAGGATGCCACGCATGTTGTTGACCACCAGGGTGGCCAGCGCTTCGCCTTCCACGTCCTCGGCGATGATGAGCAGGGGACGGCCCGATTTCGCCACGCCTTCCAGCACCGGCAGCATGTCGCGGATGTTGGAGATCTTCTTCTCGGAAATCAGGATCAACGGATTTTCCAGCTCGACATTCATGCTCTGCTGGTTGTTGATGAAGTAGGGCGACAGATAGCCGCGGTCGAACTGCATGCCCTCGACCACGTCCAGGGTGTTTTCGAGGCCGGAGCCGTCTTCCACGGTGATGACGCCTTCCTTGCCGACCTTGTCCATGGCTTCGGCGATGATCTGGCCGATGCTGTCGTCGGAGTTGGCGGAGATGGTGCCGACCTGGGCGATGGCGTTGTTATCGGCGCAGGGCACGGCCATGGCGTGGATGGCTTCGACGGCGGCGGCGGTGGCCTTGTCGATGCCGCGCTTGAGGTCCATCGGGTTCATGCCGGCGGCGACGGCCTTCAAGCCCTCGACCAGGATGGACTGGGCCAGCACGGTGGCGGTGGTGGTGCCGTCGCCGGCCACGTCGGAAGTCTGGGAGGCGACTTCCTTCACCATCTGGGCGCCCATGTTCTCGAACTTGTCGGACAGCTCGATCTCCTTGGCGACGGACACGCCGTCCTTGGTGACGGTCGGTGCGCCGAAGCTCTTTTCCAAGACCACGTTGCGGCCTTTGGGGCCGAGGGTCACTTTCACGGCCTGGGCCAGGATGTTCACACCGCGGACCATGCGGACACGGGCGTCGTCGCCGAATCTTACGTCTTTCGCTGCCATAGCTTTATAAACCTATTGTCGATTGTTGCTGAATACGTCGCAAAGCGGGCCGGGGGCTTAGTCTTCCAACACCGCGATGATGTCTTCCTCGCGCATCACCAGGATTTCCTGGCCGTCGATCTTGACTTCGGTGCCGGCGTATTTGCCGAACAGCACCTTGTCGCCCGCCTTGACCGCCAGGGCGCGGACCTGGCCGTTGTCCAGGGTCTTGCCGGGGCCGATGGCGAGGATTTCGCCGCGGGAGGGTTTTTCGGTGGCGCTATCGGGGATCACGATGCCGCCCGGCGAGGTGCGTTCTTCTTCCAAGCGCTTCACGATCACGCGGTCGTTCAAGGGACGAATGTTCATCGGGATTCTCCTTTGGTTAGGTGGGTTGGGTCGCTATCCGGGCCGGCTGCCGCCGCCGCTGTTAGCACTCGCTCAATGTGAGTGCCAATCATAGCGGGGCGGGAATCTGTGTCAAGGTTGGGATTCAGCGGGGATGCCGCCATCGGCACGCTTCCCCGGAAAATCCCGCGGTCCTGGCGCTTCGAAACGCCCGCCCGCCGCGCTGGCCTCTAAATGGCGGCGCGTTCCCTCGACTTCAAGGCAAACCCCCGGCATCGGCCCGGCCCACCCATCCTTTCCAATCCCATCGGAGACGGTGCCATCCCCTTCGCCTCCGCGATGGCATGTATGGCTTATCCCATAGTTGTGCAAAAAAGCTCCACCCTGCCCCAGCATTGCCCGCACTTCCCTTTAACTCTGTATTTTCTTGACACCAACAACAAACATGGGCACCACACCGAACCGTTTATGTGATAATTATCAACGCCTTATTTCTTTCCCATCACCCAACGAGCGCAAGCGCCATGCACCATGCCATTCCAGACCCCGATTCCGCACGGCAAACCCTCAAGCCGTTCTTCCCCGCGCAACATTTCCCAAGGCTCGGTGCCCATATCAAGCAGCGCCTGGCCCCCCAATTCCACAATTGGAACCAGGGCCAGCCCGAAATCATGGCGGTCCGGCGCGATTCGGCGCACCTGCGGCCTTGTTTGAACCATGCGGGGCGGCACCTCCCCTTGGCGGTGGTCGGCCAGATCGCCTACGGACCCGGCGCGGGCCATTCCTATTTCGGCATCCACCGCCATGGCAAATTCCCCGGCGAGGAATCCCATACCTACCTCTACCACGCCACGCCGGGGCGGGTATTGAAAAACGGCCAGGCCGCCGATTATTTCCGCCTCGACCATGTGCGCGGCAAACCCAGCCTGTACGCCTTCTGGCTGTTGAGCTGGCCCATCAGCCACCAAGCCGCCGACGAAATCCATAGGCGCTGGCAGGAACAGCGCTACCGGGTGCGCAACGAATACGACTTCGATTGCGCCAGCTTCGTCACCGATATCGCCAAGCATGTGGCGAGCCTGGGGCCCGATCCCAATATGCCGTTCACGCTCGGCACGCCTTCCAACACCATCAAGCGCGGCCACCCCGAAGACCGGGGGATGCGGGCGATCCTGCATCACGCCCACCGTCCGCCCGCCGCCCTGCTGTTCATCCTCGACCCCGGCACCTACGAAAGCGTTGCCTGGAACGGCCATATCGGCGACGATGGCGGCTGGGTGATCGACGCCGACAGCCCGGTGTTCAATGTCACCTCGCAGTGAATCCCGTCCCCCATCCCCATCCGCGAACCTCCCGGCATGATTATCCATTTCAAAAAACCCCGGCATTGGCCCGACGCCTACCTGTACCACTGGAACACGATGCCCTGGGCCGAGTCCCCGGCCTGGCCGGGCGCGAAGATGGACCCGGAACACGGCGATTGGTACCGCCTCGAACTCCCGGGCCAGGAAACCGCCGATCTTGTGTTCAACGACGGCGCGGGCTCCCAGACCGTGGACCTGCGGTGGCGGCTGGCGGAAGGCTGGTGCGTGGCGGGGGAACTGTGGGAGACCGACCCCGACCGCCTGCGGCATTTCGCCTTCCCCGGCGGCAAGCTGAAAGCCCTGGTCCTGAGCTTCGACGACGGCAGCGAGCAGGACCGCCGCTTGATCGAACGTCTCGACGCCCATGGCCTCAAGGGCACCTTCCATATCAATTCCGGCTTGACCGAAGGTCCGGGCAAGGTCCATGCGGCGGATATCGCCACCGTCTATGCGGGCCACGAGGTCTCGGGCCATTCCACCACCCATCCCTTCCTGGATTCGCTGGCGGAGGAACGGCTGGAAAGCGAAATCCTCGGCGATATCCGGGCGTTGGAACGATTGGTCGGCTATCCGGTGCGCGGCCTGGCCTATCCGTTCGGGGTTTCCCATCCCGCCCTGGAACGGCTGTTGCCGGAATGGGGCTTGATCTATGGCCGTTTGGTCGGCGACACCCACGATTTCCGGCTGCCCGGCAATCCCTTGTTGTGGCGGCCCAGCGGCCACCAAACCCAGGCGCTGGAATTGTCCCGGCGCTTCCTGGCCCTCGCCCCGGAGGAACCGAGCCTACTCTGCGTCTGGGGCCATAGCTGGGAAATCAACGACCACCAGCCGGGCAACAACTGGGGCTATATCGAGGAATTCTGCGCCGTGATGGGCCACCGCACCGATATTTGGTACGCGGGGGCGGGGGAAATGGCGGAATATCTGGGGGCGATGCGGGCGGTGCGGTTTTCCGCCGACGGCCACCGCGTCTACAACCCGTCCGCGTTGCCGGTATTCCTGCGCCAGGGCGGCGGCATCGTCGAACTGGCACCCGGAAAAACCTTCGATCTCGCGCCCTGACCCTGCCGCCAGCTAGCCCGCGCCCAACAGGAAGCGGAACACGGCGGCGAGCCGCGCCGCCCAATCGCCTTCCCCGTGCCCCCCTCCCGCGATTTCCAGGTATTTGAAATCGCGGCCCTCCGCATAGCCCTTGGCGAGCAGCGCGTCCCGGAGCCTTCGGGTATCGGCGACCAGCCGCTCCGGCGCGAGCGCCAGCCCGGTGAGCGATGCGTCCACGCATTCCCGGTCGCCGATATCGAGATAGAGCCTGCCCGGCGCATATTCCGAACCCGCGACGAACCCACAGACTTGTCCAGGATCGATCCGGCCCGCGATCCACATCCAATGGCTCAGCGCCCCGGCCCGCCCGAACACCAGGGGACGGCTGAAAAAGGCATGGAGCGCGATCAAACCGCCCATCGAGGACCCCAGTATCCCGGTGGCCCCGCGTTCCGGGCGGGTGCGGAAACTTTGGTCGATCAAAGGCTTGACCGTATCCACCAGGAAATCCAGATACGCCCCGCCCTGCCCGGCATAGGCGTTGTATTCCTCCAAGCGCCGCGCCCCGCCGTTGGCGACCCCCACCACGATGGCTTCCACGCCCTCGGCGGCCAGGCTTTCCAAGGTCTCGTCCACCCGCCATTCCCCGGCGTAGGCGATGGCCTGGTCGAATAGGTTCTGCCCATCCTGCATGTAGATCACCGGATAGGGTCCGCCACCGCCCGCATAGCCAGGCGGCAGGTAGACGAAAATATCCCGGCAATCGCCGAGTTGCGGGCTGTACAACCCATAGCAAGCCCGCACATCGCCTATGATCGTATGGCCCGGCCCGCCTTTGCCGTGCATTTCCCGCCAAACACCGCCGCCGTTCGCATCCCGCCCGTTCATCGCCACCTCCACAGTAAAATCGACTTACGCCGCATAATTGCGTGGTTTCGCGTATTTATTCGTATAGACCCCCTTCCTAGGATGGGCCCGGTCGGCGACCCTAGCCTTGGGTCTTTTCCCACCCCACGGCCATCATATCTATAACCCAGGATACCGCTATGCCAAACACGATAGACCGCCCCTCGCAACCCCGCCCACGCCGAATCCCGCACAAGGTCGGCTTATTGCTGCTCCTGGCCCAGGGAATCGCGGCCCCCGCCCAGGCCAGCGTCTTGGTCCCGCAAACCCCGCTGGACGGCGCTTGCATCCCCAAATACGCCACGGCCTTGCCGGTGTTCGGGCCGGCCGGCTCCATCCCGCGGGTGGACGCCGTCCAGCATCCGGCGCTGATGGTGACCATGAAGGAAATCGACCAGCAAGTCCTGCCCAAGGACAAGGGCGACACCTGCGGCAAGGGTGTCAAATTCGGCACCACCCGCGTCTGGGCCTATGAAACCACCGACGCCCAAACCCGCAAGGTGCTAGGCCCGGCCAATTGGCCCGCCGTGACCCTGGACGCCCAGGCCCGGCTCGCCACCCGGATCAAATACGTCAACGCCCTGCCCAGTTTCAACCCCGCCAAACCCCGCGGGGCCGGGTTGGTGCAAGGGCTGTTCCTGGTGGACCAGACCTTGCACTGGGCCGACCCCTTGCAGCAGATGTGCGGCATGGAAACCCGCGATTGCTCGACCCCGGCCAACGCCGCCAGCCCCTGCTGCCAGCCCTATACCGGGCCGGTGCCCGCCACCGTGCATCTACACGGCGGCGTCCTCCCGGCGCGGTTCGACGGCGGTCCGGATTCCTGGTTCACGCCCGATGGCCGGACCGGGTCGGGCTATGTCACCCTGGGCAATCCCGGCGCGGGCAAGGCCATCTATGAATATCCCAACACCCAGGAACCCGGCACCCTCTGGTTCCACGACCACACCCTGGGCACCACCCGCTTGAACGTGGCGGCGGGACTGGCCGGGTTTTATTTCATCCGCGACCCCGAGCGGGAACCCAAACAATTGCCGCAAGGGGCCTATGAAGTCGAATTGGCGATCCAGGACCGCCAGTTCGATACCCAGAGCCAATTGTATTTCCCGGTGGACACCCCGGTGAAAGCGCATCCGTTCTGGTCGGTGATGTACGAAGGCGATGTGGCGACGGTGAACGGTGCGCCCTGGCCTTATTTCGAGGTGGAACCGCGCCGCTACCGTTTGCGGGTGCTGAACGGCTCCAACCACCGCGGCTACGACTTGAGCTTCGGCAAGGCCATCGTCTACCAGATCGGCTCGGACGAAGGCTATCTGGGGAGGCCCGCCAGGGTGCGGAAAGTCCATCTGACGCCGGGCGAACGGGCCGACCTGATCGTCGACTTCTCCAAGCTGGCGGGCGGCAACGTGGTCCTCGGCAACGACGAATCGGGCGAGATGTTCCAACTGCCCGAGATCATGCGCTTCCAGGTCAAGAAGACCCCGCAAGGCGGCGATACCAGTTGCGATCCCGGCCTCTCCGCCGCCGAGGGCGGCTGCGTCTGGCCGGCCCTGGCGGCGCGGCTGACCGATGGCAAGGGCCACATCCTGGCCAACGTGAAGATCGACAAGGTCCGGCAAATGGTCCTCAACGAGAACTTCGACTTCCCCCAAACCCTGGACGAACTGGTCAACAACACCAAATGGGACGGGCGGCGCTCGCCCAGCATCGCGGCGGAATTCCCCCAGGATGGCATCAGCGAAACACCCAGGGTCGGCTCGGTCGAATTATGGGAAATCATCAACGCCTATTCGCCGGGCACCGACACGCAGTACCACCCGGTCCATACCCATCTGGCGCAATTCCAAGTCCTCAACCGCCAGGAATTCGACGTCAAGGGCTATCTCGCGGCCTGGGAAAGCGCGTTCGGCAAGGGACCGGCCCCCTTGCCCACCACCTGCACGCCGGGCAAAGCCTGTCCGGGCTACGGCCCCCCGCTGTCCTACAACACCCCCAACGCCGACGGGGCGGTGGGTGGCAATCCGGCGGTCGGGCCGTTCCTGCTGGGCACGCCGACCGCGCCCACCGCCGGGGAAACCGGCTGGAAGGACACGGCGACCGCCTACGGCCACCAAGTGCTGCGGGTCTTGGTGCGCTGGACCCCGACCGACACCCCGGTCGTCAAGCGCCAATCCTACGCCGGGCGCAACCTGTACCCGTTCGATCCCAGCGACGGGGAATATGTCTGGCATTGCCACATCATCAACCACGAGGACAACGAGATGATGCGGCCTTATAAAGTGGCGAAATAAGCGGAACGCGGGTTTCCAAGCCCCGGCCTGGAAACCCGCCCCGACCCATCCTGCCCGCCCGATCCCTCCGCCAATCCCGGCCCGCGTCCCCGCCGCCCCCTTGGACGCCCGGCCCCCTCGCTTGTTATCCTTGGTGACAATCCCTTTCCCAAACCGGGAAAGCGCCCTCCCACCGGACCCCGCCGCCCGACCGGCGGCGCTCCCGAACGTAAGCGAACCGCAACCATGGACTACCACGCCAAATCCGAATCCCTGGACTCCCTTTCCACGCCCTGCGCCGTATTGGGCTTCTACCAAAAACGCAAGCTCACCCCGTCCGCCCTGGCCCTGGACGAGCAGTTGGACGGCCTCCTGCAAAAACTGCTGAAACGCGACGATATCGAAGGCAAGCCCGGCGATATCCTGGCCCTGCCCCATCTGCCCGAAGGCGGGATCGAACGGGTGATCCTGGTCGGACTCGGCAAGAAGGAAGAACTCAAACCCGGCACCTACCGCAAAGCCCTCGCCGCCGCCGCCAAGGCGCTCAAGGACGCCAATGTCAAACAAGCGGCCAGCTTCCTGCACGAGGCCGAGGTCGAAGGCCGCGATGCCGGTTGGCAAATCCGCCAGTTCGTGGAAATCCTCGAAGCTTCGCTCTACCGCTTCACCCAGATGAAGAGCGAAGCCGAGAACCATAAAGCCCGCCTCGCCAAGCTGGTGTTCCAAACCGCGGACGACACCGTCAAAGCCGCCATCGCCCAAGGCCAGGCCATCGCCAACGGCATGAACCTCGCCAAGGAACTCGCCAACCTCCCCGGCAATGTCTGCACCCCGACCTATCTGGCCGAGCAAGCCGAAAAGGTCGGCAAGAAGCAAAAGAAGCTCAAGGTGAAAATCCTCGACGAATCCGACCTGGAAGAACTGGGCATGGGGGCGTTCCTGTCGGTATCGAAAGGCAGCCACGAACCGGCCAAGCTGATCGTCATGGAATACCACGGCGCCCCGGACAAGGCGGCGAAACCCTATGTGCTGGTCGGCAAGGGGCTGACCTTCGACGCGGGCGGCATCTCCATCAAGCCCGCCGCCGCCATGGACGAGATGAAATACGACATGTGCGGCGGCGCGGGCGTGATCGGCACCCTGGCCGCCGTGGTCGAAATGGGCCTGCCGCTGAACGTGGTGGGGCTGGTGCCCGCCTCCGAGAACCTGCCCGACGGCAAGGCCAACAAGCCCGGCGATATCGTCAAGAGCATGGCCGGGCTGACCATCGAAATCCTCAACACCGACGCCGAAGGCCGCCTGCTGCTGTGCGACGTGCTGGCCTATGCCCAGCGCTACGAACCCGCCGCCGTCATCGACGTGGCGACCCTGACCGGGGCCTGCGTGGTGGCTTTGGGCAAGGTGGTGTCCGGGCTGTGGAGCAATCACGAAACTTTGGCCGGGGCGGTGCTGCAAGCCGGGGAAACCAGCTTCGACCGGGTGTGGCGGATGCCGCTGCTGGACGATTACCAAGAGCAGCTCAAGTCCAATTTCGCCGACCTCGCCAATATCGGCGGGCCGGATGGCGGCAGCGTCACCGCCGCCTGTTTCCTGTCGCGCTTCGCCAAGGAATACCCTTGGGCGCATATCGATATCGCCGGCACGGCCTGGAAGAACGGCGCGGACAAAGGCGCGACCGGCCGCCCGGTGCCCTTGCTGACCCAGTATCTCATCGACCGGGCGGCGGAATCCGCCACCACCGAGTAAACCCCGCCCCATGCCCCGCATCGACTTTTATCTACTACCGGGCGCCGATGTTTATCAGCGCCACGTCACCGCCTGCAAGCTGATCGAGAAAGCCTACCGGCAGGGCCATCGCGTCTATCTCCGCACCGCCTCGCCCGAGGAAACCCAGTTGCTCGACAACCTGTTGTGGACCTTCCGGCAAGGCAGTTTCGTCCCGCACGAGGTGGCGGGCCCGCCTGCCGCGCCGGCCGAAGTCCCGGTGCTGCTGGGCCATGGCCCCGCGCCGCTCGCCATGAGCGATGTGCTGGTGAACCTGGGAACCCAGGTGCCGGAGGATTACGCCCGGTTCGGGCGGGTGGCGGAATTCATCGACGAGGACGCGGCGGTGAAACGGGCGGGGCGGGCGCGGTATAAGGCTTATAAGGAAGCGGGGCATGTGCCGGAAACGATTAAATTGGACGGCGGTATGGCGGGCTAACCCCTGGCCCGGCGACATCCGCCGTCAACACCGCCGCTTAAACTCCATCCAAAGGTATCCCGATGCACTATGTATTGATCATCCACGAAGTCGAATCCTATCCCGCATGGAAAACCATTTTCGACCAAGCCGCCGGGATGCGGAAAAACGCCGGTGAAATCGCCTATCAACTGCTCCGCTACGACAGCGAGGCCAATAAGATCGTCCATTTTTCGGAATGGTCCTCGCTGGAGCATGCCCGCCGCTTTTTCGAGTCCCCGGAATTGGTGGAAATCAGGGAACAGGCGGGCGTCAAAGCCCCGGAATTCATTTATCTACAAGAAATCGAGCGCGGCGCGTTATAACCCACCTTCCGCGCCCATCCGCCTTTACGTCGAATCCACACGCCAAACCCCATGGACAAAACCTACGACCCCCAAGCCATAGAACAAAGCTGGTATCAAACCTGGGAAGCGAGCGGCTATTTCCAGCCCTCCGGCACCGGCCCGTCCTACTGTATCGCCATCCCACCACCCAACGTGACCGGGAGCCTCCATATGGGCCATGGCTTCAACAACACCATCATGGACGCCTTGGTGCGCTACCACCGCATGAAGGGCCACAACACCTTGTGGCAAGTCGGCACCGACCACGCCGGCATCGCCACCCAAATGGTGGTCGAACGCCAACTCGCCGCGCAAGGTATCACCCGCCATAACATAGAGGGGGGGCGCGAGAAGTTCCTAGAAAAAGTCTGGGAATGGAAAGCCGAATCCGGCGGCACCATCACCCGGCAATTGCGCCGCCTGGGTTCCTCGGTGGATTGGAGCCGCGAGCGCTTCACCATGGACGAAGGGCTGTCGAAAGCCGTGCAGGAAGCTTTCGTGCGGCTGTACGACGATGGCCTGATCTACCGCGGCAAGCGGCTGGTGAACTGGGACCCGAAGCTCCACACCGCCATTTCCGACCTCGAAGTGCAGAACGAGGAGGAAAAAGGCTTCATGTGGCATTTCCGCTATCCGCTGGCGGATGGTTCGGGGCATCTGGTGGTCGCGACCACCCGCCCGGAAACCATGCTGGGCGACACCGCCGTCGCCGTCCACCCGGAAGACGAACGCTATCAACACCTGATCGGTAAAACCATCCGCCTGCCCATCACGGACCGGGAAATCCCCATCGTCGCCGATGACTATGTCGATCCCGCATTCGGCACTGGCTGCGTGAAGATCACCCCGGCCCATGATTTCAACGACTACGAAGTCGGCAAGCGCCACAACCTGCCGCTCATCAATATCTTCACAAGAGATGCGACGATTGTTAGTGACACAGACTGGCCAATGACCCATGAAGGGCTGAGGCATGCTCGCATTCAATCAAGGGATGTAATTGATTTGGCAACAGATATAGGCATTCCCAAAAAATACTGGGGACTCGACCGCTTCGAGGCCCGCAAGCAAGTCATCGCCGAATTCGAGAACCTGGGGCTCCTCGAAAAGATCGACCCCCACACCCTCAAAGTGCCGCGCGGCGACCGCTCCGGCGTGGTCATCGAACCCTGGCTCACCGACCAGTGGTATGTGGATGCCAAGAGCCTGGCCCAGCCCGCCATCGCGGCGGTGGAAGATGGCCGCATCCGCTTCGTGCCCCAGCAATACGAAAACCTGTATTTCTCCTGGATGCGGGACATCCAGGATTGGTGTATCTCCCGCCAACTGTGGTGGGGCCACCGCATCCCGGCGTGGTACGACAACCAAGGCCGGGTCTACGTGGGCCGCAACGAGGCCGAAGTCCGCGCCAAATACAGCCTCGCCGCCGACCTCGAACTGCGCCAGGACGACGACGTGCTGGATACGTGGTTCTCGTCGGCACTGTGGACCTTCTCGACATTGGGCTGGCCGGACGCAACGCCGGAACTCAAGACCTTCCACCCCACCGACGTGCTGGTGACGGGTTTCGACATTATTTTCTTCTGGGTCGCCCGCATGATCATGATGACCATGCGCTTGATGAAGCACCCGGACGGCTCGCCGCAGGTGCCGTTCAAGACGGTGTATGTGCATGGCCTGGTGCGCGATGCCGAAGGCCAGAAGATGTCGAAATCCAAGGGCAACGTCCTCGACCCCTTGGACATCATCGACGGCATCGCCCTGGAAGATTTGGTCTCCAAGCGCACCAGCGGCCTGATGCAGCCGCAAATGGCGGAGAAGATCGAAAAGCGCACCCGCAAGGAATTCCCCAACGGCATCGCGGCCTATGGTTGCGACGCCCTGCGCTACACCTTCGCCTCGCTGGCCTCGACCGGACGCGACATCAAATTCGACATGGGCCGGGTCGAGGGCTACCGCAACTTCTGCAACAAGCTGTGGAACGCCGCCCGCTACGTGCTGATGAACACCGAAGGCCAGGACACCGGCCTCGCCGGCGAATGCGCCTACAGCCTGCCCGACCGCTGGATCCGTTCCCGTTTGGGCCAGACCATCGCCGCGACCGTCGCCGCCATCGAGGACTACCGCTTCGACCTCGCCGCCCGCGCCCTCTACGAATTCACCTGGAACGAATACTGCGATTGGTATTTGGAACTGGCGAAAGTGGCGCTCCAGACCGGCGACGAAACCCAGCAACGCGGCACCCGCCAAACCCTGGTGCGGGTGCTGGAAACCCTGCTGCGGTTGGCCCATCCCGTCATGCCGTTCATCACCGAGGAAATCTGGCAGCGGGTCGCGCCGCTGGCGGGCCAATCGGGCGACACGATCATGCGCCACGCCTATCCGCAAGCCGAATCCTGGCCACTGGACGGCGAAGCCGAGCAGGAAATGCGCTGGGTGATGGACGTGCTGATGGGCATCCGCCGCATCCGGGGCGAAATGAAAATCGCCGACGGCAAGGCCATCCCGGTGCTGTTGCAGAACGGCTCGGCCCAGGATTGGGCCTATCTCGCCCATAACCGCGATTTCATCGCCCGCTTCGGCCGCCTGGACAGCCTGGGCCAGTTGGCAGCCGACGAGGCCGCGCCGGAATCGGCCATCGCCCTGGTCGGCGAGTTGAAGGTGTTGATCCCCATGCGCGGCCTGATCGACAAGGATGCCGAACTGGCCCGGCTCGACAAGGAAATCCAGCGTCTCGCCAAGGACGCCCCGCGCATCGAGGCCAAGCTCAACGATCCCGCCTTCGTGGAAAAGGCACCGCCGCAGGTGGTCGCCAAGGAACGTACCCGGTTACAGGAGATTCAAGCCAGCTTGACGGAATTACATGCGCAAGTGGAGAAAATCCGGGCGCTATAAGGCATAATCCGAACAGCCGCCCTCGTCGGCGGATTCCCGGCCCGTGGTAAAAACCCGCCACTCAACTAAGCTTTACGGGACCGGGAACCCGCCAACCTGGGCCGGATGGCCGTTCCTTACCACCCAGCAAGCATCATGGCGATATCTGCTTCCAAAATCCCGCTCAGCGGCATGGCGAAATGCCTGGTCAAAGAAGAACTCCTGTCGGATACCGACGCCCATAGCCATTTCGAGGAAGCCCTACGCAAAAGCGTCCCCTTCGTCACCCATCTGGTCGGCAACAAAATCCTCGATAGCCTGACCATCGCCAACGCGGCCTCCAAGGAATTCGGCATCCCGTTGTTCGACCTGAACGCCATGATGCCGGAGATGATGCCGCTGAAATCGGTCAGCGAGAAACTGATCCGCAAGCACCACGCCCTGCCCTTGTTCCTGCGCGGCAACCGCCTGTTCCTGGCGGTGTCCGACCCCACCAACCTGCAAGCCCTGGACGAGATCAAATTCCAGTCCCGGCTCGGCACCGAGAGCGTCCTGGTCGAGGAGGACAAGCTGGTCCGCGCCATCGAAACCGCGCTGGAGGCCCAGGACAACACCTTCAAGGACTTGCTCGACGCCGACCTCGAAAACCTCACCGTCACCGGCGGCGACGACATCGACGGCCCGGCCGAAGGCGAGGGCAGCGACATCGACGATGCCCCCATCGTGCGCTTCGTCAACAAAATCCTGCTGGACGCCATCAAGCGCGGCGTGTCCGATATCCATTTCGAGCCCTACGAAAAGAACTTCCGGGTCAGGTTCCGCCACGACGGCATGCTGCACGAGATCGCCGCGCCCCCGGCGGCCCTCGCCGGGCGCATTTCGGCCCGCCTCAAGGTCATGTCGCGCATGGACATCGCCGAGCGCCGGGTGCCGCAGGATGGCCGTATCAAGATGATCCTCTCGCGCACCCGTTCCATCGACTTCCGCGTCAACTCCTGCCCCACCCTGTTCGGCGAAAAGATCGTACTGCGTATCCTCGACCCCACCGCCGCCCAGATCGGCATCGAGCGGCTGGGGTTCGAGCCGGAACAACAGGAAAACTTCCTCAAGGCGCTCCACAAGCCCTACGGCATGATCCTGGTGACGGGGCCGACCGGCAGCGGCAAAACCGTCTCGCTCTACACCGGTCTCAACATCCTCAACACCCCCGACACCAACATCTCCACCGCCGAAGACCCGGTGGAAATCACGGTGCCGGGCATCAACCAGGTCAACGTCAACGTCAAGACCGGCCTGACCTTCGCCGAGGCCCTCCGCGCCTTCCTGCGCCAAGACCCGGACGTCATCATGGTGGGCGAAATCCGCGACCTGGAAACCGCCGAAATCGCCGTGAAAGCCGCCCAGACCGGCCACTTGGTGCTGTCCACCCTGCACACCAACGACGCCCCGCAAACCCTGAACCGCCTGATGCAAATGGGCATCCCGCCGTTCAACATCGCCTCCGCCATCCTCTTGATCATGGCCCAGCGCCTGACGCGGCGGCTGTGCGAGAACTGCAAGCAAGAAATCCAACTGCCGCCCGAGGTCTTGATCCAGGCCGGTTTCAAGGAAAGCGACCTGGCCGGCATGACCCTCTATGGCCCGGTCGGCTGCGACAAATGCGTGAAAGGCTATAAAGGCCGGGTGGGCATCTACCAAGTCATGCCCATCTCCGAATCCATCAACCGCATCATCCTCGAAGGGGGCAACGTGATGCAGATCGCCCAGCAAGCCAAAGCGGACGGCATCGCCGACCTCCGGGACTCGGGACTCAGAAAAGTCAAGGCGGGGGTCACCAGCCTGGCCGAAATCGACCGCGTCACCCGGGATTAAGCCATGGCCGCCAAAGAAGAAACCGTCCTCTACGTCTGGGAAGGCACCGACCGCAACGGTGCCCGCATGAGGGGCGAACTGACCTCGCGCAGCGAATTGGTGGCCAAGGCCGAACTGCGGCGGCAGGGCATCAAGGTCGTCAAGATCAAGAAAAAGCCCAAGCCGCTGTTCTCCCCTTCCAAGAAAGCCATCACCACCAAGGATATCGCCATCTTCAGCCGCCAGTTGGCGACCATGCTGTCGGCGGGCGTGCCCCTGGTCCAAGCCTTCGAGATCGTGGGCCGCGGCCATGAGAATCCCAGCATGCAGGAGTTGATCCTCGCCATCAAAGCCGATGTCGAGGGCGGCAGCACCCTGGCCGAAGCCTTGGGTAAACACCCTTTATATTTCGACGAATTGTTCTGCAACCTGGTCCATGCCGGCGAACAGGCCGGCGTCTTGGAAACCCTGTTGCACAAGATCGCCGAGTACAAGGAAAAAACCGAATCGATCAAGGCCAAGATCAAGAAGGCGCTGACCTATCCGGCGGCGGTGCTGGTCATCGCCATGATCGTGAGTTCAATCCTCTTGATTTTCGTGGTGCCCCAGTTCGAAGCGCTGTTCAAGGGCTTCGGCGCGGATTTGCCGGCCTTCACCAAGATGGTGGTCTCCATGTCGCAATTCCTCCAGGCCTACTGGTACATCGTCCTCGGGACCATCATGGGCGTGGGCTGGGTTTTCATCAACCTCAAGAAACGCTCCAAGGCCTTCAACCACGGGCTGGACCGGCTGATCCTGCAAATCCCCGCCATCGGCGTGATTATCCACAAGGCCGCCATCGCCCGCTTCGCCCGCACCCTGTCCACCATGTCGGCGGCGGGCGTGCCCTTAGTGGAGGCCTTGCAATCGGTGTCGGGGGCCACCGGCAATATCGTCTACTCCCTGGCGGTCCTCAAGATGCGCGACGACGTATCCACCGGCACCCAGTTGCAAATGTCGATGCGGCAGGCCGATTTGTTCCCCAACATGGTGATCCAGATGGTCGCCATCGGCGAGGAATCCGGTTCCCTCGACAGCATGCTGGGCAAGGTGGCCGATTTCTACGAGGAAGAGGTCGATAACGCCGTGGACTCCCTGAGCAGCCTCCTCGAACCCATGATCATGGCGATCCTGGGCGTGATCGTGGGCGGCTTGGTGATCGCGATGTACCTGCCGATCTTCAAACTGGGTTCCGCCATCTAAGCCTATGAATTCATTCGATATCCTGGCCGAAAACCCCGCCGGGTTCCTGGCCGTCGCCGGTTTGGTCGGCCTGATGGTCGGCAGCTTCCTCAACGTGGTCATCCACCGGCTGCCCATCATGCTGGAACATTCCTGGAAACAGGAATGCCGCAACTACCTGGAACTGGAACCCGAAGCCGCGCCGGAAGCGCCCTACAACCTACTGACGCCCCGCTCCCATTGCCCCCAGTGCGCCAAGCCGGTCGCCATCGGGGAAAACATTCCCATCCTCAGCTACTTGCTGCTGCGCGGGCGTTGTTCCGGCTGCGGGACGCGGATTTCGCCGCGCTACCCGGCGGTGGAATTGCTGACCGCCCTGGTCTCGGTGGCCGTGGCCTACCGCTTCGGCTTCGGGCCACAGACCGCCGCCGCCCTGCCCCTGAGCTGGTGCCTCATCGCCCTGACCTTCATCGATATCGACCGGCAATTGCTGCCCGACAGCCTGACCCTGCCGATGCTGTGGCTGGGCCTGTTCCTCAGCCTATTCGGGATTTTCACCGACAGCGCGGCTAGTATCCTCGGGGCCATCTTCGGCTATCTGAGCCTGTGGACGGTCTATCAATTGTTCAAACTGGCGACCGGCAAGGAAGGCATGGGTTATGGCGATTTCAAGTTGTTGGCCCTGATCGGGGCGTGGCTGGGCTGGGACAAACTGCCGATGGTGATCTTACTGTCCTCGCTGGTGGGCGCGGTGATCGGCATCGCCATGATCCTCTTGTCCCGCCAGGAACGGGGCACGCCGATTCCCTTCGGCCCCTACCTCGCCATCGCCGGCTGGATCGCCCTGGTCTGGGGCGACGCCATCAACGCGGCCTATCTCGGCCAATTCCACTAAGCCCATGTTCAAGGTGGGCTTGACCGGCGGCATCGGCAGCGGCAAAAGCACGGTCGCCGATTTGTTCGCCGCGCAAGGCGTGCCGGTGCTGGATGCCGACCGGGTCGCCCGCGATCTGGTCGAACCCGGCCAACCCGCCATCGCCGCCATCGCCCGGCACTTCGGCCCGGACCTCCTCAAGGCGGGCCGTCTGGACCGGGAGCGGTTGCGGCGGATCGTGTTCGCGGACCCCGCGGAACGCCGCTGGCTCGAAGCCTTGCTCCACCCCAGGGTCTACGCCGAACTGGAACGGCGGATGGCGGCGCTGGCCGCGCCTTATTGCCTGCTGGTCATCCCTTTGCTGCTGGAAACCGGCCAGCGCGGCTTCGTGGACCGGTTGCTGGTGGTGGACTGCCCGGTGGACCTCCAGCGGCAACGGCTACAGATGCGGGACGGCATCGACGCCGCCCAGGCCGATAGAATGTTGTCCGCCCAGATTGGCCGCCCGCAACGCCAAGCCGCCGCCGACGATATCCTCGAGAACACCGGCACCGTGGTCGATCTCGCCGGGCCGGTGGAACGCCTGCACCGGCTTTATCTGACCCTCGCATCGGGTTCCGGGCCCGGAAACGCCGCGCCGGCCCCCTAAAACCGCCGCTATTGACTAATAAAGTCGATCAACGAAAATGTTGCCCGCCTAAGGACGGGCACCCACCCAAGCCAAACTGGATTGGCCCCGACATCCCTGACCGGATTCTTCCCCTTGAACAACTTCACCATCTACGAATTTCCGCTGAACGAACGGATTCGCCTCTTCATGCGCCTCGAACAATTGTTCCAGCAGGTCGATCATTTCGTGGCCGGGGCTTCGGTCTGGGATAGCCGGGCCGTCATCTCGACCCTGTTGGACGTGCTGAGCCTGTTCAGCCGCAACGACCTCAAATCCGAAGCGCTCAAGGAACTGGACCGGCACTCGGCGGCCTTGACCAAGATGACCCGCACCCAACCCGATATCGACCATGGCAAGGTGGAGACCCTCCTGGCCCGGCTCGACGCCCTGAGCAAGGAACTCTACGGCAACCCCGGCAAGATCGGTGTTTCCCTGATGGAGAACGACCTGTTCAAAAGCATCTCGCAACGCAGCGCCATTCCCGGCGGGACGTGCAGCTTCGACCTGCCCGCCTTCCACTATTGGCTGCAACTCGGCGACACCCAGCGCCGGCGCGACCTGGCGGAATGGATCCTCCCATTCCAACCGATCCGCACCGCCATCGACCTTTTGCTCAGCTTCATCCGCGGTTGCGGCACGCCCGGCGAGGAACTGGCCGCGGCGGGCTTCTTCCAGAAAACCCTGGACCACACCCTGCCCTACCAACTGCTGCGGGTGGCGGTCGAGCGCGACCAGCCCTATTTCGCCGAAATCAGCGGCGGCAAACACCGCTTCACCGTGCGCTTCATGCGGCCCGACGCCGCCGGGCGGCCCGTGCAATGCCCGGAAGACGTGCGGTTCCAACTCACCTGCTGCCTGTTGTGAGGCCCCCATGGCCACGACGGTGCGATGTCCCACTTGCGGCCGGCTTGTGGAATGGACCGAAGCCCAGCCGTTCCGGCCTTTTTGCGGCGAGCGCTGCAAGCTGATCGATCTCGGGGCTTGGGCCACCGAGACCTACGCCATCCCGGCCGCAGCCGAACAACCTCCCGCCGATCCCGAAGCCCCCGAAACCTAACATACACGCAAAAATTTTTTGCTCCCCGCCCTTGAAAACAAACAGCCCCGTCTCTACTTCGCTAGCAGCCCTTAGGGGCGAGTGCTAACACCGTTCGGCACTCCAACAAATCGACGGAGGCGGGTCGCCCGACCGGCCCGCCGCAGTTCCAACACAACTCCCGGATGATCGGGAAAAGGATCGTAAGACCATGAAAATCCGCCCTTTACATGACCGTGTCGTCGTCAAGCGCTGGGAAGAAGAACGCACCTCCCCCGGCGGCATCGTGATCCCCGATTCGGCCAAGGAAAAGCCCATCAAGGGCGAAGTGGTGGCCGTCGGCCTGGGCAAACCCCTGGACAACGGCGATGTGCGCGCCCCGAGCGTGAAAGTCGGCGACAAGGTGCTGTTCGGCAAATACGCCGGCAACGAAGTCAAGATCGACGGCACCGAATACCTGATGCTGCGCGAAGACGACATCATGGGCGTATTCGTAGCCTGAACCCACCGACCGCGAACCGACACATTAGGAGATAAGAAACCATGGCAGCCAAAGATGTACGCTTTTCCGACGACGCCCGCCAACGCATGCTGGTCGGCGTGAACGTCCTCGCCGATGCCGTCAAGCAGACCCTCGGCCCCAAAGGCCGCAACGTGGTGCTGGAAAAGAGCTTCGGCGCTCCCACCGTGACCAAGGACGGCGTGTCCGTCGCCAAGGAAATCGAACTCAAGGACAAGTTCGAAAACATGGGAGCCCAGATGGTGAAGGAAGTTGCCTCCCGCACTTCCGACGTGGCCGGCGACGGCACCACCACCGCCACCGTGCTGGCCCAGGCCATCGTGCGCGAAGGTCTGAAATCCGTCACCGCCGGGTCCAACCCGATGGACATCAAACGCGGCATCGACCTCGGCGTCGCGGTCGTGGTCAAGCAACTGCAAGCCCTGTCCAAGCCCTGCACCACCAGCAAGGAAATCGCCCAGGTCGGTTCCATCTCGGCCAACTCCGACGAGAGCATCGGCCAGATCATCGCCGACGCCATGGACAAGGTCGGCAAGGAAGGCGTCATCACCGTGGAGGACGGTTCCGGCCTCGACAACACCCTGGACGTGGTCGAGGGCATGCAGTTCGACCGCGGCTACCTCTCCCCCTATTTCATCAACAGCCAGGAAACCATGAGCGTGGAACTCGACTCCCCGTTCATCCTGCTGCACGACAAGAAAATCTCCAACATCCGCGACCTGCTGCCGGTGCTGGAAAAAGTCGCCAAGTCCGGCAAGTCCCTGCTGATCGTGGCCGAGGACGTGGAAGGCGAAGCGCTGGCCACCCTGGTGGTCAACACCATGCGCGGCATCATCAAGGTCTGCGCGGTCAAGGCTCCGGGCTTCGGCGACCGCCGCAAGGCCATGCTGGAAGACATCGCCATCCTGAGCGGCGGCACCGTGATTTCCGAGGATGTCGGCCTGTCGCTGGAGAAGGTCGAGTTGTCCGACCTGGGCCAGGCCAAGAAGGTGCAGGTCAACAAGGAAAACACCACCATCGTCGATGGGGCCGGTAGCGCCGCCACCATCAAGGCCCGCGTCGAGCAGATCCGCAAGCAGATCGAGGACACCAGTTCCGACTACGACCGCGAGAAGCTGCAAGAGCGCGTCGCCAAGCTGGCCGGCGGCGTGGCGGTCATCAAGGTGGGTGCCGCGACCGAAGTCGAGATGAAGGAAAAGAAGGCCCGCGTGGAAGACGCGCTGCACGCGACCCGCGCCGCGGTCGAAGAAGGCATCGTGCCCGGCGGCGGCGTGGCCTTCGTCCGCGCCCAGGCCGCGCTGAAGGACTTGCAGGGCAAGAACCACGACCAGACCGTGGGCGTCGCCATCCTGCGCCGCGCCATCGAGGAACCGCTGCGCCAGATCGTCACCAACGCCGGCGAAGAGGCTTCCGTGGTGCTGTCCAAGGTGCAGGAAGGCAGCGGCAGCTTCGGCTACAACGCGGGCAACGGCGAATACGGCGACATGATCGAAATGGGCATCCTGGACCCGACCAAGGTGACCCGTTCCGCGCTACAGAACGCCTCCTCCGTGGCCGGCCTGATGCTGACCACCGAGGCCATGGTCGCCGAAATCCCCAAGAAGGAATCGGCCCCGGCGATGCCCGGCGGCATGGACGGCATGATGTGATCGGCTTGGGCTGATCCCGTCCCGAACAAAAGCCCCGCCGGGGAAACCCGGCGGGGCTTTTTTTACGGGGCCAATGACCGGATACCGCAACTCAGCGCTGTATCCACTTATAGTTGCAAACCGAGCAATAGCATTTGCGCTTGCCGCGCCGGAAAACCGATTTGAAGGTGCGGGTGCCCACCCTGAGTTTGGCCCTGTCCCTGGTCTTGCATTTCGGGCAGTAGAACACGTTGAAACGCCTGTAAAGGTGGTACCAGAACATGCCGGCCACGCTCACCACCACCGACCCGACGAAGGTGGGCAGGATATAGGGCAGGACATACTTGCCGGCATAAAACCCGAGCCGCTGCCAATAATAGGATTTGACCAGCCAAGCCGGCAAAGCGGCCTCGATCCAGGCCAGGGCTTTCCCCCTCAGGCCCGCGAGCTTCGGCTGCGCCTGGGCGGCGGGCTTGCCCTTGGCGAATTTGCGCTCGCCCTCGGCCGGGGCGACCCCTTCCTTCGCGTGCCTGGCCCAGAGCTTGAAGCTCGGCATCAAATCCACCGCCCGTTGCAAACGGTCCACCTGTACATGGCGATAGGGGTTCTGGCTGAGGGACAGCACATAGACCGCCCGCCGCAACTCGGCCTCCAATTCGGAGAAGTCGGCGTCCTCCCATTCGGTCACCGCCTTGCCGTAGAGCTTGTTATCGGGCGTGGACCAGAATTGCTCCGTCAGCAGGGCGCCATCCTCGGCGATGAAATTATTGGGATTGAACAAAGAACGCACCTGGCCGCCATAGGCCAGATGGCACAGCAGCAAGGCCAACACCAGCAGCCCGCCCCGCGCCCTTCGACTTCTCGTTATCGGAAACACTCGTCGCCCCCTAGCATTGGTTTCATTTTCCATCCGGCCGGCCCTTTCCCCGCCACATCCGTGGCCCTGCCCGGGCGCAAAGCGGGAAGTGTAGCCAGCTTATTACAAGCAAGGCAAGAACATGGCACCGCGCCCCGGAGCGCTCCGGGAATCGGCCCGCCCCCCTATGGACGCCTAAAAAAAGGGCACCCGAAGGTGCCCCGCCGATACCTTGGCTTCCCGTTTCAACCCGGCTTGCCCGGCTTGGCCGGGGCGGCGTTGTTGTGGGAGTAATCGGTGATTTTCTGGGAAAGCTTATTCAACAGGCTATCGAAACCCTCGCGGTCGATGACGCTGGTATATTGGGCCTTTTTCAGGGCCAAATCGCTGATGCCATCGACGATGATATTGATGATCTGCCACTGCCCATTGAGTTCGCCCACGATATACTCGAACTTGATGGGTTTTTCCTTGGGGGCGGTGAAGTTATAGCGCAGCAACAGTTTGCCGTTCTTCAAATCCTGGCTGCTGTCGAACACGAAGGATTCGCCGCCATAGCCGTTGAACTGGGCGGCATAGGTGGCGACGCTCAGATCGATCAATTTCTCCATGAAGGCGGTTTTCTGGGCCTTTTCCAGCTTTTTCCAGTGGCTCCCCAGGGCGATCTGGGAGACCGCCTCGAACTCGAAGGTATCCCGCACCACCGGCCCGATCAATTTATAGCGTCCCTGATACCCCAATTTGTCCGCGCCCTTCATCGCCTGGATGAGCGTCTCGTTGAGTTTGTCCACGGGTTTCCTGGCTTCGTCCACCGGCTCGGCCCAAGCCGGGAAAGACGCGAGGCATACCAGCCACAAACCCAATATCAGCTTAAAAATCATAATGTTCCCCTTGCTCGACTAGGCGGGCGAATATAGCACAACCGCCGGGTTTTGGGATGGGATGGGCGGGCCGCCGCTCAGCGGCGCGACTGGCCGTAGAGGCTCACCAGCAGGTTGGCCTCGGACAAGGACAGGCCGAATTCCGCGACCAGTTCCTCGGGGCGGGCACCGGCCTTCACCTTGTCGATGGCGGTGTAATAGGGCTGCTGGGTGGTTTCGCGGGTGGCGAGTTCCTCGATGCGGGCGAGGCATTCGCGCAGGCGCTCCTCCTGGCCGAACACCCGCCGGTCCACCTGCACCGCCGCCGCGCACAGGCCCATCAAATCCTGGCTTTGCCGGGCCATGCCCTCGGCCAGGGCGGCGTGGTCGCGGGCCAGCTTGCGGTGGGCGCGGGCCAGCACGAACAAACCCGCCGCCAGGAGGGCCGACAAGGCGAGGAGCGCGAAATAAGGCAACCAGTTCATCGGGCGTATCGTCGATAGGGGAAGTAGGGTTCGCGGGCTTGGCGGGCGGTGGACAGGGGGTTGGCGGGGACCACGGGCCCGGACCCGGCCCATATTATGCGCCAAGACCGCGCGGGAACGGGACCGTCAGAAGAATTCGAGGTCGGCCCGCTCCTCTTCGCTCAGGAAGCGGTTGAGATCGACCAGGATCAGCAACTGGCCATTGCGGCTGGTGACGCCCTGGATATAGCGGGAGCTTTCCTCGTTGCCGACATTGGGCGCAGCCTCGACCTCGGAACCGCGCAACTCCACCACTTCGGCCACGCTGTCCACCAGGATGCCGATGACCTGGTCCACGGCCTCGATGATGACGATGCGCGAGGCGTCGTCGGGGTCTTTCGGATACAGGCCGAAGCGCTTGCGGGTGTCGATCACGGTGACGACATTGCCGCGCAGGTTGATGATGCCGACCACATAGTCGGGCGCGCCCGGCACCGGGGCGATTTCGCTGATGCGCAGGACTTCCTGCACCTGCATCACATTGACCCCGTAGGTCTCGTCGCCCAGGCGGAAAGTTACCCATTGGTTGACCGGCTCGGTACGTTTTTGCATGGCTCCGCTCATGGTGGCCTCGTTGTGATTGGGTTTGGTGGGATTCAGACCAACCCTGGAATCCCAAGTTTGCTTTGGGCGGCCGGACTCCATGCCAAAGCGAGCTTTGGACCCCGGCTTGGCCCGGAACCGGAACTTGGCCGGTTAACCATGGGCCAGCGCCCCGGACCGTTGTTGCGTCAAGCCGCCGCTCAGGGCGTCCTCCAGCAATTCGGCATAGGCGGCGGCGGCCTTGGTGCCGGGCGCGAAGCGGGATACCGGCTGTCCTATCTGGCTGGCCTCGCGGATGCGGGTATCGACCGGGATTTCCGAGCGCCAGGACTGGTCGCCGAAACGCTGGCGGATGACCTCCAGGGTTTGCAGGGCGGCGCGGGTACGGCGGTCGAACATGGTCGGCACGATGGTGAAGCGCAGCGCCACCCGGCGCGATTTGCCGATCATGGCCAGGGTGTGCAGCATCCGCTCCAAGCCCTTGAGCGCCAGGAATTCGCACAGCACCGGCACGAACAAATGCTCGCTGGCGGCCAGGGCGTTGACCATCAGGACGCCGAGCATGGGCGGGCTGTCGATCAGGGCGAAATCGTATCGCCCGCGCACCCCGGCCAGCGCGTTGCCCATCACCAGCCCCAAGCCCCCGGCCCCGTTCTGGCGCTCGATGGTCGAGAGCGCCGAGGACGCGGGCAGGACCGACAAGCCCTCGACGCCGCTGGGCCGCACATAGCGGTCCAGTTCGAGCTTGCGCCGCGCCAGGGCGTCCTGGAACAAATCGTAGACGCTGCCCTGGATATCGTCCGGGTTCATCTTGAAATAGCCGGTCAAGGAACCGTGCGGATCGAGATCGACCAACAGGACGCGATAGCCGCGCTCGGCCAGCAAGCCGCCCAGCGAAACCACGGTGGTGGTCTTGCCCACCCCGCCCTTTTGGTTGGAAACCGCCCAGACCTTCATGGCTTCACCGTTGCCGGCGCGGGCGGGGCGGCGGATCGCGGCGGCGCGTCCAAGGCCGGCGCGCCGTAACGCGCCGCGCCGTTCGACATCACCACCAAGACCACCCGCCGGTTGCGGTAACGGCCTTCCTCGTTGGCGTTCTCCGCCACCGGATGGTATTCGCCATAGCCGATGGCGGCGAGGCGGCGCGGGTCGACGCCATTGCGGGTCAGTTGGTTCACCACGGCGGCGGCGCGGGCCGAGGAT
Organism: Methylomagnum ishizawai; assembly: GCF_019670005.1. Taxonomy (NCBI): domain Bacteria; kingdom Pseudomonadati; phylum Pseudomonadota; class Gammaproteobacteria; order Methylococcales; family Methylococcaceae; genus Methylomagnum; species Methylomagnum ishizawai. Next base: position 2,020,368 of record NZ_AP019783.1, on the reverse strand, counting down.
AGCACCCAGTTGGAGGGGAATTCGGCGGTGCTGATGGGCATGTTATCGGTGTGGCCCTCGATGTTGATGGGATTGGGGATCTCGCGGAAGATTTCCGACAAGCGATACAGCACCGGCAGGGATTCGGGCGCGAGCGCGGCCTTGCCGCTGGGGAAGAACAACCCGCTCTTCATCTCGACCTCCAGCCAGAACTCGTGGCGCTTGACGACCGCCAGATCGTCCTGGATATAGGGCGACAGCACGGCCTCCAACCGGTCGGCGACCGTTTCCAGCCGGGCCTGTTCCCGTTGGGGATCGCCGTCGGCGGTGGGTTCGGGGGATTCCGCGCCCAGGCCGGTTTCGGGGCTGCCGACCAGATACTCGCCCGGCTCCCCATCGTAGATTTGGACCGGCTCGCCAGCCCTGGAAACCTTGCGGCCATCCTCCATGAACACCTCGGCCAGGGTGCGCGACAGCACCCGGTATTTGCCTTCGTTAATCGAGGAAATCGAATACATCACCACGAAGAACGCGAACAGCAAGGTGATGAAATCGGCATAGGACACCAACCAGCGTTCCAGGTTTTCATGCTCGTCTTCGGAGCGCTTGCGTCTAGCCATGGCTCACCCATCCAGGAAGCCGGTCAGCTTCAATTCGATATTGCGGGGGTTCTCGCCCTCGGCGATGGCGATGACGCCTTCCAGCACCAGTTCCCGCGCCCGGTGCCGCGCCGAGGCCCGCGCCTTGAGCTTGTTGGCGACGGGGATGAACAACAAATTCGCCAGCCCCACGCCGTAGATGGTGGCGACGAAGGCCGTGGCGATGCCGCTGCCCAGCTTGGCCGGCTCGGACAGGTTCTGCATGACATGGATCAAGCCCATCACCGCGCCGATGATGCCGATGGTGGGCGAATAACCGCCCATGGCCTCGAACACCTTGGCGGCGGTCAGGTCGCGCTGTTGCTTGACGCCCAGTTCCAGTTCCAGGGTATCGCGGATGACTTCGGGTTCGTTGCCGTCCACCAGCAATTGCAAGCCCTTGCGGGAGAACAAATCGGCCTCGTTGGGGATGAAATTCTCGAGGCCGAGCAAGCCTTCGCGCCGGGCCAGGGTACTCCAGCCCACCAGCTTCTTGATCTCCTCGCCCGGATCGATGGACGGCATGAACAACACCCAGCGCAACATCTTGAGCGCGTAGACGAACACGGCTGGCGGGGTTTGCAGCATCACCGCGCCCAGGGTGCCGCCGATCACGATGACCAGGGCGGGACCGTTCAGCAGCGAGCCGATATGGCCCCCTTCCAGGAAATTGCCGAAGACGACGGCCCCCACCCCGAGGAAAATGCCGGCGATGGTCAAGCCGTCCATGGTTGCCCCCGCGCCAATTCATCGGCCATGTCGTCGAGGTCGTAGACCGCGTCGGCCAGCCGGCCATCGACGATGGCCTTGGGCATGCCGTAGACCACGCAGCTCCGTTCGTCCTGCGCCCAGACCGCCGCGCCCCGCGCCTTCAACCGCGCCGCGCCCTGCCTGCCGTCCGAACCCATGCCGGTCAGCACGATGACGAGCGCCCGCGGGCTGTGCGCCAGACCGGCCAGGGACGCGAAGGTGACATCGGCGCTGGGCCGGAAATATTCACCCTCGGCGGCCTCGCGGAGGGCGATGGTTCTGCGGCCCGCTTGTTCGCGCAGTTCCATCTGCACGCCGCCCGGTGCCACCAAGGCCAGGCCGGGCCGCAACTCGTCGCCGTGCTTGGCCTCGCGGACCTCGATGGCGCAAACCTGGTTCAAGCGTTCGGCGAAGCTGCCGGTGAAATTGCCCGGCATATGCTGCACCACCAGCACCGGCACCGGCAGTTGCGCGGGCAAGGCGGCCAGGACCTTCTGGACGGCGGTGGGTCCGCCGGTAGAGGCGGCGATGGCGATCAGGCTCACGCCGCGCACATGGCCGGACTGGGATGGCGGATGCCTGGGACGGGGGGCGGGGGGGACGGTCGGGCGGGGCGGGGGCGAGGCGCGGACCTTGGCGCGATGCCGGGCCAGTTCCAATACCCGGCCACACAGCATCCGCTTGGCGGTTTCCTTGTCGGCGCTGATTTCGTGCAATTGCTTGGGGATGAAATCCATGGCCCCGGCATCCAGCGCCTCCAGGGTGGCGCGGGCGCCGGCCTGGGTGGAGACCGAGAACATCAGGATGGGCGTGGGCCGTTCGCGCATGATCCGGCGCACCGCCGTGATGCCGTCCATGACCGGCATTTCCACATCCATGGTGATCACATCGGGCTGGAGTTCTGCGGCCATGCGGATGGCGTCCAGGCCGTTGCCGGCGCTGCCCACCACTTCGAGGTGGTCGTCGCCGTTGAGGATTTCGGTCAGGCGATGGCGCATGAAATTGGAATCATCGACCACCAGCACCCGGTAAACCATCCCATCCCCCTACCGCATCGGCCCGTAGCGCTTCATCAGGCCGGGCACGTCCAGGATCAGGGCGATCTGGCCGTCGCCGGTGATGGTCGCCCCGGCCATGCCCGGTACGCCGCGCAGTTTGGCCCCCAGGGGCTTGATGACCACCTCCTCCTGCCCGATCAAATGATCGACCACGAAGCCGACATGCCGCCCGCCCGCCATCACCACCACCACATGGCCGGCTTTGCCGCGCTCGGGATCGTAGCCCGGAATCAGCCAATCCTTGAGATAGAACAAGGGCAGCACCTTCTGCCGCACCAGGGCCACCAACTGGCCGTCCACGGTGTTGGTCTTGGACAGGTCGAGGTCGAGGATTTCCACCACGCTGGACAGGGGTAGCGCGAACGGCTGCTGGTTGAGCTTGACCATCAGGGTGGGCATGATCGCCAGGGTCAAGGGCAGCTTGATGATGATGCGGGTCCCCCGTCCCAGCACCGAATCCACCGCCACCGTGCCGTTCATCTGGGAGATGCGGGTCTTCACCACGTCCATGCCGACACCCCGGCCCGAGACATCGGAAATCTCGGTCTTGGTCGAAAGCCCCGGCATGAAGATCAATTCATAGCAGCCCCGGTCGTCCAGGCGGGCGGCGGATTCCTGGTCCATCAAGCCTTTTTCCACCACCTTGCGGCGCAGGGTTTCCGGGTCCATGCCCTTGCCATCGTCCTCGATGGCGAGTTCGATATGGTTGCCTTCCTGGGCCGCGATCAGCACCACCCGGCCTTCCCGCGGCTTGCCCGCCGCGACCCGCTCCTCGGGGGTTTCGATGCCGTGGTCCACGGCGTTGCGCACCAGATGCACCAGGGGATCGGCCAGGGCTTCCACCAAGTTCTTGTCGAGGTCGGTTTCCTCGCCGCGCAGTTCCAACTGGACTTCCTTGTTCAAACTGCGGGCCAGGTCGCGCACCACCCTGGGGAAACGCCCGAACACCTTCTTGATCGGCTGCATCCGGGTTTTCATCACCGACAGCTGCAGGTCCGAAGTCACCACGTCCAGGTTGGCGATGGCCTTGGTCATGGCATCGTCGTTGAAGGCGCTGCGCAGGGTCTGGAAACGGTTCCGCACCAGCACCAGCTCGCCCACCATGTTCATGATCTCGTCCAGGCGCTGGGTATCGACCCGCACCGTGGTTTCCACCGCGGTGGTGGTGGGAGAGGCGGTGGACTTGGCCGTCGTCTTGGCGGGATCGAAGTGGGCGGCCTCGTGGAAAGCGGGCGGAGGTTCCAAAGGCTTGGCCGCTTCGGTTTGGGGGGTGCCGAGATGCCGGCCCCTGCCATGCAGGTTGTCGAGCAAAGCCTCGAATTCGTCCTCGCTGATCAGGTCGGCGGCGGGCTGGGCAGGGGGCGGGGACGGCGCGTCCGCGGGAACGCCGACATGCTTGCCCTTGCCGTGCAAATCATCGAGCAAAGCCTCGAACTCGTCCTCGGAAATCGTATCGCCCACGGGCAGCGCGGGTTCGGCGGCGGGAATCGCGGGCGGAGCCGCCGGGCCGGACCGCTTCGCCCCCCCATGCAGCTGATCCAACAACCGCTCGAATTCCTCCTCGGTGATTTCGTCGGGTTCGGCCTGGGTCTGGGCCGGTGCGGGTTCCACCGGTTCGGCGGCGGGAACCTCGCCCACGATGCCGGGTTCCAGCATGGCGAACAAATCGGCTTCCACCACATTGCTGGGCTTGGGCATGGAGGCGACCGGAAGGGCCGCCACGGGTTCGGGTGTTTGTACCCGAGCGGCAACGGCTGGCGCGGGCGGCGATGACGGGGCTGGCGCGGGTTCGGGCGCGGCCTGCGGTTGCAGCAAACGCGACAGCCGGTCCAGCAAATCGGGATCGACCGGCTCCGGGTCCTTGCCGTTGCGGATGTATTTGAAGATGGAATTGACCACGTCGAGGACTTCGAGGATCACATCCATCAAAACCGCATCGACCCGCCGCTCGCCCTGGCGCAAGGCGTTGAACACATCCTCGGCGCGGTGGCACACCCCGACCAGGACGCCCAGGTTCAAGAAACCGGCCCCGCCCTTGATGGTATGGAAACCCCGGAAAATGGCGTTGAGCAAATCGTAGTCGTCGGGCGTGTTTTCCAGCTCGACCAATTGCCCGTTGAGCTTTTCCAATATCTCCCCGGCTTCCACCAGGAAATCCTGGACGATTTCGTCGTCGAGATCGATGGCCATGGCCGCTTTCCCTTAAAACCCCAGGCTGGACAACAAACCGTCCACATCGTCCTGGCTATGCACCGCGTTGGCATCGACCCCCGGCACGCAAGGACCCAAGGCGGGAACGGCGGGTTCCGGTGCGTCGCCTTCCGCGCGATAGCGGCGGCTGGACAAGCGCACCATGTCCACCAAATTGGATTCCAACTCCTGAACCAACTGGATCACCCGACGGATGATCTGCCCGGTGAGGTCTTGGAAACCCTGGGCCATCAAGACTTCGCCCAACAAGGTTTGCATGGCCACCAATTGCTGCCCGGACTGCGCGAGATGCTCGGCCAGGTCCAGGCTGAGCTGCTTGAATTCCTCGAACGGCATTTCCCGCTGGCGGAAGCGCTGCCATTGGCCGCCCAGTTCGCCGGCCTGGCCCGCCAGGGCTTCGGCCATGGGCAGCAGGGTTTCCACCGCGTTGAGGGTGGTGTTGGCCGCCTGTTCGGTCATGGCGATGACATAGTTGAGGCGCTCCTTGGCGTCGGGGATTTCGCGCTCGGTCAGATGGGCGAGTTTGTCGTCCACCGCGAAGCTGGCGAGGGTGTCGTGTAGTTGACGGGTCAGGCGTCCCACTTCCTGGAACAAGGTCATTTCGCGGACCCGGCCTATGTCGTCGAGGATTTGGTCGGCCTCGATCTGGTCGCCCCGCTCCAAGGCGGAGACCAGGGCCAGCGCCTGGGCGATACGCGGGTCGGCGTCGGCGGGAAGCGGAGCGGCGTTCTTTTTCTTGGCCATGGGCTAACTTCCGTTCAAGCGTCTAGGCGCTCGAAGATTTTTTCGATCTTTTCCTGGAGGGTGGCGGCGGTGAAAGGCTTGATGACATAGCCGTTCACCCCGGCCTTGGCGGCTTCGATGATCTGCTCGCGCTTGGCTTCCGCCGTCACCATCAGCACCGGGATATGCATGAGGTTGGGCTCGGCCCGGACCATGCGCAGCAAATCCAGGCCGTTCATGCCGGGCATGTTCCAATCGGTGATGAGGAAATCGATGCCGCCGCCCAGGAGCTTGGGCCAGGCGGACTGCCCGTCGTCGGCTTCCACGGTATTGTTGAAGCCGAGTTCGCGCAGGAGGTTCTTGATGATCCTGCGCATAGTGGAAAAATCGTCCACGATCAGGATTCTCATATTCTTATTCAAGGTCTTTCACCTCGGTCTGACGGTTCGGGCCGACGCTTCCCGCCCCGGCGGGGGCGGCCTGGGGCCTGGGAGCTTGTCTCTGGGTGGGCATCGGTCGGGATGGCGTTGTGGATTCGATCTATGCCAATGAGGCTAGCACACAATTGGGAGGCTTGATGCGGGAGGTGGGAGGCCGGAGCCTTGAGACCGGAGACCCCTCAAGCCCCCAACCGCCGCCCCCTGGCCTCGCGCCGCTTCACAGGCATCCGCTCGGCGTCCAGCCAGCCCTGCATCCGCGCCCGCAGGCGCAACATGGCCTGGCCCTGGATTTGGCACACGCGGGACTCGCTCACGCCCAACACCTCGCCGATCTCCTTGAGGTTCAGTTCTTCCTCGTAGTACAGCGACACCACCATACGCTCCCGCTCGGGCAAGCCGGAAATGGCATCGGCCAAGGCTTCGGCGAAACCGGCCCGCACCAAACCCTCGGGTGGCGAAGCGGCGGGATCGGCGCATTCCTCCAAGGCGCCATCGCCCGATTCGGTCAATTCCTCGATGCTGAACACCCGGCAGCTTTGCGCGTCGCGCAGGATATCGTGGTAGTTGTCCATCGAGAGACCCAATTGCTCGGCGACCTCGGCGTCGCGGGCATCGCGCCCGGTGCGGGCCTCGATCAGCCGGATGGCCTCGGCCACCTCGCGGGCCTTGCGATGCACCGAACGCGGGGTCCAGTCGTAGCGCCGCAGTTCGTCCAACATCGCGCCCCGGATGCGGATGCCCGCATAGGTCTCGAAGGTCGCGCCCTGCCCGGCGTCGTACTGGCGGGCGGCTTCCAAGAGCCCCACCATCCCGGCCTGGATCATGTCCTCGACCTGCACCGAGGGCGGCAGGCGGCTCATCAGGTGGTAGGCGATGCGCTTGACCAGGAAGGCGTTCTGCGCCACCAACGCATCGGTGCCGGGCGATTGCACCTGGGCGTACAAAGCTATTCCGTTCATACCGTTGCCGTATTGCTATAGCGGATCATGCGCTCGACGAAGAATTCCAAACCGCCGCCGCCGCGCTGGCTGATCGGCAGGGCGTCGGTGCGCAGGGCCGTGGCCCGGAAGGCCTGGGCGGATTTGCTATTGGGATAGGCCAGGACCACCGGATTCTGTTTCTGCACCGCCCGGCGCAGATATTCGTCCTGGGGAATGGCCCCCAGGAAATGCAGGGCCACGTCCAGATAGCGGTCGGTCACTTTGCACAGCTTGCTGAACAGGGCTTGGCCGTGGACCACGTCCTGGACCATATTGGTCAGGATATGGAAGCGGAACACGCCGTAATCGCGGTTCATCAGCTTGATGAAGGCGTAGGCGTCGGTCAGCGAGGTGGGTTCGTCCACCACCACCAGGAGGACGTCCTGGCAGGCGCGGACGAAATTCACCACGCCGCCGGCGATCCCCGCCGCCGTATCGACCATCAGCACGTCGATGTCCTGGTTCAGGTCGGCGAAGGCGTGGATGATCGCCGCCTGCTCGGCGTGGTTCAGTTCGGACATGCGCTGGATGCCGGAGGAGGCCGGCACGATCCTCAGCCCGCCCGGCCCCTCGACCATGATCTCGTCCAGGCTGCGCTCCCCGCTCAGCACATGGGACAGGTTATATTTGGCATGGAGCCCAAGCAGCACGTCCACATTGGCCAGGCCCAGGTCGGCATCCAACAGCACGACCCGGCGTCCCATCCCCGTGAGCGACACGCCCAGGTTCACCGCCACGTTGGTCTTGCCAACGCCCCCTTTGCCACTGGATACCGCCATCACGCGGATTGGATTGGTCTGGCTCATAACTCTGATTCCATGGGCCTGGTCTGTTTCAAAAATTCGCATGGGACACCCAGTCTTCGTAGGCAAGCGGTCCGGGATCGAGGTCCGCGTCGTCGGCCGGCGCAGTGAAGCACCGGTCCAGCAGCACATGCGGGCGCGCTTGATGGAGGTCTTCGGGCACCTGCTGGCCGTCGCAGAGGAAGGCGACCGGCAGCCGGTTTTCGATGAGGGCGGATAAGGCCGTGCCGAGTTGGGCGGTCTCGTCCAGTTTGGTCAGGATGCAGGCTTCCGGGGCGAAACCGCCGAAGGCTTCGACGGCCTCGCGCATGGCCCGGTATTGGCTGGCGGCGGACAACACCAGATAGGACCGCACCGCCGTCTCGCTGCGGGCGAACAAGGCGATTTGCTCGGCCAGCCGCATATCGCGCGGCCCCATGCCGGCGGTGTCGATCAAGACCAAGCGGCGGTCGTGGAAACCGGCCAGGTGGTAGCGCAGTTCGTCGATGCTGCCGGCGTTGCGCACCGGCACGTCGAGGATACGGCCATAGGTGCCGAGTTGTTCCTGGGCGCCGATACGGTAATTGTCGGTGGTGATCAAAGCCACCTGCCGCGAACCGTGCTTCATACGGAATCTTGCCGCTAACTTGGCGATGGTGGTGGTCTTGCCGACGCCGGTCGGGCCGACCAAGGCCACCACGCCGCCGTATTCCAGCAGGTTGTCGTCGGCGATGGGGATGCGGCGGGCCAGCACGTCCTGGGCCTGCCGCCAAGCCGCGTCGAAATCTTCGGTATACCCGGCGCGCTCGGCGACCTCCAGGCTCAGCTTCTTGGAGAAGCCGAGTTCGCCCAGGCCGCGCAACAGGTCCAGCCGGGCCGGGGCGGCCTGGGCCTCGGCGTTCCAGCGCGCTTCGCCCAGATGGCTATCCAACACCTGCCGCATCTGCCGCATTTCCCGCTGCAAAGCCCGGAGGACGTGGCCGGCTTCACTGGCTTCGGGCGTGGCGTGGCGGATTTGGGTTGTTTCATGGAACCGGGCGTCGGCGGCGGGACGCTGGGGGCGTTCGGCGGGGCGGGATGGCGGCGGCGGGTTCGGCCTCGTCTCCGGCGCGGGCCGTTCGGGCCGGCGCGGGGCGGGTGGCTCGGCGCGTTCGATCTCGTCGAGGAGTCCCCGGCCCAGGTTCAGGCCGGGGCGCGGACGGGACGGGTTCGGTGGCAGTTCGCGGTAGGCGCCGGGTTCGGAATAGGCGGCGGGCTGGGGTCTGGCCGCGGGCGCGGCGGCTTGCGGCCTGGGCGCGGGCGCGGCGGCCGGGGTGAACTCGGCGCGGCGCGGCGCGGGTTCGGGCGCACGGGCCGGGGCGGTATCGGGGGTGTATTTGCCCAGGGCTTCGCGGAAGGCGTCCTCGGCGCGGCGCTTGGCATCGGCGGCGGCGCGGGGCTCGGCGGGGAAATCTTGCGGGTCGGCGGCGGGGGCGCGATCCTGGGGCTTGCCGCGGTCCAACAGGGCTTGCTCGTCGAAATCCTGGGCCGCCACGATCTCGACACCGCCATCGACCTTGCGGTTGGACAGGATGACGGCATCCGGTCCCTGCTCTTCCCGCACCATACGGATGGCTTGCTTAATATCGGGGGCGAAATAGCGTTTGATTTTCATCCGAGCACCTTACGGCCGGAAAGCCTGTTGTCATAGGGAAGACATCAACCCCGCTGTCCTATGCTAGCTACTACCTTGACCTGCCTGTCCTCGGGAATCTCATTGTAGGCCAAGACACTCAAGGAGCCGATGGTGTGCTTCACGAAGCGGGCAAGCCAGGCGCGTACCGGCGAGGAGACCAAAAGAATAGCCGGATGGCCTTCCATTTCCAGTTTTTGGGTTTTCTCTTCCAAGGACTTGTGGATTTGCTCCGCCAGCCCCGGTTCCAGACCGGCCCCATCCTGGCCGGCCCCTTGCAGGACTTTTTGCAACAATTGTTCCAGATCGGGGTCGAGGGTCATGACGGGTATCTCCCGCTCGGTTCCGGTGATCCTCTGGACGATCAAGCGTCCCAAGGCCGCCCGCACCACCGTCGTCAAAATGGCGGCATCCTGGCTGCGGGGACCGAAGTCCGCCAAAGTTTCGGCGATGGTCCGCATATCGCGGATCGGCACGTCCTCGGCCAGGAGGTTTTGCAGCACCTTGACGATGACGTTCAAGGGCAGGGTCTTGGGACACAAATCCTCGACCAGCTTGGGCGTGGTCTTGGCGAGCATGTCCAGCAATTGCTGGGCTTCCTGGTGGCCGAACAGTTGGTGGGCGTTGGATTGCAGGATATGGCTGAGATGGGTGGCGACCACGGTGCCGGGGTCCACCACGGTATAGCCCAGGGTCTGGGCATGGTCCTTCTGGGCCGGTTCGATCCAGACCGCTTCCAAGCCGAACGCCGGGTCGCGGCCCTCGACCCCGCGCAAAGTGCCGTAGACCCGGCCCGGATTGATCGCCATCAGCCGCTCGGGCAGGACTTCGGCCTCGCAGACCGTGACACCCAGGAGGGTAATGCGGTAGGTGTTGGGCGCCAAATCCAGATTGTCGCGGATATGCACGGAGGGAATCAGGAACCCCAGGTCTTGCGATAGCTTCTTGCGCACGCCCTTGATCTTGGCCATGAGCTGGCCGCCCTGGTTCTTATCGACCAGCGGAATCATGCGGTAGCCGACCTCCAGCCCGATCAAATCCACCGGCTGCACATCGTCCCAGCCCAATTCCTTGACTTCCGGCGGCGCGGGCAGCTTGGGCGCTTCGGCGAGGCGCTCGGCCTCTTCCTGTTGCCGCCGCTTGCGCTTTTGGATCATATAGGCCGAACCGCCCATGGCCCCGGCCAGCAACAGGAAGGCGATATTCGGCATCCCCGGAATCAGGCCGATCAAGCCCACCACGCCGGCGGACAGGGCCAAGGGCCGGGGATCTTTGAAGAACTGGGCGCTGAACTGGGCACCGACATTCTCGTTGGTGCCACCGACGCGGGTCACGATCATGGCCGCCGCCACCGACAGCAGCAGCGAAGGAATCTGCGCCACCAAGCCGTCGCCGATGGTGAGGAGGGTGTAGTTTTGCAGCGCGTCGGCGAACGCCATCTGGTGCTGCAACAGGCCGACCAGCAAGCCGCCGATGACGTTGAGGAACAGGATCAGGATGCCCGCCACCGCGTCGCCGCGCACGAACTTGCTGGCACCGTCCATGGAACCGTAGAAATCGGCTTCCTGGGCCACTTCCTTGCGGCGGGTCTTGGCTTCTTCCTGGTTGATGAGCCCGGCGTTCAAATCGGCGTCGATGGCCATCTGCTTGCCGGGCATGGCGTCCAGGGTGAACCTGGCGCTCACCTCGGACACGCGGCCCGCGCCCTTGGTGACGACCGCGAAGTTGATGATCATCAGGATGATGAACACCACCAGGCCGACCGCGTAGTTGCCGCCGATGACGAATTCGCCGAAAGCCTCGATCACCTTGCCGGCGGCGTCGGGCCCGGTATGGCCTTCCAGCAACACCACGCGGGTGGAGGCGACGTTGAGGCTCAGCCGCAGCAGGGTCGCGACCAGCAGCACCGTCGGGAAGATGGCGAAATCCAGCGGTCGCAGGGTGTAGACCGTCACCAGCAGGATCAGCAGGGAAAAGGCGATGTTGAAGGTGAAGAACAGGTCGAGGATGAAGGGCGGCAGCGGCACCACCATCATCATCATCATGAGCAGGATGATGAGCGGTGCGCCCAGGCCCATCGCGCCGACCAGCTTGAGTCTTTCGAGTACGGTGGCCATGACGGAAATCGGACGTTGGGAAATGGTTTTGGGTGGGTGGGTCAATTTCCGTGCCGCAGGGATGCTGGCGCATGGGCCGCGTCCAACAAAAAAGCCCCGCCATCACGGCAGGGCTTTTCGATAAAACCGAACGATACTGGCTACGCCCGCAACCGCCCCGGCCCGAACCCTTCCTCCCGCGCCGGCCCCGCCTCGAAAAACCGCTCCGCCGAAACCGCCCCGTCGCCCATGGACCGCCGGATCAAGCCGCTCCCAGGAATCAGCTTGCCCAGGAGGATCGCCGTGAACACCACGCCATAGGAAATCCCGAACACCGTGCCATAGACCAGCTTGCCCAGAGGACAGGCCGTGCCCGCCGCGCCTTTGGCGGCAGGCTTCGCGGCTTCCGGGCCGACGGGCTGGACATGGACCGGCCCCGTGGGCGGGTCGAGGGCCAGGTCGAAGACGGCGGGACCATTTTGGTGGCGGGTCGCCGTGGGCTCATCGGCGGGGATTTCCCGGATGGCATTGGGTTTGCGGGTGATCGCTACGGATTTTTTCTTTGCCATTTCAGCTTTCCAATACTTCGCGCAGGAGGGAACGGATTTCCTTGGCCGCCATGCCTTTCGGCTCGGCTTCCAGGACCGACAAGCCGGTGGCGGCGCTTTCGGCGAACACCACCCGCTGGCCGATGGCGGTCGCCGCCACCGGGTAGGGATAACCCTTGAGCGCCGCCGCCACGTCGCGCCCGATGGCGGTGTTGCCGATCTTGCGGGTGATGGCGAACAGGCCGCGCAGGCTTTCCTTGTACAAGGCCACTTCTTGGATCAACTTGACAATCTCGTCCGCCGCCCAGACATCGTAGGGCGAGGGCTGCACCGGGATCAGGATGGCATCGGCGGCGAGGATGGCCGATTTCGCCAATTCGTTGACGCGGGGCGGACCGTCGATGACCACATGGTCGTAGCCCGCCGCGAGGCCCGGCACGTCCTTATGCAGGATGGGCTTGGCCAGGCCGACCACGGGGAACAGGCTTCCGCCCTTGCGGGCGGCTTGCCAGTCCAGGGCGCTGCCCTGGGGGTCGGCGTCGATCAACAGGCTGCGCTGGCCCGATAAAGCCAGGGCGGCGGCGAGGTTGACGGAGAGCGTGGTCTTGCCGACGCCCCCTTTCTGATTGAGTACGGCGATAATCATGGGTGGCTTGTTGGAGGTGGATTCCGGGTCGATGCCATTGGGCTTTTGGCGTCCAAAGCCGGCTTTGGCGGGTTGCGGCAATGCCCAAAGCGGGCTTTGGACTTCAGCGGCTTGGCACACATCAATCGGACAGCCGGGGCCGCTGATGGCCGCCGTTGAGGCTGGGGACGCTGGTCCGCGCCCTGTCCCCGTCCAGGCGCAGGGCGGTCAAGGCCCCGCCCCATAAACAGCCGGTATCCAACCCGAACACGCCCTCCCCGGCATAAAAACCCAGGGTGGACCAATGGCCGAACATGATCGTGGCGTCCCGACTGCGGCGCCCCGGCACCTGGAACCAGGGCAGCAGGGATTTGGATTGGCTGCCCGGCGCGCCTTTCTCCTTGAAATCGAGGCGGCCCTCCGCCGTGCAATAGCGCATCCGGGTCAGGCAATTGATGGTGAAGCGCAGCCGGTCCCAATCCTCCAGCCCCTCGGACCAACGGTTGGGCGTATCCCCATACATGCGCCGGAAGAATTCCCCGGTGTCGTCCCCGGCCAGGCAAGCCTCGACCTCGCGGGCATAACCGGCGGCGTCCTCGATCCGCCATTGGGGCGGCAGCCCGGCATGAATCAGGTAAAATCCGCCTTCGCCGTACAGCAGGGGCCGCCGCCGCAGCCAATCCAGCAATTCCTCGCGGTCGGGCGCGTGCAGCACATCGCCGAAGGTATCGCGGTGCTTGGTGCGCGACACCCCCGCCGCCACCGCCAGCAAATGCAGATCGTGGTTGCCCAGGACCGCCGTGGCGGCCGGGCCGAGCGCGCGGACGAAGCGCAGGGTTTCCAGGGATTGCGGCCCCCGGTTCACCAAATCCCCGGCGAACCATAGCCGGTCGCGGGCCGGATCGAACTTGAGCCGGTCCAGCAGCAGGCGCAGTTCGGCATAGCAGCCCTGGACATCGCCGATGGCGTAGATCGCCATGGCTCAGTGCAAGGTCCGGGGGATGGACAGGGTGAAGGACGGGATATCGGCGTCGAAGGCTTCGCCATCGTCGCCCACCATCCGGTATTCGCCGCGCATGGTGCCGACCGGGGTCGCGATCATGGCGGCGCTGGTGTAGCGGAAGAATTCGCCGGGCGCGAGCCGGGGCTTCTCGCCCACCACGCCATCGCCGCGCACTTCCTGTACCTTGCCATGGGCGTCGGTGATAATCCAATGCCGGGTCAGCAACCGGGCCGGGGCCTCCCCGGCGTTGTGGAGGGTGATGGTATAGGAAAACACATAGCGCCCTTCCTCCGGCGCGGACTGCGATTCCAGGTATTGGGTGACGGCGCTGATATCGATACGGTATTTCTTGCTCATCGGTGGCAACACGGCTGGCGGCGTTCAAGCGGGCGGATAGTTTAAACATAAAGTCCCGGCCGGGGGCACACACCGGCCTGGGCGACGATCAACGAGGACTTCAAAGTGCATATCCATATCCTGGGCATCTGCGGCACCTTCATGGGCGGGCTGGCGATCCTGGCCAAGCAGTTGGGCCACCACGTCACCGGCTCGGACCAGAATGTCTACCCCCCCATGAGTACCCAACTGGCGGAACAGGGCATCCGCCTGATGTCGGGCTATTCCCCCGCCAACCTCTCGCCCCAGCCCGATTTGGTGGTGGTGGGCAACGCGGTGTCCAGGGGCAACCCCGAGATCGAGGCGGTGCTGAACCTGGGGCTGGCCTACACCTCCGGCCCGCAATGGCTGTACAACCACGCGCTCAAGGGCACTTGGGTGCTGGCCGTGGCGGGCACCCACGGCAAGACCACCACCACCAGCATGTTGGCCTATATCCTGGAACAGGCCGGGCTGAATCCCGGTTTCCTGATCGGCGGCGTGCCCCTGGATTTCGGGGTGTCGGCGCGGATCGGCGGAAGGCGCTATTTCGTGGTGGAAGCGGACGAATACGACACCGCCTTCTTCGACAAGCGCTCCAAGTTCGTCCATTACCGCCCGCGCACCGCCATCCTCAACAACCTGGAGTTCGACCACGCCGATATCTTCCCCGACCTCGCCGCTATCCAGCGCCAATTCCACCATCTGGTGCGCAGCATCCCCGGCAACGGACTCATCATCGCCCCCGAGTGGGACAATAATCTGGCCGAAGTCCTGCGGATGGGCTGCTGGACCCCGGTCTCCCATACCGGCCCGGCGGAAAGCGCCCAAAAGGCCGCATGGCGCTACCGGCTGCTGTCGCCGGAGGGCGGGCGCTTCCTGGTCGTCCACGACGGCCGCGAATGCGGCACGGTGGAATGGGAATTGACCGGCAGGCACAACGTCCACAACGCCCTCGCCGCCCTCGCCGCCGCCCACCACGCGGGGGTGGACCCGGCCCAGGCCATCCCGGCCCTCTGCCGCTTCAAAAGCGTCAAGCGGCGGCTGGAAATCAGGGCTTGCGTCAACGGCATCACCCTCTACGACGACTTCGCCCACCATCCCACCGCCATCGCCACCACCCTGGAAGGCTTGCGGGCGCGGGTCGGGACCGAGCGCATCATCGCCGTGCTGGAACCCCGCTCCAACACCATGAAGATGGGGGTCCACGCCGCCACCTTGGCCGATTCGCTCAAGAGCGCCGACCACGCCATCATCTACCAACCGCAAGACCTGGGCTGGGACGCCGCCGCCGCCACCCAGGGCGCGGCCCATATCAGCGTCAGCGCCAGCCACGAGGCCATCCTGGACCGGCTGGCCCAGGATTGCCGCCCCGGAGACCACCTCGTGTTCATGAGCAACGGCGGCTTCGGCGGCATCCACGCCAAAACGGAGGCGCGCCTGCGCCAACCGGGCTAGCCTCCCCGCCGGATCGCGGACACGCCGCCCATTCCATTCCCAGCCAAGACCCCAGGCCAGCGCCACACCGAATCCCCATGCCCCGCCCGGAGCCAACCCCGGCCTCCGGGCCGCCCGAGACCGACCATAACCATAACACTAGGGATAACGGCGGAATCCAAGATTCCGCGCCTCAATGGATAGACAAACCCAGGTGCAGGAAAATATGAGCCTTATCTCCATAATCATCGTGAATTTCAACGCCGGCCCCTTATTATCGGAATGCGTGCGCTCGGCGCTGGCCTCGACCGCGCCGGTCGAAATCATCGTGGCGGACAACCGATCCCAGGATGCCAGCATCGCCGACTTGCGGCGGCGCTTCCCTGGCGAACCGCGCTTGAAAATCATCGAGAACGCCGATAACCTCGGCTTCGCCAAGGCCAATAACGCGGCGATCCCCTGGGCGCGGGGGGATTATCTCCTGTTCCTGAACCCGGATTGCATCATCCAACCGGATACCCTGGCCCGGATGCTGGAAACCATGGCGGCCCGCCCGGACGCGGGAATGGCGGGCTGCCTGATCCGCAACCCCGACGGCAGCGAACAGGCCGGCTGCCGCCGCAGCGTGCCCACGCCCTGGCGCACCTTCATCCGCCTCACCAAGCTCAGCATCCTCGCCAAATACAATCCCCGCTTCGAAAGCTATGTCCAGACCGGACAGCCGATGCCGGACCAGCCGGTGGAGGTCGAGGCGATCTCGGGGGCGTTCATGCTGGTGCGGCGCAGCGCCATGGACCGGGTGGGCCTGATGGACGAGGGTTATTTCATGCACTGCGAAGACCTCGATTGGTGTATGCGCTTCCATCAATCGGGCCTGGAGATACTGTTCGTGCCCACGGTCGAAATCCTGCATGTCGGGGGGGTATGCAGCCATTCCCGGCCGATCTCGGTCGAGTATTACAAACACAAGGGCATGGTCAGGTTCTACCGGAAATTCTTCAGGCGGCAATACCCCGCCATGCTGATGTGGCTGGTACTCATGGCGATAGGGATGAGATTCCTGGTCCGGGCCATGGGATACCTCTTGACCCATACTTTCATCCCCAAACCCACGCCCATGCTAACGGAACCCCCCCATCCCCTCCCCCCGCCCCCCGGCGGCGGGCACCGGAAAATCCTGGTCACGGGCGCGAGCAGCTTGATCGGGGATTACCTCCTGCCGGAACTGGCCGGCTTGGGATTCGAGGTCCACGCCCTCAGCCGCAATCCCCCCCGGCGCGTCCCGCATCCCTTGCTGCATTGGCACCGGCTCGATATCACCCAGGACGATCCGGGCGACGCCTTCGGAGCCGAGGCCATCGTCCACCTGGCCCCGCTGTGGACCCTGCCGCCCCTGGTCGAGAAACTGGCCGGGAGCCGGGTGCGGCGGGTGATCGGCTTCAGTTCGACCAGCCTGTTCACCAAGTTCCAATCCAGCTACGAAAAGGAACGCCTGATGGCCCATGGCCTCAAGAATTCGGAGGACCGGCTGGCGGACCTGTGCGCGACCCATGGCATGGAATGGACGGTGTTCCGCCCCACCCTGGTCTACCGCCTGGGCCGGGACAAGAACGTCACCACCATCGCCAATTTCGTCCGCCGCTTCGGTTTCTTCCCGCTGGTGGGTTCGGGCCACGGCCTGCGCCAGCCGGTCCACGCCGAGGATTTGGCCCGCGCCTGCGTCCAAGCCCTGGACAACCCCCGGACCCACCGCAAAGCCTACAACCTCAGCGGCGGGGAAACCCTGACCTACCGGGAAATGGTGGAGCGGATCGCGCACAGCCAGGGCCAACCGACCCGCATCGTCACCATCCCCTTGCCGGCCTTCCGGATTTTCCTGCGCGGGCTGTCCTGCCTGCCGATCTACCGCCACCTGACGCCGGAAATGGCGAACCGGATCAACCTGGACATGTGCTTCGACCATGGCCCGGCCACGCGGGACATGGGCTTCGATCCCAGGGCTTTCCTGGCCACCGGACCCGAGCCGGCCACCGCCCGGCCGGAACCCTTGCGGGCGCGGGGCTGAGGACTCAGCCGGGATACGGGCCCAAGCGCCCGCGCCAACCATCGGCGACGGCCCGCGCCAGGAGCGCGAGGCCGCCGGGCCGCCGCCAACCCCGCGCCGCCAGCCATAACAGCCCGCCGAACGCCACGCCGCCCAACCCGGCCCAGAACGGGAAGCGGCTGTAACGGCGTTTCACCACGATGCGGTTGCGGATATTGAAATAATGCTTGGCCCCGAACGGCCCGCCGCGCAAGCGGGCTTCCGGCGTCCTCAGATGCTCGATCACGCTGCCCGGCACCAACCACAAGCGCCAGCCCCGCGCCCGCAGCCGCAGCGAATACTCGGTGTCGTCGTAGGCCAGGAAGAATCCCGCCTCGGGCAAGCCCGCATCGCGGACGGCCTCCCCGGCGACCATGAAACCCACGAACGAGCCGGTCGCGATCTCCACCGCCGCCCGGCGGTAGGCCCGCGCCGCCAAGGGCCGTTCCCCGCCGAACCAAGGCTCGAAATCGCGGCGGTGGCGCAAGGCCAAGGCCCCGTACTCGCGCACCGCGCCGCACACGGCCCCGGCGCGTTCCGGCAAACCGGGCAAAACCGCCAGCAAAGCCGCCAGGGCACCGGGGCCGGGCACGGCGTCGTCGTCCATCAGCCAAGCCCAATCCGCCCCCAGTTCCAGCGCCCGCGCCAAGCCCCCGGCGAAGCCCCCCGCCCCGCCCAGGTTGGCGGCGCTGCGGACGATCTCGACCCGTCCGCCGCAGCCGCGCAGCACCTCCGCCGCCGCCGCCGGCCCGCCGTTATCGAACACCACGATGGCTTCGGGGGGCCGGGTCTGGTTCAGCACGGCTTCGACCACCAGGCGTAATTCGACCGGGCGGTGATAGGTCACCACCACGGCGACGATTTTGGGCGGCGGCGTTTCCATCAGGCCAGGGGATCGTGGACGAAGGCAGGCATGGCCACGCCCAAACGGCGGGCGGCCAGGAATAGATCGGCGGTTTCCAGGGCTTCGCGGATGGTGACATCCATATCGAGATAGCGATAAGTCCCCAAGCGCCCGACGAAAGTCACTCCGCGCTCGGCCCGCGCCCGTTCGACATAGCGGCCCAGTTGGGTTTTCTCGCGGACCAGCCGGATCGGATAATATGGAATATCGGAAGGCCCGCAAGAACGACTGAACTCCTTGAAGCACAGGGTTTTATCATGCCGCTCCCAAGGCGCGAAATACTTATGTTCGCTGATCCGGGTATAGGGCACATCGCGGTCGCAATAATTCAGCACCGCGCAACCCTGGAAATCCCCCTGGCCCCGGATCGGCTCGAAATCCAAGGTCCGATAGCCCAAGCGGCCTTCGGTATATCCGAACCAAGCATCGATAGGACCGCTATAGAACACATGGAGATAATCCCCGCACACTTCCCGCTCGAAAGCGGTATCCACATGGATGGTGATGGCGGGATGGTCCAGCCAGCGCTCGACCAGGGCGGTATAACCCGCGTGCGGCATTCCCTGATAACGGTGGGCGAAATAATTATCATCGTAATTGAACCGCACCGGCAGGCGCTTGAGGATACTCGCGGGGAGTTCGGCGGGCGACACCCCCCATTGCTTGATCGTATATCCCTCGAAAAACGCCGCGTATAACTCGCGCCCGACAAAGCGCAGCGCTTGTTCCTCGAAGGATTGCGGATCGACGATACTAGCATCGCCCAACCCCGCCACGAACGCGGCGGCTTGCCGGGGATCGAAGGTTTTGCCGAAGAATTGGTTGATGGTCAATAGATTGATCGGCAGGGAAAATACCCGTCCCCCGGCCACGGCCTTGACCCGGTTGGTATAAGGCTCGAATTGGGCATAGCGATTGACATAGCGCCATACCCGCTCGTCGTCGGTATGGAAAATATGCGGCCCATACACATGGGCCAAGATGCCGGTTTCGGGATCGCGCCGGGTATAACAATTGCCCGCCACATGGTCGCGCCGCTCGAATATCTCGACCACATACCCCGCTTCGGCGAGTTGCCGGGCGATGACCGCGCCGGAGAAACCGGCCCCCACCACGCCTAGCTTGCCCATTGTGGAAAATCCGCTCATAAGGATTTTTTACCCGGACCGGGTATCCATAGCGAACACGCCACGCCAAAACGCGGGGGAAGCCAATTCCACGACCGCCGACCGATACTCCGCACGCAGCCTCTGGCCTTGGCGCAACAAACTCCACATCAAACGCACCCCGCGCACTAATTCGGTGAAAAATAGGCGTTTATCATGACTGGCTAGATAACCGATACCCAGCCCTTCGCATTGGTACAATACCCGCCTATGCAAAAAAATCGCCTTGGCCGAACCATAGAAACCCTTGGGCTGATATAAAACCCTATCATCGAGCCAGCATCCAGGCAACAGGAAGCCATTCAAGCTGAATATCCGCAATAACCGGCGCGGCCAGGATTCGGGCCGATCCTCCCGATGAACAGCATCCAAGTCCAAAGCATCCACCGGCACCAATGCCTCCGCGCCCGCGAAATCCGCGATTTCCTCCCTGATCGCCACGGTATCGATATTCCGCCGCCAAAATCCGGCTCCTTCGAGCAAATGGGCCAAGGCGAGATTGATCGCACGGGCCGAAGCGTAATTATAAGAAAACAACTGCCGCCCCAGGTTATAGGCGAATAACGCCGCCAGGAAGGCCAAGCTTTTATTCCGCAGCATCATGGAATTCAGTAAATGGGAGCGCATATCCAGATAGCTGGTCCAAGGGCTTTTTTTGATGCCAAAATCACCGCCCCAGCCACCGATCCCATTGAGGGTATGGATCGCAAAATCATTGGCGATTCCGAACATGACATCGTCGCCCCGCACGAAATAAGGGAAAGGATAAGAGCGGGCCTCGGCAAGAGGAAAGGCGAAAAACCACCAAGCGCCATAATCGGGCCGGATTTCGGTGCGCTCGGCTGCCAATAAATCGCCCACTTGGCGCAAATCCAAACCGGATTTCAGCGAGCGGCAAGCGCCATCGAATTTCGCGCCCTTTTCAAAAAGCCGATAAGGCTCGTCCTCACGCAATAAACTCCCCGCCACCGCGGATTTCGGCGTCCGCGCATAGCTCAACAACGCATGGGCGCGGAATATCGCTTCCAATTCGCACGATGCGTCGTCGTCCATGAACAGGCCGTGGGTGAAGGAACCTTCGTCCTGCAAATACAACAAGCCCCGCGCAAACCCTCCCGAACCCCCGAGATTCCGGCTCGGGATCAAAGTGGCTCCCACCGCCTCGGCGGCATCGATAGTCCTCGAATTATCCACCACGACCAAGCCGATACGGTCCAACCACTCCGGCTGATTCCGCAATCCAGCGGCGATGCGCCGGATGGCCGGTAATACATATTGTTTGCGATTGAAATGGGTAATCACAATACCCAGCTTCACCCGGTGCGGTGGCGGGTTTGTGGTCGCGAAAAACCCCGAATCCAAGCGCCCTTCCCCCAGCGCCTCCAATTCGAGATACAGCATTCCAGTTTCGATTTGATCCCAGCATGGCAAATCGAATCCGCCGGGTTCGCCATCGCGCAGTTCGATTTCGCGCTCATCCCACCAGCGCTGGACTTGGCGGAAACGATGCCCGGCACGGGTCTGTTCATGGCTGGCGCGATGGAGTCCGATCCTCGCCACAAAACTGCCTTGGCCATATAGGAGCAAACTTAGCTTGGATATTCCACAAACCCGCTTCCAGGTTTCCACGGAAAAGCCATTGAAATAGGTATCGAAAGCAACCCGACCTGTCGCCTTGAAATAGAGCTTGCGCCGTGCCAACGAAACCCGGCAATGCCTATCAGTCCTGGCATAGAGTTCGACGGGCGCGCCGAAATCCAAACCCGGCAGCACGAGATTATGCAAACAATATTTCATGCCGCGTCATCCCATATTTTTGGATATCCATGATCCGCGATGACCCTTTCCAGGATGCGCTTGGCATCGTATTTCACACAGAGATTGTCGTAGGTCCGCCGGGAAGCTTCGGCCATGGTGCCGAGTAAGGTATGGTCCTGGGCGATGGCTTCGAGCGCGGCGCATACGGCGTCCAGGTCAGCGCAAGTATGGAACCCATCGGTCAAGCCCAGGCCACGGGTCGCCTGGATGGTAGTGACCAAGGGCATCCCATACGCAAGCGCCTCGATCCCCTTGAGTTTCAAACCGCTCTCGAAAAAATCCGGGTTCACCATCAAATCGCACTGGGCATAAAACGGCCCGACCTCGTCCAATACCCCGCAAAACCGGGCCTTGGGGTATTGCTTGCGCTTTTCGATGGCCGTGCAGATACGCCCACCCACCCACAAGTTGAAATGTTCCGCCAACACCGGATTGGCGGCGAAGCGCCGATAGAAATCCTCGAACACCTTGACATTATTGAGATAATCCGAGGCCAGATACCCCAATATTGGCTTTTCCCGGTAAGCCTGGCGCTGGATATAGCGCTTTGCCGGCATCCACGGCAGGGTAACGACCCGCTCCCGTCCCACCAAGCCAGCGAAGAAATCGGCTTCGGCCTCCTGGATAGCGAATACTTGATCGGCCCGCATCAATCCTTTTTTTTCCTCTTCCAGCGTGGTCGAAAACCATAGGCTGCGTTCCAAATCATGGCGCAGGAGTCGCGCATTGCGCTCCGAATAAACATCATGGGTGACCAACCACTTGGCGACGGAGTGATCGAACACCTCGAAAACCTTGGAGAAAAACACATAATGGACCACGCACAGGTCGAATTTCAAAAACCCGTGCAAAGCGGCCACGAACTGCATCAGCTCGGGACCGCACCAATCGTCCACGCGATGGTTGTCGATAGGTATTTTCCGGCCTTTATCCCGATACAGTGAAAGGAATTTGCCGGTCGTGGCCCTGACATAATAATAGGAGGTCCACCAGGGTTTTCTTGCCGCTATCCCCTCGCCATTATGCACGACGGCATGGATATCATACCCCAGATCGATCAAGGTTTTATCGAGGTATTCCACCAGATTGAAATAGGCGTTATCGGTCACATAGGGGACGACCACCAGCGCTTTTTTCTGCCCGCCCCGCCGCGGGTCGATATCGATCAGCGGAAGCAGGACTTCGCGGGGCAGGCCGTCGCGGGGGTTCGCGCTATTGGCCTGGGCCAGTTTGTCGATCAAGGCGGCGCAAGGCGGGGTGGCGGCCACCCATTTGACCCAGCGCCAAACCCAACGCGCCAGGATATTCTTCTTCAAACTAGGATAAAGCCATCCCAAGGGGGTTCTCCGCGTCCCATTCCAATGTCTGGAGTACAAACCTCGGTTTGTACGTTTTCCCATTCGGGCTGTAACCACGCCAACCGCGGTTCGCGCCCCGGCCTTGCCGACAGGCCGGGCGGGAAGGCCGCCCACGGGGGGCGCTTTCCAAGCGGCCCTGATCCGCACCTATAATAACAGGCCCGGCTTTGGTAAAGTCTGCGCCCCTGGATCGCGGGTCCGCCAGTGAACGGCCCGGCCCAATCCCAATGATCCTCCACGCATCCGCAGCGCCCGGAGCCTTGCGCCCCAGGATCGCGGCTAGATTTCCATGGCATCCCGACGCCACCCCCGCGCCGGCGATTGCAGGCCACAGGGTTCCCGAAAAGCGCGATGGGCGGCGATAATCCACCGTTCATTCCGAACCATACCCATTGATGAAAGCGATCCTGCTCCCGGTTTGGCGATACCGTCATTTCATCGCCAGTTCCATCAAGAACCAATTGGTCGTCCGTTTCGCCCGCAGCCGTTTGGGTGGGCTGTGGATGATCCTGCATCCCTTGGCCCAAGTGGCCATCTACGCCCTGGTCCTGTCGGAAGTGCTGGCCGCGCGGCTACCGGGCATCGACAACAAACACGCCTACGCCATCTATCTGATGGCGGGCATGGCGGCTTGGTCGCTGTTCGCCGAGGTGTTGGGGCAAAGCCTCACGGTCTTCATCGATAACGGCCCGCTGCTCAAGAAAATGGCCTTCCCCAAGCTCGCCCTGCCGCTCATCGTGGTCGGCGGCGCCTTACTGAACAACCTATTGCTGCTGGCCGCCATCCTCGCGGTGTTCGGCCTGCTGGGACACCCGCCCACTTGGCAGGGCTTATGGCTGCCGGCGCTGATCCTGCTGACGCTGGGATTGGCGGCGGGTCTCGGACTCTGCCTCGGGATCGTCAATGTCTTCCTGCGCGATATCGGCCAGACCCTCCCCATCGCGCTCCAGTTCTGGTTCTGGCTCACCCCCATCGTCTACGCCCCGCAGGTCTTGCCCGCCCACTACGCCGGCTGGCTGGCCTACAACCCCATGACCCCCATCGTGACCGGCTACCAAGCCATCCTCATGTATGGCCGCGCCCCGGATTGGCCCGGTTTGGCCTATCCGGCCCTGTGGGCCGGGGTTTCGCTGGGCTTGGCCCTGTTCCTGTACCGGCGGGCCGGCGAAGACATGGTGGACGCCCTATGAGCGCCCTGCTGGAAGTCTCCCGTCTGGGCAAAGCCTACCGCGATTTCGGCGGCGAATGGCGGCGCGTCCTCTCCTGGTTCGGCCTGCCCCTGCGTCCACGGGAGGAACATTGGACGCTGCGGGAAGTGTCCTTCGCCCTCCAACCGGGGGAAGCCGTCGGCATCGCCGGCCAGAACGGCGCGGGCAAAAGCACCCTCCTGAAGATCATCGCCGGGACGCTCCGGCCCACCGAGGGCGGCGTCGCGGTGCGGGGCCGCATCGCCGCCATCCTCGAACTCGGGATGGGTTTCCATCCCGAACTCACCGGCCGCCAAAACGCCTACCACGCGGCGGGGCTGATGGGCCATTCCCCCGGCCAGATCGACGCCGAGATCGACGCCATCGAGGCGTTCGCGGAGATCGGGGAATACTTCGACCAGCCGGTGCGGACCTATAGCAGCGGGATGCAGATGCGGGTCGCCTTCGCCGTGGCGACCGCCCACCGGCCCGATATCCTCATCATCGACGAAGCGCTGTCGGTGGGGGACGCCTATTTCCAGCACAAGAGCTTCGCCCGCATCCGCGAGTTCCAACGCCAGGGCAGCAGCCTGCTCATCGTCTCCCACGACCGGGGGGCCATCCAGGCGATTTGCGACCGGGCCATCCTGCTCGACCAGGGCCGCGTCATCCAGGACGGCGATCCCGAAACGGTGATGGATTTCTACAACGCCCTGATCGCCCAGAAGGAAAACAGCAAGGTCGAGCAATCCTTCCTCGACGATGGCAAGGTGCGGACCGTCTCCGGCACCGGCGAGGCCAGCATCCTCGACGTGGCGCTGCTGGACGCGAACGACGCGCCCGTGGAGTTCGTCCACGTCGGCCAAAAGGTCAAGCTCAAAATCACCGCCCAGGCCAACGCCGACCTCCCGGAATTGGTCGTGGGCTATATGATCAAGGACCGGCTGGGACAGCCGGTGTTCGGCACCAACACCCACCACCTCGACCGCCCCCTCGCCGCCGTGCCCAAAGGTGCCCGCGCGGAATCCATCTTCCATTTCGCCGCCAACCTGGGCGAGGGCGCCTATTCCATCGCCGTGGCCCTGCACGCCTCGCCGGTCCATATCACCCGCAACTACGAATGGCGCGACCTGGCCCTGGTGTTCAAAGTCGTCAACATCGGCCAAACCCCTTTCGTCGGGGTCGCCTGGCTACCCCCAGCCCTGGAGAACTCAGTTGAGCGATAACTTCTACTTCGCTTTCGAGGACCGCTACCGCGGCTCGCGCGAGCTGATCCAATCCCGCCTACAGGTCTACCTGCCCTTCGTGCGGCCCTTGCTGGACCTGGACGGCGGGGCCTGGGCCGTGGACCTGGGCTGTGGCCGGGGCGAATGGCTGGAACTGCTGGCCTCGCTGGGCTTCGACGCCACCGGCATCGACCTCGACCCCGGCATGTTGGCGGCCTGCCGCCAACTCGGGCTCAAGGCCGAACGCGGCGACGCGCTCGACTTCATCGCCGCCTTGCCGGATGCCAGCCTGGGGCTGGTGTCCGCCTTCCATTTCGTGGAACACATCCCGTTCCCGCGCCTGCAAGACCTGGTCGCGCACGCGCTGCGCGTCCTGGTGCCGGGCGGCTTGCTCATCATGGAAACCCCGAACCCGGAAAACATCCTGGTCGCCACCCGCGAGTTCTACCTCGACCCGACCCACCGCCGCCCCATCCCGCCGGCCCTGCTCGCCTTCCTCGCCGAACACAGCGGTTTCGCCCGCCACAAAATCCTGCGCCTCCAGGAATCCAAGGCTTTATCCGACCCCGCCACGGCGCTGACCCTCCACAACGTGTTCGAAGGGACCAGCCCCGACTACGCCGTCGTGGCCCAGAAAGCGGCCCCCGCCATGGCCACCGCCCCCATGGACCCGCCCTTCGCGGCGGAATACGGGCTCGATCTCGACACCCTGACCCGGCGCTACCAATCCCAATTGGCCGAGCGTATCCAACAGGCCCAAACCCAGGCCGGACAAGCGCTGGCCCAGGCCGGGCAGGCGCTAACGCGGGGCACGGACCTGGAAACCGCGCTCCGGCACGGCCAAGCCCAACTCGCCGAACTCGTCCGCGAAGCCGAAGCCCAGGCCGCGCAGGCGCTGGCCCGCGCCCGGCAGGCCGAAACCCAGGCCGCGCAAACGCTGGCCCGCGCCCAACAAACCGAAGCCCAGGCCGAACAGGCGCTGGCCCGCGCCCGGCAGGCCGAAGCCCAGGCCGCACAAGCGGAAGACCTCGCCCGGCAAGCCGCCATCCAAGCCAAATACGCCAAGCTCGCCTCGACCGAACTTTCCAGCCGGTTGCAGGCGAGCCACGCCCGCCGCCCCCTGGCCCAAGCCCTGCGCCTCGCCCGGCAAATCGTCAAAGGCGATTTTTCGGCGGCTTGGCACACCAGCGTCAAAACCAAGCAAACCCTGCGCCCGCTCCTGGCGGCCTCCATCCACCGGTTGCTGTCCACGCCGGCCCTCGGCCATCCGCTGAGTACGCTGCTCAAGACCTGCTTTCCCTGGCTGCATCGCCGCCTGCGGCGCGTCGCCCTCAACACCGGCGTGGTCGTGGTCGATGGCCAAGGCAAGCTCCATGTCGCCACCCCCGGCGCGCCCGATCCCGGCCTGGACGAAAGCGCCCTGCTGCCCACCCTGACGCCCGAGGCCCGCCGCATCTATCTGGCATTGAAAGCCAAAACCGACAACAACCCATAAGACACCCAAGGGGAAATCTTCGATGCGTATCGTCATCGACCTGCAGGGGGCGCAGACCGAAAGCCGCTTCCGCGGCATAGGCCGCTATACCCTGTCGCTTGTAGAAGCCATCATCCGCCACCGGGGCGGGCATGAAATCGTCTTGGCGCTGAACGGCCTGTTATCGGATTCGATCCAGCCCATCCGCGCCGCTTTCGCCGACCTCTTGCCGCCCAGCCAGATCCGGGTCTGGTATGCGCCGGGACCGGTGCGCGAGGACGACCCGGCCAACCAGGGGCGGCGCGATGGGGCCGAGCCGATCCGGGAAGCCTTCCTGGCCAGTTTGGCACCGGATATCGTGTTCATCCCCAGCCTGTTCGAGGGCTTCATCGACGACGCGGTGGTCAGCATTGGCCGCTTCGACCGGACCACGCCGGTCTGCGTCACCGTCCACGACCTGATCCCGCTCTTGAACCCGGAACATTACCTCAAGCCCCAACCGGCCTACGACCGCTTCTACCAGCGCAAGGCCCGCTATTTGCGGCAGGCCGACCTGTTGCTGGCGGTTTCGGAATCGTCCAAGGCGGAAACCCTGGCCTGCCTGGACGTGGCGGGCGAACGGGTGGTGAACACCTCGGAAGGCGTGGACGGGCGGTTCAAGCCCAGCGCCATCCCGGCCCACGAAGCCGCCGCCCTCATGGCGGAATGGGGATGCGCGCGGCCCTTCGTCCTCTACACCGGGGGCACCGACGAACGCAAGAACCTGCCCCGCTTGCTGGAAGCCTACGCCGCCCTACCCCGCGGCCTGCGGAACGCGCACCAATTGGTTTTGGCGGGCAAATCCTGCGCGACAGACCTCGCGCAATTGCGGAGCCGGGCCAAGGCGCTCGGGCTGGGCGGCGACGAGGTGGTGTTCACCGGCTACGTCCCGGACGAGGAATTGGTCCAGCTCTACAACCTGTGCCGCTTGTTCGTGTTCCCGTCCTGGCACGAGGGCTTCGGGTTGCCCGCCCTGGAGGCCATGGCCTGTGGGGCGGCGGTCATCGCCGCCAACACCTCCAGCCTGCCGGAAGTGGTCGGGCGCGAAGACGCCCTGTTCGACCCGATGGATGCCCGCTCCATCGCCACGCGCATGGGCCGGGCGCTGGGCGACGAGGCTTTCCGCGCGGAATTACAGGCCCATGGCCTCCGCCAAGCCGCCCGTTTCTCCTGGGACGAGAGCGCCCGCCGGGCCTTGGCCGCATTCGAGCGGTTGTGGGCGCGGCGCTCGCCACCGCCGCCCAGCGCCCCGCCGCCGGGGCGGCGTCCGCGGCTGGCCTTCGTGTCGCCCCTGCCGCCGGAACGCACCGGCATCGCCGATTACAGCGCGGAATTGCTGCCCGCCCTGGCCGCCCATTACGACATCGAGGCCGTGGTGGACCAAGCCGCGGTATCCGATCCCTGGATCAAGGCCCATTGCCCCATCCGGGACGTGCCCTGGCTCTTGGCGAACCGGGCTTCCCTCGACCGCGTGGTCTACCAGATGGGCAATTCGCCCTTCCATTGGCATATGGTGGCCCTGCTGCAAGCGGTCCCCGGCACCGTGGTCCTGCATGATTTCTATCTGAGCGGCCTGATGTCCTACCAGGAACTCTGCGCCGACTCCGGCCCGGTCTGGACCGCGGCGCTCTACGCCGCCCATGGCTATGGCGCGGTGCGGGACCGTTATCTCGCGGATATCGACGAAGTCAAACGGGTGTTCCCGGCCAACCTCGACATCCTCCGCCAAGCCCAGGGCGTCATCGTGCATTCGGAATATTCGCGCCGCCTCGCCCAGGATTGGTACGGGCCGGATTTCCCCCAGGACTGGGCGGTGGTCCCGCATTTGCGGATCGGCACCGACAACCCGGACCGCGCTTCGATCCGGGCCGGGCTGGGCTTGGCGGAATCCGACTTCCTGGTATGCAGCTTCGGCCTGCTGGGGGAAACCAAGCAGAACCACCGTCTGCTGGAAGCATGGCTGGCCTCGGACCTGGCCCGTTCCGGGCGCTGCCAGTTGGTGTTCGTCGGCGAGAACCATGGCGGGGACTATGGCGCGGCGCTGCTCGCGACCATCCACGCCCACGGCCTGGAAGACCGCATCGCCATCACCGGCTGGGCCGACGCGCCGCTCTACCGCCGCTATCTCGCGGCGGCGGATTTGGCCGTGCAATTGCGGACCCATTCCCGCGGCGAAACCTCGGGGACGGTCCTCGACTGCATGGCCCACGGCCTGCCCACCGTGGTGAACGCCAATGGGTCGATGGCCGAACTCCCCCAGGACGCGGTCTGGATGCTGGCGGACGGCTTCGCCGACGCCGATTTGGTCGAAGCCCTGGAAACCCTGTGGTGCTCGGCGGAAACACGCGCCGGACTGGGCGCGAAAGCCAGGGAAGCCATCGCGGCCCGGCACTCCCCGGTGGCCTGCGCCGCCCGCTACGCCGCCGCCATCGAGCATTTCCACCACGCCGCCGCCACGGCCCTGCCGGCCTTGATCGACACCCTCGCCGCAGCCCCGGATTGGCGGCCCACCGACGCCGAGCGGGCCGGACTGGCGCGGGCGCTGGCGGCGGATTTCCCGCCCCGGCGGGCCGGGCGGCGCTTGCTGCTGGATGTTTCGGCGACCTGCCACCACGACCTCAAAACCGGCATCGAGCGGGTGGCGCGGGCGCTGACCCTGGCCTTGCTGAACGCGCCGCCCGAAGGGTTCCGGGTCGAGCCGGTCTACCTGGAACAGTCCGCCGCCGGTTGGCAATACCGCTACTCCCGGCGCTACGCCTTGGAACTGCTGGGCTGCCCCCCGGACGCGCTGGCGGACGAGTGGGTGGAACCGGACGGCGGCGATCTCCTGGTGGGATTGGATATTTCCGGGGACCGGCTGATCCAGGCCGAGCAAGCCGGCTTGTTCGCCCATTACCGCAACCACGGGGTTCGGGTGTATTTCATGGTCCACGACCTGCTTCCGGTGCGGATGCCGGAAGTATTCGCGCCGGGGGCCGGGCTCAACCATGCCCGCTGGCTGCGGGCCATCGCCCAGTTCGACGGCGCGGTTTGCATCTCCCAGGCGGTCGCGGACGATCTGGCGGCTTGGCTGGCGGCGGAAACGCCGGACCGCGCCGGGCACTTCCATATCGGCTATTCCCATCACGGCGCGGATTTCGCGAATTCCGCGCCTTCCATGGGCCTGCCCGAAGACGCGGACGCCGTACTCGCCGCCCTACAGGCCCGCCCCAGTTTCCTGATGGTGGGCACCGTCGAGCCGCGCAAGGGATACCTGCAAGCCATCCAAGCCTTTTCCCGGCTGTGGGACGCGGGCGTGGAAGCCAATCTGGTGATCGTCGGCAAGGAAGGCTGGCGGGATTTGCCCGACCCCGCCCGGCGCGATATCCCGGAAACCGTCCAGAATCTGCGCCAACATCCCCAACTCGGCCAGCGCCTCTTCTGGCTGGAAGGGATCAGCGACGAATACCTGGGGCGGGTCTACGCCGCCGCCACCTGCCTGATCGCCGCCAGCCTGGGGGAAGGTTTCGGCCTGCCATTGATCGAAGCCGCCCAGCATGGCCTGCCGATCATCGCCCGCGATATTCCGGTATTCCGGGAAGTGGCCCAGGACCGCGCCTATTTCTTCGAGGGCCACACGCCGGAGGCGCTGGCGCGGGCGGTCCGGGACTGGTTGGAGCTATGGGCCCAGGGCGCACAGCCCCGCTCCCAAGGATTGCCCTGGCGAACCTGGGCCGAGAGCGCCCTGGGCTTGCTCCGGGTGGTGCGGAGGGACGGGTAGCGGCGGGGCGAGCCTCAGCGCACGGTGATGGCGATGAGCCCCAGCGCGAGGTGGCGCTTGTCGTCGCCGAGGCCGATATCCACCGGGCGGACCACGCCGGGGAATTTGAATTTCAGGTTCAAAACCGGGTCCGTCCCGAACTGGTCGCGGACGGATTGGGGGATGGCCATGCGGATTTGGTTGCCGGAATACTGGGCCAGGCGCTCGGTACCGGCCAAAACCCCGTTCATCCACACCTCGACCGCCTGCTCGGGATGCGGGGAAGCCACCAGGGCGTTGGCCTCGATCAGGATTTCCTGGGCGTCGGCGCTCGATAACGGCAACCTGAGCTTGGCCGCGGACCGCTCCGACCATGTTCCCCACGGCTCCGGCCCCGACCACCCCGCCACTAGATAGGCGGTGCCGGGGGCGGAACGTGTGAATTGAATCCGCTCGCCCACCCGGATCGGCGGAAAAATATCGGTCAAGGACAACCCGCCGGCGACAGGCCCACATGCGGCGCAGGTTTTCCAGCCCGGAGCCAGCACATTGAAACCATCGATCCGGGCCAATAGGTCGGTTTTGGCATCGAGGCCGAGCAGGGCCGGACCCAGCACGGCCTCCTCGACGATGTAGAGCGAATCCGGCTCGTAGCGCCCGGTGGCGATGGCTTCCCCGGCCTGGGCCTGGGCCGCAGCCAATGGCTCCGCGCCGACCCTGGCGAGGTAGACGGCATCGGTCCCCAAGCCATAACGGCCCGCGTAGGCCGCGAACACCTGCCAATCCGGGGTATGGTTTTCCGGGCGGACCCAGCGGACTTTCTTATAATGGGTCGCTGCCTCGGCCCAGAAAGGGTCGCGCAAAGGAGTTTTCCATTCCGCCGCCGGGGTCGCCATATACCTCGCATGGAAATCCCGCCAAGCCGCCCCGGTATCCACCACCTGAACAGCCAGGGCCACGGCCAGCAAACCCACAGCCACCCGTTTTTCATGCGCCCTGGCGATCACGTAAATAATCGTCAATAGCAGGACATAGAACACGGGCCAGAACATCCTCCCCGAACTACGGAAGGTATTGGCCAGCCGCGTTCCCCATTCCGGCAGCGCGAATTCGATATTATAAGGCCCGATACCGATGTTATTGGAGAGCGCGAAAACGCTCAAGGCGATGAACAGACATACCAAGGCGGGCCTTTTCCGAACCGCGCCCATCCAGACCGGGCGCATTCTGATCATGGGTGGGATCGACCAAATCAATAAGAAAACAACGCCCAACCCCAAGAAATTGAAACCCTCGTAATCCCCACCCCCGCCCGGTATATCCCGCAGGACATACGACCAGCCATCGGCGTCGAAAAGGGACAGAAAATTCATCCGGTAATATCCATAACCCCCGGCGATCATACCACCATTGATACTAAAGTAGCCCGCTTGCCAACATATGGTGCCAATCATCGCCAAATCCAGGATGAGTTCGGCAAGTACACCACGGAAACCGCGCTTGCCCAAACGGGCTTGTCCAACCAGATCGGCCAGCCACAAGGCCGCGACCATCGCCAGGAAATAGGAATGGACCAGGGCGGTCACCCCCAGCAACAAGGCCCAAGCCGGCGAGCGCCGTTTTGACCAAGGACACAAAACCAGATAAAGGGCGGCGAGGATCAAAAAATGCCCCATCAGGCTGATATGCCCATTCAAGCGCCAAATCATCGGCGGGGAAAACAAAAACAACCCGCAGCCCAAAGCGCGTATCGCCTGACTATCGACAACCAATCCAAGCAGTTTCCAGGCGAACCACGCCTGCAAGATGAAGCAGGCCAGCATCCATAACCCGAAATACTGGAAAGGTTCGGGCAACAGGGCCGCCACCGGTTTAAACAGGAACGCCATCAGGGGATTCGAGTCGGAAAAGACAATGGCATTGCCCAATTCGAGGCCATAATCGGGATTCAGGCCCAGGGGAAAATGCCAATCGGAATGCCGGAAAAACTGCCATCCCAGATAATGGGTGGCGGGATCGCCATCGCCGAGCCACGCGATATTGGTCGGATCCAATACCCTCGGCCCGACCACCATCCAGAATGCGGCCATCCCCAAAACCACGGGCAATGCCGCTATCCACCCAGCCCGGTTCCCGCCGCTGAACATCGCGAGACCGGTGCCCACCGGGTTTGCCCCGGACCCCGCCATGGATGCGCGGAATACCCACAACCGGCTGGCGAGAAAGGTGATCACGGGAATCAGCGCCGCCGAGGCCACGGCGGCGACCTGGGGCGCGAGCCATCCGGTCCGCAACAAGGCCGCCAGCACCACGGTATTGGCCGTGAACGCGCTCCCGGAAATCAAGAAAAACCTCGCCAACGCCCGGCGTGGACAGCCGGGCCTGCTGAAAGTCCAGCAATAATTTCCGGTGAAGGAAATGCCGAAAGCCGTCAGGAACGCCACCAAATTGGCGGCCAACACCGGGAACCACCCCGTCCCGACCAACAGCCACACCACCGTGATATGGACCGCCGTGGCGGTGGCCCCCACCATGCCGAAGCGACCCGCGATGATGAACTCGCGCCAAAAGCGGGCGGTTTCGATACCCAAGTGCTTTTTGAAGAAAATCATGGAACCCCAGTGGGCGGGAGCGGCTGGCATCGGCCCAGGCAATCCGGGAGTCCGGCGGGGCCAACCGCGGTTGTCGTTGAATGGGAAGCTTCCGGCGGGCCTTACGGGGAGGGGTACCGCGCCAAACCCACCGGAAGGAGGGAAATGGCAACCGGGGACGGACGGCCCGCGCTCGGCCCGAGCCGGTCTCAGGCGCGTACCGCCAAGCAAAACACGGTCAGACCGGCCAGCCGGTTGTACCGGGCGAACGGTAATTCCACCCGGCAAACCGCGCCGAGCAGCGCGTTCACCCAGGGATGGTGCCGTTTGAGTTGCGAACGCGCCGGACTTTCTTCCCGCCGCAACCACCGGCTTCCCAAGCGGGTGAGCCAGGCCAGGGGAAACACCAAGCCGAAATAATATCCCCCATATTTCACTTCGAGACCGGCCCGGCCGGCCACGGCTTCGAGCTGGGCCAGGGTATAGCGCCGCTTGTGTTCGAGGAATTCGTCGTGCCCGCTCCACAGGAATTGGAAGGCCGGCACCGAAATCAGGAAGCGCGTGCCGGGCGGCACCTTGTCGGCATAGGTGGCGAGCAGTCCGGCATCGTCGTCCACATGTTCCAGCACATCCATCAGCAAGACCAAATCGGCATCGGACCGCTCCACCGAGCGCCGGTAATAGACGGGCTTACCCCCCTCCCCGCCTTCCGAATCCGCCCCATAGCTGATATCGACGCAGCAGGCCGCCGCCGCCTGGGTGGTGGCGAGCAGATAACGGGAGAAAAACCCCGAACCCGCGCCCACATCCAATATCTTTCCAGGTTCGTCCCCGCCGAGCAGTTGCCGCATCGCCCGCGCCTTGGACTGGTAATACCAATGGCCCGCGATATCGTCGCCCAAAATATCTATTTCTTTAACATCCATCGTTCAATTCTTGGATTCATATATATGACGGATTAGGAACACCGGACGCCGTTTGGATTCGATATAAGTGCGACCCAGATATTCACCGATGATACCTATACCGAGCAACTGCAAGCCCCCCAGAAAAGTGACCGCGACGAAAATAGAAGCGTACCCAGGCATATCGATCCCATGGATCAGCACCCGCAACGCAATATAAAGGCCGTAAACGAACGATGCCAAGGCGACCAAGCCGCCGATATAACTCCAAACCCGCAACGGGATCGTGCTGAAACTAGTCAGTCCTTCCAGGGCGAAATTCCATAAACGCCAGCCGTTGAATTTGGTCGTGCCCGCCGAACGCTCCGGGCGCACATAATCGACCACGGCGGTGCGGAATCCCACCCAAGCGAACAAGCCCTTCATGAAGCGCCTGGATTCCGGCAAGCCATTCAAGGCATCGACCACGGCCCGGTCCATCAAGCGGAAATCCCCGACATTCTCGGGAATCTGGGACTCCGACATCCAGTTATGGATACGGTAGAACCAATCCGCCGATAAGCGTTTGGCCCTGGAATCGGTATCGCGGTTGATCCGGCGTCCCAGCACGACTTCATAGCCTTCCCGCCATCGGGCGATCATGGCCGGTATCAATTCGGGCGGGTCTTGCAAATCCACATCGATGGGCACGACCACCTGTCCGCCCGCGTATTGGAGGCCCGCGGTCAAGGCGGCTTCCTTGCCGAAATTGCGGCTCAGATCGACGATCCGCACCCAGGGGTTTTCCCGCTGGAGTTCCAGCAAACACTCCAGGGTACGGTCGGTGCTGCCATCGTTCACGAAGACCACCTCGACCGCTACCGAAGCATGCCCCTCGAAAACCCGGTTTATCCTATCGAGGAATAATCCGACCGCCTCCTCCTCGTTGAACACCGGCACCACCAGCGATAAACCCACCACGGGATCGGCGGCGGGCGGGCGTGGATTCTCGTTCGTCGTCATCATCGGCGATATTGTCACGGGCTACGGGCTTGCTGGAAGGATCGTTATTTCTTGATATATAAATCGGTAATCGTCCCCTCCGCCATTTCCGCCGCGAAGGCGAAGGTCTCGGACAAAGTGGGATGCGGATGGATGGTCAAGGCGATATCCTGCACATCGGCCCCCATTTCCAGGGCCAATACGGTTTCCGCGATCAATTCCCCGGCATTGGTGCCGACGATACCCGCGCCCAGAATCCTTTGGCTATCCTTGGCATAGAGTATCTTGGTCAAGCCCTCGCGCCGACCGATACCCAGCGCCCGACCGCTCGCGGCCCAAGGAAACACCGCCTTGTCATGCTCGACGCCCTGGGCTAGGGCCTGGGTTTCGGTCAGCCCCATCCAGGCGATTTCGGGATCGGTATAGGCCACCGAGGGGATGGTGAGCGCCTGGAACGCCGCCTTGTGCCCGGCGATGACTTCCGCCGCGACCTTGGCTTCGTGGGTGGCTTTGTGGGCCAGCATGGGATTGCCGACGATATCGCCGATGGCGTAGATGTGGGGGATATTGGTGCGCTGCTGGGCATCGACCGGGATGAAACCGCGTTCGTCCACCCGCACCCCGGCCTGCTCGGCCCCGATCAGCTTGCCGTTGGGACGCCGCCCCACCGCCACCAAGACCCGGTCGAACAGTTCGGATTCGGGCGCGCCCTCGCCCTCGAAGAACACCCGCAAGCCTTCGGCTTCCGGCTCGATGCGGACCACCTTGGTCTGGAGGTAGATGTTCTGGTATTGCTTCTTGATGCGCTGGTGCAGGGGCTTGACCAGGTCGGCGTCGCACCCCGGAATGAGCTGGTCCATCAATTCCACCACGCTGATGGCGGAACCCAGGGCGTGGTAGACCGTCGCCATTTCCAGGCCGATGATGCCGCCGCCGACGATCAACAACCGCTTGGGTACCTCGGCCAGTTCCAGGGCGCCGGTGGAATCGATCAGGCGAGGATCGTCGTGGGGGAAGCCGGGAATCTTCACCGGCTGGGAACCCGCCGCGATGATGCAAGCATCGAAACCGATGGCCTTCGGGCCTTCGGCGGTCTCGACCGCCAGGGTCTTGTCGGACACGAATTGGCCGACGCCCTGCACCACGGTGACTTTGCGCTGCTTGGCGAGGGCGGCGAGTCCGGTGGTCAGGGTTTTCACGACCTTGTTTTTATAATCGCGGACCTTGGCGAGATCGATTTCGGGCGGGCCGAACTTGACGCCGAAGCTGGAGCCTTCGGCGGCTTCGTGGACGACCTGGGCCACATGCAGCAGGG
Source organism: Methylomagnum ishizawai (assembly GCF_019670005.1). Taxonomy (NCBI): domain Bacteria; kingdom Pseudomonadati; phylum Pseudomonadota; class Gammaproteobacteria; order Methylococcales; family Methylococcaceae; genus Methylomagnum; species Methylomagnum ishizawai. The sequence goes on along the minus strand of NZ_AP019783.1, from coordinate 1,984,265 downwards.
CTTTGGACGGGATGCAGCCGACGTTGAGGCAGACGCCGCCCAGGGTCGGATAACGTTCGACCAGGACGACCCGCTTGCCCAGGTCGGCGGCGCGGAAAGCCGCGGTATAGCCGCCGGGGCCACCGCCCAGGACGAGGACTTCGGCATGGAGAGCTGCGTTTTCGGTCATGGCTGGATGATCCTTGGTTGGGAAGGGAGGATGGGGACGGGGTTCCGCCTCAGGTGGCGGGCGGGGCCACGTCCTCGAAAATCAGGGGGAGCGCCGCCCGGAAGTCCAGGCTGGCGAATTCGGCCTCGGCCCCGCCCGCATAGGGGTGGAGTACCCAATGGCCGGCCGCGTCGCGGCGGAACACATCGACCGTGCGGGCCTCGGGATCGATCAGGACATATTCCTTGAGATCGTCCAGCCGCCGGTAGCTGGCGAACTTGCCGCCCCGGTCGTAACCGGCGGTCGAATCGGACAAGACCTCGACCACCAACAGCGGATGGGATTTGCAGAGGTCGGAGGCCCGGTCGCGGGCATCGCAGGTCACGAACACATCGGGGTAGAAATAGGCGTCGGCGGCTTCCACCCGGAGCTTCATGTCGGCGATATAGGTGCGGCAGGGCGTGCCGCGCAGATGGGATTTGAGCAGGGCGAACACATTGCCCGCGACGGTCGCATGGGCGTCCCGCGCCCCGGCCATCGCGTAGACCCCGCCCCGGAGATATTCATGCTTGACGGTTTGCCGCTCCTCCCAAGCGAGATATTCCTCGGCGCTGAAAAACCGTTGCTGCGCGACGTTCATGGCACCCCCGCCAAAGGCCCGCCTCCCGCGGGGCGGGCATGGTAACTATTACAACAGCACCCGCCGCAAGTCGGCCAGCATCGCGCCGAGATGCACGATGAAGCGGGCGGCCTGGGCACCGTCGATGACCCGGTGGTCGTAGGACAGGGACAGGGGCAGCATCAAGCGGGGCACGAACTGGCCGTCCTGCCAGACCGGCTTCATCTGGCTTTTGGACAGCCCCAGGATCGCGACTTCGGGCGCGTTGATGATGGGCGTGAAGGCCGTGCCGCCGATGCCGCCCAGGCTGGAAATGGTGAAGCAACCGCCTTCCAGGTCGGGACCGCGCAGCTTCTTGTTGCGGGCCTTCTGGCTGAGTTCGGCCAGCTCGGCGGCGAGGTCGAAGACGCTCTTCCGGTCCACGTCGCGCAGCACCGGCACCACCAAGCCTTCCGGGGTATCGACAGCAACGCCGATATGGAAGTATCGCTTCAGGATCAGGGACTGGCCGTCGGCGGCGAGCGAGGCGTTGAAGCTGGGGAAAGCCTTGAGCGAGGCCACCAGCGCCTTCAGCACGAAGGGCAGGAACGACAGCTTGAGGCCCTTCTTCTCGGCCTCGGCCTTGAGCGCCTTGCGGAAATCTTCGAGGTCGGTGATATCGGCCTCGTCGTGCTGGGTGATATGGGGAATGCCGATCCAATTGCGGTGCAGAAACGGACCGGACAGCTTTTGGATGCGGGTCAGGGCCAGGGTCTCGACCGGGCCGAATTTGCTGAAATCCACCTCGGGGATGGGCGGCAGGGCGAAAGCGCCGCCGGTGGCGGCGGGAGCCGTGGTGGCTTGTTCGGCCCGTTGCAGGCTGTCCTTGACGAAGCGCTGCACGTCCTCCTTGAGGATGCGGCCCTTGGGTCCGCTGCCCTGGATGCGTTCCAGGTTGGCCCCGAGTTCGCGGGCATAGCGGCGGATGGCGGGGCTGGCGTGGGGCGGGGTTTTGCGGTCGCCCGTGGTTTCCCCACCGGCAACCGCGACCGGCCTCACCCGCTCGGGGGCTTCCTGGGCGGCGGAGGCTTTGATCTCGGCGGCGGCGGTTTCGACCGCCACGGGGACCGCTTGCGCAGCCGGTGCCGACACCGCGCCCTGGATTTCCAGCACCAGGATGGCTGTGCCCTTGTTGACCCGGTCGCCGGCCTTGACCTTCAGGACCTTGACCAACCCGGCGTAGGGCGAAGGCACTTCCATCGCCGCCTTGTCGCTTTCCAGGGTGATGAGGGAAGCCTCGGCCTCGATCACATCGCCCGGCTTGACCAGGACTTCGATGATCTCGATGTCCTTGAAGTCGCCGATATCGGGGACGACGACCTCTTGCTCGACCGGCCCCGCCGATGCGGTGGGCGCGGGCGGCGGCGGAGCCACGGGCGCGGCGGCGGGGGCCGGGGTTTCCGGGACGGTAGCCACCGGGGGCGCGGGCGGCGGAGCCGGTCGGGGCTGCGCGGGCGCGCCCGCCTCCGCGACTTCCAGCGTCAAGATGGGCGAACCCTTGTTGACTTTATCCCCTGGTTTCACCTTCAAGGACTTGACCACGCCCCCCAAGGGCGAAGGCACTTCCATCGCCGCCTTGTCGCTCTCCAGGGTGATCAGCGAATCCTCGGGCTGGATGACATCGCCCGGTTTGACCAAGACTTCGATAATTTCGATATTCTTGAAATCGCCGATATCGGGGACGACGACCTCTTGCTCAGCTACTGCCATGAATGGTTTCCTTTATACCGTGACCGGATTGGGCTTTTCGGGATCGATACCGTATTTGGCGATGGCTTCCGCGACCTTGGCGGCGGGCACTCCACCCGCGTCGGCCAGGGATTTGAGCGCGGCCACGGCGATGTAATAGCGGTCCACCTCGAAGAACCTCCGCAGTTCCGAGCGGCGGTCGCTACGGCCAAAGCCATCCGTGCCCAGCACCGCATAGGAGCGCGGCACATATTGGCGGATTTGGTCGGCCACGATCTTCATGTAATCGGACGCCGCCACCACCGGGCCGGGCACCTCCCGCAAACATTCCTCGACATAGCTGAGCTTGCGCGGCTGTTCGGGATGCAGCAGGTTCCAGCGGTCCTTGTCCAGCCCGTCGCGGCGCAGTTCGCTGAAACTGGTCACGCTCCACACGGTGGATTCGATGCCGAAATCGGCCTTGAGCAAATCGGCGGCGAAAATCGCTTCCCGCAGGATGGTGCCGCTGCCCAGCAATTGCACCTTGGCGGCTTGGCCCGCATCGCGCAGCTTGTACATGCCCTTGACGATGCCCTCGCGCACAGCTTCCGGCATGTGCGGATGGGCGTAGTTCTCGTTCATCACGGTGATGTAATAGAAAACCTGCTCACCCTCCTGGTACATGCGCTTGAGGCCGTCCTGGACGATGACCGCCAATTCATAGGCGAAGCAAGGATCGTAGCCCACGCAATTGGGAATCGCCGCCATCGCCAGCTGGGTATGGCCGTCCTGGTGCTGCAAGCCCTCGCCCGCCAAGGTGGTGCGCCCCGCCGTGCCGCCCAGGAGGAACCCCTTGGTCCGCATATCGCCCGCCGCCCACATCAAATCCCCCACCCGCTGGAAGCCGAACATGGAGTAATAGATGTAGAACGGGATCATCTGCACGTTGTGGTTGCTGTAGGCCGTGCCCGCCGCGATCCACGAACACATGGAACCGGCCTCGTTGATGCCCTCTTCCAGGATTTGCCCGGTCTTATCCTCGCGGTAGTACATGACGCTGCCGGAATCTTCCGGTTCGTACAACTGGCCGGTGGAGGAGTAAATCCGGTATTGGCGGAACAGGCTGTCCATGCCGAAGGTGCGGGCCTCGTCCGGGACGATGGGCACGACATAGCGGCCCACCTTGTTATCCCGCAACAGCAGGGTGAGTATCCGCACGAAAGCCATGGTGGTGGACATATCGCGGTCTTCGCTGCTTTTCAGCAAAGGCTCGAACACTTCCAAATCGGGCACCTGGATATGCGGGGCGTCCAAACGGCGCTGGGGCAGGAAACCCCCCAGCGCGGCGCGGCGTTCCTTGACATAGCGGATTTCGGGGCTGTCTTCCGGTGGGCGGTAGTAAGGCACCTCGCCCAAGCGGTCGTCGTGGACCGGGATATTGAAACGGTCGCGGAACGCCTTGATCGAGGCGTCGTCCATCTTCTTCTGTTGGTGGGTGGTCATGCGGCCTTCGCCGACCGGGCCCATGCCATAGCCCTTCACGGTCTTGGCCAGGATCACCGTCGGCTGGCCGGTATGGCGCATCGCGGCATCGTAGGCGGCATAGACCTTGAGGAAATCATGCCCGCCCCGGTTCAAGCGCCAAATGTCGTCGTCCGACATATTGGCGACCATGGCCGCCAGTTCCGGGTATTTGCCGAAGAAATGCTGGCGGACATAGGCCCCGTTCTTGGCCTTGTAGGCTTGGTATTCGCCGTCCACCGCCTCTTCCATGCGCTTTTTGAGGAAACCCTTGGTATCCCGCGCCAGCAAGGAATCCCAGCGCGAACCCCAGATGACCTTGATGACATTCCAGCCCGCGCCGCGGAACTCGGCTTCGAGTTCCTGGATGATCTTGCCATCGCCGCGCACCGGGCCATCCAGGCGTTGCAGGTTGCAATTGACCACGAAAATCAGATTGTCGAGCTTCTCGCGGCCCGCGAGGCCGATGGCCCCCATGGATTCCGGTTCGTCCATCTCGCCATCGCCGCAGAAGGCCCAGACCTTCCGGCCCTGGGTGGCGACGATGCCGCGGCCTTCCAGATATTTCATGAAGCGGGCCTGATAGATCGACATGATCGGCCCGAGTCCCATGGACACGGTGGGGAACTGCCAGAAATCCGGCATCAACCAAGGATGCGGATAGGAAGACAGGCCCTGGCCCTTGCCTTCGATCTCGGCGCGGAAATGGTCGAGTTGTGTTTCGCTCAAGCGCCCTTCGATGAAGGCGCGGGCGTAGATGCCGGGCGCGGCATGGCCCTGGAAATAGACCAAATCGCCGCCGAAATCCTTGGCCGGGGCGCGGAAGCAATGGTTGAAGCCCACGTCGTACAACATGGCCGAGGAGGCGAAACTGGCGATGTGGCCGCCATATTCGCTGGATTTGCGGTTGGCCCGCACCACCATCGCCATGGCGTTCCAACGGATATAGGCGCGGATGCGGTCCTCGATGGCCGGATCGCCCGGCGGCTGCGGCTCCAAATGCGGCGGGATGGTGTTGATATAGGCGGTGTTGGCCTTGTACGGCAGGTTGGCCCCGGCCCGCCGGGCCTGGTCCACCAAGCTTTCGATGAGGAAATGCGCCCGCTCGATGCCCTCGGCTTCGATGACCGCCTCCAGGGCTTCCAGCCATTCGCGGGTTTCGGCGGGATCGGTGTCGCCGGAAGCAGTGGTCGGGGAAGGTTGGGCGGGATTAACGGCTGCCATAGCGATAGAGTCCTTATGACTGGAACTGGGATGGGTGTCGTCCGGCTGGAAGCGGGGATTATAGACAAAGGGTTCCGCAATGATCCATCGATTTCCACCCCGCCGCCCCCACCGATCCGGCTCCGGTCCCCAAGGCGACCCCCTCCCTCCGGGCGCGGCTACCGTCCAAACTGACAATTTCCGCCGCTAATCTGAAAAACAGGTCCCATCCGTCTCATTTCCGTCATGGGTAACTTACACTCGTAGCCATCCCCAAAAACAAGTCCCTGTTATGCAAGGCATTAAGCTTGCTGGCGCACGGCTTGCTTGTAACACCCAGTCCGATGCTGCACGATAGGCTCCTCTCCCAGTCCTTGATTCCCGAAAAAGCCAAACATCCCCATTCAACCCGGACCCCACCATGTTGAGCAAAATCTTCACCCAAAAAGACCGGCGCGGCGCACCGCGCTCCGAAGCCTCCTTATCCGCCTACCTCATCACCCCCTCGGGCAACCAACTCCGGGGCGTGGCGAAGAACCTGAGCCGGTCCGGGGTATTCGTCGAAACCCAGACCCCGGAGGAATGGCTGGTGGGCGAAACCGCCCGGCTGGTATTCGCCCTCAGGAAAGGCAATGTCATCCGGCTGGTCCGCCACTCGGTCCTGGTCGTGCGGGAAGCGCGGCATGGGCTGGGCGTGGCGTTCTGGCGCCTGCCCGTCATGCGGCGGCAACGGGCCTAGGGCTGGCTGTAGGCTGTAGGCTGTAGGCTGTAGGGACGAGTTTATCCGCCTCTTTTCGTTCGGCGAATGGATTCGCCCGATATCAAAAGGCGGATACTCACGGTCTACGGCCTCTGAAGGCTACGGCCCACAGCCTCCCGATCCACCCGTGCCGCAAATACCGTCCCAAAAACCCCAGCACCAAGCCCAGCGCCGCCGCGTGCAACGATAGATAGCCCGTCCACACCCGCCGCCACTGGGCCTGTACCGCCTCCGCCCCTTCCCGCCGCCGGACCTCGTCCAGGAACAGGATCACCGCTTCCCGCGCCCGCGCCGCGTGGCCGGTGCCGAGGTTGTCGATGCTCAAATGGAGTTGGAGGATGGCCGGGTCGATGCCGTGATGGCGCAAAATATCCACCCCCCGCAGATAGCCCGCGCCCAGGCCGCTCAGCTCGATAGCGAGATTAAGGCCCAATAATTCCGGAAAATAGCGCTCCGTCCTCAGCCCCATCGCCAGGAGATAAGCCGGGATATCGAAAGCGACGTCCAAAAATAAGGGGCTGCGGGCGAACGCCTCGCCCTCGAAGGGCGGCAACTCGAACCCCAGGCTGTCCAGCAAGCGCCGGTAGACATTGGGATGGTTCCATTCGGTCCGCCCCGCGCCCAACTCATCGGCATAGGTCTTGAGCAAATGCCGCCCGGTTTCCCCCAGGCATCCGGCGGCGCTGCCCACGCCCGCCAGCCAAGCGCCATCGACCAGGATGGCCGGGGCCAGCTGCAAAGCCGCCCATTCGCAATCTTCCCGGCCGGGCCGGGGCGGACCGGACAAAGGCCGGTAGCGCCCGACCTCGTGCCGGTGTATGGCCTCGATCCGGGCGTGGAAGCCGTCCGGGGTATAGGGAAAACCACGGCGGTGGCCGCGTTGCAGCGGGGCGCACCCGCGGGCGCGGCGGAGGATGCCCAGGATCAAGGCATCGGCTTCCGGCGGACAATCGGCGGGGGATTCGGTGGCGAGCAACCGGGTGAACAAGTCGCGGGGATCGATCTTGCGCGGCGGACTTGGCGCGGGGAGCGCGGCACCGACCCGCTCCGGTCCCGGCAACAGCGAGGAAGGCAAGGCCGGGGCGGTTGGGTCGGCGATCCACTCCAGGCAGGCCCGGCGCTCCTCCGTGCTGAACACCCCGAACATCGGCCCACCGAAATCCACGGCCCGGATCAAACGGCTGGCCTCGGGACAGGCCTGGTCCACCCAGGGCGAATCGCGCAAGGCCGCGAGCAAGGGACCGGGATCGTCCGCGCTTTCGGCCAGCCAGGCATCGAGGCTCCGGCCCCGCAGCGCGATCCGGCCATGGTAGCCGATAGCGTGCCGACACTTGGTCCGCAATAGGTCGGCCATGGCCTCCGCGGCGGTGGGCCGCCGGGCCAGGTCCGCGACCACCGCCCGCGCCAGTTCATCGAACAAGCGCCGATACCGGCACCAGCCCCGCCGGATGCGTCCGGCCTGTGCCTCCCGTTGCGGATAGGCCGCCAACGCGGCGAGCGCCAGGGCGCGGTCTGGCCCGCGCTGTCCGGTGGATTCCGCATCCCACCACGCAGGTTCGCGTTGGACATGGGCCAGGGTATAGCCGAGCAATTCCGGGAAAAAACGCCGGGGCCGGTGCATCAAGCCCAGGTGCGTGGCGGCGAAATCCAGCCCGGCCTCCGGCACGGCGGCGAAGAAGGCCGGGCTGTCCAAGGGCGGCAGGTGGATACCCGCTTCGACCAGCTTGGCCCCGAAGCGCAGCGGCGGCGAACGGGCCGGATCGTCCAAACCCACGAGGCGGCAATAGAGGTCGAACAAATGGCATTCGCTAGTCCGATGGGCCGTCGCGGGCTGGGCCACGCGGGCCAGCCAGACGCCTTCCAGCAAGGCGACGGGAGCCAGGGCGTGCAACACCCGCCGCCGGGTTGCCCCATCGTCCGGTCCGGGCCATCCCCCAGGATTCCAAGGCTCGCCGAACGGATAGCGGGCCTCGTCTTCCCCGGCCCCGGCCCAAGCCGCATCCAACAGCGCTTCGGCCTCGGCCACGGCGGCGGGCAAGGCCGGTCCCTTCAGTAGCGCATGGCACAAACGGCGCAAGTCGCTCATATCCGCATCCCCGGCTTCTTGAACAGCCAATCCCCCAGCGCCAAGGCATCCAGGCCCGAACCCAGGAACACCGCCATGGCATCCTCCACCCCATGCACGATAGGCTTGCCCATGACATTGAAACTGGTGTTGAGCAGGACCGGCACCCCGCCCAGCCGATGGAATTCGGCCAGCAAGGCATGGAACATAGGATTCCATTCCGCCTTCACGGTTTGCAGCCGCCCGGTGCCATCGGCATGGACCACGGCGGGCACTTTCCCCCGCGCCTCCGGGCGGAACCGCAAAGTGCGGTCCATGTACGGGGTTTCCTGGTAATCCTCGAAATACTCCGGGCCATATTCGTGCAGGATGGCCGGGGCATAGGGCCGGAAGCGCTCGCGGAACTTCACGTCCCGGTTGATGCGCTCCCCCATGTCCTGGGTACGGGGATCGGCCAGGATGGAACGGTTGCCCAAGGCGCGGGGACCGAATTCGGCCCGCCCCTGCGCCCAGCCCAGGATTTTGCCCTCCGCCAACAACCGCGCCGCCCTCGGCACCATGGCCCCCTCCGGCAGATACTCGACCGGCAGCCCGGAATGACGGGCATAGCGCTCGATGGCCTCGTCCCGGATGCGGCTGCCCAGGTAGGGAGCCAGTTGGCGCGGCGCTACGGCCATGCCCGGATGTTCCTCGCCGAACGCCAGCCAAGCCGCCCCCAAGGCCGTGCCATCGTCGGCGGGCGCGGGCGGCACGTAAAGCGCCTCGAACGGCGTCCCGGCCAGGATTTGCCCGTTGTAGGCCGAGTTCAGCGCACAGCCGCCACCCAACGCCAAATTCCCGGAAATCCCCAGGCCATGCAGGTTGTTCAACAAGCGCCCGACGGTTTCCGCGAAGAAATATTGTCCGGTATGGGCCAAATCGGCGGCGGTTTCCGGCGGGAGGTGCGGGCCGCGCCTGCGGCTTTCCAGGTGCTTGAGCATCTGGAAGAAACCGGCGCGGTCCTGCACCAGCCGCAAACCCTCCACCCGGATCATGGCCCGGAGCCAGCCCAACGCCTCCTCGTCGATACGGCCATAGGCGGCCAGCCCCATGGTTTTCCATTCCTCGCCGCCCATCCACTCGAAGCCGCATAATTCGGTGAGCTTCATGTAAAAGAACCCAAGGCTCTCCGGTCCCCGCGCCGTATGGCGGGGAACCAGTTTCCCGCCGCTATACTCGAAGAACGCCAGCGAGCCCTGTTCGCCGTAGGAGTCGATCACGGCGCAAGCCGCCGTCGCGAACGGGCTACCCTGGCAGGCCAGCGCGGCATGGGCCAGATGATGGTCGTAATGGCGGAAATCCACCGGCACACCGGGAAAATCCCGCCGCAGGGCGCGGGCCAGCCCGATCCCGGAACGGCGCAGGGCGTGGTGCTGGCAAGCCTGCATATGGTTGAGCTCCCAGGTTTCGACGCAGGCGGTCAACTGCCGCCCCCGGTAGCCGAGGATGCCCTGGGGGGTGAGCCAGCCCAAGGTCCGGGCCAAGCGCTCGTAGAAAGGACGCCGCGCCCGCCAGTTCGTGGCGACCACGAAGCGCCGGGCATCGGGGCAATATTCCCGCAACAGGGTGGGCAATAAATACAAATCATCCGGCGCGTGGTTCAGCGCCCGTTTATATTGCAGATAACGCTCGGTGGCTTCGGCGTATAACACGTTTCCCTCGGCATCCACGATGGCCAAGGCCGGGTCGTGGTAGGTGGCGCATAGGCCGATATAGTAGGTTTTCGCTGTCTCTATAATATTCATAATTATTATTCCAAGCCTTTATGTCCACGCCAGCCAAAACCTTTGCGGAAGGGATTCCCGGTGCGGCCCGTCAAGCCTTATCCCTATGGTGGCTGGGCTTCGGGCTGTGCCTGTTCCTCCCCGCATGCACCCTCGCCTTCCTGCTGACGGGCCCCCATGGCGCGGCATCCGCCCTGCTGTGGACCCTGCCGGTCTGGCTGTTGATCGCCGCCGACCATTGGGGACCGGCGGAACGGCGGATGGTTCCACAGGCGGCACCGGGCTGGTTCTTCGACGGGCTGTTGTATGCCTTAGTATTGCTGCAAATCCTCAATATCCTGGGGATGGGCTGGATGGTGGCGCGGTTGCCCTGGGCCACGGCGGCGGATTGGGGCACGGGATGCGCCAACCTCGTGGCCTTGCGGATTTTGGTCGGCACCAATTCCTGTTGCGCCGCCATCGCCCCCGCCCATGAATTGATCCACCGGCGCGGACGGTTCCAACGTTTGCTCGGGCGCTTGCTGCTGGTCACGGTGGGCTACGATCATTTTTCTATCGCCCACCGCCGGGGCCATCATGCCAAACTGGGCGGGGCCGGAGACCCCTCCACCGCCCGCGTGGACGAGGATTACGCTACTTTCCTCCGGCGTTCGGTGGCGGCGCAATGGCGGATCGCCTGGCGGGCGGAGCGGGGTTCGGCGCTGCTGGGATTGATGGCGGAAACCGGGCTGGCGCTGGCGTTCGGCTGGGCGTTCGGGCCGCTGGCCCTGACGATGCTGGTCTATCAAGCCGTGGTGGCGGTGAAGCTATTGGAGGCGGTGAATTATTTCCAGCATTTCGGCCTGACCCAGGACTCGGGCCGGGCCGGGGCGACGGCCTGGAACTGCGATTCCGCCGTGAGCCTTTTTATGTTCCTGGGGCTGACCCGCCACGCCGACCACCACCGCCACGCCGCCACGCCCTACCCTCGCCTGCGGAGTTTGGACGCAGGCCCGGCCCTGCCCTGCGGGTATCTGTGGGCGGCGATTTGGGTGAAGAACCATAGCGCGGGTTATCGGAGTTGGGCAGACCCATTCCTTGCTCCCACCCGCGGCCAGACCTACATGTCGCGTATGCCGTAATCATTCAGCCTATCCCCATGCATCGCCGCTCCTTCTGCCTTTCCCTCCTATCTGGCCTGGGTGGAAGCCTGATTCCCGCCTCCCCCGGCCCCGATTCCCGCCCCGCTGGCGAACTACTCGGCCCCTCTTTCCTGACCGGCCACCAACTGCGCGGCAAGGACTGGCCCTCCCCCACCGAACACCGCGCCATTCCCCTGCTCATCGTCGGCGGTGGCATCGCCGGACTCTCCGCCGCATGGTGGCTGAAGCGCAACGGCTTCGAGTCCTTCCGCCTGCTGGAACTGGAACAACAACCCGGCGGCAATGCCCGCTGGGGCGAGAATCCCATCTCGGCCTATCCCTGGGGGGCACATTATCTGCCGTTGCCCGGCGTGGAATTGCCCTGGGTGCGGCTGTTGCTGGCCGATTTGGGCGTGCTGCTGGGCGACCCCGCCGCACCGGAACCACGCTACGACGAACGCCATCTCTGCTTCGCGCCCCAGGAACGGCTGTTCCTGCACGGCGCTTGGCAGGAGGGCTTGCTGCCCAAGCGCGGCGTGGCCCGCCGCGACCTGGCCCAATACCAGCGCTTCGCCGAAGCCATGCGCGGCTACCGCGATACCGTGGGCAAGGATGGCCGCCGCGCCTTCGCCCTACCCATGGCGCAAAGTTCCCGCGACCCGCGTTTCCTGGCGCTGGACCGGGGTTCGATGCGCGATTGGCTGCTGGCCGAAGGCTACGATTCGCCCTATCTGCATTGGTATGTGGACTATGCCTGCCGCGACGATTTCGGTTGCGCCGCCGCCGACACTTCGGCCTGGGCCGGCCTCCATTATTTCGCCAGCCGCACCGGCGCGGCGGAGGAAGCCCGCGAGGGCGCGGTGCTGACCTGGCCCGAGGGCAATGGCTGGATCGTACGCCGCTTGCTGGAACGGCTGGACCCCTGGATCGAGCGCGGACAGCTGGCGTTCCGCATCAAGGAAACCGATAGCGGCGTGACGGTCGATGTCTGGAATCCGGCCAGCCAAACCGCGACCCGCTGGCAAGCCGCCCAGGTCGTCTGGGCCGCGCCGAGTTTCCTGCTACCCCATGTCTGCCCGGCGTGGCCGGAACCACAGCGGCGGGCGCTGGCCGGTTTCGATTACGCGCCCTGGCTGGTGGCGAACCTGAACCTGCGGGATTTCCCCGAGCCCCGGCACGGCGCGCCCCTGGCCTGGGACAATGTGCTGTACCAAAGCCCCTCGCTGGGCTATGTGGTCGCCACCCACCAGCATTGGCGCAGCCGGGAACGCGGCACGGTGCTGACCTATTACCGGCCCCTCAGCGAACTCGCCCCGGCGCAAGGCCGCAAGCTGCTGTCGAACCGCAGCGGCTACGACTGGACCGAAGCCATCCTGGCCGATCTGGCCCGGCCCCATCCCGACATCCGCGCCATCACCGAGCGGGTCGATTTGTTCCGCTGGGGCCATGCCATGGCGCGGCCCCGTCCGGGTTTCCTGTGGGACGGCGGGCGGGAACTCGTGGCGGAAGGTTCCGGGCGCATCCATCCGGCCCATTCCGATCTTTCGGGGTTTTCGCTGTTCGAGGAAGCCCAATACCGCGGCATCGTGGCCGCGCAAGCCGCTTTGGCCGGGGTCTCGTAGCGGGCGTGGTTGGGGTATAGTCCGCCGCTTCCATCCTGCCCACCCGGAGCGGCCCGCCATGTCATCCATCGATCTGAACAGCCCGGAATTCCTCGCCGACCCCTATCCCGCTTTCCGGCGGCTGCGCGAAACCGCGCCCCTGTTCCCCTTGCAGCCCGGCGTCTGGCTGGCGACCCGCTACGCCGAGGCCGACCGCATCCTGCGCGATCCCCGTTTCGCCAAGGATTATCTGTCCACCGTGGCGCGGCGCTACGGCCCGGACGCGGTCCAAGAGCCGGTGTTCCAGGTGGTCAACCGCTTCATGCTGGTGATGAACCCGCCCGAGCATCTCCGCTTGCGGGCCTTGGTCGGCAAGGCGTTCGGGGTGAAGCAGGCGGCGGAATTGCGGCGCTTGGCCCTGGACGTGGCCGAAACCCTGGTGGATGGGTTCATCGCACAGGGCCGGGCCGATCTGATGGCGGCTTTGGCCTATCCGCTGCCGGTGCGGGTGATTTGCGCCATGCTGGGTTTGCGCCTGGAGGAAAGCCTGGAATTCCAGCGCGAAACCCAAGCCCTGGCCCGCGTGTTCGAGATGTCCCGGTTGGTCCGCGCCGATATCGACGCCGCCAACCACGCGGCCCAGGTGTTCGACGGCTATTTCCGGGCGATCTGCCAAGCGCGGCGCAAAGCGCCGGGCGGCGATTTGATCTCGCTGCTGCTGCGGGCCGAGGAAGGCGACCAGCGTTTGAGCGAGGACGAGATCGTCGCCAATATCACCCTCCTGTTCGTGGCCGGGCACGAAACCACGGCCAATATGCTGGGCAACACGCTGTTGACCCTCCACCGCCACCCGGACCAACTCGCCCGGCTCAAGGCCCATCCCGGATTATTGCCCCAAGCCGTCCACGAAGCCCTGCGCTACGAAGCCGCCGTGCAGATCGCCGCCCGCACCGCGCTGGAGGATGTGGAACTGGGCGGCGTCGGCGTGCGCCGGGGCGAAACCCTCTATGTCGGCCTGGGCGCGGCCAACCGCGACCCCCAGGTCTTCCCCGAACCCGACGCCTTCCGCATCGACCGCCCGGACACCGCGCCCAATCCCTTGTCCTTCGGCGGCGGGGTGCATTATTGCCTGGGGGCGCGGCTGGCCCGCATCGAGCTGGAAACCGCGCTTTCGGTGTTGTTCCGGCGCTTGCCGGGGCTGGAGCTACCGGACAGCGACCGGCCCCGTTGGAAACCTTCGTTGACCATCCGGGGCTTGGAGCGGCTGGAAGCGGTGTGGTGACGCCGGAACCGGGCGGAGCGATCCGCCCGCGCCCCGGACATCCGCCCTCACGGGGCGGCGGCTTGGTTGCGGAAGCGCTTGGTGTAGACCAAGGCGGGCACATCCGCCACGGAACTGCAAGTCGCCGAGGCATAGGGCAAGGCACACGGCGTATCGCGGTCGAACGACCAGAAATGCACCCCGGCCAAACCGTTGGCCTTGGCCCAGGCGATCATGGTGTTGGCATCCTTGAGCGAGAACACCTCGTCCACCACATCGTTCCTGCCGATCATCGGCGTCAATTCGATCTGGGCGTAGGGGATGCCGAACTTGGCCTTGAGGTTCTGGGCGGCCTGGATGGCCGTCCGCCCCATGTCGCAACGCCCCTTGGCGACCACACAGACCCAGGGCGAGGGACCGCCGTAGTCCATGACCATCAGGTTGATGGTGTAATTGGCGAGTCCGGCGCGTTGGATGGCCTGGATCACGGTATAGCCGGTGATGTTCAAATCGCCATAGGGAAGGCTCGACACCTGGCCGTTGGACGAACCCAGGGTGGCGAGGGTGAAGCTATAGCGCAGCCCCGGATAATCGGCCTGCACGGCGGCGATCTGCTCCACCAGGCTGTTGATCTCGGCGGCGCTCTGGCCGGCTTCGATATCGAAATCCAGCCCGAGCAAGCGGGACGAAGCATAGCGGTCGATGAAGGCCCGCATCCCGGCGGCGCTGGAACAGGTGAACTTGCCCGCCGCGCCGCCGGTGGCGATGATATAGCCCACCTTGCGCTTGACGAACAAGGGCACGTTGGCCTGGGCGAGGGCGTCGGGATCGAGTCCCGCCCAGTTTTCCGCGCCGCATTCCCCGGTGGCGAAGGCCCAGGTGACGGCGGGCACCCGTGGCGGCAGCACGTTCAACAGCGGTTGGAACACGCCGGTCACATCGCTGGACATGACGTTGTTGTTCCAGTTCATGGAGATGGCGATGTCCTTGTACGGACTGAACAGCGGGGCGGCGGTGGCGGCGGACGCGAGCGCCAGGGACAAGGCGCAACCGAGGAGGGAACGGGGTCTGATCGGCATGGGGTGGCTCCGTGGATGGGGGGCCGTCCCACCATGGGACCGGCCCGGACTGGCCCTCCACTATAGGCGGGCGCCCCCGGCCAAATTGAGACTTGATCGGGATTCCACCCGGCCCGACCGTGCAAACCTCTCAGCGCAGCAACAAATCGTAGGCGATCCGCTCCATGAACACCTTACGGTAGGTCTCGGCCTTGCGGACCTGCAAGCTTTCCATGGGGTTGTAGTCGTCGGTGATGACGATGCCTGGGGGGTTTTCCGGCACAGGGTATTCATGTTCCAGCAACACCTGGACGCGCCGGTCCTGGCTGTGGGCATCGACCTCCAAAGGCCGGTCGGAAGCCAGGAAGATGAAATCGGTGAAATCCTCTTTCTCGGTGGTGAAAACCCGGAGTTGCGGGAACAAGGTCTTGAGCGTGCGGTAAACCGAAGCCACCGCCTCCGAACCCTCGCCGCTGCGGAAACCGACATAGTTCACCGCCAGCACGCCGCCTTCGCCCAATAATCCGCGCAACTCGCCCAGCATTTCCCGGCTCAGCAGATGGGTGGGCTCGGAACCGCCGGTGAAGCAATCGTGCATGATGAAGTCGTAGCGCTGCCCGCCCAGCCGCTTGATCTCGAAGCGGGCATCGCCGACGATGAACTTCCCCAGCGGCTGGAATCCGAAATAATCCCGCGCCGCCTGGGCGACTTCCGGGTCGATCTCGATGGTGTCGGTTTCGATGCCCGCCGTGTTCAAATCGCGGGCGACATGGCCCCCGCCCAGCCCGATCAACAGCGCGTGGCGGGCCTCGGGCCGGAACAAGGGAATCCAGCGGAAAAAGGTCTGGTAGTTCAGGAGGCTCCGGCCCGTCTTGGTCTCGACCGCGCTCAGCACCGAGGAATCGGACAGCAATAGGCGATAGCCGTTCTTCTCGTCCTCCACCACCCGCACCCAGCCGTAGATGCTCTCGGCCTCGTGCAACAGGCCGAAGCCCGGCGTCTGCCGCAAGGGCTGGGCATAACCCGCCACCGATAGCAAACCCACCGCCAGCCCGACCAGCCACACCCACCAGGACGCCCCGGCGGCGGCCCGCTCGCGCCGGCCGGTCCAGGCCAAGAGCAAGGCCCAGGCCACCAAGGCCATCCCCAGGCTGAACAGGATGGCGCGGGTGCCGAAACGCGGCAGCAGGTAGAACCCCAGCAACAAGGTTCCCGCCACGCTGCCCAAGGTGCTGACGGCATACACCGAACCCACCGCCACGCCGATGCCGTCCAGGTCGCGGGTGGCCCGCTTGATGGCGTAAGGCCCGACCATCGCCAGCAAGGTCAGGGACGGCATGAACAGCAGCGAGGCGCTGGCGAACGCCCCGACCCGGATGCCCAGGGGATCGGTGAAGGCCAGCACCGGGCCGTCGGCATAGGGGATCGCCACCGTGGCCAGCGCCCCCGACAACAACACATGCTCCAACCGGAAACCCGGATGGCGGTCGGCGATATGCCCGCCCAGGTAATAGCCCAGGGCCAGGGCGACGAGGGTCACGGCGATCAGCGCGGACCAGACATACAGGCTGACCCCGTAGAACGGCCCGATGATGCGGGTGCCGAGCAATTCCAGGATCATCACCGCCGCCCCGCTGAGGGTGACGGTCAGGTAGAGCGGCCAGGTGCCGCCGGGGGTGGAGGGCTTGTTCATGCGGGACTCGCGCGAAAAATCATAAAAAACCCCCAGGCCCGCTGTTCGCGCCGGACCTGGGGGATGCAGGAAAATCGAATCGCTTAGGGGGGAGGGAAGCCGTCCGCCGGGGCCGGTACTGGCTGCCGACCCCGTCCCGGCTTATTTCACGTTCATGGTGAAACTGCTGGTCGCGGTGCCCCCGAGGCTATCGGTGACTTTGATCTTGAAGGTTTCCGAGCCGGTCCAGTTGGCCTTGGGCTGGTAGGTGAAGGTGCCGCCCGGCGTGATGCTGGTGGAACCGGAAGCCGCCGTGGCCCCGGTGACGACCAGGGTTCCGTTGGCGGGCGCGGTGGCTACGCTCCAGGTTTCGGTCTGGCCCAGGTCGATATCGCCGACCGACAATCTCGGCTTCAGATTCACCGCCGCGCCGTTCTTCGCCACGTTCAAGGTGTTGGTCGGGGTCGCGAAGCTGGGGACCGCGTTCGGGCCGACGGTCACGCTGAACTGGCGGTTGGCGCTGACGACGCCGTCGCCGACCTGCACGGTGAAGCTATCCGCGCCGCTATAACCCGCCGTGGGCTGGTAGGTGATGGCGCCGCCGGGGCCGATATTGGTGCCACCGCTGGTGGCCGTGGCGTTGGTGAACACCAAGCCGCCATGGGCGGGCGCGACCGCCTGTTTCCAGGTCAGGGTCTGGCCGTGGTTGGTGTCGCTGACGTTCAGGACCGGCTTGATATTCACCGCCGCGCTGTTCTGGACGATCTTGAGGGCGGTGGTGGTGCCCACGAAGCTGGGCACGGTATTGGGCTGCACCGTCACCGTGAGGGTGCGGACGGCGGTGGCGACGCCATCGCTCACCTTGACCGCGAAACTATCGGGTCCGCTATAACCCGTGGTCGGGGTATAGGCGATGGTGCCGCTGGAGGTGATGTTGGCGGAACCGGACCACGCCGTGGCGTTGCTGAAGGTCAGCTTGCCATGGGCCGGGGCGGTCTGCTGGCTCCAGGTTTCGGTCTGGGCATTGTCGGTGTCGCCGACCGTGAGATAGGGCCGCAGGTTGGAAGCCACGTTCTGGGCCAGGGTCAGCGCGGTGGTGGTGCCGGTGAACGCGGGCGCGGTATTCGCCCCCACCGTCACGGTGAAATTCCGCACCGTGGTCGCCATGCCGTCGCCGACCTGGATGGCGAAGCTATCCGCGCCGGTGTAATTGGCGGCGGGCTGGTAAACCACCGTCCCCCCGAAGTTGATGGCGGTGGAGCCGGAATCGGCGGTGGTGTTGGTGAATTTGAGGGTGCCGTGCTGGGGCGCGGTTTTCTGGCTCCAGGTTTCGGTCTGGCCGGTATCGATATCGCTGACCGTCAGCAGCGCCCTGAGGTTGGAACCATAGTTCTGCGCCAGTTTGAGCGCCGTGACCGCGCTGTTATAGCTGGGCACGGTGTTGGGCTTGACGGTGACGGCGAAGGTACGCACCGAACTGGACAGGCCGTCGCCCACCCGCACGGCGAAGCTATCCGCGCCGGAATAATTGGCCGTGGGCTTATAGGTGATCGTGCCGCCAGCGGTGATGCCGGTACCGCCCGAAGCCGCCGTGGCCCCGGAAAAGCTCAACTTGCCATGGGCCGGGGCGGTGGCCTGGGTCCAGGTCTCGGTCTGGCCGGTGTCGGTGTCGCTGACCCGCAGGTTGGGCTTGAGGTTGGCCCCGGCGATATTGACCGGGATCGTCAGGCTGGTCGCGCCCCCGGTGAAGCTGGGCGTGATATTGGCGGTGGCGCTGAACGTCACCCGGCCCCACAGGCTGGGATTGGTGCAGGCCGCGATGCTTGGGCTGTCGCAGGCGGCCCCGCCGGCGGCGATGGTGTAGTCGCCCGCGGGCAAGGGGTAATGGGTCAGGGATTCGGGGGCATCGTTCACCGCCCCGCTCGGCATCAGATTGGCTCCGAGCGTGGTGACGTTGGCGTTGACATGGGTCAGGTATTTGATCTTGGCCCAATTGCCATCGACGCTGCCAGGGTCGCCCGGTATGGCATCCTCGTTGGCCATGCTCCAATCGCCCAGCGCGTCGAACTGGCCGGTATAGGGCTTCCCGCCCGTGGCCGAGAAATCGATCGTATCCCGATAGCCGTCATGCGGCAGATAGACATGGCCCGCCGGTGCCAGATCGACCGTGTTGCCGAACATGGGATCGTAGGGCGTGTCGTCATGCGCCAGCTGCGGCAGCAAACCCGAGTACAGGGAAAACGCCGGGTCCAGGCCACCACTGGTAGTCACCGTGCCGCCATTCCCGGAAATCTCGGCGAAGCCGATATCCACGAACGAAGGCACGTTCAAATGGAAGGTGAAGAAGTTGCCCTCGGCGATGTGATGGCTATCGCCCAGCGTGGCGTTGGTGCCATCGATCCAGCCATAACGGTGGAAATTGCCGTTGTCCGCCGAGCCGGTGGTGGTGATATCGTTGTTGGCGACATGGGCCGAGGCGGTCCCGCCCAGGCAGCACAACGCGGCCACCCAGACGGCAAGCCGGGCGCGTGGGAATAGGGGTTGTTTCATGACGGGCACTCCCTGTCGATGATAAGCAATCGCCGCGGCGCGGACGCCACGGCGATCATGTCCAGCACTGGCCGGGCGGTTCGGAACCCGCCGCGAACCGGGCTTACTTGGGGGTGCCGCTGAACTGGATGGTGAAGCTACGCGCCCTGCGGTCCATGTTCTTGTAGCGATCCCAATCGGTGGCGGTGGCGGCGCTGCCATTGAGGCAATTGCCGCTGGCGTCGGTCGCGCAGCCTTCCGGCCCCATGCCGGTCAGCTTGGCGTCGGCTACCAATTGGTTGTAGTCGGCCCGGTTGGCGCCGCCCACGATCAAGGTGTAGACGCCCGGCTTGGTCAGCAGGATCTTGTTGGAATTCAGGACGTTGGTGGACGAGGACGCACCGCGCACGAATTCCAGGCAAGCGCTGTGGTCGGTCAGCGGGGAACCATCGCCGTAGGTCACCTGGGTGACGCTGTTGGCCATCCAGAAACCGCCCGCGCCGCTCGGGCAGGTGCCCGGCGTCTTGAATCCGCCATAGGTGCCCATGTGCTGGGTGGTGCCGGCCGCGATGGCCTGGCTGGGCAGGTTCAAGGAACCGGCATCGGTCGTATAGGGGCGGTTATAGATCGCGTTGCCTTCGGAAGTGGTAGCCCCCGTGCCGATGAAGCGGATGTTCTTGTTCGGGCCGGTGAGATAGGTCTTCTGGCCGGCCGGCAAAGCCGCCTGGGCCCAGGAAGACCATTGGGCGAAGCCGGTGTTGAACGAGCCATAGGCGCCGTCATGGGAAAGATGCGGCACCGCGCCATAGAACAGGTTGTAGGCCGGGTTCAAAGTATCGATGGCCACGGTGCCCAGGGTGCTGCCCGGCATCGTGCTGGTGTAATCGGCGTTGGCGTTGCCGGTGATGCTGAACTGGATGACGGTCGGCTTGGAGATATAGAACCACATGAAACGGCTGTCGTGGCTATTGGCCCAGAGGTTCGGGTTTTGGGCTTCCAGCCAGCCGGCGTTGCCGCTGGCGGTGACGCTGGTCACCACGCTGGCGCAACCCGCGCCCTGGCAGGAAGCGGTGCCCTTGTTACCGGTGGCCACATGCATGACGGTTTCCTCGGCGACGGTACCGCCATTGCCGCCCGGATTGGTGCCGGAATCGTCGTACAGCGCGTGGCCATAGCTGACATGGGCGGAAACCTGGCCGGAAGCCAGGAACAAGGCGGTCATGGCACCCGCGATTTTCGCGGCGCGGAAGAGATTCGTGTTGTTTTTCATAATAAACTTACCTAGTCGCTGTGTTGTGTGGGTTCTGTGTTGCACGATACGGCGATACCCGTGGCGCTCATCGCCCCGCTAAGGTCGAGCGCCGCGGTCTTTCCCCCTCCTCCCGCGCCGAATCCGCAACCCGCCGTTCATCCCCCCAGTCCCACCGTTAGGCGGTCGTGGCAGGCGGCACCGCCAAGCCGGATCCAGCCGGGAAAAGTTCACAGGCCCTAACAATTAACATGCCAGATAAGCCGCGACCGGGGTATGCGTTGCCGGCACCCGCCCCGCAAGCAGACTCAACACTTTGTTTCCGCAAACCCTTTCCGACCCGGGCGCGCCCGCTTCCGGGACTCCCGGCAGGTACCGAGCCGGAGCTTATGCAATTCCCCAAGGGCGTATCGGAATATTGATATGCGTCAAATAACACAGCACATGCGCTATATGGCGAATTTCGCAAGATGGCGGATTTTGCTAGATTATTCATGCACTTAACACCCCACAGCCCCACCGGAACCTCCGACTATGCGCGAACCCTTTTTCCAAGCACGGGCCGTCCTCCGCTTCCCGGTTTCCAGGCCGCTCGGCAAATCCCTGGTGGCCGCGCTGGTGCTAGGCATCGGCGGAGCCGAACCCAAACTCTTCATCGACGGCGTCACCGCCGCCACCACCAAACCCGACCCGGTCCCGCCCACCGTGGAGATCACCGCGGCCGACGGCTCCTCCGTCAAAGGCATCGTCGCCGTCAAGGAAGGCGAAACCGTGACCCTCGATATCAAGGTCTACGACCCCAGGGACACCCAGGGGCTGTACCACGATTTCAGCCTGCAAGCCCTGCCCGCGAACACCCCGCCCGGTGCCAGCCTGGCTTTCAACGCGCTCAAGGGGCTGGGCCGCTATACCTGGACCGCCGTGGAGGGCGACGCCGCCCGCTATCCCAGCACCACGATCACCTTCGTCGCCAGCAACACCTACCTCGGCGGCACCACCAAGCAACAAGTCACCCTATCGCTGGGCGACCTCCCGACCCCGGTCTTCTCCACCGCGATCCCGACCCAACAAACCGCCGAGGTCGGCAAGCGGCTGAAATTCCCGCTGACGGTGAGTTCCCCCAGCAGCAAGGTGCGGATCAAGGCCAGCCGCCTGCCGCCCGGCGCGACCCTCGGACCCACCCGCAAAACCCCCAACACCCAGCAGTGGACCGCCGTCCTCAAATGGAAGCCCAAGGCCAAGCACACCGGCCACAGCTACTCCACGACCTTCACCGCCATCGGCAAGGATGGAAGCACCGCCCTGCAAAGCACCCTGGGCGTCACCTTCACCGCCGCCACCCTGCTCCTCCAGCAAGCCCGGTGGAACGCGGATAGTTCCCAGCTGACGGTGGCCGGCAAGGGACCGAAGGGCCAAAGCATCAGCCTGGGCTTCAGCCCCGGCGGCACGGCGCTCACCAACGTCCCGATCAGCGTGGACGGTCAAGGGCTATGGAGCCACAGCCTCCAAGTCGAAGCGGTCAACGCCCCCTGCGCGGTCCAGGCCCGGACGGGCAACCAAACCGCCACCCTCGCGGTGGATCCGGCCCCCGCGGCCTGCGTGGCCACGCCGGTCTGTACCGATCCCGCGCAGTGGCACCCGGAAGACAGCGGCGCACCCGCCCAATGCATGTAACCAGAGGAATCGAACCATGAAAAAGAACAAGATCATCGGCGCGGGCTTGGCCCTGGCGGGACTGTGCGGCTGGACGGGAATGGCGTCGGCGCACCTTGAATACTACGATTTGAACAAGGGCTACCAGATCAAGGACCGCTCCGACCGGACGCCGGGCGATAGCAGCACCGCCCTGCCCACACTGGACACGGCCCACGACGAAAAGGTCGAAGGCGGCGGGACTTGGCAAATCACCGAAGCCACCGCCGACACCCCCCGGACGGTCTCGGTCACGGTGGACGGCGTGAAACGCTTCTCCTGGATCGCCGGCACCAACCCCAGCCTGGGCGACAGCCACGCGGTGCAGTTCTTCAACTTCCACCTGGACCAGCCGGCCTATGTCCACATCACCTGGACCCAGGGCAGTGACGGCCTGGACCCGGCGTTCACGCTGTATCGGGGCTTGCTGGTCTACTACGGCCACGACGACGCCGAGTCCGACCCGCTGAATCCCCTGGACGCCGCGTTCGCGCCCATCCAGAACGACAAGGACACCGGTACGGTCGCCGATGTCCAGGGCATCGTTTCGCCATTCCGCGACACGGTCTCGCCACAATCGGCCAGCAACAACTTCCAGTTCTACCAAGGCCAATTCAACGCCCTGGACGGCTGGAGCCAAGGCCGCACCGACGGCGATTGGTGGAGCGCGGTCCAATACCTCACCCACCGCAACGACAACCACGGCGGTTTCGAGACCCTGAGCAACCAGTTCCTCCCGGCGGGCGACTACACCATCGCGGCGGGCGGCGCGGCCTGCAACGACAACGCCACCAACAACGCCTGCCGCACCCCTTCGCTCAGCGCCACCCTGACCTTCAGCGCCTCGGCCACGCCCATCGCCGTCAATACGCCGCCGGCCTTCGTCGGCGGCACCACCGCGCTCACGGTCCTGTCCGGTACCACGGTGGACCTCGCCGCCAACCTGCACGTCAGCGACACCGACAGCGGCCAAACCCTCACCTGGACCCCCGTCACGGCCCCGGCCCATGGCAGCCTGGGCTTCAGCAACGCCACCGCCCAATCCGGCAAGACCGATATCACCCCTTACTGTAGCCCACTCATCACCGTGGCCAGCATCGACCCCTTAGACTCCTTATCCAATACCGATAAATGCAGCCTGACCTATACCGCCGACAGCGGCTACCAAGGCACCGACACCTTCACCCTCCAGGTCAGCGACGGGACCGCCAGCGCCGCCCGCAGCTTCACCATCACGGCGGGCGACCCGCTGGTCGCCCCCGGCGTCGCCACCCAACAAAACGCCACCGTCGGCCAACGGCTGATGCTGGACCTACCGATCAGCACCTCCGGCAAAAAGCCCACCCTCAAGGCCAAAGGAGTGCCGCCGGGCGCCACGCTCGGCCCGGTCCACAAAAAGAACGGCCAGTGGGTCGCCACCCTCAAATGGAAGCCCAAGGCCAAACAAACAGGCCGTAGCTACACCGCGAGCTTCACCGCCAAAACCAAGATCGACGGCAAGCCAACCCAGTCCCAGCCGCTGAGCCTCACCTTCGCCGTCCAGGCCGCCGGCGCTTCCCAATCGCTCGCCATCACGGCGGCGCAATGGAACGCCGCCAAGGAACAGTACACCGTGAGCGGCACCGGCCCCACCGGCCAGGCGATCACCCTCGGCTTCCCCGATGGCACCCGACTGACCGGCATCCCCATCACCGTGGACGGCGGCACCTGGCAATACACCGGCAGCGTCGAGGCCAGCAATGTCCCCTGCGCCCTGCTCGCCCAAGCCAATGGCGAATCCACCACGCTCGCCCTGGCCGGAGCCCCGGCCAATTGCGCCGCCAAGGGTCCCACCTGCCCGGACGGCACCGCCTGGGCGGCGGAAACCTCCAGCATGGCCGCCATGTGCATGTGAAGCCCGGGCCCTGCCAAACACGAGCCACCGCAATGAACAAAAACCTGAAACCCCTGGGCCTCGCCATCGCCGCCGCCCTCGGCGGCCCCGTGGCCCAGGCCCACGTCGCCAACCACGACCTCAACCAAGCGCCCAGGCCGGTCACCACCGCCAACGGCCATGCCATCGCCGATCCCTGCGCCGATGCCGCCAGCCTGTGCCAGAGTTCCAACAACTTCACCCGCTACGGCTGGGAAGGCGGCACCACGCCCTTCCTGGAAGATAGCCATTACGTCACCACCAACGCCGACGAGTTCGACTTCCACCTCGACCGGCCTTCCACCGTCACCATCGAAGTCCGCGCCGACAGCGTGGACGGGGCCACGCTCAACCCGGCGTTCAGCGTCTACAAGGGCCTCATGCCCCTAGGCGCCCACGACGACGAGGCCAACAGCGACCCGCTGAACCCCACCGACAACAGCAACGTCAACTACCCGCCCATCATCAGCCCCAAGGACACCGCGCCGGGCGACCCCAACATCGCCCAGTTCCTGGCCCTGCCGGACTACACCACCCCGGCCAACCCGGCCTGGACGGCGGCGGTCGCGGGCCAATACGCCGCGCTCTACACCGCCCACAACGGCTACCGCGACACCTTGAACCACACACCGCTGGGCGATTACTACGCCTCCTACCACGGCCAGTTCGACGCCTTCGGCGATTGGAGCATGGCCAACGACGACGGCGAGTGGGCCGAAATCCACTACATCGCCTCGGTCAGCGAAACGCCTTGCAGCGGCCCGAACTGCGGCACCACGACCACGGGCGGCTTCGAGAACCCCGGCCATGTCCAGGGCAACGCCGGACTTACAGAAACCCTGACCCTGAAGCTGGCGGCGGGCGACTACGCCATCTGGGCCGGCGGCGAATCCGGCGTATGCAGCCAGGGCCAGGGCCGCGGCACCTGCTACAGCGTGGTCGGCGGCACCAAGACCGACACCCTCGACCCCACCATCCCCGGCGTCCGCGCCTATGCGACCGTGCGCATCACCAGCATCGTGCCCATCCCGCCCACGGCCAACGCCGGGGCCGATATCGCGGTCGATGAAAACACCGAGGTCACGCTGTCGGGCGCGCAATCGACCGATGCCCTCGGCGGCCATACCCTCACCTATAAATGGACCCAAACCAGCGGTCCCACCGTGACCCTGCTCGATCCCGCCACCGGACTGGCCTCCAACAGCGTGGCGACCCCCCGCTTCACCGCGCCCCTGGTCGATGCCAACACGGTCCTCGGCTTCGATCTGGTGGTCACCGACGGCAACGGCGTCAACAGTTCGGCGGATAGCGTGGCCGTAACCGTGCGCGACAACGCCAGCGGCCGGCCCAGCGCCAACGCCGGCGCGGACCAAACGGTGGAATCGGGCGCGACCGTGACCCTGGACGGCAGGGGCAGCAGCGACCCCACGCCGGGGCAGGCCGCCAACCTGATCTACCACTGGCAACAAATCGGCACCCCCGCCGTCGCCCTGAGCGCCAACGACAGCGCCGCCGCCCGGCAGACCACCTTCACCGCGCCCGCTGTCGCCGCCAACACCGTATTGAGCTTCAGCCTCACCGTCACCGACCCCGACGGCAACGACAGCGCCGATCCCGCCACCGTCAACATCACGGTGAAAAAGCAGAACCATGCGCCCGTCGCCGACGCCGGCGACGGCCAGACCGTCCGCGCCGGCAGCCTCGTCACCCTCGACGGCGGCAATAGCCAAGACCCCGACGGCGACAGCCTCGGCTACGCCTGGACCGCGCCCGCCGGGATCACCCTATCCGACCCCAAGGCGCAAAAACCCACCTTCGCCGCGCCCTTGGCGCTGGCGGGCCAGACTTTGACCTTCTCGCTCAAGGTCGATGACGGCAAGCTCGACAGCGCCGCCAGCCAGGTCGCGGTCAAGCTCACCGCCGACAACAATCCGCCGACGGTGGCGATCATCCCGCAGACCCTACAGGCCAGCCCAGGCGACAGCGTGACCCTGAACGCCAGCGTCACCGACCCGGACGGCGACGGCATCGCCAGCTACCTCTGGCAACAAACCGGCGGCACGCCCGTGGTGCTGGACAAGGTCGATGGTCCCAGCCTCAGCTTCACCGCGCCCAACCCATCCGTGGTGGACGGCAGCAGCACCCAGCTGAGCTTCAGCCTGACCGCGACCGACGACTTCACGCCCAACCCGCTATCGGCCACCGCCACCACCAACGTGGGCGTGATCCAAAACCTGGGTGTGTTGGATTGCTCCACCGCGACGGCCCAACCCGCCCGCCTGTTCCCGGCCAACAAGGGCATGAAATCCATCGCCATCGTCGGCATCACCACCCCGACCCACTTCGTCCCCACCGGCAGCTACACCGTGGACATCACCGGCGTCACCGCCGACGAGCCGATCAAGGCCAAATCCTCGCCGCATTGGCTGCGGGCGCTGGGCCTCGCCCATGGTACCGGGCCCGCCGCCGTGATCGTCCCGGCCAAAGCCGGCAGCGCCCAGGACAGCGTCCTGCTCCGCGCCGACCGCAAGCGGGGCAAAGCCGCCAATGGCCGGGTCTACACCGTGTATTTCACGGCCACCCCGCCCACCGTGGATGGGGGAGCGGGTTGTTCGGGGACGGTGACGGTCCAAGTCCCCACCGGCCGCGACCGTGCGGCCATCGACGACGGCCAGAACTTCACCCCACAGGGCAGACGCTAGGAACGGGCCGTCCCGCGGCCCCCACCCGGCCCGCCGCGATGGCGGGCCATTTTTTTGTCATGCCACCCCCCAGCCCCCGCCCGTTATAATCCCCGGTTCCCCAACCGATCCCCCTTTCCCAGCCATGCGCATCCATTTCAAAACCCTGGGCTGCCGCCTCAACGAAGCCGAACTCGAAACCTGGGCCCGGCAATTCCAAGCCGAGGGCCACCGCGTGGTGGACGAGGCCGAGACCGCCGACCTGGTGGTGTTCAACTCCTGCGCGGTGACACAGGACGCCGTGCGGAAATCCCGCCATCTCCTGCGCAAAACCGCCCGGGCCAACCCCGCCGCCAAGCTGGTCCTCAGCGGCTGCTACGCCACCCTGAACCGCGAGGAAGCCGAAGGTTTGGGCGTCGATCTGGTGGTCGCCAACGCCGACAAGCACCGGCTGGTCGAAATCGCCCGCGAGCAACTCGACCTCCCCACCCGGCCCGCGCTCGCCACCGAACCCGGCGCGACCGCCCTGTTCCGGCTGGGACGGCACCGCGCCTTCGTCAAGGTGCAGGACGGCTGCCGCCACCGCTGCACCTATTGCATCGTCACCGTGGCCCGCGGCGAGGAGCGTAGCCGCCCCATCGCCGAAATCGTCGGGGAAATCGACGCCCTCCACCGGCAAGGCATACAGGAAGCGGTGCTGACCGGGGTGCATCTCGGCGGCTATGGCGGCGAGATCGGAACGGACCTCGCCGGATTGGTCGCGGCGGTGCTGGAACAAACGGCGATCCCGCGGCTGCGCCTGGGGTCGCTGGAACCTTGGGATATTCCGGCGGGTTTCGTGGATTTATTCCAAAACCCCCGGCTGATGCCGCATCTGCACCTGCCCTTGCAGAGCGGTTCCGACGCGGTGCTGAAGCGGATGGCGCGGCGGTGCCGGACCGGGGATTTCGCGGCATTGGTGGCGGATTTCCGGGCGGCGGTGCCGGACCTGAACATCACCACCGACTTGATCGTCGGGTTTCCCGGCGAGAGCGCGGCGGAATGGGCGGAAACCCTGGATTTCGTCGAGCGGACCGGCTTCGGGGCCATCCATATCTTCGGCTTCTCGCCACGGGCGGGGACGGCGGCGGCGGCGATGCCGAACCCGGTGCCGGGCGAGGTGAAACAGGCGCGGGGGCGGGCTTTGCACGCGCTGGCGGAGCGGCAGCGGCGGGAAACCTTGGCGGGTTACGTGGGGCGGGAGTTTCCGGTGTTATGGGAAGGCGTGCGCCGCGAGGACGATGGGCGCGGGGTGATCTATGGGTATACGCCGAATTATCTGCGGGTGGGGATGGCGGTTTCCGGGGATTGCGATTTGAGCTATCGGGTGACCACGGTGAAAGCGGTGGGCCTGGGGGATGGGGGCGATTGTCTTTGGGCCTGAACCCGCGTAGCCCGGATGGAACACGGTGGAATCCGGGAGCCTGGGCGGAGTGCCGACGTTCCCGGATTACTTTCGCTTCATCCGGGCTACGCCGCAACCATCAATTCAAGCTCAAGCTGGTCGAAGCACTACCCCACCACCTCCGAAACCTCCCCTTCCGACCCTTCGGGAGGGGTCTTGAACAGGGCCGGATTCATCCCATGCCGGCTCAACAACCGATAGAACTCGGTGCGGTTACGCTTGGCCAGCTTGGCGGCCTGGGTGACATTGCCATGGGTCATCTGCAATAGCCTAATCAGGTAATTGCGCTCGAATTGGTCCCGCGCCTCCTGCAAGGGCAGGAACGCGGCCGGCTCGTCCTTGAGCGCCCGCTGCACCAGGGTCAGCGGAATCAAGGGCGTGGTGGACAAGGCCACGCATTGTTCCACCAAGTTGCGCAACTGCCGCACATTGCCCGGCCAATCGAAACCCACCAGCACCTCCATGGCCTCCGGCGCGAACCCCTTCACCCGGTCGCCATAGGTCTCGGCCAATTCCCGGATGAAATGCGCCGCCAACAGCGGAATATCCTCCTGGCGCTGGGCCAGCCGGGGCAGGCGCAAAGTCACCACATTCAGCCGGTAATACAGGTCTTCGCGGAAATTCCCCTCCGCCATCGCCTTGTCCAGATCGGCATGGGTGGCGGAAATGATGCGGACATCCACCGTCTCGTCCTCGGTGGCCCCGACCGGGCGCACCTTCATCTCCTGCAAGGCCCGCAGCAGCTTGACCTGGAACGAACGCGGCATGTCGCCGATCTCGTCCAGGAACAAGGTGCCGCCATCGGCGGCGCGGAACAGCCCCTTGTGATCGCGGGTCGCGCCGGTGAACGCGCCCTTGCGGTGGCCGAACAATTCGGATTCGAGCAGGTTTTCGGGGATGGCGCTACAGTTGACCGCGACGAAGGAACCGTCGCGGCGGGTGCTGGCGTCGTGGATGGCGCGGGCGAGCAGTTCCTTGCCGGTGCCGCTCTCGCCGCCGATGAACACGCTGGCCTTGCTCTGGGCGATGCGCTGGGCCTGGCTCAGGAGTTCTTCCATGGCCGGGCTTTGGGTGAGGATGGCTTTGCGCCATGGGTCCGGGTCCGCGCCGCCGCTCTCGACCAGGCCGATGCGGGTGGCCTCCTGGATCAGTTCGACCAGTTCCTCCTTGTCCACCGGCTTGGCCAGGAAACCGAACACCCCGCGCCGGGTGGCGTGGACCGCGTCGCCGATGGTGCCATGGGCGGTCATGAGGATGACGGGCAAGGTGGGATATTGCGAATGCAGGGCGTCGAACAGGCCCATGCTGTCCATGGCCTCGCCGCCGAGGTCGGCGACCACCACATGGGGCCGGAACACCGACACCCGCGACAGCGCCGCCACGCCGCTGTCCACCGTTTCCAGATCGAAACCCGCGGCGGTCAGGCGCAGCGCCAGCCTGCGCAGCGCGTCGATATCGTCGTCCGCCAGCAAAACCCGCGTCCGTGTTTCTACCATCGTCGTTCATCCTGGTGTTCGCCCCGGACGGCCAGGGAAAAACCGCCGGATGCGGGCGTCCGTGATCGCTTCGGACCATGGCAGGCTCGGGGGAATGTGCGCCGCACGGCAAGGATGGCGACCTTGGGACCGGATGCCGGGCGGGGGTCTGGAAACCCCTGTTCCCGGCGCAATCTTCCTTGATATGGCGGGACCATACTAACACGGCGCACCGGAGCCGGTCCCATCCTGGCCGGGAAATCCCACCCCCACGGCGCGGGATAACGCCCTCATGGCCGCGTGAAAGGCTTTAAAATAGCGCCTCCCGGCGGAGCGGCGAACCCGGTCCCGCCCCATCCCGGAACAGCCACCCACCGACCATGCCCAAAGCCCTGACCCATCCCCTGGCCTCCATCGCCGCCTTCGGCCTGCTATGGCAGTTCGCCGCCCTGGCCGCCGCCAATCCGGCCCTGCCGCCGCCCTCCACGGTCGCGGCGGTGCTGCTGGCCGAAATCCGCTCCGGCCAATTGCCCTACCATCTGGGCGTGACCCTGGCCCGGCTCGCGGCCAGCTTTGTGCTGGCGATGGGCTTGGGGACCGCCATCGGCATCCTGCTGGGCCGCCATCCCAAGCTGGACCGCTTCTTCGATAGCTGGCTGGTGTTGTTCCTCAACATCCCGGCCCTGGTGACCATCATCCTGTGCTACGTCTGGTTCGGGCTGGTGGAAAGCGCCGCCATCGCCGCCGTGGTCATCAACAAGCTGCCCAATGTCATCGTCACCGTGCGCGAGGGCACCCGCAACCTCGACCGCGATCTCCTCGAAATGGCCGGGGTCTACCGCTTCGGGCGGATCAAAACCTTGCGCCATGTGATCTGGCCCCAGCTTTATCCCTTCGTCATCGCCGCCTCGCGCACCGGGCTGGCCCTCATCTGGAAAATCATCCTGGTGGTGGAACTCCTGGGCCGCAGCAACGGCATGGGCTATCAATTGCACCTGTTCTTCCAAATGTTCAACGTCCCCGCCATCCTGGCCTATACCCTCGCCTTCGTGGTGGTGGTGCAGTGCATCGAACTCTGGGTCTTGAAACCCTTGGACCGCCACGCCGCGAGGTGGCGGCGATGACCCAGGTCCACATCGAAATCCGCGACAAAACCTATCGCGGCCATTCATCCGGCCCCACGCTGCGGGATTTGCGGCTGGACTTGGCCTCGGGCGAATTCGTCTGTCTGGTCGGGCCTTCGGGCTGCGGCAAAACCACCCTGCTCAACCTCCTGGCCGGGCTGGACCGCGACTACAGCGGGGAAATCCGCATCGGCGCGGCGGGGACCGTGCCGCGCATCGGCTATGTGTTCCAAAACCCGAGGCTCCTGCCCTGGCGCACGGTGCGGGAAAACATCGCCCTGGCCCTGCCCGCCGGGACGGACCCCGCCTATGTCGATCATCTGTTCGAGGTGGTGGGCCTTACGGAGGCCCGCGATGCCTACCCGGAACGGCTGTCGCTGGGCATGAGCCGCCGGGCCGCGCTGGTGCGGGCCTTCGCGGTCAATCCCGACCTGCTGCTGATGGACGAGCCGTTCGTGTCGCTGGACCCGCCGACCGCCCGCCGGGTGCGCGAACTGGTGATCGCGCTGTGGCGGGAGCGCCCGCATACGGTGTTGTTCGTCACCCACGATTTGCGCGAGGCGGTGGAACTGGCGGATCGCTTGGTGTTCTTGGCGGCCGGCCCTGCGCGGGTGCTGGGCGAGGTGCGGGTGGATTTGGCGCGGGAAGGGCGGGACGAAGGAGCGGTGGAGGCGTTCCGGCGGGGCTTGTACGAGGATTATCCGGGGATACGGGCGTTGTTATAGCGGGAGGTTTTTGCGAGATGAATACCGTGTTCGAAGAAAAAATCGGGGGAGAGTATCAGGCGGGAGGAAAGGACGGCAGCGAAGGATGCGGAAGAATCCGGATCGTCCCTGACCCGGCCCAAGCAGGAAGGAAAAGAATCAGCTAAAAATCACTTCGGCGGTATAACCCTCGGTCTCCAGGATTTCCCGGAGGCGGCGCAGGGTCTCCATCTGGATTTGCCGCACGCGCTCGCGGGTCACGCCCATCACCGCCGCCACCTCCTCCAGGGTCGAAGCCTCGAACCCCCTGAGGCCATAACGCCGCGATACCACTTCCTGCTGCTTATCGGTCAACTGGTCCAGCCATTCGCCGATGCTGGACGCGATACGTTCGCTTTGCAGCATATCGGGCAGCGAAGGCTTGTTCTCCTCGGTCAGGCATTCCACCAGCGACTTCTCGGAATCCTTCTTCACCGGCACGTCGATGGACGTGACGCGCTCGTTCAGCTTGAGCATCTTTTCCACCGTCTTGATCGGCTTATCCAGATGCTTCGCCACGTCCTCGGCGCTGGGATCGTGGTGCAAGCGGCTCGCCAATTGCCGGTAGCCGGTAGGCCTTGAGGTAGACGTTCATCTCCTTCACCACATGGATCGGCAGGCGAATGGTGCGGGTCTGGTTCATCAAGGCGCGTTCGATGGTCTGGCGTATCCACCAGGTGGCGTAGGTGGAAAACCGGAAACCCCGGTCCGGCTCGAACTTCTCCACCGCCCGGATCAGCCCCAGATTGCCTTCCTCGATCAGGTCCAGCAAGGGCAGCCCCCGGTTCAGATAGCGGCGCGAAATCTTCACCACCAAGCGCAGATTGCTCTCGATCATTTTCTTACGGGCGGCCGGGTCGCCCCGGAGGGCCAGGTTCCCGTAGTATTTTTCCTCGTCGGCGGTCAGGAGTTGGGACGCGCCCAGTTCCTTCAAATACAGACGGGTGGCATCGTACTGGTAGTCCGGCCCCACGTCGTCGAAATCGGAGTCGCTCCAACCGGAGCCTTCCGGGCCACTCTCGTCCTCCACATCGACTTCTTCCACGAAGGTCGCGATCTCATCGAATAGGGCCGGCTCGCCATAGGGCTTCATTTCGTCGATGGCCTGTTCAGACATACCAAAGCTCCACAGGGATAGTTTGAAAGTAAACACTGGCTTTCTCCGGTCCGAATATGTCATCGATGTTTTAGCTAAAGGATGCCAGGACGCAAAGGGGTCCCAGCGTAAAGCTATTGTGCATCGCGACACGGATGTCGGGTGTGAACTACCCAACAATTTCCATCCCCAAGACACCCATGCCCAAGACGGTGCATTCAGTACCGGAAACGGGCGCAGAGGATTGGAAACCCGGAATGGCTTGGACCTTGTTACGGCCAAGCACAGAACTTCTTTAGAGATATTTTTCACCTTTTTCCGTCTCGTATCAAATTATTTATTTATGGCTAGCCGAATAATACACTCAAGCTAGATGTCAACCTCGTATAACTACCCGTTGCCGTCGAAAAAAGCCCGTCCAAACCACCGCGGCGGGACTGGCCCGGTCATTCGGCCCAACCGCGTCACAGCGTCGGCATCAACATAAAAATTATCTTAAAAAACAAATATTTAAATTACACTCACAGCCCGTTCCGGCATCGGAGCGGCGCTGCTGCAAAATCAAAGCACAGGGGAATTATCAAGCCATGGACAACAGAATCCGCCTTTGGATCATCCGTTGTTTGGAAGGGATTTCGATGTCATCCAAGCCGACATTCACGGTGGTTTTGGTGGGAAGCTGGGACGGGTAAGTCATGGCGGGAGGGCCGGAATCTCGCTGGGGAATGTCGGGGGGAAATCCACCGGCCTGGATTACCCCCGTAGAAATACCGGGCTATCTGCGTAGTAACACTAGGTCAACGGTAACTTTCGAGAATCTTGATGTAATTGGCCCGTTCGAACGCGAGGGGATCGGCGACCTTGGCATGGCTCATGACGCCGCGCAGGGACGCCACGGAATCGAAACCGCGCTCTTCGACCCAAGCGCCCAGCCCGGCCAACAGTTGGGCGATATAGCCGGGCCCGTTGCGGAGCAGGGCCGCCGTGGTCATCACGGCGTCGGCCCCGGCCAAGAGGTACTTGACCACTTCCAGCGAAGTCTCCACGCCACGGGTCGCGCCCAGCGAAGCGTTCAGCTTGCCGTACAGCAAGGCGATCCACAGCAGGGGCAGGCGGATTTCTCCGGCTTGGCTGAGTTTCAGCGTCGGGGCGACCTCCAGGGTGTCGATGTCGAAATCGGGCTGGTAGAAGCGGTTGAACAGCACCAGGGCGTCGGCCCCCGCCGCGTCCAGTTGTTTCGCCATATGGCCGAAGGCGCTGAAGAAGGGGCTGAGCTTCATCGCCACCGGGATGGACACGGCCTGTTTGACCAGCTTGAGGCTGTCGAGATAGCGCTGTTCGACCTCCTGGCCCGTGATATCCAGATTGGCCTCGATGGCGTAGAGGTTGAGTTCCAGGCCGTGGGCACCCGCCTGTTGCAACTGGCGGGCGTATTCGATCCAGCCCTCGCTGGTGACGCAGTTGATGCTGGCGATGATGGGAATATGGGTGGACTCGGCGGCGCGGCGCACCAGGTCGAGATAGGCGTCGGGACCGACCGCGAAGTCGTCGCCGACCTCCGGGAAATAACTCAGGGATTCGGCGAAGCTCTGCGCCCCGTGCGAGAGCAGCCGGTCGAAGGCGGCGTTCTCGCGGCGGATTTGCTCCTCGAACAAGGAAAACATCACGATGGCCGCCGCGCCGCCGTCTTCGAGGCGGCGGATGCCGTCGAGGCTCTCCGACAGCGGCGAGGCCGAGGCGATGATGGGATGTTTCAGCTTCAGGCCCATGTATTGGGTGCTTAGGTCCATTCGGAATACCCCTTTAAAACGTTGTTGTATCGCCGGGCGCGGATTACCAAGCCCAGGCCTGGAAATCCGCGCCGTGCCGGATAGGCGGCTATTTCAGCTTCACGCTGGCATCCGGGTGGAACTGCCCACCGCCCCGCGTCGCCATTTCCTCGTACACCTGCCATTTCTGCCGCAGCACCTGCTGGGCCATGCCCATCAGCTTCTCGTATTCCTCGGGATGGGTGCGGCTCAGCATCTTGTAGCGCAGTTCGTTCTGGGCGTAGTCCTTGAACTTGATCCGGGGACGGGGCGAATCCAATACGAAGGGATTCCTATCGGTTTCGCGCAGGGCCGGGTTATAGCGCAGCAAGGGCCAATAGCCCGAAGCCACCGCCCTATCCTGCTGCTGCAAGCCTTGGCGCATGTCGATGCCGTGGGCGATGCAATGGCTATAGGCCAGGATGATCGACGGCCCCGGATAGGCCTCGGCCTCGCGGAAGGCCAGGAGCGTCTGTTGCGGATTGGCCCCCATGGCGATGCGGGCGACGTAGACATTGCCGTAGGCCATGGCCTGCAAGGCCAAATCCTTTTTCGCCACCGTTTTACCGGCGGCGGCGAATTTGGCGACGGCCCCGAGCGGCGTGGCCTTGGACGATTGCCCGCCGGTATTGGAATACACCTCGGTATCCAGCACCAGCACATTCACATTGCGCCCCGACGCCAACACATGGTCCAACCCGCCCGAGCCGATGTCGTAGGCCCAGCCATCGCCGCCGACGATCCAGATGCTGCGCCGCACCAGCTGATCGACCACCGACAGCAAATCCTTGGCGGCTTCGTCGTCGCGTAGCATCAAGGCGGCTTTCAACTTCGCCACCCGTTCGCGTTGGGCGCGGATTTGGGATTCGGTGAGTTGCGGCGCGGCGAGGATTTCATCGACCAGGGCGGGCCGTTCCAGCGTGTCCTTGAGTCCGGTCGCCAAGCGTTGGGCCAAGCTCAAATGCTGGTCCGCCGTCAGCCGGAAACCCAGGCCGAATTCGGCGTTGTCCTCGAACAGCGAATTCGACCACGCCGGCCCCCTGCCCTCGCCATCGGTGGTCCACGGCGTGGTCGGCAGGTTGCCGCCATAGATCGAAGAACAGCCGGTGGCATTGGCGACGATGAGCCGGTCGCCGAACAACTGCGAGAGCAAGCGCACATAAGGCGTTTCGCCGCAGCCCGCGCACGCCCCGCTGAACTCGAACAAGGGTTGCAGGAACTGCGCCCCGCGCACCGACGAGAAATCCACGCGGGCGCGGTTGTTGACCGGCAGCGTCTCGAAGAAACCGATGTTTTCGCGGTCCTTCGTCGGCACCGGGTCTTTCGGTTTCATATTGATGGCTTTCACGCCGCTTTCCTTGAGGCTCTTGGCCGGGCAGACCTCGACGCACAGGCCACAGCCGGTGCAGTCTTCGGTGTACACCTGCAAGGTGTAGCGGGTTTCCGGGAAGCCGCGGGCGCTGATGGGCGTGGACTGGAAGCTTTCCGGCGCACCGGCGAGTTGGTCCTGGTGGTAGAACTTGGCGCGGATCACGCTATGCGGGCAAACGAAGCTGCAATTGCCGCATTGGATGCAAATATCCGGCTCCCACATCGGCACGGACTGGGCGATGTTGCGCTTTTCCCACTGGGTGGTGCCGGAGGGATAGGTGCCGTCCAACGGCACCTGGCTGACCGGCAATTCGTCACCGCGCCCGGCCATCATCATGGCCGTCACCTTCCGCACGAACTCGGGCGCATCGGGCGACACCACCGGCGGCAGTTCGATGGGACTGCTGGCCTCGGCGGGCACGCTCACTTCGTAGAGATGGGCCAAGGTCTGGTCCACCGCCTCGAAGTTCTTCCGCACCACGTCCTCGCCCTTCTTGCCGTAGGTCTTCTTGATCGCCTCCTTGATCTTGGCGATGGCGGCTTCACGCGGCAGCACGCCGGACAGCGCGAAGAAACAGGTCTGCATGATGGTGTTGGTACGCCCGGCCATGCCGGTATCCCGCGCCACCTTGGCGGCGTCGATCACGTAGAACTTGAGCTGCAAGTCGATGATGCGCTGCTGCATTTCGCGGGGCAGCCGGTCCCAAACTTCGTCGGCACCGTAGGGACTGCTGAGCAGCAAGGTCGCGCCGGGCTTGGCGTTGGCCAGCACGTCGAGCTTTTCCACGAAGTTGAATTGATGGCAGCCGATGAAGCTGGCCTTTTGGATCAAGTACGGCGCTTCGATGGGTTCCGGCCCGAAGCGCACATGCGACACCGTGCGGGAGCCGGATTTCTTGGAGTCGTAGACAAAATAGCCCTGGGCATAAAGGTCGGTGGATTCGCCGATGATCTTGATGCTGTTCTTGTTCGCGCCGACGGTGCCATCCGCGCCCAGGCCGAAGAACAAGGCGCGGACCACATTATCCGGCTCGATATCGAAACCGGCGTCGTACTCCAGGCTGGTGAACGACACATCGTCGTGGATGCCGACCGTGAAATGATTCTTGGGTTCGTCCTTGGCGAGTTCGTCCAGCACCGCCTTCGCCATGCCGGGATTGAATTCCTTGGACGACAAGCCATAACGCCCGCCGATGATGCGCGGCAGATTCGGCAACTTGCCGCCGAGATAGGCTTCGGCCAGGGTGGACACCACATCGCCATAAAGCGGCTCACCGGAAGAACCGGGCGCTTTGAGGCGGTCCAGCACCGCGATGGCGCGGCAGGTCTTGGGCAGCGCTGCCAGGAAATGTTCCGCCGAGAACGGCAGGCATAGCCTGACATGGATCACACCGACCTTTTCGCCCTGGGCCTCCAGATAACGCACGGTTTCGCGCAAGGTGTAGACCCCGGAACCCATGATGACGGCGACGCGCTCGGCCTCGGGATGGCCGTAATAATCGAACAGGTGGTACTTGCGGCCCGTGAGTTCGCCGAAGCGGTCCATGACCTGCTGCACGGCGGCGGGCAACTGGGCGTAGAACGGGTTCACCGTCTCGCGGCCCTGGAAATACACGTCCGGGTTCTGCGCCGTGCCGCGGATGAAGGGATTGTCGGGATTGAGGCCACGCGCCCGGTGCGCCCGGACGAGGCTTTCGTCGATCATGGCCCGCATCTGTTCATCGGGGATGAGATGCAACTTGCTGACTTCATGGGAAGTGCGGAAACCATCGAAGAAATGCACGAACGGCACCCGTGTCGCCAGGGTTGCGGCCTGGGCGATAAGGGCCATATCGTGGGCTTCCTGCACCGAGGCCGAACCGAGTTGGGCGAAGCCGGTATGCCGCACCGCCGCCACGTCGGAATGGTCGCCGAAGATCGACAAGCCCTGCGCCGCCAGCGCCCGCGCCGCGACGTGGAACACCGTCGGGGTGAGTTCCCCGGCGATCTTGTACATGTTGGGGATCATCAACAGCAGCCCTTGCGAGGCCGTGAAGGTGGTGGTGAGCGCCCCGGTCTGCAACGCGCCGTGGACCGCGCCGGCGGCCCCGCCTTCGCTCTGCATCTCGACGACCAGGGGGATTTCGCCCCAGATATTCTTCTTGCCTTCGGCGGACCATTGGTCGGCCAGTTCGGCCATGGTGGAGGAGGGCGTGATCGGGTAGATCGCGCAGACTTCGTTGACTCGGTAGGCGACGTAAGCGACGGCTTCGTTGCCTTCCAGGGTGATGACTTGGGATTTTGTCATCGGATTACCCCTTGGTGGTTCTAAATACTGGGATGCGTGGACGGATCATTCTAATTTCCGCCTCAACGCACGGCTTCGATCATGGCGATATCTTTCTTGAGCAAATCATTGGCGACATCGGAAATAGGGATTCCCTTGCGCGACGCGATGGCCGCG
Organism: Methylomagnum ishizawai; assembly: GCF_019670005.1. Classification (NCBI taxonomy): domain Bacteria; kingdom Pseudomonadati; phylum Pseudomonadota; class Gammaproteobacteria; order Methylococcales; family Methylococcaceae; genus Methylomagnum; species Methylomagnum ishizawai. Next base: position 1,946,199 of record NZ_AP019783.1, on the reverse strand, counting down.
AGATAACGCTGTACGTCCTCATCCAAATAAATTGGCAGATTGAGCTTGGTGTCGGGATGATAAAACTTGCCCCGAGTCCCTTTGCTGAAATCTATTTCAGCCGGGAGGTCGTTATATTCATTCAGCTCGATTGTCTGATTCATAAACTCACAGATTTATGCTAGGGATTGCCCGGCCATATCGAAAACAACCCGCATGTTTTCCGGCTGGGAAACCGAAAAATTAAGCTTCTCAAACCCACCCTAGCCCCTATCTAAACAATAACTCCATATAAAATATTTTCACTTTGCACTGTAATCTCACACTTAGAGGTTAAACCATCTTCACGAAGCTCATATAATCCCGAAATAACTTTCACATTTTCAGGAACGTGTATTTCCACGTCTACCTTGTTAGGGTGAGCAATCTTAATACCCATAGGCAAATATGTTTGAATCGGCGGGCGCTGCTTTCGGTACACAACAACCTGAACCCAAGAATTATTAATAAAAAGCTCTGCGGCCATGAACACCTCCAATTTTATGATTTACGTGGACGAAGCGTAGCGACTGTCCCTGATAATACACCATCAGATGTAGCAAGCACTTTTTGCAAGAAATCCCCAAAGGTTCCATCTTCGAAATTACCAGCGGTTATATTGCTCACCACATCGGGAGACTCACGGAGTATATTCGCCCAAGCGTTTGGGTCTTGCATCGCCAGATTTATAGCCTTCAAATTTTGCATCCTCAACCCCTCAGACAAAAACCCCGTCAGGCTTTCCTGAGTAATACGCCAGTTTTCTCCTATCTGTAAAGCAGATAAAGAACCATCTTCTATAAGTTCAACAACATCATTCGTGGAAACGCGAAGCAACTCGGCCACTTCCTCTGGAGTTAAAAAAATTTGGTTCATAACATCGCACCTCATTTAAATAAAAATTAACATTCGTTCGCATATAAATCACTCCATATATTGAGCGATTTAATCTTTTTCATGCCGCCCGCAACAAATCCCGATCCATGGAATACAAATACATATCCGCCACATAAACACCCTCGATATAGCTCCTACCTATCCGGGTATTGCCTTGGGTGGCTTGATTGAATTGGCTTTTACCAAGGGCTTTGGCGAGGGGGTGGCCGGTACTCCATACCCGAAGATCATGCAATGATAAAATCCCCTCATCCGGCCCGGCTTGGTTAATAATATCTTGTATCCTTTTATAGTAAGCTTTCGGGCCTTCCGTCGCGACCAAAGGCGAAATAATATAAAGCGCCCAAAAATTCTCATTGGCATCAAACAGCCAAAAGGCCGACGCGACTTCGGCTCCGGTTTCATGTAGCCGTTTAACCAGCCGTTCCCCTGCTGAACGCATTTCCGGGGAAAACCACTGGTCTATATATATTTCCTGAGCCATGGCAATATTCCTGTCTGGTCGTTGGTGATCGCATTGAACAAATCAATGGCCTCTTGCTTGCTAATATCGGTTCGATAACGAGTCTCCTCTGACCAAGCATTAGTGATTATCCAGTTCAGCCTAAAGTTGTTATCCAGCTTTTCCTGCTGATTAAGCGCGTCCCTTAGATTCGCGGTTGAGAGCAGCTTAGCGAGGTTATGGGTATAGCAATCGTAAGCAAGCTGCTTATCGGGAAAATCGAACGCCTTGACCTGCTTGGCGATGCACGCCTTCAAAACACATTCCAAGGCGTAGCCCGCCAAATAATAAGCACCCGGATAACATTCCGCCGACAGCAGAACCTTGGCTTCTTGCAATCTGATTTCCGCCAGATTTTCGAGGTCTGCTTTATTCATATTGCAGATTTACTCCAGCCTGTTTTCCCGGAGCCGAGCGATATCCGCAACCTGTAGCTCGGTGGCCGAGGCTATTTGCAAATCATCTAGCCCCATTGCCAATAGATTTTTAGCAACCGCGATCTTCTCTTGCGCTACGCCTTTCTCCACGCCTATCAATTCGCCCTTCTTCAGCCCCATCCGATAAGTCGGCAACTTCTCATATTCGATCTTCAACATTTCCAGTTCCTCCTCGATATCGACCTCGAAATCACGGTTGCTGCCCAAGATTTCCAGCATCCGCACATATTCGCGCAATTTGCCCGGCTGGCCCCAGAATTCCCTGACCAAGCGCTCGAGAATCCCATGCACCAATTCACGCGGCGTCCGGCCCCGGAAATCGCAAAGTATCGCCAACACCCAGGCATCCGGCGCGTCTTGCCGCAATAAGGATTCCGCATCTACCCGGTACATGTCGATCAATTCGTAGTGGTAGGTCAAACCGGGGAGGTTCAAGCCATCGGCCATGCCGAGCGGTTTCTTGCCGATATAGACCAGATATTGCCTCACCGGCAGGCCCGGATTCTCCAACAGGATGTCGGTCAGATAGCGCAGCATCCGCACCGGCATGACGGCGAGATTATCGTTCTGGATTTCGATGTGCAGTATGAAAGGCAGGCCATCGGCCAGGGCGACCTTGGCGACGAGGTCGGCGCGGCGTTCCTCGACCCGCTGCTGCGCGGTTTCCAACAGTTCGACCTCGACGACCGGCAGATGGAACAAATAGGTCGCGAAGTCGCGCACCAGCGCCTTGAAGATCGATTTGGAAAGGATGTCTTTGTCGCCCATGGGAAAGGTCGTGTGGTCCATCCTGTTTGAGGATAGCGGATAAATTCCGCACCGGCATCGGGGAAATGGCGGAGCCCGGCCCCGCCGGAGGGGGCCGGGATTCCTTACAAGTGTAGGTTTTTGAAAAAACCGGAGGCGAGACAAAGGGTTAAGGTACATTGGTGAGTAACGACAAACACCCTGTACCGGAGGAACCGCCATGCCTCGCCCTTCAGAACTGTACCAATGGAACCGGGAGATCGCCATCCACTTTCCCGGCCTTTCGAAGCCGATGGTGATGGGCTTGGCCCTGTGGAGCCTGGGCATGGTCGTGGTCGGCGCTTGCAGCCTTTCGGCGCTGACCGACTGGTGGTCGTGTCGGCTGGGGCAGAAGGGCGACGCGGTGCGGGAGCGCCTGCGCGACGTCTACCGTGGGAAGGAGGCCAAGGCCGGGAAGGAGCGCCGCGAACTCGACGTGGAGGCGTGCCGGGCCCCCTGGCTGGGCTGGGTTTTGGAGGGCTGGGATGGAAACCAGTTGGCGGTCGCCTTGGACGCGACGAGCCTGGGGCAGCGGTTCGTGGTCCTGGCGGTCAGCGTACTTTACCGGGGCTGCGCGGTGCCGGTGGCCTGGAAGGTGCTGAGGGCGGAACGGAAGCATCCGTGGAAGCCCGAATGGCTGGCCTTGCTGAGGCATTTTAAGGACGTCGCGCCCGCGTCGTGGACCGTCCTGGTGCTGGCGGACCGGGGGCTGTACGCCAAGTGGCTGTTCGAGGGGATCCAAGCGCTGGGCTGGCACCCGATGCTGCGGGTGAACTCGGGCGGCACCTTCCGCCCCCGGGGATGGCGGCACTGGCGGCCGTTCACCCGCCTGGTGCCGAAGGTGGGCGACCGCTGGCAAGGCCGGGGGACGGCGTTCGGCGGCAAGCGGACCCGCCTGGACTGCACCCTGTTGGCCTATTGGGGGGAAGGCCACAAGGACCCCTGGCTCGTCCTGACGGACCTGCCGCCGGAAGCCGCCAACGCCTGCTGGTACGGATTGCGCGGTTGGATCGAGCAAAGCTTCAAGAAAATCAAGGGCGGCGGCTGGCAATGGCAGAACACCCGCATGGACGATCCCGAGCGGGCGGAGCGCCTCTGGTTGGCGATCGCCATCGCCACCTGGTGGCTGCTCTCGGTGGGCGGGGAGGCCGAGGCCGGAATGGCCGCCGCCACCTTCCCGGCCATTCCGGGCTCTCCCCGCCAACAGGCCCACCGCTGGCGGCTGGTGGGGATTTTCCGCCATGGCCGTTCCCTGATCCTGGCCGCCCTCTTCGAGCGCCGCGCCTTGCCGGTGGGGAAGGCCCGCCCAGAACCCTGGCCATCGGTGCCAATCCCAACCCCAGGGGCAACCGTGGCGATCCTCACGGGGGCGGTATGAATAAACCTACACCTGTAAGGGCCGGGATTCCGGGCGGGCTTATTTGAAGCGCAGGATGCCGCGATCCCACATCGTCGGGGCTTCATAGCCCAACAGGTTGACGATGGTGCTGGCGAGGTTGCTCAGGCCGAAATGGTTCTCGTCGATCTGGGCCGCGCCGTGGGTCTGGTTGTCGTAGAAGATGAACGGCACCGGGTTCAGCGTGTGCGCGGTCTTGGCCTTGAAACGCCCGTCCTTACTCTTCTTGGGTTGGCCGGTCTTCTTGTCGAGTTCGTACATCTCGTCGGCGTTGCCGTGGTCGGCGGTGATGATCGCCACGCCCTGCATGGCGTCGATCACCGGCAGCAAGCGGCTCAGGGCAATATCCACCGCCTCCACCGCGCTGATCGTCGCCTGGAAGTTCCCGGTATGGCCGACCATGTCGCCGTTGGCGTAGTTGACGCGCAGGAACTTGTGCTTGCCGCTGCGGATTTGGCGGATCAGTTCGTCGGTGATTTCGGCGGACTTCATCCACGGGCGCTGCTCGAACGGCACGTTGTCGGAAGGAATCTCGATATAGGTTTCGAGCTTGTCGTCGAACTTGCCGCTGCGGTTGCCGTTCCAGAAATAGGTGACGTGGCCGTATTTCTGGGTCTCGGAGATGGCGAGCTGGGTGATGCCCGCCTCGGCCAGTTGCTCGCCCAGGGTGTTGCGGATGGCGGGCGGCTCGACCAGATAGCGCTTGGGGATTTTCAAATCGCCGTCGTATTGCAGCATCCCGGCGTAGGTCACGCTGGGCACGTCGCCGCGGTCGAAGCCTGGAAATTCCGGGCCTTCCTCGAAGGCGCGGGTGATTTCCAAGGCGCGGTCGCCACGGAAGTTGAAGAACACCACGCTGTCATGATCGACGATCCTGCCGACCGGCTGGCCGTTCTCGGCGACGACGAAGGCGGGCAAATCCTGGTCGATGATGCCGGGATGCTGTTCCCGCAACCCGCGCACCGCCTCGGCGGCGGACGCGAACTGCTGGGCCTCGCCGCGCACATGGGTTTGCCAGCCGCGTTCCACCATCTTCCAATCGGCCTCGTAGCGGTCCATGGTGATGAACATACGCCCGCCGCCGCTGGCGATACGGACATCGAAGCCATCGCCCCGCACCTGCTTCAAAAACTCCTCGAACGGCTCGACATAATCCAGGGCGGAGGTTTCCGGCACGTCGCGGCCATCGATCAAGATGTGGACGCGGACCTGGGCGACGCCTTCCAGCTTGGCGCGTTGGATCAGCGCCTTGAGGTGGTCGATATGGGAATGCACGTTGCCGTCGGAGAACAGTCCCAGGAAGTGCAAGGTCGAGCCGTGGTCCTTGACGTTGGCGACCACTTCCTGCCATGCCTGGCCTTGGTACAGCGCCCCGCTGGCGATGGCCTCGGACACCAGGGACGCGCCCTGGTTGTAGACCTGGCCCGCGCCGATGGCGTTATGGCCGACCTCGGAATTGCCCATGTCTTCGTCGCTGGGCATACCGACGGCGGTGCCGTGGGCCTTCAACAGGGTGTGGGGGTATTGGGCGAATAGCCGGTCCAGGGTCGGAGTATAGGCCTGGGCGATGGCATTGCCCTCGGTTTGGTCGCTAAAACCGAAGCCGTCGAGGACGATGGTGACGACCGGGCCTGGGATGCCTGGGAAGGCGGCTAGCTTATTCAGCATGATGTTTACCGTGATTGATGATTTGCAAGGAATTCCGCGCCGTCCGGGGATGGCGGAACCGGGGCATGATATATCGAAACGCCGCCCGCAAGCAGGACGGGACCGGAGGCTTGGCGGATGAATGCTGCGTTTCGGGACCGGGCCGGAACATCCTGGTTGAAATCCACAGGAAGCCTGGCGTTTTTCAACCTATCGGGTCGTCCCCATGCCCCAGCTTCCCGCGCAAATACGCGGGAATCTTGGGCCTCGGGACCGGCCATCGGTTGGCATGGAGCCTGCTTACGAACCCGCAGGGATGCCCCTTGTCGGCATGGATGCCGAACCTCCCCGTGCCCAAACGGGTGTGGCGCATTGCCCGACGCCTCATCATGGCGGGGCCGGGAACCCCCCATCCCATCCCGATGGACACGCTGGCCGCCGACACACGGTCCCGAAGCCCTTTCCGCAGCTTGCGGGCCCGCCGCTGGCCGCGCAACGGCCATCCCACCCACCCGGTGGCGCAGCGATCACGAGGATATCCAACCCCGTTGGCTGTACTCCCACGCAACGCCGACCTGATTTTTCCGGGACATATAGCGATAAAAATTCATTCCCCGCCTAAAATAAGAACAGACCCAAAAGTATCGCCACGATACTATAATTAACGGATTGCGCCGGACCCTCCGCGTCCCGCGCCCCATGGCAAGCGCCCACCCCGCTTGCGGATGCTTTAGGCTTATGAACACCCGAACCAAAACCACCATGCGCCTTGCAGGACTCGCCGGACCCGCAGCGGCGATGCTCATCGCCGGCTGCGGCCACCATGAACCCTCCGCCCTGGCGGCACCGCCCCTGGCCATCTCGCCCGCCGAACATCCCGCGCCCCAGCGCGTCATCAAGCTCCGTGCCGAATCCCTCGGCTATATCAAAGTGGAGGCGATTTCGCCGCAAGCTTCGGCGGGCGTGGTGTCCGCGCCGGGCCGGGTGGATTTCCGGGCCAAGGCCATTTCCACGGCGGGCACCGTGGTGGCGGGCCGGATCGGCAAGATCCACGTGCAGATCGGCGACCGGGTCAAGGCGGGCGATCCGCTCGTCACCCTGGCCAGCGCCGAGGCCGCGCAGATGCGTTCGGATTTCGCCCGCGCCAAGGTGGAACTGGCCCGCGCCGAATACCGCTACCAGCGCCAGGAGGAGATGAAGCGCAGCGGCGTCGGCCTGGAGATCGAGCGCATGGAGGCGGAAGCCCAGTTGAACGAGGACCGCGCCGACTACGAACGCGCCCGCGACGCCCTGCGCCTCCTGGGCGGCGGCGTGTCGGAGGAAGTCATCGTCCGCGCCCCGATGGACAGTACGGTGCTGCGGGCCTATGTGGCGGCGGGGGCGACGGTGGCGGCGGGTTCGGCGCTGTTCGACCTGGGCGAGCCGTCCTCGCTGTGGATCGTGGCCGATGTGTTCGAGCCGGATTTGCTGCTGGTGGAAAAAGGCGCGGCGGCCAGCATCGGCCTCGCTTCCCTGCCCCAGCCCATCGGCGGCCATGTGGTGGGCGAGAGCGCCGCGATCCAGGCCGATATGCGCCGCGGCCAGGTCTTCATCGAACCCGACGATCCCAAGACCCCGCTGCGGCCCGGCATGTATGCGCGGGTATCCATCGAGGCCGCGGGGCCGGGCCATATCGTCCTGCCCACCACGGCCATCCTCATCAAGGACGGCAAGCAAACCCTGGTCTATGTGGAAACCGCCGAGGGCGTGTTCGAGCCACGGGAAGTGCAGATCGGCCCGGCCCGCAGCGGCATGACCCCCATCCTCGACGGCCTCAAGAGCGGCGAGCGGGTGGTGGTCTCGGGCGCCTTGCTGATCGACACCGAAGCCGCCATGCTGCTCTAGGTCGGGAACCATGCTGAGCTTATTGATCGAGCATTGCGTACACCGCCGCCTGGCCGTCATCGCGCTCACCGTGGTCGTCGCCCTGTTCGGGCTGCACGCCTATCTGGAAACCCCCATCGAAGCCTACCCGGACGTGACCAACACCCAGGTGACGGTCATTTCGCTGATGCCGGGCTACGCGCCGGAGGAAGTCGAACGGCAGGTCACCGTCCCCCTGGAACGGGTGCTGAACGGCACCCCGGACATGCTGCAAATGCGCAGCCAAAGCCTGTTCGGGCTGTCGCTCATCACCATCACCTTCCAGGACGAGGCCGACAGTTTCCATTCCCGCACCTTGGTTTCGGAGCGGATGCACGGGGCGGAATTACCCGACGGCGTGCAGCCGGTCCTGGCCCCCGATTACACGCCGCTGGGCGAAATCTATAAATTCATGGTGGTCAGCGACCGCCACGACCTCTATGAACTGCGCTCGGAGATGGAATGGAACGTATCCCGCGTGCTGCGCCAAGTGCAGGGCGTGGCCGATGTGCTGACCTTCGGCGGGTTCTACAAGGAGATTTATGTCGAAGTCGATCCGGCGCGGCTGGATTCGGTCGGCCTGACCCTGGACGAGGTGAACCAGGCCATCGCCAGTTCCAACCGCAACGTGGGCGCGGGCTTCCTGCGCCATGGCGACCAACAGATGGTGGTGCGCGGCGTGGGCTATCTCGGTTCGCCCGACGACGTGAAGCGCATCGTGCTGAAGAGCGAAGGCGGCACGCCCGTCACCGTGGGCGACGTGGCCCGGCTGGTGCAAGCCTACACCCCGCGCCAAGGCGCGGTGGGCCTCGACGGGCAGAAGGAGGCTGTGGAAGGCATCGTGCTATTGCGGCGCGGCCAGAATCCTTCCCGCGTGCTGGAAGCGGTGCATGAGAAGGTGGAAGAACTCAACACCCGCATCCTGCCGGCCGGCATGAAAATCGTGCCGTTCCTGGACCGCACCGAACTGGTCCACAACACCCTGGACACGGTCTATCACAACCTCATGCACGGCTTCCTGCTGGTGGTGGGCGTGGTGTGGCTGTTTTTGCGGAGCGTGCGCGGTTCCTTGATCGTGGCCCTGGTGATTCCGCTGTCGCTGCTGGTGGCGTTCGCCGGGCTGTACCGGCTGGGCCTCCCGGCCAATTTGATTTCGATGGGGGCCATCGACTTCGGCATCATCCTCGATGGCGCGGTGGTGCTGGTCGAGAACGTCATCCACCAAGCCGCGCACCGCCATCCCAAAACCCGGCGCGACATGGTGCATGTGATCGTGGACGCGGCCCTCTCGGTCGCCAAGCCCACCTTCTACGCCATGCTCATCATCATCGCCGCCCTGATCCCGGTGTTCACCCTGGAACGGGTCGAGGGCCGCATTTTCCGCCCCCTGGCCTTGACCTATAGCTTCGCCCTGGTCGGCGGCTTGGTGTTCGCCCTGACCCTGGTGCCCGCGCTGTGCGCCGCCTTGATCCAGCCCAAGCACGCCATGATCGAGGAACCGCGCTTCCTGGTGTTCCTACGCGGGAAATACCGCCGCCTGCTGGAATTCGCCCTGGACCGACGGGCGCCGACCTTGCTGGCCGGGGTCGCCTTGCTGGTGGCGGGGGGCGTCTCGATCTCGCGCCTGGGCAGCGAATTCCTGCCGGAACTGGACGAGGGCGACGTGCATGTGTTCGTGGAAATGCCGTCCAGCATCGCCCTGGGCAAGGGCCAGGATATCCTCCAGGATATGCGGCAACGCCTGCTGCGCTTCCCCGAGGTCAAGGGCATCCTCAGCCAGCAGGGCCGCTCGGAGGACGGCACCGACAACGAGGGCGTGAACATGAGCGAAACCTTCGTCCACCTCAAACCGCACGGCGAATGGCGGCCCCGCTTGAGCAAGGAACAACTGGTCGAGGACATGCGCGAAGCGCTCTCGGCCATCCCAGGGGTGCGCTTCAATTTCTCCCAGCCGATCAAGGACAACGTCGAGGAAGCGGTCAGCGGCGTGCGCGGCAAGGTGGTGCTGAAAATCTACGGCAGCGACCTGGAAAAAATGCGCTCCACCCTGGAAGAAGCCAAAACCCGGCTCAAAGCCGTGCCCGGCGTCATCGACCTGGATTTATATCGGGAATCCCTGGTGCCGCAATTGCAGCTCAAGCTCGACCGCGTGGCCCTGGCCCGGCAGGGCATCACGGTGGACGCGGCCCAGGACACCATCGAAACCGCCATGGCCGGCAAGGTGGTCACGCAACTCTGGCAAGGCGAACGCCCCATCCCCGTGCGGGTGATCCTGCCCACCACCGAGCGCGACGAAATGGAGCATTACGGCGATTTGATGATCCCGACGCCCTCGGGCGCCCGCGTGCCCTTGCGGGAAGTCGCGCACCAGCAGATCGAACGGGGCCGCACCTCCATCGAGCGCGAGGCCAACCGCCGGTTCCTGGCGCTCAAGTTCAACGTGGAAGGCCGCGACCTGGGTTCGGTGGTCCACGACGCCAGGGCGGCGGTCGAGGGCAAGGTCCAGATGCCGGAAGGCCATTTCCTGGTCTGGGGCGGCGAATTCGAGAACCAGCAACGCGCCATGGGACGGCTGGGCGTGATCGTGCCGGTGGCGGTGTTGATCGTGCTGGGCCTTTTATACAGCGCCCTGCAATCGGCCCGCAGCGCCCTCGCCATCCTGCTCTCGACCCCGTTCGCCCTGACCGGCGGCGCGTTCGTGCTGCTCTTCACCGGGATCGCGCTCTCGGTCAGCGCCGCCATCGGCTTCATCGCCCTGTTGGGCCAAGTGTCGCTGATGGGCCTCTTGGTGCTGAGCGCCACCGAGGAGCGCCGCCACGCCGGGATGGAACTCAGGGCGGCCATCGTCAGCGGGGCCACCGACCGGCTGCGGCCCGTCCTGATGGCGTCCACGCTGGCCCTGCTGGGACTCTTGCCCATGGCGGTGTCCACCGGCATCGGCAGCGAGACCCAACAGCCGTTCGCCGTGGTCATCGTCGGCGGCATGTTCACCACCTTCTTCGTGGCGATGTTCGTGCTGCCCGTCCTCTATTCCTATATCACCCCCCAACATCTCCTCTCCCCCGAAGAAGAAGACGAATTGCCGGACCCCACATGAACCCACCACGCCATCGTTCCCGCGCGCCGCGCGGGAACGCCGTCCCGGACGCTCCGCGCTCCCCGCAATCCCGGCGATCCTGGCGCTGGCTGCCCCTGCTGCTGGCCCTGGCACTCCCGGCCCCGGCCGCGCCGCCACCCGACGCCCTGCCCCAGGCCATCGACCTGGGCCAGTTGTTCCGCATCGTCCGCGAACACAGCCCGCGCTACGCCGCCGCCCGCATCCGCGTCGATGCCGCCCAGGCCGAGGTGGTCGGGGCCGGGGTCCTGCCCAATCCACGGGTGACCTACGGCACGTTCCAGCTCAGCAGCCGCAGCAACACCATGTACGAGGGCAAATCCCAGGAAAACCTCCTGGTGGAAATCCCGGTCCTGATCGCCGGCCAGCGGGGGGCGCGGGTGGACGCGGCGGAAAAGAAGGTGGAAGCCACCGCGGCCGGGGTCGAGGCCGAACTCGCCGGCCTGCTGCGCGAAGCCTGGGGCTTGTTCCTCAAGCTGCAAGCGGGCCGGGAACGGGTGGATATCCTGGACGAGGCGGCGCGGGACATGGACCACCTGCGCGCCCTGGTCGAAGGCCGGGAAATGGCGGGCAGCGCCAGCCCCTACGACCTCCTGAAGATCGGCATCGAGACCAAGAACGTGGAAACCCGGCTGGAAAACGCCCGCACCGAGCAAACGGCCACCGCCGGCGAAATCGGCATCCTGTTGGGGCTACCCGGCTGGCGGCCCGAAGCCCTGGGCGAACCCGGCCCCCTGGGCGTGCCCGACGACCCGCGCCAGCTCTGGAGCGCGGCGGAGGAAAAAAACCCCGAACTCGAAACCATGCGCCGCGAGGAAATCGCCGCCGAGGCCGGCATCGAACGCGCCCGCCGCGAACGCTGGCCCACGCCCACCCTGCAAGCCGGGACCGCCTACACCGACAAGCCCTATGGCATGACGCCCTATGTCGGCATCGCGGTGGAACTGCCGATCTTCGACAGGGGCCAGGGTGGCCTGGCCCGCGCCGAGGCCGAGAAACGGAGGGTCCAGGCCGAGCGCGATTTCGTGGCTTCCCGCACCCGCGTGGAGTTGGAGCGGGCCACGGAATTGCTCAAGCGCCGCCGCGCGGCGCGGGATAGGTTCGAGCGGGAAGTCCTGGCCCACCTCCCGGACCTCAAGCAAATGGCGGAAAGCTCGTACCGGCTGGGCCAGGGCACGCTGTTGGAACTGTTGGACGCCTCCCGCTCGCGCACCGAAATCCGGTTATCGCACCTGGAATTGATCCAGGCCGAGACCGAGGCGGAACTGGACGCGCTCAAGGCTTCGGGCTTGCTGGTGGGGGTGGCCGAAGGACAATCGCAACCGAACCCCCATCCCTAAGGCCGGGCGGATCATATTTCGATCCAAGAGCCGGGATGTTGCTTCGCTTCGTACATCCTGGCATCGGCCCGCTTAATCAAATCGTCCGGGGAATCATAAATATCCAAGCCCGTCTGGGCGATACCTATGCTCAGCTCCACGCCCGGTATCTCCTTGGCGAGCACATCCAAAAGCCGCCCGGCATAAGACCCCCTGGCTTGCTCCAATAGCGTACCTTGCAAGATCACGCAGAATTCGTCCCCGCCATAGCGGAAGCACATATCCACATCCCTGGAAACCGAAAGCAGGATATGGCCTATGGATTGAAGAATCTCGTCCCCCCGGTGGTGGCCCAGCCTATCGTTGATGGTTTTAAAATTATCGACATCGAAATACACCAAGCACAACGGCAGCCTATTCCTCTGGGCATAGCGGATTTCCCGGCAGAGGGCTTCCTGCAAGACACGGCGATTGCTCAATCCGGTCAAGGCGTCGATCCGGCTCAGCCTTTCAAGCTCCCTGGTCCTATCCGCCACTTTTTCCTCCATGATCTTCGCATAGCGCTCCGCCTTATCCTTGGCCACCTCTATCTCCGCCAAAAGGCTGCGGATATAGGTTTCAAACACCAAGGTCACATCGAAATACAAGAGCTTTCCCAAGGCGCTCTGGATACTGGCATAGCCATCCACATCCTCTTCGTGCGGCCTCAGCACCCTGAAGAGCAAATCCTTGAGCGTATGTATGGCGGCCAGATATAGCTTGGGCTCGACCCCAATCCGCTTATGCACCAAACCAATACGCAAGCGATTATTGACATATTCCATGTCATAAATCCCTTGGAACAAATCCCGGATATAGCGCTTCTGGGCATCCATTAACCGCCCCAGGGTATCGGAATCCCCGATGAGCAATTGTATTTCGTCTATCGCCGTCTGCTTGCTATAAAAGTCGGCGACAATCGCCCCTATTTCATGTTCTATAATCGGCTTATACTTGAGCAAAATCTCCACATCCTTGACAGTAAAATTTAATAATTCCTTACGCCGCTCGATATCCAACTCGGTGATCCGCATTTGCTCCAAAAGTGTTTGGTCGGTTTGCCTCATCATCGACTCCATCGGGAAATCCGCTGCTTTGCCCACGGAAAATAAAATCCGACCTATTCCGCAAAAAGCCACGCTGCACCGGGCAGCGGCATCAATCCCATCCCTCCATTTCCAATGAGTATAGTAAATTGCCCCGCCATGCCAGGACCGGGATGGAATTGGGATACGCTCAAGATTCCGCTCCGGGCTTGCAAACGCCGGGGCGGTTCGATCTTTAGGAAAACGCGGCGAAGCCGCGGGCTGCGCCCGGCAGGCCGACCCAGCCCTCAACCCCGCCCGGCCCCGCCCAGCCACCGCAATAAAGCCCGGTAAAGCTGCTCCGGCTCCACCGGCTTGCTGAGGAAATCGTCCATCCCGGCCTCGAGGCAGGCCCGGCGATCCTCGCTGAAGGCGTTGGCGGTCATGGCGACGATGGGCGTCGTGGCGGCTCCGGGCAATTGGCGGATGGCGCGGGTGGCGTCCAGGCCGCTCAGGCGCGGCATCTGCATATCCATCAGGATCAGCGGATAGGCGTGGCGGCCCGCCATCTCCACCGCCTGGACGCCGTCCTCGGCGCAGTCCGCCAGGAAGCCCAGGTCTTTCAACATCAGGATGGCGATTTCCCGGTTGATCGGCTCGTCTTCGACCACCAGCACCCGGGTGCCCGCGTGGTCCCGCCGCAGCGCGGCCTCGGCGGCCCCCAAGGCCAGCGCCTCCGCCGCCGCGGCCACCGCCCCTTTCCGCAGCCGCGCCGTGAACCAGAAGGAACTGCCCTGCCCCAGGACGCTCTCGGCCCCCGCCTCGCCCCCCATCGCCAGCGCGATTTTCCGGGTGATCGCCAAGCCCAACCCGGTGCCGCCATATTTCCGGGTCATCGAGCTATCGGCCTGCTCGAACGCGCCGAACAGCCGGGACATCGCCTCGGGCGCGATGCCGATGCCGGTGTCCTTCACCTCGAAACGCCACAAGCCGCTGGCCACGTCCTCCTCGACCATCCGCGCCGAAACCCGGACCCGGCCTTCCGGGGTGAATTTGAGGGCGTTGCTGGCGTAGTTCAGCAGGGCCTGTTGCAAGCGCGTCGGGTCGCCCACGAACTGCCGGGGCGCGGATTGCACCTCGCTGATCAATTCCAGCCGCCGCTCGTCGGCCCGCTCCTTCAGCATCGAGACGACATTGGCGACCACGGCCTCGACCCGCAGCGGCCTTTCCTCCAGGGCGAATTTGCCCGCGTCGATCTTGGACAGGTCGAGGACGTCGTTGATGACCGACAACAGGTGCCGCCCCGCCTCCGTGATTTTCTCCAGGTGCTGGAGCTGGCGGGGATCGTCGGTTTGTCTACGCATCATATGGGCGAGGCCGAGCATGGTGCCGATGGGCGTGCGGATTTCATGCGACATGTTCGCCAGGAACGCGCTCTTGGAGCGGTTGGCGGCCTCGGCCTGTTCCAAGGCGACGCCCAGTTCGGCGGTTTTCTGGGAAACCCGTTCTTCGAGGCGCTGGCGGTATTCTTCGAGTTCGAATTCGGCCCGCTTGCGGGCGGAGATATCGCGCACCACGGCGTAGAGGATGTCGCTGTCTTCCAAGGCGAGGGAGGACAGGGTGACCTCGGCGTAGAAATCGCCGCCGTCGGCCCGCCGATGGACCCACTCGAAGCGGTTCAGGCCGTTGATTTCGGCCACCCGCATCATGCGCTCGGCCTTGGCCTGGGAATCCTCGCCGTCCGGCTGGGTGGGCGGGGAAATCTGCGCGGGGTGGACATCGAGGAAGGCCGATCTCTCGCCATAGCCGAACAGGTCGAGGGCGGCCTGGTTGCATTCCACGAAGCGGTGGCCCTCCATGAGCCAGGTCGGGTCCGGGGAGGACTCGAACACCGTGCGGAAACGCTGGTCGCTCCGCCGCAACGCCTGCTCCACCCGCCTGCGCTCGGTGATATCGCGGGAGGAATTGAACAACACCCGCCGCCCGCCGAATTCGAGTACGCACCCGCTGATCTCGACATCGAACACGCCGCCGTCCTTGCGCCGGTGCCGGGTCGTGAACAGATACCGCCCCGGCTGCTCGAATCGCCGCCCGAGCGGGGCCGCGAGTCCTCCGCCCACGGAATCCGCCTCCCATTGGGAGAAATGCATCCCCAAGACTTCCTCCCGGCGGTAGCCGAGCATCTGGCAGAAGGAATCGCTGGACTCGACGATATGGCCCTGTTCGTCGAGGATGTGGATGCCGTCGCTGGCGTTGCGCAGCAAGGCCTGGCTCTTGTCGTGTTCGTGGCGCAAGGCCCGCTCGGTGTCGAGGCGGGCGGAGAGCGCCGCCGAAGTACGGAAGGAATGGGCCTGGAGCTGCTTGACGATGAAACCGATCATGCAGGCGGAAGGCAGGAAGGTCGCGACCGCCATATCGCCCAGGGGCTTGTGCTGCAACAGCATGAAGGGCGGCGTCAGGGCCACGTAGCCGGTGACCACGCTAAGCAGGACGCTCAGGATGCCCGGCCCGGTCCCGCCCAGGTAGAAACTGAGGGCCAGGGCGGGATAGAACGTGGTGAAGGTCATCCGCGACTCCATGGGCAAGACCCAACAGCGCACCAGGGCCGCGGCGAGGAAGACCAGCGCGGCCAGCGCGTAACGCGCCGGGGCCGGCCAGCGCGCATGGATGGTGTTCATGGCCTTGAGGGAGATCATAGGCGTGGGTCCGCCCGGCACCCGTTCACATGGTATGGGTGGGCCGCTGGGATTCCAGGATGCCGGCCAGATGGTTCTCGATGCGGTTGCGGGTGGCCCCGCCGTCCTCGTCGCTGAACTGGACGCCGATGCCATGGGAACGGTAGCCCTCCGCGCCCTTGGGCGTGATCCACACGATCTTGCCGGCGATGGGGATGCGGTCGGCCTCGTCCATCAGGTTCAGCAGCATGAACACCTCGTCGCCCAGGTTATAGGCGCGGTTGGTGGGGATGAAAAGGCCACCGTTCTTCACGAACGGCATATAGGCCGAATACAGGACGCTCTTGTCGCGGATGGTCAGGGACAGGATGCCCTGCCGGGCACGGCTTTCGGTATCGCTCATCGGGAGGCTCGCTTTTTTCAATTCGGACTATGGGGACGCCAGGACACCAACGCCCCAGGCCCGCGTACAAACCGAAGCTTGTATCCCAGGCCGGCCTTAACCCAAGCGTGGTGGACTCGCGGGACGGCCCAGGCGCGACCCATGGATCAGCAATTCCTCCAACAGCAATTGCCGGTTGGCCTGGCCGCCCAAGGCCCGCTTGGAACGCAGGACAAGGTTCCAATACTCGAACAAGTCCCGCAAGTTTAGCCGCCCAGCCAAGGTCCGCATACCCTTGGCGAGATCGGGGTTATAGCGGGGCGGGGCGGCGGGGGCGCTCAGCAGCCGGATCAAATCCATGGTCCAGGTCGAAATCCATTCGACAAATTCCTCGTGGGCCTGTTTCTCCCAGAGTTCCGCCACCGCCACCGGCTCTTCCTGGCCCAGCAGCACCCCGCCCCATTGGCGGAACACCGTGCGCCGCCGCTCCGCCACCTCCGAACCGACCAGGGCCAAGGCCCGCAAGGGCGAACCCTGCGCCGCCGCCAACAGGGTGGCCACGTCGCAGCCGGGATGGCGGGCTTCCAGCCATTGGCAGGCGGTGGCCGTGTCCGGCGGCGCCACCGGCAAGCGTTGACAGCGGCTGAGGATGGTGGCGGGCAGGCCGGCCGGTGCTTCGCTCAGCAACAGCATGACGGTGCGCTCGGCGGGTTCCTCCAAGGTCTTGAGCAAGGCGTTGGCGGCGCTGCCGTTCATGGCCTGGGCCGGGGCGATGACGACCACCCGGTAGCTTTCGAACTGGGATTTGAGGGCGAGGTCGGCGATCAGATGGCGGATGGCATCGACGCCGATGCCCTTGCCCGGCTCGGCGGGCTGGACCTTGAGGAAATCGGGATGGCTACCGGCCAGGAACAAGCGGCAGGCGGGACACCGGCCACAAGCGAATTCGCCGGGGGCGGAACACAATAGGCGCTGGGCGAACAATCCGGCCAGATGGGTTTTGCCGATCCCCGCCGCGCCCTGGATCAGCAAGGCTTGCGGCACCCGTCCAGCGGACAGGTGCGCCCCCAGGGTGTGCCAAGCATCGGCCAGCCAGGGGTAAAGTTCGATTTCGGTGGGCATCGCCCCTCCACGGGTAAAAGGCGCATTCTGGCCTGTTCGCGGCCAAAAATGAACCTTGTGGCGGGAGGGCGCGGGACGGTTGCCCCGGCCCTAGCCACAGGCCACGCCGCCGCCGTCGCTGGCCACGGCGAGGTAATGGGAAACCACCGGCGGCCCGGCGGGTTCGAGCAAGCAGCGGCGGATTTTTTCCTGCAAGACCCGCTCGGCCTGGGTGACGCGCTCGTGCTGGCGCAGATGTTCCAGCCAGGACTCGGTGAGGAAGGTCTCCAAATAAGCATCGCCGGCGGCGGCATCCTGGAACAACTGCCAATAAAACGCCCCGCTGCGCCGCCGGGCGGCACCCTGCCTCGCCATCAGGCCCAGGAATTCGGCCAGATGCCCAGGGTCCACCCGGTAGGCCACGGTGACCAGGACCGGACCCCGGTCCGGTTCCGGGGTTTGGTCCACGGCGGGCGCGGGCCAATGCATCGAGCGCGTCAAATCGACGCCTTCCCGCGGCAGCAAGCGCACCCGCCAGGTGGCGAGCACCCCCAAGGCCAATCCGGCCGCCGCCAACCTCAGCGCCTCGGGCACCGAAAGCGCGGTCGCGACCCGACCCCAGGCCAGGGAGCCGCCCGCCATGCCGCCCATGAACACCATCATCACCAAGGCCAAGCCCCGCGCCCGCACCCAGGCGGGCAAGGCGGTCTGGGCCACGCCTTGCAGGCAGGTGATCGCGATCAACCAAGCCACCCCCGAAACCAAGGCGGTGGCCCACAACCAGGCCAGATCCGGCGCCCAGGCCAGCAGCGCCAACATGGCCGCGTAGAGGGTCGCGGCGGACTTCTGCAAGACATCGATCCCCATCCAACCGCGCAGCCGGGGCAAGGCGAACACCCCCAGCACCGCGCCCAGGCCCACGGCGGTCAAGGTCAAGCCATAATCACCCGCCCCGCCGTGCAAGCCCTGCCGCACCCACAACGGCAACAAGGCCCAGGACGCGCTGCCGAAGAAAAAGAAAGCCCCGGCCCGGATCAAGACCGAACGCATCGTGCGGGAATGGCGCACATAGCGCAGGCCGCTCTGGATGGCCCCGGCCAAGCGCTCGGCGGGCAATCCGCTGGGATTGGGCGGGTGCTTCCAGCGGGACAGCACGGCGATGATGCCGAGGAAGGACAAGGCGTTGAGCAAGAACACCACGCCCGGCGAAGTGAGCGCCACCAAATAGCCGGCCACGGCGGGACCGACCGCCCTGGAAGCGTTCATCGCCAAGCCATTGAGGGCGACGGCGGCGTGCAAATCCTGGCGCGGCACTAGTTCCGGGACGATGGCGGCCCAGGCCGGAAAGGTGAAGGCGGAACCCAGCCCCAAGGCCAAGGTGAACCCCAGCAAGGATTCCACCGTGGTCAACCCGGCCAGGGTCAAGCCGCCCAGGACGGCGGCGGCCAGCAGCATCCAGCCCTGGGCCAGCAACAAGAGCCGCCGCCGGTCCACGATATCGGCCAGGGCACCGGAGGGCAGCGCCAGCAGCATGATGGGCAGGGAAGTCGCCGCCTGCACCAAGGCCACCATCCAGGGCGAGGTGGACAGGCTGGTCATCAACCAGCCGGCCCCGACATCCTGCATCCAGGTGCCGATATTGGAAGCCAGGGCCGCGATCCAGAGCGCCCGGAACACGGGTTGCCGCAAAGGTGCCCATGGGCTGGTTTGGGTTTGGGGAGTGTGCGTGGATGCTTGGGTCATGGGGACGCTCTCCTGGCCTAATCGGGGATGGCCGCCGGGCGGTGCCGGGCCAGGGCGGCCTTGGGGGATTGTGACCGATTCCGGGCCGCGCCGACTATCTCGCCAAGGCCCGGTCCAGCGCCGCGAGGGCTTCGGTTACGACTTGTTCCAACGTTTGGGAGGCATCGATCACGACGAAATGCTCCGGGTCGCGCCGGGCCTGTTCCAGATAGCCCCGCCGCGCCCGGCGCTGGAAATCCAGGTTTTCCTGTTCCATCCGGTCCAGGCCGTCGCCGCGCCGGCCCAGGCGTTCCAGCCCCAACACCGGATCGATATCGAGGATGATCGTGAGGTCGGGCTTGAAGCCATCGATGGCGATGGCGTTGATTTGCTCGATCAAGGCCAGCGGCAGGCCCCGCGCATAATGCTGGAAGCTGACCGTGGCCGAATCGAAGCGGTCCGAGACCACGACCCGGCCCGCCGCCAGGGCCGGGAGGATTTTCTCGCGCAGATGCTGCGCCCTGGCGGCGGCGAACAGCAGCAATTCCGCCACATCGCACATTTCCGGGGTGTCGGGGCTGAGGAGGACTTGGCGGATTTTCTCGCCGATGGGGGTTCCGCCCGGTTCGCGGGTCATGATGGGGTCGCGGTCCCGCGCCACGAGATGGGTTTCCATCGCTTTCAACACGGTGGTTTTACCCGCGCCGTTGCCTCCGTCGCAGACGATCATGCGGCCTGGGTACATAGATGCTTTCCTGTTCAACCGGGGGAATCAACGCTTCTGGAACCGCTCCACCGCCCGCCGATGCTCCTCCAAGGTCGCGGAGAACACATGGGAGCCATCGCCCCGCGCCACGAAATACAGGCTATCGCCCACATCGGGATGCAAAGCGGCCTGGATGGCGGGCAATCCGGGCAGGGCGATGGGGGTCGGCGGCAGGCCGGAACGGGTATAGGTGTTGTATGGGGTGTCGCGCAGCAGGTCGCTCTTGCGGATATCGCCGTCATAGGCCGCGCCCATGCCATAAATCACCGTGGGGTCGGTTTGCAGCCGCATCCCCTTCCGCAAACGCCGCAGGAACACGCCGGCCACCGCCGTGCGTTCCTCGGGGCGGGCGGTTTCCTTCTCGACGATGGAAGCCAGGATCAGCGCCTCGTAGGGCGAGCCGAACGGCAATCCCGCCGGGCGTCCTTGCCATTCCCGGTCGAGGATATCGTCCATCTTGGCATGGGCGCGGCGGAGGATTTCGAGGTCGCTGGTGCCCTTGGTGACGAAATAGGTGTCGGGGAAAAAGCGGCCCTCCGGCGCTTGGCCGGGAAACCCGAGCGCGGCCATGACGGCTTCGGGCGGCTGGCCGGCCAGTCGATGGTTCAGGACCGGGTTCAAGGCCAACGCGGCCAGCATCTCCGAGAATTTCCAGCCCTCCACCACGGTGATGGGATGTTGCAGGACTTTACCCGCCACGATCCTATCGAGGAGGGTCCTGGGCGTGGCGTCCACCGGGATTTCATATTCGCCATATTTCAGGCGCTGGTGGGCACCGCTGCTATAGGCCAGCCACTCGAACCACAGGGGTTTCCTAAGGATGCCGCGCCGTTTCAAACCCAGGGCGATGGCCTGCAAACCCTCGCCCTGGCCGATCTCGAACACGACGGGGGACTTCAGGCCCAGGGGACTGTCGACGAAGCGCCGGTAATCCATCCACAGCCAGCCGGCCAGCAGGCTGGACAGCAGGACCAGACCGCCCAGCAGGCGGTAGCCTAGCGGGAAATGGGGCCGCTGGGGTCCAGCGCCGCCTGGATTTTCGTCGTCAACCATCGCCATATCGCCCCGCTGATCGGGCCGACCGGATAGGCACGCGCTTCCAGGCGGCTGACCGGCCACAGCCCGATCACGCTGTTGGTCAAGAAAAGTTCGTCCGCCGCCCGGACCTCGTCCAGGGATAGCCGCCGTTCCTCGACGGCCAGCCCCAGTTCCGCCGCGCCCGCCAGCACCCAGCCGCGCATGACCCCGGCCACGCCGCACCGATCCAGCTTGGGGGTATGGAGTTTCCCCTGCCGGACCAGGAACAGGTTGGTCATGGTGCCTTCGACGACATGGCCCCCGGTGTCCAGCATCAAGCCTTCACGGATATCGGCTTGGGACCATTCGGCGCGGGCCAGGATTTGCTCCAGCCGGTTCATGTGTTTCAAACCGGCCAGGGCGGGATTGATGCCGAGCCGGGTCCGGCACACGCGGACCGCGACGCCTTGGTCATGGAGCATGGCGGGATAATCCGGCAAGGGATGGAGGCCCAGCACCCGCGTGCCGGTGGGCGCGTCGGGGCGGCGATAGCCGCGGCCACCACCGCCGCCGGTCCACTGGATTTTCAGCACGCCCTCGGGCTTGAGTCCGCAGAGTTGGCGGACTTCGGCCTCCAGGACCGCCCGGTCGGGCACCGGCAGGAACAGCCGGGCGGCGTCGCGCTCCAAACGCGCCAGATGGGCGTCCAGGAACAAGGGAACGCCGCGCAGCACCTTGAGCGTGGTGAAAACGCCGTCGCCGTACTGGAAACCCCGGTCGGCCACGTCCACCCAGGACACCGGCTCGCCATCCACCAAGACCATCGCGCTCACCGGAGCCACCTTCGCTGGATAAGGGCGGGAGGAAATCGACGGGGATTCCGGCACGGAATCCCCGGTGCCGGGCACCTCAAGCGTAGCGCTTGAGGATCACCGTGCCGTTGGTGCCGCCGAAGCCGAAGGAATTGGACATGACATATTCCAGCTTCATCTCGCGGGCGGTGTGGGGGATGAAATCCAGATCGCACTCGGGATCGGGATGATCGAGGTTGATGGTGGGCGGGGCCACCTGGTCGCGCAAAGCCAGGGCCGAGAACAGGGCTTCGATACCGCCCGCCGCGCCCAGCATATGCCCGGTCATGGATTTGGTGGAGCTCACCGCGACCTTGTAGGCATGGTCGCCGAACACCGTTTTCATCGCCCGGGTTTCGGCGATATCCCCGGCGGGGGTCGAAGTGCCATGGGCGTTGATGTAATCGATGTCCTCGGGATTGAGGCCCGCGTCGCGCAGGGCGGCTTTCATGCAGCGGGCCGCGCCTTCGCCGTTTTCCGGCGGCTGGGTCATGTGATAAGCGTCGCCGCTCAGGCCATAACCCACCACTTCGGCGTAGATTCTCGCGCCACGCCGCTTGGCGTGTTCGAGTTCCTCCAGCACCAGGACACCAGCACCGTCGCTCAGCACGAAGCCATCGCGGTCCTTGTCCCAGGGGCGGCTAGCCCGCAAGGGATCGTCGTTGCGGCGGGTCAGGGCGCGGGCCGAGGCGAAACCACCCAGCGAGGTCGGCGAGGTCGCCATCTCCGCGCCGCCCGCCACCATGGCGTCGGCGTCGCCATAGGCGATCAGCCGGGCGGCCTCGCCGATGTTATGGGTGCCGGTGGCGCAGGCGGTGACGATGGCGAAATTCGGGCCTTGCAAACCGTACTTGACCGACAGGTTGCCCGAAATCATGTTGATGATGTTGCTGGGCACGAAGAAGGGGGAAATCTTGCGCGGCCCGCCTTTGAGGAAGCAATCGTGGCCGTGTTCGATGCCAGTGATGCCGCCGATCCCGGAACCGATGGCGACCCCGATCCGTTCGGCGTTCTCCGGCGTCACCACCAGCCCCGAATCCTCGAAAGCCTGGCAGCCCGCGGCGATGCCATAATGGATGAAGATATCCATCTTCTTGGCTTCCTTCTCGCTGATATAGCGGGCGATGTCGAAATTCCTCACGCTGCCGCCGATGCGGGACGAGAATTCCGATACGTCGAAATGTTCGATGTGCCCGATGCCGCTCCGGCCATTCAGCACATTCTCCCAAGCCTCGCCCACCGACAGGCCGACGGGGGAAACCACGCCCAGCCCGGTGACGACCACGCGTCTCTTACTCAAGGTCTTTCCTTCCAAGCGGATTGCGTCGATACAAAAGAAAGCCCCGCGAAGTATCGACTTGCGGGGCGGTGATCCGGCCCTATCGATTAAACGTGAGCTTCGATGTAATCGATGGCCTGTTGCACGGTGGTGATCTTCTCGGCGTCTTCGTCCGGGATCTCGCACTCGAATTCTTCTTCCAAAGCCATGACCAATTCGACCGTGTCCAGCGAATCGGCACCGAGATCATCGACGAAGGAGGCTTCGTTGGAGACTTCTTCCTTCACGCCCAATTGCTCGGCCACGATTTTCTTAACACGCTCAGCTACATCACTCATTTTTATATCCTCAAGTGTTTCTCTGGTTTTAATCGAGTTGGCAAATTTTAATTTGAAACCCAATGATTACAAGATTTTTCTCCGCGGCGGGAAAATTTAATCCGCCTGGGCTGTCGGAAACCGCGCTGGCTGCGCGGCCTCCCTTCCCCGCTGGCACCAGCGGCCACGCGGGGCCGCATTATGCCATATGCATTCCGCCGTTGACGTGCAGGGTTTCGCCGGTGATGTAGCCAGCCCCGTCGGAACAGAGGAAGGCCACGGCGCTGGCGATTTCATGGGCCTCGCCGAGACGGGCCAGCGGGATGTTGTGGAGCAGCGCCTTGCGGTGTTCTTCCGGCAGGGCGCGGGTCATGTCGGTGTCGATGAAGCCGGGGGCGACCGAGTTCACGGTGATATTGCGCGAACCGACTTCCTTGGCCAGCGATTTGCTGAAACCGACGATGCCCGCCTTGGCCGCCGCGTAATTGGCCTGCCCGGCATTGCCGGTGGCACCGACCACCGAGGTGACGTTGACGATGCGCCCGGTCCTGGCCTTCATCATGCCCTTGAGGCAAGCCTTGCTCAGGCGGAAGATCGAGGTCAGGTTGGTGCGGATCACATCGTCCCATTCCTCGTCCTTCATGCGCAGCATGAGGTTGTCGCGGGTGATGCCGGCGTTGTTGACCAGGATCGTGGGCGCGCCGAATTCGTCCGACACCGCCTTGACGAAAGGCTCGATGGCTTCGGCCCCGGCCACGTTCAGCACCTTGCCCGCGCCTTTCAATCCGGCGGCGGCCAAGGCTTCCGTGATGGCCGCGGCCCCGGCCTCGGTGGTGGCGGTGCCGATGACGGTATGGCCGTCTTGGGCGAGGCGCAAGGCGATGGCGCGTCCGATGCCCCGGCTCGCGCCGGTGACTATCGCGATCTGTGGACTCATGGGGCAAGCTCCAGGGCTTTGGCTAGGGAGGCGGGATCGAACAGGTTTTCGGTCTTGGCTTCGGGGACGATGCGCTTATTGAGACCGGCCAGCACCTTGCCGGGACCGCATTCGACGAAACGATCCACGCCCTGTTGCGACATATGGCGGATGGAATCGGCCCAACGCACCGCGCCATGGAGTTGCCGGGCCAGGGCGGCGCGGATGGCGGCGGGTTCTGGATGGGTGGCGACATCGACATTGTGGACCACGGCGAGGGTCGGCGGCACGATAGCGGTGGCTTCCAGGGTCGCCGCGAAACGCTCGGCGGCGGCTTGCATCAAGGGGCAATGGGAAGGCACGCTGACCGGCAGCACCACCGCCCGCTTGGCCCCCGCTTCCTTGGCGAGATCGACCGCCCGCATCACCGCCGCCTTGTGGCCCGCGATGACGATTTGCTTGGGATCGTTGAAATTGGCCGCCGTCACGATTTCGCCGTCGCCGCTGGCGCGGGCGCAAACCTCCACCACTTCGGCATCGTCGAGGCCCAGGATCGCGGCCATGGCCCCGACATCGGCGGGCACGGCCTCCTGCATCAAGCGGGCGCGTTCGGCGACCAATAAAACCGCCGCCTGGAAATCCATCGCCCCGGCGCAGACCAGGGCGGTGTATTCGCCCAGGCTATGCCCGGCCAGCCAGCCCGGCCTGGCCTGGGTCTGTCCGCACCACACCCGCCACGCCGCCACGCCCGCCGCCAACATGGCGGGTTGGGTATGGACGGTCTGGTTCAAGCGCTCGGCGGGACCGTGCCGGACCAAGTCCCACAGGTCGTAGCCCAGCACCTCGGACGCGGACCCGAAGGTCGCCTCGACTTCCGGGTGGGATTCGGCCAAGCCGGCCAACATGCCCACCGCCTGGGAACCCTGTCCCGGAAACACAAACGCCAGATTGTTATCGGTAATCTTCACTTCCATCGTCACACCTACCTCAATACCGCAGCAAAGCCGAGCCCCAGGCGAAACCCGCGCCGAAGGCTTCCATCAACACCGTCTGCCCGCGCTGGATGCGTCCGTCGCGGATGGCCTCGTTCAAGGCCAAGGGAATCGACGCCGCCGAGGTATTGCCCTGGTTCTCGATGGTGACCACGACCCGGTCCATGGGCATCCTCAGTTTCTTGGCGGTGGCGGTGATGATGCGGATATTGGCCTGGTGCGGCACCAGCCAGTCGATATCGGATTTGTCCAGGCCGTTGGCTTCCAAGGTTTCATCGACGATGCGGCCCAGGGTGTTGACCGCGATCTTGAACACCTCGTTGCCTTCCATCTTGAGGAAGCGGCCCTCGTCGCGCAGGCCGTTGTTATTGGCCGGATTGGGCGCGTAGAGCAAATCCTGGTATTGCCCGTCGGAATGGATATGGGTGCTGAGGAGGCCGGGTTGATCGGACACGCCGATCACCGCCGCCCCCGCGCCATCGCCGAACAGCACGCAAGTGGCGCGGTCGGACCAATCGACGATGCGGGAATAGACTTCGCTGCCCACCACCAAGGCCCGCCGGGCACCGCCCGCCCGGATGAATTGGTCGGCGACGCTGAGCGCGAAAATGAAACCGGAACACGCCGCCTGCACATCGAAGGACGCGCATTCCCGCACCCCCAAACGCTGCTGCAACAAACAGGCGGTGCTGGGGAATATCCGGTCGGGCGTGCCGGTGGCGACGATGATGAGGTCGAGGTCGCCGGGTTCCAGCCCGGCGGCGTCCAGGGCTTGGCGGGCGGCGATTTCCGCCATGCTGGACGCGGTCTCGTGCGGGGCGGCGATGCGGCGCTGGCGGATGCCGGTGCGCTCGACGATCCAGGCGTCCGAGGTCTCGACGGTCTGGGCGATCTGATCGTTGGTGAGGATGGTTTCGGGGAGGTAGCCGCCGGTTCCGAGCAAGGTGGAGTAACGGCTCACGCGCTCTTCCTCTCGGCGAAGATGCTTTCCACCCGTTCGCCGATGCGCGAAACCACCGCCTTCTCGACTTCCTTGACGCCGATCTGGATGGCGTTGCCGAAGGAATGGCGGTCGGCGTTGCCATGGCTTTTGATGACGATGCCACGCAGGCCGATCAGGCTGGCGCCGTTATAGTTGCGGGGATCGAAACGGTTCTTGAAGGCTTTCAGCACCGGCAGGGCGATCAAGCCGGCCAGTTTGGTGAAGAGGTTGCGCCCGAATTCGTCCTTGAGCGATTGGCTCAACATCTTGGCCATGCCTTCCAGGGTTTTGAGCGCCACGTTGCCGACGAAGCCGTCGGTCACCACGACATCCACATCGCCGCTGAAAATATCGTTGCCTTCCACGAAGCCGATGAAATTGAGATGGGAATCGGCCAGCAGGCGGGCCGCCTGCTTGACCTGTTCGTTGCCCTTGATTTCCTCTTCGCCGACATTGAGCAGGCCCACCCTGGGCTGATCCTTGTCCTCGACGGCGCGGACCAACTCGTAGCCCATGACGGCGAATTGATAAAGATGCTCCGCCGTGCAATCGATATTGGCCCCGAGGTCCAGCATATGGACATGTCCGCCCTGCTTATTGGGCAGGATGGCGATGATGGCGGGACGGTCGATGCCGGGGATGGTCTTCAGCACGAATTTGCCGATGGCCATCAAGGCCCCGGTATTGCCCGCGCTGACGCAGGCCGAGGCCACGCCTTCCTTGACCAGGTTGATGGCGACGCGCATGGAAGAATCCTTCTTGTTGCGCAAAGCCTTGGAAGGGGGTTCGTGCATCTCCACCACTTCCGAGGCGTGGTGGACCGCGATGCGGTCGCCGTAGCGGGTGGCGGCTTCGCCCAGATGCTGGCGGAGGATGGTTTCATCGCCGACCAGGATCAAATGCAAGCGGGGATCGGCCTCGACGCTGTCCAAAGCGGCCGGCACGG
This sequence comes from Methylomagnum ishizawai, assembly GCF_019670005.1. Classification (NCBI taxonomy): domain Bacteria; kingdom Pseudomonadati; phylum Pseudomonadota; class Gammaproteobacteria; order Methylococcales; family Methylococcaceae; genus Methylomagnum; species Methylomagnum ishizawai. The sequence continues at coordinate 1,919,170 of NZ_AP019783.1, read as the reverse complement.
TGACTGTGGGGCCGTGGTCGCCGCCCATGGCATCCAGCGCGATTGTCAGCTTTTGCGTCATAGCTTGGGAGTTTCTTCAATCAAACGGCGCGGCACGGGACTGGCGTCGCGCGGGATACTCAAGGCTCGGCGGCCCCTGCCGCCTGGGGGCAGCACGGGCGGAAAACCCGGCGCTTATTCCGCGCCGGTGTCTTCCGGCTTGGTGGCGAACACCCGACGGCCCCGGTAGAAACCATCGGGGCTGATGTGGTGGCGCAGATGGACTTCGCCGGTGGTGGGTTCGAGCGACAGGGCGGCGGCGGTCAGCGCGTCGTGGGAACGGCGCATACCGCGCTTGGAACGGGTTTTACGGTTTTGTTGGACGGCCATTTCGGACTCCTAAAGGTTGGTTTTTTTAAGCTGCGCCAAGGCGGCAAAGGGGTTTTCGCGGGTTTCCGCAGCGGCCTTGCCGGGTTTTTTCGGCGGGCCGCAGTATTCGTGCTGGGGGATCGGCGGTATCGCCAGCAATAATTCATCCTGGACAATATCCGCCAAGGCCATCGGCTCTTCGGATTCCACCAGCAAGGGCTCGAACGCTTCCGGCAGGAGGTTGGCCTCGTCGATGGAGCGGACCAACCCCAAGCGCACTTCGCCCGCCACCGGCCAGGGCAGGGCTTCCAGGCAACACTGGCACCGCAGCACCAGTTCGGCCTCGATCCGCCCCACGACCGCCGCGATCCTTGCCTCGCGCCGGAATTCGAGGTCGATGTTCACCGCGCCTTCGCAATTCAGGAGGAGGTCGTGCAGCCGGTCCAAAGCGGCGAGCGCGAGCTTCCCTTTGATTCGCCGCTTTTTTTCGACGAATTCATAGGGGTCGAGCTTATCGGGCAAGTGGTCGAGCATAATCGGACAATGTTATCGGGAAAACTTGATCCCTGTCAAAAACATCTTCCTTGGGAACCGATCTTCCCGTGACTGTGCGCAGCCGGTAAAAACGGGACTTTCAACAAATGCACCGGACACCCGCCATGACCCGACTCATCCTGGCCTCGACCTCGCCCTACCGGCGGGAATTGCTGGCGAAACTCGGCCTGCCCTTCGACTGTATCGCGCCCGGCGTCGATGAAACGCCACTGCCCGGCGAAGCCCCGGCGGCGCTGGCCGCACGCCTCGCCGCCGAGAAGGCGCTGGCCGTGGCCCGCGTATCGCTGGACGGCTGGGTCATCGGCGCGGACCAGGTGGCGGTGCTGGACGGCGAAAAACTCGGGAAACCCATGACCCGCAGCCACACCCTCGCGCAATTGCGCAAGGCATCGGGAAAAACCATGGAATTCCACACGGCGCTGTGCGTGGTGGACGCGGCGACGCTGGAAACCAAGGCCGATATCGACCGCTGCGCCGTGGTGTTCCGGGAACTTTCGCCCGGCCAGATCGAACGCTACGTGGACCGCGACCGGCCCTACGATTGCGCCGGGGGATTCAAATCGGAGGGCTTGGGTATCGCCCTGTTCGAGCGGTTCGAGGGGGAAGACCCCAACGCCCTGGTGGGGTTGCCGCTGATCCGCTTGGTCCGGCTGCTGGAGGCTTTCGGCGTGGCGGTACCATGAAGCCGGGGCGGGGGCCGATCAGTCGAAGCGGTTGTAATAGCCCAATACGCGGCTGACGTAGTTCTGGGTTTCCTGGAACGGGGGGATGCGGTTGCCGTATTTGATGACATTGTTTTCCCCGGCGTTATAGGCCGCGACCGCCAGCGGGACATCGTCGAACATCCCCAGCAAATCGCTGAGGTACCGCGCCCCGCCATAGATGTTGTCCACGGGGTCGTAGGGGTCTTGCACCCCGTAGCGGGCGGCGGTGGCGGGCATGAGCTGCATCATGCCGATGGCCCCCTTGTTCGAGACCGCGCCGGGATTGTAGGAGGATTCGGCGCGGATGACGGCGTGCAGCAAGGCGGGGTCGAGACCGTGGCGGCTGGCGGCTTCGGCGATGAGTCCGGCGTATTGGCTGCGGTTGCGTTCGAGGGCGGCGCGGTGGGCGGCGCTCTTGGCATTATTGGCGGGCGCGGCCCCGAACAAGCCGCCGCCGAACAGGCCCTTGGCCCCCAGCGTACTCTTGCCGCCGAAAGTCACCTTGGTGGGCCGGGTGAAGGGTTCGGGGGTTTCGATAATCATACGGAAGCCTTTATGGTCCGGCTTGTCGGTGTATTCGACATGGCCGTTGGCCGGATTGACGTATTTATAGACATCGGCCTGGACCCCATGGGACAGGAAGCAAGGCAATAAAACCAGCGGCAGGCTACGGAACAATCTCGGCATCGGTCCCCCCTTGTTGGTCGCCGAATCAAACACAGCTAAAAAAGTCTTACACGGATCGTTGGGTTTGCAAAGACCACGGATTTTGCCCCGCCCTCCGGCCAAGCGCCGGTAGCTTAGCGGCCCCCGCTTAGGGCCAGCTTAAACCAGGGGCGGGTGGCGGCGCTGCCAATCCCGTCCCAGAATCTCAGGGCAGCATGGGCCGGACCCGCCCCGCCGCTTCCCGCGCCCGTTCCCGCGCTTCCTCGACCGTGGCCCCCGCCGCCAAAGCCACCCCCATGCGGCGGCGCGGGAACGAAACCGGCTTGCCGAACAAGCGGACTGCGGCGGTCGGCACCGCCAGGGCGTGGTCCAAACCCTCGAAAGCGACGCCCTCCCCTTCCACGCCGCCATAGATCACCGCGCTGGCGCCGGTATCGCGCAGGGCGGTCGAGACCGGCAGCCCCAGGATGGCGCGGGCGTGTAGCTCGAATTCGCTCTGGGCCTGGGTCACCATCGTGACCATGCCGGTATCGTGCGGCCTGGGGCTGACCTCGCTGAACCACACTTGGTCGCCGCGCACGAACAACTCCACCCCGAACAGGCCCAGCCCGCCCAGGTTGTCCGTCACCGCCTGGGCGATGCGGCGGGCTTCGGCGTGGGCGGCGGGACTCATGGGCTGGGGTTGCCAGCTCTCGACATAATCGCCTTGTTCTTGACGGTGGCCGATGGGTTCGCAGAACCGGGTTTCCACTCCGCCCTGGCCGTTCAAGGCCCGCACCGTCAGCAGGGTGATTTCGTAATCGAAGTCGATCCGGCCCTCGACGATGATGCGGGCGTTCTTCACCCGCCCGCCTTCCTGCGAATACCGCCAAGCCGCCTCGATATCGGCCTCCGAGCGCAGCATCGACTGGCCCTTGCCGGACGAGGACATGATCGGCTTGACGAAGCAGGGATAGCCGACCTTAGCCGCGCCCGCCCGCAAGCCTTCCAGGCTGTCGGCGAACACATAGGGCGAGGTGGGCAGGCCCAGGGTTTCCGCCGCCAGGGTGCGGATGCCTTCGCGGTTCATGGTCAGGGCCACGGCGCGGGCGGTGGGGACGATGCGGGCCAAGCCTCCAGCCTCGATTTCGGCCAGCGCCTGGGTGGCGATGGCCTCGATTTCGGGCACGATGATGTGGGGCCGTTCCTGCTCGACCAGTTGGCGCAGGGCCAGGGGGTCGGTCATGTCGATCACCTGGGCGCGATGGGCGACCTGCTGGCCGGGCGCGTTGGGATAGCGGTCCACCGCGATCACCTCGACCCCGTAGCGCTGCAAGGCGATGACCACTTCCTTGCCCAATTCGCCGCTGCCCAGGAACATCACCCGCGTCGCGCCGGGCGTGAGCGCCGTACCGATTCTCATGCTTGATCCCCGTGATATGGATAATATGCGGCAGTTTAATACGGTTTCACGCGGCACGGCCCGGTTTTCGGCATGAACCAGCACACCTCCCCCGACCACATCCCCATCACCGCGCTCAAGGGCGCGGGTCCGCAGACCCTCAAACGGCTGGAGCGGCTGGGCCTCGCCAGCGTGCTGGATTTGCTGCTGCACCTGCCATTCCGCTACGAGGACCGCACCCGCATCGAACCCCTGGGCGCCTTGCAGCCGGGCCAGAGCTACCAAGTCGAGGGCCGGATCGAATTGGCCGAAGTCGCCGCCAAGGGCAAGCGCTCCTTGGTGGTCCGCATCGCCGACGGCACCGGCTTCTTGAACCTCCGCTTCTTCCATTTCTCGCCGGGACAGCACGCCTTGTTCGGCCGCGGGCGGGCGCTGCGCTGCTATGGCGAAGTCCGGGCCGGTTATTACGGCGCGGAAATGACCCACCCCGATTACGAATTCCTGGAAGACGAGGAAATCGGCCAGCCCGACGCCAGCCTGACCCCGGTCTATCCCTCCACCGACGGCCTGCACCAAAAAACCCTGCGCAAACTCATCGAGCAAGCCCTGTTCCATGCCGACCCGGAACACTTGCCGGATTGGCTGCCCGCCGCCACCGCCCGCCGCCGCCCCAAGCTGGCCGAGGCGCTCAGGCTGATCCACCAGCCACCGACCGGCTGCGATCCATCATCGCCCCAACTCACAGCGGCCCGCGCCCGGCTGGCCTTCGACGAACTCTTGGCCCACCATCTCAGCCTGAGCCGCTTCCGCGCCCAGACCCAGGCCCACGCCGCGCCCGCGCTCCGTGCCGATCCCGCCACTTCGGCCCGCTTCCTGGACAGCCTGCCCTTCCGCCTGACCGGGGCGCAACGCCGGGTCATCGGCGAGATCGAGGCCGACCTGGCCCAGCCACGCCCGATGATGCGCTTGGTGCAAGGCGACGTGGGTTCCGGCAAGACCGTGGTGGCGGCCTGCGCGGCCTTGGCGGCGCTGGCTTCGGGCCATCAGGTGGCGGTGATGGCCCCGACCGAACTCCTGGCCGAACAGCACCAGCGCAGTTTCCGGCAATGGCTGGAGCCCCTGGAGGTGCGGCTGGCCTATCTCTCCGGTAGGCTCAAGGGCGAGGCCCGGCGTTCCGCCCTGGAAGCCGTGGCCCTGGGCACGGCGGGCGTGGTGATCGGCACCCACGCCCTGTTCCAGGAACAGGTGGCATTCCAGCGGTTGGGGCTGGTGGTCATCGACGAACAACACCGTTTCGGCGTGCATCAACGTTTGGCCCTGCGCGAGAAGGGCTCCCGCGACGGTGCCTATCCGCACCAACTCATCATGACCGCCACGCCCATCCCCCGCACCCTGGCGATGCTGGGCTATGCCGACCTCGATCTTTCCATCATCGACGAGCGCCCGCCGGGCCGCACCCCGGTCAAGACCGCCGCCGTGCCGACCACGCGCCGGGCCGAGATCGTGGGCCGCATCGGCGATTGGGTGGCGAAGGGGCGGCAGGTGTATTGGGTCTGTACCTTGATCGAGGAATCCGAAGCCCTGCAATGCGAGGCGGCGGAGAAGACGGCGGAACTCCTGGTCGCCGCCCTGCCCGATCTCCGGGTCGGCTTGGTGCATGGCCGCCAGAAATCCGCCGACAAGGAAGCCGCCATGCAAACCTTCAAGGCCGGGGAAACCGACCTGCTGGTCGCCACCACGGTGATCGAGGTCGGCGTGGACGTGCCCAACGCCAGCCTGATGATTATCGAAAACCCGGAGCGGCTGGGCTTGGCGCAATTACACCAGCTGCGGGGCCGGGTCGGGCGCGGGCCGGGCGAGGCGCATTGTGTGCTGCTCTATCAACCGCCGCTCTCGCCCAGCGCCAAGGAACGGCTGGGGATACTCAGGGATTCGGACGACGGTTTCGTCATCGCCGAAAAGGATTTGGAATTGCGCGGCCCCGGCGAATTGCTGGGCACCCGCCAGACCGGGCAGGTGCAATTCAAAGTGGCGGATTTGGGGCGGGACGGGAGCGTATTGGACGAGGTCCAGGCCGTGGCGGACACGCTGTTGAAGCGGCATCCCGAGTGGGTGGAGCCCTTGATCCGGCGCTGGATGGGGCAGGAGGTGGCGCGGTATGTGGAGGCTTGAGCGGCGTGAATGCGTAAAATCGAAACCTTCCATCCATAACCCCCGGTAACGCGCCATGAATCCACACCTACTCACCGCCAACGAACTCGGCGTCCGTCTGGAAATCGTCAACGGCATCCCGTTATGGGAAGCCCAGCCGGTCTACAAGCACCAAAAGGCCATCGACCGCATCCGCGCCAGTATCGCGCCGGTCGGGCCGGAGGCTTGCGGCTGTATCCACGCCTCGGATGTCTATGTGAGTTTCCCGGATAGTTCGCTCAAGCGGCCCGATATCGCCATTTTCCGCCGGGAACCGGACGAGGAAGACGAAGCCATTACCCTGGTTCCCGAAGCGGTGATCGAGGTCATCAGCAAGGGCTACGAATACAAGGATTTGGAAATAGGGCCGGGTTTCTATCTGGCCCAGGGCGTGAAGGATGTGGTGGTATTCAATCCCTATACCCTGGCGGTTTTGCATGTGCGGCGGGATGGGACGGAACAGGGGGTTTCGCCGGTGGATATAACGCTGGAATGTGGATGCCGGGTGCGGGTGTGATCCCAAAGCCCCGCCCGTCGGACTGCCAAGGCGGGTATTTTTAAAACGCTGGAAATCCTCCTGTACCCTGGCCACGCATAACAACCCCAATCATGTAAAAACCGGCGTCTTACTCCCACACCCACAGGCAACCGCATGACCACCTATAAATTCGGCACCTTGGCCCAAAACCAAACCCTGGCCTTCAATCCCGCCGTGGATATCTTGAATTTCGATAGCGCCACCCTGGCGGCGACCGCGGGCACCTTCGCCCAGAACGGCGCGGACCTCTGGATCACCTACGGCGGCAAGACCGTCAAGCTGACTGGCGTATCCCTGGATCAAGTCGCCAGCGCCCATTTCACCTTCGCCAGCGGCGGCAAGGTCTTGATCGGCGACGACACCTCCGGCACCGCCAGCGACGCCGCCGCCAACAAGCTCACCGGCACCGCCCAGGCCGATTATCTCGATGGCCGCGGCGGCGCGGACACGATGACGGGCGGCGACGGCAACGACGTATACGTGGTGGACAATGCCGGCGACAAGGTGGTCGAGACCAACCCCAGCGCCACCCAGATCGACACCGTCAATTCCTCGCTCGCCACCTACACCCTGCCCGCCAAGGTCGAAAACCTGATCCTGACGGGCAGCGGCAACCTCAACGGCACCGGCAACAGCCTGGGCAATGCGATCTACGCCAACGCCGGGAACAACGCGCTGGATGGCGGCGCGGGCAACGACACCGTGTCCTACCAGTACGCCGCCGCCGCCATCACGGTGGACCTGAGCAAGACCACGGCCCAGGCCACGGGCGGTTCCGGTTCCGACACGCTGCTGAATTTCGAGAACCTCATCGGCAGCGTGTTCGGCGACACGCTGGTGGGCAACAGCCTCGGCAACGTCCTGAACGGCCTGGGCGGGGCGGATAACCTCAATGGTGGCGATGGCAATGATACCTTGATCGTCCCCAGCTTGGCCTTCCAAAACCTGGAAGGCGGCACCGGGACCGACACCTTGAAGTTGAGCGGGACCGGCTTGACGCTCGACCTGACCGCCCATGGATCGAAGCTCCACAATCTGGAAGGCATCAATCTCAATGGTGCCAATACCCTCAACCTCACCGCGGCGGCGGTGCTGAAGCTTTCCAGCACCAGCGACAAGCTGGTCGTGGATGGCACGACGGCCAGCGTGGTCAACGCGGGCGGGGGCTGGACCAAAGCCGCCGACGCCACCGCGAACGGCCATACCTACCATGTTTATACCGAGGGCGGGGCCACGCTGTGGGTGGATAGTGGGGTTGCGCTCCATATCAACGGAGTGGTTGCGCTATCCAGCCTGAATGGCACCAACGGCTTCCGGTTGGATGGCGTGGCGGCGGATGACTATTCGGGTCATCCGGTCAGCGCGGCGGGCGATGTCAATAGCGATGGCTTCGCAGACCTCATCGTCGGGGCCGCCGGGGCTGACCCGCACGGGTCTAATTCGGGTTCCAGCTATGTGGTGTTCGGCAAGGTGTCGGGGTTCGCGGCCAGCCTGGACCTGTCCACGCTCAACGGGACCAATGGCTTCCGGCTGGACGGCGCGGCGGCGGATGACTGGTCGGGCTTTTCGATCAGCGCGGCGGGCGATGTCAATGGCGATGGCTACGCCGACCTCATCGTCGGGGCCTTTAGGGCCGAGCCGCACGGGTCTTATTCGGGTTCCAGCTACGTGGTGTTCGGCAAGGCGTCGGGGTTCGCGGCCAGCCTGGACCTGTCCACGCTCAACGGAACCAATGGCTTCCGGCTGGACGGCGCGGCGGCGGATGACTGGTCGGGCTTTTCGATCAGCGCGACGGGCGATGTCAATGGCGATGGCTACGCCGACCTGATCGTCGGGGCTTGGGGGGCCGAGTCGCACGGGTCTTATTCGGGTTCCAGCTATGTGGTGTTCGGCAAGGCGTCGGGGTTCGCGGCCAGCCTGGACCTGTCCACGCTCAACGGAACCAATGGCTTCCGGCTGGACGGCGCGGCGGCGGATGACCAGTCGGGCTCGTCGGTCAGCGCGGCGGGCGATGTCAATGGCGATGGCTACGCCGACCTCATCGTCGGGGCCTTTGGGGCCGACCCGCACGGGTCTTATTCAGGTTCCAGCTACGTGGTGTTCGGCAAGGCGTCGGGGTTCGCGGCCAGCCTGGACCTGTCCACGCTCAACGGAACCAATGGCTTCCGGCTGGACGGCGCGGCGTATGACAGTTCGGGCTCGTCGGTCAGCGCGGCGGGCGATGTCAATGGCGATGGCTACGCCGACCTCATCGTCGGGGCCGATGGGGCCGAGCCGCACGGGTCTTATTCGGGTTCCAGCTATGTGGTGTTCGGCAAGGCGTCGGGGTTCGCGGCCAGCCTGGACCTGTCCACGCTCAACGGAACCAATGGCTTCCGGCTGGACGGCGCGGCGGCGGATGACCAGTCGGGCTTGTCGGTCAGCGCGGCGGGCGATGTCAATGGCGATGGCTACGCCGACCTCATCGTCGGGGCCGATGGGGCCGACCCGCACGGGTCTAAGTCGGGTTCCAGCTACGTGGTGTTCGGCAAGGCGTCGGGGTTCGCGGCCAGCCTGGACCTGTCCACGCTCAACGGAACCAATGGCTTCCGGCTGGACGGCGCGGCGGCGGATGACCAGTCGGGCTTGTCGGTCAGCGCGGCGGGCGATGTCAATGGCGATGGCTACGCCGACCTCATCGTCGGGGCTGGGGGGGCCGACCCGCACGGGTCTTATTCGGGTTCCAGCTACATCCTCTACGGCGGCAACTTCACCGGGGCCGTGACCAAACTCGGCACCGCCAACGCCGACACCCTGACCGGCACCAGCGCCGCCGAGCGCTTCGTCGCGGGCCAGGGCAACGACACCCTGACCGGCGGCGGCGGCAAGGATGTGTTCTACGGCGGGCAGGGCAACGATCTCATCAAGGTGCCGGATTTGGGTTTCCAGAAGATCGACGGCGGCAGCGGCACCGACACCCTGGCCCTGACGGGTTCCGGCCTGAACCTCGATTTGGCGAAATTCCGCAACCACCTGGACGGCCTCGAAAGCATCGACCTGACCGGCAGCGGCAACAATACCCTCACATTCACCAAGCGGGACATGCTGGCCCTCAGCGACACCGGCAACACCCTGCGAGTGACCGGCAACGCCGGGGATCATTACCACTTCTCCGACGGCGGCTGGGTCCAGAAGGCCGATGTGACCTTGGTGGGCGTCGCCTACCATGTGTTCGACAACGGGGCGGCGCATCTCCTGCTGAATAACGCCCTCACCGCCGTCTAGCGGCGATGTACTCCGCGTAGCCCGGATGAAACACCGTGGAACCCGGGAGCTTGGACGGAGCGCCGGGCTCCCGGATTCCGTCCACGCCATCCGGGCTACACGCCGCGCCGTACCCGACATGCCTTCGCCGCGCAAGCGCCCGGCCCATCCTTGAATATCCGGCAAAGCCGAACCCGCCACCTACCCGCCCCAAACCCCAACCCGCTACAATCCCCGCCCATTTCCACCGCACCAGCAACCAAGGGGATGCACATGGCTTTATTGTTCGGCTGTCACGACCCGGCCCTGGACCCGGCGGAAGCCGCGGCGTTGTTGGACCGGGTGGAACGGGACGCCCCGTTCCCGTTGCCCCGGTCTTCGGCGCGGGAAGGCTCCGGCCTTTGCGCCGCCTGGGGCGGCGATGCGCGGCGGGAAGCCGACGGCCTGCTGGCCGCGCTCATCGGCCATCCACAGTGGAAAAGCCCGGAACTCGCCCAACTCGCGGCGGAACTCGGCCCCGCCGCCGCCCTGGCCGCGGCCTACCGCCGCCACGGCGCGGACCTGGCGCGGGAACTCGCGGGCGCGTTCGTCCTGGCGGTGATCGACCCGGCCCAACAGCGCACCCTCCTGGCCCTGGACCGCATCGGCCAGCGCCATTTGTTCTACGCCCGCACCGCCACCGGCTTGGTGTTCGGCACCAGCGCCGATGCCGTCCGCGCCCATCCCGGCGTGGGCGGGGAAATCGATCCGCAGGCGGTGTTCGACTATGTCTATTCCCACCACTGCCCCAGCCCCGGTTCCATCTATAAACACCTCCGCAAGCTGGACGGCGCGGAACTGCTGCTGTTCCAAGCCGGGGAAATCCAGGTCCGGCGCTATTGGCAGCCCCGATTCAACGAAACCGCCGCGCCCCTGGCCGAACTGGCGCAAGCCCTGCGCGAAGGGCTGTTCGGAGCGGTGGCCCGGTTCGGCGCGGACGGGCGCAAGGTCGGCGCGTTCCTGAGCGGTGGCTTGGATAGCTCCACCGTGGCCGGCGCCTTGGCGCGGGCGAGGCCGGGCGCGGCCCCGACCTTCTCCATGGGCTTCCCGGTCGAGGGCTACGACGAGATGGCCTACGCCCGCATCGCCGCCGCCCATTTCCAGACCCAAGCGCACGAGTATTACCTCGGCCCCGACGACGCCGTCGCCGCCATCCCCAAGATCGCCGCCGCCTACGACGAACCCTTCGGCAATTCCTCGGCCCTGCCCACCTATTTCTGCGCCAAGCTGGCGAAGGCGCACGGAATGGATTTATTGCTGGGCGGCGATGGCGGCGACGAGTTGTTCGCCGGGAACACCCGCTATGCCACACAACTGCTGTTCCAGCCCTATCTGGCTTTGCCGGGCGCGGTGCGCGGCGGTATCGAAACCGCGTTCAGGGCGCTGCCGGAATCGCTGGCCGGCACCTTCCCCTTGCGCAAGCTCGTCCGCTACCTCGAACAGGCCAAGACCCCGCTGCCCGACCGCCTGCACGATTACAACTTCCTGCACCGGATCAAACTGGACGCGGTGTTCGCCGCCGATTTCCTGGCCCAGGTCGATGGCGACGCGCCGCTGGAAATCCAACGCGCGAGCTATCAGCGCCCGGCGGGGGCTTCGGCGCTGAACCGGATGCTGTATCTGGATTGGAAAACCACCCTGCACGACAACGACCTGGTGAAAGTGAACAAGATGTGCGAGTTGGCCGGGGTGGCGGTGGCCTATCCCATGCTGGACGACGCCGTGGTCGAACTGTCCTGCCGGGTGCCCTCTGGCATGAAACTCAGGCTGGGCAAACTGCGCTGGTTCTATAAGCGGGCCATGGCCGACTTCCTGCCCCCGGCCATCCTCGACAAACCCAAGCACGGCTTCGGCCTGCCCTTCGGCGTCTGGCTCAAGGAACACCCGCCCCTGCGCGAACTGGCCTACGACAACGTACTGAAACTCAAGGACCGGCCCTATTTCCGGCCTTCGTTCCTGGATGAGGCGATCCAGATGCACCAATCGGGGCACGCCGGTTATTACGGCGAATTGATCTGGATTTTGATGATGTTGGAGCTATGGTTCTCGGCCAAGGCTGGCGGGAGCGGACTATGAACCCACCCCTCGCCACCCTGGCCTTGGTGGGACCGCTGCCGCCACCCTCGGGCGGGATGGCCAACCAAACCCGGCAACTGGCCCGCCTTTTGACCGAAGCCGGGATCGAAGTCGTGGTGGTGCGGGTCAACGCGCCCTACCGCCCCGCCTGGGCCGGGCGGCTGAAAGGCGTGCGGGCGCTATTCCGCCTGTTGCCATACCTTAGGGAATTGTGGAATGCCGCCGGGCGTTGCCGGTTGATGCATGTGATGGCGAATTCCGGCTGGTCCTGGCATTTGTTCGCCGCGCCCGCCGTCTGGATCGCCCGGCTGCGCGGCGTACCGGTGGTGGTCAATTACCGGGGCGGCGAGGCGGAGGAGTTTTTCGCCCGCGCCTTCGCCTGGGTGCGCCCGACCCTGCGGCGGGCCACCGTGATCGCCGTGCCTTCGGGCTTCCTGGACGGGGTGTTCCGCCGCCGGGGTTTCGCGCCCCGCATCGTGCCCAATATCATCGACCTATCGCGCTTCTCCCCGGCCACCGGCGCGGGTGCCGGGGACGCCGCCCCCGAGGTGGTGGTGGCGCGGAACCTGGAGGATATCTACGACATCCCCACCGCCCTGCGGGCCTTCGCCCGGCTGCGGGAACGCTTCCCCAGGGCGCGGCTGAGCGTGGCCGGTTCCGGTCCCCGCCTGGAAACACTGCGGCGGCTGGCGGAAGAACTGGGCATCGCCCCGGCCACGCGGTTCACCGGCCGCCTGGACAACGAGCGCATGGCCGAACTCTACCGGGACGCCCGGCTCATGCTCAATCCCAGCCTGGCCGACAACATGCCGATCTCGATCCTGGAAGCGCTGGCTTCCGGGGTGCCGGTGGTCAGCACCGATGTCGGCGGGATTCCCCATCTGGTCGAGGACGGAACCACCGCCCTGCTGGTCAAGCCCGGCGACGCCGAAGCCATGGCGGCCGCCGCCGTCCGCCTGCTCGAAGACGCGGAATTGTACGGACGCCTGCGGGAGGCGGGCTTGGCTGCGGTGCGGCGATATGCCTGGGACGAGGTGCGGGAACGGCTATTCGCGGTGTACCGGGAAGCCGTGCGCGGTTCCGGCCCGGCCTAAGCGCCGGGCGGGACCGATGGGCCCACCCGGTGCGGCCCCCCATCCGTAGCGCCGGGGTTGCAGTAGGGCCTTGTTTTTAATACAATCTTTGGCGATGGTATCGATGCCATCCCCTTTTTCCATTCCACAGGAGAAGCCCTATGAACAACAACATTTTTTCCAAAGCCATCGGCATTGTGTCCCTGATGCTGATCTCCCAGATCGCTTCCGCAGCGCCGGTCCCGGAGCCTGAGACCTTGAGCCTGTGGGCGTTAGGAGCCGGCGCCCTGGCCTTCGTCAAATGGCGTGGCCGCAAGCGGGGCTGAAGTCCAGCCGACGGGGAGCGGACCGCCGTTCCCCGTTGCTCACCGTCAATCCACCCACACCGTCTTGACATTGACGAACTCGCGCAGCCCGAACCCGCCGAGTTCGCGCCCATAGCCCGAAGCCTTGACCCCGCCGAACGGCAACCGCGGGTCGCTCCGCACCCCGCCATTGACGAAGGCCAGTCCGCATTCCAAGCCGCGGGCGAAGCGTTCGCCCCGTTCCCGCTCCCGCGTCCATACCGAAGCCCCCAGCCCGTAGCGGTGGCGGTTGGCGAGCGCCAAGGCTTCCGCCGCGTCCCCGGCCCGCACGATAGCCGCGACCGGACCGAACACCTCCTCGTCATAGGCGGGCATTCCGGGCCATACCCGGTCCAGGATCGAGGGCGCATAGAAAAACCCTGGCCCCGCCAGAGGCGCGCACCCCAACACCGGCACGGCCCCGAGCCGGATCGAGGCTTCCACCTGGGCCTGCAAGCCCCCGCGCAAATCGGCGCGGGCCAAGGGGCCGACCTGGGTGGTTTCCCGCAGCGGATCGCCCACGGCCAAGGCCGCGACCCCGGCACGGAACCGTTCCAGGAACTCGTCGGCGATGGCCTCCACCAAGATGAAGCGCTTGGCGGCGATGCAGCTTTGGCCCGCGTTCTGGAACCGCGCCGTCACCGCCGCGGCGACCGCCTCCGCCATATCGGCATCTTCCAACACCACGAAGGGATCGGAACCGCCGAGTTCCAGCACGGTTTTCTTGAGGGCCGCGCCCGCCAAGGCGGCGATGCGGTGGCCGGCCTTTTCGCTGCCGGTCAGCGTGACCGCCTGCACCCGCGGCCCGGCGATCAAGGCTTCCGCCTGGGCGTGGGTGATGGGCAGCCAGCGGAATACGCCGGGCGGCAACCCGGCTTCCCGCCATAGCTCGTCGATGGCGGCGGCGCATTGGGGGACGTTGGGCGCGTGTTTCAACAAAGCGCAATTGCCCGCCACCAGGATCGGGGCGGCGCAACGGAACACCTGCCAGAACGGGAAGTTCCAGGGCATCACCGCCAACACCGTGCCCATAGGCTCATAGGCGGCGTAGCTGGCGCGGGCCTCGGTGGCGATGGCTTCGTCTTCCAACCAGCGGGCGGCGTGGTCGGCGTAGAAGTCGCAGGCCAGGGCGCATTTTTCGATTTCCTCGCGGGCTTGGTGGATGGGCTTGCCCATTTCCAGGACGATGAGGCTGGCGTAGGCATCGGGCCGTTCGCGCAATAAGGCGGCGGCGCGGCGCAGGATGGCGGCGCGTTGTGGCAGCGGGGTATTCCGCCACGCGGGCGCGGCCTCGGCGGTTTGAGCCAGGGCGGCGTCGAGTTCGGCGTCGGTCCAGGCCGGGCGGGTGTGGAGCAAAACGCCGGTGGCGGGATTCAGGCTGTAATAATCCATAACGGGCGCGGCTCAGGGCCGCAACAAGTATTTCAACGCCCCCGGCTGCCCCGCCGCCGCGAAGGCTTCCAGCCCCCGCGCCAGGGGGTATTCGGCCTCGATCAAGCCGGTGGGATCGACCAGTCTCCGTTCCAAGCAGCGCAAGGCCGCGCCGAACGGTCCACAGCGCGAACCCACCACACTGATTTCATCCACCACCAGCGCGGAAAAATTGACGCTGATTTCGCCACGATAGGTCGATTTCAACACCAGGGTGCCACGCGGACGCACGGCCTTCAGGGCCAACTCGAAACCGGACGGCGAACCCGTGGCCTCGACCACCAGATCGAACCGCCGTTCCGCCAGGTTTGCGGCCTCGACGGTGGGAATACCGCGTCCGGCCAATAACCGGCATTGCTGGGGATGGCGGGCCACCACTTGCAGATCGCAGCCGGTCAGGGCCAAGGTCTGGGCGATCAACTGGCCCAAGCGCCCGGCCCCGACCAATAGCACCCGGCTGTCCGGGTTCACCGCGACCTGGGTTTGGATTTGCAACGCCGCCGCCAAGGGTTCCATGAACACCGCCGCCTCGTCCGGGACGCTATCCGGCACGGGATGGAGGTTTTGAACGGGCAGGGCGAGATATTCGGCGCACGCGCCATGACGGCCCCGGATGCCCAGCACATCGCGGCGCTCGCAATGGCTGCGGCGTCCGGCCCGGCAGTTTTCGCACTCACCGCAAACGGCGTTGATCTCGCCGACCACGCGCCGCCCCACGAGGCCGGGATCGTCGGCTTGCACCACCTCGCCGACGAATTCATGGCCGGGAATGCCGGTGTAGGGGTAATAGCCGCGCACCAGTTCCAAATCGGTGCCGCAAATCCCGGCGAGGCGGACCCGCACCACGGCCTCGCCCGCACGGGGACAAGGCTCGGGCAGTGCTTCGCGCAGGGACAGCCGTTGTTCTTCCAGCCACAGTGCCCGCATGGCCCGTCCCTCAGGCCGCGCCGAACACCGCCGCGATCTGGGCTTGCGCCCGCAGCGCGGCCTCCCTCGGGTCCGCCGCGTCGCGGATGGGGCGGCCCACCACGATGTAATCCGCCCCGTTCTGGAAGGCTTGCTCCACCGTCACCACCCGCTTCTGATCGTCGGCGGGGCGGTTCTCCACCGGGCGGATGCCGGGGGACACCACCAGTAATTTATGGTCCACCTCGCGGCGCAGGGCGGGTACTTCCAGGCCGGAGGAGATCACCCCGTCGCAGCCCAAGGCCAAGGCCCGGCGGGCGCGGGACAACACCAATTGCTGCACATCGCAGGAGAATCCCAGGTCGTCCATATCGCCCTGGTCCAGGCTGGTCAGCACGGTGACGGCCAGCACCTTCACCTCGCCCTTGTTCTGGGCGGCGGCTTGCATGATGGCGTCGTTGCCGTGGACGGTGGCGAAATCCACCCCGTGCTGGCTCAAGGCCTTCACCGCCCGGCCCACGGTTTCCGGCACGTCGAAGAACTTGAGGTCGGCGAACACCCGCTTGCCCCGGCCCTTCAACCATTCGACCAGCCCGAAATAATCGCCGGCCATGAACAATTCCAGGCCGATCTTG
Source organism: Methylomagnum ishizawai (assembly GCF_019670005.1). NCBI lineage: Bacteria > Pseudomonadati > Pseudomonadota > Gammaproteobacteria > Methylococcales > Methylococcaceae > Methylomagnum > Methylomagnum ishizawai. Next base: position 1,903,041 of record NZ_AP019783.1, on the reverse strand, counting down.
TAGAAATGCACGGCATCGCCCAAGGTCTCCACCAGCGCCTTGGCCTCGTCCACGCCGGGCACGTCCAGGGCCATGATGAGGCGTTCGTGGGGGGGGATGTTTTTCTGGGAAAGCAATTCGGTCATGGTCGTTCCTGAGTCTGAGGGTTGAGCGGTGGGGCCGGCAGCCCTGGCACCCCGCTTGCTAGAATAGCCGCCCGGTTCAATCAAGAGGGACGGCGATGGTCGAGGTGCTGATGCAGATGGGCGCGTTGATCCTCTGCGGCGCGGCGTGGCGCATTATAAGGCCGGGCGGCGTGGATGCCGACCTGGCCCGGCGGGTGTTGACCACCCTGGTCTTCAATTTCTCGCTGCCCGCCTTGGTGCTGACGGTGCTATGGCAAGCCGATCTGGGGCGACAAACGCTGGGCATCGCCCTGTTCGGCCTGGGGACGGTGCTGGCGGGCGTCGTGGCGGCTTGGCTGTTGTTCACCTTGTTGCGGGTCCAGCCCCGGCGGCGCGGCGCGGCCATCCTGGCCGTGGCCTTCGCCAACGTGACCTATATGGGCCTGCCGGTGCTGGAACATATCTTCGGTCCCTGGGCGCGGGCCGTCGCCATCCAGCTCGACCTATTCGCCAACACGCCCTTGCTGTTGGGCCTGGGCGCGTTGATCGCCCGCCATTACGGCACGGCGGAAACCCAGGGCGAGGGGCTGTTGCGGCCCCTGCTGGTGAATCCGCCGCTGTGGGCGGCGCTGCTGGCGGTGGGACTCGATGCCTACGGCGTGGCCGAACCCACTTGGCTGGCCCGCCCGCTGCAATTGCTGGCGTCCCCGGTCGTGCCCTTGATGCTGCTGGCCTTGGGGCTGGGTTTGCGTTGGGATGCCTGGAATCCGCGCAACCTGCCCACGGCGGCGCTGGTCATGGCCCTGAAGCTGATGGCGATGCCCTTGTGCGGGCTGTGGCTGGGGCGGTGGCTGGATTTCCAGGGCGGGACCTACCAAGCCCTGGTCTTGGAATCGGCCATGCCCAGCATGTTGCTGGGCGTGGTCTATTGCGACCGCTACCGGCTGGACACGGCGTTCTATGCCTTGGCGGTGTTGCTGACGACGCTGGGGGCGATGCTGTCCTTGCCGTATTGGCATGGGCAGGCGGCGTTGGCGGGATAAGCCGGACGCGCCTGGAATCCAAAGCCCGGTCGCCGCGCCCCTCCGCAACTCCACCCGCTTTGCAGCGCCGGGGATTTCCGTTAGGCTTGGGTCCACCGGCCCGACCGGGCCATCCCACGGAGCCTCGCGATGGACGATTTCGTACAGGTCTCCCAACTCTGGCCGCTGATCGCCTATGCCGCCGCCGCGCTGGCCGTGGTGGCGGCGATGCTGGTCCTGCCCCGCTTCTTGTCCAGCCAGCGCCCGCCGGGACGTTATACCGGCAGCCCCTTCGAATCCGGCGTGGTGCCGGTCGGCGATATCCATGTGCGGCTGGCCGTGCAGTACTACCCCGTCGCCCTGTTCTTCGTCATCTTCGACCTCGAAGCCATCTTCATCTACGCCTGGGCCGTGGCCTTCCGGGAAGCGGGCTGGCCGGGCTATGTCGAGATGCTGACCTTCATCCTGGTCCTGCTGGTCGCGCTGTTCTATCTCTGCCGCTCGGGTGCGCTGGATTGGCGCACCCGGCGGCAACGCAGCCAAGACGCCTATTTCAAGCACTGAAGGAGCCACCGCCATGCGCTGGAGCCTCACTCCCGCCGATGCCGACCCCGCGCCCACCCCTGGCGAACGGGTCAACGAGGACATCTTCCGCCGCAACCTGCTGTTGGCGAAGCTGGACGATATGATCGCCTGGGGCCGCGCCCATTCGGTGTGGCCGTTCAATTTCGGGCTGTCGTGCTGTTATGTCGAAATGGCGACCGCCTTCACCCCGCGCTACGACATCGCCCGCTTCGGTTCGGAAGTCATCCGCGCCAGTCCCAGGCAGGCCGATCTGATCGTGATTTCAGGCACGGTGTTCATGAAGATGGCCCCGGTGATCCAACTCTTGTACGAGCAATTGCTGGAACCGCGCTGGGTGATTTCGATGGGTTCCTGCGCCAATTCCGGCGGCATGTACGATATCTACAGCGTGGTGCAGGGGGTGGATAAATTCCTGCCGGTGGATGTGTATGTGCCGGGGTGTCCGCCCCGGCCCGATGCCTTGTTGGAAGGTTTGCTCTTGCTGCAACAGGCCATCGGCCAGGAGCGGCGGCCCTTGGGCAAGGTGGTCGGTCCCGGCGGCATCCAGGACAAAACGAATCTGCCCGGTTTCCGTGATTTGAAGACGCCGGAGCGGATGCGGGCCACGTTGCTCAGGGAACCGGATTCGATGGATTAGCAGGACAGCGATGGACAGCAGCCCGCTCATTACCGAACTCGAACAGCGCTACGGCGCGGACAGCTTCGTCCGCCAGGCCGCCGCCGACGGCATCGCCACGCTGTGGCTAGCGAGAGAACGCCTCTTGGAGATCGTCGGCCACCTCAAGCACGGAATCGACCGGCCCTTCTCCATGCTGTTCGACCTCTACGCCATCGACGAGCGCCAGCGCCAGCACCGCACAGACCAACCCGACAGCGCCTTTACCGTGGTCTACCACCTATTCTCGATAGGCCGCAACCAGGATGTGCGCCTGAAGCTGGCCCTGCCCGCCGACAAGCCCACCGCGCCCAGCATCACCCCGGTCTATCCCAACGCCAATTGGTACGAGCGGGAAGCCTACGATCTATTCGGCATCCGCTTCGAGGGCCATCCCAACCTGCGGCGTATCCTGATGCCGCCGACCTGGAACGGCCATCCCCTGCGGAAAGACCATCCCGCCCGCGCCACCGAGTTGGAACCCTACACCCTGCCGCCGCAGAAGGAAGAATCCGAACAAGCCGCCCTGCGCTTCGTCCCCGAACAATGGGGCATGAAGCGCCACGGCGAACACAACGATTTCCTATTTCTGAACCTCGGGCCGAACCATCCCAGCGTGCATGGGGTATTCCGCGTCGCCTTGCAATTGGACGGCGAGGAAATCGTCGATGCCGTGCCCGATATCGGCTACCACCACCGCGGGGCCGAGAAGATGGGCGAGCGCCAATCCTGGCATTCCTACATCCCCTACACCGACCGGGTGGATTATCTCGGCGGCTCCTTGAACAACCTGCCCTATGTCATGGCCCTGGAAACCCTGGCCGGCATCGAAGTCCCCGAACGCGCCCAGACCCTCCGGGTATTGCTGTCCGAACTCCACCGCATCGCCAACCATCTGCTGTTCTATGGCACCTTCGCCCAGGATGTCGGGCAGTTGTCGCCGATCTTCTATATGTTCGTGGACCGGGAGAAGGTGTTCGAGATCATCGAAGGCATCAGCGGGGCGCGGATGCATTCCAGCTTTTTCCGCATCGGCGGGACGGCGCTGGATTTGCCCGTGGGCTGGGATAAGAAACTCGCCGAATTCTGCGACTATTTCCCCAAGCGGCTGGACCAGTACGACAAGATGGTCATGGGCAATAGCATCCTCAAAGGCCGCACCGTCGGCATCGGGGCTTACACCACCGCGCAAGCCCTGGACTGGGGCGCGACCGGGCCGGGCCTTAGGGCCACGGGACTGGCGTTCGATTACCGCAAGGCGCGGCCTTATTCGGGCTATGAAAATTTCGAGTTCGAGGTGCCGACCGGCCATAACGGCGATTGCTACGACCGTTGCCGGGTGCGGGTGGAAGAGATGCGGCAGAGCGTCCGCATCCTCCGGCAATGCGTGGCGAACATGCCTTCCGGTCCCTACAAGGCCGAGCATCCCCTGACCACGCCGCCCCCCAAACCGCGCACGCTGCACGATATCGAAACCCTGATCCAGCATTTCCTCAACGTGAGTTGGGGGCCGGTGATGCCCGCCGGGGAAACCTCGGCCTGCGTGGAAGCCACCAAGGGTTTGAACCGGTATTCCCTGGTCAGCGATGGCGGGTCGATGTCGTACCGGACCCGCATCCGCACGCCGTCCTTCCCTCATTTGCAGATGATCCCCCTCATGGCGAAAGGCTTGATGATCGCGGATTTGATCGCGATTTTGGGGAGCATCGATTTCGTGATGGCGGATGTGGATCGATAGGCGCGGCGATGACTGGCAACACGGAGGCATCCACGATGAACACCGATACCGGCCTCGACCCCGAGGAAACCGCTGAAATTCAAGCGGCCCTCACCCATTATCCCGACCCCGCCGCCGCCAGCATCGAAGCCCTCAAGATCGTCCAGCACCATCGCCGCTGGGTTTCCGACGAAGCCCTAGCCGCCGTGGCCGATTTGCTGGGCATGCCCATCGCCGAATTGGAAGGCGTCGCCACCTTCTACAACCTGATCTACCGGAAACCCGTGGGCCGCAAGGTCGTCCATTATTGCGACAGCGTGAGTTGCTGGCTGCTGGGCGCGGACGAAGTGCGGGCGCATCTTTGCAAGCGGCTGGGCATCGGCTTGGGCGAAACCACCCAGGATGGCCGCTATACCTTGCTGCCCATCGTCTGCCTCGGGGCTTGCGACCATGCCCCGGTGTTGATGCTGGGCGGGCAACTGCACGGCGACCTGGACGCCGCCAAGCTCGACACGATCCTGGCACGGGAGCAACACCGTGGATAAGCCCCTGACCCGCAACCTCAAGCCGGACGGCAGCGCCGCCACCCTGGCCGAATACCAAAGCACCGGCGGCTATGAAGCTTGGCGCAAAGCCCTCCGCGATCTGGCCCCCGCCCAAGTCGTGGCCCTGGTCAAAGACGCGGGACTGAAAGGCCGGGGCGGCGCGGGTTTTCCCACCGGGGTCAAATGGAGCTTGATTCCCCAGACGCCGGGCCAGAAATACGTGGTGGTCAACGCCGACGAAATGGAGCCGGGCACCTTCAAGGACCGGCGTTTGCTGGAAGGCGACCCGCATCTTTTGCTCGAAGGCGCGGCGCTCGCGGCCTATGCGGTCGGGGCCGACACCGCCTATATCTTCCTGCGCGGCGAATACATCGAAGCCGCCCGCCGTCTGGAACACGCCCTGGCCGAAGCCCGCGCCGCCGGATTGCTGGGCCGGAATATCCTGGGTTCGGAATTCAGCTTGGGAATACACCTCCACACCAGCGCCGGGCGCTATATCTGCGGCGAGGAAACCGCCCTCCTCAACGCCCTCGAAGGCAAACGCGCCAATCCCCGCACCAAGCCGCCGTTCCCGCAAATCGCGGGGCTATGGGGCAAGCCCACCGTGGTCAACAATGTGGAAACCCTGTGCAATGTGCCGGGCATCGTGGCCCAAGGCGCGGCGTGGTACAAGGGCTTGAGCCGCAGCCAGGACGCGGGCACCAAGCTTTATGGCGCGAGTGGCCGGGTCAACCGTCCGGGCCTCTGGGAATTGCCGATGGGCACGCCGATCCGCGAGATTTTGGAAGAACACGCGGGCGGCATGAAACCGGGCTATCGGCTGCGGGGCTTCCTGCCCGGCGGGGCGTCCACCGATTTTTTGCTGCCGGAACACCTGGACCTCGCCATGGATTACGAGACCATCCAAAAGGCGGGTAGCCGCATGGGTACCGGCACCATGATCGTCCTGGACGACCGCACCTGCCCGGTGCGGATGGTGTTGAACCTGGAGCGCTTCTTCGCCCAGGAATCCTGCGGTTGGTGTACGCCCTGCCGCGATGGCCTGCCATGGGTGGCGCGGATTCTGGAGGATTTGGTCGAAGGGCGGGGTCGGCCCGAGGATTTGGACCAGTTGGCGAAATTGGCGCGGTTCATGGGACCGGGGAATACTTTCTGCGCCTTGGCACCGGGGGCGGCGGAGCCTTTGCAGAGCGCTTTGAAGTATTTCCGGGGGGATTTCGAGCGGTATGTGGAACGGGGGTAAACCATGGCGAAAATCATCCTCGACGGCCAAGCCCACGAAGTCCCCACCGGCGGCAACCTGCTCCAAGCCTGTTTGTCGCTGGGCCTGGACCTGCCTTACTTCTGCTGGCATCCGGCCCTGGGTTCGGTCGGTGCCTGTCGGCAATGCGCGGTGCGGCTCTACAAAGATGAGAGCGACCCCAAGGGCCGCTTGGGCATGGCCTGCCTGACGCCCGTCACCGAAGGACTCCGCGCCGACCTCCAAGCCCCGGAAGCCCAGGACTTCCGCGCCGGGATCATCGAAACCTTGATGACCAACCACCCCCACGATTGCCCGGTCTGCGAAGAAGGCGGCGAATGCCATCTGCAAGACATGACCCTGATGACCGGCCATACCGTCCGCCATTACCGGGGCTTGAAACGCACCCACCGCAACCAACAGCTCGGCCCCTTCATCAACCACGAGATGAACCGCTGCATCGCCTGCTACCGCTGCGTGCGCTACTACAACGATTACGCGGGTGGCGGCGATCTCGGGGTGTTTTCCATCCGCAATAACGTCTATTTCGGGCGGGCGCAAGACGGGGTTTTGGAGAGCGAATTCAGCGGCAATCTGGCCGAGGTCTGCCCGACCGGGGTGTTCACCGACAAGACCTTCAGCGCCCACTATGCCCGCAAATGGGATTTGCGCTACGCCCCGTCGATCTGCCCACATTGCGCGGTGGGTTGCAATATCAGCCCCGGCGAGCGCTTGGGCACGCTGCGGCGCGTCATCAACCGTTATCACGGCGCGGTGAACGGCTATTTCCTGTGCGACCGGGGCCGGTTCGGCTATGGCTTCGTCAACGGCGGGCAGCGGATCATGAACGCGGAGCTTCAAGGCGAGCCGGTCTCGCCCCACGCCACCGTGGCCCAGTGGGCCCGGAGGATGAACGGGCACGTCATCGGCATCGGTTCGCCCCGCGCTTCGTTGGAGGCCAATTTCGCGTTGCGGGAACGGGTCGGGCCTGCGAATTTCTACGCCGGGTTTTCCCGCATCGAGGCCGGATTGGCAGCGGCGATTGTGGACATCCTGCACGATTGGCCGGTGCGGGTGCCCGCGGTGCGGGAAATGGAACGGGCCGACGCCGTGCTGGTGTTGGGCGAGGACGTGACGAACACCGCGCCGCGCTTGGCGCTGGCCTTGCGGCAGGCGGTACGCAACCGGGGCTTGGCTATCGCCGCGGCGCTCAAGATTCCCGCTTGGTTGGACAGTGCCGCCCGCCACGCGGCCCAGGCCGAAAAAAGCCCGCTGTTCATCGCCAGCCCCGCGCCGACCCGGCTGGACGATGTGGCGAGCGCGACCCATCGCGCCACGCCGGAAGCCATCGCCCGGCTGGGTTTCGCCATAGCCCACGCGCTGGACGCCGAAGCGCCGCCAGTCGTCGGCTTATCCGCAATGGAAGCCGGTTTGGCGGAAACCATCGCCGCCACCTTGGCCGCCGCCGAACGGCCTTTGCTGGTGTCGGGGATGGGCTGCGCCAGCCTGGCCGTGGTGCGGGCGGCGGGGAATATCGCCCGCGCCCTGGCCGTGAAGCGCGGCGTGCCCACGGTGGACCTGTGCTACGCCGTGCCGGAATGCAATACACTGGGCTTGGCGCTGATGGATGGGCACAGCGTCGAGGACGCCTTCGCGGCGGCGCGGGAAAACGACGCGTCCAGCTTGATCGTGCTGGAAAACGACCTCTACCGCCGCGCACCCGCCGCCTTGGTGGATGCGGCCCTGGCCCGGTTCCGCCAGCGCATCGTGATCGACCACAGCCGCAACGCCACCACCGCCCGCGCCGATTTGCTCCTGCCCTCCGGCAGCTTCGCCGAAACCGAAGGCACCCTGGTCAGCTTGGAAGGCCGGGCGCAACGCTTCTTCTCGGTCATGCCGCCCCTGGGCGCGGCCCGCGATGCTTGGCGCTGGCCGTTCGCCGCGCAGCGCGATACCTGGCAAAACCTCGACGCCGTCACCGCCGCCTGCGCCGCAGCCTTGCCGGTGTTCGCCCGCATCGTCGAGGCCGCGCCCGCTGCCGGTTTCCGCATCGAGGGCGACAAGATCGCCCGCGCCCCGGCCCGCTACAGCGGCAGGACCGCGATGCACGCCGACCAGCGTTTGCACGAACCCAAGCCGCCGGACGATCCCGATTCGGCCCTGAGCTACAGCATGGAAGGCGCGGAGTCCGGGATTCCCCCGGCCTTGCGGCCCGTGGCCTGGGCACCGCACTGGAACTCCCATCAGCAGGCGACGACCCAATTCCAGGACGAGGCGGGCGGGACTTTGCGCGGCGGCGATCCGGGCGTGCGCTTGATCGAACCGGCGGACACCCCCGCGCCCTGTTGGTTCGAGGATATTCCGCCCCTCCTTTCCCCGGACGAACCCGATTTCCGCGCCGTCATCCTGCACCGGATTTTCGGCGGCGAGGAACTCAGCGCCCTGGCCGCGCCCATCATCGAGCGGGCCCCCGCCGCCTGCGCCCTCATGCACCCGGACGATATCGCCCGGCTGGGCCTTGGCGATGGCGTGACCGTGGCCTGGGAGCGATGCCGCTTGGATTTGCCGCTGCGCCCGGAACCGGGCTTGGCCCAGGGTGTGATCGGCCTCCCGGAAGGCGGGGTTCCGGGCGGATTACCCGAACGGGTGGAAGTATGGGCTCCCCAGGAGGAACAACCATGAACGTGGGTTCGCCCCTCAATGTGGTCTCGATCCTCGCGGCCTTGATCGTCGTGGCGGCTTGGCTGATTTGGGTCGAGCGGCGGCTCCTGGCGATTTGGCAGGACCGGCTCGGACCCAACCGGCTCGGACCCTTGGGTTTGTTCCAAATCGTCGCCGACATGCTGAAGATGCTAAGCAAGCAGGATTGGATTCCGCCCTTCGCCGACGCCCCGGTGTTCGTGCTGGCCCCCACCGTGGTGATGCTGACCGGACTGACCGCCTTCGCCGTGGTGCCCATCGCGCCGGGAGTGGGCATCATCGACCTGGGTTTCGGATTGTTGTATTTCCTGGCGCTGGCTTCGCTGTCGGTCTACAGCGTGATCCTGGCGGGCTATGCCTCCAACAGCAAATACGCCTTGTTCGGGGCGCTCCGAGCGGCGGCGCAAACCCTCAGCTACGAAGTCTTCATGGGCCTGTCGGTGATGGGCGTGGTGATGCTGGCGGGCAGCTTCGACCTCCGCGTTATCGTCGAGGCGCAGCGGGACGGCTGGTTCGTGGTGCCGCAGTTTTTGGGTTTCCTGCTGTTCCTGGTCGCCGCCGTGGCCGAGAGCCATCGCGGTCCCTTCGACCTGCCGGAAGCCGAAACCGAATTGGCCGCGGGCTTCCATGTCGAGTATTCCGGCATGAAATTCGGCATGTTCTTCGTCGGCGAATACATCGGCATCACCCTGGGTTCGGCCATGATCGTGACCTTGTTCTTCGGCGGCTGGCTCGGCCCCTGGTTGCCGCCGGTGGTCTGGTTCGTCCTGAAAACCCTGTTGTTCATCCTGCTGTTCATCCTCCTGCGCGGCGCCCTGCCCCGCCCCCGCTACGACCAATTGATGGCCTACGGCTGGAAGGTCTTGCTACCCTTGTCCCTGCTGAACCTATTGGCGACCGGAGCGCTGCTGCTATGGGATTGATCGGCGGTTTCCTCAGCCAGGTGCGGACCCTATGGACGGTTTTGGTCCATACTTTCGCCCGCGCCGACACCGTACAGTACCCGGAACAGATGCCGAAGCTCGCGCCGCGCTACCGGGGCCGCATCGTGCTGACCCGCGACCCGGATGGGCAGGAACGCTGCGTGGCTTGTAACCTCTGCGCCGTGGTGTGCCCGGTGGACTGCATCGCCCTGCAAAAGGCCGAAACCCCGGAGGGCCGTTGGTACCCGGAATGGTTCCGCATCAATTTCTCGCGTTGTATCTACTGCGGGCTGTGCGAGGAAGCCTGCCCGACCTATGCCATCCAACTCACCCCGGATTTCGAGATGAGCGAATACGACCGCCACAATATGGTTTACGAAAAGCCCCACCTCCTCATCGACGGTCCCGGCAAATACCCGGATTACCACTTCTACCGGGTGGCGGGCAAAAGCATCGCCGGCAAGGACAAGGGCGGGGCCGAGCACGAAGCCGCGCCGGTCGATATCCGGAGCCTGCTGCCGTGATGCTGTCCATCCTGTTCTATTCGGCGGCCCTGGTCGCGGTGGTCGCGACGCTCTTGGTGGTCGCCAGCGCCCACGCGGTCCATGCCTTGCTGTATTTGATCCTGTCCCTGCTGGCCTCGGCGGTGGTGTTCTATCTGATGGGGGCGTATTTCGCGGCCTTGCTGGAAGTCATCATCTACGCCGGGGCGATCATGGTGCTGTTCCTGTTCGTGGTGATGATGTTGAACCTGGGCCAGCAAACCCAGGAGCAGGAAAAACGCTGGCTGGAACCCTCGGTTTGGCGCTGGCCCTCGGCCATGGCGACGGTGTTGCTGATCGAATTCGTCTATGTGGTCCTGCTGGGCGACGGACGCCATCCCACCGGACATATCGTGACCGCCAAGGAGGTCGGTATCGCCTTGCTGGGCCCGTACGTGATCGCGGTGGAATTGGCCTCGATGCTGCTGCTGGCCGGGTTGGTCGGGGCTTACCATCTGGTCAGGCCGGAGGTGGCGCGATGAACGCGGGCATCATCCCGATGGAACATGGCTTGGCGCTGTCGGCCATCTTGTTCGCGCTGGGACTGACCGGCGTGTTGATGCGGCGCAACCTGATCGCGGTGCTGATGTCGCTGGAAATCATGCTGAACGCCGCCGGGCTGGCCTTCATCGTGGCCGGCTCCCGTTGGAACCAAGCGGATGGGCAGATCATGTTCGTGTTGGTGCTGAGCTTGGCGGCGGCGGAAATCGGGGTGGCCTTGGGGCTGGTGATGCGGATTTATAGGACTTACAAAACCTTGGACGCGGATGCTTTGAGCGGGATGCGGGGATGAATCGACACCGCATCGCTCGTTCCCAAGCTCCGCTTGGGAACGCCGCCCTGGACGCTTCAGCGTCCCGGCTCGCGACGCTAGAGCGTCATAGGATGCATTGCCACGGAAACCGTGGGAACGATCACAAAACCCCGCGCCGCAGCTTGAGCTTCGACCGACCCGGCCAGCGACGGAACGAGCAAAAACAACAACAGGAGCCCACCCCATGCTGGACCATCTCTGGCTAATCCCCGCCCTGCCCTTGCTGGGCTTCGTGGTGCTGGTCCTGAGCCAGGGCCGGATGCCGCGCCGCCTCACGCCCTGGATCGGCGCGGGTTCGGTCGGGCTCGCCGCCGTACTGGCGGGGCTGATCGGCCAGCACTTCCTGGGCGATCACATCGCCTATTACAAACTGCCGCTGTGGACCTGGCTGCGGGTCGCCGAATTCTCCTCCGGCTTCGGGCTGTATCTCGACGCCCTGTCGCTGAATATGATGCTGATCGTGACCGGCATCGGTTTCCTCATCCATCTCTATTCCGCCGGATTCATGGCCGACGATCCGGGCTATGCCCGCTTCTTCGCCTATATGAACCTGTTCGTCGCCGCCATGTTGTTGCTGGTATTGGCGGACAACCTGTTGTTGCTTTATGCGGGCTGGGAGGGCGTGGGGCTGTGCAGCTACCTCCTGATCGGTTTCTGGTACGAGAACCCGGCCAACGGGGCCGCCGCCCGCAAAGCCTTCGTCATGACCCGCGTCGGCGATATGGCGTTCTTGCTGGGGCTATTGCTGCTGTTCGAGGTGCTGGGCAGCCTCGATATCCAAACCCTGATGCAACGCGCCACCCTGCAATGGCCCGTGAACACCGTCTTTCCCGTGGTCGCCGCCGCCTTATTGCTCGGGGGCGCGGTGGGCAAATCGGCGCAATTGCCACTGCAAACCTGGCTCCCGGACGCCATGGCCGGTCCCACGCCCATCAGCGCCCTGATCCACGCCGCCACCCTGGTCACCGCCGGGGTTTATCTCATCGCCCGCACCTATGCCCTGTTCCAACTGGCCCCGCCGGTACGGGAAGTGGTGGCTTATCTGGGGGCGGCGGGCTTGCTGATGGCGGCTTGCTCGGCCCTGGTCCAACGCGATATCAAGCGCATCCTGGCCTATTCGACCATGAGCCAGCTCGGCTATATGTTCCTGGGGCTGGGGGTGGGTGCCTATGGCGCGGCGGTTTTCCACCTCACCACTCACGCCTATTTCAAGGCGCTGTTGTTCCTCGCCGCCGGGGCGGTCATCCATTGCTATCATCACGAACACGATATCTTCCGCATGGGCGGGCTGAGGCGGCGCTTGCCACTGACCTTCGGGTGCTTCGTGATCGGGGCCGCGGCCTTGAGCGCCCTGCCCTATACCTCGGGCTATTACAGCAAGCACGCCATCCTGAGCGCCGCCCAGGCCGCGCCGCAAGGATTATGGCTATGGGGCGCGGGCGTCTTGGGCGCGGCCTTGACCGGGCTTTATAGTTTCCGCTTGATCTTCGTCGCCTTCTACGGGCCGGAAACCCCGAACACCCGCGAACAGCTGGGTTTCGCCATGACCGCGCCCTTGCTGATCCTGGCCGGGCTGGCCATCGCCGGAGGCTGGTTCGGCCTGCCCTTGGGCGGGCTGTTCCCCACCCCCCCCGCCGGCGAACTGCCCTATACGCTGCAACTCGCCACCGAACTCGCGCCCTGGGCCGGTATCTGGCTGGCGGCGAAGTTCTACCTATTCCGGGAATGGTCGACGGACAAGCTGGTCCGCGGTCCCTGGGGGGCCGCCCTGCATCGGTTTTGGCACAGCGGCTGGGGCTTCGATGGGCTGTATGAACGGCTATTGGTCGAGCCCTTCCGCTGGCTGGCCGAGGCCAACCGCGCCGATGTGCTGGACGATTTCAGCCACGCCCTGGCCTATCTCGGCCGCGAGGGCCACCGCGCCCTGGCCGCCACCCAGAACGGCAAGTTGCGCTGGTACGCGGCGGGCTTGGCGTCCGGTGCCCTGCTCGCCCTCGCCTTGGGGATTTTGTCATGATGCTGGTGTGGCTGGTCGGGATCTTGGTGGCGGGGGGCGGTGTGTGCTGGGCGGCGGAACGGGCGCATCCCGCCGCGCCGCGTTGGTTGGCCTTGCTGAGCTTGGCCCTGGCCGGGGCTTGGTTGGTGCCGTATTTCACCGCGCCGGGGGCGGCGGCGGACGGGGTCTGGCTGGATCGAATCCGGCTGGCCTGGATTCCCCGCTTCGGCATCGGTTTCCATCTGGGACTGGACGGGGTGAGCCTGTTGCTCGCCGCCCTCACCGTGCTGCTGGGGCTGATGGCGGTGGCGGTGTCCTGGCGCGAGATCGAAGCACGGACCGGGCCGTTCCATGCCTGCCTGCTGTGGACCCTGGCCGGGGCGTTGGGCGTGTTCCTGGCGCTGGATTTGTTCCTGTTCTTCGTGTGCTGGGAACTGATGATCCTGCCCATGTATGCCATCATCGCGGTCTGGGGACACGAGAACCGGGGCTATGCCGCCCTCAAGTTCCTCCTGTTCACCCAGGTCAGCGGGCTTTCGATGCTGTTGGCGGCGGTGGTGCTGGCCTTGTCGCACCAAGCCAAGACCGGCCAATTCAGCTTCGATTATTTCGCCCTGCTCGGCACCGAACTCGATCCCGCCACCGCCCGCTGGCTGATGCTGGGCTTCTTCGTGGCCTTCGCGGTCAAATTGCCGACCGTACCCTTGCACACCTGGCTCCCGGACGCCCACACCCAGGCACCGACCGGCGGCAGCGTGATCCTGGCCGGGGTTTTGCTCAAGACCGGGGCTTACGGGTTGCTGCGCTTCGCCATCCCCTTGTTTCCGGGGGCGACGGCGGAATTCGCGCCCACCGCCATGGGCCTGGGCGTGGTGGGGATCATCTACGGCGGGATGCTGGCCTTCGCCCAGACCGATATGAAACGGCTGGTCGCCTATTCCAGCATCAGCCATATGGGCTTCGTGCTGGTGGGCCTGTACGCCCAGACCGGGCTGGGCTTCCAGGGCGCGGTGCTGACGATGCTGGCCCACGGCCTCAGCGCCGCCGCCTTGTTCATGCTGGCCGGGGCTTTGCAGAACCGCCTCCACACCCGCGATATGAACCGCATGGGCGGCTTGTGGGGCGTGGTGCCGCGCATGGCCGCCATCGGCCTGTTCTTCTCGGTCGCGGCCTTGGGGATGCCCGGCCTCGGCAATTTCGTCGGCGAATTCCTGGTGCTGGCCGGCGCTTTCCAATTGCACCAGGGCACCGCCACGCTGGCGGCCTTGGGGCTGGTCATTGGGCCGGCCTATGCGCTGATCCTGGTGCAACGCGCCTTCCACGGCCCGCGGCCAGAAGCCCAGGGGATCGAGGATTGCGGCCCCAGGGAAACGGCGGCGCTGGCGGTCCTGATCGCCGCCACCTTGGCGATGGGCCTTTATCCGCAACCCTTGATCGACATCATCCACGCCACGCCACATCCCGTCGTCAGACCCAGCCTCGCCCACCGGAGCCCGCCATGATCGCCGCCGCCGAACTCGTCGCCCTGTCACCGCTCTTGGCCTTGGCGGGCAGCGTGGTCCTGGCGTTGCTGGCCATCGCCTGCCACCGCGGCCATGGGCTGATCTTCGCTTTGACCCTGGCGGGGATGGTGGCCGCGCTGGGTTCGATCCCGTTCGCGGCGGAACTGGCCCCGCGCGCGGTCACGCCCTTGCTGCGGGTGGACGGCTACGCCCTGGCCTTCATGGGCTTGGCGGGACTGGCCGGGCTGTGCGTCGCCGTGCTGTGCCGGGATTATTTCGCCAACCGCGCCGAGCGGCCCGAAGAGCTTTATGTGTTGCTGCTGACCGCGTTGCTGGGCGCGTTCGTGCTGGCAGCGAGCCACCATTTCGCCGGGTTCTTCCTGGGATTAGAAACCCTCAGCGTGTCGCTGTTCGCCTTGATCGCCTACCCGTGCCGGGACGGGCGGCCCCTGGAAGCGGGCATGAAATATCTGGTGCTGTCGGGCACGGCCTCGGGCTTGCTGGCGTTCGGCATGGCCTGGGTCTACGCCGACACCGGCAGCCTGGAATTCGCCGCCTTCGCCCAGACGGCGGACGGCGGCTTGCTCAGCCTCACCGGCCTGCTCCTGATCGCCGCCGCGCTGGGCTTCAAGCTCTCGCTGTTCCCGTTCCACCTCTGGACCGCCGATGTCTACCAAGGCGCGCCGGTGCCGGTCACGGCCTTGCTCGCCACGGTCGCCAAGGGCGCGGTGCTGGTCCTGTTGTTGCGCTACACCCTGGCCGGTGGCCTGGCGCAAGAACCCGCGCTGGAACAAGCGCTCGGCCTGATGGCGGGTTTGTCGATGCTGGCCGGCAACCTCCTGGCCCTGCGCCAGGACAACCTCAAGCGCCTCCTGGCCTATTCCTCCATCGCCCACATGGGCTATCTGGTCATCATCCTGATGGCGGGCGGGCGGGTCGGCGCGGAATTCGCCGCCGAAGCCTTGCTGTTCTATCTGGCGGCCTATTTCATCACCAGCCTGGCGGCGTTCGGGGTGGTCGCCGTCCTCAGCCCCCAGGACCGCGAGGCCGAACACTTGGACGCCTACCTGGGGCTGTTCCACACCCGGCCCTGGCCCGCCAGCGTGCTGGCCCTGGCGCTGTTGTCGCTGGCGGGGATTCCCTTGACCGCCGGTTTCGTCGGCAAGTTCTATGTGTTCGCCTCGGGCGGGCGGGGCGCTTTGTGGGCGCTGCTGGGCACCCTGGTGGTGGGCAGCGGGTTGGGGCTGTATTACTACCTGCGGGTGATCGTCCAGATGGCGCGGGAACCGGCCCCGGCGGACGGGGCGGCATCCAAGGTGCCGCTGCCCTGGGCGGGTGGTGTGGTGCTGGGATTCCTGGCGCTGCTGCTGCTGGGACTCGGGGTCTATCCGGGCGGCCTGATCGGGCTATTGGCGGCGGCGGGCGGATCGCGCTGAGGACGGCGGCTCATCGGATCGCATCGAGGAACTGTTCCTCGATATCGACCATATCCTGGGGATAAAGTCCGAGAATATCCAGAAGCCCCGAGTTAGCCTCCAGCCATTCGGAAACCTCGACGGCTTTCATATTCCCCGAGGCGTCGTAATTCTGGACGATGTATTCGCTCACCCTCAGGATCGCGGCCAAGGTCCGGGCATCGATATCGTCCGAATATTCCGGCTCGCCATCGTGGTGGCGGAGTATCGCCAGCCGCACCGTCTCGGGCAGATACCACGAACGGGTGAATAGATACCCCATCACGCAATGATTGGTGGAGTAGCGCCGCTCCTCTTCCTCGACCACTTCCTGCCGACAACTCAAAGCCTTGTAAACCAAATCCTGGTAATCGGGGAATTTCCTGCCCAATATCGAGATTGCGCAATCATGGAATAACCCGACCAGATAAGCCTGCTGGGCCAGTTGCGGCCTGAGCCGCTTGGCGACGACCTCGCAGCAGCGGGCGGTCAGTTCGGAATGGATCCAGAAAACCTCGCTGGTCGGCGAGCGGTCGCCCTGCAACACATCGCGCAAGGACGAAGCCAATATCGCCCGCTGGAACAACTGGAACCCCATCAGATGCAGGGCTTGGCCGATGGAATCCAGGGAGCGCTTGAGGCCGAACAAGGGGGAGTTGGCGACTTTCAAGACCTTCGCCGCCAAGGCGGGGTCTTTTTCCACCTTTTTGGCGATCTGATGGACATCGACCCCCGGCTGGTTCGATAGCTTCATCAATTCCATGACGATCCGGGGCTGGGCCGGAATGGCCACCGATTTCAAGACCGCCTGCGCGGCTTGCAAGAGTTCTTCTTCCCTAGGGTTCATAATGGAGCCTCTGGTTGGTTAGCGCGCTTGGATTCCAAGCGCGGTTTTTTCGGTATCTTATTAGCAATTCATCCGGCTGGTTCCACCCCTTTATCGGTTGGTGTGGATTCCCCGGCCCGGCCCCGCTCATAACCCCAAAAGCTTATCCTTGTCGAACCCCCATTTGCGGGGTTCCTCCGGGCTGGCGATGGCGTCCTGGGATTTCGATAAATCCACCGTTTCCTGCATGAGGGGGGAATTGGACCGGGTGGAAAAAAATACCTTGACCACCGGGGACAGGAGGTTATTGGGGGTTTGTTCCACCACCACGGCCAGCTTCCCGGATTTGAGTTTCACCAAGGTGCCGGTGGGGTAGATGCCGACGACCTTGATAAAGGCCTGGAACACCGCCGGGTCGAAATGGCCATCCCGCCATTCGGCCATCTTGCGCAGGGCCTCGGCGGGTTCCCAGCCCGCTTTGTAGCAGCGGTTCGAGGTGATGGCGTCGTACACATCGCAGACCGCGCCCATCCGCGCGAACAGGCTCAGCGCCTCGCCGGACAGGCGGTCGGGATAGCCCCGGCCATCCATCCGCTCGTGATGGTGCAGGCAGACATCGAGCGCGATCTCCCGGATGCCGTCGGTGGTGCGGAGCAGTTCCCAACCCAACCGCGGGTGGCGCTTGACCGTCTCGAACTCCGCGTCGGTCAGCCGCCCCGGCTTGTTCAGGACTTCGGGGGGAATGAAGATTTTGCCCACGTCGTGCAGCAACCCGGCCACGCCGACTTCCCGCACCAAATCATCCTCCAAGCCGAGTTGCCGCCCCAGCGCGATCATCAGGGCGCAGACGGCGACCGAATGCAGATAGGTGTAGTCGTCGGCGTGCTTGAGCCGGACCAGGCTGAGGAGGGCGCCGGAATTGCGGGCGATGGTGGCGTTGATCTCGTCGGCCAGGGCGGCGGCCTGCTCCAGCTTGATGGCCTTGCCCATGCGGGCCTCGGTGAACATGGCGACCACGGCCTGCTTGGCCTTGGCGTGGACCTTCTTGGCCCGCGCCAGTTCGTCGCGCAACGCCACCTTGGAGATGGGCTTGTCGGACCGGGCCGCGCGCCGCAGCGCGGTATCGACCTCGGCGTTCTGGGCTTCCGGGGATACCGTCTGGACCCTGGCCTCCACGTCCAAACCCTTGGCCGCGTCGATCCATAGTTCCTCGATGCCACAGGTCAAAAGCGTGTCCAAATCCTTTTGGCGCTCCAGTTTGAAGGAGGTTTTCCAAAATGGATGCTCCATCCAACTGCCGCAGAGTTCTTGGATATACATGCCCAGGCGCAGGTCTTGGATTTTGATTTTTTTCAACATGGGCGGATGCGGGAAAACGGGGGGCTTGGCCGTTCCAAGCGAGGGGGTCCGTCCAGCAAAACCAGCCATCGTAAAGGAGGCGCTGTACCGGATGAAGGGCGGTTCGGGCTTAGTATAGACAATGCGGACGCCGTGAACGGACCGTTTTTCCACGGTCGAAGCCGGCCAGGGCCGCGCCCTATCCCCAGGCCCGGCCTCGCCGTTCCAAACGGCGGCCCGCCCGCCCAGCCCCGTTCCCACCACCGGCCCGACCCGGCCTTGTAGGGATTTCCCTACAAAATTTTCAGCAAGTTACCGACTTGAACCCAATCTTTGGATGGGATTTACTGCGGGTGCCTTTTCAACGCGGCGCGGCCATCCGGTCTTTTCCCCGCGGGGGCCCCCACCAAGGAATCACAGTGACTTACTGGGCATATCTTTTCGAGGCCCGCTCCGTCCAGGACTACATCCTGGAAGGCCGGAACCTCTCCGAACAAATCGCGGCGGGCAAATTGATCGAATCGATTTGCGGCGAACCCCTATCCGCCGTCCTGGACGCCCTGGGCATCGGGACGGATATCCGCTTCTGCCGCCGCACGGCGGGGGCTTTCCAGGCCGTCCTGGGCGGGGCGCACGCCGCCGAACAAGCCCGCCGCCTGCGCGACCTATGGGGGATCGCGGTGGGGCATTATTGCCCGGCGCTGGAATTCGCCCACGCCCTGGCCGCGGGCGACACCCAGTACCAAGCGGTCTACCGGGCCGGCCAAGAGCTGGACTGGCTGAGCCGCCGCCGCGACCCGGCCTTCCCGGAAGCCCCGCCCATCGCCCGCCGCGATCCCCATTCGGGCCGGGCGGCGGTGCTAGAGTCGCGCCATCCGCGCGAAGGCTCCGATGCGGCCAGCCTGCGCAAGCGCCATGCGTTCCCCGGACCCAACCCCGACCGCCACCCCAGCCTGGCCGAACACCCGCTCATGGAAGGCTGGCCCGGCCATGCGGCCTGGCCGGTGCGCCTGCATCCCAAAGAGTCCGCCACCGCCCAGGAACCCGGCTTTCCCTGGCTGCCCGGCAATGGCTATCTCGCTACCTTGCGTATCGGCGTCGAAGGCCAGGCCGGTTGGCTGGCCGGCCTGTCCGCCGCGGCGGAAACCCGGCCCGACGAATTCACCGCGCTGTTCCGCCTATTTTCCCAAGGCGTCGAGGCCGCGTTGCGGCAGGCGGCGCTCGAGGCCGGCGCCAAGGTGCTGGTCCCCGCCGCCCCGGCCCGCGAGGGCGGGGTCGCGGTCTTGCCCGCCCGGCCCCTCTTGTTGCGGGATGGCGAATTCACGGCCCTGGTCCGCGCCGACCTGGGCGTGCCGTTCGCGGCGGCGTTCCTGGCCGGCTTCGGACCGGCCGCCGAGCGCCTCCTGGCCGGGCTGCGCATCGACCTGGACTACGAGGGCGCGGGCTTGACGGCCTGCGCGGGCCTCGCCTTCACCAAGGCCGGGCACCCGTTGTGGTCGGCGGATCCGCTGGCCGAAACGCTCTGCCTACAGGCCAGGACCGAGGCATGCCGGGCGCAGGCCCAAACGGGCGGCTCCACCCCGGCCTGTCTGGCGTTCGCCCTGGCGGGCGCGACCAGCGGACCGGTCCTCCGCGCCGACACCGAAGCGGCCCCGCTACAAAACGGGCTGCCCGGTTACGGACTTCCCACCGGACCCCTGCCCCCCTGGTCGGCGCTGGCCGACCTGGCCGCGTTGCTCAGCGAGGACGACCTCGCCATCGGGCCGGTCCGGCAATTGGCCTTCCTGCTGCGCCTGCCCGCCCAGGACGCGGCCCGGCAATACCGGCGCTGGCGCGACGTGGTCGGCAAAGCCCTGCCCCAGCGCCTGGAAAGGCTGGACGCCTTGCTAGCGGCGCTCGGCGTCCGCGATCCGGATTGGCCGACGCGGCGGCGCGACGACCGCTTGTTTTCCCCGCTGGTGGACGCCTTGGTGTTGCGGACGGTCGGCCTGGCCACGCAGCCCGCACCTTCCTTCCGGGAGCCCGCCCATGCCTGAAGCGACCATCCTGGAAATCGAAATGCTCGATTATTGGCATTGCGGCAGCGGCAATGGCAGCGGCGACTATCTCGACCGGCTGGCCGAACGCGATTCGCTGGGCCTGCCCTTCGTGCCGGGGCGTTTGCTCAAGGGCTTGCTGCGCGAAGCATGCCTGCGTTGCGAAGCCCTGGACCATGTGCCGACGGGCACCACCCTGGCCCTGTTCGGCGCACCCAACGGCGCGGAGGCGCACAGCCTGCCCGGCGGCCTGCGGGTGGCCGACGCCCGCCTGCCCCAAGCCCTGCGCGATTGGCTGGGCGCGCCCGCCAGCACGCCCTATCGCCAAGCCTTGTCGCGGGAATTGTTCACCGCCGCCGTGGACGAATCCACCGGCACCACCCGCGAACGCCGCCCGCGCGGCATGGAAGCCATCGTGCCGGTGACCCTGCACGCGGCGCTGGAACCCCTGGCCGGCGCGGACCTGCCGACCGGTTGGCGGGCCAGCCTCGCCTTGGCCCTGCCCTTGGCGGGCGCGGTCGGGGCCTACCGCACCCGCGGCCTGGGCCGTTGCGCCATGCGCATCCTCGACGGGGGCACGCATGGGGCGGTTTAGTTTGCGTTTCGAGCTGTTGGACGAGGTGGTCATCAGCAGCCGGGCGGCCTCGGCCGGCGGACAGCCCGGACTCGATTACCTGCCCGGCGCCAACCTCCTGGGCGCGGTGGCGGCGGCGTTGTACCGGACGCTGTCGCGGCGCGACGCCTGGACCCTGTTTCACTCCGGCCAGGTCCGTTTCGGCAACGCCTTGCCCGTGGTGGGCGGGGAACCGGCCTGGCCCTTGCCGCTGTGCTGGCACCGTAGCGCCGGCCAGCCCGGCTGGTGCGAGCGGGGCCGGATCAGGGCCGACCATGTCCACAACTTCATGCACGGGCACCCGGCCGCCCCGCCCCCGGCGGCGCTGCCCTTGCCACGGGGCTATGTCGCCCTGTCCGGCCAATACCTCAAGCCCAAGCTGCTGTTCCGCATGAAAACCGTGGTTTCCCGCGAAAGCGGACGCCCGGCGGAAGAACGCACGTTCGGCTACGAGAGCCTGGCCGAAGGGCAGCACTTCCTGGGCGAGATCGCCTACGACGCGGAAGTCGCCGCGGGCTTGGTGGCGGCGTTGGAAGCGTTCTTCGCGGCGCGGCCCATCCTGCATTTCGGGCGCTCCCGCTCGGCCCAATACGGGCGGGTCCGTTGCGAGCCGGTGGCCCGGCCCTTGGCGAATCCCCCGCGCTCGGAGGCGGCCGGGCCGGAACTGAGCCTGTGGCTGCTCTCCGACCTCGCCGCCTGCGACCGCCATGGCTTCCCGACCCTGGCCCCGGCGGCGGAAGACCTGGGGCTGCCACCCGCCGACCCCCTGCCGCGCCAGACCTTCGCCGCCAGCCGGGCCTATTCGCCCTACAACGGCTTCCACCAGCTCTATGGCTCGGAACGGCAGGTGCTGAGCCAAGGCTCGGTGCTGGCCTACCGGTTGCGCGAACCTTTGGACACGGTGGCCTGGGCCGATTTGGCGGCGCGGATCGAGCAGGGGCTAGGGCTGTACCGGGAGGCCGGGCTGGGCCGTTGCGCCCTGGCCCCGGCCCTGCTGGCGACCCGGCATCCCTGTTTCGCGGCAACGGCCCCGGCCACCCCGGCCACCCCGGCCACCCCGGCCACCCCGGCCCCCGGCCTGCCGGACCATCCCCTGGCCCGCTGGCTGCTGGACGCGGCGGAAACCCGCTCGGTGCAAGGCGGGATGCGCCATTGGGCCGGCCAAGCCCTGGCCGAGTTGGATCAATTGGAACGCAACGCCCGCCGCCTCAACGGCCTGCGCGAAGACCAAGCCGCTTCCCCCGGACGTTCGCAATGGGGCCGGGTCGCGGAAGCGGCCCGCCAAGCCACCGCCGCGCCGCACAGCCACTGGCGTTTGCGCGAAGCCTTGTTCGGCGACGCCAACGCGGTGTGCCGCACCCATCCGGAAGATTGGAACCGGCCCACCGCCAACGCGGCGGGCCACCCCCTGACCTACCGCGATTGGCTGGAAACCAAGCTGGCCGAACGCCCCGAGGACGCGCCCAGCGCCATCGGCCTCCTGGCCGAATTGGCCCAGCGCCGCCTCGCCGCCAAACCTTAGGAGTCCCCCGATGCAGGCCAACACGCCCATCCTCCGCCTGGCGCGGATCACCCTGGAAGCCACCAGTCCCCTGTCGTTGTCCACGGGCCGCCATAACACCTTGTTCGACACCCAGGTCGTCACCGACGCCAATGGCCTCCCGGCCATCCCCGGCACCGCCCTGGCCGGCGCCTTGCGCCACGCCTTGGCGCGGCGATTGGGTCTCGCGGCCACGCGGGCGGTGTTCGGCCAAGCCAGCGACCACGACAGCACGCCCTCGCCCCTCTCCGTGACCTGGGCGCATATCCACGATGGCCACGACCATCCCATGGACGGCCTGGACCTGGAACGCGCCTGGACCCGCGACCCCCTGCTCTCGGCCTTCGCGGTCAACGAACTGCCCCACCGCGACCATATGCGCCTGGGAACCCGGGGCGTCGCCCAGTTCCAAGGCCGGTTCGGACAGCGCTTCGTCGCGCCGGGACATCGGTTCAGTTTCGAGATGGCCCTGTGGGACGGGACCGGGGACGCCCTGGCCCCGGCCTGGGAAGCGCTGCAAGCGGTGCTGGCCGGGGCCGAATTCCGGCTCGGGGGGGCGACCCGGCGCGGCTACGGGCAATTGCACATCCAACGCTATGCCGAGCGGCGCTTCGATCTGCGCGAACCGGCGGATTTCCGGGCCTATGCCCGCCACCCCCGGCGGCTGGACCGGCCCGCCGAAGCCTTGCGCGAGATCGAACTGGTGGCGGACCCCGGCCTGTCCGGCAACTGGCTGCGGCTGGACCTCAACCTGGAGGCGGAGGATTTCTGGCGCTTCGGGGGCGGCGATATCCCGGTGACGGACGCCACCCGGTCCAGCGAGGCGCTGCCCTATACCGAGGAGCGGGTGGCCTGGGTCGGTACCAGGGGGCATCTGGCCCGGCGGCGGGTGATCGTCCCGGCCAGCGCGGTCAAGGGTGCCCTGGCCCACCGCACGGCCTTCCATTACAACCGCCTGACCCGGCGCTACGCCGACGGGCTCGACCCCCGCCGCCTCGAACAGGAAACCCCCGACCACAATCCCGCCACCCGCTACCTGTTCGGCCACGGTGGCCCGGACCCGGCCCGGGGCCGGGGCGGCCATGTGTTGATCGAGGACGCGGTGGCCGACGATCCCGCCACCTTCCGGCTGGCCCATAACAGCCTGGACCGCTTCACCGGCGGGGTGCGCGACGGGGTGTTCTATTGCGAGGAGGCCGTCTACGGCAATGCCTTCCAACTGCGGCTGCGGGTCGCCAAGGATATTTGGCGGGGCGCCCCCAAGGCGGTGAGGCAGGCGTTCCGCGCCACCCTGGACGACCTGCTCGAAGGCCGCCTGGCCCTGGGCGCGGCCAGCGCGCGGGGCCTGGGTTATTTCCAGGGCGATATCGTCCGCGACGAACTCAAGGAGTCCACCCCATGAACCGCGCCCACCGCACCGCCGAAGATTGGCGGAAGCTCAAACTGGCCCAGGCCTGGCGGGAACTCGGCCCGCCGGGACTCCCGGACCTGGTGCCCTGCGTGGTCCGCCTGGAATCCAGCCTCGCCACCGACCCGGACGCGGTGGAACAAGCCATCCAGGGCTTCGACGCCCAAGCCGGCTGGCTGGAACGCCAATCCCGGCTGGCCCTGGTCCTCGGGGGCGCATCCCGGCCCGGTCCCGATGGCGATTTCGACCCCATCCTGGCCGGGGAATTGGCGGGCGCACGCGGCAGCCTGTGGGTGCGCCGGGTCGCCGAAGGCTGGCGCTTGACCCATATCACCGACATCCCCGCCGCGGACGGCGGCTACCTCAGCCAGGAACGGTCCCTGGCCGGGGTCGACCACCTGCCCGCCACCGGCCAAGCCTTCGGCGCCCGCCTGCGCTACCGGGTGTATTGGCGCTACGACGAGGACACGGGTTGGCGTCAATTCGCCGCCCGCTTGCTCGGTTTCGCCTAGGCCTCTTTCAACCTCCCAGCCCAAGGTATCCTCCCATGAACCGTCCCATCCACCGCCGCGATTCCAGGGCCAACCCGCCCGCGCAAGATGCGCCCAACGCCAAACGCGAGTTCAGCAAACCCAATATGAGCGCCATCCCCCGCCCCGCCATCGCGCTGCGCGGCATCCAAGCCCCGTACAACTTCGTGCCGCTGGCCGATTGGGTGTATTTCCCGCCGTGGAGCGCGTCCGCCAGCCACGACCTGCCATTCTCGGACGGCATCGGCGGCACCCTGGAATTCACGCTCTATACCGAATCGCCCCTGCTGGTGGCCCATGAGCAGGAGGTCGGCGAGAAACGCTTCATCATCGCCCCCGATGGCCGCCCCATGATCCCCGGTTCCAGCCTGCGCGGCATGATCCGCAACGTCCTGGAAATCGCCACCTTCGGCAAGATGCACCTGATCGACGACCGCCACCTGGGGATCCGCGACCTCTCGGGCGGGATGCCCGCCTATGCCAAGGCCATGACCGAGAAGGTGGGCCGGGCCTACCGCGCCCGCGCCGAAACCGGCTGGCTGCGCTTCGAGCAGGGGGTGTGGAAGGTCTATCCCTGCCGCCATTCGCGCATCGAACACGACGATCTGATGACCTTGCTCAGCCCGGATGCGGGCCGGGAATTCAAGGATTTCGTGCTGGGCAAGCTCGACGATAGCCAGCGCAGCGCCCAGGCCAAATACCGCAAATGGGAGGAACTGGGCGGGAAGCCGGACATCCGTTTCGAGCCCGGCCCGCTGCGCGACCATCCCCATAGCCGGGGCAACCTGCTGCGCTACAGCAAAGCCACCCAGATCGGCCAGGGCAAGCGCAAGGGCCGCTTGGTGCTGACCGGCCAGCCCAGCCCGCGCAAGCACATGGAATTCCTGTTCTACCACACCGAACAGCACCCCATCGAACCCAGCAAGGAAGTCATGCGCGGCTTCCTCAAAATCCACGAGGATTCCAAGGACTGGGAATATTGGAAGCAGCGCCATTGGCAATCGGGCGATGCCATCCCGGTATTCTTCATCTACGAGGGCGACCGCATCGCCTCGCTGGGCCTGGCGCAGATGTTCAAGCTGCCCTACAAGCTGTCGATCCACGACGCCCTGCGCAATTCTTCCGAGGACCATTGCGAACAAGGACGGTTGGATTTCGTGGAGACGCTGTTCGGTTGCACCCAGGCCGAGGCCCAGGGCCGCCGCGGCCTGAAAAGCCGGGTGTCGTTCGGGGCCGCCTTCTCCGAGGACGCCCGTTTCGGCGACAGCGTGACCGTCATCCTCAACAGCCCCAAGCCCAGCTATTACCCCAACTACATCCGCCAAGCCACCGCCGCCAACGGGATGCAACTCGACCCCGAGGCGCAGGGCTATACCACGCTGATGGACGAATTCGCCGAACTCAGGGGCTGGAAACGCTATCCCGGCAAACCCTTCCACCCGCCGCGCTGCCTGCAACCCAGCAAGGTGACTTCCACCTTGCATCCGCTCAAGACCGGGGCCACCTTCAAAGGCAAGCTCAGGTTCCACAACCTCAAGCCGGAAGAACTGGGCGGCCTGGTCTGGGCCTTGACCTGGAACGGCGACCGCAACCTCGTCCACCAACTGGGCACGGGCAAGCCCTTGGGATTCGGGCAGGTCCGCCTCGAACTGGACCGGGTCAAGCTCCAAGGCAACGATCCCGGCCTACCCACCGAACCGGCGGGCCGGGTGCTGCAACAATGCGGGCTGATGTTCTGCGCCACCATGGAACAAGCCTGCCGCGACCAGGAACCGGGCGGCTGGCGCAATTCGCGCCAGATCACGACCCTCCTGGCGATGGCCGATCCCTCCATCGGCGAAGGCCGGCATTTGAACCAAATGGTCCTGGACCACCAAACCCGGCGCAACGATTTCGTCGAGGCCAAGAAGCGGGAGAATTTCTACGTACTGGAAGATTACGAACCCTGAGCGCTTCCGGGGCGGGCCGGGGTGGAGTCCCAGGAACCACCGGCCCGCGCCGGTTTTCCCTGTCTGACGCAACCCGTTTCGGCTATAATGCCCGGCTTTCCAACCCGTTGTAGATAGGGCTCATCCATGTCACAGAAAATCCTAGACGCAGTTAAACCCGGCGTAGCCACTGGCGCAGATGTCCAGAAAATCTTCGAGATTTGCAAGGAGAACAAATTCGCCCTGCCCGCGGTGAACGTGGTGGGCACCGATTCCGTCAACGCCGTCCTCGAAGCCGCCGCCAAGGCCAAGGCTCCGGTCATCATCCAATTCTCCAACGGCGGCGCCCAGTTCTACGCCGGCAAGGGCTTGAAGCTGGAAGGCCAGCAAGCCGCCATCCTCGGCGCCATTTCCGGGGCCAAGCACGTCCACGCCGTGGCCGAAGCCTACGGCGTCCCCGTCATCCTCCACACCGACCACGCCGCCAAGAAACTGCTGCCCTGGATCGACGGCCTGCTCGACGCCGGCGAAAAGCACTTCGCCGAGACCGGCAAGCCGCTGTTCAGCTCCCACATGCTGGACCTGTCCGAGGAAAGCCTGCAAGAAAACATCGAAATCTGCGCCAAGTACCTGGAGCGCATGGCCAAGCTGGGCATGACCCTGGAAATCGAACTGGGCGTGACCGGCGGCGAGGAAGACGGCGTGGACAACAGCGGCGCGGACCATGCCTCGCTCTACACCCAGCCGGAAGACGTGGCCTACGCCTACGAACACCTGATCAAGATCAGCCCCAACTTCACCATCGCCGCCAGCTTCGGCAACGTCCACGGCGTGTACTCGCCCGGCAACGTCAAGCTGACCCCGAAAATCCTCGACAACTCCCAGAAGTACGTGTCCGAGAAGTTCGGCATCCCCGCCAACAGCCTGAACTTCGTGTTCCACGGCGGCTCCGGCTCCAGCCCGGAAGAAATCGCCGAGTCCATCAGCTACGGCGTGGTCAAGATGAACATCGACACCGACACCCAATGGGCGACCTGGGACGGCATCCGCCAGTACTACCTGAAGAACGAAGGCTATCTGCAAGGCCAGATCGGCAACCCCGACGGCGAGGACAAGCCCAACAAGAAGTTCTACGATCCCCGCGTGTGGCTCAGGGCCGGCCAGACCAGCATGGTGGCCCGCCTGGAACAGGCGTTCAAGGAACTGAACGCGGTCGGCTCGCTGTAAGCGCCCACCACCGTTAAGGACGGAAAAAGCCGGGGTTCGCCCCGGCTTTTTTTATGCCCGCCGTCCGGGCTATTCCTTGACGCCGCCCAGCACCAAGCCCTCGATGTAGTACTTCTGCAAGGCCAGGAACAGCGCCACCACCGGCAGCACGGTCAGCACCGCCCCCGCCATCATCAATTCCATGTCCAGCGCGTGTTCGCCCATGAGGTTGGCGAGGGCCACCGGCAGGGTGTAGCGCTGGCTGTCGGTGAGGATCACCAAGGGCCACATGAAATCGTTCCAGGTGCCCATGAAGGTGAAGATGGCGAGCGTGACCAGGATCGGGCGGCACAGCGGCAGGACCAGGGACCAATAGATGCGGAATTCGCCCGCGCCGTCGATGCGGGCGGCGTCGAGCAGGCTGTCGGGGATGGACAGCGCGTATTGGCGGACCAGGAAGATACCGAACAGGCTGGCGAGGCCGGGGACGACGACACCGCCGAAGCTATCGACCAACCCCAGGCTTTTCAGCAGCAGGAACAAGGGCAGCATGGCGACCTGGGACGGAATCACCAGCGCCGCCAGCAACAATCCGAACAGCCGGTCGCGGCCCCGGAAGCGCAGCTTGGCGAAGGCGTAACCGGCCAGGGAATTGAACAACAGCGAGAGCGCCGTCACCGCCGTGGCCACGGCGAGGCTGTTGAGGGCGTAGCGGGCGATATCGAGCCGGGCGAACAGGGCGCGGTAATGGGCGAGGCTGGGTTGTTCCGGCCAGAGTGGCGGCGGGAAGCGGTTGGCTTCTTCCGGGGACATGAGGGAGACCGCGACCATCCACAGCAGGGGGAACAGAGTGAGGGCGGTGGCGGCGACGAGGGCGAGGTGTAGGAGGATTGATTTTAGGGGCGCGGGGAGGTGGAGCATGGTGGCGCTACCGGGAAAGCTGGTGGGGTTGAGGATACGCCATCGCGGGCTTTACAGGCGGTCGAGGGGACTGACCACGCCGCGCCCGCCCCGGTTGAGGACGTGGGTATAGATTGGTGTTCACGTCCTTGTGGCCCAGGAGTTCCTGGACGGTGCGGATGTCGTAGCCCGTTTCGAGGACGTGGGTGGCGAAGCTGTGGCGGAAGGTATGCGGGGAGACCGGCTTGGCGAGGCCCGCGGTTTGCGCGGCCTTCCTCACCGCCCGCTGCAAGGATTTCTCGTCTACATGGTGGCGGCGGCGCTGGCCGGAGCGCGGATCGACCGACAGCCCCCGCGCCGGAAACACATATTGCCAGCCCCATTCCCGCGCCGCGTTGGGATATTTGGCCGAAAGCGCGTCGGGTAGCCAAACCGCGCCGTATCCCTCCGCCAAGTCCGCCGCGTGCAGGACGCGGACCCGTTGCAAGTGCGCCTTGAGCGGGTCGGCTAGCAGCACCGGCAACATGGTCACCCGATCCTTCGCGCCTTTGCCGTCGCGTATGGTGATTTGCCGCATCTGGAAATCCACGTCCTTGGCCCGCAGGCGCACGCATTCCATCAGGCGCATCCCGGTCCCGTAGAGCAGGCGGGCCATGAGGCCGAGGGTGCCTTCCAGATTTTCCAGCACCATGCCGACCTCGCGCACCGTGAGTACGGTCGGCAGGCGTTGGGGCCGTTTGGCGCGTTCGATGCCGTCGAGCCAGGGCAAATCCATCCCCAGCACCGCTTTGTAGAGGAATACCAGGGCGGAGAGCGCCTGGTTCTGGGTGGAGGAGGCCACGGTGCGCTCGATGGCGAGGTGGGATAGGAAGGCGGCGACTTCGTCCGCGCCCATGTCCTTGGGATGGCGCTTGTTATGGAAGAGGATATAGCGCCGAATCCAATCGACATAAGCGCGTTCGGTGCGGAGGCTATAGTGCCTCAGCCTTATGGCATTGCGGACTTGATCCAGGAGCTTGGGCTTAGCTGCGGGGGATGGTGTGATATTGGACAGACTTGGTGTGCTAATCGGGGATTGGGCGACCATAGCTTGAAGCACTCCTGGGCTGGATTGGCTGAATAAGGATGAACTAATGGGGCACCGACCTCTAAAAACCGCCTATTAAAATCAAGTGTATGCAAACTTGCAACAGTCCAGGAGGGTAAATATTCACGATTGACACATGAACGATTACCGGCGTATCGTGTGAGCCATGTCGCGGCCTGGACCAGTGTTATCGGTCAGGTCGGATATTGGATTAGGCACCGTTTGGTGTCTACTACACGTTCGCCGCGATTTAGGGATATTTGGATACATTAACGACCGGAATAAAATGAGTCAGGCCGTTGAGCTTTTATCCAAAAGGCGATACCCTCGCGTGGTGCATAACGGAGTTGATGCACCACGCGAGGGTATCGCCCTTTAGGTGAACGTCTGCCCCATTTTGCCCCGGCTGTTAACGGGGGTTCAAAGTGTAAATCACGTCGAACTCTGCGTTGGAGCGAACACGGCGCGGGCATGTTCAGTGGGAATAGCTAGTTCATCGGCGCGCCGCGTCGCTCAACTACGACGTTAGGCCGCAAATTCGAGACGTCATCTCATTCAACGAATGAAAAACTTCTTTATTAGCTACACCAGTTCCGACTCAGCTTGGGCAGAATGGATTGCCTGGGAATTAGATTTGGTTGGATCAAGCACCTTAATGCAAAAATGGGATTTCTCTCCAGGCACCAATTTCGCTGAATCCATGCATTCAGCAATAAAAGAATGTGAACGACTGATACTTGTGCTATCGGATGCATCATTAAAATCGAAGTTTGTGGCCGCCGAGTGGGCAGCATTTTTCGCTAAAGATCCAGTAGGAAGCAAAAAACTCTTAGTCCCAGTCAGAATCGACGACTGCATACCAGATGGACTACTGGGTCAAATAGTCTATGTGGACCTACTTGGACTAGGAGAGGAACAATCCCGAACCATACTTATGGAAGCATTGGGTGTAAGTGGGGCCAAGCGAAGGCCGAAACCACTCTTCCCAGGAACAAAGGCTTCTGCAACAACAGTTAGCGGACCCACATTTCCGGGATCTAATGAGTCAGATCTAGTTGGCGCCTCCGTTGGAATACTTAGTTCATATTTCGCCGCTTCAGCAGGAAACGTACTTCCAACTATTCGTCGACGCGCACTCGGTCGAATATTCGTTGAAAGACACTTGCAATCACTAATTGAAGCCGAAAAGGGACTCGGAAATGCTGTCTCCATCATTTCACTCGACGTTGACGGAATGTCAGGTATTAACACACGATTTGGAGTTGACATCGGCGACGCCATAGTTGAAAGAATATTGCATCATTGCGAAGGTCTGCCTGACCGACTCCTAGTTGGCAGAATGGGTGACGACACTGTTTTTGTATTGATAAGCAGTCGTTACGAGCACGATATCGCGAAACTGGCAGGAAATATTGTTCGCAAGATATCTAAGGCGAGTTGGGGGGCAGTTGCACAAGGCTTGTACGTTCACTGTAGCGCCGGTTTTGCTATTTTTTACGACGCATCGGAGCCAGCCTTTGAGACAGTGCTGCGCGCCATTGAAGGACAACTATCAGCCAAGAAGAGTGGTGGGAATAGGGCAGTGGCTGGGC
Organism: Methylomagnum ishizawai; assembly: GCF_019670005.1. Taxonomy (NCBI): domain Bacteria; kingdom Pseudomonadati; phylum Pseudomonadota; class Gammaproteobacteria; order Methylococcales; family Methylococcaceae; genus Methylomagnum; species Methylomagnum ishizawai. Next base: position 1,872,238 of record NZ_AP019783.1, on the reverse strand, counting down.
CTGAATTCTCTAGTGCTGATCAAGATCGAAGAAACCGAGCGAGTTTAGAGCGTAAAGCGCTAGCGCAGCTGATGGGTATAAGCAGGAGAACGGGGCAAAATTGGCCCATATCATAGAACCAAAGTTTGCAGCCTAACCATTCGCTCAACCGGACCCGTTGCGGCATGCGGCTAAAGGCCCGCCATTTCATTCTGGGCCTTTAGCCACATACCGCAACGGTCCGGTTAGCTCAAACGTTAGGCAAAAAATCAGACTTTCGGTAAACAAAAGTGGATCGAACCAAAATTTCGATAAAGAATGAAGAATCAAGATTGCATCTATACGGTGGATGCTTCGACTTAGTTAATGGATTACATCTGCCTAGCAGTACAATTGAGGATATTAAATTCTCTTCATTGTTTTATAAGCATATAGTGGTTCCAGATGGTTTTTTTCATTGCTACGGGCCATTGTATTCGCACTACAAAAACATAAAGGAAAATTATAATTCTGATGATATTTCAAAGCTTTTAAAGGCAGGAATCATAACTCCTTCGCTACGAACGGGCGAATCTCTTTACGAGAATTGGAAAAACGGTGGAAACATCGGAATTACCCCTGGTCAATTTATGATTGTTGACCAAGCCGACGGAGATATAATAAAGACTATTGACCGATACGTTTCAAAATACATGCATTGGCCAGAAGATATGGGGAACGCAAATAAGATAGAATTTTCAAGGCTAATATATGATGCACTGGTTGACGAAAATAGCAATTACTCTCTAGCCCACAAGCAACGACCAAGTAATCTTCCATTTTATGAAGATTATCAATGGACTAAATGCGAAGAATTAATAGATGAATTTATAGGAATAGTTACTGATAACAAAGATAATCCTAAATTTAGAAGAGGCGACATCGAGAAGTTGATTTCAAAGAACCTGGGCATTGAAATGAAATCCTACAAGGAACTTAACTCTAGGGCGATCAATGCTACGCGATTACATGACTTAAACTTTGGCGTTGCGTATATTATTTCTAACTTATCAACAACCACCTATGAAGCATATCATGCAACTCAATTTTCCACAGTAGGCGGTCTATTTCCTCAGCATGAGGATAAACTTATTGAAGATGGGCTATATGATTACTTGGTTGATTTAAAAAAAATAAACATAGAACATAAAGAAAAAAGAATTTTATTCGGAACTCTTGATGTAAATAAACTAAGCACAGATGAAATTATAAAATTCAGAATTGAAGAAGATGAGTTGTTCGATGAATACTGCAAAAAAGTCATCAATATTGAATATTCTTCTGGTGTAAGATTTAAAGATGCGAACAATGATTTTATAGATTTTTTAGCTTCACGCTATATTCCGACCATTATAAGAAAATATCCGCATTGTGGGTATATTGAAAAATCGGTGAAAGTTGCCGGAGATATTGCTGCGATCATCACATTCGCCGGAAATGATTTATCAAATTTATCGAGTATAAAAATTGGCGGTAGTACTCTAGCTACATACATTGCTGGTGTTAGGGTAATTGAGCGATTGACTGATAGATTTAAACCTGTCATTCAAGATATTGAAGGTTTTTTAAGACAAAAATATTTAGTACATAAATTTAAAAAAGGGAACTATCAACGATGGAATAGCGAATAAGCCTAGGACCGTAGTCTTGTAGTGTGCGCACGGCTTAGGCGTTGAAGTAGCTGGTCCGGTTGTGCCGGGAAGGGTTTTGAAGGCTGAATTCGGAGCGAACCGGCCACTTGGAGAAACCCCGCAGATTTGGGTTTCGATAACCGGGTAATCCGAGATTCCGCTACGGTTCCCGATTTCGGAATCGGTGGTTCCGGGAAAGCGGATCGCGGGTTTCCAAAAGTCCGGTTTCAAGCCGAAGCTTTCGGAATGGCGGAACCGGAAAGCCCGTTCTCCGTAGCCAGCCTAACAAGTCATTCAAGTGGGACGCGGACTCAACAGCATTTCTCCGAATCGACTGCGGAGCGCCGCGCCCCTTAATTTTTTCGTTAGGCGCTGAAGTAATGGATTCCGGTGGAACCGGAAAGTGGTTTGAGGGCTGGATTCGGATGGAACCGGCGACGCGGATAAACCCAGCGAACCGGGGTTTCGATAACCGGGCGATTCGGGGATTCCGGAGCGGTTCTCGGTTTCTGAAAAAGTGAATCGCGGGTGTTCGCAAGTTCGGATTTAAACCGGAGCTTTCGGGATGGCGGAACCGGAAAGCCCGTTCTCCGTAGCAGGCCTAACAAGTCATTCAAGTGGGACGCGGACTCAAGGGCATTTTTCCGAATCGACTACGGAGCGCCGCGCCCCTTAATTTTTTCGTTAGGCAAATCAAACCGGAGAGAATCATGTTCAAGAGCAAAGCGGCGATTTTGGTTGGTGCAATGGCAATTACTCCCTTCCCGCCCTAAGACCACCCACTTTTTGGCAGGCGGTAGATATGGCTGAGAATGTTCTTGACCTGCTGGGGTGTTTGGGGAGGGGCCTGGGCCAAGTGCCGATGGACGCGCTCGGCCCGCTGCTGGACGGTCATGGCATGGGGCAGGTGGTAGAGGGAGTTCTTCCTGACGAGGCGGATGAGGTATTCGGCCGGGTTGAACTTGGGGGAGTAGGCCGGGGTGTGGAGGAAGTGCACGGCGATGCCCTGGGCCAGGGGGATTTCCGCCAGCAACTCGGCCAGAGCGGCCTTCATGGAGTCGTTGTGGATGGAGCAGTTGTCGAGGATGAACAGAATCCTTTGGTAGCCCAGGCTGGCGTAGCGCAGGACGATCAGGGCGATGACGTAAACGGCGTTCGGGGTTTTGGCCTGGGGTTGGAAGTCCACGGTGGTCTGGCCGCTGCCCAGGTCCAGGGCCAGGAAGCCGTTCAGTTTCTCCCGCCGCTTCTCGTTGCTCGGCGGCGCCGGGGCGGTGTTCTTCTCCGCCCAGGCGTAGTGGGTGCAGGTCGTGGACAGCAGCGCGAACTCGTCGAGGGCTACGAGGGCGGTGCCGGGGTCGGCCTCGGCGGTTTTTTTTCGAGCGCCTCCACGAAGCCGGCCCGCTCGGCGGGCTTGGCGGGGCCGTAGTCGCGGTGGGCGCGCTGGTGGGAGAGGCCCAGTTCGTCGAAGATTTCGTAAAGCCGGTTGGCGCTCAGCGGCAGGCCCCACTTCTTAACGAGCAAACCCTGGACGTGGGCCGCCGTCCATTGGTAACTGTCGATGCCATAGTCCGCCGGCGTCTTGTGGAGCAGGATGTAGCGCAGGACCTTGCGCCGCTGCGGGTTCAGGGTTTGCGGGCGGGGCCGCCTTTGCGGGGCCAGCAGGGCGTCGAAGCCACCATGCAGGTAGCTGTCCAGCCACTTCTCCAGCGTCTTGCGCTGGACTCCCTGGCTGCGGCAGACCCCGGCCATGCTCTCGCCATCCCACAGGGCCTTCAAGGCCAGCAGCCTACGCCGTCGGCTTTGCTGCTGGTGGCGGTAGAACAGCGCCTGCCACCGTTCACGGTCCTGCGGGGCCAGCCGTTGGATGCGGATACAGCGGTTCATCGTGCCTTTCCCAGTCCAGTTCGATTGCCTATAAGCTTAGAGGACATCCGGCACATCTTGTGCTTTGCGCGGCGAACGCTTAAAAGACCCGTCTTTTGCGAAGCGGAAGCGGAGGAGACCCATGAGTTGCCTGGAAATCTCGGACCGGCTGTGGGAGCACGTGGAGCCATTGTTGGAGCCGTTCAAGCGGCGCAGGCCGGGCGGCTCCAAGCCGCTGGAGTTCCGGACGGTCATGAACGGGATTCTGTATGTGCTCAAGACCGGTTGCCAATGGGATTGCCTGCCGGCCTGCTACGGCTCGAAAAGCGCGGTCCACGAGCACTTTCAGAGATGGGTTGCCGCCGGCGTGTTCAAGGAGATGTTCCGCTGGTCGGCGGCGGAGTACGAGGAACTCGAGGGGTTCGACCTGGCTTGGCAGTCGATGGACGGCAGCCTGGTGCAGGCCCCGGTCCGCCAAGCCCGCTGCCAGAAGGACGAGGGCCTGGGGCGCAATCCCACGGATCGTGGGCGCAGCGGTGGCAAGATCCACCTTCAGGTGGACGGGAAGGGGATGCCTTTCGCCGTCGCGCAGGCCGGGGCCAACGTGCACGACAGCCGCCTGGTGACGGTCACCGTCGAGGCGGCCGTGATCGAGGCACCCGCCGACGCCGGGCAAAGTCCCAGGCATCTTTGCCTGGACAAAGGGTATGGCTACGAACGGGTCGAGCGGGAAGTCGCGGGACTGGGCTACACCCCCCATATCCGCAAGATCGGCGAGGAGAAGCGTTCCTGCGACTCCGAGCCAACCCACCCCGCGCGGAGGTGGGTGGTCGAGCGCGCTTTCGCCTGGCTCAAGGGCTTCCGGGCCATCCGAACCCGCTACACCTGCCGGGGAGCCAACTATCTGGCCTTCCTTCAGTTGGCGTGCGCCCTGATCCTGGGAAGACGGATCGAGGCCAAAACCGTGTAAGCAGTTTATGTGCCGGATGTCCTCTTAGTCGTTCTTTAGACGGGAAGGGAGTAGCGGAATGGCATTAGCGGATTTAAATACCGGACTAATCGCCTATTATCCATTCAATGGCAACGCCAATGATGAAAGCGGGAACGGGAACAACGGTGTTGAGTATGGTGGCTTGACTTACACAAGTGGGAAAATTGGGCAAGCGGCCTCATTTGATGGAATTGACGATTTTATCGAAATAACGCCTAAAGGCAATGTATCCGCTATCGGGGATTTTTCTATTTCCACATGGACATATTTGATTGATTTCAAAACGCAGACCGCGCCTTGGATTACAAACGAAAAAGACAGGCAATACGTTTTTGATGGACATGGAAACTCAAAAACAGCAACTTATGAGGACTTTAATAGACCAGGATTTACGTTAATTTACGATGGTGACAGCACCACCCAAGAAATCCATGACGGCATTGAATATGGTAGCGCATTTAGTTCCAATTATCTTGAGCAAAATACGCCGTTTGCAATAAAAGGCAAATGGCTCCACCATGTTTTTATAAGAAAAGGCGACAAAGACTATACATACTTAGATGGAAAGCTCATTAAGTCAAGCTATGCCAATAACGTAAAAAAAGACACATTGCTAGATATGCAGCATGATTGGTTTATAGGAACAAGTCTGGGTAATAATCCAAATTATGGCGGGCATTGCAACTGCCACTTTGGTTTCAATTATTCCTTTTATGGCTTGATTGACGATATGCGTATTTATGGCCGTGCCTTGGCTGCTTCTGAAATTCAAACCCTCTACTACCAAGGTAATCCGCCTATTATTCAAGGCACTGCTCCTTGGGCAACGCCGCACACCGTCACCTGCCAAAATGTCACGCAGAGGAAAACGGTTACAATTCCAAGCACAAAAACTTCGGCTTGGGATTGCCAAAAAGCCGGACTTCCTACGAAATCTGGTGATAAAGTCAAGGTGACGATTGAGGGCACGAAATACTAAGCCCGGTAGAGTGGCATGTACTCATGCCCACCGCTTTCGGATCGGTGGAGCCGGATAACCCTGCTCTTCGTAGCAAGCCTAACAAATCATTCAAGTGGGACGCGGGATCAAGGGCATTTCTCCGAATCAACTTCGGAGCGCCGCGCCCCTTAATTTTGTCGTTAGGCGTTGAAATAAGCACCTGCAAACCTTGCAATCACTGATAGGAGATAACCATGCGGTCAAAGTATGTTTCCAGCTTGGATTTAATTACAGTTGGCGTGATGGCGGTACTCGCTACACCTAGTTTCGCTGCCACACCGGCAGCTTCCCTTGAAAATGCCCAGGTTTTCGCTACAGGGCAAAAAATTCAGGCGTTTCGTGTGCCGACCATCGATGCTACTGGGAAAGTGAAGTATTACAATCTGACTATCGATTTAAACGTCTTAGACGATGGCACGGTGGACACTACATCGGCAACTATTACTTCATCGTCGCCGTTGCCGGTGCTGTCGAACAAGTTTATCGCCGGAACCTATACTGATGGTCAAGGTGCCACCTGTACAGTTGTGACAACGGTACTCCAAGGCGGACGTACACAAGCCGCATTTTCGTGCAAAACTTCTAATGGTTATACCTTGCAAGCGACTTGGGTTACGGGACTCATTCCTGGACATCCGTTTGAACTGGATTTAAAAGCGGCGGGTATCGATAAGCTTGGTTCATATAGTAACTTTTCCTGGGGAAAAGTTTCCAATACTACCAATAATGGGGATTGGTGGGGATGCATGAGTCCAAATGACATCATCAGTGCCAGCCAAGTCGGTAACACGCTGTCGATAGGCGGCTATCAAAATGGCAATACACAAAAATGCGGTGTCAACTTGACCAAGAAATAAGGAGATAGCACGGTGGCGGGTTAGCAATAGCGTAACCCGCCATATCGGAAATACCCTCCGGCCTAACATGGCGCTGCACCGGACTTCACTTCGTTCCGCCGGTGAGCTTTTTCGTTAGGCTCAAGAAGGAAAAGCGATGCATGAAAATCGCAAAAGTAGTAGTTGTTGCTTTAATCGGGATTTGTGGCGTCACCCCCGCGGGTCTAATCATATTTCAAAATAAAACTTACGCCAGCAAGGTGTTTGCGAACACAGTGGCTTACGACAAAGTCCTGGCTTCGCGTAAATGGCATTGGCAGACCTTTGGTTGCAGTTACGCTATCGTTTCTCTGAAAGAAGGTGCGAGCCATTCTCCTCCAGATACATGGTTAGGGAATGAGACGTGGTCTAAGACTCCCGTTCGCCTTACTCGCCCTATACATCATGACGACCAGCCCTTTCAAACTGAAATAACCGATAGTATTATCGGCGCTCAACATACCAACACCAATAGTCGAGATCAATGCTAGAGCTATTCCGCCAGAAAATGCCCCTGTCCTGCCTGCTGCACGGCCTACTGGAACGCTGCTTTGCGGCGGAGAGGCTGGACAGGATTTTCCTGGAGAACGCGAAGGAGCAATACACGCGGGAAATCCTATTTTCGACGGTGTGCGACCTCATGCTGAGCGTGGTCCTCAAGGTCCATCCCTCGATCAACGCGGCCTACCAGAAACACCCGGAACCCCTGGGGGTAACGGTATCCGCGCTCTACGAGAAACTCAAGGGCGTTGAATTATCCGTGTCCCAAGCCCTGCTGCGCGATACCTCGGAAGACCTGTCGGATATTCTCGATGCCCTGGGTTTCACCCCCGAACCCTGGTTGCCGGGTTATCCGGTCCGCCTCCTCGACGGCAACTGTCTGGCGGCGAGCGAGAAACGCCTCGCCGTCCACCGCGAGGTCGGCGGTGCCGCGTTGCCGGGCAAGTCGCTGGTGGTGTTCGACCCGGAGCGCCGCCTGATGCGGGACGTGTTCCCTTGCGAGGACGGACATGCCCAGGAGCGCCGCCTGCTCGACGCCGTGGCCGGTATCCCCAAGGCCGGCGAACTGTGGATCGCCGACCGCAACTTCTGCACCGTGGGATTCCTCGACCGGCTCCAGGGCCGGAACGCCCACGCCTTGATGCGCTTGCACCTGAACCTGCCGCTGACCGAGGAAACCCTGTTTTCCCAGGCCGGGGAACAGGGCGGCGGGCGGCTTTTGGAAAAGCGGGTCGGCGTGGCCGGGCGGCCCTATCGCCTCGTCCGCGTCGAACTCGAACAACCCACCCGCGACGGCGATGCCTTCGTCGATATCCTGACCGACCTCCCGGCGGACATACCCGCCGCCACCGTCGCCGACCTCTACCGCAGGCGCTGGACCCTGGAAACCGCGTTCCAACACGTCGAAAAACATTTCAAGTCCGAGATCGAAACCCTGGCCTATCCCAAGGCCGCCCTGTTCGGATTCGCCCTGGCCCTGGTCGCCTATAACCTCTTCTCGGTCATGATCTCGGCGCTGGACTGCGCCCATGGAAAACCCGTGTCCAAGGATATCTCCGGGTATTATCTCTCCCACGAGATCGCCGCCACTTTCCTCGCGCTCATCCAACTCAGCGGGGTCGGCGACTGGCTGTTCGTCTCCGAACAAACCCCGGCGGAATTCGCCGCGTGGCTGCGCGAAACCGCCCGGAACATCCCGTTGCGTACCCTCACAAAGCATCCGCGCGGCCCGAAAAAGCCCATCGACAAACCGCCCTACGACCCGAAACAGCCACATGTCTCGACATATCAATTACTTAGGAAGAAGAAGTAGTCACTTTGAAAGGGCTGATCATGACGACACAACAAACCCTATCTCAATTTGTGTAACAGAGGGCATGTTTTCTTCGGACGTTGCGGCTAGACTACAAACCGCCATCAGGGAGCCAGGCTCGTACTATATTCACCTTAGTGAAACCTTGTTATTGTACTCAGAGCCACAGAAAATCGCCGCTGTCGTTCGTTATGGAGACTGATGAATGTGTTGGGAAATCGGCCATTGTCAACAAATCAACTGATTTGCCCAACAACCGCATACAGCGGACGCGGACAAGCCGCGCTGCTGATGCGGAACGTTAGGCATTTACAGAACATCAATGATTAATAACACTCATTACAGAATAATGGCCGAATACAACGAATGGATGAATACCCGTCTGTATTCTTTATGCGCTTCCCTCTCAGATGATGAACTAAAAAAAGATCGCGGAGCCTTTTTCAAGTCCATATATCTCACCCTTAACCATATTACTTACGGTGATCTTGCCTTTATGTCCCGCTTTACGGGAGACCCTGATGTAGTTCCAGAGTTAAATAAAGAGCTTTTCTCCGGTTTTTCGGCGCTGTATGAGAATCGCAAACATCTTGATGTACGCATCATTGATTGGTCTGAATCGTTAACCGAAAGCTGGCTTGCAGAACCCCTTACCTATCAAAGCAAGGTAGATGGCAAGTTCCGCACAGTTCCAAAATGGATTTTGGTCACCCAGATGTTTAATCACCAAACGCACCATCGAGGCCAAATAACTACACTGCTATCGCAAATAGGGCTTGATGTGGGTAGCACAGACATACCTTTTATGCCGCAGTTTCAGAGCAATATAACTGTCTGACGGGTTCCGATAACCGGGCGATCCGGGATTTCCGGCACGGTTTGCGGTTGGTGGCTTCCGGTTTCGGAATCGATGGTTTCGGGAAAGCGGATCGAGGATTTCCGAAAGCCCGGTTTCAAACTGAAGCTTTTGGAATGGCGGAACCGGCAAGCCCGTTCTCCGCAGCCAGCCTAACAAATCATTCAACTCACCATGCACCAACCCAAAAACTCCCCATGCCCTTTCGGCGAACGCTATCAAAAGTATTGGGATAAGCTTTCGCCCATGGAGCGCCGAATGGAAATGGATCTCGAAGGGCTCTATTCGCTGGACCTGCAAGCCTTGGCGCTGGAACTGGCGGAACGGATCCAATCCCCACGGGTGGTCGATGCCTTCTGCGGGGTGGGCGGAGCCGCCATCGCCTTCGCCCGCGGGGGCAAACAGGTTGATGCGATAGAACTGCAAGCCAGCCGCCTCGATATGGCCCGGCGCAATGCCCAAATCTTCGGCGTCGCGGACCGAATCCGTTTCCTGGAAGGCGATTGCCTCGCGAAACTCGAAGCGGCGGCAGACGCGGCGATTTACCTCGACCCGCCCTGGGGTGGCCCCGCCTACGGCAAGCTTGAACAATTCCGCCTCAAGGATTTTTCGCCGGACGGGGAAACCCTGCTACGCCAAGCCTTGGCGGCATCCCCCGAGGTTTTGTTCAAACTCCCCAAAAACTTCGATTTCGCCGATTTTCAGCGCATCGCGGAACCCACCGCGATACTCCGCAATGAATTCCGGGGAAACTTGGAATATTACACCGCCCTATTCATTCGGAAAGGTGGTTGAGGAATCCCCTCGCCGCAGCCAAGCCTGCCCCACAGTCCCCAGCAAGATTATCAAGAACAACACGAAGGCCACCGCCGCCGCATAGCCCAGATTCCACCAGCGGAAACCCTCTTGGAACATCAACAAAGCCACGCTCAGCGTGCTATCGGCGGGACCGCCCTGGGTCATCACATAAGGCTCGGCGAATAATTGGCAATAGCCGATCAAGGTGATGATGGTCACGAACAGGAAGGTCGGGGCCAACATCGGCAAGGTGATGTGCAGGAATTGCCGCCACGGCCCGGCCCCGTCCAGCATCGCCGCCTCGTACAAACGGCGCGGGATGCTTTGCAGCCCCGCGATAAACACGATCATGTTGAAGCCGAAATTCTTCCATACCGCCATCAGGATGAGGGCCGGCATGGCATAGGCCGGATCGCCCAGCCAATCGATGGGCGCGATGCCGAACCAGCCCAGCGCATAGTTCAAAAAGCCATGGCGCGGATGGTAGAGATAGCGCCACACCACCGCGACCGCGACCAAGGCCGTCACCACCGGCAGGAACAGCAAGGCCCGGAACACGCCTTTCCCGCGCACCAGCCCATGGTTCAGCAACAAAGCCATCCCCAACGACACCGCCACCGACAACGGCCCGCCCACCGCCACGAAATAGCCGGTATTCCGCAAAGCCGTGTGGAACAAGGGATCGACCAGCAGCCGCCGGTAATTGTCCAGGCCCACCCAGCGCAGCAAGCCCACATCGCCCAGCGCGTAGATGTCGAAATCGGTGAAGCTCAACAGCAAGGCCGCCAGCACCGGCAGGAAGAAGAACACGGCGATCAGCGCCAAGGCCGGGGCCACGAACCAGACGGCGGGATTGATGCGGAACGGTGTCATCGGGCCGAACGCTCCCGGTCCAACAACCAGCGGCGCTTTTCCAAAATCCGGTCCACCTCGGCATCCAAACCGGCCAAGGCCGCGTCCGGGCTTAGTTCGCCGCGCACTGCCTTTTCGGCGTAATGCGCCAGCTTGCTGGCGATGCGCTCCCATTCCGGCAGCTTGGGCGTGGCGGCGACCCGTTCCAATTGGGCCTTGAATGCCTGGGCCTTATCGGAACCGGCCAATTCCGGCGCGTCCCAGGCCGAGCGCCGGGTCGGCAAATCGCCGGTCAGCCGGTGGAACGCCACCTGCCGTTCCGGGGCCGACAGGAATTCGATCAAGCGGGCGGCTTCCGCCTTGTGGGCCGAACTCTGCGCCAAGGCCAGACTCGCCCCGCCCGCCAGCGACAGGCCGGGATATTCCCCATCCGGCGCGGGCAGCGGAGCCGTGGCCCATTGGTCTTGCATCGCTTCCGGCAAGCGCCGTCGGAATTCGCCGATATTCCACGGCCCGGTGATGTACATGGCGAAATAACCCCGTGCGAATTCCTGATAAAGATTGGCGATCTGGGCCTCGGCCAGAGCGGGCGCATAGCCGCGCCGGAACAGGTCCAGATAAAAATCGAAAGCCCGCCGGAACGCGGGGCTTTGGAAATCGCCGAAGCGCCCGCCCCCGCGCAACAAACCCGCCCCCACCTGCAAGCCGAGGATCGCCGGCACCTGCCATTCGTTCATGGGCAACAGCAAGGCATAGCGTTCCCCGCCGGGCAAGGTCTTGATGCGGGCCATCGCGTCCGACCACTCGCGCCAAGTGCGCGGCGGCTCGCTGAAACCGGCCTGGGCCAGGATATCCTTGCGGTAGAACAATAGCCGCGTATCCACATACCAAGGCAGGGCGTAGAGCCGCCCGTCGATTTCGTTGGTGGCGAGCAGCCCCGCGAAATAATCCGCCCGCGCCCGGATGGCCTCGGGTACCCGCCCGGCGTCCAGGGCATCGATGGCCCGCAGCGCCACGAATTCCGGTATCCAGGTATTGCCCAGTTGGAACACATCCGGCATGGCCTCGCCCGCGTAGGCGGTCAGCAGTTTCTCATGGGCCGCGCTCCAGGGGATTTGCTGGACTTCGACCCGCAGCCCCGGATTCAGCCGCTCGAATTCCGGCAGCAGTTGCCGCACGGCCTCGCCCTCGCCGCCCATGGCCCAGAATTGCAGCCGCACCGGCCCGGACCCGTCGCCGCAGCCCGCCAGCGCGAGGCAGGCCAGCAGCGCGGCGAAACCCGGCGCGGATCGGTAACGACGGAAAAAAGTGGCGATGCCCATGGTGCGAGGGTTCTGCGTTGGAGTGGCCGCCGATTGTACACAGCCCGCCCGAATTGAGCGCCCGGCCCGCATCCTCTATGCTTGCCCGCACCCGCATATCGGGCGGGCGATGCAGTTATACGAGGCGATGGCGCGGTGAAAAAAACAGTGTGGATCGGATTGGTGCTGGGGCTTTGGGCCGCGATGGCCGGACCCGTAAACGCGGACGGGACGGCCCCGGTGAATCTCGAAATCCACCCCGGCGCGGAATTGGCCCCGCAAAAACAAGCCTGGGAACAATCGGTGGGCGGGGAAATGGCCGCACGCCCCTTGCTCAAAGCCCGGCTGGCGGGCTGGCCCCGTGTCCTGCGGGCCGAACCGCCCGCCCCGGACACCGATACCCGGACCTTCCTGCTGAAAATCGCCGCCGACACCTGGCGCGGCCTCGACGCCTTCACCGACCTGGCCCACGGCCTGCCGCTGGACCGGGTCGAATTCGAGAACGGCGGCATCGCCCCGGAAACCACCCGCATCGGCGATTACACCAGCGTCACCAATATCGGCTTCCATTTCCTGGCCGTGGCCTCGGCCCACGAACTCAAGCTCATCGACCGGGAACAAGCCCTGACCCGGCTCAAGGCCACCCTGGCTTCCCTCGAACGCATGGAAAGCCATCGCGGCTTCTTCTTCAATTACTACAACACCACCACCCTGGAACGCACCAGCGATTTCATTTCCTTCGTCGATTCGTCCTGGCTGACGGCGGGCTTGATGGTGGCGCGGCAGGCGTTCCCGGAACTGGCGGAGCGCTGCTCCCGGCTGATCGGGCCAGGCGACTACGGCTTTTTCTACGACGAAAAATACCGGCTGATGTCGCACGGCTACCACGTCCCCTTGCGGACGCGCTCGGATTACCACTACGGCGTGTTCTACGCCGAATCGCGCCTCGGGAGCCTCATCGCCATCGCCCAGGGCGCGGTGCCGGAAGCCCATTGGTTCGCCATGTCCCGCACCTTCCCGCCGGAAATCCACTGGCAAACCCGCCCGCCCCTGGGCCGCACCGAATACAACGTCAACGGCTTCCGCTGGACCGGCGGGCATTACCATTGGCGCGGCCAGGACTACGTACCGTCCTGGGGCGGCAGCCTGTTCGAGGCGCTGATGCCGCGCCTGGTGCTGGACGAAAGCCAATACGCCCCCGCCAGCCTGGGCCGCAACGGCGACATCCATACCGCCATCCACCGCCAATATGCCCAGGAAGAATTGGGTTTCCCGGTCTGGGGCATGTCGCCGAGTTCCAATCCGGCGAATGGGCGCTATGAAGAATACGGGGTGAAACCGCTGGGCATCGCGGGCTATAAATCCGGCGTGGTGACGCCGCACGCCGCCGCCTTGGCGTTGCTGGCCGAACCCGAGGCGGCGGCGGCGAACCTGCGGAAACTGGCGGCGCTCTATCCCATCTATGGCGATTTCGGCTTTTACGACGCGGTCGATCCCCAGGGCGGGGCGGTGGCCTATCACTATCTGTGTTTGAATCAGGCCATGATCCTGGTGGCCCTGGCGGATACCCTGGCCGACCATGCGATACAAAAGTTATTCGCGGCGGATGCGGGGGTGAAGAAGGTGTTGCCCTTGTTGGGGATCGAGCGGTTCGCGGGGCAGTAACGCCATGGCCTCCGTCTCCTTCGAACACCTCGAAAAAACCTACCCCAACGGCTACCACGCCCTGCGCGATTTCACCCTGGACATCCCGGATGGGGAATTGATGGTGCTGGTCGGTCCCTCCGGCTGCGGCAAATCCACCTTGCTGCGCCTCCTGGCCGGTTTGGAGGACATCAGTTCCGGCACGCTCAAAATCGGCGGACGCGTCGCCAACACCCTGTCGCCGCAGGAGCGCAACATCGCCATGGTGTTCCAGGATTACGCGCTCTATCCCACCATGACGGTGCGCGGCAACCTGGAATTCCCGCTCAAGATGCGCAAGCTGGCCAAGGAAGACATCCGCCGCCGGGTGGCCTGGGCGGCGGAATTGCTGGACCTGGGAGAAGTGCTGGACCGCCTGCCCAAACAACTTTCCGGCGGACAGCGGCAGCGGGTGGCGATGGGACGGGCCTTGGTGCGGGAACCTTCGGTGTTCCTGCTGGACGAGCCTTTGTCGAACCTCGACGCCAAGCTGCGCGGGCAGGTGCGGACCGAAATCGGCGAGCTACAGCGGCGGATGGGCGCGACCATGCTCTATGTCACCCACGACCAAGTCGAGGCCATGACCTTGGGCCGCCGCATCGCCGTCCTGCACCAAGGCCGGATACAGCAAGTCGCCGACCCCAAGACCTTGTACGAGCGGCCCGGAAATCCCTTCGTGGCGGGCTTCATCGGCAGTCCGCCCATGAACCTGTTCGCGGCGATGTTGGAGCGGGATGGACCGGACCGGGCGCGGTTGCGGGTGGCGGGACGGGTGGTGGCGGAAGGCGTGGACGCGGGGGCCTATGTTGATGGGGCGGCGGTGCTGGCCGGGATACGCCCGGAGGCGGTGCATTTGGCCGGACCGGAGGAAGCGGGATTCGAGGCGGTGGTGGTGGGGACCGAATACCTGGGCCACGAGACCTTGCTGTATTTCCAAGCTGGGCCGGAAACCCAGGCGTGGACGGCGCGGCTTCCGGGGATGCACGGGTTAGGGCCGGGCGATAGGCTACGTTTGGCGGTGGCGGGACAAGCGGTGCGCTTGTTCCCGCGGGAGGATTGAACGCGGCGGGGCGCGGTCCTGGCGGTATCCCATGCCACAGGAACAACACTAAAATTGCCTTGTTCGAGAACCCTAAGAAAAACCCCGACGAGGAACAGCGCATGACCCAAAACAACCTCCCCAAAATCGTGGTCGTCGGCGGCGGCGCGGGCGGCCTGGAACTGGCCACCCGGCTCGGCGCCAGCCTGGGCCGCCAGGGCCAGGCCGAAATCACCCTGATCGACGCCACCCGCACCCATATCTGGAAACCCCTGCTGCACGAAGTCGCAGCCGGCACCCTCGATTCCCACGACGACGAACTCGACTACCTGGCCCAGGCCAACGCCAAACATTTCCGCTTCGTGCTGGGCCGCATGGACGGCCTGGACCGCGCCCGCAAGGAAATCCACCTCGCCCCCATGTTCAACGCCGAGGGCCGGGAAATCATGCCGGCCCGCACCTACCCCTACGATTTCCTGGTCATCGCCGTGGGCAGCGTCTGCAACGACTTCGGCATTCCCGGCGTGGCCCGCCATTGTTTGTTCCTCGACACCACCGAGCAGGCCGAGCAATTCCAAATCCGGCTGATGGAAGCCTATCTCCACGCCCATGCCACCGGCGGCAGCCGGGGCGAGGGCGAACTGGACATCGCCATCGTCGGCGGCGGGGCCACGGGGATCGAGCTATCGGCCCAATTGCACCAAGCCACCCGCTTGCTCAACGCCTACGGACTCGACAACGTCCATCCCTCCGACATCAAAATCCACTTGATCGAAGCCTCGCCCAACCTGTTGCCGGGACTACCCGAACGCCTGTCGCGGGCCACCTTGCACCAGCTCGAAAGCCTGGGCGTGGAAGTGCTGTTGGGCGAAAAAGTGGTGGAAGTGACGGAAGCGGGCGTCGCCACCCATTCGGGCCGGTTCATCCCGGCGGCGCTCAAGGTGTGGGCGGCGGGCATCAAGGCACCGGATTTCCTGCAAGGGCTGGACGGCCTGGAAACCAACCGCATCAACCAGATCAAGGTGCGGCCCACGCTCCAGACCACGGTGGACGATGCCGTCTACGCCATCGGCGATTGCGCTTCCTGCCCCTGGCCCGCCAAGAGCGCTACCGCCACCGTGCCGCCCCGCGCCCAATCGGCCCACCAGATGGCGAGCCTGGTGCTGAAAAACCTGCGCCGCGCCTTGCGGGGCCAGTCCCAGGCCGATTACCACTACCACGATTACGGCTCGCTGGTTTCCCTGGGCAAATACAGCACGGTGGGAAACCTGATGGGCAATCTGATGGGCACGGTGATGATCGAGGGCTTGATCGCCCGCCTGGTCTATCTGTCCTTGTACAAGATGCACCAGTGGGCGCTGTTCGGGACGCTGCGGGTGGGCTTGCTGATGGTGGCGAACTTCTTCCGGCGGCGCTTGCGGCCCCGGATCAAGCTGCACTGAGCGGGCTTTCGGGTTGGGATAGCAGGTTGCGGAGGCGTTCGGCTTGTTCGTTCCAACCCAGCCGTTCGGCAGCGTCCAGGGCGGTTTTTAGGATGGCGATGCCTTTTTCCGGGTCGCCGCGTTGGCGGAGTAATTGGCCGTAGTGTTCGCCCACGGCGGCAAGCCCTTCTATAAGCTTGAGCCCCTTGGCGATCTCATAGGCTTCGGTCAAGTGGGCGAAAGCTTGGGCTTGTCGGCCCTTCTCTAATTCGATTACGGCGATTCTTAAGAGCGTTTTAGCTTTCCCGATAACATCGCCCAACCGTTCGTAAATCGGCAATTGTTCTTCCTGGTGGATGCGTAGCGCCTCGTCCAATTGTCCCCGTGCTTGCAAGATGTCGGCGCTCTTCCCCCGCGTTATTGCCTTCGACCGCACATCGCCCAGGCGTTCGTAGACAGGAAGTTCCTCTTCTTCTCGGATGCGAAGTGCCTCGTCCAACCGTCCCCGCGCGTATAGGATGTCAGCTATTTTCCCCTGCGCTATCGCCTTCAACCGCACATTGCCCAGTTGCTCATAGACTGGCAACTCCTCTTCTTCGCGGATGCGCAATGCCTCATCCAGTTGTCCCCGCGTTTGCAAAATATCGGCGATTTTCCCCTGTGTTACCGCTTTTCCCAATGTGTCACCCAGCCGCTTATAGATTGGCAGTACTTCCTCCTCCGAGATACGTAACGCCTCGTCCAACTGTCCCCGTGCTTGTAAGATGTCGGCGATCTTTCCTTGAGTTACTGCCCTTGAGCGTTCGTCGCCCAGCCGCTCAAGATCATCAAAGACCGTATTCAGCCGAGCCAACGCCTGATCCAAACCTCCCCTCAACCAAAGAATATCAGCACCCTTCCCCAAGGTTTGGGCTGCGCCTCTACGGTCGCCCGCATGTTCAAAAATAGCGTTGGCTTGGTCATAGGCTTCCAGTGCTTGTAACCATGCTCCGAGGTCTCGATATAAATTCCCCAAAGTATTCCAAAGCGCCCCGCGCTCAGAGCCGGAAAGTTCTTCGCCCTTGTACGCCAAAAAATCCCGGATTTCCGCGACCCGCTGCAAACGCTCATCCCGCGTGGCGCTCCCCAAATCCAGCGGCTCGGGCCAAGCCATACTTTCCAACTCGACCGGCCAGGAAAAATCCACCACCCCCGACCGCCATTCCCAAGCATCCGGCGCGGCTTGGGCGAACTCCCGGATTTGATGTTCCAACAGCCACAACACCAAAGGCCGCCGACACAACCGGGCGATCCAATCACGATGCACATTGAAGACATACAGCCGGGAATCGTCCTTCCCCTGCCCCAGCCACAAATCCAAGCCCACCAAATGCAGCGCCCCCGGCTCCTGGCCATGACTTTCCAACCAACGCTCGAACGCCGCGAAATCGGCGAAACCATTGGCGTCCAGCCGCTCATGGGCTGATTCCCCCGCCTCTTGCCGCAACCTCTCGATCAACTGGTCGCGATAAACGGGCCGGTTGTAGCCAGCCAGCACCAGGGCGAAACGCCCGGCGGCACCTTCCAGCAACCGCTTGAGCCGGACCCATTCCCCCGCATGTTCCGGCGGTGGCGTCACAGGTCCGAACAGATCGGCGGCATTCATGGCGCGACATAGGCGGGCAAGGTCCGCACCACCGGATGCGAACGCCACCAATAGCTGTTGTATTCCAACAATGCCCCGTAATACAGCAATTTGCCGACCCGCTCCCGGTCGTCCTCCGACAACTGCGAAACATCCTCCAAAGCATCCACCCGCCGCAGCAAGGCGAAATCCTCGGCGGCAAGCTGGTAGCGGTAATCGGTGGCGTAGCGCTTGACGGCCCGCTCGGCGGCGGCGCGGTCGAAAAACTCGCTTTCCGCCTCGGTGTAGGCGTAATTCAAAAGGCGCAGCAAATGGCGCGGATTGCCGCCGGAATAGCGGATGAAATAATCCAGCGTGGCGAGATCGTCGAACAACTCCTGAGCAACCCGTTTCAACACCATCTCGCGCATGGCGGCATAGCCTTCCGGGTCGGGCCGGGCCTCGTCCAGATCGGACTTTTCGCTCAGCTTAATCATGGGCAGATGGAACAGGTCGGTATAGATGTTTAGCAGGAAAGTCCGATGGTTGAACACCAGCGCAATCGGAGCGCAATAAATGAAATCGGCCTGGATTTGCTGTAATTGGTGGATGTTGTCGATGAAGAAGGCTTTGCTATCCTCCCTCGACAGACGGTCGGTGCCATCGACCAGGAACAAGAGGCGGTCACCCAGCCCGCGCCGCCCCAAAGCGCCCCGCGCCGCGACCAGCAAATCATTGAACGCCTGGGAGAAATCCCTATAGCTGTTCTTGACCACGGTACGGAGTTCTTCCTTGTAGGTCGAATTGACCTTGAAAGAACTGGTCAGGCTGGCGAACAATTTGCACAGGAAAGGAATGCTGGCCTGGACTTCCGCACCGGACTTGATTTCGGCAGCCAATTCGCGGGTACGTTCATTCTTCTCGATCCTTTCGCTGAACCAGCCGGTCAGATTCCGCAAAAACATCGGATCGATCACAACACCCTCGCCCTCGATCCGGGCCAACAACTCCGCCGCCAAAGCCAGCAAGACATCGGGATAGCCCAGGTTATGGGTATCCAGCCGTTCCAGCGTGTCTAGCATGACCACGTAAAACTGGCCCGGCTCATGCAATTCGACCGCCAGCCGCCTGAGTTCGGTACTTTTGCCGCAGCCGATGGGACCGCTATAAAGGAAGTAATTACCGCCGTTGGGATTGCCTCCCATCAAGGCACGGATGATCTTGGTATGGTTGAAATTGCCCCGCGCCTTGGCGGTATCCACATAGCGCGGGTCGTCGTAGGCCAAGGGCTGGTCGAAGCGCAACTCCCGGTTGGCTGCGAGCAAGGTCCGGGGTGGTTGGTAAGGAATGGGTGGGTTTGTCATTAAAACACCTTCCAAGGTGGGATTTTGGGCATAGTTTATCTTCACCCGCCCCTGTATCCGGCGAAAATCATGAATGACCGCCCCGCGCCCACGTATCCACGCTTACACCCCGCGCCAACCCCGCCCAAGGCTCCCGCCTTGATGGGTGTGCTATGCTATCGCCCCTTTTTCGGCAGGGCTCCGACCATGCGACTCCCCGACTTCCGTTCCTCCCGTGTGCTGGTGGCCGGCGATCTGATGCTGGACCGCTATTGGCACGGGGCCACCTCGCGCATTTCGCCGGAAGCCCCGGTGCCGGTGGTGCGGGTGGAAGGGATCGAGGAACGGATCGGCGGCGCGGGCAACGTGGCGCTCAACATCGCCGCCCTGGGCGCGGGGGCCGAAGTCCTGGGCTATTGCGGCGCGGACGAGGCGGGCACCGGCTTGACCGGCTTACTGGAACAAGCCGGGATCGACTGCCGGGTCGAACGGGTGGCGGGCCTCCCCACCATCACCAAGCTGCGCGTCCTCAGCCGCCATCAGCAATTGATCCGGCTGGATTTCGAGCAAGGTTTCCACGGCGTCGATCCGGCGGTTTTGACGGCACGCTTCGCCGCCCGCCTGCCCGAAGTCCAGGCCGTGGTGCTGTCCGATTATGGCAAGGGCACCCTGCACCACATCCGCCCCTTGATCGAAGCCGCCCGCGCCGCCGGAAAGCCCATTTTGATCGACCCCAAGGGCGGCGACTTCGACAAATACCGGGGCGCGACCCTCATCACCCCCAACCGCGCCGAATTCGAGGCCGTGGCCGGTCCCTGCCGCGACGACGACGAACTGGCCGCGAAGGCCCGGCACCTGGCCGAGCGACTCGACCTCGACGCGCTCTTGATCACCCGTGGCGAACAGGGCATGACCCTGGTGCGGCGCGACGCTCCCGACCTGCACCTGCCCGCCCGCGCCAAGGAGGTCTACGACGTGACCGGCGCGGGCGATACCGTGATCGCCGTGTTGGCGGCGGGCCTCGCCGCCGGGCTGGCCCTGGCCGAAGCCACCCCGCTGGCCAACCTCGCGGCGGGCCTGGTGGTGGGCAAGCTCGGCACCGCCAGCGTCGGCCTGGAGGAATTGGCCCAAGCCCTGCCGGGCGGCCCCACCCAACGGCGCGGGGCCATCGCCCTCAGCGACCTGTTGCCGATCCTGGACGCCGCCCGCCGCCAGGGCGAAAGGATCGTCGCCACCAACGGCTGTTTCGATATCCTCCATCCCGGCCACATCCGTTATCTACGGGAAGCCCGCGCCCTGGGCGACCGCTTGGTGGTGCTGGTCAACGGCGATGCCTCGGTGCGCCGCCTCAAAGGCCCGGAACGCCCCATCCATCCCCTGGCCCACCGCATGGAAATGCTGGCGGCGCTGGCGGCGGTCGATTGGGTCGTCCCCTTCGAGGACGACACCCCCCGCGCCGCCATCGGCCACATCCTACCCGACGTGCTGGTCAAGGGCGGCGACTACGCCGACATCGGCGCCATCGCCGGCCACGATCTGGTCCTGGCCCACGGCGGCGAGGTCAAACTGTTAAGCTTCGTCGATGGCTATTCCACCACCCGCCTCATCGAAACCCTGCGCCAAGCCTGAACCCTGACCATGGCAGAACGTATCCGACGCAATCCGAATGCCTCCAGGGACGAGCAAGTCGAAGCCCTGAAACTCCCGCCTTTTTCCGTCAACGCCGAGCAAGGCGTCCTCGGCTCCCTGCTGCTGGATCGGCTGGCCTGGGACAAGGTGGCCGATATGCTGGTCGAGGACGATTTCTACCGCCACGACCACAAGCTGATTTTCCGGGCCATGAAGATGCTGGCGGAAAAGCAAGGCCCGACCGATGTCATCACCTTGGCGGAAACCCTGGAAAGCCTGGGCTGGCTGGACGAAAGCGGCGGGCTGAGCTATCTGGCCTCGCTGGCCAAGGAAACCCCCAGCGCCGCCAATATCTCGGCCTATGCCGATATCGTCCGGGAAAAATCCATCCTCCGGCAATTGATCGCCTCGGGCGCGGAACTGGCCGACCTCGCCTATTTCCCGCAGGGCCGCACCACCCCGGAATTGATCGAGACGGCGGAGCGCACGGTGTTCCGCATCGCCGACCAATACCGGCGGCAAGGCACCGGCTTCAAGCCGATCCGGCCCCTGGTCACCGCCGCCGTGAACCGGGTGGAGGTGCTGTTCCACAGCCAAGGCCATATGACCGGGGTGCCCAGCGGCTATACCGACCTCGACGACAAGACCTCCGGGTTCCAACCGTCCGACCTCGTCATCGTGGCGGGGAGGCCGTCGATGGGCAAGACCAGCTTCTGCATGAACATCGCCGAACATGTGGCGCTCAAGGAAAAACTGCCGGTGGCGGTGTTCAGCATGGAAATGCCCGCCGAGCAATTGGTGCTGCGTATGCTGTCCTCGCTGGGCCGCATCGACCAGAGCAAGGTCCGCACCGGCAAGATGGAACAGGACGATTGGCCGCGGCTGGGTTCCGCCATCAACATCCTGGCCGAGGCCAAGCTGTTCATCGACGACACCCCGGCCATGACCCCGACCGAGGTCCGCGCCCGCTGCCGCCGCCTCGCCCGCGAGAACGGCGGCCAACTGGGCATGGTGATCCTCGACTACCTGCAACTCATGCAATCGCCGGGCAGCGAAAGCCGGGTGAACGAGATTTCCGATATTTCCCGCTCGCTGAAAGGCATGGCGAAGGAACTCAACGTGCCGGTGATCGCGCTGTCCCAGCTCAACCGCAGCCTGGAGCAACGGCCCAACAAGCGGCCCGTCATGTCCGATTTGCGCGAATCGGGCGCGATAGAGCAGGATGCCGACATCATCCTATTCATTTATCGCGACGAGGTTTACAACGCCGAGTCCCCGGACAAAGGCTCCGCCGAAATCATCATCGCCAAGCAGCGCAACGGGCCCATCGGCACCGTGAAGCTGACTTTCCTCGGCCAATACACCCGCTTCGAGAACCACGCCCCGACCGTCTATATCGGTGGGAACCCATCCGGCGGCGGCGGGGGCTATCCGCCCAACGGCGGGGGGGAATTCTGACGGTGATAGGCTGCTCCGCCCACGCCACCCTCAACCTCGCGGCGGTGGCCCGCAATCTGGCGCGGGTGCGCGGCTTCGCGCCCAGTGCCAAGGTCATGGCGGTCATCAAGGCCGATGCCTATGGGCACGGGCTGGTCCGCATCGCCCGCGGCCTGCCCGACGCCGACGCCTTCGCCGTGGCCCGGTTGGACGAAGGCTTGGCCCTGCGGCAGGCCGGCGTCGCGCAACGCATCGCCGTGCTGCAAGGCTTCGTCAATGCGCGGGAATTGGAAGCCCACGCCCGGCACGGCCTGGAACCCATCATCCACGCGCCGCGCCAAATCGATTTGCTGGAACAGGCCCAATTGCCCGCGCCGCTGGCGGTCTGGGCCAAGCTCGATAGCGGGATGCACCGGCTGGGACTGTTGCCGGAAGAATTCGACGCCGGCATGGCGCGGCTACACGCCTGCCCCGCCGTGCTGAAACCCATCCCGGTCATGACCCACCTCGCCAACGCCGACATGTTGCAAGACCCCCTGACCGAGCGCCAACTGAGCGTGTTCGAACGGGCGCTGGGCACCCTGCGACCCGAGCGCGGCATCGGCAATTCGGCGGGGCTGATGGCCTGGACGGGAACGCGGGTGGAATGGGTGCGGCCCGGCATCATGCTATACGGGGTTTCGCCCTTCCCCTACCGCACCGGCCCGGACGACGGACTCGAACCCGTCATGACCTTCCGCACCCGGTTGATCGCCATCAAACAACTCCGGGCGGGCGACGCCGTGGGCTATGGCGGCGATTGGATCTGCCCGCACCCGACCCGGCTCGGGGTCGCCGCCGTGGGCTATGGCGATGGCTATCCGCGCCATGCCCAGCCGGGCACGCCGGTCCTGGTGCGGGGCCAACGGGTGCCGCTGATCGGCCGGGTGTCGATGGACATGATTACCCTGGACCTGACCGATTGCCCGGCGGCCCAGGTCGAGGACGAGGCGATCCTCTGGGGCGAAGGCTTGCCGGTCGAGGAAATCGCCCGCCACGCCGCCACCATCCCCTACGACCTGCTATGCGGCATCACCCCGCGGGTGCAACGGATTGAAATCGGGCCGCGTCCCCGCGATCCAAACCCCACGACATGAACCATAAACGAGGAAACGAGGAATCCCGTATGAGCGTAGAACTGAACCAAACCCTGATCGAACACTTCCGCCGCCAGCTACAGGCGCGTTTCGACCAATTGCGGCAAGGCGTGCAAGAAGAGGTGTTGCGCAGCGACAGCGAGCACTTCACCGACGTGGCCGGGGAAGTCCACGACGAGGAGGAAGCCTCGGTGGCTTCGTTGATGGTGGACTTGGACCTCGCCGCCATCGACCGCCATGTCCACGAACTGCGGCAGGTCGAGGCCGCCCTGCTGCGGATAGGCCGGGGCGAATACGGCGCGTGCATCGATTGCGACCAGCCCATCCCGCCGGCCCGCTTGGAAGCCAATCCCACCGCCGAGCGCTGCATCGCCTGCCAGACCGATTTCGAGCGGACCCAGGCCCTGCACCAGCAGCCCACCGCGTCCCGGACCTTATAAACCCCCGCCGTAGGAGCGGTCCCCGGACCGCTCCCGGCCCCGCGCTGTCACAGATACCGCGCGATCAACCCATGCCGCGCATCCCGCGCCGCCAGGGGAATCCTGACCTCCCAGCCGCCGCCCGGCGCTTCGGCCAAGGGCGCGCCGTGCTTATCCTCCATCGCCTCCAGCACCACGTCGCGGTTGCCTTCCGGCAGGATCAATTCCAGCCGGTCGCCGACCGCGAATTTGTTTTTCACCAGGACATCGGCCTTGCCGGAGGCGGCGTCGTAGCCGGTGATTTCGCCGACGAAGCGCTGTTGATGGCTCTCGGAATACCCGCGCAGATAATTCTGATAATCCTGGGTATGGTGGCGCTGGTAGAAACCATCGGTATAACCGCGCTGGGCCAGGTTTTCCAATACCCCGAGCAAGCCGGGATCGAACGGACGCCCGGCCAAGGCATCGTCGATGGCCCGGCGATAAACCTGGGCCGTGCGGGCCACGTAATAATGGGATTTGGTGCGGCCCTCGATCTTGAGGCTATCGACCCCAATCGCCGCCAGCCGGTGGACATGCTCGACCGCCCGCAAATCCTTGGAATTGAGGATATAGGTGCCGTGTTCGTCCTCCATCACCGGCATCAATTCTCCGGGCCGGTTTTCCTCCTCCAGGAAATACACCTCGTCGGCCAGCGGATGGCGCTGTTGTTCGCCGCAATCGGTCAAGCCGCTGTTCAAATCCGCCAGCGACAGGCGCAACGGGCCGGGCACGTAATCGCCTTCCGGGTTTTGCTGGGCCGGGCTGAGGTCGTATTTCCAGCGGCAGGAATTGGTACACGTCCCCTGGTTGGGGTCGCGCTGGTTGAAATAACCCGACAGCAAACAGCGCCCGGAATAGGCGATGCACAAAGCGCCGTGGACGAAGACTTCCAACTCCATCTCCGGGCAGTGCTGGCGGATGTCGGCGATTTCGTCCAGCGACAATTCCCGCGACAGGATGATGCGGCTCACGCCCACCGACCGCCAGAACTTCACCGCCGCGTAATTCACCGTGTTGGCCTGGACCGACAGATGGATCGGCATCTCCGGCCACGCCTCCCGCGCCAGCATGATGAGGCCGGGGTCGGCCATGATGAGGGCGTCTGGACCCATTGCGACAATCGGTGTCAGGTCTCTCACAAAGGTTTTGACCTTGCTATTGTGCGGCAGGACGTTGGTGGCGAGATAAAAGGCTTTGCCTTGTTGGTGGGCCTCGGCGATGCCCAGCCCCAGGTTTTTTTCCAGGAAATCATTGTTGCGGACCCGGAGGCTATAGCGCGGCAACCCGGCGTAAACGGCATCCGCGCCGTAGGCATAGGCATAACGCATGTGCTTGAGGGTGCCCGCGGGGGACAGCAGTTCGACTTTTTGCATGGCACGAAACATGAAATGGTAAGATTCGTGTCATTTTACCCCTTTGGTTGAGCGAAACGCTCAGGAATTCCGGCCATGACCCAGCAACCCCTTCCCGATTTCCCGACCATCGAAGCCTTCGTCGGCAACACGCCCCTGGTCCGTTTGCAACGCCTGCCGGGCGACACCTCCAACACGATCCTCGCCAAGCTGGAAGGCAACAACCCGGCGGGTTCGGTCAAGGACCGCCCGGCCCTGAGCATGATCCAGCGGGCCGAGGACCGCGGCGACATCAAACCCGGCGACCGCCTGATCGAAGCCACCAGCGGCAATACCGGCATCGCCCTCGCCATGGCGGCGGCGATCAAGGGCTACAAGATGACCCTCATCATGCCCGACAACATGAGCGCCGAACGCCGCGCCTCGATGAAGGCCTACGGGGCCGACATCGTCCTGACCCCGGCCAAAGGCAGCATGGAAGCCGCCATCGACCTCGCCCGCGCCATGGAAGCCCGTGGCGAAGGCAAAATCCTCGACCAGTTCGCCAACCCCGACAACCCGCTGGCCCACTACACCGGCACCGGCCCGGAAATCTGGCGCGACACCCAAGGCCGCGTCACCCATTTCGTGAGTTCGATGGGCACCACCGGGACGATCATGGGCACTTCGCAATATCTCAAGGAAATGAACCCCGCCATCCAAATCATCGGCGTGCAGCCCGAGGGCGATTCCAAGATTCCCGGCATCCGCCGCTGGCCCAAGGAATACCTCCCCAAAATCTGCGATTTCAGCAAGATCGACCGCATCATGGACGTGGACCAAGCGAACGCCGAGGCAACCACCCGCCAACTGGCGGCGCGGGAAGGCATCTTCGCCGGGATATCTTCGGGCGGGGCGATCTATGCGGCTTTGCAATTGGCGCGGGAGGTCGAGAACGCGGTGATCGTGGTGATCGTCTGCGACCGGGGGGATCGGTATTTGTCCACGGGCGTGTTCCCGGAGTAAGCCAGACCATGGGATATAGAGGACGCAGACCGAAGCCGGTCCCCAAAGGCCATTTCCCCGCCCACATCGACGCCTACACCCACGATGGCCGCGGCGTCGCCCGCATCGATGGCAAGGCCGTGTTCATCTCGGGCGCCTTGCCCGGCGAGGACGTGGCGTTTTCCTACACCGAAATCCACCGCGACTACGCCGAAGGCAAGGTCGAAACCGTGCAGGTGGCCGCGCCCAACCGGGTCGAGCCGGGCTGTCCGCATTACCACCTGTGCGGCGGATGCAGCCTGCAACACCTCGCGGAAGATTCCCAGATCGAGGAAAAGGAAAAACTCCTGGTCGATCAACTGCGCCGCATCGGCAAGCTGGACGAGGTGCCCTTGTGGGAACCGTTGCGCGGCCCCTTGTGGGGCTACCGGCGCAAGGCCCGGCTCAGCGTGAAGGACGTGCCGGCCAAGGGCCGGGTGTTGGTGGGTTTCCGCGAGCGGGCCGGGAATTACATCGCCAATATCGACGCCTGCCGCATCCTGCCCCCGGTCATCGGCGAGCGGCTGCACGACATGTCCGAAGTCATCGGCCAGCTCACGCTCAAGGCCCGCCTGCCGCAGATCGAGATTTCCATGGGCGACGACCGCGCCGCCCTGGTGTTCCGGGTGCTGGAAGACCCGACGCCGGAAGATTTGGAA
This sequence comes from Methylomagnum ishizawai, assembly GCF_019670005.1. NCBI lineage: Bacteria > Pseudomonadati > Pseudomonadota > Gammaproteobacteria > Methylococcales > Methylococcaceae > Methylomagnum > Methylomagnum ishizawai. Next base: position 1,845,454 of record NZ_AP019783.1, on the reverse strand, counting down.
CATTTGAAGGACTTCGGCCAGCGCTGCGGCTTCGATATCTGGCTGCAACGCCACGGTCCCGATTCCATGGCTCCGCTGTATCCCGAAAGCCCTGGGCCGCTCAGCTACGCCCTGCCGGACTGGAACCTCGAATACCAATTCCTGCCCACCGAATTCACCCAGGTCAACGGCGAGATCAACCGCCAAATGGTGAACCGGGCCCTCGCAGCCCTGGACCCGCAGCCCGATGACACCGTGCTGGACCTGTTCTGCGGCCTGGGCAATTTCACCTTGGCGCTGGCGCGGAAGGCCGGGCGGGTGGTCGGGGTCGAAGGCAGCTGGTCCCTGGTCGAACGCGCCCGCCAGAACGCCGCCCATAACGGCATCGCCAACGCCGAATTCCACATGGCCGACCTCGGCCAAAACCTCGACGCCGAACCCTGGATCAAACAGCGCTACGACAAGGTGCTGCTCGATCCTTCGCGGGGCGGGGCCGAGGAAGTCCTGGCCTACGCGCCGCACTGGCGGGCCTCGCGCATTGTCTATGTGTCCTGCAATCCCTCGACCCTGGCCCGCGACGCCGGAATCCTGGTCCATCAACATGGTTATCGGCTGGTCAAGGCCGGGGTGATGGACATGTTCCCGCAGACGGCGCATGTGGAATCCATCGCCTGGTTCGAGCGATGACCGAAACCCCGGCGACCTACCTCCGCGTCAGCCTCCCGCGCCAGGCCATGGACTGGATCGAGGCCGGGCGCGTGGTCCACACCTGGCCCGTCTCCACCGCCAAGAACGGCCCCGGCGAACAAAAGGGCAGCGAACGCACCCCGCGCGGCTGGCACCGCATCCGCGCCAAGATCGGCGCGGGCCAACCCCTGGGCGCGGTGTTCAAGGCCCGCCGCCCCACCGGCGAAATCTACGGCGACGAACTGGAAACCCAGTGTCCGGGCCGCGATTGGATATTGACCCGCATCCTCTGGCTGGGCGGACTCGAACCCGGCTTCAACCGCTACGGCGCGGTGGACACCACTTGGCGCTATATCTACATCCACGGCAGCCCCGACCGGGGCGTGAGCGGGATTCCGGCCTCGCATGGTTGCGTGCGGATGAAAAACGCCGATATCGTGGACTTGTTCGGACGGGTGCCGGTGGGAATGCGGGTATTGATCGAGGCCGTATAATCCTGGAGTCCAAAGCTTGCTTTGGACTCCAAGCCACCGCGCTCCATCCGGTCCACACCGCTATCCTTACCCTTTTCCACCGTTCGGAGTCCCCAAACCTTGCCGCTGACCGAAGAACAAGCCGCCGTGATCGCGGCGGACGCCCCCATCCTCAAGGTCAACGCCGTGGCCGGCAGCGGCAAGACCACCACCCTCCTCGAATTCGCCGCCGCCCGGCCCCGCAGCCGCATCCTCTATCTGGCCTATAACCGCGCCGTGGCCGACGAAGTCCGGCTCAAGGCCCACGGGCGCGGGCTTTCCCACATGACGGTCAAGACCCTCCACGGCCTCGCCTATCAGTACGTGCAAGGCCATAACTACCAGCTGGAAAGCGAACTCAACGAATGGCGCTTGTTGGAGCAATACGTGCCGTCCGCCGAGCGCCAGGGCGAGGACGCCCTGATCTACGCCTGGCTCATCAAGGACTTGACCAACTATTACCTCAATGCCGCCTGGGTGAAGCTCGACGACGGCCTGCTCGACGCCTACCGCGAGGCCACCGCGCCCACCGCCCCGGTGCGGGTCTTGCTGGCGATGTGCGGGAGCGAACTCCTGGCCGTGGTGCGGAGCCTCCTGTCCGATATGCGGCAGCGGCGGATTCCGGCCCTGCACGATTTCTATTTGAAGCTGTTCCAGTTCGCCAAGGTCAAGCTGCCCTTCGATATCATCCTGGTGGACGAGGCCCAGGACACTTCCGGCGTGATGCTCAGCATCATCCAGCGCCAGGACCACGCCCAGCGGGTGTTCGTCGGCGATGGCTTCCAGCAAATCTACGCCTTCCGCCACGCGGTGAATTCCCTGGAACGGATCGACGGCCAAAGCCATCCCCTGAGCCAGACCTTCCGCTTCGGCGACAAACTGGCCCAACACCTGGCCGAACAGGTCAACGCCGCCTACCGCATCCTGGGCGAACCCCACCGCCTGCACATGCGCGGCACCGCCGCCGAAACCCACTTCAAGCCGCGCCCCGACCTGGCGCGCAAGCGATCGGTGGCGGTGATTTGCCGCAGCAACCTGGCGCTGTTCGAGGCGGCGCTGGAACGCTTGGAGAAAGGCGCGAAATCGATGTATTTCGAGGGGGGCTACGGCGGCTACAACTTCATGAACAGCCGGGTGGTGTCCTTGCTGAACCTGAAGCTGGGCAAGCGCCAGAAGATCGAAGACCCTTTGATCCGCAAGCTCGCCCACTTCGAGGATGTCAGGCGCTTCGCCAAGGACACCCAGAACGCGGCGCTCGCCACCCTGGTCGATCTGGTGGGGCGTTATGGCACCAAGCTGTACGAGTTCGACCGCGAGATCAAGGCCCGGCTGGTGGACAAGCCCCAGGCGGCGGCGTTGTTCGCCACCACCCACAAGGCCAAGGGCCAGGAATACGATTGGGTGGCGATGGGCGAGGACGGTTTCGCCACCCGCAAGGAATTGGAGAAGCTAATGGACATGGCGGAGGAATTCAATCCGGCCAAGCTCAGGGAGGAGATCAATGTCTATTACGTGGCGGCGACGCGGGCGCGGAAGGGCATCCGGCTGGCCCCGTTCTGAAACCCGCGGAGCAACGGATGGCCTGGACGGCGGCATCGCCGGATACGGAGATAATGGCGGTGGGTATTATGCTATCGGCCCCCGCACCTTCCACTCATTGGCCCTCCCTATGAAAAGCCTGAAAACCCCCATCCTCCCCGCCCTGCTCCTGGCCCTCTGCGCCCCGGCCCAGGCCGAAGACATCCGCCCGGGCCTTTGGAAAATCACCCTGGAATCCCGCGTCGCCGCCACCCCCGGCTGGCAACCCCAGCCCTTCGAGCTGACCCAATGCCTGAGCCAGGACGACGCCGACCACCCGGAACGCCTGCTCACCGGCAGCGGCGGACCCGGCGTCTCGGGCTGCGATTTCGGGAACCGGACATACTCGGCAGGGCATCTCTCGTTCGACGTGGCTTGCGCCGGGGACTTGGGCCTCAAAGGCCATGGCGAGCTGGATTTCAGCGCGACCCGGATCGACGGGGCGCTGGACGTGAATTTCGGCGAGCAGGAAAAAACCGACATGGGCAACCAATTCCACGCGGTCTACCTGGGGGAATGCACGGGCGGCAACGCCCCGGCTACGGCTCCGCTTCCGGCGGTGCCACCCGCAAACTGAACGTCACCGGCCCATCGTTGACCAACTCCACCTGCATATTGGCCCCGAACCGCCCGGTCTCGACCGGACCATGCCTGGCCCGCACCCGCGCCACCAACTCATCGAATAGCCGCCTGCCGGTTTCGGGATCGGCGGCGGGCGTAAAACTAGGACGCATCCCCTTGCGGGTGTCGGCGGCCAAGGTGAATTGCGACACCAGCAGCACCCCGCCGCCGGTATCCATGACGCTGAGGTTCATCTTGTCCCCGGCATCGGCGAACATGCGGTAGCCCAGCAGCCGCCCGGCCAGACGCTCGGCCTGGGCCTCGGTGTCGCCGCGCTCCACCGCGACCAGGGCCAACAGGCCCGGCCCGATCCTGCCGACGCTCTCCCCATCGACCCTGACCTCGGCCCGCGCCACCCGCTGGACCACGGCCAGCATCCTCAGTACCTCGGCATGGCCGGATCGACCAGCACGGCCCAGGCTTCCACGCCGCCGCTCAGGTTGAACACCTTCTGGAAATCGCGGCTACCCAGGAAACCCGCGATGCTGGCGCTACGCATCCCGTGGTGGCAAATCACCACGATTTCGCGGTCGGGGTCGAGTTCGCCGATGCGGGCGGGGACGGTGTTCATCGGGATGTTGAGGCTACCTTCGATATGGCAAAAGGCGTACTCGTGGGGTTCGCGCACATCGAGCAGGAGCGGGGCGGCTTGGCTGGCGTCGTCGAGGCGCTCGCGGAGGGCGGGGGCGGTGATTTGCTGCATGGGATGATCATGTAGGAAAAAAGTGGATGGGAAGGATCGGGACGGATGGCGGCTCAGGCTTTGGGCAGGGTCACGCCGGTCTGGCCTTGATATTTGCCGCCGCGGTCCTTGTACGAGGTTTCGCAGACCTCGTCGGCCCCGATGAACAGCATCTGGGCCACGCCTTCGTGGGCGTAGATTTTGGCGGGCAGCGGCGTGGTGTTGGAGAATTCCAAGGTGACATGGCCATCCCATTCGGGTTCCAGCGGCGTCACGTTGACGATGATCCCGCAGCGGGCATAGGTGGACTTGCCCAAGCAAATCACCAGCACATCCCGCGGTATCCTGAAATACTCCACCGTCCGCGCCAGGGCGAAGGAATTGGGCGGGATGATGCACACGTCCTGCCGGACATCGACGAAGCTGTTTTCATCGAAATCCTTGGGATCGACGATCACCGAGTTGATATTGGTGAAGATCTTGAATTCGTTGGAACAGCGCACATCGTAGCCATAGCTGGAGGTGCCGTAGGAAATCACCCGCTTGCCGTCGATTTTCCGCACTTGCCCCGGCTCGAACGGCGCGATCATGCCGTGTTCCTCCGCCATGCGACGGATCCAACGGTCGGATTTGATGCCCATCAGTCGTTCACCACCTGGATGGTGGGGAAGCGGGCGCTGTAATCCTTGGCCTTGAGCGCCAAGCGCGCCGCCAGCTTGCGGGCGATGGACTTGTAGATTTGGGCGGGCTGGCCTTCGGGGTCGGCCACCACGGTGGGCTGGCCGCTGTCGGCGGCGAGCCGGATCGCCATATCCAAGGGCAAGGCGCCCAGGAGTTCGGTGCCGTATTTCTCCGCCATCCTGGCCCCGCCGCCCTCGCCGAAGATGGGTTCGGCATGGCCGCAGTTGGAGCAGATATGGATGCTCATATTCTCCACCAAGCCCAGCACCGGCACCCCGACCTGCTCGAACATCCTGAGGCCGCGTTGGGCGTCCAGCAGGGCGATATCCTGCGGCGTGGTGACGATGACCGCGCCCGACACCGGAATCTGCTGGGCCAGGGTCAATTGGATATCGCCGGTGCCGGGCGGCAGGTCGATCAAGAGATAATCGAGATCGTCCCACTTGGTGTCCTTCAGCATTTGCTGCAAGGCGCCCGTCACCATCGGGCCGCGCCAGATCATGGGCTGGTCCTCGCCGACCAGATAGCCGATGGAAATCGATTGCACCCCATAGGCCATCTTGGGAATCATCCGTTTCCCATCCTCCACCTCGGGCATCCCCGACAGGCCCAGCATTAGGGGCTGGCTCGGCCCATAAATATCGGCGTCGAGGATGCCGACCCGCGCCCCCTCGGCGGCGAGGGCCAGCGCCAGATTCGCGGTGGTGGTCGATTTGCCGACCCCGCCCTTGCCCGAGGCCACGGCGATGATGTTCTTGACGCCGGGCATGGGCTTCAAATTCTTCTGCACGGCATGGGACACGATCTCGGTGGCGACCTCGACCTCGACCGCCGCCGCCCCGGTATCGGCCTGGACCTTGGCCGCCAACGCGGCCTGGAGCGCCCCGTGGAAGCTGGCGGCGGGATAGCCCAAAGCCACCCGGATGCGGACCTTGCCGCCCTCCACCTCGATTTTTTTCGCCATCCTGGCACCGACCAGGTCTTTGCCGAGATGGGGATCGATCCAGGTTTTCAGACTGCTTTCGACATCGGCTTGCGTGAAGGACATGGGACTCTCCGGGCAATGCAAATAACCAAGCGCCATTCTACACAATTGGGGCGGCGGCTTGCGCCGGGGGGGGAATCCAAGGGGACGGGAATGGGCGTGGCGGGGGAAACAGGGCGTCCCCGCGCCGGGAATGGGCAGGGACGGCGGACAAACTGCGGGATCAGGCGTCGATCACCAGCATCACGTTGTTGGTGACCACCCAGCCATAGAAGGTCACGGCGGAAGCCAGGGTGGCGGTCATCCAGCGGCTCTTGATCCTGCGCCTCCCGGCGAACACGAAGGCGATGAAGCCCAGGGCCACCAGTTTCAGCGCGGTGATGGAACAGGCCAGGCCGAAATAACCGGCGCAGTAATTGAGTACCGGGTTCACTTCCTCCAATCCGAACCAACTCAGCCCAAAATAAGTCACGATGCCATCGGCGACGTGCAACAATGCGAACAGGATCAACAGTAAAGCGTCCACGGTAGAACTCCAGCCCCCATCGCGGGATGATTCATCGGGTTCTAGGCCCGGAATGGCCCGATGGGCGGCATTGATTGCGGTCAGGGAACCCGGCGAAACCCAGCGCTCAATCGCGCCGTTTGGCTCCGCAAGGCTGGGAGCTTCGCCGGATCGGCCCGGCGAGGCATGACAGGCACGGTCCGGGCGATTTTCCGCGCTAAGGGGGGAGCGCCGGGGAGGGTTCGTCGGAATTACGGGATGTCATCGACAACCATAGCAGCAGTTTCCGGGCCAAAGGCGGGACCCGGCTGGCCGGCCCTTCGCAAATAGGGCGCAAGACCTTGATTTATCTTGGTTTGCCTTCCAACCGGGCGCTATACGGTACAAACCCTAGAGCGGCCCTTCCCCATAATGGGGCAAGGTTTGTAGGAAAACCGACACCGCCTGCTTCCCGGTTCAGCCGGGGACTTTCTGGATATCTTGCCAGGTGTTGTCCCAGGTGCAGCCCTGCCCCATCCACAACGGGGCCACCAACAGGTCCACCAGCGGCAGGAAGGGCGTCGCGACCAGCCAGGTCGTGGTGCCCAGCCCGGCGTAGACCGGGTACATCCAGTCGGGATCGACCTGGGCGTTCAGTAAGCCCGGATAGGCATCGCGCCACATATGTTGGGTGATGGGGAAAACCCGGCAATCCGTGGCCGGATTCACCCCGACATCGCGGGCGTATTGGCTGGGCGTGGCGACGCAGGCGGCCAACAGCGGAAGGATGGCCAACAGCGCGGCGGGTTTCAGCTTCATTGCCATGATCCGGCCCGTCAAAACGGAATCTCGTCGTCGAACTCGACCTCCCCGCCGGTTTCCCGGCCCGGCGGCGGCTCGGCGGGCGCGGCCCGGCCGGGCGATTCCTTGGGTTCGCGCCGCTTGCGGGTTTCGCGGACCTCGCGGGTTTCGTGGATCGAGAGGATGCCGGAGGCGGTCACGCTGAGGCCGTGGCGGAGTTCGCCGTCCTTTTCCCAGGACGACAGCTTGGCCGAACCCGCAAGGCTGACCGCGTCGCCGGCCTTGAGGCGGCCCAGGCGTTCGCCGACCTCGCCGAAGGCGATGGTGGACACCCAGAGGGTTTCATCGCCCTCGACCGGCACCCTGATTTGCGCGGTGGTGAACGGCCTGCCGGAAGGTCCGACGCGGACCAGGGGATCGCGGGATAATTTTCCCGACAACAGTACGTCGAGCATGGGGATTCTCCTTCCAAGTGAATTGGGGAAGCTTATACACGCAGAGGCCGCCCCTAGCCAAGCCGGAACCGCATCCGCGATTGTGGGATAATCGCCGCCATTTTCATGCAGCGAACCTCGATGAAGCCGATGAACCAGCCACGCCAAATCCTCGTCACCAGCGCCCTGCCCTATGCCAATGGTCCCATCCATTTGGGTCATTTGGTGGAGTACATCCAAACCGACATCTGGGTGCGCTTCCAGAAGATGCGTTATCCCGCGAGCGAGGGCCACCAGATATCTTATATCTGCGCCGACGACACCCACGGCACGCCGATCATGCTGCGGGCCGAGAAGGAAGGCATCAGCCCGGAGGCACTCATCGACCGGGTCCACGGCCAGCACCAGCGGGATTTCGACGGCTTCCTGGTCGAATTCGACAACTATTACTCGACCCATTCCGAGGAAACCCGGCGTTTCGCTGAAACGATCTATGCGACGCTGAAACGCAACGGCCTGATCGAATCCCGCGCCATCGAGCAGTATTACGACCCGGTGAAGGCGATGTTTCTGCCGGATCGCTTCATCAAGGGCGAATGTCCACGCTGCCATGCCAAGGATCAGTACGGCGATTCCTGCGAAGCCTGCGGCGCGACCTATGCCCCCACCGATTTGCTGAATCCCTATTCCGCCGTGTCGGGGGCCGCGCCGGTGCGGAAGGAATCGGTGCATTATTTCTTCAAGCTGGGGAAGTGCGGGGAATTCCTGCAAAACTGGACCCGCAGCGGGACTTTGCAGGACGAGGCCGCCAATAAGATGGCGGAATGGTTCGAGGCCGGGCTGAACGACTGGGATATTTCCCGCGACGCGCCATATTTCGGTTTCGAGATTCCCGACGCGCCGGGCAAGTTCTTCTATGTCTGGCTGGACGCGCCGATTGGCTATATGGGCAGTTTCCAGAACCTGTGCGACCGGCTGGGGCTGAATTTTGGTGATTACTGGAACAAGGATTCCAGCGCCGAGCTTTATCATTTCATCGGCAAGGATATTCTTTATTTCCACGCCTTGTTCTGGCCGGCCATGCTGAAATATTCCGATTTCCGCACGCCGACCCAGATTTTCGCGCATGGCTTCCTGACCGTGAATGGCGAGAAGATGTCGAAGTCGCGGGGAACCTTCATCACCGCCGAGAGCTATTTGCAGCAGGGCTTGAACCCGGAATGGCTGCGGTATTATTACGCCTGCAAACTGAATGGGAGCATGGAGGATATCGACCTGAATCTGGAGGATTTCGCGGCGCGGGTGAATTCGGATTTGGTCGGGAAGTATGTGAATATCGCCAGCCGGTGCGCGGGCTTTATATCTAAACGCTTCGACGGTCAACTAATGCCAGCCGCTGGCCCAGAATCGATCGAAGAATGGAGTTTAGAGCAAGCTTTCATAGAAAAGCTGGATTTGATAGAACGGTTTTACGAAGATAGGGAATATGGCAGAGCTATCAGGGAAATTATGACTTTGGCGGATTCGGTAAATCGGTACGTTGATGAAAACAAGCCCTGGGAAATAGCCAAGAACAGCGATCTAAGCGATAAGTTGCATATTGTGTGTAGCGCCGCCTTAAGAGCATTTGCCCGTCTCACAATTTTGTTAAAACCTGTTCTACCTGGCGTCGCTGAACGTGTAGAAGCGCTTTTCAACTGGAAACTGGAATTCAACCGTGGTTTTAGTTGGCAAGAATTATCCAATCTTCCAATCAGCAAAATTCAACCTTACCAACACCTGATGACCCGCATCGACCCCAAGCAAATCGAGGCGCTCGTGGCAGCCAACAAACCCAACCTGCAAGCCACCGAACCGGCCCCGCAGTCCGAACAGCGCCACGCCCAGCACCAGCAACACACGATCCAACCCATCGCCGACACGATTTCGATTGAGGATTTCGCCAAGATCGACCTGCGTATCGCCCGGATCGCCAAGGCCGAGCATGTCGAGAAGGCCGAGAAGCTGTTGAAGTTAACCCTGGACATCGGCGAGGAACAGCCGCGCACCGTATTCGCCGGGATCAAAGCGGCCTACGACCCGGCGCAGTTGGAAGGCAAGCTGACGGTGATGGTCGCCAACCTGGCCCCGCGCAAGATGAAATTCGGCCTATCGGAAGGGATGGTCTTGGCCGCCAGCGACGAGCGCGGCGGGCCGTTCGTGCTGTTCCCGGACGAAGGGGCGCAGCCGGGCATGAGGATCAAGTAATCGGACCCACAGGAGCATTCCCTATGAATACAAGATTCGACCGTATCACGATCAACCCCGAAGTCATGAACGGCCAAGCTTGCATCCGGGGAATGCGGCTCACCGTGAAAAGGGTGGTCGAAGCGGTCGCTTTGTATCCCGATCGCGAAGAACTGAAAGCCGAATATCCAGAGTTAATGGACGAGGATATTCGGCAAGCCGTGCATTTCTTAATCACCTGCCGTTAAATCTTGGCATCCGGTGGGTTGTGACGGAAAATCAACCCACCCGAAGCTTTAAAAAATCAGCAGTAATTATGATTCCAGAAATTTTCGCAATAGCCGTGTTTATCACACTGCTGGCTGGAATCACCACATACATTTTGGATTCACCAAAAAACACGGCTGTATCGTTCCAATCCGTACAGCGCATAGTTACTCATGTCGAGGGCTTCGAACTTGTCGAGTCGGGTGTACCTCTCAAAGCTCCATATCTGTTCGACGTTGGGAGCGCTATTTGGGCTAACTATCCCTTTTTCATTTATCGCGGGGAAACCTACGAGCGAGCGGGGGCTGGAGGGGTTGTCATCCGAAAGCCGGTATCCCGCAACGCACGCTACGAAGTTCGAGAGGAAGCACGTGATTTTGACGAATCCGATAAACGGGTTCTTGCATCAAACCTATCTATAATCGATAGAGAAAATGGGGAGGTTCTTGGAGTACGGTTTCTGCGCGAGGGACAAATAGTAGGCGGAACCGGATGGATAGGCGAACATGCAGCCAAATTCGTCAGACAGGTACTGGTTCCCGATGATCCGATTGGAGGAGGAAGGGGAATAAAGCCGTATCCGCAACACCCATTTCAAATTGAGCGCTTGGCATACGACGCAGATAAGGACAAACCCCAAATAACTGGATGCCCTTCTACTTTTTTCATTGACAGGCTACCTTGGAATAGAACTTTGAATACCGGCGGTTGGCGATTTCTACCTCAATCACCAATCGATGCGGCAACCTGTTCCGGCAACTATATCGCCATATTGTCAGGCGCTTACGCGGACCAAGTTTTTATCGATATCCTCACCCGCGAAGGCTCTTTTTTAATCCAATCTGAAATAAGAACCATGGCATCACTGGACATGCTATCAATAAGGGCAGGTCAACTATTGATCGATGCCAAACAGGTTACCTTCAACCTATTTTATGCGACACCGAAAGATATAAGCAACCCGACATATTCCCCGCTGCGTCAAAGCTACAAAGTACATATCACCCTGCCAGCAGGGTGGACGGAAAATATCCCACTTCCAGCCCACCCATCGCCAGTTATCCCGCCGTGGCCGGATCAATCACCGCCGTAATCTCCGAAATCCTATTGGCCGGGAATCCACCCTCCTCCGCGTGTTGCCGGATCAATGCCTCGCTCGGTGCGATATAAACACAATATATCGTGTCCCCGGTCACATAGCTCTGTACCCACTGGATACCCGGCCCTAGCCGGTTCAGCACGCTGCACGACTGCTGCGAGATACCCCGCAATTCCTCCGCCGTCAATTTTCCGGCACCGGGGATTTCCCGTTCGATCAGATACTTGGGCATATCAGCCACTCCTTTCTGGTTGCAGTTTCACTCCGCCGAGACGATATATTCATAGCTCAAAGCCCCCGAAGGACAGCATTCGACCACTTCGGCGATGGCCTCGGGCGTCGCGGCATCCACATCGATCCACGGCTCTTTCGAGGGATGGAACACCTGGGGCAGGCCGCGCACGCATTCCCCGGCATGGGAACAGGCATGCGGGTTGAAGCGGACGATCACCTGCCGGTTCTTATACTCTTGCATGGCATTCCTCGGGGTTGGAAAAAGGTTGTTTGGCTTATCGGCCCCCGCCCGGAGGCAAGGGCCGGATCGGGTTGTGGACCTCAGCGCTTGGCGGCCTCGGCCACGGCGGCGGGTTGCGCCTCCGCCACGCTCTTGTACAGCGAATACGCCCCGAACCGCATCTGATGGGCGCGGCCCAACTTCTCCTGGGTGAAATCGACCGCGAATTGCTCCTTCAACTCCTTGCCGTCCCAGGCATAGCCCTTGAGGAACTGCTCGTTGTCCTTGCCCTTCTTATCCCAGTTGGCGAGCAGCGAGGAGGTGAAATACACCCGTTTGCCATCCCAACTCGACGAGGCCATGTTGAGCTGCGCCCCGATGACCTTCTCGTAAACCTGCTTGGGATGCTTGGGATCGGAAATATCGAAGGCGCGGGCCTTGCCGTCCATGAAGGTATCGACCCACAACAGCTTGTCGTCGCTGGAAATCGAAATATCCACCGGCAGCGGCACCTTGCTCGGATCGCCGATATCGGCCACTTCGGTCGCCTGCCATTCGCCCTTGGCATCCGGGGCGACCAGCCAAATCTTCGAGGTCAAGGCGGTGGTGGTGAAGCAATAGTCATGGGCATCGTCCCAGGCGCAACGGACTTCCAAGGGCGCGCCCGGCACATCGAACACCTTCTTGGGCTGGCGGCCGATCAAATCCCACACCACCACGGTATTGCCGAAATGCTTCATGGCCTCGGCGTCCTGGAGCATCTTGCCGAAATCCATCATGTAGTTGTTCCAACCGGTGAACGAGGTCGAGACCAGGGCGTTCTTGCGCGGCAGGGCGCGGACATCGTAGCCATAGCCGTCGGCGTATTTGCCGGTCTTGACCGCGCCGCCCAGGTTGTCGTCGGTGGGCATCCAATGGGTGGCGACGTAATCGCCCGCGTTGGTGTATTCCACCATCGCGGTGCGCCCGCCGTGGTCCTTGTTGTTGGACAGCCCGGTGATGAGCATCCGGCCCGGCAAGGCGTAGAACGAATGCGGCCCGACCACGCCGCCGCTCTTGGCCACGAAGTCGGTCAAAGTCTTGACCAGCTTGGGTTTGCCCGGATCGCTGTGGACATCGAAGATGAAAATCTTGTTGGTATCGAGTCCGCCCGCCCACAGGAATTGGCGGTCGTCGGTGAAGTCGGAATGGTGGGCCTCGTTGCGCCCGCCCACCGACACGCTGCCGACCACCTTGCCGTAATCGGGGGATTTCGGGTTCACGGCCACCGTGACCAGTTTGTCCTGTTCGTCGCCCAGGCCTTCGACGCCCAGGGTCCAGACGTAGACGAAATCTTCCTGGCCCTTGATCTTGGGCATATAGGGCGAGAGGCAGGTTTCGTCGGCCCCGGCGGGAATGGCACCGAGGCCGGACAACGCCAATCCGCACAAGGCGGCGCGGATGGCGCGGGGGAGGATGGTTCGATTTAACATTCGCATAGCCCTCACTTGGTTGATAGCGCCGGTGCCGTCGCCACGGCCCGGCCCGATTGTTGTGGCGTTCCCTCGTCGCTTGATCTTCCACTGAAGCCTGTCCGACCGGCCTTATCCAAGTAGACCAGTCGTTTTATATCCGGCCAAAAAATAATGCGCCCGTTTCCGGTGCGCAATCCGTTCCACCGCGTAGCCCGGATTCCATTTGCCGATGCCGAGGCCGCCCGGTCCTCAAGCCCTGAAATAACCGTCGAGCAAACCGCCGATACAGGCTTCGAGGGGCCGGGTCGATTGCTCCACCTTCATCCGCAACAACGCGCCCTGCCAAGCGTCGGCCAGCAGATCGGCCATCGCCCCGGCCTCCAGATCGACGCGGACGGTGCCTTCGCGCTGCGCCCGCGCCAAGCCCCGTTCCAGCGCGTCCCGGTAGCGGTGGACCGCGCCGCGCAGGGCCGCGAGACAAACCTCGTTGGTATCGCCGATCTCGCCGATGAGGTTGCCGAGCAGGCAACCGCCCTTGTAGCCGCGCCGTTCCAGTTCCCCGATCAACTCCCCGAAATAGCCCTTCAAGGCCGCGAGCGCGTCGCGTCCGGGCCGGGCCAGATGGCCCTCCAACAGTTGGATGAACGGCTCGATGTAATGGCCGATGGCCTCGGCGCAGAATTCTTCCTTGCTGGCGAAATAGTTGTAGAACGAGCCTTTGGGCACGCCGACCCCGGCCAAGAGTTCCTGTAGGCCGGTGCCGTGATAGCCGCGCTCCATGATCATGGCCACGCCCTGATCGAGGAGTTTTTCGCGGGTGAAGTGTTTGGTGGATGTCCGGGTCATGGGGCCGAAATATACGACCAGTCGTCTTGAAAGGCAAGCCTTGAAACAGCCGGACGCGCCGCGGAACTATACGGCGTAGAAGCGCCGGGAATGCACGCCGCCCCGGCGCTTGACGCCATCGCGGCCATAGGTGGCCTCGGCTTGGGCGGGACCGTGCAGGATATCGAGGGCGTTTTCGACATGGCGGCGCAGCAGGCCGATATACGCGCCGTTCATTTCGTTCTGATGCTTGCAGGCGGCGAGGAGGCGCAGGATTTCGCGCCAATCGGCCCTGAGCGCCCCGGCCAGATCGGCTTCGGGCTTGGCCCCGGCCAGATAGGCTTCGATGCCGCCGATTCCCCCCGGCCCCGCGGCGAAAAAGCGTCTTTGCTCCGCTGCCAAGCGGTCGAGGATCGGCACCAGCTCCTGTTTGGTCAGGGCGATGCGCTCCAGGGCGGCGGCATCGCGTCCGCCCAAGGCCACCGACTCCTGCTCCAACAGGCCGTGCATCTCGCGGAGGCCGTCCAAGGTGGCGCGGAACAGATCGCGCAGGGTTGCGGGTGTCGTGGGCATGGCGGCTTACCGGAAGGACAGTTCCATGCGGATCATGTTATCCGCCGCCCGTTGGGCGTCTCCCCGGTACGAACCGGACTGGATTTGGCCGGACACCTGTTCCACCCGGTCCCGGTCCACGGCGGGTTCGGCGAGCAAACCCTGGGTCAGTTCGGCGACACGCAGGTTGGGCTGGGCGGAGGCTTCCCCTTCGGATGGCTTGGCGGCGGCGGTGGCCGCCGGGGCCGCGCCCGCGTCGGCGGACTGGGTCTTCTTGGCCGAAGGCGTGGGAATGCCGCCCGCGATGCTTGGCAATTTAAGGTCCATTGGGTTGATTCCTCATGGGAGCTGCTGACAGGGTTAGCGGCGGCGCGGCCATAAACTTTACGGTAGAAATCCCAGGTGGAATTGTCGGGTTATCCGCCCGCCTATTGCACCAACACCAAGCCCGGCCCGGCCACCGTGCCCTGCACCACCCGCCCGGATTGTTCGTTGCGGACCCGGACGCGCTGGCCCTTCTGCCCATCGGCCAGGGCTTCGCCGCCCGAACTGATTTGATAGCCGCCGCTCTCGGCGCGGATGACCACCCGCTCGCCGCGCTGGACCAGCTTGGGGACCGTCAATTGCTCGGCGCTCAACAGCGTCCCGCCCGCCAAACCGCGCCGCGCCACCTGGCCGACGGCCTGGGCGGGATCGGTCAGATAATCGCCGCCGAGCCCGGCCAAATCCTTTTTCATCATGGCGATATCGGCGGGGCCGATCAAGCCGCCCGACCGCACCGCGTTGCGCAACACCACCACCTCGACGCTGCCCCGGACATTGGCCCGGCCATAGATCGTCCAAGGCCGTTCGCCCTCGCAACGCACCCCGACCGACCACGCCCCCGCCTCGCGCCGCCCCTGCGGGAGGAAGGTTTCCAAGGGCCGGCCGCATTCCGGCAGGCGCAAACGGGGGTCGAGCGGCAACACCTCGGCCTGGTAATCCTGGCCACGCTGTCGGAATTCCGACTCGACCCGCTGGTGGATGGACTCGACGATGGAGGCATGGGATTGATAGCCCGGTTCGGCGCGGGCCGCGGCCAGCGCGAGGCAGAGCGGGAAGGCGAAGATCATACGGGCTAAGCTGGACATGGCGTGACTCCGAAACCTCCACCCCACGATGCAGGAACGGTGCCGGACCCCCTCAAGCAGCCCGGCGACCAGCCGCTACACTCATAGTCACCGCTATTCGCCCATCGCCAACCTCGCGGTTCCCGGCATGGGACCGGCACCCCCCTATCGCCCCGCAACCCCTCCGGAGAAGCACCGATGTCCAGCATACTCGATGGCGTGGACCAAAGAACCAAACTGGCCGGCCATAACCGGCTGGAACTGCTGCTGTTCAAGCTCGGCGGCGAGCAGCGCTTCGGCATCAACGTGTTCAAGGTGCAGGAAGTGATCCAATGCCCGAACCTGACCCAAATCCCCAAATCCCACCCGGCCATCCGCGGCGTCGCCCATCTGCGCGGCAAGACCATCCCGGTCCTGGACCTGTCGATGGCGATAGGCGCGGGCTGCTTTTCCCAGAACTGCCAGGGCTATGTCATCGTCACCGAGTACAACCGCTCGACCCAGGGCTTCCTGGTCAGCGCGGTGGACCGCATCATCAACATGGGCTGGGAACAAATCCAGCCACCGCCGCGCGGGGCGGGCCGCAATAGCTACCTGACCGCCGTCACCCAGGTGGACCGCGAATTGATCGAGGTCATCGACGTGGAAAAGGTGATGAAGGAAGTGATCGGCGGCAGCGAGGAGGTTTCGGCGGGGATCATCGATCCCGCCATCGACACCTTCTCCCAGCATGTCCTGGTGGTGGACGATTCCTCCGTGGCCCGCAACCAGATCAAGAAGGTGCTGGAACAATTGTCCGTGCCCTACACCCTGGCCAAGGACGGGCAGGAAGCCTACGAAATCCTGGAATCCTGGCAGGCCGAGGGCAAGGATTTGCCCCGGTTCCTGGCGCTGATTATTTCCGATATCGAGATGCCGCGCATGGACGGCTATACCCTGACCGCGACCATGCGCAAAACCCACGGCATGAAAGAGGTCTATGTGCTGCTGCACACCTCGCTCAGCGGCGTGTTCAACCAAGCCATGGTGGAAAAGGTCGGCGCGAACCGGTTCCTCGCCAAATACGTCCCGGACGATCTGGCCCGCCTGGTCCAGCAGCAATTGCGGACCCACCTGGAACTCTACGGCCCCCCGGTCCGCGCCTGATGAACATCCCCTCCCCGCGCCCGCCCGCCCCGAGGCCCATGGACGCACCGCCGGAACCGGACCGGGATTTGACCCCGGAGGAATTCGCGGTCTTCCGCCGTTTCCTGCTGGATTCGTCCGGCATCCTGCTCGGCGAGCATAAACAATATCTGGTCAGGAACCGCTTGTCCGGGGTGTTGCGCGGCGGCCGCTACGCGGGACTCGGCGAATTCATCGCGGCCCTGGGTGCGGGAACGGTGGCCCCGGCGCTCAAGACCCGCGTCATCGACGCCATGACCACCAACGAAACCTTCTGGTTCCGGGAAACCCCGCATTTCGACGAACTGCGGGACGTGCTGCTGCCCGCGTGGATGGCGGTGCTGGGCGGGACGGTGCGGATTTGGTCGGCGGCTTGTTCCACCGGGCAGGAGCCTTATTCGATCAGCCTGTGCGTGGAGGAATTCTTGCGCGGCAGGCCCGCCCTGGGAGCGCGGCCAGTGCGGATATTGGGCACCGATATTTCCGAACTGGCCTTGGCCGAGGCCAGCCGCGCCAGCTATGGCGACCTGGCCCTATCGCGCGGGCTGGACCCGAAACTGCGGGAACGTTATTTCGTGGCCGTGGGCGAAAAATGGCGGCCCAGGCCGGAAATCACCGCCAGGGTGGGATTCCAGCCCTACAACCTGCTGGCCTCCTATGCGCCTTTGGGCAAGTTCGACCTGATCTTCTGCCGCAATGTGTTGATTTATTTCCCGGACGACATCAAACGCAATATTCTGACCCGGCTGGCGGGGGCGCTGAATCCCGGAGGCCATCTGTTCCTCAGCAGCACCGAAAGCCTGCCGCCGGAGGTCGATGGCTACAAAACGGTGCGCGGCAAATATTGCCGCTACTACCGGGCCGACCACTGAGGCCGGTTTGTCTCGAATAGCCGCCCCGCCCGTTCCAAAGCGTATTAAAATAAACGTAGCAGTATAACCTCATCAATCATTCAGCCCCCGAGGGTGATCGCTATGAAACCCATCCACCACCTAGGCGCAGGCCTGATCGTTCTGGCGGCTTCGGCGCTGGGCACGCCCGTCCAAGCCTTGCCCGTGTTGTTCGTCAGTACCGGCCACGCCGGGGCGCAGACACAAACCGATATCAACCACACCCAGCACTGGACCTTTTCGGTGTCCCAGAACGTCACCGTCGGTGGCGGCCTGTTCGACATGAAGCGGGGACCGTCCAGCACCGCCGAGGTCGGCTTCGCGATTTTCGAGGGGACGTACTCGCCCTTCACCAGCCTGGATAACGCGCTGGTGCAAAAGGACTTGACAAGCACGGCCTTCGCCCGGCAATTCAAGGACATCCTGTTCCAAAACACCGTGACCACCCTGCTGGCCGGCCACACCTATACCGGCGTCCTGTTCTCCGACGCCCTCGACGCGCGGAACAAGAGCTATTTCGTCAAAGGCGGGTCGGCCAGCCCACTGCTGTTCGTCAACGCCAAGGGCAAGGCGGTGACCGGCATCGAGATACTCCCGTCCATCGCGACCCCCGAACCTCCACCGTCCAGGTTCGCGGCCTCGGCCTCCAGCGACGCCACCCCGATTCCCGAACCCACCCTGCCCGCGCTCATGGCGCTGGGCCTCGCGGGCCTGGCCTGGACGGCCCCCCGCCGCAAGCCCGCACTAGGCAAAACCTGATCCGGCGGAGGCGGTTGTTTCGGATGCCAACCGTCTTCTTGAAAAGTCAAGGCTTGAATCGCCACAAGCCATCCATCATAATGCGCGTCCTCATCGACGGCCCCGGTCCAAACGGCCCGGAGCCAACGCCAGAGTTCAATGGCAAGTCGTGTCGGTCCCCTCGCAACGATACGCTGCGAACCCCGCCAGGCCCGGAAGGGAGCAACGGTAGCACCGGATTCGTGTGCCGGGGTGTGGCTGATACGACTGCCACCCTCCCATCCCCCATGCCTACACGGTCGATAACCGGCAGCGAGCCCAAATGGCCTATCAGGCTTTAGCCCGCAAGTGGCGACCCCGTAACTTCAGCGAAATCGTCGGCCAAGAGCATGTCGTCAGGGCCTTGACCCACGCGCTCGAAACCGCCCGCCTGCACCACGCCTATCTGTTCACCGGCACCCGCGGCGTGGGCAAGACCACCCTGGCCCGCATCCTCGCCAAGGCCATCAATTGCGAATCCCGCCATGGCTCCGACCCTTGCGGCCACTGCCTGGTTTGTCGGGAAGTGGACGAGGGCCGCTTCGTCGATCTGATCGAGGTGGACGCCGCCTCCCGCACCAAGGTCGAGGACACCCGCGACCTGCTCGACAATGTGCTGTACGCGCCCAGCCAAGGCCGCTACAAGGTCTACCTGATCGACGAAGTCCACATGCTCTCGGGGCATAGCTTCAACGCCCTGCTGAAGACCCTGGAAGAACCGCCGCCCCATATCAAATTCCTGCTGGCGACCACCGACCCCCAGAAAATCCCGGTCACGGTGCTATCGCGCTGTTTGCAGTTCAACCTCAAGCGCCTGACCCCCGGCCAAATCGGCACCCAGATGGAATCCATCCTGCGCAAGGAGGAAATCCAATTCGAGGCCAACGCGGTGAAAGCCCTGGCCCGCGCCGCCGATGGCTCCATGCGCGATGGGCTGAGCCTGTTGGACCAAGCCATCGTCCACGGCGGCGGACGCCTGGGCGAGGCCGAGGTCAGCGCCATGCTGGGCACGGTGTCGCGGCGGCCCGTGTTCGATTTGCTGGACGCCCTGGCCCGGAGCGACGCGGCGGCGCTGTTGGCCTTGGTCGAAGCCCTGTCGGAACACGCCCCCAATTACGGCGACGTGCTGCAACAATTGCTGATCGCCCTGCACCATGCCGCCCTGGCCCAATGGGTACCCGAGGCGGTCCGCCGCGACGAGGACGCCGAGCGCATCCTGGCCCTGGCCCAGCGCCTGAGCGCCGAGGATTTGCAGTTGTTCTACCAAACCGGGCTGGTCGGCCAGCGCGACCTGCCCCTCGCGCCCGATCCGCGCGGCGGCTTCGAGATGGTCCTGCTGCGGATGCTGGCCTTCCGTCCGGCGGAGGCCGCGGCCCACCCGCCCCAGCCTTCCGCGCCACGCCCGGAACCACCGCGGCTGGTCCATCCGTCCCCGACACCCCAGGCCCGGCCCGAACCGCCCCCGGCCCATACCCAGGCACCCGCCCCGGTCGCGCCGCCACCTCCGGCCCCCGGCCCGGCGGCGCACTCCCCGGACGGCGGCGTCCCCATCCCCGGACAGGTCAATTGGCGCGAGTTGATCCGCGCCACCGGCGTCGCCGCCCTGGCCCGCGAACTGGCCAACAACTGCGTGCTGGAACATCTGGACGAAACCTCCTGCGTCCTGCTGCTGCATCCCAAGCAAGCCCTGCTCCGCGCCGCCCATACCGAGGCCAACCTGGAAAAAGCCCTGCAAGACTATTTCCGCCGTCCGCTCAAGCTCACCATCAAGCTCGGCGAACCCGCGGGCGAAACCCCCGCCCTGCAAAACCAGCGGCAAAAGGAAGAACGCCAACGGGCGGCGGAGATCGAAATAGAACAAGACGAAAACGTCATCGCCTTGAAGGAACGGTTCGATGCCCGCATCGTGCCCGGTTCCGTCAAACCCCTGGATTGAACCCGCCCCGGAGCCACCGCCATGAAGAATCCCCTCGCCCATCTGATGCAGCAAGCGCAGCAAATGCAGGAAAACCTGAAGAAAGCCCAGGAGGAATTGGCCGAACTCCGGGTCCAGGGCGAATCCGGCGGCGGGCTGGTCAAGATCGCCATGACCGGCAAGCGCCAGGTCTTGAAGGTGGAAATCGACGACAGCCTGTTGAAGGACGACCGCGACATGCTGGAGGATTTGGTCGCCGCCGCCGTCAACGACGCCGTCAACAAGGTCGCCAACCTCAAGCAGGAAAAGCTGGCGGGTTTGACCGGCGGTATGGAGTTGCCGGCCGGCTTCAAGCTGCCGTTCTAGTCGCCATCCGCGCCATGCCCGCGACCGGTGCCCTCGCCCGCTTGATGCAAGCCCTGCGCTGCCTGCCGGGGGTGGGGCCAAAATCGGCCCAGCGCATGGCCTTCCACCTGTTGCAGCGCAACCGCCCCGGTGCCCGCCAATTGGCCGAGGCGCTGCTGGACGCCCTCGACCGGATCGGCCATTGCGCCGAGTGCCGCACCCTGACCGAGGGCGCGCTCTGCCCGGTCTGCGCCAACCCCCAGCGCGACCGCTCCCTGCTGTGCGTGGTGGAAACCCCCGCCGAGGTCCACGCCATCGACCAGGCCGCGACCGGCTTCCAGGGCGTATTCTTCGTGCTGCACGGGCGCTTGTCGCCGCTGGACGGCATCGGCCCGGACGAACTGCGGCTGGATCTGCTGGAACGGCGTTTCCAATCGGGCGAGGTCAAGGAAGCCATCCTCGCCACCAACACCACGGTGGAAGGCGAGGCCACCGCCCATTACATCCACGAGATGGCCCGGCGCGACGGCGTCCGCACCAGCCGGATCGCCTATGGGATGCCGTTCGGCGGCGAACTCGAATACGTGGACGGCACCACCCTGGCCCATGCCTTCAAGGGCCGCCGCGATTTCTGACCCCCGTCAGCCCGGCGTTCCCAACCATCCATCCCACAGCCCAAGGGAAAATCCACCATGACCGACTGCCTGTTTTGCAAGATGGTGTCCGGCGAGATCAAGCCCGCCGTGGTCTACGAGAACGAGCACGCGCTGGCGTTCCGGGATATCCGGCCCCGCGCCCCGGTGCATGTGCTGGTCATCCCCAAACGGCATTGCGCCACCCTGGACGACCTGCCGACCGACGATCCGGCCCTGGCCGCGGCCTTGTTCGGGGCGGTGCAGAAAGTGGCGGAATTGGAAGGCTTGACCAACGGCTACCGCACCGTCATCAATTGCCGGAGCGATGGCGGGCAGGAGGTCTACCACCTGCACCTGCATGTGCTGGGGGGGCGGGCCATGGCTTGGCCACCGGGCTGAACCGGGACCGCAAAAAACCCTGGGGCGGGCCAGCCTCCCAGGGTTAGGGGATTTGCAGGATCGTCCCGGTGGGCACGGAATACGTGCCCACCCTATAGGGAATGTGAAAATGCTCTAGGACATGGGACCGGAAACAGCGCCCCGCGCGATCTCCGCTCAGTTGGAAGGTTCGTTGAAATCCACGCCCAGGATGGACCAGCTATTGGGATCGGCCTCGTTGTCGGCGATCATGCGGACCTTGCAGGCGAATAACCTGTCGACCTGGCCCTTGTCCTGGTCGATGATCCTGACGGTGGAGCGGATGATGTAATGGCGGTTGCCCAAGGCCCAGGCTTCGGATTTCTCGTCGAGGAACTGGGCGGCATCCGATAGGTCGCCCTCGTCCTTCACCGCGTCCTTGCAATGGCTCAAGGCATAGCCGATGCGGGGGGTCTTGTTCTCGATCCGGCCCAATTGCTCCTCCTCCGCCTCCTTCTCGAAAAAGGCGTCCGATTTCACAATACTCATCACCAGGGGCATCACCCCGTTGTTCAACACCGTGTAGAGCAGGGCCACGAAAAGGATCAGGAATAGAATCGAAAACTTGCCGCGTGTGAATTTAGCGATGAAATCTTTCATGTTGGGTTGCCTTTGTCGTTTTCTCTTTATGTAATCGGTCAAGATGGGCAGGGTAGTCCGCTTGCAAGGGAGCGAATTTTGCGGGAGTGTGCCGCAAATGTACACAGGCAACCCGCCGGGCCGCGACCGCCCCGCCGCCACCCCACCCGGACCGGAACGCGATGAAACAGGATAAAAAACTCGTGGTCGCCATCTCGTCCCGCGCCCTGTTCGACCTGGACGAGTCGCACCGCATCTTCGAGGCCGAAGGCAAGGACGCCTTCTGCCGCTACCAAGTCAAGCACGAGGATGAGACCCTGGAACCCGGCGTGGCGTTCACCCTGGTGCAAAAACTTTTGGCCCTGAACCCGGCGCTGCCGGAACCCCTGGTCGAGGTCATCCTGCTCTCCCGCAACAGCGCCGACACCGGGCTGCGGGTGTTCAATTCGATCCGCCGCCACGGGCTGGATATCACCCGCGCCGCCTTCACCAGCGGCCAATCGCCGTTCGGCTACATCGGCGCGTTCGGGGCCGACCTGTTCCTATCGGCCAACGCCGAGGACGTGGCCCAGGCCCTGGCCGCGGGCCACGCCGCCGCCACCATCCTCGATTCCAACCCGGCCCACAGCACCAACCCCCAACTCCGCATCGCCTTCGATGGCGACGCCGTGCTGTTCTCCGACGAAGCCGAGCGCATCTACCAAGCCGACGGCCTTGGCGCGTTCACCGAGAACGAGGTCGAAAAGGCCAAGACGCCGCTGTCCGGCGGTCCGTTCAAAGCCTTCCTCGCCAGCCTGCACCATATCCAAAGCCTGTTCCCGCCCGACCTGGCCCCGATCCGCACCGCCCTGGTCACGGCCCGCGGCGCGCCCGCCCACGAACGGGTGGTCAGGACGCTCAGGGCGTGGAATATCCGCATCGACGAGGCTTTGTTCCTGGGCGGGATGGACAAGGGGCCATTCTTGCGGGCGTTCGGGGCGGATATTTTCTTCGACGACCAGCAGAAGCATTGCGCCTCGGCCTCGGGGCATGTGGCGACCGGGCATGTGCCGCATGGCATCGCCAATCCGCGCGTTTTGCCGGGACCGGCCGGCCCCGGCGGCAAGGCATAGGCGGACCCGGCGTGTCCGCCCTATAGCGGCTTGGCCGCGGGCTTGAACAAACGCCGGAATTTGCGCCGCCGCCCCGCCGCCGCGAACCCGGCGAAGCAGTCCGGAAAATCCTCCCGCAACCGCCGCTCGTGGTTATAACGCCGGTCCAGCAAGGCACCCAAGGCCAACAGCGTCCCGGTCGGCGCGCCCGTTGCCCGCAAGGCTTCGGCGAAATCCCGTAACTGCCCGATCTGGGCCTGGGCATCCTGGTACGCGCCCAAATGTTCCTGCAAGCCTTTGAGCGCCTTGATGAGCGGGTCGATCCGCTCCGGCGGATAGAGTTCGCGGAAGAATTCCAGCAGATAGCGCAGTTTCTTGGCGGTCTTGCGCAATTCATGGAGCCGGTCGGCGGGGCTCGCGGGTTCTATCGCCAAGCCTTCCGCGACCACCCGCCGATAGAGCTTCCAGATGCGGCGGCCGGCCAACGCCCGGATCGGCAGGGCGGCTTGCGGCGCGGTGGGACGGGCGGGCGGTTCGCGGTGCAGGAAGCGCTCCCATTGCCGCGCCATGCTGCGGTAGCCGGGGGACTTGAGATAGTCGTTGAGCCGGGCATGGGCGGCCGCGGCGCGTTCGCGGAGCAGCGCCCGCAACGGTTCGAGTTCGCCGTGCCAAGCCTCCGGCAACGCCTCCCGGTGCCGCTCGAAATCCAACAGGTACACATCCAAATCGCGGGGTTCGCCGGTGACGCGCCCGAGCTCCGCGAAAGCCTGGGCATAGCGCAGGGTGGCCGCCGCCGGGAACACGCCTTTGATCTGGCCCAGGGCGGCGCGGGTGCGCCGCACCGCGACCCTGAAATCGTGCAGGAATTCGGTGTCGATGGGGTCCAGGACACCGGCCTCGTTGCGCCGGATCGCCGCCCACTGGGCCGCCAGGATGCGCTTGGCCGCCACATCGGCCCGCTCCGCCGGATCGAGCCGGCATCCGGCCACGCCGGATAACTCCGACACCTCGGCCCGTCCACCCACCGGGGCGGGCTCCAAACCGAAGCGTCCGCTCACAGCCACCACGGTATGGCGGAACCGCTTATGCCCGCAGCCGACCGCGACCAGCCGCAACCGGACAGGAAGCGGCGGCGCTTCCAGCGCCGGAATATCCAGTTCCGCCCGCATCAGCGCCTCGCCCGCCGCGTCCTCCCACACGAACATCTCGCGCACCAAGGCGATACCGGGCCGGGGTAGCAAGGCCCGGCAATCCAGCAAGGCCGCCACCGGCCCGCGCCAAGGAGCCGACGGCAGGTCTTGGGCGAAGCGCGGCGGGGCCGCGACGGCGACCGGCTCATACCAAGCGCCGCCGGGTCCGGCCACCCATACGGCGAGCGCGTCCCCATCCGGCTCGATGGCGTAGCCGAACCCGGCCCGCCGCAAGCGCCCGTCGAAGCTGTCGTAATACACCCGCTCCAAACGGCGGCGTCCCTGGGGCAGGAAGCCGAAGGCTTGCTCCAAGGCATCGGCCAGTTCGGCGGGATTGGCATGGGAAGGCAGCGCGAATTCACTGCGGAGGAGATCGCTCATAGCGGCGCGGTGGCTGAGGAACGGGCCGGGATTTTCCCATGGCACCCCGCCCCCTGTCTCCCCGCGCATCCAGGACGATAGGAAACAACGCCGGGCCAGGCTGGAACGCAGTGGAATCCGGGACTCCGGGTTTCCCCAAGAACCCCCGGATTCCGCTTCGCTCCATCCGGGCTACGCCACCCGGTATAAAGTTTGCCGCGACGGCGGCGTCTTGGGCGCGTAGGCCGCGGCGGCCTGGCCGGGGGCGGGTTCCAGGCCGACGGGCCTGAGATCGTATTCCGGCACCAGCAGCACCAACCCGGAAGCGAAGACGATATAGACCTCGTGGGTGTCGGAGTGCGGATGGCGGACGATGACGGCCTCCTTGCCGACATATTGGGCGCGCCGCGGATTGCTGTGCAGCGGCGCGTAGATCATGGTGGTTCCAATGGTGAATTTTCCGTCCATAAGCATCATCATCCAGCAGTGGTTTCGATTGCCATGGGCCATCTCTCGGCCCTCCGCCTGGAAACAGGCTTTGGCATTGCAGCAAAGCCACCCCGCCCCGGCAATACGGGAATCCCTGCATTGCTTAAGGGCAGCGGAGGGACTAGCCTTCGCCATGGACGGGCCGCTTCCATAAACCCGGACCGCGTGGCTCGCCCCGGATTCCCCGCCGGGATATACTGCCCCCGAGCCGAAGCGGCCGCGCCCACGCCGACCGAACCTGGCTAGCCCGGCCTTCGCGGCCCCCCTCAACGCCCCTACCCCAGTGTTGCCCCGGATGCCACCCAGTGCCGCTTTCCCCTGGATAGACCCCATCCCCCGTCCCGTGCTGCTGGTCGCCCTGGACGATGGCCGTATCGCCTTCGCCAACCGCCGGGCGCGGGAAAAGCTCGGAACCACCGCCCAGCCCGGCCCGGCGGCGGCGTTCTTCTCCGAACCCGGCGACCTCGCCCACCTGCTCGAAACCACCCGGACCGGACCGGCCCGCCTGGACCGCACGGCCTTGCACAGCGCCGCGGGAGCCCGCGCCTGGTGCCGGGTCGAGGCCGAGCGCACGCTGATCGAAGGCCGCGAATATGCCTTGTTGAGCCTGGACGAGGCGCAGGACGACCCGGCCCACGGATTCCCGGACCCCCGGTCGGCCTGGTGGCGGGCCATGTTCGACCAAGCCGGGATCGGCATCGTGCTGTTGGACGCGACGGGCCGGCTGCTGGACGCCAATCCGCGCTGGCTGGAACTGTTCGGCTACACCTGGGACGATGCGCGGGCGCTGCGCCCCTCCGCTTCCCTGGACCAAGGCCGGATCGGTGCCCTGCTGCGTGGCGAAATCGCCCAATACCGTGTCGAGCAAGCCTATGTCCGCCAGGATGGCACGCCATTCTGGGGGGATTTATCGGTCGGCGCGTTGCGCGACGCCGAGGGCGCCGCCCGCTATGTGGTGGGCTTCCTGCTCGATATCACCGCCCGCAAACGCGCCGAGGACCAACTGCACGAAGCCAACGAGCACCTGGAAATGCGGCTATTGGAAAACCAGCGGCTACAGGAGCAACTGGCCGGCTTCGCGGTGCGCGACGGACTGACCGGCCTGTTCAACCGCCACTACCTGGAAGCCACCCTGCACCGGGAACTCAACCGCGTGGGCCGGGAAGACCAGCCCCTCAGCGTGGTGGCCATGAAGATCGACCAACGGGCGGGCGATCCGGCCCTCAAAACCGTGGCCGGCCTCCTGCAAAGCCAGATGCGCGGCGCAGACCTGGCCTGCCGCTACGGCGACGCGGTCTTCGTGGCGGTGCTGCCCGGCGCGCCCCTGATGAACGCGGCCCGGCGGGCCGAATCCTGGCGCGCCGCCGTGGAAGCGCTCGCCATCGACCACGCCGGCCAGACCCTGCGCTGCACCCTGTCCATCGGGATCGCCGAATATCCCCGCCACGGACTTTCCGGCGAGCAACTGCTCGCCCAGGCCGACAACGCCCTCCACCTCGCCCAAGCGGCCGGCCGCAACCGGGTCATGGCCTGGGGTTGAACCCCGGCGCGGAACCCCTAGAATTCAGCGGAAGCGGCCCGCGCCGGGACCGATACGGATTTCCCATGAAGCATTCCTATTACCACGCCGATATTTCCTCCCGCCCCAACGACGAACTGCTGGCCCGGCTGTCGGCGGGCTACAAGGAAGAGGAGCGCGGCAAGATCGCCGAAGCCCTCGAACTCGCCGTCAAGGCGCGGGACAACGACACCCAGGTCCGCCCCCGCGGCATCGATGTCGCCCACACCCTGCACAATCTCAAGGTCGATGCCCCGACCCTCCAGGTCGCCCTGCTCAGCGATCCCTATCTGCGCGACACCCTGGACGAACACGAGATCGAACACCGTTTCGGCCCGGCCATCGCCGAACTGGTGCGCAAGGTGAACTGGCTCAACACCTTCGACGAATACCGCCCCGACGAGCCCAAGCAACCCGACCAGGCCGAATTGCTGCGGCGCATGTTGCTGGCGGTGGTGAACGATGTGCGCGGCGTGGTGGTGAAGCTGGCCTACCGCCTGCAACGCCTGCGCCTGCTCAAGGACCAGGACCAGGACGAACGCCAGCGCCGCAAGATCGCCCTGGAAACCCTGGACATCTTCGCCCCGCTGGCCAACCGGCTCGGCGTCGGCCAGCTCAAGTGGGAACTGGAAGACCTGTCGTTCCGCTACCTGGAACCGGAGGAATACAAGCAGCTCGCCAAATCCCTGGCCGCCAACCGCGCCGAGCGCGAAGGCTTCATCCACCGTTTCATGGCCGACCTGCGCGAGGAATTCGAGGCCCAGGGCATCAAGGTGCGGGTGTTCGGCCGCCCCAAGCATATCTACAGCATCCACCGCAAAATGACCCGGAAGGAGGTGCCGCTGGACGAGCTTTACGATCTGCACGCGGTCAGGGCCATCGTCGAGGACGTGCCGTCCTGCTATGCCGTGCTGGGTTTGGTGCATAGCCGCTGGCTGCATGTCCCCAAGGAATTCGACGATTACATCGCCAACCCCAAGGACAACGGCTACCAATCGTTGCACACCGTGGTGGTGGGACCGGAAGGCAGGCCCGTCGAAATCCAAATCCGCACCGAGGACATGCACGCCTTCGCCGAATACGGCGTGGCCGCGCATTGGCGCTACAAGGAAGGCGGCAGGCAAGATGCCGCCCTCGACCGCAGCATCAACGCCCTGCGCCGCCTCCTGGAAAACAAGGAGGACGAAACCATCCTGGAAAGCTTCCGGGCGGAATTGTTCGAGGACCAAATCTTCGTGCTGACGCCCAAGGGCCAGGTGATCCGGCTGCGCAAGGGGGCGACGCCGGTGGATTTCGCCTATGCCATCCACACCGAGGTCGGCCACCATTGCCGGGGCGCGAAGGTCAACGGGCGCATGGTGCAGCTGACCCACGCCTTGAAATCCGGCGACAAGGTCGAGGTGCTGACCACCAAGGCCGGCGGGCCGAGCCTGGGTTGGCTCGACAGCCACTTGGGCTATGTCAAGACCGCCCACGCCCGCGGCAAGATCAGGGCGTGGTTCCGCCAGCAGGACCACGAAAAACACCTCAAGGCCGGCAAAACCATCCTCGACCGCGAACGCCAGAAGATGGGCGTGAAGGAGGTGGATTTGGAGGACCTGGCGCGGCATTTCCATCTGCCGCACGGCAACGATTTGTTGTTGGCGGTGGGCCGGGCCGATATTTCGGCGGCGCAGTTGGCGGGCGTGCTGAAACCCGCCGATTGGCAGCCGCCGCGCCCCAAGGTGCCGGTGGTGAAGAAACCGGTGCCGCAAGGCCAGGCCAAGGAGGAAGTGACGATCCAGGGTATCCGCAACCTCATGACCCATATGGCCCGCTGTTGCGCCCCGGTGCCGGGCGATCCCATCGTGGGCTATATCACCATCGGGCGGGGCATCGCCATCCACCGGCGGGATTGCGTGAACGTATTGCAATTGCGCGAGGAGAAGCACAGCCGTTTGATCGATGTGGCCTGGGGCGAGGAGCAGGAAACCTTCCCGGTGGAACTGGAAGTGCGGGCGCTGGACCGCAAGGGCTTATTGAAGGATATCGCCCATGTGCTGTCCGCCGAGCATATCAACATCCTCCGCAGCAACACGCTGACCGATCCCGACAAGGGGGATGTGGTGATGCTCATCACGGCGGAAGTCGCCGACCTGGCCCAGTTGAGCCAGGCGCTGGACCGGATCGGGGAGGTGCATAATGTTTTGGGGGCGCGGCGGAAGGAGCATGGGTGAGGGAATCAGCACAGATTTTATGTCATCCTGCACTAATCGGAGCGGCCTAACCAATAAAGCGAGTAAAGCAAGGAAAACGCCTTTGGAAAACACGGCGAAATCGTACAAGCAAAAAACAATTGACGAAGCACTCTCAGTCAACTTGGCAGACGGTATATTCATTATCACATTTTACAACTCACGGCATTCAGCCAAAGAACCCGATAGCCAAATTAATCCGTTCGAGATTTTTGCTGCGGCATCTCAAACAGAAATTGAAGATTGGATAAAGCGCTCAAAAATGCTCATGTCGTCTTGTTATGCGGTAGGAATCGCATTTATAGACAAGAGTACGGAATACGAAAAAATTAGAGATGACTTTATCAATAGCAACCCCGGCTTTAGCGACGCGACTTACGGACGTGCTTTCTATATTGGAGCTACTGCGGCTTGCTTTTAACCAGTAAGGCCTTAGGGCAGAATAGCGTACCCACGTATTCCGCCGACCCGCCCCCGCCATTTTGGATATAACCACCCACCTCCCAGAAAACCATGCGAGTTATCTCCAAGAAAC
Organism: Methylomagnum ishizawai; assembly: GCF_019670005.1. Lineage (NCBI taxonomy): Bacteria > Pseudomonadati > Pseudomonadota > Gammaproteobacteria > Methylococcales > Methylococcaceae > Methylomagnum > Methylomagnum ishizawai. The sequence goes on along the minus strand of NZ_AP019783.1, from coordinate 1,815,845 downwards.
CCATCCGTGAATTCTGGGGACGCCACCCGGAATCGAAACCCGCGTTGGAAGAATGGTTTCGCAAAATGGGGCAAATTACGGCAACATCCTTTCCCGAATTGCGGAGAACCTTCAGCTCGGCGGATTATGTCGATGGCTATACGTTATTCGATGTGGGCGGCAATAAATATCGGATCGCCACCGTCATCCACTACGACAAATAACGCCTCTATATCCGGCAAGTCATGACCCACGCCGAATATGACCGAAACCATTGGAGGAAAAAATGAACGCCGTCCTCAACATCGAAAAACTGGTTCCCGCTTGGCAGGCACTCAGAGCCACCGCCCCCATATCCCATATCGAATCAGAAAGCGATTACGAACAAGCCACCGAACTCTTGAACAACCTACTCGATATTGTCCGGGACGATGCCACCCATCCGCTATATTCGCTGGTTTCCGTGATTGGCGATTTGATCGAGACCTATGAACACGATCACGAGCCGCTATAGCTCGTAGGATGCGATGAACGAAGGGAATCGCATCATTTGGGCAGCCCCGCTCATCACCGCACACTACAAGAAGCGACAGCCAAACCCGGCTCATTAGCAAAAAGCCATGGAAAAATACTTCATAGAACCCACCCAAGAATCGGGAGCCGCCTTATTTAGACGGGGTATTTCAGGGCCGGTGGTGATGCTGAACCTGATCCGCCTCAAAGAGATCGCGGATTACGCCAATAGCCCGGAACTGGCACCCCAAACCCAAATATCCGGCGGAGAGGCGTTCCAAAAATACATAGACCACGCCCTGCCCTTCCTCAAGGCAAGTGGCGGTGAACTGCTACTGCTCGGGGACGGTGGAAAACTCCTTGTCGGCCCCAGCGAAGAGCAATGGGATATTGTCATGCTGGTTAGGCAAAGCTCCGTGGCAAGCTTCTTCGCTTTCGCCTCCAATCCTAGATATATGGCTGGAATAGGCCATAGAACCGCCGCAGTCCTTGATTCCAGATTATTGCCGGTAGTGGAGCGCCACATTCCGTAGCTGTGGTGAACGGAGACAGGCCCGTAGGGTGGAATAGCGTACCTGCGTATTCCGCCGGATGTGGAATCCCAACCACGCAGCGGCAAGAGGGGTTTCGCTACGCTCCACCCATCCTACGGTACCGATCTGCCCTATCAACCACCATCCCCAACGAGGCTTTGCGATGCTGACCCTCTATTCTTACCCTCCCCTATTCGGCGTCGCCGACAACAATGGCTACGGCCTGAAGGTTTTCGCGTTCATGCGCCTCGCGGGACTGGCTTTCGAGCAGGTGCATACGCTTGATGCTTCCAAGGCACCCCGGGGGCAACTTCCCTATCTCATCGACCAGAACCAGACCGTGGGCGACAGCGACACCATCATTGCCCACCTTAACCAAAAGTACCCATCCAACCTCGATGCCGGTTTGACCCCCGCACAGCGCAACACCTGTGTCTGGGCCAGCCGCCTGCTGGACGACCTCTACTGGGCGATGTCTTATTCGCGCTGGCAGGACGAACGCTACTGGCCCGCCTTCTGTGCGGCACTGACGCGGGAACACCCCGAAATCAACGAAACCGCGCTGTGCCAAGCCCGCGAATACAACCGCCAGCGCTATTTCTTCCAAGGCATAGGCCGCTATGAGCCGGATGCGGCCCTAGCCCGTGGCATCGCCGACCTCCAAGTGCTGGCAGACCTCGTTCCGGCGCAAGGATTCGTGTTCGGCGACCAACCCACCAGCCTCGACGCCGCCCTCTACGGTTTCCTCGCCAACATCCACTTTTACGAAATCGATACCCCCCTGAAACGCTGCCTGGAAAACCACCCAAACCTGGTGCGGCATTGCCTCGAGATTCATCGGAGGATTACCGCTGTTTAGGATAAGCGGGTCCTTTATGGGTTGGTGCCCCCTGCGAATCGAGCGGTTCCTGGGGGTCCGGCCTATCGAATTTGACAGGTAATTAACGCCACGTTATAGCTTATGGGGTGGAATAGCACACCCGCGTATCCCACCGGATGTGGCATCCCGACCATGCGGCGGAATACGTCCGACCTCAAGCCCGCGGAACCGGCAAGACCACGGGTTCCGCACCGCTCCATTCATCCACGAACCACAGGCCAGCCCGCGACCCAGGAACACCCCAGGCACGCGCCTTGCCAAGTGCCGCGCCCCGTATCGTTGGCGTATACGGGCGTTTCTCCGCCGCCCACATTTGTTTGGTCAACCTCTCCTATATTCTTCAATCAATCGCGCAACCTTCAGAAGAAGACCGATGAAAGCCGAACCCTTTACTCCCGGAAGCTCGCCATTTCCCCCGCTGTCTCCCGAGCGCGTCGCGGCGGCCAAGGCGCGGCATGGCGAAGCCGTTGACCGCTATCTGGAATGCCTGCATATCGGCGACCCGCTGGCCGACGCATTGACCCTTCATTTCGCTACGCTCCCGCCCGGCGACGGCATGAAAATGCTGAACCTGGCGCTTGAAGAAGGTATCGGGGCGGTCGAGGACGCGCCCGACGAACTGCGGGCCTTGTTCGAGACGCTGGATCGTGTGCCGTTATGGGTGGATTGGGACCGCATGCGCCATGCCAGCGCCAAGATTTGCCGCAACGGCTTCTTGGTCGCGCTGTCGTTCGCGGCCTATGCCTTGCCGCACTCTTATCTGGCCAACGGCAACAAACCCCTGGCGTTCACCGCCGAACTCCTCAATGCGACCCCGTTGCGTTTCGCCCGCACGGCGCGCTTCGTGGTCGAGACGTTCTATCCCCAGGGCTTGCGGCGCGATGCGGACGGCTTTAAATGGGCGGTGTTGATGCGGATGATGCACGCCCGCGCCCGGCAGCAGTTGCTGCGATCCGGCCAGTGGGATTGCGCGACCTATGGCCTGCCGATCAATCAGGCGCATATGGCGATGAATGCCGTGTTCTTCTCGTTCTATGTGCTGAAGGGTATGCAGCGCATGGGGGTCCGCTTCACCCCGCAAGAGGTCGAGAGCATCTTGTTGACTTGGCGCTATGTCGGCTATTTGTTCGGCATCCATCCCGAGATGGTCTACACCTCGGAGTATGAGGCGCAACGGTTGCTCGATATCGGCTTTTCCCTGGAATTCGATCCCGACGAGGACTCCAAGCGGCTGTGTAAATCGATGATGGAGGCGGGACCGGCCTTCCTGAAAATCGACGATCCGCGCCTGGCCCAATGGGAGATCAACCTCGTCTATACGATGTCCCGCCATCTGCTCGGCGACGGCTTGGCCGACCGCCTGGGCTTCCCCCCGGCCCGGCACCGGTGGCTGGGCCATGCCTTCATGGCCTGCGTGCGCGGGTCGGAATGGTTGCCCTTTTTGGTGCCCGCCGCCGTCCGTAACTTCATGGGGATGGAGTTCTGGCTGGACATGAGCGATTACGAGAGCGTCCCCTTCGGGCAGCACGCCTCCCGCCCTCCGGCTTGAACGGCTATGGCGCGGTCGCCGCCCGCGCCCGCACGGTCATCTGGAACCCCCGTGGAAATTGATAGAACACCAGGGAATTCACCACGGGGGGATGGCTGGACACCACATTCAACCGCCAGCGCGGGACGATGGCCGCCAGCATGAACACGGCTTCCATCCTGGCGAAGGCTTCGCCCACGCATTTATGGACGCCCAGCCCGAAGGCCGACAGGGCCAGCTTGGGATGGTCGTTCTCCTCCAGCCAACGCTCCGGCTTGAAGCCCCCGGCCTCCTCGAAGAAACGTTCATCGCGGAGGCCGGCCAGCAAACAAGGCTGGAGGGCCGTTCCCTTGGGAATCAAGTAATCGCCGAGGGTACTGTCCTCGATGGCTTGGCGTCCGACGTAGTAGACCGGCGGGAATAGGCGCACCGTCTCGTCGAACACCGCGCGCGCATACACCAGCCGGTCGTAATCGGCCAAGCCCGGACGCCGCCCCCCCAACACCCCGTCGATTTCGCGCTCCAAGCGCTCGCGCACCGCCGGGTGCTGGTCGAGGCAGTAGAACATCCAGGCCATGACGTTGGCGGTGGTTTCATGGCCCGCCATCAAAATGACATAGGCTTCGTCGCGCACCTCGGCGCGGTTCAAGGAGCGATCCACGCCGCCTTCGTCCTTGGCCCGGACCAAATGGGAAATCAGGTCGTTACGTTCCTGGCTGGCGTCGAGGGCTTGGTCGATGATGGCGTCGATCTCATGATCCAGCGCACGGAAAGCGGCTTGGGCCTGCCGGTTCCGCGGCAAAGGCAAGCGGGCCAAATAGCGGTTGAACGGCAATTGGCCGAGCGTGAAATCCCAAAAAACGCCTTTGAGCGCCTCCCCGACCAAACCGGGATCGATCCGCGAATCCGCGCCGAAGAAGGTCCGGGTCGCGATATTCAGGGCGGTCGCGGTGGTGGTTTGGACGAGGTCGATGGTCTGGCCGTCGCGCCAGCCCCGTTGCAGTTTGTCCGTCTCATCGATCATGGTCTCGGCATAACCGTTGAGCGCCTGCTTGTGGAAGGACGGCTGGACCAGCTTGCGCCGCCGCTTATGCTCGTCGCCATCCGAGGTCAGCACGGTGGGACCGCCCAGGAAAGTGGCCCGCTTATAACCCGGCCCTTGCTCGAACGAGGCGCGTTTTTCGACCAAGGCTTGCTGGATCAGCACCGGGTCGAAGATCACGCAGAGCTTCCTGAACGGCACGCTGAGATAAACGATGCCGCCATATTCGGCCTGGAGGCGGGCGAAGAAATCGGCGTTATTGTGTAGCCGCGCCCAGAAATGGCGGATGGCGCGGCCTTTGGGGCCGGGAGGGAGTTGGGTGGTCATGGCGTGTCACCTGGATCGCTAGGGTTGAAGGCCGTAGCCCAAAAGTTGTTGTCCCGGCGCGCAGGCGGCGGCCAGCCGGGCTTGTTCGTCCGGGGCCAGCCCTTGCCAAGCGGGTGGCCTGGAGCGCGGCAGGGCGGCCGCCGCCTCCAGCCAGGCCGGGTTTTCGTATTCCGGCCCCACGAACCGGATGAACCGGGTCAATTCCTCGCGCGGCGCGGCCACCAGGATTTCATAACCCACGGACAACACCCGGTTCTGCGGCAAGGCGTTCAAATACCCGAGGCCGCGTTCGATCATGCCGCTCCAGAACCCCCCGAACGCCGCAAGCGGGAGTTCGGTCCGCCGGTATTTCTCGGCATCGAAGCGCCAGAACAACAGCCGCTCGAACCAGGGCATCCACGGGCTGGTGCCGGGCACGTTGAACGGGTGGAAGGGGTCGAGCCCGAACGCCTTCAAGCGCAGCGCGGCCTGCACCCGCAGGCGGAAAAAGTGATGGCGGTACATGGACAGGGCGGTATCCCGGCCATCCCGGTAGATATGGACGAACCGCGCATCGGGAAACATCCGGGCCAAGGTGGGCACGAACAACAAAGACGCCCCGGAACGCTCCAGCCATGCCTGTTTCCCGAAGCGGCAGGCCAGCCAATCGAACACGAAGCGGTAATGCCCGGCCAGCGTGTCCGCGCCCCGCGCCCGCAACAAGGGGGCGAGTTCGTCCCAGAGCGCGTCAGGGTCCCCGGTCAGGTGCGGCAGCGTGGCGCAGAGGATCGGCGGCAGATTCTCGGGTTGGTAACGGCCCCCTTGCGGATACAGGAATTCATCGACGGTCAGGCCGTTCTTCAACAAGGCCCGTCCGCCGGGCGGCAGGGTATTCAGGCGCTGGAACACCGCCTCGCCCGTCGGCCGCCCCCCGCCGGGAAAGGCGTTGCTGGACAGCGAGGTGAAGAATTCCGAAATGCTCAACAGGTCGGGATGCAGCTTGACCATATTCGACAACAGGGTCGAACCGCAGCGTCCGGTGCTGACGATGAATAAGGGTTTAAACGAGGCCGTCGGCGAGTAATTGTTCGACATGGTCTTGGATGGTTTGGGAAAAAGGGATATAGCGGAGGCCCAGCCGGGTTTGGCTTTTGGTATTGTCGAAGGCCACCGGCAAGCCGATGTTCCTGGCGATGAAGCGCCAGCTCAGGCCAAAGCCGGGACCGGCCACATAGGCCAAGACCTTGGGAAGGGTCCGTTTCGGCAACTTGTAGCGCCCCGGAAAATGCCGCTCTATGGCCTGGGCGATCCCGAGCAGCGAACCGCCCTCGCCCACCACGATATGCCTGCCCTCGGCGTCGGCCCGGAACGCCGCGGCCAAATGCGCCGCCGCGACATCGCGCACATCGACCACGCCGAACGCCAGCGCGGGCACGCCCCAGGCGAAGCGGCCCCGCAGGAAATCGCGCAAGGTGGCGATGCTGGTGGAATCGACCCTCGGGCTGAGGGAAGGCCCCATGACGAATCCCGGATTGATCGTCACCAAGCGCCAGCGGTCTTGGCCCTGGGCCACTGTCCAGGCGGCGCGTTCGGCGAGCGTCTTGGAATAGGGGTAGGGCTGGTGGCGGGCCGAACTGCTTTCGTTCCAATCCGCCTCGGTGAATATACCCCGCGGCGTCCGCTGGAGGTCGGCGTTATCGCCGCAGATGGCCGCGACGCTGGAGGTCAGGACCACCTTCTTCACCGAGCCGGCTTTTTGCACGGCGTCGAGGACGTTGAGGGTGCCTTCGAGCGCCGGTTCGATGAGTTGCCGGTGCGGGTCTTCCACCCCGACGCCCAGGAATGGCGAGGCGGTATGGATAACCACTTCGCAGCCTTGGGCCGCCGCGTCGAAAGAACCTTTCACCAGCAGATCGGCGGCCACCGGCTGGAATGAACCGGGCGCGGCGGCGCGTTCCAGGTGTTGGTAGCGGTCTTTGGCGTCCAGGTGCCTGACCGTTCCCCTCACGGTACATCCTTGATCCAAAAGTTGCTTCACGATCCAGGAGGCCACATAGCCGCCCGCGCCCGTGACCAGCACCGGCTTGTTTTTATCGATGGTGAACATTGCCTAGGCATCTCCACGTTATAAAGCCACGCGGATAATCTGGACCGCTTGTGGGAAACCGGGCGTGATCCGCTAGTCGCGGATAAGCGTAGCGCATCCCCCAACAGCCGCCGGTTAAGTGGACCAAAACATGATGGGCCGCACCTTCCCCATTTTACAAGCCGTCCTTAGCGCTGGCCCGGTGTTTTACAGTGTCATTATGATCGCCCGCGTCGCAGGTTCCGCCGCATCCTGCCCATCCTGCAAACCCGCGATGAAAAAAGGCCGACGCCCACCGGGCACCGGCCTTTTGCCTGCTTAGCCCGCCGGAATTCCCGGCCAGCCGGCCGCCCTTATTCCGCCGAACAAATGGGGGGTATGGCCTTGAGGTATTGGTAAATCGCCAGCAGGTCGCAATCGGCCATCTTGCTATAGACCGGCCAGGGCATCACTTGCAGCTTCGGTCCGGTGGGATCGTGCATATCCGTACCGTTCCGCATGATGTCCTTGAATTGCTCGAAGGTCCATTCCGGGTGGCCATTCTTACCGCAAGGGGTCAGATTCCGCGACACGAAGGGACCGAAGGTGGTCCCCCCGGCCAAATAGCCCGCCGTATTGATCTGCTCGGGTTGGCCCTGGAAGGGATCGCCGCCGCTGGCGTAGGGCGGATTCGTATGGCAATCGTTGCAACCGCCCACGGCGTTGACCAAATAGCTACCATAGCCGACCCGCCTGGGGTTGATGCCTTTCATGCCCAGGTTCAGCGTCACCGGCGCCATGGCCAGACCCGCTTCCGAGCGATCCAACGGCACCGGACAACCGGCGGTGGCGGCGGCCTGGTCGATAGCGAGGACGCTCAACAAACCCAAAGCTAGCGGTAGGACTTTTTTCATTTTCGTTCTCCTAGGCAGTGATGGTTCTTTGAACCCTGGTTCCGCAAACGCGGGCGGTACATGTTCATCCGTGAAGCCGCCTCTAATTCAGTATCCTTGACTCCCCTCAAAGCCACGCCACCCGCACGCGGTACCTCCGGGCGCATCCATGGTACCTGCTTTTTGGGAAGAAAAAACCCCGGCGTGACTATGGAATGGCACGGTGTATCCCCACACTAAGGGGATACGCAATCATAGGCGACGATGATTTGTTCATCGACGACCTGCACCCGCGACGAGCCGACCTGAACCGGCAAGGTCGATGTTTTTCCGCATTGATAGGAAAATCCGACATAGCGGGCGATTTTGGGTTGTTTTCTACGGTGACAATAATCCGCTGCGGCGCTCTCGGATTTGGAGGCTTCCCGGGCGGCATCACCTTGGAACCAGAAATCTATCGATCCCTCGTTGTATTGGAGCACACGGATCACCGGCCCGGCGCTGGTCGTCAAGAAACTGAAGTATGGGGTTAAGGCTTCCGCCGATAGGTTTGCGTCCGGTTGTCCGCTGGGGTTCCTCAATGGATTGATAAGAGAACCCAAAGCCGATGTCAAGGCCGAGTCGATGCCGCCCCCTATATTGGCGTTGCATAGGGAAAGACCCGCTGGCAAGTGTTGTGGATTCAAGGGTCCGAAACTAGCGCGGGTGAGGTTGACCCCTTCGGGTTGGGCCATGGATAAAGTACCGCAGCCCGATAGGATCGCGCTTAATAGGGCGGTGATCGCGGGGGATATATATTTCGTATATGGGGTGATGGTCGTCATGTTTTGGTTCCTTGCTTTTTAGGGTCGATGTGCGGTTCATTCTATGGTTTTTGGCATGGGATGGCGCAGCCTATTTCGTCCCGCCCGTCATGGTTTCGATCTCCATCGGGTTGACTGGGATTTTATCAACCATGCCGTCCAATAATTCCCTGTAGAAAGCCAGCCACTCCCTGTCATATCGCGCAAACTCCGGGATGCTCGATTTTCCTGAGTACGCCAAACTTATCGTTTGCCCTTTGACTCGCACCGCTATTTCAGTTTTCTCGTCATGAAATCCTTCAGAGTTTCCTACTCCGATATTATCACCCCTTCCAGCAACCCAGCGCTGGATTTCAGGGAGGCTTAATATAAGCTTCGCATGAAGATAGTGTTTTTTTATTTCTTCATTTTCAACAAAACTAAACGTCTCCACCTTCATATCCACAGTTGGATCGCCATAAATAAAATTCCCCCTACTGGGAAGAAAAAAAATCTTGACGTAATCCTTACCATTGACATCCTCCTCCTCTTCTTCTTCGGCAAAGACCGGCTGCGATAACAACAAGATGATCGATAAAATTGTAAGTTTGAAAGGTTTCATGGCGGTTTTGGCAAGTTAAGGTTGAAGGAAACTTTATAACCCATAGGCATTTCCGAATCACAGCCCAGACACTACGCCAAACTATCTCGCCCATCAAGCACACCGCTCATTTTAGAATCACCGTCAATGGCAAAATCCCCCAAACCGCGACATTCCTCCCGCTATCCTCCCGCCCCCCCACATGCTATGGTGCGTCCCCCCTTTTCCCCATAGCCCATCGCCACGCCCGATCCCATGAATCCAACCCACCGCTTCTTCGCCACCGCCCCCCTGGGGCTGGAACTCCTCCTGGCCCAGGAACTCCGCGACCTGGGCATTCCAGAAGTCGCCGAGGCCAAGGCCGGCGTCGCCTTCGGCGGCGACCTCGAAACCGCCTACCGCGTCTGTCTCTGGACCCGCCTCGCCAACCGGGTCTTGCTGCCCATCGCCCAATTCCCGGCGGACAGCCCCGAAGCCCTCTACGCCGGGGCCGCCCGCATCGAGTGGGCCGACCACATGGACGCCGAAGCCACCTTCGCCGTCGATTTCGCCGCCAACCGTTCCCAGATCACCCACACCCTGTTCGGGGCGCAACGGGTCAAGGACGCCGTCGTCGATTATTTCCGCGCCCGCTCGGGCACCCGGCCCTCGGTGGACCTCGCCGAACCTGAAATCCGCATCAACCTCTATCTCGACCGCGACCTCGCCACCGCCAGCATCGACCTGTCCGGCGACAGCCTGCACAAACGCGGCTACCGGCTCGACGGCGGCAAGGCCCCGCTCAAGGAAAACCTCGCGGCGGCGATCCTGCTCCGCGCCGGTTGGCCCAAGTTCGCCGCCGCGGGCGGGCAGTTCATCGACCCCATGTGCGGTTCCGGCACCCTGCCCATCGAGGCCGCGCTGATGGCGGCGAATGTCGCGCCCGGCCTGCGCCGGTCCTGGTTCGGCTTCCTGGGCTGGCGCGGACACCGGGCCGGCCTCTGGCAAACCCTGCGCGACGAGGCCCAGGCCCAAGCCCAAGCCGGACTGGAACATCTACCCCCCATCGTCGGCTACGACATCGACCGCACAGCCGTCCACACCGCCCTCGCCAACGTCGAACGCGCCGGTTTGCGTGGCCGGGTCCACATCGAGCGCAAAGCCATGGCCGAAGCCCGCCCGCGCCTGGCCCACGGCCTGGTGGTGGCCAATCCACCCTATGGCGAGCGCCTGGGCGAAGAGGAAACCCTGGTCCCGCTCTACACCGGACTGGGCGCGACCCTGCGCGAACATTTCCAGGGCTGGCAGGCCGCCGTGTTCACCGGCAACCCGGAACTGGCGTTCAAGCTCGGCATCCGCGCCCGCCGGTTCTACGCCCTCTACAACGGGGCCCTCGAATGCAAGCTGTTCAACTTCGAGATCGCGCCGGAACGCTTCTTCACCCCGCGCGAAGGCGGCCCCCCGAGCGAAGCCCAACGCCAGCACAGCGCCCTATTCCGCCAAACCCGCGCCATCGATGTCCACAGCGGCGGTGCGGCCATGGTCGCCAACCGCTTGCGCAAGAATTTGAAAAACCTGGGCCGCTGGGCCAAGCAGGAGGGCATCAGTTGCTACCGGCTCTACGACGCCGATCTGCCGGAATACGCGGTGGCGGTCGATCTCTACCAAGGCGAGCAACTCTGGGCCCAGGTCCAGGAATACGAAGCCCCGGCCACGGTCGATCCGGCCAAGGCCGAACACCGCTGCCTCGAAGCCCTGGCCGCGATCCAAGCGGTGCTGGAACTACCGCCCGCCCAAATCTTCCTCAAAACCCGCCGCCGCCAGAAAGGCACGGCCCAATACGAGAAACAAGCCGAATCGGGCCGGTTCTTCGTGGTGGAGGAAGGCGGCTGCCAATTCTGGGTGAATTTCGAGGATTACCTGGATACCGGGCTATTCCTCGACCACCGCCCGGTGCGCCTCATGATCCAGCGGGAAGCCCAGGGGAAAAGCTTCCTCAACCTGTTCGCCTACACCGGCACGGCCACGGTCCACGCCATCCGCGGCGGGGCCAGCGCCACCACCACGGTCGACCTGTCGCGCACCTATCTGGATTGGGCCGGACGCAACCTGGAACTCAATGGGATGCGCGGCCATCAACACGAGTTGATCCAAGCCGATTGCCTGGAATGGCTGGCCGAGGCGGTGCGCGGCAGTTGGCGCTACGACCTGGTTTTCCTGGACCCGCCGACCTTCTCCAGTTCCAAGCGGATGCGCGACACCCTCGATGTGCAGCGCGACCATGTCGGCTTGATCCGCCAATGCGTAGCGCTGTTGGCACCGGGCGGCAAGTTGCTGTTCTCCACCAACCACCGCAGGTTCAAGCTGGATACGGAGGCGCTGGCCGATTTGCGGATCGAGGACATCAGCCGCCGGACGCTCCCCAAGGATTTCGAGCGGGATGCGCGGATCCATCGCTGTTGGGCGATCAGCCGCTAATCCGGATATCGGGCGAAACGATTTATGATGTAATGTTGCTCAGCCTGTAGCGATACACCACACAGGCGCACGGCCCAAGACAGGGCGTTCACTATCGGAGACTTGAAAACCAGAAAGGGGGCGAGGCCGGGATCGATGCGACAGCGTGTGCATGTATGGGTAAGTGGTCGGGTACAGGGCGTGTATTTCCGGGGGACGGCGAAAGCCCAGGCGATGGAATTGGGGTTGGCGGGTTGGGCGCGTAACCGCGCCGATGGCGGGGTCGAACTCCTGGCCGAGGGCCCGCCCGAACGCATCGCCCAATTCCTGGCCTGGTGCCGGTCCGGCCCGCCCTTGGCGCGGGTGGACGAATGCCGGGTGGTCGAGGAAAGGCCGTTGGGCGATTGCGTGGGTTTCGAGGTGCGGCGCAGCCGTTGAGCCGTCGCCAGCGGGATCTGTAATTGCGCGTAGGTACCGATGCGGATAGGTGCGGAACGGCCGGGGTGGTTAACTCTCGGTCCAGAGGCGTTACCCAAAGGACAGGAACCGTAACGGCGGAGGAAAGCCAATCCGGGTGGCCCAAGGAGGGGCGACAGGGAGGAAAGCCGGTTCAGGGCATGAACCCGATGGAATCCCGGCAATCCGGTTTTCCCCGCCGTGGCGAAGGGAATCGCCCGCCTCATTAACCGTCCGGTCGTTTGGAGTCGTTGATAGCATGGCCGGGAGCCGCCCGGCCTCTGAAGCCCACTTGCCGCCCAGGCCGGTCGTTCCGGCTTGGGCGGATTTTGTCGTATCTTTTATCCCCGGCGGATGGGATTGCCGGTTCGCCCATCCACCCTGGAGTGGCGGTACAATTCAGCCGCCCGCGGCCGCGCCGCTTCTTCCAGGACAGCGCCATGTTCGACAAACCCGCCCTGACCCAAACCCCCATCGCCGATCCCCTGGCCCGCCGCTGGAGTGGCCGGGCCTACGATCCCGCCCGTCCGGTCGAGCCGGAAAAACTCGCCGCCCTGTTGGAGGCCGCCCGCTGGTCGCCCTCCTGCTTCGGGGACCAGCCCTGGCGCTATCTGATCTGGGACCGGTTGGGCGACCCCGAGCGCTGGCGGCGGGCGTTCGACTGCCTGGTCGAGGGCAACCGCGGCTGGGCGATCCACGCGCCCGTGTTGATGCTGGCCTGCGCCGACCGCCAGTTCGCCGATGGCCGTCCCAACCGTTGGGGCCAGTACGACACCGGGGCCGCCAGCATGAGCCTGTCGGTCGAGGCCACCGCGCTGGGCCTGATGGTGCATCAGATGGGCGGCTACGATCCCGCCAAAATCCGCGCCGAATTCGCCATCCCCGAGCGCTACGACTGCATGGCGATGTTGACCCTCGGCTACCAATTGCCCGAAAGCCAAATCCCCGAAGACCTCAAAGCCCGCGAATACGCCGCCCGCAGCCGCCGCCCCCTGGGCGAAAGCTTCTTCGTCGGCGACTGGGACCGGCCCTACGCCTGAAGCCCCGGTTCCACGGTATTTTTCCCGCAGCCATCGCACCCGCGGGGGCGGATTCATCCGCCCTCCAGCCCCGTGTTGGCGCATGCATCCGCACATCCGCTCCCCGACATGTACAAAACCATTTTGAATCTCGTCGCCCAAGGGCTGCAAAAACCCGTACCCGCCACCGGGCTCGGTATTTTCCGCATCGCCTTCAGCCTGGTGATCTTGCAGGAAATCCTGTTCCTCTATTACTTCCGCCACCTCATTTTCGACCCGGTGCCCTATCTCGACCGGGCTTCGCCGATGCTGCATTTCTTCCTGCTGGTTTGGCTGGCGGTCGCCGGGTGTTTGGCGTTGGGCTACCATACCCGCCGCGCCGCCGTATTCAATTATCTATTCTGGGTCTTGTTCGTCTGTTTCACGCCGATGTGGCAGGATTTCGACGGCGGTTTCGACCAGTTGATGACCAGCACCAGTTTCCTGTTGATCTTCCTGCCCGCCGAGCGCGCCTTATCGCTGGATAATCTACGCCATAAGCTGCGCTATTCCATCCCCGGCTCGCCTTATCAACCGCCCACCCAGGTCACGGTCTTGGCCTATTATCTGCCGTTGGGGATTTCCTTGGGCCTCCTCTATTTCGATTCCGGCCTGCATAAGCTCTCCTCGGAATTCTGGCGCAATGGCATGGGCTCCTGGTTGCCACCCACCATGCCGTATTACATGTCCGCCATCGACATGAGTCCGCTGTTGAATCTCAAGGTTTTCGAGCAACTCATCGGCTATGCCATCATCTTGTTTCAATTCCTATTCCTACCGCTGTTTTGGCACCGGCGGTTCCGGGTACCCTTGATGCTGGCCGGTGCGACCTTCCATGCCGGGATCATCCTGTCGCTGAATATCTATCCCTTCGGTTTCGCCATGCTGGTGCATTATCTATTGATGGTGCCGTTCCGCTGGTGGCGGGAGATACACGATAAACTCCGCTTGGCGCAGCCGATCCTGACCGTGTTCTACGACCAGGATTGCCCCTTGTGCAATCGCACGGTGATCGTGGTGCGGCATTTCGATGTGCGCGGGGCCATCGACTTCAAGGGTTTACAAACCCATGCCCGGCAATACCGGGCCTTGGATGCCATTCCCGACGATAAGCTCTTGACCGACCTTTACGCCCTGGATGGCCAAGGGCGTTTATTCGCCGGATTGGATACCTATATCAACATCCTCCGGGCCATGGGTTATACCCTGCCCTTGGCTTGGATCATGGGTTTGCCGGGCTGTTATGGTTTGGCCGGACGGGTCTATCGCAAGATCGCCGATAACCGCGAGCGCTGGGTTTGCGACGGGGCTTGCGCGGTGATTACCGCGCCTCCGTTCGAGGACGAACGGCCTTTTTCCCGCGGGTATGCCCGTTATGCCGCCACCGAGCGCCAGACCGCCCAGCGCATCGCCAAATTCCTGGTTTTGGTCCTGGTGCTGCAATTGAATAGCACCATCCATTACGGCCTGTTATATCGCTGGGCGCAGCGGCCCGCCGATCCGGCCCTCGCGATATTGGATCATCTGAGCGATTCCATCATCAATTATTCCCACGCCTTTTTGGGGATTACCCCGCACGCCTTGTATATGCACGACCATTTCGCGGGTTATAACCATATCCTGGCGCTGAGCTACCGGGATGCATCGGGCCGGGAAACCTGGCTGCCCTTCGTCAACCAGGAAGGCCGCTTGCTGTCGCCGCATTGGGGCCGGGTGCAATCGATGTGGGCGAATGTGGCGGTGACTTCGCATATGGGCCGCGAGCGCCTGGAGAAATTCCTGCGCAAAATCACGGCCTATTGGGCCATGGAACTGGGCATCGACCTCAAGGACGCCGATTTCGTCATCAAGCTGAAGGAAGTGCGGGTACCCATGGATTGGGAGGACGATTTGCGCCACAAGAATATGGCCGCGCCCTGGCGGGATATCGGTGTGGTGCAATGGCGGGGTAAGACGATGCGGGTGGATATTCCCGGCTTGGATATCGAAGCCCTATGATGAAGACGGCCTCCCCACCCGTGACTTGAATCACGGGCGGGTAGCCCAAGCTCCTGTTAGTATTAGCGGCTTTGTTTGACGGGGAGAGGACCGTGTTCGAGATCATCACTTCGGGCGGCTGGATGATGTGGCCCATCATCGCCTGTTCCGTGCTGGCCCTGGCCATCGTCGTGGAACGCTTCTGGACCCTGCGTCCGCAACGGATCGTTCCGCCGCACCTGGTGAACCATGTCTGGGGGCTTTACCGCAAGCACCAGTTCGACACCATGCAACTCCGCGCCCTGCGCATGGGTTCGCCCTTGGGCACGGTGCTGGCGGCGGCGCTGGCCAGCCACAGCCAGGGCCGCGCCGCGATGATGGAGAGCGCCGAGCAAACCGGGCGGCAGGTGGTCCACGAACTGGAACGCTATCTCAATACGCTCGGCACCATCGCCTCGGTCTCGCCCTATCTGGGCCTTTTGGGCAGCGTGCTGGGGATGATCAAGGTGTTTTCCACCTTCTCGGTGGCGGGGGGCATCGGCAATCCGGCCCGTTTGGCCGGGGGGATTTCGGAAATCCTGGTCGCCACGGCGGCGGGTCTGGCGGTGGCGATTCCGAGCCTGATCTTCCACCGCTTTTTCCAGGGCCGGGTCACCGATTACGCCGTGCGGATGGAGGAGGAAACCCAGCGTTTGATCGACGCCGTCCACGCCGCCCGCGAAGACGACCACTGAGGCATCCCCATGAATTTCCGGCCACGGCGACGGGAAACCCCGGAGCTGAACCTCATCCCCATGATCGACGTGCTGATCGTGCTGCTGATTTTCCTGGTGCTGACCACCACCTTCAGCCGGGAAGCCGAACTCAAAATCCACCTGCCGGAAGCCACCGGGACCGATCCCTCGGAAGACCCCGGCATCGAGGTCGTGGTCGATGCCGAGGGCCGCTATGTCATCGAGCATCGCCAGACCGTGAACAACCAGCCCGAGACCGTGAAGAAAGCCCTGCGCCTCGCGGTCGGCGAGCGCAAAGACCCGCTTATCGTCATCGACGCCGACAAGGACGCCACCCACCAAGCGGTGATGACCGTACTGGACGTCGCCAGCCAACTGGGCTACCGCCATGTCACCTTCAACGCCATGCACGAACCCGGCGGAACCGCGGGCGGTAAGCCATGAAGTCCGACCTGGGCCGTTGGCTGCAAGCCCAGTGGTACGGAGCGTCCGGGCCGCATCCGCTGCTCTTGCCCTTGGAGGCGCTGTTCCGGCAGGCGGTGGCCCTGCGCCGCCGGGCCTATCGCGAAGGACACAAGCGCTCCGAGCGCCTCCCCGTCCCGGTGATCGTGGTCGGCAATCTCACCGTAGGCGGCACCGGCAAGACACCCTTGACGATCTGGCTGGCCGATTTCCTCAAGGCACAGGGCTACCGGCCCGGTATCGTCAGCCGGGGCTATGGCGGCAAGGCGCAAGCACAACCCCTGGCCGTGGACGCCTCCACCGATCCGGCCCTGGCGGGCGACGAGCCGGTTTTGATCGCCCGCCGCACCGGCTGTCCGGTCTACGTCTTCCCCCGGCGGGCGGAAGCGGGCCGGGCGCTGCTGGCGCGGCATGATTGCGATATCCTCGTCGCCGACGATGGCTTGCAGCATTACGCCCTGGCCCGCGATATCGAAATCGCCGTGGTCGATCACGCCCGGCGCTTCGGCAACGGGCATTGCCTCCCGGCGGGACCGCTCAGGGAACCGCCCGAGCGCTTGGCCGAGGCCGATCTGGTGGTGTATTCCGGCGCGGAACAAGCGCCCGCGGGCTATGCCATGGCCTTGGTCGGCACGGAAGCCGTGAACCTCCGGGATGCAACCCTGCGCCGTCCCTTGGCCGATTTCGCCGGGCGACCGCTGTGCGCACTGGCGGGCATCGGCCACCCGGAACGGTTTTTCGCCCATTTACGCGCCGCCGGGCTAACATTCGAGGCCCGCGCCTTCCCCGACCATCACGCCTACCGCCCGGAGGATTGGGCGTTCGCCGCCGGGGCCGACCTCCTGATGACCGAGAAGGACGCGGTCAAATGCCGCCCACACGCCGAGGCCCGGCATTGGTGCGTGCCGGTCGCGGCCCGTTTACCGACGGCGTTCGGCCAAGATTTATTAACCCTGTTGAAGGCTAAAACCCGATGAATCAGAAACTGCTTGAAATCCTGGTCTGCCCGGTCTGCAAAGGCCCGCTGGTCTACAAGAAGGAAGAGAAGGAATTGATCTGCAAGGCCGACCGGCTGGCCTATCCGATCCGCGACGATATCCCGGTGATGCTGGAAGGCGAGGCCCGCCGCATCAGCCTGGAGGAATACGACGCCCTCGCGCCCCAGCGTCCGGCCCCGGTGGCGGCGGAATAATGGCCGGCTTCAAGATCGTCATCCCGGCCCGCCATGGCTCGACCCGTTTGCCCGGCAAGCCTTTGCTGCCGGTGGCGGGCAAGCCGATGATCGCCCATGTGTGCGAGCGGGCGCTGGAAGCCGGGGACGAGGTGTTCCTCGCCACCGACGACGAGCGCATCCGCGAGGCCGTGGCGGATTTGCCGGTCCAAGCCTTGCTGACCCGCCCGGACCATGCCAGCGGCACCGAGCGCATCGCCGAGGTGGCCGATGCCTTGGGTTGGCCGGATGACGCCATCGTGGTCAACCTGCAAGGCGACGAGCCTTTGATGCGGCCCGCTTTGATCCGCGAACTGGCGGCGGCCCTGGCCGGGCAGACGGCGGCGCGGGTCGCCACCCTGGCCGCGCCCATCGGCGAAGTGGCCGAGGTGTTCGATCCCAACGCCGTGAAGGTGGTGACGGACGCCCAGGGTTATGCGCTGTATTTCAGCCGTGCGCCGATTCCCTGGCACCGGGCGTCGTTCGGACAGGCCGGACCCGGCTTGCCGGAGGATTTCCCCTGGCTCCGGCATATCGGCATCTATGCCTATTCGGCGGGCTTCCTGCGGGACTATGTGCGTTGGCCCGCTTCCCGCCTGGAGGCGGTGGAAGCCTTGGAGCAATTGCGGATACTGTGGCGGGGTGAGCGCATCCGGGTGTTGCCGGTGGACGAAGCCCCGGAGGCGGGGATCGATACCGAAGCCGATTGGCGGCGGGTGGAGGCGGTGTTGGCGGGACGGAATCCAGCGGGTTAGGCGCTTTGCGCCCATTCCCCGGCGGGGTTTGGGAACCCACGGAACCCGCCCCGCTATTGACGCCACCCGACTCCACCCCTACCCTCTGCCCGATGAATCCATCCATCGCCACCCATCCCGCCCCGAAATCCTCCCCCGACTGTCTGCTGCTCTACTGCCGTGGCGGCTTCGAGAAAGAATGCGCGGCGGAAATCATCGACCACGCCCTGGCCCTGGGCGTCGGCGGCTATGTCAAGGCCAAGCCCGATAGCGGCTATGTGGTGTTCGTGCCCAACGACCCCAAGACGATGGCGGCGGCGCGGCGGCTGCGCTGGGCCGATTTGATCTTCGCCCGCCAATTGATCTTCGCCAGCGGTCCCCTGACGGAACTTCCGCCCGAAGACCGGGTGACGCCCCTGCTGGAACAGGCCCGCGGCCTGGCCCAGCGCTTTTCCGATTGCTGGCTGGAAACCGCCGACACCAACGCGGCCAAGGAACTCTCGGTGTTCGTGCGCAAATTCGCCGTGCCCTTCCGCAAAGCCCTGGAACGGGAAGCCCTGCTCGGCGGCAGCAAGACCTTGCGCCTGCATGTCTTCTTCCTGGACTCGGCCACGGCCTATGTCGGCGTGGCCGATCCCCACCACGCCGCGCCCTGGCCCATGGGCATCCCGCGCCTGAAAGCGCCGCGCTCCGCCCCCAGCCGCTCCACCCTCAAGCTGGAAGAGGCGTTCCTGGTGTTCGTGGCCGATCCCGAGCAAGACCTGAAACCCGCCATGACCGCCGTCGACCTGGGCGCGGCCCCCGGTGGCTGGACCTGGCAACTGGTGCGGCGGCATCTGCGCACCACCGCCATCGACAACGGCCCGCTCGATCCGGCCCTGCTCGACACCGGCATCGTCGAGCATCTCAGGGTCGATGGCTTCCGCTACCGCCCGCCCAAGCCGGTGGATTGGCTGGTCTGCGATATGGTGGAGCAACCCGCCCGCATCGCCGCCCTCGTCGCCGAATGGCTGGCGCAAGGCCATTGCCGCCAAGCCATCTTCAACCTGAAATTACCCATGAAAAAGCGCTACGAAGAAGTCCGGCGCTGCCGGGAAATCATCGCGGCCCGGTTGGATAAGGCGGGTATCGATTACCGGCTGGCGTTCAAACAGCTTTACCATGACCGGGCGGAAATCACCGGGTATCTGGCCCTGGATCGCCGCTGAAACCCCGTGCCGCGCCGCAAAGTCCCGAACTTTCAACCGTCATGCCGAGTTGATAGAATGCCGACCGCCCCCATCGATGAAAATCAGCCAATAATCGTGCCGAACCCATCATGACCAGCTTATTCGACAGCGAAAATATCCACCATCATATTTCCAAGCAATACGACCAGGAGCTACTGGATATCCGCAACCGGGTTTTGGCCCTGGGTGGCTTGGTGGAATCCCAAGTGGAATCGGCCATCACCGCCTTGATCGAATGCGATGTGGAATTGGCGGAACGGGTCATCGCCGACGATTACAGGGTCAATTCGATGGAGGTCGCCATCGACGAGGATTGCACCCATATCCTGGCCCTGCGCCAGCCCGCCGCCCGCGACCTCAGGTTGGTGGTGGCGGTCATCAAGACCATCACCGACCTCGAACGCATCGGCGACGAGGCCAAGCGCATGGCCCGCGTCGCCATCGACCTCGCCGCCCACTATCCCAAGAAGAACCAATTCACCGACCTGCAACAACTGGCCCAGCATGTGCGCGGCCTGTTGCGCGAAGCCCTGGACGCCTTCGCCCGCATCGACGTGGACGAAGCCCTGCGGGTGGTGCAGGAAGACCGGCAGGTGGATTGCGAATACGAAAGCATCATGCGCCAGCAGATCACCTATATGATGGAAGACCCGCGCTCCATCCCCCTGGCCTTGAACATCATGTGGTCGGCGCGTTCCCTGGAGCGGATCGGCGACCGCTCCTGCAATATCTGCGAATACGTGATTTACTACGCCAAGGGCAAGAACATCCGGCATATCAGCATCGAGCAGGTGCAAGCGGACCTCCGGCGCAATTGACGCCCGCCCGGCGGGGCGCAGACCGGAACGCCCGCCACCCCCGTCCCAGGCCGTCCCCAATCCCTGACTATCCCCATTCATGAAGCGCTTCCTCAAAACCCACTTGGCGGGGCTGATGCTCCTTACCGCGGTTTCGACCCAAGGCATGGACTCGTTCATCATCGAAGATATCCGCGTCGAAGGGCTGCAACGGGTTGCGCCGGGCACGGTGTTCAATTACCTGCCGGTCAAGGTCGGCGATTCCTTCGACCAGCGCTTGGCGGCGGAATCGATCAAGGCGCTGTTCAAGACCGGCTTCTTCAAGGATGTGAAGCTCGAACAGGACGGCGACACCCTGCTGATCCTGGTCGAGGAGCGGGCCTCCATCGCCAGCGTCAAGCTGGAAGGCAACAAGGACATCGGCACCGACGACCTCAAGAAGGCGCTCAAGGGCGTGGGCCTGTCCGAAGGCAAGGTGTTCGACCGCGCCATCCTCGACAAGGTGGAGCAGGAACTCAGGCGGCAATACTACAGCCGCGGCAAATACGGCCTCAAAATCACCTCCACCGTGGAGGAACTGCCGCGCAACCGGGTCGAGGTCGTCATCAAGATTTCCGAGGGCAAGGTCGCCAAGATCAAGCAGATCAACATCGTCGGCAACTCGGTGTTCAGCGACGAGGAATTGCTCGACGCCTTCGAACTCAGCACCGGCAACCTCCTGTCCTTCTATACCAAGAACGACCAATACTCCAAGCAAAAACTGGGCGCGGACCTGGAACGCCTGCGTTCCTATTACCTCGACCGCGGCCATATCAATTTCCAGATCGAATCCACCCAGGTCGCCATCACCCCGGACAAGAAGGAAATCTACATCACGGTCAACGTGAAGGAAGGCGAGGTCTACAAGGTCAGCGATGTGAAGCTGACCGGCAAGCTGATCGTGCCGCCGCAGGAACTCACCCCCCTGGTGCAGATCGGCCCGGCCGACACCTTCTCCCGCAAGCTCGCCACCGAAACCTCCAAAGCCATCTCCGACCGGCTCGGCGACGAGGGCTATATCTTCGCCAATGTCAACATGGTGCCCGAGGTCGACGAGGCCACCAAAACCGTGGCCATCACCTTCTTCGTCGATCCGGGAAAACAGGTCTACGTGCGCCGCATCAACTTCCGCGGCAACACCAAGACCCGCGACGAGGTGCTACGCCGGGAAATGCGCCAGATGGAAGCCGCCTGGGCCTCCAGCACCAAGATCGAGCGCTCCAAGACCCGCTTGGAACGCCTGGGCTATTTCCAGGAAACCAACGTGGAAAGCCCCGCCGTCCCCGGCACCACCGACCAGATCGACGTGAACTACAGCGTGACCGAAAAGCCCTCCGGCAACATCATGGCGGGCGTCGGCTATTCGCAGGTGCAAGGCATCATCCTCAACGCCAGCATCACCCAGGACAACGTGTTCGGCACCGGCAAGCGCATCAACTTCACCTTCAACAACAGCCAGATCAACACCATCTACCGGATCGGCTATTTCAATCCCTATACCAACCTGGACGGCGTCAGCAGCGGCTTCGACCTGTCCTACCGCCAGACCAACGCCCAACAGATGAACCTCGCCAACTACAATACCGACGTGGCGACGGCGGGCGGCAACCTGGGCGTGCCCCTGGGCGAATTCGACTCCCTGCGCTTCAACCTGGATTACAACCACACCAAGCTCAAGACCTCGTCCAACACCTCGGAGCAGGTCTACAACTTCATCCAGGACAACGGCGACACCTTCGACTACGTCACCCTGGCGGCGGGCTGGGTCCACGACACCTTGAACCGGGCCATCTTCCCCACCGACGGCGGGGCGCAGCGCCTGTCGATCCTCAGCACCATCCCGGTGGGCGGGCTGGAGTTCTACAAGGCCAGCTACAAAATCCAGCATTATTTCCCCATCGCCAAAGACCTCACCTTCATGGTCCAGGCCGAGGCGGCCTATGGCGACGGCTATGGCGACACCGACGGCCTGCCGTTCTTCGAGAACTATTTCGCGGGCGGCCCGCAATCGGTGCGCGGCTTCATGGCCAACACCCTGGGCCCACGCACCACGCCCAACCCCACCACCGGCTTCGGCGGCAACCTGCCCCTGGGCGGCTCCAGCAAACTGGTGGGCACGGCGGAACTCCTGTTCCCGGTGCCGTTCATGCACGACAACAAGAGCATCCGGCTCGGCGCCTTCATGGACGCCGGCAACGTGTACTGTGGCGCGTTCAAGACCCCGAACCCCGACGATATCAATTGTTACGCCCAGTCCAGCGGCAATTTCATGCGCTTCTCGACCGGGCTGTCGGCGCGTTGGTTGTCGCCCTTCGGCAACCTGTCGTTCAGCATCGCCGAGCCGCTCAATTCCCAACCGGGGGATAGGACGCAGTTGTTCCAGTTTTCGTTCGGTTCGGGCTTCTGAGGCGCGACGGCCGGCCCCGCCCGCGCCCGGCCCCGGCATGGAATGGCGCGGCTACCGGCAAAGCCTGTTAGAATTTTCCCCTTCATGCGCCGGGCCATTCCCCGACCGGCCGGCGCATCCCGGATTGTTTTCACTATTAGCCTTGGAGCGAGACTCGAATGGGTAAGAAAATCGGTGTAGCGTTGCTGGTCCTGTTGACGAGCGCGGGCGTTTCCGCGGCCGACCTCAAGATCGGATTCGTGAACGTGGCGAAACTGCTGGAAAAAGCCCCCCAGGCGGAAAAAGCCAAGAAGGACCTGGAACGCGAGTTCGCCCCCCGCGATAAAAAGCTGGTGGCCGAGCAAAAGGAACTCAAGCAGATGGAGGAAAAGCTCAACAAGGACGCCGCCGTCATGAGCGACTCGGAAAAACAACGCCTGGACAAGGAAATCATCAGCCGCAAACGCGAAGCCAAGCGCCTGCAAGACGAATTCCGCGACGACTTCAACCTGAGCCGCAACGAAAAGCTGAGCCAACTGCAAAAGGAAATCTTCGAGGCCATCCAATCCCTGGCGAAAGAAGACAGCTACGACCTGCTCCTGACCGATGGCGTGGTCTACGCCAGCGAAGCCATCGACGTGACCGGCAAGGTCGAAAAGAAGCTCGAACAAAGCTTCAAGCGCTGACATTCCCCCGCCCCTCCCGCACGGCCCACTCCTGACATCATAGGCAACCGCATTGGATATCCAACAAATAAAGGAATACCTGCCCCACCGCTATCCCTTCCTGCTGATCGACCGCGTGGTGGAGGTGGAACCCGGCAAACGGCTCCTGGGCTATAAGAACGTCACCTGCAACGAACCGTTCTTCGCCGGGCATTTCCCGCAGGAACCCATCATGCCCGGCGTCCTCATCATCGAAGCCCTGGCCCAGGCCACGGGGCTCCTGGCCGGCAATTCCATGGCCGGCATCATGGGCAAGAACAAAACCTATTACCTGGTCGGACTCGACAAGGTCCGCTTCAAACGCCCGGTGACCCCCGGCGACCGGCTGATGCTGGAAGCCACCTACCTGCGCCACAAGCGCAACATCTGGGCCTTCTCCTGCCGCGCCGAGGTCGATGGCGAATTCGTCGCCAGCGCGGAAATCATGTGTGCCGCAGCGGAGCGGGAGTCTTGATTCATCCCACGGCTATCATCGACCCGTCCGCCGAACTGGCGGAAGATGTGGAGGTCGGCCCCTACAGCCTGATCGGCGCGGATGTCCGCATTGGCGCGGGCACCCGGATCGGTCCCCATGTGGTGATCCGGGGTCCGACCGTGATCGGGCGCGACAACCGGATATTCCAATTCGCCTCCATCGGCGAAGACCCGCAGGACAAGAAATACCGGGGCGAAACCACCCTGCTGGAGATCGGCGACCGCAACACCATCCGCGAATTCACCACCGTCCACCGCGGCACGGCCCAGGACCGGGGCGCGACCCGCATCGGCCACGACAACCTATTGATGGCCTACACCCATGTCGCCCACGATTGCGTGGTCGGCAACGGCGTCATCATGGCGAATGCCGCCTCGCTGGCCGGCCATGTCCATGTCGATGACTGCGCGATCCTGGGCGGATTTTCGCTGGTGCACCAGTTCTGCCAGATCGGGCAATACAGCTTCTCGGCCATGGGCAGCGTCATCACCCGCGATATTCCGCCCTATGTCATGGTCGGCGGCAGCCCCACCAAACCGCACGGCATCAACAGCGTGGGGTTGGAACGCCGGGGCTTCAGCCCCGAGGCCATCCGCCAAATCCGCAAGGCCTACAAAGCCATCTACAAATCCGGCCTGAAACTGGAAGAAGCCCTGCAAAGCCTGATCGAAATGTCCGCCGCGACACCGGAAATCCAGTGCATGGCGGATTTCATCCAACAAACCGGGCGCAGCATCCTGCGCTGAGGCACGGGAACCCATGGACGCCAGCGGTCCCCGGCTCATCGCCGGCCTCGACGAAGTCGGGCGCGGTTGCATCGCCGGTCCCGTCATCGCGGCGGTGGTGGTGTTCCCGGAGGGCGCGGCCCCGTTCCCCGGCCTCGCCGATTCCAAAAAACTCACGCCCAAGCGCCGCGCCGAACTGGCCCGGCGCATCGAGGCGGAAGCCCTGGCCTACGCCATAGGCCGGGCCGAAGCCCCCGAGATCGACCGGATCAACATCCTGCAAGCCACCTTCCTGGCGATGCGCCGCGCCTACGCCGGCCTCGGGCTGGAACCCGACGAAATCCGGGTCGATGGCGACCGACGCCCCCCCGGATTGCCGCGGCCCTGCCGCGCCATCGTCGGCGGCGACGCCATCGAACCCACGATTTCCGCCGCCTCCATCCTGGCCAAGGTGTTCCGCGACCGCGAGATGGAAATCCTGGACGGCTTCCATCCGGGCTATGGTTTCGCCATCCACAAGGGTTATCCCACCCCGGCCCACCAGGCGGCGCTGCGCGCTTTGGGCATCAGCCCGGTCCACCGCCGTTCCTTCGGGCCGGTCGCCCGCGCGGCCAGCCTGTTTTAAACCGGGCGGTATATCCTATGCGCCCATTCCCAAGCGGCGCTTGGGAATCCGTACAACCCGCAAACTATCCATCATGCCCGCGAGGTAATCCCATGGAACTGCTCGCCATCAGCCTGGCCCCGGCCCGGCTCGTCGAATACCAACGGGGCCGGGTCTCCACCGGCATCTTCAAGGAACCGGTCGCGGGACCGGTGCGGGTCGGTCCCGAAGGCTTGGAAGGCGATGTGCAGGTGGACCGCGAGAACCACGGCGGACCGGACAAGGCCGTCTATGCCTATAGCCTGGAGAATTACCGCCATTGGGAACAAGCCCTGGGCCGCACGGCACCTTTTCCTTACGGCCAGTTCGGCGAAAACCTGACCGTCACGGGACTGCCGGACGAAGCCGTGCATATCGGCGATATCTTCCAGGTCGGCGGCATCCGGGTCCAAGTCACCCAACCGCGGGTACCCTGCTTCAAGTTAGGGCTAAAGATGGGCGATCCCCGCTTCGTCGCGGTGTTCCGGCATTCGGGGCGGGTGGGCTTCTATCTCAGGGTGCTGGAAGGCGGCGAGATCGAGGCGGGGGCTCCCATCGTCCGGGTCGGGGAAGACCCGGCCCAGGTCAATATCCGCGATGCCATGCTGGCGGTGAACAAGGGGCCGCGCCAGCGCGAGTTCATCGACAAGGTGTTGGCGGTCCCGGCGCTGTCGTTGGCCTGGCGGGAAGAATTGACGCAGCGCCGGGCTGGCTAAGCGCCTGCGCGACCACGGCCCACATGAACGCCGCGTCCCAAGAAGATATCCACCGCCTCTGGGATGAACTGTCGGACTTCGAAGCCCACCAAGCCGAGCAAGCCGCCATCCACCTAATGGAATCCCTGTGCCATCTGGCCGGTGCCTGGAACGCCACCTGGGGTGGCGCGACCCGCCTGTCCGGGGAGTGCGGGAGCGACCCGTTGCGGGGCTGGCGCGTTCCCGCCATGAAGTTGCTCCACCCCATCATGCCCCATCCCGACGAAGGGCCGTTCAAAGAAATCCTGCGGCTCTGGGACCAAAGGGAAATCGATCCTTCCTTCCTGCTGCCCATGCGCGGTGTCGGCACCTTCCGCACCTATTCCTTCCGGCGCGAATTGCCACCGGAGTGGTTCGAATCGCCGTTCTACCAAGGCCATTACGCCGCCGTCGGCACCCACGACTCGGTCTTCGTGGGCTTCCCGCTCAATCCCGACGCCGAATCCCATTTCGGCTTCTATTCCCGCAGGACGTTCACCGACGCGGAAATCGCCCTGCTCGCCTACGCCATGCGCGGCATCAAATGGTTCCATCGCAAGCTCATGCTGGGCCACGGCCTATTGATGGCGTCCTCCCCTTTGACGCCGACCGAGCGCCGGGTGTTGCAACTGTTGCTGACCGAGTTATCGGAAAAGCAAATCGGCGGTCAAATGGGCCTCGCGGCTTCCACGGTCCACCAGCACGTCCTCAACATCTTCCGTAAATTCGGGGTACGCAGCCGCGCCGGGCTGATGAGCCTATGGCTGAACCGGGCCGGTTGAGCTTCCCACCCCCACCGAATAGTGGATATGGCGCGGCGACCATTTTCATTATTCTTATCCGGTTAAACCCTTACATACGCATGGAATTGCCGCCGCCCGGGCCGTGGAGGCCCAACCATCCACAACCCACCCCCTCGACACAGGCCCAATCCAATGAAAAACACGAATTCCCCGCTTCCGACAGCCCTGCCCCTGGCCGGGCTGTGCCTCCTGGCCTGGACCTCCGGCGTCCACGCCTTCGACACGACCCTAGGCTCCGGGTCCAGCGCCAACGGCACCTGGTCCGGCAATACCTGGGTGCCCAGCGCGGCGGGCTCGGTGGTGTCCGCCGCCGAGGTGCGGAGCCATCTGGCCTCCGGCCCCGTGACCATCGAGGCCACCGGCGGCGACGACCTCACCGTGGCCGCGCCGCTGGCCTGGGCCGACCAGACGCTCACCCTGCGGGCGGGCGGCGACATCAAGCTCCAGGCCCAACTCGATGGCACCGGCACGGCGGGCCTCGCGCTGGAATACGGCCAGGACGCGGTGACCGCGGGCAACGCCGCCAGCTATTCCGTCAACGCCCCGGTCAACCTCGCCGCCACCGGCGGTTTCAGCACCCAACTCGGCTCCGACGGCACGGTGAAGAACTACACCATCCTCACCAGCCTGGGCAGCGAAGGTTCCATCACCGGTACCGACTTGCAGGGCATCCATGGCAACCTCGGCGGCAACTATGCGCTGGGGGCCGACATCGACGCCAGCGCCACCAGCGGCTGGAACGGCGGCGCGGGGTTCAAGCCGATTGGAGGCGCGTACGATGCCATTGATCATTCGAACTACTACACCGGGCAATTCGACGGCCTCGGCCATGTCATCAGCGGCCTCACCATCAACCGCCCCTCGCAGTATTACATTGGGTTGTTCGGGAAGGCGAAGGATGGCGCGCGCATTGCCCATGTCGGCCTCCGCGACGTTTCCATCGTTGGCAATATCTTTGTCGGAGGGCTGCTCGGACTGGGGCAAACCGCCACGATAGAAAGGAGCCATGTCACCGGCTCGGTGACCGGCGCCGACCACGTGGGCGGCATTCTCGGGCGAGACCCTGTTCCCATCAGTTCGGTCTCTCTCAGGAACGTCTGGTCTTCCGCCGATGTCACCGCCACCCGCCCGGGAACCGGTGGTCAAAGTTTGGGCGACGGCGTCGCCGGTGGCTTGGTTGGATATGGGGGCAGGGTCTACGACAGCTATGCCACCGGCAAAGTGCGCGGCGGCAACCATGTTGGCGGGCTGATCGGCCTGGGCATGGCAAGCACCGTCAACAACGCGTATTTCTCCGGCACCGTGGGCCTTTACGCGGGAACATCCCCTTCAGTCGGCGGCATCATGGGTTCCTGGGTGAACGGGGCCATCGGGGCGGGGATCCACAATGTCTATTGGAACACCGACACCGCCGGAGCCACTGGCCTTGCCCAGGGGGCTGCCTCGGGCACCATCACCAACCTCACCGGCCTGACCACCGCGCAGATGCGCGATGCGGCCAACTTCACCGGCTTCACCTTCACCAGCACGCCGGGCGGCGACGGCTGGGTGCTGGTCGGCAGCGACGGCACCCTCAACGGCAACAATGGCACCGTGCTGCCCATGCTCGCCTCCGAATGGTCGCCAGTCATCAAAAACACCCACCAGTTGCAGTTGATGACGCTGAAAAAGAACACGGGCTATGCCCTGGCCGGCAACATCGATGCCGCCGACACCAACGGCAAGGACGTGTGGCTTTCCAGCAGCTTCATGCCGGTGGGCAGGGCCACGGTAGGGAACTTCTTTACCGGCCGCTTCGACGGCCAGGGCCACATCATCGACGGATTGACCATTGACCGCAGTGGAACGGATTACGTCGGCTTGTTCGGCTTTGCCCAAACCGGCTCCTTGCTGCGCAACGTCGGCCTAACCAACAGCCACATCACGGGACAAAGCAAAGTCGGCGCACTGGTAGGCGGTATCGTTAACGGCAGCGTCGCCACCAGTTATGCGGACGGCGGCAGCGTGAGCGCGACCGGCGACAATGCCGGCGGCCTGGTCGGCAGCATTGCCAATGGGGGTAGCAGCGTCAGCAATTGCTTTGCCAATATCAGCGTCAGCGGTGCCAACTTTGTGGGTGGATTGGTCGGGATCAACTGGGGAAGCCTGGGTAACAGCCACGCCAGCGGCAATGTCAGCGGCGGCAGCAATCTCGGCGGTCTGGTGGGACATAACTACGGTGGCGGCACCGTCGCCAACGGCTATTACGCCGACACCACCGGCCAAGGCGACACCGGCAAGGGCACCCGCAGGACCGACACCGAGATGAAACAGCTCGCCACCTTCGCCGGCTGGGACATCGACGACGAAGGCGGCACCGGCAAAGTCTGGCGCATCTACGACGGCCACACCTACCCCCTGCTACGCGGCTTCCTCGCGCCACTCACCGCCACCGCCACCAGCGGCAGCCGCCCCTACGACGGCACCGCCACGGGACTCGGCCTGACCTACTCGCCCGCCCCTGACATGGCCCATTTGTTCGGCACCCTCACCGGCCTCGCCGACGGCGCGGAGGTCGGCTCCCACGCGGTCACGCCCGCCGGGCTGTATTCCGACCAACTCGGCTACGATATCACCGCCGTCGCCGGGACGCTGGACATCAACGCCGGATGCCCCGGCGATTCCGACTGCGACGGCCTCAGCGACATCCTCGAAGCCAAGCTGGGCACCGGCATCAACACCCCCGACACCGTGAAAACCGGCACCCCAGGCGCGGACAACCTCGTCGGCACCGGCGGCCCCGACCTGCTCGACGGCGGCCTGGGCCGCGACACCCTCACCGGCGGGGCAGGGGCCGACGTGCTCATCCTCCACACCCGCAACGACGGCACCGACCTCGCCACCGACTTCCAGCCCGGCACCGACCGCATCTCATTGGTGGACCTGTTCGCCGCCGAGAGCATCCACACCACCGACCCCATCGGCGACGGCTATATCAAGGCCATCGCCAGCCGGGGCGTCACCTACCTCCAGTTCATCCCGCCCGGCGGCCGCGCCATCACCCTGATGCAGTTCTCCGGCCCCCTCGCGGCGGCGGCGCTGGGGGTCAACGGCAACTTCGTGTACTGAATCCACCAAGCCCAATAGATAGGCAATCCCCATGTTCCATAGAAAATCGGCCCTCCTAATCCTGGCCGCGCTATGCCACGGCACCGCCGCCCAGGCCGGCATCTTCACCTTCACCAACCGCGCCGCCTTCACGTCGGCGCTGGCCACCGGCGGCTACGCGACCACCGTCGATAGCTTCGAGAGCTATACCCTGGGCACCACCTTCGCCAGCGGCGGCGGTCTCGGCGGCTATAGCTACACCGACAACAACGGCACCGGCCTGGACTTCGTGGTCGAAGACCAAACCGACACCAGTTCGCCCACCCAGGGGCTGGGCCTACGCGATCCGGGCGGTTCCGACCTCCTGACCTCCACCGACAGCATCGATATCGGCTTCGCCGCCACCCACGGCTTCGGCCTGGAAGTGATCACCGAGCCCGGCGCCCAGGATGGCGACCTGGTCCTCACCATCGGCGGCACCCAGGTCAACCTGCTAGCCTCCGCCCTGCAAACAACCCTGCCCGACGGTGGCACGGCCTATTTCTTAGGGCTCTACGACGACACCGGCACCTTCACCAGCGCCACCATCGCGGGCTCCGGCGGCTGGGGCTTCTGGAACATCGACGACGTGACCGCCGCCTACGCGCCCGCCGCCTCCGTGCCCGAACCCGCGACCGGCGGCGCGGTCTTGCTCGGGCTGGGCCTGCTCGGCGCGGCCCGGCGCAGGACCGGCCACGCCCTCCACTCCCGATAACCCCAAACGGCGGACGCCACCGGGGAAACCTGGCGGTGGTCCACCGGCACCGACGCTATAGCGCCGCGCCCACCCTCCTGCGCGGCCTGTCGCCCTTGGGCGGACTTTAGCCGCCCAAGGGGATTTTTGCTTATCATGGCGGTCCCTACCCCCTACCCTATCGAACCCATACCATTCCGCCATGAACAAACTCATTCTGATCCCGCCGCCCGTGTTCGCCCTGCTATTGTTGGGCGTGGGCTATGGCCTGGACCTTTTGTTCCCCACCTTGCCCAGGCCGCATTTGCCGCTATTGGGCCTGATCCTGATGGCGTCCGGCCTCGCGCTGGGCTTGATGGCCCTGGCCTATTTCCGGCGCGAGCGCACCACCCCCATCCCGCATGGGGAACCCAGCGCCCTGGTGCTGGCCGGGCCTTACCTCTGGACCCGCAATCCGATGTACCTGGGACTCTTCACCGCGCTGCTGGGCCTGGCCTGCTACCTGGGCGGATGGCCCTTGCTGCTGGCGGCACCGGGCTTTTGCGCCGTGGTCAACCGCATCCACATCCCGCACGAGGAGGCCAAGCTGGCCGGGTTGTTCGGCGAAGATTACGCCGCGTTCCGGGACCGCATCCCGCGCTGGCTCTGAATCGCGGAGGCCGTAGCCCGTAGGCTACGAGGCGCATAAAAAAACGGCGGCTCCCCAAGTGGGGAGCCGCCGTTTTCCGTTGGGTCCGGCGGACTCAGTCCACGGCCTTGATCGGGATGGCCGGGCGGGCCTTGGGCGCGGCGGGGATTTCGTATTCGGGCACCGGCTCTTCCGCCATCGGCCCCGTGGTGCGCGGCCCGAGCAGGGACACCCAGGCGGCTTTGAGCGGATTCCTCAGCGAATCCTCCACGGCGCTGGCCTCGTAGCCGCAATGGGCCATGCAGTTGGCGCACTTGGGATTCTTATTATTGCCGTATTTATCCCAAGGGGTTTCTTCCATCAGCGCCTTGAAGCTGGGAGCGTAGCCTTCGTCCACCAGCAGATAGCATGGCTTTTGCCAGCCGAACACGTTGCGGGTCGGATTGCCCCAGGGCGTGCAGTTATAGCTTTGGTTCCCGGCCAGGAAATCCAGGTACAGGCTGGAATGGTTCAGTTTCCACTTGCGGCCCCGCCCCAGCTTGAACACATCGCGGAACAACTGCTTGCTCTCGCGCATCTTGATGAAGATATCCTGCTTGGGCGCGTGTTCGTAGCTGAAACCGGGCGCGATGGTAGTGCCCTCGACGCCCAGCCGGTTGCAATGGTCCAGGAATTCGGCGATTTCCCCCGCTCCTTCGCCCTGGAACAAGGTGCAATTCACCGTGACCCGGAAGCCCCGGCTGATCGCCATCTCGATGGCCTCGACCGCGCGGTCGAACACGCCCTTCTGGCAGACGGAGGCGTCGTGGCGGTCGCGGTTGCCATCCAAGTGGATGGAGAAGGTCAGATAGGGGGAAGGCTGGTAATCGTCGATGCGCTTCTTGAGCAGCAAGGCATTGGTGCAGAGATAGACATATTTGCCCCGTGCGATGATGCCCTCGACGATCTGGGGCAGTTCCTTGTGCAGCAAGGGTTCACCGCCCGCGATGGACACAATGGGGGCACCGCATTCGTCCACCGACTGCAAAGCCTCCTCGACACTTAAGCGGCGATTAAGAATCTCGTCTGGATAATCGATCTTGCCGCAACCGGCGCAGGCCAGGTTACAGCGGAACAGGGGTTCGAGCATCAACACCAGGGGATAGCGCCGATTCCCCTTGAGTTTCTGCTGTAGAAGATATTTCGCCACGGTGAACTGTTGCCGTAGTGGAACGCCCATGCGTCGTCTCCATTGAATGGTCGGTTGAAACTATCGGGGATGGCGTCCTGTTGCGTAATAGAAACACGGCCGGCCATCGGAAATCTTGGTCGGGCCTTGGAATTCCCCGCTCCAGCGTCGTGGAAACCGGGAAACTCCAACTATTCCCAAACTTTGAACAACATGCTAGCGTTTAGTTGTATTTTCCTCAACTCTTTTTCGTTAAAATACAACATCGCTTGACGGAAAGACCGATAGCCCAAGCCCCGGCCCCGATGCCGGGATCGCCCAAGACCCGAAACGGTTGGAAAAACACCACACGGAGCCGCGTTGCCCGCATGAGCGCTAACCGCCCCATGGACCTATCCCAGGGGACCGCATCCCTATCCGACGACGCCCTGCAAGACCATCTCTTGCAAGGCGTCTCGCGCACTTTCGCCCTGACCATCCCGCAATTGCCCCCGGCCCTGGCCAAGCCGGTCGCCAACGCCTATTTGCTGTGCCGGATCGTCGATACCATCGAGGACGAGGTCGCGTTGGACTCCATCCAGAAGCGCCGGTTCTGCCAGCAATTCGCCCAGGTGGTGCGGGGCCGGGAACCGCCCGCGGCCTTGCGCGACGCCCTGGCCCCGCTGCTGTCGGACCAGACCCTGCCCGCCGAACACGAATTGATCGGCCTGATCCCCAGGGTGGTCGCCATCACCCACGGCTTCGCGGAAGAACAGCAGGACGCCCTCGCCTGTTGCGTCGAGATCATGGCGCGGGGCATGGCCGAATTCCAGGACCGCGACCTGAGCGCGGGGCTCGCCACGATGGCGGAAATGGACGCCTATTGCTATTACGTGGCCGGCGTGGTCGGGGAAATGCTGACCCGCTTGTTCTGCCATTATTCGCCCGCGATCGCCGCCCACCGCGCCGCCATGATGGAACTCGCCGTCTCCTTCGGCCAGGGCTTGCAGATGACCAACATCCTGAAAGACCTGTGGGACGACCGTGGCCGGGGCGTGTGCTGGCTACCGCAAAACATCTTCGACGCCCATGGCTACGATCTGCGCGAACTCGCGCCCGGCCATGACAGCCCGGCCTTCCGCGCCGGATTCCAGGATTTGATCGGCATCGCCCGCGGCCATTTACGCAATGCCTTGCGCTACACCCTGCTCATCCCACCGCAGGAAACCGGACTCCGGGAATTCTGCCTATGGGCCTTGGGCATGGCGGTGCTGACCCTGCGCAAGATCAACCGCCATTTGGATTTCGCCGCCTCCTCCGAAGTCAAGATCACCCGCCGCGCGGTCAAGGCCACCATCTTGACCAGCCGCTTGTTCCGTGCCTGCAACCCGCTGTTGAACGCCAGCTTCGCCCTCGCCACCACCGGGTTGCCACCGGAGCCCAACCGGCCCTCGCTCCCGGCGCATCCCCCAGAATCCTAAGCAGCCAACCACAATAAGGGAATCTCTTAGCTATGTTTACAGAACCGGCAGCCCGCAGCACCGCTATCGATTCGGCTTTCCTCAAGCCGTACGAAACCCCGCTGGACCAAGCCATCCGCCGCGTCAAAGAGCCGCTCCTGGCACTACAGTATCCAGAGGGCTATTGGGTCTTCGAATTGGAAGCCGATTGCACCATCCCGTCGGAATACATCCTGATGATGCATTTCATGGACGAGATCGACGCGGACTTGCAAGCCAAGATCGCCGTCTACCTCCGCGCCCACCAGCAGGCGGACGGCAGCTACCCGCTGTTCACCGGCGGCCCCGGCGACATGAGCTGCACGGTGAAGGTCTATTACGCGCTGAAGCTGGCGGGCGACGATATCGACGCCCCCCACATGAAAAAGGCGCGGGATTGGGTCTTGGCCCAGGGCGGCGCGGCCCATTCCAATGTGTTCACCCGCATCATGCTGGCGATGTTCGAGCAGGTGCCGTGGCGGGCCGTGCCCTTCATCCCGGTGGAAATCATGCTGCTGCCCAAGTGGTTCCCGTTCCACCTGGACAAGGTCTCCTATTGGTCGCGCACGGTGATGGTGCCCTTGTTCATCCTGTGCAGCCACAAGGTGAAGGCCCGCAATCCGCTCAAGATCGGCGTGCGCGAACTCTTCACCGTGGACCCGGAACAAGAGCGCGATTATTTCTCCCATGTCAAAACCCCGCTGGGCAAGGTGATC
Source organism: Methylomagnum ishizawai (assembly GCF_019670005.1). Lineage (NCBI taxonomy): Bacteria > Pseudomonadati > Pseudomonadota > Gammaproteobacteria > Methylococcales > Methylococcaceae > Methylomagnum > Methylomagnum ishizawai. Next base: position 1,781,290 of record NZ_AP019783.1, on the reverse strand, counting down.
CTGGCCTTGGAACGGGTGGGCTTCAGGCTGGAACCCCTGATCCCCAAAGCCCTGCGCCAAAAAGCCACCCAAAAGGCCTTGGACTGGTTCGTCGAGCGCCTCAACGGCGTCGATGGCCTGGGCGCGATTTTCCCGGCCATGGTCAACGCCTACGAAGCCCTGGATTTGCTGGGCTATCCGCCCGAGCATGAATACCGCCGCATCGCCAAGGAATCCATCGACCGGCTGTTGGTGTTCAAGGACGACCATGCGTATTGCCAGCCCTGCGTTTCGCCGATCTGGGATACCGGCTTGTCCAGCCTCGCCCTGCAAGAGGCCAACAAATACGACCGCGACATCCGCACCGAAATGGCCGTGAAGGCCGGGCTGCGCTGGCTGGCGAGCAAACAGCTCACCGACCATCCAGGCGATTGGCGGATACGCCGTCCCAATGTCGAAGGCGGCGGCTGGGCCTTCCAGTTCGACAACACCTATTATCCGGATGTGGACGATTCCGCCGTGGTGGCCCAGGCCATCCTGCAAGGCCATGGCCCGGAACACCAGGAAGTCCTGCGCCGGGCCGGCAACTGGATCGCGGGCATGGCCTCGGAGAACGGCGGTTGGGGCGCGTTCGACGCCGACAACACCTATTACTACCTGAACAACATCCCGTTCGCCGACCATGGCGCTTTGCTCGATCCGCCCACCGCCGACGTGAGCGGACGCTGCGTGATGTTCCTGGCCAGCGACAAACAGCGCCGGGCCGAATTCCAGCCGGTGATCGACGCCGGAATCGCCTATCTCCGCCAGGAACAGGAAGCCGATGGTTCCTGGTTCGGACGCTGGGGCACCAACTATATCTATGGCACCTGGTCGGTGCTGGTGGGTTTCGAGGCAGCGGGCATGTCCAAGGACGACCCCGCCATGCGCCGCGCCGCCGCCTGGCTCAAGAGCGTGCAGCGGCCCGACGGCAGTTGGGGCGAGGACAACCTCACCTATCACGATCCCGGCGAGGACAAGCGGGGCCGTTTCGAATACAGCATGGCCTTCCATACCGCCCTGGCCTTGCTGGCCCTGATGGCGGCGGGCGAGGCCGATTCGCCCGAGGTGGCGGCGGGCGTGGATTATCTATTGCGGACCCAGGGCGCGGATGGCTTTTGGCACGATCCCTATTTCAACGCCCCCGGTTTCCCCAAGGTGTTCTATCTGAAATATCACGGCTACGATAAGTTCTTCCCGCTATGGGCCTTGGCGCGGTATCGCAACGAACGGGGCTGAACCGCGACGGGACGGGCCGTGGCCCGCCCCGTCCGATCCACGTGTTAGTCCGAACGCGCCGGGCCGGGCTTTCCAAGCATCCGTTTGGAAATCCGGCCCGGAATGTTTCGGCCCGTGGCACGGCCCAAGCCGGGAAGACCCCAGAAAAAACGCTGCCCGCACCATGAAGAAGCTCCGCGCCCGACCCAAGCCCCCGCACAACCCCATCGGCGTCCTGGTCGCCCTGCCCGACGAGGCCCAGAGCCTGCGCCGCTTCAAACCCGGTTGCGGCCGCTTGGTGCGCACCGGGGACGGCCATCATTTGATCGCCTCGGGGGCCGGTCCCGACCACGCCCGCCGCGCCGCCCTCCGGCTGGTCCAACAGGGCGTTTCCGGCTTGATGAGTTGGGGCTGCGCCGGGGCGCTGGTTCCGGGGCTGCAACCGGGATATTTGGTGATCCCCCAAACCCTGCTGGGCGCGGACGGCGAACGATTCGCGCCCGACCCCGCTTGGCACGAGCGCTTCGCCTGGGCCCTGGACAAAAAGCTCAGCACCAGCACCGACCTCCTCGCCGAAAGCGCCCACGTGGTCGCCACCGTCGCAGCCAAGCAAGCGCTACGCGCCGCCACCCAGGCCACGGCGGTGGACATGGAAAGCGCGGCGCTGGCGCGGGTGGCGCGGGAACACGGCCTGCCGTTCCTGGTGGTACGCGCCATCGCCGACCACTGGACCCTGGACATGCCCAAGGCCGTGACCTTCGCCCTGAACCGGCGCGGCGAGGTCCGCCTGCTGTGGCTGTTGGCCTATACCCTGGTCCATCCCGGCCAAGTCCCGCAACTGGTGGCGCTGGGCCGGGCCTTCGAGTCCGCCCTACAAGCGCTCCGCGCCGCCAAGGCCCATTCCGGCGCGGATTTTTGCTTCCCGACCCCGAACCCGGATTTTTAAATGACCAAGCTCGCCTCCCGTTTCCTGCTCCGCCTGATCCACGGCTGGGAAACCCATGTCATGAGCCACCCCTGGCTGGTGATCCTGTTCTTCGTGGCCGCTTGCGGACTGAGCCTGTGGTACACGGTGGAGAACCTATCGGTCAACACCAACACCGCCGACATGATCGCCACCGACGTGCCGTTCCAGAGGAACCGCATCCGTTTGGAAACCGCCTTCCCACAGGATGTGAATACCATCCTCCTCTTGGTCGAGGGTCAGACGCCGGAGGACACCCAGACCGCCGTGGAACGGATCGGCGATGCCCTGCGGGCCGACCGGGCCGATTTCTCGGCGGTCTACGTCCCGGACGACGGCGAATTCTTCGCCCGCAACGGCCTTTTGTACCTGAGTCCCCAAGAGCTTGAGTCCCTCGCCGCCCAACTGGCCCAGGCCCAGCCCTTCATCGGGCGCATCGCCGAGGACAACACCTTGCGGGGCTTGTTCGGCATCGTCGGCCAAGCCCTGACCGAGGGCGACCAGCACGACCTCGACCTGGACCTCAAGCCGTTGTTGCACAAGGTCCGCGAGGCGGTGGCGGCGGTGGCGGCGGGCCGGCCCTACCAGGTGTCCTGGCAGCAATTGATGAGCAGCCGCAACTCCGGGCTGGGCATCACCAAACGCTTCATCATCGCCACGCCGATCCTGAATTTCTCGGAGATGCAGCCCGCCGAAAAGGCCATCGCCGCCGTCGATAGGATCGTCGCCGCCACCGTCCAGGGCGAACTGGCCGGCGTGGTGGTGCATAAGACCGGCGAGGTGGTGCTGGAACACGAGGAAATGCAGACCATCGGCCTCGGGATGGGCGGCGCGGGGCTGGCTTCGTTGGTGCTGGTCAGCCTGACGCTGTGGTTCGCCTACCGCTCGTTCAAGCTGATGTTCGCCACCACGCTGACCCTGACCATGGGGCTGATTTTCTCGCTGGGTTTCGCCACCGCCGCCATCGGCCAGTTGAACCTCATCTCCATCGGCTTCGCGGTGCTGTTCATCGGCATGGGCGACGCCTATTCCTCGCATTTCTGCCTACGCTACCGGGAATTGATCCTGCGCGGCCAGACCGACCGCGATGCCTTGCACGGCACCCTGACCTCGACCGGCTCGTCCCTGGTGCTGAGCGCCATCACCGGGGCATTGGGCTTGTTCGCCTTCATCCCGACCAAGTATTCCGGGGTGGCGGAACTCGGCGTCATCGCCGGCACCAGCATGTTCATCGCCCTGGCGACCACCTTCACCGTGTTGCCGGCCCTGATGCGGGTCATGCCCATCCACCCCAAACCCAAGCTCAAAACCGCCAAGACCCGCCAAAAACCCCCGGCCTTTTCCTCGAACTGGCCTTTGCGCTATGCCAAGCAAGTGCGGATCGTGACGATCCTACTGGGACTCGGGGCGTTGGGCCTGGTGTTCCAGGTACAGGTGGATTTCAATCCCTTGAACCTCCGGGACCAAAGCACAGAATCGGTGAAGACCTTCAAATACCTGCTGCAATCGCAGGACACCACGCCCATGACCCTGGCGTCCCTGGCCCCGAACGCCGAAGAGGCCCAAACCCGCAAAGCCCGCTTCGAGCGCCTGCCCACGGTGGACCGGGTGATGAACATCTTCGATCTGGTGCCGGGCGAGCAGGAGGACAAGCTGGCGATCCTGTCCGACCTCGCCCTGGTCATGGGTCCGCAGTTGGAAAGCTTCACCGGACCCAAACCGGGCGGAGCGACGGTGGCGGCGGTGGAACAATTCCATCGTGCCGTCCAAGAACGGCTGGCCGCGAGCGGGGACGATGGCGTGCTCGGTCCCTTGGATCAAGCACTCAACACGTTCCGCGCCCAACTGGAAACCACGCCCGCGGCGCGCCAAGCCCTGCTGGACCGCCTACAGAGCAGCCTCCTCGACCCGCTGCCACCCATCATCGCCAATCTGCGGAAAAGCCTGGACGCCCAGCCCATCACCCTGGAATCCCTGCCCAAGGATTTGGTGGAGCGCTGGATCAGCGCCGATGGACTCTACCGCTTGCAAATCTTCCCCAAAAAGGACTTGAACGACCTCGACAATCTAAGGGAATTCATCCTGGACGCGCAAAAGGTCGATCCCGATGTCACCGACCTGCCCGTGACCTATCTGGAATCGATGAACGAGGTCATCGTCGCCTTCCAGCAGGCGTTCGCCATCGCCTTCGCCCTGACCACGGTCATCCTCCTGATCGTGCTGCGGAATATCAAGGATACCTTGCTGGTGTTGCTGCCCTTGCTGCTGGCCTCGCTGTTCACCGCCGCCATGACGGTGCTGGTGGGCGTGCCGTTCAATTTCGCCAATATCATCGCCCTGCCCTTGCTGTTCGGGCTGGGCGTGGACAGCGGCATCCACATGGCCCACCGGCTGCACTATCTCCGCTCCAGCGAGGACAACCTGTTGAGCAGCAGCGAGGCGCGGGGCGTCTTGTATGGCTCGCTGACCACGGTGTTCAGTTTTTCCAGCCTCGCCTTCACCCACCACGCGGGCACCGCCAGCATGGGGATGTTGCTCGCCATCGGCTTGTTGCTGACCCTGGTGTGCGCCCTGGTGGTCTTGCCCGCGTTCAGCACCCTGCGCCTGCCGCGCACCCATTGATCGTGTAAAATCCCAATCATTTCAATATCTTCTCGACTTCGGCCATGTCCAGCTACATCAAGGATTTACTCCAAACCCACCCCGGCAAGAATTTCGATTTGCACGATGCCCACCTCAACACCCAGATGGTGCGGGTGCTGAAAACCATCGGCTACGACCGGGTCTACACCCGCGCCAGCGGTCCCTATCTCTACGACAACCAGGGCAACGAATACCTTGATCTTCTGAGCGGCTTCGGCGTGTTCGCCCTGGGCCGCAACCACCCGGAAGTGGTGCAGGCGCTCCGGGACGTGCTGGACGCCGAATTGCCGGATTTGGTGCAGATGGACGTGTCGCTGCTGAGCGGCCTCTTGGCCGAAGCCCTGCTGAAGCATTGCCCGCCCAACCTGAGCAAGATGTTCTTCTGCAACTCCGGCGCGGAAGCCAACGAAGCTGCGATCAAATTCGCCCGCTACACCACCCAGCGCGAGAAGATCGTCTATTGCGAGCATGGCTTCCACGGTCTGACCCTGGGCGCTTTGTCCTTGAACGGCGAGGAGGTGTTCCGCGAAGGCTTCGGTCCCTTGCTGCCGGGCTGCGTGGCGGTGCCGTTCGACAACCTACCCGCGCTGGAAAACGCCCTGAAAAACCAGGACGTGGCGGCCTTCATCTTCGAGCCGGTACAGGGCAAGGGCGTGAACATCCCCTCCGATAGCTACCTGCCGGAAGCCGCCAAGCTGTGCCGCAAATACGGCACCTTGCTCGTGGCCGACGAGGTCCAGACCGGGCTGGGCCGCACCGGGAAATTCTGGGCGGTCGAGCATTGGGGTGTGGAACCCGACATGATCCTGATGGCGAAGGCGCTGTCGGGCGGTTTCGTGCCGGTGGGCGCGGTCGCCATGACGGCGCGGATCATGGACGCGGTATTCAACCGCATGGACCGCGCCGTGGTGCATGGCTCGACCTTCTCCAAGAACAATATGGCGATGGCGGCGGGCCTCGCCACGCTCAAGGTGATCGAAGAGGAGAAGTTGGTGGAGAACGCCGCCAAGATCGGCGGCGAGATCGTGGAGGGCATGCGGGCCATGATCCCGAAATACGATTTCCTCAAGCAGGTGCGCGGCAAGGGGTTGATGATCGCGGTGGAATTCGGCTCGCCCGACGGCCTGCTGCGCAAAGCCGCCTTCGCCGGGCTGGAAGCCGCCAACAAGGGGCTGTTCAGTCAAACCATCACCATCCCGCTGTTCAAGAACCACCGGATACTCAGCCAGGTGGCGGGCCATGGCATGAACGTGGTGAAGTTCCTGCCGCCCCTGGTCGTCACCGAAAAAGACCGGGATTGGATACTCCGGGCCATGGACCAAGTCATCGGCGATACCCAGGAAGTGGGCGGGGCGATCAAGGATTTGGGGAAGAATCTGATTAGCCATGCGTTGAAGCAGAAGGCGGGGGCTTGAATAGGTAGGATGCGCTGAACGAAGGGAATAGCTTTTATATCTTTGGACAACCATAGCAACAAGCCTCTATTAGAAGCCCATAATGCACGCCATCAAACGCGCAATCTCTATAGATGCCAACCATGAAATTCGCTTAACCATACCGGAAGCCCCCATTGGCTGCGAGGCGGAAGTCATTATTTTATTCAAACAGATACCCGAAACCGCCGAAGCCGAGAAATTTACCGATTTCCAAGGCAAGTTCCTAGAATTCCATGGATGAAGTGGTAGCCCACGTCCAGAAACTGCGGAAAGACCGGAAATGATCGAAAAGCAAATAAAAATGCGCCCATGTCCGCCAACTAAGTCGCTTTTGCTTTTACCCGCTTTCACTGCGTTTCTAGGAATTATTCTCCTGCTCTCTGGGCATGGAAACATCAAACAGGCTTGGCAATCATTAAGCTGGCCGAGTGTTGACGGTGAGATACTCTACTCCGATGTCGTGATGGCAAGCGGCGTCGGGCAATACCAAGCCATAGTCAAATTCCAATATTCGGTAGATAGCGAACAATATATCGGCGATACGATAGCTTTTACTCAAGCCTACAGCAGGGATAAAAGTTCTTTGCAAAATTTGGTGGCCGCCTATCCTATTGGATCGAACCCCAAAGTTTATTATGACCCTAAGAATCCCTCCACATCCGTGCTTAAGCCAGGGCTCCTAGGCACCAAAGACGATAATTTCGCGACCATTTCCGGGGGATTCATGTTTTTGGCTTCGCTATTAGGAATATTTTCAATACTGTACAAGCAAACAACAGAAAAATAGACCGGAAGCAACTTAATCCCCCCAATATTTCACCCAACCAATATCCACCCCATGCCACACCACCACAAAACCCTCCCCACCCTAGCCCTGGCCGCCCTCCTCGGTCTCGTCGGTGTCAACACCGCCCACGCCCACGCCGTGGTCACCGAATCCTCGCTCACCAAGGAACCCATCAAGCCGCACCATGCCGCCACCGTGGCCCTGTTCTTCAATTCCAACGTGGAACTGAAACTGTCGCGGGTGTTCCTGGTCAGCGCGGGCGATGTCTACCACCCGGTGGAAATCTCCAAGGGCAAGAAACCCGGCGAACTCCATATCAAGCTCCCCGCGCTCGACCCCGGCGACTACGCCATCAAGTACAAGGTGTTCGCCGCCGACGGCCATCTCACGGAAAACGCCATCCGCTTCCACGTCGCGGAATAAGGGGGCCATTCCATGTACATGCAAGGTTTGGCCAATTTCATCGACGACTTCCTGGGCGGGCTTATCCTCATCGGCTATGCGTTGGTGGTGGGCAGCCTCCTGTGGAGCATCGTCATCCTCAAGGTCTGGTCGCCCCAACCCGCCGCCGGCCCGGCCATCGTCCGCCGCGCCGCCTGGGTGCTGCGCTTCGGGGCCATCGCCCTCGCCGCCATGCAGGGCAGCAAGCTGCTCATCAAGGGCATGGTGCTATGGGGCGTGCTGGGGGAATTGCCGGTCGATGCCTACGTGGGCACGGTGCAATTCCAAGCGGGGCTGATGCGTTTCCTGCTGGCGCTGGGCATCGCCTACCTGGGGGGGCAATTGCTGCTGAGGCCGACCGAGCGGCGGCTGTGGGATTACCTCGCGCTCTGCACCGCGCCCCTGGTCATCGCCGGGGCTTGGCTGGTCCACGCGGTCGGGCGCTTCGAGATGCGTGAACCTTTGATGCTGATGACCCTCCTGCACCAATTCGCCGCCGCCGTCTGGTTCGGCGGGGTGGCGCAGTTGTTGGCGCTGTGGCATCTCGGCAGGCACGACCCCGAGGCCAAAGCCCTCTGGCCCAGCGCCATCGTGCGTTTCGGGGCCTTGGGCTTGAGTTCGGTGGTTCTGCTGATCTTGACCGGATTGCCCTTGGCCCTGGCCTTCGTGGCGTCCTGGCAAGGCTTGTTCGGGACGGGCTATGGCAGCCTGGTGTTGACCAAGATTTTCCTGCTGGGCGTGGCGCTGTGCTTCGCCTATATCAACAACCGGGCGGGCAAGCGCTGGAAGGAGCAAGGCGACGGCGACACCTTGAACCGCAAAGTGCCGTACTACATCGAGGCCGAAGCCTTCGTGCTGGTCGGCGTGCTGTTCATCGCCGCCACCCTGTCCTCGCAACCGCCGTCGGAGGATATCGCGGGCAATCCCGAACTCACCGCCACCCTCCCCGAAGTGGCGCAGATGTTCACCCCGCGGCTCCCCAAAATCCATTCGCCCAGCCACGAGGCGCTACTGGCCGGGGAAGCGGGCCGGGTCGCCGTGGTCAACAAAGTGCCCTCGGTCGCCGCCACCGAATGGTCGGACTACAACCACAACGTGGCCGGCTTGTTCCTCGCCACCATGGGCTTGATGGCGATGCTGTCCTACATCCGGGGGCCGGGTTTCCAATGGGCGAACTACTGGCCCATCGGCTTCGTGGGGCTGAGCATCTTCCTGTTCTTCCGCAGCGACGCCGAAACCTGGCCGCTCGGCCCCATCGGCTTCTGGGAAAGCACCTTCAGCAATGGCGAGGTGTTCCAGCACCGCATCGCCACCTTGTTGGCCTTCGTGCTGGGCGTGTTGGAACTCCGCGCCCGCACCCGGCACGGCGACCCCAGGATGCGCTACATGTTCCCGATCCTGTGCGCGTTCGGCGGTATCCTGCTCCTGACCCACGCCCATGCCGAATTCGAGCTGAAGAGCGAATTCCTGATCCAGTCCACCCACACCACCATGGGCCTATTGGCCGTGTTGATGGCGAGCGGGCGCTGGTTGGAACTGCGCCTCGCCCCAACGGAAGGCGCGGCCCAGGGCGAGGCCTACGCCGAAGGCAGCATCGCCGGTTTCATCGGCATCGTGGCGATGTTCCTGATCGGCAATATCATGATGTTCTACCGGGAGCCGTTGTTCTAGGGGGAAGCGTTCCGGCCAAACCCAAGGGCACCCTTTTCCTATGGGCATCCGCTGTCCCACCGGGAACCGCCGTTTGGAGCGGGCCGCGCAGCGGTCCAATCCCAAGGGCGCCGGTTCCGCGCCCACGTTTCCGAACCATCCCACCCAAGGAGGGATCCGCCATGCCAAACCGCCGCAAACCCTATCTGGCGCTCCTGCTGTGCCTGAGCCTCGATGCCTACGCCGACCCGAAACCGGAAATCCCGGAGGTCCGGGAAACCGTCGCCATCGACACCCGTCAGATTTCCCACGAGTTCCTCGGTTTCGGCACACAAATCTGGGCGCCCGAACTCACTCCCAAAGGCCGGCAGGTATTGGCGGACCTCGATATCGATTATGTCAGGCTCTCGGCCTCGTCGGGATTGAACACCCCCGGCGATCCCACCCCGGTGGATAGCAGCCCGGAGGCTATGGATCGATACATCGCCCGGCAATTCGATAAGAACCCGACCCGGTTGCCCGCCACCAAGTCCGCGTTCGATTTCCTGAAAAGCCAACAGATACAAACCGTGCTTTTAATCTGGCAGGCTCCCAAAGAATGGCAACCCAAGGCCAATCAACTGCTCCCCCAATACCTGGACGATTATGCCCGCGCCTGGGGTTCGACCCTGCATTATCTGGAAACACATGGCATCCGTCCCGATTTCATCGAAATCGTGAACGAACCGGAAGGCCATTGGAGCACCTACGTCCCCCCCGACCAATATAACCAACTCGTGAAACAGGTGAAGCGAGAACTCCAGCGGCGCGGCCTCGGCGATATCGGCATCCTCGGCCCCGGCGTCGGCTCCCAAACCGGCGATAAATGGCCGGCTGGCTTGGACAGCGAGGGCAGGAACGCCTTAAAGGCCTGGTCCGCGCACACCTATGAGGGCAAATATGGCGGCGCCGCGCATAACCTGGCCCCTTTCATCGCGGCGGTCCGCAATATCCAGCCCCAAAAGCCGGTATACATCACCGAGTATTCGACCAAAAACACCGTATTCGACGGTTTCGTCACCCGGCCCAACAACGACCCGGCGGTCGCCGGGCCGATCAAGGCCTCCTATTCGGACCATTATGCCGTGGAGGTTTTTCAAAATACCCTGGCCTTGATTAATGGCGGGGCCAATGCGCTCTTTTACTGGGAATTGGGAGACCATAACTGGGGCATCAACAAAGACTGGGGGATGATAGACCGCCAGGGCAATCCAAAGCCGGTATATTTCGCCCTCAAAACCCTATATCCCCGGATACCGGACCATGCCTCGGTCATCAAGCCGCAATGGCAAACCCATGCCATTACGCTCAGCGCGTTGAAGGCCCAAGGCAAGCTGATTGTCGCGGTCGCCAACAATACCCGCGCCCCGGTGAGCGCCACTTTGAACCTATCGCCCCCGCCTCCGCCAGGGAAACTCGGCTACGTTTCTTTCGAGGGCGGTGCGGCGGTCCAGAAAAACACCGCCCAGTTAGGACAAAACCGGCAAATCGAGATTAAACTGAACCCACAAAGCACGCTCACCTTGGATATTCCCTACTAGCCCAGGGCTCGTCGATTGCGCAAACCTATGAAGCCCAACAACCCTTCCCCGCCCGCGCGGGGTTCCGTGGACGGCATGCCCTGTCCGGCGGCGGTTGGCTTTCCTAGGGGCCGGACGATCCTGGCCGGTGGGAAGCCACCCCCCCGCTTCCACTGAGCGGCGGCCCCGCGCGCCACCGCATGAAATCCCCGCCGCCGCCGCGCATCCTCCTGTTCCTGGCTTGTTCGATCCCGGCGCTCCGCTTGACGGTGGGCGCCCTCACCGGCGGCCTCGGGGCCGATCCGGTCGCCGCCATCACCGCCACCACCGGCCTGTGGACCCTCAACCTGCTGTTCGCCACCCTCGCCATCACGCCGCTGCGCAGGCTCACCGGCTGGCATGGCCTGGGCCGCCCGCGGCGGATGCTGGGGCTGTTCGCGTTCTTCTATGCCTGCCTGCATGGCGCGGCCTACCTGGTGTTCGAGCAGTTCTTCGATTGGGCCGGGATGCTGGCCGATATCGGCAAGCGGCCCTTCATCGCGGCGGGCTGCCTGGGCTTCGCTTTGATGGTGCCGCTGGCGGCGACCTCGACCGATGGCATGATGCGGCGCTTGGGCGGACGCCCTTGGCGGCGGCTGCACCGGCTGGCCTATCTTTGCGCCCTGGCGGCGGTGTTGCATTACCTGTGGTTGGTGAAACGCGATATCACCGTGCCGGGGCTTTATGCCTTAGTCTTATGCGGCTTGCTGGCGGCGCGGATGGTCCGGCCCCGGCGCGGACCGGTCCCGGTCAATCTCCCGGAAACCAGCGCCCCTGTACATAGGCACCAATGAAAATACCGGCCAGGGCGATCAATAACGGCATGTTGCCCACCCCCAAACCCGCGATGGCGGGACCGGGACACACCCCGCACAAGCCCCAACCCGCCCCGAACAGCGCCGCGCCGATCCAGGTCCTGGCACCGGGCCGGGAAGGATGCCGCCCGAATCGCGGCTCCAGCAAGGGCTTTTGCAACAGGCGCGGCGCGAGTTGATAAAACACCAAGGCCACCCCCACCGCGCCGCCCAACACCAAGAGCAGGCCCAAATCCCGGAACAGCAGGAAATCCAGCACCACCTCCGGCCTGACCATGCCCGACACCGCCAAGCCCAAACCAAACAAGGCACCACACCCCAACACCACGCCCAAAGACGCCGCCTTCATGGAACCACCCCCAAACCGTGGAACACCTGGGCCACGGCGATGGCCGTGCCCAGGAACACCAACACCGCCACCAAGGACGGCCATTGCAAAGCGGCCAGCCCGCAAATGCCATGCCCCGCCGTGCAGCCATTCGCCAACCGCGCCCCGAAGCCGATCAACAAGCCGCCGACGAACAAACGCCACGCCTCCACGCCCGTGGAAAAGGACCCGCCGGTGAAGGCCAGATAAACCAGGGCCCCCAGGATCAGGCCGGCGGCATAGACCAAGCGCCAAACCCGGCTAGCCCGCAGATGTTCGCCCTGGAAATGGGCTTGGCGCGACACATAGGACCAAGCGGCGCTGAACAGCGTGCTCATCCCGCCCACCAATCCGGTGGCGAGATAAAGCAACCCGACGGCACCGCCAATCGCGAGGCCACCCCCTAGGTAATGCGCTATCCCCCGGGGGAAAAACGGATCGATCATGGATGCATCCCGATAAGCAAAGGCTGATATTTTAAAGGCTCGGCCCACCCCACCGATACACGGGACCATGCCACCATGGGATAACATGCCCCACCCGATAGGAAGCGGACCCCGATATGAAACGTAAAAAAACCAAACGGCCCCGGACGGCGGAAGATAAATCGCCCCGCGCCCATTTTTCCCCCAGCGGGCGCATGTTGCGGCTGATGCCCTCCCTGCGCCCGTCCAAAGCGGAAATCCCCGCCGCGCCGGTCCCGGCCGCCGAACCCGCCGCCGAATCCGCGCTGCGCGTGATCTGCGTCGATTATTGCCCGGAGCGCATGGAATGCCGGGACATCGTCGATATTCCCGGTTTCCTGGCCCAGCACCGGCCCGTTTGGGCGCGGGTGCGCTGGATCAATATCTCGGGCCCCCACCGGACGGAAAACCTGCGCCCCTTCGCCGAGAAATACCAGTTGCACCCCCTGGCGATAGAGGATGTCTCCTCCGGTGCCCAACGCCCCAAGGTGGAGGATTATCCCGGCCATGGCGAAGCGCCGGGGCGCTTGTTCATCGTGGCCCGCGTGGTCCATATGCTGAACGGCAAACTGCACGACGAACAAATCAGCCTATTCCTGGGCCGCACCACGCTTTTGAGTTTCCAGGAAACCCCCGGCGGCGTATTCGAACCGATCTACCGCCGCCTCGAAGCCCCAGGCTCCAGGATACGCGAAGCCGAGGCCAGTTTCCTGTGCTATTCCTTGCTCGATGCCATCGTCGATAGTTATTTCCCCTTCCTCGAATATTATTCCGACCGTATCGACGAAACCGAGGATGAATTACTGGAAGACCCGGACCATTTCACCCTGCAAAAAACCCATTCGGTGAAGCGGGGCTTGCTGCTATTAAGACGGGCGATCTGGCCGATGCGGGAAATGATCGCCCAATTGCTACGGGAACGGCATGAATGCCTATCGGAAACCACGCTGACCTATTTCCGCGATATTTACGACCATTGCGTGCAGATCATCGACCTCAATGAAACCTACCACGAAATCGCCGCCGCCCTCACCGAAACCTATATGTCGGTCATGTCCAATCGCATGAACGAAATCATGAAGGTGCTCACGGTCATTAGCACCATCTTCATGCCGCTCACTTTCATCGCCGGGGTTTATGGGATGAATATGCCGATCCCGGAAAACCGCTGGCCCTGGAGCTATCCGGTGTTCTGGCTGGTGTGCTTGCTTATCAGCCTGGGGATGCTGGTCTGGTTCCGCCGCCGCGATTGGATATAATTTCGTTATTTCCACGATGCCTATCGCTCCCCGAATACCCGACATGCGCTATACCTTCACCATTTTTATTCCCACTTATAACCGCGCCCATCTCTTGCCCCGCGCCCTCGCTAGTATCCAAGCCCAGACTTTCCGGGATTTCGAAACCGTCATCGTGGACGATGGCTCCACGGATAACACCGAAGCCTTGATCCGGGACTGGCAGGCGCGGGCGGATTTCGAGCTGGTGTATCTCAAGCAGCCGAACCAAGGCAAATACGCCGCGCAGAATGCCGGGGTGGCGGTGGCGCGGGGCTGGTTTTTCCTACTGTTGGATTCAGACGACCGATTGTTGCCGGATACTTTGGAGCGCATACTGCGCCATTGGGAATCCATCCCGGCAGCCGAGCGCCCGCGCTATGCCGGGGTGGAAGGCTTGGTGGAAAGCATGGACGGGCAGCGGGTATTGACCACGCCCTACCCAAGCAATCCTTGCGATATCAGTTATCTCGACCTGTATTATCGGTTGGGGATCGGCGGCGATAAAAAGCACGCCATCCGCACCGAGATATTGCGGCGGTTTCCCTATCCATTATTTCCAAGTGAATTGAATAGCCGCGATTCCATCACCTGGAACCGGATCGCCCATGAATATATCTTCCGCTGCGTGAACGAATCGGTGCAGCAGGTGGAATATCAGCCCGATGGGCTAACCTCCAACCGCTTCCGCATCCGCATGACCAGTCCGCGTGGATTCCAATTATTTTTCCGGGAAGAAATCACCCTGCACCGGGCTTGGCTCAGCCGCAAGCAGCTTCGGCGCAGCACCATCGAATTCATCCGCTTTTCGCTGCATATCGGCTTGGGACCGTGGAGACAGGGAAAACAGGTGGGTTACGACCCGCTCTGGCTATTATCATTGCCGATGGGGTATATACGGTGGTGGGTGGACTTATATCGACTGCGCTTCAAGGGCGGAAATATCCGCAACCGGGCGGTGATGCATAATTAGCGGGTCAATATAACCATGTGGCGCATCGAGTTCTGTTCGGCTGAATTCCTGCCCGTCCTTCCCGAGCAATGCCAAGCCAATCCGGGCGCATATGGATTCGAACTGGCTTGGTGGCTGGCCCAAGCGCTCGCAAGAAACGGCTTTGTCACCAGTTATCCCATAGGGGAGGATTGGGGCTGGCTTATCGAATATATCAGCCCATCCGGTGTGGAATTCACCATCGGATGCGGCAGCATGGGCGAGCCGGGCGCTGGATATCTCCAAACTCCGCTTGAATGGTCCATCTTTATTCGACCCCATCCCTCTCTCAGGCAACAGCTCAAGGGTATTTCCCACGCAGCGGAGGTATCGCGCTTAGGCCGGGCTATTGTCGATATGCTCGATAGCAAAGGCATCGTAGCTACGCAAGCCGAGATGTAAGGTAAGCAGCACCATCGCCTATTATTTGCGCGGCCCCGGATGCGGGTTTTAACTGAGTGAATGAGCCATTCCGCACAGACCCAAACCCGCGCCATGAAATCCGGCGCGAAGACCCATCACCGCAAGCCATTATTCCATATCGGGTTCTGGATATATCACCTCGAAATGCCAACGGATCGCGCCTTATGGCGGGATTCGCAGCCGGACCGAAAAACTATTGCATATCCCATATTGCGACAATATGCCCCGCCCCGCCCGCGTTGACATCGGTGTGGGACGCAAGCATCCTCTGCCCCCCTTAATGGGTTATTGCACCCATTACGACACTGCGCTTACTTCGTTTTGATTTTTACCGATATGGGATATGAACCATGGATAAACTGACTTCCCTTTCCTTGAGCATTGGCGTTTTATCGGGTATCGCGACCTATTTCGCCGTGGGGCCGGCGGCGGGTGTGTTTTTCATTTGGGCGGCGACCATCGCCTGGGCCGCCTATTTCCTATTGGGTGCCAATTTGGAGGCCGCGATCAATACCGGCGTCAACGGCATCTTCGGGGTGTTCATGGCCTGGGTAACCGCGATATTTTTGCTGAAAATAGACCCTAAGGTTTCTATCGGCGTGGAAATCGCCACGGCCTTGATCGTAGGCGGAGCGGTGATTGTTTTGTGCCTGTCCGCCAAGCTACCGCAATTCGCGGTGATCCCGGTGGGCGTCCTGGGGTATTCCTCCACTTTCGCCTATTTGCTACAAACCCCGGACAAAATGACCCAGGAAGTGCTGTTGGGTGCCAGCCTGAATAATCCGCTCTTGGTGATTTCGATTTCCTTCATCCTCGGCGCGGTATTCGGCCACCTGTCCAATCAACTCGCCAACCAGTTGAATTCCCTGCCAAACCCATTCGCTTCGGATAGGGGATGATCAAGCGCAAGTAGCCCGGATGCGGCATAGCGGAATCCGGGCTACGCTAGAATATTCTCGGTTTGGGTGTACGCCCAGCCGTAGCGGATCATCTGAGTGGGCACGGAATACGTGCCCACCCTAAAAGGAATGTGGAAATGCTCTAGTGGCGGATTCAGAAAGGATAGGGAAACCCCTTCTCCAACAAGGTCTCCAACACCCGGTCATGGCCATAAATATCGCCAAAGAAACTCACCCGCCCTTCCCTGTCGGCCAGGACCGTGGAATAGAAAATATACACCGGGATCGGCTTATCCAGCGTGACATTCTTGGGGCTATCGCCCTTCATCGCGGCCTCGATCCGTTCCCGCGACCATTCCGCGTTATCCGCCAGCACCCATTCCGCCAACTTCACCGGGTCTTCCACCCGGATACAGCCATGGCTGAAATCCCGCCGCGAGCGCTGGAATAAACCCTGGCTGGGCGTACTATGCAAATAGACATTATTGTTATTGGGGAAGGTGAATTTAACCAAGCCCAACGCATTCTTAGGACCGGGCCTCATCCTCAATTTTAAAGCCCCGGAAGCCAGCATCTCGATATTGCCGGAACTGGCCGCATAGGGCTGGGCATTGGGGCCGAAATTGGCGACGATCTCCATATTATGCTGGGCCAGATATCCAGGATTGCGCCGGGCGATGGGCAGGTATTCCTTGACCGCGATTTGATACGGCACATTCCAATAAGGCCGGAAGGTCACATAGGTCATATCCGAATGGAACACCGGGGTATGGCGTCCATTGATGGCCTCGCCCACGATCACATTCATCTGGATATCGTGGTGGCCGAAACCCTCGCCATCCCTGGAGCCATACAATTGGAACGAAGGGATATTCACGATCAGATATAAGCCCTTGATATCCTCCGGCAACCAGCGCAGCCGCTCCAAGCCCAATTGGATTTGCCGGACCCGCTCGGCCAGCGGCACATTCAACTGCGCCAAAGTCCCCTTGCCGATCACGCCATCCGCCGCCAGGCCGTGGCGCTTCTGGAACGCCTTCACCGCCGCCGCCAATTCGGGATCGTAGGTTTCCGATTCCGCCAGTTCCGGCTTGATCTCCTTGATATCGCCCAAGGCCAGCAGCAAGCGCCGCAAGGCCGGCACATCCTTGTGCTTGGCACCGGGACCGAACTTGGCCGGGAAATTCACCGCCACCGTCAGGGTGTCCTTCGCCAACGCTTGGTAGCGCGCCAAAGCCTCTTTCAGCCAGCCATACACCGGCAGTTTGGGTTCGACCGCATCGACCAGGGCTTTCGGGTGATCGCTGGCGGCGATGTCCTTGAGCAGGGCGGGCAAATCCAGTTTCTTGGGTTCGATGCTGAGGCCGAAATCGACATGGCGCGGATTCACCCGCCCCACGTACAGGTTGGATACATAGCGCATGGTGGCGAGGCTCAAAGCCAGATCGAACAGCGCCGTCTCGCGGGGATTGGCGTTGGCCAGTTCCGGGGCGGCCAGCCATTGCTTGAGCAAAGCCGCGTCGTAATCGGCGGCGTTCAAACCCTTGGCGTCGGCCTCGGCCAGGCTGTCGATCATCGCCGCCGCTTGCGGGGTGGGCTGGCCGTCCTTGATCCAGAGCGGCGCAAGGCCGGTTTGCTGATAAAGCTCGTCGAGCTTGGCCTGATAATCCGGGAACGCGCCCCAGCGCGATTTGGGATGCGTCCCCTCCTTCAACAGGCTTTGGAGATGGGTGGACACCGTATCGGTCGGCGGCTCTTCGGCCCGGCCGGAATGGACGAAACACAGGAGCGCGAACAGGCAGCACCAAAGGCTCCCGGTGGGAAAACGGGCGGTCATCATCGGAATAGTTATCCTGGCTGGCAATCGGGCGGAGCGCGAAGTATACGCCGATTGCCCGCGTCCCCCGGCAATACCCGACTGCTTTACTTGGGCTTTATACAGGACTAGAATGGTCCCCAATTAACGGAGCCTATCCATGCTACGCATCGGCAAACTCACGGATTACGCCATCATCGTGCTGGGCCACATGGCGAAACAGCCCGAGCGGACCTATACCGCCTCCGACCTCGCCAGCACGGCCAGCGTCGCCATCCCCACGGTGAGCAAGATATTGAAAGCGCTCACCCGCACCGGCGTCCTCAAATCCACCCGCGGCGCCAAAGGCGGCTACCAACTTGCCCTGCCGCCCGAGCGCACCACCGTGGCCCGCATCATCTACGCGATGGAAGGCCCCATCGCCCTGACAGAATGCGGCCTGGAACACGATGTCTGCGAGCAGGCCTCCTGCCACATCCGTGGCAACTGGGCCGTCATCAACCGGGCGATCCGCTCCTCGCTGGAATCGGTCACGCTGGCCGACATGGCCCGGCCCCAAGCGCCCGAGGAAATCCGTATTTCCGCGCATAATATCCCCATTTACCCGAGACCGGAGTAACCCCATGGCCGCGACCGCCGAAACCCTGGAAAAGCTGATTAAAAAGGAATATATGCCCGGCTTCGTCACCGATTTAGAAGCCGATACCCTGCCCCCAGGCCTGAGCGAAGACGTGATCCGCGCCATTTCCGCCAAAAAGGACGAACCGCAATGGATGCTGGAATGGCGCCTGGAAGCCTATCGCCATTGGCTGACCATGCAAGAGCCGCGCTGGGCCTATGTCGATTACGAGCCGGTGGATTATCAGGCCATCAGCTATTACTCGGCCCCGAAAACCAAGGAAGGACCGAAAAACCTGAACGAAGTCGATCCGAAACTCCTGGAAACCTACAAGAAACTGGGTATCCCGCTCTATGAGCAAGAACGCTTGGCCGGGGTGGCGGTGGACGCGGTATTCGATAGCGTTTCGGTCGCCACCACCTTCAAGGACAAACTGGCGGCGGCGGGGGTGATTTTCTGCTCCATCTCGGAAGCCGTGCAGAAACATCCCGAGCTGGTGCGGCGATATATCGGCAGCGTGGTGCCGACCGGCGATAACTTTTTCGCGGCGCTGAATTCGGCGGTATTCACCGATGGTTCCTTCGTGTATATCCCCAAGGGTGTGCGTTGCCCGATGGAGTTATCGACCTATTTCCGTATCAATGCCTCGAAAACCGGCCAGTTCGAGCGCACCTTGATTATTGCCGATGAAGACAGCCATGTGAGCTATCTCGAAGGATGCAGTGCACCCATGCGCGACGAAAATCAACTCCACGCCGCCGTGGTGGAATTGGTCGCGCTGGACCGGGCACAAATCAAATATTCCACCGTGCAAAACTGGTATCCCGGCGACGAGGAAGGCCGGGGCGGGATTTATAATTTCGTGACCAAGCGCGGCGATTGCCGGGGGTTTCAATCCAAGATTTCCTGGACCCAGGTGGAAACCGGCTCGGCCATCACCTGGAAATATCCCAGCTGCATTTTGACCGGCGATGAATCGGTGGGCGAATTCTATTCGGTCGCCGTGACCAACCACCGCCAGCAAGCCGATACCGGAACCAAGATGATCCATATCGGCAAGAATACCAGCAGCACCATTATCTCGAAGGGGATTTCCGCCGGTCGCGCCCAGAATAGCTATCGGGGCTTGGTCAAAGTTTTGAAGAGCGCCGAAAACGCCCGTAATTATACCCAGTGCGACTCCCTCTTGATCGGCGACCGCTGCGGTGCCCATACCTTCCCCTATATCGAAGTCAAACAACCTTCGGCCCAGGTCGAGCATGAAGCCACTACCTCGAAAATCAGCGAAGATCAATTATTCTTTTGCCAACAGCGGGGTTTGTCCGCCGAGGATGCGGTATCGATGATCGTGAATGGCTTCTGCAAGCAGGTGTTCAAGGAATTGCCGATGGAATTCGCGGTGGAGGCGCAGGCTTTATTGGGGATTAGCCTGGAAGGCAGCGTGGGTTAATCAACCGGAGATCGCCAATGCAAACCGTGACCGTCTCGCCAAACCTGGAACTGCCTTTACCCATTTCGATTTGCGAAGCTTTGCATATCAAGCCGGGCCAGAAAATCCAGGTGGTTCAACTCGATGGCCGCATCGAATTGATTCCGCAACCCAGCCTAAAACAGGCCCGTGGTTTTCTAAAAGGCATAGACACTACGATTGAACGGGAAGAGGACCGGCTGTGAATGTCGTCGATTCCTCCGGCTGGTTGGAATATTTCGCCGAAGGTCCGAATGTGGAATTTTTCGCTCCGGCCATTGAGGATACCCGGAACCTGATCGTACCTTCCATTAGCCTGTACGA
Source organism: Methylomagnum ishizawai (assembly GCF_019670005.1). NCBI lineage: Bacteria > Pseudomonadati > Pseudomonadota > Gammaproteobacteria > Methylococcales > Methylococcaceae > Methylomagnum > Methylomagnum ishizawai. The sequence continues at coordinate 1,761,072 of NZ_AP019783.1, read as the reverse complement.
AGTGTTCAAGCGGGTATTGATCCAAGCCGACGAAACCCAGGCTTTACGTGCGGTTGCCTTGATGCAGGAAGCCCAGGTTATCGATTTGAATACAAGCTTGGCCGTTTACGCGGCCCAACTTTCATATCAATATAAAACGCCCATGGCGGATAGCATCATATTAGCCACGGCCTGGACATATCAGGCCGTACTGTGGACCCAGGACAATGATTTCGAGGGGTTGCCCAAGGTGAATTACATCCATAAACCATGAACCATAACCCTTGAAACTATCGCCCCAGCTCATCGAGATTTCAAAAACCATGCTCACCATCGAAAACCTCCAAACCCAAGTCGAAGACAAACCCATCCTCAAAGGTATTAGCCTCACGGTGAATCCTGGCGAAGTCCATGCCATCATGGGCCCGAACGGCTCCGGCAAAAGCACTTTGTCGCATGTTTTAGCCGGGCGCTCCGGCTATGAAGTGACCGGTGGCAGCGTGGATTTCAAAGGCCAGAACCTCCTGGACATGAAACCCGAGGAGCGGGCCAGGGCCGGGATATTCCTGGCGTTCCAATATCCGGTCGAAATCCCCGGCGTCAGCAATATCTATCTGCTGAAAGCGGCGCTCAACGCCGTGCGGCGGCATCGCGGCGATAACGAAGTCGATGCCATGGATTTCCTGCAACTGGTGAAAGGCAAAATCAAATCGCTAGGATTGGATGAACAATTCCTCTATCGCGGCGTCAACGAAGGGTTTTCCGGCGGCGAGAAGAAGCGCAACGAAATCCTGCAAATGGCGATTTTGGAACCCGGTTTGTGCATCCTCGACGAAACCGATTCCGGCCTCGATATCGACGCCCTGAAAATCGTCGCCGATGGGGTGAATGCGCTGCGCTCGCCGGAGCGGTCTTTCATCCTGGTCACGCATTATCAGCGCTTGCTCGATTACATCAAGCCGGATTTCGTGCATGTATTGGCCCATGGCCGTATCGTCAAATCGGGCGGGCCGGAATTGGCCTTGGAATTGGAAGAAAAAGGTTATGGCTGGGTCGAACAACCCGCCGCCGCCTGAGGGTTCCATCATGCAGCAATACGCCGAATATTACCAAGCCACGGCCCGCGATTTACCGGGGCGGGATTTGCCTTGGCTCCAAACCCTGCGGGCGGAAGCCACCGAGCGCTTCGCGGCGGGCGGTTTTCCGTCGCCGCGCGAAGAGGAATGGAAATACACCAATATCGTCGCCCTGGAGAAAAAGCGGTTCCAGCCCAGCTTGGCCGGGACGGCTGGCACGCTCGCTCCGGCCAAGATCGAAGCCTGGCGTTTGCCGGAAGCCGCGGCGCTGGTGTTCGTCGATGGCCGCTTCGATGCGGGCTTGTCGCGCTTGGAAGGCTTGCCGGACGGCGTGACCGTGTTGCCCTTGACGGCGGCTTTGGCGCAATATCCCGAACGGGTCGAGGCGGCTTTCCAGCGCGTGGCCGGACGCGAACCCCATGGCTTCGTCGCCTTCACCACGGCTTATTTCCAGGATGGGGCGTTCATCTCGATCCCGGCGGGCGTGGTCTTGGCTAGGCCATTGCAATTGCTGCATGTTTCGACCCGCGACGATGGGCTGGCGACCCTGCGCCATATCATCGCGCTGGACCGGCAGGCCCAGGCCCAGGTGGTCGAAACCTATGTCGGCCTCGACGGCGCGGCCTATCTGACGGCGGCGGTCACGGAAATCGACCTGGGCGAAGACAGCGCCCTCGACCATTACAAGTTCCAGGCCGAGACCGACAAGGCTTATCACTTCGGCGGCATCTACGCGGCAGAGGCGCGTTCGGCCCGGCTGTATCAGCATCACGCGGCTTTCGGGGGACTCCTGGCCCGCACCGAAATCCACAGCGCCCTAGGCCTGGGCGCGGAATGCGAATTGAACGGCCTGTTCCTCGCCACGGGTCGCCGCCACCTCGACACCCACACCTTGATTCAGCACCAAGCCCCACGCGGCACCAGCCGCGAAACCTACCGGGGCATCGCCGCCGACCGGGCGCGGGGCGTGTTTTCGGGCAAGGTCGTGGTCGCCCAGGACGCCCAGAAAACCGATGCCGATATGAATATCCGCAACCTGCTGCTGTCGGCGGATGCCGAGATCGACGCCAAGCCGCAATTGGAAATCCTGGCCGACGATGTGAAATGCGCCCATGGCGTCACCGTGGGCCAACTCAACCCGCAGTCGGTGTTCTACCTGCAATCGCGGGGAATGGACGAGGCTTCGGCCCGCAATATGCTTACTTTCGCCTTCGCCAATGAAATGGTGGAGAAAATCCGGCTGGACGGCCTGAAACAACAGGTCCAAGACGCCCTGCTCGCCGCCCTGCCCCAAGCCCAAGGGGACTGGCTATGAATACCGCTGTGCAAAAACACCAAAGAACCGCCGAACCCATGCCGCAGTTCATACCCCAACCGCAATTACAGGTCGCCGATACCGGCTACGACCTCGCCCGCATCCGCGCCGATTTCCCGATCCTGGCGCAGAGCATCCACGGCAAGCCCTTGGTCTACCTGGACAACGCCGCTTCCACCCAGAAGCCCCGCGCCGTCATCGATTGCATCCGCAAGGTGTACGAGGAGGACTATGCCAATGTGCATCGCGGGGTGCATACCCTGAGCCAGCGGGCGACGGATTTGTTCGAGGGGGCGCGGGAGAAGGTGCGGGCGTTCATCAACGCCGGAAGCGAGCGCGAAATCATCTTCACCCGCGGCACCACCGAGGCCATCAACCTGGTGGCGCAGAGCTATGGCCGCTCCAAGCTGGGCGCGGGCGACGAAATCCTTATCACCGCCATGGAGCATCATTCCAACATCGTGCCCTGGCAGATGTTGTGCGGGCAAACCGGCGCAGTGCTGAAAGTCGCGCCCATCAACCTCGACGGCGAATTGCTGCTGGACGAATTCGCGGCGCTGTTGTCGGAACGCACCCAGCTGGTGGCCGTCACCCATATGTCGAACGCGCTCGGCACCATCAACCCGGTGGCGGAAATCATCGCCCTGGCCCATGCCCGCAGCGTGCCCGTGCTGCTGGACGGGGCGCAGGCGATTCCCCACCTCACCGTGGACGTGCGGGCGCTGGATTGCGATTTCTACGCCTTTTCCGGGCACAAGCTGTATGGGCCGTCCGGCATCGGCGTGTTGTACGGCAAGGAAACCTTGCTGAAAGCCATGCCGCCCTACCAAGGCGGCGGCGACATGATCCGCCAAGTCACGTTCGAGAAGACCGAGTACAACAGCCTGCCCTATAAATTCGAGGCCGGCACGCCCAATATCGTCGATACCATCGCCCTGGGCGCGGCCATCGACTATGTGCGCGGCATCGGCATCGAAGCCATCGCCGCCCACGAACACCGGCTGTTGGCCTACGCCACCGAACGCGCCGCCCAGATCGACGGGCTGAAGCTGATCGGCACCGCCCACGCCAAGGGTGCGATCCTGTCCTTTACCCTCGGGCGCATCCATCCGCACGATATCGGCACCTTGCTCGACCATATGGGCATCGCTATCCGCGCCGGGCACCATTGCGCCATGCCGGTGATGGATTTCTTCCAGGTGCCGGCCACGGCGCGGGCCTCGTTCGGGCTTTACAATAGCTTCGAGGAAGTCGATACCCTGATGGCGGGCCTCCGCCAGGTGATCGAGATTTTCGGTTAGGTGCCGCTTTCCAGACCAATAGGAAAACCCCGATGGGCTCACCGATAAAAATCGCTGGCATCGACCATTTGGTCTTGACAGTCAAGGATATCGCCACGACCTGCGCCTTCTACGAAAAAGCGCTGGGCATGAAGGTCACGACCTTCGGCGCGGATAGGAAAGCCTTGTCCTTCGGCAGTCAAAAGATCAATCTGCACGCCTATGATCATGAGTTCGAGCCGAAAGCGCTGAAACCCACACCGGGGGCGGTGGATATCTGCTTTATTACCTCCACCCCCATCCCCGAAGTCATCGGGCATTTGACCGGCTGTGGCGTGGCGGTCGTCGAAGGGCCGGTGCGGCGGACCGGCGCGCAAGGCCCGATCTTATCGGTCTATTTCCGCGACCCCGACCTGAATTTGATCGAAGTCGCCAACGCGATAGACCCGTAGTTGATCGCCAAACGCCCAGCGCGGCGGATGCTCCGCTGCCGGATGCGGCCTATTTCCCCCTTTTCGGACACCTAAAGAATGCTGGATACAATCAGAGACCTGTACCAAGAAGTCGTCTTCGACCACAACCGCAACCCGCGCAATTTCCGGGTGATGGACGACGCCAACCGTAAGATCGAAGGCTTCAATCCCCTGTGCGGCGACCGCATCACCCTTTATGTCAAAGTCAACGCGGGCGTGATCGAGGACGTGAGTTTCCAAGGCTCGGGCTGCGCCATCTCCACCGCCTCGGCCTCCTTGATGACCGAGATCGTGCGCGGCCAGACCGAAGCCGAAGCCGAGCGGCTGTTCGAGACCTTCCACCGCATCACCACCAGCCAGGACGGCGACGCCGTGAACCTGGAGGAAATCGGCAAGCTGGCGGTATTGGCGGGCGTCCGGGCCTATCCGGCGCGGGTGAAGTGCGCGACCCTGGCTTGGCATTCCTTGCAGGCGGCGCTCAAGAACGAAGGCGAGACCATCAGCACGGAGTGAGAACCATGTCCGACTGGATCGACGTGGCCCGCGAGGGTAGCCTGGCCGAAGGCGAACATCTGGTGGTGGACGTGGACGGCACCGAGGTCGCCGTGTTCAGGATCGAAGGCGCGTATTACGCCATCCAGGACGCCTGCACCCACGACGGCGCGGAAATCGCCAGCGGGCGGTTGGAAGGCTGCGAAATCATCTGCCCGCGCCACCGCGCCCGCTTTTCCCTCAAGACCGGGAAAGTGCTGTCGCCCCCGGCCTACGAAGACCTCGCCACCTTCCCGGTGCGGGTCGAGGACGGGCGCATCCAGGTCCGGGACGCATGCTGGGATTGAAAGGCCCATACCCCGCCCGCTGTCAGGATGAAACCGTGGCTCGTCGGCTGGCTCCTGGCCCTGGCGCTGGCCTCCGGCGCGGCGGAAGCGCGTAGCCTGCGCGGCAAGCGCCTGAAATCCACCCAGGACACGGTGGCAACCGATAGCGGCGACCGAAAAAAAACCGACAGCCTCGCCGTCGAAGCCGACGAATCGGTCGCCGAACAAGTCAACGACCCGGCTTCCTTCCTCCGCGAAATCAGCCTCGACACCCGCATCGAACACGGCACCGGACCCGATCCCACCACCCTCGAACTCACCCCCACCCTGGCCCTGCCCGTCGGCCAAAGGTTCCGCTTCGAGGGCGGGATTCCGGTGCTGGTGAACGGCCCCGGCGACCGCAACGATATCGAACCGGGGGATATCTATGGTTCGCTGGCCTATATCTTCGCCTCGACCCGGAACGCCAATTATCTGGCCGACCTACGCATCGACCTCCCCACCGGCAACCTCCCGTTCAACGCCGGACAGAACGTCGCGCTTTGGCATGTGGGGCTGGGCGCGGTGGGCTACGCCTTCCAAGAGCTTGGCTTCCTGCTGGTTTCCAAGCTGGAATACCAACGCTCGATCCCCCGGAACCGGGGGGACGCCCGTATCGCCGACCTGCTGGGCAATCTCGCCCTGGTCTACCTCTGGTCCGATACCGCCTACCTGCGCGGCGAATTCACCCTCACCCTGGACGAACGGGCGGGCTGGCGCAACGCGGGGCTGTTCGCCGTGGAAGCCGGCTGGGTATTCCTGGACCATTATTCCGTGGCGCTGGGCTATGAATTCGACGCCTGGGGCAGCCCAGAAATCCGCAACGCCGCCAACCTCGCGCTGGGCTATCTGTTCTGAGCCAAGCCGCCGCCGATGCCGGTACAATCCGCCGCTTCCCCCTTCGCATCACTTTCCCATGTCCCAACTCAATCCCCAACAACACGCCGCCGTGGTCACGCTGGATTGCCCGCTCCTGGTCCTGGCCGGGGCCGGCAGCGGCAAGACCAAGGTCATCACCGAGAAAATCGCCCATCTCATCCGGCAAGGCACCCCGGCCCGCCACATCGCCGCCGTCACCTTCACCAACAAGGCGGCGCGGGAAATGAAATCCCGCGTGGGCCGCATCGTGGACGAGCGCAATATCCGGGGACTCACGGTCTCGACCTTCCACGCCCTGGGCCTCGATATCGTGCGGCGCGAACACAAGGCGCTGGGGTTCAAGCAGAACATCTCGATCTTCGACGAACACGACCGCCTGGTGCTGCTCAAGGAACTCATCAAGCATTCGGTGTCGGAATGGGATATCGACAAGGCCGAAGCCTACGCCTGGCAAATCAGCCGCTGGAAGAACCTGTTCATCACCCCGGAACAGGCCCAGGCGGAACCGGAAGGGCTGAATCCCGGCATGGCCCGGCTCTATGGCGAATATGTGCGCCATCTGCGGGCCTATAACGCGGTGGATTTCGACGACTTGATCCTGTGGCCGGTGCTGCTGTTCCAGGATCAACCGGAGGTATTGGAGCAATGGCGGCACCGGATCCGCTATCTGCTGGTGGACGAATACCAGGACACCAACCAGACCCAATATCAACTGGTCAAGTTGCTGGCCGGGGCGCTGGGCCGCTTCACCGTGGTGGGCGACGACGACCAGTCGATCTACTCCTGGCGCGGTGCCCAGCCGGAAAACCTCGCCCAGTTGCAGCGCGATTACCCGAGGCTCAAGCTGGTCAAGCTGGAACAGAACTACCGCTCGACCGGGCGCATCCTCAAGGTCGCCAACCAGCTCATCGCCAACAATCCCCACCCGTTCGAGAAACGGCTGTGGAGTTCCCTGGGCTATGGCGATCCGCTGCGGGTGCTGAGCCACAAGGACGACCTCCAGGAAGCCCGCAACATCGCCACCGATCTGGTCCATCACCGCTTCCGCCACGGCACCCAATACCAGGATTACGCCATCCTCTACCGGGGCAACCATCAATCGCGGCCCTTCGAGCAGGCGCTGCGCGAACACAGCATCCCCTATTTCATCAGCGGCGGCCTGTCGTTCTTCGGCTACACGGAAGTGAAAGACATCCTGGCCTACCTGCGGTTGCTGGTGAACCCGGACGACGACGCGGCCTTCCTCCGCATCGCCAACGTGCCGCGCCGGGAAATCGGCCCCGCCACCCTGGAAAAACTCGGTGCCTACGCCAACCGGCGGCACATCAGCCTGTTCGCGGCCTGTGCGGAATTCGGCCTGGAACACAGCCTGCCCGAGGCGGGTTTGCGGCGATTGCGGCATTTCTGCGGGCAGATTTCCACCGTGGCCGAACAGGCACGGCAGGGCGACGCCTTCGCGGTGGTCGATGAATTCGTCGCGGCCCTCGGCTACGAGCAATGGCTGAAGGACAGCCTCGACAATAACGACACCGCCAAGCGCAAGATGGGCCAGGTCCGCGAACTGCTGGACTGGCTGAAACGCATCGCCCACGAAGACCCGGCCAAACCGAAAAGCCTGTCCGAAGTGGTGGCCCGCATCATGCTGCTGGACGTGCTGGAACGCGGCCAGGAAGAAAAAGCCGGCGACCGGGTCAACCTGATGACCCTGCACGCCGCCAAGGGTTTGGAATTTCCCCATGTCTATCTGGTCGGCCTGGAGGAAAACATCCTGCCCCACCAAGCCAGCATCGAGGCCGACACGGTCGAGGAAGAACGCCGCTTGGCCTATGTCGGCATCACCCGCGCCCAGCGCACCCTGACCTTGAGCTATTGCAGCCACCGCAAGCGCCAGGGCGAATTGCAAAGCACCCAGCCCAGCCGCTTCCTGGACGAGTTGCCGCAGGACGACCTGGAATGGGTGAACCGCAAACCGCCGGACCCCGAACTCCAGCGCGAATACGGCATCGCGGCCCTGGCCCATATCCGCAGCCTGTTAAACAAGCCCTGAATGCGTTAGAATGGGCGCTCCTCAGTGCCCGTAGCTCAGTTGGATAGAGTGTTGGCCTCCGAAGCCAAAGGTCGTGGGTTCAAGTCCCGCCGGGCACGCCAGATAAATCAAGGGGTTAGCGAAAGCTAACCCTTTGTCATTTTCAGCGGTGCAACCTCTATTCCCCCCCGCGACCCGCACCGCCGTAAGCCCCACCGCAATCCCCCCAATCGGCGGCGACCCAATCCCGCATTCAGACGATGGGCGTGAAAATTAGCGGAGCGCTAAAGCCCGATGTAATATCGAACCGCCCGGCAGCGTCCACCCCCATGGCAATCAGGACAAAACATCCATCCGCTCCGGCCTATTTTTCAGATGTTGGCGGAAGCGGGGGGATGGACCCAACCCCGCCCATAGGGCCCTCCTAAGCCATCGCGCAAACCCAAGCAGAACCGCCCGCCGGGCTCGCCCGGATGCCGGCACCTTCGAGCGTATCGGCGGCTCCCGGCGGTAAACCATCCCATGGCCCGGATTCCGCGCTCCTCCCGCCGGAATGACGGCATCCGAGACAGTGTTAAACCCAAACCCAAACCAAAATCACCTCTGGAATATAGGGTTTATACCCAACAGCCACCAACGGTGCTTAGACCGACCCCTGCCACCCGCCGACCCATCAGCCATGCGATTTCCGAAAATCTTCGCCCATCCATCCACGTATCCGCCCTATCCACGGGCGGAACAGGCACCGGCCCGGAAAATGTACGCGGTGGTGGCCTTGTTCACGGCCATCGTCCTGGGTTCGCTGGGCGTGAACCATTTCTGCGCCCAGGCGCTCGATTCGGTCCGGGCCTATATCGCCGGGGAAGGCTTGTGGTCCAAGGGCCAGAAAACCGCCTTCATCCACCTCCTGCGCTACCTGTCCTCGCACGACGAAGCCGATTACCAAGCGTTCCAACAAGCCATCGCCATCCCCCTGGGCGACCGCCAGGCGCGGCTCGAATTGGACCGGCCCGAGCCGGACCCCGGCCGGGTCCGGGCCGGTTTCCTCGGCGGGGGCAACCATCCCGACGATATCGAGGCTTTGGTGTCGTTTTACCAGCGCTACCACGCCATCGGCTACATGCGCCAAGCCGTCGCCACCTGGGCCGAAGGCGACCGGCACCTCCTGGCCCTGCTCGCCCTGGCCGAACGCCTGCATCGCGAAGCCCTGGACGGCATCCCGCCCGACGCCGATAGCCTGCGCGAACTGGAAACCCTCAACCAACGGCTCTCGACCCTGGAAGCCGCTTTTTCCAGCACACTGGGGGCAGCCTCCCGCTGGGTCAACCACCTCACCCAAATCCTGACCTACGCCAGCGTGGCCCTGTTCCTCGGCCTGGGCCTGTCGCTCTCGCTGCTGATTATCCGCAAGGTCCACCGCGCCGAGCGGACCCTCTACGACAGCGAGGCCCGCTTCCGGCACGTCGTGGATTCCAACATGATCGGGATCGTGTTCTGGCGGCGGGATGGGAAAATCCTGGAGGCCAACCAAGCCTTCCTCAGGATGCTGGGCTATGACGAAGCGGATATCCACGGCCTGGACGGCCTGTCCTGGCAATCCATCACCCCCGAGGAATACGCCGGACTGGACCGGGACGCCCTCCCCCCTACGAAAAGGAATTGATCGGGCGGGATGGCGATAGGATTCCGGTCTGTGTCGGCGCGGCCCTGTTCGGCCATCCCCCCGACCAGGGCGTCGGCTTCGTGCTGGACATGCGCGAGCGCAAGCGCATGGAGGCGCGGCTGCGGCTGGCGGCGCGGGCCATCGAGGACAGCGGCAAGGCCATCGTCATCACCGATGCCGAAAACCGCGTGGTCTTCGCCAACCGCGCCTTCACCGAAATCACCGGCTACGCCCCCCACGAAGTCCTGGGCAAGAGCCAGCACCTGTTCAGCCCGAAAACCGAACATTCGCTGCGGGAAACCGGGCGCTGGGAAGGCGAGATCGTCGGGCGGCGCAAAAGCGGCGCAGCCTATCCCAAATGGTTGAGCATCAGCGCGGTGAAGGACGAACACGGCAGGGTCGGCCATTATGTCGCCATCTTCTCCGATATCACGGAACGCAAGGCGATGGAAAGCAAGATACTCCACCAAGCCCGCCACGACGCCCTGACCGGCCTGCCGAACCGCCTGCTGCTGGAAGAAGGGCTGGGATGCGGCATGGCCGAGGCGGAACGCCGCCATCTGGGCCTGGCAGTCCTGTTCCTCGATTTGGACGGCTTCAAAGCCGTCAACGACAGCTTCGGCCACCGGGTCGGCGACCTGTTGCTGCGGGCGGTGGCGGAACGGCTGCGGCGCGGCGTGCGGCATGACCACGACCTGGTGGGCCGCCTGGGCGGCGACGAATTCGTGGTCATCCTGAACGGCATCCATCATGTCCGCGAAGCCTTGGCCGTGGCCGAAGAATTGGTGGACGCCATCGCCACGCCCTACGATATCGAGGGCCGGACGCTCAGGATCGGTACCAGTATCGGCATCAGCGCCTACCCCCAAGATGGGCGCAGTCCGGCGGAATTGCTCGGCCACGCCGATAGCGCGATGTATCAGGCCAAAAAACAGGGCCGCAATACCTATAGGTGCTATAGCCCCGGTCCGAGGGTACTGAATTAAAAGGCTGTTTTATTCATCAGCACGCTGACCGAATTATCCAGTTGGCTCGGCACAGCGACATCCAGCTTGCCATCGCCATTCCAATCCCCCAACACCACCGAGAAAGGAACCCTCCCGGTCGCATAATCCAGTTTGACTTGGAAAGCGCCATTCCCCAAACCTTTCAACACGCTGACGGTATTCCCATAATAATTGGCGGCGACCAGATCAAGCTTGGTGTCCCCATCCATATCCGCCACCGCCACCCCGGTGGGCGATTGCCCGGTAGGATAATTTACTTCCGCGCCCAAAGTTCCATCGCCATTTCCCAATAAAACGCTCAGCGCATTGCCACGGAAACTCGGGGTGACCACATCGAGCTTACCATCCCGGTTGAAATCCCCCAGCGCGGCCGCTTGCGAAAACGTGCCGGCCGGATAGGTCGCCTTGGGTTTAAAAACTCCTTTGCCATCATTGAGCAAGACGCCGAGCGTGTTGTCGCCCTCGTTCTCGATAGCTATATCGGGCCGGCCATCGCGATTCAAATCCCCCACCGCAATCGCATCGGGATAGGCACCAGTGGGATAATCCACATGGGTATCGAAAGTGCCATCCCCCCGACCGGATAAAACACAAACAACATTTCCATAAAAATTCGTCACGATCAGGTCGGGTTTGCCATCGTAGCCCAAATCCGCCACCGCCACGGCGGTGGCCACCGCGTTCACCGAACCGATGGGGTAATCGACTTTGGGATTGAAGATACCGTTGCCCTTGCCCAGCAGTACGCTCACGACATTGCCGCTGGTGACCGCCAGGTCGGGTTTGCCGTCACGGTTAACATCCCCCACCGCCACGCTATTGGGAAACGCCCCGACCGGATAATCCAAATGGGGATTGAAAGTACCATTGCCCATGCCCAGCAATACGCTCACGCTATTGCCGTTATAATTGGATGTCACCAAATCGAGCTTCCCATCCCGGTTGAAATCCCCGGCGGCGATCCGGTTGGGAGCCAAGCCGGTGGGATAATCCACCTTGGCGGCGAACCCCAAGGTACCGGCATACAATCCAACACCAAAATCGGGGATCACTATCCCGGCGACCAAAGCCCACAAAAGTTTATTGATATGGTTTTTACGTGTTTCCATTGGCTTTTCCATCGTTGTCTTCTATTTCCAGAAGCATAATTTGGGCATCGCATTTCTTTCAACCCGGCCCACCTCAAACCCGCAAGTCCGCCGCGTGACCCAAATACCAACGGTAGGTTTTGCGGATGCCCTCGGCCAGCGGCGTCGCCGCCCGCCAGCCCAGCGCCGACAAGCGCGACACATCGAGCAATTTCCTGGGCGTGCCATCGGGCTTGCTGGCGTCGAAGCGCAGTTCGCCCGCGAACCCCACCTCGGCCCGGATCATTCCGGCCAGTTCGCGGATCGATAAATCCTCGCCGGTCCCGATATTGACGATCCCTGGGTCCGAGTAATTTTCCATCAAGAACACCACGGCCTCGGCCAGGTCGTCCACGTAGAGGAATTCCCGCCGGGGCGTGCCGCTGCCCCAGACCGTGACGGCGGCGTCGCCGCGCTGCTTGGCCTCGTGGAACTTGCGCAGCAAGGCCGGCAGGACGTGGGATTTCTCCAGGTCGAAATAATCGCCCGGCCCGTAGAGGTTGGTGGGCATCAGGCTGATGGCGTCGAAGCCATATTGCCGCCGGTAGGCTTGGCACATTTTTATACCGGCGATCTTGGCGACGGCGTACCACTCGTTGGTGGGTTCCAGCGCCCCCGTGAGCAGGTGTTCCTCGCGCATGGGCTGGGGCGCGGCCTTGGGGTAGATGCAGGACGAACCCAGGAACACGAACTTGCGCACCCCGGCCCGGTAGGCGCAATCGATCAGGTGGTTCTGGATGAAGAGGTTGTCGCGGATGAAGTCGGCGGGATAGCTGTCGTTGGCGAGGATGCCCCCGACCTTGGCGGCGGCGTCGATCACCACCTCGGGTTTTTCCTGCTGGAACAAGGCCGCGACGGCGCGGTAATCGGTCAGGTCCACTTCGCCGCGGGCGCGGGTGAGCAGGTTGTGATAGCCCCGCCGTTCCAAGCAGCGCAGCACCGCCGACCCCACCAAGCCCCGGTGGCCCGCCACGAAAATCTTCCGATCCAGGTTGTCCATGTTCGCGCCTCGCTCATTCTTCGCTGCGTTCGGGGATGGCATAGCCTTCGCGGCGGCAGAGGGCGTCGCGCTCGGCGGCTTTCCTATCCTCCCGCACCATTTCCTCGACCAGTTGGCGGTAGGGGATGCGTGGGGTCCAGCCCAGTTTTTCCCGCGCCTTGGTCGGGTCGCCCAACAGGGTTTCGACTTCGGCGGGGCGGAAATAACGCGGGTCGATTTCGACCACGCAGCGCCCGGTGTCGGCGTCGTAGCCTTTTTCCTCGACGCCGTGGCCGCGCCATTCCAGCCGCATCTCCAAGAACTCCGCCGCCGTCTCGACGAATTCGCGCACCGTGTGCTGCACGCCGGTGGCGATGACGTAATCGTCGGGCGCGGGTTGTTGCAGCATCAGCCATTGCATTTCGATGTAGTCGCGGGCGTGGCCCCAATCGCGGCGGGCGTCGAGGTTGCCGAGGTGCAGCCGCTCCTGCATCCCGGCCTTGATGCGGGCGAGGCCGCGGGTGATTTTGCGGGTGACGAAGGTTTCGCCGCGGAGGGGTGACTCATGATTGAACAGTATGCCATTACAGGCATACATCCCATAGGCTTCCCGGTAATTGACCGTGATCCAATAGGCGTAGAGCTTGGCGACGGCGTAGGGCGAGCGGGGATAGAACGGCGTGGTTTCCCGTTGCGGGGTTTCCAGCACCTTGCCGAACAACTCGGAGGTGGAGGCTTGGTAGAACCGGGTTTTGTCCGTCAATCCCAGGATGCGGATGGCTTCCAACAGCCGCAGCGTGCCCAGGCCGTCGGCGTCCGCCGTGTATTCCGGGGTTTCGAACGACACCTGCACATGGCTTTGCGCCGCGAGGTTGTAGATTTCGTCGGGCCGGACCTGCTGGACGATGCGGATCAGGTTGGTGGAATCGGTCAGGTCGCCGTAATGCAGGATGAAACGGCGGTGATCGACATGGGGGTCCTGGTACAGGTGGTCGATGCGCTCGGTGTTGAACAGCGAGGCCCGCCGCTTCACCCCATGCACCTCGTAGCCCTTGCCGAGCAGGAATTCGGCGAGATAAGCCCCGTCCTGGCCGGTCACGCCGGTAATCAACGCCACTTTGGTCATGGTTGTTCTCCCTTCGTTTAAGGTTTTGGCGGCGGTCACGGCTCGCGCATCGATTCATCCAGGGCGCGGGTCAAGGGCCACAGCAGATAGGACATCACCGAGCGCTTGCCCACCACGATTTCCGCCGTGAGGGTCATGCCGGGCAGCAGGCGGGCGTGGGCGGGCAAGCGCCGCAAATGGGTGTCGCCCAGTTCGATGCGGCTCAGGTAATAGGCGTCCAAGCCGTCGGCCTGGGCATTGGCGTCGCGGCGGAAGGCGTCCTCGCTGAGGGTCCGCACCTTCGCCTCCAACGTGCCATGGCGCTGGAAAGGATAGGCGTCGAGCTTGAGATGCGCGAGGTCGCCGGGCTTGACATAGCCCACGTCCAGGGAATCGATCTGGACCTCGGCCTCCAGCTTGGCATCGAGCGGAACCAGGGTGAACAAGGCTTCCGCCCCCCGCGCCACCGAGCCTTGCGAGAGCTTGGCGATTTCCAGCACCACGGCGTCGGAGGGCGATGTGAGCGTCACCAGCTTCTGGCGCTTGTCCGCCTTCTGCAATTGCTCCTTGATCGAATCGCGCTCCCGCGTGACCGCCAATAGCTCCTCCATGGTCTTTTGCCGCCAACCCTTCTCGAACGCCGCCTTTTCCGCCTGGGTCGAAGCCAGTTCCTTGCGTAGTTCCTGCTCGCGGTTGATCGCCAATTGCATATCGCGCTCCACTTCCAAACGCCGCTCGCGGGCTTCCAGCAAGCCGGTCTTGGGACCGAGTTGGCGTTCGACCAGGCTTTGCTGCATGGTTTCCATTTCCCGCAACGGCTCGATGCGCTCGGCCAAGGCCTTTTGGTCGCGGCGGTCGGTTTCGATGGCGGCTTGCAGGCGGGCGAGGCTTTCGTCGAAATGGGTGATCTGGGCCGCGTAATTGGCCCGCCGCTCGTCCAGGAGTTCGGCCTGCAGTTGGGTATCGGCATCGACCGGGGCCGCGGGCGACGGACCCAGCTTACCGGCCAGTTCGGCTTGGAGGCGGCGGGTCTCGGTGTCCAGGCTGTTGAGGCGCACCCGCAACTGCGCCTCGTCGGCGCTGGCGAAGGTCGGGTCCAGGGTCGCCAGCCGCTCGCCCTTCCGCACCACCTGGCCCAGGCGCACATCCAGGCTCTGGATGATGGCGGTTTCCAAGGGCTGGACCACGATATTGGGCAAGGGCGTGACCAAGCGCCCATGCGCCACCACCACCCGCTCGATCTCGGAAAAATAAGCCCAGGCCAGGAAGACCACCAAGACGGCGAACAGGACGTGCAAGGTCAACCGGGCCACCCGCGGCAAGGGGGCGCGTTCGATTTCGTCGGCGTCGGGCAGGAAATCGACCGCCGTGGCCGGATGGGCCGGTTCTACAGGTGGCTGGTTTGTTGATGCCATAGCTGTTGATAGGTGGGGCAACGGGTCAGCAATTCTTCGTGGCGGCCGCTATCGACCAAGCAGCCCCGCTGCATCACCAGGATGGCATGGGCGTTGACCAGGGTGGACAGGCGATGGGAAATCATGACGACGGTGCGGCCCACGGCGATGCGCGACAGGTTGCGGATAAAAATAGCCTCGCTTTCGGGGTCGAGGGCGCTGGCGGCCTCGTCGAGGATCAGGATGCGCGGCTTGGTGAGCAGGGCGCGGGCGATGGACAGGCGCTGTTTCTGGCCGCCGCTCAGGTTCGAGGCGTTCTCCTCCAATAAGGTGTCGTAGCCCTGCGGGAAGCGCTCGATGAATTCCTCCGCCCCCGCCGCCTGGCTGGCCGCGACGATCTCCTCGAAACTGGCGTCGGGCCGGGCCACGGCGATGTTGTCGCGGATGGTGCCGCGGAACAGGAAATTCTCCTGCAAGACCACCCCGATCTGGCGGCGCAGATGGGCCAGATCGATCTCGCGCGCGTCCACGCCGTCGAAACGGATGATGCCCTCCTGCGGCGCGTACAAACCCTGGATCAGCTTGGTCAACGTGGTCTTCCCGGAACCGCTGCGCCCGACGATGCCCACCACCTTGCCCGCCGGGATGGCGAACGCGGCACGGTCCAGGGCGGCGGTGGTCGATTCCGGGTAGCGGAACGTCACGTCCTCGAAGCGGATTTCCCCGACCAACTGCGGCCTGAGGTTGCCCGCGCCGGGACGGCTTTCCGGGGGCCGGTTCATCACCTCGCCCAGCATCCGCACCGACAGGGCGGTCTGCTGGTATTGGTTGACCAGGGCCACGATCTGCACCAAGGGCGCGACCACCCGCCCGGAAATCATCTGGAAGGCGATCAAGGCGCCGACCGTGAGGGTCTGGTCGAACACGTCCTGGGCGCCGATGACGATGACCGTGACCGGCAACAGCTTCCCCAGGAAATCGGTCAGGGCGTTGCCGGCGATGGCGAGCTTGCCCACCTTGAAATGCGAGGCGATCGACAGCGCGGACAACTGGTCCCAGGCCCGGCGCTGGGCCGGCTCGATGGCCAGCGCCTTGACCGTCCGCATGCCATGGATGGTCTCGACCAACAAGGCTTGGCGGCTGCCCTCGGCCCGGTACAGCGCGTCCAGCAAACGGCGGAAGGTCGGCATCAACAAGCCCACGGTGGCGACGATCACCGCGGTGAAACCCAGCACGATCATCGCCAGCTTGACCGAATAGGCGAACAGGATCGGCATGAAAATCCCCAGCGCGGCCAGGTCGAGGGTGGTGGTGAACAACTGGCCGGTGAGGAACTGGCGGATGATTTCCAATTGCTGCATATGGCGGACCACCACGCCCGCCGCCGCCGTCTCGAAATAATCGATGGGCAAGGACAGCAAATGGCCGAACGCCCGCCGGGTGATCCGCATATCGATCTTGTTGGTGGCGGCCAGGGTCAGCAATTGGCGCAGATAGCCGAACACCGAATCGAACAGCAGCGCCAGGGCGATCCCCACCGCCAGCACCCACAGGGTGGAAACGCTCTTGTGGACCAAGACCTTGTCCACCACCAACTGGAAAAAGATCGGGGTCGCCAGCCCCAGCACATGCATGCCCAAGGCGGCGATGGCGATATCGCGGAAGGCGTCCTTCTGGCGGAGGATTTCCGGCACGAACCAGCGCAGGCCGAACGGCTGGTCCGGGTCGTTCAGGGCGTGATGGCGCTTGAGGAACACCACCTCCCCGCTCCAGCGCTCGCGGAACTGCCCGCCCGGAGCCAGGATGACCTCGGCCTTGCCCGCCATGGGATCGATCAAGGCCACCCGCCCGCCCTCCTGGGGCTGGACCGCGACCACGATCACCATATTGCCGCCGTTCAACCGGGCCATGAGCGGGAATACCCCGTCCTGCGCCAACAAGCCGTCCCAAGCGAGTTTTTGCAGCTTGGCCTTGAGTCCGATGTCCTGGGCCATGCGGAGCAATAAAGCGGGCCGGGGCTCCTCCGCGCCCAGGGCGTATTCGTCGATCAGCCGCTCCGGGTTGACCCGGAGTCCATGGTGCTGGGCGATGGCGGTGAGGCACTGGACGGCGGTATGCGGAAAAGCGGCGGGCATGGGCGTGTTCGGAAATGGACGGGTCTGGTGGGTGTCATGGATTGGCCGGGACAAGGCCGGTCTTGAGGGAAGTCTAGTGCCCAATCCTTCCGCGTGCGCGGTGACGGACACATGGCCCACCGGTCCGGCTCCGTGGATGGGCATGCGTCCCGCAATACACGGCGCGTCTCCCGGCCAGGCCAGCGGCTTCTACAGGTTCTTAGTAGTTCCAACAGTGTTCACCAGCTCTACAGCATAAATACCGTTATTTTTTATAAACATATCCCGCTTATCCCAAACCAAAACAGGGCAGATTTAAACCGATGAATATTTTACGTGAAAAAATTCCCAGCCCATCCAGCAGGCGATATTCGGAAGCGTCATCCCTATAGATGCCCAGCCCAAACCACTGTCTCCAAAAAAAACATATATCAAATAAAAATTACACAAAAATAATACTAAAGTTTCACCCAGCCCTACCGCTACATACTGAAAAATCTATCTGTAGACCTTGGCCTCGGGACCCAACCCCCACTTCGTCGATCCACATGGGACACCCAAACCCTGGGCCTGAAAACAGTATTTAAAGGTTTAACTATCCGGTGGCGAGCGTATCAATCGAAATATATCGAAAGCTGTTATCTGCCGGATATTTCATTTTTATACCTGAATGAATGCCGATGCCGGGTCATCGTGGACATTCCAAATAACTTGAAGAGGATACGAATATGAGCTCCATAGTCATTGGCATGACCACCGCCCAGATCGCTGCGCTCACGACGGCCCAGGTCCAATCGCTCTCCACTGCGGATTTCGCCGCGCTCACTACCACCCAAATCGCGGCCTTCACCACCGCCCAAATACAAATCATCGAAACCAGGGATTTGGCGGCGCTCTCGACGACCCAAATCAACCAAGGCCTGACCACCACCCAGATCGCCGCGCTGACGACCGCGCAAGCGCTCAACATGGGTACCGCCCAGGTCGCGGCCTTCACCACCGCCCAGGCGGCGGCGCTGGAAACCGCCGATCTCGCCGTCTTCAAGACCGCCCAGATCGCCGTCATGACCACGGCCCAGGTCGCCGCCCTCACCACCGCCCAGGCCGTGGCCCTCACCACCCTGCAAGCCGCGGCGCTGACCACCGCGCAAACGGCGGCCTTGACCACCGCCCAGGTCGCGGCCATGGAGACCGCCGACCTCGTCGCCTTCAAGACCACCCAGATCGCCGCGATGAACACCGCCCAGGTCGCGGCGCTCGCCACCACCACCATCGCCGCCCTGAAGACCGCCCAGGCAACGGCGCTCACCACCGCCCAGGTCGCGGCGATGACCACCGCCCAGGCGGCGGCTTTGACCACCGCCCAGGCCGCGATCCTGTCCACCGCCCAGACGGCGGCGCTCACCACCGACCAGGTCGCCGCCCTCGAAACCGCCGACCTCGCCGCCTTCAGGACCGTCCAGGTCGCGGCGCTCACCACGGCACAGGTCGCCGCCCTCACCACCACCCAGGCGGTCGCCTTCACCACCACCCAGGCGGCGGCGCTCACCACCCTCCAGACGGCGGCCTTGACCACCGCCCAGGTCGCGGCCATGGAGACCGCCGACCTCGCCGCCTTCAAGACCACCCAGGTCGCCGCGATGAACACCGCCCAGGTCGCGGCGCTCGCCACCGCCGCGATCGCCGCCCTGAAAACCGCCCAGGCGGCGGCGCTCACCACCGCCCAGGTCGCGGCGATGACCACCGCCCAGGCCGTGGCCCTCACCACCGCCCAGGCCACGATCCTGTCCACCGCCCAGACGGCGGCGCTCACCACCGCCCAGGTCGCCGCCCTCGAAACCGCCGACCTCGCCGCCTTCAGGACCGTCCAGGTCGCGGCGCTCACCACCGCCCAGGTCGCCGCCCTCGCCACCACCCAGGCGGTCGCCCTCACCACCACCCAGGCGGCGGCGCTCACCACCCTCCAGACGGCGGCCTTGACCACCGCCCAGGTCGCGGCCATGGAAACCGCCGACCTCGCCGCCTTCAAGACCGCCCAGGTCGCCGCGATGAACACCGCCCAGGCGGCGGCGCTCACCACCGCCGCCATCATCGCCCTGAAAACCGCCCAGGTCGCGGCCTTGACCACCGCCCAGGTCGCCGCCTTGACCACCGCCCAGGCCGTGGCCCTCACCACCGCCCAGGCCACGATCCTGTCCACCGCCCAGACGGCGGCGCTGACGACCTCGCAGGTCGCCGCCCTCGAAACCGCCGACCTCGCCGCCTTCAAGACCCTCCAGGTCGCGGCGCTCACCACGGCCCAGGTCGCCGCCCTCGCCACCACCCAGGCGGTCGCCTTCACCACCACCCAGGCGGCGGCGCTCACCACCGCCCAGACGGCGGCGCTCACCACCGCCCAGGTCGCGGCCATGGAGACCGCCGACCTCGCCGCCTTCAGGACCGCCCAGGTTTCCGCCCTCACCACCGCGCAGACGGCGGCGCTCACCACCGCCGCCATCGCCGCCCTGAAGACCGCCCAGGCGGCGGCGCTCACCACCGCCCAGGTCGCGGCCTTGACCACCGCCCAGGCCGTGGCCCTCACCACCGCCCAGGCCGCGATCCTGTCCACCGCCCAGACGGCGGCGCTCACCACCGACCAGGTCGCCGCCCTCGAAACCGCCGACCTCGTCGCCTTCAAGACCCTCCAGGTCGCGGCGCTCACCACCGCCCAGGTCGCGGCGCTCACCACCACCCAGGCGGTCGCCCTCACCACCACCCAGGCGGCGGCGCTCACCACCGCCCAGACCGCCGCGATGACCACCGCCCAGGTCGCGGCCATGGAGACCGCCGACCTCGCCGCCTTCAAGACCGCCCAGGTCGCCGCCCTCACCACCGCGCAGACGGCGGCGCTCGCCACCGCCGCCATCGCCGCCCTGAAGACCGCCCAGGCGGCGGCGCTCACCACCGCCCAGGTCGCCGCGATGACCACCGCCCAGGCCGTGGCCCTCACCACCGCCCAGGCCGCGATCCTGTCCACCGCCCAGACGGCGGCGCTGACGACCGCCCAGGTCGCCGCCATGGAAACCGCCGACCTCGCCGCCTTCAGGACCCTCCAGGTCGCCGCGATGACCACCGCCCAGGTCGCGGCGCTCGCCACCACCGCCATCGCCGCCCTGAAGACCGCCCAGGCGGCGGCGCTCACCACCGCCCAGGTCGCCGCGATGACCACCGCCCAGGCCGTGGCCCTCACCACCGCCCAGGCCGCGATCCTGTCCATCGCCCAGACGGCGGCGCTCACCACCGACCAGGTCGCGGCCCTCGAAACCGCCGACCTCGCCGCCTTCAGGACCGTCCAGGTCGCGGCGCTCACCACGGCACAGGTCGCCGCCCTCACCACCACCCAGGCGGTCGCCTTCACCACCACCCAGGCGGCGGCGCTCACCACCCTCCAGACGGCGGCCTTGACCACCGCCCAGGTCGCGGCCATGGAAACCGCCGACCTCGCCGCCTTCAAGACCACCCAGGTCGCCGCGATGAACACGGCCCAGGTCGCGGCGCTCGCCACCGCCGCCATCGCCGCCCTGAAGACCGCCCAGGCGGCGGCGCTCACCACCGCCCAGGTCGCCGCGATGACCACCGCCCAGGCCGTGGCCCTCACCACCGCCCAGGCCACGATCCTGTCCACCGCCCAGACGGCGGCGCTGACGACCGCCCAGGTCGCCGCCTTCGAAACCGCCGACCTCGCCGCCTTCAGGACCGTCCAGGTCGCGGCGCTCACCACGGCCCAGGTCGCCGCCCTCGCCACCACCCAGGCGGTCGCCCTCACCACCACCCAGGCGGCGGCGCTCACCACCCTCCAGACGGCGGCCTTGACCACCGCCCAGGTCGCGGCCCTCGAAACCGCCGACCTCGCCGCCTTCAAGACCGCCCAGATCGCCGCGATGAACACCGCCCAGGCGGCGGCGCTCACCACCGCCGCCATCATCGCCCTGAAAACCGCCCAGGTCGCGGCCTTGACCACCGCCCAGGTCGCCGCCTTGACCACCGCCCAGGCCGTGGCCTTGACCACCGCCCAGGCCGCGATCCTGTCCACCGCCCAGACGGCGGCGCTGACGACCTCGCAGGTCGCCGCCCTCGAAACCGCCGACCTCGCCGCCTTCAAGACCCTCCAGGTCGCGGCGCTCACCACGGCCCAGGTCGCCGCCCTCGCCACCACCCAGGCGGTCGCCCTCACCACCACCCAGGCGGCGGCGCTCACCACCGCCCAGACGGCGGCGCTCACCACCGCCCAGGTCGCGGCCATGGAGACCGCCGACCTCGCCGCCTTCAGGACCGCCCAGGTTTCCGCCCTCACCACCGCGCAGACGGCGGCGCTCACCACCGCCGCCATCGCCGCCCTGAAGACCGCCCAGGCGGCGGCGCTCACCACCGCCCAGGTCGCGGCCTTGACCACCGCCCAGGCCGTGGCCCTCACCACCGCCCAGGCCGCGATCCTGTCCACCGCCCAGACGGCGGCGCTCACCACCGACCAGGTCGCCGCCCTCGAAACCGCCGACCTCGTCGCCTTCAAGACCCTCCAGGTCGCGGCGCTCACCACCGCCCAGGTCGCGGCGCTCACCACCACCCAGGCGGTCGCCCTCACCACCACCCAGGCGGCGGCGCTCACCACCGCCCAGACCGCCGCGATGACCACCGCCCAGGTCGCGGCCATGGAGACCGCCGACCTCGCCGCCTTCAAGACCGCCCAGGTCGCCGCCCTCACCACCGCGCAGACGGCGGCGCTCGCCACCGCCGCCATCGCCGCCCTGAAGACCGCCCAGGCGGCGGCGCTCACCACCGCCCAGGTCGCCGCGATGACCACCGCCCAGGCCGTGGCCCTCACCACCGCCCAGGCCGCGATCCTGTCCACCGCCCAGACGGCGGCGCTGACGACCGCCCAGGTCGCCGCCATGGAAACCGCCGACCTCGCCGCCTTCAGGACCCTCCAGGTCGCCGCGATGACCACCGCCCAGGTCGCGGCGCTCGCCACCACCGCCATCGCCGCCCTGAAGACCGCCCAGGCGGCGGCGCTCACCACCGCCCAGGTCGCCGCGATGACCACCGCCCAGGCCGTGGCCCTCACCACCGCCCAGGCCGCGATCCTGTCCATCGCCCAGACGGCGGCGCTCACCACCGACCAGGTCGCGGCCCTCGAAACCGCCGACCTCGCCGCCTTCAGGACCGTCCAGGTCGCGGCGCTCACCACGGCACAGGTCGCCGCCCTCACCACCACCCAGGCGGTCGCCCTCACCACCACCCAGGCGGCGGCGCTCACCACCCTCCAGACGGCGGCCTTGACCACCGCCCAGGTCGCGGCCATGGAGACCGCCGACCTCGCCGCCTTCAAGACCACCCAGGTCGCCGCGATGAACACGGCCCAGGTCGCGGCGCTCGCCACCGCCACCATCGCCGCCCTGAAGACCGCCCAAGTTGTGGCACTCACCACCACCCAGGTCGCCGCAATGACCACCGCCCAGGCCGTGGCCCTCACCACCGCCCAGGCCGCGATCCTGTCCATCGCCCAGACGGCGGCACTGACGACCTCGCAGATCGCCGCCCTCGAAACCGCCGACCTCGCCGCCTTCAAGACCCTCCAGGTCGCGGCGCTGACGACCGCCCAGGTCGCGGCGCTCACCACCGCCCAGGCCGTGGCCCTCACCACCCTGCAAGCCGCGGCGCTGACCACCCTCCAGACGGCGGCCTTGACCACCGCCCAGGTCGCGGCCATGGAGACCGCCGACCTCGTCGCCTTCAAGACCACCCAGGTCGCCGCGATGAACACCGCCCAGGTCGCGGCGCTCGCCACCACCGCCATCGCCGCCCTGAAGACCGCCCAGGCGGCGGCGCTCACCACCGCCCAGGTCGCCGCGATGACCACCGCCCAGGCCGTGGCCCTCACCACCGCCCAGGCCGCGATCCTGTCCATCGCCCAGACGGCGGCACTGACCACCGACCAGGTCGCCGCCCTCGAAACCGCCGATCTCGCCGCCTTCAGGACCGTCCAGGTCGCGGCGCTCACCACGGCCCAGGTCGCCGCCCTCGCCACCACCCAGGCGGTCGCCTTCACCACCACCCAGGCGGCGGCGCTCACCACCCTCCAGACGGCGGCCTTGACCACCGCCCAGGTCGCGGCCATGGAAACCGCCGACCTCGCCGCCTTCAAGACCGCCCAGGTCGCCGCGATGAACACCGCCCAGGTCGCGGCACTCACCACCGCCGCCATCGCCGCCCTGAAAACCGCCCAGGCGGCGGCGCTCACCACCGCCCAGGTCGCGGCCTTGACCACCGCCCAGGCCGTGGCCTTGACCACCGCCCAGGCCACGATCCTGTCCACCGCCCAGACGGCGGCGCTGACGACCGCCCAGGTTGCCGCCATGGAAACCGCCGATCTCGTCGCCTTCAGGACCGTCCAGATCGCCGCCCTCACCACCGCCCAGGTCGCGGCGCTCACCACCGCCACCATCGCGGCGCTCGCCACCACCCAGGCGACGGCGCTCACCACCGCCCAGGTCGCGGCCTTGACCACCGCCCAGGCCGTGGCCTTGACCACGGTCCAAGCCGCGATCCTGTCCACCGCCCAAACCACGGCGCTCACCACGGCCCAGGTCGCCGCCCTCGAAACCGCCGACCTCGCCGCCCTCAGGACCGCCCAGATCGCGGCCTTGACCACCGCCCAGATCGCGGCCCTGACCACCACCGAGGCGGTCGCCCTGACCACCCTCCAGGCGGCGTCCCTGACCACCGCGCAAGCGGCGGCCTTGACCACCAACCAAGTGGCGGCCCTTGAAACCGCCGATCTGGTCGCCCTGGGCACCACCCAGATCGCCGCGCTCACCACGGCGGGTATCGCGGCGCTCACCACCAACGCCATCGTGGCCCTGACCACCCGTCAGGTCGTGGCCCTCACCACCCAGCAGTTGGTGAACCTGACCACGGTGCAAGTGGCCGCGATGGAAACCGGCGACCTTACTGCCCTGACCACCAGCCAGATCGTGGTATTGACCACCAACCAGATCGCGGCCCTGACCACCTTCGAGGTGGCCGCGCTCAACACCGCCCAGGTCATGGCGCTGACCACCACCCAGATCAGTTCCTTCAACACGGTCCAGATCAGCCATTTGCAGATCGGGAGCCCGGTGGCGCTGGACCTCAACGGGGATGGGGTCAAATCGCTGGGGATCGACGCCGGTACGCGCTTCGATTTGTTCGGCACCGGGCAGGATACCGCCACCGGCTGGATCAACCGGAAAGACGGCCTGTTGGCGCTGGACCGCAACCACGACGGCGTCATCGGCGATGGCACCGAGCTGTTCGGCAACGCCACCCCGCTGCCTTCCGGCGGCACGGCGGCCAACGGCTACGCGGCCCTGGCGGCCCTGGATCAAGACCACGACGGCCAGCTCGACGCCCAGGACGCGGCCTTCAAAGACCTCCGGGTCTGGGTCGATGCCAACTCGGATGGCGTCAGCCAATCCGGGGAGCTGCGGACCCTCGCCGCGTTGGGTATCACGCAAATCGGGGTGGATGCCGAGCAGACTTCGATCAAGGACCAAGGCAACTGGATCAACCTGATCTCCACCTACCAGACCCAGGACGGCGCCACCCATCAAACGGCGGATGTCTGGTTCGTGGCCGACAAGTCGCAACAAGCCAACGGCGACGGCCAAGGCTTGCGGACCCAGGTCAGCGGCATGGCCCAGGCCATCGCGGCCTTCGCCGAGTCCCAGACCCAGCCCGCCGGCGGCACGCTGCCGGGACTCGACGCCCCGTCCGGCAACCAGACCGGCACCGTGGCGGCGAACGTCTCCCGCATCAGCGGCTTGTTGGACCGCTTCGACGCCAACGGCAACCCGCGCTCCGCCGTGCCGGGCTTGGGGCAATCGACCGCCACGCCGCTCAACGTCGCGGACGCGCTGGACCCGGCCAAGACCGGCTTCCTCGCCATCGGCGGCGACAAGGGAGGCAAATAGCTTGGCAAGCGCCACCCGGAACCGATAGGCTGCGCCGATCTCAATCCAGGAGGCGGATCACTTGGCAACGCAAAACGGGAAACTGGTACAGGCCATAACGCTACAGAACCGGGGCGACTGGGCCGAGGCGGCCCGGTTGTTCCGGGAAATCCTGGCGGACGAGCCCGGCAACGGGGCCGCCCTCTATTCCCTGGCGGTGATCGCGCTGAACCAAGGGAATCCGGCGGAAGGTTTGGCCTATTGCGAGCGGGGCACGCGGGCGGCCCCGCATTTCGCCCCGCTCTGGTTCGCGCAGGGTTCGTTGCTGCAAACCCTGGGACGGCGGCAGGAAGCCCTGGCGAGCTACGACCAAGCCCTGGCAATCCAGCCCGATTATGTGGAGGCGCTGGTCAACAGCGGTGCCCTACTGCGGGATTTGCTCCGCCACCAGGACGCCCTGGCCCGCTTCGACCGGGCGCTGGCGCTGCAACCCGACTATCTCCCGGCCCTCGCCAATAGCGCCATCCTCTTGACCGAATTCAAGCAAGGGGAACAAGCCATCGCCCGTTTCGAGCGGCTGTTGCAACTCAATCCCGGCTACGACTACGGGCCGGGACTGTTGCTGTATGAAAAGATGCACTGCGCCGATTGGAACGGCTTCGAGTCCGCCCGCGCCGCCATCGTCGAGGGCATCCGGGCCGGGCGGAAGGTGTGCAAATCCCTGGCCTTCATGGCCTTGTCGGATAGCGCCAGCGACCAATTCCTCTGCGCCCGTTTGTTCGCCCATTACTATTGCCCGCCGCCCGGTCCACCCCTCTGGCGCGGCGAGCGCTATGCCCACGACCGCATCCGGCTGGCCTATGTGTCGCCGGATTTGCGCGAGCATCCGGTCGGGCACCTGATGGCCGGGGTGTTCGAGCATCACGACAAAAGCCGGTTCGAGACCCTCGCCATTTCGCTGGGACCGGACGACGGCAGCCGTTTGCGCGGACGCATGGTGCAAGCCTTCGACCATTTCATCGACGCCCGCGCCCTGGGCGCCCGCCAGATCGCCGAGAAGATGCGGGACATGGAAGTGGATATCGCGGTCGATCTGGCCGGCTACACCTCGGATGCGCGCATCGAAATCTTCGCCCAGCGCCCGGCCCCGGTGCAGGTGAATTTCCTGGGCTATCCCGGCACCTTGGGCGTTGGCTTCATGGATTACATCCTGGCCGACCGCCACGTCATCCCGCCCGAACACCAGCCGTTCTACAGCGAGCGGGTGACCTATCTGCCGGATTGCTATCTGCCGACCGATGCTTCCATCGCAATCGGCCCGACCCCGACCCGCGCCGACTGTGGCCTGCCGGACACGGGGCGGGTGTTCTGCTCGTTCAGCCAGGACTACAAAATCTCGCCGCCGCTGTGGGCGGTGTGGATGCGGGTCTTGGCGCAGGTGCCGGACAGCGTGCTATGGCTGGCTTCGCGCGGCGACACCAACCGCCGCAACCTGCAAGCCGCCGCCCAAGCCCAGGGTATCGACCCCGGACGCCTGGTCTTCGCCGGACGGGTGCCCAGGGTCGAGGACCATCTGGCCCGCTACCGCCTCGCCGATTTGTTCCTCGACACCTGGCCTTATAACGCCCATAGCACGGCGGCGGACGCGCTCATGGCCGGTTTGCCGGTGGTGACCTATATGGGCGGGGCGTTCCCGGCACGGGTGGCCGGGAGCCTGTTGCACGCCATCGGGATGCCCGAATTGATCGCCACCTCCCTCGACGGCTATGCCGATCTGATTATCGAACTGGCCCATGCCCCCGCCCGCATCGCCGGCCTGAAGGAACGCTTACGCACGGAACGGAGCCATTGGCCCTTGTTCGATACCGCGGCTTTTTGCCGAAATCTGGAATTGGCCTATGCTTCCATGCTAAGCCAGGGCTATTAATAATTGGCCGTCCCGCCACCGGGCGGGCCGGGAATCCAAGACCAGCCGCTGGAACGTGGCATCCCCGCCGTTATGCGGGAATGGCGACTAGGCAAGCGTCCCGGAGGTTGTGACATGAAAGCCGTGATCCTGGCGGGTGGCCTGGGCACCCGGATTTCCGAGGAATCCCACCTACAGCCCAAGCCGATGATCGCCATCGGCGGCAAGCCCATCCTGTGGCACATCATGAAGGTCTATTCCAGCCACGGGATCAACGACTTCATCATCTGCCTGGGCTACAAGGGCTATCTCATCAAGGACTATTTCGCCAATTATTTCCTGCACATGTCGGACGTGACCTTCGATGTGGCCGAGAACCGCATGGAAATCCACGACCGCCACGCCGAACCCTGGCGCGTCACCCTGATCGACACCGGACCCGACACCCAGACCGGAGGCCGCTTGAAGCGGGTCCGCCGCTACCTGGGGGCCGATGATTTCTGTTTCACCTATGGCGATGGCCTGGCCGATGTGGATATCGGCGGCTTGGTGGCGTTCCACCGCCACCATGGACGCTTGGCGACGGTGACGGCGGTGCAGCCACCGGGCCGCTATGGCGCGTTGCGGCTGGAAGGCGGCGATGTGCTGGGTTTCGAGGAAAAGCCCCGCGGCGATGGCGGCTGGATCAACGGCGGCTTCTTCGTGCTGGCCCCCGGCGCGGTCGATTTCATCGAGGGCGACGACACCTCCTGGGAGCGCCAACCCCTGGAACAACTGGCGCGGGAAGGCCAGTTGCAAGCCTACCGCCATGTGGGATTCTGGCAGCCGATGGACACCCTGCGCGACAAAGTCCTCCTGGAAGAACTTTGGCAATCGGGCAAAGCCCCGTGGAAGGTGTGGTCATGACCCCCGATTTCTGGCGCGGCAAAAAAATCTTCGTGACCGGGCACACCGGCTTCAAGGGCGCTTGGCTCTGCCTGTGGCTACAGCGGCTGGGGGCGGAAGTGGTCGGCTACGCCCTGCCGCCGCCGACCGAGCCCAGTTTGTTCGAACTGGCCGATGTCGCCCGCGACATGCATTCCATCGAGGGCGATATCCGCGACGACGACGCCCTGGAGCGGGCCTTGCGCCTGGCCCGGCCCGAAATCGTCATCCACATGGCGGCGCAGCCCTTGGTCCGCCATGCCTATGCCCATCCGATCGAGACCTATTCCACCAACATCATGGGCACGGTCCATCTGCTGCAAGCGGTGCGCGGCGTGGCCTCGGTGCGGGCGCTGGTCAATGTCACCAGCGACAAATGCTACGAGAACCGGGAATGGTCCTGGGGCTACCGCGAGAACGAAGCCATGGGCGGCCGCGATCCCTATAGCAGCAGCAAGGGCTGCGCCGAACTGGTAACGGCAGCTTTCCGCCAATCCTATTTCGGGCCGGGCGGACATCCGGCGGCCATCGCCACCGCGAGGGCCGGCAATGTCATCGGCGGCGGCGACTGGGCCGAAGACCGGCTGATTCCCGACATCCTGCGCCATATCGAGGCCGGAAAAACCCTCAAAATCCGCAACCCCTCCGCCATCCGGCCTTGGCAGCATGTCTTGGAACCCTTGGGCGGCTATCTGACCCTGGCGCAACGGCTATACCAGGACGGCGCGGCCTTCGCCGAAGCCTGGAATTTCGGCCCGGCCAAATCCGACGCCAAGCCGGTGCGCTGGATCGTGGAGCGGATGCGGACCGCGTGGAAAGACCGGCTGCGCTGGGAATTCGATACCGAACCCCAGCCCCACGAAGCCACCCATCTGCGGCTGGATTGCGAGAAAGCGGCGGACCGCCTGGGCTGGCAACCGCGCTGGCACCTGGGGCGGGCGCTCGACGCCGTGACCGAATGGCACACCAGCCACTGGTCGGGAGCCGACCCCCGCGGCCTGAGCCTGCGCCAGATCGACACCTATATGGCAGAGGACAAGCGTGAACAAAGCTGGGATCAGGCAGCAAATTCTTGAACTGGTGGCCCGCTACGCCGCCGCCGAAACCCCGGCGGCGTTCGTGCCGGGCCAGACGCCGGTGCCACCTTCCGGCAAGGTGATCGGTGCCCCCGAGATGCAGGCCATGGTCGAGGCCGCGCTGGATGGCTGGCTGACCACGGGCCGCTTCAACGCCGCTTTCGAGCAGCGCCTGGGCCGTTTCCTCGGCGCGAAACACGTCCTCACCGTCAATTCCGGCTCTTCCGCCAATCTGCTGGCGTTCTCGGCCCTGACCTCGCCCAAACTGGGCGAACGGGCCATCCGCCCCGGCGACGAAGTCATCGGCGTCGCCGCCGCCTTCCCGACCACGGTCAATCCCATCCTGCAAGCGGGCGCGGTGCCGGTGTTCGTGGACGTGGAACTGCCGACCTACAACGCCGATCCCGCCCTGGTCGAAGCCGCCATCGGCCCCAAAACCAAGGCCATCCTGCTGGCCCATACCCTGGGCAATCCGTTCGACCTGGACGCCATCGCCGGACTGGCCGAAAAGCACGGCCTGTGGTTGATCGAGGATTGCTGCGACGCCCTGGGTTCGACCTACCGGGGCCATCCGGTCGGGACTTTCGGCGCGGTCGGCACCTTGAGCTTCTATCCCGCCCATCACATCACCATGGGCGAAGGCGGGGCGGTGTTCACCCAGAGCGGCAAGCTGAAACCGATCCTGGAATCCTTCCGCGACTGGGGCCGGGATTGCTTCTGCGCCCCCGGCCAGGACAACACCTGCGGCAAACGCTTCTGCTGGCAACTGGGCGGCCTGCCCCCCGGCTACGACCACAAATACACCTATTCCCACCTGGGCTATAACCTCAAGATCAGCGATATGCAGGCCGCCTGCGCCCTGGCCCAGATGGACCGGCTGGAAGGTTTCATCCAAGCCCGCAAGGATCATTTCGCCCATCTCAAAACCCGGCTGCGCGAACTGGAAGAATTCCTGATCCTGCCCGAAGCCACGCCGGGCAGCGATCCGGCCTGGTTCGGCTTCCCCATCACCCTGCGCCAGGGCGGACGCCTGGAACTGCTGCGCCACCTCGACCGCCACCGGATCGGCACCCGCTTATTGTTCGCCGGCAACCTGACCCGGCAGCCCTATATGGCGGGACGCGCTTATCGAGTTTGCGGCGACCTCGCCAACACCGACCGGATCATGCACGACACCTTCTGGATCGGCGTCTATCCCGGCCTCGACCGGGATAGGCTGGACTTCGCCTGCGACACCCTGGCCGCTTTCTTCAGGCGGACGCAAGGAGCCGGACCATGAACGCCGCGCCCTCCGACCCGGCGGGCTTGTTCGAGGCGCGGGCGACTGTTCTACCCGGCTGCCTCGAACTCAGGCCGAGGATCGTCGGCGATGGGCGCGGGCGCTTCGTGAAGGTGTTCCATGCCGAAGCTTTCGCCGCCTTGGGGCTGGAAACCGTGTACCCGGAAGAGTACTACTCGGTTTCCAAGGCCGGGGTCATCCGTGGCCTGCATTTCCAGATTCCGCCCATGGACCATGCCAAGCTGGTGTATTGCGTGGCGGGCAGGATCCAAGACGCGGCGCTGGATATCCGCCGGGGTTCGCCGACCTATGGCCGTAGCCTGACCCTGGAACTCTCCGCCGAACTGGGCAATATGCTCTATCTACCGAGCGGACTGGCCCATGGTTTCTGTGTCCTCGGTGAAACCGCCGTGGTGGTCTACAAGACCAGCCGCCCCTATTCCCCGGCGCACGATAGCGGGCTGCGCTGGGATTCCGCCGGCATCCCCTGGCACACCGCCGAACCCATCCTGTCGGAACGCGACCAAGGGCATCCGCCCCTCGCGGGCTACGCCAGCCCCTTCGTATTCATACCGCCATGAAAATCTTCGTGACCGGCGCGACCGGCTTTATCGGTTCCCATCTGGTGCCCCACCTGCTCGGCCTGGGACACGAGGTCGGCTGCGCTTCGAGGAGCGCCGCGCCGCCCAGGAACGCCCGCACCTGGAGCGTCGGCCCGGACGGCCTGGGGTTCCGCGCCGCCTTGGCGGAGTTCCGGCCCGATGTGGTGGTCCATCTGGCGGCGCTCTATATCGCCGAACACCGTTACGAAGACATCGGCCCCTTGCTGACGGCGAACCTCCAATACGGTGCCTATCTGTTGGACGCCATGCGGGACAGCGGTTGCGGCGCGCTGGTCTATGCCGGGACTGCCTGGCAACACTACGAAAACGCCGACTACCGGCCCGCCAACCTCTACGCCGCGACCAAGCAAGCCTTCTCCACCCTGGCCGAATACTACCTGGACACGATGGGGATGAAACTCCTGGAACTACACCTCTACGACAGCTATGGCGAAGGCGACCGCCGGAAAAAGTTGATCGATTTACTAAAGTTCTACGCCGGATCGACCGATACACTGGCCATGTCCCAAGGAAATCAACGCCTCCATCTGGTCCATGTCGACGACCTCGCCCACGGGTTCGCGCTGGCTTGCGGGCAGGTGCTGGCATTCCGGGCGGGCGAGCGGCGGATCTACCGTTTGCCTTCCGAGAGCGCGGTATCGCTGCGCGAACTGGTGGACGCCTTCAACGCCGCCGACCCGGCGCATCCCGTCCGCGTGGACTGGGGGGCGCGGCCCCGCCGGGAGCGCGAGGTGTTCGACCCTTGGGAAAACGCCGAAACCTTGCCCGGCTGGCGGGCCGGGATCGATCTGGCGTCCGGGTTGTCCCGGCTCCGCCGCAACGAGGACGGCCCGCCATGAACCAGGATTACCGCGCCCGCCTGTTTCCCGAGATTTGCAAGGCCGACACGCCCGGACGCTTGCTGGCCGTGGCCCGCGCTGCGGCGGCCCTGCATCCCTGGTCGGCGGATGGCGCGATGGACCCCGAGGAACTCCTGGTCGGGGATGTACCGCTGGCGCTGTACGGCGCGGGCCGGTTCGCCAAATCGGTGCTGGAACACTGGCTGCCCTTGGGCGTCCGTCCCGCGTTCTGCGTGGACAACAATCCCAAGCTCTGGGGCAAGCAACTACTGGGCATCCCCATCGCGCCCGTGGCCGCGCTCGGGGAACAGCGCCCCGCGCCGCGGGTGGTGGTGGCCGCGATGATTAGCGGCGGAATCGCGGCGGAACTGGCCGGGCACGGCCTCCCCTGCCTGTTCGCCGAACGCGACGGCCAGGTCGGCTATCTACCGGGCTGGCATTTGCTGCGGGCCGGGGCGGACCTGGAACGGCTCTGGCCAGCGCTCGCCGACGATCACTCCCGCCGGGTTCTGCTGGCAGCCTGCAAGGCGCGGCTATTCCAGAGCATCCATTTCGAGATGGTCGGCAGTCCCTTCCTGCATCAGGTCGCCAGCGCCCCGCAATATTTCCAGGCCGATCTCCTGGATTTCGCGGACGGCGAAACCTGGGTGGATTGTGGCGCTTTCGACGGCGATTTCGTGGTGGGGGGACACGCCTTCATGCACGCGGCGGGACGGACGGCTCCGGCCATCCATGCTTTCGAAGCCGACGCGGACAACCTGGCCCGGTTGCGGCGGACGGTGCGCGACTACGGCCTGGAGAATATCCACCTACACCATGCGCTGGTGGGCGGCGCGGACGGCTGGTGCGCCGAACCCGATTTCAACAATTGCCGCGCCGACGGAACCATCGCCCCGGTGCGCCGGGTGACGCTGGATTCGGCGCTGGAAGGCCGGGAAGCGCACTTCGTGAAAATGGACATCGAGGGCGCGGAGCCGGAAGCCCTCGCGGGGGCGCGGAACCTCATAGGCCGGTGGCATCCCAAGCTGGCGATCTGCATCTACCATGAAACCCGACACCTGTTGGATATTCCGTTGTCGCTCCACGACCCTCACTCGGGATACCGGATATACCTCAGGCACCATTCCACCCACACCCTGTGGGAAACCGTTTGCTACGCCGCTCCCGGCTGACGCTCCAAGGAGGTTCCGATGAAGGCCCAGGTCAAACCCAGGATCAACCTGGATAACCGTACCCCGTTGCAGGAAGTCATCCCCCTGTCCACGCCCTTCGTGCTGTTCGTGGACCCCGTGAACACCTGCAATTTCCAGTGCAAATTCTGCCCCACCGGGGACCGTGAATTGATCCGCTCGACCGGGCGCTGGCAAGGGCGGCTGGATTTCGATATCTACCGCAAGCTCATCGACGACCTGGGCGAATTCGACCAGCCGTTGAAGGTGCTGCGCCTCTATAAGGAAGGCGAACCCTTGCTGCATACCCGCTTCGCCGACATGGTCGGCTACGCCAAGCGGAGCGGCCATGTGCAATACATCGACACCACCACCAACGGCTATCTGCTGACGCCGGACCGGGTGGGACCAATCCTGGACGCCGGGATCGACCGCATCAATATCTCCGTCGATGGCATGTCCAGCGCGCAATATTGGGAATTCACCCAGACGCGGGTGGATTTCGACCGCTTCGTCGATAACATCCGCCAGCTTTACCAGCGCAAGGGCGATTGCGAAATCTGCGTCAAGATTCCGGGCGATATCCTCGACGAGGCGGACAAACAGCGCTTCTACGATATCTTCGGCGAGATCGCCGACCGGGTGTTCATCGAGAACTTCGCGCCCTGCTGGCCCAGCTTCGACGTGGAGGAGCGCACCGGGATCGAAATCACCGAAGGCATCTACGGCAACAGCATCCACGATATCGAGACTTGCCCCTACATCTTCTATTCCATGGCGGTCAACACCGACGGCAGCGTCAGCCTGTGCTTCCTGGACTGGGCGCGCACACTCCCCATCGGCGATGTCCGCACCGAGTCCCTGAAAACCATCTGGAACGGCGAATCCATGCGCCGCCACCGCATCGCCCATTTGAGCGGCTGCCGCAAGGACGACCCCACCTGCGCCGCCTGCGGCCAGTTGAGCCATTGCCTGCCCGACAACATCGACCCCTACCGCTGGCAACTCCTGGAACGGATCGATCCGGGCACGCGCCCCCCGTTGGGGAAAGTGGCCTAGGCTTAGCCCATCACTGTGGATCGACGCAACCCGGAGGCCGAACATCATGACTGCGGAAACCCTGAACATCCCCCATCCAACCGGGCAGGAGCGCGAATTCAGCCTGCTGTTCGTGATCCTGCCCTACCGCGTCTATGCCAACGAGGCGAAATCCAGCAAGACGCGGAGTTTCACCGCGATGCCCTACGGCGTGCTGTCCATCGCCTCCTACCTCAAGAAGCACAGCCGCCGTCCGCTGGACATCCGCATCTTCGACATGAACCTCTACGAGCGGGACGAATGGCATAACGCCCTGGCGCAGACCCTGGAACAACGGACCCCGGATGTCGTCGGCTTGTCGCTGATGTTCGATATTTCCTACCGCTACGTGGCCGAGATCGCGGGCGCGGCCCGGAAGCTGTCGCCCGAGACCTTGATTCTGCTGGGCGGGGCGGCGGCCACCACCTCCTGGGAAGTCATCCCCCGCGAGCAGCCCGATATCGACGCGGTCTGCTACGCCGAAGGCGAAGCGGCCCTGCTGCGCTTGGTGAACGCGCCCGAGCCCAGGGCCGAACTGGCCCGCCATCCCGCCTGGGTCACCCGCCACAAGCTCGAACAACGGATGCCGCCGGTCGCCGATTATCTGAACGACCTGGACGAACTGATCGACATCGATTACGGCCTGATCGAGTATTGGAAATACGGGATGAAGGAGGCGTTCTCGCCGTTCTCCTCCTACGGCGACGACCATGAGAACCGGCAGTTTTTCATCGTGACTTCCAGGGGCTGCCCGTTCAAATGCGTCTTCTGCGCCGAGCCTTCCTTCCACGGCAAGAACATGCGCTATGCCAGCGTCGACGCGGTGATCGCCCATGTCGGCCAGTTGGTCGAGCGCTACGGCATGAACGTCCTGACGTTCTACGACGACCAACTCCTGCTGGAACGGGACCGGGCCAAGGAACTGTTCCGCCGCCTGGCACCGTTCGGGCTGCGGGTGGAAACGCCCAACGGGCTCACCGCCGCCTTCATCGACGATGAAATGGCGATGCTGATGAAGCAGGCGGGCCTGGACACCGTGCCCCTGGCCATCGAATCGGGCTCGGACCACGTCCTCAAGCACATCATCCACAAGCCCCTGCGTCTGGACAAACTCAAGGGCATCGTCGATACGCTGAAGAAGCATGGCTTGTTCGTGCAGGGCTTCTTCGTCAGCGGCCTGCCGGGCGAACTAGAGGAACACCGCGACGAAACCGTCCGCTTCATCAAGGAGGTCGGGTTGGACTGGGGCAGCTTCAGTCTGGCGACCCCGCTGCGCGGCACCCAGCTTTACCACATGTGCGTCGAAAACGGCTGGATCGACAAGAACCTCGGCATCGGCGATATCGACCTGAACCAGTACATCATCCGGGTCCCCGGCACCGATCCCGACCACATCATGCGCAAGACCTATTTGATGAACCTGGAAGTGAACTTCGTCCACAACCACCGGATGTCGGCGGGCGATTACGCGGTGGCGGCCCGCTGTTTCGAGGACGTGATCCAGCGCTATGGCAACCACGCCTTCGCCTACTATTACCTGGCCCAGGCGCAACGCGCCATGGCGGCGGACGACGGCGGGGACGCGCTCGAACACTACTTCCGCATCGTCGAGACCGATCCCATCTGGAAAAGCTACGCCCAGGCGTTCGACCTGCCCGTCCATTAATCCGGCCCGCCCATGAACCGCCGCCGCCTCCTGCACATCACCGCCCATCTCGGCGGCGGCGTCGGCAAGGTGTTGTCGCGGCTGGCGGCGGAATCGGCCCGGCGCGGGGATGGCTGGACCCATGTCATCGCCTGTTTGGAAGCGCCCGAAAAATCCCAGTTCGTGGACCACGCCCAGGCTCATGGCGCCGAAGTACTGGTCTGCCCCGACCCCGCCACGCTGGCCGCGCGGATCGCCGCCGCCGATATCGTGCAACTGGAATGGTGGCATCATCCCAAAGTCGCGGCCTGGATGGGTGGCGATCCTTGGCCCGCCATGCGGCTCGTGGTCTGGAGCCACGTGTCGGGGCTGAGTCCGCCCGAGATTCCGCCCGAATTCGCGGCCCTACCCCACCGCTTCCTGTTCACCTCGCCCTGCTCCTGGGAACATCCCCGCCTCGCCGCGCTGGACGGGGAAACCCGGCGACGGATCGACGCGGTGTTCAGTTCCGGCGGTTTCGACGACCTGCCGCCACCGCCCCGGCGCGATCCCCAAGCTCCGGTCAAGGTCGGCTATATCGGCACGCTGAACTACGCCAAACTGCACCCGGACCTGTTGGATTATCTCGCGGCGGTGCGCCTGCCCGGTTTCCGCCTATCCATGGTGGGCGATCCCGTCACGGCGGATGGGCTCATGGCCGAAGCCAAAGCGCGGGGACTGGCCGGGCGGCTCCATCCGCTCGGCTATTCCACCCAGGTGGTGGAACAACTGGCGGCCTTCGACCTCCTGGCCTATCCGCTCAACCCCCGGCATTACGGCACGACCGAGAACGCCCTGCTGGAAGCGATGGCGATGGGCGTGGTCCCGGTGGTCCTCGACAATCCCGCCGAGCGGCATCTGGTCCGCCAGGGCGAAACCGGCCTGATCGTGGATTCGCCCCGCGCCTTCGCCGACGCCATCCAGTATTTGGCCGAGAACCCCGACGAACGACAGCGCCTCTCCGCCAACGCCGCCCGCGCCATCCGCCAAGATTTCGCGGTGGGCCGCACGGCGGACCGGCTCCACGCCCATTACCAAGCCCTGTTGGCCGAACCCAAGCGCGGCTTCGATTTCAAAGCCGTGTTCGGCGAAGAACCCGCCGACTGGTTCCGCGCCTGCCAGGGCGGGGAGGCTTGGCGCTTCCCCGACGGGGCCACCGCCGACCCCCTGCCTCCCGGACCCCATTGCCTATACGAGCGGACCAAAAGCTCGGTCTTCCATTACCGCGATTGTTTCCCCCAAGACGCCCGCTTGGCCCGCTGGGCCGGACGGCTGGAAGCCAGCCGATGAACCCGCCCGGCCCCCCCAACTCGGCGACCGCCCTCGATCTGCTGGAACGCCTGCCCGCGCCGCCGCCCGGACTGGGCCCCGATCCGGTGGACCGGCCCTTGGTGTTGTACGGTGCCGGCAAGCTGGGGGAACTGGCCGCCGATTTGTTCGCCGCGCTGGGCATCGACATCGCCTATGCCGTGGACCGCGCGCCGCCGCCTTCCGGCTTACTGGCCGGGCGGATTCCGGTGCTGGCCCCGGACCGGGTTCCACCTCCACATAAATCCAGCCATCTCATCGCGGTCTGCGTCGTGACCGCGCCCTATCGGCCTATCCACGGTTTCCTGGCGGAATCCGGTTGGCGGCGCATCCGTCCCGTCTACGATGTGTTGGAGGCTTATGCCGACCGCCTGCCGATGGGCAATGGCTGGTTCGCGGGACCGCTGTCGGCGATGGACCGGGAGCGCATCGCCCAGGTCTTGGAGCAATGGGAGGACGACATTTCCCGCGCCGCCCAGTTGCAAATCCTGGCTTGGCGCTGCTTGCGCGAGGAATGGCTGTTCGATGGCGCGCCCATCCATCTGGACGACCGCTATTTCATCCCGCCCATGCTCGCCGCCTTGGGTTCCCAGGAACATTGCCTCGACGCGGGCGCTTGGGACGGGACGGCCAGCCAGCAGTTCCTACACAGGACCGGCGGCGCTTGCCAAACCCTCACGGCCATCGAACCCGACCCGGACAACGCCCGGCGCTTGCGCGGATGGGTGTCCGGGTTGCCCGCCGAGTTGGCGGCGCGGATCCGGGTGCTGGAATACGCGCTTGGCGCGGAGGACGGCGAACACGCCTTCGCCCAAGGCCATGGCATGGCTTCCCGGCTGATGGCGGGCGCTCCGGGCACGGTCCGCGTCCGCGCCCTGGATGGCCTGGACCTCCCTTGCACCTTCGCCAAACTCCATCTCGAAGGCGGCGAACTGGCGGCGCTGGCAGGCGGCCTGGACTTCCTCCGCCGAAACCGGCCTAAACTTGCGGTGACGGTCTACCACAGCCGCGACGGGCTGTGGCGCATCCCTGCCCTGCTGATGGAAGGGCTGGAAAATTATCGTTTTTATCTGCGCTTGCATGGCTGGTGCGGCACCGGAGCCGTGGCCTATGCGATCCCCCGCGAGTGAACCCCATGGCCGAAGCCCAAGAACCCCGCCAACCCCTCTTGTCCGTGTTGGTCCCCTCGCACCGGAGCTGCCTGGAAGCGATGCCCATCATCAGCCGCTTGGCGGCGCTGCGTAACGAGCGGGTCGAGGTGCTGGTCGCGGACAACAGCGGCGATCCGCATAAGCAAAAAGCCCTGGATATTCTGCGCGGGATCGCGCCCCGGCTGAAAGTCGTCAAAAACCCGGACCACCTGCCGCCGCATGAGAACTATAAAACCATTATCGATATCGCCGCCGGGGATTATATCCTCGCCTGCGCCGACGACGATTACCTCGATCCGGGTTTCATCGACGATGCGATCCAACTCATCCTGGGCGCGGACCACGAGATTTGCGTCGTGCCCGCGCTCTACCAATATATAGGCCAAGGCCAACTCTATCCGACCCAGAGGATTCCAGAACCCGCGGCCCCGGAATGGACCCGCCGGGTCATTGGCCATTTCGAATCCAAGATCATGCCGGTGCTGACCTATTCGGTGGTCCCGAAGCGCTTGCTCGCCGCCTTCCTGAATTACCAAAGATACCATCCCATGATCGGGAGTTTCTTGGATTGGAGCTTCGAATATTTCGCCCGCGCCTGGTGCCCCTGCCATTATGCCGAGCATGGCTTTTATCTTTATGATTCCCAGCGCTGGATGAATATAGACTCGGCCACCGAGGCGGACGGTAGGCAGTACCGGAACGGTGGCCTGCCATTCTGGTTCGTGGCCTTCCATAAACTGCATTGGGCGGTCGAGTTATCCAGTTTCCTGTACAGCGGCTATTTCCCCGGTACGCCCCAGGAGCGGGAACCCATTATCAAAGCCTTGATCGCGCAAAACATGGGCTTGTTCCGCTACGAATCGTGCGTAAGCAAACGGGAGCGCTTCGACAATGCGCCGGTTTCCGCCAGCCTGAAACGGGAAATCATGGCTTTATTCCTGCAAAGCGAATGGTCATACCCGGAAATCCGGGCGATATTCCTGCGACTGCTCGGCGAGGTGTGCCCCGACAAGGCGCTGAGATACGAAAACTTCATCCGCGCCATCCAAACACCCCGCCCGGATAAGACCGGGCTGCCCGATCCATCGGCCATCGAGGGTATGAGCGATAATTACCTGAACCCGGAACCCAAACCGCAAGGCCGGGAACCCTTGGTCAGTATTATCGTCTCCCTCGATCAGCACGCCGATAAACTATCGGAAACCCTCGACAGCGTGGCCGGCCAAACCTGCCCGGACTGGGAAACCATCCTGGTCGATAGCCATGGTTCCGAAGCTGTGGACCGTCTCGCCGGGGAAATGCTGGCCTATTTTCCAGGCCGCGCCATCCGGGTCATCGCGACGGCGGGTCGTGGCTTGGCGGAAAGCCGTAATACGGGCATAGGGGCCGCGCTGGGCAAATATATCCTTCCCTTGAATTGCGGAGATCAATTACACCCCAGGGCGCTCGAAAAACTGTCCGGGTTATTGCAAGCCGATCCCCGCGCCATCGCCTATAGCGATATTCAGGAATTCGGCACCGCCTCCCGCTATGTCCAAACCTTGGATCCCCGCGCCGGAAACCCGGCTTTGAATCCTTATCCCTATTGCGCCCTGTACCGGCGGGAAATGTGGGCAACGGCGGGTGGCTATAACCTCGATATGGCCCAGGACTACGCGGATTGGGATTTTTGGCTCTCCTGCGCCGGGCACGGCTACATAGGCCGGCACATCCCCGAAGCTTTGCTGTTCCGCCGGACCAGGGAGGCCGACAGGGTTCCCGCGCCACCGCGCGAGACCGAATCCAGGGCGCGGCTGGTGCTGAACCATCCAACGCTGTACGACCCGTCCATGCTGGCCCAGGCCGAAGCCCTGCTGGCGGACCCGGCCCGACAGGGCGGCAAAGAGGAAGTCCTGGCCGTGATCGCCGAGGCCGAACGGCTGGCCGCGACCGAAGGCCTGGCCGCGGCGGTGGCGCATTACCGGCGCTGGCTGTGGTTCCGTTCCGCGGCTTCGCCCTTGGCCTACGCGGTCCAGTTCAACCTCGGGGTGGCGCTCCAGCAATTGGACGATCCGGCGGGCGCGGCCTGGGCCTACCGGGAAGCGCTGGAGAAAAATCCCGCTTTCGAGCCCGCCCGCAACAACCTCGCCTTGCTGTCGGCCCTTTGAACTTCCGCCATGGACACACCCAACCCGATGAAGCCCGCGTCCTCCCCACCGCCCTTGGTCTCGGTGGTGATTCCTTGCTACAACCAAGCCCAATACCTGCGCGAGGCGGTCGAGAGCGTGGCCGCGCAAAGCTATCCGCAGCGCGAGATCGTGATCGTCAACGACGGCAGCCCGGACGACACCCGGGCCGTGGCCCAGGCCCTGACCGCCGAATTCCCGTACCTGCCCATCTCCCTGGTCGAGCAAGCCAACGGCGGGCTATCGCGCGCCCGCAACGCCGGGATCGCCCAGGCCAGGGGCCGCTATATCCTGCCCTTGGACGCCGACGACAAAATCCATCCCGAGATGTTGGCCAAATGCGTCGATCTACTGGAATCGCGTCCGGATATCGCCATCGCCTACACCGATTACCAGCATTTCGGCGATGTCGATTTCGTCCAGCGCACCCCCGAATACGACTTCACCGTACTCAGCACCCAGAAATGCCTGCACACGGCCACCGCCCTCTACCGCAAAGCGGCCTGGACCGCGACCGGGGGCTATAAGGCCAATATGGTCTGGGGCATGGAGGATTGGGAGTTCTGGATCCATTGCGGCAAGCTCGGCTATTTCGGCCACAGGATTCCCGAGGCGCTGTTCTACTACCGGGCCAAGCTGGCCGGCAGCATGATCCAGGTGCAACGCGCCCATTTCGAGGAACTGTGGGCGCGGATCGTGCTGAACCATCCCGACCTCTATCCCGGCGAGATCCAAGGCTGGGCCGGTCGCATCTGGGCCAGGGCTTTGGCCGAGATGCTGGCCGGGGGCGGGCGCTACCTGAACTATCTGGCCCGGCTGGACCTGGTCGCCTTGATCGGCGACGCCGAATGCCTGGGCACACAGGGGGATTTCGCCCACGCCGCCGCGCTTTATCACCTGTGGCTGGAACACAACCCGCAACAGGAACTCGCCTACGCCATCCATTTCAATCTCGGGGTGGCCTTGGCCCAAGCCGGGGACGCCGCCGGAGCCGAGCGCAGCTATTTGAAGGCGCTGGAACTCAAGCCCGATTTCGCAGCCGCCGCGACCAACCTGGGCCTGATGCGGGCGCGTTCGGCCCAGGCGCGGGGCGATGGCGTCCCCGTCCCGGCCCAGACCTTCGGCGTCGATTGGCTGGCGATGGACCTGCCCTTCCCCTGCGAATTGCACGCCTTCTTCCCGCGCACGGAAACCCCCGCCACCGGGGCCAAACGGGTGTTGTTGATCTTCACCGAACCGCCCAGCCGCATGGCCAGCGCCGCCTGGGTCCGCCAACACCACCATGAATTCGACCTGATCGTGACCTATCAGCGGGAATTGGCCGATCTACCGAATGTGCGGCTGCTGGAATTCGGTTCGTGCTGGTGCGGCTACGACGACCCGCCCGCCGTCAAGGATTTCAGCGTCAGCTTCATCCTCTCCACCGGCTGCGACGACGGCCTGGAAGGCTACGCCCTGCGCCGCGCCATCGCGACCGGGGCGGAAACCGGCGGACCGCCGTTCAAACTCTGGCTGTCGCGCAAGGGCATACGGCTGGCCCCGGAAGACATCCCGCAAATCCAGGAACGGGAACGGCTCGGGCAATACCTCGTGCAAGGGCTGGGCGACTCGAAAGTCCCGGTCTATGCCAGCATGTACAACCTCGCCATCGAGAACACCGATGCCGATTATTACTTCACGGAGAAGTTGATCGACTGCTTCATCAACTTCAGCGTGCCGCTCTACTACGGCACCGGCAAGATCGCGGAAATCTTCGACATGGACGGCATCATCCCGGTGCGGGATATCGGGCAGGTCAACCAAGCGCTGGCCGGACTCGACCCCGCCGATTATTGGCGCAGGATGCCCGCCCTGCTGCGCAACCACGCCATCGCCCGCCGCTATGCCCGGCCTGTCCAAAAGCTGCAAGCATTGTTGGCGGCGGAATTCGGCCCCGCCGGGGGAGCGCCGTGAACATCGCCGTGCTGACGCCGATCTACAAACCCAGGCTCAGCGCCAACGAACTGGCCTGCCTCAAGCATTCCCACGCCGTGCTGCGCGGGCACGACACTTTCCTGGTGGGACCGGGCGGGCTGGCGCTGGATTTCTATCTGGAACAGTTCCCGGCGGCGAAATACGCCTTCTTCCCGGCGCACTGCTTCGCCTCGCCCCAGGCCTATAGCGACCTGCTGCTGTCCCAGGATTTCTACCGCGCCTTCGCCCATTACAGCCATATCCTCATCCTGCAACAGGATTGCATCGTGTTCCGGGACGAACTCGCCGACTGGGCCGCGACCCCCTACGACTATATCGGCGCGCCCTGGGCCAATGTCTGGACCTATCAATTTCCGCCGCTGGGCAGCCCCTACGATGGCATGGGCTACCCGGTGGTGGTCGGGAATGGCGGGTTGTCCTTGCGGCGGGTGGCCGCGTTCCTGGCGGTGTTGGAAGAACTCGATTGGCTGAAACGGCGCTACGACACCGTGGTGGAGGATGCCTTCTATTCCCTGGCCGGGCTGGTGTCCGAACGCTTCCTGGTGCCGAATATCACGGTGGCGGCGCGGTTCTCGGTGGAATGCGAACCCCGCCGGTTCGTGGGGATTGCCGGACGCCTGCCCATGGGCGTCCATGCCTGGGAGAAATGGGACAAGGCCTATTGGCTGGAGATTTGTGGGGAACAGGGCATCGGCGGCTTGGTTTGAAAACCTGGGGCTTGGACCTCCGGCCTAAAGCCTCACCCCATAACCCATCGCGTGGCGGGCCAACAAGCGCTTGGCCGGGGGCAGCCGGTCCAGGGCCAGCAAGGCCAGATTGCGGGCCAGGGCCAAGGGCGGGAAATTGTTGGAGAAAATCCGCACCAAGCTGTCGGTGAAGCGGATCACGTTGGCAAGATCGCGGCGGCGCGCTTCGGCATAGCGGGCCAGGAACCCGGCCTCGCCGATATCCTCGCCGAAACCCGTCTGCGCCCATAGCCGATCCGCCAGCAAAGCCGCGTCCCTAAGCCCCAGGTTGAACCCCTGGCCCGCGACGGGATGGATTTGGTGCATGGCGTTGCCGATCAGGATCACCCGCTCGTCCGCCATCTTTTCCGCCCGGACCAGCTTGAGCGGGAAGCCCTGCCGCGCCGCCGCCGGTTCGATCCGCCCCAGCCAATAGCCGAACACCGCCTGCAAGCGGGCGGTGAACTCGGCCTCGGACAGGGCCAGGACCTCCTCGGCGTCGGCGTCCTTCAAGGTCCACACCACCGAGCATTGCTTGCGTCCCAAGGGCAGGAAAGCCAAGGGACCGGAAGCGGTGAAGCGCTCGTAGGCGGTGAATTGGGTGTCCTTCTCGGTGCGGACTTCGGTGACGATGGCGGTCTGGCCGTAATCGCGCACGTCCTGCTCTATCCCCAGGAGATTCCGCACGCTGGAATTGCCACCGTCGGCGGCCACTACCAGCTTGGCGTTCAATCCCAGGCATTCGCCATCGCGCTTGAGGGTGACGCACACGCCCTCCGCGCCCGCCTTCAGCCCGATGATGCGGGCCGGACACAGCCGGTCGATGGGCAGCCGTTCCAGGCCGCGCTCGATGGCGTCCTCCAACACGCGGGCCACCGCCACATAGCCCAGGGCATCGACGCCCTGGCTGGCGGCATGGAGCCGGGTCTTGCCGAAATGGCCCTGGTCGGACACATGGATATGGCGGATCGCCATGGCTTCCGGCGCGACCTCCCGCCACACGCCCAGCCCGTCCAGCACTTGCGCCGTGCCCCGCGACAAGGCCAGGGCGCGGCTACCCGCCGGGGAACGCCGCCGTTCCTCCGGGCTCAGGGCTTCCACCACGCCGACCCGCAAGGGCGCGTCCTTGATGGCCAGGGCCAGACTGCCGCCGACCAGCCCGCCGCCGACGATCAACAGGTCGTAGTCGTAATTCATGCCGCCTCCGCCATCAGGGCTTCGATGTCCGCCACGGACTTGGGCACGGCGGCGGTGAGGATTTCGCAGCCATCCTCCGTCACCAGCACATCGTCCTCGATCCGCACGCCGATCCCGCGCCAACGCGGATCGACCTCGGTGCAATCGGGCGCGACATACAGTCCCGGTTCC
The DNA here is from genome assembly GCF_019670005.1 of Methylomagnum ishizawai. Taxonomy (NCBI): domain Bacteria; kingdom Pseudomonadati; phylum Pseudomonadota; class Gammaproteobacteria; order Methylococcales; family Methylococcaceae; genus Methylomagnum; species Methylomagnum ishizawai. Next base: position 1,716,563 of record NZ_AP019783.1, on the reverse strand, counting down.
ACCGTCAACACCATGCCGGGTTGCAATTCGCGCCATTTGCCGCCGACCTTGTACGCCCCGACATCGTGGACATCCATCCCCAGCCAATGGCCGGTGCGGTGCATGTAGAACTTCTTATAAGTCCCTTCCTTGATGAGCTTGGGCACCTTGCCTTCCAACAAGCCCAGATCGACCAAACCCTGCACCAGGGTTTTCACCGCCGCGTCGTGGGGTTCGATCCAGCGCTTGCCGGGGCGGACCTCGGCGATGGCGGCGGCCTGGGCTTGCAACACCAGTTCGTAGATGAGGCGCTGGCTCGTGCCGAACTTGCCGTTCACCGGGAAGGTGCGGGTGATATCGGCGGCGTAGTTTTCATACTCGGCACCGGCGTCGATCAGCAGCAAATCGCCATCGCGCAGGGCTTCGTTATTGGCGGTGTAATGCAGGACACAGGCGTTCTTGCCACCCGCGACGATGCAAGGATAGGCGGGCGAACGACAGCCCTGTAGGCCGAATTCGTGCAGCAATTCCGCCTCGACCTCGTATTCGTGGCGGCCCGGACGCGCCACCCGCATCGCCCGCCGATGGGCCTGGACCGAAGCCGCGGCGGCTTTCCGCATCAGGTCCAGTTCGGCGGCGGTTTTGAACAAGCGCAGTTCGTGCAAGACCTGTTCGAGCGCGACGAATTCATAGGGCGCTTGCACCCCGGTCCGGGCGCGGCCCCGCACCACGTTGACCGCCGCCATCACCTGCGCGTCGAATCCGGCTTCATGGCCGATATGGAAATACAGCCGGTCGCGGTCGGCGAAGAGATCGGGCAGTTGCGTCGCGAGTTCGGCGATGGGAAAAGCCTCGTCCGCGCCGAAATGCTCGCGGGCCCCTTCCAGTCCCGCGTGCTGGCCGGTCCAGATCGCCTTCTCGGGATCGAACTCGCGGCAGAACAGCACGAACTCGCCCTGCTTGCGGCCCGGCGCGAACACCGCCACCGCTTCCGGTTCGTTGAAGCCGGTCAGGTAGAAGAAGTCGCTGTGCTGGCGGAACGGATATTCGGTGTCGCGATTGCGGTGGTGGTGGGGGGCGCTGGCGATAAGGGCCACGCTGTTCTTCTTGAGCCGCCGCATCAATTGTTGGCGGCGGTGCTTGAAATCGCTGGGTTGGAGCATGGAATTCCGGGAATCAATGGAGGCGGATGGGTTGGGAGGGCCGCGCCCTCAGTTCGCGCTGGACGACTTGCACGCCCACACGGACATACTCGGCCAGTTCGGCGTAGGCGGTTTCATCGCTCTCGCTGTCGCCGGAACTGGCGGGATCGAGCTGGGTGATTTCGGCGAAATCGCGCAGGATTTCGGTGCATTCGCCGGGCCAATCCGAGACGTTGGAGCCATAGCCCAGCCCCAGCAGGAAACCCCGGCACCATTCGCCCAGGGCGTCGGCGCGTTCTTCCAGGGTGCCGTCGTCGTCGTCCGGCAACAGCGGCATGAACGAAAAATCGAAGTCCTCCAATTGCCGCCGGGTTTCCTTGAACAATTGCTGCCACACGGACGAGGCCACGGGGTCCAGGGGTTCGGCGTCGGGGCCGAGGGTCAATTCCAGCCAACGGCCTGGATCGGCCCCGCCATCCATGCACAGGAGGCCGGACAACAACCCATGGGCCTCGGCGGCACTGCCGCACTCGGAGTCCTCCGGGAGCGTATCCTCGATATCGGACCAAGTGATCTTAGCCATATTAAACCGTGGGGTTGGGTTGAAAGGGACGGGTGGGCGGAAGGCGTTTTCCGGCACCAAACTGGCCGGGCTTCCATCCGGGCATTATACGCCCGCCCTCCCGGTCATGTATGGACGGGGCGGGTTTTCGGGTCGGCTTGGCGGCTGCGGGCTTGCCTTGTGGACATTCGGGTAATTCCTTTATCCTAGACGCCGCACCGCCCGCCCCCGCCTCCCTGGAACCCGAAATCATGAGCGAACCGAATCCCCTGATCAAAGTGCAAATCCTCGGCAAGGAATATCCGATTTCCTGCCCGGAAGAAGAGCAGCACGACCTCTTGCTCGCCGCCCGCTACCTGGACGAGAAGATGCGCCAAATCCGCAATACCGGTCGGGTGATCGGCACCGAGCGCATCGCGGTGATGGCGGCTTTGAACATCGCCCATGAGCTGCTGCAAGCCCACCGCCGCAGCGTTCCGCAAGAGGTGCCGGGCGAATATCCCGAGCGTCCACCCCGGAACCGCGGCAACCGCCCCCCCGAATAAGCCGGTGTTGCGGTCCCGGCCCAACTCCGCTAAATTGGACCCGCGTATTCCCTGCGGCGTGCGAAGCCCACTGGGTTACTTCTTGAGCCTAATCCAAAACCCCGGGTCCATTAGAGTTCGCGATGTGCGCAAGTCCGCCCCGAGCGGAAAGCCTGATTCGGTACTTCTTGGTCCCACCTGAACCATTCGGTTCAAGGGCGAAAGTGAGTTACGGCGCAGGCGGGGAATACATTCCTTCCCTCGTCTGGCGGTCAGGAACCGGCGCTGGTCTCCGCATCCCAAGCCCCCAGCATTCTCGCGCATGACCCTTCCCCAAACCCTCCGCAGCCAAGCCCGCGCCCAGCGCCGCGCCTTGAGTCCCGAAGACGCGCTCCGCCATGGCGCCAGCCTCGCCCGGCAGGCCGGTTTGCTCCACCTGCTCGAATCGGCCCGCACCATCGCGGCCTATCTCCCCAACGACGGCGAAACCGATACCGGCCCCTTGATCGCCCTGCTCTGGGCACGCGGCAAGCGCGTGTTCCTGCCTTTGCTCCGCTTCGCCCCGCATAAGCATCTCGCCTTCGGCCTATACCGCCCAGATACCGCGCTGCTGCCGAACCAGTACGGTATCCCCGAGCCCGTCGGCACCCCTGTCCTGGATCATCCCGGCCAACTCGATCTGGCCTTGGTGCCGTTGGTGGCCTTCGACGGCCAAGGCCACCGCATCGGCATGGGCGGCGGTTTCTACGACCGCACTTTCGCCTATCTCAAGGCACCCGGCGCGGTCCGTGCCCCGCTGCTGATCGGGCTGGCCCACGAATGCCAGAAATACGCGAGCCTGCCCGCCGAGCCTTGGGATGTGCCGCTGGACGGCGTGGCGACCGAGCGGGCTTTCTATTCCTTCAAGTTAGGACGCTGAGAATGGCTGTGATCGTCGAGTTGGTACCAAATCCATTGCTTGGCACATGGCAATCCTGTGATGGCCTGTCCGATGTCGAATTTTCCATTGCCTATGACGAAGGTGAATTGCTCGTGAGCGGCCGTGATAACAGCGATGGAGAAGTCGCCTCGATTAGCAATGTAAGTTGGAGTGCAGCGGAGCAACGATTGTGCTTCGATGCGTATTGGCCATCTAGCGGTCAGCTCACAAGATACAGGCTTATCCGTGCGCCTAGGAATGGCCGAGTCATGGTCACATATACACTCACCGCCCAAGATACATGGGAAAGAGTGTGACTCCCAAACAATGCACCAACCCAACCCCGCTTTTCTATGCGTATCCTATTTATCGATAGGCACGCCATGAATCATTGGCTGATGAAATCCGAACCCGGCGAATTCGGCATCGACGACCTGGAACGCCGCCCCGGCCAGACCGAACCCTGGGACGGGGTCCGCAACTACCAAGCCCGCAATATGATGCGCGACCAGATGCGGCCGGGCGACCGGGTATTCTTCTACCATTCCAACTGCGAACAACCCGGCATCGTCGGGCTGGCCGAAATCGCCAGGGCGGCCTATCCCGACCCCACCGCCTTCGATCCCGGCCATAAGCACTACGACCCCAAGAGCCGCCCCGAACAACCGGCTTGGCTGATGGTCGATGTGCGCTTCGTGCGCAAGCTCAAGCGCACGATCACCCTGGCCGAACTGAAAGACCGCCCGGAACTCGATGGATTCGCCCTCTTGCGCCGGGGCAACCGGCTGTCGATCCTGCCGGTCAGCCCCGAACAATGGGATTTCATCCTGGCCTTGGAATAGCGCCGCCCCAAAGCACACACGGGCAAGCCAGCCGCGAAACAGTTTGTTAAAATGCCGCGCCCTAGAATGGTTTTGATCCCTAATCCCCCGATTTCCCTAACTTCATGCCCAACCAGGACCGCGCCCCCGCCAGGACTTCCGCGATGAACCCAGCCGCGCCCATCCTGGAAGTCGCCGCCGGGGTGATCCACGACCGCGAGGGCCGCATCCTCATCGCCAAGCGCCCGGCCCATCTGCACCAGGGCGACTTATGGGAATTCCCCGGCGGCAAGCTGGAGCCGGGCGAAACCGCCGCCGCCGCCCTCCGCCGCGAACTGCGCGAGGAACTCGACATCGACACCGAGCAAGCCTCCCCCCTCATCGACCTCCGCCACGATTATCCCGACCGGCGGGTCCGGCTCTCGGTCTGGCGGGTCGAGCGCTTCGCCGGCACCCCCAAGGGCTTGCAGGGCCAACCGATCCGCTGGGTCCACCCGGACGAACTGCCCCACTTCGATTTTCCCGCCGCCAACCGGCCCATCGTCACCGCCGCCCGCTTGCCCGACCATTACGCCATCCTGGACGGCGACCGCCTGGAAGGTTTGAAACTCCGGCTGGACCGGCTCGCGGCCTCCGGTATCGCCATGGTCCAACTGCGGGCCAAGGGCTTGAATCCGCTGGATTTCGCCGCGCTGGTCGATCATGCCGTGCCCCTGTGCCAACGCCTGGGAATCCGCCTGTTGCTGAACGCCGCGCCGGAACTAGCCCGGAACAGCGGTGCCGACGGCGTCCACCTGACGGCGGCGCGGCTGCTGGCCCTGGACGCCAGGCCCTTGGATGCACCGTTTTGGGTCGCCGCTTCCTGCCACAACGCCGATGAATTGCGCCACGCCGAGCGCATCGGCGTCGATTTCGCCGTGCTGTCCCCGGTGCGGCCCACGGCCTCCCATCCCGGTACCGCGCCTTTGGGCTGGGAGGCTTTCGCCGGATTGGTGGACCGGGTCGCGCTGCCGGTCTACGCCCTCGGTGGCTTGCTGCCCGCCGATGTGGGGGAAGCCAAACACCGGGGTGCCCAGGGCGTCGCCGGTATCCGAGGATTCCTGGAAGGATTCGCGCCACAGTAGTGCGTCGATGGGTCGATCACGGTGCGTAGCGATGCCGCGCCGACTTCCAGGCCGGAAGAATCGACCCCCACAAGGATTGGTGTGAATTTTGTATCGCAGCCCGCTTCCGGTTTTTGCAACCCTAGCTCTTACCCCTGAGGAGATAAGAATGACGCCACAAGACGTACTGAAACTGATCGAAGAAAAGGAAGTCCGCTACGTGGACCTGCGCTTCGCCGACACCAAGGGCAAAGAACAGCACGTCACCATCCCGGCCAGCACCGTGGACGAGGACATGTTCGAGGACGGCAAGATGTTCGACGGCTCCTCCATCGCCGGTTGGAAGCACATCAACGAATCCGACATGATCCTGATGCCGGATGCCAGCACCGCCGTCATCGATCCCTTCTTCGACGATGTGACCCTGATCTTGCGCTGCGACATCATCGAACCCGCCGATATGCAGGGCTATGAGCGCGATCCCCGCTCCATCGCCAAACGCGCCGAAGCCTATCTGAAATCCACCGGCATCGGCGACACCGCGTTCTTCGGCCCGGAAAACGAATACTTCGTGTTCGACGACGTGCGTTGGGGCGCTTCCATGCAGGGTTCCTTCTACAAGGTCGATTCCGAGGAAGCCGGCTGGAACTCCGAGAAGGTCTACGAAGATGGCAACATCGGCCATCGTCCGGGCATCAAGGGCGGTTATTTCCCGGTGCCGCCGGTCGATTCCATGCAGGACCTGCGTTCCGCCATGTGTAACACCCTGGAGGACATGGGCCTGGTCGTGGAAGTCCACCACCACGAAGTCGCCACCGCCGGCCAGTGCGAAATCGGCGTGAAGTTCGGCACCCTGGTGCAGAAGGCCGACGAAGTGCTGACCCTGAAGTATGTGGTGCAGAACGTGGCCCACGCCTTCGGCAAGACCGCGACCTTCATGCCGAAGCCCTTGGTCGGCGACAACGGCAGCGGCATGCACGTCCACCAGTCCATCGCGAAGGACGGCGTGAACCTGTTCACCGGCGATCTGTACGGCGGCCTGTCCGAGACCGCGCTGTACTACATCGGCGGCATCATCAAGCACGCCAAGGCGCTGAACGCCTTCTGCAACGCCTCCACCAACAGCTACAAGCGCCTGGTGCCCGGTTTCGAGGCTCCGGTGATGCTGGCCTACTCGGCCCGCAACCGTTCCGCTTCCATCCGCGTGCCCTATGTGCAGAACCCCAAGGCCCGCCGCATCGAAGTCCGCTTCCCGGACTCCACCGCCAACCCGTACCTGGCTTTCGCGGCCATGCTGATGGCCGGCCTCGACGGCATCCAGAACAAGATCCATCCCGGCGACGCCATGGACAAGGACTTGTACGACCTGCCCGCCGAGGAAGCCAAGGCCATCCCGCAGGTTTGCCATTCCTTCGACATGGCGCTGGAAGCCCTGGACGCCGACCGCGAGTTCCTGACCCAGGGCGGCGTGTTCACCAACGACATGATCGACGCCTACATCGACCTGAAGATGCAGGAAGTCACCCGTCTGCGCATGAGCACCCATCCGGTCGAGTACGATATGTACTACAGCCTGTAATGGCTAGCTGAGTCCGGTAACGTCCGGGAAAGGCCGCAAAGCTTTGAAAAATCAAGGCTTGCGGCCTTTTTAATGTCCGCCTACTTCCGCTATGGTCCGCTCGAATCCGGCCTTGTTTGTCCCCGGAATTGTCCCCGCGCTATGATCCTGGGGCGCTTTTCCTGAAATCACGGGGACAAAATGAAGCTAACCCATTTATTTCTAAGCAAAAAAGCCAAACCCGCCGACAAGGATTTCCAGCTTGCGGACGGGCAGGGCTTGGCCTTGATCGTTCGGGCGGGCGGCGAGATGGTTTGGATGTATGAGTACCGCATCGAGGGCCGGAAGGTGAAATACCGCCTGGGCTACTATCCCGATCTGTCGCTTGCGGAGGCGCGGGAGAGGCACCAAGCCGCCCGCAAGCTGGTCAGGCAGGGGATTTGCCCGAAGGCCCAGGCCGAGGCCGACAAGGTGGCGGCGCGGGCGCGGGAAAACCGGATGACCTTCGCGGGCGCGGCGGAACGCTACCGGGCCGAGTGCCTGGAAAAGGATTGGAAAGACCCGTCGAAGCCTTGGGGCGTGATTCAACGGCACTTGGTCCCGGCGTTTGGTGCGATGCCCTTGGAGGAAATCACCATGGACGCGCTGCGGCTGATGCTCTACGACCTGCGGGCAAGGCGGGGCGAGGCGGCGGCGCTGGAAGCCCATGGGTCGATGCGCCGGGTTCTGGCCTATGCGGTGGAATGCGAGTGGATAGCCTGCAATGTGGCTGCGGCCATCACGCCCAAGCGCATCGGCACCCGCAAAAAGCGCACCCGGTACTTGAAGGCCCAGGAAATCCGCCGCTATCTGACCGCGCTCTATCAATCTTCCTGCTACCGGGGCTATAAGCTGGGGCTGCACCTGTTGCTGATGCTGGGCTTGCGCTTGAACGAACTGGCGGGCGCGGCCTGGGTGGAAATCGACCTGGAACGCGGCGAGTGGGTGATTCCGGCGGCGCGGATGAAGGCCGGGCGGGAACATTGGGTTCCCCTGTCGCCGCAGGCGGTGGAGATGTTCGCGGAACTGAAGGCGCTGGCGGGCGGAAGCCCCTGGGTGTTCCCGATGCGTACCGACCCGGCGCGGGCGATGAACGGGAACAACCTGGGCGGGATTCACCGGGTGATTTGTGCAAGCTGCGAGATGGAGGATTACCACATCCACGACCACCGCCATACCTTATCCACCCATTTGCACGAGATGGACTATCCCGCCGATGTGATCGAGGCCGCGCTGGCCCACGCGATCCGGGGGCTACGCGGGGTGTATTCCCATGCGGAGTACCGGGAGCAACGGGCCAAGATGCTTGCCGCCTGGGCCGAATACTTGGACGGCCTGATGAACGAGGCGACGGTGATCCGGGCGACTTTCCGCAAGTCGGCTTGAGGGTGGCAGGGGAGTTCCGATCCGGCGCGGCGCGTGAAGCCCGCGGGCTTGGCGGTCATCGATTGGGGAAGGCAGCAACAGCGAACACACCGGGTAATCGAAAAAACCACGCCTAGCCTTTGGCCGGGCGAAAACCGGATACCCCTTGTCCGGCTGGCGTGGTTTCCATCCTCAAGGGGATTGGCGTCAAGGGGGCGCTATGCCGATCATCCATCAGATACAGGGGCGGGACGCGCTCTTGGTGTGGGCTATTCCATTTGCCAGCGGTCGGGAAATTCCGCCCGATTCATTGGCCGGGTATCTGCGGGATCGTGGAGATACCGGGGTCTTACCGCCGCAATCCGATTTCCCTTCCGCTTTCCAGTGGCATAACCGCATCCGGGGGGAGTTGTATCCTTCACAGTGGGAGGAACTTTGCGGGAATCTTGAGCGGTTGCGGCGGGACTTGGGTTCGAGAAGCCTCCCCGAGGTCGAAGACCGTCAAGAATGGGTTATCGCTTCGGCCAAACTGTTCCCGGCGCGGGTTTATGTGTGGCTGGACGAGTTCAATGAATGGCTGGGCAAGGCCAGCCCTTTCAAACTGAAATAACCGATAGTATTATCGGCGCTCAACATACCAACACCAATAGTCGAGATCAATGCTAGAGCTATTCCGCCAGAAAATGCCCCTGTCCTGCCTGCTGCACGGCCTACTGGAACGCTGCTTTGCGGCGGAGAGGCTGGACAGGATTTTCCTGGAGAACGCGAAGGAGCAATACACGCGGGAAATCCTATTTTCGACGGTGTGCGACCTCATGCTGAGCGTGGTCCTCAAGGTCCATCCCTCGATCAACGCGGCCTACCAGAAACACCCGGAACCCCTGGGGGTAACGGTATCCGCGCTCTACGAGAAACTCAAGGGCGTTGAATTATCCGTGTCCCAAGCCCTGCTGCGCGATACCTCGGAAGACCTGTCGGATATTCTCGATGCCCTGGGTTTCACCCCCGAACCCTGGTTGCCGGGTTATCCGGTCCGCCTCCTCGACGGCAACTGTCTGGCGGCGAGCGAGAAACGCCTCGCCGTCCACCGCGAGGTCGGCGGTGCCGCGTTGCCGGGCAAGTCGCTGGTGGTGTTCGACCCGGAGCGCCGCCTGATGCGGGACGTGTTCCCTTGCGAGGACGGACATGCCCAGGAGCGCCGCCTGCTCGACGCCGTGGCCGGTATCCCCAAGGCCGGCGAACTGTGGATCGCCGACCGCAACTTCTGCACCGTGGGATTCCTCGACCGGCTCCAGGGCCGGAACGCCCACGCCTTGATGCGCTTGCACCTGAACCTGCCGCTGACCGAGGAAACCCTGTTTTCCCAGGCCGGGGAACAGGGCGGCGGGCGGCTTTTGGAAAAGCGGGTCGGCGTGGCCGGGCGGCCCTATCGCCTCGTCCGCGTCGAACTCGAACAACCCACCCGCGACGGCGATGCCTTCGTCGATATCCTGACCGACCTCCCGGCGGACATACCCGCCGCCACCGTCGCCGACCTCTACCGCAGGCGCTGGACCCTGGAAACCGCGTTCCAACACGTCGAAAAACATTTCAAGTCCGAGATCGAAACCCTGGCCTATCCCAAGGCCGCCCTGTTCGGATTCGCCCTGGCCCTGGTCGCCTATAACCTCTTCTCGGTCATGATCTCGGCGCTGGACTGCGCCCATGGAAAACCCGTGTCCAAGGATATCTCCGGGTATTATCTCTCCCACGAGATCGCCGCCACTTTCCTCGCGCTCATCCAACTCAGCGGGGTCGGCGACTGGCTGTTCGTCTCCGAACAAACCCCGGCGGAATTCGCCGCGTGGCTGCGCGAAACCGCCCGGAACATCCCGTTGCGTACCCTCAAAAAGCATCCGCGCGGCCCGAAAAAGCCCATCGACAAACCGCCCTACGACCCGAAACAGCCACATGTCTCGACATATCAATTACTTAGGAAGAAGAAGTAGTCACTTTGAAAGGGCTGCTGGGCAAGGCCAATCAATTCATGTTCTGCGAACCCGTCGAGTTCTGCGATAACCCCCTGATACCCGATGCGGTAAGGGAACATTTCCGTTGGGATTTGGATGGCGGCGAGGAAGGCCGTCTTCCCGTGGACCGAATCAGCCTTGTGGAATATTTGGGGTTGCTTGAACTGGGTTCCCATTACTATCGGGAAGCGCCGCTTATCAGGCTGTATCGACAGCTTGAAGGGGGGTTGCGGATTCACGATGCGGAAGGGCGGAAAGCGCTTTACCACGGCTTCAAAATGAAATCGGTGGCGGGCGGTAAGCCCGTGCTGGTCGATGCGTCTTGGCCCACCCTTTATGAGGAGGGTGTCACCGATAACGCCGAGCTTGGGCGGTTCCATGTCCGGTGTGAGGATGTCGCGGGCTATGTGTCCACCCTTCCGCCCGGAAACTCGGGCGATTTCAATTGGCGGCGGCAGAACGGGGGCTTGGTTTCCTTGCGAGCGGCGGAGCATGTCCAAGAGCGCTTCATAGGGTTCCAAGCCACCTTGCATATTCTGCGGCGGCGGTTCGATAAACCGGGACACGAGGTTACGCCGGGGGAAATCGCGATATGGTTGAGCCGTGGGTTTATCCGGGCGCGGACGGGCCGCTATAGCTGCGCTTGGGAGGTTGATTATTCGCACTGGGTGGCTGAACAGCGGCGGGAATTGGCCCCGGAGATACCCAACCTGGAGGATTGCTTGCAGCCGCTCTTTTTCGATGCGGATGAGTTGGAAAGGCTCCATAACCCGGAACGCTATTTGTCCTACGCGCAGTTGGCCGAGCGGGAGGGAAAACGGGGTTTGAGCGAATCGGCGATTATCGCGGCTCTTTCTGGGGATGGATGGTTCCGCCAGGATTTAACCCCCGGTTATCACCCCGCTCCGCTGAGCGAGGAAGAATTCAGCAAGCTGTTGGAGGCTATAACCCATCCCGATTCGGGGTTGATACGGCGATTTCTCCCCGACCTCATGTACCCGCTTACCTTAGTGGAGGAATGGGAACTGAGGGAAGCCCTACCGGACTATGAGCGGCCAGGGGCGCGGGAATCTGCCCTGCTGCCAGGATCAATACCCACCCCCGAATCCACCCCGCAAGCCGCTTGTGAAGACCACCAGGAAGGGCAACCGGCCCGACACGAACCCAGTACCAAGCCCGGCGAATATGAGGACGAAACGGCTAGAACAGAGTTCTGGCGGTGGGCTATTGCTTTATGGCATACACTAGGTAAACCAAAAACTAAGGTGTTTTGGGGAAAACTAAAAAACTACCAAAAAGCCCACGGAAGCCCTATTGAATCTTGGTGCAATAACGAATTGGAATGGCAAACCAAAAAGGGGGATACAAAGGAACTCAAGAAAAGAACTTTTGAGAACCGAATGGCGAGAATTCGCGCTCAAGACAACAACACTGAACCCGCTGTCAAGCCCTGATACCTTCTTCTTTCGGGTAATCGGCCCATAGTTTTCACACCTACCTTCACACCTAATAAGAACTTTTTCACGGTTAGAGTGGTTTTCACATTTTGCCGCTAGTCGTGAAAAAACCGCGCTTATGTTGTTTTCCGTCAAAGGTCGCTTAAACACTGGCGACCCTTGGCGAATCAATCAGCATAATCAGTGAGGTTTTTGTCATGGCGCGTTCATTATTACGTCTACCCAAAGTCCTGGCCCATTACGGCTGCCAGCGCACGAAGTTATATCAACTCATCAAGGATGGATTATTTACCCCGCCTGTGGACCTTGGCGGGCGGTGTGTCGCGTGGCCGGATATGGAGGTTGATTCTATTATCAACGCCCGCATCGCTGGGAAAACCGATGCCGAAATCAAAGTCCTGGTTCGCGAATTGGTTTCCCTCCGCAATCGTGATGTGAGGGATGCCGCATGAATCCTAAGGATTCCATTTCGATTTCCGAAGCTGCGGCGCGGCGTTTGTCTCTCTGCGTTCTTGCGCTGAGCCGCGTCACCACGCCTCCGCTCATTGGTTCTGAACATGAAGCCGAACTCCTGGCGGAGTTGGGAGGCCAATTCAAAAAAGAAGACCTCGACCGGGTTTGCTTCGGCACGAACCGGGAAGACAAGGCGGAGGCGGCATGACCACGCCCACGTCCAACAACGCGGCGGGCTTGACATGCCCGCCCATCTTCGCCCATCCTGAAAAAGCCCCGGCGCTGGCCGGGGCCGGGGCGTGGAACCCCCGCCAGTCCTACAGGCGCACAGCGCCATCTTGCCGACCGGGGCGCTTTTTTTGTGCCTTGCGGTCCGACCTGCCCATGTCTATGACGGGTCGAGCGGGGTGCCTGACGCGGCTAGCCTGTAGGGCTGCGTCCTGGCGTTCCACCCCCGCCGATCCGTCGCCATCTTGCCGTGGAACGCAAACGGCGACGGCTCCAAACTCAACTACAGGAGCCTTCCCTATGTCTGCCAAGACCCCCAGCGCCCCAGTTGCGCCCATCATTCCCTCCACCCAAAAACCCACCCCCACCGCGCCCGAAATCCAGGCCACCATTAGCAAGCTGGTTTCCGAATTGTTCGGTGTTCAATCCTTGCTGCGGCTGAGCCATTTCACCCTCGAAACCATCGCCTCCCGCGATCCGGCCCGGATCGAAGTAGACGCCGACGACTTGGCCCGCGCAAATGCTATCGCGCTAGAAAGGCTCGGGGTCATCGTCGATTTGGTGGATAGGGTAGAGTCGGCTATCGACACTTTCGGGCCGGAACCCCGGCAAGTCAGCAACAAGGACACTGTGGGGGTGGGCCATGAATAACCCACACAACACCTCGCAAGCCCGCGAAACCGCCGCGCTCCTGGGTAAGCGCCTGGGCATGGCGCTGGACTATGCAGGTATACCGGAGCGCGACCACACGGCCACCGTGGCAGTCTTCTGCCATATCACCAAGGCCACCGCGAAACGTTGGTTATCCGGTCAATCCTTGGGCCGGGTCGGTAGCTCGCTCGGCCTGTTCGATTTGGCGCACCGGCTGCGGATTCATGTGGATTGGCTGCACGATGCGAGCCTCGACATCAGCGTCGATACGGCGCATTTCGCGTACATCGTTCAGAGCTGGATCCCGGCCCAAGTCGAGGAAGCCCGCCGGATGCTGGATGCGATGCTTGAGGCGCAGAGGGTGGAAGAGAGCGCGGGGGGTGGCGATGTTAGGTAGCCAAAAAAAAGCCCCTGCCGCTATGGCAGGGGCCGGTAAAAGTCAAAATTCAACACAAGCCAATTATACATCGATTCACCTTTTAACCGAAGAATTCAGGGGTTTTATTCAAAGCCGCTATGGCCTTGAATTGGTCGGGACGATTCGGGCGGATGGGGCTTTTCATGGCTTGCGGAGCGCCGACGATAAGCGCGGATATACCGGGTTTCGGTATTGTTTCTACTTGGATTATCCGCAATGCGTGTATTTCGAGGATAAACGGCGGGGGTTCGGCGGGACATGGTTTCCAGAGGACCGGAAACCCCTATCACCCGCCGAACGGGAAATCTTGCGCCGGGAGTTCGAGGCCCGGAAACAGCGGCGGGACCGGGACACCCTGGCCCGCCATGTGAAGCGTGCCGATGAAGCCCTGGCGATTTGGCGGGCGGCGAGTCCTGGTCCACATGAATACCTTGCCTTGAAAAGGGTATCAGCCCATGGGGCGCGGGTGGGAGATTGGCCCAAGTGGATCGAGACCCCGGAAGGCTGGCGGCGCATCGTGATACCCGGTGCGCTGTTGGTTCCGATGGTCGATAAGGACCGCAAAATTTGGAATCTCCAAGCGATTTGGGCTACAGCCCCGGAACCCTTGGAGCGTTCCAAAGACTTCATTTCCGGCGGGCGGACCACGGGGCTATTCTTCGTGATTGGTCCGGCTACTGAAACCGTTATTGTCTGCGAAGGGTTCGCGACCGGGGCGAGCCTGTTCGAGGAAACCGGATACCGGGTATTCATCAGCTTCAGCGCTGGAAACATGGCCGCTGCGGGGAAGGTCGCGAGGGAGTTCTATCCAGCGGCCCGGCTGGTATTCGCCGGGGATAATGACGAATCCGGGACCGGACAGGCGGCGGCGATAGAGGCGGCGCGACTGGTTTCTGGGATGGTGGCGATTCCTCCGGTTATCGGGGATTTTAATGACTATAGAAATTCTTGCCTGAAATCCACGCAGGGGGTTATATGAGCGGAACCCAAACCCCTGTCAAGGCTTTGATCGATGGTGCCGCCCCGCCACCAGGGGCGGGCGTATCGACCCCCAAGCCCGCCCCACGCAAAACCCCGCCCTCGAATGGGCCGGAGGCGTGGCCGGAACCCATCCTGCCCGCGCACAGCGTCCCGCAAATCCCGGCTTCGGCCTTGCCCGGCTGGGCGGGCGACATGGCGGCGGCGGTGGCCGCAAGCACCCAAACGCCCGAAGCCCTGGCGGTGATGACCGCGCTATCCGTCCTCGCAACGGTCCTGCAAGGCCGCTTCGAGGTCGCGCCCTGGGGCGACGATTACCGCGAGGTACTGGCCCTGTGGACCCTGAGCGCCGCGCCGTCCGGTTCCCGGAAATCCGCGGTGCTTGCCGCGCTGACGGAACCCTTGCTGGCCTGGGAGAAGTGCCGGCGCGACCGGATACGCCCGGACATCGCTCGGGTGGAGTCGGCGCGGGAGGTCGCCAAGAAACGCATCGAGGAGTTGAAGCGTGTCGCGGCGAAGGCCAAAACCGACGAGGACCGGGAACGCCTTCGGGCCGACATCCAAAAAGAGATCGAGGGGACTCCGGCCGAACTGATCCCGCCCCGGCTGTTCTCGGGCGATGTGACCCCCGAACGCCTGCAAGCCATGTTGGCCGAGCATAGTGGGCGCATGAGCATCCTCGCCGACGAGGGTGGCGTTTTTCAGATCATGTCGGGCCAGTACAGCGGCGGGCGGGCTTCGCTGGATGTCTTCCTCCAATCCCACTGTGGAAGCCCGATCCGGGTGGACCGGGCCGGTCGCTTGGCCCATATCGACCGACCAACCTTGTCGTTCGGGCTGCTGCTGCAACCGGACATCCTGGCGGACGTGGCGAAGTCCCGGAATTTTAGGGGTAGCGGGCTGCTGGCGCGGTTCCTCTACGCCATGCCGGTCAGCACGGTGGGCAGGCGCAACGTGCGCGACCGGCGGGCCGTTCCACCCGAGGTGCAGGCAACGTGGAACGCCAATATCCACGCCATGCTGGACGGCTTGGTGGAACCGACCGACAAGCCTCGGGTGATTCCATTTACACCCGAGGCGTTGGAATACTGGCTGGAGTTCTCGGAGTACGTCGAGGCCAACCAGGGCGCGGGCTGTAAATGGGCCGACATCAACGACTGGACCGGCAAGCTTCCGGGCGCGGTGGCGCGTATCGCCGGGCTGCTGGAACTGGCGGCGAACGGCACCGGGGTCGAATCGGTCGGTGCGGACAGCATGGCGCGGGCGCTGGCGCTCGGAGACCTGCTGGTCGAACACGCCCTGGCGGCGTTCGCGCTGATGGGCGCGGGCAAGGCGGAGGACGACGCCGGGGCGGTGTTGGCCTGGATCAAGGCCCACCGGCTAGACGGCTTCACCCGGCGCGAACTCCAAAAGGCGCTGGAATCCAGGTTCCGCACCACGGAACGGCTCCTGGCGGCGATCAAGCTGCTACAGGAATGGGGTTGCCTCTCGGACGGACTCGACCGCCATCCATCGGAAACGGGCGGTAAGGGGGGGCGGCCTTCGGTCGTCTATCTGGTGAACCCCCGGCTCCTCTCGACAAAAGCCACCTGAGGGGGGTTTTGTCGATAAGCGCCATCGACAAAACTCGACAAAACCCCCGGCCCCACCCTTCCCGGCGCTCCGAAAGGGTGGGTTTTGTCGATTTGTCGCATTTGTCTCTAAAGGTCTTTAAGACCTTAATTTTATTATTATTTTTTTGTTTTCCAGGCGGTTGTGGACCTACGCCCTGAACTTCTATCGACAAAACCGACAAAACCTCCCAAGCCCCTTCCGGGGTTTTGTCGGTTTTGTCGATTGTCGATGGGGTAGGAGGGCGCTACACATGCTCTGACGGGTTTCCGGCCCCCATGGCCGCTCCGGGCTGTCCCTACCGAAAGGCCGGACACACCGCTTGAGGGTGGCGGGGCACACCAGGGGCGCGGCGATTCCAGAAAATCGGGAATAAGTGGAGGTTTTAGAATGGCCGGGGGGTTTGTTTCGGGTTTGGCGATGATGCTTGGCGGGTTTAAACGGCGGGTAAAATCCGGCCAAAACCAAGGTTCAAACATGCGTAAATGTTTGATATTTAAAGGTTTAGTGGTAAAATAGTGTTAATGTAGGCGGACTATAAACCGCCTTTTTTTATTTGCGCGTCCGCATTATCAAAACCATGTGGAACACCTGGGCGAAATGATCGAATCGGGGCTTGATGGCGCACTGAGCGAAGCCGGGACACGGGCGGCGCTCAAGGTTTGGGGCGAATGGCGGGCGAGCGGTTGCGGGCGGCGGGATGTCTTGCTGAGCGCGAGAGCGGGGGCGGCGCGGCGCTGGGCGATGCGCGTGGAGCGCGTGTTGCCGTTGATGGAGCCGTCGCTACGCCTCGTCCTGGCCCAAACTTTCGTTGACGGGTTGAGCGTCGAGGCGGCGCGGCAGGACGTTAGAACCCGATGGTCCGCCCGCAAATACGCGGCGGAACGGCGGCGGGCGCTGGCCGTGGCGGGGCAACTGTTGAACCGGGCGCTTCTTGCCGAGCGGTCCAGGGTGTCAAAGCGCTTGCCTTGAAATGGACTTCGCGTCCTGCACCAGGGCGCGGACCCGTTACCCCCCGACCGTGTGGCATCGACCACCCAGGGCGCGGCCCTGGCCGTTCGGGTGGAATCCCGGCCATCTCCGCCAATTGCCCACGGAAAACCCGCAAGGTTCGCGCCTCGCGGGTTTTTTATTGCCCGGAAAATCCACGCCGCAATGACCGCAACGCCGTGGCGTGGGACAATCGCACCCCGGAGGAACCCATGGCCGATAATTACGACAGCTACACCCGCGAACAACTCATCCACCTGTTACGCACCCGCGACCGCAAGCCGACGTTCGGGCTGGTGTGGGAGCGCGACGAGATCGAGCATGAGAGCGCCATCAACGAGGATTTCGTGGCGCTGGATTTCGATGCCGGGCTTTCGGTGGGGGAAGCGCCGTTCCAGAACCTCATCATCGAGGGCGACAACTTCGACGCCCTGCGCTTCCTGAGAATGACCCATGCCGGTCGGGTGAAGTGCATTTATATCGACCCGCCGTATAACACCGGCAACCGGGATTTCATCTACAACGACAGGTTCATCGACAAGGAAGATACCTACCGGCATTCCAAGTGGCTGGAATTTCTATTCCGGCGGTTAGAACTGGCTAGGGAATTACTTAGCGAAGATGGAGTAATTTTGGTTTCTATCAATGATGAAAATCGCGCAAAACTAGAATTGCTGTTAGATAGGGTTTTTTCTGGAATGCGGATCGGTTCATTCGTATGGCGAACAAAAGATACCGGAAATGACGCGGGTGGCAATTTTAGCCAAGTACATGAACATGTATTAGCTTTTGCAGGTTCAGGTTTTCAGTTCAATGGTAAAACTCTTGAGCTTGGCAAATATCGTAACCCAGACAACGACCCAAACGGTCCCTACAGTCTCGACCCGATTACTTGCAACAAGACATTCAAAGAGCGTGAAAACCTTTACTACCCCATTTATGACCCTGAGACAAAATATTGGTATCCCTGTGATCCAAATGCTGTTTGGCGGTATGTAACGGAAAGAAAGATAAAACCAAATAGCAAGATTCGCACAGAAAGTATGGAGTCTTTAATTAAAAAGAAATTAATCGCGTTTCCTCGCTGCAAACCGGAAGAAATAATGTGGTGGGATAGCAAAGAAGAGTTAATAAAAGCAATCCAGGAAGGGAGGGGGCCAATTTTGCCAAAAAAGAAAACACCGCTATTGCGTGAGGATTTACCAGACTTGGATTTTTGGATAGGCAAGCCAATTGCGCCCGGAAGACCATCAAAAAAATCATATTTAAAAAATAAAGAGAAGATGGTGGCACCTGTAAGCAGTTGGATTGCGGGAGTTAATGAAGAAGTCGAGTATATTTATCATGACATGGATGAAGAGATTGAATTATTGCGCTCACAGCGAGGCGGAGAGGGAACGGATGCAATAACCGCAATTCTCGGAGTTAAGGCATTCCACCATCCAAAACCTCCATCTCTTATAAGGAGCTTAATTCGGCAGGCAACCCAGCCCGGTGATGTAGTATTGGATTTCTTTGCCGGGTCCGGGACTACGGCGCAAGCGGTTTTAGAATTAAACACAGAGGATGATTTTGGACGCCATTTTGTTTTGGTATCTAATCGTGAAAATTCAGAGGATGAGCCAGATAAAAATATTTGCCGCGATGTGTGTGCCGCTCGGGTAAAAAATGTAATTCAAGGATATCGAAGTACATCAGGTACGGGCGGCGATTTTGCCTATTTCCGCACCCGCCGAATATCCCCCGAAGCCATCCTGAGCGCCATCGAACACGAACAAGTGTGGACCGCCCTGCAATTGATCCACACCGGGACGCTCACGCCCTACCAATCCGCCCAACCCATCCAACAGGCGGACCTCGACCCAGGGGCCATGCTCTACGTGCCGAAGCTCTCGGCGGCGGTGGTCGAACTTGTCAAACAAGCCATCGTCACCCACGGCAGCGCCGTGGTGTATTCCTGGCAACCCGGTATGCTGGCCCAATACCTCGAAGACGAACGGGCCAGCCTCCAACCGATTCCGCAATTCCTGGTCAACCGCTTTGGCTTGGGGGCCAAACCATGAGCGTACCCACACCCAAAGGCTACCAACAGGACGCCGTCAACAACGCCCTGGAAATCTTCCGCTACGCCGAAAGCCAAATCCAGCAAGCCACCGACGCGGACAGCCGCCGCACCGCCAGCGCCTTCAACGGCTGCGTGCTGCTGGAAGCGCCGACCGGGGCCGGTAAAACCCTGATGGCGGGCATGATTGCCGAAGCCTTCGCCGCCCCGGACCATCACCACAACGCCAAAATCGTCTGGTTCTGGTTCACCCCGTTCGCCAACTTGGTGGAGCAATCCAAGGCCGCGATGAAGGAACATTTCACCGGGCTACGGGTGCGCGACCTCGCCAATGAGCGCGTGGCCTATTCCAGCCGCAGCGGCGATGTCTTCGTGACGACCTGGCAATCCGTGGCCGCGAAACGGGCCGATACCCGCAAACTCCGCAAGAACGGCGACACCGCCCTGGCGCTGGATGATTTCATCCCGGCCTTGCGGGAAGCGGGTTTCCGTATCGGCGTGGTGGTGGACGAAGCCCATCACGGCTTTACCGGCGCGACCGAAGCCGTGAAGTTCTACCGGGAAGTCCTCGCCCCCGAATTCACCTTGCTGATTACCGCCACGCCCGACGATGCCGACGTGAGGAAATTCAAGCAGGCGGCGGGGATCGGCGAATTGCACCGCATCGCCGTATCCCGCCAGCACGCCGTGGACGCCGGGCTGATCAAGGGTTCCGTCAAAGCCATCGCCTACTTGGCGGCGGACGACCAAAAACCGTTCACCGACATTCCGGCCACGGCTTTGGCGGAGGCGTGGCAAGCCCACTGCGCCATCAAAGCCGGATTGGCCGCCATCGGCGCGACCTTCACCCCGTTGCTGTTGGTACAGGTGGGCAACAAAGGCCCGGCGGGCGTTTCCGTGATCGAGGACGCCAAGGCCAAACTGCTGAACCTGGGCGTGCCGGAAGCGGCCATCGCGTCCTATACCGCCGACGAACCCAACGACGATTTGGCGACCGTGGCTTTCGACGACAGCAAGGAAATCCTGCTGTTCAAAATGGCCGTGGCCTTGGGTTTCGATGCGCCACGGGCGTTCACCGTGGTTTCCATGCGCGGGGCCAAAGATACCGATTTCGGTGTGCAAGTGGTCGGGCGCATCCTGCGCGTGCATCGGCAATTGCAAGCCAAGGCGGCGGACAAGACCTTGCCGGAATTGCTGCGGTTCGGCTATGTGTTCCTGGCCGAGCCGGAGAGCCAAAGCGGGCTGATTAGCGCGGGCGAGAAAATCAACGTCCTGCAAACCGAACTGTCGGAGATCAGCCCCTATGCGCTCACGGTGCGGGTGGGCGGGGAAACCCAAGTGCAGTATTCCCAAGACGGGCAAACCAGCCTATTGCCGAATCCCTACCCGCCTCCGGCCTGGAAACCGGCGGGCGGCGCACCCGCCGCAACCGCGCCCAATCCCGAGGCGGTGGTTTATGGCGTGCCGGGAACCTTGCCCGGTTTCTCCTGGGTGCCCCAGGCCGAAACCGCCGCGATCTATCAAGGCAAAAGCAATAGCGCCACCTTGACCGCGCCCTTGCCCGGCGCTGCGTTGTTTCCATTGCGGGAAGGAATGCCGACCCGCTTTAAAAAAGAACAGCTACCCCTCGAAACCGATGTGGTGAAATGCGCCGGGGCGTATCTCAAACTCAGTGGGGATGTGCTGGCGGCGGGCTTGCGGAAAACCGTCAGGATCACCCGCAAGACCGTGGCCGATATTTTCGGGAAAGACACCGAATCGGTGGACACCGTGCAGGCCAAGCTATCCCATGCCGAATTGGCCCGCCGGGCGCAAAGGGTGTTATTCCAAGCCGAATACTACAACCCCCGCGACCTCGAAGACGCCTTGCTGGCCGCGCTGCGCCTCGAATACAACGATGAGCAAGGTATCGGGCTGGACGAAGGGGAATTGCGGCGGGCTTTGAACCTGATCCTAGCGACCTATCCGAATTTGGTGCGCGATGCCGTGCGGGCCTGTATGGCCCGCGATAAGGAAATCTTGGACACCGCGCCCTTGCCCGCCCAGGTCGAAGCCTTGCCGGGCGCGGCCCGTTCCCGCCTTAATATCTACGGCATCATGCCACCGGACCTGAACGAACCCGAACGGAAGTTCGCCGAACTCCTCGACGCCAACGCATCGGGAAACGTACTGTGGTGGCACCGTAACCCACCACGCAAGCCGTGGTCGGTGCGTCTCATCATTCCCGAAGGTGACGGGTATTACCCGGATTTCGTCATTGGCGTGAAGGACCGGACACGGGGCGGTGGGATTCTGCTGGTGGAAACCAAGGGCGGTCATCTCCTTGATAATCCCGAGACGCGGGAAAAGGCGCGGGCGGAGCATAAAACCTATGGCCCGCCGGTATTGCTGACCCAGCGGGATGATGGGAAATTCTGGATTGCCCGGTATATCCCCAAGGAAAACCGGGTGGAGCCGGATCAAGCCTTCCGGGTGGAACACATGGGGCAGTATTGAAAGCCGAACCAATAACAGGCCATCACCGTGAAACCGCTTTCCGCCAACGACATCGAATCCGAACTCAGCTATGCCTACCTGCACGCCGTCGCGGCCAAGGCCGGAGTTGGCTGCAAAGTAGGTTCCAGGCACGATGATAACGCCGGAATCGACGCCGAACTGACCGGCTGGGGACCATTCCCCGGCGGCGGCTACCGGGAGGAAATCGACATCAAGGTGCAACTCAAAGCCACCGTCCAACCGCCCACCGACCACGGGGATTTCTGGTCCTACAGCCTGAAAGGCATCAACCGCTACAACGACCTACGCACGGAAGCCGTCTCGACACCCCGGCTCCTGGTGGTGCTGTTCCTGCCCGCCGACCCGGCGGACTGGCTCGCCCTGGACGACGACGCCCTGATTCTGCGGAAATGCGCCTACTGGGCCAGCCTGCGGGGCGCGAAACCTTCCACCAACGCCACGGCCCAAACGGTCTATCTACCCAAGGGCCAACGCTTCGACCCGGACGGATTGCTCGCCCTCATGACGCGGCTTTCCCGCAACGACATCCCCCGCTATCAGGAGTTCGCCGAATGACCCCGGACACCTTGGTAACACCCCTCGACCTCCGCGACTTCGCCAAATCGCTGGGTTGGGAAATGCTGTCCGAAGCCCTGGCCGACCGGCTCTATGTGCTGCGGAATCCCGCCTTCCCCCGGCGGCAACTGGTGTTCCCCATGGACATGACCGCCCCGGACTATGCCGAAACCACCGGCCTTGTGTTCGAGAAGCTGGCCGAAATGCTGGGCATCCCGCCCCGGTCCCTGCTGAACCGCGCCCTGGCCATCAACGACGACACGCTACGCTTCCGGGTGTTCGACAACCACGGCACCGACCACACGCTACCCTTGGGCTTCGCGGCCCTGCTGGTGTCCGGCGCACAGCAATTGCTCAAGGCGTCGGCCTGTACCGTCATGCGCCCGCGCCCCCACCATCCGCGCCTGACCCTCACCGAAGCCCTGCAACTCATCGACAAAACCCGCTTCGGCCATACCGAGCCGGGTAGCTTCGTGCTGCGCGTCTCCTGCCCGGTCCACGCCCTCGACGTGCAAAGCACCCTCGCGCTGAATGAAACCTGCCTGCCCTTCGTCCGCCGCGTCACCCTCACCCTGAAGCGCGGCATGGAGCAGCTTATCCGGGCTATCGAAGCGGACACCCTGGATGCCCTGGTGGCGGACCTCAAGCGGGCACCGGAACCCCTGCTGTCCTCCAACTTCTGCGAGGCGCTGACGCAGTTCTACGATGAATCCCTGGAAAACTCCCTGGACGTGTTCTTCGACTGGTCCGCCAAGGAAGCCGTGGACGAACGGGACCGGCTGACCCGACCGCTGCGCTTCCAGCGCGATTACTTCGGGCGCATCGAGGAAATCCGCCGCGAACTGCGGGCCAGCGAAGGCCACATCAAGGACACCTATATCGGGACCGTCGAACGGCTGAACGGCGAAATGGGCGAGGATGGCAAGCGGGCCGGGGAAGTGGTTTTGGCCCTGCTGCTACAGGAGGGCGAAACCGTCCGTGTCCGCGTGGCCCTGACCGCCGACGAATACGAAAAAGCCGACCGGGCGCACATGACCGAAGGCGCGTATGTGCAGGTTAGCGGCAAGCTACAACCGGGACGCCAGCCCCGGCAATTGAGCGAGATTAGCCGGTTCGGGCTGATCCTGCCCAAAGACCTGGACGCTTCGGCGAGCAATCCGAACCCCGCCGCAACCGCCTGAAGGCTATCGGCTGAACCCCGCCGGGCTTGGCCTGCCCGGAGCCAATCCCGGCCCGCTCCACCGGCACGAGTCGCCCCGCGTTCGTCTCCCTCCCGCCGAAATTTCCCCTGTACGGAACCCTCCCCGAAAATCGCCCCCCGGACCCTTGGGCCTCAGTCCTAAAAAGTATACTTTTCAAGACCCAGGTTCTTGCGTGTCTCTTTCCATGTCTTATAATATGATTCCATGAATGTTTAAGACGTTTCGAGACATCCGGGAGGGCAACATCATGGCGAAGGTAGGTTATGCGAGGGTAAGCAGCGTCGGGCAATCCCTGGACGTGCAGCTTGCCAAACTCAAGGATTGCGACAAGGTATTCCAGGAAAAGCGCACCGGCACCACCGCCGAGCGCCCGGAATTCAAGGCCTGCATGGATTACTTGCGGGAGGGGGACATCCTGGTCATCAGCCGATTGGACCGACTGGCCCGTTCCACTCTGCACCTTACCCAGATTGCCGACTCGCTCAGGCAGAAAAAGGTAGAACTCAAGGTCATAGACCAAGCCATCGACACGACCACCCCAACAGGGCGGCTCATGTTCAATATGCTTTCGGCCATCGCGGAGTTCGAGACCGAAATCAGGAAGGAGCGCCAACTGGACGGGATCGAAGCGGCCAAGGAAAAGGGCGTGGAGTTCGGGCGCAAGGCCAAGCTCACCCCAGCCCAGGTGGAGGAGTTGAAGTCGAGGCGGGCGGCGGGCGTACTCATCAAGGACTTGATGGCCGAGTACAAACTGAGCAAAGCCAGCGTCTACCGGCTTTTGGGTGAAAGTCCTACGATGCTTGTAGATTGATCCGGGCGGGGAACGCATAGTCTGCGGTGTGGTTCGGTGTCCCCGGATTGTCCCTGAATAAATGCGAAAACCATGTAAGTAATTGATTAAAAAGGCATATATGCACTACAGCCTGTGGCTAGCTGAGTCCGGTAAAGGCCGCAAAGCTTTGAAAAATCAAGGCTTGCGGCCTTTTTAATGTCCGCCCACGTCCGCTATGATCCGCTCGGATCCGGCCTTGTCCGTCCCCCGATGGTCCCCGCGCCATGATCCTGGGGCGCTTTTCTTGAAATCACGGGGACAAAATCAAGCCAACCCACTTATTCATAAGCAAAAAAGCCAAACCCGCCGCCAAGGATTTCCAGCTTGCGGACGGGCGGGGCTTGGCCTCGATCGTCCGTGCGGGCGGCGAAATGGTGTGGGTGTACGCCTACCGCGGCCTGAAGGTGAAATACCGCCTGGGCCACTCCCGACCTGTCGCTTGCGCGGGCGCGGGCGCGGGCGCGGGCGCGGGGAAACCGGACGACCTTGGCGAACGCCTGGAAAAGAATTGGAAAGACCCCTCGAAGCCCTGGGGCGCGATTCAGCGCCACTTGGTCCCGGCGTTTGGCGCGGCGCCCTTGGAGGAAATCACCATGGACGCGCCGCAGCTGACAAAATCCCCCGGCTTTTCCAGGTCGCCCGGCACATCCACATCGAACAGGCAACCAGGGTCATCCACCTCCAAGCGGACGATGGCCTCACCCTGGGTCCGTAGCAGGTTCCGGGCACCTTCGTCGCCCGAGAGCGCGGCCAGCGCATCGAACCACCGTTTGGCGAAACCCACCGGATGGCCGCGCCGCCCCCCGTGATAAGGCGCGGCGATGGCAGCCCCGGCACGCAGCGCGGCGGCGACACCGCCCAGGGTCTCCTCCCGGAGGTAGGGCATGTCGCCGAGGGCCACCAACCAGCCCCCGGCCTGGGGTACCGCCCGTACACCGGCCGCCAGCGTCGCGCCCATACCGTTCCCGGCGTCCGCCACCTCGACGATTTCGACCCCGAGCGGGGCGAGCGCCCCGCGCAACGCCGGTTGGCCGGGACGGACCAGGACGATGGCGCGATCCACCGCCGCCGCCAAGCGCCGCGCGCTCGCGGCGGCGATGGCTTCCCCGCCGGGTAGCGGATGCAGCAGCTTATCGCCACCGAAGCGGCGGCTGTCACCGGCGGCGAGCAGCAATCCGACGATGGGTTCCATAACGTCCGCCCACCTCACGGTTCCGCAACCGCGCCCGCGTCCCGCAGCGGCACGGCCACCCCGTTCTTGACCGCCGTCATCTCGGCGAGGATCGCCAGCGCGATCTCGGGCGGCGTGCGGCTGCCGATGGCGAGTCCCACCGGCCCGCGCAGACGGGCCAGCTCTTGCTCGGAAAGCTCGAAATAGCGCGCCAGCCGGTCGCGCCGTTTGGCGTTGTTCAAGCGCGAGCCGATGGCCCCGATGTAGAACGCCGGTAGTTTGAGGGCTTCCATCAGCACCATGTCGTCCAGCTTGGGATCGTGGGTCAGCGCCACGACGGCCAGCCGCGCATCCGGTTCCAGGGCGAACAAGGTATCGTCGGGCATGGTGGTGACTAGCCGCGTACCGGGCACATCCCAACCCGGACCGTATTCCTTGCGCGGATCGCAGACCACGATCTCGTAATCCAGCGCCAGCGCCATGTGCGCGAGATAACGGGAGACCTGGCCGGCCCCGATGATGAGCAAGCGCCAGCGGGGACCATGCACGGTCGTCAAGCGCCCGCCATCCCAGGACAGCGCGTCGCCGCGCTCGGCGGCGACGATGACCACGGTGCCGCTGGCGATATCCACCTGCCGCTGGGTCAGTTGGCGCTGGCCCAGCCGGGCCGCCAACTCCTCCAATTGCGCCGGGTCGGGCGACGGCTCGACCACGAGTTCCAATGTGCCGCCGCAAGGCAGGCCGTAGCGCGCCGCTTCTTCCTGGGTCACGCCGTAGGCCAATACGAAGGGCTGGCCGCCGCCGAGACGGTTCCCGCGCATCCGGGCGATGAGGTCGTCCTCGACGCAGCCGCCGGAAACCGACCCCTCCACCCGGCCATCCTCGCGCAGCGCCAGCCAGGAACCGGGCGGACGTGGGGCCGAACCCCAGGTCCGGGCCACCGTGACCCAGGCGAAGCGCCTGCCCTCGGCGGCCCAGCGCCGGGCCGCCGCCAGCACTTGCAGATCGACGCTGTCCATCAGGCTTTCAGCGCCTCGGTGTCCAGCGGCAAGCGCCGGACCCGCTGGCCGGTGGCGGCGGCGATGGCGTTGGCGACCGCCGGGGCCAAGGGCGGCACGCCGGGTTCGCCGATGCCGGTCGGCTTCTCCGCCGAGGGCACGAGATGCACCTCGACCCGTGGCATTTCGTCGATGCGGAGCGGCGCGTAATCATGGAAATTGGTTTGCTCGACGACCCCGGCCTTGAGCGTAATCGCGCCGCGCAGGAACGCCGACAGCGCGAAGCCCACCGAGCCTTCGACCTGGGCGCGCACGTTGTCGGGATTGACGACGACGCCGCAATCGACCGCGCAGACGACCCGGTCGACCTTGATGCCGCCATCGGGCTGGACCGTGACTTCCGCGACCTGCGCGACCACCGTGCTGAACGACTCGTGTACCGCCACGCCCCGGCCCCGCCGTCCGCCGTTGGCGGCGGGGGCCAGCGGTTTGCCCCAACCGGCTTGTTCGGCGGCGAGCTTCAGCACGGCGATATGGCGCGGTTGCTGTGCCAGCAGCCCGAGGCGGAAGGCCAGCGGGTCTTGGCCGGCCGCGACCGCGATCTCGTCGATGAAGGTCTCGGTGGAATAGGCGGTGTGGGTCGAGCCGACCGAGCGCCACCACAGCACCGGCACGCCGATATCCGTGGGCGTGTGGAGTTCGACCCGCAGGTGGGGGACCGCGTAGGGCAGATTGGCGGCACCTTCGACCGAGGTGGGATCGATGCCATCCTCGATATATTCGGCGAGGGGGGAACCGGCCAGGATCGATTGGCCGACCAAGCGGTGCCGCCAACCGACCAGTCGGCCCTGGGCGTCGAGGGCGGCTTCCAGCGCATGGTGGAAGGCCGGGCGGTAATAACCGGCCTTCATATCGTCCTCGCGCAGCCGCACCAGCTTGACCGGGGCGCGGCCCCCGATGGCCTGGGCGATGGCGACGGCTTCGATGACATAGTCCGCATCCTTGCTGGCCCGGCGGCCAAAGCTGCCCCCGGCGTACAGCATGTGGATCGCCACCTGTTCGGGCTTGAGGCCCAGGCGTTCGGCGACCTTGTTCTGGTCGGCGGTTTGCATCTGCTCGCCGTTCCAGATTTCGCAAGCGTCCTTGGCCAGCCGCACCACGCAGTTCATCGGTTCCATGGCGGCATGGGCCAGATAGGGGAAATCGTAGGCCGCCCGCAGCACGCGCTTCGCCGCGGCGAAAGCGGCGTCGGGATCGCCCTCCTTGCGGGCGACGGCACCGGGCGTTTTCGCGAGTTCGTGGTAGCGGGCGAAAATCTCGTCGCTGCCGAGCTTGAACGCGGCGGATTCGTCCCACTCGACCGCCAGCGCATCGCGCCCTTGTTTCGCGCTCCAGGTGTCCTGGGCCAGCACGGCCACGCCGGTGGGAACCCGGACCACCTCCACCACGCCCCGGACCGCCTTGGCCTGGGTCGCGTCGAAGGATTTGACCTGGGCACCGAACCGCGGCGGGCGGGCGACGACCGCGGTCAACATCCCCGGCAGATGCACATCCTGGGTGAACCGCGCCTGGCCGTTGATCTTGTCCCCGGTATCCTTGCGCGGCGCGTGCTTGCCGACCAGCTTGAAATCCTTGGGGTCTTTCAGCGTGACATCGGCGGGGACCGGCAGGGTGGCGGCGATCCCCGCCAATTCGCCGAAGCTGGCTTTGCGCCGCGTGGGCGGGTGCGCCACGACGCCCTCGCCGACCTCGATCTCCCGCGCCGGAACCCGCCACTGCCGGGCCGCCGCCGCCACCAGCATGGCGCGGGCCGAGGCACCGGCTTTGCGCATTTGCTCATAGGAATTGGCGATGGCCGAACTGCCGCCGGTGCCTTGGGCCTTGCCCCAGGCGAGGTTGTTGAAGCGCTTGGCGTCGGCCGGCGCGCCTTCGACCCGCACCTGCGACCATGCGGCATCCAGTTCCTCGGCGACCAGGGTGGCGAGCCCGGTATAACTCCCCTGCCCCATTTCCAGATGCTTGGCGATGACGGTGACGGTGTTGTCGCTGGCTATCCTCAGGAACGCATTCGGTTCAAAGGCCGGAGCCGGGCCGGGGGCCGCGGATTTCCTGGCCGCGCCGGGGCTGTCCGGCACATAGATGGCCAGCGTCAAACCGGCGGCTTGTTGCAGGAAGCGGCGGCGGCTCGCGTTTTCAATGCGGATCGTCTGGTTCATGGGGGTGGCTCCATCAAGCCAAGGCCTGGGCCGCCGCGTGGATCGCGGCGCGGATGCGGACATAGGTGCCGCAGCGGCAGAGGTTGCCGCCCATGGCGGCGTCGATATCGGCATCGGAGGGCTTGGGGTTCTTTTCGAGCAAGGCCACCGCGCCCATGATCTGGCCGGGCTGGCAATAGCCGCATTGCACGACATCCAGGCGCTTCCAGGATTCCAGCACCGCCTGGGCGGCGCGGCCCTGGCCGATGCCTTCGATGGTGACGATCTTCTTGCCGACGGCGGCCGCCAGCGGGGTAATGCAAGAACGCACCGGCTGGCCCGCTAGATGGACGGTGCAAGCGCCGCACAAGCCCTGGCCGCAGCCATATTTGGTGCCGGTGAGCTGTAGTTCATCCCGCAACACCCATAACAAGGGCGTGTCCGCCGCGGCGTCGACGCGGGCCGCGCTACCGTTGATGTCGAGTGTGGTCATGGCGTACTCCCGAATGGTGAAGCCGCACCTTATACGACCGTCATCCCGCCGTCCACCGTCACGGCGTGGCCGACGACATAGCCGCCCCCGGACCACGCCGCCAGAGGATGACCGCCCACGTACTATCGTATTCCGCCGCTATAACCCCATGACCCTCCAACGCATGCCCACTACGCCCCCATTAGGGTTTCAACACCACCTTGATGCACTCGTCCTGCTTGCGGTCGAAGATTTCGTAGCCCTCGGCCGCGTCTTCCAGCGACATGCGGTGGGTGACGATGAAACTGGGATCGATCTCGCCCTGGGCGATCTTATCCAGCAAGGGATGCAGGTAGCGCTGGACATGGGTCTGCCCGGTCTTGAGGGTGAGCGAGCGGTTCATCAACGCGCCCATGGGGAATTTGTCGATGAAACCGCCATACACGCCCGGCACCGACACCGTGCCGCCGTTGCGGCAGGCCATGATGGCCTCGCGCAGGACGATGGGCCGGTCGGTTTCCAGCATCGCGGCTTGCTTGGCACGGTCGTAGGCATATTGGACGCCGTGGCCATGCGCTTCCAGGCCCACGGCATCGATGCAGGCATCCGGGCCGCGTCCGCCGGTCAGTTCCTTCAGCGCCTCGACCACGCCATCGACTTCCTCATAGTTCAAGGTTTCCGCCCCGCTCTCCTCGCGCGCCATGGCCAGGCGTTCGGGTAGCCGGTCGATGGCGATCACCCGCTCGGCCCCGAACAGCTTGGCGCTCTTGATGGCGAGTTGGCCGACCGGCCCGCAACCCCAGACCGCCACGGTATCGCCCGGCTGGATGGCGCAAGCTTCCGCCGCCATATAGGCCGTGGGGAAAATATCCGACAGGAATAGCACCTGCTCGTCGTCGAAGCCGTTCTCGATCTTGATCGGGCCGACATCGGCGAACGGCACCCGCGCATATTCCGCTTGTCCGCCGGCGTAGCCACCCACCACATGCGAATAGCCGAAAATCCCGGCGGGCGAATGGCCCCACAGCTTTTCCGCGATCGAGGCATTCGGGTTGGAGTTCTCGCACAGCGAATACAATTCCTTGCGGCAGAAAAAGCACTGGCCGCAGGCAATCGGGAACGGTACCACCACCCGGTCGCCCACTTTCAGGTTGGCAACCCCGCCGCCGACCTCGACCACCTCGCCCATGAATTCATGGCCCAGGATATCGCCCTGCTCCATCATCGGCATGAAGCCGTTATAAAGATGCAGGTCGGAACCGCAAATCGCGGTGGAGGTGACGCGGACGATGGCGTCGCGGGGATTGAGGATGCGCGGGTCGGGCACTTCTTCCACCCGGATATCGTGCTTGCCGAACCAACAGGTCGCTTTCATGGCCGTCTCCCTGGCTCAATGGTGTAGGAAATGCTCGTACTTGGATATTGATTGCGGGCGTCCGGCGGACTGGCCCTCGATGCGGGCGATTTCGCCGGTTTCCATCCATTGCTTGAAATGCTGCAAATCCACCGCGACCTGTTGCTCCGGCCCTTCGCCGAACAGCTTGGCGAGGGTCGCGCCGATCCTTCCGGCGGGCGGGGTATAGGTCATTTCCACCCGGACCACGGTACCGCGCCCCCCCGGCGCGGGATTGAAACCCACCGAACCCATATGGTCCACGTCCGAACCCGGCAGCGAATGCCAAGCGATGAGTTGGCCCGGACGGTCGAGGCTGATCTCGGCGTCCCATTCCAATGTACGGCCCAAGGGTGCCCGCGCCACCCAATGCGAGCGGCCCGCCGGGTCGGCGCGGACGGAGACGAGGTGTCGCATGATGTTCGGCAGGTTCTCGAAATCCCGCCAATAGGCATAGAGGTCGTCCGGGGAACGGTCGATGGTGATGCTTTTTTCCAGATGCAGGACGCCGCCGGAAGTATCGATATCCTGTTGGACTTGCAGGCCGCAGACCACGTCCAACAAGGTCACGCCGGCCACCGCCGCCGTCGCCACCATGGCCGCATCGCGGCGCGGATTATCCTGGGCCAGGGCTTGACCCAACACGGCCAAATCCAACGCGTCGCCGCCGACCCGCGCCCAAATCCATCCGCCGGTGTTCTTGCCCGACAATATCCCCAGGCCGCTGACGAATTCGCGCAAGCCATAAACCCGAATCAAACCCTGCTGGCCGGGCAGGCCCAGCCCTCTGGCGATCTGCCTCGGAGCCACCATCTCTATCAACCCCAGGCCGATGCTGAACCAGCCCAAACCCCGCGCCAATCGCTGTTGATCCATAGCTATTCCTTCCCTTGTTGATCACAAGGCCCGCGTTGTGCCGGGCCGGTTTTATCGCATGATCGAAGTGGCCCGGATAGGGTGCAACGGAATCCGGGCGACTCGTTAGGGTTCAGACTGTGCGGAGAACGGGGATGTTCGGGCGATGCCGGGGCTTAGGTAATCGCACCTACCGGGGAAAGGGCGTGTTTTCCGACCACGCGGCCAAGGCTTGGGCCACCGCCGCGACCACCGGAATCCACCCGCCCCCTGTGGGCTGGCGGAACAGCCGCATCGTGCCGGGATACCAGGGCGAATCCAGCCGGTCCTTCAGCCAGCGCCAATCGGTCATATGGTCGGGCAGCAATACCCAACAGGGCTTGCCCATCGCCCCGGCCAGATGGGCCACGGCGGTATCGACGCTAATGACCAAATCGAGGCCCGCCAGCACGGCGGCGGTATCGGCGAAATCGGCCAATTCATGGCCCAAGGCCAACAGATTGAACCCCGAGGGCGGATTCAAGGCTTCGTCCTCGCCCGCGCCTTTTTGCAGGCTCACGAACTGGATGCCGGGCACTTGGCCCAGCGGGGCGAGCGGGTCCAGCGCAGGCAAAGACCGCTCCGCGTCGTTCTCGAAGCGGGAATTGCCTTTCCAGACCAAGCCGACCCGCTTCCCTTGCGGCAAGCGCGGCGACCAACGCGCGACCCGTGCCGGATCGGCGGATAGATAGGGAATCGGCGCGGGAATGCTATCGAGGCGGGTCCGGCAGTGATAAGGCAGGCTCAAGGGCGGCGTCCAGCAATCCCAGCCCGCGGCGGGCACATCCTCCGCGACCGAAACAACTTCGTCGATGCCGGACAAGGTGGCGAACAGGGTTTTCAAGCCGGGATGGCATAGCACCGTGATCCGCGCCGCGCCCATCCGTTTCAGCAGCGGCCCGTAGCGGCAGAACTGGATCATGTCGCCGTGGCCGGCTTCGAGTCCGATCAAGAGCGACTTGCCCGCCAAGTCCTCGCCCCGCCAGCGCGGACAGGTGAAATGCCGGTCCAGCATGGCATACCAATCGCGGGCTTCCAGGCATTCCCAGCCTTCTTCATAGCGTCCTTGCCGCAGCAGCCCATAGGCCAGATTGAAACGGGCCTTGGCGTAAGCCGGGTCCAAGCCGATGGCGGTGCGGAGACAGCGTTCCGCCGCGTCCTCGCGCTGGGTGCGGATCATCAACACGCCCAGGTTGGACCACGCCGCCGCCGAGTCGGGCGCGAGGTCCAAGGCTTGGCGGAGGTGGGTTTCGGCTGCGGGATAGCGGCGGGCGTTCATCAGCATGACGCCCAGGTTGAGCTGCAAACAGGCTTGGTCGGGACGCAGGGCGATGGCGCGGCGGTGGCAGGCTTCGGCCTCGTCCAGCGCCCCGGCTTGTTCGCGTAGCAAACCCAGGTTGGTCAGCGCTTCCGGGAAATCGGGCCGGAGCGCGAGGGCGAGCCGGAAACAGCGCTCGGCGGCTTCGGCCTCGCCCGCCGCCATCAGGCGGTTGCCTTCGGTGAACAGCGGGTCCGCAGTCATCGTGGGCCGGGGCTGGCGGCATAAACGGCCTCCCGCACCTCGACCAAAACCGCTTCCACCACCGCCGCGTCGGGTTGTGCGGGCAGGGGGCAAACGGCATAGGCGGCGTGGATTTCCGCCAGCTTATCGTCGGCGCGGCGGACCAGTTCGTCATAGTCGAATTCCCCCCGGCGGATGGCGAGCAGGAATTCCCGGTCGGGGCGGCGCACGTTGACCCGGCCCTCGGTGGCGATTTCCAAGGCCATGTGCAGCAGCCGGAAGGTGTGCATCATATTTTTGGCGTCGTAGTGCTTACCGTGTTCCAAGGTGCCACGGTAGCGGGCCTCGTTGCGCTTGGCCACCCAATCCCAGTATTCCCGATACTCGCGGCAATAGGCCGAATAGCCATCCTTGTTGACGTGCAGCAAACCGGCGGGGTTCGAAGCCTTTGGAATGCTGCTGAGGCTGACTTCCTGCGCCTCCGGTCCCGAAACGATGCCCCGGAAGCGCCGTTCCGGGCCGTCCTCGTGGAACAGCGCGTAACCGTCGCGGAAATGGGGGATGGCCGCGAGCCCGCAATCCTCTTGCCGCCAGCCCCGGCGCTCCAGCCATTCGAGCAGGGGCACGCTGCCCTGGCCCTCGGCCATATGGCAGAAGTCGAGCAAGCTTTTACGCCCCGGTTCGATGGGGCGGACGATCTTCTTGTTCAGTCCACGCGCCTTGCGGATTTGCGACTGCGCGTAGCCGGCGAAGCTCTGTTCGCACAGCTTGCTCAGGAATAGCTCCGGCGTGAACCGTTCCATCAAGGGATGCCGGTAGCGCAGGCAATCGGATGGGGTGGCGAGCAATTCCAATAGGTTGGGGTTGTTGCGGCAGAGCAGTTCGGCGTAGCGCTTCAGCTCGTAATAGGTTTCGTCCTGACTCGGATTGCTCACCTGTTCGGTGTAGCCGAATCCATAGAACTCCCGCTTTGGCAGGATGAACACCCCCCTGAGGTCGGTGTCGGATTCGGGCGTGGCCAGTCCATAGGCCCGGCTGCCGCTTACGGCCTCCAACAACAGGCAATCCCGGTTGTCCCGCAGGCGTTGGTAATTCATGGCAATAGCAGGCTCCTGAATAGCCGGTTCAAGGGTTCCTCCGCCCCGCTATGCGGAGCCAGCACCGCGCTGTCTTGTTGGTGCGCGGCCAAGCGGCGGGCGATGAAATCTTGCAGGACCGGCACCGGAGCCGTTTCCGCCCGCTCGTCGCTGCGCCGCTTGAGATCGAGCAAGGCGTCGATGGCGGCTTGTACAGTCGCATCCGCGACCTGGCTGCGCAAG
Source organism: Methylomagnum ishizawai (assembly GCF_019670005.1). Lineage (NCBI taxonomy): Bacteria > Pseudomonadati > Pseudomonadota > Gammaproteobacteria > Methylococcales > Methylococcaceae > Methylomagnum > Methylomagnum ishizawai. The sequence goes on along the minus strand of NZ_AP019783.1, from coordinate 1,682,645 downwards.
GACGCGAATTCCATCGGCGGCACGCCACCCCGTTCCAGGATCCAAGCCGCCGCCAGCAAGGGCCGCAGGGCATAGAAATAATGCTTGAGCCGGACGCGGGCTCCTTGGAGTTGGTGTTCGTAGGCGTTGCGGGCCATGGACAAATAATGATGGCAACCGGCCCGCCGGGAAAAATAATCCGGCAGCAAAGCCAGCCATGGATCGCTGCACCGCGCATCCCGGCGGTAGACGATGGGTGATTGCAGCCATTCGTAGAGGGGCGCGTTGCTCTTGCGGAACAAGGCCAGCGCCTTGCGGATATCCCAGCCGTTCACGTCCAACAGGCGATCTATCGGCACTTCGATCACATCGCGCTGGGCGGCGATGGACAAATAATCCTCCAGCGGGCGGATATAGACGAAACGGACATCGTAATCGCTGTCGGACGAGGCGAAGCCCCAGGCCCGGCTGCCCGATTCGGCGGCATAAAGGATACGGACCCCGTGGTCGTGTTCGATTTGGTCCAGGCAGGCAAGGATTTGGGTGTGCATGGAGGAAGGTTCCGAAGTCGGTGGAATATCCTGCACGGGGGCCGGATAGTTAATCGCCAAATTCCACGTTGGAATCAGCGACATCTACGCTATAAAGGCGAATTTCGTCAACATAAATCCGCTTGGGTTTAAAGGCGTTGGAAAACTTCGCATCGCCCCGATATTTGGCCAGCATGGCCCTACGTTTGCGCTTGGTAATAACCAGCTTATTGAAAGGGGCGAGATAGGCGCGAAACGATATGATTTCCCGCAAATTCGGTCGATAATATTGATGTTTTTCAACCTTTGAAAGCTCATGAAAAACCGCGTGGACGACGGCTTTTGCGCGAATGCGCGCAACGCCTTCATCGAAAGAAAAAACAATCAACGCCTCCATGGGATAAATACTTGCCACCTGCACCCCAAATCTGTTCTTAAAAGGAAAGTTAGTTAATATCAATACGTTTTTTATAATCCGAGAAAGCGAACCAAAACTCTCGGATCGCCCGTTTTATCTCAGCAATCGAAACAGGAAAAAATTGATTTTTTGCCGGACGGGAAATTTGATCTTTATTTGGCAGCATACCGCCCCCCACATAGGATTATCCAAAGCTTTTGCCCTCGCTCCGCCCTGTACACAGGCGGACTATCGTGCGGCCTCCAACCGCCCAGCCACATCGGCCAAAACCCGCTCCACCAGCCGATCATCCTCGCTGAAATAGTGTGCCGCGTCCGTTTCCCGCCGCAACCAAGTGAATTGCCGCTTGGCGAACTGCCGGGTCGTGATGACGCCGCGCTCGACCATCGTCTCCCAATCATATTCCCCGGCCAGATAAGCCCAAACCTGCCGATAGCCCACCGCCCGGATCGAGGGCAAACCGGGCTGCAAATCCCCGCGTCCGTACAGGGCGCGGACTTCCTCGACCAAGCCGCGCTCCAGCATAGCCAGGAAGCGCAGCCGGATACGCTCGTGCAAAGCGGGCCGGTCGGCGGGTGCCACCACCAGCTTGATGAGATCGAACGGTGGCGGCGGGGCCAAGGTGGCGGCGCAAAGTTCGGTGAGCGGCACGCCGGTAATCCGGTACACCTCCAAAGCCCGGTGGATGCGCTGGGGATCGTGGGGATGGATGCGGGCGGCGGCTACGGGATCGACCCGCGCCAGTTCGGCGTGCAGTTCGGGCCAACCCCGGTCGGCGGCTTCCGCGTCGAGTTGGCGGCGGATATCCGGGTCGGCGGACGGGAGTTCCGAAATCCCATGGAACAGCGCGTTGAAATACAGCAGGGTCCCGCCCGCCAGGATGGGCAGCTTGCCACGCCCGGTGATATCGCGCATCAGGGCCAGGGCGTCCTCGCGGAACCGGCCCGTCGAATACGCCTCCGCCGGGTCGAGGATATCGATCAGATGATGGGGCACGCCCGCCCGCTCTGCGAGGTCGGGCTTGGCGGTGCCGATATCCATGCCCCGGTAGACCAGGGCCGAATCCACGCTGATGACTTCGCCATCCAGCGCTTGTGCCAAGGCGATGGCGAGCCGGGTCTTGCCGGAAGCGGTCGGCCCCATCAGGGCCAGGGCGGGCGGCAGGCGTTCCATGCTCAGCGGCCCCTGGCGAACCAGCCGTTCAATTCCTTGAGGCTCAACACCACCCAGGTGGGCCGACCGTGGTTGCACTGGCCGCCGCGCTCGGTGGCTTCCATTTCCCGCAACAGGGCGTTCATCTCGGGGAGGGTGAGCTTGCGGTTGGCCCGCACCGAACCATGGCAGGCCACCGTCGCCAGCACGCCATTCAAGCTTGCTTCGACACGGGCGCTGTGGCCGTGCTGGTTCAAATCGGCCAACACATCGCGCACCAGCGTTTCGCCGTCGGTTTCGCCCAACAGCACGGGCAAGGCGCGGATGACCAGGGTTTCGGGACCGGCGCGGTCGAGTTCGATGCCGAGCGCGGCCAGGGCGTCCTGGGCCTCGACCGCCATCTCGGCCTCGGCCCCGGTCACTTTCAACCGCAGCGGCAATAACAAAGGCTGGCTGGGCACCGGCCCGGCCTCGTGCTGGCGCTTGAGCTTTTCGTAGGTGATGCGCTCGTGCGCGGCATGGGCATCGACCAAGACCAAGCCCTCGCGGTTTTCGGCCAGGATGAACGCGCCATGCACATGGGCCACGGCATAGCCTAGGGGCGGCATGGCTGCGGGTTCGGACTCCGGGGTTTCGGCGGTGGTGTTGGCCGGTTTGCCGTACAAACCGGCATAGCCTTGGAGGGTTTCGGCCACATTCAAGGGTAAGGAGGCTTGGCGGGCGGCGGCGCGGGTGGAAAGCGGGGTGGATGGGCGCGGGGCGTACAGGCCGGAACCGGATGTGGCGCGGGACGATCCGCCCTGCGCGGCCACGGGTTCCGCCACCTCGAATCCGGCACCCGTCCCCACGCCCGCGCCCGGCTTGGCCTCGCCCAAAGCCCGGTGCAAACCCCGGAACAGGAAATCATGCACCATGCCGGGTTCGCGGAACCGTACTTCCAGCTTGGCCGGATGGGCGTTGACATCGACCAGGGCCGGATCGAGCGTCAAATACAGCACATAGACCGGCTGCCGCCCGTGGTACAGCACATCCTGATACGCCTGTTTGATGGCGTAGCCCGCCAGCTTGTCGCGCACCGAGCGGCCATTGACATAGAAATATTGCATATCGGCTTGGCTGCGGGAAAAGGTCGGCAAGCCCACCCAGCCCGTGAGCCGCATCCCCGCCGCCTCGAACTCCACCGCCAGCGCCTGGGCCAGGAACTCCCCGCCCAGCAGCAAGGCCAGACGCAGTTCGGTATCGGCCTGGGTGGTAGCCGGGCGCAGGTCGAACACATTGCGCTGGTTATGGCTCAGGGAAAAGCCCACCCCGAAGCGGGCCAGGGCCAGCCGCTTGACCAGGGTTTCGATGTGCTGGAATTCGGTCTTCTCGCTGCGCAGGAATTTGCGGCGGGCCGGGGTGTTGTAGAACAGGTCGCGGATTTCGACCGTGCTGCCTTCGGGATGGGAGGCGGGCTGCACATCGAAATCGGCCTCGCCGCCATCGGTAGTGACGCGGAAGGCGCAGCGCTCGCCACGGGTGCGGGAGGTCAGGGCCAAGCGCGACACCGAACTGATGCTGGGCAGGGCTTCGCCGCGGAAACCGAAGCTGGACACCCGTTCCAGGTCGTCGAGGCTGGCGATTTTGCTGGTGGCGTGGCGCGAGAGGGCGAGCGGGAGTTCTTCCTTGGGGATGCCGGTGCCATCGTCGCGGACCCGCATGAGCCGGAGCCCGCCCTGCTCCACTTCGATTTCGACGCGGCGGGCGTCGGCATCGAGGGCGTTTTCGACCAATTCCTTGATGGCCGAGGCGGGGCGCTCGACGACTTCGCCGGCGGCGATTTGGTTGACGAGTTGGGGGGGGAGGAAGCGGATGGGCATGGCGGCGGGCCGGGAGTGGTTCGTGTGGGGTGGGTATTGTCGCCTAGTGGGAGGGGGGGCGGAAGGGTTGGCGGCTTGCTTGGGCTGGGGGTGGTTGGATTCCGCTAATCCAACCGGGATACCGCGTGGAGATGGGTGTGCCGGGATGTTTTCGCGCTATGGGCTATCGGCGGCGGAAAAAGAAAAATGGGCATGGATGTTCCCACCCTGAGCGATGCGATACGGATGGCGGCATCCGTTCCTCGTTGGGGCACAAGCCCCACGCCCCAGTTTTACAACCGGGGCTTTTTTCATTGGTCGCCGGGCCGGGTATTCCGCGTTTGCCTGGAAGTTGCCTTTGGCCCTCCAGGATTCTTGTTTTTTCCCCGAAGCCCTGTCAATTATCATCGAAACCTTATGCTAAGCTCGGATCACCAAAGCTGGAATAAGCCAGACTTGAATCAATAATTTTTTTCAGCATGACATCCCAATCGTTAAAAGCATATAGCCGTTACTTATATCACCTAAAAAAGTCTTCATTGATTGACAAAAAACCTTGATTTATTGACAATGAACGAAAAAACCTTAGCAACCCTAATTATCGGTGGCGGCCCAGCCGGAATATCCATATTGCTCGCAGCCCGTCGCGCGGGATTATTAGAAACGCTGATACAGCGGGGCATGAAAGTTCTAGAGCAAACTCCAGGATTAGGGGCGGGCGAACTCGGAACCTATGTGATCCGCTCCGACAGTTTCGCCGATAGTTTCATCTCCTCGCCGAATGACGAGGGCATCCCCAGTCTCCGGCACTTGATGGATTATTATCCGGGCTCACACCTCAACAACCTTCGCGGCAGCCCAGTTGAACTGACCATAGCAGCGGAATATTTATCAGAAATCGGTAAAGAACTACACCACTGGGATATGGTTAACAACCTAGGCATATTTTCTACAAACATAACCGCTATGGCATCGCATCTCGACGAGCAAGGATCATGGGCGACGATATGTCAAAACTCCGATGGAACAACCCAGAAGTTCCACTCGAAGTCATTGATACTTGCCACAGGTGCCGACCAAACGCTAGGGCCGTTATATTCGATCCCGGTTTGCGGAGAACCCTTGCTGCCGCGATTCGCGGATAAAACGATATTATCAAAGCACGCTTTGGCCTTGGCCGGTCCAAGCCTGCTCTCTTCCCGCCTGCGCGATATCCGTCAACCACGGATAGCCATCGTGGGAGGGTCGCATAGCGCCCTTTCATCCGTTTGGGTCTGCCTGAACAAGTTGGAAGATGTTAATACCCAAAACATCGCGATTACCGTGCTGCATAAGAACAAACTCGCGCTGACTTATTCCTCGCCGGAAGCGGCACACCAGGATGGATATTATGATTTCGGACGGAAAGATATCTGCCCAAAAACAGGCCGGGTATACCCACTCGCCGGATTTCGTAGCGACTCACGGGAATTGATGCGGAGAATATGGGGATTGGGCGGTCTGCCAATTGAGACCCGGATTAAATTATTAAAGCTAGGATGTGATTCAAGCCAAGAGGCAAGGCGGGTGTTGGAACAAGCGGATATCATCATCGCCGCTTTGGGCTATCGGCCTAGAGCCTTACCCCTCTTCAATGCCCAAGGCAACCCAATCGCCCTCAAAAGCCAATTGACATATAAAGCACCATTGGTTGACCACGATAGCCGCGTTCTCGATTCGCATAACAAGCCGATTCGCAATGTGTATTGTATGGGACTATCCGCTGGCTACCCCTTGGCCGGAAGATATGGCGAACCTAGTTTTAATGGGGAAGCCAACGGGATCGCCCTGTGGCAATCCGATATTGGCGGCGGGATTTTGCAACAAATCCTCAAAACAGGATAGCCAGGGGATATGACATGCCCAGCCTATATATTTCAGATAATCTTGACGCTATCGCAAGCGAGGTTGCCCGAATGATTGTATCTATCATCGGCGACGTGCTGTCCACTAAGCCTTATTGTATATGGGTTCCATCGGCTGGCCGTACCCTGATCGCCACTTGGGCCAAACTGCGCGAGCTATATTCTGGAGCTGTGGATTGGCAAAGGGTCGTTTGCGTTCAGATGGATGAATATTACGGTGTCCCGCCCGCCAACCCGACGAGCTTCGCGTGGCAACTCGATAATGAACTAATAAAGCCACTCGGCATCAAAAGGTTAATTACCTTTTTGAATGCCGACGGGGAACTTAAGCTTACGCCCCAAAACTACGAGCGCCAGTTATACGGGCTTGGCGGCATTGACTGCGCGGTGCATGGGGTTGGACGCAACGCCCATATTGGGTTTAACGAACCATCGCCCCACGCTTCGCTTAATGCGACCAGAATCGTAGCGCTATCCACCGATACCCGAGCGGCCAACCAGGTCGAATATACCCATGGAATTACCCTTGGTTTGGATGCGCTCACCAGCGCACGGCATTCGCTTGTGGTGATTGTCGGGATGGAGAAACGATTCGCGACAGAGTCATTGCTGACTTTGCCCAATACACCGGCCAATCCAGTATCTTATTTGCGGGCAAGGCAAAATACATCTGCTTTTATAGACAGCAGCACCATATCTGCGACAATATTAGAGCACATTCGCGCCAACCGCTTGCCGAGTGGATTTTGCCTCCACTAGCCAAATCGCCCTATTTATATTACACTTGTTCTATTCCGGGTTAGAGAAGAGGACGGCCTATTGGTGGAGGCAATAGTTTTAGCAACCTACCTTCCATGTTTCGTCATTAGCGTACAAGGCGTCTTTGGCGGAACCCATTAACACCGAAGCCGATGCCTTCGCTTGAAGGCGGTATAGGTGGGAAAAACTGAAATTTGAAGCCAGATTTGACGATTTAGTATATGGTACCGCTCCAGGAAGCTAGAGTTTGATAGCAAGGATTCATGCGCTATTGATCCGGTAATATGCAGAACCACATGGGTTTTTAATTACTTAGTGAGAAGAGAGTATGGACGATAAATTTTTCTACGCCATCACCAACCGTAAGGAACTTTTCAAGCTCTTGCCCAAGGACACTATCGGCTGCGAGATTGGAGTTCAGCGCGGCCATTTTTCAGCGATTATTCTCGAAAACGCAAATCCAAACCAACTCCACTTGATTGATCCTTGGCGCTTTTCTGAAATCGCCGAATATTCCGCCGACGGGGCCAACGTCCAACAAGTGGAACAAGATAAAATACACCGAGGCGTGGTCAAACGGTTTAAATCCGAAATCTCCACACAAAAAGTGATCCTCCATCGAAAAACCAGTGCCGAAGCCTTGTCCGATTTCGAAGACGGCTCATTGGATTTCGTTTATGTGGATGGCATGCATCACTATGAGGCGGTTTTGAATGATTTGGTCGGATACGCGGCCAAACTCAAGCCGGGCGGGCTGCTCTTAGGGCATGACTATAGCGAAAACTACCATTCTCATAGGATGGGTTTCGGGGTGGTGGGCGCGGTTACTTCGTTCCTCAACAGAACGAACTATAAAATAATTCTGCTCACCCATGAAACTTGGTCAACCTATGTACTGGCAAACGACACAACGACCGGTGCCGCCCAATATCTCATCAAGCGGCTAATGCAATCCAATATTGAATTCGTCGCGCTGCCCCAGCTTTTGTCGGCGTCGCTCAAGCACATCAGTTTCAAACGCGAAACCGGCAATTTACGCTGGATACCCTGTTTCTAATAGCAGGACGGGGATGAACACCCCATAGGACGAGTGGCTTGCGGGGCGGGTTAACCATAGGGGAACCCGCCCTTTTGTCCCGCTGGACGACCGGATAAGAGGACATCCGGCACATCTTGTGCTTTGCGCGGCGAACGCTTAAAAGACCCGTCTTTTGCGAAGCGGAAGCGGAGGAGACCCATGAGTTGCCTGGAAATCTCGGACCGGCTGTGGGAGCACGTGGAGCCATTGTTGGAGCCGTTCAAGCGGCGCAGGCCGGGCGGCTCCAAGCCGCTGGAGTTCCGGACGGTCATGAACGGGATTCTGTATGTGCTCAAGACCGGTTGCCAATGGGATTGCCTGCCGGCCTGCTACGGCTCGAAAAGCGCGGTCCACGAGCACTTTCAGAGATGGGTTGCCGCCGGCGTGTTCAAGGAGATGTTCCGCTGGTCGGCGGCGGAGTACGAGGAACTCGAGGGGTTCGACCTGGCTTGGCAGTCGATGGACGGCAGCCTGGTGCAGGCCCCGGTCCGCCAGACCCGCTGCCAGAAGGACGAGGGCCTGGGGCGCAATCCCACGGATCGTGGGCGCAGCGGTGGCAAGATCCACCTTCAGGTGGACGGGAAGGGGATGCCTTTCGCCGTCGCGCAGGCCGGGGCCAACGTGCACGACAGCCGCCTGGTGACGGTCACCGTCGAGGCGGCCGTGATCGAGGCACCCGCCGACGCCGGGCAAAGTCCCAGGCATCTTTGCCTGGACAAAGGGTATGGCTACGAACGGGTCGAGCGGGAAGTCGCGGGACTGGGCTACACCCCCCATATCCGCAAGATCGGCGAGGAGAAGCGTTCCTGCGACTCCGAGCCAACCCACCCCGCGCGGAGGTGGGTGGTCGAGCGCGCTTTCGCCTGGCTCAAGGGCTTCCGGGCCATCCGAACCCGCTACACCTGCCGGGGAGCCAACTATCTGGCCTTCCTTCAGTTGGCGTGCGCCCTGATCCTGGGAAGACGGATCGAGGCCAAAACCGTGTAAGCAGTTTATGTGCCGGATGTCCTCTAAGATAGGCTATCCCCGGCGGTTTATTCTTTCGCCCGCCTCAAGGCACCTCCGCCACCCGCAACCCCGCCGCCGCCCCCGCCCGGCGCGACTCCGCACAATACGCCCTGATCCCCCGGAACACCGAACGCGCCACCCGGTCCTGGTGGGCGTTGTTGGTCAGGTTGCGTTCCTCCTCCGGGTTGGAGATGAAGGCGGTCTCGACCAGCATGGACGGCACGTCCAGCGATTTCAGCACCGCGAACTCGGCCTTCTGCACCTCGTCGTGATGCACGGCGAAATCCCGCCTCAATTCCCGCAATACCTTTTCCGCCGCCTTGTCGCTGGCGTCCAGGGTGGCGTTCTTGGACAGGTCCACCAGCACCGAGGCCAGCAGCTTGTTCTTGTCCTTGAGCTTGGGGCCGCCCACCAAGGCGGCGTTCTCGCTGTCGGCCAGCCACCGCGCCGCCTCGCTGGACGCGCCGTGTTCCGACAGCGTATACACCGAGGAACCCTTCACCCCGCCGTCGGTATAGGCGTCGGCATGGATGGACACGAACAAATCGGCCCGCACCTTGCGGGCGATGGCGGCGCGGTGACGCAGATCGACGAACTCATCGCCGCGCCGCACCAAGACCGCCTTCATCCCCGGCTCGGCCTGGATATACCCAGCCAGCTTGCGGGCAATCGCCATCACCACGTTTTTTTCCAAAGTACCGCCGGGTCCGATGGCCCCGGTGTCCTTGCCGCCGTGCCCGGCGTCGATGGCGACCACGAAGGAATGGGCCGGTTTGGCACGGGCGCGGGCGGAATTGGTGGAAGCAGCGGCGGGGACCGGGGCGGCGGACGCGGCCCATTCCACGGTCAGGCGGGCGTGGTCGGGCCATTGCTCCATGCGGGCCTGATGGGGGGCGTTGCGCTTGGTCTCGACCAGGAGGCGGAGGCTGCCCTTGGCCTTGCCGGGCAGGGAGCCGATCCGGGCCGCGACCGGATGGGCGGCGGGCGGTTGCGCCAAGCCCCCGGCCAGGGCGGTATCGGCCAGTTCGATGGCGAGCGGCGCGTCGCCGCCCAGGCTGGCCACCCGATATCCCGGCACCCCGCTGAAATCCACCATCAGGCGCGGGTGCGGCCCCGCCGTCCATTGCACCGATTTCACCCAGACCGCCGCCGCGCCGGACTCCCCGGACACCCACACGGCGAGCCACAACAAACCACCCCATACGGACTTTTTGTTCATGTTGGATACCCCTGGTCAAGCGCTTTGGAAAAATAGCGGCGCATTCCGCGCTACGCAAGCTTTCGAGCGGGACTTATCGCCCAAAATCAACTGGCCGCGGCGGGTTCCATCACCCCGCCGCCCACGCGGCCAGGATCGCCCTGCCCTGTTCGCTATCCGCCGCCAGCGTGGCGCGGCGGCTTCCCCCCAGGATTTCCAGGCGGATATCCAGGTCGGCTCCGGGCAGGAGTCCCGCGCCGCGTCCGGGCCATTCGATGAAACAGGTGGCTCCGGGCCGGAGATAATCGCGGATGCCCATCCATTCCAATTCCTCCGGGTCGTTCAGCCGGTACAGGTCGAAATGGAACAGGGTACGGTCGGGCAGCGCGTATTCCTCGACCAGGGTGAAGGTCGGGCTTTTCACCGCGCCGGTGAAGCCGGTCGAGCGTAGGCAACCGCGCACGAAGGTGGTTTTGCCCGCGCCGAGATTGCCATGTAGATAGACCAGGCAGCCCGGCGGCAGATGGCGGTAGAGCCGGGCGGCGAATTCGAGGGTGGCGGCCTCGTCGGGCAGGTCCAGGACCGTGTTCATCGGTTCACCCAGCGGCGCAAGGGGGTCATCAAATCGCCCGCCAACAGGCCGCGCTCGCCATCGCGGGCGGCTTCGTCGCCGGCGGCGGCATGGAGGCGCACGCCCAGGGTGGCGGCTTCCAGCGGCTCCAACCCCTGGGCCAACAACCCCGCGACCACCCCGGTCAGCACATCGCCCATGCCGCCGCTGGCCATGCCGGGATTGCCCGCGATGCACACCCTGGGCAATTCGTCCGCGCCCGCGATGAGCGTGCCCGAGCCTTTCAGCACCACCACGCCGCCATAGCGGTCCTGCAAGGCGCGGGCGGCGGCATAGCGGTCGCGCTGCACCGCCGCCGTGCCGGTCCCGAGCAAGCGCCCGGCCTCGCCCGGATGCGGGGTCAAGACCCAGCGCTCGCACCGGCGCGGCTGCGCGGCCAGGAGGTTCAAGGCATCGGCATCGACCACCAAGGGCAAACCGCTGTCCACGGCGGCATCCAGCAACAGCGCCGCCCAGTCCGAACGCCCCAGCCCCGGCCCCACCGCCGCCACCGTGGCCCGGCCCAGGAGGTTTTCCACCTCGTCGCGCCGGGCCACGCCGTGGCACATGAGTTCGGGCCGGTCCAGGTTGAGGAAGGCGGCGTGTTCCGGGCGGGTGGCGAGGCTCACCAGCCCCGCCCCGACCCGCGCCGCCGCTTCCGCCGCCAGCCGCGCCGCGCCGCTATAGCCCTGTTCGCCGCCCAGCACCAGCACGTGGCCGAAATGGCCCTTATGGGCGTAGCGCGGACGCGGCGGCAAACCCTGCGCCAAGGGCGGCAGCAACAGGGCCGAAGGCTTGACCGCGTGTTTCACCATGGGCGGTGTCTCCAAATCGGCGAACACCAGTTCGCCCGCGTATTCCAAGCCCTCGCCGGTACACAAGCCCTGTTTCAGGCCGATGAAGCTGACCGTGACATCCGCCCGCACCGCCACGCCCAACACCGCCCCGGTATCGGCGCACAGGCCGGAGGGAATATCCAAGGCCAGCACCTTGCCCCGGAAGCGGTTGACGGCGCGGACGACCTCGGCGAACAAGCCCTCGATCTCGCGGTCCAGCCCGGTGCCGAACAGGCCGTCCACCAGGATTTCCGCGCCCTCGAAATCCGCCGGAATGAAATCCAGCACCGCGCCGCCCGCCGCCCGGTATTCTTGATAGGCGGCCAGCGCATCGCCCTTCAGCCCCGCCAAGGGCGCGACCGGATAGACCCTGACATCCCAGCCCGCCGCGTGGGCTAGCCGCGCCACCACATAGGCATCGCCGCCGTTATTGCCGGCCCCGCAAATGGCCGAGAGGGTCCGCGCCGTGGGCCAACGCCCGCACAGCGCGGCGAAAGCGGCGGCCCCGGCCCGATGCATCAGCTCCAGCCCCGGAATGCCCAGGGTGTCGATGGCGTAGCGGTCCATGGCCCGCACCTCCTGGGCGCGGTGCAGTTCTTTGGGCAGGGTTCGGGGCTGGGTTTGGATCATGGGCATACCTCGGACGGGTGATTCCGGTTATTGTGGCGTAAAACGGGAAACAGTGGCGAGTACCGCAACAATAGCGACCATTCCCAGGGGCTGGAAAACCCGTCATTTCGGCACCGATATCGAAATCCAGCGTCCAGGGCGCGGCAAGCGATCGCCCTATTCCCGCCCCGGCCCGCGCCGACCGATAATCCCCGTTCCAACCACCGACCGAATCAAGCTCCATGGACGACCATCAACTCCTGAGATATAGCCGCCAAATCCTGTTGCCCCAGATCGATATCGAGGGCCAGCAAAAGCTGCTGAATGCCCGCATCCTGGTGATCGGGCTGGGCGGGCTGGGTTCGCCCGCCGCCATGTACCTCGCCGCCGCCGGGATCGGCGAACTGGTGCTGAACGATTACGACCGGGTCGATCTTTCCAACCTGCAACGCCAGATCATCCATGGCACCGACAACCTGGGCGAACCCAAGGTCGAATCGGCCCGCAAGACCCTGGCCCGGCTCAATCCCGATATCACGCTCCGCACCCTGGATCGCCGCCTGGAAGGCGCGGACCTGGACGCCGCCGTGGCCGCGGTGGATGTGGTGTTGGATTGCTCGGACAATTTCGCCACCCGGTTCGCGGTCAACGCCGCCTGCGTCAAGGCCCGGAAGCCCTTGGTGTCCGGCGCGGTGATCCGCTTCGAGGGGCAACTGGCGGTATTCACCCCGGAGCAGCCCGACAGCCCGTGCTACAACTGCCTGTATCCGGCGCAAGGGGAACTGCCGGACAGCTGTGCCCGCAACGGTGTCATCGCGCCCCTGCCCGGTATCGTCGGCGGGATGCAGGCGCTGGAGGCGATGAAATTATTGCTGGGGATCGGCGAGACGGCATCCGGGCGATTACTGCTGTTCGATGCCCTGAACCTGGAATGGCGGCAGATGAAATTGCGGAGGAATCCGCATTGCCCGACTTGCGGGGCGGGGGAATGAGGTTCTCCGCGATAGGCGGTCGCCGTATTGCGCCGGATGGAAGGACCCAGCCAGGTAGCCCACCATCATCGTGCATCGCGGTGGGCACGGAATATGTGCCCACCCTACCCGGCTACGCCCCAATATCCGCCCTACACCGACATCAGCGCCCGTACATGCGCCGCCACGCTGCGGCCCAATGCGTCCAGGTGATAGCCCCCTTCCAGGAGGGAAACCACCCTCCCCCCGCAATGCCTATCGGCGAGTTTCATCAACTCGCCCGTGGCCCAGGCGTAATCGTCCTCGCTAAGCTGCAATTCACCCAGGGGATCGTCGCGGTGGGCGTCGAAACCCGCCGAAATCAACACCAGTTCCGGCGCGAACTTGTCGATGAAAGGCAGCATCCTATCCGTGAGGGCGGCGCGGAATTCTTTAGAACCGCTGCCCGCGGCGAGGGGCGCGTTCATGATGTTGCCCACCCCGGTTTCATGGGCGTGGCCGGTATCGGGATACCAAGGCGATTGATGGGTGGAGGCGTACAGGACTTCCGGGTTCTTGGCGAAGGCGTCCTGGGTACCGTTGCCGTGGTGGACATCGAAATCCAGGATCGCCACCTTCTTGATGCCATGTTGTTTGCGGGCATGTTCGGCGGCGATGGCGACATTGTTGAACAGGCAGAAGCCCATGGCCTGTTCGGGCGTGGCATGGTGCCCCGGCGGGCGGAGGGCGCAAAAGCCATTCCGCGCCGCCTTGGCGAACACCGCGTCCACGGCGGCGCAGGCCGCACCGACAGCGTGCAAGGCGGCGTCGCCCGATTCCGGCGACAGGATGGTGTCGGCGTCCAGGTAGCCGAAGCCGATCTTGGGCACCCTATCGAACACCCGCTTGATGTGCTTTTCGCTGTGGATCAGCCGCACGGTGTCGAGGTCGGCCTTGGGCGCTAGCCGCCGGTCCAACGCGGCGAACTCGGGCCTTTCCAGCGCCTTGGCAATCGATTCCAGGCGGGCGGCGCTTTCGGGATGGCCCAGGCCGGTTTCGTGGTGTAGGAAGATGGGGTGGGTATAAAGCAAGGTGTTCATGGCATGGTTCCGGCATGGCGGGGGGGTTGTGGAATCATATAATAACCGGGTGCAGGGCTGGGCCGGACCGTCGGCCCAACCCGGACCCCATCACCACTCATAGGGCTTTACATGCTGCAAGACTACCGCACACACGCCGCCGAACGGGCGGAGCAAGGACTGGTTCCCAAACCCTTGAGTCCCGAATGGACCGCCGGGCTGGTGGAACTCATCAAGAATCCCCCGGCGGACGAGGCGGCGTTCTTGCTGGACTTGCTCGCCAACCGCGTCCCGGCGGGCGTGGACGAAGCCGCCTACGTCAAGGCCGGTTTCCTGGCCGCCATCGCCAAGGGCGAATCGGTATCGCCGATCCTGTCCCCGGCCTGCGCCACCGAGCTGCTGGGCACCATGCTGGGCGGCTACAACGTCGCGCCCTTGATCGAACTACTGGAGAGCCCGGAACTCGGCCCCATCGCGGCGAAGGGCTTGTCCCATACCTTGCTGGTGTTCGATGCCTTCCACGATGTGCAGGAAAAGGCCAACGCGGGCAACGCGAACGCCCAGGCCGTGCTGCAATCCTGGGCCGAGGCCGAATGGTTCACCAGCCGCCCGCAGGTGCCGGACTGCGTGACCGTCACCGTGTTCAAGGTGCCGGGCGAAATCAACACCGACGACCTCTCGCCCGCGCAGGACGCTTGGTCTAGGCCCGATATTCCGCTGCACGCCAAGGCCATGCTCAAAGTGCCCCGCGAGGGCGTGACCCACGCCGAAACCCAGATCGCCGAATTGAAGGAAAAGGGTTTCCCGGTCGCCTTCGTCGGCGATGTGGTGGGCACCGGCTCTTCCCGCAAATCCGCCACCAACTCGGTGCTGTGGTACATCGGCAACGATATCCCTCATGTCCCCAATAAGCGCGACGGCGGCGTCTGCATCGGCGGCAAGATCGCGCCGATCTTCTTCAACACCATGGAGGACTCCGGCGCCTTGCCTATCGAGTGCGATGTCACCCAACTCCAGACCGGCGATGTCATCGATATCTATCCCTATGCCGGGATCATCAAGCGCCACGGCGGCGGCGAAGTGGTCTGCGAATTCGCGCTCAAGAACGACATCATCCTCGACGAGGCCCAGGCGGGCGGACGCATCCCCTTGATCGTGGGCCGTGGCCTCACCGACCGCGCCCGCAAGGCGTTGGGGTTGGAGGTTTCGACCGTGTTCCGCCGTCCCGTGCCCCAGGCCGACAGCGGCAAGGGCTACACCCTGGCGCAGAAGATCGTCGGCAAGGCGTGCGGCGTGGCGGGCGTGCGTCCCGGCACCTATTGCGAACCGCACATGACCACCGTGGGTTCCCAGGACACCACCGGCCCCATGACCCGCGACGAGTTGAAGGATTTGGCCTGCCTCGGCTTCTCCGCCGACTTGGTGATGCAGTCGTTCTGCCATACCGCCGCCTACCCTAAGCCTGTGGACGTGCAGGTCCACCACACCTTACCGGACTTCATCATGAACCGGGGCGGCGTATCGCTGCGTCCGGGCGATGGCATCATCCATTCCTGGCTGAACCGGATGTTGCTGCCCGATAGCGTCGGCACCGGGGGCGATTCGCATACCCGCTTCCCGATTGGGATTTCGTTCCCGGCGGGTTCGGGGCTGGTGGCCTTCGCCGCCGCCACCGGCGTCATGCCGCTGGATATGCCGGAATCGGTGCTGGTGCGGTTCAAGGGCCAGATGCAGCCCGGCATCACCCTGCGCGATCTGGTCCACGCCATTCCTTATGAAGCCATCCAGCGCGGCCTCCTGACCCTCGAGAAGAAGGGCAAGAAGAACGTATTCAATGGCCGCATCCTGGAAATCGAGGGCTTGCCCGATCTCAAGATCGAGCAGGCGTTCGAGCTGGCCGACGCTTCCGCCGAGCGTTCCGCCGCCGCCTGCACCGTGCGCCTGAACCCGGAGCCCATCGCCGAATACCTGCGCTCGAATATCGTCCTGCTGAAATGGATGATCGCGGAAGGCTACGGCGATGTGCGCACCATGACCCGCCGCATCCAGGCCATGGAGGAGTGGCTGGCTACCCCTACGCTGTTGGCACCGGACGCCGACGCCGAATACGCCGAGGTGATCGAGATCGACCTGGACCAGATCAAGGAACCGCTCTTGTGCTGCCCCAACGACCCGGACGACGCCAAGCCCTTGTCCGCCGTGGCCGGGACGCCTGTGGACGAGGTGTTCCTGGGTTCGTGCATGACCAACATCGGCCATTTCCGCGCCGCCGGGAAAATCCTGGAGCAATCCGGGAAACAGGTGCCGGGGCGCTTGTGGATCGTGCCGCCGACCCGCATGGACCAGACCGAACTCACCGGCGAGGGCTATTACGCCACCTATGGCAAGGTCGGGGCGCGGACCGAGGTGCCGGGCTGTTCCCTGTGCATGGGCAACCAGGCGCGGGTGGCGGACGGGGCCACGGTGGTTTCGACCTCGACCCGCAATTTCCCCAACCGCATGGGCGCGGGGGCCAAGGTGTTCCTGGCTTCGGCGGAACTGTCCTCGGTCTGCTCGGTGCTGGGGCGGATTCCCACGTTCGAGGAATATATGGGGTATATGGATAGCCTCGCGGCCCAGGCCGGGGAGACCTACCGCTATATGAATTTCGACCAGTTGGCGGATTATCAGCGGAAGGCGGAGAAAGTCGCCATGGCGGGCTAATCCACCCGTCGCCAGCGCACAAAAGCGGGCGTGAATTTCACGCCCGCTTTTTTTGTTGTACCCTAGGCGCGGAGCGGGACCGGCGGGATTTTGAGTCCGACGCCATCCTTACACCCAGAATAGCCAAACCCAAGATACCGATTCGATATGAACCCACCCATTTACGCCGCGCTATCCAGCATTCCAGGACGGGAAGACATGCTATCGCAAGTCGTGGCATCGATCCTGCCCCAGGTTGACCACCTCTACCTTTGCCTGGACGGCCACCGCGAACCCCCCGATTTCTTGAGCGGACCCGGCCACGATAAAATCACCTTGAAATTCAGCCAACGGGGATATCCCAAGGCGAAATTCGCCATGATCGAATCTATCGAGGAAGGGATTATCCTCAGCATAGACGACGATATCGCCTATCCAGAAGATTATGCCAAAACCTTGGTGGCCGGCTTGCGCAAATACCCCGGCCCCACCATCTGTGGATTCCATGGGCATTTGTTCACGGATACCCCGGACTTCACCGATGTCAGCAAAATCATTTCCTATCAAAGAACGCTCAAAAAAGACACCTATGTCCACGCCGTCGGCTCCGGGATCGCGGCGTGGGACGCCCGGTACTGCAAAGTGAAAGCGGAGCATTTCCCCTTCTCCGCCGGGGCCGATTCGCAACTGGCGGTGCTGGGCCAGAAGAACCGATGGCCTTTTGTCCTGCTCAGCCATACCGCCAAATGGTTGGTCCCGTTATGGCCCGAAGGGACCGATGGCATCCGGCGGGTCGGGGAATCGTGCATCTGGACCCATACCAAGAAAAACCTGGCTTCCCGCCTGAATGCCCGCCCCGCCAACCAATGGGCGGTGGCCCAGGTCGAGCGGTGGGTGCTCCATACCCACGAGAATAAACCGGGTCCGGGATAGGCTTCGGGCATCCATTCCAGAGCGCGAGGCCCCGGCGATACGCCGGCAAGGGCGGGCAGGGTTTCCATGCCCGCCCTTGCGTTTGGCGCGGGCCGCTGGGTGGAGACCGGCCCCGCCGCCAGTCCGGCATGGTTCCCACCGGCGGAATCTGTCTGCCCCATTTTGCGGGCACCGTGGCGCGGGCCAACATAGGCCAAGCCAAACGGCCTCATCCGATCCACCCATCCGCCCAGGCCAATCCCATGACCACCTACACCTTCAGCCAGCTCTATTACAAACAGACCCTCGACTTCGATCCGGCGACCGATATCCTGGTGTTCGACAAGCCCGGCGACCATGCCGCCAACCTCGGCCTGCGCCAGGACGGCGCGGATTTGCTGCTGTCCCTCCAAGGCATGACCATCCGCTTCGCGAACCTGACCCTGGGGCAGCTTTCCAGCGCCCATTTCAGCTTCCCCGACGGCGGCAAGCTCCTGGTCGGCGACGATACGCCCGGCACCGCCAACGACGCCCTGCCCAACCTGCTGATCGGCGGCGGCGGCCGGGACTACCTGAACGGCCTGGGCGGCGCGGACCTCATGACCGGGGGCGGCGGCGACGATGTGTACGTGGTGGACAATCCCGGCGATATCGTGATCGAACACGACGCCGATCCCAACCAAATCGACAGCGTGTCTTCCTATCTCGCCGCCTACAGCCTGCCCGACCGGGTCGAGCGCCTGCGCCTATTGGCACCGGGCGACAGCGATGGCACCGGCAACAGCCTCAACAACCTGATCCACGCCAGCCCCGGCGACAACGTCATCGATGGCGGCCAGGGCGTCGATACCGTGAATTTCCGCACCGGCACCTATGGCGCCCTGGGGGTGGCGGCCAATCTGGCGACGGGACAGGTCAGCGGGGGTTCCGGCCACGACACCCTGCTCCATATCGAGAACCTGATCGGCACAAGGTTCGCCGACACCCTGGTCGGCGACGATGGCAAGAACATCCTGGATGGCGGCGATTACGGGGCCGACGCCCTCTACGGCGCGGGCGGCAACGACGTGCTGCGGGTGGCGAGCCTCGATTTCGCCGCCATCGACGGCGGCACCGGCACCGACACCCTGGCCCTGCCCGCGGGGGCGCGGCTGGATTTGGCCCAGGTCGGCCCGCGCCTCCACGACATCGAAATCCTCAAGGCCGGGAATTCCGGGGCTTTGCTGCTGACCGCCGACGCGGTACGGAACCTTTCCAGCAGCACCGACACCTTGATCGTGCAGGCCGGCGCGGACTACCAGGTCTATACCGACCTGGGCTGGAGCCAGGGCGGCGACGCCCAATTCCAGGGCCGGACCTACCATACCTATACCCAAGACGGCACGGCCCTCTGGCTGGACGCCGCCATCGCCCAGGTCCACCTCAACGCCACGCTGCCGCTCGCCGCGCTCGACGGCAGCCCAGGCTTCCGGGTCGATGGCGCGGCCCCCGGCGATGGGCTAGGCTGGGTCGGCGGGGCCGGGGATATCAACCGGGACGGTTACGACGACTTCATCGTCGGCGCTCCGGAAACCGATCCCCAAGGCGGATTCAGCACGGTGGGTTCGGCCTATGTGATCTACGGCGCGGCGGACGGTTTCCCCGCCGCGACCGACCTCGCCCAACTCGCGCCGGAGGACGGCTTCCGCCTGGACGGCGTGGACCCGTCCGCCTATACCGGCGGCGCGGTCGGCGGGGCCGGGGATGTGAACGGCGATGGCTACGCCGATTTCCTGATCGGAGCCGCCCACGCCACCCCGGCCAACGACTACGCGGCGGGATCGGCCTATCTGGTGTTCGGCACGGCCCAGGGCTACCCGGCGGTGTTCGACCTCGCCACGCTCGACGGCGACAACGGCGTCCGTTTCGACGGGAAGGGCTCGTGGACGTTCACGGGCGGTTCGGTCGGCGCGGCGGGGGATGTCAACGGCGATGGGTATGCCGATATCATCATCGGCGCGCCCGGCGCGGGAGTCGCTTCGGTGGTGTTCGGCAAGGCCGGGGGGTTCGCGGCGCATTCGGACCTGGACCTGCTCAACGGCAAGGACGGCTTCCAGATGCAAGGCGGCGCGGATTCCACCGAAACGGGCGTCTCCGTGGCCGGGGCGGGCGATATCAACGGCGACGGCTACGGCGACCTGATCGTCGGGGCGATGTGGAACAAGGCCAATGGCCATGATTCCGGCTCCAGCTACGTGGTGTTCGGCAAGGCCGGACGCTTCCCCGCCGATATGGCGCTGGGCCAATTGGACGGCACCGACGGTTTCCGGCTGGATGGCAGCGCCGGCCAGAACGCGGGCACCTCGGTGAGCGGCATCGGCGATATCAACGGCGATGGCCGCGCCGATCTCGGCATCGGGGCCAGTTGGGCCGATCCCGACCAAAGACTGGGCGCGGGTTCGGCCTACGTCCTGTTCGGCAAGACCGGAGGCTACGCGCCCACCCAGAACCTCGACCCGGTCGATGGAACCCAGGGCTTCCGCATCGACGGCGCGGAATGGATGGACCGGTTGGGGATCGCCGTGGCCGGGGTCGGCGATATCAACGGCGACGGCTATGGCGACCTGGTGGTCGGCGCGTTCGGCACGGCGGCGTTCGACCAGCCCCACACCTCTTCCTACCAAGGTTCCGCCTATGTGCTGTTCGGCCACGCGGGCGGCTTCCCGGACCATATCGATGTCGCCAACCTCGACGGCAGCCAGGGCTTCCGCCTGGACGGCGTGGGGGTCTCGCCCTATTTCGGCGTCTCGGTGAGCGCGGCGGGCGATATCAACGGCGATGGCTACGACGATATGGCCATCGGGGCACCGGGGGCCGATCCGGGCGGCAAGGACAACGCCGGTTCCGGCTATGTGCTGTTCGGGCGGAATTTCACCGGCGGGGCGGTCCAGCAAGGCGGCACCGGCGACGACACCCTGGCCGGCACCGCGGCGGCGGACCGCTTCGTCGGCGGCCTGGGCAACGACCTGATGATCGGCCAGGGCGGCGCGGATGCGTTCTCGGGCGGGGCGGGCAACGACACCCTGCGCGTGGCCAACCTCGGTTTCCTCCGCGCCAATGGCGGCGCGGGGATCGATACCCTGGCCCTCGACGGGAGCGGGCTGTCGCTCAATCTCGCCCATGAGCGCGGACGCCTGGAGGGCATCGAGCGGATCAGCCTCACGGGAACGGGCGACAACACCTTGTCCATGAGCCGGCGCGACGTGGCCGACCTGTCCGACACCAGCAACACCCTCAGGGTGGACGGCGACGCCGGGGATCATTACCGCTTCTCGGATGGCGGCTGGACCCAAGGGGCCGACGTGACCCTGGTGGGCGTGGATTACCACAGCTTCGATAACGGCGCGGTCCATGTTTTGGTCAATGCGGTGCTGGGTGCCGTGTAGCGCCTTGCCCTCCTGGATGGGCGGAACCTGCCGCCCCTAGATTTTGGGGCATCGGTATAAAGCCGGTCGCGATGAAGTGCCAGCCACTTCGTCCACCGGCTTTTTCATGCCGCACGGATGACGACACAGCGCGGGTATTTTTGCGGCATGATTCACAAAAAAGCCCGGATCGTCTGGGTATCGCACGATCCGGTCTAGCCCAGGGACCAGTCGTTCCTTTATCATCCATTTCCGAATATATATGTTACATATTCGCTTCGCGAATGTGTCGCTTGACTTGGTTAAATCAAGGAGCATGGCAAATGGCCACATACAACTTCAGCGCCCTGACCAACAATCAATCGCTGTCCTTCAATCCCGCGACCGATTTCCTGAACTTCGATAACGCCGGGCTACAAGCCGCTTCCGGCAGTTTCGCGCAGAACGGCGCGGACCTTTGGATCACCTATGCCGGCAAGACCGTCAAGCTGACCGGGGTGGCGCTGGCCCAGGTCTCCAGCACCCATTTCACCTTCGCCAACGGCAGCAAGGTTTTGATCGGCGACAACACCACCACCGCCACCGCCACCGATGGCGCGGCCAATTCTTTGATCGGCACGGCGCAGGGCGACTACCTCAACGGCCTGGGTGGGAACGATACGCTGGACAGCGGGGCCGGGGCCGACAAATTGATCGGGGGCGCGGGCAACGACACCTTCATCGTGGACAACAACGGCGACCAAGTGGTGGAGAACGCCGGTGAAGGCACCGACACCGCGCAAAGCTCGGTCGGCTATACGCTTCCGGCCAATGTCGAAAACCTGACCTTGACCGGCACGCTGGATATTAACGGGACGGGCAACGGCCTGAACAATTCCATCACGGGCAACGCCGGGAACAACCTGCTGGACGGCGGGGCGGGCGCGGATACCCTGATCGGTGGCGATGGGGGCGATGACTATGTGGTCGATAACGCGGGCGATCAGGTCGTCGAAACCAATCCCTCCTCCTGGCCCGGCGATACCGTGGAATCCTATCTGGCGGACTATATCCTGCCCGCCAATGTCGAAGGATTGCGGTTGATGGGCACGGGCAATAGCGACGGCACCGGCAATAGCCTCGACAACACGTTGTACGGCAATGCCGGTGACAACCTCCTGAGCGGGGGGGAGGGCAACGACTTCCTGGTCGACAACGGCGGGTCCGACACCCTGGTCGGCGGCACCGGCAACGATATCTATTGGGTCACCGATGCCGGAACGGGCGTGGTGGAAGCGGCGGGCGCCGGCACCGACACCGTCGAAAGCTCGATCAGCTATACGCTGGGCGGCAATCTTGAAAACCTGACCCTGGACAACACGGACAGCGTCGGGGTCGGCAACGCGCTCGACAACACCCTCACCGTCTTCGACCTAGGTTTCCAAAGCCTGGATGGCGGCACCGGCACCGACACCTTGGCTTTGGGCGGAATGGGCTTGAACCTCGATCTTGCGGCGCTGGGGTCGCGGCTCGCGGGGTTTGAGGCTATCGATCTCGACCCCTACGGTATCAACCACCCTTATGGTGGCAATACCCTGACCCTGACGGCGGCGGCACTACGAAACCTCTCCGATACCAGCGACACCCTGGTGGTGGACGGGAGCGCTAGCGGCATCGTGCAGGCCGGCCTGGGATGGACCCAGGGAAGCGACGCCACCCTGAATGGCCGGGCCTATCACACCTATACCCAGGGTTCGGCCACCCTCTGTGTGAACACCGACATCCTACTGGTCATCAACCAGTTTTCCCCGGTGGTGCCGCTGACCATGCTCGACGGCGGCAACGGCTTCCGCCTGGACGGCGCGGCGGGCTACGCGGTGAACGGGGTGGGCGATGTCAACGGCGATGGCTACGCCGACCTGATCGTCGGCTCGTCCGATGGCGGCAGCGCGGGCAGCGCTTATGTGATGTTCGGACAGGCGGGGGGCTTCGCGCCAAGCTTCGACCTCGCCAACCTGGACGGCGGCAATGGCTTCCGCCTGGACGGGACCGGGCGGGCGGTCGGCGCGGCGGGCGACGTGAACGGCGATGGCTATGCCGACATCTTCGTCGGATCGTCCGGCACGGGATTGGGTGCCGTGGTGTTCGGACAGGCCGGGGGATTCGCGCCGACCCTGGACCTCGCCAGCCTCGACGGCGGCAATGGCTTCCAACTGGGTGGTTTCACGGGATCGGGCTTGGTGCAAACCTCGGTCAGCGGCTCGGGCGACCTGAACGGCGACGGTCTGGCCGACCTCATCGTCGGGGTCGGCGACGCCCAACCGAACGGCGTGTTCACGGCGGGTTCCAGTTTCGTCGTCTTCGGCCAGACGGGAGGATTCCCCGCCACGCTGGACCTGACCACGCTGGATGGTTCCAACGGCTTCCGCCTGGATGGCCTGGCCGAATGGAATGCGGTGGGCTATACGGTCAGCGCGGCGGGCGATATCAACGGGGATGGCTACGGCGACCTGCTCATCGGCGCGAGCGGCGTGGACAATATGGGCAATACCGGCGTGGGCTTCGGCTACGTGGTGTTCGGCCAAGCCTCGGGCTTTTCCGCCACGCTGGACCTCTCCACCTTGGATGGTAGCAATGGCTTCCGCCTGGACGGCGAATACTCGTTGAATTTCTTGTCGGGGGCCAGGGGCGCGGCGGCGGGCGATGTCAATGGCGACGGCTTCGCGGATATTATCGTCGGGGCACCCTATTCCGATAAAAGCGGCAATAGCTGGGGCGGTTCCAGCTATGTGGTGTTCGGCAAGGCCGGGGGCTTCGCCGCCACTTTGGACCTGTCCACCCTGGACGGCACCGACGGTTTCCGCTTGGACGGCGGCAATGCCTCGGATCAAGCGGGTGGGTCGGTCAGCCAAGCCGGGGATATCAATGGCGATGGCTATGGCGACCTCATCGTCGGGGCAACCGGGGTCGCGAATTCGGCGGGGACCGGCTATGTGGTGTTCGGCAAGGCCGGAGGCTTCGCCGCCACCCTGGACCTGTCCACCCTGGACGGACACGACGGTTTCCGCCTGCAAGGCGATCCACTGGGCTGGAACGCGGGCTGGTCGGTCGGCGCGGCGGGCGATGTCAACGGCGATGGCTTCGCCGATCTGGTCGTGGGCGAACCGTCCTTGGGTTCGTCCTATGTGGTGTTCGGCGGTCCGGCTTTCGCGGGCGATGTCACCTATCTGGGCGGCAGCAACGCCGATAGCCTCACCGGCACCAACACCGCCGAGCGCTTCGTGGCCGGTCAGGGCGATGACACGCTGGTGGGCGGCGGCGGCGCGGACGTGCTATATGGCGCGGAAGGCGACGACACGATCCAAATCGCCGACCTGGACTTCCAGAAAATCGACGGCGGCAGCGGCACCGACACCCTGGCCCTGACAGGTTCCGGCCTGAACTTGGATTTGGCGAATTTCCGCAACCAAATCTCCGGCATCGAGCAAATCGACCTCGGTGACAGCGGCAACAATACCCTCACCTTCACCACCAGGGATATGCTGAACCTCAGCGATACCCGCAACACCCTCCAGGTGGACGGCGACGCCGGGGATCATTACCGCTTCTCGGATGGCGGCTGGGTACAAGGCGCGGATGTCACCTTGGTCGGCACCACCTACCATGTATTCGACAACGGCGTGGCCCATCTCCTG
This sequence comes from Methylomagnum ishizawai, assembly GCF_019670005.1. Classification (NCBI taxonomy): domain Bacteria; kingdom Pseudomonadati; phylum Pseudomonadota; class Gammaproteobacteria; order Methylococcales; family Methylococcaceae; genus Methylomagnum; species Methylomagnum ishizawai. Next base: position 1,658,025 of record NZ_AP019783.1, on the reverse strand, counting down.
TTGGATGCTACCCTGACCGCCGTCTAGCGGCGGCACACGCCACAACCCTATCCCGGCGGCGGTATCGCGCCCAACCCCGCCGCCTGTCGGGAACCGTCCCCCGCCCCCCGCGGCTCCGGGTTTATAATCGCCCCAGCCCCCGGACACCGATCCCGGAATCCCGCCACCCACCCGCGATACGCCCATGGCAACCTACGACTTCGGCGCATTGGCCGACCAGCAAACCCTCGCTTTCGTCCCGGCCCAGGATATCCTGTGGTTCGGCGACCCCGCCTGGGGCGCGGCGGAGGTGGGCCTCGTCCCCGCGGGCCACGACCTGTGGCTATCCGGCCCCGACAAGGCCATCGCGCTCTCCAGAACCCAACTGGCGAACCTCGCATCCACCCACTTCGGCTTCGCCGACGGCAGCCGCTTAAGGGTCGGCGACGACACCCCCGGCACCGCCCTGGACAACGCCGCCAACCTGCTGACCGGCACCGGCCAAGGAGATTACCTGGAAGGACTGGGCGGCAACGACACCCTGCAAGGCTTGGACGGCAACGACCGCCTGATCGGCGACCGGGGCCAGGACCGCCTGGACGGCGGCGCGGGCGCGGACCTGATGCGGGGCGGTGCGGGCAACGACACCTACACCGTGGACAACCCCGGCGATACGGTGCTGGAGGACACCGCCGAGGGCACCGACACCGTGCAAAGCTGGATCGATTACGCCCTGGCCTCGGAGGTCGAACGCCTGGCGCTCCTAGGCAATAGCGCTCTCGCGGGCCACGGCAACACCCTGGATAACCACTTGGCCGGCAACGCGGGCGACAACGCGCTTTGGGGCGGGGACGGCGACGATACCCTGCTGGGCGGCGGTGGGTCGGACCGCTTGTATGGCGAGGCGGGCGGCGATTTCCTGTACGGCGGGAGCGGCAACGACACGCTGTACGGCGGGGATGGCTGGAACGAACTCCACAGCGGCGGCGGACGCGACGCGTTGTACGGCGGAACCGACAGCGACCTGATGGACGGCGGCGCGGGCATCGACACGATGGCGGGCGGCGGCGGCAACGATCTCTACAAGGTGGACAATCCCCGCGACCAAATCGACGAAGCCCCCGGCGGTGGCGACGATATGGCGGTCAGCACCGTGCCCTATATCTTGCCGCCCAACGTCGAATACCTGCTGCTTCCAGGAGGCGACCGCCCCGGCACCACCCCGCTGCAAACCCAGGCGGCGGGTTCGGATACCTTGATCTTCAACGGCCACGGCCTGAACCTGGACCTGGGCGCGGCCATCGCCGAGTACGGCTTGGGCCGGCTCGATGCCATCGACCTCGGCAGCGCGGCGGACAATACCTTGAGCCTGGACCGGCAAGCCGTATGGGCCCTCGCCCCGGCAAGCGGCATCCTCCGCATCGACGGCGCGGCGGGCGACACCCTCCATTTCAGCGATGGCGGCTGGGTCGCGGGCGGCACCGTGACCCTGCTCGGCACCGCCTACCACAGCTTCGCGAACGGCCCGGCCCAGGTGTGGGTCAACGCCGATTGGCTTTAACCCTCCCCACCGGAATCGACGCATGGAATCCCCTCGAACCCCGTCCTTGGAAATCTCCGCTTCCCGCCAACTCACCGCCTGGATGGCGGAAACCGGGATCGGCTTCGCCTTCACCACCTATCAAATCGGCAAGCTGTTCTTCGTGGGACTGAAACCCGACGGCGGCCTATCCCTGTTCGAACGCAGTTTCAACCGCTGCATGGGCCTGTGCGCCCAGGGGAATAGCCTCTACCTCGGCAGCCTGTTCCAAATCTGGCGCTTCGAGAACCTGCTGGAACCCGGCCAGGCCCAGGACGGCTACGACCGGCTTTACCTGCCGCAGGTCGGCTATACCACGGGCGATGTCGATGCCCACGACCTCGGGGTGGACCGCGACGGGCGCTTGATCTTCGTCAACACCTTGTTCAGTTGCCTCGCGACGCTGAGCGAGGCCCATAGCTTCGTGCCGGTCTGGAAACCGCCCTTCATCAGCAAGCTGGCGGCGGAAGACCGCTGCCACCTCAACGGGCTGGCGATGCTCGATGGACTACCCGCCTTCGTCACCGCCGTCAGCCGCAGCGATGCCGCCGACGGTTGGCGCGACCGCCGCCGCGATGGCGGGGTGGTGATCGAGGTCGGCAGCGGCGAAACCGTGCTTTCCGGGCTGTCCATGCCGCATTCGCCGCGCTGGCATGACGGTAGGCTGTGGCTGCTGAATTCCGGGACCGGCGAATTCGGCTTTGTCGATACCGCCGCCGGGCGCTTCGAGCCGGTGTGTTTCTGTCCCGGCTATCTGCGCGGCCTGAGTTTCCATGGGTCTTACGCCCTGGTCGGCCTGTCCAAGCCGCGCCATAACAAGACCTTCGCCGGGCTAGACCTGGACCAACGCTTACGCGACCGCGATGTGGAACCGCGTTGCGGGGTGCAAGTGATCGACCTTAGAAGCGGCGATCTGGTGCATAGCCTGCGGCTGGACGGCATGGTCGAGGAACTCTATGACGTGGTGGCGCTGCCCGGCGTGCGGCGTCCGATGGCCTTGGGCTTCAAGACCGACGAAATCCGCCGCGTCTTGAATGTCGGGCCGTTTTCCGGCTGAATGCCCTTTTTCCCCATCCCGAGACCCAGACCATGGACCCCGATTTCGCCCGACACTTCGCCGCCGAATGGCTGGCGGCCTGGAACAACCACGACCTGCCGCGCGTCCTGGCGCATTACGCCGACGACTTCGAGATGGCTTCGCCCATGATCCAAAAGCTGGCCGAGGAACCTTCCGGCGTGCTGCGCGGCAAGGCGGCGGTGGGCGCGTACTGGGCCAAGGCGCTGGCGCTGATTCCCGACCTGCGTTTCGAGCCCATCGCCACCTTGGTCGGCGTGGACAGCCTCGCCCTGCATTATCGCGGGGCGGGCGGGCGTCTGGTGATCGAAGTGCTGCGCTTCGGCCCGGACCGCAAAGTCATCCAGGCCAGCGCCCATTATGCCGACTGAATCCTTCCACGCCCTGGCGGAAGCCTGCCTCTATTCCCCCTCCATCGCCGCCAAGCTCGCCGCCACCGACCGGGCGGCGGCGGCGCTCGCATCCGGCCATCTGGACTTCGCCGCGCCGGAACCGCCCCGCCCGGCCACCGCGGTCCGGTTTCCCGAGCGGCCCCGTCTGGTCGATCCCCGCGATTTGCCGCGCCGGGGCCTCCACACCGACGCCGGACGCCTCGCCTTCCTGCACGCCCTGGCCCATATCGAGTTCACCGCCATCCATCTGGCCTTCGATATCGGCTACCGCTTCCGCGACATGCCCGACGCATTCCGCCTGGATTGGCTGCGGGTCGCCATCGAGGAAGCCAAGCATTTCCGCGCCCTGGACCGAAGGCTCCAGGATTTCGGCGGCACCTATGGCGATTGCCCGGCGCACCGGGGGTTGTGGGACTTGGCCGAAACCACCGCCGACGATGTGCTGGCGCGGCTGGCCCTGGTGCCGCGCTTCATGGAAGCGCGGGGCTTGGATGTCTCGCCCGGCATGATCGCGAAGCTCCGGCGACTGGGCGATGCCGAGAGCGTCGCGATTCTGGAGATGATCCTGCGCGAGGAAATCGGCCATGTGGCTTTCGGCACCCGCTGGTTCCGGGAGGTCTGCGCGGCGCGGGGTTTGGAGCCGGAGGCGGCTTATTTCGAGCTGGTGCGGACCCACGTAAAAGGCGCGGTGCGGGGACCGTTCAACCGGGAAGCACGGCTCGCGGCGGGGTTCGGGGAGGGGGAATTGGCGTGGTTGGAGGCTTTGGAAGCGGGATCATCGGCCCGCACGGCCTAGCGCCGCCGGGCCGCTCAAGCTTACTGGGCCTGCGCCCCGGAGCCATAATGGCTCTCGACATACCTTTCGACCAGCGCCTGGAATTCCTCCGCGATGCGCTCGCCCTTCAGGGTCACGGTCTTGACGCCATCCTCGTACACCGGGGCCACCGGGTCTTCGCCGGTGCCGGGCAGGCTGATGCCGATATGGGAATGCTTGCTTTCCCCAGGGCCGTTCACCACGCACCCCATCACCGCCACCTGCATCTCGGCGACGCCGGGATATTGCTTCTTCCACACCGGCATCTGGTGGCGCAGATAGCTTTGGATGTCCTGGGCCAATTGCTGGAAATAGGTACTGGTGGTGCGCCCGCAACCGGGGCAGGCCGTGACCATCGGCGTGAACGAGCGCAGCCCCATGGTTTGCAGGATTTCCTGGGCCACGATGACTTCGCGGGTGCGGTCGTTGTCTTGGGGTTCCGGGGTGAGCGAGACGCGGATGGTGTCGCCGATGCCTTGCTGCAACAGCACGCCCAGCGCGGCGGTCGAGGCCACGATGCCCTTGGTGCCCATGCCGGCCTCGGTCAGGCCCAGGTGCAGGGCATAGTCGCAACGGGCGGAAAGGCTCTGGTAGACCGCGATCAAATCCTGCACCCGGCTCAGCTTGCAGGACACCACGATGCGGCTGCGCGGCAAGCCCTGTTCCTCGGCCTTGGCGGCGCTTTCCAGCGCGGAGGCGATCACGGCTTCCTTCATCACGGCTTCCAAGGGTTCCGGGTCGGCCCGCTGGGCGTTCTTGTCCAGCAGCCGCGCCAAGACCGATTGATCCAGGCTGCCCCAGTTCACGCCGATCCGCACCGGCTTGTCGTAGCGGCAGGCGAATTCGATCATCTGGGCGAATTGCGGGTCGCGCTTGGCGCCGCGTCCGACATTGCCGGGATTGATGCGGTATTTGGCCAGCGCCTCGGCGCAGGCGGGGTATTTTTCCAGCAGCTTGTGGCCGTTGAAATGGAAATCGCCGATCAAGGGCACCTTGCAGCCCTGCCGGTCCAGCCGCTCGCGGATATGCGGCACGGCGGCGGCGGCTTCCTCGTTGTTCACGGTGACGCGGACCAATTCCGAGCCGGTGCGGGCGAGGTCCACGACCTGGGCGACGGTGCCGTCGATATCGGCGGTGTCGGTATTGGTCATCGATTGCACGACGATAGGCGCGCCGCCGCCGATTTGGACATCGCCTATTCTTACGCCAACGGTGTTTTTACGAACGATCATGCTGAGAAACCTAGCTAGGGGGATGCGGGAAGCCGCCATTTTAACGCCAACGGCGGGTGGGAAGGGTTTGGTCCGGTTGACGCCGGTAATTTCCGAGTTCCTTACTCGGGTGTCAAGCCTCCACCCCGGCCCGCGCCGGGCAATCCGGGTGTAAAGCCATGCGTATCCAATATTTTTCCGATATCCACCTGGAATTCGGCCCGCTCGACCCGCCCGACGGCGGGGCGGATGTGATCGTCGCGGCGGGGGATATCGGGCTGGGGCTGCAAGGCTTGGACTGGCTCAAGACCCTGCCCAGGCCGGTGGTCTATGTGGCGGGCAACCACGAGTTCTACACCCACGAACACGCCGCGACGGTGACGGCCCTGCGCCTGGCGGCGACGGGCAGCAACGTGCGTTTCCTGGAACGGGAATCCTGGCTGTACGGGGATATCCGTTTCCTGGGCTGCACCCTGTGGAGCGATTTGGGCGGGCAGGAGCGCGACGACCTGGAGGAATTGGTGCGGCGGGTCAACGATTTCCGCAAAATCCGCCGCGGCCCGGACCGGCTGGACCCGGACGCCTACAAAAAGCTCTACGCCGCCTCCCGCCGCTGGCTGCTGGAACAACTGGCCCTGCCCTTCCCCGGCCAGACAGTGGTCGTCACCCACCACGCGCCCAGCCCCTGGAGCTGGCGCGACAACCCCGGCGATGTCAAACGCCATGCTTATTACAGCGACCTCAAGGAAGTACTGCACAACCACGAGATCGCCGCGTGGTTCCACGGCCATACCCATGCGGTGTCGGATTACCTGTGCGCGGGTGCCCGCATCCTGTGCAATCCACGCGGCTACGCGCCGGACCGGCTGGTGGCCGAATTCGATCCCGCCCGCGTGGTCGAGGTTTGAACCGGTACCGACGTGCCCGCCCCCCCGGCGCGGCAAAACAGCCGCCCGGTCCGGGAACCATTGCTTTTACCACCATATGCTTTAATGTTCCCTCCTGAAACAGCGTCCCTCCCCCACCGCGCGTTCGGACGGAAGGGCATCGGGATCGATCACATCATGGACGGGAAAACCATGCGCCGCCCGTCGGTCGGCGCACAGGAACGCCGGACGCCAAGCCACGGCGGTCGCGGATTCCACGACCGCCGTTCCCAACAACAATAACTTTGCTAGGAGATCCCCAATGTCCGTGCGTTACCACTCGCAATGGGCGGCGCGAACCGCCCCTCCGGCCTGGTCCGCCGCGCTGGCGGCCAGCTTATTGTTCGGCCTGCCCGATGCCTCCGCCTTCGAGCGGACCGAACAGCGCGAGCCCTGCAAGAACTACGATGCCCTGCGCCAGCCGTTCTTCGGCGAAACCCATCTGCACACGGCGCTGTCCTTCGACGCCAGCATCCGCTTCGTCCCACCCATGCCCCATGACGCCTATCGCTTCGCCAAGGGCGGCAGCGTCAGAGGGGTCGGTCCCAATGGTTTCAAAAACCGCACCTATTACCAGGACCGTCCCTTGGACTTCGCCGCCGTCACCGACCATTCCGAACACTTCGGCGAGATGGGCGTGTGCAACAGCGCCGACATGAATGGCCGCTATTCCTTCGAATGCCAATTGCTGCGCGGCTTCTGGTGGCAACCGGGCCTGTTCCCCGGTTCCGCCCAACGCTCCATGGCGACCAGCGCCTTCAATCTGCTGACCCTGCCCAACGACGGCCCCAGCACCTTCAACACCCATTTGCCGATGTGCGTGGACGGCGAGGCCAATTGCTTCGAGGGCGAGCGCCGGGTGTGGGATCAAATCCAGGCCGCCGCCGAGGCCTATTACGACCGTAGTTCGGAATGCAGTTTCACCACCTTCATCGCCTACGAGATGACCTCGACCCCCCTGGGCGAGAACTGGCACCGCAACGTGATCTTCCGCAACGATAAGGTGGTCTCCCGCCCCATCACCGCCATCGACCTGGCCCGGAAGCCCAACCCCGACCCCAACACCACCGCGCCCCGGCAAATCGTCAAGGGCGGGCCGGATATCGAAAAGCTGTGGGACGGGCTGCGCGACCAATGCCTCGACGCGGGCACCGGCTGCGATGTCATCACCATCCCGCACAACTCCAACCTCGCGGGCGGCACCGGCCCCATCCCGCCGATGTTCTACGATCCCCCCAACCGCGCCTTCGCGGAAAAACGCCAGTTCTTCGAGCCTTTGGTCGAAATCTACCAGGACAAGGGGGCCAGCGAATGCCGTTGGGACCCGCGCTATGCCCAGGGCGTGCAGACCAGCGACGAAAGCTGCAATTTCGAGCTATTGGATTCGCCCAGCATCCTCGCGGCTTCGGGGGTCACGGCCGGTGGCGGCGGCGCGGGTTCGCCACCGCCCTCCGCCTTCAACGAGCGCATGTATATCCGCAACGTGCTGAAGGACGGCCTGTCGCTGGAGGACGATAAGAAGATCGGGGTGAACCCGTTCAAGCTGGGCCTCATCGCCGCCACCGATTCCCACAATGGCAACCCGTCCTATAACGTCGAGGACCAGCGCTTCGGCGGGCACCTGGGCATCGAGGACGCGATCCCGGTCGGCGATTCGTCCACCATCCAGAACGGTTCCGGCGGCGTGGCGGTGGCCTGGGCCGAGGAGAACTCCCGCGACGCCATCTTCGAGGCGTTCAAGCGCAAGGAAACCTATGGCACCAGCGGCACCCGGCCCGTCGTGCGCTTCTTCGGCGGCTGGAACTTCCAGCCCAGCGATTGCTCGGGCAATCTCGTCGCCAAGGGCTACGACCAGGGCGTGCCCATGGGCGGCGACCTGCCCAAGCAGCGCAAGCTCGCGCCCGGCCAAGCGCCCAGCTTCATCGCGGCGGCCTGGATGGACGACTATATCGGCACGCCCCTGCAACAGGTGCAGATCATCAAGGGCTGGGTCGAAAACGGCCAGACCTTGGAAAAGGTCTACACCGTGGCCGGCAACGCCGACAACGGGGCTACGGTGGACAAGCAATGCAACCGGGTGGGCGAGGGCTACCCCTCGCTGTGCGCGGTCTGGAAAGACCCGGATTTCGACGCCAAGCAACGGGCCTTCTATTACGTCCGGGTGTTGGAAAACCCGGTCTGCCGCTACAGCACCTTGATCTGCCAGAAGAACTACGACCTCAACCCGCTGGACCCGGCCCATTGCTCCAGCAACCTCGCCACCCTGCCCACCCAACAGCAGACCGAGGCGGCGAAATGCTGTAGCAACGAAACCACGACCCCCTACGTGCAACCGGTCATACAGGAACGGGCATGGACTTCCCCCATCTGGTATTCCCCTTCCCGGCTTTGAAGCTGCTCAAATCCCCGGCGCTGCATTACGCGGCGCTGGGCGGACTGTGGTACGCGGCGGTGTCCCTGTGGGGGGCGCCGCCCGCGGCCCCGCCCTTGCTCATCCCGGCTTCCCGCGTGGAATCGGCCTTGCAGGAATACGAGCGGCTCAGTGGCCGCCCGCTCTCGCCCGAGGAAAGCCGGATCGTCACCAAGGCCGTGGTGGACCAGGAAGTGCTGTACGCCTACGCCAAGATGCTGGGCCTGGACAAGGACCCGGTGGTGGAACAACGGCTGGCGCAGATCGCCACCTTCGTTTCGGAAAACCCGCACGAGGCCAAATCGGTGGAAGAACGCGCCGACGAGGCGGTATCGCTGGGCATCGGCGAGGGCGATCTGGTGGTGCGGCGGATCATGATCGACGGGGCGCGGCGCTTGATCCGGGCCGGCATCCTGGTCCGCGAACCGCCGGACCCGCTGCTGGAACAATACCTGCGCGACCATCCCGAGCAATTCCAACGCCCGGCGCGGACCCGCCTCAGCCAAATCTTGATCGACGCCCACAAGCCGCGGGCGGAACAAGACGCCCGCGACCTGTTGCACCGGCTGCGCCGGGACGCGGTGCCACCCGACCAGGCCAGCCATTACGGCGATGCCGGGCTGGTGAAACCCGAACTGCCCGACCTGCCGGAGCGGGAATTGGAACGCCTGTTCGGGTACCGCTTCACCACCGAATTGGCGAAACTGCCGGTGGGCGAATGGAGCGGGCCGGTGGCTTCGCGCTACGGGATGCACCTGGTGTTCGTGCGGGAACGGGTGATGGAACATACGCCGCCGCTGGCCGAAGTCCGCAAGGAGGTCCGCACCGAGGTCCGCGCCAAGCTGGCGGATGAATGGCTAGCCGTGCGGTTGGAACAACTCAAGGGCGAGTTTTCGATCCAGATCGCCGATGGCGACAAGACGGAGGAATCCAAGCTATGACCCAGCCCGGAATTCGCACCGCCCACCCGGCCCGCTGGCTGTTCGCCCTGTGGGCGCTGCTGGCCTGGGGCGCGGCCTGGAGCCATGCCTTCGCCCCCGCCCTGCTCGAAATCCGCGAAACCGGCCCCGGCCATGCCCTGGTGCGCTGGAAACAACCGGCCATCCGGGCGCTGGGCAGCGGCTTGTTCCCCATCATGCCCGACAATTGCCACGAACGCGGCGAACACCATACCGACAGCGAAGGCACGGGCGTGGTGGAAAGCTGGGAACTGGAATGCGCGGGCGGCCTGACCGGCCATCGCCTGCGCTTGGAAGGACTGGCCGACAGCCAAGCCGACGCCCTGTTGCGGCTGGCCCTGGCCGATGGCCGTTCGGTGCGCCATGTGCTGACGGCGGACCATCCCGAATTCCAGGTGCCCGAACGCGAGGGGGCGCTGGATGTGATGGCGGGCTATGGCCGCATCGGATTCGAGCATATCCTGGGCGGCATCGATCATCTGTTGTTCGTGCTGGGGCTGGTCTTGCTGGTGCGGGGCGGGAAACGGCTGCTGTGGACCGTGACCGCGTTCACTGTGGGCCATAGCGTGACCCTGGCCCTGGCGGTTTTGGGCTTCGTGCATGTGCCGCAACAGCCCATCGAGGCCGGGATCGCCTTCAGCATCTATGTGCTGGCGGTGGAATTGGCCCCGCGTTCCGAGCGCAAACCCAGCCTGATGGACCGTTTCCCCTGGCTGATCGCCGGGCTGTTCGGGCTGCTGCATGGGCTGGGTTTCGCCGGTGCCTTGGCCGAGGTGGGTTTGCCGGAGGGCGAGATTCCACTGGCCTTGTTCGCCTTCAATATCGGCATCGAAGCGGGCCAACTGGCCTTCGTCGGCGTGGTGTTGCTGGTGCTGGCGGGAGTGCGGGCCTTGCCGGTCCCCTGGCCGGGATTGGTGGCCCATGTGCCGGGCTACGCCCTGGGCACGGTGGCGGCGTTTTGGTTTTTCCAGCGGCTCGCGGCCAGTTTGCCGGGTTTGGGTTGGCCCGGCCTGTGAGCGCCGTAGATGGAATTAGCGCGGCGTAATCGCACGGATTGCATGTCTCCGATTACGCTGCGCCAATCGGAGACATGCGGGCTGAAACCCAGGCTTTGAAGCTTGAGGCAAAGCATCACCGCACCTCGCCTCTACCCAGCCACCCAGGTTTCAGCCTGTCATATACCACACTACGCCTCCCTACAACCGATTCTCCAACACCATGAACCAAGGCCGCCGCTGCGAAGGCCGCACCAAGCCCTCCGGGTCCAGCTTAAGCAGGGTTTTCGATACCGAATTGCGGACATTCCCCCCGATGGCGGCCAAGGTATCGCCGCCGCGCTCCACCACGATATCGCAATGCAGCTTGGTGTGTTCCAATAACACCGAGCGGAACCCCTGCCCCGGTCCCGGCATCTCGCCGGGACCGCCCCGCGTCGCGCAGATCAAATCCCCAGGCCGGGGCGAATACTCGTCGATCTCCCTGGGCGCGAAGGCGGCGTAGGGATCGCCCGCCTCGGCCACGATCCGGCTCAGATAGCCCCAATGCGCCTCGGACGGCTCGAACTGGTACGACGCCACCCCCGCCTCCCGCATGATCCAACTGACGAAGGCGGCGGACCAGGGCTGGCGGCAATCCCTGCCGTCCAGGTGGGGCTTGTCCACCGCCCGCCAATACCCATTCACCCGGTAGATATAGGCGTCGGCGTCGTCCTCCCATTTGCCCACATGGGGGATGCTCTCCTCCTCGCCGTCCAACACCACCGTCTGCCGCCCGAAAAACTCCCATTCCCGCCGGGCCAGTTCGATGATGTCCCGCTTGACCTGGGACATTTCCGCCTCGGCGGGCTTGTGGGCGGCGGCACGGGAAGGCTGGGCGGGAACGGGGGCGGGTCCGGGCTTTTTCTTGTGGCCGGCGCAGCCCGCCAGGGCCACGCAGAGCGATAAAACCAGCGTTTTGGAATGCATCATGGGTCCGGGATGGATCGGAAAGGGAAAAAAACAGGGCCGGCCCCAGGCCGGGGCCGGCGGGCGGGCCGGGTTCAGCGGGCGGGCCTGCGGGTGTCGTGGAACCAGGGGCGGTATTGCTCCATCCTGGCCCGTTGCTCGGCGGGGGCATGGCGGCTGCAAGTGGCGTATTCCAGGGTGCCGGGCCGGGCACCCCAACGGGCCTCGGCGCAATCGTTGGGGTTGTAGCCGGTCTCGAAGGCGGCGCGGCGGGCCATGGCCTCGGCCACGGTCAATTCCCAGGAACTGCCGTCGCTGCGGATATAGCTGAACCGCCGTTCCTGGACCAACCGTCGGTGCAAACCCTCGATGGCGGCGCGGGCCGCTTCCGGCGCTTGCCCGCCCAGCGCGAACAACTCGGGATAGCGGACGATATGCTCCGGCAGGCGGTCCAGCACCTTCATGGCGATCAACAAGCGCATATCCCGCGACGGCGTCGAATAATCCTCCCACAAGCCCTGGGTCTCGAAGATGGCCGCGCCGGACGGCATCGGCACCACCGCGCCGCGATGTTTGCGCAGATAACCCTCGCCGTTCTCGACCGATTCGGCGCGGGTTTGCAATTGCTCGGCCAAGGCGTCCAGCATGGCCTCATAAGCCTGGCGCGGGGCCAAACCCCTGGGATTGATGAGTTGACCCATGCGGGCGTAGAAATCCTCCGGCGCGAGTTCGCCCTGGGCGGTGGAATACGCGGCCACCGGGCCACCCACCGCCAAATCGGCGTTGGACGGCAATTCCCAACGGCCCGCCCCGCCGCGCAGCACGGGCCGGAACGCCTTGAACCCCGGCCCGGCGGACCCGGTGTCGGCGAACAGGAACGTCCCTTCCCAAAACCGCTTGCGGCTGACCGAATTATCCGGCTGGGCATCGACCGCCAGCAGCAAACCGCTCCGCCCCGCCGTCTGCGGCATCCAACGCACCAACATGAGGGTATGCCCATAGGGATCGGCGTAGACCGCGCCGGGCCACAGCGCTTCCCGCTCCAAGGGCAAGGGATAGAAATCGGTGGCCTCGGCGGATAGCGCGGTGCGGGCACTGCCGGAATGCACGGTGTCGGCGATTTTCCGCATCAGGCCGTTGAAGGCGGCGGTGGACGCCGGCCCCTGGGTGAAGGCCGCGCTGAGGTTGGGCGCGCCGCAATGCGGCGGACGCCCGGCCCCGCCCCGGTCGCAGGCGCGGAACGCCACCGGCAAGCCCACCTTCCAGGCGAAATAGGCCCGCAGGAAATAAGGCAGGTCGGCGCAATCGGGCGTGGCGGGCAGGCGGGCATCCTCGTTCCTGCCGAAATGGTCATAAAGGAAATTGCGCCCCGGATCGCGGATCACCGGCTCCAAGGAAGGAAAGCTCAGGTTGGCTTCGGGCGGGGCGTCGAACAGCTTTTCGATCCAGGCGGCATAAAAGGCTTCGGCGGCGGTGTTCCATTCGCCGGGTTCGGGATTGCCGGAGCCTTCCGCGGCGGAACCCACCGCCACGATCCGGCAGGCGATGGACTCGCCGCCGCGCTGGATGTCCATCCGGTAGGCTCCGCCGCGGGGCGGATCGAGTTCGGCCTCCAGGCTCCAGGGCGGACCGCCCCGCGCCGCGCTGTCCAAGGCGATGGCCTCGCCGCCCGGTCCGGTGGCGGACAGGGCTTCCGCCGGGCCGTCGGTCAACACGGCCATGAGTTTGACCGGCTCGCCGGGCACCGGATGGGCGGGCGAAGTCCACAACAGCGCCGCCGGGTTTTCCGGACAAGCCGTATCGGCCGCCCCGGCGGCGCTCAAAGGCAGGGCCGCGGCCAGGAAGAATAGGCGGGCGGCGCGGATTGGGAAGCGAGGCATGATTTTAGGCATGGATGTGGCTAGGGAAAGGGGGTTCCAGGCTGGTTTCCCGAGTATAACCGCCAAAAACGACACGGCATGGTTTACTCTGGAAAAACAGGCTATTCCATTTCAAGCCCATTGCGAACACCACTGAAAAACCCAGAACCCACTATCCTCCTGGGTTGGATACAAAGCCGGGCTTCCGAACCCATCGCCTCTATATGATCCCGTGAACCACAAGACCGCTTGCCTAGGGCGCGTAGCGGGTTATGTAACATAGTAAAATTTAGATAGCACTCCCCACCCTTCAAATAAGAAGCAAACCTCCCTAGATTAGTTATTTAATAGACACCCCAAGCACTTTATCGCACTCATAGAGCACAACCCCCCACCCAAAAACCGGAACCCCCCTCAAAAAAGCCATACCACACCCCCCTCGCGCCCATTCTTCCACAACCATCCTGTCATGCCTGCATGGCACATGACTTGTTTTTCATCTTCAAAGCTTTTATCGTTTTTAAAAGCCCCGCGACCCAGGGCAAGATTTTCAAGAAACTGTGGGGATTCCAAGCAAGAGAATTTGCTACGATGGCGTGTATGTGCCCAACAGGGATAGGTTCGGGGCTAAAAAAACTCCCCAAGGGATATTCTTGCCGAAATCGGACGAGGCTTTTAGCATCTTGCCCGCAGAGACATCACAATCCATCCAGCCCCTTGCAACCCAAAGCCCAATCGAGGACTAAAACCATGTCAGCCAACTCCACCATCGACGAACAAACCGCAGCCCATCCCGATCCCTTCGAATCCGTGGCCGACGCCATGCGCGACGCCATCCATTCGGCCAGCGAGGACGCCACCAAAGCCAAGGAGAAGCTCAAGAACGCGGGACCGGATGTGATGCGTTCCGCCTCGCGTTTCGCCTACACCAGCGCCTACATGGTTTCCTACGGCGTGGTCTATGCCACCGTGTTCCTGGCCAAATCGCTGCCGCAGGACAATCCCGTCATGGAAGGCTTCGCCGACGGTGGCCGCGCCGCCATCGACGCGGTCAACGAAGCCAAAGGCATCAAGACCGGCGACAGCACCCTTTCGGCCTAAATACTTGCCCGCCGCTTCGCCGTGCCACCGGCCACGGCGAACCCCCCGGTCCGCCCTTTTCCCCAACCATCGAACGGCACTCCACTCATGACCGAGCGTTCCATCTCCCCCGCGCCCCTGGATATCAAAATTTCACTACCCACCTCCGGCGCAATCCGTATCCATAGCACCGCGCTGTTCGCCGACCCCGAAAGCCCCGATTGCCGCCGCTTCCTAGGCCGCGCCTTCCGCGCCTCGGAACTCATCGGTGCCAAGCTCAACGGTGCCGAACATCCGGCGGCGGACCTGTATTTCGACCCGCGCCATCACAGCGCCCGCGAAGTGCTGGCCCTGGTCGCCGCATCCCTGACCACCCAGGAGCCGGTGCCCGCCGATTACAAATTCCAGGGCGATGGCCGTCCCGGCACCGAATTGGCCGCGGTCGCCCCGGCGATGACCGCCCGCGACCGCCATGGCGTCGTGCATTACCACCGCTATGGCAACCACGTCACCGGTTGGCAGATCACCCATGACAAGGTCGGCTCGCTCAAGCTCAAGAATCCGGTGCTGTACCGCAAGAACGTGTACTGCCAGGCCATCGAGCGCGAACTGATGAGCATCCTGGGCGTGGACCGCTATAAAACCCACGCCCTCAAATGCAGCGTGCAGATCGAATACGACCCGCGCCGCCTGACCCGCAACCAGCTCATCGAAATCCTCGACGAAGCCCTCGCCAACGCCGAGCGCCAGGAGGAACTGGACAAGCTCGACCTCGACCTCACCATCTGCACCGGCTCCCTGGTCCTGGCGGGGGCGACCACCCTGGCGGCCCCGGCCCTGTTGCCCGCCGCCGCGGCGCTGTTCGCCTACACCACCATCCCCAGCTTCCAGGGCGCCTACGAAGTCCTTTTCAAGGAAAAACGGCTGGGCGTGGACGTGCTGGACGCCATCGTGGTGCTGGGCTGCCTGGGCACGCTGCAAATCCTCCCCGGCGCGGTGCTGGCGTGGTGCCTGTCGTTCGGGCGCATGCTGGTCAAGAAGACCGAGGACAATTCCAAGAAGATGCTGCTGAGCGCCTTCGGCAAACAGCCGCGCTTCGTCTGGCTGTACAAGGATGGCGTCGAGATCGAAGTCTCCCTCGACAAGATCCAGCAGGGCGACCTGGTGGTCGTGCATACCGGCGACGCCGTGCCGGTGGACGGCCATATCGTCGAAGGCATGGCGATGATCGACCAGCACGCCCTGACCGGCGAATCCACCCCGGCGGAAAAAGGCGTGGGCGACCGCGTGTTCGCCTCCACCATCCTGGTGGCGGGCAAGATTTTCGTCTCGGTGGAAAAGGCCGGCAGCGAAACCGCCTCCGCCAAGATCAGCCAAATCCTCAACGACACGGCGGGCTACAAGCTCACCTCCCAGAACAAGGGCGAACGCCTCGCCGACACCGCCGTGGTGCCGACCCTGGCCCTGGGCTCCTTGGCCTACGCCGTCATGGGACCGTTCGGCGCGGTGGCGGTGCTCAATAGCGACCTCGGCACCGGCATCCGCATGGCCGCGCCGCTCGCCATGCTCTCCACCCTGGCCTTGTGCGCCCAGAAGGGCATCCTGGTCAAGGATGGCCGCGCCCTGGAACTGATGAACGAAGTGGACACCGTGCTGTTCGACAAGACCGGCACCCTGACCCGCGAGCGCCCGGAAGTGGGCCGCATCACCACCGCCAACGGCCACACCGCCAAGGATATCCTGCGTTACGCGGCGGCGGCGGAACGCAAATTCCACCACCCCATCGCCCTCGCCATCCTGCACAAGGCCGAGGAGGAAAGCATCGACCTGCCGCCCACCGACGAGACCCAATACAAGGTCGGCTATGGCATCAGCGTCGGCATCGAAGGCCACACCATCCGCGTCGGCAGCCGCCGCTACATGGAAATGGAAGGCCTCGCCATCCCCCCCGAAGTCGAAGCGGTGCTGGACGAAGTCCACCGCAACGGCGACACCATGGTCATGGTCGGCGTGGACGACCAACTCGGCGGCGCGCTGGAATTACAGGCGGCGATCCGCCCCGAAGTGCGCGACATCGTGAAGGGTCTCAGGGAACGCGGTGTCAAGCACCTCGCCATCATCTCCGGCGACCACGAAGCCCCCACCAAGAAGCTGGCCGAAGAACTGGGCATGGACCGCTATTTCGCCCAAGTCCTGCCCGCCGACAAGGCCGATTACGTGGAGAAACTGCAACAGGAAGGCAAGAAGGTCTGCTTCGTCGGCGACGGCATCAACGATTCCATCGCCCTCAAAAAGGCCAACGTCTCCATCTCCCTGCGCGGCGCGACCTCCATCGCCACCGACACCGCCCACATCGTGTTCATGGAACAAGGACTCGGCAAGCTCTGCGAACTCCGCGACATCGCCCGCGAACTGGACAAGAACATCGCCCGCAGCTGGGGCATGATCGTCGCCCCCAACGTCGCCTGCATACTCGGCGTGTTCACCTTGGGCTTCGGCATCGGCGCTTCGGTCCTGACCAACAATGTCGCGGCGCTCGGGGCGCTGGCCAACGGCGTCTGGCCCATGCGTAAGGTCGCCCATCTGGAAGCCGAGCGGCGGCACCAGCTGGAACTGGAACTCAAACGGGCCGGCTACGATCCCGAAGCCAAGCCGGCAGTGGAAGTCGTGGCGGCGGCCTGATGCCTAGCCAAGCGGCCACCGGGGCATTAAAGTCCCGGTGGCCGGTCCGGCCCGATTCCCCATACACCGCCTAGAGAGAAACCGCCATGCAAACCCAACGCCCGCATACACCCCGCTACCATGTCTTCCTGCTCGACCTGGGCTGGCAGACCGAGAACGCCAGGGTGATCCATGAGAACCTGGGGGTCATCAACGCCTGTTTGGGCGGCTGTCCCTTGTTCGTCCTGAACCGCGAGCAATCGCTGGCGGTTTTGCAGCGCGACCCGCATTTGATCGGCTCCGACCCCTGCCTGATCGTCCACGACACCCATGTGCTGGGCCACAACGGCGGCGACGGCTACCACGGCTTCCGGCTCAGCCTGGGCCGGGCCAAGGACGGCCAGGAAGCCCTGCGGCTATTCCAGGACTTCCTGCGCTTCGTGGCCGAACACTCGGGCAGCCCCGATATCCAGAAGGACCTGAGCAAGAAGCTGCACCGCGAAGGCCTGGCCCAGACCATCGAATTGCTGCGCCATTCGATTTGACGGACACCCCCATCCTTCCACCCACACCGGGGAGAACAAGATGAACGAACAATTCAGCAATATCATCGCGGGACTCACCGCCACCCTGGCGATCGCCTGGTTCGGCTTCGAGATTTCGCGCAAACGCAAGCGCCTCCGGGAAACCTACGACGTGCTGGACAAGGACGACCGCCATATCTGCATCGCCCTGGAGCAAATGGTCGAGGACGGCAAACTCAAGCCTTGGACGCCGGGTTCCAGCCTGCCCTGAGCCGAAGGCCCGGACCGCCGGGCCGCATCCCTCCGATCCCAGCCCATCGCCAACGAGGTGTAGCCATGTCCGATACCGCCCCCAGCCCAGAACGCGCAGGCCACCGCCCGGCCATGGTGGAACCCCAGGAACCCGCGCCCTTCCAGGCAAACCATCCGCCCAAGGCCCGGTTCCATTTCTTCCTGATCGATTCCGGCTGGGATTGCGCCGCCGCCAAGGTGATCCGCGACAACCTGGACATGATCCTGCAATTCCAGAACGACGACCCCTTGTTCGTGCTGACGCGGGAGCAATCCACCGACCTGATCCGCCGCAACCCGCATTTCATCGGCAAGGATCCGATCCTGCTGGCCCGCGACCTCAACGCGGTGAACCAAGCGGGCCGTCCCGAATACCACGGCTTCCACCTGAACCTCGGCGTCATCAAGCACCCCAGCAAGGCGCTGGCCGCCCTCCAGGAATTCCTGGCCTTCCTCGCCATCCACCGGCAAAGCCCCAACATCGAGGTCGATATCCGCGAGAAGCTGCACCGCGACGGCATCAAAGGAGCCATCGAGGTCATCAGGACCGGCACCGAAATCATGATCCAACCCAACTAAAACATTCACACCATCCGCCCGGAAAGCACACCATGGAGCAAGCATCCAATACCGTCACCCTGATCCTCGGCCTGGCCCTCATCGCGGCGGTCGGGTTCGAAATCCATAGGAAGCGCGAGAAGCTGCGCGAACTCTACAACGTCCTCGAAGCCGACGACGCCAAGGTCGTGGCGGAACTGGACCGTCTGGTCGATATCGGCCAGCTCAAGCCCTGGACCGGGGGGAGCCTCGCATGAACGGCAGCGTCCTGAAACCCAAAATCAGCCTGGGCGCGGATTCGATCCGTATCGAGGATGGCCGGATTTTCGCGGGCACCGACCCGCAATTGCTCCGTTGCTTCGCCCGCCGGGTGTTGGGCCTGGCGGAACTGCGTTCGCTGGCCTTGTTGCCCGGCGAAGACGCCGCCCTGATCCGCTTCGAGGTGGACGCGGCCCATAAAAAAGCCTTCCTGGCCCGTTTGTCCGCCGCCGTCGGAGGCCAGGGCCAAGCCATCGCCGACAGCGCCCTCCCGGCTTGGCGCGTGAGCGAGGCCGTGACCTTCCACCGCCATGGCGACCTGATCTCGACCTGGGAAATCCTGGGCGATAGCCGGGGCAAGCTGCAACTGCGCCATCCCGGCATCCTGCAAGACCCGGCCTTCGGGCTGGCGGCGGAGCAGGCCCTGCGTGGCCTGCCCGGCGTCAAGGACGCCAGCGCCATCCGCAGTTCCGGCAAGCTCTGGGTGAGCTACGACGGGCGCGTCGTCACGCCCGCCGCCCTCCTCCGCGCCGTCGAACGGCCCGCCGCCCATGGCTCAGCTCCCATGGCCGTGGCGCAAGCCAAACCGGTGGATTTGACCGTCGCCAACGCCTCGGTCGGACTCGCCACCGTGGGCGAACTGGTGTTGCCGCTGGCCACGCCGGTCTGCGCCGGGCTATTGGTCGTCACCAATTTCGGCATGTTGCGCGAAGCCGGCCAGCAATTGCGCCGGGGCAAATTCGGCACCCCGGTCTGGACCACCGCCCTCCTGGCCTGCTCCATCGTCAGCGGCCAGGTCCTGGCCTACGCCCTGACCGACTGGTCGTTCCGCTACTGGTCGCGGCGCTGGCGCAAGGATGTCGCCACCCACAGCCAAGCCCTGGCGCGGGAAACCGTCCCGGCCCCGGAACAGGCCCGCTTCCTGTCCGCCGAGGGCATCGAGGTCATGACCCCGGTGGAGCAACTCACGCCCGGCCACGCCATCGGCGCGGCGGAAGGCGACCTTATCCCGGTCGATGGCCGGGTGATCGAGGGATCGGCCCTGGTCCACGAAACCCATTTGTCCGGCGCGGCCACCTCGGTGCGCAAAATCCCTGGGGATGCCGTCTATGCCGGCAGCACCGTGGTCGCGGGCCGCGTCCAAATCGAAGTGGAGCGCACCGGCCAGGAAACCCGCGCCGCCCAGATCGCCCAATCCATGGCCCGCACCGTCGCGGCCATCCCCGCGGACCCGGCCCTGAACCAACGTTCCATCGCCCTGGTGGACCGCACCGTGCCCCCGACCTTGGCGGCGGCGGGCGTCGGCCTCGTGGTCGGCGATTTGTTCACCGTCGGCGCGATCCTGCACCAGGATTGGCTGAGCGGGGCCGAACTCGCCGTGCCCCTGGAAACTTCCCGCGATATCAAACTGGCGGCGGGACGCGGCGCCCTGATCCTCAACCCCAGCGCCCTGCAACGCTTCCATGAAAGCAAGTTCGTGGTGCTGGAGGATCAACCGGCCCTGCGCCTACGCGCCCTGGACCTCGGTGCCATGCGCTCCCGCATCCCCGAAACCGACGCCTTGTTGCAGCACGTGGCGGGGGCGGGGCTGTACCTGGGCGACGAGCGCTCGGCGGCCTTGGCGCGGGCGTGCGCGGAACGCGGCCTCGTGGTGCGCCAACCCGAATTGCAGGCCATGGACGCCGATTCCGTGACCGTGCGCGATGGCAAGCACCGCATCGTCCTGCGCGGGGCCAAACCCGTGGGCGACACCACCGCGCATTTGGAAGTCGAGATCGACGGCACGGTGGTGGCCGAATTGGAATTCCGCCGCGCCGCCCGGATGCAAGCCGCCGAAGCGGTGGCCCGCCTGCGCCGCCTGGGTTTCCAAGTCTTCCTGGTTTCCGACCAACCGGAAGCCGAAACCGCCGCCCTCGCCCAGCAACTCGGGGTGGAACTCCACAGCGGCGATTTGTCGGTGGAACGCAAAATCCTGTTCCTGGAAGGCTTGCGGCGCCGGGACGTGCGCCCAGTCTGGATAGGAAACTCCCGCACCAGCCCGGCCCTGCGCGAACACGCCCACGTCACCGTCGCGCTGGCCGGTGGGGCCGATTTGGCGGATGATGTGGCGGTCGATATCGTGCTGCTCGGCGAATCGCTGGAACCCTTGGCGGATATCGCGGCACTCTCGGCGGAAAACCGCGAGCGTATCGTCAAAACCTGCCGCACCGCGATGATCCCCAACCTGCTCTGCATCGTCGGGGCCTTCGCGGGGCTCTTGAACGGCATCACGGCGGGCATCCTGGCCAATATCGCCGTATACAACGTCTACCGTTCCGCCAAGGCTTCGTTGCGGTCCAGCGCCGCCAGCCGCACCCAGCCCGCACGGTTGACGGTCTAGCGCCTAGCGGGCGGGGAACGCCTCCCCGCCCGCCGCAATTCATATAAAGAGATTCAGGGTATGAACGCCAACACGACCAGTCCCCCCAAAAAAAGACGCCGGAAAGCCCAGCCCGGCGCGGACATCGCCCTAGCGCCCGCCCCCAAGGAACCGGCGGCACCCGACACCCACAGCGACACACCGGCCCCAGGGTCCACCCTGGAAGCGGCCCGCAGCGCCACGGCGGCGGTCGAAACCGCAACCACAGCGGCCATCGCCACGCCGCCCCCGGAATCCCCCGCGGATATCCCCCCCACGGCCACCGACACGGCCACGCCGCTCCCCGAACTTAACCCCGAAGCGGTGCCGGTCACGGAGGCAACCCAAGCCGGCGACGCGCGCTCCGCACCGGAAGCGGCACCCGCCACCCTGCCCTGCCTCGTCAAAATCGCCCCGGAAACCGGCGGCGGCAACGCCAACGACGCGGATGTCGTGGACCGCGTCGAGCATCTCGCCAAGGATGTGGCCTGGGTGCTGATCGTGGCCGGGGTGATCGGTGTCGTGGTGCCGGGCGTCATCGGCACGCCCTTCCTGATCGCGGGGGCCGCCGCCCTCTGGCCCGGCAACCGCAAACGGCTGGAAAAATGGCGGCAAGGCCATTCGCCCAAATTCGCACGGGGCGGCATGAAGCAAATCAACCGTTTCCTGGACGATCTGGAGCGGCGTTATCCACACGACGGGAGCAAACGCTGAGCATGGCCGCGCAGAGCCTCACCGCGATTGACGGCACCCCGCATGTGCTGAACGAGTACGAATTGCGGCAGGTCTGCGCCATCGCGGCCTGGAAAGGCGAAAAGCCCGGCATGACCAAGCGCCTGGCCAACCAAGTCGCGGGTTCGCTGGGCAAGCTGAGCGGCAAGCTCATCCCCGACGCCCCGGTCCAGGCGGCGATGAACGCCCTCAACAAGGCCGCCGGGCAAATCGCCCGCGACGACAGCATTTTCAAGGATAAGCGCCTACGCTTGGCGGATATGCACAGCCTGGATGATATCGCCGCCCAGCCGCTGGAATTCTGCGACGCCCTGGCCGACCGGATCATCGCCGACGCCAGCCGCATCGCCCTCGGCATGGGCGCGGCCACCGGGGCGGGCGGGCCGGTCTCGACGGCGGTGGGTATCCCCGCCTTGCTGTTCGGTGCCCTCAGGGTGATCCACGAGGTTTCGCAAGCCTATGGCTACGCGGCCCATAGCGAAGCCGACCGGCACACCATGATCGGCATCCTGGCGCTATCCTTGGCCGCGACCCCGGAACAAAAGTCCCGCGCCCTGGAATGCCACCGCCGCCAGATCGAAACCTCGCTCATCAACCAGGCAATGGAAGAATCGGCCAACAAGGCCTTGCAACGGGCGGTGCTGGGGGCGGAACTGGGCGCGTTGATCCCCGGTTTCAATATCGCCTTCAACGCCTATTTGAACCGGCAGTTCGTCGACCGCGCCGGGGTGGCGGCCAAGCGGGTGTTCCAGGAGCGCTGGCTGCGCGAGCGCGGCAAAGTGACCTGGATCGCGCCGATCTAGAACGCGCCCGCATAAATCGTTTTACGGACTTCGGGCCGCATACCCGAATTAGCGGAATCACTGCGGCGGATGGCCCGGCCATCCCACCGCCACACACAATAGGCGCGGGCCATCCCGGCCACGAACCCTCCCTCTGGACAAAGTACACAAGGCAAACAATGGGAACCCTGCCCCGCGAACTCGGCAGCAAAACCGTATGGTGGATTCTGATCCTGGTGCCCGCCAGTTTCCTGGCGGAGCGGCTGGCACTCGATCCGATGGCTGTATTCCTGATCTCGGGGCTGGCGATCATCCCCATCGCCGCCCTCATCGCCGAGTCGACCGAAACCATCGCGGGCGAGGTCGGCCCCACCCTGGGCGGCCTGCTCAACGCCACCTTCGGCAACGCCACCGAGATGATCATCTCGGTGGTGGCGCTGTCCCAAGGTCTGGGCGATGTGGTGAAGGCCAGCATCACCGGCACCATCGCGGCCAACCTGCTGCTGGCACTGGGGGCCGGGATGTTCCTGGGCGGGCTGAAACACCGCGAGCAACGCTTCCCCTCGCGGGTCGCCCGCATCAACGCCTCCTCCCTGAACCTGGCCCTGGTGGTGCTGCTGACCCCGACCGCGATCCACTACACCTCCTCCGGCATGGACCCCAAGCTGCTCGACCACTTCTCCCTGGTCGCCGCCGGACTATTGCTGATGTTCTATATGCTGTCCCTGGTGTTCTCGATGCAGAACCACCGCCAGCTCTACGAATTGGACGAAGCCTCGCTGCATTCGGACGAGGACGAGGACGCCGCCAAAGGGCAGGTCGCCCTGTGGAAACCCATCCTCATCCTGCTGACGGGAAGTTGCCTCCTGGTGTTCGTCTCGGAATTGCTGGTCGATAGCCTCAAGCTGGCGATCACCAGCATGGGCCTGACCGAGTTGTTCATCGGCGTGATCCTGATCCCCTTGTTCGGCGGCATGGTGGAATATATCACCGTCGCCAATTTCGCCATGAAGAACAAGATGGACCTCGCGGTGGCGGTGGCGGTGGGTTCGAGCCTGCAAATCGCCATGTTCGTCGCGCCGGTGCTGGTCATCGCCGGCTTCCTGATGGGCAAGCCCATGAACCTGGAATTCCATTCCTTCGAGCTGGTGGCGGCGGTCATCGCGGTGGGCATCGCCAATTCCATCAGCGCCGATGGCCGCTCGAACTGGCTGGAAGGTTCCCTGCTGCTCACCACCTATGGGATATTGGGCACCGCTTTCTATTTCCACCCCTGACACGGAGCCACGATGCCCACGCTACCCAACGCTTTCCCGCTGTTCCGGCAAGCCCTGGACACCCGACTGCCGGGCAGCCTGCCCCTGGACGACTATCTCCAGCAGGGTGCCGTCCGCCTCGCCGACTACGGCTTCGAGGACGCCAATACCCTGGGGATGGTCGCGGTGTGCCGGGACGAAATCGCCTCGGCCTTCGTGACCGGGGTCACCCGCCACTGGGGCAAGACCTTCGGCTGCCGCAGCCTGGGCGGCTTCCTGCTGCTGGGGCGTAGCGGCATCCTGACCGGCGTCTCCCATGCCCCCCTGGTGGGCGGGCGGCGGCGCTTCGTGTTCTTCGCCCTGCCGCATATCGCCATTTCCGGGCAGGGCGAGATCGGGGCGGTCTACCGGGAGGGCTTGCACGAGGCTTCCCACGCCTGCGGCTCGCTGGCGGCGGTGCTGAAGGAACTGGCCTCGGGCCGCATCGATCCGCGCACCGACTTCGACGACCTCGAACAATGCTGCGTCCGCCAGAAGCTGCTCTCGGGCCTCCGCTATGGCGAACAACCCGACCTCCTGGCCACCACCCGGCTGGCCTGCCAAATCATCCGCGAGGACGGCGAACGCCTGCTGGGCGGGGTCGATCCCACGGTCTACGACTACGCCTTCATGACCGGCATCCTGGTTCACGGTCCCGACGACGGCGATTGGGTGTATCCGCAAAGCTGCCTCCTGGCGGGCGACGGCATCCCCGGCGGCAGGCAATCCATCGAACTCTGAGCCCCCGCGCGGACGGCCCCGCCGGGCGTTGCCACCCGGCGGGGCCGTCGTCGTTTCCTGGACGTTGGCGCGGAACCCCGATCCCGCCCCCCGCCCGCTACTTGGCCAAGCTGGGATCGATCCAGCCCTGCTCCGCGAAATACTTGCCCAAGGCCTTGGCGACCTCGTCGGCCATGCCCTTGGCCTGCTGCGCCGAGGAGGATTTGTAGTTCTTGACCGTGCCGATGGCCGCGTTGGTCGCCACCACCGCCGCCGTGCCGGCCCCGGCGGCGGCACCGACCGGACCCATGACCGCCGCGCCCGGCATCTTGCCGCTGTCGGCATGGGCGTCGAAGCCGATCAATTGCTGATAGCCCTGGTTGGTCGGGGCCATCACGCTGACATTGGCGTCGATGGAGGATTGCCCCGCGCCGAAGCCGATGACCGTCCGCTTCAAACGGCTGCCCTCGTCGATGTTGACGAATTGCCCCGTCACCAGGATCGACCCCGGATTCAGCGGCATATTCTGGTCGGCCCGGATCGCGTTCAAACCCCAGGACTGGAGTTTCACCGTCAGCTCGGTCGCCAGGGCGTCGGCCACTTCCCGGCCGATCTGCATTTCCTCGGCGGTGGGGTCGGTGTTCTGGAACTTGGACAGCAGGCCGGAACCGGCCTTGACCTCGGAGGGACTCACGGCGAAGTTGTAGATCAACACCTGCTGCGGCCTGGGCAGGCCGGAAGTGGCGATTTCGGTGGTGTTCTTGATCTTGGCGCCGGCGCAACCGGCCAGCCCCAGGACCGCGAAGGCCAGGACCAAGGATTTGAGCGGGGACAGGGAACGCATGGATGCCTCGTTTTGGTTATGGTGGTGGAGGGATGGTGTGCCCATCATGGGGAGGTCGACCGCGAGAAAGCCGCCACGGTCGGCGCGGTTTGGTTGAAGGTCAGGGCCACGTCCGCCGCCCCCGGCTGGTCGATGGGCACGCCGCAAGGCGAACCCGCGCAAACAGCCAGGTCGGGATTGGCGTAGACGCCGACCTCGGGATCGTAATAGCTCATGATGTCACCGAATCGACCGGGGACGCCATAGCCATACGAATAAGGGAATTTGCCGGGGGTGGTGGCGTGGGCGCGGTCGTGGGTGGCCCCCATGACGTGGCCGATCTCGTGGGCCAGGGCGTAGTCCGAACAGTAATAGCCGCCCGCCGCGCCATAGCCCACCACGGCGAACGCCTGGTCGGCGGTGAGCGGGGTGTCGCCGCCGCCATCGACCCAGGCGATGCCGCAGTTGCCGCCCTGGCTCTGCGGTTTGAAGGGCCGGACCAAGGCCACCACATCCGCCCCGTATTGGGCGCGCAGGCGCGGAATATTGCGGAAGCCCTTGCCGGCATAGGTCAGCCGGTCCAGGGCGGCGGCGTTGGGGGTACGGTCGGCGTACCCGACCTTCTGGGCCGCGGCCAAGCGGAACAAGGCGTTCACCTGGCTATCCGCCAAGGCTTGGTTCGCCAGCGCCATGAGCTGGTTCAAGCGGGTGGCGACCCCGGTGTTGCCCATCCCGGCGGTATAGAGCAGCAGCACGTCGATGAGGCTCTTGCCATCCTGGGTGGCGGTGGTATCGGCGGGCTGGGTCGAACCCCCACCATCCCGCACCTTGACCTTCGCCCCCGCGCCCACCGCGGATTGCGGCAACGGCCCGGTCGCGCCGATACCGCTGGACACCGGGCTTTCGTCGCCCTCGAAACCGCCGTTCTGCAAACCCGAGTCATCCATATCGACCAACCATTGGCCGCCGCCCTCGTCCGATTCCAGCTTGTACAGCCCGCCGGGGGTCAGGATTTGCCCGGCCAAGGCCCCATCGTCGCCCAAGGTCAACAGCGCCCGGTAGCGGCCTTGCGGACCGTCGAGATAGCCGACCCAGGTCAGGTCGCCGTTGCCGTGTTTCCAGGCGTTGTCGTGGACCAAGGCATAGCGGCCATCGGGCAGGTTGGCATAGAGGCGCTCGCCCTTCTTCATATTCCTGAGGCGCCGGGCGGGCACCTCGATGGGATAGACCGAACCCGGCGCGTAAATGCGGTACTGGGCCGGGACGGACCGGCCGGGACGGTAGGCGAACAACTCGTCCAGGGCCGGTGCGGCGGCGGGTACCCGCCCATCGCCGTTGCGCCCGGTGACATTGACCTCGGTCAGTTTGCCGCTGGCCGACCAGGTGCCGGCGTAGTTATAGCCGCGCAGCAGGTGGCGGATGATATCGGGCCAGGCGGTGCCTTCGGGTTGGGCCTGGACGCGGTCCTGGGCGATCTCCGGCGCGATACGGAAACGCACGCCGGAGGGAACCGAAATGTCTTGCAGCAGGACTTGGAGGGATTTGGGGGCGGCATTCCCGGCCTGGACCGGGACGGCGGCGGGGACCGGAACCCCGGCCAGGGCGGTCAACAGGCCGATAATCCAGGCGATTCGATGGCGCATGGCGGAGACTCCTGAATAGCGCGAATCCTGGGATTATAGCCTTGCGGCGGATGGTTTTGGGGGAAGGGGAATCCAGGGCCGCCGGGCCCGGATGGAACGCGGCGCGATCCGGGAGCCAGTACGGAGCGCCGTAGCGTTCCCGGATTCCGCCACGCCGCAACCGGGCCAAGGGCCTTGCCGCTCAGCCGGGAAGATGCCAGCCCGGATCGCCGTCGAGGGAATATTTCTTGGCGCGGAAGCGGTTCAAGGTCGCCACCGCCTCGTCCAGGTCGGTATGGCAACGGTTCACCCAGTCCTCGCCCCAGTAGAAATTGCAACTGGTCTCGGCCCGCAGCAAACGCCAGTGGGCGGACTCCAACTCATAGCGCTCCTGGTCGCCCAGTTCGCGCTCGGCGGCTTCGGTCAGCGCCTCGTGGACCTGGGCGCTCACCTTCTCGACCCGCGCCAGCGAATCCTTCTGCGCCTGCGAGCCGGTCCATTGGACGAAATCGTTGCCATGGTGCCAGCCGGTGTTCCACGCCCCGGTCTTCACCCGCACCTCGCCCACGGCCCCGTGCTTATCCAGATAGTCCTTGATGAAGGTGGGCCGGATCAGGCTGTCCTTGCGGGCCTCGTCCAGGAGTTCGCGGTAGAACGCGCCCCAGAAATTGACCTCGTTCTGGGTGTTGCGGAACCAGCCGCCGTTCTCGCCATCGGTGCAGGTGACGACCAACGGCTCGAAATCGCACCACTGGGTGCGCTGGGCCACTTCCTTCACGAACCAGATGTAATCCATGCCCGACTCCTGGGCGTCGGACAATTCGCGGTCGCGCACGATGACGATGATCTCGTCGTCGCCATGGCGGGCGATATGCGGCCGATAGCGCAATTCGTGCCAATCCATGGGCGTGACCGGCTCCACATGCTCGCTGTCCACGATCACATAGCGGTAGCCGAATTTCTTCAGCAGCGGAATCAGTTCCATGGAAAACCCCATTTCCGGCGGCCAGAACCCCTGGAATCCATTGCGCCAGAACAAATGCCGGGCGATACCCTGCCAGCGGGCGATATGCTCGTCGCGGTCGGCCTCGGGAATCAGGGGGAATACCGGGTGGTAATACCCGGTGCCCAAAACGTCGATGATCCGTTCGTTCTGGAGATGCCATAACAGGGAGCCGCAATCGATGATGCCATAGACACTGCTTTGGAATTCGGGATTGGACAGGGTTTCCAGCAGGGTTCCGGAAAGGGAAAGATGGACCCTGGCGACATCCTCGTAACCCCACAGGAACCTCGGGATGCGGTCGTAGGCATAGAGGATTTCGCGAGCTTCCCAGGGTTGTTCCGCGAGGAGATGTTCGAGGTTGCCGGGCGGCTGGTGGAGGTTGAGGACCAGGGCGTGATGGATGATGGACATAGCGGCTCGCTAGGATGGGATTCTGAAAGGACTTCCACCGCTATTATGCCGGGCGCGGGTAGCGCTTGTGACAAGGGCAAGCCTTGTCGGAAACCGAACAATCTTTTTCCCGAAGCGAGCCATTGGGCGATGCGGGCCCCAACCCGCCTGGGACAGGGTATCTCCCGGTCCCGCCCCGGATATTGGCCGGATTACCGGACCATAAACAGCGCATTAACCCGCCCGTTAGGACCAAGCGGGAATCCAGCCCCGGAGGCCGGATGCGAGCCGGAGCGCGGATATGGATTTACACCGTACAATCCGGGCGACAGGCCAAGGCTTGCGTTCCCATCCGATCCGGGACTAGGCGCCGCCGGCGAAAACCTCGGCCTGGATGCGCTGGATTTCATCCCGGAGCCGGGCCGCTTCCTCGAACCGCAATTCCTTGGCGTGGGCGTACATTTGCTCTTCCAACTGCTTGATGAGCTTGGCCGCGTCCTTGGGTTGCACCGCGCGATAACCGGCCTGGGGTTCGGCCACCTTGGCGGCGGACCGGGTTGGCGTCCCCGCCGCGCCGGGAATCGGCACTTCCAGGATATCCACCACCCGCTTGACGATGCTTTTCGGCACCTGCCCGGTTGCGAGGTTGTGGGCGATTTGCTTGGCGCGGCGGCGTTCGGTTTCCTCCAGGGCGCGGGCGATGGAGCCGGTGAGGGTGTCGGCGTAGAGGATGGCCTTGCCATGGACGTTGCGGGCGGCGCGGCCTATGGTCTGGATCAAGGAGCCGGTCGAGCGCAGGAAGCCTTCCTTGTCGGCGTCGAGGATGGCGACCAGGGACACCTCGGGGATATCCAGCCCTTCGCGCAAGAGGTTGATGCCGACCAGCACCGCGAACTTGCCGAGCCTCAGGTCGCGGATGATTTCGACCCGCTCCACCGTTTCCACGTCCGAGTGCAAATAGCGCACGGCGACCCCGTGTTCATACAGGTATTCGGTCAAATCCTCGGCCATGCGCTTGGTCAGCGTGGTCACCAAGACCCGCTCGTTCTTGGCGACGCGCTGGCGGATTTCCGAGAGCAAATCCTGCACCTGGTTCAACACCGGGCGGATTTCGACCTCCGGGTCCACCAGGCCGGTCGGGCGCACCACCTGCTCGACGATGGCCCCGGAATGCTTGAGTTCGTAGGGTCCGGGCGTGGCCGAAACATAGATGCGGCGCGGGGCGCGTTCCTCGAACTCCTCGAACTGCAAAGGCCGGTTATCCAGCGCCGAAGGCAGGCGGAAGCCATATTCCACCAGGGTTTCCTTGCGCGAACGGTCGCCCCGGTACATCGCGCCCAGTTGGGGGATGGTGACATGGCTTTCGTCGATCACGACCAGGGCCTCGGCGGGCAGGTAGTCGAACAAGGTCGGCGGCGGCTCGCCCGGCCCGCGCCCCGAAAGATAGCGCGAGTAGTTCTCGATGCCGGGGCAATAACCCACTTCCAGCATGATTTCCAAATCGAACAAGGTGCGCTGCTCCAGGCGTTGGGCCTCGACCAGCTTATGGGCATCGCGCAATTCATCCAGCCGCGCCTTCAAATCCAGCTTGATCTGGTCGATGGCTTCCAGGATTTTTTCGCGCGGGGTGACGTAATGGGTCTTGGGGAACACGGTGTAGCGGGCGATGCGGGCCAGGATCGCGCCGGTCAGGGGATCGAACAGCGACAGGCGCTCGATTTCGCCGTCGAACAATTCGATGCGGAGGGCTTCGCGCTCGGATTCCGCCGGGAACACATCGACCACCTCGCCCCGCGCCCGGAAAGTGGCGCGGCGCAATTCGGTATCGTTGCGGGTGTATTGGAGTTCGGCGAGGCGGCGCAGCAGGGTGCGCTGGTCGATCATATCGCCGCGCACCAAGTGCAGCACCATGCTGAAATACGAGGCCGGTTCGCCCAGGCCGTAGATGGCCGACACCGTCGCCACGATCACGGTATCGCGCCGCTCGATCAGCGCCTTGGTGGCCGACAGCCGCATCTGCTCGATATGCTCGTTGAGCGAGGCATCCTTCTGGATATAGGTATCGGAGGACGGGACGTAGGCTTCGGGCTGGTAATAATCGTAATAGGAAACAAAGTATTCCACCGAGTTTTCCGGGAAGAATTCCTTCATCTCGCCATAGAGCTGGGCGGCCAGGGTTTTGTTGGGGGCCAGGATCAAGGTGGGTAATTGGGTGGCCTGGATCACCTGGGAAACGGTATAGGTCTTGCCCGAGCCGGTGACCCCGAGCAAGGTCTGGTGCAACAAGCCGTCATTCACGCCCCGAACCAGCTGGCGGATGGCCTCGGGCTGGTCGCCCGCCGGTTGAAATGGGCTATGCAGGCGGAACGGCTTGCCCTGGATCGGCTGTTGCGGGAGGGATTCGTCTAGCAAGGGTTTGATCGGCATGGTGGTGCGCTACCTAATAAACGCGGGTGGATCGGATGGGTGGATGCCCCGATATTAGGCGGAAACCGCCCGGAATGGTTTGCGCCGGGACCGCGGCCTCCATACTCGACAGCCCCGCCCCGCATGGCTATCCTCTCGGTTTTTCCACGCCCTCGCACGACAAGCGCCCACGATGAACATCAGACTCTCCGACCGCGTACAATCCATCAAGCCCTCCCCCACCCTGGCCGTCACCGCCCGCGCCGCCGCCATGCGGGCCGCCGGCAAGGATATCGTGGGACTCGGGGCCGGCGAACCCGATTTCGACACCCCGGAACACATCAAACAGGCGGCGATAGCGGCCATCAATTCGGGTTTCACCAAATACACCGCCGTGGACGGCACGCCCGGCCTCAAACAGGCCATCGTCGCGAAGTTCAAGCGGGAAAACGGCTTCGACTACACGCCCAAGCAAATCCTGGTGTCCTGCGGCGGCAAGCAGAGCTTCTACAACCTGGCCCAAGCCCTGTTGAACCCCGGCGACGAGGTCATCATCCCGGCCCCGTATTGGGTGTCCTATCCCGACATGGCGCTGCTGGCGGGAGGCGTCCCGGTCATCGTCGAGGCCACCCAGGCCCAGCGCTTCAAGATCACCGCCGAGCAACTCGCCGCCGCCATCACCCCGAAAACCCGGCTGTTCGTCATCAACAGCCCGTCCAATCCCACCGGCATGGCCTATAGCGCCGACGAACTCAAGGCGCTGGGCGAGGTGCTGCGCCAGCACCCGGACATCGTCATCGCCACCGACGACATGTACGAACACATCGTGTGGAACGGCGCTTTCGTCAACATCCTCAATGTCTGCCCGGACCTCTACGACCGCACCATGGTCCTGAACGGCGTCTCCAAGGCCTATTCCATGACCGGTTGGCGCATCGGCTACACGGCCGGCCCCGAAAAGCTGATCGAGGCCATGACCAACATCCAGTCGCAAAGTACCTCCAACCCGACCTCGATTTCCCAGGTCGCCGCCGAGGTCGGCCTGAACGGCGATCAAGCTTTCATCGGCGAAATGGTGAAAGCCTTCAAGCAGCGCCACGATTACGTGGTGGCCGAATTGAACACCATCCCCGGCGTGGATTGCCTGCCGACCGACGGCACCTTCTACGTGCTGCCCAATGTGCAGGGCGTCATCGACCGGCTGGATGGCATCGCCGACGACCTGGGCCTGGCCGAATTCCTGATCGAGCAAGGCGGGGTGGCCGTGGTGCCGGGGTCGGCCTTCGGAGCTCCGGGCTGCATGAGGTTGTCCATCGCCACCAGCCTGGCCAACCTGGAGAAAGCGCTGGGCCGCATCAAGCAAGCCCTGGCCTAAGGCCATAAACGCAACGGGCGGGGCGGCTGGCGATGCCATCCGCCCCGCCCGTCGGGCGTTCGGATCAATCGAAGCGCAACGCGGACAGATAAGCCTTGAAGCTTTCCCGCAATTCCTCGTGCTTCAAGCCCTGTTCCACCGTCGCCATCAGATAGCCCAGCTTGGAGCCGCAATCGTAGCGCTTGCCGGCGAATTCGTAGGCCAGCACG
This sequence comes from Methylomagnum ishizawai, assembly GCF_019670005.1. NCBI lineage: Bacteria > Pseudomonadati > Pseudomonadota > Gammaproteobacteria > Methylococcales > Methylococcaceae > Methylomagnum > Methylomagnum ishizawai. The sequence continues at coordinate 1,625,748 of NZ_AP019783.1, read as the reverse complement.
GGTTCGTCCTTGAGCAGCGCGGCGATGGCGTCGGTGAGCTGGATTTCGCCGCCCGCCCCCCGCGTCACATTGTCGAGTTTGTCGAAAATCGCCGGGGTCAGGATGTACCGGCCCACCACCGCCAGATTGGACGGCGCGTCCTCGGGCTTGGGCTTCTCGACGATGCCGTCCAGCTTGCCCAAGCCTTCCTGGATCGGATTGGCCTGGACGATACCATAGCTCTGGGTCTCGGAAGGATCGACCCGTTCAGTGCCCAACACCGAGCATTGCCATTGGTCGAACACCCGGATCATCTGCGACAAACAGCCATCCGCGCCGTTATCGACCATGTCGTCGGCCAGCACCACGGCGAACGGCTCGTCGCCGATGACCGAACGGGCGCAATTGACCGCGTGGCCCAGCCCCAGGGCTTCGGCCTGGCGGATGAACACACAGGTCACATGGGACGGCACGATGTTCTGCACGATGCGCAGGGTTTCGGCCTTGCCGCGGGTCTGCAACTCGGTCTCGAGTTCGTAGGCCTTGTCGAAATGGTCCTCGATGGAGCGCTTGGTCCGGCTGGTGACGAACACCAAGACGTCGATGCCCGCCGCCACCGCTTCTTCCACCGCGTATTGGATCAGGGGCTTATCGACGATGGGCAGCATTTCCTTGGGGCTGGCCTTGGTGGCCGGCAAGAACCGGGTACCCAGGCCCGCCACGGGAAATACGGCTTTCTTCACTGGTTTCTTCATGCTCACTCTCCCTTTTTTACGTTATGGTTTGGATCTGTCCCCGCTCTTCCAGGAAACGGACGACCTGCAAGGCGCAGGCCTCCAGGCCATCGCGCCCGGTATGGACGGTGATCTCGGGATTCTCGGGCGCCTCGTAGGGCGAGGAAATGCCGGTGAATTCCGGGATGACGCCTTGCCGGGCCTTCTTATACAAGCCCTTCACATCGCGCCCCTCGCAGACCTCCAAGGGCGCGTTGCAATATACCTCGATGAAATCCCCGGCCTGGGCCAGGCCGCGGACCATGTCCCGGTCGGCCCGCAACGGGGAAATGAACGCCGTCAAGGCAATCACGCCGGCCTCGACGAACAGTTTGCTCATCTCGCCGATGCGGCGGATATTCTCGTGCCGGTCCTCGATGCTGAAGCCGAGGTCGGAGCAAAGCCCATGCCGCACATTGTCACCATCGAACACGTAGGTCCGGCAGCCGCGCTCGAACAGCAATTCCTCCACCCGGTGGGCCAGGGTGGATTTGCCCGCGCCGGACAACCCCGTGAACCAGAGGATGAAGCTTTTATGATTATTCAACCGTTCGCGCAGGGGACGGGTGACTACGGCGTGGTGCCATTGGATGTTTGAGCTCATAGGTAAAATTCACCGTCGGTTCGAATAAACAAACCTCATTTTAGCCACGAACCCGCCATCCCCCAAACGGCGGCGCAAAAAAGGCTCCCGGAAGGGGAGCCTGGAACGGGCATGGATACGGTACTATTTTTGCTTGGGCTTGGCCTCCGGCGGCGTGGCGGGGGCCGCCGCGCCCACCGTGATCCTGTCCCGGTTCTTGGCGATGATCGCGGGACCGATGCCATTGACCCGTTCGAGGTCGTCGACCGATTTGAATGGGCCGTTTTTCTCGCGGTCCTCGACGATGGCCTGGGCCTTGGCCTTGCCGACGCCCGCCAAGGTATCGTCGAACTGCTCGACAGTGGCGGTATTAATATCCAAAACCTCCGCCGACACCCGGAACGGCGACATCAGCAAACCCCAAAGCAATAAAGATTTCAATAGCGCGCGCATGGTCAACCTCTTATCAAAAAACCCGGTATGGGCGGCATAAGCTAACCATTATGCCCGACCGCTAAAAAGGGCTTGTTTGTAGGCGGTCGCGGATTTTTTTGTAGGGCTATGCCGATTTTCTTGTAGGTTTTTCCCTACACGGCCAGGTCAGGCCGGTTTGATGGAGGCCCAATGCTGGCACGAGGGGCAGCGCCAATGCAGTTCCGAACCGCCGAAGCCGCACTCCACGCAGCGGTAACGGGGAATTTCCGCCGCCAAGCGGTCGACGACCGCACCCAGGCGGCCCAATTCCAGCCGCGGCTCCGGCCCGCCCCCGGAGACCGACAGCAAGCGCACGGTATGGCCCAGGCCGCGCAGGGAGGGTTTGGCTTCCAGCGCCGCCAGCGAATAATCCAGCGCCGCCGGAATCCCCGCCGCGTCGCGCATCCAGGCCGCGAGTTCGAACGCCGCGGCGGCCAAGCCATAGCGCCGGTACAGGTATTCCAGATAATCGGCCCAACCCCGCGCGTCGCCCAACCGGGCATAGCACACCGCGACGGGGTGCAGCGCCTCGGGCAGGTAGTCGGGATTTTGCGCCTCCACGTTACGCAAGGTCCGCAACGCCCCGGCGTAATCGGCGGCGGCCAATTGCAGGCGGGCTTTGACGAGGCTGGCGCGGACGCAGGCGGGATCGTCGCGCAAGGCCTGGTCCAGGTAATCCCGCGCCGCCTTGCCGTCGAACCGGGCCACGGACTCCTCCGCCAATTCGCACAGGAATTGGGCCACGCTCTCGCCCTTGGGCGCCTTGGCGAAGCGCAGCAGCTTACGGACGCAGGCGATGGCTTTAGGCCACTCCTTTTCCTGCTGATAGATTTGCAACAGCCGTTGCAGCGAAGATTTGCGGTGGGCCTCGCGTTCGGCCAGGGCCTCGAAGATGGACTCGGCCCGGTCCAACAACCCCGCCGCCATGTAATCCACCCCCAGCGCGTAGCGGGCGTGGGCGCGCTGGGCCTCGCCCAGGCCGGGCTCCTCCAACAGCCGGGTATGGACCTCGATGGCCTTTTCCACCTCGCCCTGCTTGCGGAACAGGTTGCCCAGCGCAATATGGGTTTCCACGGTCTCGTGGTCCATTTCCAGGATATGGGCGAACACCTTGATGGCCTGGTCGGTCTTTTCGCTGAGCAGGTAGTTCAAGCCCCGGCAATAGGCCTGGTTGATCGGGCGGGCGTGGTCGAGCAGATATTTCCGCGTGTAATGCCGCTTGGCGGCGAGCCAACCGGAGGCGGCGGCTACGGGAAGCAGGAGCGCCAATAATTCCAGCATGGGCGGTACGCGCCGGTCGGGAGGGAAAGGCGGAAAACGGTGAACGAACGCGCCGGAAACCGGTCGAGGCCGGGTTCGATCACCGCCGGGAAGGTCGCCGCCATCAATCGGAAGCCGAAAGCTCGAAGTATTCGCGGGATTGGTTGACCTTGTCCCGCAATTCCTTGCCGGGCTTGAAATGGGGGACGAATTTGGAAGCGAGTTCGACGGCATCGCCGGTCTTGGGGTTGCGCCCGACCCTGGGCGGACGGTAATGCAGGGAAAAGCTCCCGAACCCCCTGATTTCGATCCGCTCCCCGGAAGACAGGGCCACGGTCATATGGTCGATCATTCCTTTCACCGCCAACTCGACATCCTTGAAAGCGATATGGCTGTATTTTTCCGCCAGCAAGTTGATCAGTTCTGACTTTGTCACCGTCTTATCCACAGAATGAAGGGGGGCTCGCGCCCCCCTTGCTTGGCCGGATTACTTGTTCTCCATCTGTTCCTTGAAGATGTCGCCCAAGGTCGGCATCCCGGACGATGCCTGCTGCGAATAGCCCTTGATGGCGGCGGCTTCTTCTTCCTGGTCCTTGGCCTTGATGGACAGGGTGATGGTCTTGTTCTTCTTGTCCACGCCGATGAACTTGGCCTCGACCTCGTCGCCCACCTTCAACTGGGTGCGGGCGTCCTCGACCCGGTCGCGGGAAATCTCGGAAGCCCGGAGATAGCCTTCGACGCTGTCGGCCAGGACGATGACCGCGCCCTTGGCATCGACTTCCTTGACCACGCCGCGCACCGCGCCGCCCTTCTCATGGGTGGCGAGGTAGTTCTGGAACGGGTCTTGTTCAAGCTGCTTGACGCCCAGCGAGATGCGTTCGCGCTCGGGGTCGATGGCCAGGATGACGGTTTCGACCTCGTCGCCCTTCTTGAACTGGCGGATGGCGTCCTCGCCGGTATTGCTCCAGGAGATATCGGACAGATGCACCAAACCGTCGATGCCGCCGTCCAGGCCGATGAAGATACCGAAATCGGTGATGGACTTGATGTTGCCCTTGATCTTGTCGCCCTTCTTGTGGGTGCCGGCGAACTCTTCCCAGGGATTGGGACGGCACTGCTTCATGCCCAAGGAGATACGGCGGCGGTCTTCGTCGATGTCGAGGACCATGACTTCGACTTCCTCGCCCAACTGCACGATCTTGGCGGGGTTGACGTTCTTGTTGGTCCAATCCATTTCGGACACATGGACCAAACCTTCCACGCCTTCTTCCAATTCCACGAAGCAGCCGTAATCGGTCAGGTTGCTGACCTTGCCGAACAAACGGGTGCCCGGCGGATAACGGCGGGCGATGTTGAGCCACGGGTCTTCGCCCAGTTGCTTGAGTCCCAAGGAGACGCGGTTCTTCTCCTGGTCGAACTTGAGCACCTTGACCTGGATTTCCTGGCCGATCTGCACCGCCTCGGACGGATGGCGCACGCGCTTCCAAGCCATGTCGGTGATGTGCAGCAAACCGTCGATACCGCCCAGGTCGATGAACGCGCCGTAATCGGTGAGGTTCTTGACCACGCCGGTGACGATGGCGCCTTCCTTGAGGTTTTCCAGCAGGGCTTCCTTCTCGGCGCTGTATTCGGACTCGACCACGGCGCGGCGGGACAGCACCACGTTATTGCGCTTTTGGTCGATCTTGATGACCTTGAATTCGAGGTCGCGGCCTTCCAGGTAGGAGGTGTCGCGCACCGGGCGCACATCGACCAGGGAACCCGGCAGGAACGCCCGCAGGGCACCCAGGGCGACGGTGAAACCGCCACGGACCTTGCCGGTCAGCTTGCCGCTGACGGTCTCGTTCTTCTCGAAAGCCTGTTCGAGGTCGAGCCAAGCCTTGAGGCGCTTGGCCTTGTCGCGGGACAAGAGGGTCGCGCCCAGCCCGTCTTCCAGCAATTCCAGGGTGACTTCGACGGTGTCGCCGATCTGGACTTCGATCTGGCCTTCGGCGTCGAGGAACTGCCACTTGGGCACCACGCCCTCGGACTTGAGGCCGGCGTTCACGACCACCACGTCGTTGCCGATGTCCACCACGGTGCCGCGGATGATGCTGCCCGGACGCATTTCGGCTTGGGCCAGGCTCTCTTCAAACAATGCTGCGAAGCTGTCGGTCATAAAAAAGGTTCGGTTGGGTAAATAGCCGGGTCGCGGCCATTCATGGGGTTGGTTTGAGACCGCCACCGGGCCTTGCCGGTGACTCCAAAAAACGAAGATCGAGGTTAGATGCCCACCACGGCGAGACAGCGGGCGACGACTTCGTCTATCGTCATGTCCGATGAATCGATCAAAACCGCGCCTGCGGCCATCGCCAGGGGGGCTTCGGCCCGCTCGCGGTCGCGCCGGTCCCGCTCCTCGATCTCTCTTGTCAAGCCGTCAAGGCTAACATCGATTCCCTTCTCTTTCAACTGCTTATGCCGCCGGAGGGCGCGTACCCCGGCGCTGGCGGTGAGAAAGACCTTATAAACCGCTTCGGGAAAAACCACCGTGCCCATGTCCCGGCCATCGGCGACGAGGCCGGGCGCACGGCGGAAATCGCGCTGCTTTTGCAGCAGCGCCTGACGCACCGGGCCATAGGCGGCTATCCGCGAAGCCGCGTTGCCGCAGGTTTCGGTGTGGATTTCGCCGGCGATGTTTTCGCCACCGAGCAGCACCTTGGGCGGATCGTCGGCGGTGAAACCCAGATCCATGGCTGCGGCGACCCGGACGATAGCATCGACAGCGTCGAGCGCAACGCCCGCCCGCATTACCGCCACCGCCAGCGAGCGGTAGATCGCCCCGCTATCGAGGAAATTCCAGCCCAGGCGCTGGGCCACGGCCCGGCTGGCGGTGCCCTTGCCGGAACCGCTGGGCCCGTCGATGGTCAGGACCGGAATTTCGGGGTTCATAGGATTTCGCCTTCGATGGATACGATGTCGAGACCCAAGCCCCGCGCCAGTTCCACGAAGATCGGGAACGAGGTGTTGACGTTGGCGCAATCGGTAATCTCGATGGTGCCGGACGCCCGCAGCGCCGCGATGGAGAAGGCCATGGCGATGCGGTGGTCGCCGTGGGAATCGACCTTGCCGCTGCCGAGCTTGCCGCCTTGGACGATCATGCCATCCGGGGTCGGTTGGGCGTCGATCCCTAAGATTCGCAGGCCGTCGGCCATCACCTGGATACGGTCGCTTTCCTTGACCCGGAGTTCTTCCGCGCCGGTCAGCCGGGTTTGGCCCTCGGCGCAGGCGGCGGCCACGAACAGCACCGGGAATTCATCGATGGCCAGGGGGACCAGGGCTTCCGGGATATCGATGCCGTGGAGTTGGCTGGCTTTGATGCGGATATCCGCCACCGGCTCGCCGCCCGCCTCGCGGGGATCGATGATCTCGATATCGGCCCCCATCAACTTGAGGATATCGATCACGCCGGTACGGGTCGGGTTGATGCCGACATGCTTCAAGGTCACATCCGCCCCCGCGGCGATGGACGCGCCCACCATGAAGAACGCGGCGGAGGAAATGTCGCTGGGCACGTCCACATCGCAGGCGGTCAGCTTGCCGCCCGGACGCACGCGGATCACTTCGCCCTCGCGTTCCACCGGATAGCCGAAACCGGCCAGCATCCGCTCGGTGTGGTCGCGGGTCGGGGCCGGTTCGCGCACGGAGGTTGCGCCCTCGGCATACAACCCCGCCAGCAACAGACAGGATTTCACCTGGGCGCTGGCGACCGGCATGTCGTAATGGATGCCCTTGAGTTTCGCGCCGCCCTTGATCCTGAGCGGCGAAGTCCCGGCCTCGGTGGTTTCGATTTCCGCGCCCATGTCCCGCAGCGGGTTGGTGACGCGCTTCATCGGGCGGCGCGACAACGAAGGATCGCCGGTCAGGACGCTATCGAACGCTTGCCCGGCCAGCAGTCCCGACAACAAGCGCATGGAAGTCCCGGAATTGCCGAGATAAAGCTCCTGGGCCGGTGCCTTGAGGCCGTGCATCCCGACGCCATGGAGGGTGACGCAACCCTCGACCGGGCCTTCGATCTCGACGCCCATGGCGCGGAAGGCGTTCATGGTGGCGAGGCAGTCTTCCGCTTGCAAGAAACCGGAAACCCGTGTCGTGCCCTCGGCCAGGGAACCCAGCATGATAGAGCGATGGGAAACGGATTTATCGCCGGGAACGCGGGCTTCGCCGCGCAAGGTGCCGCCCGGTTGCACCCGGAAGATGACGTTGCTGTTGCTCATAGCGTTAAGGCTCTGGTTATTTTTCCAATTGATCGAGAAAACGTTGCCGCGCATCGCGGGCTTCGGTGAAGAGGGCGAACAATTCGTCCGCCGAGCGCTGTTCGATGAGGCTTTCCACGGCGCGGAGTTGTTCGCGGAACCGTCGCAGCAAGGCCAGGATTTCGCCGCCGTTGGCGAGGCAGATATCCCGCCACATCTTGGGGTCGCTGGAGGCGATGCGGGTGAAATCGCGAAAACCGCCCGCCGCGTACTGGAAGATTTCGTCCTGCTCGTCCTTGCGGCCCAGCATGGCGGTCAGCGCGAAGGCCAGGACGTGCGGCAGATGGCTGGTCGCGGCCAACACCTCGTCGTGATGATCCGGGGCCATGTGCGAAACCCTGGCCCCCAGGCACCGCCACAGCGTTTCCACCGCGTCCACGGCGGCGGGCCGGGTTTCGGGCAAAGGCGTCAGGATCACCCGCTTGCCCGCGTACAAATCGGGCCGGGCGGCCCCGACCCCGCTACGCTCGGCCCCGGCGATGGGATGGCCCGGCACGAAATTGGACGGCACCTGGCCGAAGACCCGTTCCGCCGCCGCGATGACATTGCCCTTGGTACTGCCGACATCGGTATAGACGGCGCGGTCCGACCAGACGGGGCGCAACGCCCGCAACACCGCCTCGATGGCCCCGACCGGGGTGGCGATGACCACCATATCGCAATCCGCCGCGCCCGCGGCGATGTCGTCATAGGCGAAATCGACGACGCCCGAGTCCAAGGCTTCCCGCAGATTGGCGGCATCGGCATCGACCCCGGCCACGCCGCCAACCCCGCCCGCCGCCCGGGCACCGCAAGCGATGGAACCCCCGATCAAACCGACGCCGATGATACCAAGGCGCGGTAGGCTCATGCGGCCAACACGCGGTCCAGGGCGGCCAGGAATACGGCGTTCTGTTCCGCCGTCCCGACCGTGATCCGCAGATGATTGGGCAAGCCGTAGTTGCCGATGGGCCGCACGATCACGCCTTGCCGCAACAAAGCCTCGTACACCGGCCCGGCGGGACGCTGGAGGTCGAAGGTGATGAAATTGCCGACCGAGGGAATGAACTCCAGGCCACGGGCGGTCAAGGCTTCGCCCAATTGGCGCAACCCGGCGTCATTGAGGCGGACGGTGTTTTGCAGATGCTCGGCATCGTCCAGCGCGGCCTTGGCCGCTTCCAGGGCGGGCAGATTGACGTTGAAGGGCTGGCGCACCCGGTTCAGTAAATCGGCGATGGCGGAACTCGATACGGCATAGCCCACCCGCAGCCCGGCCAAGCCATAAGCTTTGGAGAAAGTCCGCGTCACCACCAGATTGGGGAATTCCGGCAGCCAGGACAGGGCATTCGGATAATCGGCCACCGCGACATACTCGAAATAAGCCTCGTCCACCACGGCGACGACATGGTCCGGCAATCCGGCCAGGAAAGCGTGCAACTCGGTCCGGGCCAGGTAATTGCCGGTGGGATTGTTCGGGTTGGCGATGAACACCACCCGCGTATCGGCATCGACCAGGGCGGCTATCGCCGCCAGATCATGCCCATAACGCGAACCCCGGCTGCCATCGTGGGCCTGCGCCACCTTGGCCGTAGCGCCCACCGCCTGGGTGACGATGGGATAGACCGCGAAAGCGTGTTCCGAAAACACCGCGTTGACTTCTGGCGACAGGAAAGCGCGGGCGACAAGTTCCAACACATCGTTGGAACCATTGCCCAAAGTGATCTGCGCGGGTTCGAGGCCCAGTTTCCCGGCCAGCGCGGATTTCAACTCGAAACCACCGCCATCGGGATAGAAATGCAGGTCCGGCAAGATGCGGCGGACGGCTTCCAGGGCTTTGGGACTCGGCCCCAAGGGGTTCTCGTTGGAGGCGAGCTTGACGATATTGGAAAGTCCCAACTCCCGCTCCAATTCGGCGATGGGTTTGCCGGGCAGATAAGGGGTCAGGCCACGCACTCCGGGAATGGCTAAATCGGCTGCTTGCATGGAAAGGCTGCGCTATCTCTTGTTTTTAATCAGGCCACGGCTTTGGGATAGGAGCCGAGGATTTTCAGCGAAGTGGTTTTGCGCTCAATTTCGGCCAAGGCACCCGCCAGGGTCGGATCGTCCCGGTGCCCTTCGACATCGACGAAGAACACATAATCCCAAGCCCCGCGCCGCGAAGGCCGCGATTCGATCTTGCTCATGCTGATGCCATGGCGGGCGAAAGGCTCCAACACGCCATACAACGCGCCCGGATCGTTGCGCGTGGTCAGCAACAGCGAGGTTTTATCCTGGCCGGTGGGGTTGACCGGGGTGCGGCCGATCACCAGGAAACGGGTGGTGTTATCCGGCTCGTCCTCGATATTCCGCGCCAAAATCCCCAGGCCATATAGTTCCGCCGCCACCTCGCCCGCGATGGCCGCGCAGCCAGGCGTCGCCGCCGCCAGCCGCGCCGCCTCGGCATTGCTGCTGACCGCCGTGCGCCGGACACCCGGCAAATGGCGGTCCAGCCAACCCCGGCACTGGGCCAGGGATTGCTGGTGCGAAAACACCTCGCGGATTTCGGCCAAGTCCCCGCACTGGCCCATCAGGTTGTGATGGATGCGCAGGCTCACTTCGCCGGTAATCAACAGCCCCGAGCGCATGAAGCTGTCCAGGGTATGGGTGATGACGCCCTCGGTGGAATTCTCGACCGGCACCACGCCATATTGGCAATCCCCGCCCTCGACGCTACGGAAAATCTCGTCGATGGACGGCAACGGACTGGCCGCGATGGCATGGCCGAAATGCTTGAACGCCGCCTGCTGGGTGAAGGTGCCGGCCGGCCCCAGGAAGGCCACGGCCAGGGGTTTTTCCAGGGCGAGGCATTCCGACATCAATTCCCGGAAAAACCGCACCACCACGTCCCGGCCCAACGGTCCCGGATTCCGCCCCGCCATCCGCCGCAACACCTCCGCCTCCCGCTCCGGGCGGTGGAAACACTCGACCTCGCCGGCGGCGGTCTTGATTTCCGCCACCTTCTGGGCGCAAGCGGCGCGGCGGTTCAACAATTCCAAAAGCTGGTCGTCGATGGCGTCGATTTCGCGGCGTATCCCGGCCAGGGGATGTTCGTTGGGGATGGTTTCTGGGTTCCGCATGGGGCTTCAGAGGGTCCGCACCGACAACACGCCCTTGATGGCCCGGATGCGCTCCAAGGTTCCGGCGGGCACCGGGACGTTCAGGTCGATCAAGGTGTAGGCATAATCGCCCCGCGACTTGTTCAACAAATCGATGATGTTGAGGTTGGCCTCGGCCAGGGCGGCGGAAATCTGCCCGACCATGTTCGGCACGTTCTCGTTGGCGATGGCGAGGCGATGGCCCTGGCTGCGCGGCATCACGACCTCTGGGAAGTTCACCGAATGGCGGATATTGCCGTTCTCCAGGAAATCGCGCACCCGTTCCGCCACCATGATGGCGCAGTTCTCCTCGGCCTCGTTGGTGGACGCCCCGAGATGCGGCAGCACGATGGCCCTGGGATGGCGCAGGATGGCCTGGCCGGGGAAATCGCAGACATAGGTTTGCAGATGGCCGGAATCCAGGGCGGCGCGGACGGCGTCCTCGTCCACCACCGGCGAGCGGGAGAAATTCAACAGGACCGCGCCCTTCTTCATGAAACCGAGCCGCGGGCCATTGATGAGATGGCGGGTTTGCTCGCCCAGGGGGACGTGCAGGGTGACGAGGTCGGCGCGGGAAATCAAATCGTCCACGCTGCTGGCCCGCGCCACCTTCGAGGACAGCATCCAGGCGCTTTCGACCGTCAGCAGCGGGTCGTAGCCGATCACATTCATGCCGAGATCGATGGCGGCGTTGGCGACCTTGACACCGATGGCCCCGAGTCCCAGCACGCCCAAGGTCTTGCCGGTCAACTCGAAACCCACGAACGCCTTTTTGCCCTTTTCCACCTGATGATGGATCGAGTCATCGTCGCCTTCCAACTGCTTGGCGTAATTCCAGGCATCGCAGATTTTGCGGGCGGCCAGCAGCATCCCGGCCAGCACCAGTTCCTTCACCGCGTTGGCATTGGCTCCCGGCGCGTTGAACACCGGCACGCCGCGCTGGGTGTATTCGGGCACCGGGATGTTGTTGACGCCGGCCCCGGCCCGGCCCACGGCCTTGACCGTCTCGGGAATTTCCACCCCGTGCAGGTCGAAGGAGCGCAACAGGATGGCGTCCGGGTGTTGGATTTCGGAAGCGACCTCGTAGCGGTCGCGGGGGAATTTTTCCAGCCCCAAGGGCGAGATGTTGTTGTAGGTGCGGATTTTGAGCATGGATTTCACCCGTGTTGCTTTTCGAAGCCAGCCATGAATTCCACCAAGGCATCGACGCCCGCTTCCGGCATGGCGTTATAGATGCTGGCGCGGAAACCGCCCACCGAACGATGGCCTTCCAGGTTCACCAAACCCGCCGCCTTGGCTTCGGCCAGGAAGGTTTTTTCCAGGTCGGTGTTGGCGATGCGGAACGGCACGTTCATGCGCGAACGGCAGGCGGGATCGACCGGGTTGGAATAGAACGGCGAGTTGTCGATGGCGGCGTAGAGCTTGTCGGCCTTGCGCGTATTGAGCGCCTCGATGGCGGCGAGTCCGCCCTGTTGCTTCAGCCATTCCAACACCAGCCCCAGCAGATACCAGTTATAGGTCGGCGGGGTGTTGAGCATGGAGCCGTTCTCGGCCTGCTTCTTGTAATCGAAGATCGAAGGTGTGAACGGCAGGGTTTGGCCCAGCAAATCCTCGCGCACCACCACGATGGCGATGCCGGCCGGTCCCATGTTCTTCTGCGCCCCGGCGTAGATCAGACCGAATCGGGCCACATCGACCGGGCGCGACAGGATGTCGGAAGACATATCGCAGACCAGCGGCAAGCCTTCGCTGTCGGGCACGGCGTGGAATTCCACGCCGCCGATGGTTTCGTTGGAGGTGTAGTGGAGGTAGGCCGCTTCGGCGTCGAGCTGCCAATCGGCGCGGGCCGGAATCGCGGTGTGCTGGTTGGCCTTGGAACTGGCCGCGATCACCACTTCGGAATACAGCTTGGCTTCGGCGATGGCCTTCTCGGACCAGATGCCGGTGTTGACATAGCAGGTCTTGGTCTTGCCGCGCAGCAGGTTCATGGGGATGGCGGCGAACTGGCCGGTGGCCCCGCCCGGCAGGAACAGCACTTTGTAATCGGCGGGCACCGCCAGCAACTCGCGGAAATCGGCCTCGGCCTGCTCGGCGATGCCGACATAGGCCTTGCTGCGATGGCTCATCTCCATCACCGACATGCCGGTGCCGCCCCAATCGAGCAGCTCGTCGCGGGCCTTGGCCAGGACCGCCTCGGGTAGCGTGGACGGTCCCGCGCTGAAGTTATACACCCTCGCCATCGCTCTCTCCTTCTTGGTTAATCGGATTGATTTCGGTCGGATCGGTCCCGGCGGTTTCTTCGCCGGTCTCGGCGATATCGTCGGACTCGCCTTCCAGCATCGGAATACGGTCCACGCCCACCACTTTCTCGCCCGGATTGAGGCGGATCACCATCACACCCTGGGTGTTGCGGCCCAGTTCGCGGATTTCCTCGACCCGGGTGCGGACCAGGGTGCCGCCATCGGTAATCAGCATAAGTTCATCGCTTTCGTTCACCAGCACCGCGCCCACCACCGCGCCGTTGCGCTCGTGGGTCTGGATGGCGATGACGCCTTGCCCGCCCCGGCGGTGCCTGGGGAAATCGGCGATATCGGTGCGCTTGCCATAGCCCTTTTCGGTGATGTTCAGCACCGAGCCTTCGGTGCCGATGATGAGGGCGATGATCTTCTGGTCGTCGCCCAAGGCCATGCCGCGCACGCCCGCCGCGCCGCGCCCCATGACCCGCACATCGTCCTCGTCGAAGCACACCGCCTTGCCCGCGTCGCTGAACAGCATGACATGCTGCTGGCCGTCGGTGATGGCGACATCGACCAAACGGTCGTCCTGGCGCAGGTCGATGGCGATCTTGCCCAGGCTGCGGGGCCGCTCGAATTCCTTCAGCGCCACCTTCTTGACGATGCCGGACGCGGTCGCCATGAAGATGAAATGGCCTTCGTCGAACTCGCGGATCGGCAGGATGGCGTTGATGCGCTCGCCTTCTTCCAGGGGCAATAGGTTCACGAAGGGCTTGCCGCGCGAGGTCCGGCTCGCCACCGGCAGTTCGTAGACCTTGAGCCAATACACCTTGCCGACGCTGGAGAAACACAGGATGGTGTCGTGGGTATTGGCCACGATCAGCTTCTCGATGAAATCCTCTTCCTTGGTGGTCGCCGCCGCCTTGCCGCGACCGCCGCGGCGTTGGGCGCGGTAGGCCGTGAGCGGCTGGGATTTCACATAGCCCTCGTGCGACACGGTGACGACCATGTCTTCCTCGGTGATGAGGTCGGCGCGGCTGAGGTCGAGATGGTCCTCGATGATGCGGGTGCGGCGCGGGTCGGCGAATTGCTCGCGGATGGCGGCGAGTTCCTCGCGGATGACTTCCATCAGCCGGATATCGCTGCCCAGGATCGCCAGGAATTCGTCGATCTTGGCGAGGATTTCGCGGTATTCGGCGATGATTTTGTCTTGTTCCAGGCCGGTCAGGCGGTGCAGGCGCAATTCCAAAATGGCCTGGGCCTGTTCGGGCGACAGGCGGTAGCCTTGATCGCCCAGGCCGAACAGGGCGGGCAGGGTTTCGGGACGGGAGCGGATGGCGTCCTCGGCCCGTGCCAACAGTTCCATCACCACGCCCGGACGCCATACCGGCTCCAACAACCGCTCTTTCGCCACGGCGGGGCTGGGCGAGGTCTTGATGAGTTCGATGACCGCGTCGATATTGGCGAGGGCCACGGCCAGGCCTTCCAGGATATGGGCGCGCTCGCGGGCCTTGCGCAGATCGAACAAAGTGCGCCGGGTCACGACCTCGCGGCGGTGGTCGATGAAGGCGGCCAGGAATTCCTTGAGGTTCAGGCAGCGCGGACGGCCATCGATCAAAGCCACCATATTGATGCCGAACACGGTCTGCATCGCGGTCAGTTGGTACAGGTTATTCAGCACCACTTCCGCCGACTCGCCGCGTTTGAGTTCGATCACCAAACGCATTCCGTCCTTGTCGGATTCGTCGCGCAAACCGGAAATCCCGCCCAGGCGTCCCTCCTTGGCGAGTTCGGCGATTTTTTCCTGGAGCTTGGCCTTGTTGACTTGGTAGGGCAGTTCATGGACCACGATACTGGTGCGGTGGCCGTCCTCCTCGAATTCGCAACGGGCGCGGAGGTAGATGCGGCCCCGCCCGGTCAGGTAAGCCTCGCGGATGCCGCCAGCCCCGTTGATGAGCCCAAAGGTGGGGAAATCCGGGCCGGGGACGTACCGCATCAAATCCTGGATGCTGGTTTCCGGCTGTTCGATAAGGTGCAGGCACGCGTCGATGACCTCGCCCAGGTTGTGTGGCGGGATATTGGTCGCCATGCCGACCGCGATGCCGGCCGAGCCATTGATCAGCAGGTTGGGAATCCGGGTGGGGAGGACCGTGGGTTCCCGCTCGGATTCGTCGTAGTTGGGGATGAAATCGACGGTTTCCTTGTCGAGATCGGCGAGCAGCTCGTGAGCGATACGGGCCATGCGGACTTCTGTGTAACGCATCGCGGCAGGTGGATCGCCATCGACGGAGTTATGCACGAACACGTTGGCCGCGAGCAAGAAATTATGGTGTTCATCCACCGTAATATCGTAGGTATCCGCAGTTTCCGCGGGTTCACGCTTGGCGACGATCCGGTGGTTATAGTGCCTTCCGGCATCCGCCAACGTATTGAAATCGCCGAAATATTCCACGGCCTTCCCGATATGGGGAATCCAGTTTTGATGGCGCTGGGATTCGTATAATTCGGGCGTGAAATCCTGTTCGGGAAACGCCTTTAGCAAGCCATAGACATAACCGGCGATTTTCCGGCGTATTACCTGCGAGCGATGATTCGGGTCGCGCCAGCTTTCACGCAAGGCCAGAACGGCCTTATCGCTGATCTCCCGCATCATGGATGGATTATCCTGGATGCGACGGGCGTTGCTGCGTTGCACCCCCTGCCTTTGCGCGGTGCGGAATTCCGCATCCTGCCGTTGCCGGGAAATCTTGTCGCGGTGCATTTCCCGCGTTTCCGGCTTGTCCCAAACGGCTTCAGCCATACGCGAAAAATGCCCGGACGGGAACTTGGCGCGATACTCCGGGTTTTCCCAATGCCGCCTGACCGCCCGGCTGATCTTGGCCCGGATGCCAGGATCGGCCATGGCGCGGGATATGGCCTCGACGATTTCCACCCGTTTGGCGTCGTCGCCCCACATCGCCTTGCTTTTCTCGGAAATGATCGCGGCGACCCGCGCTTTTTCTTCGTCCGAGAGCGGGCGTTTTTCTATGCCGCTCAATGCCTCGGACATGCGCTCGCGGTATTCCTCGTCCTGCCACAAAGCTTGCATCCGGGCGGAAATCGCCTCGCGGGCCTGGGGCCGTTCGGAGAAATGACGCTTCAACCCGTCCGCCATGCGGGGACCGTTTTGCCGCCGGAAATCTTCGTCTTGGTTCTGGCGGATAAACCGCCGCCGCCGTTGTTCCAAAACCTCCGGATTCTCGGCATAGAACCGCCGCACGCCGTGTTTCTGGGCTTCCCGGAATTCCGGGTCTTTCCATAGCTCCTTGATTTGCGCGGCGTGGATATGCAGGTGTTCGAGGAACCCTAGGCGCTGGATATTGGGCGGGCTATTGTCCCAGCGGTTGAAATTGCGATGATGCCGGACAAAAGCTCCGGACATCTGGGCGGCTATACCTTTGCGGGCGTTGAATTCATCCGCCAGTTGATGGACGAATTCGTATTGCCCCGAGTCCGGCTGCAACACCCGCAGATAATGGTTCAGTCCCGGCTTGATCGGCGCGGTGTCGAACACCCCCGGCATCAAGCTATCTTCGGGCGTGAGGTCTTTGGCCTCCTTATAAGAACCATCGCGCAGCATGAAGCGGTGGTCCGGCGTGCAACGGATGGTTTCGCCATTATCCAGGGTGAGTTCCAACAGCGCGGCACCGGGGCGGGTGATGCGGGAATAGCGGCCTTCGGCGATGACGATCCGACCGTATCGATTGACCGCGTAAACATAAAACACTTGGTCCGGCGGCAACTGGGCCAACTCGGCGAAGCTCTTTTCGGTGCCATCGGCCAGTTTGATGCGGGTGTCTCCCGTGAAACATCCGAAATTACCTTGTCCATCTATTAAGGTATAGCGCAAGGAAAAATGCTGCGCCATGCGTACAATAGTATCATAAACCGCCACATCTCCGTGTGGATGCAGTTTGCCTATAGTATCGCCAACGATACGGGCCGATTTCTTATAAGGCTTGTTCCAATCGTTGCCCAGTTCGTGCATGGCATAGAGGACGCGGCGATGCACGGGCTTCAGCCCGTCCCGCACGTCGGGAAGCGCCCGGCCCACGATCACGCTCATGGCGTAATCGAGGTAGGACTGCTTCATTTCGTCTTCGAGGTTGACCGGGATGATTTCTTTGGCGAAGGAAGTCATGGAGGGCTTGCGGCTCTGGGCGACGGTGTCCCGGCGGCTCGGGCGGGCCGGGTAGCACGGTAGCGCGTTGAAAAAGAGCGACATTATAGCGGTTGGGGCGGTCTGGCTCCACAGCGCGGGCCGGGGTGGACTCCACGGCCCGCCGCGCCACTATAATCCCGGCTTTACTGCGGCACCGGCACGCCATGGACCACTCCGGGAAGAACAGTTGCAGGACGCCCTGGGCAGCGGCTACCGCAGGCTGGACCTGCCCTTGAAGGTGGAATGGCCGGATGGCCGCCGGGCGGCGGTGTTGTTCGTGGTCGAGGAGGAGACCGAACCGCGCAATTTCTCCATCCACTGCCTGGCACATTACTGCCTGGACCTCGCGGACCTGCTCAAGACCACGCGGGTGGTGCCGGTGGTGGTGTTTTTGCGGCGGGGCGGGTTTGCGCGGAGTTTGAACCTGGGCGACGACCGCGAGGAATACCTGTCGTTCCGGTTCATCGCCTGCGAATTGGCGCGGCTCCCGGCCGAGGACTATTTCGACAGCGGCAACATCGTAGCGCGGCTGAACCTGCCGAACATGGCCCATCCCAAGGAACAGCGGCTGAGGGTGTACGACCACGCGGTGAAGGGCTTGGCCGGGCTGGAAACCGACCGCCACAAACAAGGAAAATATCTCGATTTCATCGATGCCTACGCCGATTTGAGCGAGGACGAGGTGGCGCGTTACCGCGCCGAGTATTACGACGACGAAGGAGGCAAGACCATGGGTTTAGCGGCGGTTTTACGTGAGGAAGGCCGGGAAGAAGGACGGCAGGAGGGTAGGCAGGAAGGACGGCAAGAGGGTCAACAAGAAGGGCGGCAGGAAGGCGAAGCCGCGATCCTGCTCAAGTTGATGGCGCTCAAGTTCGGTCCCCTGCCTGCGGCGGTGGAGGAGCGCGTGCGGCGGGCGGATGCGGAAACCTTGCTGGCCTGGAGCGGGCGGGTACTGACGGCGACCCGGCCGGAGGAGGTCGTCGGGGATTGAATCCGGCTAGATTTCAAGCGCGGCGCAGGGCATCCCACGGGATGCCCTTTTTGTTGGGACAGGAAATCCAAACCCATAATTCCGAAAAAAAAGCAAGGAACTATTCACCGTTTTCCCACGATTTTCTGCCACCGGGATGTGCTATAACGCTGGCCGGTCATGGGGCTGGCTCGCTGTCCGGGATATGGGTATTTTGGGGTGGGCCATGCCTATGTTAAATGACATAGTTGATGGTTTATCACTTTGCAATGTGGGGCATTTTATGGCTAAGCAACTTTGGGATGGTGAAGATTATGCGATGGTGGGCTGGGTGGGGGCGCAGGGCGTCATCAATGGCACCAGTGGGAACGATACGCTGAATGGTACAAGCGGAAACGATACGCTTAATGGACTGGCAGGCAACGACACGCTCTACGGCAACGAGGGCAACGACAGCCTGAACGGTGGCGCGGGCAACGACACGCTCTACGCGGGCTACGACAACGACACGCTGGACGGCGGGGCGGGCGACGACTACCTGTCCGGCTCGTCGGGGGACGACACCTATATCTTCGCCAAAGGCTACGGCCACGACACCATCAACGAGAGTTCGGACTACGCCTACGGCGGCAACGACATCCTGCAACTGAATGGCCTCAAACAAGCCGATGTGGCTTTCCAGAAGGTCAACGCCTGGGACTTGCAGGTCACGGTCAAGGCCACGGGCGAGACCGTCACCATCCAAAACGAATTCAGCACGCCCTACGGCGACGACTTTGGCCTTGCGATTGAAAGCCTCGTCTTCGCCGACGGCGCGGCGTTGAACCTCGACCAGTTGAACGTGCTGGCGGAAGTGGGCAGCGCGGGCAACGACACCCTGTGGGGTTGGCGGGCCAACGACACCTTGGATGGCGGGGCGGGCGACGACGCGCTCTACGGCAGCAACGGCGACGACAGCCTGATCGGCGGAACGGGGAACGACGAACTGCACGGAGACTTCGGCAAGGACACCCTGTCGGGCGGCGCGGGCAACGACACGCTCTACGCGGGCTACGACAACGACACGCTGGACGGCGGGGCGGGCGACGACTACCTGTCCGGCTCGTCGGGGGACGACACCTATATCTTCGCCAAAGGCTACGGCCACGACACCATCAACGAGAGTTCGGACTACGCCTACGGCGGCAACGACATCCTGCAACTGAACGGCCTCAAACAAGCCGATGTGGCTTTCCAGAAGGTCAACGCCTGGGACTTGCAGGTCACGGTCAAGGCCACGGGCGAGACCGTCACCATCCAAAACGAATTCAGCACGCCCTACGGCGACGACTTTGGCCTTGCGATTGAAAGCCTCGTCTTCGCCGACGGCACGGCGTTGACCCTCGACCAGTTGAACGTGCTGGCGGATATTGGCGGTTCGGGCGATGACACCCTGTGGGGCTGGCGGGCCAGCGACACACTCAGCGGCAATGGCGGCAACGACACGCTCTACGGCAACGAAGGCAACGACAGCCTGAACGGTGGCGCGGGCAACGACACTCTTTATGGCTACTACGACAACGACACGCTGGACGGCGGGGCGGGCGACGACTACCTGGAAGGCGGCGATGGCAACGATACTTACCAATTCAGTTCGGGCGACGGCCAGGACACCATCAATGATTACAGCCACAGTGACACCGTCCAATTCAACAACATTAAACTAACCGACTTGACCAGTGTCATCCGCAACGGCGACAACTTGGTTATCGGTTATGGCGCGACCGACCAACTGACCGTACAAAACCAATTTTCCGGGGATACCGGCTACCGGATCGAAACCTTCAAATTCACCGGCAGCGACACCCTCACCAACTTCGTCATCGGCGACAACACCAACAACACCCTCACCGGCACCACCGCCAACGACGCCCTCAACGGCCTGGGCGGAGCCGACAACCTGGCGGGCGGCAAGGGCAACGATCTGTACTTCGTGGACAACAGCGCCGATGTCATCACCGAAAACCCCGGCGCAGGCACCGACACCGTGCTATCCAGCGTCAACTACACCCTCCCCGCCAACGTCGAAAACCTCGCCCTCCTGGCGGGCGCGGCGACCGCCACCGGCAACAGCCTCGCCAACCAAATCACCGGCAACAGCGCCAACAACACCCTCGACGGTGGCCAGGGCGCGGATATCCTGGCGGGCGGCCAGGGCGGCGACACCTATCTGGTGGATAACATGGGCGACAGCGTGATCGAAAACCCCCTATCCGGGCTGGACACCATCAAAAGCGCCATCGACTACACCCTCGGGGCCAACCTCGAAAACCTCATCCTCACCGGCACCGCCCTCGTCGCCACCGGCAACAGCCTCGCCAACCAGATCACCGGCAACAGCGCCAACAACACCCTGGACGGCGCCCAGGGTGCGGATACCCTCGCGGGCGGCGCGGGCAACGACGTTTATACCGTGGACCACACCAGCGATATCATCAAGGAAAACACGGGCGAAGGCACCGACGGCGTACAAAGCAATGTCACCTACGCCCTCCCGGTCAACGTCGAAACCCTCATCCTGACCGGCAGCGCCAACCTCAAAGCCACCGGCAACAGCCTCGCCAACATCCTCACCGGCAACGGCGGCAACAATATCCTGGACGGTGCCCAAGGCGCGGATTCGCTCGTGGGCGGCGCGGGCAACGACACCTACCTCGTCGATAACCCCGGCGATGTGGTCAAGGAAAACCCCGGCGCAGGCACCGACACGGTGAAAAGCGCCCTCAACCACACCCTCGGAGCCAACCTCGAAAACCTGATCCTGACCGGCAGCGCCGCCACCGGCACCGGCAACAGCCTCGCCAACCAGATTACCGGCAACAGCGGCAACAACAGCCTCGACGGCGGGACCGGGGCCGACACCCTCGCGGGCGGCGCGGGCGACGACACCTATGTCGTGGACGCTACGGGAGACGCCATCACCGAAAACGCGGGCGAAGGCACCGACACCGTGCTGAGCGCCATCGACTACACCCTCGGGGCCAACCTCGAAAACCTGATCCTGACCGGCAGCGCCGCCACCGGCACCGGCAATAGCCTCGCCAACCAGATTACCGGCAACAGCGGCAACAACAGCCTCGACGGCGGGACCGGGGCCGACACCCTCGCGGGCGGCGCGGGCAACGACACCTATTCCGTCGATAATCCCGGCGATGTGGTCAAGGAAAACACGGGCGAAGGCACAGATACCGCGCTGAGCGCCATCGACTACGCCCTCCCCGACAACCTCGAAAACCTGATCCTGACCGGCACCGCCGCTACCGGCACCGGAAACAGCCTCGCCAACCAAATCACCGGCGACGACCTCGCCAACACCCTCGACGGGGGCCAGGGCGCAGACAGCCTCGCGGGCGGCAAGGGAGCGGACATCTACCTCGTGGACAACCTGGGCGACAGCGTGGTCGAAAATCCCCTATCCGGGCTGGACACGGTCAAAAGCGCGGTCGCCTACACCCTCGGGGCCAACCTCGAAAACCTGGTCCTGACCAGCAGCGCCGCCACCGGCACCGGCAACAGCCTCGCCAACCAAATCACCGGCAACACCGCCAGCAACCGCCTGGATGGCGGCGTGGGCGACGACCGGCTGAACGGCGGGGCGGGCATGGATAGCCTCCAGGGCGGTGCCGGGTCGGACAGCTTTGTGTTCACCAACGCCAGCGGCGGCGCGGATACGGTGCTCGACTTCCTCTCCGGTACCGACCATCTCGTCTTCGCCGACACCGCCACCGGCCAGAAGATCGGCAACGGCAACCATATCGTCGATGGCGGCGTCGCGGTCGTGGGGCCGGGCGGTTTCTCCAACGCCGCCGAATTGGTGATCGTCACCAAGAACATCGCCGGAGCCATCACCACGGCTTCCGCCGCCGCGGATATCGGCTCCGCCACCAGCGCCTACGCCACCGGCAACGTCCGCCTGTTCGCCGTGGACAACGGCACCGACAGCGCCTTGTTCCTCTTCAAGTCGGCCGGCGCGGACGCTACCGTCAGCGCCGCCGAATTGACCCTGGTCGGCACCTTGCAAGGCACGGCTTCCACCACGCTGGCGGATTACGCCTTCGCCTGAGGCCGGAACAAGGCTTTTAAGCTTGTTTTAAGCCACGCCGCCCTAACATCCCCCCCGTGAATGGCACTACCTGAAGGAAGCACTTAGCCGGTTCCCCGCGAACCGGCTTTTTTTCGCCCGCATCCCGGCGGTTGTGGCTATGATGGCAAACGCCACGCCATGCCCCCGGAAGGAGACTGCCCATGCCCAGCCGGTACATCCTGCCCGTCCTATTGTGCCTCTGCCTCGCCGCCATCGCCCAAGCCGGGCCGCTGCCCCCAGGCCAAGTGCCCGACGCCCTCAAGCCCTGGATCGATTGGGCGCTCTGGGACTACCCCGACCGCAATTGTCCACCGATGCCCGGCGTGGACGGAGAGCGCCCCTGCGTCTGGCCGGCCCGGTTGGCGCTGGACCTGGACGAACACGGCGGGCGGTTCGAACTGCGGGTCCAGGTCTACGCCCCCGGCTGGGTGGCGCTGCCGGGCGCCGCGGAACATTGGCCGGGCGCGGTCGAGGCCGACGGCCAGCCGGCGGCGCTGGAAGCGCAAGACGACCGCCCCGGCCTGCGCCTCGCGCCCGGCACGCATACCGTGACCGGGCGCTACACCTGGGACGCCTTACCGGAAAGCCTGCCCCTGCCCGCCCACACCGGCCTGGTCCAACTCAGCCTCAAGGGCAAGCCGGTCCCGATCCCGGCCTTCAACGACGACGGCGCGTTGTGGATCCACGACGAAGGCGCGGCCAAACCCACCGAAATCGCCGACACCCTGGCGCTCAAGGTCTACCGCCGCATCGACGACGGCGTCCCGGTCCAAATCACCACCCATCTCGACCTAGACATCGCGGGCCGTCCCCGCGAGTTGCTGCTACAAGGCGCGGTGCTGGACCACGCCATCCCGCTACGGGTGGATAGCCCCCTGCCCGCCCGCTTGGAACCGGATGGCCGCCTGCGGGTCCAGGCCCGGCCCGGCCATTGGAGCCTGGACATCATCACCCGCCAGCCCGGCGAAGTCGCCGAATTGAAACCGGGCACGCCCGCCGAACCCTGGCCCGCCGAGGAAATCTGGGCCTATGCCGCCGACCCCGGCATCCGGCTGGCCGAGATCGCGGGCGTCCCGGCCCTCGATCCGCGCCAGACCGAATTACCCGAAGCTTGGAAACACCTGCCCGCCTACCACCTGGAACCGGGCGCGGCCATGGTCTTCAAAACCCTCCGCCGCGGCGACCCGGACCCCGAACCCGACAGCCTCGACCTGCACCGCCGCCTGTGGCTGGATTTCGACGGCCACGGCTACACCGTCAACGACCAGATCGGCGGGCGCATGACCCAGGGTTGGCGCTTGAACGCGGGCCAGGGGCTGGACCTGGGCCGCGTGTCCCTGGACGGCGAACCGCAATCCATCACCCGCGACACCACCGGCGGCGGCATCGGCGTGGAAGTGCGGCGGGGCGAACTCGCCCTGTCCGCCGATGGCCGCTTGCCGGGTTCCTCCGCGCTGCCGGTCTCGGGTTGGGACCGGGATTTCCGGCAGGTGGACGCCGAATTGAACCTACCGCCCGGCTGGCGCTTGCTGGCCGCGACCGGGGTGGACCAAGCGCCCGGCTCCTGGATCGCCCGGTGGACCCTGCTGGATTTGTTCATTGTCTTGATCGCGGCCCTGGCGGTGGCGCAGTTGTGGGGCTGGCCCTGGGCCGGGCTGGCCGTGGCGGGGCTGGCCCTGTCCTGGCACGAACCGGACGCGCCGCGCTATATCTGGCTGCATGTGCTGGCGGCGGTGGCTTTGGCGCGGAACCTGCCGGAGGGACGGGCGCGGTGGGTGGCGGGCGGGTACCGGAATCTGGCCGCGCTGGCCCTGGCCTTGATCGCCCTGCCGTTCATGGCGGAGCGCATCCGGGTGGGGCTTTATCCGCAGTTGGAATATCCCTGGCTGGCGCAAGCGGCCCCCGCCGCGCAAGCCGAATTGGCGGCACCCGCCCAGCAGCCCGTCGAAGAAGCGGCTCCCACGGCCGGGGCCACGCTGGACCGGACATTCCGGGCCATGAGCAAAGCGGAACGGCTTTCCGCCCCCGCCACACCGGCCGCCGCGCCTCCGGCCCACCCCTCCCGCGCCATCGATCCCGACGCCATCACCCAAACCGGCCCCGGCCTACCGGAATGGCGCTGGACCACGATCCCCTTGACCTGGAACGGCCCCGTCACCCGCGCCCAGGAGATGCGCCTATTCCTGCTGCCGCCCGCCGCCAACCTGGTGTTGAACCTGCTGGAAGTATCGCTAACGCTGGGCTTGGCCGGATTGCTGGTATGGGGCAAGCCGGGGCCGGGGCCGCGTCCATCCGGGCCGGGCGGCGCGGTGCCGCCGCGCCCGTCGCTTCCGTTCCTGCTGATTCCACTACTGCTGTTCCTGCCCGAAGCCAAGGCCGAGATTCCCAGCCCGGAGCTATTGGAAACCCTCCGCGACCGCCTGTTGGCCCCGCCCGATTGCCAACCGCGCTGCGCGGAAATCCCGCTATTGCGGCTGGAAACCACGCCCGGCGAACTCCGGCAAATCCTCGACATCACCAGCGCCGCCCAAACCGCCGTGCCCCTGCCCGCCCAACCGGGGCAATGGTCGCCGTCGCGGGCCGAGGTCGATGGCAAAGCGGCGCACAGCCTGTTCCGCGACGAGCAAGGCACGCTGTGGCTGGGCTTGGAACCGGGGCGGCACCGCCTGGTCCTGGCCGGTCCCTTGCCGCCCCGCGAACAAATCGCCTTGCCCTTGCCGCTCAAGCCGCGCCGGGTCGAGGCCGCCGGCACCGGCTGGACGGTTGCGGGCATCGGCGACAACGGCGTTCCCGAGCAACAATTGCAATTGATCCGCGCCATCGGTAGCCAGGGCGCGGAAGCCACGCCGACCCTGGAAGCCCGGCCCTTGCCGCCTTTCCTGGAAGTGCGCCGCGTGCTGCGGCTGGGCTTGGCGTGGCGGGTGGAAACCTGGGTCCAACGGCGATCCCCGGCGGATAGCCCGGTGGCGGTGGAGATTCCCCTGTTGCCCGGCGAATCGGTGGTCACGGGCGGTCTGCGGGTGAAGGATGGCAAGCTGCTGGCGAACCTGTTGCCCGGACAAACCCAGCTGTCCTGGGAGTCGGTGCTGGAACCCAAGCCAACCCTGACCTTGACCGCACCCAACACCACGGCCTGGACCGAATCCTGGCAGGCCGATGTCAGCCCGATCTGGCATATGGGCAGCGAGGGGCTGGCCGTGGTCCATCACCAAAATCCGGCGGGTGCCTGGCTGCCGGAGTGGCGGCCCTGGCCGGGCGAATCCGTGACCTTGCGGCTCTCGCGCCCCGTGGGGATTCCGGGCCGGACGCTGACGCTGGACGCCAGCGAATTGCGGCTGGCTCCGGGCCAACGCGCCACCGAAGCCACGCTGACCCTGCGCCTGCGCAGTTCCCAGGGCGGACGCCACGACCTGGAATTGCCGGAAGCCGCCGTCCTGCAATCGGTCAGCATCGACGGCACCCCGCAACCCATCCGCCCGCAAGGCCGGACGGTTTCCCTGCCCCTGCATCCCGGCACCCAGACGGCGACCCTGGTTTGGCGCGACGACCACGGCATCGCCACCCACCTCGCCGCCCCGGAACTGGACTTGGGCGCGCCCAGCGTCAACGCCAGCACCCAGATCGACCTGGGACCGGACCGCTGGGTCTTGCTGCTGGGCGGGCCTATGCTGGGACCGGCGGTATTGTTCTGGGGCGCGCTGTTGTTGATCCTGCTGCTGGCCTACGGGCTGGGGCGGATGCCGCTGTCGCCGCTGCGGTTTTGGCAATGGGCGCTGCTGCTGGTGGGCTTGAGCCAGATTTCCGCGCTCGGCGGGATACTGGTGGTGGCCTGGCTGTTGGCCCTGGCTTGGCGGGAACGGTCCGGGCGGACGCTGGGGGACCGGGGGTTCAAGGCGCTGCAAATTGGGCTGGCCCTATTGACCCTGGCGGCCTTGGCCAGCCTGCTGGAAGCGGTGCAGCAAGGCTTGCTGGGATTGCCCGAGATGCAGGTCGCGGGCAATGGCTCCGACGCCTATCATCTGCATTGGTACCAAGACCGGGCGGAGTCCCGGCCACCCCGGCCCTGGGTGGTTTCCGCGCCCTTGTGGCTGTACCGGGGGCTGATGCTGGCCTGGGCGCTGTGGTTGGCCTACGCGCTGTTGGATTGGCTGCGTTGGGGCTGGACAGCCTACGCGGCGGATGGATGGTGGCGGACCCGGCCCCAGGCCGACCCACCGGAGCCGTAGGAATCCAGGGGCGGCAGCAGAAAACCGGGCCACCGGATTCCGCCGCGCCGCATCCGGGCTATCCGTTATCTCCGGCACCGGCGGCGTAACAGCGGTCCCGCCCGGCGCGTTTGGCTTCCAGCAAGGCCGCGTCGGCCCGCAGCAAGGTCTCGTGATAGCCCTCGCCATCGCGCCGCCGGGCCAGGCCGATACTGACCGTGATCGGCAATTCGACCCCGTCCGCCGCCACCCGCAAGCGGCGCACCCCTGCCAACAAGCGCTCCGCCACGCCCGTGGCCGCCGCGGCGTCGATCCCCGGCAGCAAGGCCAGGAATTCCTCGCCGCCCCAACGCCCGCATATATCCCCTTCCCGCAAGCCCTCTTTCAAAGTCCGCGCCAGCGCCACCAACACCCGGTCCCCGGTCTCGTGGCCGTGATCGTCGTTGACGCGCTTGAAGCGGTCGGCGTCGATCACCGCCAAGGCATAATCCCCGCCCCGCCCATCCTCCTGCTTCATGCACTCGGTCAATAGCCGCCGGTTGGGGAGGCCGGTCAGGGCGTCGTGGGTGGACGCCTCCTTCAGCGCGTTGTTGAGGTCTTGCAGCATGCCCTGGTAGCGGTCGGAAATGCGGGTGATCTTCTCGATCTGGCGCAACTGCCGGTTGTAGCGCTCCGTCATCGAGCGGGCCTGTTCCTGGGCGATGTTCTGGTAGCGGTCGGAAATGTGGGTGACGCGCTCCAACCGGGCGAGTTGCTCGCGGGTATGCTTCCAGAGCAAGGCCAACGCCTCCCGCAAGGGATGCCCCTGGTATTGCTCGTCCGCCAACAAGGCTTCGACCAGCTTCTCGAAGGAATCATCCTGGCGGTGCGGGGACATCTCACTCACCCAAGGGGAGGATTTGGAACGGGAAGGTATAATCCTCTTTGAAATCCCCCGCCAATTCCGCCACCCTTTCATTGCGGTGGTCGTAGAACCAGCGCAAATCCACCGCTTGGCCCCGCCCGTGGGCCGCCTCCAAAACATCGAGGATATCGATCATGGCGCGGATGCTGCTGGTATTGAGATAGACCAGGGATAACTCCACCCGCAAAGCGCGGCTCCCGTCGGATAGGAAATTTTCCACCCAACCGATCACCCGGTCGAAAATCTCGAAGGTATTTTCGGGATAGGAATCCCCGCGCAGGCTCAAAACCCCCGCGTCCCAATCGCCCCGGATTTCGGGCGTGGACTGGGTGCCGTCGATGGACAAGTCTTTGGATTGGTCGCTCATGGCCGTGTGCCGGATCAAATGATTGCGCGGAGGCTGAAGAAGGCCCGGCCCGAACCCAGCTCGTCGAGGCTGGCCTCCAGGGGTTCGCTGGCTTTGCGGGCGATTTCGATCAGGCCGAGCCCGGCCCCGGTGGCGGCGGCCCCCGGTTCTCGGGGCTTGCGGAGTTGTTCTTTGTAGACGGCTTTGAGCTGGGTCTTATCGAGGGTGGCGAGGGTTTCGACGCGGGCCTTCAAGGCCGCGCCATCGGCCATTTCCACCAGGTTGCCCGCCGACACCGTGTAATGCCCCCGCTCGTCGTTGGCGATCACCACCGTGGCCGTGGCCTCGGCCTCGCCATAGCCATGGCTGAGCGCGTAATGGCGGATATTCTGGCTCATCTCGATATAGACGCTGAACACATCCATCACCGCCGCGGCCCGGACCTCGGCGGATTGGAGATAATTGCGCAGGGCGTTGCCGATTTCCTCGATCAAACTCCGGGAAATCGGGCCGTTGAAGCAAATCAGGATATTCTCGCCATTGAAGCGTTCCCGCAAGGAATATAGGCTGGGATTTTTCATGGTTCGCACCGGGTTGGATGGATCATACGGTGAGCCGGAAGGATAACAGGGTGATATCGTCGCGCTGGGCGAGTTCCCCCCGGTAACGGGAGAGCACCTCGTTGAACGCGGCCCCTTGCTCGGCCAAGGGCAGGCGGGCATGTTCGCGCAGCATCGCGGCGAAGCGGCCACCGCCGAAGCCGAAGCCATGCTCCCCACCGGCCTGGTCGAGGAAACCATCCGTGGTCAGGTAATAGGTGCGGTCTTCACGCCAATCCAGGTCGTGGTCCCGGTAGGTGCCGGGGCGGCGGTCGGCCAGGGCCCGCCGTTCGCCCGCGACCTCGCCCACCGCCGCGCCATCGCTCCAATACAGGCCGATCTTGGCCCCGGCAAAGCGCAGGGTCCGCGCCGTCCGGTCCAGGTGGACCAATCCGACATCCATGCTGGTCGCCACCGTCCGCGTGAGATGGGCGTCGGCCAACATGGCCCGCATCACCTCGTCGGTCTTGGCGAGGACGGCGGCGGGCGATGCGATACCGGTCTGATAGATGGCGCGGTCGATGCCGGCGCGGGCCAGCATGGTCATCATCGCCCCCGGCACGCCATGCCCGGCACAATCGCCGATGCCGATCAAATAGCGCCCCCCCTCGCCATGGAACACATAGAAATCGCCGCCCACCCGGTCCTTGGGTTGCCACAACACGCAATGGTCCTCGGCGAAGACCCGCAGCAACTGGCGTTCGGGCAGGATGGTGCGCTGCAACAAGCGGGCGTAGTCGATGGAATCGTCGATCTGCTTATGGGCGGTGGCCATACCCCGGTTGGCGGCGTCGGCGGCCTTGAGCGCCTCGGACATCCTATCCAGCGCCGCGTTGAACGCCGCCGTCAAGCGCCCAACCTCGTCGCCGGAATAGACGGTCAAGCGCCCATCCCAATGGCCGTCGGCGATGCGGTGGGCCTCCTCCGCCAGCGAGGTCAAGGGATTGACGATATAGCGGCGGATGATCTGGTAGGAAGCGACGGCGGACATCCCCATCAGGATGACCAACAGGATGGTGAGGTCCAGCCATTGCTCCTGGACCTGGGTGTCGAGCCGGACCTGGCGCTGGGTGCGGGCGTCCAACAGGTCGTAGGCCGCGCCGATGGAGCGCATGATCCCGGCCTTGGCCGCGTGGTAGGCCGCATCGTACAGCAGGCGCTGGGCCAGGGCCGGGTCGGGCGGGCCCCGTACCGTGAATCCGCCTCGCGCGTCCACGAACACACCCTTGACGGCGTTGATGGCGGTGGCCTCGACCTTGAGCAATTGGCCGATATCGGCCTCGGCTTGGGTGAACTGGGCGATTTCCTGGGGCGAAAACCCGAGCCGCTCCATGCGCCGGGCCAAGGGTACCTGGGTCGCCGGGGGATCGGCCTGGAAACCGGGGTCCGCCACCGCGCTATCCCAATACAGGGCCGCGTAACCCTGGGGACGGGGCTGTTCGCCATTGCGGATGGCGAGGATATCCCAATAGCGCCGCTCCCATACCGGGTCGCCGGTCACCGCGTAGGTCCGGGCGAGGCGGCTCAAAGCATCCGAGCTTTGCCGGAGTTCGTCGGCCAGGAGATAGGACTGGTAGCGCAATAGGTGGGTCTGGTGCAATTTCTGGGCGGCGTTCAGCAACAGCATCGAACTGGCGACCAAAGCCACCAGGACCATGCCGTTGAAGAAGGCGATCAGCGCGAAACTGCGCTGTATCGACAAGGTCCGCCCCGCCTGCTGCTCCGAGAGGCTGAGCGTTCTGAATTTACCGGGGGAAATATTCACGCTGCGGAGATGATTGCCAGGGCTCGACGAGGATATTACAGAATCCACCCCCCCTGTATAAGCCCTCCAATCCGGGAACGATCCATGTTCCAAGGGTAAATCGAGGGACCGCGCAGCGGAAACCTGTCGCAATCCGGCCTGGGGATCGCGGCGCAACCGCCATGGCCCCGCCCGGCCCCGTAGGCGAGGATAGCCTGGGGAAGACCGCCCCGCCAACGTCTACCGTCCCGC
Organism: Methylomagnum ishizawai; assembly: GCF_019670005.1. NCBI lineage: Bacteria > Pseudomonadati > Pseudomonadota > Gammaproteobacteria > Methylococcales > Methylococcaceae > Methylomagnum > Methylomagnum ishizawai. Next base: position 1,595,696 of record NZ_AP019783.1, on the reverse strand, counting down.
AGGCCGCGCGGCCCGCAGCCGAACATGGCCATTGATGCCGACAAAAACGCCGAGTTTCAGCCGTAAAAAAACCCAGACAAGCCAGGCTTATCTGGGCCATCGCGATGGCCGGATAAAGCAACATGGGCGGCTTTATCCGGCACTATCGAGTTAGGCGCTTACGGGTGCAGAGCGGCGAACGCGGGTGGCCATACCAGCGAGGCCCGCGCCCAATAAGAGCAAGGTGGCGGGTTCTGGCACAACGCTCAAAACCGCATTACCAGAAGTAGTAGACCCTACTTTGATTAAAGCCCAGTTTATGCTGGCACCGGTATCCTCACAGGTATTACCCCCGGTGTTGCAACCGCCCGCCTGGGTGCCCGTCAGCGTACCGGCATGATAAATACCAGAAACGATTACATTTAAAAATGTAGCAGTCTGCGTCACTATCTGATAGGCGGAGGGCGTGAAAGTACCAAATCCACTGGGACCGGAGATGGCGAAACTACCCAAGGTCGCGGTCCCAGCATTAATGTGGAGGATATATGGATTAGGGGTTACGGAGGTAACGGTGGGGCTGATAGGGGCAAGGTCTCCTGTAGGAGGAATAAGACTATTAACCACGAGAGGGGAGAAAGTCACATTTCCAGGATTGGATAAATCGGTTCCCGAGATGGTGAACGACGTCCCGCCCAAAGATGCGCTCCCGTTGACGAAAGCCAGTCCCGCATGGGAGGCATCGGCAAAAGCGAGCGCGCTTATTGCCATCAATGAGCCAGCAAAGATTTTTTTCATAGCTGCTTTTCCTAAGATTTTACTGAGATTTGGTCTCCTAGTACGCTAAGGCGCAGGAGAGCTTTAAACATCAACTTCCGGCTGTAACCGTATCCGTTTGGATCGCGCAAGCCCGCCGCCGCATAGCTGCCAAGGAACGTGCCGGTGGGTAGGCGCAACGGCCATCAAGACCACATGCAACGATTGCTCCAACTCGAAGATTTCCAGGATATAAAGGGTCAAATCACCGATAAACTTGCCGTTCGCCCCACTCCGCTTATACGCTTGGCATCGCGTCTTGCCTGCATTGTAAAATTTTTCATAATTCGAGATTTGGGAGATACGGCACAGAAATATGGTACCAGCATAAGATAAAGAGCCGCCAGAGAAATGTAGACAGAAACCAGCATCACCCATGGCCATTAAAACAGGCGGGCGGCGTCAAAAACCATCGAGCGCTCGGCCAAATCCGGCCATGAGGTGCCAAGCCAAGCTACGCAAGGCATTTACGCTGTGACATAAGTATTAAACGCGGCGGTTGGCAATCCGCCGATACCACGCCTGCGGGCCTTATTCCCAAGCCCGCCAGACCCGCCCTAGGCATGCCGCCCAACAGGGCCAGACTCGCTCGAACCCGCCCGCCATATCGCTTGCGCCCACCGATGGCCGTACCGTTTTCGCTACGCACCGCATCAGGCACTAAGCCGGAGCGCCATCCTCCCTATCGCCGGAACCGGGGCGGCAGTATTTTGCCAAGAATGTGGTCGAGGCCGCGTAAGCCCTTGCCCAGCGGGGTGCCCGCGAGCCACAGGCCCGCGCCGACCCCCGCCGTATTAGCCACCATATCGGCCGGATCGAAGGTCCGGAACCCGCCCAAGCCCTGGAGGCATTCGAGCGCGATTCCGAGGGCCAGCAGGAATACCGGCCAGCGCCCATGCCTCGCGAACGCCTGCCGGAACCAAAACATGAGGCAGGCATAGGCGAACAGATGCTGGGCCTTGTCCCAGCCCAGGAGGGCGGGAGGCTGGGGCGGATGGGGTATCAAGCTGAGCCAGGCGACGGCGAAGGCCATGCCCCAAGCCATCGCTTGCCAAAGGCGGGTGTAACGCAAGCCATCGCCATAGCGGCTTGGCCGGAATGAGGGTGGGTCGGTTTGCATCGGGTTCGTTCATTCCATCGAACAACGGGCATAAAAAAACCCGGTCGAACCGGGCTTCTTTATATGGCGTCCCCAGGGGGATTCGAACCCCCGTCGCCGCCGTGAAAGGGCGGTGTCCTAGGCCTCTAGACGATGGGGACTTGGACTTGGTATCACAATTTGGTGGAGCCAGGGAGGATCGAACTCCCGACCTCTACAATGCCATTGTAGCGCTCTCCCAGCTGAGCTATGGCCCCACTGCGCTGTGAGTCCGAGAATAATATAGGAGCCCGGACCGCTTGTCTAGCTTTTTTTTGCGATAAATTCCAAGGCGTGGTCGATCCGCGCCAGGGTCTGGTTTTGACCCAACAATTCCAGGGTGGTGTCGATGGGCGGCGAAACCGCCGTGCCGGACACCGCCACCCGCAAGGGCTGGGCGACATTGCCCATCTTCACGCCCAGGGCTTCCGCCGTCGCCGCCACGGTTTCATGGATGGCGGCCTTGCCCCAAGGCATCAACCCGGCCAGGTTTTCCCGCAGGGCTTCGAGCGCCGTAGCGGCGGCAGGTGTCAGGTTCTTGTGGGCGGCTTTCTCGTCGTATTGCTCGAACTCGCGGTAGAAAAACTCGCTGGCCTTCGCCATTTCCACCAAGGTTTTGCAGCGCTCGCGCTGGGCCTTGACGATCTCCACCGGGTCCGGGCCGGCGCTGGGATCGATACCGAGTTGTCCCAGGTGCCAAGATAGATGGCGGGCCACATGCGCCGGGTCGCCATGCATCAAATAATGGTGGTTCAACCACAGCAGCTTGTCCGGGTTGAAGGTCGAGGCCGAATGGTTGATGGCGTCGATATCGAAGAGTTGGATCATCTCGTCGATGGAGAAAATCTCCTGGTCGCCATGGGACCAGCCCAGCCGCACCAGATAATTCAGCACCGCTTCCGGCAAATAGCCATCGTCGCGGTATTGCATGACGCTGACCGCGCCGTGCCGCTTGGAGAGCCGCGCCCCGTCCGCGCCCAGGATCATCGGCACATGGGCATAATGCGGAATATCCGCGCCCAGGGCCGCCAGGATATTCATCTGCCGCGGGGTGTTGTTCAGATGGTCGTCGCCACGGATGACATGGGTGATATTCATATCGTGGTCGTCCACCACCACGGTGAAGTTATAGGTGGGCGAACCATCGGAACGGGCGATGATGAGATCGTCCAATTCGCCGTTCTTGACCACCACCCGGCCCCGCACCCAATCTTCGATCACCACCTCGCCCTCGTCCGGGTTGTGGAAACGCACCACCGGGGGCACGCCTTCGCGGGGTTCGGCGCGGTGGCGGCAACGGCCATCGTAGCGGGGCTTTTCCTTCTTCTCCATTTGCTCGGCCCGCATCGCGTCCAATTCCTCTTTGGTGCAATAGCAGTGGTAGGCCTTGCCCTGGTCCAGCAATTGTTGGATCACCGCCTTATAGCGGTCGAAGCGGTGGGTCTGGTAGAACGGCCCTTCGTCGTATTCCAGGCCCAGCCAGGTCATGCCTTCGAGGATGGCGTTGACCGATTCGGCGGTGGAGCGTTCGAGGTCGGTGTCCTCGATGCGGAGGACGAAGGTGCCGCCGTGCTTGCGGGCGTAGAGCCAGGAAAACAGCGCGGTGCGGGCACCGCCGATGTGGAGGTAGCCGGTGGGGCTGGGGGCGAAACGGGTGCGTATCGTGGTCATCGTCATGCCTGAGTGCTTGAAACGAATCGGCGCCCGCTGGGAGCGCCGATGGTGGGAATCGAGCGGCATGATACCACTCGGGCGGGGACTGTTTGACCGTGGGTGCCGGTGCCCGCCCCTACCCGCGCACGCGGACTATAACCACTGCACGAACATCCAATACAGGAAAGCCGACAGGGTGATCGCCGCCGGCAGGGTCAACACCCAGGCCAGCATCAGGTTGCGGAGGGTGGCGGATTGCAAGCCGGCACCGCTCACCGCCATGGTGCCGGCCACGCCCGAGGACAGCACATGGGTGGTGGACACCGGCAAGCCGAAGGCATCGGCCTCGCCGATGGTCAGCATCGCCACCACCTCGGCCACGGCCCCCTGGCCATAGGTCAGGTGGCTCTTGCCGATCTTCTCCCCCACCGTGACCACGATGCGCTTCCAGCCCACCATCGTCCCCAAGCCCAGCGCGATGGCCACCGCCACCTTCACCCAGGTCGGGATGAATTTGGTGGCCGCGTCGATGGATTGTTTGAACGCATGTAGATGTTCCCTGGCGTCGGTCTCCAGCGCCGTCGCGCCGGATTTTTCCAACAAGCGGATGGTTTCCGAAACCAAGTACATATCGTTGCGGACATTGGTCACCGCCGCCGCCGGCATCTGGTCGAGATGGCCGTGCCGCTTCACCTGGACGCCGATATCCCCGGCCAGGGCCGCCAGGGCCGGTAGGGTTTCCGGCGTTGGCCGACGGGTGCGTACGTAATCGGTCAATACGGCGTGCGGATCGGCGGGCGCCGGGCCGGGGGCCGCTTCCGCCACGGCCCGCTGGGTGGCCTGCGCCAGGGCGACGAACTGGGTCATCTGGTCGACCGGCATGGCGTGGTTCAAGGCGTAGGCGGTCGGCACCGTGCCCACCAGGATCAGCATGATGAGGCCCATGCCCTTCTGGCCATCGTTGGAACCATGGGCGAAGGAAACCCCGGTACAGGTCAGGATCAACAGGCTGCGCACCCACCAGGGCGGCGGCTGCCGGTCCTGGGGTTGTTGGTAGAGTTCGGGGTGTTTCACCAGCGCCCGCAACACCAGCAGCAGCAACGCGGCACAACAGAAACCGATGATCGGCGACAGCAGCAGGGAATACCCCACCTTGGCGAGTTGCGACCAATCCACGCCGCCGGTGCCGTCGCGCCCATGCATCAGCGCGTTGGCGACCCCGACGCCGACGATGGAACCGACCATGGTATGCGAGGACGAGGCGGGCAAACCCAGCCACCAGGTGCCGAGGTTCCAAATAATGGCGGCGATCAGCAAGGCGAACACCATCGCGAACCCGGCGCTGGAACCGACCTGTAGGATCAATTCCACCGGCAACAGCGCGATGATGCCGAAAGCCACCGTGCCGCTGGATACCAGGACGCCGAGGAAGTTGAAAGCGCCCGACCATAGCACGGCGACCGGCGGCGGCAGGGAATGGGTGTAGATCACCGTGGCCACGGCGTTGGCGGTGTCGTGGAAGCCGTTGACGAACTCGAAGCCCAGGGCGATGAACAAGGCGACCCCCAGCAGCAGGAAGGGTAGCCAAGTGAGGGTGCCGACACTGGGGGCGGTCACATCGTGGAAAAGGTTGTAGCCGGTGAACAGCAGGCCACCGACCAACAGCCCGAGGAAAGCCAAGCCGGTGGCCGGGCGCGCCCGTTGGTCGAGGTCGGGGTGGCCCGTGGCCGGGGCGGCGGCTATGGAGGAGCTATCGCTATTCATCGTCTTGACCATGATTTTGAAAACAAATGGTCCGCTCGCTGGCTCCCAAGCAGAGCTTGCGAACCAGCGCACGGGTCGCCCTATCCTGCGAGATTAACCTTCCACCCTGGACGCAGGCGTCGCCCGCGTCTTCGACCACTGCCGCAGCGCCTTGATCTGCTCCTCCATGGTCCGCGACAAGGGCACCATGCGCCCGGTGACATGGGTGATATCCTTCTCGGCCAATTCCCGGCCCTCGCTCTGGGCGCGGATACGCGACGATTTCACCGCCTGCTCGATCTCGGCCCCGCTCCAATCCTTGGTCAAAGCCGACAGGAAGTTCATGTTCAAAGCTTCGGGATCGACCCCGTAGTTTCTGAGGTGGATACCCCAAATCGCCCGCCGCTCCTCGTCGCTGGGCAAATCCAGGAAGAATAACTCGTCGAAACGGCCTTTACGGATGATTTCCGCCGGGAGTTTCTGGATGCGGTTGGCGGTGGCGACCACGAACACGCTGGGCGGCTTTTCCTGCATCCAGGTCAGGAAGCTGGAAAAGATGCTGTTATTGCCGCCGCTGCTGCCCGACATTTCGTCATAGCCGAAGCTGTTTTCCATCTCGTCGATCCACAGCACGATGGGCGAGATATTCTGGGCCACCTTCACCGCGTGGTCGAAGGCATACTCGGGCGAACCATACGCGCCCGACATCACCAAGTTCATATCCAGGCGCACCAGCGGTAGGTTCCAGGCGCTGGCGATGACCTTGGCCGCCATACTCTTGCCGCAACCGCTCACCCCCATGAACAAAATACCGGCGGGTAAAGGCGCTCCCGCATCGAACGCCTGTTTATTGAACAGGGATTTGCGGCTCAATACCCACTCTTTCAGAATATCCAAGCCGCCGACCTTATCCACCGGGATGATTTTCGGCACGAACTGCAAACAGCCCTCTTTGAGCAAGGAGAGGGTTTTTTCCTCGTAGATTTCCGGCAGGGCGCTCTCGATATCGAAGCGCTTTTCGCGGATCAAGCGCAATAATAAATGCCGCACCTCGTTCAAGGTCATGCCCTTCATGGCGTTGGCGGCGCGGAAAAACCAATCCTCCGAGAAACTACCCTTCAATTCCAGCTTGGCATCCACCGCCTTGAGATATTCCAGGATTTCGGCCTCGCCGGGACTGCCCAAATCCACCATGAACACCTGGTCCTTCAAGCCTTCCGGCAACTTCAGCTCGGGATAGGAAATGAAGACGGCGCGGTTCTTGTCGCCAAGCTCGGTATAAAGATCGCGCAGGCCGCGCAAGACCAAGGGCTGGCTATCGAACAGGGCGGGCAAATCCTTGAGCAGGAAAAACCCATCCTGTTCGGCGTTGAGGATGGCGTTCAAAGCCTGCAAGGGATCGTTATGGGCCAGTTCCTTTTTCCCCAGGTTGCGGAAGCCCCGCGAGGCCGACCAGGACACCACCGGGCGGTTGTCCTGGTAGTGCATCCTGGAAACATGGCCGAGGACGCTTTCCAGCCGCTCCTCCTCCCGGCACAGCACATAGAACAGGGGATAGCGGGACGACAGTCCTTTCTTGATGCGGGCGATGAGTTCGTCGTTCATGGCGATTTCCGAATGGCGTGGGACGCTATATGCTCTCAGATTCGAGGGCCGCGCTTGTAAAAAAAATCGCGGCCCGGACAGAGCGGGACACCCAGCCCGCCGCTTACAACCCAAGCCCCAGCGAGTCAGCTATGAACACTCCAAATCCCGTAGCCATCCGCCAAACCCAACTCTTGATCGATGGCGTCTGGCAGGACGCCGCCAGCGGCAAGACCTTCGAGACCCTGAATCCCGCCACCGGCGAAGTCATCGCCCGCGTGGCCGAGGGCGACAAGGCCGACGTGGACCGCGCCGTCGCAGCCGCCCGCCACGCCTTCGAAAAAGGCCCGTGGCGCAAGATGGACGCCCGCGAACGCGGACGCCTCATGTACCGGCTGGCCGATCTGATGGAGCGACACATCGACGAACTGGCCGCGCTGGAAACCCTGGACAACGGCAAGCCCATCCGTGACAGCCGCAATGCCGACCTGCCCCTGGCCATCGATTGCCTGCGCTATTACGCCGGTTGGGCCGACAAGCTGGAAGGCAAGACCATCCCCATCCGCGGCAACCACTTCACCTATACCCGGCACGAGCCGGTGGGCGTGGTGGGACAGATCATCCCCTGGAATTTCCCGCTGTTGATGCTGGCTTGGAAATGGGGTCCGGCGCTGGCGGCGGGTTGCACCATCGTGATGAAGACCGCCGAACAGACGCCGCTGTCGGCGCTGCGGATGGGCGAATTAGCCATGGAAGCGGGCTTCCCGCCGGGGGTCATCAACCTGATTTCCGGCTTCGGGCCGACGGCGGGCGCGGCCATCGCCGAACACATGGACATCGACAAGGTGGCGTTCACCGGCTCGACCGAGGTCGGCAAGATCATCATGCAGGCCGCCGCCCGCTCCAACTTGAAGCGCGTCACCCTGGAACTCGGCGGCAAAAGCCCGAACATCGTGTTCGCCGACAGCGACCTGGATGCCGCCGTCGAGGGCGCGTTCTTCGGGCTGTTCTTCAACCAAGGGCAATGCTGCTGCGCGGGTTCGCGGCTGTTCGTGGAACAGAAGGTCTACGACGAATTCGTGGAGCGGGTCGCCACCCGCACCGCCCGGCAAATCGTGGGCAACCCCTTCGATCCCAACACCACCCAAGGCCCGCAGGTCAGCCAGGAGCAATTCGACAAGATCATGGGTTATATCCAAACGGGCCGGGAGCAGGGCGCGAAGTTGGTGCGCGGCGGCGGGCGGGTCGGCGAGCGCGGTTATTTCATCGAGCCGACGGTGTTCGCCGATGTGGACGACGGGATGACCATTGCACAAGAGGAAATCTTCGGGCCGGTGCTGTCGGTGATTCCGTTCAAGGATGTGGACGAGGTGATCGCCCGCGGTAATTGCACGCTGTACGGCCTCGCCGCCGCCGTGTGGACGCGGGATATCGGCAAGGCCCACCGCCTCGCCGCCGAGTTGAAGGCCGGGACGGTGTGGGTGAATTGCTATGACGTGTTCGACGCCGCCGCGCCGTTCGGCGGGTTCAAGATGTCGGGGATCGGGCGGGAATTGGGCAGCTATGCCTTGGAGAATTATATCGAGGTCAAGACGGTGACGGTGGCTTTATAAAATCTTGGATTTCCCGCCATTCCACACACCAGTAATGGCGGGAAAACCCACCACGCTAACCCTTATCCACCCAGGCGATTATGTATATCAGCCGGATCACCTTAAAGAACATCCGTGGCTTCACGGAATTGGATTTCGACCTGACCCGAGATGGCGGACGCTATGCTGGCTGGACCGTATTCACTGGGGATAATGGTTCCGGGAAAAGCACGCTGCTCAAAGCCATCGCCATCGGCCTGACCGGGAAGGATACCGCCAGGGCTTTACAACCCAGTTTTCATCGCTGGATTCGTGAAGGTGCCAACGATGAAGAAGCTTCCATCCAACTCGAAGTCGTCCGTTGCCCGGATGATGACGCCATCTCCGACCCGGGCAGGAATCCTCCGATAAAATTCCCCGCCAAAATCTTATTGGAAAATGGAGGAAAAGAGCCGTTGCTGCAAACCGCCATTCCTGAAAAGAAACCTAAAAATTACTCTGCCCCTCAACGCAGTATATGGTCATTGGACGCCAAAGGCTGGTTTTGCTGCGGTTACGGACCTTTCCGCAGGGTATTCGGTGCTTCGTCGGACGCGGCAAGGCAAATGGTCGCCCCCATGACCGAGCGTTTTGTCACTTTGTTTCAAGAAGCAGCTTCTTTAGTCGAAGTCGATCTATGGCTCAGGAACCTGAACCACAAGGCACTGGAAAACAAGGCGGCGGAAAAGGCGCAATTGGAATTGTTGCTGCAACTGCTCAACGATGATTTGATGCCCAATCAAATCAGCGCGGATCGGGTCGATTCAGATGGATTATGGCTTAAGGATAGAAACGGGATCAGGTTGGCCTGGAGCGAAATGAGCGATGGTTATCGTGCCGCCTTGGCCTTGCTGGCCGATATAGTCCGGCATTTAATCAACAAATATGGCAGCGATGGTTTATTCGATACAATCGACGGCAAGGTTATCATCAAGCGCAGCGGCGTGGTTTTAATAGACGAAATCGACGCCCATCTGCACCCGGAATGGCAACGGGAAATCGGTTTTTGGCTGACCCGGCATTTTCCGAATATCCAATTCCTCGTCACCAGCCATAGCCCATTGATTTGCCAAGCGGCGGACCCCAATGGGCTCTTCGTCCTGCCGGAACCGGGCAACGACGAACGGCCACGCGCCTTAACCCCCGAAGAATATCAAAAAGTGGTTATATCCAGGCCCGATACGATTCTACTTAGTCCGGCATTCAATCTAAAAAATACCCGCTCGCCCCGTGTGGTCGAAAACCGGGCTGAGTATTCCAAGTTGCAAGCCAAAAAGCGTGGCGGCGGAAGCTTCACCAAGGAAGAAGAAAGCCGGTTCAAGCAACTCGAAATATTCGCCAAGAATCCCGAGGAACTATAAACCATGCGGCGTGTGAAACGCCTGCCTTTAGGCAAAAAGGCCGTGGCGTATTTGGGCCGGTGCCAAAAAAATACCAACCGTAAAGCCGAAGCTGGGGTATTGGATATTGAAAAGGAATGGAAAAGCGCCCGGAAAACCCAAACCATGCAAGCGGTGCTAAAAACCCTTCAAAAAATGATGGGCTCCCGCGAACGCTGCATGTATTGCTTGGATTCGCACGGCTCGGATATCGAGCATTTCAGGCCCAAAGCCCTCCACCATAAACGGATGTTCCGCTGGCGGAACCTGTTGTTATGTTGCACCGAGTGCGGGCGGCTGAAAGGCAATCGTTTCCCTACCGATGGAAAACGTCCGCTCTTGATCGACCCCACCAAGGAAGAACCTTGGGAACACCTGGATTTCATCCCTGAAACTGGCCATATCAAGGCGCGGTTCGATCCCCGGATCAATGCCTGGTCGCCAAAAGGCGAGAAAACCGTGGAAACCCTACATTTGGATCGGCGGGAAGCGCTCGAGGCTGGATATTTGAAGACGCTGCGTAGGCTTTCGCGCATTGTCGATAATTTCCTGGAAAACCCATCGTTTTCCGCCAGCCACCTGCTCGAATCCTTATCCGCCGACGATGAGCATGGCCTACTAGGCTGGATATTTATAGGAACCGGACAGCATCATCCCCCTTTCAAGGATTTGCGTGAACAACACCCACTCATCTGGGAAAAATGCATGGCGGATTTTTCGATAAATCGATAAAAGCCTGGAGGGTTTGATCCTACGCTTCCCGCCTCGCCCGCTCAAAATTATCCGGCGCTATCGCCCGCAAATAATCCCGCGCCATCTCCGGCGTCAGGAATTCGAGCATCACCCGGTTTTCCAGCCAGAACTCGACCACCCGGAACGCCACCGTCCGGGCGCAGACCACCGCCCGCCAACCCTCCCGATGGGCGATCCCCAACAGCGCCGCCTCGTCCAAGGCCACCGAAAGGGCGGCATGGGTCGCGGTGAAATCGGAAGGGCCGGGATTGTCGATGCTATGGACCGGATCGGAACCTTCGCCAGGAGCCAGTTCCAAACCCAGCGGATAAACCTCGATCGCCGTGCCGTGCCCGTCGTCCGCGATCACGATACGGCTGCCCGGAAACGGGCTGAAATCGAACACTTGGCCGCCGATGACTTCGGCCAGCACCCCGGCGACCCGTTGGGGATCGCGGGCGGCCAGGGAAAAATGATGGATCATGGTGGGCTCCTCGATTGGGGTTGGATGAAGGATGAAACGGCTTCCACCGAATATCCTACTACGCTTCCCTGCCGGATTTGGGAAGTCGATCCCGAACTCCCCAGCGCGGGCCACCTAAACTCCGCGGCTTTCCTATCCACTTCGGAGAAACACCATGCCCCGCCTATCCCCATTCGTCCTGGTCGGCGCTTTGCTAACCTCCGGCACGGCGACCGCCGGTCCCAGCCTGGGCGGCTGCCCGATGCTCCCCGCCAATAACATCTGGAACACCCGCATCGACAAACTGCCGGTCCATCCCCTGTCCAAGCAATACATCGACACCCTGGGCCGGACCACCGGCCTCCACATGGATTTCGGCGCGGGCAACTGGGACGGCGGCCCCATCGGCATCCCCTACAACGTGGTGCGGGCGACCCAAGCGCCGGTGGCCATCAGCTTCCAAGAAAATGGCGAGAGCGACCCCGGCCCCTACCCCATCCCGGCCAAACCCAAGCTCGAATACCCCGGCGACCACCATATGCTGATCCTGGACCGCGATAGCTGCCTGCTCTACGAAACCTGGAACACCCGGAAAACCGCCGCCGGGGCCTGGCGGGCGGGTTCGGGGGCGATCTTCAACCTGGGCGGCAACCCACTCCGCCCGGACGGCTGGACCTCCGCCGACGCGGCGGGCCTGCCCATCCTACCGGGGCTGGCGCGTTACGACGAGGTGGCGAAAGGCGCGATCAAACACGCCCTGCGCTTCACCGCCCATATCACCCGCGGCCATGTCTGGCCCGCCCGCCACCAGACCAGCGCCCCGGACGACCCCAGCCTCCCGCCCATGGGACTCAGGTTCCGGCTCAAGCGCGGCTACGATATCAGCGGCTATCCGCCGCAAGCCCAGGTGCTCCTGACCGCGATGAAGCGCTATGGCCTGATCTTGGCCGACAACGGCTCGGACTGGTATGTGACCGGCGTGCCGGACCCGCGCTGGGACAACGACCTCCTGCACCTCCTGGGCGGCGTCAAGGGCGACGCCTTCGAGGCGGTGGACAGTTCCGGGCTGATGATCGACCCCAATTCCGGCGAGGCGCGGCAACCCTAGCCGACCGGGACCGCAAATATGTCGGGGTCGGCGGCGGGAAACCCGGCATGGCCGTCATAATGCCGACCAAGAATGGCAATCCCCTATCCGATAGAGACAACCCCCATGAACGCGAATCCCCCCTACGCCCCCGGCCATTTCAGCTGGGCCGACCTCGCCACCCCCGACCCCGCCGCCGCCAAAGCCTTCTACGCCGGGCTCTTCGGCTGGGCCTTCGTGGACATCCCCACCGGGGAGGACAGCCACTACACCATGTGCCTATTGGACGGAAAACGGGTTTGCGCCCTGTTCCGGCTCTGCAAGGACCAACCGGACGCCGGGTACTGGAAACCCTATGTCAACGTGGAAAGCGCCGACGCCAGCGCCGAGCGCGCCCTGGCGCTGGGCGGACAAGTACCCATGCCGCCGATGGATATTTTCCAGGCCGGGCGCATGGCCATGGTCGTGGACCCGACCGGCGCGGCGCTGGCGATTTGGGAACCCCGCGACCATGCCGGGGCCGATGTGGTCAACCAAGCCGGCAGCCTGTGCTGGAACGAACTGCTCACCCACGATCCCGCCGCCGCCGGGGCGTTCTACACCGGCCTGTTCGGTTGGGAAGCCAAGACCGCGCCCATGGCCCCGGACGGATTGGATTACACTTGTTTCGGCACGGGCGGGGCGGTGAACGGCGGGATGATGGCGATCCAGCCGGAATGGGGGGCGATGCCGCCGAATTGGTCCGTCTACTTCGCCGTGGCCGATTGCGATGCCAGCGCCACGCGGGCCGTGGCACTGGGCGCGGCGGCCTGCGTCCCGCCGACCGATATCCCGGAGGTGGGCCGCTTCGCCGTGCTGCGCGACCCGCAGGGCGCGGTGTTTTCGATCATCCAGCCGAACCATCCCGCCTGACTCCCACGGCAGGCCGGAACGGCGTTCCCGGCCCAGGGCGCGGCCCGCGCCGTTCAGCACGGCTTCAGGGAAGCGCCGCCAAATTATCCCGGCTGCCGCGCCAGAACCCAGGCGGCGCGGGCCGCGAACAGCCCCCTCCATCCGCCAGGAGCCACGCCCATGCCAGCCAAGCCCGCCCTCATCGCCGCCGCCCTGTCCATCGTGCCGACGGTCCAGGCCAATCCGGTCTACCGTTGCGAGGAAGCGGGCAAACCCGTTTATTTCACCGACGAACCTGGCCTCTACTGCGAAGAAATGGACCTCAAGGTCATCCAGCCCGACCCGGCGGAAGTCGCCCGCCTGCAAACGCGGAAGCTCGAACAAGAGGAACAGGAACGCCAGGCGCAAGAACGGGAAGACCGGGAGCGCCTGATCCGCGCCCAGGAGGAAGCGGCCCGCGCCGCCGAAATCCAGGCCGAGGCCCAGCGCCGCATGGCCGAGCAACAACAATGGCAGAATCAACCGCAAACCGTCCCGCCGGTCTATTATCCGGGCGGGTTCTGGCCGGGTTATGGCTATCCGGTGCGCCCGGTGCCGCCGGTCCTGCCGAATCCGCCCGGCCAGGGGCAGCCCGCGCCCGGCTATCCGTATGGGACCGACCGGGGCACGCTGGGCGGTCAAAAGCGCTGACGCACGAGCCTCCGCCCTGGATATCCGCAGGGTTGTCGCCTTGGGCCGGGTTGATCCGGCGAGAGTCCCCCTCTACCCTTAGCGCCACCGGGCGATCCAGCGACCCCCTCCGGTCTCCCAGCCGCGCCCAAACGGTCCCATCCCACTGCCTCCATTCCCAACCATGAACAAGAAACAACATCCCGCTTCCAAAACCCATGTCCACACCACCGCCCTCGGCCTGGCCCTGGTCTCCGCGCTGGCGGCGGCGGCTCCCGGCGACCTGGACCCCGGCTTCGGCACGGACGGCAAAGTACTGACCTCGTTCAGCCCCGCGTCGGCGGACGCCGCCGATGTCGCGGTGCAAGCCGACGGCAAAATCGTACAAGCCGGCACACTGCAAGACGCGGCGTTCTCCAACGCGGATGCCCTGCTGGTGCGCTACAACGCCGATGGCGGTTTGGACGCGGGCTTCGGTACCGGCGGCAAAACCACGGTCGATTACGGCGAGGTCTACGACGGGGCCAGGGCCGTGAAAATCCTGGCGGATGGCAAAATCCTGACCGCGGGCAGCGCCACCAGCGCCAACAACACCAGCCGCATGGTGGTATCCCGCCATAATGCCGATGGCTCCCTGGACACCAGCTTCGGCGACAACGGCCTGGCCGTGGCCTCGTTCGGAACGGGCGCTTTCGCCGAGGGCAGCGGACTCGCGGTGCAAAGCGACGGCAAAATCGTCGTGGCCGGACGCCTGCAAACCGGCGATGGCGGCGACTTCGCGCTGGCCCGCTTCCTACCCGATGGCAGCCCGGACACCAGCTTCGGCAAGGGCGGAACGGTTTCCGCCGACTTCGGGGGCGTGGAACAGAACGGCCTCGGGGTAGCATTACAAAGCGGCGACAAGATCGTGGTCGCAGGCTTCCAAAAAACCGCCGCCAACGGGGAAGCCATCGCCATCGCCCGCTTCAACACCGACGGCTCGGTGGATGGCGGCTTCGGCCAGAATGGCTGGGTGATAGGCGATTTCGGCGACCAATACATCCATGCCTATGGCGTTACGGTGCAAGCGGACGACGCCATCCTGGTGGCCGGCAACCGTGGCCAATCCCTGGTCCAGCCCTACACCGAAACCTGCGCGGTCGTCCGCTATGGCAAGGATGGGGCGCTGGACACCGGCTTCGGCAGCGGCGGGATATTCAGCGGCGGCGACGGTGCTTGCCATGACGTGGCCGTGACGGCCTCCGGGCAATTACTGGTCGGCGGCACCGGCAACCCAAGCGATTTCGCGGTCTACCGGCTCGACGCCCATGGCGCACCGGACACCGGCTTCGGCCAGGGCGGCAAGGCTTTGATCGGTTTCGGCGGCGCGATGGCCCTGGGCCGGAGTTTGGCCCTGACCGGGGATGGCAAGGCCGTGATCTCGGGAGGCGTCTATGGCGGCACGAACGACCTGGGCCTGGCCCGGCTGGATGCGGGCGCATCGCCAACGCCCACCCCCACCCCAACACCAACCCCAACACCAACCCCCACGGGTAGCCCATCGCTGAACTTGGACGCCCCCGGCACTTGGCGGCAAGGCGAGAAACAAACCCTCTCCTGGACCACCCAGCAGATCGATGGCAAGCGTAGCGTCACCGTCAAGTTCTCCAAGAACGGCGGGGCGCGGTTCAAGCGCCTCAAAACCATCCCCAACAAGAAGGGCCAACTGGCATGGAAACCCGCCAAGGCCCATGTGACGACCCAGGGCGTGTTGAAAGTCTGCGCGAAACCCACGAAGCAAGCGGCGGCGGCGTGCGATTCGGCGAATATCGTGGTGCTGCCGAAACAATAACGCCCGCCCGGCTCCGCCCGGCCCTGGGCGGAGCTTCCGGCCCGGTTCATTCTTCGAGATAGGTGTATCCCCCCAATCCCGCCATCAATTCGCTTTCGTACAGCTTGCGCCGAGCCAGGGGCAATTCCGCCTCCAACAGCTTCTTGTGATAGGCCCGTTTCAATTCTTCCGGGTCGATATGCACATAGCGCAATAGCTCGTCGGCCCCGTCGCCGCGCATGATATCGACGATGCGATAACCGCCCCGGCCGTCGAGTTCGACATTCACCGAATGGGTATCGCCGAACAGGTTGTGCATATCACCCAAAATCTCCTGATAAGCCCCGACCAGGAAGATTCCGATCAAATACGGCTCGCCCGCACGGCGCTCGTGCAGGGCCAGGGTGGTCTCCAGGCTTTGGCGGTCGAGATAGGTATCGATCTGTCCGTCGGAATCGCAGGTCAAATCCTGGATCACGCCGCGGCGGGTGGGTTCCTGGTCCAGCCGTTGCAGCGGCAGCACCGGAAAAATCTGGTCGATGGCCCAGGCATCGGGCATCGATTGGAACAGCGAGAAATTGCAGAACACCTTGTCGGCCAGGCGCTCGTTCAATTCGTCCAGCGCCTCGCGGTGGGCGCGGAGCCGGATATCCAAACGCCGCCGCACGGCGTGGCCGAGCGCCGCGTTCAAACGTTCGGCCTCGGCCAGTTCGGCCAGGTTCAGCTTGCCCTGCACGTACATGGCGCGGGCCTCGGCCAGATCGAACTGCCCATCGTGGTAAATCCCCAGCACCGCCTCCGAATCCAGCCGTTCCAGGCATTCGGCCAAGTCCAGCAAGGGCTGGGCGGGCCGGATGCCAGTCGGTTCGCCGTCATCGGCCACGGCGGCGAACACCGGGGCGGTGGCGTCGTCGGGCACGGCCTCCACGTCGATGATGTGGGTGATGAGCACGGCGTGATGGGCGGTCATGGCCCGGCCCGATTCGGTGACCAGATGCGGCTGCGGCAGGCCGTACTCCTCGCAAATCTCGGCGAAGGCGCGGACGATGCTCCCGGCGTATTCGTCCATGCTGTAGTTGATCGAGCATTCGCTGGTGGAGCGGGTGCCTTCGTAGTCCACGCCCAGGCCGCCACCGGCATCGGCGACCTCGATCTCCGCGCCCAGGCGGCGCAGTTCCACGTAATAGCGCCCGGCCTCGCGCAAGGCGGTCTTCACATCGGCGATGTTGGCGACCTGCGAGCCGATATGGAAATGCATCAGCTTGAGCCAACCGAGCTTGCCACCCTCTTTCAAGCGCCGCACCAGCCTGAGGATTTCCCCGGCATGGAGGCCGAATTTGGATTTTTCGCCTCCGCTGTTCTGCCATTTGCCGGCCCCGATGCTGGCGAGGCGCACCCGGACGCCGATTTGCGGCTCGATGCCCAGCGCCTCCGACTCGGACAGCACGGTGTCCAGTTCGGACAGCTTCTCGATGACGATATAGAGGTTGAGCCCCAGACTGCGCCCGATCAGGGCCAGCCGGATATAGGAGCGGTCCTTGTAGCCATTGCAGATGACCGTGCCGCCCTTCGACAAGGCCAGGATGGCGAGCAACTCCGATTTGCTGCCGGCTTCGAGGCCGATACCGCGCCCATCGCCCTGGGTCAAGCCTTCCACCACGCCGCGCTGCTGGTTGACCTTGATCGGATAGACCGGGGTATAACCGCCGGTGTAGTCGTACTCGGCGCGGGCGCGGTCGAAGGCGGCTTGCAGCAACAGCACCCGGTCGCGCAACACATCGGTGAAGCGCACCAGCACCGGCAGGGCCAAGCCCTCGCGGCGGATTTCCTGGGCCAGATCGAATAGATCGACCGCGCCCGCCTCCGGGTCTTTGCGCGGATGGACGGCGACATGGCCGCGGTCGTTGATGTCGAAATAGCCTTCGCCCCAGTGTTCCAGGCCGAAGGTCTCGCGGGAATCCTGCACGCTCCAAATCATAGCCGTCGCCAAAATCTCTTTGAAAAGGTTTAGATTATGTGGAAAATCGCCCGCTTTTTCTATTCATAAGGAGTCCCCATGGTCAACGACAACGGCTGGTTCACCGAGGTTTATCCCAAACACGGCAGCGCCATCTCGCTCAAGGTGGTCGAGAAGCTGCACGAAGAACAAACCCCGTTCCAGCGCATCGAGATTTACGAGACCGAATGGATGGGCACCTTGATGGTCATCGACGGCTGCACCATGGTCTCCGACCGCGATAATTTCCTGTACCACGAGATGATGACCCATCCGGCGCTCTACACCCACGCCAATCCGGAAACCGTCTGGATCATCGGCGGTGGCGATTGCGGCAGCCTCAAGGAAGTCCTGAAGCACCCGGAAGTGAAAAAAGCCGTGCAGATCGAGATCGACGAGCGCGTGACCCGGCTGGCCGAGCAATATTTCCCGGAGCTATGCGACTCCAACCACGACCCGCGCGCCGAACTCCTGTTCATCGACGGCATCCAGTGGGTGAAGGACGCCGCCGCGGACAGCGTGGACCTCATCATCGTCGATAGCACCGATCCCGTCGGCCCGGCGGAAGGCTTGTTCAACGCCGCGTTCTACCGCGAATGCTTCCGCTGCCTGAAGCCGGGCGGCCTCCTGGTCCAGCAGAGCGAATCGCCTTTGTTTCACGCCGAACTGATCCGGGACATGCACCACACGATGCGCGGGGCCGGTTTCGCCACGACCCGTACCTTGTTCTTCCCGCAATTCATCTATCCGTCCGGCTGGTGGAGCGGCACGATGGCGGGCAAGGGATCGCTGGACCAGTTCCGCGAGGAAGACGCCCGGCAGCGGCCCTTCGCCACCACCTACTATAATCCCGAGGTACACCGGGCGGCGTTCGCGGCCCCGGAATTCTTCAAGCCCTTGCTGCCCCGATAACAACAACCCCCGTAGGGTGGGCCGCGACCCGCCCTACCGCCAAACGAGGAACCACAACCATGGCCGAAAAAGAAGTCAGCGAAGCGCTATTCCACCTGCGCGGCGAAATCGAACGGCTGGACGAGGGCAACGCCGAACTCAAGTCCAAGCTCGAAGACCTGCTGGACGATCTCGAAGACAAGCTGGAAGCCTCCGAGGACGACCAGCAGTTGCACTTGGTGGAAGACATGAAGGAAGCCGTTTCCCAATTCGAGGTCGAACACCCCACCCTCACCGGCATCCTGAACAATCTCATGGTCGCCCTGGGCAACATGGGCATCTAAGCAAGCTTGCATCCACACCCGGCCCATGGCATCGTCTCCCGACAGCGAGGCGGCACCACGGACCGGGCCAGCCCGGTCTCCCCCCCCACTTCTCGCACTCCCCGCCCCTCTCGGCCAGCCCGCCGGGGCAGTTCTTCCATCCGTCCCCCCTGCGGGCACCCCGGTGCAAGGAACACGGACCAACCATGGATAACACCGCCAGACGGGTGCTGATTATCGATCCCAGCCTGGAACAGCGGACCCAAATCCGGCGCTTGCTTGAAACCGGTCCGGGACGCCGCTACCACTTCATCGAATGCGCCGATGGCACCGCCGGCCTGCGGGCCTGCCTGGACAACGGCGCGGTCCCGCCCGATTGCGTACTCCTGGCCGAACGCCTGCCCGATGGCGACGCGCTCCAGTTATTGGACGCCCTGGGCGACTATCCGGTCTCCTGCTGTCCGGTGGTGGTGGTGGCCGGGGAGGATTCCAAGCTCGACACCGGGCGGGCCTTGCGGGCCGGCGCCCAGGATTTGATCGGCAGGCGGGTGATCAACGCCGACAGCCTCGTCCGCGCCATGGAGAACGCCATCCTCCGCCACACCCTGGCCCGCGAACTCCGGGGCAGCGAGGCGCGGCTGCGGCTGGGCTCCGAACTAGCGGGGCTGGCCGTCATCGAAATCGACTACCTCGCCGACGTGATGAAGCTCAGCCCCGAGGCCACCACCGTCCTGGGACTGCCCGATACGCTCCGCACCGTGCCCCGCGCCCTGATCCACAGCCTGTTCCACCCCGAGGACCGCGCCGCCATCGACGCCCAGATCGCCCGCGCCTTGCGGCCCGAACATGGCGTGCTGGCGCTGCAACACCGCATCCTGACCCCGGCGGGCCAAGTGCGCTGGTTGTCGGTACGCAAACAGGTGTTTTTCCGCCACCCCCCCAGCGGGAAGGCGCGGCCAACCTCGGCGCTGCTGATGCTGCGCGACATCACCGGGCAAAAGCAGGCCGAAACCCAAGCCCAGGAACACCAGGCCCGGCTGGCCGGCATCGTCGATTCGGCCATGGACGCCATCATCACGGTGGACGCCTGGCAACGGGTGGTACTGTTCAACGCCGCCGCCGAACAGATTTTCCGCTGCCCGGCGGCGGAAGCCATCGGCGGCCCGCTGGAGCGCTTCATCCCGCAAGGACTCCGCGCCGCCCACCGCGAACATTTCCGCCAGTTCGGCAGCGAACCGGTCCAGGCCCGCGCCATGGGCCGCGACGGCCTCTTCAGCGGACTCAGGGCCGACAACGAGGAATTCCCCATCGAAGCCTCCATATCGAGGATCGAGACCGGGGGCGAGCCCTTCTTCACCATCATCCTGCGCGATATCACCCGGCGCAAACAGGCCGAGACCGCCCTGCGCGAAAGCGAGGAGCGCTTCCGCACCTTCTTCGAGACCATCCCGGTCGGCGTGGCCTACCAGGACGCGGTGGGCCGGATCATCCTGATGAACCCCGCCGCCGAGCGCATCCTGGGCCTTTCTCAGGCGGAACTCATGGGCGGGACTTCCCTCAACCTGGAGCAAACCTGTGTGCGGGAGGACGGCTCGCCCTTCCCCCGCGCGGAACATCCAGCCTTGGTGTCGCTGCGTACCGGGCTGGAAGTGCGCGACGTGGTCATGGGGTTCCGCAATCCCCGCGAAAACGATTGGCGCTGGATTTCCATCCACAGCGTGCCGCAGTTCCGGCCTGGGGAAACCCGGCCCTGGCGGGTCTACACCGTGTTCCGCGACATCACCGACCAGCGCCGGGCCGAAATCGCCCTGAACCGTAGCGAGAACCGCTACCGCCTGTTATCCGACACCGCCGGCCGCTTGCTCACCGCCGAAGACCCACACGAACTCATCAACGAGCTTTGCCATAAGGTCATGGCGCATTTGGATTGCCAAGCCTTCCTCAATTACCTGGTGGACGAATCCGACCTGCGCCTGCGCCTGAACGCCTGGGCCGGCATTCCCGCGGAGGTGGCGGCGGCTATCGAATACCTGGATTTCGGCGAAGCCATCTGCGGGAGCGTGGCCCGGACCCAGCGGCGCATCGTGGTCGAGGATGTCGCGAACTCCGGGGACGCCCGCGCCGCCCTGGTCCAAAACCTGGGAATCCAAGCCTATTGCTGCCATCCGCTGATCGCCGGATCGCGCCTGATCGGCACCTTGTCCTTCGGCGCCCGCAACCGGTCCCGCTTCGCCATCGCCGATATCGAGCTGATGCGGATCGTGGCCGACCAGGTCGCCGTCGCCATGCAGCGCATCCTGAGCCAGCACGACCTACAGGCCAGCGAAGAGCGCTACCGCGGCCTGGTCGAACAGGCCGCCGACGGTATTTTCGTCAGCGACGCCGAGGGCCATTACCTCGATATCAATTCGGCGGGCGCGGCCATGCTGGGCTACCACCGGCAAGAAATCCTGCGGCTCGGCCTCACCGATACGGTCGCGCCCCCCGAAATCCCCCGCCTCGCCCCGGAAGTGGCCCGGTTGGCGGAAGGCACGGTGGCGCGCAGCGAATGGCTATTCCGCCGCAAGGATGGCTCCTTGTTCCCTGGCGAAATCATGGCGCGGCGGCTGCCCGGCGGACGTTTACAGGCGATCCTGCGCGATATTTCCGAGCGCAAGCAAAGCGAGGCCAAGCTGCGGGAACAAGCCCAGCGCCTACGCGAAGCCGACCGCCGCAAGGATGAATTCCTGGCGATGCTGGCCCACGAACTCAGGAACCCCCTGGCCCCGATCCGCAACGCCGCCAATATCCTGCGCCATCCGCACCTCGCTCCCGGCGAACTGGGGTGGTGCCGCGATATCATCGAGCGCCAGATCGAACAACTCACCCGGCTGGTGGACGATCTGCTCGACGTGTCGCGCATCACCCGCGGCCATATCGACCTCAAGCAAACCGCGGTGGAAGTCGCGGCCATCCTCGGCCGCGGGGTGGAAACCAGCCGCCCCGTCCTGGAAAGCCAAGGGCACCACCTGGCCGTGACCCTGCCGGACCCGCCGCTGTGGGTGCGGGGCGACCTGATCCGGCTGGCGCAAGTGGTGTCGAACCTGCTCAACAACGCGGCCAAGTACACCGACCCCGGCGGCAGGATCGAACTCGGCACCTGGGCGGAAGGCGGCCGGGTGGTCATCAGCGTCCGCGACAATGGCCGCGGCATCGACCCCGCCGCGCTGCCCGAGTTGTTCGACCTGTTCTATCAGGTGGAGCAAACCCTGGAGCGTACCCAGGGCGGCTTGGGCATCGGCCTGTCCCTGGTCAAGCGGCTGGTGGAATTGCACGGCGGCGTGGTGGAAGCCCATAGCGCGGGCCGGGGCCGGGGTAGCGAGTTCGTGGTGCGCTTGCCCCGGCTCGCGGACCCGGACCCCGCCCACGCCACCCCGCCCGATCCCGCGGGAATCCCGCCAGGGCCGCGCCGGGTGCTGATCGTGGACGACAACGAGGACGCGGCGGACAGCCTGTCCCTGTTGCTCGGCCTCGAAGGCCACCAGACCCTGACGGCCCACGATGGCCCCCAAGCCCTGGCCTTGGCCCTCTCGGTCCGGCCCGAGGCGATCCTGCTCGACATCGGCCTGCCGGGACTCAGCGGCTACGAGGTCTGCCGGAAAATCCGCGAGGCCGGGATGGCGGAGACCTTGATCGTCGCGGTGACGGGCTATGGGCAGGATGGGGATATCCGGCTGGCGCGGGAGGCCGGGTTCGACGCGCACCGGGTCAAGCCGGTCGATCCCGAGGATATCCGGGAACTGCTGGCCCGAGACCCGGACCCCTAAGCCACTACACACCCAAATCGCCCAGTTGCCGCATCTGCCGCACAATCCATTGCTGGCGGCGTCCCACATAAGCCGAGGGTTTTCCGGCCTTCAGCACGATGGGGTTGGGCAGCACGGCGGCCAACAGCGCCGCCTCTTTTTCATCCAAGTGGGCGGCGGTCTTGCCGAAATAAATCCGCGCCGCCTCCGCCACGCCGTAGATGCCGTCGCCGAACTGGGCGATATTGAGATAAACCTCCAGGATGCGCTCCTTGGGCCAACAGGCTTCGATCAGCACGGTGAAATAGGCTTCCAATCCCTTGCGGAAATAACTGCGCCCCGAATACAGGAACAGGTTCTTGGCGGTCTGCTGGGACAAGGTGCTGCCGCCGCGCAGGCGCTTCCCGGCTTGGTTGTGCCGCCACGCCTGCTCGATGGCCTGGAAATCGAAGCCGCCATGCTCGAAGAACCCTTGGTCCTCGGCGGCGATCACGGCGTCCTTGGCGGATGTGGAGATTCCGTCCCAATCGACCCAGTGGTAATTCAGGCGGAAATCCGTGCGCCGGGCAGCGATAGCCTCGGCTTGCGCGATCAACATGAAGCTGGTGATCGGCGGTGGCAGCCAGCGCAGCAGGGCGACCGACGCCACCGTGAGCAAGACGAAGCCCAGCACCAGGCCGCGCAACCAGCGGAAACAGCGGCCTGGCCAGGACACGGCGGGAGTGGATGGCTTGCGCCGGAACATGGATGGCGATTCAACGATGGAAAAGCATGGGGGTCCAAAGCCTGCCTTGGATGCCCCAGCCCCGCCAAAGCCAGCCTTGGACTCCAAAAACACGCTGATTCCGGTCGTGCGCCGGCCCGGAAGCCCGCGCACGCCAGCCGCCATCATAGCGAAAAACCAAGCGAGTTGACTGAACCGGCGGGGGTCGCCAGAATACGCCCCTTTGCGATACGCCCAGCTTGGCTCCCCATCGACACATGAGCGGCGACCCGTCGGACAGCGGCACCTTAATCTCCATACGCGATCTGGTCTTCAGCCGCGGCGACCGGAAAATCTTCGATGGCGTCAGCCTCGATATCCCACGCGGCAAGATCACCGCCATCATGGGACCGAGCGGCACCGGCAAAACCACCCTGCTCAAGCTGATCGGCGGCCAGCTCCGGCCCGACGGCGGCAAGGTCTATGTGGACGGCCAGGATGTCCATCAACTCGGGCGCTCGGCGCTCTACGAACTCCGCAAGCGCATGGGCATGTTGTTCCAGAGCGGGGCGCTGCTCACCGACCTCAGCGTCTACGAGAACGTCGCCTTCCCCCTGCGCGAGCATACCCGGCTCCCGGAATCCATGATCCGCACCCTGGTCCTGATGAAATTGCAGGCGGTGGGATTGCGCGGGGCGCGGGATTTGATGCCGGCGCAGCTTTCGGGCGGCATGGCACGGCGGGTGGCCTTGGCGCGGGCCATCGCCCTCGACCCCATGATGATCTTGTACGACGAACCTTTCACCGGCCAAGACCCTATCTCCATGGGCGTGCTGGTCAAGCTGATCCACGACCTCAACCGGGAATTGGGACTCACCAGCATCGTGGTCTCGCACGATGTCGAGGAAACCATCGGCATCGCCGACCAGGTGTTCCTGATTTCCGAGGGCAAGCTGGTGGGCCAGGGCACGCCCGACCAGATCGAGGAATCCGTTTCGCCCTGGGTCGGACAATTCATCCACGGCCTGGCCGACGGCCCCGTGCCCTTCCATTATCCGGCCCCCGCCTATCTCGATGATTTGTTCGCCGCCCGCGACTGAACCCCAGCCACCCCGAGTCCCATCATGCTAGGTTTCTTGCAGCACCTCGGCCACGTCACGCTGAGCGCCCTCCGCAAACTGGGGCGGGCGCACCTGTTCATCGCCCAGGTCCTGGGCGGCTTCCCGGAGACCCTGTGGCGGCCGCGGCTCCTGGCCGCGCAGATGTATTCGGTCGGCGTGCTGAGCATCCTGCTGATCGGCGTTTCCGGGCTGTTCGTCGGCATGGTGCTGGGCTTGCAGGGCTTCTATGTGCTGTCGGATTTCGGCGCGGAGCAAACCCTCGGGGTCATGGTCGCCGCCTCCCTGGTGCGGGAACTCGGGCCGGTGGTCGCCGCCCTCCTGTACTCGGGCCGGGCCGGTTCCGCCCTCGCCGCCGAAATCGGCCTGATGAAAGCCACCGAGCAATTGTCCGGCATGGAAATGATGGCGGTCGATCCCATCCGCCGCATCGTCGCGCCCCGCTTCTTCGCCGGGCTGCTGTCCATGCCCTTGCTGGCGGCGATCTTCACCGCCATCGGTGTGATGGGCGGCTATTTCGTGGGCGTGGGACTCTTGGGCGTGGACGAGGGCGCGTTCTGGTCGCAGATGCAGAGCAAGATCGATTTTTACGACGATGTCCTGAACGGACTCATCAAAAGCACCGTGTTCGGGGTGATCGTGACCTGGATCGCCGTGTTCGAGGGTTATGATTCCGTGCCCACGGCGGAAGGCATCAGCCGGGCGACGACCCGCTCGGTGGTGTACTCGGCCTTCGCGGTGCTGGGATCGGATTTCGTGTTGACGGCCTTGATGTTTGGAGACGCCTAATAATGCAGGCTAGCAAAGCAATCGAAACCTGGGTGGGTTTATTCGTCGCGATGGGCTTGGTCGCGCTGTTCTTCGTGGCGATGCAGGTCAGCAACCTCGCGGAACTCCACACCAACGAGGCCAGCTACAAGATCACGGCGCGGTTCGAGAACATCGGCAGCCTCAAGGTGCGGGCGCCGGTCTCGGTGGCCGGGGTCAAGATCGGCCGGGTCAGCCATATCGGCTTCGACAACAAGACCTTCGAGGCCATCGTCGAGATGCGGATCGAGCCGCAATTCAACACCCTGCCGGTGGACACCAGCGCCAGCATCCTGACGGCGGGCCTCTTGGGCGAACAATACATCGGGCTCTCGCCCGGCGGCTTCGACGACACCCTCAAGGACGGCGACGAACTGGAACTGACCCAGTCGGCCATCATCCTGGAACAGGTCATCAGCCGGTTCCTGTTCAACAAGGCCGAAAGCGGCTCGGGCAACAATAACGGCGGCGGCTCCGACGACGAATCGGCGGACTCCGGTTCCACCCCCCCCGCCAGCCCGCCGGCCCCCGCCGTGAACACCGAGCCTGGGGCGGACACCGGCGCGGCCCCCGCAGCGGAGGATGCGCCCGGCCCCGTTGAAAGCACCAGCGCCGCCCCCGCCAAACACCATAACACCGCACCGGCCCACCCGGCCAAGGGGGATTCCGGCAAGGCCGAAGGCAAGAAGACCGATCCCAAGACCGAAAGCCACCCCGGCAAAGCCGCAGGCAAAGGCACCAACCCATGAGCCGCACGGAGCAACCGGGTTCGTTCGAGCTCGCCCAAACCACCGGGGGCCACGCCTGCCGCGGGGCCTTGACCTTCGCCACCGCCCCCCAGGCCCTCAAACAAACCGCCGGGCTGTTCAAGGATGGCGGGACCGCGCTATGTTTCGATCTCGCGGGCGTAGAACGCGCCGATAGCGCCGGGATGGCCTTGCTGATCGAATGGCTGCGCCTCGCCCAGGAAGCCGACATCCGCCTACGCTACGCCCATCCCCCCGAACACCTCCAGGCCATGGCGCGGGTGAGCGGCTTGGCCGAATGCCTCTCCCCGGACCCCATCACCGATTAATCCGCACTTCCAAGAGATAGCGCATGGACAAACTCATCATCACCGGCGGCAAACCCCTTTCCGGCGAACTCCGCATTTCCGGGGCCAAGAACGCCGCGCTGCCCATCCTGGCGGCGACGCTGTTATCCGAAGGTCCGGTCACCGTGGGCAACGTCCCCCACCTGCACGATATCACCACCACCATGGAACTGCTGGGCCGCATGGGCGTCCGGCTGATGGTGGACGAAAAGATGAACATCGAGGCCGACACCTCGCAGATGGAAAATTTCTTCGCGCCCTACGAACTGGTCAAGACCATGCGCGCCTCGATCCTGGTGCTGGGTCCCTTGCTGGCCCGCTTCGGGCAAGCCGAGGTCTCGCTGCCCGGTGGTTGCGCCATCGGGAGCCGCCCGGTGAACCTGCATTTGCAGGGACTCGCCGCCATGGGCGCGGACATCAGCGTCAGGAACGGCTATATCCACGCCAAGGCCGACCGCCTGAAAGGCTGCCGCCTGGTGCTGGAACAAGTCACCGTCACCGGCACTGAGAACCTGGTGATGGCGGCGGCGCTGGCCGAAGGCACCACCATCATCGAGAACGCCGCCCGCGAGCCGGAAGTGGTGGACCTCGCCAATTTCCTCAACGCCATGGGGGCCAAAATCCACGGCGCGGGCACCGACATCCTGGAAATCGAAGGCGTCCAATCCCTGTCGGGCGCGGGCTTGCGCTACCGCATCCTGCCCGACCGCATCGAAACCGGCACCTATCTGGTCGCCGCCGCCATGACCGGCGGCAAGGTCAAGCTCAAAGACACCCGGCCCGATTTGCTGGATTCGGTCCTGCTCAAGCTGGGCGAAGCCGGGGCCAAGCTGACCTGTACCGAGAACACCATCGAACTCGATATGCAGGGCCAACGCCCGCACGCGGTCTCGCTCCGCACCGCGCCCTATCCCGCCTTCCCCACCGATATGCAGGCCCAGTTCACCGCCATGAACACGGTGGCGGACGGGGTCGGGGTCATCACCGAAACGGTGTTCGAGAACCGCTTCATGCACGTCCACGAGATGCAACGCATGGGCGCGGATATCACGGTCGAATCCAATACCGCCATCATCCGCGGGCGTCCGGGACTCAACGCCGCGCCGGTCATGGCGACCGACCTCCGCGCCTCGGCCAGCCTGGTGTTGGCGGGCCTCGTGGCGGAAGGCCAGACCGTGGTGGACCGCATCTACCACATCGACCGCGGCTACGAGTGCATCGAGGAAAAGCTGTCGGCCCTGGGCGCGGAAATCCGCCGCGTCCCGCACTGAGGTCGCCGCCATGCTCACCCTCGCGCTATCGAAAGGCCGCATCTACGACGAAGCCGTGGCCCTGCTGGACCGCATCGGCATCCAACCGACCGTCGATCCCGGCAAGAGCCGCAAGCTCATCATCCCGACCAATCGGGAAGGCTTGCAATTGCTCATCATCCGCGCCACCGACGTGCCGACCTATGTCGAATACGGTGCCGCCGACCTGGGCGTGGCCGGCAAGGACGTGCTGGTGGAATACGATTCCAGCGGCTTGTACGAACCGCTGGACCTGGGCATCGCCCGTTGCCGGTTGATGACCGCCGGGAAACCGGGCGAGCCCGCGCTGCGCGGTGGCCGTCTGCGGGTCGCCACCAAATACGTGAACGCCGCCCACCGCTATTTCGCCGGCCGGGGCATCCAAGCCGATATCATCAAGCTGTATGGCTCGATGGAACTGGCCCCCTTGGTCGGCCTCGCCGATTGCATCGTGGACGTGGTGGACACCGGCAACACCTTGAAGGCCAACGGCCTGGAACCCAAGGAACTCATCATGGAAATCAGCAGCCGCCTAATCCTCAACAAGGCCGCGATGAAGATGAAACACGCCGAAGTCACCGGCTTCATCGCCGAACTGCGCCAAGCCCTCGCCCAATCCCCGGAGTGAACCCATGGCCGATTTCTCCATCACCCGCCTCGACGCCCGCCAGCCGGATTTCGACCGCCAACTCGAAGCCGTGCTGGCCTTCGATCCGGCCTCCGATGCCGATATCCATGAACAGGTGGCCGAGATCATCGCCCATGTCCGGCGCGATGGCGACGCGGCCCTGTTGGAATACACCCGCCGCTTCGACCGCCACGAACCCGCGGGCGCCGCCGCCTTGGAATTGCCGCAATCGGCCTTGCAAGCCGCCTGGGATGGCCTGGCCCCGGAAGTCGCCGCCGCCTTGGAAACCGCCGCCCAGCGCATCCGGGCCTATGCCGAACACCAGAAAATGGCATCCTGGAGCTACACCGAAGCCGACGGCACCCGCCTGGGCCAACAGGTCACGCCGCTGGACCGGGTCGGGCTCTACGTCCCCGGCGGCAAGGCGGCCTATCCCTCCTCGGTGCTGATGAACGCGATCCCGGCCAAGGTCGCGGGCGTGCCGGAACTGGTGATGGTGGTGCCGACCCCCGGCGGCGAGACCAATCCGCTGGTGCTGGCGGCGGCGCATATCGCGGGCGTGGACCGGGTATTCCGGGTCGGCGGAGCGCAAGCCGTCGCCGCCCTAGCCTATGGCACCGCCACCCTGCCCCGCGTGGACAAGATCGTCGGTCCCGGCAATATCTACGTCGCCACCGCCAAGAAGCTGGTGTTCGGCCAGGTCGGCATCGACATGATCGCCGGGCCTTCGGAAATCCTGGTCATCAGCGACGGCGGCACCGATCCCGATTGGCTGGCGATGGACCTGTTCTCCCAGGCCGAACATGACGAGGACGCCCAGGCCATCCTCATCGCCACCGACGCCGCCCACCTCGACGCGGTGGAAGCCAGCATCCGCGGCCTGCTGCCGACCCTGGAACGGGCCGGGGTGGTCAAAACCTCGCTGTCGAACCGGGGCGCGTTGATCCTGGTGGAGGATTTGGATCAAGCCGCCGCCGTCGCCAACCGCATCGCCCCGGAACATTTGGAACTCTCGGTGGCGGACCCGGACGCGCTCCTGGGCAAAATCCGCAACGCCGGGGCCATCTTCATGGGCCGCCACACCGCCGAGGCCCTGGGCGACTATTGCGCGGGACCGAACCACGTTTTGCCGACCTCGGGCACGGCCCGCTTCTCCTCGCCCCTGGGCGTGTACGATTTCCAGAAGCGGTCCAGCGTGATCTTCTGTTCGCCGCAAGGCTCGGACAGCCTGGCCCGCACCGCCTCGGTCCTGGCCCGCGGCGAAGGCTTGACCGCCCACGCCCGCTCGGCGGAATACCGCATCGTGGAGTCCGCGCCATGAGCGGGCTGGATGACAAGGTCGGGAAACTGCTCAGGCCGGAAGTCTTGGCACTCTCGGCCTATCACGTCCCGGACGCCCAGGGCTATATCAAGTTGGACGCCATGGAAAACCCCTACGCTTGGCCGGAAGACATGGTCGCCGAATGGCTGGAACGGCTGCGCGGCGCGGAACCCAACCGCTATCCCGACCCCGCCTGCGCCGACCTGAAAGCGGGCTTGTGCCTCGCCAACGGTGTCCCGGCGGGCGCGGAATTGCTGCTGGGCAATGGCTCGGACGAAATCATCCAGATCATCCTGATGGCGGTGGCCGGGCCGGAAGTCGCCATCCTGGCCCCGGAACCCACCTTCGTGATGTACCGGCAAATCGCGGTCAGCCTGGGGTTGCGCTTCGTCGGCGTACCCTTGCGGGAAGACGATTTCGGACTGGATGGCGACGCCATGCTGGCGGCGATTGCGACGCACCGACCCGCCGTGGTGTTCCTGGCCTATCCCAACAACCCGACCGGCAACCTGTTCGAGCCGGAAGCCATCGAGCGGATACTGGCGGCGGCACCGGGTTTGGTGGTGGTGGACGAAGCCTATGCGCCCTATGCCGACGCCAGCTTCATGCCCAGGGTGTTGGACTTCGACAACCTCGTGGTGATGCGGACCCTGTCCAAGCTGGGCTTGGCCGGGTTGCGGCTGGGTTTCCTGGCCGGGGCCAAGGCCTGGATCGAGCAATTCGACAAAATCCGCCTGCCCTACAACATCAACGTGCTGACCCGCATCAGCGCCGAGTTCGCCCTGGAAAAACTCCCGGTCTTGGACGGGCAAGTGCGTTGCCTACTGCGCGACCGGGCTTGGTTGGCCGAAGCCCTGGCCCAGTTGGATGGGGTCCGGGTCTACGACAGCCGGGCCAATTTCATCCTGTTCAAGTTGCTCAAGCACAACGCCCCACAGGTTTTCCAGGCACTCAAGGCGGCGGGGATATTGGTGAAGAACCTGCATCCCGCCGGCGGGCCGCTGGCCCAATGCCTGCGGGTGACGGTGGGGACGCCGGAGGAGAACCAACGCTTCGTCGAGGTGTTGCGGGCGTTGTTGGGATAGGCCCTTCCCAAGACTTCTTCCTATAGGTTTTTCCCACACGGCACAGGATAATACCGGCACCCAACGCAGGGTTGTCCCGGCCCCGCGAACTGCCCCGGCGGTTCCGCATCCAGCCTGGGCGCGACGCCGCGCCCGACCGTTCGCCGGCCAAGAGCGACGGGCCACCACCGGAGCGCAAAGCCGCCCTCCCCGACCCTTTCCCGTTCCGGCGGGAATAGGCGTTTATCTTGTCGATAAACCTACAAGTGTTGTCTTTGTCTTGACCGATTGGGCGTTCTCACACAAAATCCACGCCCGCGAAACTCAGTGTTAAACAACAAGAATGCGAACGCTCGAAAAGCCCCATCCGCAAACACCCGTTCGATCCAATAAAAGCCCAAAACATGGAGATATTGCATGACTAGCGAAGGCGTGGATACCGAAAAGCGCCGATTCCTAACCCAGGCAGCCACGGTGGTCGGTGCCGTCGGCGCGGGTTTCTTGTCGGTACCCTTTATTTCCTCCATGAAACCCAGCGCCAAGGCCGAAGCCCTGGGCGCCCCGGTGGAAGTCGATATCAGCAAGATCGAGCCAGGCCAGCGGATTGTCGTGCTATGGCGGGGCAAGCCCGTTTGGCTCCTGCGTAGGACGCCCGAAGCCTTGGCCGGGCTGTCCGAGTTGACCAACAAGCTGCGCGATCCCCGATCCGACGAATCCGAGCAACCCGAATCCAGCCACAACGAATTCCGCGCCATCAAGCCGGACATCTTCGTCGCCATCGGGGTTTGCACCCATCTCGGCTGCTCGCCGCTGTACCGGCCCGAAATCGCCCCGGCGGACCTCGGCCCGGATTGGAAGGGCGGCTTCTTCTGTCCCTGCCATGGTTCGAGCTTCGATCTGGCGGGACGGGTCTACAAGGGGGTGCCGGCACCGACCAACCTGGCGATACCCCCTTATCGCTATCTCGCGGATAACCGTATCATGGTGGGAGAGGGGGAATAAGCGATGGCCAATGAAAAACAAAAAGAACTCGTGCAGTGGGTGGACGACCGCCTGCCCGTCAGCAAATTCCTGGAGGATCAACTAACCAAGTATTACGCGCCCAAGAATTTCAATTTCCTGTATTTCTTCGGCTCCTTGGCGGGTTTGGTATTGGTCAATCAAATCCTGACCGGCATTTTCCTGGCCATGAACTATAAGCCCGATGCCACCCTGGCTTTCGATTCGGTGGAATACATCATGCGCGACGTGCAATGGGGCTGGCTGTTGCGCTACCTGCACTCGACCGGGGCTTCGCTGTTCTTCGTGGTGATCTACCTCCACATGTTCCGCGGGCTGTTCTATGGCTCGTTCAAGAAGCCGCGCGAACTCCTCTGGCTGTTCGGCATGGTGATCTTCGTGCTGCTGGCGGCGGAAGCCTTCACCGGTTATCTGCTGCCCTGGGGCCAGATGTCGTACTGGGGGGCGCAGGTCATCATCTCGCTGTTCGGGGCCATCCCCGTGATCGGCGAAGACCTGACCACCTGGATCCGCGGCGATTACGTCATCGCCGACGCCACCTTGAACCGCTTCTTCGCCTTCCATGTGGTGGCCCTGCCCTTGGCGATCCTAGGCTTGGTGGTGCTGCATCTCGCGGCCCTGCGCACCAATGGCTCCAACAACCCGGACGGCATCGAGATCAAGAAGCACAAGAACGCCCAGGGCATCCCGGTCGATGGTATCCCCTTCCATCCCTACTACACCGTGAAGGATTTATATGTGGTGGGCGTGTTCCTGACCATTTTCGCCTTCATCGTGTTCTACACGCCGGAAATGGGCGGCATGTTCCTCGAACATCCGAATTTCGATCCCGCCGACCCCATGAAGACGCCGGAGCATATCCAGCCGGTGTGGTATTTCACCCCGTTCTATTCGATCCTCCGCGCCGTGCCGGACAAACTGTTCGGCGTGATCGCCATGGGCGCGGCCATCCTGCTGCTGTTCTTCCTGCCCTGGCTGGACCGCAACCCGGTCAAGTCGATCCGCTACCGGGGCGACGCCTTCAAATGGGGGTTAGCCGCCTTCGTGCTGAGCTTCTTCGTGCTGGGCGTCCTCGGCACCAAGCCGGTGACGCCGGTCGCGACCTTGCTGGCGCGGGTGTTCTCCGCCGTGTATTTCGGTTTCCTGTTGTTGCTGCCGGTGATTTCCTGCATCGAGAAGAACAAGCCGGTCCCGGAACGCCTGACCGAGCCGGTCATCCCGCTCGCGAAGCGCGAAGGCGTCCTCTGGCGCTTCCTGGAACAAGCCTTGGCAGAAATCGGCCACAAGCTGGACGGTTGCGAGAAATTGAAAAAAGCCCAAAGCCGTTTGTGCGGGTTCATCGATAGCCTCATCACCCTGGGAAGCAAAAAACAATGAACAAGGCGCTCGCCATCTTGCTATTGGCTTTCTCCTGTGTCGGCATCGCTTCCGCCGAAGCCGGCAAACCCTTGAAAAAAGCCGATGTGGATATTTTCGACCTGGAATCGGTACGCCGGGGCGCGGGCTATTTCAGCCAATATTGCCTGGGCTGCCATGGCATCAAGCAAATCCGCTATTCCCGCATCGCCAAGGACCTGAAACTCGACCCGGATACGATGCAACGGGAAATCATGTTCGGCGACACCAAAATCCACGATTACGCCAAAACCGCCATGGCCCCGTCCGATGCCGAAATGGCCTTCGGCGTGGTACCGCCGGATTTGTCGCTGATCGTGCGGGCGCGGGGCGCGGACTGGGTGTATAGCTACCTGAAAGGCTTCTATATCGATCCCAAACGCCCGTTCGGCGTCAACAACGTCGTCGCCGAAAACGTGGCCATGCCCAACGTGCTATGGGAATTGCAAGGCACCCAAACCCCGGTGATCGTCAACAGCCACGGCCAGGACACCGTGGTCGATGTCAAACGCGGCGACGACGGCAAGCTCTCGGCCAAGGAATTCAACAAGGTCGCCACCGACCTCACCAATTTCCTGGCCTATGTGTCGGAACCCGCCAAGCTGGAACGCCTGCCGCTGGGCAAATATGTCATCGCCTTCCTGCTGTTCCTGACCTTCATCCTGTATAAGCTGAAAAAGGAGTATTGGAAGGATGTCCACTAAGGGCTTCGTGGTAGAATCCGAAACCCAAGGCGGATACTGACGCCCATCCCGAGCGCATCCCCCGGATTCTCCGGGGGATTCCGCCATGGCGGGGCCCCCGGCTTGGAACTTTGGATTCCCCGCGAGGTGCTTCGGGTGACGACCTCCCCCAGCCGCAAATCCCCCATGACCTTGTACTGCTCCCCCCGTTGCGCCTACGGCCACGGCGTGCGCTTCGTGTTGTCCGAGAAGGCCATCGCGGCGGATATCGAATACCTCCAGGGCGACGCCACCCCCCGCGACCTGCTCGAAGCCAACCCCCTGGGCAACACGCCCACCCTGGTGGACCGGGATTTGGTGCTGTCGGATTCCCGCATCATCATGGAATACCTGGACGAGCGTTTCCCCCATCCGCCTTTGCAAGCGATGGACCCGGTCGCGCGGGCCAGGGCGCGGATGACGGTGCGGCGCATCGACCAGGACTGGTTCGGCTACCTCGACCAGATCGACCAGTCGCCCGACCCCAGGAAAAAATCCAAGGCCGCCAAGCAACTCCAAAAAGAATTGATCGGCGCCAGCCCCGTGTTCGATGCCAAACCCTATTTCCTGAGCGATGATTTCTCCCTGGTGGACTGCGCCCTCGCCCCCTTGTTGTGGCGGCTGGGCGCCTTGGGCATCGACCTGCCCACCCAGGCCGAACCCATCCGCTCCTACGCCAACCGCCTGTTCCGGCGCCCGGCCTTCAAAGCCAGCCTGAGCGCCCGCGAACGGGAATATCCCACCCTCGCCGAAGCTTCCGCCTGATGATTTCACTCAAGCCTTATTTGATCCGCGCCATCTACGACTGGATCGTCGACAACAATTTCACGCCCTACCTGCTGGTCAACGCCGAGGCCGAGGACGTGGTCGTGCCCCGGCAATACGTGCAGGATGGCCGGATCGTGTTGAACCTGCGTCCGCAGGCGGTCCACGGCCTGGCGCTGGGCAACCAGAACATCGTGTTCAACGCCCGCTTCGGCGGGAAACCCATGCAGGTCGATGTACCGACCCGCGCCGTCCTGGCGATCTACGCCCAGGAGAACGGCAAGGGCATGATCTTCGACGAGGACGAGGACGGCAACGGGGACGACCATACCCCGCCGCCCGCCGAGAGCGCCCCGGCCGATCCCGGACCCGCCAAGAAAAGGCCGGCGCTCAAGGTCGTCAAATAAGCGGGCGTCCGCGTTAGAATCCACCGCACCCCACCCATCTTTCCAAGGAGAACAACCATGGGCGCAACCGATTCCCACCGTACACGCTGGATCATGGCCGCTTTGGCGCTGCTGATGGCGGCGACCCGGTTCCACCACGAAGGCACGGCGTTCAGCCTGCCCGACGCCTCGCTGGCGGTCTTTTTCCTCCTGGGCTGGTATGGCGGCGGTCTCCTGGCCTTCGCCGGATTCTTCCTCGCCGCCTGCGCCATCGACTATGCCGCCATCGCCCACCTGGGCGTCAGCGATTATTGCGTGACCCCGGCCTATGGCTTCCTGGTGCCCACCTACGCCGCACTATGGTGGGCGGGCCGCTGGTCCGGGCGCGCCCATGTCGGCGACGCCCTGCCCTGGGGCCGGATCGCGCTGGCCCTGCCGGTCGCCGCGACCGTGGCCTTCGTGATTTCCAACGGCAGTTTCTTCCTGCTGTCCGGGCGCTTGGAAGGAGCCGATTGGGCCGCGTACAGCCTGGGCGTGCTGCGGGATTATCCGGCTTATCTCGGGGCCGCCATGGCCTATAGCGCCTTCGCGCTGGCCCTGGACACGCTGGCCCGGACGCTGGCCGGCCCGGATTACCGCTGGGCCAAGTCCAAATAAACCGGCATCGCGCCGACCCGCCGGATCATGCAAAGGGGACGCTCGGTCCCCTTATTTTTATCCGCCCGCAGTCCAAAGCCCGCTT
This sequence comes from Methylomagnum ishizawai, assembly GCF_019670005.1. Lineage (NCBI taxonomy): Bacteria > Pseudomonadati > Pseudomonadota > Gammaproteobacteria > Methylococcales > Methylococcaceae > Methylomagnum > Methylomagnum ishizawai. The sequence continues at coordinate 1,560,076 of NZ_AP019783.1, read as the reverse complement.
TGGCCGGTGACCGGAAAAAATCCAAAGCAAGCAAGCTTTGGACTCCATACCAAGAAACCGAACCCCGACCCGTGGGTCGAATCCAACTCACCACCCCCCGAGGAATACCGCCATGTCATGGGACCCCACCCAGTTCAAGAAACCCAGCGCCGAACAATTGCAATGCCATTTGAGCGAGGAGCAATTCCACGTCACCCAGCACGAAGGCACCGAACGCCCGTTCCACAACGCCTATTGGGACAACCACCGGGCCGGGATTTACGTCGATGTGGTGTCCGGCGAACCCTTGTTCAGCTCCGCCGACAAATTCGATTCCGGCACCGGCTGGCCGAGCTTCACCCGGCCCTTGGAACCCGGCAACCTCGCCCACCGCGAAGACCGCTCGCATTTCATGGTGCGGGTCGAGGTCCGCAGCAAGCACGGCGATTCCCACCTGGGCCATGTGTTCGACGACGGCCCCCAGCCCACCGGCAAGCGCTATTGCATGAATTCCGCTTCCCTACGCTTCATCCCCAAGGAAGACCTGGAAGCCGAGGGTTATGGAAGCTATCTGGCCCTGTTCGACAACGACCGCTAAACCGTGCCGCAGGCGATTATCCCCGTGAGCGCGATCAAACCTCCCCCCCGCTTGGCGATCCTGGCCCTGGGAATCCCGCTGGCCGCTTGCAGCATCATGGCGGTGAACCAAGCCCGCGAGACCGAACAGTTGCTGGCCGCCGCCGGTTTCCATGTCAAACTGGCCGATACCCCGGAAAAACTCGCCCATGTCGAGGAACTCACCCAATTCAAGCTGGTACCCCACCCGCAGGAGGGCAAAACCTATTATGTCTATGCCGACGCCACCCGCTGCCATTGCGTGTACTGGGGCGACGAACCGGCCTACCAAACCTATCAACAACTGGCCCTGGCCAAGGCGATCGCCGAGGACCAGCGCGTGGCGGCGCAAATGAACGAAGATGCCGCGCTGAATTGGGGCATGTGGGGACCGGGGCCGTGGTGGGCTTATTAGCCAAAGTCCGACCCATCGCTATAACCCCCGAATCCACCCTTTTTTATCCAGCCCGATGAATTTCCTACCGATATTCCTGAAACTCGCCGGGCAGCAATGCCTGGTCGTCGGCGGTGGCGAAGTGGCCGCCCGCAAGGTCGCGACCCTGCTCAAAGCCGGGGGCGCGGTCACGGTCCTCGCGCCCGCGCTGGGAGCGGCGCTCGCGCCCCTGGCGGCGGACAGGCGGATCGCCCATCTCGCCAAGGTTTTCGAGCCCGCCGACCTGGCCGGTTTCCAACTGGTCATCTCCGCCACCGACCACCGCGAAGTGAACGAACAGGTCCACGCCGCCGCGACCCGGCGCAACCTCCCGGTCAACGTGGTCGATTGCCCGGAACTCTGCTCCTTCATCTTCCCGGCCATCGTGGACCGCTCGCCCGTGGTCATCGCCGTTTCGACCGGCGGGGCCTCGCCGGTGCTGGCCCGCCTCATCCGCGCCAAGCTGGAAAGCGCCCTGCCCCCGGCCTATGGCCGCTTGGCCGATCTGGCCGAAAAATTCCGCCAGGGCGTCAAGCAAGCCGTCCACGAACCCCACCGCCGCCGCCACTTCTGGGAACGGGCCTTGGGCGGCGTGGTGGCGGATTTGATGTTCGCCGGGCGCGAAGCCGAAGCGGAGCGGCATCTGGGAAACCTGCTGGAAACCGAGCGGCTGGGCCACGCCGACACGGGCGGCGGTTTCGTCTCGCTGGTGGGCGCGGGGCCGGGCGATCCCGATTTGCTCACGCTGGGGGCGCTCAGGGCCATGCAGGAAGCCGACGTGGTGGTCTACGACCGGCTAGTTTCGCCCGAGGTCATGGCCCTGGTCCGCAACGACGCCGAGAAAATCTACGCGGGCAAGGAAAGCAGCCGCCATACCCTGCCCCAGGACCAAATCAACGCCCTCCTCGCCCGCCTGGCGAAGCAAGGCCGCCGCGTGGTGCGGCTCAAGGGCGGCGATCCCTTCATCTTCGGGCGCGGCGGCGAGGAGATCGAGACCCTGATGGAGGAAGGCATCCCGTTCCAGGTGATACCGGGCATCACCGCCGCCTCCGGTTGCGCGGCCTATGCCGGGATACCGCTGACCCACCGCGACCATGCCCAGGCCGTCACCTTCGTGACCGGGCACCTCAAGCAAGGCGGCATCGGCGAACTGGATTGGGAACGGCTGGCCCGGCCCGGCCAGACCTTGGTGATCTACATGGGCCTGCAAGGCTTGCCGCAGATCCGCGCCGCCCTGATCGGACACGGCTGCGCCCCCGACACCCCCGCCGCCCTGGTCCAGCAAGGCACCACCCGCCATCAGCGCGTCATCACCGGCACCGTGGACAACCTGCCCGGTTTGGTGGCGGACGCCGGGGTCAGCGCCCCCACCTTGGTCATCGTCGGCGGCGTGGTCGGACTGCACGGCAAGCTGGCCTGGTTCCAGGGCGCGGACACCGGAAACCACCCGCCCCAGGCGATATAATCCCGCCCGGTTGTTGTTCCCGGTCCCGTCCAGGGCATTTCCACGTTATTCGTAGGGTGGGCATAAACCCGAACCGAAAATGCACCGGGCGTCCGGGGGAATCGCCGAATCCTCTTCACGCCAACCACATGGAGCGCACCATATGAAAGAACAAGGGGCCAAACCCGCCACCTCCCCATTGATCGCCACCCTCCTGACCGGCCTCCTGGGCCTCGCCCTCGCCGGCTGCGGCGGCGGCGACCAGCCGCAACCCCCGGCCAGCCCCAAGGCCACGGCGGCCCAATCCGCCGCCACCCCCGCCACGGTCAGCGAATCCGAACACCAAAGGTTCGAGAAGAAATACGTCGAGCTCTGCGTGAAAGGCCAACAAGGCAACCCCGACAGCCCGGTCAAGAGCGACCAGCAACTCGGCCAGACCTGCGAATGCATGGCCAAAGCCATCTCCAAGCGCCTGAGCAAGGCCGAGGCGGTCCATTTCCTCGACAAGAAGGAAATCCCCATCGATATCGTGATGATGGGCAACGCCGCCTCCGACACCTGCGCCCAACCGGGGCAATAAGCCATGCGGGCGGGTTTCATCGGACTGGGGGCCATGGGTGCCCACATGGCGCGCAATTTGGCGCAACAGGGCTGGCTCGGCGCGGTGTGGAACCGCACCCAAGCCACCGCCCAGGCCTTGGCCGGGGAACTCGGCGTCGCCTGCGCCGCCTCGCCCGCCCAATTGGCGGCAACGGTCGATGCCGTGCTGATCTGCGTCTCCGCCGACGCCGATGTGCTGGCGATGATCGACGCCCTCCTGCCGGGCCTCCGTCCCGGAACGCTGGTGATCGATCTTTCCACGGTCGGCAGCGCCACGGCGCGGGAAGCGGCCCGGCGGGTGCGGGAACGCGGCGCGGATTTCCTCGACGCCCCCGTGACCGGCGGGGTCGAAGGCGCCCGCAACGCGACCCTGGCGATCATGGTCGGGGGCGCGGCGGACACCCTGGAACGCGCCCGTCCCTTGCTCGCGGCGATGGGCAACCGCGTCGTCCACATGGGCGACACCGGCATGGGCCAAGCCACCAAGGCCGTGAACCAAGTCATGTGCGCCGGCATCAACCAAGCCGTGACCGAAGCCCTGGCCTTCGGCGAACGGCTGGGCCTCGATATGGGCAAATTGATCGAGGTGGTGTCGGGCGGGGCGGCGGGCAATTGGTTCCTGGAAAAGCGCGGCCCGACCCTGACCCAGGATGTGTTCCGGCCCGGTTTCAAGCTGGCCCTGCACCACAAGGATTTGAAAATCTGCGAGGCCATGGCGGAAGACTTGGGCACGGCGCTTCCGCTCAGCACGGCGACCCGCCAGGATTACGAGCGGCTGATGGCGGCGGGCCACGGCGAGGAGGATATTTCCGCGCTATACCGTCTGAAGCGACCAGCCCGCTAATCCCCTACCGCCCGCTTCCCGCCCCGCGGCAAGCCAGGCTCGCGGGCCGGGTTCCCAACCAGAGCTTGGGAACCCGCGGTCCCCCTTCCCAACCTCCGACGACCATGGCCCAACCTCCCACGCTGGCACTCATCGACACCGCCGACGGCCTGGAACTCCGGCTAGGCGGCGGCTGGACCGTGGGGGCCGAATTGCCCCCGCCCGGCCCCGTGCTGGACCGCCTCTCCACCGCCCCGCCCCGCGCCCTGGGCTTCGACTGCCAAGCCCTGACCGACTGGGACAGCCTCCTGCTCGCCTTCCTCATCAAAATCCTCGACGCCTGCGCGGCGCATGGCATCGAAACCCGCTGGGAAGGGCTGCCGCCGGGCGTGCGCGGCATGTTGGCACTGGCCCGCGCCGTGCCCGAACGCCAGGACACCCAACGCCCGCCCCCCGTCACCGGCTTCCTGGCCGGGCTGGGCCGGGCGGTGTTGGAGGCTTACGCCGAAACCCTGGGGCTGTTGGATTTCCTGGGACAGGCCACGCTGGCGGTGGGCCGGGGGCTGCGGGGCAAGGCGCGGTTCCGGGGCGTGGACTTGGTGGATTTGCTGGTGGAATGCGGACCCCGCGCCGTGCCCATCGTCAGCCTCATCAGCTTCCTGGTGGGGATGATCCTGGCCTTCGTGGGGGCGATCCAATTGCGGATGTTCGGGGCGCAGGTCTTCATCGCCGATCTGGTGGGGCTGGGCATGGCCCGCGAGATGGGCGCGATGATGACCGCGATCATCATGGCCGGGCGCACCGGGGCGGCCTACGCGGCGCAACTCGGCTCGATGCAGGCCAACGACGAAATCGACGCGCTCACGACCACGGGGTTTCCGCCCATGGAATTCCTGGTGCTGCCACGGCTGTTGGCCTTGATGCTGGCTTTGCCGCTGTTGTGCCTGTATTCGGATTTCATGGGGATATTGGGCGGGGCGGTGGTGGCGTCCGCGCTGTTCGATGTGTCCTATGCGGAATTCCTGAACCAGATCGAGAACCGGCTGGTAATCTGGGATTTCATGACGGGTATCTCGAAATCGGTGGTGTTCGGGTTGTTGGTGGGAATCGCGGGGTGTATGCGGGGTTTGCAGTGCGGGCGGAATTCCACCGAAGTGGGCTTGGCGACGACTTCGGCGGTGGTGACGGGGATTGTGTATATCGTGGTGGCGGATGCGGTTTTGACTTTGGTGATTACGGCTTTGAAGTTGAGTTTATAAGATGGCAATCTATGAAAAATATAAAATCGGCTCTACAGATTAAATAGCAATTAGAAATCAATGAGACATAAAAATGGTTGAAAATGAATTCGAGTACATGGAGTTTCTTGTAACAGAAGGCCTCAAGAAGAGCAGCGCATATAGCTATGGCAGATATTTAAATGCAATTTCTTTTTATCTAAAAATAGACATCAATGGCTCTACCGCAAGATCAGTCGATAAAATCAACAGCATATTGTATGATTTTTTTGCAATTTCCTGCTTAGCTGAGCGCTACAAAAACAATTGTGGAACTGCCTTAAGAGCCTATTTACGATTTCTTTCCAGCGAACAATCTGAATTTTCCTATCCAGAAGAAATATCTGAATCAGAAGACTACTTTGAAGGAGCCAAGAAGCGCATCACAGTTAATGCGTACGAGAGAGATAAAAACGCGAGAAACAAAGCTATCGAAGCACATGGAGTTAACTGCAAAATTTGCAACATGCATTTTGAAGAAATATATGGGGAACTAGGAATAGGATTTATTCATGTACACCATATCAAACCCCTACACACAATAAATGAAACCTACAAAGTCAATCCAGAAATTGACTTGATCCCGGTTTGCCCCAACTGCCATGCAATCCTTCATCGCTCTAAAAATCCTATTTCAATCGACGAACTAAAGGCTGTAATAAAAACTCAAAAAGCTCGTAGGATGGCAAAACCATAAGCTAGGTAATGCACTCATGATTCTGCGAAGACAATCCCCAACACAAACCACAGACGACCATCAATGGAAAAAACCCTCAAAATAGTCCCGCTGAAAAACCAACCCCCCGGACCACGGATTTTGGCGCTCCCGCACCGTCGCGGAAAGATTGGACGCCATCGAAATCCTACGCCAACACTACCAAAGGCTGAACCCAGATGTGGAGCCAAGACTTCAAAGAATTTGTCGGGTTATCAAACTGGCGCGATATAAGCAAGCGTAGCCCGGATGAAGCGCAACGGAATCCGGGATAATCCGCGCTCCGCATCCCCCGGATTCCGCTACGTTCCATCCGGGCTACAGGCCAACGTGGAAGGAACACACCACCATGGCTAAACCCCTCTTCAAAGCCGACCATAAATATACTTTTAGCGATCATCTCCACTTCATCCAGCCGACTGAAGAAATCGCCAATACCCTGGGTTATATCTTGCTTTAACCCACAAATCCACCCCACACATGAACACCACAATAATACCCGAAAAAACAGCGAATACCGAACCCCATCAAAATATCACCAACGATGGACCCAGGATCATTTTTCAAATTTGGCTGAGCGACACTGAAGATTCCCGCCTTCCCGATGAGTTGACCGCCCCCAAGCAATCCTGGATCGATAATAATCCTGGCTGGACCCACCATCTGATAACCAATGAAAATTTGGAAGAATACCTAGCCGGTTTCCACCAAAACGAGGCGGTCCGAGCGGCATTGAATGACCTTGAAAACCCGGTGGCCAAGGCCGATCTGCTACGGTTGGCCGCCTTGGTCACGCATGGCGGGATGTTCGTCAATATCAACCTGCAATGCCTGCGCCCAATTGAAACCTGGGTCGATCTGTCGAAAAATCTGTTTCTGGTAAGCAAAAGCAATACACCGGACAAGCCGCGGCTGATTAATGGACTCATCTGGGCCAAACCGGGAAACCCCTGGCTTTCGAGCATATTGCAGGATGCGTTGGAAAATATCAGGACCAGACATTCCTCGAATCTTTATGATTTAGCGGGAACGCCGGTTTTCAATAAATTTATTGCACCGATCCTGCATCAAACCACTATCGAATCCCAGGCGATCCAACAAAGCAGCTGGCATCACTTGATCTGGCAAAACAATTTCCGCAGTGTTCCCGGCTTGAAATACCGGCAAGCCGACAAGCATTGGAGCAAACAGCAAAAAACAAAATCCATCTTCGCCACCAGTATCCTGGATTCCGAGGATTGGAGCTATTGCCCCTTGCTGATATTGGCCGCCCCCCGCACGGGAATGCGGCATTTATCGCGATATGCCCGGAGCTTGGGCTTCGACATTCCCCAAGAAACCACCATAGGCCATCATGGCATCCTCTCCTCTTCCTTGGTGGATACGGTTTTCAATATCGATGAAAATTGCGTGGAACCACGGGCTACCCGGCTGCTGAAACCTGGGGTGGGGTTTGTCTGGAATACCGGCCTGGACCCGTCCCGGCGTTATTATGTGGCCGACATGGTGGCGCGGCTGATTAGAAATCCCTTCCAGAACATACCTAGCCTGATCCTCGAAAACGAAGCCGATAACAGGCAAAATGCCTCCTATATCCAGCGGAGGCGGGTAATCGAAAAATATTTCGGTGTGGATATCGAAGCTTGCCACAACGAATGGGAAAGGGCGGCGCAAATTTATTTACTATGGAATAGATTGATCGAGGATAAAATCCCTGCGGTCAAAACCCTGAAGATCGAAGACGGCACGGCTTTATTCAGGATGCTGAGCGCGAAATTACAGCCACTGGAATTTATAACGCCTTTGGGGAGCCAGGCGACAGAATATTCCGGCCCCCAGGCATCCGGCATCGATAAGCCAGAATTCACCAAAAATATATTGGCCTTGCTGGCACCAGAAACTTTGGATGCCTTAAACTATTTTTGCAAGAAATACTCTTATCCTTGGCCAGAATAACAAGCAAGCACAACTCGCTCACACCCCACACTTCTTCCGCTTGCGCCAAAACGTCGCCCGGCTCATCCCCAACAAGGCGGCGGCGTCCTCGATCTTGCCCCCGGAATGTTCCAGCGCCGCCCGCAACCGTGCCGCCTCGTCCAAGCCCGCCCCGAACACCGGCCGTGGCGACCACGACCGCGCCACCGACGGCACCGATTCGCCCGCCGCCTCGCCGAATTCCGGCGGCAAATCGCCGCAGCCCAGGCTATCGCCCCGCCCCACCGCGAAGGCGTACTCGACCACGTTCTGCAATTCGCGGATATTGCCCGGCCAGCGGTAATCCAACAGCGCCCGCATCGCCTCCGGCTCGATGGACAGGATGCGGCGCTGGCCCCTGAGGTTGTGGCGGTCGATGAAATGCCGCAATAGCAACGGGATATCCTCGCGCCGGGTCCGCAACGGCGGCAGGAACACCGGCACCACCCGCAGCCGGTACATCAGGTCTTCGCGGAACCGCCCGGCCTTGGATTCTTCGCGCAAGGAACGGTGGGTGGCGGCGACGATACGGACATCGACCGTCACCGGCCGGTCCGCGCCCACCGGCAGGAAGGTCTTGTCCTGTAAAGCCCGCAACAGCTTGGCCTGCAACTCCAAGGGCAATTCCGCCACCTCGTCCAGGAACAAGGTGCCGCGGTCGGCGCGTTTGAACAGCCCGGCGTGGTCCTTGAGCGCCCCGGTGAAGGCACCGCGCACATGGCCGAACAATTCGCTTTCCAGCAGGGCGGGGCTCAGCGCCGCGCAATTGATGGCGAGGAACGGACGGCCCCGACGGCGGCTTTCCTCGTGCAGGGCGCGGGCGGCCAATTCCTTGCCGGTGCCGGATTCGCCCCGGATCAAGACCGAGGCGTCGGTCTGGGCCACGTTGCGGATGATTTGCAGGGCTTGCTTCATGGTCGGGTCGCGGGTGACGAGTCCGTGGAAGGTCTCCACCGCCTCCCGCCCGCCGAAACCCTCGCCGTCGTCCGGCTCCTGCGGTTCCGGCCACAACACCCCGATGGCCCCGGCGAACCCGCCCTGGACATCGAAGAACGCCCGCGCCGAGCGCCGGACCCGGATCGGCCCGCCATCGGCCTTTTGCACCGAGGTCGGTTCGTGGTCCAATCGACCGCGCTCGATCAAAACGCCGGGGCCGTCGCAGGACTGGCAACGCAGCACGGTTTCGACCGGCCGGCCCAAGGCTTCGGCGGCGGCGAAACCCAGCAGGCGCTCGGCGGCCTGGCTCCAATACAATACGCGGCCCTGGGCGTCGATGGCGTACACGGCGGCACCATCCAATAGCTCCGCCAAGCTGGCCAGGGCGTGTTCGGCACCAACGGCGGCGATCCAGGGTTTGAAAGTGGGCGCAAAGGTATTCACGGTGGGATTCCGGGGTCAAAGGGTTCGGTGCAACATAGGGGCGTTTAAATCGCGTTGCAACCGCGCTACCGGGCCGGGAATCCCCCGGTATCGGCCCGCCACCCGGTTCGCGGCGAATTTTCCAGCCCGGAGGCGGTAACAAGGAGGACGGTAATGTATAGAATGCGCGGTCATTTCAACTTGTCTTAGCAATGTGGTTTTTGTCATGTCGATCCTGCGATTTTTTTCTTGGTCGTTGCCGTTGCTGGCCGGGGGGCTGGCATTCCTGGTGGCGTATGGCTTGTTGTGGTCGTTCATCTTTTTCACGACGCAGGATTGCCCGCTACCGGAGCGCCTCTGGGAATTGCTCCGCACCTATGGCACGCCGGCCGGCTTCGGGATGATGGTGGCTTTGCCGGTGTATTTCCTGCAAGCCCAGCGCGAAAAACTCCTCACCCTGGTGTCCTACGACAACGGCCTAGGCCAGCAGAACCGCTATCAATTGATCGGCGAGACCGAGCGCTGGCTGGCCAAGGCGCTGGGCCGCGAGGGCCGCACCGCCGTGGTGATGTTGCAGATCATGGTGGACCACAACCAAACCACCCTCCTGCCCGCCGAACAGGCCACCGCCGCCGTGCAGCGCGTCCTGACCAATTCCATGCGCCCGACCGACCTCGTGGTCAAGTTGGAGACCGGCTATGTGCTGGTGGTCGCGCCCGGCATCATCACCGGCGAAAGCGCCCAGAACGTGATGAAGAAGGTGCATTCCATCGCCGCCGAGTATTGCAAGACCCAGTTCGCCGAGGTGGTGCTGGCGGTGAAGGCCGGCGGCTTCGTCTGCGACAAGGGCGACACCGCCCGCATCGCCATCAACGGCGTGTTCGACGTGTTCCGGCAGGCCCAGGAAAAGGTCGGCGACGCCCTGGTCACCGATTCCTCGCGCCGCCGCAGTTGGAAAGCCAGCTAACCCCGCCCACGAGACCCCCATGCCAACGCAATCCCTACCCCGGCAAGGCTTATACGCCATCACCCACGACGGCCCGCAAGATATCGACGCCCTCTGCCGGGCCGTGGCGGCGGCGCTCCGGGGCGGGGCCGTCCTGGTCCAATACCGCGCCAAATCCGCCCCGGACCCGGTGGCGGCGGCGGAACGGCTGCTGGCGCTGTGCCGGGCGGCGGGTGTGCCCTTGATCGTCAACGATTCTGTGGACCTCGCCGCCCAAATCGGGGCCGATGGCGTGCATCTGGGCCGGGACGATGCCAGCCCCCAGGAAGCCCGGCGGCGCTTGGGCGATGGGGCCATCATCGGCGTGTCCTGCTACGACTCGGTGGCACTGGCCCTGGCGGCGGAAGCGGCGGGCGCGGATTATGCCGCCTTCGGGCGCTTCTTTCCTTCCCGCACCAAGCCCCTGGCACCGCTGGCCCGGCTCGACACCCTGGCCGAGGCCCGGCGGCGGCTCCGCATCCCCCTGGCCGCCATCGGCGGCATCACCCCCGACAACGCCGCTCCCCTGCTGGAAGCCGGGGCCGGACTCCTGGCCGTGGTGGAAGGCGTGTTCGGCGGCGACGACCCCGAAACCGCAGCGCGGCGCTTCGCCCCCTGGTTCGGACCGGGCTGAGGCGGGCCGTGCCATGCGCCGGACCCACCCGGACCCGCAAACCCCGCATGAATTGGAACTGGTTATTCACCAATCTGGCCGCCGGCCTGCTGTTGCCGCCACTGAACCTGTTGTTGTTGGGCACGGTGGGGTTTTGGCTGGCGCGGCGGCGTCCGCGCCTGGGCCGTAGTTTGCTCGGGCTGGCTTTGTTGGGCTTATGGTTGCTCGCGACGCCCTGGGTTGCCGGGCGCTTGCTGGCGACCCTGGAACTGCCCTACGCGCCCATCCGGGGCGGCGAGGCCGAGGCCATCGTGATCCTGGGCGGCGGGCTGCGCTACGACGCGCCGGAATTCGGCGGCGGCGACACCTTGAACGCCCGCACCCTGGAGCGGGTGCGCTACGGCGCCCGTTTGCAACGCCTGACCGGCAAGCCGGTCTTGGTGACCGGCGGTGCCCCGGAAGGCGAAAGCGCCGAGGGGCCGCTGATGAAGGCGGTGTTGGAGGCGGAATTCGGGGTGCCGGTGGCCTGGGTGGAGGAGCGCTCGGCCAATACCCGCGAGAACGCGCGTTTTTCCGCGCCCTTGCTGAGGGCGGCGGGCATCCGCCGCATCTATCTGGTCAGCCATGTCTGGCACCTGCCCCGCGCCATCCCCGAATTCGAGCGCGAGGGTTTCGCCGTGGTCGCCGCCGGGACTGGCTATCAATCCAGCGGCGACAGCCATTGCTTCGATTTCCTGCCCAGCGCCAGCGCCCTGATGTCCAGCTATTACGCCTGCCATGAATGGGTGGGGGTGGTGTGGTACCGGCTGCGCGGGTGAGGCGGGCCGATCATGGGCGGCATTCGACCGGCAGGTACAGGGCGGGCACCGAGGTCCGGTTCGCGCCCTGGGCCACCATGCCCCGGACCGGCTCGGCATAGCCGCACAACCATGACAGCGGGCTGGCCGGGTTATCCCCGACCCGGGCGGGACGCAAGCTGATGGTTTTGCCGTTGATGGCCGGATCGGCGCGATTCCCGAGGGCGATATGGATCGCCCCGTCCTCGACGGCGATGCCGGTCGTGTAATTGCCGATGAGTTGCTCCGGGTCGGGCAGGCCCGCCGCCGGGTTGTCGCGCGGGAATTGGCCGAGCGAGGCGTAGACTTCCGTGACCGCCGTTTTTCCCGGTGCCCCCAATAACAAGGCTTCTTGGATTTGGCTGCGGATGGGGCCATCCGGCTGCGGAATGCCATTCGGAGGAGGCGCGGCGGCCATATCGGTATCCTGGCAGGAATAAGCACCGGGATTGAGCCAACAATAGACCCATTGCAGCGGATCGCGCCCGGTATCGCCCCACACCACCAGGAAGCCGACCACGAGCGCGATGCCCGCGATAGTCTGGGCCAAGCGCCCGATGCGGCTTTTGGATTGGAACACCGCCTGGACCGCGAGCGGCGCGGCGGCGACCGCGAGCAGGCCGATGAAGATTTCGATCAGGACTTTAATCAAGCACAACCCCCATGAAGTGAGGCCCATGGCTTTGGGCGGATTTCGGCTAGCGCCTTTTCAGTTTGAATGTACGGCAAATTCCGGGCGGCCTTGGAATCCAAAGCTTGTTTTGGACGCCAGCCCAGGACTGTCCGCCACCACCATACCCCCGTTCCGAAAATGCTTTAGCGCCTGAACGCACCGGATCAAGACAACGCCCACATCCTCACTCGACAATCTTGGCCAAGGCCAACAACTGCGCCCTGAGCGTGAGGCCGGCTTTCCTTGCCTTGCCGAGGTTGATATTGAAACCCAGGTGATCGTCCTTTCTGACCAGTTCGATCATGCCGCCTTGCCGGGCGAAGCCGGGAGTATCGCCGACCGTCAAAATAGGCCGGTCCATGGTTTTGTTTAAGAGGGCTTCGGCGTGGCCGCTCGCGGACAGGCCCACAAATAATACCTGACAGGATTCGAACCCGCGGTCGGCGGCGGCGGTTAAAGCCAACACTTTGAGCCCATGGTTATGAACGGTTTTTCCGCTCACTTCCGTCAGCAACGCGGCCATGACGGGTTCGCCAACCAGACAAATCGTCAAGGCCGCCGAATCGGCGAGGACCGCCGGTGGCCACTCGGTGAATTTCGCAAGATTGACGAGGATGGCGGCTTTCACCTTATATTCGGCGGTTATATCCGGCCCGGCGGACACGGGGATTGCAATCGGCACCAATACAGCGGCGACCATCAATAACCACCATCGAACCAGGATCGTATGGCCCGGACGGCGCGAAGGCATTCCGTGCATGAGCCGCAAAATGCCCTAAAACCGGTAATTCAGCATGGCCCGGAAATTACGCCCCACCTGGGGAATGCCATTCAGGCAGGCTCCCAGGTTATCGCAATGTTCTTCCCCGGCCACGCTGAAATAAGTTTGATCGAACAAGTTGTAAACGCTGGCCGAAACCTCGAAACCCTTGAGCTGTCCTTTGAAAAGCTGGTCGGTCCTCAGGGTGAGATCGACCACGGGATAACCCTCCAAGGACTTGCCCCGCCCCAACAGCGTCTTGCGGCCGCCGGTATAGAGGAACTGCGACCCCAGGCGGAAAGCCTTGTCCCAGATCGGTAGGGAAAGATTGAGCTTCACCAGACTCCCAGGCGAATTCGGGGGGGTTCCATCCGTCAAAGCGCCCTGTTGTTTCACATCCACCCAGGTATAACTTCCCCGCAGCCGGGTGCCATTCTCCCAAAAGTATTCGATTTCCGCCTCGGTTCCCCAGGCGTTGGCCTTGGCTTGGTTACGGAAGGTCAGTTGATCGTTGTCGGTGGTGAGATTGATCAGGTCGGAGATCTGGTAACGAAACCCCGAAGCCGCCATCCGCAGATGGTTCGAGGGTTGATGTTCGATCACGACTTCATAGGTGGCGATTTTCTCCGGCTGCAAATCGGGATTTGGCCGGGAGCTTCCCGATGCGTAATAGAGTTCATAGGCGTTGGGCGCACGGAACGCCGTACCGTACAAGAGTTTGAACGCCGTGCTGTCCCAGGGTTTATAAATCAGCGCGGCACGGGGATTGACCGTATCGCCGAAGGTATTGTAATAATCGTAGCGAAGACCGGCATTCAACGCCAGATCGTGGACTATATTGAAATCGTCCTGGGCATAAAAGCTGTAGCGGTAATTATGTGCGTCGCTTTCCGTATAAGGCAGGTAAGGATTAACATCAAAATTGGCCGCTTGGAGATCGAAATTGTTCTGGTATTCGCCGCCGACCACCAGCTTATGCCGGTCGAAATAGGTGCTGACGAATTTCAATTCGGTACCGGCCCAGTTCGCCCTGCCCCGGTCTTTATTGAGAGTCGGAGGGATATAAACATAGTCACCATCGTAGTTATGGCTGCCGGAATAGGCATGGGCATACAGGTTTAGGGTATCGGAAAGATCACCGCTATAGGACAGGTCTAAGAAATACTGCCGGTCGATGGTAAAGCTGCCACCGCTACCCAACAACTGCCCGAAGGAGGCGGTCGGAATTTCCTGCTTGCGGTTCACGAACCCGCCTTCCAACTTAAATCCCCGGTACGAAAACTTACCGAATAAACGGTCGGCGCGGCCGGCATCCTCATGTCTAACCTTGCCCGAATCGGAGCCGGGCGCGTTGAATTCCTGGAAAAATAGGTTCTGTCCGTCGGCGTACTGGTGCGAGCCGGATAATAGTAGGTTGGCACCATTATCGAATTGTTTGCCGTAAGTGCCCCGCTCCTTGTTATAACCGAAGCTGCCGTATTGGCCGGACAATTCGCCGCCTTGATAATGCGTTCCGTCCTTGGTGATGATATTGATCACGCCGAAAAAAGCATTATTGCCATAAAGGGCGGACCCCGGCCCCGAGACATATTCAACCCGGTCGATCAAATCGACATCGAGCAGGAAATCGGTTCCCAGGGAAGCCTGGTCGGCGGCCGGATCGTTGGTGCGATAGCCATCGATGAGCAACAGGATTTTCGAGTTGTAATCGCCGGGAGGGCTGAAACCCCGCACACCAAGGTAGTTGTAATTGTGGTCATAGTTGGTATACAGCCCACGGATGCTATTGAGGATTTCATCCAAGGTCCGGTATCCATAATCCTGGATATCCTGTGCGGTGACGATACTGACCAATGCCGGCGCATCGATCTTTTTCTGCGGGAATTTCGAGGCGCTATACACCTCGATATTCATCAGCTGCTCCAATGGCAGGTCGATCAATTCGTCCAATTCCGCGCCAAAACCAATGGTATTTGCAGTGGCCCATAGCATAGCCATGCGGGCCAAAAGCAAAGCCAATTTGAAACGGGATATGCACATAGGCTGGCGGGGCTGGTTCTCTGGCAAGCGGAGCAAATACTCATTAATTATAATAATATGGGCCTTCATTTACAGCCCGCAGTGCGATTAGCGCAGCGCAACCGCATGGATTCATATCTTCCTTACACCGCATTAATCGGGGCGAAGCGGGCCTTGCCCCGGACAGGCCCAGATAGATAAAACATAATACCATCAGCCTTTGAATCCAAGAAAGCAGCGCCCTACGGGTACACCCTTCCATGCCCCGCCCAAACCGGCCTACCAACCCGATACAGGCAACCCCACCGCGCAAAAAGGGCGGTTTGTGACCTTGTTTGTAAGATCAGGAAAATATTAGGTATAAAACCGGCAATATTCCACTAAAATCCCGGCATTAATTAAGGCTCTATATGGATTCCGGGGTCTTCTTGAGCAAGCCTTCCAGCAGTGCGGACAACAATCGCTTGCCGCGCCGCTTGGCGTTGTAGACGAATTCGAAGAAGCCCAGGTATAGCGGCAACTTGGCCTGCGAGATGCCCCGGTGGGGCCGCAGCCAGGAGCGGAGCAACGACCAGAAGCCTTCCATGGTGTTGACGTGGACCTCGTGGAAGCCGTCGCCGTCCTCGTCACGGGCATACTCGCCCTTCGAGTGGTTGACCGTCTTGTGTCCGTAGCCCCAGTCGGTCAGCTTGCCGTAGATGGCATATTCGTCGGTGTTCACCAGCGTCCCCGCCGCGACGGTCTGCGAGATCAAGGGCTTGATCGTCTTTTGTTGGACGTTGTCGAGCAGCCGGATGACCACCTCGCCGGAGCGCTGGATCATGCCGAAAACGGGCGGCTTCTCCGTGGCTTTGGTGCCGCGCCCCCGTGCGCCCTTCAGCCGCCGTCGGCGCGGCGGGCGTCCGGCTTCGGCGACCTTCTCCGGCTGGCCCTTGTGTCCGGCCACGACGTAGGTCTCGTCGCACTCGACGACCCCCGATAGCGTCACAGGCGCTTTTTTTGGGCGAGACCCCCGCGCAGACATTCCGTCATGGAATGCACGTCGTCCTTGTTCAGGTCCAGTTCCTGGGCAATCTGTGCGTTGGACAGGTTCAGGCCCATGAAGTACAGGCATAACACCCATACGGACAAGGGCTGGTGGTGCCCGGACAGCGCCGTCCCGGTCAGGTCGTCGAAGCGCCTACCGCACGCCTTGCACTGGTAGCGCCGCAGGTGCCGATCCGGCCCGTCGTAGCCGCGCCGGATGGCCTCGCCCCCGTCGCAGTGCGGGCAGTAGACGCCCTCTTGCCAGCGCAGTTGCCGGATGGTCTCGTAGCAGTGCGCTTCGCTGACCAAGTGCTTGATTGATATGATGGATGTCTGCATCCGACCATCTTAGTGGAAGACCCCGGAACACAGATAGAGCCTTAATTAATAGCCCGGCAGGGGACGGACCGGCTTTACTAAGGGCCGGGAAAAGCCCACGGCTTTCCCGTCACCAAGCAATCTTCCAGAGGAAACCGCCATGCGCCCCCTAGCCTTATCCATGCTCGCCAGCTTGCTGGTATCGGCCACCGTCCAGGCCGCGTCCACCCCCGTGCCCATCGTCAACCCGAGCTTCGAGGACGCCCCCGGCGGCCTGCCGCTGGAAGTGCCGTCCAATAGCTTCCTGGTGGTGCCGCCGGGGGGGTGGCTGGGTTGGGAGGCCTATGCCCCGGCGCAGCCCATCAATGGCAGCAATTTGGCCCTGGGGGTGTTGAACCCGACCGGTTCCACCTTCTTCCCCGGCGGCGCGCTCCACGGCAACAACGTGGCGCTGACCTGGGCCGAAAATGGCAGCGGCACCATCACGCCGATAGGCTTGCAGCAAACCCTGGACGCGACCCTGGAAGCCAATACCCGCTACGTCCTGCATGTGGAGGTCGGCAACATCGCCTCCGGCCAGAACGCGGCATACAGCTTTTACGACCTGGCCGGCTTTCCGGGCTATGCCGTCCAATTGCTGGCGGGGGACGCGGTGATCGCCGAGGACTATAACAGCCTCAACATCCCCGAAGGCGCTTTCATGACCTCCACCGTGCAGGCCGTGATCGGCCCGGAACACAAATTCCTGGGCCAACCCTTGCGGATCAGGCTCATCAACCTGGACCTGCCGAATATCCAGGAAATGGTCGTCGATAGGAATGGCGCGACACAGCAAGTCATCCTGCCGGCCATCGAGGTGGATTTCGACAATGTCCGCCTCGACGCCTCGCCCGTCGCGTACCCTTGAATCCCCCCGCAGATCCCGCGGGCCGACCGGTTCGGCCCGCCCTCCGCGCCAAGACAGCAGCCACGCCGTGGCGCCCACCCTCCAACCCGCGCGATTACCCCGTGCCCACCGGGCGGGCTGCGACCACCACCCCGCCTACCCGGCCATAACCGCCGGCATTCCTCCCACGCCGCGCCCGCTTAAGCCGGAAACCCGTGTTATCCGCCGGCCGGTGGATATCCCAAAATTCTGATTGCCAATACCCCAAATCAGGTGCAAACTGATCGGGCGTCATATATTGGCGACATTCTACCCAGAATATGGCTCATTCCAGCTTCTATAGCCACGTGGATTGCCAGATGCAATCCAACCCATCCATGGAACCCATACCCATTGGGCTGACAATCTCCGGCATCGGGAGGTTTTCCGGCCCGGCCTTGGAATTATCCAACCTGGACATCGCCAACGATATCCGGGAACGGCTCATCGATACCTACCGATGGCCCGATACGGTCAAAATCCTTATCGACAACGATGTCACCTGCATGGCGATGGCGGAAAAAGTCCTGGGGCTGGGCAGCGGCGGGCGGATTTCCAATTTCGTGTGCGTCGCGATAGGACGGGGGATCGGATCGGGCATCGTGGTCGATGGCAATACCTATAAGGGCGCGAACTATAACGCCGGCGAAGTCGGACATATGGTGATCGATATCAGCGACGACGCCAGGGATTGCCCATGCGGCTCGAAAGGGTGCTTCGAATCCTATTGCGCCGAGCGCGGCATCATGGTGGAAAGCTCCGCCATTCCGCCACCGCCGGCCGATCCAAACCGGCGCGGCCAGCCCCGCCGTATCGTCGGCACAGCCCCCGGAATCCGCCCCGCCACCGGACACGCACCATCCCAGTGCAACCTACGCCCGGAAATCCCCCCGTCCCGGCCCGGCCCGCCCCGTTCCGGCCCGCAGGCCCGCCATTCGCGCATACCCACCCCGTGGCACGGCTTCTGCAAACCCCGAGCGAAAAGACCCAGGACAGCGCCCATGAAAATCGCCCACGACGAATACGCCCACAACCAAGCTTACGACGAGCTCCTAGACGCCGACCTCAAACCCCGGCCCGCCGCCCGGGCCTTGTTCGAATACCTCGATTCCCTCCCGCCCAGCGAGGTGGAAGCCCGCCGCCAGTCGGTGGACGCCGCCATCATGACCATGGGCATCACCTTCACCGTCTATAGCGAGGCCGGTAATATCGACCGCGCCTGGCCGTTCGACATCATCCCCAGGGTCTTGGCGAAAAAGGAATGGATGCGGATCGAGGAAGGGCTGAAACAACGCCTGACCGCGCTCAACCTGTTCATCAACGACCTCTACAACGCCCAGCAAATCGTCAAGGACGGGGTGTTCCCCGCCGAGGTACTGGAAGGCTCGCGCAATTTCCGCCAACAATGCCGGGGGATTTCGCCCCGTTTCAGCGTGTGGGCGCATGTGTGCGGGACCGATTTGGTGCGCGACAAGGACGGCACGGTCTACGTGCTGGAAGACAACCTACGCGTGCCCTCCGGCGTGTCCTATATGCTGGAAAACCGCCAGTTGATGAAGCGGCTGTTCCCGGAAGTGTTCCAATCCTCCACCATCCTGCCGGTGGACGACTACCCCACCCAGCTTTACGACACCCTGGCCGCGCTCTCGCCCCGCGATATCGAACGCCCGGTGGTGGCGGTGTTGACGCCCGGCATCTTCAACTCGGCCTATTTCGAGCATAGCTATCTGGCCCAGCAGATGGGCGCGGTCTTGGTGGAGGGTTCGGATTTGTTCGTCGGCGGCGACGACCAGGTCTATATGCGGACCATCACCGGGCCGCGCCGGGTCGATGTGATCTACCGCCGCATCGACGACGATTTCCTCGACCCGGAAGCCTTCCGCGAGGATTCCACCCTTGGCGTGCGCGGCCTGATGCGCTCGTGGCGGGCGGGCAAGGTCGGCATCGCCAACGCCCCCGGCGCCGGGGTGGCGGACGACAAGGTAGTCTATGCCTTCGTGCCCAAGATCATCCAATACTATTTGAACGAAGAACCCATCCTCGCCAATGTGCCGAGCTATCTTTGTATGTACGACGAGGAGCGGGACTATGTGCTGGACAACCTGGACAAGTTGGTGGTGAAGCCCGCCAACGAATCCGGCGGCTACGGCATGATCATCGGCCCCAGGGCCACCCCGGAAGAGCGCGCCAAATTCGCCGAATTGATCCGCGCCAATCCGCGCAACTATATGGCCCAGCCCACCTTGGATATTTCGACCGCCCCCACCCTGGTCGGCGAGCAGTTGGCCCCGCGCCATCTCGATCTCCGGCCTTTCGTATTGCAATCGAACCGGCTCTACGCCACCACCGGCGGCCTGACCCGCGTGGCTTTGAAGGCCGGTTCCCTGGTGGTGAATTCGTCGCAGGGCGGCGGCAGCAAAGATACCTGGATCGTAGATACGGAGGAATAAGCAAAATGTTATCCCGAGTCGCCGAGAATCTTTATTGGATGGCCCGCTATCTGGAACGGGCCGAGAATACCGCCCGCCTCATCAATACCACGACCCAGGTTTTGCTGGATCTGCCCAAGGGCGCGTCCTTCGGCTGGGATATCCTGCTGAAGGTGGTCGGGCTAGATAAGTTGTTCGACGAACACTATACCGAGGCCAACGAGGCCAATATCATGCGCTTCCTGATCCAGGACGAGCGCAACCCGAGTTCCTTGGTTTCCTGTGTGCGCTGCGCCCGCGAGAACAGCCGCACCTTCCGCGAAATCCTGCCCAAGGAATTCTGGGAGCGGGTGAACGGGCTTTATCTTTATATGCGCGAACACGCGCCCGCCGCCGCCCACAACCGGGCGCAACGCTACGAGGTGTTGAACCAGGTGGTGGACCGGGGCCAATCGCTGGCCGGGATGTTGGTCGGCTGCATGAGCCACGATCTGGCCTACCAATTCATCGAACTCGGGCGCAATCTGGAACGGGCCGACATGACCTCGCGCATCGTCGATATCAATTCCGCCGTACTGCTGCCCCGCGATGGCGGTGCCTTGGAGCCGATCCAGGAACGGCTATGGATGAGCGTCTTGAAGGCTTTGAGCGCCTATCAGATGTACCGCCGCCATGTCGATGTGCATGTGCGCGGCACCGCCGTGTTGAGCTACCTGCTACTGGACCCGCATTTTCCGCGCACCGTGCGCCATTGCCTCGCCAAGATCGACGAATGCCTCTCCACCCTGCCCGACCACGCCCAGGCCATGCGGGCGGCGCGGCGGTCCTGGCGGCGGTTGGCGGGCTTGCGCTGGGAGGGTTTGACGCCCGCCGTATTGCACGAGTATCTGGACCAATGCCAGAAGGATTTCGGCGATATCCATGCGGCGGTTTCGGCGCAGTATTTCTATCGGGAGCAGCCGGAAACCTTGCCGCCCACACAGCAGCAAGCGGCATAGCCCAGAAAACCCCATAGCCCGGATGCCGCCACGCTGCGTCCAGGCTGCTTTTCCCTTGGGACGCGGCGCGTCCCCGAACCCAGTCCCATCCGGCGCGTTACTGCCATTCAAGTTAAACGGGGTTTTGGAGTCCAAAACAAACCTTGGGCTCCGGCCTCGACCGCTCGAGTAGTGTTAATTTAACGGCAATGATGCGGCGCATGGGCAGAGAAAGACAAAACAGGATTTCGATGACCGCTTCATCTTTGAATTTCCCCCGTTATGGCGACAAGCAAAACTCCCCCTTCTTCGAGGAATATCTGACCAGCCTCCTGGAGGAGCGCGACCGGGTCGGCCTGACCGCCATGATCCGCCAGATCGACGCCCTGATGATCACGGTGGAGCCGGGGCATTCCGTGCCCTATGTGGGCGAACTGTGCTTGATGACGCCCTATGAATATCTGGTGACGCTGGAGTCGGAAAGCCATAACACCCATATCCTGCGTATCGACATGAATTCGCCGGATATCCTGGTGCGCGAGGTGAAAAACCCCACGACCCAGGGGATTTTCCGCAGCCTGAACGAGGTTTATCCCATCGGTGCCCATAAACCCAATTCGCGCTATATGGGCGAGGTATTCCGGGTCACCAACCTGCACGAGGTGGTGGAATTACAAAAATCCCGCGATGTGCGCTTCTTCAACCAAGAGCAAATCCGCAAGCTGGAATTGCCGGGCAATATGGCCGTGGTCAAGCCTTCGCCCTATACCCATAACATCGTGGGTTACTGGGAGCGGCCCGAGCAGAGTATCCGCGTCTATGCGCTGGGTTTGAGCTGCATCCGCGACGATGTGCAGCGTGCCTATCTCGAAGCCAAGGAAACCCGCGCCAAACTGGGCCTCGATCCCTTGCTGCTGCCCATCGACCATCTCGCCACCCGCATCTATAGCCAGAACCGGGAAGCCTCGATCCTGGAATATCTGACCCTCACCAGTTATTACTATTGGGGCTCCTACGATATCGCTTCGCAAAACTCCTCGACCAATGTCACCAAGAGCGTGCATTACGAGAACGAACTGGAAAGCCCGGCCAAGGTGTTCACGGCGGCCAACCATCCCTATTTCGTCAACCACCTGCTGAAACTGCCCTCGCCCACCGAGCAATTCGTGCGCAATTTCGGGCCGCGCCTGCATCATCTCGCGGTGGCGGTGAACGATGGCGAAACCCAGGGCAAGACCAATATCGACTATGTGGTCGATACCTTGCGGGAATGCGGGAAGGATTTCCTGTTGGACGTGATCGGTTCGCAGGAAGAAGGCTTGAAGCAGATTTTCTCCAGCGCTTCGGAATACTCCTCCTTGATCGTGGAATATGTGCAGCGCTTCGGCGATTTCCAGGGCTTCTTCACCAAGGACAACGTGGCGGAACTGACCCATGCCGCCGGGGTGGAGGAAAGTTTGCGGGCCTTGCAGGCCGAAGCCGCCGCTTGAGCCCGGGCGGCGGACATCGACCCGGCGCGGGAGGAATGGCATACTGCCGCGGCCCGGTCGGCGCTCCGGCCCGGCCATCCCCTTCATTCCGCGAGAGGTAAGCCCCATGAAAACGCAATCCCTGATCATCCCGGCCCTCGTCTTGGCGCTCGGCTCCTCCCATTGCCTCGCCGAGCAGCCGAATATGCAGAACGCCCTGGACTACCTGAAACAGGCCAAGGACAGTTTGCAAAGGGCGAGCCAGGATAAGGGCGGCCATCGCGGCAACGCGATCCAAGCCATCAACCAAGCCATCCAGGAGGTCAAGGCGGGGATGGAATACGACCGCGAACACCAGTCGAAGGAAGAAAAGAACAAAAAATAGGCTTGAGCCAGGCGTCCGCCCGGCGACCCCCGACCCTGCTAGAATCCCCGCTCCCGCCCCGGACGGCCTATCCCACGAGCCTTCCGGGGCACCTTCCAATCCCCTTGCAAGCTTGTTCCATGGATATTTTCGCCCCCTGCGTTTGTGGCTCCGGCCAGCTTTACGGCCAGTGCTGTGGCCCCTTGCTTTCCCGCCAATTCCCGGCCCCGACCCCGGAAGCCTTGATGCGCTCGCGCTATACCGCCTTCCAGTTGCGCGACGCCGATTACGTCCGCGACACCTGGGACCCGGCCCATTGTCCGGCCAAGTTGGATTTCGAGGGCGATGCCCGCGTTTGGTCCAAGCTGGACATCGTCGCCACCCTCGGCGGCGGCGAGGACGACCAGCGCGGTGTGGTGGAATTCAAAGCCCAATTCGAACTGGGCGAAGACACCTATATGATCCACGAGGTCAGCCGCTTCCACCGGCTGGAAGGGCGCTGGGTCTACCTGGACGGCACCATCGCCTATCACGGCAAGATCGCCCACCAGGGCAAGCCGCTGGCGAACGCGCCCTGTCCTTGCGGGAGTGGGAAGAAATATAAGAAGTGCTGCGGGTGATGCCGCGACAGGGCCGGACTTACCGGCCCCACCGCGCCAAGCTCCAGCCCCGCTCCCCGGCCCAAGCCGCCAAGCGCCGGTCGGGATTGACCGCCACCGGATAACCCACCGCCGCCAACATATGGCGGTCCTCGTAGGAATCGCCATAGGCATGGCTCAAGTCCAGGTCGATGCCCTTCCGCAGGGCGATTTCGCGCACGATCCCAGCCTTCGCGCCGCCATAGCACACCCCGCCCACGACCTCGCCGGTGAACCGCCCCGCCATCACTTCCAAGGTGGTGGCATGGCAGCCGTCCACTTCCAGATGCGCGGCGAAGCAGCCAGCCACGGCATCGACGGTGGCGGACACCAGATAAACGGCCCGGCCCTCGGCCCGATGTTGGGCGATGGCGGCACGGGCCTCCGGATGGATGGCCGACGCGAACACCTCGCGGAACACCTGTTCCGCCACCGCCGCGATTTCGGCCTGGGATTTCCCGCGCAGCAAGTCGCGGACAATGCCCCGCTTCATCGCCGCATAGCCGGCCTCGTCCAAACGCTGATAGCGCAGATAGGCCAGCAACACGCCGAGCAACTGCCGCAGACCCACCAGTTTGCGGGCGTGGAGCCGCTGGACGAAGCGCTTCTCGGTGGAAAACGGAAGCAAGGTTTTGTCGAGATCGAAAAAGGCCGCTGATTTCATGAGGTACCGTTGGATTGGAATTCGGGAGGGCGCGCCATCGGGCGCGGGAAGGCCATTGTCCACGGCGGGCGGGGGAACACAAGCCGGGCCGGCACCGGAATGGGATGCCACATGCGGCAATTCCCGGAGCTTTTCCCGGATTTTGCCCCACAGGATGGCACCCACCACCGCCACCCCGCCGGATCCAAAGGGCATCGCGCTTGGCACGGAGCCTGCTCTATAAGCCCCAGCGGCCGGTGAGCGCCAGGCAAGGATGCCGCCCGAAAGTGGTTTTCATCCGCGCGGTGTCGCATGAAAAACGCTTTCGGCCCGCCCTCATCGGCACGCACCAAATTCCGGGAGACCGCCTTGGTCCGGCGGCTCCCACCGGCTTCCGCCTTTTGAGTTACTCCCTCTTGACCCTGTCTCGGTGCCGCCCTAGGAAGGCGGCTTTTTTTTGCCCGGAATCCGTGTGGCCGCGGCTATAATCTCCCGCTTTTCCCGTTCCCGGATACCTCACACCATGTCCACCCAAACCGTGAAAAAAGTCGCCCTCGCCTATTCCGGCGGGCTCGATACCTCCGTCATCCTGCAATGGCTCAGGGAAACCTATGGCTGCGAAGTCGTCACCTTCACCGCCGACCTCGGGCAGGGCGAGGAACTGGAACCCGCCCGCGCCAAGGCCACGGCGATGGGCATCCAGGAAATCTATATCGACGACCTCAAGGAAGAATTCGTGCGCGACTTCGTGTTCCCGATGTTCCGCGCCAATACCATTTATGAAGGCGAATACCTCCTCGGCACGTCCATCGCCCGCCCCTTGATCTCCAAGCGCTTGATCGAGATCGTCAACGAAACCGGCTGCGACGCCATCTGCCACGGCGCGACCGGCAAGGGCAACGACCAGGTGCGGTTCGAACTGGGCGCCTACGCCCTCAAGCCCGATATCAAGATCATCGCCCCCTGGCGCGAATGGGAGCTGAGTTCCCGCGAAACCCTGCTGGCCTACGCCGAGCAGCACAACATCCCCATCGAGATGAAACGCGGCAAGTCCTCGCCCTATTCCATGGACGCCAACCTGCTGCATATCTCCTACGAGGGCGGCATCCTCGAAGACCCCTGGGCCGAGCCGGAAGAGGACATGTGGCGCTGGAGCGTCAGCCCAGAAGCCGCCCCGGACCAGCCGACCTACGTGGTGCTGGGCTATGAACAAGGCGATATCGTCAGCATCGACGGCGAACGGCTGACCCCGGCCCAGGTGCTGGCCCAACTGAACCAACTGGGCGGAGCCAACGGCGTGGGCCGCCTCGACATCGTGGAAAACCGCTATGTCGGCATGAAATCGCGCGGCGCCTACGAAACCCCCGGCGGCACCATCATGCTGAAAGCCCACCGCGCCATCGAATCCCTGACCCTGGACCGCGAAGTCGCCCATCTCAAGGACGAACTCATGCCGCGCTACGCCAGCCTGATCTACAACGGCTATTGGTGGAGCCCCGAGCGCCTGATGCTGCAACAGATGATCGACGCCTCCCAGGCCAAGGTGAACGGCGAGGTGCGGGTCAAGCTGTACAAGGGCAATGTCAGCGTGGTGGGCCGCCAGTCGGCCAGCGACAGCCTGTTCGACATGAACATCGCCACCTTCGAGGACGACAAGGGTGCGTACAACCAGAAGGACGCGGAAGGCTTCATCAAGCTGAACGCGCTCAGGATGCGGATCGCGGCCAAGAAGGGCGCGAAGTTCACCTAACGCCGCTTCCCCTTCTTCCACGGAAAAGCCCGCGGTCGCGGGCTTTTTTGTTCGAGGGAAGCTATCCGGGATTCAGACGAAAATGGCGTCCCTACGCAGGACGAAACCCTTGAGCAAGGGTTCGCCGGACAGCCCGGAGGGATGCGCCAGCACCTCGACCGGGGTATCGGGCCGGTAGGCATAAACCGTTTTCCCGGCCACATCGATCAACCAACCCAAGGCCGCGCCATTCTCGATATATTCCGCCATTTTCGCCTGCGACCTGGGCAGGGAATCGGTTTCGGAGCGCAGTTCCACCACGAAATCGGGGCGAATGGGCGCGAATTTCTTGCGCTGTTCCAAGGGGATGGCGAACCCTTTTTCCCGCTTGATCCAGGCCGGATCGACCCAAGCGGCGAAACCTGCGATCAATCGGAAATCAATCCTGCCGGTTTCTCCGCCCGTAGGTGGCATGATGACGATTGCCCCATATCGATCCATTTCTACCCGCAAACCGCGTTGCCGTTGGCAGAACTCGAAGAACTCGTCGTCGCCCCTCGGCCTCAACCAGCCATCGAAATCGATTTCCACGGCTTTGCGGGTGGACGCTTTTAGGTTGTGCAAGATCGGGAGCGGCTTGCAGGAATGCCGGAACCTTATTCGCAAGCCTTAACTTAGCGCGGAAACTTCCGGCTAAAAATAGGAATGCGCGAGGTTCCGCAACAACTGCGGCTGGAATCTGGCCTTATCCCTGGACCAGGGCGTGAAGCGCGGCAATTGGAAGGGATCGCTGGCGGCGCTGGCCGCGCCCCATCGGGTGGACACCGCCGCGTCGAAGCCCAGTTCCCGCACGATGGCGGCCTGTTGCGGCAGGTAATCGCTGCCGGGCTTGCCGTTGGGATAGGCGAACAGGCCGACCCGTCGGCCCAAAATCCTCTCCAGCACCGCCACATTCTCGGCGATTTCGGCGCGGACGGCGGCGGGGCCGAGTTTGGCCAGGATGGGATGGCGATGGGTATGGGCGCCTATTTCCATCCCGGCTTGGCGCAGGGCGTGGAGTTGGGCCGTGGTCATCATCAGGTCGGTGGGCAAGGCCGCGCCGGTCAGCGCCGCCGCCAATCCGGCGACGGTGTCATCGCGCCGATCCGGCGGCAGGTATTTCACCTGGGACAGGATGGCGGCGATGGCGCGGGCTTTGGCGTCCAGGCTGGAAAGATCGTGTTCGCCCAGGCCGAAGCGCCCGAGATCGACCGGCTCCGGCTTGGCCCGGCGCACCGCCTCGATCACCGTGTCGTTGAACATCCGGCCCCCGTCCAGATAGGCCGTGGCGATGAAGAAACAGGCGGGCAGGCCGTGTTTCCCCAGGATCGGCAAGGCGTGGGTGGCGTTGTCGGCATAGCCGTCGTCGAAAGTCACGCAGGCGGCGCGGGCGGGCAGCGTGCCGGCCTTGAGGCGGGCGACCGCCTCGCCCAAGGGCAGCACGGCGAACACCCGTTTCAGCAAGCCCATTTCCTGGTCGAAACCGGCGGCGGTGGTTTCCCCCGGAAATAGCGGATCGGCCTCCGGCAGCACGCGATGGTAGATCAGGATGCTGAGCCGCGCCCGCCCGCCCGCCGGCGACAACCCCCGCGCCGCCAGCCGGTAGGCCGCTTCCAACAGGCTCACGGACAGCGCTCCCCGGCCAATTTTTGGTAGATCGGGAGATAGCGTTTCACGCTGGCCTGCCAATTGCGCTCGGTCTCGACGAATTCGCGCCCGGCCCGCTTGATATCCGGCCAGCAGCCGGGCCGGTCCAGCAATTCCAGGAGGGTCCGTTCCAAGCTGTCCACCGCGCCCGCTTTGAACAGCCAGCCGGTTTTGCGGTCCTCGATCAATTCCTTGTGTCCGCCCACATCGGAAGCCACCACCAAACGGCCCTGGGCCATGGCCTCCAAGGGTTTCAAGGGCGTCACCAATTCCGTCAGGCGCATGGAGCGGCGCGGGTACACGAAAATATCCACCTGATCGTAATATTTCTGCACCTTGTCATGCGGCACCCGGCCCAGGAAAACCACTTTGTCGCCGAGATTCAATTCGGCGGCTTTAACGCGCAGGTATTCCTCCTGCGGGCCGCCGCCGACCAATAACAAACGCAAATCGGGCCTTTGCGCCAATAACCGGGGCATGGCCTCCAATAACAGCGGCAAACCCTCGTAGGCATAGAAGGAACCGATGAAACCCAAGACGGTTTTGCCGACCCATCCCAACTCCCCGCGCAACACCGCGTCGGGTTCGCCCGCGATTTGGAAGCGCTGGATATCCACCGCGTTGGGAATCACCGTGATCTTTCCGGCGGGGATGCCGCGCCCGATGATATCCTGGCGCAAGCCTTCGCAGATGGTGGTGATGGCCTGGGCCTTCTTGAACACATGGGTTTCCAGGAAATGCGTGCCCCGGTAGCGCAAACCGCCCTCGCGGCTGGTGCCATGGTCCACCGCCGCGTCTTCCCAGAAGGCCCGGCATTCGTACACCAGGGGCAGCGAATACCATTGCGCCACCCGCAGCGCCGCCAAGCCGTTCAGGGCCGGCGAATGGGCATGGAGGATATTGGGCCGCACTTCCTCGATGACCTCGCCCAGGCGCTTGGCCAGGCTATCGACGATGGCGAACTGGTTGAACACCGGCAGCCGGGCGTACCAACTGGCCGAAGGCGGCGAGCGGAAGAACCGGAAACCATCCACGTCCTCGACCCAGGCTTCCGGCCCTTTGTGCTTGGCCGAGGTGATATGGTAGGTCTCGAAGCCCAGGGCGCGTTGCTGTTCCAGGATGGCGCGGGTACGGAAGGTATACCCGCTGTGCAGGGGAATGGAATGGTCGAGGATATGGAGTATTCGCATAGGTCTCTGGAGCGGTGGCGCTTACGGGTCCAGGCGCAGGAACGAGTCGTACATCAAAAGCGCCCACAACCCGGCGCTGTGGTCGCGGATACCCGATTGGTGCTGGTCCAGCATGGCTTTGAGATAGTCCATATCGAACCAGCCCGACCCGGCCAGCGCCGGACCCGACACCGCCGCCCGCAGCTTGGCTTGGAGCGGTCCCCGGAACCAAGCCGCCAGGGGGATCGAGAAACCCATTTTCGGGCGGTAGAGGATATCTTTGGACAAATAGGGTTCCAGGGCTTGCTTGAACAGGAATTTGCCTTCCGTGCCGCGTAATTTCAGCTCGGGCGGCAGGCAGGACACCCATTCGACCAGTGGATGATCCAGCAAGGGCACCCGCACTTCCAAGGCGTGGGCCATGCTGGCCCGGTCCACCTTGGTCAGGATATCACCGGGCAGGTAGGTTTTCAGGTCGAGATATTGCGCCAGGGAAATGGGATGCCGGGTCGGTGCCTTCGCGGCCCAGCCGCGCAAGACCTCGACGGCGTGGTAGCCCTGCAACTCGCGCTTGAAGCCGGGGCTGAACATCCGTCCGCGCTGGGCATCGGACAACAGCGACACGCCGTGGAAATAACCCTCGACCGAATCCCGCGCCAGGGCTTCCAAGGTGGCCTTGGCCCGCAGCGGTTTGGGCGCCCAATCGGCCTTGGGATACCAACGGCCCAGCGTCCCGAACAGCGGACGGCGCAGCCCCAAGGGCAGCAGCGAACGCACCCGTTCCTCATAGCCATGGAAGCGGTAGCGCCGATAACCGGCCCAGGTCTCGTCGCCGCCATCGCCGGACAAGGCCACGACGACTTCCTTCCGCGCCAATTCGCAGACGCGGTAGGTCGGCAGGGCGGAACTATCGGCATAGGGTTCGTCGTACAGCCCGGCCAAGCGGTCGATCAGCGAGAAATCATCGGGATCGACCTGTTCCACCCGGTGATGGGTGTGGTAGCGCCCGGCGACCTCGGCGGCGTAGCGCGATTCGTTGTAGGCCGGATCGCCGAAGGCAATCGAACAGGTATTGACCGGCTGGTCGGAAAGACCCGCCATCATCGCCACCACCGCGCTGGAATCGACCCCGCCCGAGAGGAAAGCCCCCAGCGGCACATCGGCCACCCGGCGGATATCCACGGCTTCCCGCAAACGCTCGATCAACTCCCCGCGGACCTGGGCCTCGTCCAGGTTTCCACGCACGGCGAACGGCACGTCCCAATAGGCCACGGGCGCGCCCACCGGCCCGCCGCGCCGGAGCGTGAGCGTATGGCCGGGCGGCAGCTTGTACACATCGCGGTAGATGGTCTTGGGATCGGGGACATAGCCATAGGCGAAATAATCCTCGACCGCTTGTGGGTCGATCCGCCTGGGCAGGCCCGGATGCGCCAGCAGGGCTTTCAGTTCGGAGCCGAACACCAAGCAGCCATCGGGCAGGACGGCGTAATGCAAGGGCTTCACGCCCAGCCGGTCGCGGGCCAGGAACAGGGTCCGCCGGGTCCGGTCCCACAGCCCGAAGGCGAACATGCCCCGGAACCGCTCCACGCAAGCCTCGCCCCAGGCTTCCCAGGCGTAGACGATGACCTCGGTGTCGCAATGGGTCTCGAAGCGGTGGCCCAGCGCTTCCAGTTCGGCCCGCAGCGCTTGGAAGTTGTAGATTTCGCCGTTGTAGGTGACGACGACGGTCTTATCCCGGTTGAACAAGGGTTGCTGGCCGCTGGACAGATCGATGATCGATAGCCGCCGATGGCCGAAACCCAGGCCCGGTTCCACATGCAAGCCCCCCTCGTCCGGTCCCCGGTGGAACTGGCGTTGGTTCATGCGCCCGAGCAAGTCCCGGTCGATGCCGCGCTCGCCTTGGGTGTCGAAAATGCCGACGATTCCGCACATTTAAGGCGTTCCCTCTGGTTGGGTGGGGTGGTGGGCCGCGAGCAGTTGGCCGTAGACCGCCTCATAGTTCCGCACCATGGCGTCTAGGCTGAAGCGCTCCCGGACGCGGGCCAGACCGGCCTCGCCCTGGGCGCGGCGGATGTCCGGGTCGTCCAGATAACGGGCCAGCGCCGCCGCCAAGGCCACCGGGTCTTGCCTGGGGACCAGGGTTCCAGTCAGGCCGTCGGCGACCAGTTCGGGATTGCCGCCCACCGCCGTGGCGACCACCGGCAGCCCGGTCGCCATGGCTTCGAGGATCGTGTTGGAAATGCCCTCGGCCTGGGACGGCAGGACGAAAATATCCAGGCCGCGCAGGATCGCGGCCACGTCGCCGCGCCCGCCGGGCAACCAGGCCAGGGGTTCGGCCCCGGCGGCGCGGAGCAACGCGATGGCTTCCGCCCGCAAAGGACCATCGCCCACCAGGATCAAACGCAGGTTTTCCCGCCGTTCCGGGCGCTGTTCCAGCAACAGGAGGAAGGCCCGCACCAAATTGAGCTGGTCCTTGACGCCGTGCATCCGCCCCACCGTGCCCAGCAACACCAGCCCTCCATCCGCGCCGAACGGGCAACCCCCGATCGGCGCCCTGCCCTGCCGCGGCGGATGGAACACGGCGGTATCCACGCCATTGCAAATCCGGGTGATGCGGCTGTCCGGTACCCGGATGCGCTCCCGCAAATAATCCTCCAGATGGCGGGACAACGGGATATAGCGCTGGACCAAGGGTTTATAGGCCCGCCGCAGCCATTGGTATTTGCGGTTGCGGCCCTCGGGGTCGAACACATCCCAGCCATGTTCGCCATGCACCCGCGCCCGGACCCCCGCCCACCAAGCCGGTAGTTGGCATTCCAGCGCCGCCAGATTGCGGGTGTGGACCAAGGCCGGACGCAATTCCCGCAGCAAACGGTAGACCCGCCCATACAGGCCGAAATCCTGGCCTTCCTTGCGGTGGAGTTCGTAGACCGGCACCTCCGGCGGCAGGCGTTGGCGGAATTCGGTGGCGTCCTTGAGGCACACCACGGCATGGCGGTAACGCCCGCCGTGGTTGATGAGGTTCACCAAGCCGTTTTCCAGGCCGCCGACGCCGAGCCGGTAGATGATATGGACGATCAGCGGCGGGCTCATCGCCGGGCCACCGTTCGATCCAGACCCTGTTCCAGGGCGGGCAGCATCGCCTCGGCGAAGCGCCGCAAGACCGGCTCCGCCGTCTTGGGGTCGCCGCTATATTCGGTGGCGAGGATGAAGGCCGCGCCCTCGCCGGAACCGCCGAGGAGTTTGTCCTTGGCTTCCAATAATTTCCCCTGGTAATCGTCGGCGGTACGGCTGCCGCCGATAAGGTTCCAGCGCCACACCAAGAGGCGTTGTCCCGCCGTGGATTTCAATAAGCCTTGCAGCACCGTGACCGGCCGGCCCGCCAAGGATACTTCGACCGACCGCTCCTCCGGCATTTTCCAAACATCATGGATTTGGGGGATCAGCATATTGCGGGAGTTGATCAATTCCGCGCCCTGCTTTTGATGGCGGTAATAGCGCACATAGACCGCCACCTTGTCCTCGCCGTTGCCATAGGCCCGGTCGGCCCCCGCGTCCTGGCCCGAATAATGGGGCGTCCATTCGGTGAAGGCCGGAACAGCTTGCCAAGCCCCGTCGCCTTCCGGCAAGGCCATCACCACCGGGTCCCGGTCCCGGCTGGCTTCCAGGGCTCCGACATAGGCGGCCCGCGCCGGTCCCACGGCGGCGACCAGCAAGGCGAGCGCCCAGGCCCTGCCGAAAGCCCAACCGTCGGGCGCGGTACCGACCGGGGCCGGAACCGGGGAAGCGGCCTGGGCCGCGTCGATATCGGTCCAGAACGAACCGACCCAGAACATCAGCAGCATCACAAAGCCGAAGAACACCCAGCCATAGATCAAATGGTCGACCCCCACCGCCAAGGTCATGCCGCTCAGATGGCCGATCATCACGATCATATAGGCCCGGAGGCCATTGGCGATGATCGGCAATCCCACCGACAAGGCCATGAACGCCAGCCGCCGCCACGGCGACACGTAGCTCATATAGGCATACAAAAACCCCAGGGTGATCGAGGCGATCAAATAGCGCAGCCCGCTGCACGCCTCGATCACCGACCAATCCCCGCTGGGGATGCTGAAGAAAGTGCCTTCGCGGAACACCGGGATGCCGGTGAATTGCAGCATCGCCACCGTGAAATCGGCGGTGAAATTCATCAGCGGCGGGACGAGGAATTCCCCCATCGGCACGGAAAAAACCAGGAAGCCCATGGGGAACAACACCGCCCGCAACACCGGCCATCCCAGCATCCACCACACCAGGGCCGGAATCATGCCCACCAAGGCCAATTGCTCCACCACCAACACATCGATGGCATGGGCCAACCACCACCCCAATCCGCCCAGGGCCAGCACCGGCGCGGCCCGGTAATCGGGCCGGGGGGCGATCCGCGCCAATACTGCCCGTTTCTGCCAGATCAACCACGCGCTGATGGGGAAGATCAAATAGCCATGGGCGTAGGTCTCGGAGCGCTGCCAAATCGCCAGCATCGACGCCAAGGTGTCGTGGTAGAGGCCCAACAAGGCCGCGAGCGCCGCGAGGGTCAGGCCCAAGGCTTTGGGCCAGCCGGGAACCGCTTCCGCCCCGGTCCCGCCCAGGGCCGAATCCTGCATTTTCATAGGGCCTCCACCCAGCGGCCCAAGCGGTCCAGGCTCTTGCGCCAGCCATAATGTTCCAGCACGAAATCCCGGTTCGCCGCCACCACAGCGGGCCAGGCGGCGTCGCGCAACAGATCGAGGGCGGCCAAACGCCAGCTTTCCACCCCATCCACGACCCGCACCGCCAACGGCGCCGACCCGCATTCGATGCCTTCCATCGCCGGGGACGAGGCCAGGACCGGCTTGGCCAGGGCCAGGGCTTCCAGCACCTTATTCTGTATGCCCCGTGCGATCCGCAGGGGAGCCACCGCGCAATGGGCATGATGCAGATAGGGCCGGACATCGGGCACCGCGCCCGTCACCACGATCCCCCCGCGCCGCCCCAAGGCCGACACCGCCGCCGTGGGCCGGGAACCCACCACATAGAACCGGGCTTCCGGGCACTCGCGGCGGAGGGCCGGCCACACCGCGTCGGCGAACCACGCCACGGCGTCCACATTGGCCCAATAATCCATGGCCCCGGTAAATACCAGGGGTTTCACATCCTCGGGATAGGGATTGGGATAATCCAATCCGGGATTGAAATAATCGGTATCCACGCCGTTTTCCAAAGCCCTGACCCGCGCCGCCGCCTCCGGGGCCAGGGTTTTGAACAAACCGGCCTCGTGTTCCGAAACGAACAAGGCATGGGTGGAATGGGCCGCGATGCGGCGGTCGAAATCCAATAGTTTCTTAGCCTCCCGGCGATAAATCCAGGCGGTCGGCCAAGGTTTATTCCCGGCATATTGCCGCCATTTATCGGAATCCACATCCACGAAATCGACGATACACGGCACGGCGGGATGGGGTTCGGCATACTGGGCCATGGCCGAGGAAAACACCAGGATACCCGCGACCTGATTACGGGCGAGCAAGCCCTCGACCCAGGCCGACATCCGCCGATCCGCATAATAAGGAATACTCAAAGCCTCGCCGTTCACCAATCCCTTAAGGCCGCGCAGCCTGGCGAGTTTGGGATGCAAAGGCAATAAGCAGGTTCCGGCGCAATAACGCTCCACCTCCGGGATATGGCGCAGGTCCTCGGGATCGTCCACGAAAGCGCCCAAATGCACCCGGTAGGATTCCGATAAATATTTCAACCAATGGAACGAGCGTATCTTATCGCCCTTGTTGGGCGGAAAGGGAATGCGGTGGGCGAGGAACAAAATATCTTTCATGGCTCAGGCATTCCGCTCAACCCAAATTCCGGGCGATCCAAGGCCCGACCAGTTTACTCACCGGCACCGGCAAATGCCGCCACGCCGCCACGAACAACCGGTATTTCGGATTCAAGGGATTAATATCGGGCATTTTCCCGGCCCGCACCAATTCATATTCATAGGGCAAGGGTTCGGGCTCGAAACCCCAATGGGTCTTGAAACGATAAGACCCGGTACCTTCCTTGCTGCGGCCAAAATCGAATACCCGTACGCCTTTTGCCACCGCGCGGCGCATGACTTCCCAATACATGAAATCGTTGGCCTTCAAATCGCGGGCCTGTTCGATACCGCCACCGTAATAGGGCAGCACCTCGTCGCGGAAATAAAAATTCATCACGCTGGCGACCGGCCGTCCCTGGTATTCCACGGTCAGGATTTCGCAAGCCTCGCCGAAGACCTGCTTGAGCAGGATGAATAAACGTTTGGGGAATACCGGCGTCCCCAGGTTGCGGACGCTTTCGGCATAGGCATCGTAAAATCGATCCACCCCGGTATCGATAACACTGGATAATCCCGCCGCGATACCCTTGCGGATCATGGCCCGCTGTTTCCGGGGTACCGCGTTCATATTCTGGTCTGGATCGGGATCCAAGGTTTTACGGAAAGTCACATACAAGGATTTGGTGGGACGCCCAGAACCCGTGGCGATCCGGTTGCGGAACTCCAGATAATCGACCTGGAACTGCCGAGCCATATGCACCGCATGCTCTTCCAAAGCCTGCCGCGCTTCTGGGGATTCCGCCGCCACGCCGCCATAGACGCAAAACGGGCTGGAAATCAGCGCATTGCCGAATAACAGGCTTTTAACCTGTCCCAAGGGCAAGACCCCGACAATCCGTCCCGACTCCTCGGCATAGAGGAAGGTCTGGGGATGTCCCAGGGCTTGCTCGACCACTCGTTTCCAGCCAGCCTTATGGAAAAAGCTCGCCTCCGGGCAAGCCTCCACAAACGCATCCCACTCGCCCTCGCGGCTCTCATCTAATACTTTGATCTGCATGGGACTTACCGGGCGGCGGAATGGATTTTGGCTTTGGGTAGGAAAACATTCGCCATGGTATCCCAGGCGAAATCACGCAATAAGGCGGTCAAGCGGATTTCCATTTTGGAAAGGTTGAGATAATGGCGGAAGCGGGTTTTCAGGCTGATTCCCGATTGGCGTGGCTGATCCGGGTCGATTTCCCAAGGATGGAAATAGAAAATGCAGGATTCCCTATCGGTCCGGTTCACCCGCCGCATCGCCCAGCGCGATAGCGGATAGGGTAATAGCCTGAAATAACCACCCCCGCCACAAGGATAATTGTGCCGACCCAGTTTCACGGTAGTGACGGGCAATTCCAATAATCCACCGCTGGAATCGGTGGGATGGAAGGCGAACCTCGGGGCTTCGGGCATCCCATATAAATCATGCCGGACCGGGTAGATACTGGAACTATATTGGAAGCCCAGTTCTTCCAATATCGGAAACGCCCATAGATTTTTGGCCCCGATGGAATAACTGGCCGCACGATACCCCAAGACAGGCTGTCCAGAAATATCCTCCAATATGCATTTGGAAACCCGGACATCCTCCCGGAATTCCTCGGGCGTTTGCTCGGTCACCCGGACATGGCTGAGTCCATGGCACGCCAATTCATGGCCGTCCTCGACGATGCGCCGCACCAAACCCGGATAGCGCCGCGCCACCCAACCCAGGGTGAAAAACGTGGCTTTTATCCCATGCCCAGCGAACAAGGCCAATATCCTATCGGTATTCGATTCCACCCGGCAAGGCAAACGGTCCCAGGCTTGGCGTGGAATATAAGGCTCGAAGGCCGAAACCTGGAAGTAATCCTCCACATCCACCGTCATGGCATTGACCGGTTGATGATCGGAAGCCGTTCCCGCTGTTTTCGCTACCACACTGCTACCCCGGCAAAACAAATGGCATAGTATAAAAACGCCCCATTGGCATGGCTATTCTATCGGGGTATCCTGATAAACCTGGTCCATATCCAATTGCAATAAAATCGCCTTCCTCAGCAAAGCCCGCTCCTTATTCACGGTATTGCGTAGCCCCGCCACCGTGCGCTCCAATTGGGCCAAACGCTCCTCGATATTACCCGGCGGCGCTTCATATCTAGCGGCATCCGCATGGATATGTTCCATCGGTGTGGTTTCATCGGTTTCGGAAATCACCGAGGACCGGCTACGCACGGCGTCTTGTTCAATCTCGCCAACCACGGTTTTGACCGATGCCTCGTCCAATTCATGCAATTCTTCGAGATACCCATAGAGCATCAACCGATCACAGAGGGTATTGATTACCCTGGGCGTCCCCGAAGTATATTGATAAATCTCGCGGAAAGCCCCGTCGCTGATTTTGGGATCGTGATTCCAACCCGCGGTCGTCAAGCGGTGCAAGATATATTCTTTGGCTTCCTCTTCCTCCAGTGGCCGCAAATGGTAGATCGCGGTAATCCGCTGCCTGACCTGCTCCATTTTATTGCCTTTCAAGGTGGAGCGTAGTTCTTCCTGGCCCAGCATG
The DNA here is from genome assembly GCF_019670005.1 of Methylomagnum ishizawai. NCBI lineage: Bacteria > Pseudomonadati > Pseudomonadota > Gammaproteobacteria > Methylococcales > Methylococcaceae > Methylomagnum > Methylomagnum ishizawai. The sequence goes on along the minus strand of NZ_AP019783.1, from coordinate 1,523,181 downwards.
AAAACTTGGAATATCGGCTTGCCGTCCATCTCGAAATTCAACAACATCCGCAATTCTTCCATGGATTGGAACGGCAGGTTTTGCGCCTCGTCCACCACCAATAATACCCGCTTGCCTTCCCGCGCCTTGAGCTTGAAAAAGTTTTCGAGGTTTTTCAGCAAAATCGCCTTGGCATCACCATCGTAGGATAAACCGAAGGTCGCCGCGACGATACGCAAAGTATCTTCCGCCCCGACTTGGGAAGTGACCATCAAACCGGCCACGACGCGCTTGTTGCTCAAGGTTTCGAACAGTTCTTTGACCAACATGGTCTTGCCCGTACCGGGAGCCCCGGTTACCACCACGAAACCCTCGCCCTGGGCCAAGCCATAACGCAAATAGGCCAAGGCGCGCCGATGCACCGCGCTGTTAAAGAAAAACTCGGGGTCCGGATTAAGTTGGAAGGGTTTTTTCTTCAGATTGTAGAAAGCGTCATACATGGCGGCTTAAAACCTTACGAACACATTGGCCATCACCCTGTCCTCGATATAACTATTGGCCTGGTTACTCGAAGTTTGCTCGGAATGCCAGTAATTCAAGCCTCCGCTCATCTCCTTGGCAAAGGTCCGATATATCCCCAAAGATACCATTGAGAAATCATTACTGCTTTTCAATTGAGATGAACTGGTGGCATCGGTGGATTGCCATGCGAACATCAATTGCGACGTGGTATTTTTCATGAAACGCCAACTCCAAGCGGCGGACAAGCCCAATAAATCTTGGCTACCCGAATATTGATAATCGATATTGGCTTGGTAGCCGGAAACATTGAGGGTGGTTTTGGAAAAGTGGATACCCACACCCACCTGACCTCTTTTCTGGGTAATGGCCTCGTTGGTGAGCGTGGGCTGGTTGATCGGTATGAATAATTGGCTGTTGGTGGAACCCGTCCCGCCGCCCTGGTCAAAAACCTGCTGGTTGGCCAATACGATCTGGGAGGTGGTGATATACTCGTTATACGAGGCCAGAAAATTCGTCAAGCGGGTGGCGTGGCAAAAAAAGGCATTCCAGGTGGTGCCGGCATTGAATCCACCCAATTGCCCCACCGATCCATTGCCCACCCCCCCGACATTGCTCACCCCCGACAAACTGCCGAATCCCCCCAAGCCTCCGGAACCGTAACCACCGAGGCCCGATCCGCCACCTACCCCGCTCAGGCTGCTCAAGCCACCCATGCTGCCCATACCCAGCGATCCATTCGCGTTGGTGCCGCAATTATTTCTGCTTCCACTGCTTATTCCAGCACCCGAAAATCCTGTCCCTCCCGTTTGGCCACTGCTACTGCCACCATAGCTATTATTACTATATCCTTGATAACCGCCTCCATAACCCCCATAACCCCCACCGCCATAGCCTCCATAACCACCACCCACATCGCTATCACGGAACGTGACATTGAAATAGGTCCGCTTGCTGGGCTGCCATAGGGCGGATATGAAGTAATTATTCGGCCCATATCCCGCCTGCAAAAACGTTTTACGGCTTGGCGACCAAATCAAGCCCGCGTTCCAATAGCCACCGTTGCGGGCACTGTTCACGCTCGAAGTATTGCCACCGAAGTTATTTTGAAAATTGCCGGCCTGGATGAAAGGCTCAAATTGCTCACTCCAGCGATAACGTATTTCCCCATTCAAGTTGCGATAGGCGTAGTTATTATTGCTGGAACTAGAATTTTCCAGGAAGCTATCTTGATTAATAAAATTCGCCCGCCACCCCAGGATATTGAACTCCTTGCCATTATATAAGTTCAAATATTCGCCCACCAAATTGGAGCCGCTACTCCCGCTCCCATTCACGCCGCCACCGGAAATACCCGACACATTCGAATACCTCACCCCCACCACGCCGTCGACGTATCCGCCGAAATGTGGCGTCCAGTAGGGGTTGACACTAAACGTCTTATATTCGCTAGAATTGCCCGGCCTGGATATATTGTCCAACTGATAACGTGGATTCAATAGAGAACTATTGTTATATTGACCAACCGTGCCATAAGCCGTTACGAACAATGATTTTTTAACCACCTCGCCATGGCTATTGAATTGCAAAAAATTACTGATCGTCGAATACGAGTCCTTCCCTTGATAAAACAGGTTCTGCATACTGTAATTCAAGTTGAGATTCCATTTTCCCTGGCGCTGGATCGAAATCCCCGGCCTGAGCAGGGTGGTGAAGGAATCCTGGTTTTTTTGCGACCCGGTCGCCGCATTGGAGAGATTGATATTACTCGAATAGATTTCGCTACCTTGCACATATAAGTTGTTGCGCCAGTATTCGGCAGCGGCGTTCCCGGGCACCAGGGCCGCTCCCACGGATACCAGCGCGGCCACGGTGGACGCCCGGCCCTCCGGCCAGGATTCACGGCAAGCATCCTTAGTCTTTCTGGTGTTGCCCATAAAACCCGTAACCGTAGCCGTAGCCGTAGAAATATCCGTAATAATTGAAACCAAAACCCTTCTTGGTCTTATTCAAAACGCAACCCACGACATCGCAACCTTCGAGCTTGGCGATAGACTCCTGCACCACATACTGGGGCGTGGAATCGGCCTCGATCACCAGAACGATTTGCCCCACCAACCGCGCCAATACCGCGCCCTGGGTCGCGGCCAACAGCGGCGGCGAATCGAAGATCACGACGCGGTCGGGATAGCGCTCGGATAACTCCCTGACCAGTTTCTTCATGGCATCGCTGGCCAGCAATTCGGTCGAATGGCGGTCCTGCTTGCCGGCCGGTAACAGGGTGAAATTGGGAATATCGGTTTTCACCGCGACATCGGAAAAACGCAGGCTCTTATCCTTGAGCAAATCGGTCAGGCCGGTCTCGACCGGGATGCCGAACAAACCGGCGATGGAGGGCTTGGCCACGTCGCCGTCGATCAGCAATACGTTCTTGTCGCGCTCCATCGCGATGCTGAGGGCCAGGTTCATGGCGGTGAAGGTTTTCCCCTCGCCCGGCACGCTGCTGGTCACCAGAATAAGATTGGCCCGCTCGATGCCGTTGTCCTCTTCCGGGAAGGCGTTCATCAGCAAAGGCCGCTTGATGACCCGGTATTCCTCGGCCAGGGCGGTGGTGGCCATTTCCGGCACCAGCATCCCGCGGGCCTTGAGGGAAACCCAATCCACCGGGTAGCTCTTGGAAACCTGGCGCGGCTCCGCCAGCGGGGCGATATCGGGGGTTTCGGACGGGACCGCCGCCCGCCGGGTTTCGGGCTGGACCTGGACCTCGGGTTCGGGCGGGGCTTGGAAAGGGTCCAGTTCCATCGCCTTGTTGATGGCTTTTTCGATCATGCTCACTGGGGCACGCTCCTGGCTTTAAATGAAGGGAGGCAGGTGGTAACCCTTGACCTCCAAGGTCAACACCCCCGCGAACACCACCAACAACACCGCGAAAGAAATCACGAAATTCACGAATTGCCGCCATTTGCGCCGCCTGACATCGGGTATCCAGTTCATGGACACGCTGCCCAGCACCGGCAGGTTGGTGACTTCCCTGAGTTTCTGGGTGCTGGCATAGGCGGGGCGCAGCAAGGCCAGGAAGATGGCCAGGGCCAAACCGCCGCCGACCCCCGCGAACAGCACCAGGGTCGATAATAGGATCCGGTTCGGCGCGGCGGGCTTGGTCGGCACCTGGGGTGGATCGACGATGCGGAATTTGACGCTGTCGGTATTCTGTTCGACGTTTTCCGACATGCGCGCGGTTTCGCGCCGGGTCAACAATTGGTTGTAGTTGGTTTTGACGGCCTCGTAGTCGCGGTTCAAACCCTGCAACTGGGTTTCCACCTTGAGGCGCTGGTCCATTTGCTGCTTGAGGTTCTCGATCTTGCTTTCGTAGTTCTTGACGCGGGAGGCCAGAGTGGCGACATTGGCCTCGGCTTCGCCCAGGGCCAGTTTCATCTGCTGATACACCGGATTTTCGGCCACGCCGGGCGGCGGTCCCCCGTCGGCGAGGCTTTCGGCCTGGGCCTTGGCCTTGGCCGCCTCTTCTTCCTTCTGGCGCTCCAAATCGGCCAGGGTCTTGCGGGCGGCGACCACGTCGGGGTGGCTCTTGGTGTACTTGAGCATCAGTTCGTCCAATTTGGACTGTAGGGTCTGGATACGCGCATCCAAGGGCGTGGCTTCGGCCTCCTGCGCCGGGGTCTCGACACCGCGCTCCGCCGCCGCGGCCTCTTCGTCCTCCAACTGCCTTTGCATTTCGTCGCGGCGGTCCATGGCCTCCTGCTGGGCCATCTTGGCCTCCTCCAACTGCTTGGCCAAGGCGGCTACCTGGTCGTACATATTGGCCCCTTCGCCCGGCAGCATCCCGTAATTGGCGCGTTTGAACTCCTCCCTGGCCTTTTCCGACACCTGGAGCCGGGTTTCGTATTCCTTGATCTGCTGGTCGAGGAACTTCTGGGCCGAGTTGGAATCCTCGCGGGATTCGCCCAGGGTTTGCTCGACGAAGATGGTCAAGAGGGCCTGCACCACCTTCTTGGCGACCTTGGGGTCGGGGTCCTGGAAGGCGATGGTGAACAAATCGCTCTCGCCGCCGCTGATCTTCATCGAATCCTGGAGGCGCTTGACCAGTTCCTCCATGGCGGTCTCGTTCTTGACCCCGAGATCGAGGTCGGTCATGCGGGCGACCTTCTCCAGGTTGGGGCGGCTGAACATCAGTTTCGCCATCAGGCGGATGCGGCCCGACACGTCCGGTTGGATGGCGAGGCCGGTGAGCAGGGGGCGCAGCACGGAGCGGGTATCGACATGGACGCGGGCCTCGGCCTCGTAGCGGTCCGGCATCTGCGAAACGAACACCCAGCCCAGGAGGCACACCAGCCAGGCCGTGACCGCCATGGTCCATTTGTAACGGGTCGCCCCCTGGGCGTGGTTCAGGAGATCGCCTATCAACTCATGCATGGAGCGTTCCTCGGACGGGGACTAGAAATAAGCTTCGGGGATGATGAGGACGTCGCCCGGCAGGACGTTGACGTTGGCGGAGATATCGCCGTTGTCGAGGAGGTCGTCCACCCGGACCCGGAATTGCTGTTGTACGCCGTTCACGGTACGGACGATGGTGGAGCGGTTGCCGGCGGCGTATTCGGTCATGCCCCCGACCAGGATCATCAGGTCGAGCAGGGACATGTTTTCCTTGTAGGGCACGGCCTGGGGCTTGGCGGCCTGGCCCACCACCCGCACCTGTTCGCTGTAGGGGCCGACGAAGCCGGAAACGATCACGCTGACCAGGGGATTGCGGATGTATTTGCCGAGTTCCCGCTCGATATCGCGGGCCAGTTGGAACGGGGTCTTGCCGGAAGCGGGCAATTCCTCGACCAGGGGGGCGCTGATCTTGCCATCCGGCCGGACCGGCACCGAGCGCGACACCTCGGGGTTGCCCCAGACGAACATCTCGATGTTATCGCCCGGCCCGATGATATAGGTATATTCGGTGGGCGGCTCCACATTGGGGGCCAGGGGAGCGGTTTCGCACCCGCCGAGTAAAAACAGGCAGACCACGAGGAAAACGTAGGTTCGGGGTCTTGTTAGCGGCATCGTTCACTCCCGTTTGGCTTGGATAATACGGCTGGCTCCGGGCACCCGCCACCCACGGCGGAGCGGGGCCGGTATGGATCGGCGGAATTCCCTATCAGAGATAAACAAGAGGCTCCCGCCCACGCGGGAAGAGAGGATGGCGGGCGATCACGGGTTATCGAAGCGGTCAGCCCAACCGGCGGCTTCCGCTGCGATTGCTGCGCGGATTCTGGCGAATACTTGCGGGACGACCACCCCCCTTGAACCGGCGATTCTAGCATAGCTCGCCCATTTCTCGATGATTACCCACCCGGACCGCCCCGCACAAACCCGCCGATACGCGCCAAACCCTCCGCCAGACGGGCCAGCGGGGCGGTATAACAAAGGCGGATGAAACCTTCGGGACGGTGTTTGCCGAAATCCAGGCCCGGCGTCAGCGCGACCCCGGTTTCCGCCAACAACGACCGGGCGAAGTCCTGGCTATCCCGCGAGAACGGGCCGCAATCGGCATAGATATAGAACGCGCCCTCGGGCCGGGCCGGTATCCCGAAACCCAGTTCCCGCAAACCCGCCCACAGGAAATCGCGCCGCTCCCGGAACAAGCCGCGCCTGCCTTCCAATTCCCGGATGTTTTCCTCGGCGAAAGCCGCCAGGGCCGCAATTTGGGACGGCGTGGCGGTGGAGATGAAAATATTTTGCGCCAAGCGCTCGGCGGCGGCGACAAAACCCTCCGGCACCACCACCCAGCCCACCCGCCAGCCGGTCATGCCGAAATATTTGGAAAAACTATTGACGACGAAAACCTCGTCGGAAAACTCCAGCGCCGTGGGGGAAGGCGCGCCATATTCCAGCCCATGGTAAATCTCGTCGGAAACCACGAAACCGCCGCGCTCCTGGACGAATCCGATCAACTCCCGCAATACCCCAGGCTCGATCAAGGTGCCGGTGGGATTGGCGGGCGAGGCGACCACCGCCCCGCGCATCCCGCCGCCCCAATGCCGGGCCACCCGTTCCCGGCTCAAATGGAAACGGTCGGCGGCATCGACCGGAACCAGGTGGGGCACGCCCTCGAACAAGCGGACGAAATTCGCGTAGCACGGATAGCCCGGATCGGCCAGGGCGACCCCGGCCCCCGGTTCCACCCACAAGCCCAGCGCCAGCAAAAATCCCCCCGAAGCCCCCGGCGTCACGAACACCCGCCGCGGTTCGACCCGCACCCCGTAGCGCCGTCCGTAATAGGCGGCGATAGCCTCGCGCAACTCGGGCAGGCCGGCGGCGGGGGTGTATTTCACCTCGCCATCGCGGATAGCCGCCAGGGCGGCTTCCACCACCCAGGGCGGGGTCGGGAAGTCCGGCTCGCCGATCTCCATATGGACCACGTCGCGGCCCTCGCGCTCCAGCGCCTGGGCGCGGGCCAGGATTTCCATCACATGGAAAGGGCGGATATCGGACATGCGGCGGGCGATCTGCATCGGCGGGGGATTCCTCGGCGAGTAAGTCGGTAAAAAGCGGGGCTTGCTATTGCCCCTTACCGTGTTTCCTGTTAGTAATATTCGGTTTTTTGAACCTGGTTTTAGGAGTTCAGTGGATGTCCAGCGCCAAAAAAACCGAAACCCAAGCGACGCCGTTCAGCTTCCAGCCCTACCCCCTGGTGGATGGCGAAGAATACATGAACGAACCGCAAGTCGAGCATTTCCGCCGCATTCTACAAAATTGGAAAAAAGAGCTGATGCGCGAGGTGGACCGCACCGTCTCCCACATGCAGGACGAAGCGGCCAACTTCCCCGACCCCAACGACCGCGCCACCCAGGAATCGGAGTTCAGCCTTGAGCTTAGAACCCGCGACCGCGAACGCAAGCTCATCAAGAAGATCGAGGAGTCGCTGGAAAACCTGGAACGCGGCGACTACGGCTATTGCGAAACCTGCGGCATCGAAATCGGCCTGCGCCGCCTCGAAGCCCGCCCCACCGCCACCCAATGCATCGATTGCAAAACCCTGGACGAACTCCGCGAAAAACAAATCGGCTAAACCTCCATCCCGGAATCGCGCGCCTTGCGGGAATCCTTCCCCTCCCCTCCCACCCGTTTTCCCGAGTACCGGGGCCGTTTCGCGCCCTCGCCCACCGGCCCCTTGCATCTCGGTTCGCTCTACACGGCCCTGGCCGGTTTCCTCCAAGCCCGTTCGCGTGGCGGGGCGTGGTTCCTGCGCATCGACGACCTCGACCCGCCCCGCACCGTGCCAGGCGCGGCGGACCGGATCCAGCGCGGCCTGGAGGCCCTGGGACTCCATTGGGATGGGAGCGTCCTGTATCAAAGCCAGCGCCTCGCCGCCTACGCCGCCGCCCTGGACCGGCTCCGGGAAGCGGGCTGGGTCTACGCCTGCGCCTGTTCCCGCAAGCAATTGGCGGCCCACGCGGCGGGAGTCTATCCCGGTTGGTGCCGGGCCAGGATCGGCCAGCCGCCGCCCGCCGCCCACGCCCTGCGGGTGCGGGTCCAGGGCGGAACCCTCGCCTTCGACGACACCCTGCAAGGCCGGATCGCCCAACACCTGGAAACCGAGGTCGGCGATTTCATCCTGTACCGGCGCGATGCGGTCTACGCCTACCCTCTCGCCACCGTCCTGGACGACGCCGCACAAGGCATCACCGAAGTCCTGCGCGGCATCGACCTGATGGATTCCACGCCCCGGCAAATCCATCTGGAACGGCTGCTGGGACTCCCGGCCAAGACCTACGCCCATGTTCCCGTCCTGGTGGACGCCCATACCGGCCAGAAACTCAGCAAGCAGAACCTCGCCCCCGCGGCCGACACCGCCGAACCCGGACGCCTGCTGTTCCACCTGCTCGGCCTGTTGAAGCAAGCGCCACCCGCCGAACTGGCCGGGGCGGCGGCGGCGGAAATCCTGGCCTGGGCGGTGGAAAACTGGGAAGTACGGCGGCTGGCGGGTATCGAAAGCATCGCGGTCGATGCGCGGCGGTTCCAGCCCTGACCCGCTTTCCCCTACAATCCCCGGCCCACCCCCATCCATCCGCGCCATGAAGGACTATCTGCTCATCCTGCTCGGCACCAGCCTCGTCAACAACTTCGTGCTGGTCAAATTCCTGGGATTATGCCCCTTCATGGGCGTGTCGAAAAAACAGGAAACCGCCCTGGGCATGGGCCTCGCCACCACCTTCGTGCTGACCTTATCGGCGGTCAGCAGTTATCTGGTCGATACCTATTTGCTGGAACCCTTGGGGTTGGATTATCTCCGCACCCTCGTCTTCATCGTGGTCATCGCCGTGGTGGTGCAATTCACCGAACAAGTGGTCCACAAGACCAGCCCGCTGCTGTATCAGGTCCTGGGGATTTTCCTGCCGCTCATCACCACCAATTGCGCGGTGCTGGGCGTGGCCCTGCTCAATGTCCAGCAGCGGCATGGCTTCGTCGAATCCTTCCTCTATGGCTTCGGCGCGGCCTTGGGTTTCACCCTGGTCCTGGTGCTGTTCGCCGCCGTGCGCGAACGGGTGGAAGTGGCCGACGTGCCGGAGCCATTCCGGGGCAGCGCCATCGCCCTGGTCACCGCCGGTTTGTTCTCGCTGGCCTTCATGGGCTTCGCGGGCTGGGTCAAGGGTTGAGGACGCGATGCTGGCCGTGCTCGCCATTTGCTTGTTGTTCGTCGGCTTCGGCCTGTTGCTGGGCTATTCGGCCCGGCGTTTCCGGGTCGAGGGCGACCCCTTGGTCGAAAAAATCGACGCCCTGTTGCCGCAAACCCAGTGCGGCCAATGCGGCTTTCCCGGCTGCCGTCCCTACGCCCTGGCCATCGCCCAGGGCGAAGCCGATATCAACCAATGCCCGCCCGGCGGCGAGGATGGGGTCCAAGCCCTGGCCGACCTCCTGGGGGTGGAACCCAAACCCCTGAGCGCCGCCCACGGCGTGGCGAAACCCAAGGCGGTCGCCGTCATCGACGAAAATATCTGCATCGGCTGCACCCTGTGCCTCCAAGCCTGCCCGGTCGATGCCATCCTGGGCGCGGCCAAATACCTGCATACGGTCATCGCCCAGGAATGCACCGGCTGCGAATTGTGCATCGCCCCCTGCCCGGTGGACTGCATCCACATGGTGCCGGTCCCCGCCACCCTCGCCACTTGGCAAGCCCCGCCGCCGCGATGAAACTTTGGAATTTCCACGGCGGCCTGCGCCTGGACGGGCACAAACAAGACTCCACCCAGTTGCCGCCGCGCACCGCCGCCCTGCCCGCCCGCTTGGTCTATCCCCTGCCCCAACGCGGCGGCGTGCTGGCCCAAGCCCAGGTTGCCATCGGCGAGCGGGTGCTGAAAAACCAAGTCATCGCCCGCGATCCCCTGGACCAGCAACCGCCGCTCCATGCCGCGAGTTCCGGTTTCGTGGTGGCGATAGAAGCGCTACCCCTGCCCCATCCTTCCGGTCTGTCCGACCTCTGCCTCGTGATCGAGACCGACGGCGCGGACGAGGCGCTCGCCTGTAGCGGCGTCGAGGATTTCCGCCAGCATCCGCCCGCAGCGCTACGGCGCTTGATCCACGAAGCCGGCATCGTGGGCCTGGGCGGCGCGGCTTTTCCCACCGCCCGCAAAATCGCGCCGGGTTCCCGCCCCATCGATACCCTGATCCTCAACGGGGCCGAGTGCGAGCCTTACATCACCTGCGACGACAGCTTGCTGCGCCACCACGCCGCCGCGGTCCTGGCCGGGGGCGCGATCCTGCGCCATATCCTGGGGGCCGGGCGGGTTTGGCTGGCGGTCGAGAACGAGCGGACCGAAGCCCTCGCCGCCCTCCGCTCGGCCCAGGCCGGGGGCACGGGGGATATCGAAATCGTGCCGGTGCCGACGCTCTATCCCACCGGCGGCGAGAAGCAATTGATCCAGGTGTTGACCGGGCGGGAAGTCCCAAACCATGGCCTGCCCGCCGACATCGGCGTGGCCTGCCTGAACGTGGGCACCGCCGCCGCCGTATACCGGGCCGTCGTACACGGCCAACCCTTGATCGAGCGCATCGTCACCGTGACCGGGCGGGGCGTCCGGGAACCCCGGAATTTCCTGGCGCGGATCGGCACGCCCATCGCCGATTTGATCGGACAAGCCGGTGGTTATACCGAAGCCGCCGAGCGTTTGATCCTGGGCGGGCCGATGATGGGCCACGCCCTGCCCCGCGACGACCTCCCCCTCGTCAAAGCGGCCAATTGCCTCCTGATCGCGGGCCGGGGCGAATTCCTGGCCGAAACCCGCGCCCTGCCCTGCATCCGCTGCGGTGCCTGCGCCGAGGTCTGCCCGATCCACCTGCTGCCGCAGCAGTTGTATTGGTACAGCCGCTCCGGGCAACTCGAACGCGCCGCCGACCACCAATTGTCCGCCTGCATCGAATGCGGTTGCTGCGATGTGGCCTGTCCCAGCCGGATTCCGCTGGTCCAGCATTTCCGCGCCGCCAAGGGACTAGCCGCCGCCAAGCAACGCGAGCGCGAACACGCCGACCACGCCCGCCAGCGCCACGAAGCCCGCGCGGCCCGCAAGGCGGAAGAGCAGCGGGAACGGGCGGCGGCGGCCCAGCGCCGCAAGGCCAATCTGGACAAGGCGGCGGCGGTCAAGGAAGCTTTGGCGCGGGCCAAGCAGAAGCGGGCCACCAAAGCACCAACGCCGTCGCCAGAACCCCATCCCGCCGATTCCGAAGCCTCCGAACCCTAAGCACCGCCCCATGCGTTTCGCCACCCCCCCATCGCCATATCTCGCCCCGGCCCGCCATACCCCCCGCATCATGGCCGAGGTGTCGCTGGCCTTGGTGCCGGGATTGGCCGCGCTGGTCGTCCAATTCGGCCCCGGCGTGTTGATCCAGTGCCTCGTCGCCCTGGTCGCCGCGCTCCTGGCCGAAGCCGCCGCCCTGCGCCTACGCGGACGGCCCAGCGCCGCGACGCTATGGGACGGTAGCGCGGCGCTGACGGCGGTTTTGCTGGCGGTATCCCTGCCGCCGCTCGCGCCGGTGTGGGTGGCGGGGTTCGGGGCGGTGTTCGCCATCCTGGTCGGTAAGCAGCTTTACGGCGGCCTGGGCCACAACCCGTTCAATCCGGCCATGGTGGGCTACGCGGTGCTGTTGGTCTCGTTCCCCAAGCCGATGACGGCGTGGCTAGCGCCCTTGGATTTGAGCGCCGCGCCGCTCGGTTTCGCCGAGACCTGGAACGCCATCTTCCAGCGGGAATTGCCGGAAGGCTTGGGCTTCGACGCCCTGACCCTGGCGACCCCGCTCGATAGCCTGAAAAACCCGTCGGCCTCCGCCGCCATTCCAAGCGTGGGCGCGGGCTGGGCCTGGGTCAATTCCGGCTTCCTGCTGGGTGGGTTGTGGCTACTGGGGAGGAAACTGATCGATTGGCGGATTCCCGTGGGTTTCCTGGGTGCCTTGTCCGCTTGCGCCTTGATGGCGTTCCTGTGGGATGCCGCCCACCCGCCGACGCCGCTGTTCCATCTATTCGGCGGGGCGACCATGCTCGGCGCCTTCTTCATCGCCACCGACCCCGTGACCGCCGCCACCACGCCCAAAGGCCGCTGGATCCACGGAGCCGGGTGCGGGGCGCTGGTGTTCGCGATCCGCGCCTATGGCGGCTATCCCGACGGCGTGGCCTTCGCGGTCCTGTTGATGAACCTCGCCGCGCCCACCCTCGACCACTACACCCGCCCCAGGGTCTACGGCACATGAACCTCCCGAAGCCGGTCCTCGCCGCCGCCTGGCTCGGGGTGTTCTCATTGTCCGGGCTGGGCCTCGTGGCCTGGGTCCACGACCACACCCAGGCCCGCATCGCCGCCAACGAACGCGCCGCCTTGTTGCAAGCCCTGGAAATCCTGGTGCCGCCCGCCAGTTTCGACAACGATATCCTGGCCGACAGCCTGAGCGTCGAGGATGCGGCGCTGGACCCCCGGCAAGCCGTGACCGTCTACCGCGCCCGCAAGCACGGCCAGCCGGTGGCGGCGGTGTTGTCGCCCACGGCACCGGATGGCTATAACGGCGCGATCAAGCTGCTGGTGGCGATCGGGGCCGATGGCGTGCTGGCGGGGGTGCGGGTCGTCGCCCACCGGGAAACGCCCGGTTTGGGCGATCCCATCGACGCCGACAAATCCGATTGGATACTCGGCTTCGCGGGCCGCTCGCTGAGCGACCCGCCGGAACCCCGCTGGCGGGTGAAACGCGACGGCGGCGATTTCGACCAATTCACCGGAGCCACGATCACGCCACGGGCCGTGGTGGGCGCGGTGCGGCGGAGCTTGGTATTCTTCGGGCGGAACCGGGCGCGGCTATTCGCGGAAACCCAGGGAGAATGACATGAACCGCTGGCACACCTACCGCGACATCCTCCAGCACGGCCTGTGGCGCAACAACCCAGCCCTGGTCGCCCTGCTCGGCCTATGCCCCTTGCTGGCGGTGAGCAATTCCGTGGTCAACAGCCTGGGGCTGGGACTTGCCACCACCGCCGCCCTGGTCCTGTCCAATACCGCGATTTCGCTGCTGCGCCGGTTCATCGCCCGCGAAATCCGCCTGCCGCTGTTCGTCCTCATCATCGCGTCCATCGTCACCGCCATCGATTTGGCGATGAACGCCTATTTCCACGGACTACACCAAATCCTCGGCATCTTCATCCCGCTGATCGTCACCAATTGCGCGATCATAGGCCGGGCCGAAGCCTACGCCTCCAAGCAGCCGGTGGACCGCGCCCTGCTGGACGGCTTGGCGATGGGGCTGGGTTTCACCTTGGCCCTGGTGGCGCTCGGGGCGGTGCGGGAAGTCGTCGGCACGGGCCGCTTGCTGAACCGGGCCGATCTGCTGTTCGGGGACGCGGCGCGGGACTGGACCGTGCCGGTGTTCGAGGATTACGGCGGTTGCCTGTTGGCGGTGCTGCCGCCCGGCGCGTTCATCGGTTTAGGACTGTTGGTCGCCGTGAAAAACCTAGTGGATGCCCGCGCCCGCCGCCGCCAAACCGCCGCCCAAACCGGCCCGCAATTCCAAATCACCCGCCCCCGCCCCGACGAAGCATGAACGCCGAACAACGCCTAGAAATCTTCCAGCGCCTCGCCGCCGCCATCCCCGAACCCACCACGGAACTGCGATATTCCACGCCGTTCGAGCTATTGATCGCGGTGGTGCTGTCGGCCCAGGCCACCGACAAAGGCGTCAACAAGGCCACGGCCCAGTTGTTCCCGGTCGCCAATACGCCCGCGGCCATCCTGGCATTGGGGGAAGAAGGTCTGCGCGAATACATCAAGACCATCGGCCTTTACAACAGCAAGGGCAGGAATATCATCGCCCTCTGCCGCCTCCTGCTGGAACAGCACGGCGGCGCGGTGCCGCGCACCCGCGAAGCGCTGGAAGCCCTCCCCGGCGTGGGACGCAAGACCGCCAATGTGATCCTCAACACCGCCTTCGGTGCCCATACCATCGCGGTCGATACCCATATCTTCCGGGTCGCCAACCGCACCGGGCTGGCCCCCGGCAAGAACGTCCTGCTAGTGGAGCGCGGTTTGGAACAAACCACGCCCACGGCCTTCCTCAAGGACGCCCACCATCTTTTGATCCTGCACGGGCGCTATACCTGCGTGGCCCGCAAGCCGAAATGCCCGCGATGCCCCATCGCCGACCTGTGCGAATACCCCGATAAAACCCCCGCCGCCCCGGATTAGGGCACCCAACACCCCGCCCCATCCGTGCCCACGTCCTCTGTGGGAATGCCGCCCCGGACGCCCCGGCGCGATGCCCCGACGAATAGCCGTGTTCAAAACCGGCCCGACACCCCGATAAAATACCGGACGGCCCGCCCTAACAGACCTAGATAAAAAAACAAACCCCGAGGAGACGCTATGATCCACCCCGCCAGCGAGGAGTATCTCAGAACCGACCGCACGCCCCTGTTCCTCGAACTCACCGAACTCCTGAAACCCATCGACAGCTTTTCCCGCCAGCCGATGTTTTATCTGCGGCGCCTGGCCTGGTATGTCACCGTCCATGTCGCCATGCTCTGCCTGCTGGCGGTGACGCCCAATCCCTGGCTCTGCCTGCTCTGGGTCAGCATCGACGCCGTGTACATGCTGCGGCTGGGCTTCATCGCCCACGACCTCGCCCATGGCGCGGTCTCCAACGACGCCCGCTACAAGCGCTATCTGGGCGAATTCGTGTGGGCCTTCCTGCTGGGTTTGAGCCAGGAATTCTGGGACCGCAAACACACCCTGCACCACCGCCTCACCAATGTCGCCCGCGACGGCGACGGCGACCCCGACATCGAAACCCCGCCCTTCATCCTGGGCGAACAGCAGAAACGGGTGGCCGACACCCCCCTACAGCGCGGCATCGCCAAGAGCCAGCACATCCTGTACTGGATGGCCTTGTCGCTGCTGGTGTTCGGCCTGGCCTACGAAAGCGTGGTGTTCCTGCTCAAGCGGGAATTCAAGGGCCGTCCGTTCCAGGTGCAAAGCAACCGGGCGCTGGTGCTGGGCCTGCTGGCGCTGGGCTATCTCGCCAATAATTTCACCCTGTTCCTGGCCCAGCCGGTGTGGATCGGCCTGTTGCTGCTGCTCTACAAATATCTCGCGGCGGGCTTCGTCATCGGCATCGTGTTCGCGCTGAACCATGTCGGCCTCCCCACCGTGTCGGGCGAGTTCCCGGTGGACCGGCTGACCCTGCAAACCTATACCTCGCGCAATGTCTCCGGGCCGTTCGGGCGCTGGTTCTGGGGTCTTCTGGCCTACCAGACCGAGCATCACCTGTGGCCGGGCATTTCCTGGCACAAGCTGCCGGAGGTGGCGGCCATCACCCGCGGCTTCTGCGAGCGCCACGGCATCATCTACAACGAGGAAACCCCGTTGCGCTGCCTGCTCGATTCCACCGAATCGCTCAAGCGGCTGGGCACGGAAGCCGAGTTCGTCCCCACCCCCCAACCTTGAGAAGAAGTAAAACCATGATCGGAGAATACCAAAGCTACCGGCTCGACCCGCGCAAAAACCCCGGCTTCCCCATCCTCGGCCTATTGAAGCTGGTCATGACCATGGCGTTCATCTACGCCTTGATCGTGCCCATCGCCCTGCTCGATGCCGTGGTGAGCCTATACCAATACCTGTGTTTCCCCATTTACGGGCTGACCCAGGTGGAGCGCCGGCGGTTCGTCAGTATCCCGCGCAAGGGCTATGAATCGCTGAACTTCATGGACCGGTTCAATTGCCACTATTGCAGCTACGCCAACGGCGTCCTGCGCTACGCCCAGAAGATCGCGGCGGAAACCGAGAAGATGTGGTGCCCGATCCGCCAGAAGCTGCGCAAGGACTATGCGGAACCCCAGCATCACCAGGGTTTCGCCGAGAGCGGGGAGAAGGAAGCGTTGTTGCAGTATTACGCCCGCTATGAATTGGTCCCGGTGGAAGCGGAACCGGCGGAAGGCGCGGCTTGTCCGGCGGAAACCGGCGGCTCCTGAGTCCGGCCCCGGAACCTGGGCCAAGAAAAAGCCGGGCGGGGATTTCCGTCCGGCTTTTTTGTGTGTGGGCAGCGGGTCCGTGCCGTGGATCAGCCCAAACCGCCGGCGCTGGCATCGGCGGGCAAATAATAAAACCCGATGCCCAGCATGATATAGACCGCCAGCAACATCAGCCCTTCCATCCAGGTCGAGCGTCCGTCGGTGACGATATTGCGGATCACCACCGTGGTCAGCACGATGGAAACGATCTCGAACGGCGTGAACAACAGGTTCATCTCCGTCCCCAGCAAGGGCGCGGCGAACACCAACAACGGCACCGCCAGCAGGATCATCTGGATGCTCGAACCCACCGAAGCCTCGATGGCGAGGTCCATCTTGTTGCTGCGGGCGAAGCGGGTGGCGCTGATGATCTCGCCGATGCCGCCCGCCCCGGCCAGCAGGATGATGCCGCTGAACACATCGGACAGCCCGAGTTGCTTGCTGGTGGGTTCCAGGGCGTCGGTCACCACCTCGCTCATCACCGCCAGGACCAGGGTGGCGGCGACCAGGATGGCGGTGGCCTTGCCCTGCGACCATTCCGGCGCGGCTTCGCCGTTTTCCTCCGGCACGGTCTGGGCCACCGCGCCGGCCGGTTCCTCGTCCTTCTTCTTGAACAGCAGGGTCGCCCCCAGGTTGACGGCGTAGATCAGCAACAGGATGGAGGAAATCTCCCAGCTCAATTCCTCCTCGGCCTTGGGCGAGGACAAATGGAACACGGCGGGAATCACCAGACCGAAGCTGCACAGGGTCAGCAAGCCGGCGTTGATCTGGATGGCCTCCTCGTCGAAGCGCTGGGTGCCGTGTTTCAGCCCGCCCAGCATCATGGCCAGCCCCAGCCCGAACAACAGTTCCACCAGGATCGAACCCGTGATCGAAGCCTTCACCACATCGCCCAGCCCGTTCTTGAGGGCGAACATGGCGATGATGATTTCCGGGGCGTTGTTGAGCGAAGCGTTCAACAGACCGCCGACGGTCGGACCCAGGGTGACGGCGAGGGCTTCGGTGGCCTCGGCCATGATCTCGGCCAGCGGGTAGATCGCGACCAGGGATACCAGGAACACCAGGATCGGGCTGGCGTCGGTCCAGCGCAACACCAGGGCGATGGGGATCGCCAACAATAGCCACATTTGCAGGGAAATACCTTTGGCCGCTGGTTCCGCGCCGCCGTGTATCGCTTCTTTGGATTCGCCCATGATGGTTCTCCGGGAGTTTTTAAAGGGAGTTGGAAAAGCCGGTTGAGATTGGGAAGGCAAGACGGGACGGCTTCGCGGGGACTGGACAGCCGGGCCGGGTGGCCCGGTGCCGGGAGCGAACGCCGCTATTCGACCGAGTATCCGCGCCCTTTCAAGCAGGCGCTATAGGCCCGGTTGAAATTGGCCATGGCCTGGGATTGGGCCTGGGCCTGCTGGGCCTGGGCTTGTTGTTGCTGTTGCTGCTGGCCGTGGCGGCGCATGGCCCCGCCCATGCCGCCCGCCACCGCGCCGATGGCCGCGCCCTTGCCGGCGTCGCCCGCGATGGCCCCGATGGCGGCCCCCGCCGCCGCGCCCTTGGCCCCGCCCCGCAGCAAGCCGCCCTGCGGGCTTTGGGCCTGGGCCGGGGCTTGCGCCGTGGCGGCGGGATTGACGCCGGTCTGTTGGGTGGCCCAGCCTTGGCATTCGGATTTGTCGGCGGCGGTCTGCGCGGCGCTCTGGCCCTTGGCCGGGTAGACGATGGGATCGGCCTGGACCGCCGCGGCCATGGAGCCAAGGGCCAACCAAGCCAGGATGCGCCGGACCGGGATGACTAAGAGATTCGCCATGGAAATTCCTCCTCTCGATGGTTTTGGTTTGGAAACAAGATGGGCCGGGCGCGGCCTGCCCGCCCGGCCCATGCCCTGGGATGCCCGCCGGCTCAGGGTTGGGGACCGCCTTCCAGTTGCTTGAGGATCGCGCCCTTCTCGCTGGCGAATTCGATCCGCTTGGCACCCGCCGGGGGTTTGAAAGCGAACGCGCCGGGGGCCAGCCTGGGCTTCAAATTCCAATCCGCGAACTCGACCTGGAACCTCGGGAAATTGGCCGCGTCGGTGTAGGTCGCCGCCAAGCGCAGGGGCAAGGGGTGTTTCCCGGTCTCGATCCAGATTTCCCAGTGGATGCCCGGCGCCATGAAGGCCAGATGCTGGCAGGGCAGCCCATCCACCGTGCTGGTGCCGACCACGAAGGCGCTTTGCAAGCCTTGGGTCATCGTGGCGTAGGGATCGCTGACCATCACATCGGACGAGGGGAAATAAACGCCGGATTGGTCCATCAGCATTTTCAGGGTGTCGTCGAGGGTGGCGGGCGCGGGCGCGGTGGCGTAGAGGTTCTTGTCGGGGTCGTAGGCCGCGACCTGCTTGCCGTCGTAGACGATCTGGAAGCTGGGGATATCGCCGCCGACCTTGGCCCGCAGTTTGTCGGGGCGCTCCAGGGCCACGTCGGCGCGGGAGAAGAAGGTCAGGTATTGCCCGGTCTTGCCCGGCACCTCCATGGTGCTGCGCGAGCTATAGGTATAGGACTTGGTGGAAGCCAGGGTTTGGCTCATTTGCTTGAGTAGGTCCAAGGCCCGTTGCTCTATCACCGGGGCGGGCCGGTTTTCGCCCGTGGCAGACGCGGGCGGCGCGGCGGAGGCCGGGGATGGCTGCGCCGGGGCGGCGGGTGGCTTGGGGCCGTGGGCGCAACCGAACAGGGTCAGCGCCAGGAAGCCGGACAGGAATAAGGCGCGGCGGGTGTGGTGTTCTCGCATGATCGATCCTCCATGAGTGGTGTTGTCATTCGGATTGGGCGGTTCAAGGGGCCATGACCACTTGATAGTAGACGCCGGAGCCGCCGAAATAAGGCTTATACCAGGTCGCGCCGCAATGGTAGTACTCGGCGCTGCCCACCATGGTGTTGACGCAACCGCCGGGCAGGCTGGTCACGCGGGTGCCGACCGGCATGGGTTCCGCCGATTGCTGCACCACCACGGTGGTGTTGGTGGAGGCTTGCTGCGACGACTTGGTCGCCGCCGCGCCCACCATGGCCCCGACCGCCAGTCCGGCGACGCCCGCCGCCACCGCCTCGCCATTGGAGTTGCAGCAACCGTAGCAACACCCCCCACCGCCATAGACCGCCACCGGCGGATGGTAATACGCCGGGGGCGGCGGCGCGGCGTAGACCGTGGTCGAGTGGTAATAGGCGGTTTCCGGCGGATGGTAGGCCGGCGGCGGCGGCGGCGGATAGCCCCGGTTCCAGGTCGCCGAATTGCCATAGGCCGTGGTGGCGGTGGCGGTGTTGTGGTTCCAGGAGGCCGAACCGCCATAGCGGTTTTCGGCGCTGCCGGTGCCCTGGTTCCAGGAGGCCGAACCGCCCTGCGCCGTGTTGACGCTGCCGGAATCGTGGCCGCTCCAGGACGCAGAGCCACCCCGCGCCGTGGTCGCCGTGCCGCCTTCGCCGCGGTCCCAGGAGGCGCTGCCGCCATAGGCACCGGTCGCGCTGCCGGAGCCCTGGTTCCAGGAGGCCGAACCGCCGTAGCGCCCTTCCGCCTGCCCCGAGCCATGGTTCCAGCTCGCCGCGCCCCGCTCCCCCACCGCCGCGCCCTCGCCGCCGCCGTGGTAGCCCACCCACGCCCCCGCCGGGGCGGACAGGGTCGCCGCCGCCAAGCCCAAGACCAGGCCGTATCTATATCCGCTCATATTGGCTTGCCTCCTAGGAAAAAATGATGACCGGGGCGCGGAAACCGCCGCCCCGCCGGCCGGGCTAATCGATCACCCGGGCCGTCTGCGAAAAGGCGTTGCAGGCGCTCTCGTCGCGGCACACGACCATATACACGGCCCGCTTGCCGCAACCGCTGACGCCGACGGTATATTCGGTCCAAGGCCCGGCCCAAGCCCCCGCGCCGCGCCAACCATAGCCGCCCTGGACACCCTGGACGACCTTCTGGCTCAGCACCCTGGACTGGACGCCGTCGCACCCCAACTCGAAACCGCCCCGCGCCTCGGCGGCGCTCAGGGCCGCCGAGGAATTCTGCGCCAGGAACTCGGTGTCGGTGACGCAACCGGCCAGCGCCAAGCCCAGGCCCGCCAGCGCCAACCACGCCGGGAAGCGCCCGGCCCGCCGTGCCCCGATCCGTTCGGTGTTTTCCATGATGATGCTCCCAAAGGGTAAACGGTACCTGGGCCCGGCCTAGCCTAGCCGGACCCAAACGCCGGGGAAAGGGGAATTACGGCGTGGCCGTGCCCGAGGTCCAGGCCGTCAGTTTCTCCGCCATTTTTTTCGACCATTCGGTGATGGCGTTCTCGGCGTCGCCCCATTGCCATTGGAAGCCGGTGGTGAAATTGCCGCCGCCGATCTGGCGGTCCACCCACGCGCCCAGCACTTCGCCGGACTGGGCGTCGCTCAGCTTGGCCCCGCCCTGCGCCCCGCCCACGAAGGGAAAGGAGCCGGTCGCCAAATACTTGAGGTTACTGATCATATGCGCCTGCGGGATGATCATAGACACGCTGCGGAGCCCTGGGGTCGCGGCCTCGGCGTCGGACAGGGCCACGTCCAGCTTCAACACGCCCGGCCCCGGCTTATCGACCACCTGGAGTTTCTTGCCCAATTCCTGCACCAGTTGCTGATGGAAGAAATCCACCAACATCTGCTGGTCGGACCCGGACACCTTGGTGATATCGCCACCCCACAGGCTCACGGGCGCGACCATGATCTTGTTGTACTGGGTCCATTTCGCCGTCGGATTGATATAGCGCAGCGACGCTTGGTCCTTGCCGCCGGGGGTGAGCTTGGTGCAGACGCTGCCCAGGAAGCCGCAGGCCAGGCCATCCTCTTTGAGCTTGGCCTGCTGGACCGTGGAGCAAGCGCTCAGGGCCAACAAGCCCAGTACCAGCAGAGGCGCGGCGGCGCGGGAACAGGTGCCATTCGGTGCGTGGGTCATGTGCTGTTTTCTCCAAAAATTAGGAAATCGAACTGTTTTTTTACTACCGTTTTGGGAAATCATGGGCGGCTTGGCCGGATCGGCCCCATCCTGGGTCGGGCGGCACGGAAACACCCGGTCCAAACCACCAGGGTCCATGGGGCAAAGTGTAAGCCGGGTTGGCCGCGCCCCAAGGACAGTGACATTCTAGTAGCCAGCCTAGGCCGTAGGGAATCACAGAATGCCCGGCGGTCGCCCTCCGCGCCGGGCGGGATGGATTGTGGGGTAGGGGCCAAAGACCTTGCATCTTTGTGCCAAAGATCGGGCTTACCTACAATACAAACCACCGAAGCTCAGGGCCGTCAAGTAGGTGGGGTTTCACGTTACGTGAAACCGGGGGCAATAAAAAAGCCCTACGATTTCTCGTAAGGCTTTCTTTTTATTGGTGGGCCGTCAAGGATTCGAACCTTGGACCGATGGATTAAGAGTCCACTGCTCTACCAGCTGAGCTAACGACCCGAAAACTTTACCCTTGGGAAGGGTGGGGTGACTGATGGGGCTCGAACCCACGACAACCGGAATCACAATCCGGGGCTCTACCAACTGAGCTACAGCCACCATGGAACTCTGTAGATGGCGCGCTTGGCAGGACTCGAACCTGCGACCCTCGGCTTAGAAGGCCGATGCTCTATCCGGCTGAGCTACAAGCGCTTGGTCGGGGTAGAGGGATTCGAACCCCCGACATTCTGCTCCCAAAGCAGACGCGCTACCAGACTGCGCTATACCCCGGACGATTACTCTTTCAGGTCGGTCACGAGGCGAACCATCAAGAGCGCGAATAATACCGATGTCGGATTAGTCCGTCAACGCTTGAAGTTGTTTTTTTCAGCCGCGGGCCGGGTCCGGGCCAAGCCCAGAACCGCCGCTTATCCCGCCTATCCAAGCCATAAACGGCCCTCGGCCCAACCCGCCCAGGGTGTATGATGCACACGCCGCCCACAAGCCAAAACACCCCCCGCCCCACCCGAAACACGCCCGTGAATAGCCACTCCGCCACCGACGACCTGCACCTGCTGACCCGCTTGTTGCCGAGCCACATTAAATCCGCCCTGGCCCGGCAAGAACCCGCCGAATTGTTGGAAATCATCCTCGACCTGGGCCGTCCACCCCAAGCCCGCTATGTCCATGCCGCCATCGATTTGTCCGGGCATCCGGTCAACCGCGAAGACCTGGGCGCGGTGGTCCGCGCCGTCGGCGAATTCGGGGCCGACAACCGCGCCGGCATCGAGGGCACCCTGCACCGGGTCTCGGCCATCCGCAACCGCCGGGGCGATATCATCGGCCTGACCCTGCGGGTGGGGCGGGCGGTGTCCGGCACCATCGATCTGATCCGCGATTTAATTGAGAGCGGCAAGAGCACCCTGCTGCTGGGCCGCCCCGGCGTCGGCAAGACCACCAAGCTGCGCGAGGTGGCGCGGGTCTTGGCCGACGACTTCGGCAAGCGCGTGGTCATCGTCGATACCTCCAACGAAATCGCGGGCGATGGCGATATTCCCCATCCGGCGGTGGGCGGGGCGCGGCGCATGATGGTGGCCGCGCCCGACCGCCAACACGCCGTCATGATCGAGGCCGTCGAGAACCATATGCCCGAGGTCATCGTGGTGGACGAGATCGGCACCCTGGGCGAGGCCATGGCCGCCCGCACCATCGCCGAGCGCGGCGTGCAATTGATCGGTACCGCCCACGGCAACACCCTGGACAACCTGGTGAGCAATCCCACCCTGAGCGACCTGGTCGGCGGCGTGCAGACGGTGATCCTGGGCGACGACGAGGCCCGGCTGCGCGGCACCCAGAAGACCATCAGCGAGCGCAAGGCCGCGCCCACCTTCGACGCCGTGGTCGAAATCGTCAGCCGTGGGGAAGTCATCGTCCATCCCGACGCCGCCCGCGCCGTGGATAACCTGCTGCGCGGCCACCCGGCGCGGGGCGTGCGCCGCTTCCTATCCGATTCCGACGAGGAAGACGGGGACAGCGCCGCCGAACCCTGGCCCGCGGACACCGGACCGGAACCCCGCGCCTTCCCGGCCCAAGGCGACAGGCCGGTGCGCGTCTACGCCTACGCCCTCAGCCGCGACTCGGTGGACCGGGCGATCCGCGACCTGCGGCTCCAGGCCCGCACGGTGAAATTCCCCGACCAAGCCGAGTTGGTATTGACGCTGAGGGCGCGGGAAGACGATCCCAAGTTGTCGCGCTTGGTGGACCGCTCGCGGGTGGGCGTGCATGGGGTGAAGAAAAACACCACGGCCCAGATCCGCTCGCTGCTGGCCAGCCTGTTCAACATCGCGCATGGGCAGGACCAAGCCGAGGTGGACGACATGGTGCGGGAAACCGAGCGGGCGGTGCGGGAAGTGAAGGCGGGCGGGGTCAAGGCCGAACTCGATCCCCGGCCTTCCACGCTACGGCGTATCCAGCACCGCATCGTCACCCGCCATGGCCTGGTGGCCGAGAGCGTCGGCGTGGAGCCGGAACGCCGCTTGGTGATCTATCCGGTATGAGCTTGCGGACTCAACCCGGCGGATCGGCTTCGCCGCGTTGGCGCTGGTATTGATCGTAGGTTTCGGTTTGCAAGCAGTCCTGCTTGCGGGCCACGGGGCTGTCCAGGCAATTTTGTTGCTGGATCGCCGCGGCGGTGCCGTAGGCGAGGCGGTCCAGGTGGTCGAGGCCGCAGCCCGCGACGGGGCCGAGCAACACAGCCAGGCCGGTGACACGGATCATATTCATGGTCGGAAGGTCGGAATGGGGAAAGCCCCGACTATGCCCGAACCGGGCCGGGCGCTCAAGCCGGCCCGACCGACGACCTGGGTCCGGGCCGTTTGGTTTGGGTTAACATCTTCCGCTCCATCCGTGACCGCCACTTGGGTCCGCCACCATGAACGCCATATCCGATAGCTCCGCTACCCGCTTGCTCCCGGCCAGCGCCCCGCTCCTTTCCGCCGAGGATATTAAAGCCCTGCGCCTCGCCCATCGCCGCCTGGAATGCCCCGGCTTCGCGGCCCGCATGACCAGCCGCATCGGCGCCCCGATCCAACGCTTCTTCAAGGCGCTGCCGGAAAGCTGGCACGCCCGGATGCAGGCCAGCCTCGGCAGCCATCTGGAGCGCACCTTGCGGATCGCCATCCTCTCGCTGGGCAAGCGCCCCGGCCGCGGCGGCAACGCCCGTTTGCACAAGGCCATGGGGATGCTGTCGGGCGCGGTGGGCGGTTTGTTCGGGCTGCCCGCCGTGCTGGCCGAATTGCCGGTGACTTCGGGCATCATCCTGCGCTCCATCGCCGATATCGCCCAGGCCCAGGGCGAGGACCTGGACGACGAGGAAACCCGGTTGGCCTGCATGGAGGTATTCGCGCTGGGCGGACGCTCGCCCAGCGACGACGCCACCGATATCGGCTATTACGGCATCCGCATCGCGCTGGGGATGCACCTCACCCGGATTTCCGAGCGGGTGGCGACCGTGGGCATCGTGCGCATGAACCCGCCGGGGCTGGTGCGCTTCATCGCCGAGATCGCCGCCCGCTTCGGGGTGGCGGTGAGCCAGAAAGCCGCCTTGCAAATGGTCCCGCTCCTGGGCGCGGGTACCGGCAGCCTCATCAACATGGTGTTCATCGAGCATTTCCAGGAGATCGCCCGCGCCCATTTCACCATGCGCCGCCTGGAGCGGACCTACGGGCTGGAATTGACGCGGGCCGAATATGAAAGGCTGACCCACGGGGTTTAGGAAGAGCGTGCCCGCTTCTTTGCCGAGCGCGGTGCTTTGGCCGCGGCGGGCGGCGCATCCGGGGCGGGCGGCTTATCGACCCAGATCGGGGTGGACCAAGCCCGTTCGCCATTGGCCTGCGACACCCTCAGATAATAATAATTATTGGGATCGGGGGGCGTATCCTGGAAATCGACCGTGACCGTCCCGTTGGTCGTGGTATCGGTCCTGATGACCATGTTATTGCGGAGCAGCTCGGCCTTGAAGGTTTTATCCTGCCCGATCACTTCGTAATGCACCTGGACCGGATCGCCGGTGGTCAGCGCCGCCCCCATCCACGAGCCATTGATCGAGAAATCCAGGTAGATGCGCTCCACGCTGGTGGCGTAGACCTGATAGTTCCGCCAAGCGTCGTAGATGGCGTCCCGCGTCAGTTCCTTGGCGCGGAACGCCACCAGCCCGGTGGGATAAACCCCGCCGAACGACCGCCCCGGATGGGAATCATGGCCATCGGCGGAAGCGATCACCCCGAAGCGCCGCCCCGCGACCAAACCCCCTTGCAGGAAATGGGCGGGGTCTTGGATGGCCTGCGCCATCGGCCGCGCATTGCCGGGATATTCGTTGGTGCCATGCATCGAATAAACCTCGACGAAGCGCTCGACCGTGTCGTTCCAGAAGCTGAAAGGATAGGGTTCGGTGGTGGCATGGGAGAAGGCGTGCGGTCCCATGAGGGCGTCGGTCCCGAATTGCTGGGCGACCGCATTGATGAAGGTGACATGGTTCATCAGGTTCCACTTGTTTGGAAGGAGCGCGGCGGTATCCCCCCTGAAATAGACATTGACATGCCCCCCTTTCAAACTGGCCTCGGCACCAAGGATGGTCACGAATTCCCCCGGCTGATAGAACGAGCGGACGGCGGCCATGGTTTGCGGCCACATTTTCTGGCCATGGTCGCTCAGGGCGCACATATCCAAATGCTGGGCTTTTTGCGCGTACCAGAAATATTGCTCCTGGGATTCGCCCAAGCCATCGGACCCCTTGGTATGGCCGTGGACATCGCCCCAATATATCTTGTATTCGGGGTCCGCCGCGAAGGCTTTGAAGGGGTTGCTGACACCCGCCAACGTCCCATCGTTGCCCCCGGAGGTTCCGCCCCCTTCGCCGCTGCCGCCGGCATCGCCCGACGCCCCGTCGCTGACCTTGAGCCAATGGGGACCGGGCTTGGATACCCGTACCGGCACGCTCGCCCAGCCATCGGTGATCTGGACGCCGGTCGCCAGCACCCCCTCGCTCTCGTCGATGATCGTGACCTTCCCGTTATAGGTGGGCACGGGGGTTGAGAAATAGGTGCCGTTGACAAAGTTGTTGTGGGCGTCCTCGGCATGGATTTGGACATTGAACGGCTGGCCCACGGTGACTTGCGAAGGCGCGACCATCAGCAGGTGGTGGGTCGATGCCGGGATGATGTCGAACTGGGGCGAGGCCACCCATTCGAATTTGCCGTCGGCGTTGGTGTCGGCCATGATCCGCAATTCATGGTGGTCGTCCGCCATGATCTGGAATATGCCCCCGTATTGGGCGCTGCCGATGCTGATGGTGACCACCTCGCCCGGCACCAGGGCGGTCTTGCTCACGGTGGCGACGATCACCATGTGGTATAGGTTGTCCTCCGCCTTGGCGAAAGAGGTGGGACCGACATTTTGAAACCTCATCTTGAAATTATTGGCGACCTTGCCCGTCACCTTGACGTAGGCGGGCAAGGTGGGCTGGCCGAATTGCAACCGCGGCTGCCATTTCGAGGCGTGGTGGAAACCCACCACAACGCTCCCGCCCACCGGAATCCCCTGCTCGCCGACGGTCAGCTCGTACTTGAAGGCGGCCGGTTGGCCCGCGACCACATAGGTGGGTTCCAACATGCGCGCGGTGTGCCCGGCCTGGGCCAGGGGCGACAGGCCCGCCCAGCCAGCCAAAAACATCAGATATGATGGTTTTCTCTGCTTTATCAATTCGATCACTATTTTTTTCTCCGGTGAGCGCCGCCCACATCGATGGCCGGAAACCCAGTGGGTTCCATCCCATATTAAAAACGCCAAGCAAGCCTTGCCCCCCACCCGCCAGATGGCGACCGGTCTGGAGATATCGATCCCAAGAGGGATTGAAGGATACCAGGAAATATAGTCGAGTCTATCCGAACCCAAAGGCCCTATCTTGTCCAACCGCAAAACCACGGTATCCGCCAGGGAGCGCCCGATGCCGACTCCGCATCGCATCTCTCGCCAATTCGATACACGCCCGCCGCCGCCGTGCCCGCTTTATCCCGCCGTGTTGGACAAAGGCCATCCCCCGCGCCCGACGGATTCATAGGAAACCACGCAAGGCGGCGGCGACCTCGGCGGGCGCGCTCAAATGCGGAAGGCTCTATATGGATTCCGGGGTCTTCTTGAGCAAGCCTTCCAGCAGTGCGGACAACAATCGCTTGCCGCGCCGCTTGGCGTTGTAGACGAATTCGAAGAAGCCCAGGTATAGCGGCAACTTGGCCTGCGAGATGCCCCGGTGGGGCCGCAGCCAGGAGCGGAGCAACGACCAGAAGCCTTCCATGGTGTTGACGTGGACCTCGTGGAAGCCGTCGCCGTCCTCGTCACGGGCATACTCGCCCTTCGAGTGGTTGACCGTCTTGTGTCCGTAGCCCCAGTCGGTCAGCTTGCCGTAGATGGCATATTCGTCGGTGTTCACCAGCGTCCCCGCCGCGACGGTCTGCGAGATCAAGGGCTTGATCGTCTTTTGTTGGACGTTGTCGAGCAGCCGGATGACCACCTCGCCGGAGCGCTGGATCATGCCGAAAACGGGCGGCTTCTCCGTGGCTTTGGTGCCGCGCCCCCGTGCGCCCTTCAGCCGCCGTCGGCGCGGCGGGCGTCCGGCTTCGGCGACCTTCTCCGGCTGGCCCTTGTGTCCGGCCACGACGTAGGTCTCGTCGCACTCGACGACCCCCGATAGCGTCACAGGCGCTTTTTTTGGGCGAGACCCCCGCGCAGACATTCCGTCATGGAATGCACGTCGTCCTTGTTCAGGTCCAGTTCCTGGGCAATCTGTGCGTTGGACAGGTTTAGGCCCATGAAGTACAGGCATAACACCCATACGGACAAGGGCTGGTGGTGCCCGGACAGCGCCGTCCCGGTCAGGTCGTCGAAGCGCCTACCGCACGCCTTGCACTGGTAGCGCCGCAGGTGCCGATCCGGCCCGTCGTAGCCGCGCCGGATGGCCTCGCCCCCGTCGCAGTGCGGGCAGTAGACGCCCTCTTGCCAGCGCAGTTGCCGGATGGTCTCGTAGCAGTGCGCTTCGCTGACCAAGTGCTTGATTGATATGATGGATGTCTGCATCCGACCATCTTAGTGGAAGACCCCGGAACACAGATAGAGCCATGCGGAAAATGCCCCCGCGCCGGAATGATGGCCAGGGTGCTGTCCGCGATATTCCGGTATAGATAATAGGCCACCGCGGCGGGCACGAAATAATCTTCGGTGGATTGGATAATCAGGGTGGGGATGGAGATGCGTTTTATCTCCTCGCGGCAATCCGACTGGAGGATGGCGCAAAGATCGGTCAATACATTTTCCGGCTTGATACCCAGCAGGGTTTCCGCGAAATGCCGGGCCAATTCCGGCTGTTCCAGGCCGCCCAAGATTTTCGGCGTGATTGTGCCAATCCAATCCGGCAGGTTCCGCACGACCGCGCTATAAGTATCGCGCAAATCCCCGTCCGTGAAACCGCCGATATATTCCCCGTCATTCAAATACCGGGGCGAGGCGGATAGCAGCGCCAGCTTGGAAAACAGCGACGGGTCGGCGACGGCCGCGAGGGCACCGATCATCGCTCCGGAAGAATGCCCCACCACGCAGGACTTCCCGACCGCGTAGGCCCGGCAAAGCTCCAGCAAATCGTTCGCGTACCCCTGCAAACCCAAATACCGGTGTTGGATGAAGGCGCTGGGTTCCGAACCGCCGGAACCCACGTTGTCGAAGGTGATAACCCTATAATCCCCGGAAAATTCGGGGACGATCCCATCCCAAACCGACTGGTCGGTACCGAAGCCATGGACGAAGATCAAGCTGTTTTGCGCGGCTGGGTTTCCGCGTATATGGACGTTGTTTTTCCGTTGGATGCGCGCCTTGTCCATCGGGGTCCTTGCCTGGGTCTGGAAAATCGCGGGAGGATGGGCCGCACCGGCCCGGTGGCTGCCTTAATCATCGGCATCCACCGGGGCTTCCTTTAGCCGGGATTGTTGGCTGGGCGTAGACATGGAGACCCGTTCCCAAGCCCGGCTTGGGAACGGGCGCGGCGGACATCCCGTGGGAGATGGTGGGAGGTGGGAGGTGGCTAGGACCGGCCCGGCTTGGGCGGGTCGAGCCGGGGATAGCGCTTTTCCAGGTTGTCGAGGAAGCGCTCCACCTGTTTCAGGCTGCCGCGCAGGAATTTCGGGGTCGAAGGATCGCCTTGCAACCAGCGTTCCACCCGCCGCTGGTTGCCCGGCCAGAGGATCAAAGTGCCCAAGGCCAGCATATCCAGCCCCAGGATGCCCGGTGCCACGACACCGATCAGCCCGCCCGCGAGCAAGAGGTAGCCGACATCGCGCGGCAGGTCGCGGACGGGAATATCCGGTTCCGGCGGCCCGGCGCCGCCACCTTGGGTGTGGGCCGGTTCATTCGGAGGTGTCTTGGCGGGGGCGTCCATGGCTCAGGCGGTGGCGATTTGGCTGACCGGGGCTTCGGGTTGCTCGGGCGCGGCCAGGTCGCCGTGCCATACGATCAATTCCATGCGCCCGTCCAGATGTTCGACGATGGCGGTGCAGCTATCGACCCAATCCCCGCAGTTCATATAGGACAAGCCATCGATTTGCTTGATCTCGGCCCAATGGATATGGCCGCAGACCACGCCGTCGAAACCGCGCTCGCGCACATGGTGCAACACCGAATCCTCGAAATCGAAGATGAAATTGACCGCCGTCTTGACCTTGCGCTTGGCGTAGCCGGCCAAGGACCAATAACCGGGCCGCTTGAATTGGCGGCGCAACCAGGATAGGAGCGCGTTCACCCGCACCAGGAAGTTGTAGGACACGTCGCCCAGCACCGCCACCCAGCGGTGGTAGCGGGTGACTTGGTCGAAATCGTCGCCGTGCAGCAGCAAATAGCGTTTGCCGTCCACCGCCGTGTGGACGTGTTCGCCCTTGAGGACGATGTCGCCGAAGGCCATGTCCAGGTATTCGCGCAGGGCTTCGTCGTGGTTGCCGGGCACCAGGATGATCTTGTCGCCATGGCGGCCGCGCCTCAGCACCTTCTGCACGAAGGTGTTCTGCGCCCTGGACCAATAGATTTCGCCCCGGCTCATGGCCCAGAAATCGATGATATCGCCCAGGAGATAAAGGTATTCGGAAGGATGTTCGCGCAGGAAATCCACCAAACGGGCGGCTTGGCAGGCGCGGGTGCCGAGATGCACATCGGAAATGAAGATGGCTCGAACTTGCATCGTTGGTCGCTACTCTCGCGATGGAAAAAGGTTGGGGCGAGGCCGGCCCCGGCGCGGACCGGACCCGCGCCCTCGGGGCCGTCCAAGGGAAACGCGCCCAAGTTACCGCGAAAACCGTTGCATTAAGATGAAAAACGGCGGCGTAAAACCCGGTATTTCCCAGGGTCGAATCCTGTTCGACCCGCCGGATTCCACGCGGACTCCCAAATTCCTTGGGCGCAAGCTCAAAGCTGCGGGATGGCGTCGAGAACCGCGCCGTCCCGGCCCGGCAGGGCCATCTCGTCCTTCAAATCCACCCCGGACAAACCCCGCCGCAGCGCCTCGACCGTCAGATAGGCCAGCTTGGCGGCGGCGGCGGCGTAGTCCAACCCTTCGGGCGGGCGGATATTGGATAGGCAATTGCGCCCGGCATCGGTATTGCCGACCTTGGGACCATAGGTTAGGTAAATCCCGAGGCTGTCCGCCGCGCTGAGGCCGGGCCGCTCGCCGACCACGATCACCGCCAAACGGGCCCTGAGCGCCGCGCCGATAACGTCGGACACAGCCACCCGCCCATTCCCCACCACGCAGACCGGGCCGGGCTTGAACCCCAGCGCGTGGTAGCGTTCCAGGATCGCCCGCAACAAAGGGAGGCCATGCGCCTCCACCGCCGCCGACGACAAGCCGTTGGTCACGACCAAGGCGATATCGATATCCGGCCCGGCCCAAGCCGCCACGCGGGCGCGGGCCGCCTCGGTCAAGCGGCGGCCCAGGTCGGGGCGGCGCAGGTATTCGCCACGGTCGGCCACCGGGGTTTCCAGGATCAGGCACTCGCTGCCCAGCGCCCGCACCGCCGCGGCGAAGCCTTCGATATCCCAAGGCAGATGCACCGCGTCCCGCGCCCTGGCATGGGCCAGTTGGAAATCCAACAACGCCCCGGTGGGCAGGGCGTGGCCGGCCCGGCCCAGGCCGATGCGGGCCTGGGTGAAACGGCGTAGCGGTTCCCAAGCGCCGTCGTTCATGCCGGACCTCCCGCCAAATCGTGGACGGCTCCCAACAGGCGCGGGGCCGGATTCCCGGCCAAGGCGTTGCGGCCATCGAAAATGCCCATGCGGTCCAGCCAGTCCTCGAACTCCGGCGCGGGCCGCAGCCCCAAGGTCCGGCGCAGATACAAGGCGTCGTGGAACGAGGTGCTTTGATAGGCCAGCATGATATCGTCCGCCCCCGGCACCCCCATGAAATAAGTGCAACCGGCCACGCCCAGCAAGGTGATGAGGTTGTCCATATCGTTCTGGTCGGCCTCGGCGTGGTTGGTGTAGCAGGCATCGCAACCCATCGGCAGGCCCAGGAGCTTCCCGCAGAAGTGGTCCTCCAACCCGGCGCGGATGATCTGCTTGCCATCGTAGAGATATTCCGGCCCGATGAAACCCACCACGGTATTGACCAGGAGCGGCGCGAACTCGCGGGCCACGGCATAGGCGCGGGCCTCGCAGGTCTGGGCGTCGATGCCATGATGGGCCTCGGCGGACAAGGCGCTGCCCTGGCCGGTCTCGAAATACATCACGTTGTCGCCCACCGTGCCGCGGTTGAGGGAAAGCGCCATCTCCCGCGCTTCCCCGAGCAGCGCGAGGTCCACGCCGAAACCGCGGTTGGCCGCCTCGGTCCCGGCGATGGATTGGAACACCAAATCCACCGGCACGCCCCGCCGCATCAATTCCATGGTGGTGGTGACATGGGCCAGCACGCAACTTTGGGTGGGGATGGCGTATTCCTGGATGATCCGGTCCAATAGGCGCAGTAAACCGGCCACATTGGCCGGGCTGTCGGTGGCGGGGTTGATGCCGATGACCGCATCGCCATTGCCGTACAGCAAACCGTCGAGGAGGCTGGCGGCGATGCCCTGGGGATCGTCGGTGGGATGGTTGGGCTGCAAGCGGGTCGATAAGCGTCCCGGCAGCCCCAAGGTATTGCGGAACCGGGTCGTCACCCGGCAACGCCGGGCGGCGGCGATCAAATCCTGGTTGCGCATGAGTTTCGAGACCGCCGCCGCCATTTCCGGCATCAGGCCGGACCGGATGGATTCTATGTCCACGCCTGGCGTGGTGTCGGCCAGCAGCCATTCGCGGAATTCGCCCACGGTCAGCCCGGCGATGGGCGCGAAGGCCGCCATGTCGTGGCGCTCGAAGATCAAGCGGCTGACCTCGTCCTGCTCGGGCGGGATCAAAGGCTCTTCCAGGAAGCGCCGCAAGGGCACCCCGGCCAGCACGCGCTGGGCGATGGCCCGTTCCGCCTCGGACTCGGCGGCGAGTCCGGCCAGTTGGTCCGCCGAACGCAAGGGCGAGGCCTTGCCCAGCAGGGTTTTAAGATCGGGGAATGAATAACGCCTACCCCCGGCGGTATCGGTATAAAGCATCGCGCAACGACAAAAGGATTAAACCCCTATTTAACATCCCAGCATGACATGATCATGACACCCACCCTCCCGCGCCATCCCCGGCATTTTGTTATACTTGGAAACCGCGCCATTCTCACGGGCCATTCCTCCAGGCCATGGCCAAATATTTTCCACTCGATCCGTATTATCCATCCACGGTAAACCCTTATGCACGGTGACATGCCAACCTCGATAGCCATCGCCCACAACAAAGTCCCCAATAGAATACGCCTGCGGGCGGCCTGCATCAAAAACCAGCCCGCCATCGCCGACCTGCTGAAACTCCGGCTGCTCAAGCGACCCGAAGCCAAAGGGATATACCATGCCGAGCCGAATATCATTACCGGTACCTTGTTGATCAAATACCATCCAGCCCACCATACCGAAGCCGGCGTTCTCGCCCTGGTCGAAGATTCGATCCGCGAAATCGCCGAAGGCAAAATCAAACTCCCTGAAAAGAGCAAAAGCCAGAAAATCGGCAAAATGAGTCCGGCGGCCTTTTTCACGCGGGAACTCTTCGTGGATATCTTCGGGAACCTCATCGCCGGGATCGTGGTCGCGGCCATTATCTCGGCCTGACTACAAAGCCTTTCCACTTCCCCCCAGGCTTGGCGCGTTTTCGATAGGAAACATGGCCACTCATTCCCAAGCTCGGCTTGGAAATACCAATGTGGAAACCCTGCTTTCCGTCCTACGCCAAGCGGAACGTGGAAACCCGCCATGCCCAGCCTTCCGCTTTTCCCAACAGCTAGCGCCCCGACCGTATCGAATGGCGGCAAAGTCCGTAGCCTGGATCACGCCGAATTACGTCGCACGCCATCCTAGCTACACCGAGAGGCACCCAGCCATCGATACCGGTCGGCACGGCCAGGACAGCCTGGGTAGTGGAACTGCGGTAGACCCCGTTCGTCTCGCGGGCGCATGATCTTCGCGCCATTCCTGCGCGCCCGCCGGCTCCACCGGCACTGAAACAGCCGTTGATGTCCATATACTAGGCTAGGAGATAACCCATATGCACGATAAAACCCAATCCAGGATCAACCTGCTCGGCGGCTATTGCCTTGTCACCTTCCTTGGCGCGACCGGTATGGCACCGTATGCCACGGCGGAGGAAATACCCCAGCTGAAATGCAGAACCCCGGTGCGGAACATGGCCGAGAAACTGCAAAGCGAATCCATTTTCAATACCGCCAGCAGGCAGGCCGCCAAAACCTTCCCGCCGCCCAACCAGCCCGTCACCATCCCGGTTTGGTTCCATGTCATCTATAAGGTCGTGTCCGGCCAACCCAAAGGCAATGTTTCGGACGCGGTCATCGCCAAGCAGATCACGGTTTTGAACAATGCCTATCAAGGCAGTGGATTCCAGTTTTCGCTGGCCGGCACCGATAGGACGGAAAGCGCCGATTGGTTCGATCAATGCCTGGATAACGAGGCGTTGGAACCCGTCTATAAAAAACAATTGGCGGTCGATCCCACCCATACCTTGAATGCCTATACCTGCAATAGCATCTCTGGTTTGCTCGGCTTCGCGACCTTTCCAGATATGTATGCGGAATCGAGCGCGATGCACGGGGTTGTATTGAGTTACCGGTCGCTCCCAGGCGGCCCGGCCCCTTATGGGGAAGGCGATACCGCCACCCATGAAATCGGACATTATCTGGGCCTCTATCATACTTTCGACGATGACCGCACCAGCTGCACCGTGGATAATGATTTGGTGGGCGACACGGCCATCGAGCGCACCCCAAATTTCGATTGCCCCGTCAAAAGGGATACCTGCGCGAACAAACTAGGCAAAGACCCGGTGACCAACTACATGGATTACAGCGCCGATGCCTGTATGACCGGTTTCAGCATCGGCCAAGTCAAGCGTATGCAGGCCCAGGTGTTGGCATTCAAACCCTCGTTGGTGCCTTGATGGATATTCTCCACCGCCCAGGAGGTCAGAAATAACCGCCCGCCCCACCCTACCCTGGCCGACAAAGCACCCATCGAAAGCGGCGGCGGGCGCGGAGCGTTCCGGGGTACGGGAACACAAATCGACACAAACCCAGGATTGACCGCACAGCGCTTCTCCCCAATCATCCGCATTCCGCAGCGTAGTCGTTCGATGCCCGAATGGAGGAATTCATGAAGACCAAGATGCTTGTTGGGTTTGCAACGTATTTGGCGGTATTCGGTCCAGCGCATGCCGATACCAACGATATCGGCAAGGATCGAGTTCCGAAAGCCGTACTCGATGCCTTCGAACGGGCGCACCCGAATGCTCGGGACGTGGAGTACGAGGCCCGGCGCTTCGCGGACGGTCCGGCCTACGCCATAGAATTCAAAGAAAACGGCAGGGAATACGAATTCCTATATAAACCGGAGGGTTCGCTGGTCCGCCAACAAGAAGAAGCCGATTGAACCGTCCTTTTGATTCCGTCGCGGACTTCGCCTAACCGGGCGGCATCCATCCTATCGATCTGGGTCGGTGCCTCGATGAGGGCGGTTATAATTGGAGGGTGCTATAGGCTTGCCGGGTCCGCAACGAACCCAGGCCACCACAAACAGGGTGGAGCCAAGTCAAGGGAAATATCGGGCCCGTCCCCGGCAATCGCGGGTGGAAACCCAAAATTTCCATAATATTGACGCACCAGAGCCCCCCATGCTAGCCTTCAATCCTCGATATTCGCCTATTTCCACCGCATATCCAGGACTCCATAACCTATAAATTAAACAAGGCCGCAAACCCGGCCTTGACTAATAACCTTATGGAGGTAGTCGCAACCATCCCTCTATTTATCTGGAGACCTTACTCCCATGCAAAAAACCACCCTTGCAGCGGCGCTGGGCCTATTGTTGGCGGTCAGCAGCCCTGTTTCCCATGCCTATAGCTTTGTGGTTTCCAGCCAAACCCTGATGGGCATCGACGATTTGGTGACGACCAGCGGCCATCATTACGATGTGTCCTTCGGGGATGGTTCGCCATCGACCCTCTGGCCCAGCAACCAGTTCGACTTTAGCACCCCCACGGAAGCGGGCCTTGCAAACACCGCCCTTCGTTCGGCGCTCCTGGCCTCCGGCTTCACTTCCGCAAACCTTCCCAACGGTATCAACGGCATTGCCACCACCTATACCCAGACTATAAGCATCATCTTTCCGGTTCTCGATCTTGGTGGCGGCTTTTTCAGCATTCCTGGCTTATTAATATCATCAGCCAATATAGGCAATCCATTCCCCAACTTCTTCATCATTGCCCAAAGCACCTTCCTCAACAACTACAGCGCGGCCGGCAATACCACCTGGGCAAAGTTCACCGAGGTCGCCGCGGTACCCGAACCGGCATCGGCTTGGCTGATGATCGCGGGCGCGACCGGCCTATGGAGCAGGAAAGCCCGCCCCCCGCGCCGGAAATCAGCGGCGGCTTGAATCCCCAGCGCCCGCGATCCTTCCCCGCCAGGAGACATCCTCGAAGGTTTCCTCGCGACCCATCGGCTTGATATAGACGCTGCGACCAGCGCGGACCCTGGCCGCGCTGGTTCCGCCCGCCCGGTCCGCTCCGGGCAAACGGCCCCCGCAGTTCCGCGCCATTCCAATGCGTCGCCGCCAACGCGGACCGTTCATCAACCCCCCTCCGCTTCCATCCCACCCGTACCGCCAAGCGGTTTTGTCGGGTCCGCGCACGGGCCTCGGTGGGCAAGGTCCATGGGCATTCCCGCAAAGGATCGGACATGGCCGCGCATATGCCGTCGTCGCGGGCGGCAACGGCCCGCCGGTTCATGAATACGGCACACGGCAAGCACGGCAATCTAATCATGAAATTTTTATGATAACTTCATTTATTACGAATTCATTTGAAATGAAATTTACACGGTTTTGTAACCAAACAGCCTTTGATCTTCGATATTTTATTCACGCCCCAACCAGAAGGGCGTAATTTTTCAATATCAACGAAAGACGAAAGACTGAGGAGGTAAATATGGAACAAGAGAAAGACAATTTTTGGTTGTACATCGGCGGCGTTATCCTTTTAGCGGTCGTTGTCGTGTTCGCCATGCGCGGTGCGCGTGATGATCTGGAAGCCGGCGTCAAGAATCAACAAGCCCAGGCCGAATCGAAGGCTGAGGTGGAAAAGCAGATCGAACGCCAGCACGCCAAATAATAATAAGGTAAAAGCACCTATGCCCCGCCTGCCCAGCCCGGAAATATCCTAGCGGCGCAGACGGGGCATCCCAGTAAAAAAAACCTCAGCAGACTTTGTTGGATGTGGCAATCCCGGTTCATGTCGATGGTTTAGTTACTCGTACACGGAACCCGAGAGAACTTTCGGCAAAGTCCACTTTCCCGACGGCTTCTTCTTAATACTTTTTGTTCCAGGAGTAAGCCGTCGTTTTTTTGGCCGGTTCGCAAGCGAAAATCCCACCGCCATCCTTCTCATTCTTCCAAGCACTCCCCTGCCCACCGGGCCGATGTTTCGGTCATTCCCCAGCAACCGTATGGTTCGCTTCCGTTTCGGTCGGCCACCGATGATCGGCATCGAAACCCAATCCCGGAGTCTGGATATCGCCCACCCGCAACCATGGCGTTCCCGGCCCGCATTCTGCTAGGGTATCGCCGCCGATGGCGTCCCACCGCATAGCGACGCCCCCCATTTCCCGACCGGAGATAAGCCCATGGCGATCCAAACCCGCACCGTCGATTACGTCCACGCCGACACCGCGCTCGAAGGCTTTTTCGCCTACGACGACCGCCGCGCCCAACCCTTGCCCTCCGTGCTGATCGCCCATGCCTGGGCGGGCCGCGACGATTTCGTCTGCGACAAGGCCCGGAAACTGGCCGAACTCGGCTACGCCGCCTTCGCCCTCGACATGTACGGCAAGGGCGTCCTGGGCTCGGGACCGGAAGAGAACGCCCAGCTCATGCAGCCCTTCATGCAAGACCGCGCCTTGTTGCAAAGCCGGATCGCCGCCGCCCTCGACAGCTTGCGCCTGCAACCCGAGGTCGATGGCCGCCGCGTCGCCGCCATGGGTTTTTGCTTCGGCGGCTTGTGCGTGCTGGACTTGGCGCGGACCGGGGCCGACCTGCGCGGCGTGGCGAGCTTCCATGGCCTGTTCATCCCGCCCGGCAACACCGGGAACAACAAGATCAAG
The DNA here is from genome assembly GCF_019670005.1 of Methylomagnum ishizawai. NCBI lineage: Bacteria > Pseudomonadati > Pseudomonadota > Gammaproteobacteria > Methylococcales > Methylococcaceae > Methylomagnum > Methylomagnum ishizawai. The sequence continues at coordinate 1,485,427 of NZ_AP019783.1, read as the reverse complement.
GCCAAGGTGCTGGCCCTGCACGGCTTCGACGATCCCATGGTCAAGCCGGAACAACTGGTGGCCCTGGGCCACGAACTCACCGCTGCCGGGGCCGATTGGCAAATCCACGCCTATGGCCACACCGTCCACGCCTTCACCAACCCCAAGGCCAACGACCCCGGTTTCGGCACGGTCTACCAGGAAACCGCCGACCGCCGCTCCTGGGAAAGCCTCAAGGATTTCCTGGCCGAAGTGTTAAAATAACGGCTTTTCCGTCCGCGCCGGGATCACCACAATATGGACCTGAAATTCCTCGATTTCGAACAGCCCATCGCCGAACTCGAAGCCAAGATCGGCGAGCTCAAACGGGTCGGTTTCGACAACGAAATCAACATCAGCGAAGAAATCGCCCGCCTCGAAGAGAAGAGCCGCAAGCTCACCGAATCGGTGTTTTCCTCCCTGACCGCCTGGCAGATTTCGCAAATCTCCCGCCATCCGCAACGGCTCTATACTCTGGACTACTTGGAACTGATCTTCGGGGACTTCCACGAACTGCATGGCGACCGCGCCTATGCCGACGATCCGGCCATCGTCGGCGGCCTGACCAAGCTCGACGGCCTGCCGGTCATGGTGATCGGCCATCAGAAGGGCCGCGACACCAAGGAAAAAATCCACCGCAACTTCGGGATGCCGCGCCCGGAAGGCTACCGCAAGGCGCTGCGCCTGATGCGCCTGGCCGAGCGCTTCCACCTGCCCATCCTCTGCTTCATCGACACGCCCGGCGCCTACCCCGGCATCGGCGCGGAAGAACGCGGCCAGAGCGAAGCCATCGCCCGCAACCTGTTCGAGATGGCGACCCTGCGCACCCCGATCCTCTGCACCGTGGTCGGCGAGGGCGGTTCGGGCGGGGCGCTGGCCATCGGCGTGGGCGATAGGCTCTTGATGCTGCAATACAGCACCTATTCGGTGATTTCGCCGGAGGGCTGCGCCTCGATCCTGTGGAAGAGCGCCGACAAGGCCGAACTCGCCGCCGAGGCCATGGGCATCACCTCCGAACGCCTGAGGGAACTCAAGCTGATCGACGAGATCGTGCCCGAACCCCTGGGCGGCGCCCACCGCGACCGCCAGCAAGCCGCCAACAACCTGAAGGCGGCGATCAAGCGCCACCTGGAGGAACTGCTCCGCACCCCCATGGAGGGATTGCTGGAACGGCGCTATGCCCGCTTGATGAGCTATGGCGTCTACGAAGAAGCCAATGCCTGAGGCCGCCGGGGCGGGAATCCCCGCCCGCCCCGTTCCTTCATGAACCCCTCCGCCGCCCGCTTGCGGGCCAATCTCGCCCGCCATCCGCCCTCCCCCCATTATTGGATCGCCTATAGCGGCGGGCTAGACTCGCGGGTATTGCTGCGCCTGTGCGCCGAATTGGCCCGCGCCCGCCAGGATTTCCGCTGTACCGCCGTCCATGTCCATCATGGTCTGCAAACCGCCGCCGAACACTGGGCCGAACAGTGCCGGACCACCTGCGAGGCCGAGGGCGTGGCGTTCCGTTTGCTGCGGGTCGATGCCCGGCCCCGCCCCGGCCAAAGCCCCGAGGAAGCCGCCCGCGCCGCCCGTTATCAAGCCCTGGCAGCGCTGATGGGGACGGGCGATGCCTTGCTCACCGCCCAGCATCGGGACGACCAGGCCGAGACCTTGCTGCTGCAATTGCTGCGCGGCGCGGGACTGCCGGGTTTGGCGGCGATGCCGGAGCGGGCGGCGTTCGGCCCCGGTTTCCTGCTGCGGCCCTTGCTGGAGCATGGCCGCGCCGAACTGCGGGGCTATGCCGAGGCGCTCAAACTCGATTGGGTGGAAGACCCCAGCAACCGCGATCTGGGCTACGACCGCAATTTCATCCGCCACCGTATCCTGCCCGCGTTGGCCGAACGCTGGCCCGCCGTCAACGCCACCCTCAGCCGCTCCGCCCAACACTGCGCCGAGGCCCAGGCCACCCTGGCGGCGCTGGCCCGCGACCTCTGCCACGCGGCGCTGAACCCGGAGCGGGAAACGCTGTATGTGGACCGTTTATTGGATTACACGGCGGCGGACCGGCGCCTGGTCCTGCGCGAATGGATCGGGTCCCAGGGCTTCCGTATGCCCTCGGCCCGCGTGTTGGGACAGGTATTGGATTGCGCCCTCAACGCCCACCCCGAGCGCAGTCCCGCCGTACGCTGGCGCGAAGGGGAAATCCGCCGCTACCGCAACGAATTGTATTTGCTGCCGCCCGCGGGGCCGTTCGACAGCCAGGCCGTCATCGCCTGGAACGGCCCCGCGCCCCTGGTCCTGCCGGACGGCAACGGCGAACTCATCGCCCTACCCACGGACGGACCCGGCATCGCGCCCGGATTGTGGCGGACGGCAGCCATCAGCGTGCGCTACCGGCAAGGCGGCGAAACCTGCCGCCCCCTGGGCCGGGCCGGTGCGCGGGAACTCAAGAAATTATTCCAGGAGGCCGGGATTCCGCCCTGGGTGCGGGAGCGGACGCCCTTGGTCTATATGGATGGACGGCTGGCGGCGGTGGGGAAATGGTGGATTTGCCAGGAGTTCGCGGGGGACGGGACGGGGCGGAATATCGCGATCGAATGGCATGCCTTGCCCCGGCCCGCCCAGGCCCTGCCGCGAAACCCCGCTACGGATTGATGCAGCGATAGACATCGAACGACTGCTCGCCTTCCAGCAGCGGCCCCTTGGCGACGATGGTATCGCCGCCCATGCCGCCCGCGTTGTTGCGGGCCAGCCGGTACACCTCTTCCTGGACCACGGATTTGCCGCGGGCGATGAAACCGAGGGTCGCCGTGGTATTGGCCGTGACCTGGCCCAGCGGCTTGCAGCGCCCTACTTCCGACTTCGACAGCACCCGGACCTTCTCGCCCTGCGGCTTGAGATCGACCCAGGCGCAACCCGCCATGATGCCCAGCAACACCGCGCCCGCCAACGTCCCGAATCGCCTTGTCCTGCCCATCTAACCCCTCCTGAAAACTGGGATTGTTACTCGATCCCGCTATGGTAAACCGGCTTTCCGCCGATTTGAAACCAAGGCTGGCGATGACGCAACGCCCCGCGTCGGGTAAAATGCCACGCTTATATTCCGCCATCCACCGCATCCGCCCCTGGCCCCCAACGGGCGACCGCGGTCAACCCTCCCCCCTTCGCGCATGACCAAGTACATTTTCATTACCGGCGGTGTCGTTTCCTCGCTCGGCAAAGGCATCGCCGCGTCGTCCCTGGCCGCCATCCTCGAGGCCCGCGGCCTCAAGGTGACGATGACCAAGCTCGACCCCTATATCAACGTCGATCCCGGCACCATGAGCCCGTTCCAGCACGGCGAGGTGTTCGTCACCGAGGACGGGGCCGAAACCGACCTCGACCTCGGCCATTACGAGCGCTTCCTGCGCACCACCATGGGCAAGGTCAACAACTGGACCACCGGCCAAATCTACGAGAACGTGATCCGCAAGGAGCGCCGCGGCGAATATCTCGGCGCGACCGTGCAGGTCATCCCCCATGTCACCGACGAGATCAAGCGGGTGATCCGCCTGAGCGCCGAGGGCTACGATGTCGCCATGATCGAAATCGGCGGTACCGTGGGCGATATCGAATCCCAGCCCTTCCTCGAAGCCATCCGCCAGTTGCGGGTGGAATTGGGCGAGGATCGGTGCCTGTTCATCCACCTGACCCTGGTGCCCTATATCGCCGGGGCGGGCGAACTCAAGACCAAGCCGACCCAGCACTCGGTGAAGGAACTCCGCACCATCGGCATCCAGCCCGACGTGTTGATCTGCCGCTCCGACCGCCTGGTGCCGCAATCCGAGCGCAAGAAGATCGCCCTGTTCACCAATGTCAACGAGGACGCGGTCATCTCCGCCGTGGACGCCGACACCATCTACCGCATCCCGCTCTCGCTGCACCAGCAAGGGCTGGACGATATCGTGGTGAAAAAGCTCAAGCTGGAAGCCCATCCCGCCGATTTGTCGGAATGGCAGGCGGTGCTGGACGGCCTCAAGAATCCGGCGGGCGCGGTCGTCATCGCCATGGTCGGCAAATACGTCAACCATTCCGACGCCTACAAATCCCTGACCGAAGCCCTGATCCACGCCGGCATCCACACCAAGACCAAGGTCAACATCCGCTTCATCGAATCGGAAGAGATCGAGGACAAGGGGACCGGCGCCTTGGAAGGCGTGGACGCCATCCTGGTGCCTGGCGGCTTCGGCGAGCGCGGCATCGAAGGCAAAATATCGGCGGTCAAATACGCCCGCGAACACAAAATCCCCTACCTCGGCATCTGCCTGGGGATGCAGGTCGCGGTGATCGAATTCGCCCGCGACGTGGCCGGTTTGGAAGGGGCGCACAGCACCGAATTCCTGCCCAAGACCCCGCATCCCGTGATCGCCCTCATCACCGAATGGCAGGACGATTCCGGCCAGATCGAACAGCGCGGACCCGATTGCGACCTGGGCGGCAGTATGCGGCTGGGCGGGCAGAAATGCCGCTTGGTCACGGGCAGCCTGGCCCACCGGGTCTATGGCAAGGATGTCATCACCGAGCGCCACCGCCACCGCTACGAATTCAACAACAACTACCTCAAGGCGCTGGAACACGCCGGGATGCGGGTCTGCGGCAAATCCCTGGACGGGCGCTTGGTCGAGGCCATCGAAATCCCCGACCACCCCTGGTTCCTGGCCTGCCAATTCCACCCGGAATTCACCTCCACCCCGCGCGGGGGCCACGCCTTGTTCACCGGCTTCGTCCGCGCCGCGGGCGAATACCACAAGGCCAGCCCCGCGGCGGACTGCTGAAACCCAAGCGCTTTGATTTAACGGATACCCTTCTGGCACCATGCCCGGCCTTCCAACTGGACCCTATCCATCGGCCCATCCGCTCTCCAGCGAGGCAACCCTTATGATCTGGGGTAGAAGACTATTCGCCACCCTGTTAGGGGTCTCCGTTATCGGCCTATCTTCGGCCTTGGGGTTCTCCAAGTTCCCCCTGTCCTCCGGGCTCGCCTTGCCGGAGGGCATTTCCCCCCCGCTTTCCGTCGTGATCCGGGATTCCTATATCGGCAGGGGCACCGTCGTTATGATCACGAATGTCACGGACAAATACCTGCATGAATGCACACTCGCCGTCAATGGTTCGGGGGCGCGGGTCTTCAAAGATACCCTGGCGCCCCATGCCAAAGCCGAAATCGGTTGGCTCGAACTGGGCTACGAACTACGTGAATCCGACACCGTGGCCATCGATTGCAAAGGTTATTGGTTCGCCTATACCACGGCCTTGAAAACCCTGAACAAACGGCTTTAACCCAGCCCTTCCATACCCCCAAATTATGCGACTCTGCGGCTTCGACACCGACCTCCACCGCCCTTTTTTCCTGATCGCCGGTCCCTGCGTGATCGAGAGCGAACAACTCGCCCTCGACACCGCCGGCACCCTCAAGGAACTCACCCAGGAACTCGGCCTGCCCTTCATCTACAAATCCTCCTTCGACAAGGCCAACCGCTCCTCCCACGAGAGTTTCCGCGGCTTGGGGATGGAAGCGGGCCTACGGATTCTGGAGAAGGTCCGGCAAACCATCGGCGTGCCGGTGCTGACCGATGTCCACGAGGACACGCCCCTGGCCGAAGTCGCCTGCGTGGTCGACGTGCTGCAAACCCCGGCCTTCCTGTGCCGCCAGACCAATTTCATCCAGGCGGTCGCGAGCCTTGGGAAGCCGGTGAACATCAAGAAGGGCCAGTTCCTCGCGCCCTGGGACATGAAAAACGTCGCCGACAAGGCCAAAGCCACCGGCAACGAGCAAATCATGGTCTGCGAACGGGGGGTGTCCTTCGGCTATAACAACCTGGTGTCGGACATGCGCTCCGTGGTGGTGATGCGCGACACCGGCTGTCCCGTGGTGTTCGACGCCACCCATTCGGTGCAATTGCCGGGCGGGCAGGGTTCGTGTTCCGGCGGGCAGCGCGAGTTCGTCCCGGCCCTGGCGAAAGCCGCCGTGGCGGTGGGGGTCGCGGGACTCTTCATGGAAACCCACCCCGAGCCGGAGCGGGCTTTGAGCGATGGGCCGAATGCCTGGCCCTTGGCCAAGATGCGGGGTTTGTTGGAAGTATTGATGACTTTGGACCGGGCGGTCAAAGAAAGTGGTTTCCTATAAAATAGAATCCTGCCATCGATAACTGTCGGGGGAAGAATAAGCGGAAAATCGTGTGCTAAGCTAAAATCACCCCAAACCCATGTTATGGTAACGGGCCTCCCATCAACCTAAACCCATCGAGGGCTTGATTCAATGTCTAGTACGCAAACCTTATTGGATGGCGACAGTGCAACCGCCGGGATAAGGCGAACCCTGGCCTTTTTCCTGTACGAACATAACCGTATCTCCGCCTTCAAGGCCGCGGAACTCGGCGGCATCGCCCCCCGCGAACTCGCCGATCCCGACACCGAATCCGGGATACCCGCCTACGCGGACGATCCACGGGTGGAAGGGGAGCTTTTGGCGGTATTGCGCCGGATACTGGCCCAACCCCTCAAGGAAACCCCCCTCCTGCCCTCCCAAGAGGAAGCCGTCGCCATCGCCAATACCGCCAAAAGCGACCGGGCCATCTATGACCAGATGGCCGAGAAAGAAGCGGCCCATTGGGGGAGGGTATTGCCCAACAAGCAGCAGCAGCAACAGGAAAACCTGAACGTCCTGGACGAAGAAAGAAGGGCGGGCTTCCATCTCGGCCTGAACCGGCATGCGGTCAACTTCATGCCCTGGGTCCAAAGCCAAGGCCTGACCTTCGACCACGCGCTGTCCCTGGGTTGCGGAGCCGGGCGGTTGGAACGGGAGTGGTTGAACAAGGGGATCGTGCGCAGCTTCCACGGCGTCGATATCGCCGAGGACGCGCTCGCCAGCGCACGGGCGATGGCGGCCGAGGAAGGTCTGGCCTGCACTTATTCGCAAGGGGATTTGAACTTCGTGGAACTCCCCGCCGACACCTACGACTTGATCGTCGCCTCGACCTCCCTGCATCATTGCCTGTTTCTGGAGGATGTCGCCGACCGGATGAAGACAGCTTTGAAACCCGGCGGGCTGGTCTGGCTCAACGACTTCATCGGCGACTCGCAATTCCAGTATCCCGACAGGCTGATCGAACTGACCACCGCCCTGCTCAAAACCATCCCGCAGCAATATACCTATAACCGCCTGCAACAAAAGCAAATACAGCCCCCCAAACGCCCCAAACTGCCACTGAAATCGCCTTTCGAATCCATACGGTCACAAGAAATACCCAAGGTTTTCCTGGAGCGGTTCGAGGTCGTGGAAAAGAGCGAGACCCATAGCTTTATCCGTTATATCGCCCCGGTCGGCTGTTTGTGCAAATACCTAGAATCGAAAGCGGGGACGGCGCTGTACGACTTATTGATGACCCTGGATGAATTCTTCATAGAACAGGGTTCGATGGCACCGACCGCGGGGCATTACATCCTCAAGAAACCTTGAACCCCGCGAGTCCTTGGAATTTGAACGCCGCCCATGACCGCCAGCGGCGTGCCAGATAATTAATTTCTGGAGGCTGGCGGTGCCCACGAAAATCATGAACCGGCGCACCTAGCCACCCTGCCCGGCCATTTCATCGGCGAATAGGAACGCCGCCATTACCCAATGGCCGGAGCAGAACTTTAACGTTATTCCCGCAACCCATCATGGAGCCAACATGAGCAAAATCGTAGAAGTGAAAGCCCTCGAAGTCCTCGACTCCCGCGGCAACCCGACCGTGGCCGTGGATGTCGTCCTGGAATCCGGTGCCATCGGTACCTCCATGGTGCCGTCCGGCGCCTCCACCGGCTCCCGCGAAGCCATCGAACTGCGCGACGGCGACAAGGCCCGCTACCTGGGCAAGGGCGTCACCAAGGCGGTCGCCAACGTCAACGGCGAACTGCGTACAGCCGTGCTGGGCCTCGACGCCGCCGACCAGGCCGGCCTCGACGCCAAGATGATCGAAGCCGACGGCACCGACAACAAGGGCCGCTTGGGGGCCAACGCCCTGCTCGGCGTGTCCCTGGCCTCGGCCCGCGCCGCCGCCACCGAAGCCGGTAAGCCGCTGTACGCCCATTTGCACCAGGGCGGCGAGTTCGTCCTGCCGGTGCCGATGATGAACATCATCAACGGCGGTGCCCATGCCGATAACAGCGTGGACATGCAGGAATTCATGATCCTGCCCGTGGGCGCTCCCAACTTCCGCGAAGCCATCCGCTACGGCGCGGAAGTGTTCCACGCCCTCAAAAAGGTGCTGGGCCAGCGCGGCCTCGCCACCGGTGTGGGCGACGAGGGCGGTTTCGCCCCCGACCTGCCCTCCAACGAAGCCGCCATCGAAGTCATCCTGGAAGCCATCGGCAACGCGGGCTATACCGCGGGCAAGGATATCTTCCTAGGGCTAGACTGCGCCGCTTCCGAGTTCTACAAGGACGGCGTCTACGACCTCGAATCCGAAGGCAAGAAATACTCCTCCGGCGAATTCGCCGACTTCTTCGCCTCCTGGGTCGATAAGTACCCGATCATCAGCATCGAGGACGGCCTGGACGAAAGCGATTGGGCGGGCTGGAAAGTCCTCACCGAGAAACTGGGCTCGCGCATCCAGTTGGTGGGCGACGATTTGTTCGTGACCAACCCGAAAATCCTCAAGGAAGGCATCGACAAGGGCATCGCCAACTCCATCCTCATCAAGGTCAACCAGATCGGCACCTTGACCGAGACCCTGGAAGCCATCGCCATGGCGCAGGCGGCGGGCTACACCACCGTGATGTCGCACCGCTCCGGCGAAACCGAGGACAGCACCATCGCCGATTTGGCCGTCGCCGCCTCCACCGGCCAGATCAAGACCGGCTCCCTGAGCCGTTCCGACCGCATCGCCAAGTACAACCGCCTGCTGAAGATCGAGGCGGAACTGGGCGACAAGGCCGTCTACGCCGGCAAGAGCGCGTTCAAGCGGGCGTTCTAAGCTGAGCCAAGGCCGGCACCGGCATGAAAAAGCTCATCATTTTTCTGCTGGTGCTGGTCGCCTTGCTGCAATGGCGTTTGTGGTTCGGCGATGGCGGCATCTACGAATTGCATGAACTGCAAGCCCGTATCGAGCAGCTCAAGGAGGAAGGCGACAAGCTCCACGAGCGCAACGCCGCCCTCGAAGCCGATGTGAAGGATTTGAAGGAAGGCACCGACGCCATCGAGGAACGCGCCCGCCAGGAATTGGGCATGGTCAAGGAGGGCGAGACCTTCGTGCAGGTGTTCGAGAAGCCGCATCCCTTGCCGCCGCCGGAGAAAACCACCCCGGCCCATGGCCCGGCAAAACCGAAGCATTGACCGCCCCACCCACCGCCCCAATGATTTCAAATAACGCCCCCCGTTTCTGGGCCGTCGTCCCCGCCGCCGGTGTCGGCAAGCGCATGGGCGCGGATGTGCCCAAGCAATATCTCGAAGTCCTGGGCAAGCCCGTCCTGCAACACACCCTGGAACGGCTATTGAGCGTCGAGGCTTTTTCCGGCATCGCGGTCGCACTGGGCCACGACGACGGCTATTGGCCCGACCTCCCCTGCGCCACCCACCCCAAAATCCGCCGCGCCCCCGGCGGCAAGGAACGCGCCGACTCGGTGCTGTCGGGACTCCGTAGCTTGGAAAACGAGGCCGATCCCGATGATTGGGTCTTGGTCCACGACGCCGCCCGGCCCTGCCTCGCCCGAACCGATGTGGAAAAGCTGATGGCGACGCTCAAGGACGACCCCGTCGGCGGCATCCTAGGGCTGCCGGTCAGCGACACCCTGAAAAGCGTGGAGGCGGGCCATATCACCGGCACCGTGGACCGCGGCCGGGTCTGGCGGGCGCTGACCCCGCAGATGTTCCGCTACGGGCTGTTACGCGGGGCATTGGAAGCAGCGGCGCAAAACGGCTGGGTCGTCACCGACGAAGCCAGCGCCATCGAACTCAAGGGCTTGCGTCCCAAGCTGGTCGAGGGACGGCCCGACAACCTCAAAATCACCCGGCCCGAGGATTTGCCCCTGGCCGTTTTTTACATGGTTTCAATCCTCTCCCAGGAACCGGGAGACGCCCAGCTTATCAACCCATCCGAAAACCGGGAATAAAACAATGTTGCGCATAGGCCAGGGCTACGACGCCCACAAATTCAAGGCGGGCGACCATATCGTCATCGGCGGGGTCAAAATCCCCTTCATCCACGGCATGGCGGCGCATTCCGACGGCGACGTGGCCCTGCACGCGCTGTGCGACGCCCTGTTGGGCGCGGCGGCCCTGGGCGATATTGGCAAGCATTTCCCGGACACCGACGCCGCCTACAAGGGGATCGACAGCCGCATCCTGGTCCGCAACGTCATGGCCAAGCTCAAGGAATTGGGCTACGCGGTCGGCAATGTCGATGTCACCCTCGTGGCCCAAGCCCCCAAAATGGCCCCGCATATCCCCAAGATGCGCGAACACATCGCCGCCGACCTCGAAATCGGCGTGGACGCCGTGAACGTCAAGGCCACCACCACCGAAGGCATGGGTTTCGAGGGCCGGGGCGAAGGGATTTCGTCCTATGCCGTGGCCTTGCTGCACAAGGTGCCGGTTTGATGAACATGCCCGCCCCCCTGCCCTACGCCCACGGCGGTCCCGTCGGCACCGCCACCCTGAAAGCCGCGCCGGAAGATTTCATGGTCGAGGAAATCCTGGGCTTCGCGCCTTCCGGCGAAGGCGAACACGTGTTCCTCAAGGTCGAGAAGCGCGGCGAGAACACCGAATATGTCGCCCGCCAACTGGCGCGTTACGCCGGGGTCGGCTCCCGCGAGGTCGGCTACGCCGGGCTGAAGGACCGCCACGGCCTCACCGTGCAATGGTATAGCGTGCAACTGCCGGGCAAGGACGGACCCGATTGGAGCGCCCTAGCCTCGCCTTCGCTGCGCGTCCTCGAAGTCAACCGCAATAGCCGCAAGCTCAAGAAAGGCGCGGCCAGCGGCAACCGTTTCGTCATCACCCTGAAGCAGGTCGATGGCGACCCCGAAGCGCTTTCGGCCCGCTTGCGCCAAATCGCGGCGCTGGGCGTGCCCAATTATTTCGGGAAGCAACGCTTCGGCCACGAAGGCCAGAACCTCGCCCGCGCCGCCGAATTGTTCGCGGGCACCCTGGGCCGGGTCGATCCCCACAAACGCGGGATTTATCTGTCCGCCGCCCGCTCCGAAATCTTCAACCGGCTGCTGGCCCGGCGCGTCGCGGACGGCACATGGAACCAAGCCGTCGAGGGCGACGCCTTCATGTTCGGGGACTCGCGGAGCTTCTTCAAACCGGAAGCGCCGACGCCGGATATCCTGCAACGGCTGGCCGACCGGGACATCCACCCCAGCGGCGTGCTATGGGGCAAGGGCGCATCCGCCGCCACCGGCGCGGCGGCGGCGCTGGAACTCGCGGTGGCGGAGGAACTGGCGGATTTCTGCCATGGGCTGGAACGCTTCGACCTGGAAACGGCGCGGCGGCCCTTCCGGCTCTGCCCGCAAGACCTGCGCTGGGAATTCCCCGACCCGGCAAGCCTGCGCCTGGAATTCGCCCTGCCTTCCGGTGCCTATGCCACCACCCTGTTGCGCGAATTGGTCGGCACCGATTTCTCGGACGACTGAACCCGAGCGCGGACCCGCCCCCGGATGGAAGAGGCGGGCTCCCCGCGCCTTGTCCCGGATTCCGCCCCACCGCCACCGGGTTATCCCTCCCCCTAATCCCATACCCATACCTGGGTTTCCCCCAACCGCGCTAAACTATCCCCCGTTCAGCCATACATAGAATGGAGGCAGCCATGTCGATAGGACAGCTATGCAACCGCAATACCGTCATCGTCAGGAAGGAAGATTCCATCGCCGCGACGGCCAAGCTGATGCGGGAATCCCATGTCGGTAGCGTGGTCGTGGTCGAGGACACCGGAACCGGGGCGAAACCCATCGGCATCCTGACCGACCGCGACCTGGTCGTGGAAATCCTGGCCGCCGGGCTCGATCCCGCCGCGGTCGGCGTCGGCGATATCATGAGCTACGAACTGGCCGTGGCGCGGGAAGACGAAGGGCTGTGGGATATCATGCGGCGGATGCGGGCCAAGGGCGTGCGGCGCCTGCCGGTGGTCGATGGCCAAGGCCATCTGGTCGGCATCGTCGCCAGCGACGACCTGTTGGCGCTCCTGGCCGGGGAATTGGGCCAGCTGGCCAAGATCGCCCACCAGGAACGGGCGCGGGAACAGACCCAGCGGAGTGGCCCGCAACCATGAGCGTCACGATCTACCACAATCCGCGCTGCGGCAAATCGCGCGGCGCGTTGGAGTTGCTCCGGGCGCGGGGCCTCGAACCCCGCGTGGTGGACTATCTGAAAACCCCGCCCAGCGCCGCCGAACTGGAACACATCCTCTCGCTGCTGGGCCTGGAGCCCCGCGCCCTGATCCGCAAGGGCGAAGCCGCCTATAAAGAAGCCGGGTTGGACAACCCCGACCTGGACCGCGCCGCCCTGCTCGCCGCCATGGCGGCGCACCCGATCCTGATCGAACGGCCCATCGTCCTGGCGAACGGCAAGGCCGCCCTGGGCCGCCCCCCCGAAAACATCCTCGGGATACTTTGAGGCGGCGGCGACGGAACCGCCAGCCTCGGCCCGCCCCGCCCGGCGGGCCATTCATTTCCATAGCCTTAGCTTATAACTCCCATGATTGAAATCCTGATCCTCTACTACAGCCGTTGGGGCGCCACCTCGGAAATGGCCAACCTCATCGCCCGCGGCGTCGAAGAAGTCGAAGGCGCGGTCGCCAAGCTGCGCACCGTGCCGGAAGTTTCCCCGGTCTGCGCCGCGACCGCGGACGGCATCCCGGATTCCGGTGCCCCCTACGCCAGCCTCGAAGACCTCCGCGACTGCGACGGCCTCGCCCTCGGCAGCCCCACCCATTTCGGCAACATGGCCGCCCCGCTCAAACACTTCATCGACAGCACCAGCAGCCTGTGGTTTTCCGGGGCGCTGTCGGGCAAACCGGCCGGCGTGTTCACCTCGACCTCGTCCCTGCACGGCGGCCAGGAAGCCACCCTCATCACCATGCTCCTGCCCCTGCTGCACCATGGCATGATCCTGGTCGGCATCCCCAGCAGCGAAACCGCCCTCAGCAAGACCCAGAGCGGCGGCACCCCCTACGGCCCCAGCCGCCACAGCGGCAAGGACGGCGTCAGCGAGGAGGAACGCCAACTCTGCCGGGCCTTCGGCGCGCGGCTGGCCCGCACCGCCCGGGCGCTCAAGCAAGATAGGGCCGGATAAGCCCACGCGCCATGCCCGAGCAACTGCCCCTGCCGTTCACCTTCAATCCGGAACTCGGGTTCGAGCAATTCCATGCCGGGGTGAACGCCGAGCAGGTCCGGCATCTGCAACGCACCGCCACCGGGGCGGGCGAATCTTTGATCTTCCTGTGGGGCGAACCGGGCAGCGGCAAGACCCACCTCCTCAACGCCTGCTGCCGCACCGCCTGCCAACTCCAGCGCACGGTATCCTACCTGCCCCTGGGTGTGGTGCGGGATTATGGCCCGGAGATGCTGGAAGGCTTGGAACACATGGATTTGGTCTGCCTCGACGACCTGGAACAAGTCGCCGGCGACGCGGCCTGGGAAGAGGCGCTGTTCGAGTTGTTCAACCGGCTGCGCGACCTGGGCCGCGACCTCATCGCCACCGCCAGCGCCCCCCCGGCCCGTTCGCCGATCCGCCTGCCCGACCTCAAGACCCGCTTCGGCTGGGGCTTGACGCTGAGGCTGCAAGCCCTGCGCGACGAGGACAAGCTGGCGGTCCTGGCCCTCTACGCCCGCTCGCTGGGGCTGGACCTACCGCCCCAGGTCGGGCGCTTCCTGCTGACCCACCACCGCCGCGACCCCCAAACGCTGCGGGCCTTGCTGGAACGCCTGGACCAAGCCAGCCTGGCGGCGCAACATAAGCTCACCATCCCCTTCGTGAAGCGCTTCCTGGGGATCGACCCGCCACCGGCCTCCAGGGCTTCCTCGAATAGACCGTAATCCCGCGCCCGGTGGTCATAATCCAGCCAACAGGGGCTGCCCAGCCCGCCCGGATTCGGCTACGCTCATCCAAACCGCATCGCAAGCACCACGCTTTCCTTCCCAATCGACCAGGTGAGACGCAATGAAAATACTGATCATAGGCACCGGAGCCGTCGGCGGCTTCTATGGTTCGCTACTCGCCAAGCAAGGCGCGGAAGTTTCGGTGCTGGCCCGTTCCGATTATGCGCAAGTGCGGGCGCATGGACTCCGCATCCGCAGCGCCGTCCCGGCGGTCGGCGACCACCATTTCCGGCCAGCCCGCGTGGTCCGCAGCGCCCTGGAACTGGAGGAAAAACCCGACTACGTCCTGCTGTGCGTGAAGGTGGTGGCGGGCGCGGACCGCGCCGCCCTGCTCAAGGACGCGCTCGGCCCCGCGACCCGCATCGTGCTGGTCTCCAACGGCGTCGAGATCGAGGACGAGATCGCCGCGGCCTACCCGGACCATGCCCTCATCAGCGGCCTCGCCTTCATCTGCGTGACCCGCACCGCGCCCGGCGAGATTTGGCACCAGGCCTATGGCCGCTTGGCCCTCGGCGATTATCCACGGGGCACCTCCCCGGCCACCCTCGCCCTGTGCCAAGCCTTCGAAGGCTCGGGCATCCAATGCGTGGCCAGCGAGGACGTGGTCGGGGCGCGGTGGCAGAAATGCGTGTGGAACGCGGCGTTCAGCCCCTTGTCGGTCCTGTCGGGCGGGCTGGACACCCACGCCATCCTGGACACGGCGGAACCCCTGGCGCGGGCGATCATGGCGGAAACGATCCTGATCTCGAACGCCCTGGGCCATCCCCTGCCCGCCGACATGGTGGAGAAACAGGTCGCCAGCACCCGCAAGATGCCGCCCTACAAAACCAGCATGTTGCTGGACCACGAGGCCGGCCGCCCCATGGAAACCGAAGCCATCCTCGGCAACGCGGTGCGGGCCGGACAGCGCCTCGGGCTCGAAGTGCCGCGCCTCGCGACGCTGTACGGCCTGATGCGGCTGGTGGAGGCCCGCGCCGCCTCCCGTTGACCATCCCGCCCCCGTCCGTTCCAAAGCCATGGAAACGCCCACCATGAACGAAAACAGAGGATTCTTCCGCAAAAAAACCCGGTCCGGCGGCATCGTCCTGATGGAATTGGGCGAACTCCAGTTCGGACTCAAGGACTTGTCGGTCGAGGGCTTCAAGGCCCATTTCGAGCGCGTCCCGCCCTTCGGCGTCGGCGATGTGGTGAAGATACGCCTGCCCGATCTGTATCTGGAAGGCTGCGCCCGCGCCATGCGGATCGACAAGGAAGGACCGGGCAAGGGCTTCCTGGTGGGCTTCATGTTCACCGAGCGCCATGCCTGGGACCCCGGCTCGGTCTTCATCACCCGGCCACCGGAAGACTAAACCGGCGGATAACACCCGGTGTCCCCGCCCTGCGCGCCGGAGGGAGGGAGGTATCCGTGTCCGCCTGACGGCAAACAACCCACACCGCCACGAGGAAACCAACCGATGCGACCCACCCCGATCCCGCCCGCCCTCGATCCCGCCGCGCTACCGGCCCGGACCGGCTCCACCTATCCCACCGAAGCATTCCGCAGCGCCGCCCAAGGCCGCGCCAAACACGCCCTGGGCGACGCGCTGGGCCTACAGAACTTCGGCGTCAACCTGGTGCGGCTGGAGCCGGGCGCGATGTCGGCCCTACGCCATTGGCATACCCGCCAGGACGAATTCATCTACGTGCTGGAAGGCGAAGTGACCCTGATCACCGAGTCCGGCGAGCAATGCCTCCACCCCGGCCACTGCGCGGGCTTCCCGGCCGGCCAGCCCGACGGCCACCACCTCGTCAACCGGGGCGGAGCGGTCGCGGTCTATCTCGAAGTCGGCGACCGCCTGCCCGGAGACCGGGCGCACTATCCCGACGCCGACCTCGAAGCCCGCGCCGTGCGTGGCGGCTATGGTTTTTTCCACAAGGACGGCACGGCCTATTGAACCGGGACATCCGTAGAAACACGGAACCACACACACCCCCCCCCGGCCTATACTGCGCGCCGGGTCCGGTCGTCGCGGCGACCCCAAGGCTGTCCCCCGGTGGATAACTTTCCCCCGATGCGATCCAAGGATATATTTAACTTCCCTATATCACACGCTGTGCAGAGGTCGTCCGATGTTCAACAGTACCCGTATTTTTGAA
This sequence comes from Methylomagnum ishizawai, assembly GCF_019670005.1. Lineage (NCBI taxonomy): Bacteria > Pseudomonadati > Pseudomonadota > Gammaproteobacteria > Methylococcales > Methylococcaceae > Methylomagnum > Methylomagnum ishizawai. The sequence continues at coordinate 1,469,173 of NZ_AP019783.1, read as the reverse complement.
CGAACCAACGCGAACACCGGGATGCAAGAATGGTTCTTCACCGCCAGGGAAGGCATCAAAGGCCCGCACCACTCCAGGGAGCAAGCCCTCTACGAGCTGAATGTCTTCAAGATCGCCGCGCAGCGGCTGAACCTGACCGGGGGCCGGTCCGACGAACCCGCCGCCCCCGCCAAATTCAGCACCCACCGGGTTTTCATGCAAACCAACACGGTCACGGGGTTGCCGGAATGGTTCTTCAACGCCAGGGAAGGCATCAAAGGCCCATACGAATCCAAGGAACGGGCCTTGTACGAACTCAACCTGTTCAAGAACATCTCCAACAAGCTGAACCTCACCGGTGGCAGGGAATCCCCGCCCCCGGCCCAACCCGGCCCCAAGAATATCCAGCGCACCTGGCACCTCTATTCCCCGGACCGGCTGTTGCAGCAATGGAACCCCGGCAAGGGCAATATCGAATGGTTTTTCATCGCCCGCGAAGGGCTCAAGGGACCGCACGCCTCCAAGGCCGAGGCCCAGCACGAACTCGAAGCCTTCAAGGAAAACGCCCGCCGCCTGGGACTGGGTAGCCGTAGCCGTCCGCCCGCCCCGCCGCCGCCGTGATCCCCGCCCGACCGGCCCGGTGTTTTGCAACGGCGGGCCTTGAGATAGGCGCGGAAATGGTCTAGGATTGCGCCTCGTTTTCGGGGAAGTAGCTCAGCTGGGAGAGCGTCGCGTTCGCAATGCGAAGGTCGAGGGTTCGATCCCCTTCTTCTCCACCAATTCGGGGTTCCACGGAATCCCACAACACACCGAAACCCGCGTAGTTCAAGGACTTGCGGGTTTTTTGTTGTTCCAAGCCACTCCATCCCAGGTTCTGTTGACATCCCCCAGGAAACCGGATGGGTGCGGAGACGAAGCGGAGACAACCCATAGAGTCCCAGGCGAGTTTCTCGAAGCGGGAGCAAATCCGCCATCGGGCACCGCCGCGTAGAACCCATGGCACCGCCACCAGGAACGCCCGGCACTAGCGGGCACGGGGTTGGGCGTTCCCCGTCGCCGGGATTGCCCGCGCGGGCCAGGCACCGGGGAGGCGATCCCACGCGCCTCGCGGCATGCTTTGGATGCGGGCCCCGCGCGGCCCGCCGATACTGAACCCGTTTTAGAACACCAAGAAATAGGAGCGGAACGTGAAGTTGCTGAAAACCCTGAAACATGAATTCCTGGCGGTGATTCCACCCACGGTCTTCTTTTTCCTGACGTTCTGCCTGCTGGTCATCACCCAAAGGTTGATCGACCAGGAATACGGCATACCCCTCGTGAACTTCGGCGGCGCCCTGATCGGCGCCCTGATCGTCGGCAAGGTCGTGCTGTTGGTCGATAACCTCCCCTTCGTCAACCGCTTCCCCGACAAGCCCCTGATCTACAACGTGCTGTGGAAAACCGGCATCTACCTGACCGCCACCTTCTTGGTCCGGTACGCGGAACACCTGCTGCCCTTTTTCAAGCAATACGGTCACTTGGCGGAAGCCCACCGGCATTTGCTCGAGGAAGTCGTCTGGCCGCGTTTCTGGCTGATCCAGATGTGGCTGATCGTGCTGTTCTTCGTGTATTGCGCCCTCAGGGAACTCATCCGGGTCATCGGCAAACGGGAATTCGTCGCCTTGTTCCTGGGCCAGGGAAAACGGGCGCAGCCCTGAGGCAATCCAGCCGCGGCCTTCCCGCGCGATGCGTATACATGCGAATGGGTGCGTATAATCGCGCGGGGTTTCCGCCCGCCCGATGGGCGGTTTCAAGACCTTCGCCAAAGAGGATCGAATGAAGAAAAAGAACGTCAACGCACAGACCACCCTCATGCTGTTGGCCGCCATCGCCCCTACGGCGTGCGGCTGGAAGGCGGTCACGCCGACGGCCCCCCTGGCAAAGGCCGACGCGCAGGGCCAATCCGCCACGGACGCGGCCAAGGAACAGGAAGGCCTCCAAGCCGGCATCGAAGCGGTCGTCTATGGTTTTCCGCTGGTCATCATGGACGCCACCCGCAAGAAGATGTCGAACGTGGCGATGGCCGGGCCCACGGCGGCTCCCGTCAACCAGTTTTCGCACATGCCGCAATTCCCGGATGCTTCGTTCAAGGACGTGGTGCGCGCCAATGTCGATACCCTTTATTCGACGGCGTGGCTAGACCTGTCCAAGGAGCCCATCGTGCTATCGGTGCCCGACACCCATGGCCGCTACTACCTGATGCCGATGCTCGACGCCTGGACCAATATCTTCGCCTCCCCCGGCAAGCGCACCACCGGAACCCGGCCGGGACATTACGCGATCACCGGGCCGGGCTGGACCGGCAGCCTGCCTGCCGGCATGAAGCCACTGCGGTCGCCGACCAACCTGGTCTGGATCATCGGGCGCACGCAGACCAATGGCCCGAAAGACTACGCCGCCGTGCATGCGGTCCAGCGGCAATACCAACTCACGCCCCTGTCGGCGTTCGGGAAACCCTACACCCCGCCCCCGGCGGCGGTGGACCCGACGGTCGATATGCGGTTGGCACCGGCCGAAGCCGTCGCCAAGATGGGCAGCGCGGCCTTCTTCGATACGCTGGCCGCCCTGATGAAGGACAACCCCCCGCCCCCGGCGGATGCGCCGGTGCTGGCGAAGCTCGCCAAGATCGGCATCGTGCCGGGACAGCCCTTCGATCCGGCCAAGCTCGATCCGGCCTTGGCGAAGGGATTGGAGCAATCGCTGCCGGCCGCGCTGGAAAAGCTGACGGCCGCCTCCAAACAGGCCGGCGCCCCCATCAACGGTTGGCGGATCCCGTCGATGAAACTGGCCGACTTCGGCACGGACTACGGGACGCGGGCGGTGGTCGCGCTGATCGGGCTCGGGGCGAACCTGGCCGCGGACGCCGTGTATCCGTCCGCCTTCGTCGATGGCGAAGGCCAACCGCTCAACGGGGCCAACCGCTACGTCCTGCATTTCGCCAAGGGCGAGGAGCCGCCGGTCCGCGCCTTCTGGTCGGTGACGATGTACGACCCCGGCTCGTTCTTCGTCCCCAATCCGGCCAACCGCTACGCCGTAAGCAGTTGGATGCCGTTCAAGCGCAATGCCGACGGTTCGCTCGACCTCTTCATCCAGGCCGACCCGCCCGGCCAGGCGAAGACGGCGAACTGGCTACCCGCCCCCAAAGGCGAATTCAATCTGACGATGCGCATGTACTGGCCCAACGACCAGGCCCCCTCGGTGCTGGACGGGACCTGGAAGCCGCCCGCGCTCAAGCAAGTCCCATGAAGGATCGACCACACGCTTTCGGCGCGGCCCAGGGCGAAGCCGGCAACACCCGCCGAGGGACCACCGGGCCAACTCCATTCCAACCGCATTTAGCAACCCTAGGGAGAGACAAGACATGAGCTTTTTGGAGTTATCGCAGCCATCGGCCCAGCAAACGCCGCGAACCCGATTCCGCCCCGGTCCGCGCTGGGCAGGACTGGCGGCCCTGGCATTCACCTCCTGGGTCCAGGCCGGACCGGCGGCGGCTCCGGCCCTGCCCGCGCCGGAAGACCCCTGGGCCTTCAACCTCACCGCCTACATCTGGACGTCCGGGGTGAAGGGCAATTTCAGCGCGGGGCCGACCAGCCAGTCGGTGGATGCCAGTTTCATCGACATCAACAACAAGTCGCGGCAATTCCCGCTAGGCTTCATGGGCCGCTTCGGTGCCCATTACGGGCGCTTCGGTTTCTATCTCGATGGCAACTACATGAGCCTGCGGTTCAAGCCCAAGTTCGGCGATATCAGCAATGGTATCGACAGCGACCTGGGCGTGATGGATTACGGCTTGGCCTATCGCGTACTCGGTCCCTCGGCGGCGGAGTTGCCCGCCACCCTGGCGAACAAGGGCAACGCCAACTGGCTGGAAGCCTACGCCGGGGCGCGCACGCTCTGGCTCGACAACAGCGTCGATTTCAAGACCCCGTTCGGCAATCCATTGAACGGCCCGCGCAGTTTCTCGGCCAGCAAATCGTTCACCAGCCCGGTGCTGGGGGCGCGGTTCATGGTCGGCTTTTCCCCGGAATGGTTCGTCTTGGTGGATGGGAATTTCGGCGGCTTCGGCGCGGGCGGGGTGCAGTTCACCGGCTCCCTGTTGGGCACCGTGGGCTACCGCACCACGATCCTGGACATGCCCACCTCCATCGAACTGGGCTACAAGGCGTTGCGCTACAACATCGACAAGGGCGGCCCGATCCAGACCAACGCCACCCTCAACGGCCCCTTCGTGGGCTTGACGGGCTATTGGTGATCCCGGTCCGCGGCATCCCCCATCGCGCTGAAAAGCCCTTTCTTTCCAGGTCCAGGAGCCTATGCCACCTACCCCGGCGCTGGCCGTTGACTTCCTGGGACCGCGCCGGCGGGACGCGGCCCGCAAAGCTTCAAAAGCGGGCCGCCCCGTAGGACATGCCCTAGCCCACCACTTCCGTCCGATACCGCCAAACCTTCACCGTATCCGACCAATGATGCTCGGACAAACCGGCCTTGCGCTTCAAATGCATGAGGAATTGCCAAGGTTCGGGCAGGGATTCCCACACCGCGGGTAAAAAGGTCCCGCGCCGCCCCGCGTCCTCCAGGATCAAACCATCCACCCCCGGCACGATCTGTCCCAGCAAATCCTCTTCCGACCCGAAGTTCATCGGCTCGGCGGGCGTCAGCAGCGAAACATGGATGGCCAGCCGTTCCCGTTCGGCCTCCGTCACCGGCGGAAACCGCGGATCGCGGAACGCGGCGGCGAAGGCGTTCTCCACCACGTCTTCCGCCAAGGGACGGCCCGCGCTCAAGGAACCGATACACCCCCGCAAATGCCCATCCAATTCCAAGGTCACGAACGTGGCCCGTGGCTCCCGCAGTTCGGCCGGGAACGCCTGCACATCGACCGTGGGAGCCGCCCGGTTGGCCAGCCCGACCTTGATCGAGGTTTGGGCGAGATTCAGCACCACTTTTTGCAGATTCTCGGGCAGCGAACATTTATTCGAAGACATAGGCACCATACCCCACAACACGGTCTTTGCCACCGGCGGTATCGCCGGAATTGCGTAAATCGACGGTCCGCGCCCGCATACCCCGGCACCGGGCCGAGTATAACAAACCGCTGACCGGCACCCGGCCACAGGCCGATTCATGATCCAAAGCTGCCCAATCCAGGTTTTCGATGGCCTGGGAAGCGGCTTGGTCCAACCTTTGGGCGGTGGCGTAATCATGGTAATGGCTGAGGTCGGAACTGATGACCAATAAGGTTTCCGGCCCACCCCATAATAAATCCAATACCGCCGCCACCTGTTCGGGCGTGGCATTCCCCGCCACCAAGGGCACCAATTGGAATTCCCCCAGTATCTCTTGCAGGAACGGCAAATGCACTTCCAGGCTATGCTCCTGGGCATGGGCCTGGTCGAGATAACCCACGAAGGGCAAAGGCAGGATTTTCTCGATAGCCGCCCGGTCTATCGGAATATCCCCCAACGGCGTGGTGTAGGCATCGGCCTGGGTGGCGGCGATGCCCTTGAAACCCACCCGGTGCGACGGCCCCATCAAGACCACCCGCCGGATCGTGCCCCGGTTCGGCGCGACCAAGGCATAGGCGTTGGCGGCGATGGGACCGGAATAGACATAACCGGCATGAGGGGCGATGATGGCCTTGGGCGGATTCCCCGCCGCCGTGGCCCCCGACAGGAAGCCTTGGATCATGTCGTGGAGCGGGCGGGCATCGGCGGGATAGAAGGCTCCGGCGACGGCGGGTCTACGGAAAATAGTCATGGTGGCTGGCCTCGTGGTGGCACCGGACTCGGTGGACGCCCCTATTACAAACCTGTTCGCAAACCCATATCAATAGGTGTGCCATGGACCTGGATTTCGATTCATCCCCGGGATTCCCCACCCGTTACTGGCGGCCTTTGGAAGATGGCCGCGTCGAATGCACGTTATGCCCCAGGTTTTGCAAGCCGCACCCAGGCCAACGCGGCCTGTGTTTTGTGCGCGGCAACCTGGACGGGAAAATCGCCCTGCTCTCCTATGGCCGGTCCAGCGGATTCTGTATCGACCCCATCGAGAAAAAACCCCTCAACCATTTTTTGCCGGGCACGCCGGTGTTTTCCTTCGGCACGGCGGGCTGCAATCTGGCTTGTAAATTCTGCCAGAACTGGGATATCAGCAAATCCCGCGAACAGGACGCGCTGCTCGACCACGCCAGCCCGGCCTTGATCGCCGAAGCCGCCCGGCAATTGGGTTGCCGCAGCGTGGCCTATACCTATAACGACCCGGTGATTTTCCATGAATACGCCATCGACGTGGCCGAAGAATGCCGGAAACTGGGGATAAAATCGGTGGCGGTTTCGGCGGGGTATATGTGCGCCGAACCGCGGGCCGAGTTCTACAGGCATATGGACGCGGCCAATATCGATTTGAAAGCCTTCACCGACCGCTTTTACCACAGGATTTGCGGCGGGCATCTGGCCCCGGTGCTGGAAACCCTGGAATATATCCATCATGAAACCCCGGCGTGGTTGGAAATCACCACCTTGCTGATTTCAGGCGAGAACGATTCCGACCAGGAATTGGAAAACCTGAGCGCCTGGATAGCGGATAAGCTGGGGCCGGCCGTGCCCTTGCATTTCTCGGCCTTCCATCCCGACTGGAAGATGCGGGAAATTCCCCCAACCCCGCCGGAAACCTTGATCCGGGCGCGGGACATCGCATTGAAGAATGGACTGAGGTATGTCTATGTCGGCAATGTGCACCACAAAGCCGGGGCTAGCACCTATTGCCACCAGTGCGGGGATATATTGATCGGGCGCGATTGGTACCGGCTTTCGGATTGGAACTTGACGGCGGAAGGGAAATGCAAGCGCTGCGGCACGGCCTGCGCGGGGGTATTCGAGGCCAAGCCGGGGGAATGGGGGGCGAAGCGGGTGCCGGTGGGCTTGAATCGGCGGGCGACAGCTTAGATACGCTGAAAGAACCAAAATACCGAAAGCGAGCCGATTGAATAGGCCGGGATTAGCCGTATATATTCTGGCCAGCGATAGGGCATCCTCCTCAAGCCGCCCCATAATAGCAATACCACGGTGATAAACGCCACTTGCCCACATTCTATGCCGATATTGAACGCGAACAAGGCCAATGGGATTTCCCCATCCGGCAAACCCACCTGCGACAAGGCCCCGGCGAATCCAAGCCCATGCAATAACCCGAACACCCCGGCCATTCCCCAAGGATAGCGGCATAAGAAGCCGCGCCTATCGCGACCGGCAAGTTCCACCGCCAGCATATAAATACTCAAGGCGATCCCGGCTTCTATCGCCGTGGTCGATACATGGATCCAACCCAGCGCCGCCAAAGCCAAGGTAATGCTATGCCCCACGGTGAACGCCGTGACCGTTGCCAATAACCGTTTGCCGGGCACCAATAGGGTCAAACCCAATACAAACAGCAAATGGTCGGTTCCGGTCATAATATGCTCGATGCCTAGCTTGGCATAATTCCAGAATACCGCCCATCGATCCTCAATATCTGGAATAGTGATGCCCGGCTCCGCCGGACTTAATATTTGGCGCAAAACATGGCCATCCAAAAATCTGACCCTTAATAATACATTGGCACCGCTGCTGGCGATATTCGCCACCTCCAGTTTTTTGCCGACCAAGCCGCCGGGGCAATACAGGGTCCATTTCGATACCCGCCCGGTATTTTCCTCGCTGACCGCAGGCGTATCCAGCGCTTCGCAATCCACGGGCAATACCGGCTGCAATTGGCTACCCAATACCCGGATGAGCGGCTCTTTCCAGCGTACCCCCACCTGGTCGCCATTCGATTCTTGCAATTCCAATAGGGCCGGGGCGAATTGATGGGCGTATCCAGGAATGCTGAACAGATTCAGCAAGGCGAGCCATAATAATAAACGCATCATTGCACCCTCACCTGGAATTCCTGCTTCAATTGCTGTAATCGCAAAGCCAACCATTCATCCGCCAATTTTTGCAATAAGCGTTGTTTGACTTCCTTGCGTATCTCGTCCAAAGCGGGAACATAAGGGCTGGTACGCTCTTGGATCAAAACCAAATGTTGCCCATAACGCGATTTCACCGGGCCGGACCAGAGATTCAGCGGGATGGCCTTGATAGCCATGACAAAACCTTGGTCGAAATCCCGCATCAATTCCTGGTCCGTGGCCAAGGGTATGGAAGAATCGATCCAAAAATCATCGCCCAGTCGCACCGCCTGCTCGGGCGACAAAGCGTTTTTCCTAATCTTCGACAAAACCTCGTTGGCTTTGGCCTCGGCATCCTTACCATGCACGAAAGCGTTGAAAGTGAGTTGAATCAAGCGGGTTTTTCCAGGCCGCTGGAACTGGCCTGGATTCTCCTTCAAATACGCCTGTAATAACTCATCATCCGGCAACCGTGCCAAAATCCCGGCGCGGATGAGACGGCGGGCACCGTCGATCATCATCCTGCGGACCACCAAATCCCCTTCCTGCAAGCCGATCCGCTGCGCCTGCGAGGCCAAGGTCTCCATGGACTTGGCCTCGTCCGGGTTTTCCTCGACAAACGCCGCGATCTGGGCCAGCCGTCTTTGTACGACAGGCTGGCTATTCAACCCCAGATACAAGGCATATTGATAAAGCACCTCGTTATCCACCAAGGCGCTATTCATCGCCTCTTGTTCCCGCGCATCAGGCAGGCGGTTATTGACCGCGAAAAACTCTTGTCGCGCTTTTTCTATCTCATAATGGGGAATAACGACTTGTTTCGGCGATCCAGGGCTTGGATAAGCCCGTGTTTTATAATAAGCCTCCCCGCCATAAAGGAATGTACCTAGTATTAAAAAGTGCAGGGCGGGTTTACGCAGCGCCTCCACGATTATTGCGCGGGTTCGTACCATATCGGGGAAGTCCATGCTCGTTCCTGAATAACCGGCTGCACAATATTGAATTTGCTGGTTTCGTTATTACAGCAAGCCGCGCCATTGACTGCTTTCTGCCGATCTTCCGGGTTATCGGATGCGCGTAGTTGATTCAAGGTGTTTTTACATTGGGCCGGTTTCAACGGGTTCAAACCATAATTGGCTTGGCACATATCCGTACTCCAGCGGCAAACCGGGGTTTCCAAAACCCGCGCATAATAAAATGCGCGTTGCTTGGGGTTGAAATTCTTATCCGTCCAGACCTTGCAGAGTTGATCATACCCGGTCGCGAGCTTATGGCATTGGGTATCGACCCCACCGGGGGCATCGCCTGCGGCCGCGTCGTCGCCCGCGACATGGACGACTTCCTCGTAGGTTTGCTGGGTGGCGGGATCCACCCAACCCTTGATGATCTGGATTTGCTGCAAAGGGGTATTAATCATATCGTCCTTCCAGGCCGCGACGATAAACCTGGGCTTCTTGGCGTTGGTGGGTTTCGGCAAAGCGTCCAATTCCCCGCCCATGGGCACGCCATTTTGATAGGCGTATGGCACGAAATTCTTCGCGCACAGGTCGCTAGGCATATTGGCATCCCAGCCCGCGAAAAACCGCACGATGGGCCGCGTGCCACTGGTGCCATAGGTTTCCTTTCTTTTCATGGCGGCAAAAATAGCATCGCGGGAGTTTTCCTCTGCCCAGGCGACGGTATAGCCGCCGGTATTATTTTCCGTCGCCGAACCGGAGCGGGTCGGAATGGCATCGTCATAACCCGCGTGTCCCGGCCAAGTCCTATTTTCTGGGTGCCAACCCAATACGCCGGTATGGGCGTCCGAACCGGAAACCACCCCCATTTTGAACGGATTGATGCCTTTGGGATGGGCGGCATCCTTATAATTATCGGCGAGGCTCAAGCCATCCTTCCAGACATTGCGCACGAAGGCATTGGGGCTGAAATCGCTGGGCGATGGCGCGGTATTCCCGTTCACGCCGGCGCTGGGCGCCCCCAGCCCATCCAATAATTCAAAATTACAAAACTCATCGGTCGTCAGCACACCCGCTTGGGCGCGGGGATCGAAGCGGCATTCGCTGCTGCCCTTGACCTGGAATATTTCCACCAAGGGTTCCCAATTCGCGCGTTGCTCGGCCAGCGCCGCATTACCCGGCGGATAAAACGAGGGCGGAATCAGGAACGATCCATTCGGGGCTTTCACGCCACCCCCGATATTGGTGTTGTGGGGGATGGTCAATACATCGCAACGGGTCGCCGTACCGGGCGTGGTATCGTGGCCTTGCAGGCAAGACCAATCCAAACCATTCCAAAGGTTTTCCGGTTTGGGAGGTACGGAATTACCATTACTATCGAACGTCCAGAAAATGGCGGGCGCTTTTTGCACATCGGGGTTGGGTTCGACCGCCATATCGATGGCGGTGATGGGTTTCGCGACCACCCTATCATTGCGGAAAATCACATTGCGATGCCAAGTGGTACCCGAAGGGGTCGAGGTCACTTCGTAGGCATTGAAGGAAGTAAAGGTGCAATTGGGCGTGCGGTCATAGGCATCTTCGGCGGCTTGGCGTATTTCCCCCCACACCGCCGCCTCGGCGGCATCGCATTGTTCCCGGTTATCGGCGCTGCTGGTACAAACCGGCAAATGCTTGTTGAAGGAAGCCGGTCCCAAGCCTTGGGATACCAGCATCTGGAAACCCAAGCCGGAAAACTCATACTGGGTATCGTTGTTGGGTATCGCCGCGTAGGTCCAGTTATCGCCGTTGAGCAACTGGCATTCGAGCGAATATCTGGCCTCGGGTTTGCTATTGATATAGTCCTTGCAGACGCCCATTTCGCCGAAAAACTCGGAATGATCGGTGACCGCCCCCCAATCCAAAGCCCGGTCGATGACCACGTTCACGGTTTGGGCGCCGTTGGCATCGGGCAAGGTCAAGGACCCTTTGGCCTTGGCGAAATCATAGGCTTGGTTGGGCCGGGTATTGACGAAACGGGTGCTGGCATCGAAGGATAATCCGGTATGCAAATGGGTTTCGCCGAAATAGGGTTTCCGGTTGACATCGTAATTGGCGCACCGTGGGCGGGTGGCTTCGGGCTCGGTCACTTCGAATGGCGGCTTGGGTTTCGCCATGGCGTAGTCGGCGATCAGCAACCCCGTCAACAAGATATACGTTTTTTTCATGGTCGTGCCTCTATGTTTAAAAACCTCCCGCCGGGCCTACTTTTCCCTGTTTACCCGCGGCCCCCGGCCCGGTTATTTCCTGGGCGTTTATACCTAAGCATCGGCGATTACCGTACAACGTAAACTTATCAGAGGCAAGCGATATATCATCCGGGCCAGGGTTGTACATGGCGGCGCGGCTCGGCCCCAGGGGGGTATCGGCGGGATAGGATAGGGGCCGGAATCCGGCGGGACCCTCGGTTGGCAACGCGCCGAAGCTTGCCATAACGCCCCACGCGGGATGGCAGCGCGACTTTTTCGTAAGCCGCAGCAGGCTGGGTTCGGTGCCGCAAAAGATGCAAAAGCCCGCCGCAGCCCTGGCCGAGCATCACGCCGCCCTCGCCCTCATCGAACCCCTGGTCGCCAAAGCCCCGGATTACGCCGAATGGCGGCAAGATTTGGCCTGGGTCCGGCAACAAATCGCCGCCCTGGAATCCCCATCGCCGCAAGGCCGGGGTCGGCTGCGGCGGATCTGGCGCGGGCTGTGGGGACGGGGCTAGTGCAGCCGGTTCCGAACCCCGCTTGGGGACAGCCCAGCGCGGCCCGCACGCGGCGCAAGGAGGTGGGTGGATTCGCCGCCGCACGATACCGGCCCGGACCCGTCCCAAGGCCGGTCGATGCTGTCCCTCGAAATTAGGGCCACCCGTCCCCGGCTGATACACTTCCCAGCCATGTCCGCCCCGGCCCCCCCGGCGCTGGAAAAGCCTCCCGCCCCACCCTCCACCCCAGGAGTCCACAATGTCCCCAACCTCCCGACTGCCCGGCGTCCCGCTGTCCCGGTCCGCCTCCCTGCTCGGCTTGTGCCTCGCCCTCGCCGCCCCGGCCCAGGCCGAACCGCGCTTCACCGGGATCGCCTTCCCGAACCCCACGGGTCTGGGTCCCTACGGCTCCGTCGCCGCCGACCTCAACGGCGACGGCACCCTGGACCTCGCCACCACCAACCAATACGGCCATAGCGTCTCGGTGCTACTGGGCAAACCCGGCGGCGGCTTCAAGGCCAAACGGGATTACGCCACCGGCAAAGGCCCGACCGGGTTGCGGGCGGTCGATTGCAACGGCGACAAAATCCAGGATTTGATCAGCGTCAACTACGACGACAACACCGTCTCGGTCCTGCTCGGCCAGGGCGACGGCAGCTTCCTGCCCGCGAAAACCCAGGCCGGCGGCGAACGCGCCTTCGCCCTGGCGGTCGCCGACCTCAACGGCGATGGCCGCCCGGACCTCGCCCTGCCCACCAACCCCACGACCGGCGCGAGCGTGGCGATTTTGCTGGGCCAGGGCGACGGCAGCTTCAAGTTCAAGCGCAGCCTCTTCCAAGGCGGGCAGGTCGGTTCGGTGGTCGCCGCCGACTTGAACAAGGACGGCTCCGTGGATTTGGCCCTGGCCGACTGGAGCCAGGACCGGGTTTCGGTGCTGCTGGGCCGGGGCGATAGCCGCTTCCAAGCGGTGAAACACTACCCGGCCGCGCTCCCCTGGTCGGTCGCGGCGGCGGATTTCGACGGCGATGGCAACATCGACCTCGCCACGGTCGGCAATACCGACAACGGGCTGTCGATCCTGCCGGGCAAGGGGGATGGCGGCTTCCAGGCCAAGACGGGCTATCCGCTGCGCGGCGACGTTTTGGCCGCCGACGACCTCAACGGCGATGGCCGCCCGGACCTCGCCGTCGCGGGCAATGGCAACACCCTGGCGGTCCTGCTCAACCAAGACGGCCACTTCCAAAGCCAGCCGACCCGCTACAACGTGGACGACGGCTACAACAACGACTACAACGGCCATTATTCGATACTGGCCGCCGACCTGGACGGCGACGGCAAAACCGACCTCGCCACCCCCAACTGGATCTACGACAACCTGTCGATCCTGGTCGGCCGGGGCGACGGCGGTTTCAAGCCCCAGCTCGCCAAGGGCGTCTACCCCGTCAGCAGCGGACCCAGCGCCAATAACTTTGGCGTGAGCAGCGAACTCCTGGCCGACATCGATGGCGACGGCCACCTGGACGTGGTCACCGCCAACCTGGGCAGCGACAGCATCTCGGTACTGCTCGGCAAGGGCGATGGCAAGCTGCGGGGGAAAATGGATTCCGCCACCGGCCCCACCCCGGTCGGGATCGCGGCGGGGGATTTCAACGGCGACGGCAAGACCGACCTCGCCACCGCCAACCAAGGGGGGAACGGCAGCGTGTCCGTGCTGTTGGGCAAGGGCAATGGGAATTTCAAACCCCGCAAGGACTACGCGCCGGGCGGCGAAGCCTTGCGCAGCGCTTTGTCCCTCGCGGCGGCGGACCTCAATGGCGACGGCAAGATCGACCTCGCCGTCAACGGTTACTACAGCTTGGCGCTGCTACTGGGCCAGGGCGATGGCAGCTTCCAAGCGTTGCCGGATATCGCCGCGCCCGGCAACGACGGCAGGATCACCGTGGCCGACCTGAATCTCGATGGCAAACCCGATATCGTCGGTCCCGGTTGGATGATGACCGGCCTGGGCAGCGGAGCCTTCGGTAAGATCAAGGAGTTCTACCCCTATTGCGGCGCTTGCACCTCGGTCGCGGTGGCCGACCTGAACGGCGATGGCAAGCCCGATATCGCCATGGATTATTCGGAAAGCCTCGCCCCCACCACCAGCTTCGTCCTGGTCATGCTCGGCGACGGCACCGGCAATTTCCAGCCCCCGGTGCAATACCACACGGGCTGGTGCCCGACCGGGGTCAAGGTCGCCGACCTCGATGCCGACGGCAAACCCGACCTCGCCACCGCCAACTTCTGCGACCGCACCGTCTCGGTCCTGGCCGGCAACGGCGACGGCGGCTTCCAGCCCAAGCGGGATTTCAAGACCGGCTATGTGCCGGGCGACCTGGCGCTGGGCGACCTCGACGGCGACGGCAAGCCCGAGGCCATCACGGCCAATCCCTTCGCCGACACGGTGTCGGTGCTGCTCAACCAGTCCCGGCCCTGAACCGCGCTCCGACGCGCCCCAAGGACGGGGCGCTCATCGATAAAGCAGTTTCACCCGTTCCACCCCGATCCGCTTTTCCAGCCGGGCCAGCAATGCCGCCCCCGGCACCACCCGCCACGCCTGCCCCAGTTGGATCACGCCCTGCGCCGAGCGGCTGCGGTATTCGACCAGGACCGGGCAGGCCCCGCCGCGGTGGGGCGCGAGCAATTCGCGCAACTCGTCCACCGCCAGCGCCGCTTCCGGTCCCGGCCAGGCGATGGTCAGACGCTTGGCGAACTCGGCCCGCGCTTCCTCGATAGTCAACAGCCGCTCGGCGCTCAGCCGCAATTGCCCGGCGAAATCGTCGAACCCCAGGTTGCCCACCGCCACCAACAAGCTGTCCTTCTCCAGATAATTGCGGTATTTCTCGAACGCCTCCGAGAACACCGCGACCTCCAGCCGCCCGGTGCGGTCGTCCAGGGTGGCGAAGCCCATGCGCTTGCCGGATTTGTTCTGCTTGGTGCGGAGTTCCACCACCAGCCCGGCCACCACGACCTTGTTTTCCTGGCGTTGCCAACTGGGGGTGCCGGGACTCCTGTCGTGCTTCTCGGCCAAAGGCCCCAGGCGGTCGGTGACGAACTGGACGATATCCGCCTCGTAGGGGCCGATGGGATGGCCGGTGAGGTAAAGGCCCAGGGTGTTCTTTTCGTGTTCGAGCCGCTCGGCCTCGCCCCAAGGTTCGACCTGGACCACGGGCCGGGCCGGCTTCGCCGCCGCCTCGGCCACGCCGCCGCCCAGGAGCCCGAACAAATCGTCCTGGCCGGAATCGGCCATGGCCCCGTGTTGCTCGGCGGCCTTGAGGGCGTCGGGCAATTCGGCCAGATGGCGGGCGCGGTTCGGATCGAACGAATCCAGCGCCCCGCCCCGGATCAAGGCTTCCAGCACCCGGCGGTTGGCCTTCCTGAGATCGATGCGCTGGCAGAAGTCGTAGAGGTCTTGATAAGGACCGTGGCGGCGGCGCTCTTCCAGGATATCGCCGATGGCGTTCTCGCCCACGCCCTTGATGGCCCCGAGCCCGTATTGGATCGCGCCGCCGGGCAGCACGGTGAAGCGGAATTCGGAGCGGTTGATATCGGGCGGCAACAGGGTCAGCCGCATTTGGCGGCATTCCTCGATGAAGACGACGACCTTGTCGGTCTTGTCCATATCGGAGGACAGGACCGCGGCCATGAAGGCGGCGGGATAATGGGCTTTGAGCCAGGCGGTTTGGTAGGAAACTAAAGCATATGCGGCGGAATGGGAGTTCGAGCAGCACAAGCCGGAGGCCAGCAGGAAATGATGTTCCGGGTGGGCTACCTCAAGATCGTAACCTTGATCCCATCCCAGGAAAGTGACTCGTACAGGCTGCCGTAGCACCGTATTCCCGTCCAATCGCCAGCGGCGACGACCGCTAATAAGTGGTCGAGGCTGGGAGAGATAAGCTCGCCAGAGTTGGATTTGAAACGTTCCATCGAGAGCCGGATTAAGCGCCAAGAGCGCGTCAATATTTCCCTGTCCAAAATTCGGTCCCGGCGTTGCACTGTCATAAGCGATTTCTGCGAGCGAACCGGCAGGAAGTGCCACGGGCCATCGACCTCGATGGCGATTTTTAAGGTGTGATTTATAAAATCCACCTGCTTGAGTATCCCGCCACAATCCAAGCGGGTATTCCTGATAAACCCATGGGGCATCAACCGCGGTGCCAGCCAATTCTCCATTTTGGAAAGCTTGGGCGAGGCGTGGGCCTTGGCCCGGATTGCATCGAACTGTTCGGGATGATCCTCCCGCCATTGTTTGAGCCGGGATGCCCGTTCTTCTTGTATCTCCGGGCGCGACGCGGTTTTCTTGGCATTCTCCGAATATTTTTTCCGCATCGCTTCGGTATGCTTTAGATTCTTGCAGGTATTCACCCGGATTTCCCGGCGCAATTCCTGGCATCTCGGACAACTCTGGAAATGCTCTCTGAATTTGGCCCAAGTCCGCACGATGATTCCGCAATACATCGTCCTGTCCTTGCCGGCGGTCGGCCCGGTATGGATCATGCTCAAACATTGTGGACAATGTTTCTGATGGGCGTGGATAGCCCGCTTTGTAGGCTGGGTTTCCCCACACTTGCTCACCCATTTGGAGGATGGCCCAGAGCGGGAGCTGTCCGTGTCGGGTAAGCCATTTATGGTCGAGGGTACAACATTCGCGGGTGCCGTCATCGAAAACCACCTCCCAAAGTGGAACAAAACCATGGTCGTGCCTAGCTAAAACCTGGGTCCGGCTGAAGCTGCCATCGGGATTCGGCGCGATGACTTCGTCCCCTGGTTGGCAGTCTTCTATTCTCTTTATTCCTGCCGTGGTAAATATTTTAGTATCCGAAGATACCGTTTTGTTAAAACCATACCCCGAAAATTTGTCCACCAAATCAAATATAAAATTGGCGACATCCTTATCTACACCATTCTTTTCAGCGCCTTCCACAAAAATATCGCGCTGTTTCGCCATTTCTTCTGGCTTTTTCTTACCCATTGCACGGCGTAGCAAATCCGCCCCGCCCAGCGTATACCCCGACATATCCTGGGCAATCCGCATCACCTGTTCCTGGTACAGGATAACCCCGTTGGTCGGCTGCAAAATGGGTTCCAAGATGGGATGGGGATACTCGGCCTTCTGCTTGCCGTGCTTGACGTTGATATAATCGTCCACCATGCCCGATTGCAAAGGACCGGGCCGGAACAAGGCCACCAAGGCCACGATGTCATCGAAATTATCGGGCAGCAAGCGCCGGATCAAATCCTTCATGCCGCGGGATTCGAGTTGGAATACCGCCGTGGTCTGGCAGCTTTTCAGGAGCTTGTAGGTGTCGGGGTCGTCGAGCGGGATTTGGGCGATATCGACCGGCGGCAGTTTTTGCGCGGCCCGCTGCTGGTTGATGGTTTCCAGCGCCCAATCGATGATGGTCAGGGTACGCAGCCCCAGGAAGTCGAACTTGACCAAGCCGACCGCTTCCACGTCGTCCTTGTCGAACTGGGTCACGAGGTTGTCGCCGCCCTGTTCGCAATAGAGCGGGCTGAAGTCGATCAACTGCGAAGGCGCGATCACCACGCCCCCGGCATGCTTGCCGGCGTTGCGGGTCAAGCCTTCCAGCGACTTCGCCAGATCGATCAGCGCCTTGACCTCCTCGTCGGCGTCGTAGAGCTTTTTCAAGTCCTCGCTGTCCTGCAAGGCTTTTTCCAGGGTCATCCCCAGCTCGAACGGGATCAGCTTGGCGATGCGGTCCACGAAGCCGTAGGGATGGCCCAACACCCGGCCCACGTCGCGCACCACCGCCTTGGCCGCCATGGAACCATAGGTGATGATCTGCGATACCCGGTCGCGGCCATATTTCTCGGCGACATAGGCGATCACCTCGTCGCGCCGGTCCATGCAGAAATCCACGTCGAAGTCGGGCATGGACACGCGCTCGGGATTGAGGAAGCGCTCGAACAGCAACTCGAATTCGATGGGGTCGAGGTCGGTGATCTTGAGCGAATACGCCACCAAGGAACCCGCGCCCGAGCCGCGTCCCGGCCCGACCGGAATCCCGTTTTGCTTGGCCCATTGGATGAAGTCGGCCACGATCAGGAAGTAGCCGGGGAAATCCATCTGGTTGATGACGCCGATTTCGAGTTCCAGCCGCTCCTCATAGGCTTGGGTGCGCTGCGCCAAGGTGCCCTTGCCGGTGGGCGGGCGCACGGCGAGGCGCTCCCTCAAACCTTTGCGCGATTCCTCGGCGAAGAATTCGGCGGGGGTCATGCCTTCCGGCACCGGGAATTGCGGCAGGAAGTTCTTGCCCAGCGTCATGCGGATATTGCAGCGCTTGGCGATTTCCACCGTGTTTTCCAACGCCTCGGGCAGGTCGGCGAACAGCGCCGCCATTTCCTCCGGGCTTTTCAAATATTGCTGGTCGGTGTAGTCGCGGGGACGGCGCGGATCGTCCAACACCCGGCCCTGGTTGATGCAGACCCGCGCCTCGTGGGCCTCGAAATCGCTGGCGTCGAGGAAGCGCACATCGTTGGTGGCGACCACGGGCGCATCGCATTCGATGGCGAGGGCGAGGGTGCCCTCGATATAGTCCTCCTCGCCGGGTCGGCCCGTGCGCTGCACTTCCAGATAGAAGCGGTCGCCGAACACGGCCTGCCAATGTTCCAGGATACGCTTGGCCTCGTCGCGGTTGCCCGACAGCAGCGCCCGGCCAATCTGGCCTTGGCGGGCACCGGAAAGGGCGATCAGCCCTGTGTTCTTGTCCGCCAGCCACGCGGCCATGACCTGGGGCACGCCTTGGTGCTGGTTCTCGCGGTAGCCACGGGAAATGAGTTCGGTGAGGGTGCGGTAGCCCTGTTCGTTCTGCACGAACAAGGGCATCAGGTAGGGCGTGGCCGGGTCGGATTCGTTGTGGATCAGGAGGTCGGCCCCGGCGATGGGTTTCAAGCCCCCGCCCTGCGCGGCCTTGTAGAACTTGACCAGGGCGAACAGGTTCATCTGGTCGGTCACGGCCACCGCCGGCATCCCCAGCTTGGCGCAGCGCTTGACCAGGGGTTTCACATCGACGAGACCATCGACCAGGGAGTATTCGGTGTGGAGGCGGAGGTGGATGAAGCGGGGTTCGGGGAGTTGGTCGGCCATGGGGTTTCGTTATGGAGAAATCGGGCGGTGGAGCGATCGAAAAATTATCGGCGGGGTGGGTGGGCGCGGCAAGGCGGAATCCGGGGCTTGGATTCCCCACCCAACTTTATTGCGTACGGCGGGTTGCTTGACTATGCAACAAATGGATTAATCAAATGGAGACCACTGGCCACAAAATCATCGGTATTCCGGGTGGCAAGGATCAATCCCTTGGATTTTGCGATAGCGGCGATCTGCCCATCGGGAATGCTCATCGGACGGCCCAATTCCTTGCGATAGCCCATGATTTCACCGTAGCCATGAGCCGCCGAATCGTCGTATACGAGAATACGGCCATCAAACCCCCGGCTCATGAATTCGCGATACCGTTCGATAAGCGCATCGCGGCGCTTGCCAGCGGGCAAAATCCGCAAACCATATTCAATTTCGCCTACCGTGATGGCGGACACGAACAGCGAATCCACAGGTTGCCGATTCAGCCATTCCAATACTATGGGGGAAGGCATTGGCCGCATCGTTTCGGAAATGATATTGGTATCCAGCAGAATCATTCCGGGAAACCCATGGGTTGATGCGGCCCGCGTTGGGGCAACTCCAAATCGATGCCATGTTCGGCACCGAACAGACCGAGCGCGACATCCCCCAACCCCGACGGCGCGGTATCCGCAACCGCCGCCTTGAGGATGGTTCGGACTTCTTCTTCCAGCGTCACCCCATGCCGCGCGGCCTGTGCGTTCAACCGGGAATAAGTTTCTTCGTCCAGTGTGCTTATGCTCACAACGGCCATGGCCAACCCTCCTGACAAAGTGATTGCGTACTTCCCGGAAACCCCGCGTTCCCCGAGAATAGCCAAGGGCGGAGGTCGATTCAGCAACGGCGTGGCTCCAAAAACGACGTAGGGGCGAATAAATTCGCCCCCACAGGTTCGCCCGTCGGTCCAAGTGAAGGATCAGCCGCGCATTTCCTCCAGGCACAAGGCCAAACCATCCTCCCAATCCGGCAAGGCCAGTTCGAACTCGTCCAGCAGCTTTTGGTTGGACAGCACCGAGAACGCGGGCCGGTGCGCCGGGGTGGGATAGCCGGAAGTCGGGATGGCCTCCAGCTTGGCGCAGGTCTCGGGGAGCAAGCCCTGGGCGAGGCCCATCTCGCGGATTTTGGCGGCGAAACCATACCATGTGGTGCGGCCACCGCAAGTGAGATGGTAGGTGCCGCCGCTCTCAGCGGGCTCGAACCGGCCCTCGTAGGTGGTGCGGGCGACCAGCAAGGCCGTGGCCTCGGCGATCATGCGGCTCCAGGTCGGCGCGCCGTGCTGGTCGGCGACCACCCGCAGCGACTCCCGTTCCCGCATCAGACGCAGCATGGTCAGCAGGAAATTCTGGCCGCGCCGCCCGTAGACCCAGGCCGTCCGCAAGATCAGATGCGGCACGCCCACCTGCCGGATAGCTTCCTCGCCCGCCAGCTTGCTCTTGCCATAGGCGCTCAAGGGACCGATGGCGTCGGTTTCCACATAGGCCGTGTCGGCATCGCCGGGGAACACATAGTCGGTGGAATAATGGATCAAGCCCGCATCCACCGCCCGCGCCGCCTCGGCCAACACGCCCGGCGCTTCGCCGTTGACCCGGAACGCCAGCTCGGTGTCCTGTTCGGCCTTGTCCACGGCGGTATAGGCCCCGGCGTTGACGATCAATTCGGGCTGGATTTGGTTCACCGCATCCCGCAGCGATTGCAAATCGGCCAAGTCGGCCCGGATCGAAGTCTGGCGGTCCAGGGCCACCACCTCGCCCAAACAGGCCAGGGTGCGGCGCAGTTCGTAGGCGACCTGGCCCTGCCGTCCAATCAACAGGATTTTCATGGCTGGTACACCGGCAAGGCTTCTTGGGGGAATTCCTTGAGGAGCTTCCCGGCTTGGTCCTTGGCCGAGAGTTGCGGGTTGTCGATGGGCCATTGGATGCCGACATCGGGATCGTCCCAGCGCAGGGAGAACTCGGCGGAGGGGTTATAGGAATCGGTGCATTTGTAGGCGAACAAGGCGGTTTCGCTCAGCACGCAGAAGCCGTGGGCGAAATTCTCCGGCACGTACAGCTGCCAGTGGTTTTCCTCCGACAGGGTGACGCCATACCACTGGCCGAAGGTCGGGGAACCCACCCGGATATCCACCGCCACATCGAACACGACGCCTTTGAGCGCCTGCACCAATTTCCCTTGGGGCCTCGGGTTCTGGAAATGCAGCCCGCGCAAAATGCCCTGGCGCGATTGGGACACATTGTCCTGCACGAAGTCCTTGTCCAAACCCGCCTCGGCATAGCGTTGGCGGTTCCAGGTTTCCAGGAAGAAGCCGCGGGCATCGCCGAACACGTCCGGCTTGACCAACAGCACGCCCGGCAGCGGGGTGGTTTCGATAATCATGGGGTGATGTCCCTTTGCAGCAGTCTCAACAGGTATTCGCCATAGCTGTTCTTGCTCAGCAAACCGGCTTGGCGCTCCAGTTCGTCCACGCCGATCCAGCCGTGATTCCAGGCGATTTCCTCGGGGCAGCAAATCTTGAGTCCCTGGCGTTCCTCGATGGTCTGGATGAAATTCGAGGCTTGCAGCAAGGAATCATGGGTGCCGGTATCGAGCCAAGCGGTGCCACGACCGAGCTTCTCGACATTGATCTGGTTCTTCTCCAGATAAATCTTGTTGATATCGGTGATTTCCAATTCGCCGCGATGGGAAGGCTTCAGCTCGGCGGCCATGTCCACGACTTGGTTGTCGTAGAAATACAGCCCGGTGACGGCGTAATTGGATTTGGGATGTTTGGGTTTTTCCACCAAGTTGATGACCCGGCCTTCGGGGTCGAATTCGGCCACGCCGTAGCGCTCGGGGTCTTTCACCCAGTAGCCGAACACCGTGGCCCCGGTCTCGCGCTCGGCGGCGTTGCGCAGCACCTGTTGCAGGCCGTGGCCGTAGAAGATGTTATCGCCCAGGATCAGGCTGGAACGGTCGTTGCCGACGAAGTCCTTGCCGATGATGAACGCCTGGGCCAGACCTTCGGGGCGCGGCTGCTCGGCGTATTGGAGATTGATACCCCATTGCTGGCCGTCGCCCAAGAGGTGGCGGAACATCGGCGCGTCGTGCGGGGTGGTGATGATGAGGATATCCCTGATCTCGGCCAGCATCAGCACGGACAGGGGGTAATAGATCATCGGTTTGTCGTAGACCGGCAGCAATTGCTTGCTGACCACATGGGTCAAGGGATGCAGCCGGGTGCCGGAACCCCCGGCCAGGATAATACCTTTAATCGGTTTGCTCATCGGGAGTATCTATCAGGTTCGTTGGGGAGTACGGACGGGGCTTATCGCTCCAGTCCCAGGCGTTCGCCGCGATAGCTGCCATCCATCACCCGTCCACACCAGGTCTGGTTATCCAGATACCAGCGGACGGTTTTGCGCAGGCCGGTCTCGAAGGTTTCCAGGGGTTCCCAGCCCAATTCGCGGCGCATCTTGCCGGCGTCGATGGCGTAGCGCTGGTCGTGGCCGGGACGGTCGGCGACGAAGGTGATGAGCTGGCGGTGTGGGCGATGGGGCGAATCCGGCAGCATCTCGTCCAACAGGTCGCAGATGGTGTGGACCACGTCCAGGTTGGTCTTTTCGTTGTTGCCGCCGATGTTGTAGACCTGCCCTGGGGTGCCCGCTTCCAGCACCCGCTCGATGGCCCGGCAATGATCCTCGACATAAAGCCAGTCGCGGATATTGGACCCGGTGCCGTAGACCGGCAGGGGCTTCCCGTGCATGGCGTTCTGGGTGATCAAGGGGATGAGCTTCTCGGGGAACTGGTAGGGACCGTAATTGTTGGAGCAATTGGTGGTCAGCACCGGCATCCCGTAGGTGTGGAAATAGGCCCGCACCAGATGGTCGGAACCGGCCTTCGAGGCGGAATACGGCGAATTGGGCTGGTAGGGGCTGTCCTCGGTGAAGAAGCCGGTCTCGCCCAGGGTGCCGTAGACCTCGTCGGTGGAGACATGCAGGAACCGGAATTGGTCGTGGGCTGCGCCCGACAAGCGCCGCCAATATTTGCGGGCCGCTTCCAGCAGTTGGAAGGTGCCGAGGAGATTGGTTTGGATGAAAGCTTCGGGCGAATCGATGGAGCGGTCCACATGGCTTTCCGCCGCGAAATTGACGATGGCCGCGGGCTGGTGGCGGTCCAGGAGGTAATCCACCAAATTCCTATCGCCGATGGAACCCAGGGCGAAGGTATGGCGGGGATCGTCCTTGACGCTTTCCAGGGTGTCGAGGTTGCCCGCATAGGTCAGGGCGTCGAGGTTGACGACGTGGATGCCGCCGCGCGCGATCTGCCGCAGTACGAAATTGCCGCCGATGAAACCGGCGCCGCCCGTGACCAGGATAGTTTTCAGTTCGCTCATGCTGTGGGTCTACCTTTGTGTTGCATCATGCCGCGCGAGGGATTGTAGCCGATGATGGCGAACAGCAGGAAAGCCAGCAAGGACACCCCCGTATAAATACAGGCGGGTAGGTTGAACTGCCCGTAGAGGGCGAAGCGGATCAATTCCACCGCCTGGGAAAACGGGTTGTAGCTGGACAAGGTATAGAGGAATTCGCTGGATTCCTGGATTTTCCACAGGGGATAGAGCGCGGTGGACAGGAAGAACATGGGGAAGATCACGAAATTCATCACCCCGGCGAAGTTCTCCAATTGCTTGACGAAGGACGACAGCAGCAGCCCCAAGGCCCCCAGCATCAACCCCGACAACACCAAGGCGGGCAAGACGTAAAGATAGCCGATGGGCGGGGCTTCGATGCCATAGGCGTAGGCGATGGCGAGGAAGGTATAGGCTTGCAGCACCGACACCAACACCCCGGCCAGGAGCTTCGAGACCAGCAGATACCAGCGCGGCAAGGGGCTGACCAACAGCGTCTTCATGCTGCCCATCTCGCGGTCGTAGACCATGGACAAGGAGCTTTGCATCCCGTTGAACAATTGCACCATGCCCAACAGGCCGGGCGTGATGTAGACCTCGTAGAGGATATAGGTCTCGTAGGGTGGGATGATGGCGACCCCTAACGTGGAGCGGAACCCGGCGGCGAAGATGAACAGCCACATCAAGGGCCGGACCAGGGCCGACACGAAGCGCTCGCGCTGATGCACGAAGCGGAACAGTTCGCGGGCCATGATGCCGATGAGGGCGCGGAGATAGCGCATCATGGCTTGCCTCCCTGGGTCAATTGGGCGAAGGCCGCGCCGATATCGGGGGTAGCGGTCGCCGCCAGCACTTCGGGCACGGCCCCGAGCGCCCGCACCCGGCCTTGATGCAGCACCACCAGCCGGTCGCCGGGGTGGATTTCGTCGATCAAATGGGTGGCCCACAGCACCGCCACCCGGCCCGAGGCCGCCAGTTCGTGGACATAATCGACGATGGCGCGGCGGCTGGGCACATCCAACCCGACCGTGGGTTCGTCCAGCAGCAGGAGGCTGGGTTCGTGCAGCAAGGCGCGGGCGATTTCAACCCGGCGGCGATGGCCGCCGTTGAGGTTGCGGGCTTTTTCCTGGCGGCGGTCGTACATGCCTTGGCGTTCCAATTCGGCTTGGATGCGGGTTTCGGCGTGGCGGCGGCTGAGGCCGTGCAGGGCGGCATGGTAGCGGAGGTTCTGCATGACGCTGAGGTCGAGGTCGAGGGTGGGCTGTTGGAACACCACGCCGAGCCGGGCCAGGGCGCGGGTGGATTCGGCGCGGACATCGAAACCGGCGATGCGGATGGAGCCTTCGCGGCTGTCGTAAAGCCGGGTGATGAGGGAAAACAAGGTGGTCTTACCCGCGCCGTTCGGTCCCAACAGGATGGCGCATTGGCCGGGTTCGACCTTGAAGCCGACTTGGTCCAGGGCTTGTTTCTTGCCGTAGGCGTAGGACAGATCGGCGATGGACAGGGCGGCGGGGTTTTGGGATTTCATACTGTGGGGCAGGTTGCGGGAACGGTGGGGCGATTTTAGCAAAGGCGCAGGGTGGGGGAATGTTCAAGCCCACCCACCCTATACAGCCACACCCCCGGAAACCGCCCCCCGCCCCTGCCTTGGCACCCACAAAGTCACCGTCGTCCCCCGATTCTTCTCCGAACGCACCTCCATACGCCCGCCCTGCATTTTCATCGCCTCCATGACGATGGCGATGCCCAAACCCGTGCCGGGGATTTGCCCCGAGGGATCGGCCCGCCAAAACCGCTCGCCCAAATGTTCAAGTTCCTCCGGTGTCATGCCGACCCCATGATCGGTCACCGCCACGCCCAGCCTATCGCCTTCCTCCAACAAGGCGATATGGATCGCCGCATCCGGCTCCGAAAACTTGCGGGCATTGCTGAGGACGTTCACCAAGGCCTGGCGCAGCATGAAAACATCGGCGCGGGCCGGCTTTTCACCATCGGGCAAATCCAACAACCAGGGCCGCTGTTGCGCATCCGCCGCGCTATCGGCGACCGTGGCGCGCACCAGGGCGGCCAGATCGAAGACTTCGATCTGCACATCCTTGCCGCGCCCGGCGTCGATTTTCGAAAGGTCCAGCAACTCGTTGACGATATCGATCAGCCATTGGGTCTGGCGGTGGATGATTTGCAGCAATTCCCGGCGCGTCGCCTCGTCCACCTCCATGTTCAACAACACCTCGGTGAAGCCGAAGATGCTGGTCATGGGCGTGCGCAACTCGTGGGCCGCATGGGAAAGGAACTCGCTCTTCATGCGGTCCACTTCGGTTTCGCGGGTGATATCGCGC
The DNA here is from genome assembly GCF_019670005.1 of Methylomagnum ishizawai. Lineage (NCBI taxonomy): Bacteria > Pseudomonadati > Pseudomonadota > Gammaproteobacteria > Methylococcales > Methylococcaceae > Methylomagnum > Methylomagnum ishizawai. The sequence goes on along the minus strand of NZ_AP019783.1, from coordinate 1,443,644 downwards.
AGATAGAGGATGCGCGGGACGCTGAGCGACCCGCTGGCCACGCCCAGGAGGTAGAGGACGGCGGGGCGCGGCGCTTTCAGCGTCAAAATCTTGTGTCCGGCCTCGCCCTCGAAGAAATCGGCGATCCCGCACGGCCCGGCCCCCTCGCACCTGGCCCACAACAGCCGGTCCAGCCCGGCCATGTCCGCCGGGCCTTCGTCCCCGAGGCCGAGCATTTTCCGAAACGCGGGATTGGCGAATTTGATCCGGTCATCCGGGCCGAAGGCCACGAAACCATCCGGGCTGAGCCGGAACAAGGCGTCCAATTCGGCATGGCGGTCCTGGAGCGCCTCGCTTTTGGCGTGGAGTTCCATGGTGCGCTCCCAGACGATGCCCTCCACCACGGCGGTCCGCCCTGTGGTGACCAGCAGCAGGATTTGCAGCAACACCGCCAGCGCCAGCCCGCCCGAACCCACCGCCAAGGCCATCCAATGGCTTTGGCTATTCAGGAAGGCGGGGGTCGGGACCAAGCTGAAATTCCAGGTCCGGTCCGCCATGGCGACGGATTTGCGCCAAGCCTGGGCATCGGCCAACGCCTCGCCGGAACGGTACAGCAGGGACCGGCCCGCCGGTGCCTGGGCATCCTCGATCCGCAGCGCCAGCCCCTCCGGCAACGCCTCCCCCAGGGCGATCCTGACCATCTCGTCCATCTTGACGACCCCGACCACGAAGCCCGCCCAGCCCGGATCGGAAACGGAGGGCGGACGCAACGGCCGGACGGGATGCAGCAGCAGGATACCGATCCGCTCCTGGTTCTCCTGCACCAAATGGATGGGCGCGGTCACAACGGGCGTCCCCAGCGCCCTGGCGCGTTCGATGGCCTCGTGGCGGACCGGTTCCGAATCGATATCGTAGCCCAGGGCCGGCAGGTTCTTCTCCAAGGGCGCGATATAGGCCACGGCGACATAGTCCGGGCGGTCCGCCGCCCGCACCAAGCGGCCCTGGCCATCGCGCTCCTTGATTTCAAAACCGGCGGCCCCGGTCTTCAGGGCCATCGTCCGCTCGAACGCCGCCCGCCGCGCCAAGGGCACGGCGGGATCGATGCTGAAGGCGAAAATATCGGGGTTGTCTTCGAGGGTGATGCGGGTGAAATAATCGAATTGCTCGTAGCCCATGTCGGGCATGATTTCCTGCAACCGGCGCAGGGCCGACAAGGCTTCCTGGTGGGCGATGAAGCGCTGGCTCAGGAGTTGGGCCAGTTTTTCCCCGTAGCCCTGGACGACCTGTTTTTGCTGCCGCACCTCCCATTCCGACACCGTGAAAAAGGCGCTGCCCACCAAACCCAGCGCGATCAGCATCGGCAAGACCAAGGTCGCCAGCCGGCCGCGCCAGAGCGGGCGATGGTGGTAGAACACGGCGAGGCTGAGCGGCAGCAACACCAAAACCCCCAGGGTGTCGCCCGACCACCAGTTCCACCAGCCATAGGGCAGCTCGGCCCAGGACAAGACGCCCGCCCCGAACAAAACCGCCATGCCCACGCTGGCGGAAACCAGGCAGGCCACCGGGCCGCCCAGCACCATGCAGCGGATGATATCGCGCTCCACCACCAAGGTTTGCCAGCCGTTGCGCACGCCACGCGCCAGCAGCCATCCGGCGGCGACGCTTTGCAAGGTGGACCCGCAGGCGATGCCCAAAGCGCTCAGCACCGCCCGCCCGCCGAGGTCCTGGTGTAGCCAGGCCACGCCGAGGTTGAGGGCGCAAGAACCCAGCCATATCCCAGGCCAGGCCCGGCCTTTCGACCACAGCACGACCGCCACCGCGAAGCCCGAAGCCGGAAAGATGGGGCTGGCGTAGCCCGGTGGGATCGCGAACCAAAGTCCCAGCGCCCCGAGGCCCAGGTAAATGGCCGCGGCCATGGCGATGATGAAAATACGGAACCCCAGGCCAACCTGCCTACTGCCCATTGTCGATAAACCCGCTCGGAGACCACTGGCCTAAGCTTAGGGCCTGTCCTCGATTAGGGAAGCCCTCCCATCCCGGCGTTTCCTGGCCACGAAGCCGCCCCAGGCCGCCAAGCCCGCAAGACCGCGAACCACGGCCCCCACCCTCCAATTACGCGGATTCGCGTATTTATCCGTATTGACACCCCTACTAACATCCGCGCCGCCGCCCACAGCCGTCGGTGGCGTTTCCCGGATAAAAATTAGAACGAGGTCGTCCATGCGCTCCGATTCCCGGTTTTTCCCGTCCCGCGGGAGCCACCCCCGCTTTTCTTCCTGCGCCCTGTTGGCGCTCCTGGCCCTGGCGGACGCGGCGGAATCCGCCCCCATCGTGCACACCAGTATCACCGGCACCGCCTACGCCGACGGCGTTTCCTACAGCGGCGGCTTCACCCAGGACGATGAATACCAAGTCATCGCGTTCAGCCTGGGCGGTCCCAGCGCGGTGGACTTCACCAGCTTCGGCGCCGATGGCGGCGGCAACGGCGCGGGCGCCAGCATCGCGGCGGGCGGCTTCATCCCGGTGGTGTCGGTGTTCGCGGGGGGCAATGGCCGGGCCGACGATTTCCAGACCCTCGCCAGCCATGCGGGCGGCTCCGGCGGCGGCAACGATGTCGCTTTCCGCTTGATCCTCGAAGCCGGTCTCTATTACGCGGTGGTCGCCGTCTACGACAACGCCGACCCCGGCACCCTGCCCCAACACCTGGTCGCCGCCAGCCCCTACACCGACGATTATCTCCAATACAACAGCGTCCTGGAGATCGGCATCGACAACTTCACCTATTGGAACTGGGGCGATGGCTCCGGCGACAGCCCGTTCTGGACCCCGGACTCCACCGAACGCGGTGGCGGCTGGGCGCTGGATATCGCCAGCGGCCCGGTGCCGGTGCCGGAACCGGGCACGGCGGCCCTCGCCGCCTTGGGCCTCGCCGCCCTGTGGCGGGCCCGGCCCGGCCACAAGGCTTGAACGCCGGGTGGGTCCCTCTTCCATGAGACACTCCCCACTGGCCGTGACCGGACTCCGCGCCCTATCCACCGGCGGCACCGCCCGCCTGCTGCGCTTCGACCTCTCCTGCCTGCCGGACCAACTCGGCGGCGGTTTGGTCAGCAAGGCCACGCTGTCGCTGTGGGTCGCGGCGGCGCGGCAATGGATGACGGTGGACGTGACCCACATCGTCAAGGCTTGGCTGGACCATCCCGCCGACACGCCTGGGCTATTCCTGCGAACCGACGCCACCGACGGCGGGGACAGCACCGCCATCCGCCCTCCCCCGGTCTTGGAGATCGATACCGACGGCCCGGCGGCGGACGGCTATATCTATTTCGGCAGCCCCTGGGAAACCGGCCATTCCGGCACCGGGACCGCCGCCCCGGACGGGGCCGGACCCCCGCGGCAAGCCGCCGGCGCGGCCCTGGAGCCGCCCTATATCGGCCCACGCCGGTTCAAAGCCCTGGGCCGCAGGGTCCGTACCGCATAGCCGCCGTTCACCGGGGAAACGGCACCACCACCCCGAACACGCTGCCCCGGCCCGGCTTCGCCGCGATATGGAGGCGATAGCCGGACTGGGCACAGAGGGCGTGGACGATATGCAATCCCAGGCCATGGCCCAGGCGCTCGGCCACCAAGGTTCCGCTTTGGGCGAAAGGCATCAGCAATTGTTCGCGGCGGACGGTATCGAAACCGGGGCCGGTGTCGCAGACCTGGATTTCGAGGCCGTCGGCGCGGCGGCGCACCCCGACCAGGACGCGGCCCCGCGCGGTATAGCGGATGGCGTTGCCTATCAGGTTGTCGAGGATGCGCCCCAGCACCAGCGCCGAGCCTTCGACGCGCTGGCCGGTGGGGCAATAACGCAATTCCAAGCCCTTGCGCCGGGCGGCGGGCAGATGGCGCTGGTGGGCCTCGGCCAGGATATCCTCCAGGTCCAGCGCCCGCCGCCGCGCCGCATAGCCGCGCTTGGCCTCGTCGATCAAGGCCCGCAGCAAGCCCTCGGTGTAATCCAGGGCCTGGTCGATATGGCGGGTGGCGGCCTCGCTCCCGGCCTGGGCGCGGAGCACCGCCAAGCCGAACCGGATCGAGGCCAAGGGCTGGGCCAGGTCGTGGCCGGCCGCCGCCCATTGCAATTGCTGGGCCTGGGCGGCCAACAGGGCGCGGTTCTTCTCGGCCTCGACCCGCGCCAGTTGCTCGGCCTCGGCCAGATGGCGGCGCAGGCCGTCCTCCAAGCGCCGCCGCAACACCTGGACCTGCCGTGCCAGGGCCGTGGCGAAACACACCGCCTCCCAGACATAGCCGAGCTTGGGCAACACGAAGGGATTCAAGCCTTCGGGGGCGAAGCCACACACGGCCAGCCCGAACAAAAAATTGACGAACAGGACATAACCGGTGGTACCGGCCAGGAACCACGCCGCCGCCGGGAAACCGCGGCGCAGGCACAGGACGCCCGTGACGCACACCAAGCCGCCGTAAGCCAGCATCGCCAGCAAGGTGTGCCAGGTCCAATAGCCCAGGCGGTAGGCCAGGAAGCACAGCGGCAGCACGGGAATATAGGCGAGATAGGCGCGGAACAAGCGGGGCGATTCACGGCGCAGATCGAACAACAACACCGCGAACAGGGCATGGCCGACCTGGATGCCCATGGTCAGGTAGAACGGCACGTCCTGGTTCCAGGCCCCCCGGCGCGGCCACAGGTATTGGAAACCGTAGCCCTCGAATTCCAACACGAAGACCGCCATCAACAAGGCCAGGACCATATAGGCCAGGAACGCCGCCCGGCCCAGCGCCAGATATTGCAGCAGCGCGAACACGGTCAGGGCCAACAACAGGCCGACCACGAGGCCGTTGACGAAATCGCCCTCGGCCAAATCGCGCTGGAAACGTTCCGGGGACGATAATTCCAGGCTCAGGGGGGTGTTGGCGTGGGTGCGGTAGCGCAGGTACAGTTCGGCCCGCTCCCCCGCCGCCAACTCCACCGGCACCGCCAACATCCGGGACGGCACGGGCCGCGCGGCGAAATCCGCGTCCGGCCCGAGCCGGGCCAGGGTGGCCGTGTGGCCGTCCGCCACCCGGTAGACCTCCAAGACCTCGGCGTCGGGCACGCCCAGGGCCAGCAACCAATGGCCGGCCACGGCCCCGGTGTTGAGCAGCGGCAGCCGCGCCCAGCGCATCGCCACGCCGCCCAACCCGGATCGATAGCGCCCGGCGGGCACGAAGCGCCCTGGGTCGGCCAGGACTTCGGCCAAGGCCAGGGTTTGGCGAGGATCGTCGAGGAACCCCGTATAAGACCGCGCCGCGACCCGCTCGACGGCGGACGTCACGGCCAGGACGCCGCCCCCCCAGGCGGCGGGCGCGAACAGCGCCCATAGCAACCACACGCACCAGGCGCGGCAAGGCCGGGGAACCGGGTGCATCCATCCACAGCGGGTAACAACAATGCGCATCATCATCGCGGACGACCATATGATCTTTCGGGCGGGACTCAAGCTACTGCTCGGCCAGTGCCCGGACTACCGGATCGTGGCCGAGACCGGCACAGCGGAAACGTTGAAAGCCCTGGTCCGCGAACACGGACCCGAGCTTTTGATCCTGGATTACAACATGCCGGGTGGGAATGTGGGGGAAACGCTGGCCTATCTCAAGCAGCGCCACCCGGAACTGCGGGTGCTGATGCTCACCGCCGAGCGTTCCGGGGCTTTGCTCAAGCATCTGGCGGGACTCGGAGCCGATGGCATCTTCCTCAAGGAAGGCACGGCGGAAGCCCTGCTCGCCGCCGTCCGCACCGTGGGCGGGGGCGGCAGGCTGATCCCCGACAACGTGCGGGAACGCATCGACCAAGCCGATTTGAACCTGACGGCGCGGGAATTCCAGGTCTTGCACCTGATCTGCGCGGGCTGGGCCAACCCGGCCATCGCCGAGCGTTTTTCCCTATCGACCCGCACCGTGGACAAGCACCGCGAGAACATCCTACGCAAGCTGGGCGTGAACAACGTGGTGCAGTTGATCCGCAAGGTGGAAGCCTTGGGTTTGTTCGAGTCCTTGCCGGACGGTTGAGGGGGTTGGCCCTGTGATGGGACACTGGCAACAAAAAAGCCCTTGGCTTGCGCGCAAGGGCTTGATTTGACTGGTAGCAACGGCGGGACTCGAACCTGCGACACCCGCATTATGAAAACACGTCCAATCCATAAACCTTTGATTCAAAAGGCATAGCCCCGCACGGCGACAGGTTGCTTTGTCTATCCGTGCGTATCCATGCAGACGGTATTTACCCAACTTTTACCCAACGGAAAACCCCACCGGCCTCCACCAACGCCATATCGTGGCCCACATCGCATGCAGCCATAGATCGCCCTGGACGCCGATTCACCCCACCCACTCCATCCCCAACAACTCCGCCTGCTCCAACACCGTCTTTACAGCGTCGTCCTGCTTTTTAGGCGGGTAGCCATATTTCCGCAGTATCCGCTTCACGATTACCCGCAGCTTGGCCCGGACACCTTCTTTGACGGTCCAGTCGATGCTGACGTTGCGCTTGACGGTTTCAACCAGTTCGCGGGCGATGGCCTTCAAGGTCTCGTCGCCCAGTTCCATGACGGCGCTGTCGCTGGTTTCCAGGGCATCGTAAAAGGCCGTTTCATCCTCGTTCAGCCCCAGGCTTTCGCCCCGCGCCCCGGCGGCTTTCAAGTCCTTCGCCAGTTGGATCAACTGCTCAATAACCTGGGCGGTGGTCACGGCGCGGTTCTGGTAGGCGCGGATGGCGCGTTCCAGCATTTCGGTGAACGACCGGGATTGCACCAGGTGCTTGCGGGAGCGCTGTTTAATTTCCCCATCCAGGAGCTTGCGCAGCAGTTCCACCGCAAGGTTCTTATGGGGCAAGCCCCGGACTTCGGCGAGGAATTCATCGGACAGGATGGAAATATCCGGCTGTTTCAGCCCGACCGCCGCAAACAGGTCGATGACGCCCTCCGGGGCAATGGCGTTGGCGACGATTTGGCGGATGGCGTGGTCGAGTTGATAGTCGGTCTGGGGTCCGCTACCGCCGCCCTCGCCCTTGCTCAGCGCCACCCGCACCGCCTGGAAGAACGCCACCTCGTCGCGGATGCTAAGGGCGGCTTCGTGGGGCACGGCCAGGGCGAAAGCTTTGCCGAGGTCGCCAACCGCTTGCTGGAGCCGGTGTTTGCCGTCGTCCTGGGCCAGGATATGTTCCTGGGCGGCGGGCAGCAGGGCCAGCTTCTCGCCTGGGCTGCCGCCGTGCCAGGGGCTCATATCGAAGCCATGGAACAAGCCCTGGCAGATTTCATAGTGCTTGCGCAGGGCGGCGACGGCCTCGTCCTGGTCGATGGCGGTCGCGCCCTGGCCGCCGCTGTCGGTGTAGTCGGCCATGGCCCGCTTGAGCGAGTCGGCCAGCCCCAGGTAATCCACCACCAACCCGCCCGGCTTGTCCTTGAACACCCGGTTGACGCGGGCGATGGCCTGCATCAGCCCATGGCCGCGCATGGGCTTGTCCAGGTACATCGTGTGCAGGCAGGGCGCGTCGAAGCCGGTCAGCCACATATCGCGGACGATGACCAGCTTGAAGGGGTCGGCGGGATTCTTGAAGCGCTGGGCCAGGGCTTCCCGGCGGGCTTTGCTGCGGATGTGGGGTTGCCAGGTCTCGTCATCGGCGGCGGAGCCGGTCATCACGATCTTGATCGCGCCCTGGTCGTCGTCGGGGCTGTGCCAGTCCGGGCGGCGCTGGACGATGGCCTCGTACAGGGCGACGGCGATGCGGCGCGACATGCAGACCACCATGGCCTTGCCGTCCATGGCGGCGAGGCGCTGCTCGAAGTGGTTCACCAGATCGTCGGCGATCAGGGCAAGGCGCTTGGGCGTGCCGGCCAGGGCTTCTTGCTGCGCCCATTTGGACTTGAGCTTTTCCTTGCGCTCGATTTCCTCGCCTTCGGTGACTTCCTCGAAGTCGTCGTCGATCTTGGGTTTCTCGGCGGCGGACAAGGCCAGCTTGGCGTGGCGCGGCTCGTAGTAGATGGGCACGGTGGCCCGGTCCCGCACCGCCCTTTGGATGTCGTAGATGCTGATGTAGTCGCCGAACACCGCCCGCGTGTTCTTGTCGGTGGCTTCGATGGGCGTGCCGGTGAAGCCGATAAAGGTGGCGTTGGGCAGGGCGTCGCGCAAATGCCGGGCGTAGCCGTCGATGAAGTCGTATTGGCTGCGGTGGGCCTCGTCGGCGATGACCACGATATTGCGGCGCCCGGACAGCAGCGGGTGGTGGTCGCCCTGGGTCTCCGGGAAAAACTTCTGCACCGTGGTGAAGACCACGCCCCCGGCGGCGACTTGCAGTTTGTCGCGGAGGTCGGCGCGGCTTTGGGCTTGCGCCGGGGTTTGGCGGAGCAAGGCGGCGCAGCGGGCGAAGGTGCCGAACAGTTGGTCGTCCAGGTCGTTGCGGTCGGTGAGGATAACCAGGGTGGGGTTGGCCAGGGCCGGGTGCTGGATCAGCTTGCCCGCGTAGAAGGCCATGGTGAGGCTCTTGCCCGAGCCTTGGGTGTGCCAGACCACCCCGGCGCGGCGGTCACCGTCCTGGGCGGTGGCCTGCACGGTGGCCGCGACCGCCGCGTTGACCGCGTGGAATTGATGGTAGGCGGCGATCTTCTTGTCCAAGCGGCCCGCGCCGTCGTCCTCGAACACGATGAAGTAGCGGATCAGGTCCAGGCAGCGGCGCGGCTCGAACACCCCGCGCACCATCACTTCCAGTTCGGGCAGGGTGGACGGGGCCAGGGTGTCGCCGTCGAGGCTGCGCCAGGGAACGAAGCGTTCGCGGTCGGCGGTGAGGGAGCCGAGCCGGGCGGTCAGGCCATCGGAAATCAGCAGCAGGGCGTTGTAGACGAACAGGGCGGGGATTTGCGCCTTATAGGTTTGGAGTTGCTGGAAAGCGGCCCACACCGTGGCGGCTGCTTGAGCCGGGTTCTTGAGTTCGATGACGGCGAGCGGTAGGCCGTTGATGAACACGACGAGATCGGGGCGGCGGGTGTGCTGGCCGTCCTTGACGGTGTATTGGTTGACCACCCGCCAGTCGTTGTTCTCGGGGGCGTCGAAGTCGAACAGCCGCGCCAGGGCACCGACGATGCGGCCTTCGCCGGGGTATTCGACCGGGACGCCTTCGACGAGGTAGCGCTGGAACGTGCGGTTGTTGGCGATGAGGCCGGGGGCTTCGGGGTGCTTGAGCTTGCGGAGGGCTTCGTCACGGGCCGTGGGTGGCAGGTTTGGATTGAGGCGGGCCAGGGCTTCGCGGGTGCGGCTTTCGAGGATCGCGTCGGTGTAGCTGGCACGTTCGGCGGCGGGTTCGCCGGGGGCGATGTCGGGGCCGTGGACAATACGGTAGCCAAGGCTTTCAAACCAAGCGAGGGTGGTTTGTTCGAGGGTGGATTCGGTCAGTGATCCGCTCATGGGTGATCCACCTTTTCCATGGAAACATCATCCCGGTAACGGCGATTGCCAATGCGGAGCGCTGATTCCCAAATCGAAAAATCTACGCTTGGCGTCATCAGTCGTTTGGGGAGATTTTTAAGCACCTTTCCGCTAATCAAAAACGGTTGCTCCCATCGGTTGCCCTCGGCAGGCATTGCGATCACTTTTTCGCCGCAACCTATGCGCAAAACGCTACCGTCGAAGTCGAACATCACGAGGCTATCGGCGCTGATGATTTCCAACTGTTCAGCCAGGGTATTTAATGCGAGTCGAGCCCAAGCCCGTTCTACTGTGCAGCGTGGTCGGGCAGCAAACCTAGCCTGCTGCTCGGCATATTCGGCTCGCTTCCTTTCCCAAGGCAGAAGGTGGAAATTCTGGCGACCTTCGACCAGCCAAGGTATTGGCGAAGCGGGTTCAAATATTCCTTTCGGCGAATGATCATCCAGGCACCAAGCGACCCAGGCCGCACCCTGCTCCCAAGATTCAACCTCGATTGGCATCTCGCATTCGATTGAAGTAAGCCTTCTGGGCGTGGCGATGATCCCGCCCAGCCAAACGGAAGGCTGGAGCCAACGGTTAGCTCCGAAACCCGCTGTAAGCTTGAATTCCCCGAAGTCGAGACTGAGCCCACCGGGCGAATCCGATATGACCGTCGAGTCCTCAATGAATCCGAGAGACTTTAATAATTCCCTAGTTAAAAGGGACATTTTTGTAACTATAAATGGGTGTTATTGATGTTTTTAGTGATTGGACACATAGACTACATAGTCCACTTAAGCTCTCTCAATAACATACCTATTGCTGCCAAAGCAAATTCTGCGTCCGCTTCCATAGGTGCCTCGATAGAATAACGTTCTTGCTCGTTTGGTTTACCTCTAGAATGAAGGCGAGCGATTATGCTTGCGGCTGACGACATGATTTGTTTTCCATGATCGAGCCTTTTAATAAGCCTTCCCAAGTCATCACAAAGAAGCGAAGGGTCGCCGTGTTGATTAGCAAGCCAAGTGCCCAAACACCACTGAGCCGCATCTCGTGCCCTGTCAATAATGGATCCAGGGGTTTCTCGGTATGCTGAATCAATCAATTTTTCATAGGTTTCTATGGCTTTCTGTCTCCCGTCCTTTGGGATGGCATCAGCATTTAATTCTGGCAATATACCTAAGGCATGCCGTGCCTTGAGTGTGACCATATATTCACCAGTAACAATTCTTTCGGCACCAATAACTCGCCACAGCGACTCACTGGAACCTATCATCACAATCTTTTTCGATGGGGGATGTTGTTCTTGATCAAATATGAATAGGCGTCGCTCAACTTTTCCATCCAAAAGAGTATGCGCGCCATTATTTAGAACACTAGTCTTGCCCCCAATAGCCCCGTACACTGGGTGTAGCAAAACGTATTTCTGAGATGGGCGAGGATCATTCGAGGACCTGTAAAAACGTCCACGTCTGATCCTCGTTACTGCATCGAAGGTATCTTCTCGAAATGCATGCTGAGCACGGGAAAGGTCGTTTTCCAGAGCAGAGAATGGACCATTTGAGTCCACGAAAGCCGCAATTGAGAGCATGGGGGAAGGCCACACCGCGCACCAAGGACCATTCGATGCTTCATATACATGGTGCGTATTGTCATCAATGCCAATTTGCTTCATGCGGCTACCTCGTTTAATAGCTTGCTGCCTACTGCTAATACGCGCAGTTCCCCGGAAAGCAACTTCGGTAATAGGGCATCACGGAGGGTGGCAAGGGCGCGGGATTCCGAATCGTTCTGTTCTTGTTTTGCCCAAAGTGGGGCTAACTTTCTTGCGAAAGCTGCCTGAATTTTAAATGGTGGATACAGCACGGGCAGGCTATAGAAATCTTCTCGACTAGTTGATGGAATCGCAGATCCGCTATCCATACTGTTAATGTCTTGACCAAGCAGCACATAATAGGCCCAACGAAGCTCAACAGCTTTCTTTGGCTCAACGTAAAAAGCCGTATCGATAACAAAAAAAGGTGTGCTGCAATAGTGAACACCGCGATAAGCCCCCTTTCTTCCGATAATAATTCCAGAATGGTTACACAACGGCCTTGAATGAGTTCCAATTTTTCCATTTGTCCCGTATACCGGATAATCATTATTCCCTTCCGAATAACCTTTGAGGCTTTTCCCATATTCCAAGCTAACTAAATTGCCCCAGTTTTTTGCTTCCCACCCCGCCGGAATCTCCCCCAACTCCGAATCCTCGAACCCATCGGGAAACAGCGCCGCAATCTCCGGGGCCAATCCTTCCGGCTCGCGCCCTTCGGCCTTGGCCCGGACGGGATCAAAATCGACAAACCAGGATTTGAAAAGTGCCCGCGCCATGGCTTCCAGCGTGGCGTTCATGCGGCGATTGAGTTCGATTTTGTCGTCAAGGTTGCCGAGGACTTGGGCGATGGCGCGTTGTTCTTGGAACGGAGCTAACGGTAATTTAATTTTGCGCAACTCGCTTTGCTTAATACCAATAACCGTGGTTCCTGTCGCACGCCCAAAAAGCTGTTCACGAACAAAATCTGATTGCAAAATAAACTTAAGGTAGGTGTTATCAAGAATCCCTGGCTTCCCACGCAAAGTTATTAACCGTTGAGCTAACGCAACCTTTTTACCATCAAGTTGTGCAACTTCACCTAAAGGAGCTTCAGTAGTCATAACGACATCACCTGCTTGGGGAAGCCCTCTCGTCATCCATGAATCATACTCATCTGGATCAATAAATTCCTCTGGGGTATTTATTCGACCACCTTTGACTATTTTAGCGGTTATTAAAGGTATACCATTTGCGGTTTTCCGAGGTGTTTTGCCTCGATAGTCAATAATTGCTTCCATGCAGTCTTCAAGCGGTGTTTCGTGCCACTCACTCGCCATAACCCAACCCCCCCAAACTCTCCCGAATCGCCACCTCTAACCGCGCCCCCTCCGCGAACTGCCCCTCAAGCTCCGCCGTCAGCCGCGCCATCTTCTCCGCGAACGGCTCCCCGTCGTCCTCCACCTCCGCCGCGCCCACATAGCGCCCCGGCGTCAGCACATAGCCATGCCCCTGGATCGCTTCCAGCGTGGTGCTTTTGCAGAACCCCGCCTCGTCCAAATACCCGCCCGCGCTATCGCCGCGCCAGCGGTGGTAGGTGTCGGCGATCCGGCCAATCTCGTCCCCGCTCAACTTGCGGTGGACCCGATCCTCCAGATAGCCCAGCTTGCGGGCGTCGATGAACAACACCTGCCCCGAGCGGTCGCGTAGCGCCCTGCCCTCCACCCCGCGCCCGTTCTTCTTGTTGCGGGCCAGGAACCACAGGCATACCGGAATCTGGGTCGAATAGAACAACTGCCCCGGCAGCGCCACCATGCAATCCACCAAGTCGGCGTCGATGATGTTCTTGCGGATTTCGCCCTCCCCGGTTTGGTTGGACGACATCGAGCCATTCGCCAGCACGAACCCGGCAATCCCGTTCGGGGCCAAATGGTGGATGAAATGCTGAATCCAGGCATAGTTGGCATTCCCGGCGGGCGGTGCGCCATAAGTCCAGCGCTTGTCCTCCCGCCGCCGCTCCCCGCCCCAATCGCTCATGTTGAACGGCGGATTGGCCAGGATGTAATCGGCCTTCAGGTCCGGGTGCAGGTCGCGGTGGAAGCTGTCGGCGTTCTCGCCGCCCAGGTTGGCCTCGATCCCCCGGATGGCGAGGTTCATCATCGCCAAGCGCCAAGTGGTCGGGTTGGACTCCTGCCCGAAGATCGACACGTCGCCGATCCGCCCGCCGTGGACCTCCACGAACTTCTCCGACTGCACGAACATCCCGCCCGACCCGCAGCAGGGGTCGTACACCCGGCCCTTGTACGGGGCCAGCATCTCGGTAAGCACCTGCACCACGCATTGCGGGGTGTAGAACTGCCCGCCCTTCTTGCCCTCGGCGCTGGCGAACTGCGCCAGGAAGTATTCGTACACCCGCCCCAGGATATCCTTGGACCGGCTGGCCTTATCGCCCAGGCCGAGGGTGCCCACCAAGTTGATGAGTTCGCCCAGGCGGGTCTTGTCGAGCTGGGGCCGGGCGTAGTCCTTGGGCAACACGCCTTTCAAACGCGGGTTGTCGTGTTCGATGGCGGTCATGGCCTCGTCGATCAGCGTGCCGATGTGGGTCTGTACCGCGTTGGCTTGCAGATACGACCAGCGGGCTTGGCCCGGAACCCAGAAGATGTTCTCGGCGAGGTATTCGTCCTTGTCCTCCGGGTCCGCGCCCTGGTCGGCCTCGGCCAGGAGTTGCGCGTGTTTCTCCTCGAAGGCGTCGGAGATGTACTTGAGGAAGATGAGTCCTAAGACGACGTGCTTGTATTCCGCGGCGTCCATGTGGCCGCGCAGTTTGTCGGCGGCGGCCCAAAGGGTGGATTCAAAGCCGAGTTTGGCGGTGGGTTCGTGGGTGATGGCCATGCGGGGGAATAAGGGCGGTTGGGTGGGGTTCTTATAGAAATTGTGGAAGGCGGTCATGGAGTGGCGGCTTCGGGCTTCTCCCTGTAGAGATGGATATGGGAAGGGTCTAGCAATACGTTTTCGGTTACATCCCGCAGCAACCTATACTTTTCGAGCAGCAATTTGAGCTTAGGAAGCTTTAACCCATTTTTCCCATCGGGGCCATACAAAAGGGCATTATAGAAGATAATGGCAAGCTCATCTTTAGTTAATTGAAATCGCACAACAGCTATATATCGTTCCTTATCAAGGCATTCCAGTTGAGCCACATCAACAAAATCAACAACACTTTCTAACAATTGACAATAAGACAATAAAAACTCATTTTTATAGTACAAAGTGCTTCTTTGCGATAAAGCCAAGTCTTCAATACAATCTTTAATATTTATTTCAAAATAACCTCCATTACTGCTCATAGTATTTGGTATTTCAATTCTGAAAAAATCAATTTTCATAGCAGTATATATAAATCTAAATGACTCTTTTAAACTGGTCGAAATACTTATATTTTGCACATCAGAACCCGGATATGTGGTGCGATTACATTTCTCAACCCATCCTCGCAAGCATTGGTTAAGCGCATCCCATTTTTTATACATTGATGGTTGATAAATCGTTAAATCATAGCTAATAATTGTATTTTGCATATCTATCAAAAGTCTGAGAAATTGAAAAAAAGTATTCTCAAACCTCTGTAGCTCTTGGGTCTTGCTCTGCTCCGCAAGCGCGGTGCTCGATTTGGCAAGCTCCTCCCTAGTCAAGGCAAGTTCTTCCTTAGAATTATCAAGCTGTTGCTGGGTAAGCTTGAGTGCTTCGCCCTGTATTTTATTAGAGTGTTCAGACTGCTGCTGAGAATCCTTAAGTTGCTTTTGCGTCAGCCTAAGCGTTTCAGCCTGCATTTTGTAGGTAAACAACAAAACAATCAGGGCCGCGAAACTAAAAGCAGGATTAAGCAATCCGCCGACGAAATCACCAATAGTGCCCCATTGGTCGATCCTTGGCATTTGGAAGTGGTAAAAACCATAAGTGGAGAAATACACACCCACCACGGCCACCAAAAACAAGACCGCAAACGCAAACGCGAACAGAATTATTAATCCCCAATTATAACCTTTATCTTTATTCTTGCCGCCATCTTCCATATATTCCCCAATTTCTGTGGGCGTGGCGGAGAACAAATCACCCCGCCGCCCTTAGCTATTTCATACAACTGCACATACCCTGCCTTATCCACCGTAGGCGGCGGGTCGCGCCAAACGCGAAGATTCCATCCATGCGGCAAAATACGCCGGAATACCGGCTATTCCGCTACAGGCTACGAATAGCCCGCATAGTTCAATTATGCATAACGGCAATCGGAAGAATTGAAACCGTGCGATTACGCTACGCTAATCGCACCTACGGCCCTACGGCCCTGGCCCACCCGGCTGTTAGGCGATCCACGCAGCCGATAACTCGTTAGCCAATCTGGATAGTGAGTTCGCCGTTCGTGGGCAGACATATTTATATGCAGCAACCGGATACTTATTTCCTGGTGCAACGATACCCTGGATTGCGTCTGCAAGAGAGAGAAGAGCGGGCTGTTCCCCTTTCTTGATATGGAAGACCAATTGTCCTCCCGGGGACGTTTCAAGCTTTGCTCCATTAGCTTTTGCCCAAGTCTCAACACTGGGCGAGATTGGAACGCCACCACATAGGCTGACCTTAACTTCAGCGTCCGAGATAACCTCTACAAAGATTGAGCAGAACCAAAGAAACAGGTTTTTATCGGCACCGTAGTCTCCAGAGGAGCGATCATCGACAACGAAAGTCGAACCCTTGTCGAGATTTTTAATTCGTTTGTCTCCGAAGCCGCCGTAAGCATCGAAGAGAGCTTTCTTCAACTTCAGCATAGCATTCTCCTAAGTCGCCCAACTTGTGGTTAAGCGGCATTTCCGCCGCCTAACCCCGCAAAAACCGAGAAACACATCATTATGCCTCTACCCTAAAACACCACCACCGTAACTGAATCCAGCCCGCACAGTTCCAATTAGCATAGCGCAATCGGAGGAATTAAAACCGTGCGATTACGCCACGCTAATCGCCCCTACGGCCCTAAAACGTCAACTGGAGCGTCTTGTTATCCCCTCTCTTAACCCAGATTGGAAAACGGCCATCAACAAACCAATGAATCCAGCCACTATGCTGATTATCGAAAGAATTTCGTTAAAAACACCAAGTATTGGCCACCAATGGGACACGCCAGCAAGAATAGCAATAACACCAACCAGAAGCACCAAAAATAGAAGCAAAAAAGACTGTGATCGGTACGAATGACTTAGCAATCTTGCTTCACCAAGTTTAGTCAAATCTTCATAGACATAAGGATCAGCTCCGATGCGATTCCTTTTGTTTGCTTCAAATTTTGTTAGCCATTTAACATAAAAAATAGATGGCCCTCCATATCGCAGAGCATTCGATATTATATTTATAGCTAAATCCTTTGGTGCCGCAGAAACATCCACAGCCGATACGCCTATCAAAATGGCATTAACCTCATCTCTCCGTACATTATCAACAGTTAGCGGTATATTTTTACATGGAGCATATGCAGGGTAATGCTCAGATAATTCTGATATCATTTCATGCAATCTATTCAGAAAAGCAGACTGCTTGATGCCTTTGGCTGGCTGCTCTGGATTCTGTTCACTTGCAACAAATACGATTTCTATTTTATCCGGCTGTAAATGACTTTGAAGTGCGGCAATAATATCTACATATGTTGCCTCATTCTCAGAAAAGCCAAGCACACGAGCAATCCGCTTCATTTATCTGAACCCTTTAAGCTATGAGTGCAACTCTTAGCAATGCCTTCCGATTTGGCTTTTTTTAGTGCCAGCATTGCTTCCAAAGGCGTTTCTCCCATCCCAAGTGAAAATGTTATTTCACCATAACATCTTGGTATCTCATCCGCATCAAACTTATCACTCATTTTTGCTAGCACACTATCCCCACTTGCAAATATTATTTTGCATTTGCGCTCACTCAATGACTTCTCTAAATATATTAAAGCATCAGATACTTTATTTGCAAACCTCTCTATTTCGTACTCACTATTATCTATAAGTAGACTTTCTAGCTTTCTGCCAATCTTGTCGCCATCATAAGCTAAAAACATACTGCATTTCCTTTTTTGTGGATTAATTTCTTTTGGTATAATACATATTGAGCGGCACCCGACCGCATAAAACAACCATGTATATATTATCCTTACCATTTAATATTGAATCTACTGCCGCATAATAAAGCCTGCCAATCTGATTCTTTAGCACTAAAGCGCGAGCCTGCCTTAGCCCACAACGGCTTGCAACGTAAATATTCACCATTGACAACCACCCAAAAACGCGCTTAGGCTATTTGTGCCATGGTCAATCCCGTGGTCGGGCGTGGAAACCCGGACTTGACAGACGCACAGCCCCACTTTTCGCGTCTCGGGCTTTTTTTGCGCCCGAGCCACGCGCATTGAGCCATGGCGGGCGGTGCATGGGCACGCGCAAGCGTGGCCGGGTCTCTGTCTCCCGGTTTTCCACCCCACGCATCGTTCGCCGCCTATCCGTGGAAAGAGAAGCGGCCTCAACTTAAGACAGAGGTTCGTTATGTCAACTGAAAACAACGCCCAAGGTGCGCCCGCACCGCTCTCCCCAGACTCGCTCCCGGCCATTTTATACATGGGCAGTCCCGTTGTAACCACAGAAATACTAGCCCAACTATACGGCACCGATACCCACAACATCACCAAAAACCACCGTGAAAACACCGGGCGGTTTATCGAGGGCAAGCACTATTTCAAGCTGCAAGGCGAAGAATTGCGCGAGTTCAAGCACAGAGTCACCATGGGTGACTCCGTAAAAATCGCCAAGAACGTCAATGCCCTCCTCCTCTGGATCGAACGCGGCGCGGCCCGCCACGCCAAGATGCTGGACACGGAGAAGGCGTGGGAAGTGTTCGAGCAATTGGAAGATTGCTATTTCGGCGGGCGGGGCCGGGAAGCGCCCCACGGCCCCGAGGCACTACCCGCCCCGGCCATCGGCCCGGCCCAACAGGACGCCCTGCAACAACTCGTGGCCCGCCGCGCCGAAGGCGACCCCAAGCGGATCAAATACCTTTGGAGCCGCTTCAACCACCACTTCAAGCTCGGGAGCTACCAACAACTGCCCGCGTCCGAGTTCGGGGCGGCGGCGGACTACCTGGAAAGCCTGCCCCTCCCAGGCGGTCGCCAACTCGCCCTCCCCCTCGACCCGCTGACGCCCGACCTCCTCAACGCCATCGTCCGCAAGGCCCACGCCCTCGCCCTCGACGGCATGGCCACCCTCAGCGCCGGACTGGAACGCGAACTCCGCGCCCGCGCCGCCCACAGCACCCCGCAACAACTCGCCGAATGGCTCGCCCGAGTGGACGGGCGCGGCGCGGGGCTGGTCCTCGTCACCGCCGACGAACTCGCCACCCTCTGCGCCCAGGTCCGCACGGCGGAAATCGGCGTCGCGGCGGCGATGGGCGCGATCCACGCCCTCGAAGCCCGCACGGGCCGCGCCTGGTACGGCAGGCCCGCCGACCGTTAGCCACGAAAAAAGGCCGGGAAGGTTCCCCCTCCCGGCCTTTGCTTTCAGGCCCGCCCTATTCCGTCGCCCCGAACCGGAACTTGTCCCGCAACTCCCGCTCCTTGGGCGGCACATACAGCCCATCCGCCGTCAACGCCCGCCGCCGCAACCGCGCCCTCACCGACTGCGCCAAATCCCGCCCCGAGATGGCCATGTCGGGATGCTTCGCCGTGAAGGCCCGCGCCTCCGCCACGCCCCGGTCCAGCGCCTCCCCGTCATCCTTCATCCGGCCTTGGGCCACCTGATCCATAATCTCCTGCCGCCGCTCGTGTAATGCTTTGCTGGCGTTGACGAACCCCTGGTTCTCCGCGTAGCGCTCCGAAATCCGCATCGGCGGGAAACCCAGCGCCGTGGCGAACACTTCCGCGGCGTTCACCTCCTCGACCAACTCATCCCCGTTCAGGGTGGTCGCCCCCTCGCCCGCGTAGCGGTACGCCTTCATCAGGTCCGCCACCGCCTTCAAGGGCATGATCTTCTCCACCGCCCGCCAGGGATGGCCATCCCCCCACAGCTTGGCCGTGGCGAAGGCATTCACGAACAGTTGCGCGGTCGGCCCCATGAACTGCGTCCCCCAGAACACCGCCGCGTCGTTGCCCTCAAGCCCCCGGCGTCAGAATAGTTGTCGCCTCTAATTTTCCGAATGAAAGAGGAAAGAAGAGGACAATTGCCCATGATTACGACGTATTCCGCAGAGTTCAAAGAGCAAGCGCTTCGGAAGGTGTTTGCGCGTGGCCGCCGGTCGATAAAAGAGGTGGCCGAGGAACTGAACATGAACCACTTGACCTTGAAGGGCTGGATGAAAAAGAAATTACCCGAGGCGGTACGCGGCGCGGTGAAGCGGGAGAGGCGTCCCGGGGACTGGCGCCCGGAGGAACGGTTGGCGGCGTTGCAGGAGAGCCATGGCTTGGAAGGGGAAGCCCTGAACGCCTGGTGCCGGGAGCGCGGCCTGTTCGCCCACCAGCTGGACGGTTGGAAGCGGGACTTTTGCCGGGATCCAGGGGGCACGGGAGAGGCATCGACGAACGCCCGGGAACTGCGGGTCCTCAAGGAGCGCAACCAGAGCCTCGAACGGGAATTGGCGCGTAAGGACAAGGCGCTGGCGGAGGCGGCGGCGTTGCTGGTCCTTCAAAAAAAGTACCGGGCGCTCTTGGGGGGAGGGGAAGAATGACCCCGCCGCAAGAGCGCGAAACCGTGACCGCCCTGATCGACGAGGCCACCGCCGCCGGCGCGCGCCTGGAGCGGGCCTGCGGGGTGCTGGGGTTGTCCGCCCGCACCGTCCAGCGCTGGCGATCCGGGGACGGCGTCCAGGCCGACCGGCGGCCCGCGCGGGTGTACGTTCCACCCCACAAGCTGAGCGAGGCCGAGCGGGCCAAGGTGCTGGCGGTGGCCAACTCCCCCGAGTTCGGCCATTTGCCGCCGTGCCAGATCGTGCCCCGGCTGGCGGACCGGGGGGAATACCTGGCCTCGGAATCGACCTTCCACCGCATCCTCAAGGCCGAAAACCAGTTGGCGCACCGCCGGGCCGAACGGCCGGGACAGCCGCGCGGCAAGCCCAGGGCCCTGTGCGCCACGGCTCCCAATCAAGTCTACTGCTGGGACATCACCTATTTGCCCGCCGCGATCCGGGGCCAGTTCTTCTACCTCTATCTGTTCCTCGACCTGTTCAGCCGCAAGGTCGTGGGCTGGCAGGTCTACGGCGAGGAAAGCAGCGCCCTGGCCGGCGAACTCCTGCGCGACGTATGTCGGCGCGAGGGCGTGGCCCCGGGCCAGGTCGTCCTACATTCGGACAACGGCGGGCCCATGAAAGGCTCGACCATGCTCGCGACCTTGCAATCCCTCGGCGTCGCGGCGTCCTTCAGCCGGCCCGCCGTCAGCAACGACAACCCCTATGCCGAGGCGGTGTTCAAGACCCTGAAATACCGGCCCGACCATCCGGTCCGGCCGTTCGACGACCTGGCGGCGGCGCGCCGTTGGGCCGAAGGCCTGGTCCGGTGGTACAACCACGAGCACCGCCACGGCGCGATCCGCTTCGTCACCCCCGCCGAGCGGCATGCCGGCCAGGACGCCGACCTCCTGAAGCGGCGCCGAGCCGTCTATGAGGCCGCCCGCGCACGGCATCCGCAACGATGGACCGGTGGCCTCCGCAATTGGCGGCCGATCCCGGCCGTACACCTGAACCCGGAACGATCAGCCGCGCCAGCCAAGACCCAATCCGAGGTTCACGCCACGCCTCCAAAAGCGGCCTGAACCCACAACGGCGAGGCGACAACTACATTGAAATCTTCCGCAAGCTCCCGGTCCGGCTCCCGCCACCATAGATCGGCCATGGAAAGCTTGCCTTGCAGATCGACCGCCGGAACCCCCGGAATCTGCCCCACCGCCCAAGGGAACAATCCCTTGCCGAGGGCGTTCCCGGCCTCCACCCCGAAGGTCTCCGCCGCCCAGCGCCGGAACCACACCTCGAACTCGAACGGCTCGTCGTCGTCGTCGGTGAATCCCTTTGCCGCCAGATTCACCGCCACCGCGATCCCGCCCACGAACGGCAGCCCCAGCGCCCCCGCGAACACCATCTGCATCCCCATGATGCCCGCCAGCGTCTTATAGGCTTCCGACCGGAACGCATCCTTGACCGACTGCTCGCCCTTCGCCGCCTTCAAAAACTCCCGCACCGTCCACAGGAAATTCCGCGTCAGCAGCCAGGTCGTGCCCAGGGCATACTGCTTGAACTGGAACACCACCCGCGCCACATCGCCGCGCATCAGCCGCGCCCGGTTCCACTGGCTGTAGTCGTAATGGGTATCGTGCAACACCTTCTCCGCATAGGCATAGGCGGTGTCGAAATCGTCCCCCGCCGCCCGCGCCAACCGGAACGCCGCCACGAACGACACCTCCCGGTTGAACCGCTCGGCATGGTGGAACATCCCCGCCATCACCCGCCGCAGCGCCCGGCGCGGGGCCATCAACAAGGCCGGATCGTTGGACAGCTCGGAGGTATCGTGCGCCAGCGTCTTATCCAACGTCCCGCGCCGCCGCACCCGGTACAGCGCCCGCTGCTCGATGGCGTCCAGGCCGGTTTCAATCGAAATATCCCCCTCCCGGTTCCGCGCCCCCTGGAAGAAATCCCCCAGCGCCTTCCCGAACGCCGCGTTCGTGGGACCGGCCCCGAACCGCGCCGCCACCACCGGCATCGACATGATGGGCACCTGCAAGGTGTTCACCAGCGCCGCCGCCGGACTGATGCCCATGTGCATGGCGAAGCCCAGCCCGTTCAGTTTCAAGGCCAGGGGATGGATCGTCGGATTGGCCGCGTCGGCATAGGCCCGCTTCATCTCGCCCACCACCAGCGCCGCCGCCCGCTCCTTCCCCCGCGCCCGGATCGCCCCGGCCTGCGCCACCACGCGCCCTTGCCGGGCGATGGCCCGCGCCAAGCCCACCGAATCCGTCCCATACAGCCGCCGGGCCTCCTGGATGCGCTTCCGCTCGGTCACATCCTCCACCCGGTCCATGCCCACCTCGAAATCCAGCTGGGACGCCCCCAACCAATCCCGCTGATAGGTCTCCAACGCCGCCAGCTTCCCCACCGCCGCCTGGAAGCCGTTCACGGTGCCCGCCGCCCGCAACGCCTGTTCCGCCTCGTCCAGGGCGTCGAAGGCTGGGTAGCCGTGCTTGATCCGGGCGATATTGTGGGCGTCGTGGACCGCCTTGCTGGCCAAGGCCCGCAGCACGTCCTGGGAAAACCCCGGCGTCTTCTTCCGGTGCAACCAATGCTTCTGCGCCGACACCTCCGGCAAGCGCCGCAGATACCCTTGGTACAGCGCATCCCGCACCGCCTCCACCTCCGGCGTCGCCCCCAACCCCGCCAGCAAGGTATCCACCTCCGCCACATAGGCCGGGTCGATCAAGCGCATGGCCGATGCGTCCGGCAGGTCCAGGCCATGCCCCAACCATTCCAACTTGGTGTCGGCCTCGATCTCCGCCCGGCGCTCGTCCGCCCGCCGCGCGGTCTCGAACCGCTCGTAATGCACCGCCCCCGCGATGACATACGCCTTCCTGTCCAGCAGGCCCTCCCGCCGGATGCGCTGGGCGATGTCCCCGGCCCGCTTCCGCCCGAACAGCATCCCGCCCCGCGCCCGGCTGTAACGGCCTCCCATCGACCTCAACCATTCCTCGTGGTCGCGCAATTCCCGGCCCGACACCAACAGCCCACCATTCCCCAGGGTTTGCAAGGTCAGCGGCACATCGGTTTCCGTGCCGTCCCGTTCCTTGCTCGCCACCCAGAACCGCCCGAACCGCGACAGCGGCACATACGGCCCCCGCACCCGCAAGGCCTGCCGGTTCCGCCTGAGCGTCGCCATCACCTTGGCCTTCTGCCGGGCGTCCATCTCCAGGTCGCCGATCTTGCGTTCCAGCGCGGCGGTTTCCAGGTCCGCGATCCGGTCCTCGAACCGCAGCACCGCCGAGAACAGCGACCGCGCCGAATACCGCGACGCCCCCTTGCTGTAGAACACCGTGGACGACAATTGCAGATAGCGCCCCACCACGTCCCCCCGCGCCTTGTCGCGGTTGATCTCGTGGCCGATGGCCGTCTCGAAATACTTCCGCTGCTCGAACAACTCCATCTGCCGCAAGGGATTCGTCTTGATCGACTCCGCCCCCAACCGCCGGTTGATGCTGGCGATTTGGGATTGGTAATGCGCGACCAGGCGCCCGGTCACGAAATTGTGGACCACCGCCAAGGCGTCGCGGGGCGGCTGGCCGGACGCCGCGGCGATGGCCCCCTCGGTCTTGAGCGCGTCCCGCGCCTCCCGGACCAGGGCTTGGTAATCCGCGCCGTCCTCCCAGCCCGGTTGTTCCGCGATGCCCAGCCCCGCCGCCGCCCGCCGCAACATCCGCCGCTCGGTCTCGCCCGGATCGACCCCGGTGATCGTCGCCTCCTGCAACAGCCCCGCCAGCGCGTCCGCCTCCGCCGGATGGGCCGCGTACAGCTTTTCGAACGGCAACCCGATCCGGCGGGCGAAATACTCCCGCACCTGCCCCGCCACCGCCTCCCGCGCCGCCATCGCGGGCACGAAGCGCTGTTCCAGCGTGGGCAGGTAGTCCCGCGCCAGTTCGGCGTTCATCCGCACCGTGAAGCCGCCCAGCGCCAGCGCCTGGGCCCCGTCGCCCAGCTTGTCGAAGCCGTCGCGGAAGTCCGCCATCCCGCGCTTCAACAGCCGCGCCGCCCGGCCCATTTCCCGTGCGGAGGCTTGGACCTCTGCGGGATCGGGTTCGGGGCGCTCCGGGTCGGCCCGGCTGAAACGGATATTGTCAATCCCATCATGCGGGCCTATAGTTGGATCGAATCCCGCGCCCATATTACGGTCGCTAGAGTCAGCCGCGATATGCGTAGCGCCGTCGGTGTCATTGGCCTCCACGGATGCACCGGGATTCACCCGCCACCCGCTCAAAACCCACGCATTGCTTCCACGGTTACGGACCAGCACGGCCTCGTAGCCGCCCTTGGCGATCACAGCCCTGATAGAACCGCCGGTTTCGTTCCTACGGATTTCCGTACCGGCGGCAATCGTTTCGATCAAATGATCGAACAGGCGCAACGCCTCCGCCTCCGCCATTCCATCCTTGCGCCCCCTGGCTTCCAGGATATGGGCCAACCCCATGCCGCCGACTGTTTTGCCCGAAGGCTTCACCCGCCCGGTTTTGCCCCAAACGAAATCGACCCATCCCAGGCCATTGCGGAACATGGCGCGATGCACGGAGGTTTTCTCCAAAACGGCCTTCGCCAGGGCGTCCCGCCCCCTGCGGATGTTGGCGTCTATGTCCTTCATCGCGGAGCGGCTGAACAACGGCTGCCCCTCCTCCAACGCCGCCAGCTTCATCGCGGGTGTAATATCGACCACATGGGCGTCCACCCCGCCGATCATGGCCCGGCCCGGCTTCGCCCCCCACTTCTTGACGTACTTCCCCACCTCTGCGGGCAGGATGCGGTCGTAGAATCCCGCCATGCCCCGCTCACGCTCCGGCCCGCCCGGAAACCGCTCCGCCTGCGCCGCCCCCGGCGTCCAGGCGATCCGGTCGAAGCCGTTTTCGGCGGCGTACCGGATCATCCGTTTCAGCGCCAACAACGGCCACGACTGCTTGAAGGGCGCATCGGGCACGCCTTCCGCGCCATACCCCCTCTTCCGTCCCTCCTGGTGCAAATCGCTCTGCGCCTCTTCCAGGAACAACACCCGCCGCCCCCCGGCATCCGTCCGCTCATTGAACCGGACATGCGCCAGCACACCCGGCTCGTCCCAATGCGGCGACTGGTATCCGCCACCCGGCAGGGTCAGCAGCAATTCCCGGTAGCCTTCCCCGCCCGGTAATTGCCGCTGCGCATACTTGGCGGTTTTCTTGGGGTCGCCGCCGACATAGGCGCTCCAAACGGGCTCATCCCGCTCGGCCTCCTCCACCCGCACCTCGTTCCCGGCCAGGAAATCCAGCAATTCCTGCTTGCCCACCGAACCCGCCCGCCCGGCCAGCCATTCCCCCACCCCCGACCACGCCACCTCCTCCGGCTTCACGCCCGGAGCCTTGCCGATCATCGCCATCCACTGCGCCCCCGGTGCCTTCGGCTGCTTCATGCCCTGCACGGCGCGGGTCAACGCCGAATAGAACATCGGTGCCCGATGGATCCGGCTCGCCATCGGGGGCGACGAATCCCCCGCATCCCAAACCGACCGCCGCACCGCCGCCCGCGCCAACGCCGCGAAATCCCGCGAGGTCAACCCGAACCCGCGCTTTCGCAGCCATTCCCCGAACGGCGAGGCATACAGCGCCGCCCGCAAGGCCGCGACCACCTCCCGGACCCAGGCCCGCACCCGCGCCGACAGCCGCGCCCGATCCTTGCCGTCCAGCCGGGCCACATACTCGACCAGATAGGCGATACGCTCCTCATCGGCGTCGGCGGGTTTGAGCGCACCATCGCGCAATAGCCGTTGCACCTGCGCCTCGGCCCGCACCGCCGCCGCGTCCCCGGCCCCGGCCAATTCATGGAACCGCGCCACGAATTCCGGGAAGCGCCCGCCCAGCCAATCCGCCAGCCCGCCATGCACCCCGGTCTCGTGCAGGAACACCCCGACCGCATCCCCCACCCGGATATTCGGCGCGACCAAGTACACCCGGCCCTCCGCGAACAGCGCCTTGTCGTTAGGTCCTGCATCGGGCGCGAACCGGCGCAGCGCCTGCCAGGAATCCAGGATATGCAGCCGCTTTGCCCGTTCCAGCCGCCGGATCAACCGGCCTCCGAAACGCCGGACCAGCTCGGCGCGGATGGATTCCGGCGTACCCCCGCCCTGGTCGGCCTCCCCGGAAAAGCGGGGGCGGCTGAAACGGTCGGACTTGCCATCGCCTAGAAGCTGGCGTAAGGTTAAACGGTCACTTGGCGGCGCGGGGTAGTTCGTCCGGCCTTGCCCGGATTGAGACCGGGAATATCCAACCGGGTCGCCAAGGCCGACTTCCCTGACTTGATGGTAGTAATACCCCCGCCCCCGCGCCTCGTCCCTCACCGTATCGACCAACACCCGGACCGAATACGGCTTCCCGTCGATTTCAACCGCGGCATAATAGGTTTCGTATCCCACCACGCCGGGCTTGGCTTCGGTCTTGATGTTGTCGGTATATTCCGCGAATATCGCTTTTCCCAACAAATCCGGCAACATGCCATATAAGCGCCGCGCCAGGGCGTTCCGGTTCTTCAAGGCGGCTTCCAGGCCACTGGCGAACACGCCGATCATCTGGCCGGTTTGCTCGTTCCGGTATTTTCCACCTTGGTATTTCTGTTTGAGATAGCGGCGTAACGCGGGGGTATCCGTGACATCCGGCATATCGGGGTCTGCGTGGAAGGGCAACACCTCGACGGGCGCGTCCAGATCGACGGCCTCCCCCCGGCTGAACCGCGCTGGCAACCCCGCTTCCCCTGCCGCCTCACGGGCGGGCGGTTGGGATATGCCGAGGGCGCGCCCCGTGGTCGGTTGACCTTGCCCGGCGTCCGAATTGGCGGACGTTAGGACAGGGACGGTTCCCGGCGCGGCGTCCCCCGCCCCGATCCGCGCCCGCTCCGTCCGCAGCGCTTCCAGCCGGTCGTCGATGGCCCGCACCTGGGCTTCGGCCCAGGCCATCCCGCCCGCCCGCAGTGCTTCCGCCGCCCGCAGCAGGGCCTCCCCCTCCGCCGGGTCGATCCGCCCCTGTGCGGTCAGGGTGTCCAGGTGTTTTTCCAGGCAATTCATCGGGGGGATACCTCGCGGGGAACAACGCTAACGATGGGCGTGTTAAGCGGCGTGCATTGCGCTGGCCGCAGGGTTGAAACCTTAAATTTCTTCCAGAAGATTCACGAAGGGATGCCGATTCTTCCAGCGGTAGGCATTGAAATCGCGCTGGTCGATGGAAACAATGCGCCCATGCCCCAGGTATTCGGCCAGAACGACCAGGGATGCGTCGGCGAAATCCATGGGCAGGTTGGCATATTGCCGCATGAGTTCCGCCATGCGTGGCAGGTGGCTTTCTTCGATGCTGAAAAGCCGGAACAGGCCATCCTGTTGGGCGAGCGGGAATTGCGCGGACACTTCCGGGCCACGGCGGGTTTGCAATAAATAGCAGACTTCGGTGACGACGGGCACGGTGGTGATGAGCGGTTCGGTGAGTTGGGCCGCTTTGGCCCTCACGCGGTCGTGTAGGTTATCGCGCCGGTCGAGTAAGGCCACCCAAAACCCGGTGTCGGCGATAATCACGGATTGCCCCATAGGTGGTTCTTGTAATCGACGGATAGTTGTCCATCGCCCTCCATGCAGCCGAGCAACCCGTGTTGTTCCAGGATGCGCAGTACCTTCCCGCCTTCGGTTTCCAGGGGCGGGGGGGTTTCGTCCAGGGCTTGGGCCAGGAGTTGGGCGACGATTTCCGATAAGGGTTGATCCGAGTGTTTTTGCAGTTCCAGCAGGCGGGCGGCGTGGATGTCGTCCAGTTCGGTTTCAATGTGCATTTCAGGTTCTCCAAAGAGGGGGCAGGGTTAGCCAGTTGGCCCGTATATGGAAGTAGGGTGGGCATGTACCCATGCCCACCACCTCCGAATATCACGATGGGCCGGTAATACCAGCCCGCCCTACCCGACTTCGATGATTATCAAACTCGACAAAAAATATATGAAATTAATAATAGAAATTCTGAAGATAATAATTAAAACCATGACAAGTATTTTTGCAGCCTTATTTCTTGTGGCATCATATATAATTATGTCAATATTTTTATATCGCTCAAGTTTTGGGCTTGAACGGACATCATTAGCTAATGACACTATAATTTATACGTATTGCCTGTTAATTTTTTCTATATTTTCGACATTTTTCTCTAACTTTCTTTGTAAGAAAGAAAGCTCACCAATTAAAATTGGAAAAATCGGATATTTTTATGTTGCCCTGGCTCCATTAGTGCTTTTTTCCATTTTAAATATCACTGGCAGAATTTGTGAAATAAAAGAAGCCAACAAATGCACGCCTTTATTCGCATATTTCTAACCAAAAACCTGCCCGCGTGGCTCCGATTAGCCCGGTAGGGTGGGCATGTACCCATGCCCACCACCTCCGAATATCACGATGGGCCGGGAATACCGACCCACCACCCGGCTATCCCCCCAGCGCTTGCAACGCCGCCCCAACCACCGCCACCAAACCCGGCCCGTATTTCGTCGCGGCATCGCTGGCGGCGGCGATTACGCTGATCCCATCCGCCACCGGCCCGACGTTGTTCTTGATGTTGCTGAGGAAGTGCTTCAGCCAGCCCTTGCCCTGCTCCTTGCCGGAACGAACGTCATTCAGGGTACGGATCGCGGTTTCCACCTCGAACGCGGCCACCTCGCTTTTTGCGGCTTGCAGGTCCGCCAGCAACTGCCCCAGCAGTTCGCCCAACTCATCCAGCGCCGGGCTTTGGTTCTGCTGGTAGAAATTATTGTGGTCGGCCCTGGCCTGTGAACCCGCCGCGCCGACTTGACTTTGTTTGATATTGAAGATGTCGCCCATACCTTGAACCCCTACCTGTTCGGCTTGATTAACATAGAAAACTTGCGTCAATCCGGCTTCCAAGCTTTTCCGCTCGTCTTCCGTCATGATGCCCAGCACCTTTTTCAAATCGTACTTGACCCCTTTTTCCCGATAGAACACCTCGCCGTCTAAGGAAGCGTGAAGGACGTTGATCCAACTCGCCCATAGCTCCTCCTCGCCCGGCCTTTCCCCGAACGGGCCGCGTTGCTCCACCCACGCCTCGTTCGGCAAGCGGATCAATTCCTCATAAGGCAATTCCGGCATGGTGCCAAGGATGTCCTTCACTTCCTGATAAAGCACCGCGAAATAACGGTCCAGCCCAGCGCCGATCACCCATAGGGTCAGGGTGCGGTAATGGGCGTCACCGCGCAGCAAGGCCCGAGCGCCGCCATGGTTGGCGGTGCGCAACAACACGCCATGCCGCCAGACCTTGCCCCGGTCGATATCGGCGTGGCGCTCCACGATCAATCGCGACAGCAGTTGCGGCGGCAGCAGCCCCTCAAAGCGGAACCGGAACGCCCGCGCTTGTGATTCCGGGAAATCCAGTTCGGGTTCCTGGGTGGGCAACAGACTGGGAATCTGCAAATAAGCGGAATTCCCCTTGTCCCGATAGGCCACTTTGAATTGCACCATCGCGTCCAGGATGTAACCGCAGCGCTCCCATGGATAGTCCAACTGATTGCCGAGGTTGTCGGTCACTTCGGCCTCAGCCAGCCAAGCGAAGGCGTCGGCCTCGCCGACCCTGGAATGTTTGCGGGTGATGATCTCGTACACGCCATAGGTCAGCCAGCGCGGATTGAGCAGGTATCCGTTCAGCCGCCCCAAGTGCGGAAAATGCGAGTGCGGGAAATGCAAGATGACGCCCAGGCTATCCAGCAAATCCAGCAAACCCTTCGGATCGGCCCGCAGCTTTTTTTCCTCACACAGCCGTTGGTAGTCGGCCTTGGGCAGGAAGGTTTCCTTGGGCGAGCGGCGGCGCAGTTCGCCCAGCACCTGGAATTCTTCCGGGCTGAATTGCACCTGCACCGTGCCCACTTTGTGCAAGGCATCCTGCAAGTCGCGCTTGAACCCGGCGAAGGCGTGGAAATGGCGGCTGCGCTCGTCCGTCCATTCGGAGCAGGCGAGTTGATAGAAGCCGCCGGGCCAGATGTTGGGGTATTTCGCGCATAGGCGGCTTTGGTTCCATTCCATGAGCGCTTGGTCGGACTTATTGCCCACCAGCAGCACCGGCGCTTGGGGCGCGAAGGCGCGGACATGTTCCAGCCAATAATCCGCTTCGTTGCCTTCGGCGGCGGCGCTGCGTCCGTCTAACACCAGGATGTAGACGCAGTTGGACCGCAGGAAGAATTGATGGGTGGCGTGGTACATGACCTGCCCGCCGAAATCCCAGAAATGCACGATGGGACTGTCTTCCCATTCGGTGGCCGGGCGGTAGTGGCCGGTGCGGGCGTCCAGGCAGGATTCGCGGATTTCGACGCCGGGGGTCATCCTCTCTTCTCCTTTCACCACCGGCTCACCATGCAGGGCGCGGAGCAGCGAGGTTTTGCCCGCCCCGCCGGGGCCGATCAGGATGGCGCGAACCCGGTTGAGCGGGCGTACCTCCTCCCCATCATCAGCATCAGCATCAGCATCAGCATCAGCTATAAGATCATAAGATGTCGTGAATTCGCTAACGACCCGGCGTTTCCGAAGCTTCAACAGATACGCATTGATGGCCGGGACTTCCTGCTTCAGGATTTCCTCGGGCAACAAGACTTGATCGCGGATTTCTTCCCAGATCACCCGCTCGCCCCTGAGCCGGGCCTCGTACCAATCGATCCAGTATTGGAAGCCGGGATCGAGTTCGAGCATGAAAGCTTGCAGTATCCGCCATTGTTTCGCGAACACGGGGGGTAGGGGTTGGACTTCGGGCCAGAGCGGCAGACCGGACAATTCGACGCCTTTGGCGAGGCGGGCTAGGTCGTCGTTCACAGAAGAAAAAATAAAAGCGGCGTAGGCGTAGACGTCGTCGTCGTCGTCGTCGTCGGCGGCGGCGGCGACTTTAGCGGCAGCGTAGGCGGCGTCGGCGGCGGCGGCGGCGGCGGCGGCGGCGACGGCACCGGCACCGGCGACGGCGACGGCGACGGCGACGGCGGCATAAGCGGCGTAGGCGGCGGCTCTGGCGACGGCATAGGCGGTGTAGGCGGCGGCGGAGGTGGCGGCGTAGGCGTAGGCGTAGGCGTAGGCGTCGTAGGCGTCGGCGGTGGCGTCGGCGTCGGCGTCGGCTTTGGCGGCGGCGTCGGCGTCGGCGGCTTTGGCGGCGTCGTCGTCGGCGACTTTGGCGGCGGCGGCGGCGGCGGCGTCGGCTTTGGCGGCGGCTTTGGCGGCGGCTTTGGCGTCGTCGGCGGCTTTGGCGTCGACGTCAGCACATTGATTCGCCCGAAAAACCCAAAGGATTAAGAAAATCGAATCCTCCCGAGGAACAACGGAAGTGGGTTGGGATTTTTTGCCAGCGATTCGCGCAAACAATCTGGCCTTTATGAATGTCACTGTTGTCAATCCCGCCAATACCGGCACCACCCGCATCGCCGCCCGCACCGCCACCGCCGCCGCCTGTTCCGGCGGTAATTCACGGATACGCCTAAGGATTTCCTTCTTCTGCTCTTCTATCGACACACCCGTCCCCCTTTTCCAGACAACCCCGCCCGATTAAACACCCCCGTGCCTCCTCTGTCGAGCCACCGCACACCCCGCCCCCGCTTGACAGCGCCCAAAACCCCCGCCTACGCTATCCCCGCCCCACATTGCTGGGGCCGGGCGTAGAAACCCGCGAAACCTTGTAGGCGCACAGCCCCAAATTCCGCGTAACGGGCGTTTTTTACGCCCGGAATCCGCATATCGAGTTCTGACGGGCGATGCTTGGGAAGGCGCGAGCCTTGCCGGTGCCTACAAGCCGGTTTTCTACCCCTCGCATCGTCCGTCTCCCATTCTGCGTAGAAACAGAACGAGACGGCTCCAAACCTTAATTTGTAGGAGTCCGCCATGCCTAATCTCATCATCTCGGACACCCGCACCCATCAAGTAGCCGGAATTCCGGCTATCTTTGCAAAACAAGGCAAGATGGGTAGGGTGGGTATGAGCGCCAAAGCCCTTGTCATTTCCAACCGCCGTACCTATGCTGTCTACAAGGTGCTGAACACACCCAAAGGCGGAAACGCCACCCGACAGCTTGGCTTTTTTTGCGCCCGCAATCTGCCCAAATTCCCGGTTATGGTTGCGGTGTTCCCTGTCCGTAAGGCTGGGAGCATGTCCTTTGCATGTGTTCAACCACCGCAACCGCCCTTCGGGGCTTTCCAGTTGAACGGAAACAAAGGAGGCAGCCATGCCTAATCTCATCATCTCGGACATTTCCGTCCGCCAAGACACTCAAGGGCGTTACTCCCTTAACGATCTGCACAAAGCCAGCGGCGGCGAGCGCCGCCACGAACCCGGCTTCTGGCTTGCCAACCAACAAACTCAGGATTTGATCGCGGAATTGAAGGGCGAGGAAAATACAGGAAATCCTGTAGTTTCCATAAAGGGCCGCAATGGCGGCACCTTCGTCGTCAAGGAACTGGTCTACGCCTACGCCATGTGGATCAGCGCTTCGTTCCACCTCAAGGTCATCCGTGCCTACAACGCGCTGGCGACCCAACCGCGCAACGCCCTGCGATACCTCCCCGACGCCCCCGCGCCCTTCGTGGACATCCCGCCCGACCTGGAAACCCGCATCGCCGCCCACGTCGCCGGGCTGGCCTACGTCTCGGTGCGCGACCTCATCGCCATGTTCCTCGGCGACCCCGACACCGACCCCCACCGCCGCGCCCACGCCCCCATGGGCAAGCTGCTCCACCGGCTCGGCTTCGTCCGCAAGAAAGCCGTCTGCCGCGAAGGCCGCGACGGCCCCCGCGACTACTACCTGCTCCGCGCCGCCGCCCAAACCGCGCGGGCCGCGCCTCCGGCAACCGCCGGGTGGGTCACGCTGACCGAAGAAGAACTGAACACCCTCTGCGCCCAGGTCCGCACGGCGGAAATCGGCGTCGCGGCGGCGATGGACGCCGTCCACGCCCTCGAAGCCCGCACCGGCCGCCCCTGGTACGGCAGGAGCCAAGCCCGCTGATCCAACACCGCACAGGGGGTCTAACCGCCCCGTGCTTCGCCTCGCGGGGGCACCCCACCCCCGCCCGATCCACCCCAGGAGAACCCCATGGACCCCACCACACCACCCCCCTTGCTGGCGACCCTGCGCCGCCAATACCCCCAAGCCTTCCCCGACGACCCGGACGCCGTGATGCCCCTCGCCATCGGCATCCGCGAAGCCCTCGCCGCCGAGGGCCACGACCTCGAAGCCGTCCGCGCCGCGCTGGCCCACTACACCGGCAGCGCCGCCTACCAACGCGCCCTGGCCGAGGGCACCAAGCCCCGCATCGGCCTCGACGGCCAGCCGGTCGGCCCGGTGTCGCACGCCGAACGCCAAAAAGCCGCTCACTACCTCGAACACCCCGGCAAGCCCTACCGCCGCCGCCGCCAGCGCCACGGCAAGAAGGCCCACGCCCGCATCCTGGAGACCCTCCACATGAAAGCCGTCCAAACCAAGCTCGCCATCACCCTGCAAAACGATTCGTTCCGCCAATCCCTGGACCACGCCACCGAGGGCGCGGCCAGCGTGCCCATCGCCGTCGATATCAACGGGCGCGAATTCACCGCCCACCTGAACCCCGCCAGCTTCCGCAAGGCGGTCGCGGCCTTCCGCGAGGCCGGGCAACCCGTGGTCGTGGTCGAAGGCGTCGTCAACCTGGACGCCCAGGAACCCCGGATCGACTCGGCCCATGTCCGCGTCAAGGACAAGAAGCCGCCCAACCGGCCCAAACCCCAAGCCACGCCCGCCCCGGCCCCGGACCCAAAGCCCGCCCCGGCCACCTCCGGGAAACCCGCTCCGGTGGTCACGGTCGCCAAGTCCCGCGCCCCGGCGCAGCCGCAGCCCCCGGCGGAACCGCCCCAACCCACCCCGTCCCCGCTCGGAAAACCAAAGCTGAGCCTGAAACCCAAGCCCAAACCCTAAGCCGCCACGCACCGCGCCACCCGCCGCCGCAGCGTCTCCAAGGCCCGGATGTCCCGGTCCAGCCGCGCCAGGGCGGTTTCCCGGCCTTCCCGTGGAACGGGCCTATCCCCAGCCCCCGCGCCGGACGCGCCCCCGCCCAGCTCTGCCGGGGTGCCCCCGCTTGCCACGCCATCGCCCGCCACTTCGGGCCGCTCTGCGGCGGCGGCGCTGGATGGGGTGGCTGGTTCATCGGTTCGCCCCTGGGTTTTGTCCGGCCCGGCGACCGGCGCCGCTTCCGCCGCCACCGCCCCACCCGCCGCATCCTGTACCGGCCCGGCCACGGCCTCGGGCGCGGCGGCTTCGCCCACACCGCCCCCCTCCGGCAAAACCCCGGACGGAGGCGGAACCACAGCCCCGCCTTCCCCATCGCTCCGCCGCCCCGGCCCGGCCCCTTCACCGGAGCCCCCCGGCGTCAGAATAGTTGTCGCCTCTAATTTTCCGAATGAAAGAGGAAAGAAGAGGACAATTGCCCATGATTACGACGTATTCCGCAGAGTTCAAAGAGCAAGCGCTTCGGAAGGTGTTTGCGCGTGGCCGCCGGTCGATAAAAGAGGTGGCCGAGGAACTGAACATGAACCACTTGACCTTGAAGGGCTGGATGAAAAAGAAATTACCCGAGGCGGTACGCGGCGCGGTGAAGCGGGAGAGGCGTCCCGGGGACTGGCGCCCGGAGGAACGGTTGGCGGCGTTGCAGGAGAGCCATGGCTTGGAAGGGGAAGCCCTGAACGCCTGGTGCCGGGAGCGCGGCCTGTTCGCCCACCAGCTGGACGGTTGGAAGCGGGACTTTTGCCGGGATCCAGGGGGCACGGGAGAGGCATCGACGAACGCCCGGGAACTGCGGGTCCTCAAGGAGCGCAACCAGAGCCTCGAACGGGAATTGGCGCGTAAGGACAAGGCGCTGGCGGAGGCGGCGGCGTTGCTGGTCCTTCAAAAAAAGTACCGGGCGCTCTTGGGGGGAGGGGAAGAATGACCCCGCCGCAAGAGCGCGAAACCGTGACCGCCCTGATCGACGAGGCCACCGCCGCCGGCGCGCGCCTGGAGCGGGCCTGCGGGGTGCTGGGGTTGTCCGCCCGCACCGTCCAGCGCTGGCGATCCGGGGACGGCGTCCAGGCCGACCGGCGGCCCGCGCGGGTGTACGTTCCACCCCACAAGCTGAGCGAGGCCGAGCGGGCCAAGGTGCTGGCGGTGGCCAACTCCCCCGAGTTCGGCCATTTGCCGCCGTGCCAGATCGTGCCCCGGCTGGCGGACCGGGGGGAATACCTGGCCTCGGAATCGACCTTCCACCGCATCCTCAAGGCCGAAAACCAGTTGGCGCACCGCCGGGCCGAACGGCCGGGACAGCCGCGCGGCAAGCCCAGGGCCCTGTGCGCCACGGCTCCCAATCAAGTCTACTGCTGGGACATCACCTATTTGCCCGCCGCGATCCGGGGCCAGTTCTTCTACCTCTATCTGTTCCTCGACCTGTTCAGCCGCAAGGTCGTGGGCTGGCAGGTCTACGGCGAGGAAAGCAGCGCCCTGGCCGGCGAACTCCTGCGCGACGTATGTCGGCGCGAGGGCGTGGCCCCGGGCCAGGTCGTCCTACATTCGGACAACGGCGGGCCCATGAAAGGCTCGACCATGCTCGCGACCTTGCAATCCCTCGGCGTCGCGGCGTCCTTCAGCCGGCCCGCCGTCAGCAACGACAACCCCTATGCCGAGGCGGTGTTCAAGACCCTGAAATACCGGCCCGACCATCCGGTTCGGCCGTTCGACGACCTGGCGGCGGCGCGCCGTTGGGCCGAAGGCCTGGTCCGGTGGTACAACCACGAGCACCGCCACGGCGCGATCCGCTTCGTCACCCCCGCCGAGCGGCATGCCGGCCAGGACGCCGACCTCCTGAAGCGGCGCCGAGCCGTCTATGAGGCCGCCCGCGCACGGCATCCGCAACGATGGACCGGTGGCCTCCGCAATTGGCGGCCGATCCCGGCCGTACACCTGAACCCGGAACGATCAGCCGCGCCAGCCAAGACCCAATCCGAGGTTCACGCCACGCCTCCAAAAGCGGCCTGAACCCACAACGGCGAGGCGACAACTACATTGAAATCTTCCGGAGCCGGGTTCGCCGACGCTCCCCCCGGTCGGCACCGGATCGTCGGGCCGCGCCCCCTCGGGCCCGGATTCCGCCGCCGGACGCCGGGTCTTACCACTTGCCAACCAGGACTTGAACCCGTCCGGCGACATCTCGGTCATCGCGCCCAGCCCCTTCCAGCCGCGAGCGTAATTCCGCAGATAGGCGCGTTCGGCCTCCTGGCGGCTGGAATACCCGGCCATCACCTTGTGTTCATCGAACCGGCCATCCCCATCCACCTGATCGACCACGAACAGCGGCCCCCCAGGGTCCGGCGACGTGCCCGGCTTGATGAACAGGTCGATGGGGTCCTTGTCCTTGCCCACGGTCCCCTTGATATATCCATAATGGTCGCGCATCCGCACCGACCAGGGCTTGCCCCCCGGATCGACCCCCTTGCGCTCCGAGCCCTCGGGGTTCTCGATGCTCAAATCCAGGCCGAACGCCCGCACATGGCCTTTTGGGTAATTGCCCGCCTCTTTCTGGGCCTGCGAAGGTTCCGGTAGCGGATTGCGCGGCGAGGTCGCGGCGGTATGCGCCGATTGGTCGATAACGCTGGCGGGTTTGTCGGCAACGATCCGCAACGCCCCGGCGGCGGGATCGCCCGCCTTCGCCATGGCCTTGACCCGCTCCCGGATACTTGCCCCATACGCCCGGACGGCGGGTCCGTCCCAGCCGGTATGGTCCTGGACGAACCGCAGATAATCCGCATCCCGCTTCGATTTCGTCGCCTGCGCCGTGATATACGCCGCCTTGTCCAGGTCGGACTCGAAATCCAACCCGAACCCCTGGCCCCGATACCCGAACCGGGGTTTCGCCCCCGCCAAATCCGCCGGGAGCTTGGCGTCGGGGCTTTGCGCCGCCGGGCCTGCCGGGGCCGCGACCGGAGCTTGCGCCGGGCCGGGCACCGCGGTCGATGGCCCGCCGCCGCCGGTCGGCCAGGACAGCGGCACGTCCTCGTCATAGGGCGCGGGCGCGGTGGGCGGCGGGGCCGGAGCGGTTTTCCCCGCCTTGGGCGTTTTCGCGGGCCGGGCCGCTGCGGG
Source organism: Methylomagnum ishizawai (assembly GCF_019670005.1). Lineage (NCBI taxonomy): Bacteria > Pseudomonadati > Pseudomonadota > Gammaproteobacteria > Methylococcales > Methylococcaceae > Methylomagnum > Methylomagnum ishizawai. The sequence continues at coordinate 1,406,756 of NZ_AP019783.1, read as the reverse complement.
GGGCGGTTGCCGCTTCTCCTGCCTCATCCCCCGCAACCGCGCCTGGACCAGGATACCCTGCACTTCCTGCGGCAACTCGAAGAACGCCGTATCCGCCCACCCGTCGCCGGAAATGCCCAGCCGGTCCAAAGCCACCTGCCGCGCCTGCGGCGATAGTTTCCGGTCCCACTTCTCCCGCGCCGCGCCCACCGCTTCCCGGTAATCGGCGTCGGTGGGCGCGGTGCCCACGACCGGCCCCGGCGCGGCGGATGCAGGCGCGACCGGCTGGGTAGCGCCCCCAACCGCCTGGGAATCAACCCCCGGCGCGGTTTCCGGCGCGGACGGGGCAGCGCCCCGGACCGTCGCCGACCCGGCCTCCTCCCCCGCTGTCCGCGCCGGTTCGCTGGCCCCGCCCCCCGTGAATCCACCCGTGACGCCCCCGAGCAATCCCCCCACCGCCGCGCCCGTGGCGACGGCATTGGGCACACCCTCCCACAGGGATTGATTCGGATCGAGGTAATCCCGCTTGGCCTCGTTCTGGGCCCACTGCTCATAGCCACTCTGCGGCGCTTCCTGCCCCGCCTCGACCCAGGCGTTCTTGGCCATCCCGCCCACCGCCGTGCGCGACGGCGCTTCCAGGGCGCGGAACATCCCGCCGCCGGTCGCCGCGCTGGTCAAACCCACCACCGCGCCCGCCTTCGCCCCCACGTCCAGCGCCGCCCGTTCGGCCACCATCCGCCAGGCCCGCCCCTGCCGCTCCAACAGCGGCAAGTCGCGGTCGGTCTCCAGGAACGCCGCCCGGAACGCGGGCAGCCGGGTATAGCGCCCGGGCGGGATCGCCATGAAGTCCTGGAAGGTCTGCTCGGCATCCTGCGCCCCGGAAATCAAGCCCTCCGCGCCGCCATAGGCCGCGCCCGAAGTCGCCACCTTGCCGAGCCATCCGGCCAGCCCCGGCGCGATGCCGTGTTCGACGGCCTTGGCCGCCACCTGCTCCGCCGTGAAGCCCAGCCCGGACAGCGCCGCCTTGCCCAAGCCCCCCATGGCCAGGACGCCCGGCGCGGATTCCAAGGCACCGGACAGGATGGCCTGCCCCGGATGTCCGCCCAGGGCATACGAGGTTTCCCCCGTCGCCGGGTCGGTGTCGCCGCGGATCAACTCGCCGTTCAACAGTTGTTCCCGGCCCGCCGGGGACATCCCCGATTGCCAATACTCCCGCGTGGACTTCGCGAGGTCGCCCAGCCAGTTGAACACCGCCGCCCGCGCATCCCGCCCCAAGGGCCGCACGCCCAGCGCCCGTTCCGCCCCCAGTTCCATGCGCCCCAGCCCGGCCAGGGTCTCCGGCACCAACGCCCCGGCGCTCCCGGCCAGCACCCGCCCATAATCGCCCGCCGTGGGTGCCTGGCCCAGGGCTTCGCGATACTCCCGCAGCCGGTCGCCGATGTTCCGCGCATAGTTGGGGTCGGTGGCGTAGCCCCCCGCCTTCAGGCCATTGCCGTATTCCTCCACCGACTGCGGATGCAGCGCGGCGGCATAGCGCGGATTGCCCAGCGTCGCGCCCAGGTCGTCGAACGATTCGGCAAGGGAGGGATAGGCCTTGAACACCGCCCGGTCCGGCGTGCCCGCGCCCTCGGTGGTGCCGAGTTCCCGGCCCTGCCCGCGATACCGGCCCTTGATCCCGAACAGGTTGTTGCCGGGGACGTGCTTGCCCCAGCCGGTTTCCTGGGCCGCCTGGGCGATGAGATATTCCGGCGCGATGCCGAGCCGGGCACCGACCCGCTCCGCATGGGGGCGTAGCGCGTCGATGAAGTCCCGGCGCGATTGGGTGGCCGGGGAAGGCGTCGGGGCGGGGGTTTGCAGCAGCTTGGCCGCGCCCGCCAGTTCGGGCTCGGCCAGGGACAGGGCGGCTCCGGCCCAGCCCTTGACGCGCCCGGACAGCGGCGGGCTGTAAGGGCGTGCGGTGGAAGGATCGAACCGTGTCGTCCTCGCGGCGACAGGCTCCAACGGGGGCAACTCGAAATCATCGCCGCCGGAGGTCGAAGGAACAGCCGCAAGGGGCCGTGCGGTGGAAGGATCGAAGGCCATGACGAACCCCTGGATTCAGCGTGTTGGGCGGGTCGCGGCCCGCCGCGTTTATGGGTTATACCGGAGCTAGGCGGCGGCTTTCAGGGCGCATCACGGCAAATCCACCCACTTCCCGCCCTGATAAACCGCCTGGTTCCCCGCTCCATCCTGATAAACCTCCCCTTCCTTGTAATTCCCCGTGGCTCCCGATGGGTTCCCGCCCAAATCCCGCACCACGGCCCCATAAATCTGTTCCGCCGTGGCGTTCGGATACCGCGCCCGGTACTTCCCGGCCAACACCCGGCTCTGGTCCATCAATTCCCGCTGGTCCTTGGCGACACCTTCCAGGCTATCGGCGGCGAACCGCTTGTTCAGGAGGTCGTGGACCGATTTCAGCACCTTGTCGTGGGTTCCCGCCTCCGCCAGGTGCTTGACCGCCTCCGCCCGCTGGTTCGTGGCCTCGGCCTGTTTCAATTCGATCTCCGCCGCCTCTTTCGGCGTGTTCCGGCCCACCAGCATCGAATCGAACCCCGCCTTGAACTTGGGGTCCGTCAGATACCGGTGCTGGATTTGCAACAACGCCGCCGCATGGCCGCTGACATCGTTGCCGTCCAGCACGAGCGCCGGATCGTCGGCATGATGGGTGCCGAACAGCGACAAAGGCGCGTCGTAGGTATAGAGCTTGCCATCCGCGCCCTTCACCGTCGAAGTCACCCCGAAGACGAACCGCCCGGTGGGATTCCCCGCCCCGTCCGGCACGGGGATGACGTGGCTCAAGCGCTTGCCCACGATCTCGCCCTTCACGCCCTGGACCGGCGCACCGTCCACGCCCATGGCCTTCACGTCCGGCAAATCGATCTGGTCGCCGATCCCCCGCTGTAGCCGCGCCCCGAACATCCCGTTCGCGGCCTCGATGGCCTCCGGCGCGTTCGGGTCCAGCTTGCCGTCATGCACCGCGGTGAAGGTCCGTAGCAGCCCGTTCACCTGGCCATCGGCGAAGCCCATCGGGTCGATGCCGGTCGCGGTCTTCAAGGTCTGGTAATAGTCCTCCGCGCTGTTCGGATCGATCAACCCGCCCTGCATCTGGGCCAGGATGTTCATGGATTTCCGCACCGCCAGCGCCCTTTCGGACTCGGCCTGCGCCTGCCGGGCCTTCGCCAGTTCCAGTTCCGCGCCCTGCCGCTGCAAGGGGAACAGCGCCCGTTCCCGCCCCAATTTCTCGCTGGTGACTTGGTTCTCGAACGCCTGTTGCTGCCGGGCTTGTTTGAATTTGGACTCGTCCAAACCCAATGCCTGGGCCGCGATGCCGATCTGCCGGTCGGATTGCCCCTCCCGCGCCTGGGCCTGCCGGGTTTGCTCGGCCAACTGGTCTTGCTGCAACCGCAAGGCTTGGCCCCTCAAGCCTTGGCTGAACGCCTGTTCCTGCTCGGCCCGCGCATCCGCCCGGCCCTGGAGGTCCAGCGCGGCCTTCCGCAACGACATCTGGTCCCCCAATTCCAGCCCCTGGGCCAAGCCTTGGACCAAACCCGCACCCATCGAACCGTTCATGCCTCTGCCTCCTAAAGCAGTGCCGCCAGCCAAGACCAAGCAGCCCCAGCGGCATTACCAACCGCGTAAGCGCCATTTACCAATGCCGTGCCCAGGCCCGTCGAACTGGCCGTAGTGCCGCCCGCAGTTCCCGCCGTACCCCCTGCCGTAACACCGCCCGCGTTCGCCAAACCCGGCGTCAACGCCGCTTGCCCGGCGGCGGTGGCCTGGGGCGACAGCACCAAGGCATTCCCGCCCGCCGTCATGCCGGTCAATCCGGTCCCGGCCCCCGACGCGCCCAGCCCGCCCGTGGTCAACCCCCCAGTGACGCCGCCGCCCGCGCCGGTCAGGGTCAAGCCGCCGCCGCCCAATTGGCCGAGCGCATAGCTCGCCCCCACCCCGGCCAGCGTCCCCAACCCCTGCCCCAACGCCTGATTGCGCTGCCCCCGCAAGGCCCGGTTGGTGTTCGCCCGCTGCGTTTCCTGCGCGGAAAGCTCCCCCATGCTCTGCAAGGCCTGCCCGCGCAAGCCCCGCCCCATATCGACGATCCCCGGCATGGCCTAACCCCCCATCTGGATACCGCGCCCGGCGGACGACAACGTGCCACCCCCCACCAGCGCCGTATCGGTGTCCAGCACGCCCTGCCGCACCGCGTTCCGATTGGCCACCAAGGCGCTGGCCCGCCCCAGGTCGAACTGGCGGTCGCTGGCCACCCGTTGTTCGGGCGTCAACGCGAGGCCGCGCCGGGACAAATCCAGGTCGAATCCTTGTTCCTGGGCCTCGAACGCCTTATCCACCGTGTCCGCCGCCGCGTCGGCCTGGTGGTTGGCGTCCACGCCATCCGCCAGCAACGCGCCCGCGAGTTGCCGCTGGACCGGCACGAACCGGTCCTTGTAATCGCCCCAAAGGTTCCGGGCCACCCCCGCGAACCGGGCGCTCTGCGCGAATTCCTGCTTCGTCCCGCCACCATCGCCGCACATCTCAAACCTCCATCGCGAACAAAGCCCCGACCCGCCGGAAGCCCAGCTTGGCGTACAGCGCTTCCGCGCCCACCCCCGCCCCGCCCGTGGATACCCCCGGCCTGATCTGCTTGGCCCCGGCCTGTTTGGCCCACGCCACGAACGCCTTGGCCAACACCCAAGCCGCCCGCGACCCCCGCGCCTCCGGGGCCACGAACACCCCGTAGTCATGGGCCATCAGATCGGCCCCGAAACAACACCGGGACAGATACCCGGCATACCCGCCGACGATGCGCCCCTCCCGCTCATATACCGCCAGGAATTGCCCCTGGCCCAGCAGTTCCAGGAAGGTCGCCGCCATGATGTTCTCGTTGAAATCCAACCCGGCGAACCCGCTTTCCGCGTGCATCGCCTTCGCCAAGCCCACCAGGGCGGGCACATCCATCACCGTGGCCGACCGGACACCCATGACCCCGCCTCCTATCTCAACGCCGACGCCAAGGCCAGCCCGCCCACCGTGCCGACGCCCTGGCCCACGGCCAAATCGTTGGCCGTGTCGTATTCGAGCCGGGATTGGGCGCGGGACGCCTCCTGCCCGGCCAGCGCCGCCATGGAGGCGTCGGCCTGGCCCGCCTGCCCGTTGCCCAACCCCACCACATTGGTGAGTCCCGCCAAATACCGGGTCCGTTGCCCCATCTCCGCGCCGACCCCGGCGGAGGCCACCGCATCCCCGCCCGCACTCCTCAGCGCGGCGGAACGCATGACCGCCGCGCCGCTCCCCGCGCCCACGCCGGACACCCCCATGTCGCGCCGCGCGGCCTGGACCTTGGGGGAAAGCGCCTGCACCACCCCGCTTTCGGCCAATCCGACGGCCCTGGCGATCTGGGATGGGCTATCCATGTGCTCCACGCGGCCGATGTATTGGTTTTCGAGGGGCTTGAAATCCCTGCCATATAAATGGAGCTTATCTCCGGCGATGTCCGCCATCGCCGCTTGATACGGGGATTCCCTTTGCTCGGAACGCCGGGTTGTGCCGCACATGAATCCACCTCAATTGGGCTTTATAACGTATTCATTGCCAAAATAGCCTTGGCGAACAAACCCACCCGGCGGATGGATTGAATAAACACATACAGGACAACACAAAACCTAATAAACCCTGGTGACCTGCATATACCCATAATAGTACACCATACCACTTGTATTCCCTTTCATTTGCAGCTTGACTGTAGGGCTGGTGGCGGGACTCCCGACAACAAAACCACATTTTGCCGTCAACCACCTCAAATCCGCGGTGGAATTGGATTGGGTATTGCTTGACAGGGCGGTCGGGTTGGCATGGGTCAATGTGGTCGAGGTAGCCGTGGTTTCTATCACGAAATCGGTTGGGCCTATCGTTCCCGGACTGGACACCACAAATTGGAAATTCGGGACCACATTGGCCACGCTAAACGGACAATAGGTTAATACGGCTTCCGCAACATAATAATTATTGCCAGAGGCCATATCCGGCAGGGTAACCGAAAAACCACTGACATCGGCGAAGGTGGTATTCACGGTGAAGCCAAAGCTGGCCCCGACGATCACCCTGCCGCCGATCGTGGATAGTCCAGCGGTTGTCCCCCCCGTTCCATTCGCCGCCGCCGTCACCCGGCCCTTCGCGTCCACAGTGATCGACGCCAGCGTGTAACTGCCTGCGGCCACCCCCGACACGGGCAAATCCGCCGCCACCAAGTACCGGAATTCCCCTATCGCATCCGGCCCGGAGGCGGGACCGGCAAACACCATATTGGCCGCCTGGGCCTCGCTCAGGATGGCTTCCAGCGCCGCCACCCGGTCCACCAGCCCGTCAAAGTCCTGGTCCTCCAAGTCCTCGACCCGCTTATCGGCCAGCCCCTCCTCGTCCTCGGCCTGGACCGCGATGCGCTGCTGCAACTCGTCGTCCAGCATGTCCTGGTTGATGGACCCGCGCAGCATCGCCACCAAATCCGCCGTGGAAATCGTCTGCGTCACCGTCTGCGCCGCCGACTTCACCCCGGCCAGGGCTTGCTGGAGCCGGGTTTCCGTCACCGCCGCGCCCGCCGTCCCGCCGCGCTGTCCCAACAGGGTTTGCAGCGCCTCCCGCACCCGGTGCCCGAACTGCGGGTCCGTAGGCTGCGGAATGCCGGGGATTTTGGGCGGACGGGCGGTCATTTTTTAACCTTGGTCACAGGTTCCCACATATTGCAGCCAAAACCACCTTCACTTGCGACAGGCTCGTCGATATATTCAAGATTTCCACTTTCAGGGTCTTTATAAAGCCCAAGTTTTTCTTTTATCTTTGAATGACCGCATATTCCAAGAACATTTTCATCACTCCTAGATGCAAGCTCATCAATCCAATATTCACATGAAATACACTTGCTAACTGGATTAAAGTTTCTTGAAATCCTTCCGTGGTTTTCAATAATAAAAGCAGAATGCTTTTTCCCTTCCTGGCTTTCCAATTCCTGAAAAAGGTAATACTCCAACACTTGGGCCAATCGCCAATACGCTCCTCCGCATTGCCATCCGCGTCCACCATGGTTTTTCGGCTCATATTCAATTCGATCCATGGCTTGCCGCAACAGCAACACGGCCTCATCCTTTTTCATAATCCTTCCATCGGGCACAACCGGGGCTTTCTCGCTCATCCCGCCAACTCCTCCATCGTCGAAGCCGCCACCACCTGCCGCACCTGCGCGGTGCCGGACACTTCCACCTCGAACCCGAACCCCCGATACCCGCCCGGCAACCGGAACGCCCGGTGATTCAGCACGCTCTGGGTCAGCTTCAACACCCCATCGGCATACAACTTGAACGACACCGGATAGGCGTCCGCGTCCACCCTCGCGCACAAAGGCGTCATGGCCGCATCGACCAGCGCCCGGCCCGACTTCCACGTCAGCGTTTTGGCCGCGCCCTCGTTCCACGCGCCCAGGTCGCCCCCGGCCACCACGAACAGCCGGTCGGTGGCCGCATGGTTCCAGCACGCCGCCGCCACCACCTCGACCAGGGCGAGAAACCCGCCTTCCAGGTCGAACACAAAAGCCGCGGTCGTCTCCCCGGCATCGTAGAACCCCACATACCGGCCCTGCCAAAACCCGCCCACCAAGGACGAAGGCGCGAACCCCTGCCACTGCTCGCGGGTCAGAAGGCCCGCCGTCTCCAGCGCCGGGGAACCCGACCGGGTGGACATCAACCCATCCGGCGACGCCCACATCGCCCAGCCGCCCATATCCACCACCGACCGCGCCGACACGCACGCCGCCCGCTCCCGGATCAACTCCGGCACGGCGGAAGCGGGATCGAACCCCCGGCACAGGTAGGGATGATTTTGGGTCAGCACCAAAACGCCGCCATCCACCACCGCCAACGCCACCGGGTCGGGGACCGTGTAGCGATAAGCCACCGGGTAGGCGTAAGGCACATCCGTCTCGGAAAAAACCACCTGGTTTCCGGCGATCCCGGCCAACACCCCGTTGGGCAACCCCACCAGCCCTTGCAAATCGTCCGGCGGCGCATCCCACAACGTGGTTTCGATAGGGTCGCCCAGGTCTTCATCGGCCAAGGCGTCGACCCAATCCCCGACCGCCAAATCCAGCGTGGTCGCCAAGCGGAACGTCCCGGTCACATCCGTCCGGTACAGCCGCTTCTGCGTGATGTTGTCGTAGCCATCCGGCGCGGCGGTCGTCGTCGCGATGGAAGCCTCCTGCCACGGGTACAGGTCGAGGGTATTCGAGACCGGCGACGGCGCCGACTCCTCGCCCCAGGCCGACACCCAGGTTTGGACATAGGCCACCGACACCACCTCCGTATCCGCCTCGCTCACGATCTCCGCCGTGGGCGTGGCCGGAACCCCGGACAACCCCACCGTCCAATGCCCGATTTTCTGGCCCAGCTTCTTGGTGGGCTGGGTATCGCGCCACTGGGTCGCGTTCTTCGGAACCTTGGCGACGAGGCGCAAATCCCCGTTGCCATCGGTGCGGAACACCGCCTTGCGGATGCCGTGCGCCCCGTCCGGGAACGGCGTGGCGTAATCCTCCGCCATGTCCGCCACCAACACCGCATCGGCCTCGGTCACATCCGCCACCGTCGCCGCCGAGGACGCCGCCGTGCGCTTCCAGGTTCCGCCGGACTCCTGGTACAGCCAGCAATACACATAATCCCGGTCGTTCTTCGGGTCCGGCACCGCATCCACCGCCGCCGCCGAACCGCCCGAAGGCGCGACGATCTTGGCCGACTGGAACGCCGACGCCTTGTAGCGCTTCCCCCGCACCGTGCCATCGTCGGTGTAATCGGAATCGTCGTAGGCCAGCTTCTTCACCAGCACATAGGAGCCGGTCGCGGCGTCGTACTCCAACAGGAACTTGCGGAAGGTATTGGCTTTCGCCGTCGCGCCCCCGGTCGGGAACACCGTGGGGGGCGTGGTGTCCAGCCCCGAGAGATAGGCCGACTGCCCCGGCCCCACGCTGACGGTGATGTCGCTCGACTTCGTGCCCAACGTGGCCCGGTGGACCCAGCAATACACGAAGGTCCGGCTGACGCTGTATTCATCCGGCACATCCTCCGCGACGGTCACGACCGGCGCGGCCTCCGGCGCGGGCAACCCCAGCCGGTAGAAATGGGCCGGGTCCAAGGCGAAATCCCCGGCGATGTCCAGCAAGGCCGTATTCGACTGCTTCGGGTAGACGCCATCGGTCCAGAACACCCGGCCCGTGGTATCCGCCGCCACCACCCCCTCGACCACATTCACCGGGTCCGACCACAACAGCCACTTCCCGGAGGAATGCAGGAACAGCGCTTCCGCCGCGCCGACATCGGCGATTTCCACCGCCGGATCATGCAAGGGTTCCAGCATCCCCCGCCGCAAATCCACATTCAGCGCCGTCTGGGCGAAGCCCTGCGGCAACTGGTGCGGCGCGACACGGGGCGCTTCCCCCTTGAACCCGGAAAAGCGGATCAAGGCCATCAGCGTGGCTCCGTCCGTCCTTTGATGGCGATACCGGCCATGACGGCGGTCAGATACCCGCCCAACGCCCCGGCCAACCCGATCAAATCGACCGGCTGGACCAGGAACGGATTCAACAGCGCCGCGCCCGCCAGCAACACGAACCCCGCGAACCCCATCACCCGCCCGAACTCCCAGGTTTGGTTATCCGGGCCGGTCAGCAACACCTTCAAAAATTGCCCCATATCGACATCCCCCCGCTATTGGCTGCCGAATCCAGGCACACCCGCGCCGCCCTGGTTCCGCACGTTCGGCGAGCCGCCCACCAGATTCTTCAGTTTGATCCCCAACGCCTCCGCGAACTGCCGTTCCCAGTCCCGCGCCAAGTCGGGCTTTTGCGCCTTCTGCGCGGCCCGGCGCAACACCCCATACAGCAGCGCATTGGCGTACTGATCGGCCAACGGAATCGGGTCCGACAGCGCCACCACCTTCGTGGGCACCCGCACATAGACCAACTCGACCAGGGTGTAATCCCCCGCCGCCGGGTCGCCAGCGGGCGGGTAGGTGTAGAACACGGTCGGCTTGCGCTCGTCGTACATGAAGTTCTCGACCGTGACCGAGGGCGTGTCCGCCGACCATCCGGGGTTGTACGCCCGGACCACCTCCATCTCGGCCAGCCCGATACCACGCCCTCCCGAGAATTGTTCCGCCAAAACATCATCGGCAATCTTCATGCAGAACCTCCCCCTTAATTCCTAATCATCAATGCCATTCCAGCAGCGGTAGATACCCGATACACTGCGCCCACCGGTACACCCCCAGCAGCAGCAGCAGCGTTATCCGTGTAAAGTGGAATGTTTGTCGGATTCAGGATGATATAACCCCCTCCCTGCGCGGCCAACTTGAGGCTGGCGTCCGATCCGGTCCCCCTGGCCTTGAGTTGCGCCGGATTACCGGAAGTCGCCCCCAATGCCTCGATGGCGTTGACCTGATTTTCCGTGCTAGTCACCCGGAACGCTTCCGCATTCGGATCGCCCCCCAATGTGATATAGGTGCCCACATACCCATTCCGGCCCAGCCGGACCACGGTATTACTATCGGTCTCGGCAGAGTTGACCGCCCGGATAATAAATGAGCCATCATTGGTATTGTGGGTCGCGATATACCAAATTTGTTCATCGTCGTCCGCTAGTGGATCGCGGAAATACAAGCGCGGATTCGATGCGGGCGGGGCCAACCCCAGCCGGTTAAAGAACTGGCTTTCCCCCTGCCCCAACGGAGCCGCCGCCGGGCGGAAATTCAGCCCGGTATAGGCGTCCTGGATGATGAGCTTGCTTTCATCGTTGGTGATCGCCTGGGCAAAAGCCTTGCCCTCATACACCAGCCAATTACTGGTAGGCGTAGACCCATGCACGTCGCTGACGGCAATGGTAATCGTAGTATCGGTAATCGCCGTCATCGCCCCGGAAATCCAGACACTGGGATTCCCGGCTGAATTCAAAATGATGCCGGTGCCCGCCGTGGTCGAGAATCCCGGCGCGACGGTATCCGCGACATTCACCGTCAGCGTGCCGCCCACCACCGCATTCCCCGACCCTGGCGTCAGCGAATCCGTGGACGTGGTATTCACCCATCCCCAGTCGTACATATTCCCGATGAACATGACGCCATCCGTGGTCCCATCGGTTTCGATCAAGAACTTGGCGCGGAACGGCTGGGACGCCGGGGTGTGGTTTTGGAACTCACACCCCATCACGGACATCATCCGGGCATTATTCGCATAAATGTGGGAATAGTAATGTTCTTCCGACCCCGCCTTCAAAAAGCGGCACCCCTGAATAATCAGGGCCCCGCTGACGGTCTTGCTCCACCCCGGCGAGTTATAAACATTATATTCATCGTTCCCATCGAAGGCATTTGCGATGGAGAAAACCGTCTGCGTGCCCCCGGACCTATGTAATCCATTCCTGTGGTTGCCATAGAAATCACAACCCACCACCCGGCCAGCCGAAGCGTTAAAGAAAATCCCGTGACGGGAATTCAACCCCACATCGCAATCCACTACCCGGTGATCGAAAGCCGCCGAAAACGTGATTCCATCGCCATGAACATAAACTTGATAGATCGAAGTATTATCGGGGTCGGTATCCCAATCGCTATCGACATATACCCACTTCGTCGCCCCCACCGAAGTCGTAACGGTCCTGCTCTGCCCGGCCCCGGTGCCTTCGATAATATCCACCGTCGCGCCTTTGTAGGCGTCGTCCAAGGTATTGGCCCCTGAACGCAAAATAATATAGTTAGCGCCGCCGCCCTGCGCCGTCCCGGTGTCCCAAATGCCGTTATAGTTAATGAGGCACTTGTGGATATAAACATTGTTCCGGTTGGCATTGCAGAAAATCCCGGACCCCCGGAAATTCTCGATCCGGCAATTCCTGATATACCCGGATCGCTCCTTATGGGCGCTCGCGATGTTTTTAAAATAGATGCCTCGGCTCAACGCATACTGATGGGTCCGCGAGCCATGGAAAAATACATTTTCGATCAATAAATGGTTGCCATCCTCCACCACGACAAAATCGTCATCGACCCCATTGGCTTGGAGAAGCCGAGAACCGTTATTCGACGCGGGGCCATAGTCGATGTCCATGTTGCACGCCGCCCCCCTGAGCGCGGGCAAACGGCGGTCGTCGGTATAGCTGCGGAAAATCAACTGGGTGGCCGTATAATCCCGCGCCGCCAGCAGCACGGTACCCCCCACCCTGGCCATCGCATCCAGCGCCCGCTGCAACATACCGGTATCGGTATCGTCGCCCGCATCCGCCTCCGAGTCGGTAAAAAACTCCACGGGCGCGGCAGGCCCCAATAGCCAAGTCACCTCGTTCGCCGCTTCTTCCAGCGCGACCTGGATCAACCGATAGTTTTCCCGCAGTTTCGCGCTGGGCGAGGTGGTCCCCTGAACAGGAGCGGTTGGATCAATGTCCTGATATGCGATTGCGCTGCTGACCATCTAAAGCCCCCCGAAAATATCCAAAGTCGTTTCCCCGCCATCCAAAATCGTTTCCCCGTCATCCAGGGTCGTTTCCGGGGGCGGCAGCATGTTGCGCGGCACATCCACCAGCCGGATCGCATCCGGCGGCAAGGTCTGCCGCGCCCCCCGCTCCAACTGCGCCACCACCACGGCGGTGGATGCCTCGCCCAACGCCGCCGCCACGTCCAGCGCGGCATCGTTGACCCAACGCAGGAAATCCGCATCCGGGTAATCCAGGCCGATCTGGTCTAGCAACAACGCCCGCGCCCGGTCCACGACCTCGCCCACCAACACCGTCATACCATCGCCTCCGCCGTGGGCACCGGCTGCGCCATCGCGGCATCCACCGGCACCTTGCCGCCCATCAGGGCTTGGAACAGTTGGAAATACCCCGGCCCCTTGGCCCCCGCGATGTCCTTGGAGAACAACACCCCCAGCGCATAGGCCACCAGCGCGGGCCGGAACTGCTCCGGCACCGGCACCATGCTGGCCGTGGACACCAAGGCCGCGGGCGTTTTGCTGTAGATCAACGGCACCTTGCCCACCCCGGTGGCGGGCGGGAACACCATGAAATTCCGGGGAGACCGGGGATCGAAAAACACCGCTGTCGGCATGGCCGTAGCCGGGGTCGACCGCCACCCCGGATTCATCCGGGTGGTTTTTTCCAGGTCGCGGCGCTGGACCCCAGGCAAATCGATAAACGCCATCCCGCCGGACGGGAGGGTTTGCCGCCAGCCCGGCACCAGGGCGACATCCTCCATAACCGCGAACTGGTCGGGCCGCGCCGCCACCACCGCCAAGACCGCCTGATTCAGCGCGGCCAACCGTTCGGCGGCACTCCAGACGGTCGCGGCATCGTCGTTCAGCGCCGGGGCGATGTCGTCGTCGATGACGGTGGCGGCGGCAACCATCACAGCGTCTCCGCCAACTGGAACAGCGCCGACCGCTGTCCATCCGTCAACCCCAACGCCTGGGCGGCGGCAACGATCAACGGATTCTGGGAATGGATTCGCGGGGCGAAGCCATATTCGATCTGGACCGGGCGCGGCTGCGCGGCCACATACGCCTCCACCGCGTCGAGCAGGCCGCTTTGCAGCAAGGCGAGCCGGAACTGGCTGGGCGTCACCGCGATGTTGTCCTGGGGCGGCGGCATCGGTGGCAAATCGTCTCCGGGCAAATAGCAATCCCATGAACCATCGGCCTCCACATGGACGGCCAGGACCGGGTTGAGGGCGTCGCGTTCTTGGAGGGTCTTGACGTTCTGCATGGCGGCTAGGGTCCGGGGTGGTGGGTGATCGTCAATTCCTTGGTGGTCAGGGTTTCCCCCGCCGACCCGGCGTTCTTGTTGAAGGTGATGCTGAGATAGTTGTTGTTCGCGGCGATGTCCGGGATGGTCGTGTCGGACGCGCCCACGGCGGACGTGCCGCCGCTGAACGAGGTCGTCGAGCCGATGGTCGTGACCCGGATCGCCGTGGCCGAAGCGATCTTGAGGCGCGGGTTCTCGGCGGTGGCGGTATTGGTGGACCCATACCCCAGCGAGAAGACGCTGCTATCGACACCGATATCCCCGGTGCCGCCGAACCGGATATTCCGGGCGAACGCATCGGCGGTCCCCGATTTCAACGTGCGGATGACCAGCCCCAACACATCCCCCACCCGTAGCGAGTTGGCGGGGAACACGACCTGGGCCACCAGCGTGGCCCCGGCGTAGGTGCCGACGAAATCGGTCGTGGTGTTATAGACCTGCGTGGGACCGGCCAACCGCCACACCGAACCGTCGGAGAACCACAAGGAGCCGAAACCCACGCCGTAATCGGTGGCGCGGACCATCCGCCCGGCATAGGCGGCGGCGGGCAGGGCCAACAGCGCGGCGAGGGTGGTGGACGGGAATGCTCTGGGCGCGGAGATCATGGCCCTATAGCTCCGTCACACGGGCGGCCCCGTTGGCCGCGCTCCACACCGCGTCCACCCGCCCCGTATAGACTCCGAACGGCGGACTCTCGTAGGTCTCGTTGGGATAGAGCCTGAGGCTGAAGGAAGTGCTGGAAGCCCCCGCGCCGAACTTGAGGTACAGGATCGAGGCCGAGTCGTTAACGACGATGAGCCGCCTGCGGCGGGCATTGGCGGCCACCAGGACGACGCTGGCGGCGCTGGACGCCACATTGGTCAGGGTCGCGCTGGAAAGGCCGGTGGCCACGGAATCCACCACCTCGAACTCCGCCGCCCGCCCGGCGAAATAAGCCACGTCCGCCGCCTCCACATGGGCGCAGAACGTCCCGTCCGCCCGGCTGGAAAAATAATATTTATTGCCGTTGCCCGTCTCCACGCGGGCACCGCCCGACAACGCCCTCACCAGCACCATACCGTATCCCCGCTACCTAAAAACCGACCGCGTACCCAACGGCCTACACGTCCGCCCCCGCGCGACCACCGCCGCATAGCTCCCGATATCGGCCTGGAACCTCCGCCCATGCCACAGCGCCAACTGCGGATGGCTCCAAGGCTTCCCCGGTACCGCCAGCAACCGGGCCAAGGCCCCATGCGCGATGGTTTCCGGGTAATCCGCCAGCAACCAATCCGGCACCGTGGCCGCTGTCGGGGTGGGTTCCAGCGTCGCGAAGACCTTCAACAGCGCCGCCCCATCCCGCGCCGGGATCGGCACCAGGGCCAGCGTCCCCGGCCCCGGCACCAGATAATTCCGGGGCTCCCCGCGCAAAGCCGTGTCCCAACCCTCCCCATAGCGCTCCAGGGCGTCCTCCCGCGTCATCGGCCCCAGCCGGGCATCCCCCAGCCCCGCCTCCTCGACCCGCGCAACGGTCGCCCCGACCGGCACCGGCAAGGCGTATTCCATTTGCCCCGCCACCACATCCACCGGATCGAGCCAGGCCCGCCACACCCGCGCCTCGCGGCAGAACTGGATGCACGCCCGCAGGATGTCGAGCTTCGCCGCCAGGTCCGGGCATCCCGGCACCGTCGGCAGCACATGGCCCAGGAAGTCCCCCGGCGCGGCCATGGCCTAGCCCCGCGCCATCAATGTGCTGGCGATTTGCGTCCGCATGTCCTTCGGGTACAGTTTCCCGTCCAGGTCCAACTGCAACTCCTGCTGCGCGAATTCCATCAGCGCCCGCTTGTCCATCTTGTCCAGGTCCGGCACCTGCGGGATGGGAGGGGTTTCCGGCACGGGCGGGTCGGCGTTTGCGCCCGGTGCCAGCGGCTCCAACACCCCGGCCCGCGTCGGACCGGCTTCCAACCGTTGTATCCGCTCCTCCAGCAAGGCTTTTTCCTGCCGCAGCAAATACACTTCTTCGCGCAGTTGCGCGTTTTCCTCGCGCAACCGCGCCACTTCCAGGCCGCTGGACGCGGCCTCCGCCAACAGGTCGGGTTGATCCCGGCCGGTCACGTCCTCCCAAATATCCGGGTAGGCCACCAGCCTCGCCGCGACATGCGGCGCGACCACCAACACCGCGCCGGGGCCGGGCCAATGCAGGTCGGTTCCCGCCACCGTATCGCGCCGCCCCCCCGGCTTGCTGCCGATGTATTTGATCCGCCGGGCCACATTCCCCGCGCCGCTTGCAACTGCTGTGTTCATGTAAGCTCCAAAAACTCGAAAGGCGGGGGGAACCCCCGCCAAGTTCAAGGCCGGCCCGTGGCCCGCCCTTCCGCCTTGCCATAGACCGTACCGGTCGCCCCCGTGCCGGGTCCGGTGGTGACGACGATGTTCAGATAGGCATCCACATCGATCTGGACCGGCGGGAACAACTCATAGGTCGTGGTCGCCGCCGCTTGCGCCCATGCCCCCGCCGTCTTGACCTGGGTATCGTCGCCGGAAGCCCCCTCCGTCCCATCGGCGGGCGTGAACCCGATCTTGGCCGCGAGGGCGGGACTGCCGTTGCTGTCCAGGTCCGGGTTTTTAATGACGACGCGGTGGACCTCGGTCCCGGCGGGAATGAGTACCAGCCGGATTTCGTCGTCCTGGGCGGGCGCGGCGGATACCGCCACCCGCCCCGGATAGACCACCGCGCAACCATCGCCGGGCGTGTAGACCGGCACC
This sequence comes from Methylomagnum ishizawai, assembly GCF_019670005.1. Taxonomy (NCBI): domain Bacteria; kingdom Pseudomonadati; phylum Pseudomonadota; class Gammaproteobacteria; order Methylococcales; family Methylococcaceae; genus Methylomagnum; species Methylomagnum ishizawai. The sequence goes on along the minus strand of NZ_AP019783.1, from coordinate 1,390,179 downwards.
GTCCGGTCCGTGTAATAAACCGTCATGGGGCCGCTCCTCACAAAGAGATTTTCTTGACCGCCGAATCGACGACGATGACGCCATGATCGGTGGGTTCGAGTTGGCCGTTGGCCGCTTGCGGGGTGAACCGGAGTTTCTGCATCCCCATACAGGTGAACCCCCCGATGGCGTTGCCCCGGTCGTAGTCGTACTTGCGCCGCTTCAACTCGAACCAATAGTTGTTCGACTTCAAGCCGCCTTCCAGGAACCCCAGCGCTTGCCCACCCATCAGCAAGGCCCGCTCCACCTGATAGCTGGAACCCAGCGAGCCATTCACGGTTTGATCGCTTTCGGTGCCCGTATACCGGTTCGCCTCGGTGACGATCCTGGTGGTGTCGCCGGGATTCCAGCCCACCACGTAGTTCACCGGCATTTCCTTGATGAGGATGCCCTTCCACAGCCCCGGCTCGCCGTCGAACAGTGGATGCGGCTCGGACATGCTGGATTTGCGGGCATAGGCCATCTTCACCATATCCGCCCAGGTCCGCCCGCTGTTCTGCGTGGTGAACTGGTTCATCTGCGCGGGGGTCAGGAACAGCACCGCCTTGATGGGCTTGTCCATCGCCGCCCGGTCGCCGGGGATGATGACCGGCTGGAGCGGCACGTCCAGCACGTTCAGCAGCAGCGCCAGATAGTCGATGTGGTCCAGGGTCCAAACGTCCCCCGAATCGATCGACCCCAGCCCCGCCCCGTTGTTGCCCGCGAACCCCGGTCCGTCGATGACCAAATGCCGGTTGTAGCTCGGCGCCAATATCCTGTTGACGGCGATCCGGTCGAAGTTGGCATCGGACGCCAACGGAATCACCCAATCGCCGCCCGTCCGGGTTCCGCGCGAACCCGCCACATGGATCAAGGCCAACTGGTTGTAGGCTTTGGGGAACCACCCGGCCAGCGCCGATTCCGCCATCGGCAACAGCTCGGTCACGATGCGCTTCTGATCCATGCGCTTACCGGCATCGACCCCCTGCCCCATCTCGTCCAGCCGGATATCCTGGCTGGACGACTCCAGGCTCTGTTCGTTGCCTTCCAGATTGCGGTTCCCCATGATCGGCGAACCCTTCAGCGTATCGAACAGGGTGACGCTGGCCTTGTCGCCCGGCGTATTGGCCAGGGCGCTGATCCGCACCACCGGCATGGTCGGCGTGCTGCGCCCTTCCAGGGCGTCCTGGGCTTGCACCTGCCCGGTCTGGGCGGGGCCGGTCAGGTTCTTGAACCATCCCGGTGCCCGTGCGATGCGGCCAAAGGTCGATACCGTATAAGCCTTCACGGCATCGACATGGCCCGCGGGTCTTTGTGTCTGCATACTTGCACCCAATCGAGTAAAGCCGTCCGGGGCCATCCCCGGACGGCGACATCGTTACCAGACGTGACGCCGCATGAACTCCTGCCGCTGCGCTTCGCTCATGGTGTTCATGAGGTTGGAAAGCTCCGACAGGCTCATATGGCCATAGCGGCCCTCGTCCGACTCCGGCGCGACCCCGCCGGGCAGGTCGGCAATCCGTGTCGGCACGAACTGTCCGGCCCGCGCCACGGCGGCGTCCGCTTGCTGCCTGAGGGTTTGGGAGGATTGGTATTCGGGGGGTAGGGCGACCTTGCCGACGGTCTGCTCAAGCTCCTGGGCCACGGCCTGGAAGAACCTCACCGATCCCGGGGGTTCGTCCCGCCAGCGCGGCAAGCCCTCGAACCGGTCGGCGATGTCCTTGGCCTCGGCCAGCAATCGGGCGCTGGCGGGATTGGCCCCCGCCGTCGCCCGCAAATAGCTCAGCACCGGCACTTGGTCCACGGCGGCTTGGATCGCCGCCATTTGCTCCTGCTCCTGGGTCTGGCGTTGCTGCTGGGCCTGTTGATGGATCGGGTCCACCCGCGCCTCCATCGCGGCGACCTTGTCTTGCAGGGTTTTCAGCACCGCTTGCTGGCTCCGGTAGGCTTTGGCCTGTTCCGGGAAGTCCTCCTCCAGGATCGCCAACTCATCTTCCGTCAGCCCGCCCGCCGCAGCGGCCTCCGCCGCCGGGGGCGGCGCGCCCGCTGGCTGCCCGGACCCGGCTTGCGCCGGGTCCGGGCCCAACTGGGCCTTCAGCCTCGCGATTTCCGCCTCCGCCTCGCGGTTGCGCTGCTCCATCGCCTGCAAATTCATCCGGGTGGTTTTCAACACCTCGTAGGGGATGGCGTGCTTGCCATCCGCCGTCAAGACCGGCCTGCCTTCCTCCTCGTTCGCGGGAGGGTTGGGCCGTTCGCCGCCGCCGTTGGCCCCGGTGGGCGCGACCGTGGCCGTTTGCTTATCGCCCGTTGCGACCCCACCGGTTTCCATCCGCCGCGCCAGTTCGGAAAGGCTCGGCCCGGTGGCTTCCGGCTGATATAAATCCCCGAATCCCGTGGAGTCGTCGTCCGCGTCGTCGAACGACACCCAATCCCCGCTATTCACACTCATCCCATTACCCTCGCCTAGTTTGTCGGATAGGTCCGAAAATCCCCCCGTATCGGCGGGGGAGCCGTAATCAGTGCCGGGCCGGTACGGCGGCGTCCGCCCCCGGCCTATGAATCTGGTCGATGGTTTCGAGGTGCAGCCTGTCGGTCTGCGCCCGCCTATGCTCGGCGTCGGCCCGCGCCCGCTCGGCCTCGGCCTGGGTCTTGGCGATGACCGGCGCTTGCTTGAGTTGCTCCAAGGCGGCGGTGAGTTGCTCGACCCGCTGCCGCAACGCCACCGTTTCGGGGTCGTCCCCGGAACCGTCCCCGCCCAGCCCCAGGACTTTCCGCATCGCCCCGGCCAACTCGTGTTTCCTGGGACTGTCGCCCAGCTCCACCCAATACGGCGCGGCGACGGCCTGTAGTTGGGGGGGCAGGCCCTTGATCATCTCGGCCATCATGGTTTGCTGCTGGGTGCGGTAGGTCGGCGTGGACGGCACATCCTCCAGCGCCACCTTCAGCTTGCAGCGCTCGGTGTCGTTTTCCAGGTAAACCAGGCCGGTCCGGGGGTCCACCGCAGGCCGGTTCAGGGTGATGATCGACCGGGGCTTGCCCCGTTCGCCCACCACCACGTCCACCTCCACGCCCTTGATGCGCTGGCGGATTTGGCTCAACAGCCGTTCGCCGACCAGCCGCCGGGCATAGCCGAGGTTGTCGAACAGTTCCGCCAGCCCCGTGGTGCCCTGGTTGATGAGCTGGTTGATCGCCGTGCCCGCCGTCACCGACCCGGCATCGCCGAGCATCTGCCCGAACACCCCGGCCACCGCCTGCAAGCCCTGTTCGGCGTCCTTCATCACCTCGAACTGCTGGTTCGCCAACTGGGCGTTGCGGCTGATGTTGAACCCGCCCGCCTTGTTGGTCCGGTTCGGGTCGAGGATCACCGCGAAGTCCGGGCGGGCCACCCGTTCCATGACATCGCCGATCGTGTTGTTCTTCTGGTCCAGGGCATCGGCGTCCATCTGCACCACCACCGACGACAGCATCCACATCAGCATCTGCCGCCGGGCGTTCACCTCGTCCTGCTGCGAGACCATGGTGCGGATCATCCCGTAGGGGATGCCCGTCAAATCCTCCCGGAACGCCCAGAACGGAATCCACGGCAACCCGTTGGGAACCTTGTCGCTGGCCGAAAGCCGATAGGGTCCGGCCCACAGGCTCACCTGCCACTTGGAATACAGCCGCGCCTCCGGCCTGACGCCCTGGTTGACCGCCAGGAGGTGCATCGGATTGTCCAGGTCCAACTCCACCACCCGGCCATCCGGCAGCGTGAGCACATACCCGCGCACATAGACCCGGTGCCGGACCTCGTGCAGGCACACCCGCCGCCGGGTCCGGTCGATCCACTCCATTTCCGTCAACGAGGACCGCGCGGGCTGTTCCGGCCCCTCGCCGAGCCAGGGCTGGCGGTCGCCGCTATCGATCCAGGCCCGGCCCCAGTTGTCGAACGCCGTGTCGAACACCCAGGCCCATTGCGGCAGCAGCCCCTTGAGGTAGTCCACCTCGTACCAGCGCCGCCGGATCAACCAGCCCGCGTCCTTCAGGTCCGGCTTCCGGGCGAACCAGTCCCACCACATTTCCCGGCGGTGGATGTATTCCACGGTGTCGGGATAGTCGAACGGGTCCGGGCTTTCCCCGACCTCCACCCAACCCAGCCCGGCCTTGACCGAAGCCCCGAACGCATCGGAAATCGCCCGGTCGGCCCGCGCCTCCCGCTCGGATTCGTGCAGCTTGCTCGACAGCCCCTCGGCGGTTTCCTCCACCTCGTCGGTATCGGCCTCCACCCGCCAGTCCCGTTTGTTCTGCGCCTCGATCCCCAGGACCAGATCGATGGTCGGCTTGACCAGGTTGCGGATCAGCGGCCCCATGCCCCGCGCTTCCAGCCGCGCCAGGGTCTCCCGGTCCAACTGGTTGTTGTCGTAGTAGTCGGCGCACCTGTCCGCCTCCACCCGCCAGTCCGGTTGATCCCGGATTTGCTGGGTGAACTTCTCGAACTGCGCCAGGCTCAGGCCATCGGAACGCGGGTCGCGGTCCCGGTCCAGCTTGTCCACCACCCGCTGCTGCATCCCGCCCTCCATCAGCGCCAACCCGCCTTGCGGCTGTAATAGCCGGACAGGGAGGCTTCCACCACGGGCCGGGTCCGGGCGAACCTGAGCATCATCAGCCCGTAGCGGCTGGCGTCGATCCGGTCGTCGTTGGTCTTCACGATCTTGCCTTTCTTGTCCCTTCGGTAGATGGCCTTTTCCTTCAGCCAGCCCTGGCACACCCGGAACACCTTCCAACGCCCGGTTTGCATCCGGGTCAACATCTCGTTCAGCCCGGCCTCGACGCTCACCCGGCTGGACTCCGTCTCGGTGCTTTCCCCCACCTCCGGGAACCTCGCGTGTTCGTGCAGCATCGCCACGCCTTCGGCCCGGTATTGCCCGGCCAACTGGGTGCCCGACCCCTTCTCGTGCTGCAATCCATCGGCGGGCCAGGCCACCGGGATCCAATCCCCCCGCGCCTTGATCGCCGAGGCATGGATCGGTGCCGACGATTCCGACGCCGCGTACTCGTCGTAGACGTACACGGTGTCGGTCTCCCGGTCCCAGGCCAGCCACACGTTGGCGTGCGGATGGTCCCACCCGAAATCCTGCCCGCAGATGCGCGGCCAATGGTCCGGGAGGGGGAACGGATCGACCACGATCCCCTCGTCGTCCACCGGGAAGACCAGCCCCGACCCCAGCACGGGCAGCCCCTGCGACCGCGCCGCCAACAACCTTTTCGGCGTTTCCGCCCGGCGCTTGGCGATTTCCTCCGGGCTCAAATGCGGCGCGTCGTCCCACCCCGCGTTGACCGTGTACTTGGTGGTGGACTCCGGCACCGGCCCGATGCCGATCCCCGGCATGAACAGCTCCACCACCTCGGTGATGCCGTCCAGCGGCGTGTAGGTCAGCATCGACAGCCCGCCGGTCGTCATGAGCCGGACCATCGCCTCGTCGTAGACCTCCCACGGCGGCTCCTCGTCGCCCCAGAACACATCGGCCTCGAACCCCTCGAACACCGCCCGGCCTTGCTCGTAGCTCTTCAACTTGCAAATCGAATAGCCATCCGGTTGGCCCTCCTTCCAATGGACGACATATACCGTGTCGGCCATCGGCGGGTTGATCCCCGTGCGCCACAGCGCCTTGGCGATATCGTCGCCCGGCACCAGGCCCGTGCCCGCGAACGCCTTGCCGCCGACCTGGTAGAGGATGGGACCGAACAATTTCTCCTGCACGATGTCGCGGGTGGATTCCTTCAGCTTGCCCGCCGCGATGGCCTTGACCGGCCTATCGAACCGCCGCCCCGGCCACCACTCCGGGTACCGGCCCGTCAGGTGCAGGGCGAACTCGTAGCCGCCCATCCCCTCGGTTTTGCCGATCCGGTTCGCCGCCATCGCGCAGCGCTCCTGGAAATCCTTCCCGGCCCGGAAAAACTCCAGGTGCTTGGGGTACAACCCGCGCCGGAGCGGGCCGGTCTCCGGGTAGTACGTGAACAACTTCCGCCGCGCCCGCCGCCGTTCCAGCTCAGCCAGCTCCCTATCCAGCGCCAACAATTCCGAGCGCTTCCTGGCGGCGGGCGATGCGTTGTTCGAGTTGCTCATCCGAAATGCTTTCCAGGTCCGCGAAAATATCGGTCTGCACCGACCCGTCCGGGTTGACCGTGACCCGCGCCCCGCCGCGCTTCCCCGCCGGGGGGTTCTTGGCGAGTTCGATCTTCTCCCACTCCGCTTCCAGCTTCGCCACGCCGAGCGCCGCCGACACCGTTTCCGACGCCGACAAGCCCATGACGATCCCGCCGACCACCCGTGGCCCGGCCTGGATTTCCTCGACCACCACCGCGATGGGATCGAACCCCCGCTCGCGGAACATCGCGCGGATTTGCGCCAGCCTCGACTCAACCCGTCCGGCCTGCGGCTTTTCCCCGGCTTCCATCGCTCAACCCCTCCTCGGCCAGGGCGAGGGCCGCGCCGACACGGGTCCGCGCGTCCAGGACGCCCCGGTCCGCCACCGCCGCCTCGATCAACCCATCCACATCGATGTCCACCCCGCGCAGACGGGCCTCCTCGATGGCCCGCGCCCGGACCTCCGCCAGATCGACCTTGACGGTCTTGGCGGGCGGGCGGGGCTTGCCGCGCCACAACGTGGCGATGCCCTCCCCCAGCGACGAATACCCTTGCGCGGCCATCAACCCACCCAATGCGCCTTGACGAAGCCGTAGAGCTTGTCGAAACCCACCAGCATCACGAAGGCGATCCCCGCCGCCAGCAGCCATCTCAATGCCCTGTAGGCGTTGATCAGCTCGTGGAAATCCGCGATGTCCTGGGTGGATAGCGTGCGGCCATCGTCGATATCCACGACCCGCACCCTGTCGTCCCCGTGCTGGCCTTCCTGGCCGGGCCTGCCTTTAGCCGCCATGGGATGCGTCCCGCGCGAAGAAACCCAGCGCGGCCACCGTCGCGGCCAGGATCAAATCCTCCGGCCCCGGGGATTGCCCGCCGGTCAGATAGGGTTGCCAAGCGACGGCGACCGCGCCGCCGAGTCCGCACAGGGTGGTTTTCCAGTTCCGCACGCGCCGCCTCCGGTAAAATTCGGGCCAAAAAAAAGCCCGCTATGGGCCATAGCGGGCTTTGGACATACCTATTCGATATTAGCTACTTTCTACCACAGCTCCGACACGGTTGCAACCCCCCTAGCGTATCGACTGGCGCAAACGATGACCCAGCAATTGCCCTACCCGTTCCACCGCCAGTTTCCGTAGCGATTGGTATTCCCGCTCGCCCATCCGCCCGCCGCCCGCGCCCACCAACCGCACATCCTCCCGTCCCGTGCGGCACGGCATCCGCAACTGGTAGCGCTGGCGCAGGATCACCCGCAACCGGGGTTCGATCTGGGGCAGGATTTCTTCGACCAATCCGGCCAGGGTCCGCACCTGGGCCGCCGCCGCCCGGTCCGGGTCGTGGCCGCAACGGCTGGAGCGCGGCGGGCGCGGGACGTGGGCGCTACGCCTGGGATAACCGCGTAACTCCGCGTCCGCCGCCGCCCCGGACGCCGCATATTCGCCCCAGAGCCTCAACGTGGCCTCCACCACGTCCAGGGCGACGATGGGCGTGACCGTTTTCTGGATTGGATTCCCCTGCCTCATTCCCTCATTCCCCGTTGCTAAACCGACCATCCCCCCACCTTCGTGGCGACAGGACCCAACCCCGACCGGCACCCACCGGATAAGCGGTAAGCGCACGCCGCCGGGCAGACTCCCAGACTCACGGCAAACTCACGGCAGACTCACGGGCGCAAGCCGATGATTTCCAAAGCATTCACCCTGCTTTGGTGAGTCTGGTGAGTCTGCTTTCCATATTCACGCGGAAGCTTTTTCATCCTTTCCCCCTGTGGGCCATGGCATTGCGCGAAACCGCCCGCGCGTAGAAATGGAATCCAAACTCAGCAGACTCACGGAAAGGCCATAAACCCCTTCCAATTCAATCGGTTATCCCCGTGAGTCTGCCGTGAGTCTGCCGTGAGTCTGGTACTTTGGGATTTCCAGGCTCACGCCTTGCCGACCTCGACCACCTTCCACTGCGTCTTGTGGCTTTTCTTCCCGGCATCCTCGAACCGCTTCCCATCGACCACCCGCTTGCCCTTGCGGCTGAGGTGGACGCCCAGGCGGTTGGCGTTGAACCCGCTTTTCTCGCCGCAAATGTCCTTCAGGACCCCGAGCAATTTCGCATTGGGTTCGTGCTTGGGCCGGTCCTCCATTTCCCGGCAAACCTCCTGCGCCGTCACGGGAATATCCCCGTAGCGCTCGCTCCAGGCTTCCAGCAGCCGCGCCAAGTCGGCCCGGTCCTCGTCCTGTTCCTTCCAGGCTTCCTGGGTCTTGCACGGGTCCGGCAATCCCAGCCAGCGCACGGCGGACGGCACCAGGGCCGCCCAGCGCTCGAAACTGCCCAGGCGCACCCCCATATCCGGCGAACCCGCCATGACATAGGCGTGCAGCAAGGTCAGGGCCGCGCACACCAGCTTCACCCGGTTTTCCTTGGCGTGCAGGATGGCGTCGCGGTCGAACACCCGGAGGTGCGGGTCCGCGCAGTTCGGATTCAGATAGCACCGCAGCCAGCGCCGCGAGCTGTCCGCCGATACCGTGACGTTGTTGCCCAGCGCCAGGAACAGGCTATCCGTGGGCCGCACGGTGGCGTTCTTCGACACCCCCAGCACCCGGTCGAACACCGTTTCCTGGGTCAGCATCGAATCCAAGGTCGGGGAGGCCAGCGTCCGCTTCACCTCGTCGATGCAGACGATGCGCTCGCCGCCCAACAAGGTCGCGAACAGCGCCTTCTTGAACTCCTTCTCGTCGGCCTTGCCCTTGGAATCCACCGGCATCGTCATCATGGGCACGGTGCGCCCGGTCAGGATGATGCCGATGATGTCCGCCAGCTTGCCCTTGCCCGAACCGAACACCGGGGCGGTGATGATGAACCCCGGCGCCGGGCCGCACTGGGTCTTGACCAGGCCGGTCAACACCGCCGTGATCAGCACCGCGATATCCGGCCCGGCCTCGGGCTTGAACGGGTTGAACAAGTCCTCGAACTGCGCCCGCGCCCATTGCACCGCCGTATCGGTCCCCGGATCGATCCTTCCGCCCTGGGTCCGGTTCGGCGGCAGCTTCCATTTCACCTCGCTGGCCAGATAAATCCCGGTCTTCGGATCGAAGCCCGGCCTCGATAGGATCGACCCATCCGGGCGCAAGACCGGGGCTTCCACCACGGCCCGCAGCACCGGCACCATCCATTCGTTGCCGTCGATGTACGATTCCGCGTACTCCTTCGGCAGGTTGCAGGGCAGCCAACTTTCGGCCCGGCTATTCCAGGACACGAACCTGCACGCCACCTGCATCCGCCGCCGTAGCCAACCCACGTTGACCGGCACCAGGGTCAAAGCGCCGGGTTCAACCACTACCTCGCCCTGGCGCTCGCGCACCCGGTCGATGTAGGCCGTCCGCGTCAATATCCCGCCCCGCTCGAAGAAGGGCGGGTCGGTGCCCGCGAACAGCACCCGCTCCGCTTCCAACATGGCGCTGATGAGCCGGTCGGGGCCGATCTTGACCTCCGGCCTGCCCTCGCCGCCTCCTCCGCCATCGTCCGGGCCGCCCCCTGGCCGCGCCGTATCGCCACCCAGCCTCGCGACACGCCCGGAACCATGCGACACGGTAGCCGGGGGTGGGGGACCATCATCGGTCCTACAGGTCTGGGTTCGATGCGCCTCGGGCGCGATGTGGACGGACCCTTTACGGATATGGGCCACCAGCGCGACGCCGGTCAGCCCCTCCCCGATGGCATCGGCGATGTCCCAGCCGTCCGGCTTCTCGCCGGGGCGGGGAATCGCCACCAAGTTCACCACCGCGGGCGGTTCCAGGGCGTGGAGTTGCGCGATGATCAGGCGCGCCGCCTTCATCCCCGGTTGCTCCGCCTCCGGCAGCAACGGTTTCGACAGCGGGTCCACGCCCGCCGCCGTTTCCTCGCGGGTCGGCTTGACCCGCTTGGCGTCGCAGTCCGGCCAGATCGCGACGATCCGGCCCGCCAACGGCGACCAATCGGCCTTATCGACGGCTTTGCCACCGCCGGGCCAGCTCACCACCACGAAATCCGTTTCGACGTGCGCGGATGCGACATCCACGCATTTTTCTCCCTCGACGATCAGCACCGGCCTGTCGCCGGGCAGCCGATCCAATCCATACAACGGGCGCGGCACCGGGAACGCCAGGTCGCGCCACATGCGCTCCCCCGCTTCGTTCCGCGCCCAGGTCAGCGGCAAGACTTCCTTGCCGCCGTCCGAGGTGCGGAAGCGCCGGGTGTAGCCCAGCAACCGCCCTTGTTGATCCCGGTAGGTGTACACCGCTTCCGGCATGCCCCGGTGCCCGTGGCTCAGTTTGGCCGCGAAGGCATCGGCATCCGCCGGGACGATGGGCGTCCAATCGCTACGGGCTTTCCGCGCTGGCGGGGCCGGGCTGGCCGGAGGCCTGGACGCGGGCGCGAACGCCCCGCCGCCCAGGATTTCCACCGCCTTGCGGAACCCCACCCGCTCATAGTCCCGCACGAACTTGATAGCGTCCCCGTTCGCGCCGCACCCGAAGCAGTGGTACATCTGCTTGGCCGGGTTCACCTTGAACGAGGGCGTCGCCTCGGTGTGGAACGGGCAGCACGCCGCCCATTCCGCGCCCTCCTTCCTGAGGGCGTCGCGGCCCAGGTAGCCGCGCACCACCTCGACAATATCCACCCCCGCCAGCAAGGCGCGGGTATCGATCCGGTCCGGGGCGGCCATCAACGCCTCCCGGCTTTTTGCTGAGTCTCCGTGTCCGCTTCAGCCCACGGGGTCCGGGGTTGGCCCGGATTCGGGCGAAAAAAAAACCGGGGCCCAGTCCCAAAAGGTGTCGCTGCGCGACGGCCATATTTCACCAGGGCGGCGGGCATTCCGAACCCCCATACCCGGCCCGGCCCGCGCCGGGCTGGCCATCCGGCACGGACGGCTTCGTGGCCTCCATTTCCGCCCAAACCGCCCGCACCTTCTCCTCGATGGCGTCCGCCATGAATTCATGCGGGGGGATATTCAACGCCAGGCATACCCGCAACACCCGTTCCTTGGTGGTGGGCGACAGCGGAACGGGATACCGGCAGGTCCGCCCCTTGGCGCGGCCTCCGGCGTGGGCTTTCCCGTGGGCGCGGTTGCGCTTCGGGGCTTTCAACGAACCCTCGGCCCGCATCCGCCGGGCCTCCTGTTCAAGGGCCAGGACTTGCGGGTCGGTTTCAGCCATGGCCCACCCCCCGGTCCCGCGCCTTGCCGTGCAAGGTCAAGCCGGTCACGGTCCGCAACTCGCCCACCAACGCCATGGCCTGCCCGGCGATCACGTCGAGGGTATTCACCGTGGCGCAGAGGTCCATCAGCAGTTGCGCCGACACGGGCACCGCATCCGGCGGCACGGGCCGCGACTCGACCACGCGGCCCTCTTCGAGGGTCAATAGGAGGCGGGAACGGGTGGGAATGGAGATAGGCGGGACGAGGATGGTTTGCTCTAATTCCGTCAAACGGTCGATGATCCTGGCACGCATTTTGACGCTATAGCCGGAGACCAGGATCAGGGTTTCGCGCTTCGGCAAGATGAAAACGGGATAGGTTTGGCTGTTCTGGGGATTCGTATGGGTGTCCTGAAAATTCAGGAGACCCGCCTCCCCATAAAGTTCAACCAACATCTTGCGGCAATCGGCCATTACATTGTCATGGCGCTTGCCACAAAGCTCCGCGATTTCGCGGGAGGACATGGAGACGACGGGCGGATTTTGGGTACGATTCGGCTGATTAGCCATGACGCACCCCCAAGATTTCCAGGGCTTCCACGAAGGACAGCACGCGCAGGCCCAGGGGGAAATCCTCCAGGGGCCGTCCGGTCAACACCAAGGCGCGGTCGGGAATCGGTGTGCCGGGACGCCATTCGTCCACCAGGGTTTCGCAGCCGAAAGCGGCCATGAAGCGGGCGGCGTTGCGGGTCTTGCCACAACCCCAAGGGCCGTGGATCAAAACGGCGCGGAATAGGGATGAGATTGCCGACTCAGCGTTGAATGGGCGGATTTCGGGCGCAATAGGGGCGTGGTTAGCCATGACGGACTCCAGATGTAAAGCTTGGAACCGTCACCGTCGCTGTCAAACGATATGGTGACGGGATGCGATAGGTTGACAGACCGGCCATCTGGGAACCGGCACACCTTGCGGTGTCCCATGCACCCCGCCATTGAACTCTGAGCGGATTCCGGGCGTAAAAAACGCCCGTTACGCGGAATTGGGGGCTATGCGCCAGATAGTTTTCCAGGCTGTCAAACCCGGCCCCGGATGCGTCCGGGGAGCGGAAAAGAGGATAGCGCCGGGCGGGATGGGTGTAAAGCACGGCCACGACGCCCCCTAATCGGCCAGGGGCAGGGCAAGCTGCTTCACAAGGCCACCCGATTCAGCAACCAGCCCAGCACGAACGACTCATCCTTCTCCCTACGCCCGGCCAGCTCAAGGTAGAACGCCCCTTGCTGGACATTCAACGCCCGGCATAACGCCTTCAAACCGTCCGTCTTGCGGCGCTGGTTCAAACCGAACAACGCACGGACGGTCACCGGCCCGACCTTGCCGTCCACCGACACATCCGGGTAATCGGTCCCGGCCCGGTTCAGCACGTTCAAAGCGCTCTGTAGGTTCCGCCCGGCGCGGGCGATACCCATGTTCACCCCCTGCTCGAACACCTCCAGCGCCACCTCCGGCGAGGTATCCGCGATGGCATCCAAATTCAACTTGTCCCAAAACTCCCCCTTGTAGATACGGCGGGCCTCGCTCAGCGGCATCAACTTCATAGGGCCGGTGTAGCCCGCCGCACGGGCGGTCGCCAGCGTGATGCCGTACAGGGTCTCCCCACCGGAATCCGCCGGATGGTTGCTATACCGCCCCTCGATGCCAACCACCTCGCGGAACGCCCGCAAAAACGCATTGCTCATTCCAGTCATCACTCGCACTCCGGGTCCGGGCCGGTTCCGGCCTGGGCCTGGAATCCGGCGATGAAATCGGCGACCAAGGCGTCCGTGTCCCCGCCCACCAAATGCTCGATGGCGACCTCCCGCGTAATGATCCGGGCCGCGAATTCCTCGACCGTGCATCCGCGCAGGTTCGCCGCCGACTCCAAGCGGAACCACAACCCCGCCGGAATCGGCAAGTCCAGCGTTATCGCTCGCACTTGCGGTGCGACCGTTCGAGCTGCTCCATCAGCTTCCGGGCCGTACAATCCTCGCCCAGCAACTTCTCCTCCAATATCTCGCTGGCCCGCGTCGCCAGTTTCACCCCGCGCCGCGCCGCCGACCGCTCCAAGGCATCGGCCACCGGCACCGACACGGTGAGCTTGAGATTGATGAACCGCTTATCCGGCACAGCATGGACTCCTGAAAAAAGCCGGGCCGCAGCCCGGCGCGAGAGGAGGAAACGACATCCCCGGCACGGTGGGCCTCACCGGACCGGAGGGGATTCGAGCGCGGGATACCGCCGCACATACCGGCGCTTCTGGCGGGGCGGGCCGTTCGCGGCGCAAATGCCCTCGATGCTCAACCCCAGGTCCAGCAGCGCACGGTGATACTTCGCCAACGGCACGCGGTCGCCGCGCCGCCAATCGGCGGCGGTACGGGGTTTCACCCCGCATGCCCCGGCCACGGCCTCATCGCCTTTTTGCCTAATGAAATCGCTCAAGGTCATCTTGCTCATGGAAACCCTATTCTTACGAGATATTCGTAATTGTCAAGACCAAAATTTACGAGATTATTTGATAGCCACCCGCCCATCCCCCGCTGACAATTTGACTATGGACGAAACCACCATCATCGGATTACGGCTCAAAGCTGCCCGCGACGCCAAAAATTGGACGCTCCAAGAGGTTTGCGACCGCGTGCCGGGCCTGAAACCCTCCACGCTGAACGGCTACGAACTCGGCAAGAGCGAAGCGAAGGTTTCGACCTACAAACGGCTGGCGAAAGTCTTGGAAGTCTCCGAGGCTTATGTGCTGAATTGCGACGAAGATTTGTTGAACGAACGGGAACGCCAGATCATCCAGGCCTTCCGTCAAACCAACGAACAAGGCAAGCGCACAATCTGGAACGTTGCGGAATCTCAACCTCAACCCGGTCGCACACCCGAAACAACCGAAACCCCAGCCAACGCCGCCTGACCCCGGCGCACACGATCCCGAGCAGCCGCCCAGCGGCTGATCCTTAACCCCCTCCAAAACCATCCCCCAACCCAGCCCGCTTTTCATCGCGGGCTTTTTACGTTTTATTCGTAAAATCCCCCGCTTGACTTTTACGATAAACTCGTAAAAATAGCCGCCAGCACGTCCCCAAGGCGTGTTGTTGTGAGCCTAACTCGGCGGGCCGGACCCACGGCCCGCGCTTTTCACATTCCACCCAACAGGAGCCATCCCATGCCCGCCCATCGACTCGGAATCCACATCGCCGCCAACGGCTTCGTCCTCATGACCAGTGAAAACGCCACCGATACCCACGTCTTCGGCAGCAAGTCCGCGCTGCTCGACCGCCTCGCGGCCATTTTGCCGGACCCCGCCAACGACGCGGACTCCGCCCAAAGCCCCGCCTTCCGCGAAGGCATGGCGGCGGGTAGGCTGGGACTGACCGCCGCCGACAACCCCTACCCCAAACCCGGCATCGGATATGGCGACTGGGAAACGGGCCGGGCCAGCGCCGCCCCGGACCCATCCGCCGGGACCGCGCAGACCGGACCCACCGCCACCGACAACCCCTACCCCATCGGCACCGCCGCGGCGATGGACCGGGAAGAAGGCCGCGCCGCCGTCGAAGCCGCGTTGGCCCACTGAGGGAGGCCCGCCGCCATGACCCTCCTTGCCCGCCGCCTCTACCTCGCATGGCTCCGCAACCGCCGGGACAAGGCGCGGGCCGCCGCCAAGCTCCACCACGGCCAAGCCCTGGACGCGCTCTACATGGAACACCTCCGCAGCCAGGAAGCCCTCGAACTCGACCGCGCCATCCGCCGCCTGGAACAAGGCACGTCCGAGCCGGAACCCGCGCCCCGAGCCACACGCGCACACTAACCACCCCCCAGCGGGGCCACGGACGGCCCCGCGATCTACCTTCCCCACTTGGAGGGAACCAATGCCCGAATTCCCCCCGCGCTTCATGCGCCCCACCGAAGCCGCCTACTACTGCGGCATGGGCCGGACCCTGTTCGACACCGAAATCCGCCCGCACATCCCGGCCATCCCCATCGGCAAGCAAGGCATCGGCTTCGACCGCATTGACCTGGACGCCGCGCTCGACAACTATAAGACCCGCAACCTGTCGCCGGGCGTGACCACCGACAACGAGGAGGAAACCCCATGGCGAAACGAAGCCACCCAGGGCTGTACTGGGACAAGAAAACCGGCGAAGGCAGCATCGACAAGCGCGTCGGCGGAATCCGCGTTCGACACCGCTTTAAAGCGGGCACGCGACAAGAAGCCGAAGCCGAATACCTCGCCGCCATCAACCGCGCCGAAACCGAACGGGCGCGGACCCGCCAACCCCGGAAGCTGACCTTCTTGGACGCCGCGACCCAATACCTGGAAACCGCCACCAAGGCCAGCATCGGGCGCGATGCCGACAGCCTCGCGGCGCTCCGCCCCCATATCGGCCACCTGCCGCTCGACCAAATCCACCAGGGCACCCTAGAGGATTTCATCGCGGCCCGGCGCGGGGAAGGCATCAAGTCCGGCACCGTCCGCCGCGACTTGGCCGTGGTCCGCATGGTGCTGACCAAAGCGGCGCGGGTCTGGCGCGACCCGGACGGCAAGCCCTGGCTACCCCAGGCCGTGCCGCTGCTGGAAACCCCCGACTGGGACGACGCCGCCGAACCCCACCCGCTCAAATGGGAAGAACAGCGGGCGCTGTTCCAAGCGCTCCCCAAGCACCTGGCCGAAATGGCCCTGTTCGCCGTCAACACCGGCCAACGGGAACAAGTCGTCTGCTCCCTACGCTGGGACTGGGAGGAAAGGATTCCCGAACTGGGCACGAAGGTGTTCGTGGTGCCGGGTCGCCCCGTCGCCCGCTACGGCTGGGAAGGCACCAAGAGCAAGGAAGATGGCGTGATCGTGCTGAACCGCACCGCCCGCGCCGTCGTCGAAGCCCGGCGCGGCCTCGACCCGGAATGGGTGTTCACCTACCGGGGCCACCGCATCGACCGCATGAACAACAGCGGTTGGCGGAAAGCCTGGGCGGCGGCGGGCCTGCCCCGCGACGACCGGACCCGCGCCGGGGTCCACAACCTCCGGCACACGTTCGCCCGCCGCCTGCGCCTCGCGGGCGTGCCGCTCGAAACCAGGAAGGCACTGATGGACCATGCGGACGGCGACATCACCGTCCACTACAGCCCGGCGGAACTCCGGGAACTGCTGGACGCGGTGGAGCGCATCGTGGAGATGGATGGAGCGCCGACCCTGTTGCGGGTGGCGCGGTGAACGGATTTACCCGGCAATTTACCCAGGCAAGAAAAAAGGCTTGGCGAGAAACCGCCAAGCCTTTGAATTCTTTGGTAGCAACGGCGGGACTCGAACCTGCGACACCCGCATTATGAATGCGGTGCTCTAACCGACTGAGCTACGTTGCCTTGGAAGACGCGCATCTTACGTTTCCGGCCATGCCGTGTCAATATCCACGGCCCGCGCCCATCCGCGTCGGATGGGCGCTTACCCTGAACGGAGGATGATCCGGGTGGAAGCATTGCAAGGCTCGTTCGCGCTGTGGAGCCTGTTCGCCAGCGCCTTCGTTTCGGCGACCTTGGCGCCGGGCGGTTCGGAGGCGGTGTTGGCCTATCTGGTCCATCAGGCCCGGCACGAGCCGCTGATCCTGCTGGGAACGGCCACCTTGGGCAATACCCTGGGGGCCGTCACCACCTGGCTGCTGGGCTGGCTGGCCGCTTGGCGCTATCCCGCCGAACGCCCCGCCGCCGACCCGCGCCGCCAGCGGGCCGTGGCCGCGGTGCGGCGGCATGGGGTCTATCTCCTATTGCTGTCCTGGCTGCCGGTGGTGGGCGACGGCTTTTGCTTCGCGGCGGGTTGGCTACGACTACCCTTCTGGCGCTGCTTGCCGGCGATGGCCTTGGGCAAGGGTTTGCGCTACGCCGCCATCGTCTACGCCTTCCTCTGATTCCCCCAAACTCAGCGCGGATCGCCCACCGGGGCGGCGAAGGCGTCCAGCACCAAGTCGCGGACATTGGACCCGGTCAAGGAATTCAGGAATTCGACCAGGTCGGCCACTTCACCGGCGTCGAGTTCCAAGGGCTTCATCAAAGGATCGAGGTTTTCATTGGGCACGCCGCCCCGGTTGTAGAACTCCACCACGGCCTTGAGCGTCGCCAGCGAGCCATCGTGCATATAGGGCGCGGTCAAGGCGATATTGCGCAAGGAGGGCGTCCGGTATTGCCAGCGGTCCGCCGGGTCCTGGGTGATTTCATAGCGTCCCAGGTCGTTGGGCTTGGGTTCGCTGACCGAGGCCAACGCGGCGGGATCGATGTTCACCGCGACCCCTGGCGCGACCTGGACCGGGGCGGCCGCCGCCGACCCCATGGCGGCGCGGTAGCCGACGCCGGTGTTGTGCAAGCCCTGGTCGGTGAACAGCGCATACTTTTCCCCCACCGTGTGGCAGGCGGAACAGCCGGCCTTGCCGGTGAATAGCGCGAACCCGCGCCGGGCGGCGGGACCGAGCGCCCCCGCCTGCTGGCCATAGCGCCAGCGGTCGAAGGGCGAATCGGCGGAATCCAGCGTCCGCTCGTAGGCGGCGATGGCCATGCCGAGGGTTTCCATGGACGGCCCGCGTCTATTGAAAGCCCGCTCGAACAGCCCGGCATAATCCGCCAAGCCCTTGAGCTTCCCGACCACATAGCCGACCGAGGGCGCGCCCATTTCGTTCCGGGCCAACAGCGGACCCCAGACCTGTTGCTCCAGGTTGTCCTCGCGGCCATCGTGGAACAGTCGTTGCAGATAGGCCGTGTTGTATAGGGTCGGGGCGTTGCGCCGCACGCTGCGGCCTTCGATGCCCACCGCCGTGGCCTGTTCGTTGCTAGCGAAACCCTGCTCCGGGATATGGCACATGGCGCAGGAAAAAGTATTGTTGAGCGAGAGGCGGCGGTCGTAGAACAGCTTGCGCCCGAGTTCGATCCTGGCCGGGGTGATAGGGTTGGCGGGCGGCACCGGCACGGGCGGCAAACCCAAGGGTGGATGGCTGACATAACGCCGCAAATCCGCCCGCCGGCCCTGGCGTTCGGTCAGCGCCACCGAGCGGGTTTGGTAGTCGCCGTGTTCGTAGCCAGCTTTGGCGTCGCCCGGACCCAAGGCACCGGCGGCGGGCGGGCCGGGGCGGGCGGCGGCGGTTTTGGGCCGTTCCAGCAGCAGCGTCCTCACATCGTTGAACAAGGTATCGGGATGCAGGAACGACACGGTATAAATGTTGCGGATGCGCCGCTCGCGGTCGATCAAATACACCCGGAGGATATGGGAAAATGTCCCGGTGAAATGGCCCTGGGCGTCGTAATCCTTTTGCGCCGTCTGGCCGTAGGCTTGCAGGATGGGCTGGATATCGGCCTCGGAACGGGTGGTGAGGAAGCGCCACTCCAGCCCCTCGCCGAAGGATTGGCCGTACCGGGCCATGACCTCGGGCGTATCGTGGCCGGGGTTGAAGCTCAAGGTGACGAGCCGCAGTTGGCTCGCGATATCGGGTTGGCGCAGCAGGCGCTTTTGCAGCTTGTGGAACACGGCGGTCGCCAGCGGACAGCCGTTCATATCGGCGCAGGCCGAATAGATGAAGCTCAACAACACCAGCTTGTCGCCGTAAAGCTGGTGCAGGTTCAAATCCCGGCCCGTGCTGTCCAACACGCGGCCATCGGCGGCCTGGCCCAAGGCGGGCAGTTCATAGGAGCCGGGTTCCGGCAACTTGAACGGGAGTTCTTGGTAGCCGGGCGCCAAAGGCTGGGCGGCTTCCCCGGCCCGGACGGAGCCCGCCATCAGGCAGGCGGCGGCGAGGAGCGCCGCGCTCTTGGATAGGATGCTATACATGGATCGCGTGGTCTGGATGGATGAAAAAAGCCAGGACAAGTTTAAGCGCTGTTCGGGCACGCCCCATCCCGGCCGGAGCCGGAATATCGCGCCGCCCCCATACCCGCCCCGCAACCGGGTTGTTCCAACCATCGATGGAGAAAAACATGAAGGAATTCCGCGATTCTTATGCCGTCTCCAATCCCAAGAATATCGGGGAACTGAAAACGGCCCTGGTCAACCGCCTGATCTATTCCATCGGCAAAGACCCCATCGACACCCACGAACGGGATTGGTTCTTCGCCCTGGCGCATGTGGTGCGCGACCAGATCACCCTGCGCTGGATGGAATCCATGCGCCAGTATTATTTGAGCGACGCCAAGCGGGTCTATTACCTGTCGATGGAGTTCCTCATAGGCCGCACCCTGGACCACGCCCTGCTCAATACCGGCGGCTACGAGGCTTTCCGCCTCGCCCTGGAAGACATGGGCATGAGCCTGGAGAACATCGGCGGCCAGGAGGAAGAAGCCGCGCTCGGCAATGGCGGCCTGGGGCGGCTGGCGGCCTGTTTCCTGGACTCGCTGGCCTCGCTCAGGATGCCGGGCTTCGGCTATGGCATCCGCTACGACTACGGTATTTTCTCCCAGCGCATCGAGGACGGCTGGCAGGTCGAGCACCCCGACAATTGGCTACGCTACGGCAATCCGTGGGAATTCGCCCGGCCCGAAGTGCTGTACCGGGTGCAATTCTACGGGCGGCTGGTGGAAACCAAGGATGCCAACGGCCAGCGCCGCTATCAATGGCTGGATACCCAGGACGTGATGGCGATGGCCTACGACCTGCCCATCCCCGGCTACGGCGAGGGCACGGTGAACAACCTCCGGCTGTGGGCCGCCAAGGCCACCCGCGATTTCGAGCTGCGCTATTTCAACGAAGGCAACTACATCAAGGCGGTGGAGCAGAAAACCTCGTCGGAGAACCTCTCGAAGGTGCTGTATCCCGACGACACCACCCAGATGGGCCGGGAACTGCGGCTGAAGCAGGAATATTTCTTCGTCAGCGCCTCGTTGCAGGACATCCTGGTCCATTTCGGCACCGAGCATCGGGACCTGGCGGAATTACCGGACGAGGTGGCGATCCAGCTCAACGATACCCATCCCGCCATCGCCATCGCCGAACTGATGCGTATCCTGCTGGACCAGCATGGGCTGGCCTGGGACCAGGCGTTCGGGATCACGGTGCGGATTTTCGCCTACACCAACCACACCCTGCTGCCGGAAGCCCTGGAAACCTGGCCGGTGCGTTTGTTCGAGCGGCTGTTGCCGCGCCATCTCCAGATCATCTACGACATCAACCAGAAATTCCTGGACGAGGTCGGGCGGCGCTTCCCCGGCGATGGCGGCTTGATCCGGCGGGTGTCCTTGATCGACGAGGACAACGGCAGACGGATCCGCATGTCGCACCTCGCCATCGTCGGCAGCCACAAGGTCAACGGCGTGGCCAAACTCCATAGCGAATTGATGCAAAGCACCATCTTCCGCGATTTCGCCCGCCTGTTCCCCGACCGCTTCATCAACATCACCAACGGCGTCACGCCCCGGCGCTGGCTGCACCAGGCCAATCCCGGCCTTGCGGGACTCATCACCGAAGCCTTGGGCGATAGCGCCTGGGTCTCGGATTTGGAGCGGCTGCGCGGTTTGGTCCCCTTGGCCGAGGACGCCGAATTCCGCCGCCGTTTCCGCGCCGCCAAGTTCGACAACAAGGCGCGGCTGGCCGGGCTGCTGAAACAACGGCTGGGCCTGGCACTCGACCCCCTGTCGCTGTTCGATGTGCAGATCAAGCGCATCCACGAATACAAGCGGCAATTGCTCAACCTCCTGCATGTGGTCACCCGCTACAACCGCATCAAGGACCAGCCCACGGCGGCCTGGATACCGCGCACCGTGATCCTGGGCGGCAAGGCCGCGCCGGGCTACCGCATGGCCAAGCTCGTCATCAAGCTCGCCAACGATATCGCCCGCGTGGTGGACCGCGACCCGGCGCTAAAAGGACGGCTGAAACTGGCGTTCGTGCCCGATTACAACGTATCGCGGGCCATGGAACTGATTCCCGCCGTGGACTTGTCGGAACAGATTTCGACGGCGGGCACCGAGGCGTCCGGCACCAGCAATATGAAGATGACGATGAACGGCGCCCTCACCATCGGCACCCTGGACGGGGCCAATATCGAAATCGCCGAGCAGGTGGGCCGGGACAATCTGTTCATCTTCGGCCTGACCGCCGGGGAATTGGCGGAACTGCGCCGCCGCGGCTACCAGCCCTGGGATTATTACCACGCCAACAGCGAACTGCGGCGGGCCTTGGACATGATCGCCTCCGGCTATTTCTCGCCGGAGGAGCCGGATCGGTTCAAGCCCCTGGTGGATTCCTTGCTGATGGGCGGCGACCAGTGGGCGGTGCTGGCCGATTACGCGGCCTATGTGGCGGCGCAGGAGGCGGTGGACCGGCTCTATGGGGACGAGGAGGCGTGGGCCAGGAAGGCGGTGTTGAATGTGGCGGGGTCGGGTTGGTTTTCCAGCGACCGCTCGATCCGGGAATATGCCGGGTCGATCTGGAACATCCAACCCCAGGCTGGACCGGGTGGATAGCGCGGGGAGCGGCGCTCCGCTCCCCGCCCAGGCTCAGGCCGCGGCCAATCCGGCTTCGGCCAGGCCTTCCTCGGCGTGCTTGCCGGTCTCGAAGTCTTTCTGCGCGGCTTTGAAGCCATCGCGGACGCCTTCGCCCATGGCGTTGTTGCTGGGGATGAGACTGCCGACCATCAGGGCGCCGAACACCACGCCGTAGGTGGCGTAGTAGAAGCCGGTATAAACCCCCTTGCGGACGAAGCCCTTGAGGCTGACCACGGCGGCGCGGGCATCGGACGCGCCCTCGCGGATCGCCTCGGAGAGACCTTCGCTGGGGGCCTGGGTGACTTCCAGGGCGGTGGTCTGGGCCGGGGCCGCTTCGGACTCCATGATGCCGGCGGCTTCCGGGGTTTCCACGGCCTCGCTGACGGTCACGGTGTCGGTGGTGATTTCCACGGCTTCGCTGAGTGCCACGGTTTCGGTGGTCTCGGTGGTGGTTTCCACGGTTTCCGGGGTGGTTCCGGTGGCTTCGGTGTCGGTGCTAGCGGAATGCTTTCTTGCCATCTTCGGTTGCTCCTTGGGGAGGATGGAACGGATTGAACGATCTCGCCGGTTCGGCGATTAACCCCTTTTATAAATCAAACCGGGCGGCTCCCGCTATCGCGAAATCGCCCGATCCGCGAATTTTCATAAAAACTTAACAAAGCGGTGCTAGCCGGCGCAGCCCGCCGAGTAGGCCGTAGATGTACCGCTATTCTCGGTTTGGGCCAAAGGCAACCTCGATAGCGTCGTTCCGGCAAGAATGCCGGAACGACGGATCGTCGTCGGAACCCCCCGCCTACTTCGATTCCTCCTCTATTTGCCGTCGCTGCGCCTCGGCGGCTTCCAAGGTCTGCTGTTCGACCGCGCGGGCCTGATCCAACGGTGCCTTGGTCGCATCCAGCAACACCCTATCCTCCGGTGGTGTTTCCTTGGGGGTTTTATCGGCACCGCCGGAACACCCACCCAACCACAGCGCCACCAGGGCGATGGGCAAAAACGCTTTCGATGACATAGCAAGCTCCGGTAATCTGGAACGACAAGATTTTCTCCACAAGGACGGAACAGGGCCGGGAATCGCCCCCGCCCCGCTCCAACATCAACCCCCGCTCAATCCTCCCAACGCCAATCCGCCACCTCGGGCAAATCCGTCCCGTGGGCGTAGGCATAATGGCGGCAGGCCAGTTGCCGATTCTTGAATTTCTCCTTGGCGTGCGCCCCGGCGACATGCAGCCGCGGCACCCGGTCGATCACATCGATGGCGAGGCTGAAACGGTCGATTTGATTGTTGATCGCCAATTCCAGGGGCGTGTTGATATTGCCCTTTTCCTTGTAGCCGCGGACATGCAGGTTCTTATGGTTGGTCCTACGGTAGGCGAGGCGGTGGATCAACCAGGGATAGCCGTGGAAATTGAAGATGATGGGCTTGTCCACGGTGAACAGGCTGTCGAAATCGCGGTCGGAAAGCCCGTGCGGATGCTCGGTGTCCGGTTGCAGCTTGAAGAGGTCCACCACGTTGACGAAGCGGAGCTTGAGGTCGGGGAATTCCGCCCGCAGCATGGCGACGGCGGCCAGCGCCTCCTTGGTCGGAATATCGCCCGCGCTGGCGATCACCACATCCGGCTCCACGCCCTGGTCGTTGCTGGCCCAGTCCCATAGCCCGATACCCTTGGTGCAATGGACGATGGCGCTCTCCATGTCCAGGTATTGCAGGTGGTTCTGCTTATCGCACACGATGACATTGACGTAGTTTTCGCTCCTGAGGCAATGGTCGGCCACCGACAGCAGGCAATTCACATCGGGCGGCAGATAGATGCGGGTCACTTCGGCGCTCTTGTTGACCACCACGTCGAGGAAACCGGGGTCTTGGTGGGTGAAGCCGTTATGGTCCTGCCGCCACACGGTGGAGGTGATGAGCAGGTTCAGCGAGGCGATGCCCGCCCGCCACGACAGATGGTTGCAGATCGACAGCCATTTGGCGTGCTGGTTGAACATGGAATCGATGACATGGACGAAGGCTTCATAGGTGGAAAAAAAGCCATGCCGCCCGGTCAGCAAATAACCCTCCAACATGCCTTCCAGGGTGTGCTCGCTCAGCATCTCCAGCACCCGGCCCTCGGTGTCCATCTCGGTGCCGTCGGCGTCCTCGGGGAAATACTCGGCGATCCAGAATTTCTTGGCGGCCTCGTACACCGCGTCGAGCTTGTTCGAGGTGTTCTCGTCCGGGCCGAACACCCGGAAGTTCTTCATATTGGCCTGCATGATATCGCGCAGGAACACGCCCAAGGGCCGGGTGTTCTCGGCCTCGATCCGGCCCGGCTGCTCGACCGCGAGGGCGTAATCGCGGAAATCCGGCATCCTGAGCGCCTTCTTGAGCAAGCCGCCATTGGCGTGGGGATTGGACCCCATGCGGCGGTTGCCGGCCGGGGCGTAGGCGCGGAGTTCCGGGACCGGAGCACCGTCGGCGTCGAATAATTCTTCCGGCCGGTAGCTGCGCATCCAGTCTTCCAGCAGTTTGAGGTGTTGGGGTTTCTTCTTCACATCGGCGATGGGCACCTGATGGGCGCGCCAGAAACCCTCGACCTTGTGGCCGTCGATCTCGCCGGGCGCGGTCCAGCCCTTGGGGCTGCGCAGCACGATCATGGGCCAGTGCGGGCGGCGGACCGGACCCCCGGCGCGGGCCGTGGCCCGGATGGCGCGGATGTCCTCGACGCAGCGGTCGATAGTCGCCGCCATGGCCTGGTGCATGGTGTCGGAGTCGGAGCCTTCCACGAAATACGGCGTCCAGCCGTAGCCCTCGAACAGCTTTTGCAACTCGGCATGGCCGATGCGGGCCAACAGGGTGGGATTGTTGATCTTGTAGCCGTTGAGGTTGAGGATCGGCAGCACCGCGCCGTCGCGGGCCGGGTTGAGGTATTTGTTGATATGCCAGGAGGTCGCCAAGGGCCCGGTCTCGGCCTCGCCATCGCCGACCACCGCCGCCACGATCAGCCCCGGATTATCGAACGCCGCCCCGCAGGCGTGGGACAGCACATAGCCCAGTTCGCCGCCCTCGTGGATGGAACCGGGGGTTTCCGGGGTGCAATGACTGCCGATGCCGCCGGGGAAAGAGAATTGCTTGAAGAAAGCCAGCAAGCCTTCTTCGTCCAGGCTCTTGTCGGGGTAGATTTCGGAATAACTGCCTTCGAGGTACACCGGACCCAGCACACCGGGCGCTCCATGGCCCGGCCCCGCCAGGAAGATGGCGTCGAGATCGTATTGCTTGATGGCGCGGTTGAGATGGGTGTAGGCGAAGGCCAGGGCCGGACTCGCGCCCCAATGGCCCAAGAGGCGGTTCTTGATATGCGCCGGCTTGAGCGGCTCGCGCAGCAGGGGATTGTCCTGGAGGTAGATCATGCCCAGGGCGAGGTAATTGCAAGCCCGCCAGAAGGCATGGGTTTGGCGCAATTCTTCGGGGCTTAGGGGCGCACCGGCCACGGTGGCGCGGGCCGGACCAAAAGCGGCGATGCTGGCATTGGCTTGTGCGGTATCCGACATGAGTCCCTCCTGGGATGTGTGGTTTTTGCGATCCGGCGGCAAGGGTACGCCGGTTTTTTGAAGGCTTTCAATACGGAAAGCGCGGATTTGGTATCCGCTAAACCGTTTGGAATCCAAAGCTCGCCTGGGTCGGGCGTGGTTTCCAAAGCAAGCTTTGGACTCCAGCGGCCCCAACGGGCGTATACGGCAAAGCCGCGGCTGTCGCCCGTGAAGGATAGCTTCTATGATGAAGCGGGCCAGACAAGGCCGCCCCCGTCCCCAACGCCAACCGCCACAACAAGGAAACAGCCTATGAATGCCTTGCCAACCGCCCAGACCTTCCGCATCGCCAGCCCGTCCGGCCTCGCGTTCCGATTCAACGCCGACGGTTCGCTCCACCGCATCGACCACGGCGATATCCTGCTGAATTTGTTTCCCGGCAACGCGGTCGAGGGCGGTCCGGCCAATCTGTATCTACGCCGGCTGGGCGCGACGGTCGAGGCGGTGCCGCTGCTGGGTCCGGGCGGCGGGGGCGTGGTCTGGCAGGAGGGAGAACGCCTGCGGCTACAAGGCGAATGGCGCGGCCTCCGCTACACGGTGACGCTGGCGCTGGCCGCGGCCCTGCCCGCGTGGTTCTGGCATATCGCCCTGGAAAATACCGGCGACACGGCGGCGGAACTGGACTTGATCCATGCCCAGGATGTGGGGCTGGCCCAGTATGGCACGGTACGGCTGAATGAATACTACGTCAGCCAATACGTGGACCACACGCCGCTGGAGCATCGGGAACGCGGCTGGGTCGTGGCTTCGCGGCAGAACCAAGCCATGGCGGGCCGCCATCCTTGGAGCCTGGTCGGCAGCCTGGGCCGGGGCGCGGACTACGCCACCGACGCCCTGCAAGTCCACGGACTGGCCCACCGGGCCGGAGCCATGCCGACGGGACTCGCCCAAGGCTTGCCCGGCAGCCGCCGCCAGCATGAGCATTCGATGGCGGCGATCCAGGACGCGCCCTGCCGGCTGGAACCGGGACAACGGGTCGAACGCGGCTTTTTCGGCGGTTTCGTGGCGGATCATCCGGCGGCGACCGCGACGGCGGATTTGGACTTTGTCGATACCCTGCTGGCCCTGCCGGAAGCCCAGGCTCCCGCAGCCGCCGCGCCGCCGGACGGCAGCGCCCCGCCCTGCCCCAGCCTGTTCGCCACCGCGCCGCCGCTGGCCGCGCTGGACCTCGACGCCGAGACCCTCGCCGCCTTGTTCGGGACCGATCTCCGGGCAGTCGAACGGGATGCGGACGGCCAAATCCTGTCCTTCTTCCATGGCGAGCGCCGCCATGTGGTACTGAAAGCCAAGGAGCTGAAGGTGTTGCGGCCCCACGGCCATATCCTCCGCACCGGAGCCTTGCCCACGCCGGACGAAACCGCCCTCACCTCCACCACCTGGATGAACGGCGTGTTCCATTCGATGTTGACCCAGGGCCATGTCAGCATCAACCGTTTCCTCTCGACCACCCATAGCTATCTCGGGCTGTTCCGCTCGCACGGGCAACGGGTGTTCGTGGAGTTGGCGGAAGGCTGGCGCTTGCTGGACCTGCCCTCGGCCTACGAAATCAGCCCGGACGGCTGCCGCTGGTTTTATCGCCACGCCGACGGCTTGCTCGAAGTCCGCGCCACCGCCCCGGCCCAACGCCATGAATTGGGGCTGGCCCTGATCGTGCGCTCGGGACCGGCCCCGAGATGCCTCGTCACCCACCACATCGCGCTGAATGGCGACGATGGCGCGGTGCCGGGACCGGCCAGTTTCGTCCAGGACGAGGAAGGCGTGTTCGTCCAGGCCCTCCCTGACAGCGATGTGGGCCGCCGCTTCCCGGAAGGCGGCTTCCGGGTCGATCCACTACCGGGCACGGTGTTGGAGCGGGTCGGCGGAGATGAACTGCTGTACGCCGACGGGTTATCCCGCGACCAGCCGTTCCTGTGCCTGGTCCTGGCACCGGCACCAGAGCAGCGCCTGCGGATCACCGGGCACCTCACCTCCGTCGAGACCGCGCTGGCCGACGCCAGCACGACCGATTCCGACACCTATTGGGCGGCGATGACGGGCGGCTTGCGCGTCCATCCGCCCGAAAACAGCCCCCTGGCCGCGGAACTGGCCGGTCTTGTGGAAATCCTGCCCTGGTTCGCCCATAACGCCTTGATCCACTATCTCAGCCCGCGTGGCCTGGAACAGTATTCCGGCGGCGGCTGGGGCACCCGCGATGTGTCCCAAGGCCCGGTGGAATTGCTGCTGGCCCTGGGCCAAACCGCGCCGATCCGCGACCTCCTGGTCCGGGTGTTCAAGAACCAGAACCCGGACGGCGATTGGCCGCAATGGTTCATGTTCTTCGAGCGCGAGCGCGGCATCAGGCCGGAGGATTCGCATGGCGATATCGTGTTCTGGCCGCTGTTGGCGCTGGGACAATATCTTTTGGCGAGCGGGGACGCCGGTTTCATCAACGAGATTTTGCCGTTCTTCCACCCGGAGGGCGAGGAAAAAGCCGAACGCGCCACCCTGGATATCCATGTCGAACGCGCCCTCGAAGTCATCGCCCGCCGCCGGATTCCCGGCACCCGGCTGGCGGCCTATGGGCACGGCGATTGGAACGACTCGCTGCAACCCGTCGATCCCGCCATGCGCGAACGGCTGTGCAGCGCCTGGACCGTGACCTTGCACCACCAAGTGCTGACCACCTTGGCGCAGGCGCTGCGGCGATTGGGCCACGACCTGCCGGCGGGACGGTTCGAGCGCGGGGCGGAAGCCGTGCTGAAGGATTTCCAGAAGCTTTTGATCGTGGATGGCGTGCTGGCCGGTTACGCCTATTTCCACGAAGACGGGCGCATCGACTACCTCCTGCATCCCCGCGACGGCCAAACCGGCCTGCATTACAGCCTGTTGCCGATGATCCACGCCATCGCCAACGGCTTGTTGCGCCCCGATCAAGCCCGGAAACACCTCGATATCATCCGCGCCCATTTGTCCGGCCCGGACGGTGCCCGTTTGTTCGACCGGCCCATGGCCTATCGCGGCGGGCCGCAGCGGTTCTTCCAACGCGCCGAGAGCAGTACCTACTTTGGCCGGGAAATCGGCCTGATGTACACCCACGCCCATTTGCGCTACGCCGAGGCGCTGGCCCGGCTGGGCGAGGCCGAACCCTTCTTCGCGGCCTTGTGCCTCGCCCATCCCATCGGCATCGCGGCGCGGGTGCCCGGTGCGCGGCCCCGGCAGGCGAATTGCTATTACTCCAGCTCGGACGCCGATTTCACCGACCGCTACCAAGCCTACGCCGAATACGGGAAGGCGCTGCGCGGTGAAATCGGGCTGGAAGGCGGCTGGCGGGTCTATTCCAGCGGGGCGGGGATCGGGCTGGGCTTGATCGTGCGCGGCTTGTTCGGGATACAGCGGGAAGACTCGGCCCTGGTGATCGATCCGGTGTTGCCCGCGGCCCTGGATGGCTTGCGGGTGGACACCCAGGTGGCGGGCCGTCCCTTGACGCTGCGCTACCGGGTCGGGACGCGGGGTTGCGGGGTGGAAGCCTTGAGCCTGAACGGAAGCGCACTGGCGTTCGAGCGCACGGCCAATCCCTACCGGCCCGGCGGGGCCGCGATACCGATGGCGGACCTGGTGCTACGCTTGGTCGAGGGGAGCAACGAATTGGCGGTGGGTATCGGCTAAGCCGCGGCACCGCCTGACCCCAAAACCCGGCCCCAAGCCCCGTGTTGCCCGGCGGCGGACCGAACCCAAGCGCCTCCTTCCGGAGTATCCGCCATGAACAAAACCCGCCTGATCGCCGCGCTCCTTCCCTTATGGATCTTGACCGCCTCCGGCCCCTCCCAAGCCAAGCAATGCCAAAT
The DNA here is from genome assembly GCF_019670005.1 of Methylomagnum ishizawai. NCBI lineage: Bacteria > Pseudomonadati > Pseudomonadota > Gammaproteobacteria > Methylococcales > Methylococcaceae > Methylomagnum > Methylomagnum ishizawai. The sequence continues at coordinate 1,360,991 of NZ_AP019783.1, read as the reverse complement.
CGCCTGGAACCCGCCCGCCGTCTCCAGCGGCACCGGCGATTTATCCGGCGTGGCCTGGGGCGCGGGCCGGTTCGTGGCCGTCGACCACCAGGGTTCCGTCAGCGCCAGTCCCACCGGCATGGCCTGGACCCCCACCGCGACCCTTGCCGGCCTCTATTTCGACATCGCCAGGGGCGGCAACAAGTTCGTGGCGGTGGGGGCGGACAGTCTGCAAACCGCCCAGCCAACCTGTAGCGACCCCGGCAACCCGTTCTCTTGTTTCCCCACGGACGGTGGTTATCAATCCTACGAGGGCAGGACCATCGCGATCAGCCCGAACGGCAAGCGCTGGACGCCCATCGCCGCCACCGGCAACCGGCTCCTCGCCGTGGCCTGGGGCCGTGGCCGGTTCGTAGCCGTGGGCGATTACGGGGCGATCCTCACCAGCCCGACCGGGAAACGCTGGACGGCGCGGCTACTTGGCAATACTTCGCTCAGTTCGCCCACGCTGACCGATATCGCCCGGGGCCATGGCCGGTTCGTGGTGGTCGGGATCGGGCTGGCGGGCGACGGGAGCCCTGTCGGCACTGTCCTGACCAGCCCGGACGGCCTCCATTGGACCGGGCACGATTCCGGGACCGATCAGTGGCTCATGGGCGTCGCTTGGGGGGCGGGGAAATTCGTCGCCGTGGGGGCGGGAGGTGCCATCCTGACCAGCCCGGACGGCGCGGTCTGGGACACCCAAACCTCGAACACCACCGCCACACTATATGGCGTGGCCTGGGGCGCGGGCCGGTTCGTGGCCGTGGGGGATCAAGGCGCGCTGTTGACCAGCCCGGATGGCGTGGCCTGGACGCTCCAAACCCCGGCCACCAGCGCCGCCTTGACCGATATCGCCTGGGCCCATGGCCGCTTCGTCGGCGTGGGCCAGGGCGGGACCATCCTCGTGGGCACCTGCCAATAAACCCGCGGCGGGAACAAACAGGATTGCGCGGAATCCGGGCCGGGGATTCCGCCCAGCCTCAAGCCAGCACGAACTTGAGTCCGATCAAAACCAGGATGCTCGCCAGGATGGGGCGCATGATGTGTTCGGGAATCCTGCCGCTCAAATGGCTCCCGACATAGATTCCCGGCAACGAGCCGATCAACAGGCTCCCCAACAGCTCGAAATTCACATTGCCCATGTGCAGATGGCCCAGCCCCGCCACGGCGGTCAAGGGAATGGCATGGGCCAGGTCGGTCCCCACCACCCGCACCGTCGCCAAGCGCGGATACAGGAACAACAAGGCCACCGTGCCCAAGGCCCCCGCCCCCACCGAGGACAAGGTCACCAACACCCCCAGCATCACGCCCACGCATACCGTGATCGGCGCTTGCCAGCGTCCGAAGCGCTCGCTGTGGGTTTTGCGCTGTAGGGCGGATTCGTGGGATTTCCTCATCAAGCGGTTGCGGAACAACAAGGCCACGGCGGTCAGCAGCAAGGCCACGCCCAGGGTCGTGGTCATGATCGCGGTGACGGCGGGGTCTTTCTTGAAGGTGGTTTCCAACAGGTACAGCACCACGCCCGCGGCCGGCAGGCTACCAAGGGCCAACCAGCCCACAATCTTCCATTCCACCGACTTGTGCTTGCCATGGTGGACCAAGGTGCCGCCGGTCTTGGTGATGGAGGCGAACAACAAATCGGTGCCGACCGCCGTGCTGGGCGCGAAACCGAACAAGAACACCAAGAGCGGGGTCATCAGGGAACCGCCGCCGACACCGGTCAACCCGACTAATACCCCGACCAGGACGCCGGAGACGATGTACGCTGTTTCCATAGGGAATGCCTTCGTTGGAATCGATATAGGAAAGGGGCACAGTATAAGTGCCATCCGTTATAACGGATGTCCTTCCGCTAACTTATAGCTATAACCTTTTGGCATAGGCTTATACGCATGTGCCCGCCGGACCCAGGCCCCGGAACGGCGGGAACAGTGGCGGGGCCCGGTACGGCATGGAAGAATGGACATTTCCACCCCCATCGGAACCGGCGCATGTCCCAATCACCCTTACAAATCCTGCGGACCGTGTTCGGCTACCGGCAATTCCGCGGCCCGCAAGCCGCCATCGTGGAGCGGGTGGTCCAGGGCGGCGATGCCCTGGTGTTGATGCCCACCGGCGGCGGCAAATCGCTGTGCTACCAGATTCCGGCCTTGATCCGGCCCGGCGTCGGCGTGGTGGTCTCGCCCTTGATCGCCTTGATGCAGGACCAGGTCGATGCCCTGCGCCAATTGGGGGTGCGGGCGGCCTTCCTGAATTCCACCCTGGCACCGGACCAACAACGCAAGGTCGAACGCCAGTTCCTCGACGGCGACCTGGATTTGCTGTACGTGGCCCCGGAACGGCTGACCACCGGGCGCTTCCTCGACACCCTGGCGCAAGCCGCCGTCAGCCTGTTCGCCATCGACGAGGCCCATTGCGTGTCGCAATGGGGCCATGATTTCCGCGCCGATTATTGGGAACTGTCCCTGCTGCACCAGCGCTTCCCCCAGATTCCCCGCATCGCCCTCACCGCCACCGCCGACGAGCGCACCCGCCAGGAAATCATCGCCCGGCTGGGCTTGGAGCGGGCCGAGGTGTTTTGCAGCGGCTTCGACCGGCCCAATATCCGCTACACCATCGCCGACAAGCGCAATCCCAAGGCACAGCTCCTGCATTTCCTCCGCGCCGAGCACCCGGAAGACGCCGGCATCGTCTATTGCCTGTCGCGCAAGAAGGTGGAGGACACCGCCGCCTTCCTGGAAAGCGAGGGCTTCACCGCCCTGCCCTACCACGCCGGTTTGCCGAGCGAAGAACGCCAGCGCCACCAACGCCGCTTCCTGATGGAGGAAGGCGTGGTCGTGGTCGCCACCATCGCCTTCGGCATGGGCATCGACAAGCCCAATGTGCGCTTCGTCGCCCATCTGGACCTCCCCAAGAGCGTGGAAGCCTATTACCAGGAAACGGGCCGGGCCGGGCGCGACGGCTTGGCGGCGGAGGCCTGGATGGTGTACGGGCTACAGGATGTCATCACCCTGCGCAAGCTGGTGGAGGACTCCGAGGCCGACGAAATCCACAAGCGGGTGGAACGCCACAAGCTGGAAGCCATGCTGGGACTGTGCGAGGTGACATCGTGCCGACGGCAGGCGCTGTTGCGCTACTTCGGCGAGGAACTCGCCGAACCCTGCGGCAACTGCGATAACTGCCTGGCGCCGCCCGCCACCTGGGACGCCACCGAAGCCGCCCGCAAGGCGCTGTCCTGCGTGTACCGGACGAATCAACGCTTCGGCACCCGCCATGTGATCGATGTGCTATTGGGCCGGGCGGGCGAGCGCATCCTGCGGCTGGGCCACGACCGGCTCAGCACCTACGGCATCGGCAAGGATTTGGACGAGAAACAATGGCTGTCGCTGTTCCGCCAACTCATCACCCTGGGCTATCTGGCGGTGGATCACGAGGCCCACGGCGTGGTGAAACTGACCGACGCCTGTAGGCCGGTGCTCAGGGGCGAGGCGCAACTCAAGCTCCGGCGCGACCCGGACCAGCCGGTCTCCAGCCGCGAGCGGCGCGGCGCGGCCAAGCCGCAAAGCCGGGGGACGGTGCCCGGCACCAGCCTGGCCCATCCCGACAACCACCGGCTCTGGGAAGCCTTGCGGGCCTTGCGCAAACGGCTGGCCTCCGAGCAAGGCGTGCCGCCCTATGTCATCTTCCACGATTCGGTGCTGATGGACATGGTGGAACTCCGGCCCAAGGATTTGGCGGAACTCGGGCGCTTGTCCGGCATCGGCGCGACCAAGCTGGAACGCTATGGCGCGGTGTTTTTGGCAACGATCCTGGAACAAGGACCCAAGCCGGTGGTGGACGGTGCCGGACTCGGCGGCACGGCGCAGGAATCCTTGGAGTTGCTGCGGCAGGGCTTGGACGTGGCGGCCATCGCCGGGCGGCGCGGCTTGAAACCGGCCACGGTGTATGGGCATTTGGCCGAGGCCATCGCCCAGGGTTTGGCCGATTCCAGCGCCGTGGTGGGTTTGGAGCTGGCCGAGATACGGCGGATCCAAGGCGTGTGGCGGAGCCTGCCGGAGGAGGAGCGCCAGGGCTTGAAACCCTTGTTCGAGGCTTTGGGCGGGCAGTATGGCTACGAAGTGCTGCGGTGTTTGCTGGCGGGCTGGACGCGGGACCACTGAACCAGCATCCCCTACACGCCCCGCCCAGCGAAACGCTCAATCAAAAGAACCGGACCTTCCCGCAAATTCAAGGCCATGGGCGAACCTGCTACCATACCGGGCTTCCACATCCCGCAGAAGGAGCCTCCCTTGAAACCGGCCCTGGAAATCGATACCCCCATGACCCGCGCCGAGGTCCGCGCCAGCCTGTCCCTGGCCGGTATCTATATGTTGAGGATGCTGGGAATGTTCCTGATCCTGCCGGTGTTCTCGGTGTTCGCCCGCGACCTGCCCGGCGCCACCCCGGCCCTGGTCGGCCTCGCCATCAGCGCCTACGGGCTGACCCAAGCCCTGTTCCAGATTCCCTTCGGCCTGTGGTCCGACCGCTATGGCCGCAAGCCCGTCATCACGATAGGACTCGTCCTGTTCGTGCTGGGCAGCGCCCTCGCCGCCCTGTCCGACGATATCTACGGCATCATCGCGGGCCGCGCCCTGCAAGGCGCGGGCGCGGTGGCGGCGGTGGTGATGGCCCTCGCCGCCGACCTCACCCGCGAGGAGCACCGCACCAAGGCCATGGCCTTGATCGGCGTCAGCATCGGCTTCTCCTTCGCCCTGTCGATGGTGGCGGGACCGATACTCTCGGCCTGGATGGGACTGAAGGGCTTGTTCTGGGTGGTCACCGCCTTGGCCGCGCTGGGCATCGTGGTGCTCTATACCGCCGTGCCCGATCCCGTGACCAGCCGCTTCCACCGCGACGCCGAGGTCAGGACCGCTTCGTTCGGCACGGTGCTGGGCAACCCGGAACTGTTGCGGCTCGACCTTGGCATCTTCTGCCTGCACCTGATCCTCACCGCCACTTTCGTGGTGCTGCCCCTGGTACTGCGCGACACGCTCGACCTGCCCACCGCCCAGCATTGGCATCTCTATTTGCCGGTGTTCGTGCTGGCGATGGCGAGCATGGTGCCTTTCGTGATCGTGGCCGAGAAAAAGCGCAAGATGAAGCCGGTGTTCCTCGGGGCCATCGCCGTGGTGGCGCTGGCCGACCTGGGTTTCCTGGGATTCGGCGCGAGTTTCTGGGCGGTGTTCGGGCTGCTCTACCTGTACTTCACCGGCTTCAACCTGCTGGAAGCCACCCTGCCCTCCATGGTGTCCAAGATCGCCCCGCCCGACCTCAAGGGCACGGCCATGGGCGTTTATTCCACCGCCCAATTCCTGGGCGCGTTCGCGGGCGGCGCGGGCGGGGGCTGGATTTACGGGCATCACGGCATCCCGGCGGTGTTCCTGTATTGCGCGGTGGCGGCCCTCATCTGGCTGGCGGTGGCCCTGGGGATGCGCCCGCCGCGCCATGTCAGCAGCCTCCTGGTCAATGTCGGCGCGTTGAGCCGGGAACAAGCCGCCACCCTCTCGGGCCGTTTGCTGCAAGTGCCGGGCGTGGCCGAGGCGGTGGTCCTGGCCGAGGATGGCGTGGCCTATCTCAAGGTGGATAAGGACACCCTGGACCGCGCGGCCCTGACCGAAGAATTGTTCCAAACCCAGGCGGCCTGATCCGCCCTCTACGACAGCAAGACCGGGGCGAACCCGGCATTGAACCGTCCGGGCCGCCCCTACGGCCCCGGACACCCCGAATGCACACTATCGGAGAAACTTCCCATGGCCTCTCGCGGCATCAACAAAGTCATCCTCATCGGCAATCTGGGCCGAGACCCCGAAGTCCGCTACATGCCCAACGGCGAAGCCGTGGCCAACGTCACCATCGCCACCAGCGACTCTTGGAAAGACCCGCAAGGCAACACCCAAGAGCGCACCGAATGGCATAACGTGGTGTTCTATCGCAAGCTGGCGGAAATCGTCGGCCAATACCTGAAGAAAGGCGGCAAGGTCTACGTCGAAGGCAGCCTCCGCACCCGCAAATGGCAGGATAAGAACGGCCAGGACCGCTACACCACCGAAATCATCGCCAACGAAATGCAGATGCTCGACCGCGCCGGTGGCGGCGGCGGCATGGGCGGAGGCGGCGGAGACCCCGGCCCCTGGTCGGAAGCGACACCGCCCACCGCCACCCGCGACCGCGATTCCGAACGCTACGCCCCGCCGCCCCAGACCACGACGGGTTCCCCGGCACCCCAACGCCCGCCCGCGCCACCGGCGGGCGGCGGCATGGATGATTTCGACGACGATATCCCGTTCTAGGTTCTACCATCAGAGCATTTATTAAGAATCTCTCCAAAGCCCGCTTCATGCGGGCTTTTTTTTGGTTTTCAGCTGTAGAATTTTGGGAGGCGGTAGTTAATTGATTTGGTTTTCAAACCGGTTTCCGATGATGTTTATTCTTAATCGGCTTTAACTTGCTGGAAACCTCGCCCACCAACGAAATCTCCTCCCCGGAAACCTGCTTGATGGGCATACCCTTGGCGAAATTGATTTTGCCGAGGTCGATCCAGAACATATTCGGGGAACCGGAAGCCTGGAAGAAGTAGAGCCGGTCGCCCGCGTCCGCCAATGTGGTCCACAAGGTGGGCCAAGTATCTTCGGAATGGACTCCCGCCGATGTATTTTCGGCACCGAGCGGAACCGAGACCGTTTTGACAATGCTGTAGACCTCGGCCAAAGCCTCCCGGATATCCTTGGGCGCGGGTATTGTTTTCAAAAAGGCCGAGGCGCGGACAAAGCGGCTGGCGGGGTCGATGTCGCCGGGCAGGGGTTCGGTCCCGCCGAAATACCTGTATTTTTTAAGATTGTTCAGTTGCCAATCCAAAGGCGGCTCATTGGTCATGACGGACGAATCCTTGCCGCGATGCACCACCTTGGCCCCGTTGACGAACTCGATGACGGCGGAATCGCCGGTGGCGTCGGAAATGGAGATGTGCAGCGGCCATTCCCGCCCCGCCGCCTTCACCGAGACGATTTGGACTTTGTCCAACTCCGCCAAGGCCTCGGCAACCGTGGCGGAAACATCCAAGAGGTATTGAAGCACCATGGCATTGGCCACGCCGGGGCGGGTATCCCTGGTTTCGTATTGGGAGTCATGCAGATAAAGGAGGTTCGCCACGAACCCCTTTTCGTTCATGCCATCGGAGGTGGCTATCCCTAAAGAATTCACCACCACGCTGCCGTATTTCGAGACCCAGCGCACCCCGTTGCCATCGGTAACGGCCCCATCCCTGGCAATGCCCCGGGGATAGGCCACGAGCTTGGGATGGTCCGGTATGTAAAGGTCCATGGTGCGGCCTACGACATGGCCATGGTCCGTGTTGAGCAGGATGCGCGAGCAAGCCGTGGCTGCTTGGTCCAGCAAGCCAAGGCTCAAGCTTGCGGAAAGGACCAGGACGGAAAGTTGTTTGGCGGTCATGGGGAGCGCTCCAAATAGGATTGGGTTGGGGATGCCAGACCATCCGGCACAGGGTAGGAAAAGCCCGGCAATTCTGGGGTGGTTATGCGCACGGACGGAAAATCCCATGGCAAATCCAGCCGGGTATCGATCCCGGCCAACCAGCGTACCAACAGATCCATCGGCAATCCTGGAAGAATCTGGAGGCGGTGGAATGGGCCACCCTGGCCTGGGTGGACGGGGTTCATCGGCGACATCACGCCCGCCGAGGCCGAAGCCGCCTACTACCGTAGCCTTACCGAGCCCGCCATCGCGGCGTGGCTCACAGCAAACAGCCTCCGGAATTTCCGGGGCGGTCCATCCCGCTATTGATCCAAAACTTCAAAGGCCGGATCAACCGTTATGAAGGCGTAAACGGGCCCGGAGCCAATGGTAGGTCAATCGAAGGCCGGTGATGAACAGCCCGGATAGGACCACCAAGAGGAGCAGCTTCCGGAATACGTAATCGACCAGGGCTTCGCCGGCCTCGCGCGAGGCTTGCGTGACCACCGCAAGCTGGTCTTTGTGGGTGGCGGAGACCGCCAGGCTTAAAAGCCCATGAAGCTCGGCGGACATATGGCTGACTTCCCCGGCGGCCTTGCCCCATTCCCGGATGTCGAACGGCGGCGCGTTGGGATCGTCGGGCGAATCCCGTAGCTGTTGCGCGATGCCTTCGTAGGATTTCAAGACCTGGGCGGTCGCCTGGGCCATGTGGGTGCCTTCCGCGAGGGTCTCTTTCGTGGCTTGGGCCAGACCGACCAGCCCGATGCGCTCCTGGGTGAAGGCCTTGAGGACGCTCTCCCGTTCCGAAGACAAAAAGGCCGGCAGGGATTCGAGGCTTTTGGAAAGCCGCTCGCTGGAACCGGCGATCTGGGAACCGCTGCCGACCAGGCTGGCGACTTCTGGGATCTCGGCGGAACGCAGGGCCAGGAGTTCCGCCTGCCATCCCATCGTCTGGGGGAGCCGTTGCCCGATGAAAAGGGCGCGCTCCGCGAAAAGACGGGTTTCCGCCAATTCGCGGGCGGCCGGATCGAGTCCCGCGAGGGGATCTATGCCGAGGAGTCCGAAGACACTGTTCGGCAGCGCGCTGGACCGGTTGACCTCCAATCCCTTGGTGATATCGTTGACCATCGCGATACCGGCGAAGGCTTCGGGGTCCGCGTTCGGTTCGGCGAAGCTCCGCCGCCACCGCTCGATTTCCTTCCGCAGTTCGGCGCGCATTTCCGGGCTGAGCGCCCGCTCCGCGATGGCCCAGATTTCCCTTTCCCGATCCTTGAAGCAGCGGAGCATGGGTTCCGCCGAGGGGCCATAGACCTTGGGCAGCCAGTAGTCCTCGACGCGGTGCCGGGCCTCCGAGGCGAGCACGGTCAGGCTGACCAGGTTGGAGATGGGATTGGAACCCGAAGCCAATCCGTAAACATCCGTGGCCAAGGCCGATTTGATGGCGAGGAGATCGGCCCTTTTGATCGGGCCTTCGCTGGTGGAGAGGTGCTCCGCCGCCTGCGTGGTCGAGAACACGAAATTGTCCGCGAAACGGAGCAGGTCGTCTTGGAGTTTGATGGGGTCGGCCGGCTCGGTTTCCGGCGCTCCGGGAAGTATTGCCACTACCATGCGGGCCGGGAGCTCCACGGTCTTATGGATCAGCGCACAACTACTCCCGAGCAGGCCCAACAACGGGGCTGTCATCGTCAGGGAACGTAGGCATCTGTGCGGCACGGTGTTGGTCGCGGGCGGCGCTTTTCCGGGGAGTTCACCTAGGCAGCTGGATTTCCGGGTGGACATCAACGTGGAACCCCATTGGCGGCGGTCGATAAGCGGCAATCAGCCCGGTCGATTTTCCCCACGGGCCTTTTCGGGAAACACCGCGCGGGCCTCGCGCACGAACAAGGCCCGGAGCTTGTCCCAAAAATCACCGCCCAGCACGAAGAGGCTGGCCAGGAATACCAGGTCGCTGGCAAGGTTCGCGTAAAAGCGCCAAGGCGAAGCATCCGGGAGCCATTCGGGAAAATAGCCTTGGATATAGGTCACGACCAGCGGCGACAGGAATAGCACCAGTCCGAAGGCATGGCGGACCGGCCCCACGTTGCCCGCTGGTTTCTGGCTGGCGAACCAACGCTTCACGGCGGACACGATGCGGTCGAAGTTCTCCTTGCCCATGATCGCCACCGCCGCCAAGGTTCCGATATCCGGCGCCAGCAGCAGGGAACCGGCCAAGGCTTTGAGCCATCCCGGCCAATGTTCTTGGATAAAAAACGGAACCGCGAACAGCAGATTGCTGACAATCAGTACGGCGAGGCCGAGCTTGAAACGGGCGTCGGCCCCGGTGACCGCATCGCCCTTATTTGCGTTGTTCCCACGTGCCATCAGGCTTCTTGCATACATCGAGGGTGGTTTCGGCGCTGTCCTTTTTGGATTTTCCTATCGCCAAGAACAGCGTGCGGCAACCGTTGTCGCCGGTCGCGGTGGGTTTGAAGGTTCCGGAATGATCGGTTTTGGGGTTGTGCCAAGTCTTGGCTTTGCCATCTTTCGCGTTATCCAAGGCGTCTTGGGCCGCTTTGTCGAACAGCCCCCAATCTTCGTCGGTAAAGGATTCGGCGGGCGACGCCTTGATCTTCCACTGGCCTTCGATCTTGCAGAAACTCAAGACCGATTTTTCCGAGATACCGCTCGCCGTTTTGGTGGCCAACGCGGTTTGTCGGCATGACAAACCGGAATCCTTATACGACAGTAGTACCTTGAACACCCCCTTGCTACCGGTTTTGGGGTTTTTCCAGCCTTTACTCGCACCATCCTTGCCGTGATCCAATATGTCCTGCCCGGTCTCCAGCATAAGCTGATAATCCTCGTCGTTCATATATCGGTCTGGAGACTGGGCTAATAGATATTCATATTGGAATGCCTGCGCGGACGAACTAAAACCTTGGGTTGCTAGCATTAAAGCTGCCGTGGCAATCAATTTGTAATTCATCGTAGCTCCTTTTTGTTTTGTCGCTTTGGAATTTATCGAATCCGGCGGGCGGCGTTGCGCCCAAATGAGAACACCATCCGACCCGCGAGCGGCGTTGCGGCCTCCCCCGATCTACTAAGCCTAGACGATTACAAGAAGGGTGTACTATTAAGGCAAGCCCCGCGTCGTGGGAGCGTTCTCAAAGCCACCACCGCCGGCGATTCCGTCAAGGATTTCCTGGAAGCCCGCGGCAAGCGGGCTTTTTTATGGCTGTATGAGTTTCGCGCGATTCATGGGAACGGGCCACCGAGGACGGGCGTCGCCGCCTCGTAGCCAAGAGGAAGGGTTACGGGCACAGGCAGGGCCGGGCAATCCGCGTCAGCGGTCCCGTGCCTGGAGGCCGATCTCGTCGTCGGCGAGATAGCAGCCGGGATCTTCGGCCCAGAAATCCCCGGTGGTCTGGTGGGCACGCACCCGCGTGTTGCCATTGCAAAGATCGAGATGGGCGCATTCCGCGCAGCGGCCCTTGACCGGGCGCGGACTGGCTTTCAGGCCCGCCATCAAGGGGTCCGACACATCCCGCCAAATCTCCGAAAAAGGCCGTTCCCGCACATTCCCCAGGCTGTAATGCCACCAGAAGGTGTCGGGATGGACGTTCCCCAGGTTGTCGATATTGGCGATGTTGACGCCGGAGGCATTGCCGCCCCATTGGGCCAGCCGGGCGCGCAGCCTTCCCGCTTGGTCGGGGAAGCGCCGCCGCGCCCAGTGCAACAGGTAAACCCCGTCGGCGTCGTTGTTGCCGGTGACGAATTCGGCGGGCCGCCCCGCCCGGAGCCGGTCCAGGCAGGTATCGAACAAGAGGTCCATGGCGGCGCGGGTCGTGGCGAACACCGCGTCGTCCTTGCGGTTGCGGTGGCCGCGACCGCCGTAGTTGAGGTGGGAGAGATAGAACTTGTCCACGCCTTCCCGTTCCATCAGGTCGAGCAGGGCGGGCAGGTCGGCGTGGTTGTCGCGGGTCAGGGTGAAGCGCAGGCCGACCTTGATGTCCCGTTCGCGGCAGAGCCGGACCCCATGCAGCGAACGCTCGAAGGAACCGGGACTCTGGCGGAAATCGTCGTGGGTCTTGCCTATGCCGTCCAGGCTGACGCCCACGTAGTCGAAGCCGGTGGCGGCGATGGCGGCGATGTTCTGTTCGGTGATGAGGGTGCCGTTGCTGGACAGCCCCACGTAGAAACCCATGGCCTTGGCGCGTTGGGCGATGGCGAAGATATCGGGCCGCAGCAGCGGCTCCCCACCGGACAGAATCAACACCGGCACCCAGAACGCCCTGAGGTCGTCCATCACCGCGAAGACCGCATCGGTATCGAGTTCGCCGGGGAAGTCGATATCCGCCGAGGTGGTGTAGCAATGCTTGCAGGCCAGATTGCAGCGGCGGATCAGGTTCCAAATCACCACGGGGCCGGGCATGACCCGGCGGCGTGGCGCGGCGGGAAGCGGTTCCGCCGGGGGATCCAGCAGTTCGGCGATGTATTGGGTGATGCGGAACATGGGGGGGTTAATCGCCGATACGCAAGCCGGTTTTCTTCAAGATGCGCGTGCTGTACAGCACGGCATGGCCCCGGTTGGCCTCGCCCAGCAAGGCCGCGATGCGGGCGGTTTCCCGCTCGACCTCTTCACGGGTCCGGCCATGGACCATGGCGAACAGGTTATACGGCCAGTCGGGCCGATGGCGCGGGCGGTGGTAGCAATGGCTGACCGCATCCAAGGCACCGACCCGCGCCCCGAGTGCGTCGATCGCTTCATCCGGCACATCCCAGACCGTCATGCCATTGGCCCGGTAGCCCAACTTGTAATGATTGGGCACCGCGCCGATGCGGCGGATCACCCCGCGTTCCTGCATCGCCCGCAGCCGCGCCATCACCACGTCGGCGGAGAGGCCCAGTTGTTCGGCGATGGCCGCGTAGGGCCGGGGCGTCAGCGGCAAACCGGCCTGGGTGGCGCGGATGATTTGGCGGTCGATCTCGTCGATGGCGTCGCGGTCTTGCATGGTCATACCTCCAGGCGCAGGCCCACGTAGTACTCGGCCAGTTTGGGCATATCGTGGACCTTCAAGCCGGTGGCGGCTTCTATCCCCGCGATGACTTCGGCCTTGCGCTCCGGCTTTTCGGTCGCGAGGACGAACCACATGTTCAAGGCATGGTCGCGGGCGTAGTTGTGGGCGACTTCCGGGAAAGCGTTGACCTCGGCCACCACCCGCTCGAAATCGGCCTCGGGCACGGCCAGCGCCGCCAGGCTCAGCGCCCCGCCCATGCGCTCGGCATGGTAGAGCGGCCCGAAGCGGCTCAGGATGCCTTGGTCCAACAAGCCGCGCAGTCCTTCGATGACTGCTTCCTCGGTCAAACCCAGGCGTTCCGCGACTGCCAAATAGGGCCGCTCGCAAATCGGGAAACCGCCTTGCAGGCCGTTGATGAGGGTGCGTTCCAGGGCGTTCATGGGGAGTGGGGAAAAGCTTAACGGTAGACCGCGCCGCGCTGCTTGAAACAGCGGCGGCTGAATAATACGGCGCGGGGCATGGCCTCCAGGCCGCAGGCGAGGGTCAACGCCTCCACCTGGGCTTCGACGGTGGCGCGATCCCGGCCATGGATCATGCAGAACAGATTATAGGGCCAGGCCTCGCCCCGGCGCGGACGGCGGTAACACAGCGTGACACAGGCGAAAGCGGCCAGCCGGGCACCGACGGCGCCGACCAGGGCGTCCGGTACGTCGAACACCACCATGGCGTTGGCGCGGTAGCCGAGTTTGCGATGGCGGACCACCACCCCCAGGCGTTTGACGATCCCGGTTGCGAGCCAGCGTTCCAGCCGTTCGATGACCTCGGCCTCGCTCAAACCCACCTGCCGCCCCAGTTCGGCATAGGGCCGGGGCACCAGGGGCAGGCCGTGCTGGACCGCCGCCAGCAAGCGTAGGTCGCTGGCCGCGTCGGGATGGGTTCCGCAATGGACCGGGGCCGGACCGGGAAACACGGCGGGGAAATCCACCGCCCGGAGTGGCATCCCGCTCATGTGGGTCCGCTCCCGAAGTCCAGCGGAAAACCCAGGTCGATATGGAAATCCTCCAGCAAGGGCAGCGACAACACGGCCAATCCCGTATGCCGCTCGATCCGGGCCAGCGCCGCGTCCAAGCGTTCCGGGTCGGCGGCGGTGAGGACGAACCACAGGTTGTAGCGGTGTTCCCGCTCGTAGTTGTGGTTCACTTCGGGGAGATCGCTGATCCAGGCGGCAACGGCTTCCAGGCGTTCCGCCGGTACGGCCAGGGCCGCCAGCGTGCTGGCTCCGACCCGCTGGGGCGCGAACACCGGCCCCACCCGGCTGACCATTTGGCTATCGCTCAAGACCCGAAGGTTTTCCAGCACCTCGGCCTCGTCCACGCCCAAAGTTTCGGCCAGGGCTTGGAAAGGCCGCGGCGACAGCGGGAAGCCGCGCTGGAAATCGTTGAGCAAGCGTTTTTGCAAAGGGGTCAGCGACAAGGCCTTGTCCTCACAAACCCAGGCGGTGGGCGCGCGCGGTGAAGAAAATGCCGCTGGGCTTGTCGGCCTTGATCCGGGCCAATTCGGCGAAGGTTTCGGTGTCGTAGACCATCACCCGGTCGTCGTCGCGCACCGAGACCCAGACCTCGTCGCCCTTGGGGGTGAATTCCATATGCAGCACCGCCTTGCCGGGATTCAAGCGCTTGACCACGCCGAGGTCGCGGGTATCGATGATTTCCAGCTTGTCGTTGTCGGGCAGGGCGAAATTGATCCAGACCTGGCGCTCGTCCGGCCTCGGGATGACGAACACCGGCTGGCCGTCCAGCGGGATTTTCTTCACCACCTTCCAATCGCGGCGGTCGATCACCAGCATTTCATGGCGGCCCACGGCGGGCAGGAACCAGTAATCGCCGATCAGCGCCCGGCCTTCCAGGTGGGGCATCTTGAACACGGGAAACTTGGGATCGTCCTTGGCATGTTCCGGCAGGATGCGCTTTACCCCTGAGTCCAGGTTCCACAGGTCCAACAAGGCCACGCCTTCTTCGCCGAACAGCCCGGCGATGTAATAGCGGCCCTCGGGGGAAATCAGCGCGTCGTAGGGCTCCTTGCCCGCCTTGAACTTCTGGAGTTTCGGGGCTTTGGGGTCGTGTAGATCGGCCACCCAGATTTCCCCGGCCTCGAACAGGCTGAACACGAAGCGCTGTCCGGGCGCGTCCACCAAGCCCACGACTTTGGAGGCTTTGCCATCGGCGGTCACGGAGGGGATATCGGCCACCTTGTCCAGGGTGTCGGCGGAGAACACCCGCACCCCACCCGGTTCGTAGTTGGAGGTGGCGATCCAGCGGCCATCCTGGGAAATCGCCCCGCCCACGCTGTTGTGGGCCTGCTCGATGCGCTTGACGATGCGGGCTTCCAGCAGATCGATCTTGGTCAAGGCCCCGTCGCGCCCGAACACATAGGCGTAGCGCTCGTCCGGGGAATACACCAAGCTGGCATGGGACAAATCGCCCAAGCCCTGCACCCGGCCCAGCGCGGTGCGGTGGGTGGTATCGACGATCTGCACGCTGCCCGCCGCCCGCTCGACCACCAAGCCCAGGTCGCCGGTGCCGCGTAGTTCGGCGGCGCGCCCATCCAGGGCCGTAACCAAGGTGAGTGACAGTGCCAGGGCGAGTTTCTTGATTCGGATCATGGCGTCTTCCGCAATTGCCCGACCAGCCACGCGGCTTCGTCCGGCGTCAACAAGCTCCGCCACGGCGGCATGGCCGTGCCGGGGCGTCCGTTCAGGATGGTTTCAACCAGGAAGGCATCGGGTTTCCCGGCCAGGGCCGCGGGCAACAGCGCCGGACCCAAGCCTCCGTGCAGGGTCATGCCGTGGCAGGAACCGCAATCCTGCCGCAGCAGATGGGTCAGCGCGGCCTGCCGTTCCGGCGACGGGTCCGCCGCCTGGGCGGAACCCAGCAGCAACCCGCCGCCGCAGGCGATCCAGGCCCAGGACCGTTTATTCACAACGCTTCAGCCCGGACAGATAAGCGGCGAGATCGGCGATATCCGCATCGGAAAGGCCAGCGGCTATATTGCCCATGATGGGATTCTTGCGGCTGCCGTCCTTGTAGGCGGTCAAGGCGGCTTGGAGATAAGCCTCTTTCTGGCCCGCCAGATTGGGAAAGGCCGGGGCGGCGCTGATGCCGGCGATGCCATGGCAAGCCGCGCAGACTGTTTCCACCTTGGCCTTGCCCGCTTCCGGGCTGGGGGCGGTGGTTCTGGAGGCAGCGATCTGCATAGCGGTGGTGATTGCCTCCGAATTGATGGCATTAGCGGTCCCGGCGCTGAATAGCAGGGCCATAAGTGTTGTTATGGCTAAACATTTCATAGGTTGATCCCCCTGTTGTGCGGGAGAGGGTTTTAGCCCGCTCCCACGGTTTTCACTTATTGGGCTTTCGCCAAATCGGCCTGCACCGCTTCCGGCGATAGGCCACGGGTCATGAATTTGGCGCGGGCGCGGGAGAAGATGCCCGCCGGGCTTTGCATGGGGAAGGACGCCACCCGTTCCAGGGTCTTGGAATCGAAAGCCACCACCTCGTCGCCGTTATAGCCCGCGCTGACATAGAGCCGGTCGCCCTTGGCGTTATATTCCGGGAAATAGGCATGGCCGCCCACGTCCAAGGTCTTGGCGACTTCCAGGGTGTTCTTGTCGATCAACTGGATGGTGCGGGCGCGGCGGTCCTTGCTGATGATATCCACCGCCACATAGGGCGCGTTGTAGTGCGCCGCCGGGGATTCGGTGCCGCCCGAGACCGGCACCTGCTTCACCACTTCCATCTTGTCCAAATCCCACACGCTGACCACTTCCTTGGCGCAGTCGCCGAAGTTGGTGCCGAAGCCCAGGGTCCGGCCATTCACCTGCACCACCGAGCCGCCGCCGACATGGGGCACGCAACCGGCGGGCAGCTTGGCCAGCACTTTCTTATCGGCGAGGTCGATGGCGGCGACGATGCTGTCGTCGTAGGAGGCGACCATCAGTTTGCGTCCGCCATGGGAGAGGAAGGCGTCGTGCAAATGGCGGCCCACGTTGGGAATCTGGGTGACGGGGAAATCCGGCTGGGTGAGGTCCACCACCCAGACCTGCCCGGCGTTTTCCAGGGCGATGGCGAAGATATCGGCATAGGGCGTGCCGGTGATCATGCCGGAATCGGAGGTGACGAACTTGCCGTCCGGGTCGGTGCCTTCCAGCTTGAAATATTTCAGCGGTTCCAAGGTGTTGGCGTCCAGCAGCACGGCGAAATGCGGCACGAAGGAACCCGCCATCAGGTATTTGCCATCGCGCGACACGCCCAGGGCCGGGCCGTTGAGGCCGGTCTTGATTTCGCGCACGATCTTCATGGAATAGAGATCGACCTTGTAGACCTCGGCGGTGTCGGTCTTGACGTAGGCCCAGCGCGGATTGACCGGATTGAATTCGATGATATGGGCGGCGGTTCGGGTGGGTACTTCGCCGACCTGGGTGTTGGTGGCGCTGTTGATGAACACCGCTTTGGAGCCTTCGCCCCGGCCATAGCGGCCGCGGGCGGCGACGCCGATCAGGTCGTCCATGTTGTCGATAGCGTAGCCGGGTTTGTCGGGCAGGGTGGACTCGTCGGCGACATGGACCTTCAGCGACTTCTTGATGTCGTCCAGGGTCCATTGCGGGTCGAGCTTGGGCGTGTTGAGGATGCGGTTGACCACCAGCCGGATGTCTTCGTCGGACAGCTTGCCGTAGAAGGGCGGCATCAGGGTGTCGAACGACCCGGCCATGATAAGGCTGCGGAGGCTGGTGGGGCTGCGGCCCTTGAGCCGGTCCTGGTTCAAGGGCGGGGCGAGGTAGCCGCCCAGGTCGTGGCCATGGCAGCTCGCGCAGTTGTCGTTGAAGATTTGCTCGGCGCGTTGTGGGTCGGCGGCGGTGAATTCGGTGGCGGATGCCGCGCCAGCCCCGAACAGGGCCGCCGCGATGCCAAATAGGATCGCTTTATTCATGGGGACAAAAAACCTCGCGCAAAGTGGGTCCGGCCATGGCCGCTGGATTTATTTTATGCGGGGGCCGGAAAACCAGCCCCGACCAATTATAGTATCGACTCTAAACAATTATTCCATCCCTGTCAACAGACCACCGGACCGGCCTGGATCCAACGCGGCCCTAACGCGCCGTCGCCTCCCCCAACGGTATGAACTGCCCGAACGCCCGGCTGCCATCGCCGGTCAGGATGGTTTTCTCGACCTTGAGGTTTTGGGCATCGACCACCGACACCGTGTTGTTGAACCAGTTGGCGACATAGACATGGCGGTCGTCCGGGTGCGAGGCGATGCCTTCCGGGTATTCGCCGACCTTGACGCTGGCCACGGTTTCCAGCTTCCGGGTATCGATCACCGACAGGGTGTTGTCGTACTGGTTGGTCACGAACACCCGCGAGCCGCCCAGGGCCGCGGCCAAGGCATAAGGCCGGTCGCCCACCGGGATGTGCTTCACCACTTCCATGCGCCCGGTATCGACCACCGACACATCGTTGCCTTCCACATTGGCCGCGAACAGGTGCTTGCCGACCACCAAAAGGCCGAACGGGTGTTTGCCGACCCGCACGGTCTTCCCCACTTCCAGCGTGGCGGCGTCGATGGCGGACACCGAATCGTCGTCGCGGTTCGCCACGTAGATTTTCGCGCCATCGGGGTCGACCAGCACGCCGGCGGGATGGCTGCCCACGGGAATCCGCTTAACGACCCGTTGCTCCGCCACGTCCAGCACCGACAGGTAGTTCTCGTAGAAATCGGCGACGAACACCCGGCCACCCCGCGCATCCATGGCCAGCCCCAACGGTCCCTCGCCCACGGGAAGGGAGGCCCACACGGATTGGGCGCGCCCGTCGATGAGGGTGATTTGCTTGCCGGCCGGATTGCTGATGGCGACCACCGCGCCATCGCGGCTGGTCGCCACGCCCGCCGGTTGCCCGCCGACGGCGAGGGTTTTCACCACCTGGCCGCTGGCGGTGTCGATGACCGAGACGGAATCGTCCTTCTGGTTGGTGATATAGGCGAACGGTGCCGCCGCCGCACCGCCACCCGCGCAAAAGCAAGCGGCGGCCAAGGCCGCCGCTTGCAGGGATTTTTCGCCGAGCGCGAACATGGCCGCTTATTTCTTTTCGACCAGGGCTTTCAGGTTGGCGAGGCTGTCCTTGTAGATCTTGCCGACCACGCTGTTGGCGGCTTCTTCGTTCTCGCCTTCGGGCGGGTTGTTGTTCAGGAACCAGCGGTAATAGGCCCCTTTCCACTCCACCTTGCTGCCGCCCGCGCCGTTGGCTTCGACGCTGATTTCGGAGGCGTAGTTGTTGACCGGCAGGACTTTGGGATCGGTCGGGTCGATGGCCTTGTACTTGAGGCTCATCTTGGCGGCGTCGATGTCCTTGAGTTCTTCTTTCAAGGTGCCGCCGGATTTGATGTGCAATTCGCGGACCGAGCCTTTTTCATTGCCGCTGGTGGTCGTGGTGCTTTCCACCGGGGGCATCCATTTTTCGGGATGGGCATAATCGCCGACCAAGGCCCACACGGCTTCCGGCGCGGCGTTGATCTCGATGGTTTCCACCATCTTCTGGCGGGTGGGGCCATGGGCTTCGGCCAGACCCGCCCACAACAAGGAACCGGCGGCGACGATGGACAACAGCTTTTTCATCAATATCTCCCAAGAGTTGTGGCGAACAAAGCGCGGAAGTATAAGGCAAACCCGCCAGCCGATTAAGGGAGGATTTCCCGGAGGTAGGCCGCGAGTTCGGCCAGCACCCGCCGATGTTCCGGCCCCGCGTCCGGCCCGGCTTCCAATTCCCGCAACCGGGCTTCATAAGCGCCTTGGGCGGCCCGCAGGCGTCCGCGGCGGAAGCTTTCCCAGCGGGCGGTTTCGGTGGCGTCGAGGGTTTCCGGGTAATTCCGCGCCCGGTAGCGGAACAGCATTTCCGGCAGGCGTTCATCCTCGAACACCGGCCTGGCCCGGCCCAATTCGGCGGGCGGCAGGCCGCGCAGATAATCCAGCGTGGCCCGGTCGCGGTCGCTGAAAAAACCGCCGCCGTAGAGCATTGTGTCGGGGTCGGTGGCGACGTCGGCCAGGACTTCTTCCCGTTCGCCGCCCACGATCTGCTGGACCTTGGCCGCGAGGTCGGGAGCGCCGCGCAGCATGTCCAGATGTTCGAGACAGCGCCGCATATCCAAGCCCAAACGCTCGCCATCCTGGGGTCGCATCGTTTGCAATGGTGCGAGGACCGGGCATTTATTGATATGCACGGTCTTGAGGTGCAGGCGCTCGACCCCCGCGGGCAAATCGGCCACCGGGGTATAAAGGCGCTGGCGCAGGGTGGCGGCGTCCAGCGTCAGCAGCGGCGTGGGATCGAAGGCGAGATCGTAGACCACGATGCCATTCGGATGGACCGGATGCCGCGCCAAAGCCACCACGACGCCGATGCAATGGCGCTCGGCGGGGAATTTCTCGGAAGCGTGGATCACCGGCGTCAGCTTGCCCAAGCCCAGCAAATCGGCGGCTTTCTGTTTGCTCCGGTGGTCCAGCAAGAACCGGAACAGCCTGGGCTGGCGTTCGCGCAGCAAGCGGGCCATGGCAATGGTGGCCTGGACATCGGCCAGCGCGTCGTGGGCATCGTCATGGGCGATGCCATTGGCCGCGGTCAGCGCCTGCAAGCGGAAACTGGGGCGTCCGGTGGTGGCGTCGTCGGGCCAGACGATGCCTTCGGGGCGCAAGGCGCGGGCCAATCGTAGCGGGTCGATTATATCCCAGCGGGAATTGCCGTTGCGCCATTCGCGGGCGTAGGGATCGAGCAGATTGCGGTAGAGGCTGTGGCGGGTCACTTCGTCGTCGAAGCGCAGATTGTTGAACCCGGCCACGCAGGTGCCGGGCAGCGAGAACTCGGCGTTGATTTCGGCGATGAATTCGGCTTCGGGCAGACCCTCGCGCCGGGCGACTTGCGGCGTGATGCCGGTAATCAGGCAGGCGTCGGGATGGGGCAGGCAATCCGGGGCGGGGCGGCAATACCGCACCAAGGGCGCGGCGATGGGATTCAGATCGGCGTCGGTGCGGAGTCCGGCGAATTGGGCGGGGCGATCCACCCGCGGATCGGCCCCGAAGGTTTCGTAGTCGTACCAGTAGAAGGTGGCGGTCACGGGCAGGGGCTCACCAGATTTTGATGACCGCTTTCAGCACGTCCACCCGGCTGAGGATACCCACCACATGGCTCCCATCCACCACGGGCAGGTTGCGCAAGGGGCTTTTGGCGAAGATTTCGGCGGCTTCGAGGATGCTGGTATCGCCGCCGACCGCTTTGAAATCGGTGGTCATGTTATCGCCCACCTTGCCCGGCATCCCCTCGTGATAGGACGCCTCCACCGCCAGCTTCATACAATCCAGTTCCGAAAACACCCCCACCAGCTTGCCCTTGGCGTCCACCACCGGCGCTCCGGTGATTTTATGGTCGATGAGCTGGCGTATCGCTTCGAATACGTCCAACTCCGGGCTGAATACCAAAGGATTCGCGGTCATGTGCTCGCGCACGCCGATGTTCGCCAACATGGTTCCTGCTCCTTCTTGTTCTTGGGCCGCTATGGGTCACGCAGCGGCGGATCGTGGGCGGGTGGAATGGAGCGCGGCGCCGGACCCGCCGCCGTCGCCGGCTATTCCTGGGCGGCCAGCTTGGTTTGTTCGGCCTCCCATTTCAGCCGCTTGTCGCACTTGGTGGCGCAGGCGCAATCGCTGTTGACCCCGCCGCAAGAACCTTTGATGGCGGCGCGGCCAAACATGACGCCGATGGCCATGAGCGCGATCACCACGGCGATGATGACGAAAGTAACCAGGAAGATAGCCATGATCGATCCTCGGAAAATATCGGTATTTGGGGTGGATGGAATGGGACGAGGAATTTACTCCTTTTCCCAAAAAATAAAAGCGGAGGGTGCCGAAACACCCTCCGCTTCCTCAAGCCATCGGACCCGGTGGGAATTAGCCGCCGAAGTCGTCCAGCATGATGTTTTCGCGGTCCACGCCGTTATCCACCAGCATCTTGATGACGGCGGAGTTCATCATGGGCGGGCCGCACATGTAGTACTCGCAGTCTTCCGGTGCCGGGTGGTTCTTGATGTAGTTCTCGAACAGGACGTTATGGATGAACCCGGTGTAGCCGGTCCAGTTGTCCTCCGGCTTCGGCTCGGACAGCGCGATATGCCAGGTGAAGTTCTCGTTCTCGGCCTGCAAGGTGTTGAAATCGTCCACGTAGAACATTTCGCGCAAGCTGCGGGCACCGTACCAGAAGGTTATCTTGCGCTTGGTCTTGATGCGGCGCAGCTGGTCGAAGATGTGCGAACGCATCGGGGCCATACCCGCGCCACCGCCGACGAACACCATTTCCTTGTCGGTCTCGCGGGCGAAGAATTCGCCGAACGGCCCGGAGATGGTGACCTTGTCGCCCGGCTTCAGGTTGAAGATATAGGACGACATGATGCCCGGCGGGATCTCGTCGCGGCCCGGAGGCGGCGTGGCGATACGCACGTTGAGCATGATGATATCGCTTTCTTCCGGGTAGTTGGCCATGGAATAGGCGCGGATGGCCGGTTCCTTGACCACGGACTCGTAGCGCCAAATGTTGTACTTGTCCCAATCCTCGTGGAAGCGCTCTTCCACCGCGAAGTCCTTGAACTTCGCATGGTAGGGCGGACATTCGATTTGGATGTAGCCACCCGCGCGGAAGTCCACGGTTTGGCCCTTCGGCAGTTCCAGCACCAGTTCCTTGATGAAGGTCGCCACGTTGTGGTTCGAACGCACCGTGGTTTCCCACTTCTTGACGCCGAACACATCGTCGTGGACGTGGATCTTCATGTTCTGCTTGACCGTGACCTGACAAGCCAGACGGTCGCCATCCTTCGCCTCGCGCTTGGAGATGTGCGAAAGCTCGGTCGGCAGGATATCGCCGCCGCCTTCATGCACCTTCACCTTGCACTGGCCGCAAGTGCCGCCGCCGCCACAGGCGGAGGACACGAACAGGTTGGCATCCGCGAGCCCGGTCAGCAGCTTGGCACCGATGGGCACTTGGATTTTCTTCTCGTCGTTAATCACAACTTCCACGGAGCCTTCCGCGACCAGCTTGGATTTCGCCCCCAAAATGACGAAGACCAAGGCGATCACGATCACCGTGAAAAACAATACACCCAGGATAATTTCCAACATCGTTTCCGCCCCGCCTTATAGCTGAATACCGGAGAAGGCCATGAAGCCCAAGGCCATCAGCCCCGCGGTGATGAACGTGATGCCCAGACCGCGCAAACCGGCGGGCACGTCGCTGTATTTCAGCTTTTCGCGCACACCGGCCATCAGCACGATGGCCAAGGCCCAGCCGAAGCCGCTGCCGACGCCGTACACCACGCTTTCCTTGAAGTTGTAATCGCGCTCGATCATGAAGAGGCTGCCGGCCAGGATCGCGCAGTTCACGGTGATGAGCGGGAGGAAGATGCCCAGCGCGTTGTAGAGCGCGGGGAAGAACTTATCCAGCACCATTTCCAGGATTTGCACGATGGCCGCGATCACGCCGATACAGGCCATCAGGGCGATGAACGACAGGTCCACGCCTTGGATGCCCGCCCAGGTCAGGGCGTTTTCCTTCAGGAGGTAGGAATAGATCACGTTGTTGGCCGGGACCGTCAGCGTTTGCACGATGACGACGGCGATGCCGAGGCCGACGGCGGTTTCGATCTTCTTCGACACGGCGATGAAGGTGCACATCCCCAGGAAGAAGGAGAGCGCCATGTTCTCGATGAAGACCGACTTAATAAAGAGGTTGATATAGGCTTCCATATCAATGGGCCTCCCCGTGAGCCAGACCATGGGCCGGTTGGATGGCGAAGTCGGCCTTTTCGACCTGCTTCGGCTTCCAGGAACGCACCGCCCAGATAATCAAACCGATCAGGAAGAAGGCGCTGGGCGGCAGCAGCAGCAGGCCGTTCGGGACGTACCAGCCGCCATCCTTGACCAAGGGCAGGATGTCCAACCCCAGCAATTTGCCGGAGCCGAACAGTTCGCGGACTACGGCGACGGTGACGAGGATCAGGCTGTAGCCCAGACCGTTGCCGATGCCGTCCAGGAAGCTTTCCCAGGGCGGATTCTTCATAGCATAGGCTTCGGCGCGGCCCATCACGATACAGTTGGTGATGATGAGACCGACGAACACCGACAGCTTTTTGCTGATGTCATAGGCGAACGCCTTGAGCATCTGGTCCACCACGATCACCAAGGACGCGATGATGACCATCTGCGCGATGATGCGGATGCTGCTCGGGATGTGGTTGCGGATCAAGGCGATCCCGGCGCTGGAGCAAGCCGTGACCGAGGTCAGCGCCAAGCTCATGATGAGCGCCGTGGACAATTGGGAAGTCACCGCCAGCGCCGAACAAATGCCCAACACCTGCAAGGTGATGGGATTGTTGTCCACCAACGGATCGACAAGAACTTTCTTGTGTTCTGCGTTCAGGTTCATGGGTTTATCCTCTTGCGCTTCTAAGCTTGGCGAGATAGATGCCGTAGCCTTCCTTGCCCATCCAGTACTGCACGAGATTGCTCACGCCGCGGCTGGTGAGGGTGGCGCCGGCCAGGGCGTCCACCTGGAATTCGGAACCGGGCTTGCCGGGTTCGACCGAACCTTTGACCAAGCCCAAAGCGACTTCGCCGATTTCGATGGCCTGGCCCTTTTCGCTCAGGTTGCTCTCGTGCAGTTCCTTGCCGGTGAAGTTGTAGACCTTCTTGCCTTTCCACAGGGCTTTCCATTTCGGGTTGACCACCTCGCCGCCGAGGCCGGGGGTTTCGGCCTGGTCGTAGAGGTTCATGCCGACCACGGTCTGGGCGTCCGCTTCCAGGGAAATGAAGCCGTACATGGTGGACCACAGGCCATAGCCATTGACCGGCAGGATCACCGACTTGAGCTGGCCGCCCTCTTTCACCAAGTAGACCTTGGCGTATTTGGGCTTGCGCTTGATGCTGGCGATGTCCTTTTCCGGCGGGATGGCGTCGCTCATGCCGGGGTCTTTCGCGGCCTTCCATTGATCGTAGGTCTTGGCATCGACCGAATCGACAGTGTCGCCGGTCGCGAGGTCCACGATCTTGGTTTCGATGTTGTTGAACACCGCGTCCACATCGGTGTCGGCCTTCAACAGGTCGGCGACTTCCAGGATGTTGACCTTCTCGTCGCGGGCCTTGTTGCTTTCCTGCAAGGGCTTGAGCGACACGGCAGAACCGGCGACCACGACCGCGCCCGCGAGGCACAGCCACAAAGCCACCATCACCGTCTTCTTGAAACTGTCGTTGGGCAGGTCGAGGATGGGCTGCATCCGCTGCTGCACCGTCTCGATATATTGCGCCAGCTTGCTTTTGGGCAGGGGCGGCGCGGCGTTGAGATTTTCCGAATTAGACATGGCGTCTGACCCTCCGGGCGATATTGGCCTTGATGACCGCGTAATCGATGAGCGGCGCGAAGATGTTGGAGAACAGGATCGCCAACATGATGCCTTCCGGGAACGCCGGGTTGACGACGCGGATCAGGACGGTCATGAAGCCGATCAAGGCACCGAAAATCCACCGGCCCGTGTTAGTTTGGGCCGCGCTGACCGGATCGGTGGCCATATAGACCGTGCCGAAGGCGAAACCGCCCAGGGTCAGGTGCCAATACCACGGCATGGAGAACATGGCGTTGGAATCGCTGCCAACGATGTTCAACAGGGTGGAAGTCGCGATCATGCCGACCAGGACGCCCGCGATGATGCGGTAGTTGGCGATGCGGGTGTAGAGCAAGAAAGCTGCGCCAATCAAGCAAGCAAAGGTGGAAGTTTCACCCATGGAGCCCTGTTCAAACCCGAAGAAGGTCTGAATCCAGGAAATGCCCGCATCGTGGATGCCTTGCACGCCGCCCATGGCCGCGACGCCCAAGGCGGTCGCGCCGCTGAAGCCGTCCACTGCCGTCCACACCGCGTCGCCCGACATGGAAGCCGGATACGCGAAGTAGAGGAAAGCGCGGCCCGTCAGGGCCGGGTTCAAGAAGTTCTTGCCGGTACCGCCGAAAATTTCCTTGCCGATGACCACGCCGAAGGAAATGCCAAGGGCGACTTGCCACAGGGGAATATCCGGCGGCAGGGTCAGGGCGAACAAAATGGAAGAAACAAAAAAGCCTTCGTTGACATCGTGCTTACGCACCACAGCGAACAACACTTCCCAGATACCACCCGCCACCAAGGTGACGATGTAGACCGGCAGGAAATACAAAGCGCCATGAACGAGGTCGGAAATGGGATTGTTCGGATTGAAGCCGAAGAAGTTCTGGATCAGACCGCGCCAATTCGGAACTTCGGTAAGCCCCAAAGCCTGCATGGCGGCGTTGGCCTGATAGCCGGTGTTGAACATCGCCATCAACATGCACGGCAGGGCCGCGATCCACACATAGGTCATCACCCGCTTCAGGTCCACCGCATCGCGGACATGGGCCGAGCCGTGGGTGACATCGGGCGGGCTATAGAGGAAGGTATCCACCATCTCGTAGACGGGATACAGCTTCTCCAACTTCCCGCCCTTGACGAAGTGCGGGTGTAGCTTGTCTAGAAATTGCCGGGTACTGGACATTAGCCTTCCTTCTCGATTTGGGTGAGATTGTTTCTGAGCACCGAACCGAAGTCATGCTTGCCCGGATCGACGAAGGTGCAAAGCGCCAAGTCCTCTTCGTCCAACTCAAGGCAGCCCAAAGCTTGGGCCATATCGGTGTCGCCCACGATCAAATAGCGCAGCAACTGGGTCGGCAGGATGTCCATCGGCACGACTTCTTCGTAGACGCCGACCGGCACGATGGCGCGGGGACTGCCGAGTTTGTTGGTGTTGAAGGCGAATTTGCGCCCGCGCTCTTTCGGCAGGCTGGACAGGAGGACGTTCAGGAACGAGTACTTCTCGCGGGAAGGAATGATCCAACCCATGAAATCCCTGGCGCGGCCTTCCTCGATGACGGTGACTTGGTTGCTGTAGCGGCCCAGGTAATCGGCCCAATCCTCGCCCTTGCGGCCATGCAGCACGGAACCAGAAATCACGCGGGCTTCCTTATCCGCCACCAATTGGCCTTTGACCAGATCGGACAGGTTGGCCCCCAAACGGGTCCGCACCAAGCGCGGACGCTCGACCAAAGTACCCGCCAATGACACCACGCGCTCGACATTCAAACTGCCCGTGGTGAACAAGGCACCGATGGCGATGACGGATTGATAATCGAGATGCCACACGGTCTTGCTCGGGCCGACCGGATCGAGGTGGTGGATATGGGTGCCGGGCAAACCCGCCGGATGCGGGCCGTCGAATTCGGCGATTTCCAGCTTGCCGACTTCGCCCGCCGGGAAGCTTTGGCCCGGAGCCTTGCACAGGAACACCTTGCCTTCGGTCAGTTTGGCGATAACGGTCAAGCCATTCTTGAAATCCTGCGCCCGTTCCG
The DNA here is from genome assembly GCF_019670005.1 of Methylomagnum ishizawai. Classification (NCBI taxonomy): domain Bacteria; kingdom Pseudomonadati; phylum Pseudomonadota; class Gammaproteobacteria; order Methylococcales; family Methylococcaceae; genus Methylomagnum; species Methylomagnum ishizawai. The sequence continues at coordinate 1,333,972 of NZ_AP019783.1, read as the reverse complement.
CGATGACCACGTCGGGGTTGGCGGCCAACGGATTGGTATCGATAGCAGTGACGAAAATAGAACGCGGCGCGGTATCGGGGTCGGGAACCTTGCTGTAGGGACGGGTGCGGAACGAAGTCCACAGCCCGGAAGCCAGCAGGTTATCTTTGACCTGATCGGCGGTCAGATTGGAGAGTTCGGATTCGGCGTAGGCGCTGAACTCGACGCTATCGTCGCCGTCCAGTTCGACGATGACGGCTTGCAGCACGCGGCGCGCGCCACGGACGATGGACTTGACCACGCCGCAGCCGGGGGACGTGTAGACCACCTTGGCGTTTTGCTTCTCGGAGAACAAAACATCGCCCAACTTGACCCGGTCGCCCTCGGCGACAGCCATGGTGGGCTTCAATCCGTTGTAATCCGGCCCCAACAGCGCCACGGAACTTACAACGCCACCGTCGTCGTAAATGGCCTGTTCGGGCTCTCCCGTGATAGGCAGATTCAACCCTTTCTTGGTTTTGATTAACATAAGTGAGCCTGTGGATCGCACAAATTAACGGCCAAACCACTCCTCATCGCGGCCCGCAATGGTTCACAAGGAAGACGCAGGGGGGAGTGCAAGGATTTCGTTCGGTTTAAGGCACGCCGAAAGGCGGGGAGCCGTCCCGGACATGGCCGGAATTCGGACACCGCGCAACGCGAGGTTCGCTCGGCGCAATCCTAAGACTTAGGTAAACCAGTCCGGTATTAGAACATAAATGCCCCACTGCCTCAACGCGGCGAGTCCTTGAGTTAGAAGGGAAAAACGGCGGTTTCGGGGGGGGCGGTGGGGGTTCCGAAAACCAGGCGGCGGGCAAAAAAAAGCGGGCTTCGGCAATGCCTTAGCCCGCAACACCATCCCAGAGGATTCGAAAATTCGGTGGATGTCACCCGGAATTGGGGGACAAGGAGTAGGGGAATGAATTCACTGTAAACCAGTGCTTCATCATTGGTGGTTAGGATAACGGCAAACCCTGGGCCACTTCTTGACTTGGATCAAGATATCCCCGCTTTTCGTGGTAGACTTGGCGGCGGAGTCGGCCAGGCAGCCGCTGCCCTTCGGGGTGGAGGAAAGTCCGGGCTCCACAGGACAGGGTGCCAGGTAATGCCTGGAAGGCGCGAGCCTATGGAAAGTGCCACAGAAAATATACCGCCCCATCGGTCCTTCCGGGCCGGCGGGGTAAGGGTGAAATGGTGCGGTAAGAGCGCACCGCACGGCCGGCAACGGCGGTGGCAGGGCAAACCCCACCCGGAGCAAGACCAAATAGGGGGGCATCGGGGTAACCCGGACGTGTGGTCCGCACGGCTCCCGGGTAGGTCGCTCGAGGCGCGTCGCGAGGCGCGTCCCAGATGAATGGCTGTCCAAGACAGAACCCGGCTTATCGGCCAACTCCACTTATTTCCCTACGCACCGGGGCCGACGCCCCGGTCCTCCTTCCCAATCCCGTCAAGCCGCCGCCAAACCCCGGTAGACCACCAGCGCCGCCCCCTGCGATTGCCTGCGGGTGTCGTAGCCGACCAGGCGCACATGGTTGTGGGGATGGGCGGCGCGGCAGGCCGCGGCCTCGGCCAGGATTTTATCCACATCGGTCTCGCCGAACAGCGGCAGCTTCCACATATACCAATAATGATCGAAGGCGTTCTCCGGCTCGCTATGCTCCACCGCCGGATTCCAACCCCGGCGCACGATGTACTCGACCTGCTTGCGGATGCGCTCCGGCTCCATCTCCTTCAGATAGGAAAAGGTTCCGAGCTTGCGGCTGGATGGGGAAAAATCCCGGATTTCGCTCATATCTTGGCTCCTCGTTGCTATCAAAATTAGTCGATGCTGATCGGGTTCCGCGCTCAGGGGCGGGCCACGTCGAGTTTGTCCACGGTGTCGAACTCGAACTTGATTTCCTTCCAAGTCTCCAAAGCGGCCTTGAGTTCGGGCGAATGCTCCGCCGCCGCCAGCAGGACCGCCCGGCCCTCCTGTTCCAGGGAGCGGCCTTCGTTGCGGGCCGCGACGCAGGCTTCCAGCGCGACCCGGTTGGCCGCCGCCCCCGCCGCGTTGCCCCAAGGATGGCCGAGCGTGCCGCCGCCGAACTGGAATACCGCGTCGTCGCCGAAAATCCCCAATAAGGCGGGCATATGCCAAACATGGATGCCGCCCGAACCCACCGTGAACACGCCGGGCATCGAACCCCAATCCTGGTCGAAGAAAATGCCCCGGCTCCGGTCTTCCTTGATATGGCGCTCGCGCAATAGGTCGATCACGCCCAGCACGGCGGCGCGGTCGCCTTCCAGTTTGCCGACCACGGTGCCGGTGTGGAGATGGTCGCCGCCCGACAGGCGCAGCACCTTCGCCAGCACGCGGAAATGGATGCCGTGGCTGGGATTGCGGTCGATGACGGCGTGCATGGCGCGGTGGATGTGCAGCAGCATCCCGTTCCCGCGGCACCAATTGGCCAGCCCGGTATTGGCGCAGAAACCGCCGCTGAGGAAATCGTGCATGATGATGCGCGAACCGATGGCCTTGGCGTATTCGGCCCGCTTATACATGTCTTCCGGGGTGGGCGCGGTCACGTTGAGGTAATGGCCTTTGCGCTCGCCGGTTTCGGCCTCGGCCTTATCGATGGCCTCCTGCACGAAATCGAAGCGTTGCCGCCAGCGCATGAACGGCTGGCTGTTGACGTTCTCGTCGTCCTTAGTGAAATCCAGCCCGCCGCGCAGGCATTCGTACACGGCGCGGCCATAGTTCTTGGCCGACAAACCGAGCTTGGGCTTGATGGTGCAACCCAGCAAGGGACGCCCATAGACATTCATGATGTCGCGCTCGACCTGGATGCCGTGGGGCGGCCCGCCGCAGGTCTTGATATAGGCGATGGGGAAATGCACGTCCTCCAGCCTCAGCCCGCGCACGGCCTTGAAGCCGAACACATTGCCGACCAAGGAAGTCAGCACGTTGACCACCGAGCCTTCCTCGAACAAATCGATGGGATAGGCGATGAAGGCGTAGAACTGTTCGGGATGGCCGGGCACGGCCTCGATGCGGTAGGCGCGGCCCTTGTAATAATCGAGATCGGTGAGGAGGTCGGTCCAGACCGTGGTCCAGGTGCCGGTGGAGGATTCGGAGGCGACGGCGGCGGCGGCTTCCTCGGGGTCCACGCCCGGTTGCGGGGTGATCTTGAACACCGCGAGCAAATCGGTGGCAGCGGGGGTGTAATCGGGGTCCCAGTAGGTCTCGCGATATTGCTTGACGCCCGCGCTATAGGTCTTCGTGGCCATGGCGGCCTTCCTCCTCGTTTTTTGGATTGTTGTTATGTGGCGGCTTCCATCCCGAGCCTCCCGCTCCCGCATCCCTATCCAGTGAACAGACTATAAGTGGACTGGTATATAAAGAAAATTAAATTGTCATGATTGAATCAATAACCAAGCCTTATAAATGACCTTCCGCCTTCCAGGGTTATCCTGGAAAACCCATCACCATCCCACTTTCCGCAGGCCAAAAAAACGGGCCGGTTGGAACACCGGCCCGTCCTTGGCGCGAAAACGGCTCGCGGATGCAGTGCCACCACGGCCCGCCATGCCTTATTGGGCGGCGGGACAACCGGGCTGGGACGGCAATTGGGAGGCCGTGATATTGACCGCCGTGGCGAGGGATTGGATACCGGCGGCACTCACCGTCATCTGATAATTCCCGGCGGCGAAACCGGCCGGCAGGCTGAAATCGGTGGTGACCAGGGCGTCGCCGGTCGCGATGCGGGTGGTGCTCCAATGGGTGGTTTTGGCGTAGAAGCCACCGCCCGCGGCGTCCTGGAACCGGACGATGGGATAGTTCTCGTCCATCTCGGCATCGTCGCCATAGGCCGCGCCCGCCGACTGCCCGGTGAGGCGCTTGCCGGTCAGGGTGAACTTGCCGCAACCCTGGGCGGCCAGTTTCTTCACCAAGGGACGGTAGGCCGCTTTGGGCGTGCCGTCCGGCGTGTAAACCCAGAGCCGGGTGGACGCCGTGGCCAGCAGCAATTGCCCGGTCGGCAACAACAGCAGCCTGATTTGATAAGCGGTATTGCCCAGGTCGTTCGATAAAGCGCTGGGCAGGGACAACCGGGCCATGGCTTGGGTGGCGGGATTGAAATCGAACAAGGGCCGCCCCCCGCCCCCTTCGGCCGCCAGGATCACATGGCCATTGGGCAGGATGGCGGCGGGCGCGTCGTTCACCGCCAAACCGCCGGGGACGCTGGGTCCGGCCATCCAGGTGCGGGTATCGGGCGCATAGAACGCGGTGCGGCCCGTGGCCCCGATCAGGAACATCCGACCATCGTATAGGCGCAGGATCGGCCCCATCTCGCCATCGCCCTGCCCCAGCAGAGGGATCGTGCCGGAGGCGGTGCCGTCGCTGGGACTGATGGAAACCCAGGGCCGGGTCGCGGGATCGCCGTCGGTGTAATGGGCGGGGTCGAACGCCTCGGCGTACATGCCGCCGCCGATGGCGGACGCCGTGGCGTTGCTCTTGTAGACATCGTAGGTCAACACCCGGCCATCGCCCATCAGCGCCCAGGATTCCTCGGCGCTGGAATCGGCATGGACCTTGGGAATCGCGCCCGACCAGGTATTGCTGGCGATATCGTAGAGGAAGGTGGAGCGGCCCGCGGCAAAGCCCGAACTCAGGATGGAACCGGCCAGGATTTTGCCCCCGTCCAGCAGCAGGGTCGGCACATCCCCGAACAAGGCCTGGGGATGCTTGGCGATGGGGGACCAGCGGTCGGCCACGGGATCGTAGATTTCCCCGGTGTTGAGGTGAACGGCGGTCGCGGAGGCGCTGTATTCGCCGCCCAAGACCCAGACCCGGCCATCCGGCAGCACATGCGAGGGGAAATACAGCCGGGGCGTGCCCATGGCCGCCAGTTTGGACCACGTCCCGGCGACATAGCCGCCGCCGGGGTCGGGGGACAGTTTCATCCATTGGGCGGTATTGCCCGCGCCGTTCTGCTGGACCATGACCGTGCCATCGGTCAGCAGCAGCATCGTGCCGGCCTTATCGGGCGCGGCGTTCCGCAGCGGCGTCCAGGTGGCGGCTCCGGCACCGTCCGCCATCCCCCATCCTCCCAGGCCCAAAACGGTCCCGAGCGCAAGCGCCCGCAGGCGTCCACGTTGCTTCGGCATGATTCAAGTCTCGCGTTAAATAAAACCGGCTCCCGTCGCGGAGCCTCGAATATCCCACCCTGGCGCGCCAGGACGCCGCGGCGCGGCCTCCCGCATGGCCGTCCTGCCATACCCGCGACCGGCTTCCAAGTTTAACCCATCGCCCTACCGGCAACCGCCACCCCGGAAATAGGTTCATATCCACCATCGCCGGTCCCAATCCACCGGATTCAAAGCGGCCCCGACCTTGGGAAGCGGCGATAAACGGCGCGATTTCATAGGCTTATCGGCCCGGCCCGGCCATGGCATGCAAGTCGCTAAAGAAGGCCATCGCCCCAGCACGAAAGCACGCCAGCCATGCCGCCCACGATGCCGGAGCCGTCGCGCCCCGAAACCCCTTAACCGAGGCAATACGGGGAATCCTCTTGCGGATTCCGCTTCGCCCCGCCTGGACCACCCTCAACCCATACTTTTTTCCTCCACACCGTCGCAATACACCAAGGTATGCCCAATTTCAACATCAAGAGCCTGATGATCTCCGCCACCGCCTACGCCGTCCTGGGCGCGAGTCCCGCCGCTCGCGCCGACGACCTCACCCAGGACGGCGGCTCCTGGGCGCAGGTGGTCGCCGAGGGCAGCCTGGGCTTCATCGATCCCAACCTGCAAAAAGGCCGCCTCTGGCTGGAAGGCCAGTCGCGCTGGGACGACAACTGGGACCATTGGTACCAGGGCATGGCCCGGGTGGCGCTCGGCTACTCGCTGGGCGAGCGGGCCACGGTGTGGATGGGCTATACCTTCCTGCCCACCCAGAACGTCGGCAAACCCTATTACGCCCAACAGGATTTGTGGCCCGCCTTCCGCTACGTCCTGCCGACCGATTTCGGCACCTTCACCTTCAGGACCCTGCTGGAGACCAATTTCATCGTCGCCGACTCGGTGCGGGTGCGACCCCGGCAAATGATCCGCTATATGCGCCCCTTCGAGTTCGAGCCGCGGCTGGCGTTGGTGGCCTGGGACGAGTTCTTCATACGCTTGAACAGCACCCCGGTCGGCGGCCAATCCGGCTTCGACCAGAACCGGGCCTTCCTCGGCGGAGCCTGGACCTTCAACCCGAACTTCCGCACCGAGTTGGGTTATCTGAACCAGTACATCGACAACGCCGACCATAGCGCCGAAACCATGCACCACCTCATCATGGGGTCTTTGTTCATCAATTTTTGAGCCGCATCCACCCCCATGAGGACCGCCCCGTCCCAACGCCCAACCCGTCCGGCCCGGCATCCCGCCGCCGGGGCGCTTTTCCGGGGGAGGCCGCGCCATGGACAATATCCCGCCCAGCCACAACGCGGCGCATCCCCATGGCCAACCACGACCCCGCCCGTTCCCGGAGGACCGGGCCATGAACCCCCGGTCCCGCTCGGCCCTGTCCGGCCTGGCCGCGGCCTTGTCCTTCGCGGCCGCCCACGCCGCCCCGACCGAAAACATCTTCGGCGCGGCGGGTTCGCTGAGCCTATCCGGCCACTTCGCGCGGCCCTGGCGCTGGCTGGTGGTAAACCAAGCCCGGCTGCGGGCCGACGATCCCGACGGCATCCGCCTGTCCGAGAACCTGCTGTTGGCCCAGGTGGGCTACGACCTCACCCCCTATTCGAGCCTTTGGCTTGGCTACCTGCATGATTGGGCGCATCCCTTGGACCGGCCCGCGCACCAGGAAAACCGTCCTTTCCAGGCTTATGGTTTCGGCCAGCCTTGGTTGGCGGGGCGCGTCACGGCGCGGCTCCGGCTGGAGGAGCGCATCAACCAAAGCACCGGGGATGTCGGCGTCCGCATCAGGCAGTCGCTGCAAATCAACTACCCCTTGCCCTGGCTGCGCGGCCTGGGTGCCTATCTGGGGGACGAGGTGTTGGTCTATGCCAACGACAGCGCTTTCGGCCAGGCCGGCTTCAGCGAAAACCGCGCCCTGGCGGGCTTGGCCTACGACTTCAGCCCCCGCCTCGGCCTCGATCTGGGCTATCTCGGCCAATATGTGTCGAACCCAGGCCAAAGCGATTTATTCATCCACAACCTGCAAACGAACCTGAGGTATGGCTTCTGACGCCCCGCCGCGGAGCCACCCGAACCATCCACGAGGACCGCCATGCCCAATAGCCTATTGCTTATCGAGGACGAAACCCTGCTCGGCCAGGAACTGACCCGCCACTACCGCCGCGGCGGTTGGGAGGTCGAATGGGTGCGCAGCCTGGCCGAGGCCCGCCGCTTGTTGCTGGACCAGCACTGCGAACCCTTGCTGATCCTGTCCGATATGAACCTGCCGGACGGCAACGCCCTGGACCTGATGGAACAGATCAAGGACCGGGTGCCGCATTGCGAATGGCTGTTCCTGACCGGCTATGGCAGCGTGCAGGATTCGGTGCGGGCCTTGCGGCTCGGCGCCTACGAATTCCTGGAAAAACCCTGCGAGATGGACCGGCTGGATTTGGTGATGGCCAGCGCCTCGCGCAGCGCCCTGGCCCAGCGCCGTTTGATCGAGCAGGCCGAACACGGCTACCGGCGCTATTCCCCGGAAGCCTTCGTGGGCCGCAGCCCCGCCGCCCGCAACGTGCGGGAAATGCTGGCCCGGCTGACCAAGGTGCCGTTCAGCGCCATCGTGATCGCCGGGGAAACCGGCACCGGCAAGGGGCTGGCGGCGCGCATCCTCCATTACGGCGGCAAGCGCGGACAAAGCCCTTTGGTGGAACTCAATTGCGCCGCCCTGCCCCGCGAACTGCTGGAATCGCAATTGTTCGGGCACGAGGCCGGCGCGTTCACCGGGGCCTCGGGCCGCCATCGCGGCCTGATCGAACAGGCCGACGGCGGCACCTTGTTCCTGGACGAGATCGGCGAGATGTCGATGGACTTGCAGGCCAAGCTGCTGAAAGCCATCGAGGACCGCAAATTCCGCCGCCTGGGTTCGGAGCGGGAAATCGCGGTGGACGTGCAAATCCTCGCCGCCAGCCACCGCGACCTGGAAACCATGGTCAAGAACGGCGAATTCCGCGGCGACCTTTATCACCGGCTCAGCGTGTTCAAGCTGGCCTTGCCGCCGCTGCGGGAAGTCAAGGAGGATTTGGAGGAGTTGGTGCCGATCTTCATCGCCGAGATCAACGCCAAGGCCGGCAAACAAGTGAAGATGGTGCCGCAGGAGGTCTGGACCGCGCTCCGCGCCCATGATTGGCCGGGCAATGTGCGCGAACTCCGCAACCTGGTCGAGCGCTGCGTTTTGTTCGCCGACGGGCCGGTGTTCCCGGCGCAATGGTTGCAATTGCCCGGCACCCAACCCGCGGCGGCGGTGCGTTCCGTGACCGAAGGCGGCGTGGACGGCCTGTTCATCCCGCTCGATGGCAGCATGGACCTGGACGACATGGACCGCTACATCATCGAAACCACGCTGAACCGGCACCAGGGCAACGTCACCGCCGCCGCCCGCGCCCTGGGCACCACGCGGGAGACCCTGCGCTACCGGGTGCGGAAATATGGGTTGCGGGAATCGGTGTAGCCGCCGCCGGTCGGCACGGGGCTCCCCCCTACTTTTTCCCCTTCCCTGACGGCTTGCGGGGCTTGCCCCCCAAGGGCGGCAAGCCCGTATGCTGGGTGCGGAACGGCTGGGGCTTACGCACGGCCCGCGCCCCTTCCGGCTGTACGCCCGTTCCGGCGGGCTGCCAACTCGGCACCAGATGGTGCTTGCCATTGCCGATCAAATCGGCCCGGCCCATGCGTTTCAAGGCTTCGCGCAGCAATGGCCAGTTCTCGGCGTCGTGGTAGCGCAGGAAAGCCTTGTGCAAACGGCGCTGCTTCATGTTCCTGGGGATATAGACGTCCTCGCTGTCGCGGCCAATGCGGTGCAGGGGATTCTTGCCGGTGTGGTACATGGCGGTCGCGGTCGCCAGCGGCGAAGGCAGGAACGCCTGCACCTGGTCGGCCCGGAAACCATTGCGCTTGAGCCACAGCGCCAGGTTCAGCATGTCCTGGTCGGTGGTGCCGGGATGGGCGGCGATGAAATAGGGAATCAGGTATTGCTCCTTGCCCGCCTCTTTCGAGTATTTGTCGAACAGCGCCTTGAAGCGGTCGTAGGTGCCCATCCCCGGCTTCATCATCTTGGACAAGGGGCCGGTTTCGGTATGCTCCGGGGCGATCTTGAGATAACCGCCGACATGGTGCGTCACCAATTCCTTCACGTATTCGGGCGATTCCACCGCCAAGTCGTAGCGCAGACCCGAGCCGATGGTGATTTTCTTGATGCCGGGCAAGGCGCGGGCGCGGCGGTATAGCTTGATGAGCGGGCCATGGTCGGTATCGAGGTTCTTGCAGATGCCGGGGTAGACGCAGGAGGGGCGGCGGCAGGACGCTTCGATCTTGGGGTCTTTGCAGGCCAGCCGGTACATATTGGCGGTGGGTCCGCCCAGGTCCGAGATATGGCCGGTAAAAGCCGGCGAAGTGTCGCGGATGGCTTCGAGTTCGCGGATGATCGAATCTTCCGAGCGGTTCTGGATGATGCGGCCCTCATGCTCGGTGATCGAGCAAAAGGTGCAACCACCGAAGCAGCCGCGCATGATCGTCACCGAATGCTGGATCATCTCGAAGGCCGGAATCTTGTTGCCACCGTAGGCTGGGTGCGGCTGGCGCGAATACGGCAGGCCGTAGACGCCGTCCATTTCCTGGGTGGTCAGCGGGATGGGCGGCGGATTGATCCAGACCTCGCGGTCGCCATGGCGCTGGACCAGGGCTCGGGCGTTGCCGGGGTTGGTTTCCTGATGCAGCACGCGGGAAGCGTGGGCATACAACACCGTGTCCGCCTTCACCGCCTCGAACGCGGGCAGGCGGATCACCGTGCGGGCGGGATCGATGGCGCGGCGGCGCTCGAAACGCAGCACGCCGGAAGCTTTGGGCGCGGATTCGGTGGCGCAGGTGGGCGGCGCTTCCTGATACGGATCGACCGGCGCGGCCAGCGGGCCGGGCGTGTCCACCTGGGTGGAATCCAATTCGGTCCAGCCTTCGGGCAGTGTTTTCCGCAGGAAGGCCGTGCCGCGGATATCGGTGAGCTCGGCGATAGCCGTGCCCGCCGCCAAACGGTGGGCGATTTCGACCACCTGCCGTTCGCCATTGCCATACACCAGCAAGTCGGCCTTGGCATCCACCAGCACCGAACGCCGCACCGTATCGGACCAATAATCGTAATGGGCGATGCGGCGCAAACTGGCCTCGATCCCGCCCAGCACGATGGGCACCTCCTTGAACGCCTCGCGGCAACGGTGCGAATACACGGTCACGCAGCGGTCGGGACGCTTATCGGCCTCGCCGCCGGGGGTGTAGGCGTCGTTGGAACGGATGCGGCGGTCGGAGGTATAGCGGTTGACCATGGAATCCATATTGCCGCCGGTGACGCCGAAGAACAGGTTGGGCCGCCCCAACCGCTTGAAATCCTCCGCCGAAGTCCAATCCGGCTGGGCCAGGATGCCGACCCGGAAGCCCTGCGCCTCCAACAGCCGCCCGATGATCGCCATGCCGAAGCTGGGATGGTCCACATAGGCATCGCCGGTCACGATCACGATATCGCAGGCATCCCAACCCAGCGCGTCCATTTCGGCGCGGCAGGTGGGCAGTTGCGGTGCCACGCCGAAGCGTTTGGCCCAGAATTTCCGGTAGGAGAAGAGGTCGGTGGCTGTGTTCATCGGGCGTGGGGCTGGGAAATCGGAACCGGCTATTGTAAGGCGATTTCCCGAGCATGGCGCTAGGAATTACGGCGCGGGCGCGCGGTAACGGGAGGAAGGCCCGGCAAGCGGCCAAAAAAAGGGCGGCTCATCGCCGCCCGAGTGCGCCTTTCGCTTACAACATCGTTTACATCATGGATTGCTGGTAGTTCTGGATGCCGATCTTGGCGATCAGGTCCAGCTGGGTTTCCAGCCAATCGACGTGTTCTTCCTCGCTGTCGAGGATATGCTCGAACAGCTCGCGGGTGACGAAATCCTGCACCTGCTCGCAATAGGCGATGGCTTCGCGCAGCAGGGGCATCGCCGCCAATTCCAGCGCCAAATCGCACTGGAGGATTTCCTGGGTATGCTCGCCGATCTTGAGCCTGCCGAGGTCTTGCAGGTTGGGCAGCCCCTCGAGGAACAGGATGCGCTCAATCAGCTTATCGGCGTGCTTCATCTCGTCGATGGATTCGTGGTACTCCTTCTCGTTGAGCTTGCTGAAGCCCCAATTCTTGAACATCCGCGCATGCAGGAAATACTGGTTGATCGCGGTCAGTTCGTTGGTCAGCACCTTGTTCAGGTATTCGATGACTTTGGTATCGCCCTTCATGGTCTTGTTCCTTCGGTAAGTTGATCGGTATGGAACCCGGTGTTCCCCATCCCTTTTAGGGTTGCGGAAGTCGGCGGCGTTCCGGGATGTCCCGCCGGTTCCAACCGCGATTTTACCGAAGATGCCCCGCCCGCGCCGGCCCGGATCGATAGGGCCGGAACCGATGCGGCGGGTTTGCGCCGGGCCAGCTTGCGACCGATGGAGGGCTTGTCGGCAACCAGGAAGCCCAGGGCAAGAAACCCGCCCGGTATTTTGCCTCGTGGGGCCGGAAGCCCATGTGGCCCGCAGTTCCGGGGGCTTTAAAATCTGCGGAAGCTTCCTCCCAAGAGCGATATAGGTTTAGCAAGCGGCGTGCCTGGACCGGGAAGCGGGCCGGGAAGGCTGGCAATCCCAGGCGGGACGGGGATTTGGGGGCCACAAGAGACGGCGTCCGGAACCGGCCCGCACGGCGGAGCGGGAAATCCCGCGCCAAAATGGGGCGGATTGTCGCAAGAAAGGGAGGAAACGGGGACCGGCGGGCCTGGAAACGCCGGATATAGGCCCGGCCATGCCAGACTGTTTCCAAAACAGAAACCAATCCCCCGTCCCAGCACGTCATCACGGCGGATATCCACGGCGATGGCGACCCAGAAATGGGCTGCGCCATCCTCCTGGCCTACAACGCGGAAAAACAGCCCCGATCCGGTGCCGATGCGTGGTGTGGTCTGTGGTCCCCCGGGCGCTAAGCGCTGGACTCCCATATTCCGTCGCATGACCGCATCGAAAAGGCCGCCAACGCGGTCTTTTCCTTTTCCCGCTTCTACTCCCCTGCGCTCGCTGGGCCGCTTCCCGCAAACCGTCCTGGACCAGTCCCGCGCCGTGCTTGCTTTCCGGCCAACGCCATCGCCCGCCAATGGACGGAGGACCCACGCCCTGACGGCGAGATCAACCCAAACCCAAGGAAGCGCGGATATTTCTGGTGGATTACAACCAGCCAACCGCGCCCACCACGTCGACGACATGGAAGTTTTATTTTAAATATCAACAGCTTATTATTTTAGGCACGGAAGATGCGGTATGGCCGACAACTTAACAAAATCAAACATCATCCGTATGTCCACGAACCACCACCAGCCTCGGGCTTGGGCCAGGAGCCCAGACCACCCCCAAGCACCAAAACCGTACCGACCCCGACCACAGCCGCCCTCCAACCCCCGCCAAAACCCACTTTTCCCCGGCAGCATATCTAGCTAAACCACGCCCGCCCCAGCTCCAGAGTTTCCTGCCCTAAGCGCCCTATTCCATGCTTATGAACCCTAAACACATTGCCAAAACACCCGTGGCCCTAAGCTTGATCGGCATCCTTTTGATGGGTTGCCACCCCCAAGAAACCGAAAAGCACGAAGAAACCCCGAAACTGGAGGCAACTATACCCCTCCATGAAAATACTTCCGTTTTCAAAGAATATGTCTGCCAAATCCGCGCCATCAGGCATATCGAGGTCCGCGCCCTGGAACGGGGATATTTACAGAGTATTTTCGTGGACGAAGGGCAAATAGTACATCACGGACAGCCGATGTTCAAAATCATGCCGAATATCTATCAAGCCGAGCTATTGAAGGCGAAAGCCGAAGCGAATAATATGAATATCGAATATCTCAATACCAAGGGACTGGCGGATCAAAAGATCGTCTCCCCCAATGAATTGGCCTTGGCGAAGGCGAAATTGGACAAGGCCGAGGCCGAGGTGAAATTGGCGGAAACCCATTTGAGTTTCACCGATATCAACGCGCCTTTCGACGGGATCATGGACCATCTATTCGCAAGGAACGGCAGCCTCCTCGATGAAGGCGACTTGCTGACCACGCTTTCGGATATCAGCAAACTATGGGTGTATTTCAATGTCCCGGAAGCGGAATACCTGGATTATACCGCCCATAAACAGGGCGACGCGCCGACCCAGGTACGGCTACGGATGGCCAATGGCCAGATTTTCAAGCAGGCCGGGACCATCGAGACCATCGAAGCGGATTTCGACAATACCGCCGGCAATATCGAATTCCGTGCCACTTTCTCCAACCCCGACAAACTGCTCCGGCATGGCGAAACCGGGACGATCCTGATGGAAAAGCCTTATCCCAACGCCCTATTGATCCCGCAAAAAGCGACCTTCGAAATCCTGGATAAAACCTATGTTTATGTCGTCACCCCGGAAGGCAAGCTAGAACAACGGCTCATCCATATCGAAGCCGAAATACCACATTTGTTTATCGTCAAGGATGGACTGAAAGACGACGACAAGGTTTTGCTCGAAGGTTTGCGTAAAGTCCATGCCGGCGAGACGGTGGAAATCGATTTGAAAGCGCCGGAAAAAATCCGCTCAGAGCTTGAGTTGTATACCGAGTAACCCTGCCGGAACCCATTGAGCCATGTTTAATATTTTCATCAAACGTCCGGTCATGGCGATTGTATTATCGCTATTATTCCTGTTCATGGGCGTGCTGGCGATCCGGTCATTACCCATTTCCCAATTCCCGGATATAGCGCCACCCCGCGTGACGATTTCATTATCGTTCCCCGGTGCCAGCGCCGATGTATTAGTACAATCCTCCTTGATTACCATCGAACGCGCCATCAACGGCGTGCCCGGTATGAAATATATCGTCTCGGACGCCACCAGCGCCGGGGAATCGACCATACAAGTCTTATTCGACCTGAGTGTCGATCCCAATATCGCGATGGTCAATGTGAAGACGCGGTTGGATCAAGTCATGAGCCGCTTGCCCAGTTTGGTGCAGTTGGAAGGCGTGATTGTCGAGCGGGTACAGCCGAGTATGCTGATGTATATCAATCTGTATAGCAAAGATAAAAACGCCGATGAGAAATTCCTATTCAACTATGCCAATGTCAATGTCATCCCGGAGGTTCAGCGCGTTTTCGGTATCGCCCAGGCCAAGATATTGGGTAGCCGCCAATATGCGATGCGGATTTGGCTGAATCCAGACCGGATGCGGGCCTATAACGTCTCGACCGAAGAGGTGATGAACGCCATCGCCAATCAAAGCATTATTGGCAGGCCGGGCCGGATCGGGCAAAGTACCGGCATGGCCGCCCAATCCAAGGAATATGTGCTGGTTTATCAGGGCCGCTACAATAAGCCAGAGCAATATGAGGATATTATCATCCGCGCCAACTCCAAGGGCGAGATATTACATCTGAAAGATATTGCCAAGATCGACCTGAACAGCGAATTTTATAATATCTATTCGGATAAGGATTCCTATCCTTCCGCCTCCATCGTGCTGAAGCAAAACTACGGCAGCAACGCCAGCAAGGTCATCGAGGACGTGAAGGAAAAGCTAAAGGAATTAAAAACCTCGTTCCCCGAGGGCATGGATTACGAAATCAACTACGATGTCTCCCGCTTCGTCGATGCCTCGATTGATAAGGTCCTGCACACCCTGGCGGAAGCCTTCGTCCTGGTGGCCTTGGTGGTATTCATATTCCTGGGCGATTGGCGTTCCACCTTGATTCCGATTTTGGCGGTGCCGGTTTCGCTGATTGGCTCTTTCGCCGTGATGTCGGCGTTCGGGCTTTCCATCAACCTGATTACCCTATTCGCCTTGGTATTGGCCATCGGTGTCGTGGTCGATGACGCCATCGTCGTGGTCGAGGCGGTACATGCCAAAATGGAAGCCGAACATGTTTCCCCCTATGTCGCCTCGCAAAAAGTCCTGGGGGAAATCGGCGGCGCCATTATCGCGATCACCCTGGTTATGACCTCGGTCTTCGTCCCCATCGCTTTCATGACCGGGCCGGTTGGCGTGTTTTACCGGCAATTTTCAATCGCCATGGCCTCGTCGATCATTATTTCGGCAATTGTGGCCTTATCGCTGGCCCCGGTCCTATGCGCGATGATTTTGAAAAATACCCACGGCCAACCCCGGAAAAAAACCCCGATCAACCTATTCATCGACGCCTTCAACTATATCTTCGAGAAAATCACGGGGCGCTATGTCAAGTTGCTGAATATCGTGGTCGCCCGGCGCATCGTGACCTTACTGGCTTTGGCCGGATTTTCCTTCGGTATTTTCATGGTGAATCAAACCTTGCCCGCCGGTTTCATCCCCGGCGAGGACCAAGGGATGATCTATGCGATTATCCAAACCCCCCCCGGATCGACGATAGAAGTCACCAACAAAGTGGCGCGGGAATTGGAAAGCGTGGCCAGCAAAATCGAGGGCGTACAATCGGTTTCTTCTTTAGCGGGTTACGAAGTCCTTACCGAAGGCCGCGGTTCCAATGCGGGCACTTGTATCATCAACCTCAAAGATTGGAAGGAACGCAAAGCATCCGTGCAGGATGTCATCCGCCAATTGGAGGAAAAAACCCATGACTTCGGTGCCATCATCGAGTTTTTCCAACCACCGGCGGTTCCCGGCTATGGCGCGGCTTCCGGTCTGGCTTTACGCTTATTGGATAAGACCGCCGATACCGATTATTACGAATTCGACAAGATCAACCAAGCCTTCATGGCGGAGTTACGCAAGCGCAAGGAACTTACCGGCCTATTTACCTTTTACGCGGCCAATTATCCGCAATACGAACTGGTGATCGACAATAAGCTCGCCATGCAAAAAGGGGTTTCCATCAACAAAGCGATGGATAACCTGGATATTATGATCGGCAGCACCTACGAACAAGGTTTTATCCGCTTCAATAATTTTTTCAAGGTTTATACCCAAGCCCTACCCGAATTCCGGCGCTTTCCTTCCGATGTATTGAATTACTATGTGAAAAACGAAGAAGGCGAAATGGTGCCTTACTCCGCTTTCATGACCATGAAGAAAAAGCAAGGCCCGAACGAAATCACCCGCTATAACCTTTATAACTCGGCGGCTATCCGCGCCGAACCCGCCCCCGGCTATACCACGGGCGATGCCATCAGCGCTGTCAAGGACGTCGCGACTAGGACCCTACCTCGGGGTTATGACATCGCCTGGGAAGGTTTATCTTTCGATGAGGCCGCGCGGGGCAACGAAGCCCTGGTGATTTTCGTGGTGGTATTGGTGTTCGTTTATTTTGTGCTGGCGGCTCAATATGAAAGCTTCATCTTGCCCCTGGCGGTATTGCTGTCCTTGCCCGCCGGTATTTTCGGGTCGTTTTTATTGCTCAAAGAAACCGGCCTCGCCAACGATGTCTATTCCCAAGTAGGCTTGGTGATGTTGATCGGCCTGCTCGGCAAGAACGCGGTATTGATCGTGGAATACGCGGTGCAAAAACAAGCCCAGGGCGTGTCGGTCAAGGAAGCGGCGATTGAAGGCGCGAAAGCGCGTTTCCGACCGATTTTGATGACTTCATTCGCTTTTATCGCGGGTTTGATTCCACTGGCGATAGCCACCGGGGCGGGCGCGGTCGGCAACCGGACAATTGGCACCTCGGCCCTGGGCGGAATGCTGTTCGGTACCCTATTCGGCGTCGTCCTGATTCCAGGGCTTTATTACATATTTGCCAAAATGATGGAAGGCAAGCGCTTGATTAGCGGCGAAGATGTTAATCCTTTGACCGAAACCTATCAGTATGGCTTGGGCGACGAGAGCGATTATGATTAAAGCATTCCATCTGATGGCACTGGCCTTGATAAGCTTGACGCTACAAGCCTGTGGTATCCCAGAATTGACCAAGAAACAAGCCGAAGTCCATTTGCCCGATAGTTTCAAGCCCGGCTTTTCGGAAAAGGCCAATTCGGGCACCGTGAAATGGAAGGACTTTTTCGAGGACCGGAACCTATCCAAGCTGATCGATATCGCGGTCGCGAATAACAAGGAAGTCAATATGATGCTGCAACGCATCAGCACCGCCGAAAACGAGATCCAAGCGCGGCAAGGTGCCTATTTGCCCTTCGTGGGTATCGGTGCCGGGGCGGACGGCGAGAAGGTCGGCAAATATACGCGCAACGGTGCGGTCGAGGACGGCTTGAAACTGGCGAATGGCCAATCCTTCCCCACGTTCTTGGGCAATTATCAATTCGGCTTGTTTTCAAGCTGGGAGATCGATATTTGGAAAAAGCTGAGGAATGCCAAAGAAGTGGCCGTATTGGATTATATGGCGACCCAGGAGGGGAAAAACTTTTTGGTGACCAATCTGGTCGGCGAAGTGGCCCATGCCTATTATGAGTTGGTCGCCTTGGACAACCAGCTTGAAAACCTGAATCAGAATATCGCGATCCAGCAAAACGGCTTGGAAGTGGTCAAGCAGCTCCAGATTTATGCGCGGACCAATACGCTCGCGGTCAAACGCTACCAGGCGGAAGTGGCGAAGAACCAAAGCCGGAGATTCGAGATCATGCAGCAGATCACCGTGGTCGAAAACCGCCTCAATTACTTATTGGGGCGGACGCCACAGCCTATCGAGCGTACTTCCATAGGATTCATGGAAATGAAACCCAAGGTGCCCGATGCCGGTATTCCATCGCAGTTGCTGCAAAACCGGCCCGATATCAGGAAAGCGGAACTCGAATTGAAAGCGGCCGATTTGAATATCGACGTGGCCAGGGCTGATTTCTATCCCAGCTTCGGCATCAAAGCCGGCATAGGGTTCGATGCTTTCGCCCTCAAATATCTCGTCAATACCCCGGAATCCTTGGCGGCCATGGTCGCCGGGGAATTGGTGGCTCCCTTGGTGAATAAGAACGCCATCATCGCGGAGTATAAAAACGCCAACGCCAAGCAGATCCAAACGGCTTACGAATATGAGCAAACCCTCCTCAACGCCTATGCCGAGGTCGCCAATCAGCTTTCGAACATCAATAATCTGGATAAGAACTACCAGCTTAAAAGGGCGCAGGTCGATTCCTTGGTACAATCCATCGATGTCGCCAATCAGTTATTCAAATCCGCCCGCGCCGATTACCTGGATGTGTTATTGACCCAAAGGGACGCCCTGGAGGCCAAACGGGAACTGATCGAAACCAAACAAAAGCAGGTCGATGCGGCGGTGGACCTTTATAAGGCGCTGGGTGGCGGTTGGCAGTAAGGGCATCGCGGGATATCCTAAACACCCATATATTGTGAGCATTGGAAATCCGCGGCTTTGGAAAAAACCCAACGACCGTCATTCCGGCAAGGATGACGGTTCCCTAGCCTTCCTGCGATTGCCGTGGATCGACTGCCGCCCGACCGCGCTGCAAGTGTCGCAATGGATTTTTATATCTTCGAATACCCCAGCCTGGCTTCCGCCTTGATCCAGTAACGGCGACGTTGGATAGGTCTTCGCCGTCTCCCGATTCCTCACCTACCACCGCATGCCATAATCCCGGCCAAACCCACGGCCATACCTTTGAATTTTTACGGATTAAAACCGCGACTTTTCCGCTATTTTTCAAGACATTGTATCTCAAACCGTAACCGCCTCGGATTCCGCTGCACTGTATCCGCCAACACGCGGCTTGGACGATTCCCCTACAGAATGCCGGTAGCAAAAAAGCGTCAGGCCAGCTCCCCTATTGTGCTTTTCAACCCTTTCCATAACACTTGGAGGATAATTCGGCCCGCGATCCGACCGAAACCCAGAGATATCCCATGACCCATCCACCATCCCCCCCCGACGGCGAAACGCCGCCCGCCCACCCCGCAGTCCCCCCAACGGAGGCGGCCCCCCCCATTCCCCCCAGTCTCATCATCGGCGTCGGCGCCTCGGCGGGCGGCTTCGAGGCCTTCAAGGAATTGCTGGAAGCCCTGCCGGTGCCCAACGGCCTGGCCTTCCTGTTCATCCAACACCAAGACCCCAACCACCAGAGCATGTTGCCGACGCTGCTGGGGCGCTGCACCCGGATGCGGGTGACCGAAGCCACCGACGGAGTGGTCCTGGAGGGCGACCACGTCTACGTCACGCCGGCCAACGCCAATGTGATCATCATGAACGGTACCCTGACCCTGCGCCCCATCGGGCAAATCGTCGCCCGCCACAAGGTCATCGACTTCTGCCTGCGCTCGCTGGCGAACGACCAGGGCAGCCGGGCGGTGGGCGTTTTATTGTCCGGCACCGCCTCGGATGGCGTTTTGGGACTCAAGGCCATCAAGGCCGAGGGCGGCATCACCCTGGTCCAGGAAGAACGCACCGCCAAATTCGATTCCATGCCCCGCAGCGCCATCATGGCCGGGGTGGCCGATTTGGTGCTGCCGCCGGCGGAGATCGCCCGGGAACTGCTCAACCTCAAAAACCATTATCCGCGCCTGACCACCCCACCGACCGTGTTCCAGGAGGAACCGCTGCCGCTCATGGGGGAAAAGGACGACCTCCGGCGCATCCTGGCCCTGGTCTGGACGGTCAGCCATGTGGATTTCTCGGCCTACAAGCAAAGCACGCTCAGGCGGCGCATCTTCCGGCGGATGGTCCTGCACAAGCTGGACAAGCTGGCCCACTACGTGCGTTTCCTGGAGGAAAACCCCAGCGAGGCCAAGGCGCTCTATCAGGATTTGGTAATC
Organism: Methylomagnum ishizawai; assembly: GCF_019670005.1. NCBI lineage: Bacteria > Pseudomonadati > Pseudomonadota > Gammaproteobacteria > Methylococcales > Methylococcaceae > Methylomagnum > Methylomagnum ishizawai. The sequence goes on along the minus strand of NZ_AP019783.1, from coordinate 1,314,029 downwards.
AACGTGACCAGCTTCTTCCGCGACCCGGATGTGTTCGAGGCATTGAAAGGGGAAATCCTCCCCAGCATCCTGGCCGGCAAATCGCCCAATACCCCGCTGCGGATTTGGATACCCGGCTGCTCCACCGGGGAGGAGGTCTATTCGCTGGCCATCACGGTGTTGGAAGCCCTGGGCGACAACAAACAGGCCACCGTGCATATACAACTGTTCGGCACCGATATCAGCGAGATGGCGGTGGACAAGGCCCGGGCCGGCATCTATCCCGACAATATCGAGGCCGACGTGTCCCCGGAACGGCTGCGGCGGTTCTTCACCAAGAGCGACTCGGGCTATCAGGTTTCCAAGCCGGTCCGCGACCTCTGCATCTTCGCCCGTCAGAACGTGTTCAAGGACCCGCCGTTCTCCAACCTGGACCTCATCAGCTGCCGCAACGTCCTGATCTATTTCGGCCAGGAACTGCAAAAGAAAGTCCTGCCGATGTTCCATTACGCCCTCAACCCCAACGGCTTCCTGTTGCTGGGCAATTCCGAGAGCATCGGCACCTTCGCCGACCTGTTCGCCCTGGCCCACAAGCGCCACAAGCTCTACAGCAAGAAGAGCATATCGCCCCGGCTGATCCTGGATCTGGCGCGGGGGGATTACAGCATGGAGCGGCAAAGCCTGCTGGCCCCCCTGGCCGAGGGCCTGCCCAAGAGCTTCGACCCCCAGAAGGAGGCGGACCGCTTGCTGCTGGACCGCTACAGCCCGCCGGGCGTCCTGGTCAACAGCGATCTGAACATCCTGCAATTCCGCGGCCGGACCGGCTGCTTCCTGGAACCGGCGCCGGGCGGGGCCAGCTTCAACCTGTTGCGGATGGCCCGCGAGGGCCTGATGATCCCCCTGCACACCGCCATCCACGAGGCCACCGAGTCGGGCCGGGCGGCGCGCAAGGAGGATGTGGTGTTCAAGGGCAACGGCAACGGCGACAGCTACCGGGCCAACCTGGAAATCATCCCCATCGTCAGCCCGCATATTTCCTCGGAAAAATTCTTCCTGGCGCTGTTCCAGGATTTGCGCCCGGCCAGCGAGCCGATCCTCCGCAGGGAGGCCACCGAACCCGCCCCGTCCCGCCCGCCCGAATCCCCCGACCGGGAACACGAACTCGAACGGCTGCGCCAGGAACTGGCCGCCACCAAGGAATACCTGCAATCGGTGATCGAATCCCAGGAAGCCTTCAACGAGGAACTGCGCTCGGCCAACGAGGAAATCCTGTCCAGCAACGAGGAATTGCAAAGCACCAACGAGGAACTGGAAACCGCCAAGGAAGAATTGCAATCGGCCAACGAGGAACTCACCACCCTCAACGAGGAATTGCAAACCCGCAACGAGGAACTCGCCAAGCTCAACGACGACCTCACCAACCTGCTCAACAGCACCAACATCGCCATCGTGATGCTGGACAACGACCTCCGGGTACGGCGCTTCACCCCCTGCGCGGAAAAGATGTTCAGCCTGATCCCCACCGACATCGGCCGGCCCTTCAGCGATATCAACCCGAGGATCAGCGTGCCCGACCTGGTGCCGTTCATCCACGACGTGCTGGACACCCTGGGCACCAAGGAAGTGGAGGTGAAGGACGGCCAGGGCCGCTGGTACAACCTCCGGGTGCGGCCCTACAAGACCCAGGACAACAAGATCGACGGCGCGGTGCTGGCCGTGGTGGACATCAACGCCTTGGTGCAGAGCGAGACCAACCTGGACGACACCGGCAAGGCGCTGAACCTGACCGAGATCATCATCAACGCCCTCCGGGAACCCTTCCTGGTGCTGGGCGACGATGGCCGGGTGAAGACGGCCAACCCCTCCTTCTACGAAACCTTCCGGACCACCCCCGACGGCGTCCAAGGGCGGAGCCTCTATACCCTCAACAACGGGCTATGGGACAAACCCGCCCTGCGCCTGTCCTTGCAGGATTTGGCCCACCAAGGCAACGCCTTCGAGGGCTGCGTGGTCGAACCCTATGACGCGGCCCCCGATGGACAGCGGATGGTCCTCAACGGTCGCCGCCTGGATTCGCACACGGGCGCCGAAACCTTGATCCTGCTGGGCATCGGGTTCGCCCCCCGATAAACCCGCCACGCCCCCAAAAATGGAAGGGCAATATGGATATGCATTCGCTTAGAAAATGGGTCGAGGAGGCCTTGGCGGAGCGGATCGAAACCCTCGCCCCCGAATCCACCACCCCAGAATCCCTCGAAACCACCCGCGAACAATTACGGGTCTTGCTCCACGAACTCCAGGTCTACGAGGCCGAGCTGGAAATCCAAAACCACGAACTCCGGCAAACCCAGATGGAACTGGAAAAATCCCGCGACCGCTACGCCGATTTGTTCGACTTCTCGCCGGTGGGCTATATCAATCTCGACCGGCACGGCGTGATCCAAGACATCAACCTCACCGCGGCCCAATTGCTGGGGCGGCCGCGCCAGCGCCTCGCCGGTTTCCCCCTGATCCATTTCATGGCGGCCGACAACAGGCCGCTGTTCCTGGACCACCTGCGCCGCTGCGCGCGGGAGAAGACCGGCGCCATCACCACCGAACTGCGCCTCGCCAGCGGGGACGGCGATTCCCGCATGGTGGAACTGCATAGCGTGGCCGAACCGGAGGAACGCGGCGGCCAATACCGCACCGCCATCACCTGCATCGCCCGGCGCAAGGCAGCCGAGGACGCCCTGCGCCAAGCGCGGGATAGCCTGGAACAGCGGGTCACGGAACGCACCGCCGCGCTCTCCGCCGCCAATGACGCCCTCAGGACCGGCCTGTCCGAGCGGGAACACCTGGCCCAGGAACTGCGCCTCCGCAACCAAGCCCTGGCCGACGCCGACCGCCACAAGGACGAATTCATGGCGATGCTGGCCCACGAATTACGGAACCCCCTGGCGGCCATCGCCAACGCCGGGGAAATCCTGAAGCGGCATACCGAAAGCCACCCCAAAGACGATGTCTGCGGGCGCACCGCCCGGATCATCGAGCAGCAGTGCGCCCATTTCAAGGTGCTGCTGGACGACCTCCTGGACGTGGCGCGGGTGACGCACGGCAAGATCGTGCTGGATAAGCGGGTCGCCGCGCTCGGCGATATCCTGGAACAAGCGGCGGCCACCCATCGCGGCTTGATCGAGGAACGCGGCCAGCGCCTATCCATCGACTTCCCGGCAACGCCGCTCCATGTCGAGGTCGATTTCACCCGCTGCGTGCAGTCCGTCGGCAACCTGCTGCATAACGCCGCCAAATTCACCCCGCGCGGCGGCTCCATCGAACTCGCGGCGTGGCGGGAGGGGGACGTAGCCGCGGTCCGGGTCCGCGACGATGGCACCGGGATCGCCGCCGAACTCCTGCCCCATATCTTCGAACCCTTCACCCAGGAGGACCGCAGCCTGGCCCGCTCCACCGGGGGCCTGGGCATCGGTTTGGCCCTGGTGCGGCGCTTGGTGGAAATGCACGGAGGACGGGTGGAAGCGGCCAGCGCGGGGCCGGGGCGGGGTAGCCAATTCACGCTCTGGCTGCCGGTGGTCGCGGCCCCCGGCACCGAAATGCCGCCGCCCCGGATCGATATCCCGAAGCCCCAAGCAGGCTGCCGGGTCTTCATCGTGGACGATAACGCCGATTACGCCGATTCGCTCGGGGTCTTGCTCGGCATGCAGGGCTATGAAACGGAGGTCTTCTATCAGGGCGAAACGGCCTTGCGCCGCGCCGCCGAACATCCGCCGGACGCGGTGCTGCTGGATATCGGCATGCCGGGGATCAGCGGCTACGAAGTGGCGCGGAGGCTGCGCGACGAATGCGGGCTGACCGGCACCCGTTTGATCGCCATCAGCGGCTACAGCGCGGAAAACGACCGCCAATTGGCTCAAGGCTCGGGCTTCGACCATTATTTGGTCAAGCCGGTGGAGATCGACGTCCTCTTGGGCCTGTTGCCTGGATAGCCCGGCCTATCCGGTTGCGCCGCCGCCCGTCCCGCCTTCGAGCAACACCCGCCGGATCACATCGGCGTTCCCCGCCGCCGCCTGCGACTGCTCGGCGAATTTGTCGCCGGAATAATGGCTGCCGGCCTGCTGGAAACGCAGGGCCATCCGCCGGAGCAGGGACGCCTGTTCCTCCAAGGCGCGGACCGCGCCCCAGAGCGCGGTTTCCAGGGTCTCCGAATGCATCGCCAGCAGCCCTTCCGCCGAAAACGCATGGCCGATATGGCAGCGGTAATGGGGCGCGCCGATGCCGGGCAATTCCCAGATGGCCCCACCGCACTCGGGGCAGGTCAGGCCGGTGGCTTCCGCCGAACCGGACCCCGCCTCGAACCGGCCGATCCTATCGTGGACGGCCTGTCCCCCGTCCCGCGCGTCCTGGGCCATAAAATCCCCTCCTCCCTCCAAGGGCTGCGTCGCCAACCTGACCAGCAGATGGGCGATTTCCCGGACCGGCAGGACATGATCGACCGACAGGCTGCCCATGGCGTTCAAGGGCATAGCGGCGAACACGGCCTCCTCCGGGTCTTGCACGATGGTCGTCCCCCCGCGGGCCTTGATGACTTGTAGGCCGTTGCTGCCATCCGCCAAGGTGCCGGACAGCACGACGCCGACCACCCGCGGCCCGAAATGGCGGGCCGCCGAGCGGAACAGCGGGTCGATGCCGGGGCGGAAGCCGTTTTCCCTGGGGCCCGCCACCAACGAGACCTGGGTATCGGTCAGCACCATATGGCGGTTGGGCGGGGCGACATAGATGCGTCCGGGCAGGATTTCGCCATCGGCGTCGGGATGGCAGGCGGGCAGCGGCCCTTTGCGGGCCAGTATCTCGGGCAGGAAGCTGATGGCGTTGGTGGAAACATGCAGCACCACGAACAGGCTGGCCGGGAAGTCGGCGGGCAAAGCGCCCACCAGCCGACTCAAGGCTTCCACGCCTCCGGCGGAAGCGCCAACCACCACGATATCACGAGTAGGCATGGATACCTCCAGCGGGGCCTTTCCCGCGCCAGGAACGGGCGGGATTCCAACCCCTCTTGCCATGAGACCCGCCAACTTGGAAAAGCGCGGGACCCAGGCCCGGATTCTCCGCCCCCCGCCGCATGAAAACCGCCCGCCACCCTTGCGCTCCCCCGCCCCCGCCCCTATGTTGAAGCCATTCCCCAACACCAGCGGAGAACAAGCATGCGCCTGGACGACGAGAACGAAAGCGACAACGTGGAAGACCGGCGGGGCGGGGACGGCGGAGGCGGCGGCTTCGGCGGCGGGGGTTTGGGGATCGGGGCCGTCGTGCTGGCCCTGGGCGCGAGCTATTTCCTGGGGGTCGATCCCTCGATGATGCTGGGCCTGGTACGGCAGGCCGAACGCCAGGTCGAGCAACACCAAGCCCAGCACGTCCAGGCCCACAAGCCGCCGCCCGGCGACGACATGGCCCGCTTCGTCTCCAAGGTGCTGCACAGCACCGAAACCACCTGGCGCGGCATCTTCCAGGAGATGGATCGCCAATACCTGGACCCCAAGCTGGTGCTGTTCACCGGGGCGACCCCCACCGCCTGCGGCACCGGACAGGCGGCGATGGGGCCGTTCTATTGCCCCGGCGACCGCAAGGTCTATATCGACCTCGCCTTCTACCGCGACCTGAAACAACGCTTCCATGCGCCGGGCGAATTCGCCGAGGCCTATGTCATCGCCCACGAGGTCGGCCACCACGTGCAGAACCTCCTGGGGATTTCCGGCAAGGTCCACGCCGCCCAGCAGCACGCCCGCGACAAGGCCCAGGCCAACGCGCTATCGGTGCGGCTGGAATTGCAGGCCGACTGCTTCGCCGGGGTCTGGGGCCGACACGCCGACAACCTGAAACACATCATCGAACCCGGCGACATCGAACAAGCCCTCACCGCCGCCACCGCCATCGGCGACGACCGCCTGCAACAGCAGGCCAAGGGCTACGCCGTGCCGGAAACCTTCACCCATGGCACCTCGGCCCAACGGGTGCGCTGGTTCAAACGCGGCATCGAAACCGGCGATATCCGCCAATGCGACACTTTCAAGGCGCGGGATTTGTAGGCGCGGGTTATCATGGCGGCTTTTCCCCATGGACCTTGCGGGAACGCTCCCCAGGACCGTTCCCGCGCCAGCCCCACGAGACGCCCATGCCGCTCCGCGAAACCCTGTTCTCCCTGCTCCAATATCCCCTGCCCCACCACGCCCTGTCCCGCTTGATGCACCATCTCACCCGCTGCGAGAACCGGGCGTGGAAAGACGCCTTCATCCGGCGGATCATCCAGCTCTATCGCGTGGACATGGCCGAAGCCCTACAGCCCGACCCCGCCGCCTATCCCAGCTTCAACGCCTTCTTCACCCGCGCCCTGAAACCGGACGCCCGCCCCTTGTGTCCCGACCCGGACGCCGTGCTCTGTCCCGCCGACGGGGCCATCAGCCAGATCGGCGACATCGAGGCGGGCTCGATCTTCCAGGCCAAGGGCAAAAGCTACACCGCCACCGAACTCCTGGGCGGCGACCCGGCGCGGGCGGCGGCGTTCCAAAACGGCAAGTTCGCCACGGTCTATCTCTCGCCCCGCGATTACCACCGCCTGCACATGCCGCTGGCCGGCACCCTGCGCGAGATGGTCCATGTGCCGGGGCGGCTGTTCAGCGTCAACAACGCCACCGCCCGCCAAGTCCCGAACCTGTTCGCCCGCAACGAACGGGTGGCGGCGATCTTCGAGACCGAAGCGGGGCCGATGGCGCTGGTGTTGGTGGGGGCGATCTTCGTGGCCAGCATCGAGACGGTGTGGCAGGGCGTGGTCACGCCGCCCGCCGGGACCACGGTGCGGACCTGGGATTACCGGGACACCCCGGTCAGGCTGGAACGCGGGCAGGAAATGGGCCGGTTCAACATGGGTTCGACCATCATCGTGCTGTTCGGGGAAAACGCCGTGGACTGGGAAGCCCTGGCGCATGGGGACAAGGTGAAGATGGGCGGGATATTGGGACGCCGCCCGCCGGTCGCCGTGGCCTCCCCATAGGAGTTTCTTGGCGGGATATGGGACATCCCATACCCCGCCTTCCGAAACCGCCGTGCAGGCCGGTCCTGGCCGCCCGCGAACCTCAGTGGTGGGACATGGTCCCCATGGCCTGGGCCGTCTGGCTCTCCGAACCGGTTTGTCCCTCTGGCACCTGCGGCGGCGTGAGATCGGCGTAGCGGTATCCGAACATCCGCGTTGGGCGGGCCATGCCGCCATTCGTCAACTTCGGATAAGGCCAGAGGATATCACCGATATTGTCGCCGCGTGGCCCCCCCGTTTTCGGGAGGTATTGATACCTGTGCTGCTTCCACCACATCTCCAGGAGCCGGTCCACGTTCGCGTGGTGGAGCCAAAAGATGGGATCGTTGGGCGAGGTCACGGTATCGGTGAGCGCCCCCGGATTGCCCTGGGCGTCCTGGCCTCCGATGTACATATGGCCTTGGGCATGCAGGCGCGAGGACGTGGCACCGACGATATCCCAGATAACACCGTCCTTGCATTCCAGGCCGGTCGCGTTGATACCGCCATCCAAGAAATTGCGGAAACTTTGGGCCGTGTCGGATGTGACGCCCCAAGGCGCGACATCGTACAAGGGGCGTTGCAGGAGCGCCACCACGTCCGCCGCCAACGGCGCGGTGGTCGCACCGGCCATATTGCCGGTCCCGCGGACCAGATCGTCGAACTGCCCCGGATTGTCGGTGGTGAACCCCTTGACGTTGATCTTCCAGCGTCCTTTCCTGAACGGGCCGGACATGACGACATAGCCGTCCTCGGCCTTGCCGCCCGGACCCATCATATCGTCCGCCAGCATCGCCGCCTCCGAGGCGGGATCGGTCCAATCCCAGTAGGGGATCGCGATGGGTTTCCTGGCGACCTTCCACAGGGCATATTCGAATTCGAGCAGGAACGCCCGGTGCCAGGTCAGGAGATCGGGACCGCTATGGCCCAGCCCGCCCTGGCCGGGCTGGTCGGTCCAGCACACCAGTTTGCGCATATGCTGGGCGACGAAATGGTCGTACCAGTTCCCCACCATGTCGCCGCCAGGGGCGCGGGTTTGCTTCAATGCCAGGATGGCGCCGACGAAATCGGCTTTTTCCTGTTTCGTCATATCCTTGACATTCTTGCGGACGAGGAGCGCATCCGCCGTGACCTTCGGATAGGGATGCATCGGGTCGAAAGGGGCGGCGGCCACCTCCATAGCCACACCGCCCAGCATACCCAGGAGGGCAACACCCCCGATAAACCTATGCGACGACATATCTCCACCTCGGATAGACAACAAGCCTGGTGTGCCCAGAAAAACCGCGCCTGGATGCGGGCCGCGGCACAATCGAACGCCAACGGTAACACATCCACAGGACATATCGATACCGGCCCAACCGTTCAAGCGCCCGCCTGTCGCACGGCGCAGCCCCCGCCCGCTACCCTTTTTCTCCGGAAAACCCATACTTCTTGAGCTTGTACCACAGGGTCCGCTCGCTGATTTTGAGGAGCCGCGCCGCCTTGGCCTTGTTGTCGCCGGACTCGGCCAGGGCGCGGGTCAACAAGCGCCGTTCCAGGGCTTCCACCCGCTGTTCCAGATCCAAATCCTCCGCCTCCGGCCCGGCGGACGCCGCCACCGGCGCGGCCACGGAAGGAACAACAGTTCCGGCGATTTCCAGCGGCAGATGGCGCGGCTCCACCGTCCCGCCCCGGCATAGCACCGCCGCCCGCTCCATCATGTTTTCCAGCTCCCGCACGTTGCCGGGCCACGGATAGGCCAGCAAGGACCGCTCCGCCGCCGGGTCCAGCCGCCCGCCGCCGCAACCGAGTTGGGTGCCATATTTCTCCAGGAAATGCGCGGCCAGGGCGGGAATATCCTCGCGGCGCTCGCGCAGCGGCGGCAGTTGGATGCCGAACACATTGAGCCGGTAGAACAAATCCTCGCGCAGCCGCCCTTCCCGCACCGACTCGCGGGGATCGCGGTTGGTAGCGGCGACGATGCGGATATCCACGCTGATGGGACGGTTGCAGCCCAGCCGGTCGATGGTGCTTTCCTGTAGCACGCGCAGCAGCTTGGCCTGCAAGGCCGGGCTCATCTCGGTGATTTCGTCCAGGAACAAGGTGCCGCCGTCGGCCAGCTCGAACTTGCCGACCCGGTCCTTGTTGGCCCCGGTGAACGCGCCCTTGGCGTAGCCGAACAGCTCGCTTTCCAAAATCTCGGCGGGGATGGCCGCGCAATTGATCGGCACGAACAAGCCCTCCCGCCCGGAATGGCGGTGGATGGCCCGCGCCGCCAATTCCTTGCCGGTGCCGGTTTCGCCCGTGACCAGGACGTTGGCCTTGGTCGGCGCGACCTGGCGGATGAGTTCGTAGACCTGGCGCATGGCGGCGCCCTGGCCGACGAACTCCTCCCAACCCCGGTCCATCTGGCCGCGCAGGAACAGGTTCTCCCGCACGATGCGCTGGCGGTCCAAGGCCCGCCGCACCACCAGTTCCACCTGGTCCAAATCCAGCGGGCGGATCAAATAATCGAACGCGCCCTGCTTCATCGCCGCCACCGCGGTTTCCACCGTGCCATAGGCCGTCACCAGGATGACCGGGACCGGGTTGCCTTCCTGCCTGAGCGCGGCCAAAAGGCCCAGCCCGTCCATCCGGGGCATGTTGAGGTCGGTGACGACCAGATGCACGGCGCCGCCATGGAGGATATCCAAAGCCTCCTGGCCGTCCGCCGCCGTCAACACTTGGCAGCCCAGCCGGGCCAGGAGGATTTCCAGCATCCGCCGGGCGTTGGCCTCGTCGTCCACCACCAAGACACGGGAATGGTTCATGACGCCTCCGCGCCGCGGGGCAAGCCCACCGCGAAAGCCGCCCCGCCCCAGGCCGATTCCGCCACTTCGATCCCGCCGCCATGGGACTCGACGATCTGCCGGGTCACCGCCAGCCCCAAGCCGATACCGCCCTCGCGCTGGGTGAAGAAGGGGTCGAACACCCGCTGGCGGTATTCCACCGGGACGCCCGGACCGTCGTCGATCACCTCGACCACGAGTTTCCGGGCGTCCCCCTGGGACCGCAGGCCGATCCTGGAGCCGGGGGACAGGATTTGGATGGCGTTCAGGATCAGATTCAAAAACACCTGCATCAATAACTCCTCGTCGCAGGGAACCACCGCGTCCTGGGCCGCGAGCCGCCATTCGAACGCGATGGATTTCTTACGGGCCTGGGCCGCGAGCAACTCGGCCACGCGGCGCAGGATGGCATGGACATCCTGGGGCTGTCGTTTGGGCGGACGGGGCCGGGCGCATTCCAGCAAGGTGGACACCAACCGTTCCAGCCGGCTCGATTCCTCCAGGATGAAGCGGGTCATCTCCCGGCCTTCGGGACTCAAATCCGCCTCCCGCCGCAGCATCTGGGCCGAGGTGTGCAGCACGCCCAGGGGCGTCCGCACCTCGTGCGCCATGATGGCGGCCATCTCCCCGACCACGGCCAGCTTGGCGGCATGGATCACCTGTTGCCGGGACTGCTCCAGATTATCGACCATCTGCCCGAACGCCGCGCCCAGTTCCCGGACTTCGCGGGTACCGCCGTCGGGCCGGACGGGCGGCGCGGCCTTCACCCCGCTCCGCGCCCAATCCCCCAGCGCCACCAGGGGCCGGGCGATGCGCCGGGCCACGATCCGGGCCGCGACCCCCGCCAACAAGCCGGTGAGCAGGAAGGCCAGCGAAAACAACCACAACAGGTTGCGGATGGGCCGGAACGCCTGCTCGGTGGATTGGAACACCAACAGCGACCAACCCACCCCCGGATACCCCTGGTAGCCCCGCGACACGGCATAACCCGCCAGCACCGGCCCTTGCCCGGCCTGGGCCGCGCCGTGGACGAACTGGGTCGCGCCATCCCCGCGCCAAGCGGCGAACGCATCGCCGAGGAGCAGGCCACCCTGGCGCAAGGACTCCGAGGCGGCGATCAAGCGGCCTTCCCGGTCCAGCAGCGCGACCCGCTTGCCGCCGGGTTCGGAACGCTCGGTCTGGTCGAACAGGCGGAAAATCCCGGCCAGATCGACCGCGCCGTACAAATCGCCGATCAAGCCCGGCCCATAGCGGTTATCGACCGGGGCGCGCACCCACAGGTCCAGGGCGTCCGCCGTGGGCAGGCGCAGGAACACCTCGCCAATCGGCACCCGGGTTTCCACCCAGACCGCCCGCTCCGGCAAGGGTTGGCCGATCCGGCCGGGATCGCTGGACGCCACCACCTTCCCGGCGGGGTCGGCGTAGAACACCTCGCGGTAGGCATCGCCATAGCCGGAGCGGATTTCGGCGAGGAACCCGGCCAGGCGCTTATCCACATCGCCAAGCCGGGCTTCCTGCATGATGTCGAGATGGCTCCAGGAATGCACGTTTTGCAGACGCTCGAACAGCAGCATATCGATCTGCTCCATCAACATGGCGGCGTCCTGGCCCAGGTTGAGGCCGATCTCGGTGGCCAAGGCCTGGCGCGAGGCGAAGAACGACAGCCCCGCCAGCACGGCCGACGCCAGGAAATTCAACAGCAGGAATGCGATCAACAACAGGCGGGCGATGCTCATGGCGGTATCGGGCGGTGGGGACGGTGGAGCCCCCCGGAATTTTCATGAATTCGTCGGGGTTTTCGGTGGCGGCGATAATGTACCATTCCCAACCCGCCGGACCCGGCACGGTATCGCAAAACGCCCGACCCGAATGGCCCTCCACCGCCCCATCGCGCCCGCCTTGCTGCTTCCGCTCCTGCTCTCCCCGCCGGTCCAGGCCGGGGACGGGGACGGCACGGACTACCGGCTGGGCCGGGGCTACGCCCTGGGCGACAGCGGCTTCCGGCTCGGCGGCTACGCCAGCGCCGTGGTGGCCGCGCCCCGCAACCTGCCCTGGCGCTTCGCGCTCAAAGACCTCAGCCTGTTCGTCACCTGGGAACGGGAACATTGGCGCTTCTTCTCCGAGACCGAGGTCAGCAACGCCCTCAGCGCCGGGCAGGGCCAATCCCTGGGCGTACACGAGGCCGAGGTCGAGATCGAACGGCTGTACCTGGACTATCTGCACGACGACGCCCTGGCGCTGCGTTTCGGCAAGTTCCTCACCCCCATAGGCCGCTGGAACCTATTGCACGCCGAACCCGTGGTCTGGACCACCACGCGGCCGGTGGCGACCTATCTGCTGTTCGCCACCAACGACACCGGGCTGATGCTGCATGGCAACGTGCCGCTGCTGGGCAAGCGGCTGGAATACCAGGTCTACGGCGGCCTGGGCAGCGCCCTGGACCCCAAGCAGCCGGACAACCCCTTCGCGAACAGCATCGGCGCCCATCTCAACCTGGCGCTCACCGACACCCTGGAACTCGGGCTGTCCTACGCCAATTTCCGGCTCGATGAAAACCACGCGCCATCCGGCACCCAGCCATCGGACAGCCTGGGCTATTCCAATATCACCGTCCTCTATCCGGTGGAATTCCCCGACCACGACGCCGACCAGCGCCAGAACCTGGTCGGCCTGGACGCGGCCTGGTCGTACCGGCGCTTCGAGGTCATGAGCGAATGGGTGTTCCGCGCCGGCGGACAGGAACGGTTCTGGCAGGGTTATGTGCAAGGCGTGGCCCCCCTGGCCGGAACGCCCTGGTACGCCGTGGGGCGGTATGAATATTTCCAGCAGGAATGGGGGCCGCCGGGGCAATTGGGCGTGTTCGGACTGGCGCTCAGGCCCATCCCGCCCCTGGTCTGGAAAGTGGAGTACCGGCTGGGTTCGCACAACGAGGCCATCGCCCCGGATGGCCTGTACGGCTCCATCGCGGTGTTGTTTTGAAAGCCCCGCGCCGCCTCGCGAGCCTGCTTTTCGCGCTGCTGCTCGGCTGCGCCCCGGCCGGCTTGGCCGAACCCCTGGCGGTCATCGCCGCCGCCCACGGCCCCCTGGACAAACTCGCGCCCGACACCCTCAAACGGGTCTACAGCCGCAAAAGCCAGCTAGACCCCCACGGCATCCGCTGGATCCCGGTGAACCTGCCCGCCGCCGATCCCCTGCGGCGGGCGTTCTCGCTGGCCGTGTTCGACGCCCTGCCGGAAGACCTGGAGGAATATTGGAACATCCAATATTTCCAAGGCATCAACCCGCCGCAAGTGCTGGCTTCCGAGGAGGCCGTGCTGCGCTTCGTCGCCGCCACGCCGGGCGCGATGGGCTATGTCCGCGCCCATCTGGTGGACGCGCGGGTGAAAGTGCTGCTGCTCCTGCCCATCCCGGACTTGCGGCACTGAGCCCAATCCATACCAAATTTGCAGTCCAGCTTTGCATGGATGCAGATCAGGAACGCCCCGCCCCTCCATAATCCCGCGCAAGCTGCTGATTTTACAAATAAATCAGCGTGGCATTGTTCATGCTTTCCATGCCGCAACAGCCGCGCTTCCCCGTACGGGAAGCGTGTTCGCAAGCTTCCAACCTGCCGCCGATGGTCGAGGCCATGTTGTTTCCCACTGAACCCGAAGGTATCCCGCGGGAATATAGAGGAAACCCTGGATCATCGAACCCAAGCGCCGCCGATGGGGGACCGGCCCCATCAAAAAGGATAGAGAGGAAACAATGATCGAGATCACCTGGGTGGAAATCATTTTAGCCACGTGGTTATTGGGCACCCTGGCCTTTTCCATAGGCTATTGCCTACGCCATTACCATCGCTTGCGGAATCATCCACCCGGCCTGTCATTAAAACCCCCCTCCCTCAAACCCAACGGCTTCCCTATGCTGACCCTAGACCGTCTACCCTCAGAACCCCCCATGGTTCCCGAGAAAACCCGGCGCCGATACTACATCGCCCTGCTCGCCGCCCTCGCTTCCCTCGCCTCGCTATTCCACGCCCATCCGGCCCACGCCATTCCCAGTTTCGCCCGGCAGACCGGCATGGCTTGCTCGTCCTGCCACACCAGCAGCTTCGGACCCAGCCTGACGCCGTTCGGGCGCAAATTCAAACTCGACGGCTATACCCAGGGCAGCGACGACAGCCAGGGACCGATGACCCACGGTATCCCGCCCCTCAGCGGCATGTTGATGGGCTCCTTCACCAATACCCAGAAAAACCAGGAACCGCAACCCACCACCGGACCCAGTTCGCCCAAGTTCGACAGCAATAACAACTTCGCGATGGACCAAGCCAGTTTCTTCTATGGTGGCCGGGTTTACGGGCCGGTCGGCGCGTTCGCCCAATTCACCTATGACGGGGTTGCCAATATCGTGGCGGTGGACAATATCGATCTGCGTTTCGCGCGCGGCACCGATATCCTGGGCCACAAGCTCGATTATGGTATTTCGCTGAACAATTCGCCCACGGTTTCCGACCTGTGGAATACCACCCCGGCCTGGGGCTTCCCGTTCGCCACCTCGCCCATCGCGCCCTCGCCCGGTGCCGGCCCCCTGGTTTCGGGAGCCTTGGCCCAGCAGGTCGGCGGCGGCAGCCTATACGCCATGATCGACAATTTCCTATATCTGGAAGCCGGAGCTTATGGGGATTTCTCGGTGAGCGCCCAGAAGAATATGGGCGTGTGGGATCCGGGCAACGCGCTGTTGAGCGGCGGAGCGCCTTATTGGCGGGTGGAATTACAACATAGCTGGGATAAGCAATATGTGGGGCTGGGCACCTTCGGCCTGGATACCACGACCTATGCCGACCGCCACAACAAGGGCGCGGGCACCAACCAATATACCGACCTGGGCGCGGACCTGACCTACCAATACCTGGGCACGATGGAACATATCTTCGAGTTCCGGGCCACTTATATCCGCGAACACCAAAGCCTGAACGGTTCACAGGCCATGGGGGCCGTGGCCAAGTCCAACCTGATGTTGAATACCCTGAACCTGAATGGTAGCTATACCTTCCAGCAAACCTATGTCGGCAACCTGGGATTCTTCGATATCAGCGGCAGCACCGATCCTTTGCTCTATGCCGACTATACCTCGTACCGGCCCAATAGCCAGGGTTTCATTGCCGAATTCGACTACGTCCCCTTCGGCAAGAGCTACGGCTTGGCGGAATCCTTCATGAACCTGCGGTTGGCGGTGCAGTATGTGGCCTATACCCAGTTCGACGGGGCGAACAAGGCGGCGGGCGATAACAATACCTTGTTCGTGAGCGGCTGGCTGGCGCTCTGAAGCGGCGACCGCGCGTATTCCCCCGCCAGGGACGGCGGGATTAACGCCAAGGATGGCAACCTCCCGCGTCCTCCATATCCCTCCACTATAAACTAAGGATGAATGCCATGAACAAATGCCTAAAAACCCTTTCCGGCCCGGCCGCCGCCCTCCTGGCCATGATCTGCGCCACACCGGGCCTCGCGTCCCAAGACGAGCGCGGCGGCACAGAAAACGAAAGCCATGCCAGCGGCTCCGACCACCATTCCGGGAATCGGTCCGACGATTCCCACGGGCACGCGGACGGCAAAACCGCCCTCGCGGCCAC
Organism: Methylomagnum ishizawai; assembly: GCF_019670005.1. Taxonomy (NCBI): domain Bacteria; kingdom Pseudomonadati; phylum Pseudomonadota; class Gammaproteobacteria; order Methylococcales; family Methylococcaceae; genus Methylomagnum; species Methylomagnum ishizawai. Next base: position 1,298,560 of record NZ_AP019783.1, on the reverse strand, counting down.
GCTCGGCGGCACCGTGCAAGCCGGGGCGTCCGGCCGGGCGAAGCTCGGGCAACAAACCCGCGCCACCCGCTTCGAGGCGGAACTCAGGATTCCCCTGCCCGCCGACGCGCTCGCCATCCCGGACCGCGCCACCGCCGAAACCGCCACCCTGAGCTTGACCTTGAGCCGCGCCGATGGCACGGCTTACGCCGAGTGCGATTTCGACCTGACCAAAACCAAGCGCAACAAGCGCTCCGGCCTCGTCAACGCCGAGTACAAAATCCAAATCGGCCTCCGCCGCGGCGTTTTGCAAGAACGCTTCGGCCTCTGCGATATCGACCTGTCCACGGAGGGGGCGCAGCAAGGCGTGCCCGCGGTCCAAGCCGGCGATAGCGCGACCGTGACCACCGACACCAACGGCGCGGCCTTCCTGCAAGGCACGTTCTAGCCATGCCGGGTTCCGGGGGCGGCCCCGGAACCCGGTCCCACCGCCCGTCCCAACCGAAGGAAGCCCCCATGCCCTCTTTCACAGCGAAAGCGTCCAGACTGCCCGGCCTGTTGCTGGCCGTGGCCCTCGTCGGCTCCGCGCCCCTGCTCACCGGCTACGACGCCGCCACCGGGGCCAGCAACACCACCAGCGCCCCGCCCGCGACGCCCACGGTCCAACGCATCGTGGCCCAGGCGCGGGACACCGCCGGCAGCTCGGCCCAGGGCAAGTTCACCCGCACCATAACCGGCAACAAGCAAACCTTCTCGGGCAGCTTGCGCATCCCCCTGCCCAACGCGGCGCTCGGGCTCGCCGACGCCGCCTCCGCGCAAAACGCCGAAATCCTGCTGAGGACCGGCCGCCAGGGCACCGCCTATGCCGAATGCGCGCTCGACTTCACGGGCGTCGGCGGCAAACCCCGGGCCGCCCATTACCGGCTCGATCTGGTCAAGCGCCGGGGCACGGTGCAGCAAAAGACGGGATTTTGCGAACTCAGCGTCGCCCCGGTGGGGCCGGGCCTGCCCCAGCCCCAGGCCCGCGATACGCTGACCCTGGTGCATGTCGCCCCGGACGGGGAGCGGACCTTCGCCCGCGGCGCGTTCGTCAAGAAATAACCAGGACCGGCGGCGTCCTCAAACAGGCTCCCCCTCCCCCCGGCCCGGCCCGCCCAGCCCCTCCCAGGACGTATACAGGCCCACCTCGATCCCGAACAAACCCAGGATGCGCCCGACCGTCTCGTCGATCAGGGCGGGCAGGGTCTTGGCCCCGCCGTAGAACGCGGGCAGGGGCGGATAGATGATGCCGCCCATTTCCGTGACCGCCGCCATGTTGCGGATATGGGCCAGGTTCAAAGGGGTTTCGCGCGGCACGACCACCAAGCGGCGGCGCTCCTTCAAGGCCACGTCGGCGGCGCGGGAAATCAGGTTGTCGCCGAAGCCATGGGCGACGGCGGCCAGGGTCTTCATCGAACAGGGCGCGATCACCATGCCCTCGGTCTTGAAGGCACCGCTGGCGATACTGGCGGCGATATCGTCGATATCGTGGACCACATCGGCCAGGGCGTGGATTTCGCGGCGCTTCATGCCGAGTTCGTGGAAAACGTTGAGCGCCCCGGCGGCGGACACCACCAAATGGGTTTCCCACCCGCCCAGATCGCGCAGCACCTCCAGCAAACGCTGGCCATAGACCGCGCCGGTCGCGCCGGTCATGCCGATGACGAGGCGCTTGTTCATGGCGCGAACCGCGCGGCCAGATCGTCGGCGGCGGCGACCAGGGCGCCGATCATCTCCTCGCCGCCGGCCACATGCCCGGAGCGCGGCAGGATGCGCAATTCCGACTGCGGCAGATGGCGGTGCAGGGTATGGGCCGCTTCCACAGGACAGACCAGATCGCGGCGGCCATGCAGGATGATGGCGGGGATGCGGGCCAGCTTGGCGCAACCGTCCAGCACGGCGTTTTCCTCCAGGAAATAGCGGTTCACGGCGTAATGCAGCTCGATACGGGCCTGTTGCAGCGTGGTGGCGGAAACCGGGTCGCTGGTTGCGTCGGGGGCGAAATCCTCGCCCAGCACCACCTGCCCGCTCCATAGGTTCCAGTCGCGGGCGGCGCGGCGGCGGGCCAGTTCGTCCGGGCCGGTCAGGCGGCGGTGGAGCGCGGCCACCGGGTCGCCGCGCTCGGCCTCGGGCAGGCCGGCCAGCAGATGCTCCCAGCGGTCGGGATAGACCCGGCGCACGCCCTCCTCGCCCACGAACCAATCCAGGTCGCGCCGCCGGGCCAGGAACGTCCCGCGCAGCACCAGCCCCGCCACCCTGGACGGATGCTTCTGCGCGTACAACAAGGCCAGGGTCGCGCCCCAGGAGCCGCCGAACAGCGCCCAGGTGTCGAGCCCGAGGTGCTGGCGGATGTATTCGAGGTCGCGGACCAGATCGGCGGTGGTGTTGTCCTCCAAGCCGCCGTGCGGCAGGGAGCGGCCCGCGCCGCGCTGGTCCAGGAGCAAGATGCGGTATTTTTCGGGATCGAAGAAACGGCGGTGGTAGGACTTGCAGCCGGAACCCGGCCCGCCGTGCAGGAACAGCACCGGCAAGCCTTGGGGGTTGCCGCATTGTTCCAGGTAAACCTGGTGCTTGCCGCGCTTGAGCAGCCCGGCGGCATAGGGCTCGATTTCGGGATAGAGGGATTTCATGTCGGACTGGAACGGCTGGGAAACACGGCGGGTCGGCAGGGCGGAAACGCCCGGACCGGATTCTACACCGTCGCCGCCGGGGCATGGGGGAATCGCGGGCACGAAAAAGGGGGCGGAACGCCCCCTCTCAACCCAGCTCGGACCGGCTTAGAAACCGAAGCCGAGGTAGGCACCGGTGGTGAAACCGTCGGTATCGGTCTTGTTCAAAAGAATCGTGCCGTTCGGCAAGGTGTACTTGGATTGCAGGTCGCCGCCGGTGAAGTTGTAGCGGAAGTCGAAACCGGCCCACAGGCTTTTCCAAACCCGGTATTCCATACCCGTGCCCAGCATCAGGCCCGGATTCAACACGGTGACGCCGCTGGAGGGCGGGCTGATGACGTTGATGCTCAGGCCGAACGGGATGATCCAGGGACGCAGGGCGCCATCCATCAGGTTGAACTTGAGCTTGGGGGAGGCGGCCAGGGTGAATTGGGTCACCTGGGCCTTGATGCCGCCGGTGAAGCCGGTGGTGCCCGCGGGCGCGCCCACCACCGGGCCGGTCAACTGGGAACTGACGAAGGCGTTGGTGGTGCTGCCGAAGTTCATGTACTGGAACATGACTTCGCCATCGACGGCGATCATGTCGGTCATGCCCCACATGTCGTTGGTCAAGCGGTGGTCGAAGCCCGCGCCCACGTACCAACCCGAGCCATTCTGGTCGGGCTGGTTCCCGGCGATGGGGGACAGGACGTTGTTGCTGGTCAGCAACTCGTTCTTGCGGTCGTGGGACATAGCCGCATAACCGCCGCGGAAGAACAACAGGTCGTTGTGGGTCTCTTCCTCTTGCTTGACCTGGGCCAGTTCCTGCTCGACCTGCTGCTGCTGGGCATCGACCTTTTCGGACGCCTGGCGGGCATCGGTGCGGGCGCGGGCCAGGTCGGAACGCAGCGACTGCATCTCGGCCTCCATCTGTTCCAGGCGGCGCTCCAGGCTGTTCACGGCGGAAGAGGAAGCGGTGGAAGAAGTCGTGGCGTGGTGATGCTTCTCGGCGGCGACCGCGCCCTGGGAAGCCAGGCCAGCGACCGCGCCGACAGCGATAATGGCGGCAATACCGGTGGTTTTTTGGATCGTTTTCATAGTCTTATTTACCCCCTCGAAGTGTTAGGAAGTTAACCCCGTTGCGTGTTAGCAACAAACCGTTGCGTAACGGCTGGATGCTAACAAAAATTTGCCCACACAACAATCGGTCCTTTTGTCCAATCTCAAAAAATCGCCCCATGGCCAAGAATGGCCTTTTCCACCCCGCCGCCGATCCGGTCCCGGCCCCCAACAGACCGATGATAAACAAGCTGTTACTCACTAGCGGAGCCACCCGGCCTTGCGGCTATAATGCCCCCTCCTCCGCATCGGGCATGAGCGTCTTCCGCACGACTCCGGGTCGCCGTCGCCAAAACTTTCGAGTGAGCTGGCCGGGTCAGCCCGACGGGAAGGCCGGCCCCGCTCGATCCCCCCCATCCGCCAGGCCGGACCTACCGGGCACCGCCCATCCCCCTACCCTATCCAGGAACGGGAAGAGGCCGCCCCGGATAATTATTTTGGAAACCCCGACGCGATATCCCATAAAAACCAGAGGCAACGCATGGCCGTTAAGAACCGTTTACACCGCAGCGAATTGGCAGTCCCCGGCAGCAACAAACGCATGTTGGAAAAAGCCCCCCATTCCGGGGCCGATATCGTCTTCCTCGACCTCGAAGACGCGGTCGCCCCGGACGACAAGGCACAAGCCCGCGCCAACATCATCGAAGCGCTGAACACCTACGACTGGTCCAAGTGCGCGGTGTCGATCCGCATGAACGGCCTCGATACCCATTACGCCTACCGCGACCTGGTCGATGTGGTCGAAGCCTGCGGCGACAAGCTCGACACCATCCTGATCCCCAAGGTGGGCAGCGCCGCCGACGTGCTGTTCGTGGCGACGATGCTGTCCCAGATCGAAGCCTACAAGGGCTATAAGCCGATCAACATCCACGTCCTGATCGAAACCGCCATGGGCATGGCCAACGTCGAGGACATCGCCCGCACCTGCCCCGAGCGCATGGAGGCCATGGTGTTCGGCGTGGCCGACTACGCCGCCTCCGTCCGCGCCCGCACCACCCAGATCGGCGGGGCCAATCCCGAATACGGCGTGTTGGCCGACGCCGACGACCACGGCTCCCGCGCCTACCACTGGGGCGACCAATGGCATTACGCCATCTCGCGCATGGTCTCGGCCTGCCGCGCCTATGGCCTCCGCCCCATCGACGGGCCGTTCGGCGATTTCGGCGACCCCGAAGGCTTCAAAGCCGCCGCCCGCCGCGCCGCCGCCCTGGGCTGCGAGGGCAAATGGGCCATCCATCCGTCCCAGGTCGCGCTCGCCAACGAGGTCTTCACCCCCACCGAAAAAGAAGTCGCCCGCGCCCGCCGCATCCTGGTCGAGATGGAACAGGCGGCGAAGGAAGGCAAGGGGGCCGTGTCCCTGGACGGGCGTTTGATCGACGCCGCCTCCATCCGCATGGCCGAGAACGTGGTGAAGCAGGTCGAGCAAATCGAATCCCGCAACGCATAACCGACCCCCGTAGGGCGGGTAAATCACCGCCGATCCGCCCACCCCATTCGAGACAGAGAGGAAAGCGAGCAGTGAACATCCATGAATACCAGGCCAAGGAGCTTTTGAAATCCTTCGGGGTTCCGGTGCCGAATGGCAATGTCGCCTTCAACGACAAGCAAGCCGCCCAGGTCGCCGAGGAACTCGGCGGCCACCGCTGGGTGGTCAAGGCGCAAATCCACGCCGGCGGCCGCGGCAAGGCGGGCGGCGTGAAGGTGGTCGATAGCCTCGACCAGGTCAGGAAAGCCGCCGACGCCATGATCGGCAGCCGCCTCGTCACCCACCAGACCGGCCCGGCGGGTTCGATGGTGCAGCGGGTGTGGATCGAACAGGCCAGCGACATCAAGCACGAGTTCTACCTGGGTTTCGTGATCGACCGCGCCACCCAGCGCATCACCGTGATCGCCTCCAGCGAGGGCGGCATGGACATCGAGGAGGTCGCCCAGGCCCATCCCGACAAGATCGTGAAAGAGGTCGTCGATCCCGCCATCGGCCTCCGCGACTTCCAATGCCGCAAGGTCGCCACCGCCATCGGCCTCAAGGGCAAACTGATGCCGCAGATGGTCAAGCTGATGAAGGCCATCTACCGCTGCATGCGGGACAAGGACGTGTTGCAGGCCGAAATCAACCCGCTGGCCGTGGTCGGCGACGGCGACGAGAAGCTGATGGTGCTGGACGCCAAATTCGGCTTCGACGACAACGCCCTGTTCCGCCAGCGCGGCGTGACCGATCTCCGCGACCTGGCCGAGGAAGACCCCAAGGAAGTCGAGGCCACCGGCCACGGCCTCAACTATATCGCCCTCGACGGCAACATCGGCTGCATCGTCAACGGCGCGGGGCTCGCCATGGCCTCGCTCGACGCCATCACCCTGCACGGCGGACGCCCGGCCAACTTCCTCGACGTGGGCGGCGGCGCTTCCCCCGAGAAGGTCACCAACGCCTGCCGCATCGTGCTGCAAGACCCCAACGTCAAATGCATCCTGGTCAACATCTTCGCCGGGATCAACCGCTGCGACTGGATCGCCCAGGGCTTGATCCAAGCCTGCAATAGCCTCCAGATCAAGGTGCCCTTGATCGTCCGGCTGGCCGGCACCAACGTCGAGGAAGGCCGCAAAATCCTGGCCGAGTCGGGACTTTCCTTCATCACCGCCGAGAATCTGGACGCCGCCGCCGCCAAAGCCGTGGCCACGGTACAAGGGTAAGCAGCACCATGAGCGTATTCGTAAATAAAAACTCCAAGGTCATCTTCCAGGGCTTCACCGGCGAACACGCCACCTTCCACGCCCAGGACGCCATGAAGATCGGCACCCAGGTGGTCGGCGGCGTCACCCCCGGCAAGGGCGGCACCACCCATTTGGGCCTCCCGGTGTTCGACACCGTGGCCGAGGCCGTGGCCGCCACGGGCGCGGATGTCTCCGCCGTGTTCGTGCCGCCGCCCTTCAACGCCGACGCGCTGATGGAAGCCATCGACGCCGGCATCAAGGTCGCCGTGACCATCGCCGACGGCGTGCCGATCCACGACATGATCCGCCTGCAACGCTACCGCGTGGGCCGCGACAGCATCCTGATCGGTCCCAACACCCCCGGCATCATCACCCCCGGCGAGTGCAAGGTCGGCATCATGCCCTCGCATATCTACCAGAAGGGCAATGTCGGCATCGTGTCGCGCTCCGGCACGCTGAACTACGAAGCCACCGAGCAGATGGCGGCGCTGGGCCTCGGCATCAGCACCTCGGTCGGCATCGGCGGCGACCCCATCAACGGCACCGATTTCGTGACCGTGCTGAAGGCGTTCGAGGCCGACCCCGAGACCGAGATCGTGGTGATGATCGGCGAGATCGGCGGGCCGCAGGAAGTCGCCGCCGCCCGCTGGGCCAAGGAGAACATGACCAAGCCGGTGGTCGGCTTCGTGGCCGGCATCGCCGCGCCCGCCGGACGCCGCATGGGCCACGCCGGGGCCATCATCTCCAGCGAGGCCGACACCGCCAGCGCCAAGATGGACGCCATGGAAGCCCTGGGCCTGTATGTCTCGCGCAATCCGGCGCATATCGGGCAAACGGTGCTGAGGGCGATGCGGGAGAAGGGGATCGCGGTGAAATAGGGCGATCCGCTTCACCCGCATCCGCGCGGAAAAGCCGCGGGTCTCCCGTGGACCGGCGGCTTTCTCGCAGACCCTGGACGGACCGGTCGGCTCCCCGCGGACCCGGTCCTCCCACGAACATTAGACTTTTACCATATTGTTATGCGTGAAATGCCGGAGCCCGCTTTCCCATGCATACCGTAGGTGAATGATTCCACTCGGCTTTCGATCCGGCCCGCAAATTGCTTTCCCCGTGGCGTTCCGCTCCTGCCCCCCGGCCCGGAGCGTTTTTTCAAAACTAGAGCCAAACGGGATATGCCATGAAACAAAACCTTCGCGCCACGGCCCTCGCCATCGTCCTGGGCGGCACCGCCCTGTGGGCCGCGCCCGCCGCCGTCCAAGCGGCCACCCAACCCTCCACCATCGCCCAATTCAGCGCCGAGCAACCCACCCATACGCTCAACGTGCGCTACAAATCCTGGCGCGACCCGGCCTTCGGCGACATGGGCTGGACCCACTTCTCCGACTGGGGTTCGTTCCAGGGCACCGCCGGCCAGACCGCCACCCTCACCCTGGTCTCCAACAACCCGGACCTGCACCCCGGCGTCACCGTCTGGGCCCGCTGCAAGGCCGATACCGCGCCCGACACCTATGTCACCGACCATTTCTACGCCCAGAACGCCCAGCAGTTCGAACTGGGCGCGGTGGACGAAAGCACCGGGCAGACCGTGGGCAATATCGTCATGCAGATCAAAAACTACGGCTACGACCTGGATGGCGTGGCCAAGGCCTCGAAAGTCGTCGGCCTGCACGGGGTCAAGGACGGCGTGCCGGGACGGCTGGTCAGGACTTTCACCCTCGGGAGAACCTGTAACTACATGTTCGTGGTCGGCGGCTTCGCCCCTGGAGCCGGCGCCAGCGATTCCACCGCCCGCTACCCGGTCGATGTCACGCTGTCCCTGCAATAACGGGCCTGTCCCGGCTCCGCGCCGGACCCGCGCCGCTTAAGCCCAACCCGGCGGGGACAAGCCGACCCTTGCCTTCCCCGCCATATCGACGGCCCGGCCCCGGTCCGGGCCGTCCCCGCATCCACACGACAGGCTCGCCATGCTTCAAATTCAGCGCTTGGTAACGGACCGGACCCGCCGGACCCGGATAATTCTTGGATGGCTCGCTCCCCTCTGCTGGGCCATGCTGCCCTGGGGCGAGGCCGGGGCGCACGGTGCCTCCCCACCCTCGCTCAAAGGCGTCCAGGTGCCCACGACACCGGGCTTGCTGGACGGGACCAACCCCATCGTGGTCGATAGCGCCGCCGCCGTGGTCCTGGGCAAGGCCTTGTTCTGGGACATCGATGTCGGCAGCGATGGCATGGCCTGCGCCAGTTGCCATTTCCATGCCGGGGCCGACCGCCGCACCACCAACCAACTGGCCCCCGGCACCTTCCATACGAGCGCCGCCACCGGGCAGAGCTTCGAAAAAACCGCCTCGGGAGCCAAGGGCGGGCCGGGCTATTCACTACGGCTGGACGATTTCCCTTTGCACCGGATCGCCAACCCGGACGACAAAACCTCGGCGGTGCTGTACGACACCGACGATGTGGTCGCTTCCGCCGGGGTGTTCCACGCCGACTTCCAAGCGGCGGCGGGCGACGGTTCCCGCGATACCTGCCTCTCCAGCGCCGACCCGCTGTTCCACCGCCGGGATTTGAACACGCGCCGGGTCGAACCCCGCAACACCCCGACCGTCATCAACGCGGCCTTCAATTTCCGCAACTTCTGGGATGGCCGCGCCAACAATATCTTCAACGGGGAAACGCCGTTCGGTGCCCGCGACGGCGCCGCCGGGGTCTGGGTCGCCCAGAAGCCCGGCGGCAAGGCGCAAAAGCAGCAGGTGCGTTTGGAAAACGCCGCCCTGGCCTCGCAGGCGATGGCCCCGCCGGTCAACGACATCGAAATGTCCTGCGCGGGCCGGACCTTCCCCGAACTGGGCCGGAAGCTCCTGCAACGCCGCCCCCTGGCCACCCAGGCGGTCCACAAGCAAGACAGCGTCCTCGGCCCGTCCCGCCACGCCTCCGGCCAGGGCTTGGACACCACCTACGCCGCCCTGGTCCAAAAAGCCTTCGCCCCGCGCTATTGGTCGGGCACCGGGAAGTTCGGCGCTCCGCCCCAAGGCGGCGCCTACACCCAAATGGAAGCCAATTTCTCGTTCTTCTTCGGACTGGCCCTGCAACTCTATCAAGAGACCCTGATTTCCGACGATTCGCCCTTCGACACCCCCAGGGACGCCAACGACATGCCCCTGGGCTTGAACGAACAGCAGGCCCGCGGCCTCGCCTTGTTCGTGGACGCGCATTGTCCGATCTGCCACCGGGGGCCGACCCTGTCGTCGGCGGCGCATCCCTATGTCTATAGCTATCCCGCCGCCACCGGGCCGCAACTGGTCAACCGCAAGACCCTGCGGGGTTCGTTCACCGGCCAGGGGGTCGCCTTCGCCCTGATGGACGAGGGTTTCGCCAACACCAGCGTGACACCCGACGCCTACGATCCCGGCCTCGGCGGCACCGATCCTTTCGGCAACCCGCTGTCCTTCACCGCGCAATACCTGGAACTGCTGACGGGTTCGCGCACGGCCTTGACGGACCCCATCGCCATCAAGGCCTGCTCCTTCGATGTGCCGTTCACCAGCGATTATGTCGCGGCGGAGCGGGTGGACGATCCGCTCGGGAGCGAGGGCTGCGGGGCGCGGCTACCCTATGCCAAGGTGCCCGCCAGCGCCGTGTTGGCGGCGGAATTGACCAAGCCGGGCCAGGGCCGCGCCCTCGCCTCGGTGCAAGGGGCGTTCAAAATCCCCAGCCTGCGCAATGTCGAGTTGACCGGTCCCTACATGCACAACGGCGGGATGAAGACGCTGGAAGAAGTGGTGGATTTCTATAGCCGGGGCGGCAATTTCGACAATCCCGAGCATTTCGCCACCGTGGTGTTTCCCCAGGGCTTCAGCGCCTTGCAAAAGGCGGATTTGGTGGCCTTCCTGAAATCGCTGACCGACGAGCGGGTCCGCTGGGAACGCGCGCCCTTCGACCATCCGGCCCTGCCGATACCACAGGGCCCGACCAACCAGCCCTCGGCGCAAGACCCGCAGCAGGCGGGCGACAAAATGCTGAACATCCCCGCCGTGGGGAAACTAGGCCGTCCGGCCAGCCGTGGCCCCCTGCAACCGTTCGAGAGCTTCCTGCGGCCCTGAGCGGATTGCCCCACCCGGCATGGCAAGCCCAGCGTGCCATGCCGGGCATAAAAACGGCGGGATGGATACCCAACCCGCCGCCCTCATCCCCCCGTTTGGGAACCGCTCATCCCGCCGCTTGCTTCGGCAAGCGCCAAGACACCAACACCGTCATCAACCACACCAGCCCGCTCAGGCCGAAAATGGTCGCCACCGGCCCCGCCCCATGGCCGGCGGCCAAGCTATAAGCCCCCACGCTGACCAACATCGCCGCGTTCTGGAAGAAATTCTGCACCGCCACCGCGCTGCCGCTGCCCACGGTGCGATAGCCGATTTGCTGGATGGCCGCGTTCAAGGGCACCACCATGATGCCGCCGAACACCCCGACCCCCAACAAAGCCGCCCGCGCCGGCCACAGGCTATCCACGAAGGCCAGCGCCAGGAACGCACAACCCAGCCCATAACCCGCGAACCGCACCCGCCGCACCTGTGCCAGCGGAATCAAGCGCGGCACGACGCCGGAGCCGATCACGATGCCGATGGAGAGGTACAACGTGAGTTCGGCGATATCGCTGGCGGTCTGGCTATGCAGCACGGCGGGCGCCCAGGCCACCAAGGCCACGCGCAAGGTCGCGGCGCAGGCCCAGAACAGGCTCAGCGCCAGCAGGATCAAGCGGGCGCGTTGGGTGTCCAGCAAGCCCCGGATCAAACCCCACAGCTTGCCCAGGGGCGAACCCGGCGACACGCCCCGCGCCGCCAGTTTCGGCAACAGCAACACCGCCAAAGCCGACACCAGGAACAAGCCGACACTGACCGCGAGGCCCAGGTCGATGGAATGATCGGCCAGCCTGGCCCCCGCCACGGTGCCGAGCAGGATCGCCGCGATGGTCGCGCCCTCCACCCAGCTATTGGCTTTCACCAAGTGTTCGGTGTCGGTGAGTTCAGGCAGGATGCCGTATTTGGCCGGGCTATAGGCCGCCGCGCCCATGCCGACCACGCCATAGGCGAACAAGGGGTCCACACCCAACAGGATCAAGCCGCCGCCGACCGCCTTCACCGCGTTGGCCGCGATCAAAATCCAGGGTTTGGGGAAACGGTCGGCCAGATGGCCCACCCACGGCGTCAGCACCACATAGGCGATGAGGAACACGCTCTGCAAGGCCGGAACGTACCAAGCCGGGGTCGCCTTGTTCTGCATCACGATGGCGATAACGGTGAACAGGATGGCGTTGTCGGCGAAGGCCGATAGGAATTGCGAGCCCACCAAGGCATAGAGTCCCCGGTTCATGCCTCCACCTCGTCGGCGCGGATTTGGGCGGTCAGGGTCGGATAATCGACCTTGCCGGTGGGCAGCAGCGGTAGCTCCTTGAATATCCGCACGGCCTTGGGTTGATAAAGCTCGGTATAGCCCAGGCGCTGGGCTTCCTTGGCCAAGGCGTTGCGGTTGGCGTCCTTGGCCTGGCTGGCGAGGACGATGCGCTCGCCCTTCTTCTCGTCGGGCACAGTGACGGCGGCGTGGATATGGCCGGGCCACAGCCGCGCCGCCAGTTCCTCGATCACGCCCAGCGACACCATTTCCCCGCCGATCTTGGCGAAGCGCTTGACCCGGCCCAGGATGGTGACGAAACCTTCCGCGTCCACATGGACGATATCGCCGGTGTCGTACCACCCCACCCCGAACACCGACACCGGCGGCTGCAATTCGCCCGGACGCTCCGGCTTGAGATAGCCCAGCATGATGTTCGGCCCGGCCACATGCAGCCTGCCGCCGCCCTCCACCCCCGCCACCGGCTCCAAGCGCCATTGGACGCCCGGCATGAAGCGCCCGACCGTGCCCTCCTTGTAGAACATCGGGGTATTGGCCGAGAGGATGGGCGAGGTTTCGGTCGCGCCATAGCCTTCCAGGATGCGCAGCCCGAACTTGTCGGCCCAGAGCTTGCGGGTATCGGCTTGCAGTTTCTCCGCCCCGGCGAACACGTAGCGCACGCTGTAGAAATCGTAAGGGTGGGCGTGCTTGGCATAGCCCGCCAGGAAGGTATTGGTGCCGAACAACAGGGTTGCGTTGATCTCGTAGGCAACCTCGGGGATGATCCGGTAATGCAGCGGACTGGGATAGAGGAAGGTGTACATCCCATTCAACAGCGGCAGCAAGGTGCCCGCCGTCAGCCCGAAGGCATGGAACATCGGCAGGGCGTTGAGGATGGTGTCGCGGGCGTTGAGGTCCAGCCGCGCCGCTAGCTGTTCGCGGTTCGCCAACAGGTTCTGATGGGACAGCACCACGCCCTTGGGCTCGCCCTCCGAACCCGAGGTGAACAACACCACCGCCGGATCGTCCGCGCCGGGCCGGTGCGGCTGGCGGGCGTACCAAGCCTCGGCGCTAAAAGCGGTCGCCAGGGCGCGGAGCTTGTCCTTTTTGCCGATGCCCGCCGCCAAATCTTCCAGGTAAAGCACCCGCGCCTGGGCGGCCAGGGTCGCCACCGTGTCCTCCAGCTTGGCGTTCTCGACGAAACGGCGGGCGGTGACGAGGGTCTTGATCTTGGCCGTGGCCAGGGCCGAGGCCATTTGCTTGACCCCGGTGCTGAAATTCAACATGGCGGGCACCCGGCCATGGACTTGCAGCCCGAACAAGCTCGCCACCGTGCTATTGAGATTGGGCAACAACAGGCCCACGGTTTCGCCGGCTTCGGTCTCCGCCGCCAGCTTTTCGCCCAAGGCCAGGATTTGGGCGATCAACCGGTTATAGCTGAGCGGCTGGCGGCGGATATCCTCCAACAGGACGTGGCCCCCGCCGTGGATTTTGCGGGCGTCGAGCAAGGCCGCGAACAGGGTTTGCCGATGGTTGCCGGTCTCGAACACCATATCGCTCATGATGTCCGACAGCAGGAAACCGGCCAGATGCCGCCGGTCGTGGCCGTGGCTTTCCGGCGGCAGGTCGATGGCCTGCGGCGGCAGGATATTGATGCTGATGGGCGGGAACCAACGCTGCCGCACCACGCCGCGCAAGCGGGATACCGGGGTGTATTGCGCCCCGTCGATACGGACCGGCAGCACCCGCGCCCCGGCTTTGTCGGCGATGAGGCCCGCGCCTTCGTAAATCTTCATCAAAGCCCCGGTCACGGTGATACGGCCTTCCGGGAAGATCGCCGCCTTGCGGCCCTCCTTCACATAATGGGTCAGCGCCTTGACCGACAAGGGCTGCATCGGGTCCATGGGGAACACCTTGGAAAACCACAACCCGGGCCGGACCCACCATTGCTGGGCGATGTGGGTATTGATGGCGAAAGTGACATCGTCCGGCAGGAAGACCCACAGCAGGATGGGGTCCAGATAGGAGGTGTGGTTGGCGACGATCAATACCCGTTCGCCGGCCTTGTGATAATTCTCGATGCCGTTGAGCCTGACCCGGAACAGCCGGGACAGCAGCCAACGCAGCCCTTGTTTGACCATCGCGCTTCCTCTCGTTGAGTAGTGTTTATTTCTATCCAGGGCGCATTCCCTTTGCGGTAGGCCGGGCTTGGTACAAGCCCGCCGCCGGACCATACTATCCCGCTCCACCCCTCCCGTCCGACACCTATGTTAAAGCATCGCCCCATCCCTCCGCTGATCGCCCTCGGACTGCTCCTGCCCCTATGGCTGGGCGGCTGCGCCGCCTTGCCCCGGCCCGGCCCGGCACAGCACCAAGAACCCAAGCTCGCCCGCGCCCATTTCATCGCCTCCGACGGCACGGTGCTGCCGGTGCGCTCCTGGCTGCCCAAAGGCGAACCCAAGGCCGTGATTGTGTGCCTGCATGGTTTCAACGATTACAGCCGCGCTTTCGAGCCGCCGGGCCGCTATCTCGGGGAACATGGCCTCGCGGTCTACGCCTACGACCAGCGCGGTTTCGGGCTGGCACCGGGCCGGGGCCGTTGGGCGGGCATCGAAGCCTATACCCACGACCTCGCCGAATTCGTGGCCCAAATCCGCAAGCGCCATGGCAAAACGCCGCTCTACCTCTTGGGCGAGAGCATGGGCGGGGCGGTCGCCCTGGTCGCGCTGACCTCGCCCCAGCCACCGGACGCCGATGGCGCGATCCTCTCGGCCCCCGCCGTATGGGCGCGGGACACCATGCCTTGGTATCAACGGGCCTTGCTGTCGATCACCGCGCACATGCTGCCGGAACTGGAACTGACCGGCTCCGGGCTCAAGGTCCAAGCCTCCGACAATATCCCCATGCTGATCGGCCTGGGCCGCGATCCCCTGGTCATCAAGGCCACGCGGGCGGACGCCATCGCCGGGCTGGCCGATTTGATGGACGCGGCCCAACAGGACGCGGCCAAGTTGGACAAGCCGGTGCTGGTGCTATACGGAGCCAAGGACGAGATCATCCCGCAAGAGCCGATCCGGCTGATGCTGGGCAAGCTGCCCAAGACCACCCCGGCCCGGATCGGCTATTACGAGGGGGGTTATCACTTGCTGCTCAGGGATTTGGGGGCGGAGCGGCCCTGGGCCGATATCGCGGCCTGGGCCGTGGACCACGGGGGCGTCTTGCCTTCGGGGGCGGACCTCAAGGCTGCGGCGCTGCGGCCCGAGGCGGTGGGAAATAGCGGGGCATGGACCGGGCAAGGCGGGGCGGCGGTCGGGAAATAGCGATGCAATATCGTGAACGTCAAATTCCGCAGGCGGCTTTGATCCGGCTTTCCAAAGCCTGGATATCTTCCGGACAAAGCTGGCGAATTCGGACATAGCGCTTGGACGCTTCGATGCCCAAGGTCCGCCGCCCTTCGCCTGGTTCGTCCAGCAACCCGCGCCGCTCGGCAATGGGTTTGAAATAACGCTCCTTGGGATCTCGTTCGGCGCGGATGTCCTGCCACGCCCACTCCTTGGGCAAATCCAACAAACCGGCCAAGGCCCAAACCTCCAATTCCTGCCAAGCATTCTCGGCCAGGAATATCCGGTTTTCCGGCAGGATTTCCCGTGCTTGGTTTTCCAGGTTATCCAGCCGTAAGCGGCGGCTTGCCTCGCCGTCGCGGTCCACGCACAGCAAGAACAAATCCACCATGCCCCGATAACGCTCGACGATGGGTTTAAGTTGCTGGAAATCCAGCGCCCGCGCCACTCCACCCAGCAAAGGGTCTTTCAATACCGTGACCTTGGCGCGGGGCTTGCCGAGATAATCCAACAGGGCAGCGACAATGGGTTGAAGCAGGTATTGGTCCTTGCGGAAATCTTCGGGGATGATGAGTACATTCACGCCGCCGTGTCCTCGTCGCTGGTGAAATAGGCGGCGTCTTCCAACCAGCCGGTAGCGTGCAGTTTGGCGATATCCTGCTGTTCGATGACTTCGGCGGCCCCCGGTATATCGAGGATGCGTTTGATCCGGCCTTCGTGGCTGTCGGGCAGGCGGTAGATCAGCGAGGCGTGCTCCAGGGTCTTGCGGTCGAGCAAGGCGAGCAATTCGGGGGAATGGGTCGTCGCCACCACTTGCACCTTGCCCAGCGCGGCCTGCCGTTCGAGCAAGCCCAAGAGCAAATGCAAGCGGGCCGGATGGATACCGTTGTCCAGCTCCTCGAAAAAATAGAAGCGGGAAGCGTCCGGCCCGAGCAAGGCCGCGATCATGGCGAGGAAGCGCAAGGTGCCATCGGAGGCGCTGTAGGCCGAAATCCGCTGACCGCTCCTTTCCACCAACGTAAGCAGGACACGCCCGGCATGGTCCGCCGGGAACTCGAAATCGATGGCATCCATGGGCGTGAGTTCGGCGACCCAGGACAACAGCGCGGCTTTCGATTCCGGTTGCTGGCAAATGGCTTGCAGGACCGAAGAGAGGTTTTCGCCCTTGTCGCCCAGGATGGTTTGGCCGGGGATGGAGGGACGGCGCAGGGCTTCGGGGTCTAGGTCGAGGAAGCGCATGGAGGCGAAGGCACCCAACGTTTTCCTTGCGGCCTCGTGGGTATCTAGAAAAATATTGGAGATGTTTTCCAAGGCTATTTGGTTAAGTACCGTAAAATACCTCAGACATTGAACCGACACCGCAAGATCTTCGTCATTCCCCGCAAGATGGACATCCAGAAATCCTGGATTTCCTGGGTCGGCATCAATACTCTGAAAAATCACCCGCCCCCCGGATCGCAGTCTTTCGCCAACCACTTTGGGGGGGTTTCCGCCACTCTCAATACGTATTTCCAAGGCATAGTTATAGGTTTCTTGGCCTAGGGAAAAGCTAGCTTCGAACGCACAAAGGTTATCGCCTTGAAAGGCGAATTCACGGATTCCCCCACGAATCCCCCGCCACACCCGCTCCCCACCCTCGCCATATTTCTCGCCGATAATCTCCGCCAATGAATACCCCCGTGCGATCCCATGCAGGAACCTGAAGGCATCCCGCAGATTGCTTTTCCCCGAAGCATTGGCCCCGACCAGCAAGGTCAACGGCCCCATTTCCAAGGTGGCATCGCGGAAATTCTTGAATCCAACCAAGCGCAGCGAAATCAACATGTCCAGCCCCAACAATCAGCTTTGCATGAGTAAAAGACCAAGTTAGCACCCCCCATAGCCATCCCCAACCCGCCGGTGTAGCCTGATAAACCTTACAACCCCCACCCGGAGCAAACCCATGGCCCGCGCCAAAATCAGCAAAGGACGCTGCGCCTTCTGCCAGCAGGACATCGCCAAGAACATGGCTGCCCGCCACTTCCCGGCCTGCCCGGCCTGGAAGGAAGCCACCGCCCACGCCGAGGGCAGCAAGCGGAAAGCCGAAACCCTCTACCACCTCCGGGTGCAGGCCGAGGGGCAGCCGGAATTCTGGCTGGACCTGGAAATGCGCGGTTCGGCCAAACTCAAGGACTTGGACGAATACCTCCGGGCCATCTGGCTGGAATGCTGCGGCCATATGAGCCAGTTTTCCCACGGCGGCTGGGGCGGCGAGGAACTGTCCATGAACCGGACCCTGGCCTCGGCGCTAACAGGCGGCGAGTTGACCCATATCTATGATTTCGGGACCGAGTCGGTCTCCCAGATCAAAGCACTCGACCAGCGCGAGGGCAAATCCATCAGCAAGCATCCCATCACCCTCTTGATCCGCAACCTCATGCCGCCCGCCGCCTGCATCGAATGCCAGGAACCCGCCACCTGGTTGTGCATGGAATGCCTGATCGACGACGAGACCGAAGGGACGCTATGCGACCGCCACGCCCAAAACCATCCCCACGACAACTACGGCGACCCCATTCCCTTGGTGAATTCGCCCCGGCTGGGGCTGTGTGGCTACGAGGGACCGGCGGACCCGCCTTATTGATTTATTCCGGCAAGCGGAACGGCTGCTCCGCGAACTTCTCCTTCAAGAACCGGCCATGCACCAGCAAGCCCCCGGCGTCCTGCTCGAACAGGCTTTTCGCCAGATCGTGCAAGGTGGTATCGAGCAGGCCCAGTTGCTCGTTCAGGGCTTCCTCGGCGGTCTTGCCGCTGTTGAGGCGTTGGCTGCGGGCCATGGACGGCGGCAAGGCCAGATATTGGTTCAGCGCGTCCGGCAGATAATCGAAGGCGATCTTGCGCACCTCGAAAGGCCGCAGGTCGAACATTTCCCCGCCCTGCGCCAGCCGTTCCAGCAGGAAGGCCAGCTTCTCCTCGATCCCCGCCAACACGCCCAGCGTGTCCGGGCCGACCCGCTCTTGCAAACGGTCGCGCATCGGGCGCAGCTTGTCGCGCCAGGCCGAAAGTTCCGGGGATTCGTCGGTGCGCTCCCGGAAGCTGGCTTTGAATTCCTGTTCCACCTGCGCCGTGGCCACCTGTTGGACTTGTTCGTGGAGTTCGATCAACTGGTTCAACAAAGTCCCGGCGGCGGTGTTGATGGCCCCGTTGCCGCCCGCGAACGCCTGGGCGGGGGTCGCGCCGATCCGTTCCAACAGCTTGGGGAAACGCACCAGCACCGCCTCGCGCACTTCCGCGCCGACCGGGGCGTCGCCGGGTTGCTCGAAGCGCGGGGCGATCAACTTGATGGCGTCGAACGCCTGCTGGGCCAGATCGGCGATGGCGGGATCGTGGCGGCGGTGCAGCTTGGCGATCTTGTCGTCCATGCGCCGCAGTTCGCGCCCCAATTCCCAGGACACCTTCGGCATCGGCGTCTCGGTCGTGGCGGGCAACAAGAACCACAACGCCAGATAGACCCAGACGATCAAGCTGCCCGTCAGCGGGATCAGCAGCAGGAATATGAAGCGCACCAGGGTCGGATTCATGCCCAGGTAATCGGCGATCCCGGCGCAGACCCCGCCCAGGCGTTTGCGGCGGCGGTTGCGTTGCAGGGCACGGCGGGCAGTCTTGGGTAGGGATGGCGTGGACATACGGGCTTACGCTATGGAGGGTGGGAAAATGGGGACCGACGGCGGAGGCATTGTACCCCACGGGTCCGCGCCCCAAGCCGCCGGATATGGTGTATCGTCTGCCCGCTGATTTTTCAAGGAGCCCTCCCCACCATGACCCCATCCACCTACCCCCCGGATTCGCTACGCGCCCACCTCGCCCACGAACCCCGCGCCGCCGGTTTCGGCACCAGCGGACGCCGGGGCGAAGTCGTCCACCTGACCCAGTTGGAAATCTACATCTGCGCCCTCGGGGAACTGGAATACCTGCAATCCCTGCCGGTCGCGGACGGCGGCATCGTGCCGGGCGAAGAATTTTTCTACGCCTACGATCTCAGGCCCAGTTCCAGCGCCTATGTCGGCAATAATCCCCGGCGCGGCGAACTGGCCCAGGCGGTCGAAGCCGCCATCCGCGCCGCCGGGATGTCGCCCGTCAACCTGGGCCGCATCCCCACCCCGGCCTTGACCTGCTACGCCCTCGCCCAAGGCAAGGGCAGCATGATGATCACCGGCAGCCATATCCCGTTCGACCGCAACGGCTACAAGACCAACACCTCGCGCGGCGAATTGCTGAAGCAGCACGAAGCCCCGGTCAACGCCCAGGTGCAAACGGTGCGGGAACGGCTGTATGCCGAACCCTATGCAAGCTCGCCCTTCGACGCCGACGGCCTGTTCAAGACCGGCCAGCGCGAGCTGGCCCCGGAAAACCCCGCCGCCGCCCTGGCCTATGTGCGGCGCAGCGTGGATTTCTTCGGGGCGGGCGCGTTGGCGGGCGTCCGGCTGTTGGCCTACCAACATTCGGCGGTGGGGCGGGATATCGTCGTGGATATCCTGCGCGGACTCGGGGCCGAGGTGTTCCCGGCGGGCCGCAGCGAAACCTTCGTGCCCATCGACACCGAGAACATCGACGCCGCGCAATTGGCGACGCTCCAAGCCCTGCACGATGCCGCCGTGGCCGCACACGGCCCGGTGGACGCCGTGGTTTCCACCGATGGCGACAGCGACCGCCCCTTGATCCTGGGGGTGGATTCGGGCGCGGTGCGGTTCTTCGGCGGCGATCTGGTCGGCATGATCGCGGCGGAATACCTGGGCGCGGATGCCGTGGTGGTGCCCATCAGCTGCAACGACGCCATCGACCGGGGACCGCTGCGGACCTTGCTGGAACCCAAGACCCGGATCGGCTCGCCCTTCGTCATCGCCGGGATGGAAGCGGCCCGCGCCCAGGGCAAGCACGCCGTGTGCGGCTGGGAAGCCAACGGCGGTTTCCTGACCGGCTCGGATATCATGAAACAGGGGCGGATGCTCGCGGCCCTGCCGACACGGGACGCGGTGTTACCCATCGTCGCCGTGCTGGTGGCGGCCAAGGAACGCGGTTTGCCCTTGACGGCATTGTTCGGGCTGCTGCCCCAGCGCTATAGCCGCGCCGCCTTGCTCAAGGATTTCCCGAGGCCGGTGAGCCTCCGCATCCTGGCGCGGTTCACGCCGGAAAATCCCGCGATCCGCGCACTGGTGTTCGCGCAAGAGGCCCTCTCGGCCCTGGATGAGAATCAGCGGGCCGTGGCGCTGACCGCGGCGGAAACTTCCGCCTGCGCCGCCCTCCGCGCCGAACTGGCGGAATATTTCGGGGCGGCGGCGGGCTTCGGCGCGATCACCGCCCTCAATTATGTGGACGGCGTGCGGGTGTATTTCGCCAACGGCGATGTGGCGCACCTGCGGCCTTCCGGCAATGCCGACGAACTGCGGATTTACGCGGTGGCCGACACCCAGGCGCGGGCCGATGCCATCGCGGCCTGGGCGGTGGCGGAACCCGACGGGGTGTTGCGGCGCTTGGAGCGCCTGGTCGGATAGGCGGGAGGGAATCCGCGCCCAGGCCACGGAGGGCCGTCGATCCGGCGCGACCGCGCCATCCCCCCCGACCCACCGGAGGCGATATGTCGAAGCTGACCCCCCTGCTCCAATGGGCATTCCTCGCCATCCCCGGCTGGGCGGCGCTACGGGCGCTACGCGCCAAATTCGCCGACGGCGGGCGGCGGAAACGGCGCGACTACATCGACGGCTACGCCTTCCCGCCCGGACTCATCCAGCGGGCGGCGAAAAAACGGCCCGGTTTGGCCCCGGACGATTGGGCACTGGTCGAGCGGGGCTTGCGCCAATTTTTCCGGGCCTACCTCGATGGCGGCCAAAAATTCGTGTCCATGCCTTCCCAGATCGTGGACGAGGTCTGGCACGAATTCATCCTCTACACCAAGAATTACGAGTTGTTCTGTGGCCGGGCCTTCGGGCGCTTTTTGCACCACACGCCCGCCGCCGTCCTCGGCCCGGCGCGGCGCAAGAGCAACGAAGGCCTGCGCCGGACCTGGTGGTACGCCTGCCGGGCCGAGGGCATCGACCCCAAAGCCCCGCACCGGCTACCCTTGCTGTTCGCGCTGGACGCCCAGTTGGGCATCGCCGACGGCTTCCATTACGTCCCCGATTGCGCGGCCCTGCGCCGCAACGGACGCGGCGATTGCTATTGCGGCGGGGATTTCTCGGACAGCGGGATCGATGGCGACCTGGACGGCTTCGGCGGCGAGGGCGATTCCGGGGATGGCGATTCCGGCGGCGACGGCGGCTGCGGCGGGGGATGCGGCGGAGACTGATCCGGCCCGCCGGGGAACCTTGCGTCCCGCTCGGTTATCATACCGGCCATCCCACCCACGCCCGGAAGCCGACCATGATCTTCAAAACCTCCGATCTCTGCGATCAATTCGCCGAATCCAAACGCCTACAAATCGCCGAACCGCTGTTGCGCTCCTTCGGCGGGCATACCGCCTTCTCGGGCCGCATCACCACGCTCAAGGTCTTCGAGGACCCTGTGAAAATCCGCGAAACCCTGGGCGAAAAATCCGAAAACGGCGTCCTGGTGGTGGACGGCGGCGGCTCCCACCGCTGCGCCCTCCTGGGGGCGGACCTCGCCAAGCTGGCCTGCGACCACGGCTGGCAGGGCATCATCGTCTACGGCTGCATCCGCGATTCGGTCGAGATCGGCCGCCTGCCCCTCGGCGTCCGCGCCCTGCACACCCATCCGCTCCGGAGCCACAAGCGCGGCACGGGTGAAAGGGATATCCTCATCACCTTCGCCGGGGTCAATTTCCGCACCGGCCATTACCTCTACGCCGACGAGGATGGCATCGTCGTCGCCGACGATCCCTTGGTGTAAGCCATGGGCCACCGACTC
Organism: Methylomagnum ishizawai; assembly: GCF_019670005.1. Lineage (NCBI taxonomy): Bacteria > Pseudomonadati > Pseudomonadota > Gammaproteobacteria > Methylococcales > Methylococcaceae > Methylomagnum > Methylomagnum ishizawai. Next base: position 1,276,443 of record NZ_AP019783.1, on the reverse strand, counting down.
ACCCGCATCTACACCCGCACCGGCGACACCGGCACCACCGGCCTCGGCGACGGCAGCCGCATCGACAAGGACGCCCCCCGCGTCGCGGCCTATGGCGAGCTGGACGAACTCAACAGCCATCTCGGGCTGGTCCTGGCCCATGGCCTCCCCGACGAAGTCCGCGATTGCCTGATCGAAGTCCAGCACCGGCTGTTCGACCTGGGCGGCGACCTCTGCATCCCCGGCCGCGCCAGCCTGGAGCAAAACCATGTCGATGGGCTGGAACGCTGGCTGGATTATTTCAACGAGCGCCTGCCGCCGCTCAAGGACTTCATCCTGCCCGGCGGCGGCCCATCCGCCGCCCATTGCCAGGTGGCCCGCACCGTCTGCCGCCGCGCCGAACGGACGCTCACCACCCTGGCCCGCGCCGAGCCGGTCGCCCCCCTGGCCCTGGCCTGGGTCAACCGGCTGTCGGACCTGTTGTTCGTGCTGGCGCGGATATTGGCCGAGGGCGGCGAAACCCTGTGGCAACCCGGACGCCCTCCCGCCCTGCCGCCGCGTTGATTCACACGGGACGGCGTGTGAGAATTCCCTAGTTTTTTACTCAGACTCATCGGTAAACCCATGGAAATCATTCTCGCCAATCCCCGCGGCTTCTGCGCGGGCGTGGACCGCGCCATCGAAATCGTCGAACGCGGCATCGAAGTCTTCGGCGCGCCGCTCTACGTGCGCCACGAAGTGGTCCACAACACCCATGTGGTGGACGGACTGCGCAAACGGGGCGCGGTGTTCGTGGAGGAATTGGCGGAGGTGCCCGAGAATTCCACGGTGATCTTCAGCGCCCACGGGGTCTCGAAAGCCATCCAGGAAGAAGCCAAGGAACGCGGCCTGCAAGTGTTCGACGCCACCTGCCCCCTCGTCACCAAGGTCCATATCGAAGTCCACCACCACGCCCACGCCGGCCGCGAAATCATCTTCATCGGCCACGCCGGCCACCCGGAAGTGGAAGGCACCATGGGCCAGTACGACAATCCCGAAGGCGGCATCTACCTGGTGGAATCGCCCGCCGACGTGGCGGATTTGCAGGTGAAGAACCCGGACAACCTGGCCTATGTGACCCAGACCACCCTGTCGCTGGACGACACCCAGGCCGTGGTCGACACCCTGAAAGCCCGCTTCCCCAACATCAACGGGCCGAAGAAGGACGATATCTGCTACGCCACCCAGAACCGCCAGGACGCGGTGAAGAAGCTGGCGGGGCGCTGCGATGTGATCCTGGTGGTGGGTTCCCCGAACAGCTCGAACTCGAACCGGCTGCGGGAAATCGCCGAGAAACTGGGCAAGGCGGCCTATCTGATCGACGACGCCGATGAACTCAAGCGGGAATGGGTGGAAGGCATGAACGCCATCGGCGTCACCGCCGGCGCCTCGGCCCCGGAAACCCTGGTGGCCCAGGTGGTGGCCAAGCTCAAGGAATGGGGCGGCGTCGCCGTGACCGAGAACCAGGGCATCGAGGAAAAAGTGGTGTTCTCCCTGCCCAAGGAACTGCGCCGCTCGGCCTGACCGCCCTGGGAATCCCGGCGGGGCCGGGATTCCCCATCACTCCCGCTTGCCCGGCCCGAACAGGCTCCGCAAGCCCCCCAGCAAACCCTGCTCCGTCGACTTCTTGTCCTTTTCCTGCGTCAGCGCCAACAGCCGCTCCTGGCGGGCTTTTTCCTCCGCCGCCCGTTGCCGCAGGCGGGCGCGGGCCTCCTCCGAGATTTCCAGATAGCCCAGGGTCTTGGCCTCGCGCAGCAGGTAGCGGCCCATGTCGTCCAGCCAGGCGGCGTCGATCCTCGCATAGTCGAAGGAATACTCGCGGATCGACAAGCCCTCGAAGTTGTAGCTGATGACCCGGACCTTGGACGCCTCGATATCGGCCTCGAAACTGAGGCCGGCCCGCACCCTGAGCTTGGCCTGGAACAGCAGCATCTGGACCGGACCCGTCCCGCCCCGCACCGGCCATTCGGTGAACATGACCTGGTTGGAAATGAGGTGTTGGCGCAAAGGCTCGGCCTCGCCGAGGGGGACGGTGAATTTGCGCTCTTCCGGGAGGACGCAATCGCAATTCAGGGTGACTTTCTTGGGCGTGCCATGGCCGTCGATCCGCAAGGTGTAGGCTTCCTGGCGGAAGCCTTCGACCCGGCCCAGCGCGGGAATATCGAAGGCGGCGGCCACCGGACGCTCGGCATCTTCGAGATGCTTGAGCATCTCGCCCAGGTAGCGATGGACCTGGGTCAGGCGGGGCGCGATCTCGGCCCGGAAAATCCGGTCCAGCCCGGCCTGGCGCAAGGTTTCCGCTTCCTTGGCGGTGCGGGCCTGGTCGGCTTCGCGCTTCAAATCGTCTAACAGTCCCACGAATCCTCCTGTCACCCTGATGGGAGGGTTGATAATCGAAACTCAGGGCGCGGATAAGCGCCATAGGGCGGGGAACGTGAAAATAGCCTAGCCATCGATCATAAAGCCTATTCCCTCCGCCAAGTCGTCCCCCCCGCCCCATCTTCCAGCACAACCCCCTGTTCCTTCAACTCATTGCGGATACGATCCGCCTCGGCCCAGTTCTTATTTTTGCGGGCATCCAGCCGTTGCTGGATCAAGGCTTCGATGGCGGCGGCGTCCAGCCCGGACTCCCGCTCGGCCACACCGCCCTGGTGGAATTCCTCCGGGTCGGTCCCCAGCAAGCCCAATACCGCGCCCAACTCCCGCAACACCGCCGCCAGCCCCGCCGCTTCCTCCGGCTTCTCGGTACGCGCCTTGTTCAGCTCGCGGGCCAGTTCGAACAACACCGCCACGGCCTCGGGCGTATTGAAATCATCGTCCATCGCCGCGCCGAACCGCGCCCGGTAGGCCGCGCCGATCCCGTCCCGCGCCACCGGCTCCACGCCACGCAGCGCGGTATACAACCGGGTCAGGGCCGCGTTGGCTTCGTCCAGGTTCTCGTCGCAATAGTTCAAAGGACTGCGGTAATGGCTGTTGAGGATGAAGAAGCGCACGGCCTCCGGGCGATAGCGGTTCAGGATTTCCCGCACCGTGAAGAAGTTGCCGAGCGACTTCGACATCTTCTCCTCGTTCACCCGCACGAAGCCATTGTGCATCCACAGGTTCACGAATTTCTCGCCGGTCGCGCCTTCCGACTGGGCGATCTCGTTCTCGTGATGCGGGAATTGTAGGTCCATGCCGCCGCCGTGGATATCGAAATGGTTCCCCAGGCAGCAGGTGGACATGGCCGAGCATTCGATATGCCAACCGGGACGGCCCGGCCCCCACGGCGACTCCCACGAAGGCTCGCCCGGCTTCGCCCGCTTCCACAGCACGAAATCCAAAGGATCGCGCTTGGCCGCGTCCACGTCCACCCGCTCGCCGGCCCGGAGTTCGTCCAGGTTCTTGCCGGACAAGCGTCCATAGCCCTGGAACTTGGACACGGCATAGAACACATCGCCATTGCCGCCGACATAGGCATAGCCGCGCCCGATCAAGGTCTCGATCATCGCCAGCATCTCGGCGATGGAGCCGGTGGCGCGGGGTTCCAGATCGGGCGGCAACACGCCCAAGGCCCGCTCGTCCGCGTGCATGGCCTCGATGAAGCGCCCGGTCAGGGCGGTATAGGATTCGCCATTGTCGTTGGCCCGTTTGATGATCTTATCGTCGATATCGGTGACATTGCGGACATAGGTGACGTCAAAACCCAGATGCCGGAGATAACGGGCCACGATATCGAACACCACCATCACCCTGGCATGGCCCAGATGGCAATAGTCGTACACGGTCATGCCGCAGACATACAGGCGGGCCCGGCCCGGCTCGATGGGAACGAAGGTTTCTTTCTGGCGGGTGAGGGTGTTGTAGATGGTCAGCATGATTCGGACTCAATCATTCGGATTCATAGGTGAATTCGGCCAGGCGGCGGTGCAAGCGGGCGGGTTCCAGGATGCGGTACACGGCACCGAGTTCCGGGCCGTCGTGGCGGCCCGTAAGGGCGGCGCGGAGCGGCAGGAACAAGCCCTTGCCCTTGGCGGAGGTCTTGGCCTTGAGCGCTTTCATGAAGGCGTCGAAATCTTCCCCGGATGCGGTGGCGGCATCGAGCGCGGCCAGGAAGAAGGCTTCCCCCGCGCTCCGCGCCGCCGCCGCCATGTCCGGCTCGGCCTTCAATTCGTCGGCGAACAGGATACGCGCCCATCCATCGGCCTGGTCCGGGAACAGGCAATTGCTGCGGACGATATCGAGGAAGGCGGGGAATTTATCTTCCGGCACCAGGGCGCGGGTTTCGGCGTGCAGCCAGGGCTTGAGCGCGGCGGGGTCCGCCGCCCGCACCGCTATGTGCTGCCAGTGCTTGAGATGGTCGTTATCGAAACGGGCCGGGGATTTGCCCAGGCGCGAAAGATCGAACCGCGCCTTGAGCGCGGCGAAATCCATGATGTCCTCGCTGTCGTAATGGTGGCCGAGCCGGGCCAGCATATTGAGCAAGGCCAACGGGAAATAACCCTCTTCCCGCAACTGGGCGATGCTGCGGCTGCCGTTGCGCTTGGACAAGGGCGCGCCATCGTCGCCCAGGATCAGCGAATTATGGGCGTATTGCGGCAGCGGCAGGTCCAGGGCTTTCAGCACCAGCAACTGCCGGGGCGTATTGGCGAGATGGTCCTCGCCGCGCAAGACATGGGTCACGCCCATCAAGGCGTCGTCGATGGCATTGCAGAAGAAGAACGCGGCGCTGCCATCGGCCCGGCGGATGATGAAATCGCCGATATCGTCGGTGGCGAACTTCTGCGGCCCGCGCACCAAATCCAGGAATTCCACGGTCTCCCGCCGCGGCACCTTGAACCGCAGGGTGGGTTCCAAGCCTTCGGCGCGTTTGCGGGCCACTTCCTCGGGATCGAGGCGGGCGCATTTGCCGGTGTAGCGCGGCGGCCGGCCGGAACTCTGTTGGGTTTTGCGGGAGATTTCCAATTCGAGCGGCGAGCAAAAGCACGGATAGGCCAAACCTTTCCGCTCCAATTCGTCGTAATAGCGCTGGTAGATCGCGCCGCGCCGGGACTGGAAATAATCCGGGCCGGGTTCGCCGGTTTCGGGGCCTTCCTGCCAGGCGAGGCCCATCCAGCGCAAATCGGCCAGGAGTTCATCGACGAATTCGCGGCGGCTGCGTTCGGCGTCGGTGTCCTCGATGCGGAGCAGGAAACTCCCGCCATAGAGGGCGCTGAACAAGGCCGTGCGGGCGTTGCCGATGTGCATCAGCCCGGTCGGACTGGGGGCGAAACGGGTTTTGGTCGGGTTCATGGAAGCGATGGAGGAAAGGAGGATGGCCGGGAACTTTAGCAACAAGGGTTTGGGCGGGGCAACCTTGGCCCAAGCTCCGGGAGCGGCTTGATTTGACACCGATACCCCCCTTCGCTCGGTTCGGGACGGGATATCCGTCCGCGCAACATCAGCCGGAGCATCTTGCACGAAAGACTGTCGAAGCCAACACGGCCAAGGGGAAGGCAGTACGCAGCCTTCACAAGTGTGTGGAAATTAATGGGTCGTTTTTCACATCCGGAGTGAACTTGTGCTACTTTCTTTCAATTATTATTAGTAATAAAGATAAGCAACCCGCCTAAGTCGCTAAAATCGCTATAAGACGATGTCATTCCAAGTTTTTTAAAGTAACTACAGGATTGGAAATTTTTCTAAAAAATCCACCTAGCTCGCGGGCATGCTGACGAGGACGGACAACCCCCCACTTCAAGCATGATATGGCAGCAATACAACATAAACCCATACAAATCAAGAGGAAAATACAAAAATCACTGCAATAATACATAAACCAATCACTTTTGGCTTTACGGTAGGAACGGACTTGTGACGATAGCAAAAAGACATTGCAGCATGAAAGAGAGTTCCGACCTGCCGATCAGCAAGAACCTTTTCGCATACTACTTTGTCCATGACTCGCAGGTACGCAATGAACAACCCACATACCCCCCCTTCTCTCCTTCCCATTCGGATCGCCTTATGCGGACTTTCCAACCCCGACGAGGCCGACGTTCTGAATAACCTGTTTTCCCGCGCCAACCGCTGGCAACAGCCCTGGCAAGTCGTACCGGACGCCGATATGGCGGATTTGCTGCTGGTGACGGCGGGTTCCTCCGAAGAACTGGCTTACTGGCATAGCGATACAGGCGGCTTCACACAAGACCGCTTGATTTGTTACTCCCCGCAGCGGCCACAAGAAGCGCGTTGGCATCTGCGCCGCCCTCCGCAAGGACAAACGCCCTCCCCCCTCGAATTCACCATCCTGCTCAAGGAAATCAGCCAAACGTTGGCCCTCGCCACGCCGGTGCCGACCCGGCCACAACCGGCCACACGACCCCGCGCCCAGCCGTTCGACTGGCGGGAAAAGCTGAAAATATTGATCGTGGGCAGCGTCGGTTCGGGCAAGACCACCGCCATCGCCACCCTGTGCGGCGACAAGGTGATCTCCACCGAAGCCGCGCCCAGCGACCAAACCCAGTTACATAAGCAATCCACCACCGTGGCCATGGACTTCGGCACCCTGGCCCTGAACGAGGACACCCAACTCCATGTGTATGGCGCTCCCGGCCAACGGCGTTTCGATTTCATGAGCGAAATACTCATCCAGAAAGCCCTGGGAATCATCATCCTGGTCAGCAACGCGGCCAGCGATTCCATCAAGGAGCTGAATTATTACCTGGATGCCCACCGTGAATTCCTGGCGGACCACCACGCCGTGATCGGCGTCACCCATAACGACCTCAGCCCCACGCCCTCGCTCAACGAATATACCCGCGCCCTCCAAGCCAGGGGGGCGTCCTGGCCGGTCATCAAGGTCGATGCCCGCCAGCGCGGCGATTTGATGCAGTTGGTCACGACCCTGCTCGGCTCGACCATCGCCCATGGTTGACCAAGCTATCCTTCTCAAAACCTTCAAGGACCTTTTCCGCCGCGAAAGCCATGAAGGACTCTCCCTCGCGGCAACCCATACCCATAAGGAAACTCAATCTATGGCAAATACCGTTGACTCTCTCAAAAAACTGGATGGTTTCATCGCCGCCGCCCTGGTCGATTCCAGCAGCGGCATGATGCTCGAATCGCTGGTGGTCGGTACTTATCCGGTGGAAATCGCCGCGGCGGCCAATACCGAAGTGTTGCAGTCCAAGCTCAAGGCGATGGATGCCATCGGCCTCGGCGACGACAATATCGAAGACATCCTGATCAGCCTCGGCAGCCAGTATCATTTGCTGCGTCCCCTGACTTCCAACCGCGAAATCTTCATCTATCTCGCCCTGGAGCGCGCCCGCGCCAACCTGGCGATGGCCCGGCTGGAATTGAAGAAGGTGGAAGGCTCGGTCAAGCGCATCTAACCCGTCCCCCGGTTCGATAGCGATCTCGGTCTATCCAGCCTAAACCGCATTGGCGGAACGCCCGGCGTTCCGCCAATGCGGCCCCTCTCCCAGCCCCTTGCGGTCCAAATCGACCGTCCCGGCCTACGCCAACTCCAGGCAACCGGCAAACCGCTTTCCTGGCAGCGCTACCCGACCTCGATTATCTGATTTTTTGGGTGGGCGGCTATGAAATCGAACCCAGATATACCCATTCCATTGGCTTTTGCCTGTCCGCCTCCGTCCTGGCCATCGCTTTCAATCGGCTCGCCGGTATAAAACCGCTGGCAAGCCTGGAACCGCCCCACCTCATCTTGATTCCCCTTTCGCACTTGGTGCTGGACTATCTTGTAGGCGTACACAAGAGTCCTTTCCTATGGCCCTTGTCGTCCGAAGTCTTCACCTCCCGGATCGGGATTCTACCCAGCGCCGGAAGCCTGAATATCCTTAACGGCTATTTTTGGCGTAACCTCTCCATAGAAATCCTTATTTTGCTCCCCATCTCGTTTTACATCGCCTTGAGGGACGGCTTTGGCAAAATATCCCCCTTATCGCATTTGTGCTTGATGGCCGCCATAACGCTGGGTTGCCTACTTGGACTTGGGCTGAGCCGCTGATCGGAATCCAACTTCTTTTGCATCGAGCCCATAGCGTTTTTAGCGGAAATACCCCCTTCAAAGCGACCCCCATAACCTCCGCAAACACCTGCCACTAACCTTCCCATAACCGGGAACGCATCCACGCGACCCCCCGCACGCAGAAAAAATAACATTTATAATCATATGCTTATAAAAAACAAAACCCATAGCCGACGGCTTGGCGGATTTTGCCCGCCAAAACGCCCAGCATGGTCTATGCTCTGGACAATTGTATTTCCCCGTCCGCCAGGATGGGGCATGGCATGGAAACTCCAGGCGTGTGGCGAAACCCGAGCGGCCCGATGGATAAGCATCGCCCGCGCCCATTCCAAGACCCGATGGCCCATTATCGGTGGGACGGGCTTGGTTCGGCCTTTTCCGGCGGCGCGAAATTGACCCGACAGCCACCGGCGAGGCGGCGGCATCATTCTTATGGCGGTTTTCCAGTTTTCGACACGAATAATCGGAGGCATTATGTTCAAAACCATGAACGCAAAAACTAAGCTAGGATTCGGACTTATCATTATTTTACTGCTTGGCATATCGACCAAATCCATTATAACCCTTTCCCAGGTCGCCCTTACCCTGGAGGAAATCACCCAGGACCGCTATCCCAAAACCGTCATCGCCAACGAAATCATCAAGCGCACCCTGGACAATGGACGATTGGCGCGCAACCTGGTCTTGCTCAGCGACATGGCGGCGACCGAGCAAACCATCAAAGCCATGGAAGAGAACCGGAGGAAAAACACCGAAACCCTCGAACAACTCGACAAGATGATCAATACCGCCCGCGGCCGCGAGCTATTCAATGTCATCGTCGCCAAACGCTCCACCGTGAGCGCCCTATACGACCCGCTATACCAACTGGTCAAAACCGACCGCCAGAAAGCCGCCCAATTCATCCTGCACGACTTCGCTCCGGCCAATACCGCCTATTGGAACGCTTTGGAAGAAATGGCGAAGTTCCAAGGGGGGCTGATGAAAACCCTGTCCGACACCACGATAGAAAACATGGCGCAATCGCGTATCTGGTTGATCGGCTTGGCCACCAGCGCCTTGATTATCGCCCTGGGCACGGCCATCTGGATCATCCGCCTGATGAACCAGCAAGTCGCCAAGCTCGCGGAAACCGTGGGCAGGATCGCGAACGCCTCGGAACAAGTGAACACCACGGCGCAAACCCTGAGCCAGGGGGCCAGCGAGCAATCGGCCAGCGTGGAGGAAACCAGCGCCTCGCTCGAAGAAATCACGGCCTCGGTGACCCAGAACACCGAGAACGCGAAAGTCACCAACGGCGTGGCGACCCAGGCTTCCTCGGTGGCCGCCGACGGTGCCCAAGCCATGCGGGAGACGGTGGCGGCGATGCAACAAATCGCCGAGCGGATCGGGATCATCGACGACATCGCCTACCAAACCAACCTCCTGGCGCTGAACGCGGCCATCGAGGCGGCCCGCGCCGGGGAATACGGCCGGGGATTCGCGGTGGTGGCCGCCGAGGTGCGGAAGCTGGCCGAACGCAGCCAAGTGGCGGCCCAGGAAATCGGCGCGGTGGCGGACAAGAGCGTGCGGCTCTCGGAACAGGCCGGGCAACTCATCATCGGCAATATCGTGCCCTCGATCCAGAAAACCTCGGACCTCATCCAGGAGATCACGGCGGCTTCGGAAGAACAATCGGCGGGAGTCGGCCAAATCAACACCGCCCTGGCGCAGATCAGCCTGGCCACCCAGCAAACCGCCGCGGCCTCGGAAGAACTGGCGGCGACGGCCCAGGAGATGAAGCACCAGACGGTGGAATTGAAACAGGTGATCGCGCTGTTCACAGGGACCGGGGGCGAACAGGACCTCGTTCCCCAATCCACGGCCCATATGGCCCAGATGCCCCAATCGCGCTCCGGCTTGCCGCAGCAGGGCAAATTCACGCCGTTCTAGCCGGTCCCGCCCCCCGGTGGAAAACCGGGGGGATTCCGCCCGCGCACCTTGGTCCCCGGTTCAAATCCCCCTCCGGTCCCGCCGTCCCAGCCGAAAACCCAATGCGATGGTTTTCCTAAACCAGCGTCCGTGGTATTTTTGAACCACCCCATCCCACTTTAAACCACACGCCCTCTCCGGCAAGGCCCGGACCTCCTCCGAATATCCATGCAAATCCTGAGTTTGATCCTGTGGACACCGTTCCTGGGCGCCTTGGCCTTGGCCTTCGTGCCGCCTTGGCGCAGGCGCTTGATCCGCCGCATCGCCTTCGCCAGCGCCGGGCTGGCCGCGCTGCTGGCCTGCGGCCTGCCCTGGGGCTTCGATACCACGGTGCCCAGCGTGCAATTCACGGAATCCAAGGTCTGGAACCCGGAACTCGGCAGTTACTACGCCCTGGGCGTGGATGGCGTTTCCCTGCCCATGGTGCTGCTGTCCAGCGTGCTATGCCTGGTGGCCCTGGTGGCCTCGGGCGGCGTGAAGCAACGCGCCAAGGGTTACCACATCGCCTTGCTGGCCCTGGAATTCGGGATGCTCGGGGTGTTCATGGCGCAGGATTGGTCGCTGTTCTTCGTGTTCTGGGAACTGACCTTGATTCCCTTGTTCTTCCTCATCGACCAATGGGGCGGGCCGCGCCGCCACGCCGCCAGCCTCAATTTCGTGCTGTACACCATGGGTGGTTCGGTGTTCATGCTGATGAGCCTTTTGCTGGTCTTCACCCTCTCGGCGGAGCATTCCACCGGCATGGACGCCATGCTCCGCACCGCCCGCGCCCTGCCCCGCGAGCAACAACTGTGGGTGTTCCTGGGATTCCTGATCGGCTTCGGGGTCAAGATGCCGGTCTTCCCCCTGCATGGCTGGCTACCCCTGGCCCATGTCGAAGCGCCCAGCCCGGTCAGCATCCTGTTGTCCGGGGCCATGCTCAAGATGGGTGCCTATGGACTCATCAAGGCCACCGGGATGCTCCCGGCCGCCGCCTTGGAACTACACGGTTGGCTGGCGGGAATGGCCCTGGTCAGCATCCTCTACGGGGCTTTGCTGGCGTTCCGGCAGACCGACCTCAAGGCCATGATCGCCTATTCCTCGGTCAGCCATATGGGCGTGGTCCTGCTCGGCATCGCCTCCCTGAACCAGGCCGGATTGCTGGGCGCGGTCCTGCAAATGAGCGCCCATGGCTTGATCGCCGCCATCCTGTTCCTGTTGGCCGGGCTGTTGTACGAGCGTACCCATACCCGCGCCATCGCCGATTACGGCGCATTGGCCCAGGCCGCGCCGCGCTTCGCCGGGTTCGCCACCCTGGCCCTGCTGGCGGCGATGGGCTTGCCGGGTTCGGCGGGCTTCGTGGCGGAATTGCACGCGCTCGTCGGCGGTTTCCAGCGCTTCGGCTGGACCGTGGCCTGCGCCAGCGTGGGCGTCCTGGTCGGCGCGGCCTATGGCTTGCGCGTGGTGGACGGTTTGTTCGCCGGGATTCCGCGGCCCGGCCTGAATGGCATCGCCGATTTGCGCGGCCACGAACTCGCCGCCGCCGGGGTCTTGGCGCTCGGCATCCTGTGGCTGGGCTTGGCCCCGGCCGGCGCCATCGCCTTGATGAGCGCCAAGGTGGGCGAACTCAGCGCCTTGTTCGTCCCCAAATTCATGCCGCCGCTCTGAGGGGGAAGCCATGTCCGCGCCGCACGCCCCGACCGCTCTTCCCACCACCGACGATCCCCGCGCCCTGCTGGAAGCGGCGGTGGCCCGGCTCGACCCCATCCTGCCCGGCCAGGCACCGATCCTGGATTTCGTCCACCACAACACTTTGCACGGCTATCAACACCTGCCGTTTCCGGCGGCGCTGGACGCCGCCGAGCGCCTGACCGGGAACCGGGGCTATCTGCCGGAATCCGGGTTCCGCCGTTTTTACGCCCAGGGCCGCATCCTGGACGAAGACCTGGATGCCGTCCTGGCGGAACATGCCGACGGGGCCGAAAGCTGGACGGTGAACGGACGCGCCATCGCCCGGCAAGCGGTGTACCGCATCGCCCTGGTCCATGGCGTGGAGCCGCTCGCGCCCGCCGAACTGGCTTGGCGGGCCGCGGAATTCCAGGTTCTGGAGCGCCTGCAAGACGATCTGCCCGCGACGGCGCGCCGCCACCTCCTCGACGCCTATCGACGCGGATTGGCCGACCCCAAAGCCGCGGTCAACGAGCGGGCGCTGGTGGGCGAGCTATGGAACGCTTGCCTGGAAACACTGGGCATCGCGGATGGGGCGGCACCGCCCGGTCCGGCAGTCCCGCCAACCGTGGACCTACCGGCCCACCGCCAGATGCGCGAAGCCGCCCGCGCCCTGCTGGAAACCACCTGGGCCGACCTGGGCGAGGGCACCACCCTGCGCGGCCTGATCCTCGGCCTGACCGGAACCGATGTGCTGGACACGGTGCGCCCGGCCTTGATCCGCCACACCGCCGCCCACCTGGACCAAGGCTTGGCCGCCTGGACCGTCCCGGACCGCGGCGCGGGGCTCTACGCCGGTTGGCGCGGATTGGCCGTGGACGATGTGGGCCATCTGCTGGCCGAAACCCCCGATTGGCGGGCCACGCTCCAAGCCTTGCCGGTCCAGGCCGTGGACGCCGTCGCGGGCGAACTCACCCGGCTGGGGCTGCCGCGCGAACGTTGGGAAGGCTATCTGCGGCGGCTGGCGCTGGAATTGCCGGGCTGGTCCGGCTTGGTGAACTGGCGGGCCACCCATCCCGGCTACGCGGCCAACCGCGCCGCGCCCACCGCCCTGATGGATTATCTGGCGATCCGGCTGGTGTTGGACCGGCTGGCCCTGGAACGGGTGTGCCGGCCAACCTGGGGCGTTGCCGCCACCCTGCCCGCCCTGCGCGGCCATTTCGAGCGCAACTTCTCGGAATTCCTGGTGCGGCACAGCCTGTTCCAAGGCCGCTTGCCGGAATCCCTGGCCCATGCCGCCCGCCGCGCGCTGGCCGAGGCCGGGAACGAACCCGCCGACCGCGAGCGTTGGCGCGGACTGGCCGACCAGGTTTTCGCCTGGAACCAACGGGCCGGCCGGCCCCAGGCACCGACCCCGCACGGCGACGGCTGGCGCTTGTTCCGCCTGGCCCAGCACCTCGGTTGGTGCGGGCGGGATATCCGCGCTGTTGCGTCCACCGGCTGCGCGGAATTGTTGTCCACCCTGGATGGATTCACGCCCTCCCGGCGCGGCTTCCTCTGGCTCAACGCCTACGAACGCCGCTACCGGGAAGAACTCTTCAACGCCCTCGCCCACAACCGGGGCCGCGGTCCCTGGGCCGAACGTAGGGAACGACCCGAGGCGCAAATCATCTTCTGCATGGACGACCGCGAGGAAGGCTTCCGCCGCCATCTGGAGGAACTCAATCCCCGGTTGGAAACCCTGGGCGCGGCGGGTTTCTTCGGGGTGGCGATGAATTGGCGGGGCTTGGACGACGCCCAGGTCACGCCGCTCTGCCCCGTCGTGGTCACGCCGGCGCACGAAGTCCGGGAAACACCCCGCGCCGGGCAAACCGCCGCGCAAGACCGCCATGAGCGGGGCCGCGCTTTCTGGCGGAAACTCTCGGCCCTGTTCCATCAGGAAATCCGCCGCAACCTCGTCACCTCGTCCTGGCTGATGCCGGTCCTGGCCCCCGGCGTCCTGCTGAACCTCTGCGCCAAGCTGGTCCTGCCCCTGCGCCAAGCCGGGCTGGCCGGATGGATCGAAACCCGGCTGGTGCCCCAAGTCCCCACCCAACTCGCGCTCACCGCCCCGGACGACGGCGCGCCCGCCACGCCCGCCCGGCCCCGGCTGGGCTTCACCGATGCCGAGCAAGCCGACCGGGTGGCCGGTTTCCTCCGCAACACCGGGCTGACCTATGGTTTCGGCCCCTGGGTGGTGCTGATGGGCCATGGTTCCAGCAGCCAGAACAATCCCCATCTCGCGGCCTACGATTGCGGGGCGTGCAGCGGACGCCACGGCGGTCCCAACGCCCGCGCCTTCGCCGCCATGGCCAACCGCCCGGAAGTGCGGGCGCTCCTGGCCGGGCGCGGCATCATGATCCCCGCCGACACCCGGTTCATCGGGGCGGAACACAACACCTGCAACGAGGATATCGAATGGTTCGACCTGGCGGACCTGCCGCCCGCCGCCCGGCCCGGCTTCGACCGGCTCAAGGCCGAACTGGACCGGGCGCGGCAACTTTCCGCCCACGAACGCTGCCGCAGATTGGCCTCGGCCCCGCGCCGGCCCAGCCCCGCCCGCGCCCTGGCCCATATCCAAGGCCGCGCCGCCGATTTCAGCCAAGCCCGCCCGGAACTGGGCCATGCCACCAACGCCGCCGCCGTGATCGGACGGCGTTCCCTGAGCCGGGGGGTGTTCTTCGACCGGCGGGTGTTCCTGATTTCCTACGATCCCAGCCAAGACCCCACCGGCACGGTGTTGGAGGGCATCTTGCTCGCGGTGGGTCCGGTGGGGGCGGGAATCAACCTCGAATATTACTTTTCCACCGTCGATAACGAACGCTATGGCTGCGGGACCAAGGTACCGCATAACGTGGCGGGCTTGTTCGGGGTGATGGAAGGCACGGCCAGCGACCTGCGTACCGGATTGCCCCGGCAGATGGTCGAAATCCACGAGGCCATGCGCTTGCAAGTCGTGGTGGAGCATCAACCGGAGGTGCTGGCGGCGATCTACCAACGCCAGCCGCCGCTCCGGGAATTGATCGGCAATGGCTGGCTGCATCTGGCCAGCCTCGACCCCGCCAGCGGGATGATAGCCCGGTTCGTGCCGGGCCGGGGCTTCGAGCCTTGGACGCAAGAACTACGGCCCTTGACGGAAGTGGCGCGGTCCGGGGATTGGTATGCGGGGAAAAGCGGGGCCTTGGGACCGGCCTTGATCCGGCCAACGCGAGGCGCGGAATGAAGACTGCTATGATGGCCCGCAGCCTCAAAATCCAAGCATAACCCCATCACTCCCATCCATGGCAGAAACCCACATCTATCAAAACCGCATCCGCCGCCTCGGCTGGAACGAATTACGCCAACTCTGGGAGGGCATCGCCCGCCGCGATACCCCGGACTGGGCGTCGGGGAAAGCCTTCGAGTATTTGATACTCCGGGCGTTCGAGTTGGATGGGGCCGAAATCAGCTGGCCTTACCGGGTGGAAATCTTCGGCGAGGAAGTCGAACAAATCGATGGGGCGATTTATTGCGAAGGGCTTTCCTGTCTAGTCGAAAGTAAGGATTTCTCGGACAAGAAAATCGATATAGCACCGATAGCCAAACTCCGCAATCAATTGTTACGGCGTCCCGGCAATACCATAGGCGTGATATTCAGCCGGACCGGCTTCACCGAGGCGGCGCGGATTCTGGCCCAGTTTTCCTTTCCACAAACCCTGCTGCTGTGGCATGGCGAAGAAATCAGCTACGCCTTGGAACAACAAACCTTCTCGGCCCTGCTCAAGCTTAAGCACCGCAAATGTATAGAGCTCGCGTTGCCGGATTACGATGTCAGATTGAGGGATATTCTATGATCGCCTATGTCATCACCGAAGGACCATCTGACCAAGCCTTGCTGAAAGCGGTATTGCCCGAGCATTTGCTACGGGAGGTGCGCTTCGTGGCGGCGGGCGGACTATCGTCCATGGCTTCCCTCGCCCGCTCGTTATTGGCCGACCGGCGCGTTCCCGTGCTGATCGTCGCCGATGCCGATACCATCGATCCTGAATCGATCCAAGATCGCCGCCAGAGTATCGAAGAAGCCGTGGCCTATGTGGCCCATAGTATTCCGGTCAAGGTGGTTCTCGCCGTCCCCGAGATCGAAAGCGTTTTCTTCCGGGATGCCGCCTTGTTAAGCCGCTGGCTAGGCTATTCCCCATCCCCCGAGCTTTTAGCCATGGCGCATTATCAACCGCGCCAAGCCTTACTGAAACTGCTCGCCCCGGCGCAAAAAGAGATTATCCATCTGCTCTCCGACCCCTTGCATGAATCCGAGATAGAAACGCTGCGCGACATTCCCTTCATACGCGAAATCATCCAATTCTTGAGCGCCATCTCCCCGGATAGGGCTACCCTCCCGCAATCCAAGCCTATCCAAAACCATGCTTGATTGGCTCGTCCCCGCCATCATCCTACCCCCCATCCTGGCCGCGGCCGCGCTGGGCCTCGGCCTGCTCGCGGGCCGAATCCAGGGCGAAACCTGGGAACGCGCCAGCGCCCGGCTGGTCACGGGCGCAACCGCATCGAGCCTGCTCGTCGCGCTCGCCGCGGCCTTCTGGCACGGCCAGGGCTCGATCCCGGAACAAATCAACTTCGGCCCCTGGCTGGAAAGCGGCGATTACCGTATCGACATTAGCTTCCACGCCGACGGCCTGGGGCTTGGGCTCTCGTTGTTGTTCGGGCTGTTCGCCTGGATGGCGGCGCGGTTCTCGGTCCATTACCTGCACCGGGAAACCGGGTTCCACCGCTTTTTCATGATCCTGGCCCTGTTCGCCGGAGCCATGCAATTGATCGTGCTGGCGGGCAACGCGCCCCTGGCCTTCGCGGGCTGGGAACTGGCGGGGGTCTGTTCCTATCTGCTCATCGCCTACGCCTACGACCGCCCGACGGCGGCGGGCAACGCCACCCGCGCCTTTGTCACCAACCGGGTCGGGGACGCCGGTTTCATACTGGGGATTTATTTCGCCTATGTCTGGACCGGAGGCGTGGAATGGCCGCAAATCCTGGCCCAGGGCGCGGTCTTGGAACCGGCCAAGGCGGGCGTCCTCGCCGCCTGTTTCCTGCTGGCGGCGACGGCCAAATCGGCCCAAATACCCTTCGCGCCCTGGCTGGCCCGCGCCATGGAAGGACCGACGCCTTCGAGCGCCATCTTCTACGGCGCGGTGATGGTCCATGCCGGGGTGTATTTGGTGCTGCGGCTGGAGTCGGTGTTTTCCCAAGCCCCGCTGGTCATGGCCTTGATGGCATTGCTGGGGCTGGCGACGGCGTTGTATGGCTTCCTGTGCGGACTGGTGCAGACCGATGTGAAATCGGCCCTGGTGTTTTCGACAATGGGCCAAGTCGGGCTGATGTTCCTGGAATGCGGGCTGGGGCTGTGGAGCCTCGCGGCTTGGCATCTCGCGGCCCATGCCGTGGTGCGCGGCTATCAATTCCTCACCGCGCCCGCGCTCATGCACCACATCGCCGGGATGCCCACCCGCCCGCCACCCGCCTGGATGGCGCGGCAGCGCTGGCTGTATCTGGCGGCGACGCGGCGGTTCTGGCTGGAGGAGGCGGTGGATATCTTCACCACCCGGCAAGTCCAGGGCTATGCCGCCGATTTGGAGCGCTTCGATGGCAGCGTGGTCGATCCCCTGGTCGGTCTATCGAGTCCCGCCGCGCCCAGCGTGGACGGCGGCGCTCCGCACCTGGGCGGCTTGCCGGGGCGGGTCCTCCAACGCATCGCCGAAAGCCTGCATTGGTTCGAGGAACGGCTGGTGCTGGCGGGCGTGGGCCGCGATTTGATCGCCCAGGGCCGCAGGCTCGGCACCCAACTCAACCGCATCGAGGCGGGCCTGTTGCGGCCCCGCTATCCGACCCTTTTGGTCATCATCGTTTTGCTCGCCTGTTTATGACCGCCATGCCCATCGCCCCCGGCCCAGCGCTTCCGGTCTGCACCCTGCTGATCGTCCTGCCCTTGCTGGGCCTGTGGATCTTGCCCTTGACCCGCGACCGCCGCCAAACCCTCTGGGCCGCCCTGTTGATCGCCGGGCTGGAATTGGCCTTGGCGGGCTATGTGCTGTACGCGCTGGACCCCGGTTCGGCCCAGGCGCAATTCGTGGAGCGCGTCGCCTTGTTGCCTTTTTTGAATTGGCACACCGGCATCGACGGGCTGAACGCGCTATTCATCGCGGCCACGGCCTTGTCGGGCCTGTGGTTGGTGTTATACGGGCATGTGGCCGGGGCCAAGCCGCCCGGCCAGTACATGGCGGCGATCTTCGGCTACGAGGCGGTGTTGATGGGCTTGTTCACGGCGCTGGACGCCCTGCAATTCTGGCTGCTGGCCGGGGTCGAAATGCTGCCCGCCGCCTATCTCTCGCTGCGCTGGGGCCGGGGCCGCGAACGGCGGCGGGCCACGGGGCTGTATGTGCATTTCATCGCCAGCGGCTTGTTCCTGCTGGGGGTGGGACTCGCCATCCTGGGCTGGAACCATGCCGACGCGACCGGGGATTGGTCGTTCGAGCTGGCCGACCTCGCCGCCACGCCGCCCGCGGGGAGCCTGCAAAACCTGGCGTTCGCCTTCGTGTTCTTCGGGCTGGGGGTAAGGATGGCGCAATTCCCGTTCCATGCCTGGCTGCCCGAACTGTCCCAGCACGGCACCCTGGCCACCGCCGGGGTGTTCCTGGTCGGCACCAAGTTGGGCATCTATGCCTTGCTGCGGTTCCTGCCGCTACTGCCCGAGGCCGTCCATGCCTTCAAGCCGCTGGCGGCGGGCCTGGGGCTGTGCGGGATTTTCTACGGGGCGCTGCTGGCCCTGATGCAATTGAACCTGCGCCGCCTCCTGGCTTTCGCGGCGGTCAGCCATACCGGCATGTTGGTGATCGGGGTGTTCTGCCTGAACCGGGAGGGCTTGGCCGGGGCGCTGCTGTTGGCGGTCAATTTCGGGGTGGCGGCGAGCGCCTTGTTGTTCGCCTCGGGCTTGGTGCTGCACCGGGCCGGCAGCGCCTTGCTGCCGCGGCTGGGGGAATTGTTCGATCCCATGCCGCTGCTGGGCCTGACCTTCCTGCTGGCCGCGCTCAGCACCATGGCGATGCCGGGCACGCCCGGTTTCGACGCCGCCCATCTGCTGCTGGAAGGGGCCATCGAAACCCATGACTGGGGCGTGGCGACCGCGCTCGCCATCGGCAACGTGCTGGCGGCGGCGTTCTTGCTGCGGGCGTTCCAACAAGCGTTTTTGGCCCCGCGCCGGGAAACCGTGATCCGCCCGCTCAAAACCCAGCTCGGCCCGGCGGAAGCCTTGCTGACCGGCAGCTTGTGCGCGGTGCTGGTGGGCGTGGGGTTCTATTCCGAGCCTTGGCTGGCCCTGGTGGAAACCTCGGTGGGGGCGCTGGCGGCACGGTTCGATCCCACTCCCACTCCTTGACAGGCTCCCGGATGCATCCCGCTGGTTTTCCCTATCTTTCCCTGCTGATCCTGCTGCCGCTCGCCGCCGTCCCGTTGTTGTTCGGCTGCCGCGAGGCGGGTACGGCCCGGCGCTACGCCCTGGCCATGGCGGGCGTGGAATTAGCATTGTCCCTCGGCCTGTTCGCGGAATTCGACGCCACCTCCACCGGGATGCAATTCATCGAACGCCATCCTTGGATACCCAGCTTGAACCTCGAATACGCCTTGGGGCTGGATGGCTTGTCGCTGCCGTTCCCGGCCCTGACGGCGCTGTTGACCCTCGCGGTGATGGTGGCATCCTGGACCGCGGTGCGGACCCAGGTGCAGCTGTATCTGGCCCTGCTATTGCTGTTGGAAAGCGCCACCCTGGGCGTGTTCTGCGCCATCGACCTGGGCTTGTTCTTCCTGTTCTGGGAACTGACCCTGGTGCCGATTTTCTTCCTCACCAGCCTATGGGGCATCGGGCCGGAGCGCCGCCATGCCGCCCTGAAATACACCTTGTTCATGCTGGGCGGCGGGATTCCCCTGCTGTTCGGCATCCTGCTCTTGGCCTTCGAGCATGGGCAGCAAATGGGGCTGCCCATGCCGGGCGGGTTGTCGTTCGATTATCCGACCCTGCTCAAACTGGCCCCGGCGGAGGAACCGCGCACGGCGGCCTTCCTGCTGCTGTTGTTGGGCTTCGCGGTGAAAGCGCCCTTGGTCCCGTTCCACACCTGGCTACCGACGGTGGCGATGGAAGGCCCGGCGGGACTCGCGGCCTTGCTGACCGGGTTGAAGCTGGGCTTGTTCGGGATACTGCGCTACGCCCTGCCCTTGGTGCCGGAAGCGGCCCAGCACCATGCTTGGCTCCTGGGTTTCCTGGGCAGCGTGGGCGTGGTGTATGGCGCTTTGCTGGCGCTCCGGCAAACCAACCTGCGGCGCTTGCTGGCCTATTCCAGCGTCAGCCACGCCGGCTTGGTGGTGATCGGCCTCGCCACGTTGAACCCGCAGGGCGTGCAGGGGGCGCTGTTCCAACTCATCAATTTCCCGCTGATCTCGGGCGGCTTGTTCTTGCTGGCGGGATTCCTGCACCAGCGGCTGGGTTCGACCGATCTGGCCCATGTGGGCGGCACGGCCCGGACCTTGCCGCGCTGGGCCGCGTTCCTGTTCCTGTTCGGGTTGGCGTCCATGGGGGTGCCGGGCACCAATGGTTTCGCCGCCGAGCATTTGATCGTGATCGGGGCGTTCATCGCCCATCCCGGTTCGGGGTTCGCGGCCTTGCTCGGGGTGGTGCTGGGCGCGGCGTATTGCCTGGGTTTCTATAGGCGGGCGGGCTTCGGGCCGGTGTCGGCGGATGCTGGCCAGAGCGGGTTGGACCTGCGTCCCCGCGAAACGCTGTTGATGGCGGTCCTGGCCGGCTTGGCGCTGTGGCTGGGCCTCGCGCCCGGCGTGGTGCTGGACGCCAGCCGGGCCGCGGTAGAGGCTTGGGTCTACCATGTGAACCAGGTCGAGGACGCGCCCGCCTATGCCGATGGCCTGGGTTCGCCGCTGCGCTATCTGGTGCCCTAGGCCACCGGCTCCGGCCCGTTCCCAGACCGGGGCGTGGAACCCGCAAATCCCTGCTATCCATCCCGCCAGAGGTGCGATACATTCCGCGCCATCCCCTAAAATCCCATGGACCTTCAATCTGGCCCCACCATCAAGGAAACGCCGCCATGAGACCCTACGAACGCTTGCTATTGGAAAACAAAGCCTGGGCGGAAGAGAAGACCGTCCGCGAACCCGAGTATTTCATGCGCCTCGCCAAGGAACAGACCCCGGATTTCCTGTGGATCGGCTGTTCCGATAGCCGGGTGCCCGCCGAGCTCACCATCAACGCCGAGCCGGGCGAAATCTTCGTCCACCGCAATATCGCCAACCAAGTCATCACCACCGATTTCAACAGCCTCAGCGTGGTGCAGTTCGCGGTGGCGGTGCTGAAGGTCAAGCACGTCATCGTCTGCGGCCATTACAACTGCGGCGGCGTGAAAGCCGCCCTGCAAAAACAGCGCCCCGACCTGACCCTGGTCAACAAATGGCTGATGCACATCAAGGACGTGTACCGCTTGCACCAGGACGAGATCGAAATCCTGCCGACCCGCGAGGCGCAAGTGGATAGGTTGGTGGAACACAACATCATCGAGCAGGTGTACCGGCTGGCCCATACCTCGATCATCCAACAGGCGTGGAAGCAGGAACGCCGCCCGTCCCTGCACGGCTGGGTCTACGGGCTCAACGACGGCATCATCAAGGAATTGATCACCCTGACCCCGGACCATAGGATCGAGTCGATCTACCAATACGCCGATCCAGACTGAGGGCGCGGGATGAACCCCAAACGCCCCACGGACTATCTCGCCCATCTCGGCCACGATGTACCCGCCGGGATCGTGGTGTTCCTGGTCGCCCTGCCCTTGTGCCTGGGCGTGGCCCTGGCTTCGGGCGCGCCCTTGCTGGCGGGCTTGGTGGCCGGCCTGGTCGGCGGTTTGGTGGTGACCTGGGCCAGCGGTTCCCAGCTCAGCGTCAGCGGCCCGGCGGCGGGACTCACGGTCATCGTGCTGGGTTCCATCGAAAAGCTGGGGAGCTATCCGGCCTTCCTCTATAGCGTGGTGGTGGCGGGCCTCATGCAAGTCGTGCTGGGCTTGCTGCGGGCCGGGGTGATCGGAGCGTACTTCCCGGCGGCGGTCATCAAGGGCATGTTGGCGGCCATCGGCTTGATCCTGATCCTCAAGCAGATTCCGCACGCCGTGGGCTACGACGCCGACTACGAGGGCGACGAAGCCTTCGCCCAGAGCGACGCCCACACCACCTTCTCGGAACTGGCCTATTCGCTGGACGCGCTGTGTCCAGGGGCCATGGTGGTCAGCCTGGGGGCGATCCTGGTCATGCGGCTATGGGAAACCGACGGGTTCAAGCGCAACCCGGTGTTGGCGCTGGTGCCCGGACCCTTGGTCGCCGTGGCCTGGGGCATCGGTTTCAACCTATACAGCCGCGACCACGCGCCCGGCTTCGCCATCCCGCCGGAACATCTGGTCAGCCTGCCGGGCTTCCAGGGCATCCAAGGCTTCCTGGGGCAACTGACCCCGCCGGATTTCGGCCAATGGAACAATCCCGAAGCCTATACCGTGGCCCTCACCCTGGCCTTGGTCGCCAGCCTGGAATCGCTGTTGAGCCTCGAAGCCGTGGACAAGCTCGACCCCTGGAAACGGGTCGCGCCCACCGACCGCGAACTACGGGCGCAGGGCCTTGGCAATATCCTCAGCGGGCTGCTGGGCGGCTTGCCGATGACCTCGGTGATCGTGCGCAGTTCGGCCAATGTGATGGCGGGCGGCAGGACCAAGGTGGCGAGTTTCGTCCATGGCCTGCTCTTGCTCTTGAGCGTGTTGTTGCTGCCGGCCTATCTGAACCTGATCCCCCTGGCCTGCCTCGCCGCCATTTTGATCCTGACCGGCTACAAGCTGGCCCGGCCCCGGCTGTTCGTGGCGCTATACCACAAGGGCACCAGCCAGTTCGCGCCCTTCCTCGTGACCCTGTTGGCGATCCTCCTGACCGATCTGCTCGAAGGCATCGCCATCGGCATGGCGTGCGGCATGTTCTATGTGGTCCGCGCCAATTTCCACGCCGCCATCACCCTGACCCGCGATGGCCGCCATTACCTGTTGCGGCTGCACAAGGACGTGTCCTTCCTGAACAAGGCACCGCTGCGCGATCTGCTGGGACGGATCGAGGATGGCGGCTATGTCATCGTCGATGGCGGGCGGGCGCAATTCATCGACCAGGATATTCTGGAAACCCTGGACGATTTCGTGGTCGCGGCCCAGGACCGGGATATCACGGTGGAATACAAGCACCTGGACGGGCATTCCGGGGTGGTGGCGGAAGCCGGGACGCGGGCAGCCAGTGCCGGGCCTGGGCGGCCCGCGCCCACGGACGCCCAAGCTCCGCTTGGGAACCGGCGGAAGCGGGGTTAAACTTGCGCCCTCTGGCGACCCCGCCATGGTTTTCCGAGCCTTCCGATCCATCACGAGCGAACCACGATGCGAGTACCAGCCGCCTTGTTCCTATGCGCCCTTGGCCTGACGCTGAACTGCCAAGCCGCCGATAA
This sequence comes from Methylomagnum ishizawai, assembly GCF_019670005.1. Lineage (NCBI taxonomy): Bacteria > Pseudomonadati > Pseudomonadota > Gammaproteobacteria > Methylococcales > Methylococcaceae > Methylomagnum > Methylomagnum ishizawai. The sequence continues at coordinate 1,253,194 of NZ_AP019783.1, read as the reverse complement.
ACCCAAACCCCAGGAGAAACCCAAAGTGACCGACACCTCCCCCCAAGTGAAACTGGAAACCAGCCTCGGCGAAATCGTCATCAAGCTGGATGCCGCCAAGGCCCCCGCGACCGTCCAGAACTTCCTGGCCTATGTCAAGGAAGGCCATTACAACGGCACCATCTTCCACCGCGTCATCCCCGGCTTCATGGCCCAGGGCGGCGGCTTCACGGCGGATTTCACCCAGAAGCCCACCCACGCCCCCATCAAGAACGAAGCCGACAACGGCCTCAAGAACCTGCGCGGTACCCTCGCCATGGCCCGCACCCCGGACCCGGACTCCGCCTCCGCGCAGTTCTTCATCAACTACAAGGACAACGGTTTCCTCGACTTCAAGAGCAAAACCCCGCAGGGCTGGGGCTATGCCGTGTTCGGCGAAGTGACCTCGGGCATGGACGTGGTGGACAAGATGGCGACCATCCCCACCGGCAACCACGGCCCCTACGGCGACGTGCCCAAAACCCCCATCACCATCGAAAAAGCCAGCGTGATCGGCGAATAGGCCCCATGCGCCGGGAAACGCTGTTCGTCTCCGACCTGCACCTCTCGGCCGCGAGGCCGGACACGGCACGGCGTTTCCTGCGCTTCCTCGACGCCCAGGCCCAAGGGGCCGAAAGGCTCTACATCCTGGGCGATTTGTTCGATGCCTATCTCGGCGACGACGACGATTCCCGGCCCAACCGCGAGGTCAAAGCGGGCTTGAAGCGATTGGTGGAGAGCGGCACCGAGGTGTTCTTCCAGCATGGCAACCGCGACTTCCTGTTGGGCCAGCGCTTCGCGGAGGAAACCGGCGTCCGGTTGCTCGGCGATTACGCCGTGATCGACCTCTACGGCGCGCCCACCCTCCTCACCCACGGCGATCTGCTCTGCACCGACGATGTGCAATACCAAACGGCCCGCGCCAGAATCCGTACGGAAGCCTGGAAACGGGACGCATTGGGCAAACCCTTGTGGCTGCGGCGGCTCTATGCCCGCTGGTACCGCTTCAAGAGCGGCCTGGACAAAAGCGGCAAAACCTACGAGATCATGGACGTGAACGGGCAAACGGTGGCGGAAGCCCTGCGCGGCGCGGGCGTGGCCCGGTTGATCCATGGCCATACCCACAGACCCCAGGTGCATGAACTGAATATCGAGGGGAACAACTGCCAGCGCTTCGTGCTGCCCGAATGGAACGGGGAGGAATGGGCGCTGTGCTTCGACGCGGCGGGCTTCAGGCGGGAACGGATCGCCTGAGGCCCGGCCCAGCGCTCAGGACGCGGTGGAGCGGGCCAGCCAAGCGGCGGCGCAGGATACGCAGCAGCATATCGGCCTCGCCCCCGACGACCCACCCCTTCGCCCTCGGCGAGCACCGCCTGATAAAACCGCGCATCCTTCCACTCGACATCGATCAAGCGCAGCATGGTTCCGATCTCCTCCCGCGTCAGGCGGGGTAATCCGCAGGAGGGTATATCGGCCTAATGGCTGTGCCCGCACATCCCGGAACCACAGCCCCCCGCCGCCGGTACGCCACAGGGCGCGAATTCTTGGCGGCTGCTAGAACCACCATGCACCGCCGGGGCCGATAACAGCTTCTTCACCTCGGTGCTGCCGCATTCCGGGCAAGGCGGGGCGGATTCGCTGATCTTGTGCATAGCGGTATAGGGATGAGAACAGGCTTGGCATTGATAATCGTAGGTCGGCATGGCTTTCTCCTAAAGATGAACAAGGTCGCGGCGGGCTTCAAAACGGCTTGACCACCGCCAGCAACACGATGGCGAACAGGAACAACACCGGGACTTCGTTGGCCCAGCGGTAATAAACATGGCTGCGGACATTGCGGTCGTGCTTGAAGTCGGCCAACCACTGGCCGCACATGAAGTGATAACCCACCAGCAACGCCAGCAAGCCCAGCTTGGCGTGGAGCCAACCCTGGCTGCCGTAAGCGGCCCAGGCATAATCGGCCAGCATCCAAACCCCGAACACGAAGGTCAACACCATCCCCGGCGTCATGATGCCATAGTAGAGCTTGCGCTCCATGAGCTTGAAGCGCTCGATGCCGACCGCGTCGGAACTCATGGCGTGATAGACGAACAAGCGCGGCAGGTAGAACAAACCGGCGAACCAAGTCACCATGAAAATCAAATGGAAGGCTTTCAACCACATGGAATCAGTTCTCCCCTAGCATGGGTTCGATCAAAGGACAGAGTTCCCCGGCGGCCATCCGCCCCAGCTTATGGAGGGCGACGCGGCCCTGGGGATCGAGCAGGAAATGATTGGGCACCAGTTCGACCCCGCCAAAAGCGGCGGCGATTTCCCCCAAGGGGTCCAGCGCCACCCCATAGGGCAATCGCGCCGCCCGCGACAACTCGACCACATGGTTCGGCAGGTCGTAGCGCATCGCCACCGCGATCAGCTTGAAGCCGCGCCCGGCGTAATCGCGGTGGAGCGCGGCCAGTTCGGGCATTTCCTCGACACAGGCCCGGCAATCGCTGGCCCAGAAGCTTACCAGTACCGGATGGCCCCGCAAGTCCCCGAGCCGGATACGCTCGCCCTGGAGGCTCATGAACACCACCTCGGGGGAGACCCGGTCCGCGAACCCGCGCCAAACCCATACGGCGATCCAGACCACCGCCAACAACACACCGAGCTTCTTTTTCATAACGCCCCAAACACGACGGGGCCGACCGGGACGGTAATCATCCCGGCCGGCCCCGTCGGCGGTTATCAGGCTTCCACTTGCTGGATGCCGTCCAGGAACCAAGTCGGCTGGCGGCTATTGCGGGGCCGCGTGAAATGCCAGACCTCGCGGACCTGGGCCGGGGCTTCGCCCGGCGCTTCCCGCAGCATGGTATCGAACAGCACCGCCACTTCCCGATCCGCCCCGCTATCGCGGACTTCGAGGATTTCGGCCTCGACCTGGAGCAGTTCGGTCTGGTTGGGGGCACCGCCACGGGCACGCAGTTGATCCTGCAATTCGCCGAACACCTTGTCGGTGGTCAGGGAGCGGAGGTCGGCCAGATCGCCCCGGTCCCAAGCCTGCTGCATCAGGGCATAGGCCGCCTTGGCCCCGTTCAGGAACGCCGCCGCGTCGAAATCGGCGGGCAACGCCGCCGCGGCTTGGAAACCGGCGGCCCCGCCCACGCGGGTTTTATTGGCCATCACATCGGTATCGAAACCGGCCCCGGCTTGGCGCTGATAGGACTGCGGTTCGGCCTCCGGCTCGGGCGGATAATAGCCCTGGGCCGGTGCGGGACGGCCCATCGCGGCACCGCGCCGCGCCGCGAACAGCTTGAACAAGAGGAAAGCGACCCCGGCGAACAGCAGGATATCGAGGAAGTTGATGCCCTCGAAACCGCCGCCGAACAGCATCGCCCCGAGCAAGCCGCCCAAGGCCAGACCGCCCAGCATCCGCATGAACCCGCCGCGCTGGGCCAGGGAATCGCGGATGCCCTGGTTCCGTTGCGCCGCCGGGGAATAGGCCGGTTGCTGGGCCGTGTTGTAGCCCGGCTGTGCGCTGGGCGTGGTGGAGCGGTTATAGGGTTGGCTATAGGACGGACGGCTGCCGAAGGAGGAACCGCCGCCCAGGCGTTTGGCATAGGCATCGCCGGTGCCCGACACCGCCAGGGCGGAGGCGACCAAGATGCTGAATATCAATCCGGTGAGTTTCTTCATGGATAACAACCTACAGGGGTGCTGGGGAATTGCTGCTTTATATGGTGTTGATCTGGGTAAAATCAAGCCCGCGAGGAGGATACTGGACACATCCCTTCTGACCAAACCCGGCCACGGCGGTTCAAGTTCGACCATAGGTTTCCAGGATGCGGAAACAGGCTTCGAGCGCCCCGAAGTGGGCGATTTCATAGCCATGGGTGTTATCGGCGGGAAAACCCAAACACGCGGCCCGTGGCACATGGCCCCATTTCATCGACACCGAGGCGTCGCTGCCGAATTGGCAGAGGATGGCGTGCTGGACGGCCACCCCGGCCCCGCGGGCGGCGGCTTTGAGCCGGGCGTTGAGGCCTTCGTCGTACATGCCATAGCTGTCCTGGGATAACAACACCGGGTCATGGTCGGAAACGATGGGATACTCGGAAGACTTGGGGGCAATATCCAGGGCGATCAGTTCGCCGACAGGGTTGCGCTGGGTGAAATACAGGGCACCGATGCCGCCCACTTCTTCTTTCGAGGAAAACACCAAATACAGCTCCGGCCCCGGATGTTTGAGGGATTCGGCCAGGAGCAGCAACACCGCCACCACCGCCTTATTGTCCAGGGCGTAGCTGGCGATGTAGTCGCCGCCCAGGCGGAACGGCTGTTTGCGGTGCTTGCCCACCACCACGCGGGTACCGGGCCGGATGCCGGCCTCCGCCAAATCGGAACGGCTGCATTTGCAATCCACCCACACGGTTTCCCAACGCGGCGGGCGCTCCTCCTCGTAGACCTTTTGCGGGGATTCGTGGGAGACATGGCGAGAGCCGAAGCTCAAGACGCCGGGCAAGGTGGCGCGGTCGCCCAGAAGGTCCACCACGCCCTCGCCCCACACCCAGGGGAACGCCCCGCCCAGCTTGCGGACCTCGATCCGGCCATTGTCGCGGATGCCTTTGACGATACCGCCGATTTCGTCCTTGTGGGCGGTGATGGCCAGGGTTCTGGAACCATCACGGCCCGGAATGCGGACGATGATATTGCCCGCCGCGTCCTGGCTGGCGGGGATGCCGCGCTCGCCCAGCCAGGCCAGCAGATAGGCGTCGATCTCCTGCTCCGCGCCGCTGGGCGAATGGCATAGCACCAGGTCGGCGATCAATCGGAACAAGCGCTCGCGGAACGGATCGGACATGGTGGATTTCCTAGATCGGGGATTTTGCACGGCTGGAAAAAACTACTGTACCATTTTCCGGTCTCTATCCATCGTTCAACAACCCAAGGAGCTACCTTAATGAACGAAGTGAATGTGGCTTATCCGCGCGCCCAAGCGGGCGTCTTGGAAACCAACAAGGTCATCCGCAACACCTACCTGTTGTTGTCGATGACCTTGCTGTTCAGCGCCCTGACCGCCGGGCTGTCCATGGCTTTCGACCTGCCGCATCCGGGGCTGGTCGTGACCTTGGTCGGCTATTTCGGGCTGCTGTTCCTGACCACCAAATTCCGCAACAGCGCCCTCGGCATCGGCTTCGTGTTCGCGCTGACCGGCTTCATGGGGCTGACCCTGGGACCGATCCTCAACGCCTATATCGGCCATTACGCCAACGGCACCCAGTTGGTGATGACCGCCCTCGGCGGCACCGGCGTGACCTTCGTCGGGCTTTCGGCCTATGCCTTGACCACCCGCAAGGACTTCAGCTACCTGGGCGGGATGTTGATGGCGGGCGTGCTGGTGGCGTTCCTGGCGGGACTCGGCGCGATCTTCTTCGAGATTCCGGGGCTGTCGCTGGCGGTATCGGCCATGTTCATCGTGCTGATGGCGGGCATGATCCTGTTCGAGACCAGCCAGATCGTCCACGGCGGCGAAACCAACTACATCATGGCGACGGTGAGCCTGTACGTGTCGATCTACAACCTGTTCACCAGCCTGCTGCAAATCCTGGGCGTGCTGGGCGGGGACGACTGATCCGGGTGCTTTCCGGGCCAGACCCGCGGGCGGCTTGGGCCGCCCGCCTCCCTTCCCACCCCCGCCTTTCCAGACACCGGCTCCCGGTAGTTCATCACCCCCATCCTTGCAAGGTGGATTTCCGGCAAATAGTACGCCCCAAAACCGGGCAATAGGCCACGGAAACCCCCGCCCCCACCGCCTAAGCTCTCCCACCTGGCCGGTATTCGTCCCGGCACCGAATCCATCAACCCCCACCATCCGGGCCCAAACCCGCGAGGAGAGCTTATGAACCGCAAAACCGCCCCCCTGGGCCTCGTCCTGCTGGCGCTTGGGTCTCCCGGCCACGCCGCCGTCACCACGCCCTATCCCATCGCCTTCGTGACCCAGGTGCCGGTCCCTGGGGATTTCTGCACGATGAACTCGACCTTCTGCAACCAATCCGCCGCCATCGGCGGTTCCGGGCGCGGCGGCGATTTGTGGATCCGCTATCCCGACGGCACGCTCAAGAACCTGACCCAGGCCGCCGGCTATGGCCAGGCCGGCCCGCAGGGCAACTCGTCGATCCAGGTGCGCGACCCCGCCGTGCACTGGAAAGGCAAAAAAATCATCTTCAGCATGGCCATCGGCGCACCCCAGCAATACCAATGGAACGAGTACCGCTGGCAGCTCTACGAAGTCACGGGACTCGGCAAGAACGAACAGCCGGTCATCACCAAGGTGCCTAACCAACCGGTCTACAACAACATCAACCCCACCTACGGCACCGACGAGCAAATCATCTTCGCCTCCGACCAGCCCCGTGGCGGACAGGCCCATCTCTATCCGCAGTTGGACGAGTACGAGGAAGCCCCCGCCATCACCGGGCTGTGGAAGCTCAACCCCAAGACCGGCAAGCAAACCATGCTGACGCATTCGCCTTCCGGGGATTTCAAGCCGTTCGTGGATAGCTATGGCCGGGTGACCTTCACCCGCTGGGACCATTTGCAACAGGACCAGCAAGCCGCCAGCGACCGCAATTTCGGCGATTACTACGGGACGTTCAACTATTCCAGCGAAGCCGCCAACGCCAAAATCCTCAACAGCCGCGCCGAGGTGTTCCCGGAACCCCTGGCCTCCGACACGGTGTCCCTGGCCGGCACCCATCTGAACGGACTCCGCTTCAACCATTTCTTCCCCTGGCAGGTGCACGAGGACGGCACCGTCTTGGAACTGGTCAACCATATCGGCCGCCACGAACTAGGGGGCTCCTACGTCCAGGGTGTCTTCAAGGACGATCCGGCCCTGACCGACCAGACCAATCCCGCCAACCCCAACAAGATCGAAAATTTCCTCCAGATCGCCCAAGACCCGACCCAGCCGGACGATTTCATCGGCATCGACGCCCCCGAGTTCGGCACCCACGCCGCCGGCCAGATCGTGCGCCTGAGCCACGTCAACCCGCTCTACAACGCCGACCAGATGCGGACCGCCTATCTCACCGACAAAAGCACCGCTTCGTTCACCGGGGACGGCGAGCAGCCGACGCCCGAAAATAGCGGCCATTACCGCGACCCGGCCATCCTCTCCGACGGCAAGCTGCTGGCCACCCACACCTTCGAAACCCGGGCCGACCGCGACGAAGGCACCCAGGCGGCGGATGGCTTCCATCCCAAATCGCGCTACGCCTTCCGCATCCGCCTCGTGCAACAACAGCCGGGCGGCACCTGGGCGGCGGGACCGACCCTCACCGATGGCATCAGCAAGGACGTGAGCTACTACAACCCGGATTCCCTGATCCATTACTCGGGCGAGCTATGGGAATTGCAGCCGGTGGAAATCAAGGCCCGGACCAAGCCCGCCCAGCCACCGTCGAACCTGGAAGCGCCGGAAGCCCAGGTCTTGCAGGAAGCGGGCGTGGACGAGGCGGCCCTGCGGCAATACCTCAAAAGCAAGGGACTGGCCTTGGCCGTGATGCGCAACGTCACCCGCCGCGACCATAGCGACAAGCAACAGCCCTTCAACCTGAAGGTGGCCGATGGTGGCGTCCAGACCGTGACTCCGGTCGGCAAGGTCTACGAGGTCGCGCATTTCCAGGCATTCCAGGCCGACCAGATCCGTGGCTTGAAAGGTTCGGACGGGCCGCGCCCCGGTCGGCGGGTGCTGGCCCAACCCCTGCACAGCGTCAAGGCCAATCCGCCGCAAGCCGCGGACGCGCCCCAAGGCAGCGTGAAGATCGCCAGCGATGGCTCGGTGGCGATGCTCCTGCCCACCCGCCGGGCGCTGACGTGGCAATTGACCGACAAGGACGGCAACTTCGTGGTGCGGGAGCGCAATTGGCTATCGCTGCAACCGGGCGAAATCCGCACCTGCCCGGCCTGCCATGGCGTCAATAGCGCCGACCAACTCGGCCAGCCCACGCCGACCAACAAGCCGGAGGCGTTGCGGGAGTTGCTGGCTTATTTGAAGAGCATCGGGAGCCTGTGATCTGTGACGGCGGGGGGCGGATTCAAACCCTCCGCCCCCCGTCGATCCCGACCGGCCCCAAACCCGTGGCAACCACATCGAGATTTCACATCCCGGACCGTCAGCCGTCTTATCCATCGAAGTGAGGCATCCAGCCAAGCATCGACGACCGGGAGCGACCCATGGCCAAACAACCCTCGAACGGTAGCCTCTACGTCCTGTGCTATGCGGGGGGCGACTCCGGCCCCTTGCTCTTGATGACCCGTCGGCAATTGATCCAGAAACAGGTCAACGGACGACCCGTGGACGGTGTGATCCCCGATTGGGCGGGACAATCGGCCCCCATCGCCGGCCTGCCCACCACGGTCTCGCCCTTGGACGCCGCTGCCTATTCCCTATTCCTGGCCCTTACCGGCATCGATCTCGCCGACCCCAACACCGCCCAGACCTACGGCGTGCTACATGCCACGCTCAAGCAACCGCAGGACGCCAACTACAACCCGGTCCCGGTGCTGTACGTGGAATGCCCGGCTTCGGGATTGACGGCCTTGGCGCGGGACATCCAGGCCAATATACAGAAGCTCGTCCCCCGCGAAGGCATCCTGCAAAGCGTCGCGACCCAGCGCGTCCCGGAAGCCAAGAATTCGCTCGGCCCGGTCCCGGCCCCGCCGGATGGCTGGCAAGGCTATGTGGTGCAGAACTATTACAAGGGCAGGCAACCGGGGCAGTTCAACACCCAAATCGATGTTTTGGCCAAAACCCTCGGCGAGAACAGCGCCCATTCGGCGGTGCCATTCCAAATCGCCATCGATAATCTGCCCACTCCGACACCAACCCCAACCCCCACGCCCGCGCCAACCCCAGCGCCAACCCCAGCGCCGACGCCCACACCCACGCCACCCCCCGCGCCCGTGGAGACTTATACGATGATCGCCAACAACAATCCCTATCCCATCCGGGTGAAGGCGGGCATCGCCAATCCAGGCGACTGGGCCTCGACCACCCACCGGCCCGATAAAACCTTCCCAGGCGTCAATATCGATGCTTTCGGCGTGGTGACGGGCCGGGCCGATATCGCCAGCACGGCGGCCTCGGCGGTGGTCCAGATCGAGATGACGGTCGAGGGCGGCGGCACGCCGATCACCTTCAGCTACAACCAGAAAGATGCCCTGTCGTTGCTCAACAACCAATTGCTCGGCACCTTCGGCGGTAGCACCAAATACACCGTGTATGAATCGACCCAGACGACCGGCGCGGGCAAACCGCAGTTGGTCCTGATCATTACCGAAGCGAGGGGGTAGCAGCCATGCCGTGGATGACGGACCTATACAACAATGCGGTCGGATTCAACGCCCGGCCCTTGCACCAAATCACCATTCCCGGCACGCACGATGCTGGATGTTATGTAGATCATCTCTATGGCAACTTCCAATCACGCACCCAAACCCAGACCATAGGGCAGCAACTCGCGGGCGGAATCCGCTATTTCGACCTGCGCCCCTATCAAGCCAACTATGTCACCGGCAGATCGTTTTGGACGTTCCATGGCCCCTTCTATACCGGCGGTCAAATCGACGGCCCCAATGGAATACTCGCCCAAATCACCAATTTCATGGCTAATCTGGCACCTGGAGACCGGGAGCTTGTCATCCTCAATTTTTCGCACTTCAATCTCAAATTAAACTTCAGCAATGCCGACCACCAAGCGTTAATCAATACGATCACCCTTGCCTTAGGCAACCATCTCGTCCCTTATACCCAAGCCCAAATCAACCTATTCGATGCCCCGTACTGGCAATTACTTTCAAATCCCGCAGTCGGCGGGGGGCCACCTGGCGTGATGGGAGCCACCCCCCAATCATCCCGGGTCGCCATTTTGTACGATGGCGCACTCGACCAAAACCTGGAAGGCTATGTTACTGCCAATGTCAACGCGCTTCCGCCGGGTTTCTTTGTGATTTCACCCAAGTATGCCCCTGCCGCCAATCCGATATTCCTCTTCGACCAATACTCGGCTACCGGCAGCTTGAACATACTACGCGCAAACCAGATCGACAAACTATTGAACCGGGCCAATTATCCCTACAGCACAAAAGCCTGGGCCGCAGCGGCCGGAAATTGGCCCCCGAACGCTGCGGGTGGGGTAGCCAGCACCCTCCATTTGTTTTCTTGGACACTCACGCCACAACCGTATGGCGATCCAATTCCCGCGGCAGCCAATACCTCCAACCCAGCCCTACCCGGAATATTCTCGGTCGGCACCCGTGTGATTGATAGCGCTGGCAGTCACCATCCCTGTTCTGGCGTGGACCAATGGGCGGCTTGGAATTACGATCCGGCCAACGATCCCAAAATCAACATTCTGTATGTCGATCACTACACCTCGCACTCATACAGCAATCCGGCCTCACCGCTCAACGGAGTGCCCATACCCGTGGCCTTCGCCGCAAGGCTCAACGTAGGCCCGATCTGGCCGATGACTTGGTGACATCCCCCCAGAATCCGGGCATCCCGCCCGCCGCCCGGATTCCCCAACGCCCCCGCCCGCGAACACTCCGGCACCGCCCCGGCCCCGTGCCACGCCCCGCCATTTCTGCTATAAACACCCCCTCACGCGGCCCGCCCACGCACACCCGATGCCGGTCCCGCCCCTTCTTCTCCACCCCCGCGAAGGTCAGAAATCATGTTTAGCAAAGGTATGGAAATCGCCGGTTTCGACGACGAACTGTGGTCGGCCATCCAGAACGAAGTGGACCGCCAGGAACACCACATCGAACTCATCGCCTCTGAAAACTACGCCAGCCCCCGCGTCCTCCAGGCCCAGGGTACGGTGCTGACCAACAAATACGCCGAAGGCTATCCCGCCAAGCGCTATTACGGCGGCTGCGAATACGTCGATGTGGTCGAAAGCCTCGCCATCGACCGCGCCAAGCAATTGTTCGGGGCCGACTTCGCCAACGTCCAGCCGCATTCCGGTTCCCAGGCCAACGCCGCCGTCTACATGGCCCTGCTCAACCCCGGCGACACCGTGCTGGGCATGAGCCTCGCCCACGGCGGCCACCTGACCCACGGGGCCAAGGTCAATTTCTCCGGCAAAATCTACAACGCCTTCCAATACGGCCTCGACACCAGCACCGGCTATATCGATTACGAGCAAGTCGCGGCCCTCGCCCAGGAGCATCAGCCCAAGATGATCGTGGCCGGTTTCTCCGCCTATAGCCGCGTGGTCGATTGGCAGCGCTTCCGCGAGATCGCCGATTCGGTGGGCGCTTTCCTCCTGGTGGACATGGCCCATGTCGCGGGCCTGGTCGCCACCGGCCATTACCCCAGCCCGGTGCAGATCGCCGATGTCACCACCACCACCACCCACAAGACCCTGCGCGGCCCGCGCGGCGGCCTGATCCTGGCCAAGGCCAACGAGGAGATCGAGAAGAAGCTGAATTCGCTGGTGTTCCCCGGCATCCAGGGCGGTCCCTTGATGCACGTCATCGCCGCCAAGGCCGTGGCGCTGAAGGAAGCCCTGCAACCCGAGTTCAAGGAATACCAACAGCGCGTGGTGGACAACGCCAAGGCCATGGCCCAGCGCTTCGTGGACCGGGGCCTCCAAATCGTCTCCGGCGGCACCGACAACCACCTGATGCTGGTGGACCTGATCGCCAAGGGCATCACCGGCAAGGCCGCCGACGCCGCCCTGGGCCGCGCCCATATCACGGTCAACAAGAACGCCGTGCCCAACGATCCGCAATCGCCCTTCGTCACCAGCGGCATCCGGGTCGGCACCCCGGCGGTGACCACCCGCGGCTTCAACGTGCAGGATTGCGAAACCCTGGCCGATTGGATGTGCGATGTGCTGGACGACCTGGAGAACGAGGCGGTCATCGCCAGGGTCCGGGACAACGTCAGCGAGATTTGCCGCCGCTATCCGGTCTATGCCGATTAACCAGGCGGGCATCCGGCGGGCGGCCCGCGCCGCCCCCGGCCCCGTGCGCGAGGCCAACCCGATATGCGCTGTCCCTTTTGCGGAGCCCACGATACCCGCGTCATCGACTCCCGGCTGTCCCAGGAAGGCGACCAAGTCCGCCGGCGGCGCGAATGCGTCGAATGCAAGGAGCGCTTCACCACCTACGAAGCCGCCGAACTCAACCTGCCGCGCATCGTCAAGAGCAATGGTAGCCGCGAGCCGTTCCGGGAAGAAAAGCTCCGCGCCGGGATGCTCCGGGCCTTGGAGAAACGCCCCGTCGGCAGCGACCGCATCGAAGCCGCCATCAACCGCATCAAGAAGCAACTGCTGGCCCGCGGCGAGCGCGAAATCCCCTCCCGGCTGATCGGCGAAAACGTGATGCGCGAACTGGGCGAACTCGACCATGTGGCCTATGTGCGCTTCGCCTCGGTCTACCGTAGCTTCCAGGACGTGAACGCCTTCCGCGAAGTCATCGACCAGTTGGAAAACCCCCAAGACGGCGGCGCGGCCCATCCCTCCGATCCCCCCGCCGCTTCCTGAAACCCCCGATGAATGCCCACATCCCTTGCTCCCGCGCCGACGCGGACTACATGGCCCGCGCCCTCCGCCTCGCCGAACGCGGCCTCTATACCACCGATCCCAACCCCAGGGTGGGCTGCGTCCTGGTGAAGGCGGGCCGCATCGTCGGCGAAGGCTGGCACCGCAAGGCCGGGGGTCCGCACGCCGAAATCGAAGCCGTGGCCGTGGCCGGGACCGAAGCGCGGGGCGCGACCGCCTATGTCAGCCTGGAACCCTGTTGCCACCACGGCAGGACGCCCCCCTGCACCGAAGCCCTGATCGCCGCCGGGGTAACGCGGGTGGTGGCCGCGCTGGAAGACCCCAATCCCAAGGTGGCGGGCGCGGGCATGGCCCGCTTGGCCGCGGCGGGCATCGACACCCATTGCGGCCTGTTGGCGGGCGACGCCTTGAACCTGAACCGGGGTTTCTGCCAGCGCATGGCCACCGGACGCCCTTGGCTCCGCAGCAAGCTGGCGATGAGCCTGGATGGCCGCACCGCGATGGCCTCGGGCGAAAGCCGGTGGATCACCGGAGCCGATGCCCGCCGCGATGTGCATCGGCTGCGGGCGCGGAGTTCGGCCATCGTCACCGGCATCGGCACCGCCCTGGCCGACGACCCCGAACTCACGGCCCGGCTCGGCGAAGATGCGGGCGCAATCGTCCAGCCCATCCGCATCGTGCTGGATTCCCGCCTGCGCCTGCCTTCCACGGCCCGGCTCGCCGATGGCCGGGTCCGCACCGTGGTCCTGACCACGGCGGCGGGCCGCGCGGCGCGGCAGGATATCCCCGCCACGCTGGAGATGGCCGTCCTGCCCACGGACGCGGAAGACCGGATAGACTTAACGGCGGTGGTCGAATGGCTGGGCCGGGCCGGTTGCAACGAGGTCTTGGTCGAGTCCGGCCCCACCCTGAACGGCGCCCTGTTGCGGGCCGGACTGGTGGACGAGTGGATCGTCTATCTGGCCCCGGTGGTCCTGGGCGACCAAGCCCGCGGCCTGTTCCATCTGCCGGGGCTATCCCGCATGGCCGACCGTCATGAATTGCGGCTGGCCGATACCCGGCAGGTCGGGCAGGATATCCGGCTGACCTTCCTCAAAGCGTGATGCCACCCCATCCCCCCAAAATACCCATAGGCCTACCCCATGAGTAATATCACCCTGCTGTTGTTGAGCGCCGTCCTGTTGCTGGTGGTGCCCATCGGATTGATGCTGTTCTACAAACCCCTGGTCTTCCACGTCTCCCGGCTGTTGGCCTCCTTCCTCCACAAACAGGGCCGGTTCGACCAAGCCCTGCCCCTGCACCTGAAAACCCTGGCCCGCCTCGAAAAGAGATTCGGCAAATCCCATTTCAAGCTGGTCGATACCCTGAACAGCATCGGTGATATCCACGCCGCCAAGAAGCAGCACGACAAGGCCATGGATTATTACCAAAGGGCGCTGGCGATCCAGGAACGCAAATACGGCCAGGACCATATGAACATCGTGGATTGCCTCAACAACGTGGCCGATGTCTACCGCTCGCAGGGCCGCCACGACAACTCCCTGCCCTTATACAAACGGGCGTTCGAGATCACCGAATCCAGCCTCGGCAAGGACCATCCCAATGTCGCGATGAGCCTGGACAACCTGGCCGGTGCCTACCATGCCAAGGGCCAGCACGATATCGCCCTGCCGCTGTATGCGCGGGCCTTGGATATCGCCCAGCGGAAATTCGGCAAGAAACACGACCAGACCCAGGCCATCGCCGAGCATCAGGCGTTCTGCGCCCAGCGGATGAGCAAATAGGCGGCCACCCTCCGGCGGGCGGACGCTATACCCGCAGCGCCACGCAACCGGCCTTGGCCAGATGGGCACAAGCGGCCAAGGCGGCATCGGTCGGGATACCGGCCCGCTGGGCCAGCCGCTCCACGGTCAGCGGCGCACCTTCGGCGAGCGGGGCGAGCAGGGTTTCGGCCAGTTCCGGGCTGGGCAGGAAGGCTTCGGCATAGACGAACAAGGGATGTCGGCGCAAAACCGGCCAGTCGGCGGCGGCGGGCAGGCGCGACACCACGGTGTGCGGTGTCAATATATGGCTGGGATAGCTGGCGAAAGCCCGGCAGGGGTCCATGCGTTGCGGCACGCCGCCGGACAGGGGATAGGCCGGGAATTCCGGGCCATGGGCGCGGATATCGGCCAGATGGTCCCATAGCGCACGGTAGCGGGCATAGACCACCGACCAATCGAATTCGGTGCGGGCCCGCAGGCGTCCCGCCCCGCCCAGGCGATGGCGCAAACCGGGGTCCGCCAGCAACGCGGTCAGGCGCTCGGCCAATTGCCGGTGATCGACCGCGACGTGCTGGCAGACCGCCCCCAGGTAGAAATCGTAATCGTACACCCCCGCCTCGTGGCGCAAGGCATACGGCTCGCCCAAGGGCGCGGGCGGCATCCAGGTCGCGATACGGAAACCATCGACCCCGTCGCGCACCGTTTCCCTATAGCCATCCCAATCCGTGACCACCGCCGGCAAACCCGCCGCCATCGCCTCGACCGGCGTCAGACCGAAGGTCTCCTGGATATTGTCCACCAGCGATAGGAACAAATCCGCCGCCGCCCAGGCTTGCTGGCGGGCCGTGGCGTCGCGGCCATCGGTCCACAGCGGGCGCACCGTGGGCGCGAATTCCGCCGCCGCGCCCTTGAAGACTTCCTCGATATTGGGATTGGAAAACCAACCGCAATGCAATAGCACGGCTTTGCGGCCGCTTTGCCGGGCGGCGGTTTCCATGCCCCGGTACATGGCGTGGGGATGGGTTTTGGCGTGGAAGCTGAGCCGCCCCAAGAACAGCGCCACCACCTCGTCCTCGGCGATGCCCAAGGCGGCGCGGGCGGCCTGGCGGGCTTCCGGGGTTTGGGCGAAGTCGTTGCAATGCACCCCGAGCGGGATCACCGGCAATTGTGGCAGGGTGAAGCGCTGCGCCCCCAACCGCCACCGCAGATAGTCCGCCTGGGCCTCCAGCAAGGTCCGCACGGTGGCGCCCACCGATTGCGAAGTGCAGATCAAGGCGTCCCAGGGCATCACCGGCCCGGCCAACAGCCCGGTGATCGAATTCATCGCCCCGTGCGAGGCCGTGGTATGCGTCACCCCGACCGCCGACCAAGCGCGGGGGTCCACCCGCAGGCGCAGGTTGGCGAGTTGGGAGATATCGGGATCGGGACGGTAGACGGTGCCGAGTTGGCCCAGGAGGTCCGGGCGGTCGGCGGGTGCCCAGCCGGTGGGCGTGTTGGGATCGATCTCCGCGACCCTGGAGGCGAAAATATCCGCCAGCTTGCGGTCCCTGGCATAGACCCAGAGCGCTTCGTTGGGCAGGCGGCCCGCCACGGCGGCGCGGAGGAAGCCATGGCCGGCGGCTTGCCGCCCCATAAGCTTGCCGCCCTTGATGTTATAGGCATCCGGTTCGAAGACGATGGCGACATTGGCCCGGCGTGGGGTGGATTCGGCGCTGCTCATAGGGGTGTGGCATTTTCCGGCGGTGGTCTCGGGGACGGACGGGGCGGGGCGCTCGGGAGAAACCGGCGGGGGCGGGAACGGGGGTTTCCCGTCCATGTCCCGGTGCCGCGCATCCGTCGATACGCCGCGCAACCCCGTGGCCGCGTTGGCGGTGCATTCTACAACGCCGCGCGGGGGGATTTGCGCCAGGCGGAATTCCATACGCCCTCCCCCATGGAGACATAGCCCATCCCCGCCACAGCCCCCTTTCCCCACCTGTGCCATCCGCCCGCCCATGGGCGTGTATACTCATTCAAAAAATGGTATTTTAAGCCGCCCCAAAAAGGTGGATTACCGTATCCGACCGATGCCAAGCCCTTGATTCAAAAATAAATCATCGGCACACATCGGGTTCGTGGCCCCAGGTCCGGGCGCTGCGGCTAAAAGCCCCGGTACACCTGGATACAATACTCCACATCCCGCCCCAACCACCCCGCAGGAGACCCGTCACGATGGTATCGTAAGCAGGTCAACACGACCCAACCCGAGAATAATAAGCACGGATAATCATATCGGTTTCGCCGCCCCGTCCGCATCCGCGGCACCCGCCCCCCCCCGAATCCACCCCGGCACCGCCAGGACGCGCCCCCGTCCGTGCCGCAGGGTATCGAGCGCGGGCAGGCCCAGGCGATAACCCCGAATAACACAGAGAATTCACCAGGGTATCCAGTTATGAAACCAGCCACCCGTTTCCCCCTCCTCCTGATCGGGCTGAGTTCGGCGCTCCTCCAAACCCAGGCCGTGGCCGGACCGCCCGCCCTCATGACGGCCACCGTACACAAGCAAGCCTCCAGCACCACCGACTGCCAGCTCAAGGCCACCGAAATCCTGGAAAAGCTGCACCTCGAAATCGAAGACCACGGCAACGGGACCGTGTTCGGCTACGGCGAGCGCAGCACCGTCTCGGTGAACTGCCAGGCGATAGGCGACGATGTCTACATCCCCATCGCCGTGGCCAGCCAAAAGGAAGAAGCGGCGGACCTCATCATGGGCTATGTCCGGGACTATATGAAAGGCAAGTCCAAGCCCCTCGCCGAGGCCCCCATCGACGCCTCCAAACCCCGCCGCTCCGCCGACTAGGCCGACCCAAGGAAAGCAGCCCCATGAAGCGCCTTTGCCTGATCCTGGCGGTATTGCCGATGCTCCCCGCCTGCACCCGCCAAGCCCAACCCAATAAAGGCCCGACCCTCCCGCCGCTCAGCACGGTGGCCGCGTCCATCGCGCCGGGAATGAACCTGCAAGAAGCGGAAAAGAAACTCTCCGGGCATAAACCCGCGCTGATGTTCACCAGCCAGGATGGACAGCGGGGGGTCTGGGAACTCAACGAGCGCGAAACCAACCCCCGCACCAACGCCATCCACGCCTACCGGCTGCTCCTGCAATTCGACGCCCAGGGCAAGCTCCAACGGCCCCTGCTGTCGGAATGCCAGTTCCCCGACCAGGAAACCAAGGGCGCCTCCTCCACCCCCTCCACCCTGTGCTACCGGCGGCTGCTGCTGCCGTTCGAGAAGCCGGTGGTCTACGACGCCCTCAAACGGCTGCTGCTCAACTCGAACTTCCAGATCGAACATTCCGAGCTCGATTCCGGGATCATCACCGCCAACGGGATGCAACCCACCAAGGACGAGGACGAGGTGATGTATATGAAGGTGTCGATCAACTTCAGCCCGCGCGCGGAAAACACCACCGAGCTGGTGATGGCGGCGACCTTCAATGTCGTGGAAAAGCAGATGGTCTGGGTGCAGATCGGCGGGGCCGGCATCAACCTCCCCATGCCCCTGCCGTTCCAGAAAACCGAGGAATGGGCCGACACCGGGCTGGCGACCCCCAAGTTCTACATGAACTTCTACGACGCGCTGGAACAATTGCTGGCCTCGGAATTCCTACGCTACCAAGCGCCGCCGCCCCAGCGCGCGGAGGTCAAAGCCGCGCCACCGCCCTCCCCCCGGACCGACGCCCCCGAGGACACCGAGGACACCAACCCGGAGGGCGCCTCCCCCGACGATATCGCGGCCGGCCCCATCGACAGCCCCCGCAACATGGGCCGCCCGCCCAAGAAACCGGCCCCCCGCAAAGCGGCGAAATCCAAGCCCATCGACGCCGCCGACGCCGCGCCGATGAACCTCACCGACCAGGATTCCTCCCAGCCCGAGGAAGAAGCGGCCCCGCCCATGGACAGCGAGGCCGCCCTGGAAGGCGTCCCGGACGATGCCCCCGTGGACGCCGAACCCAAGGCCAAACCGGCCAAGCACGCTTCGAGCGCCAAGAAGAAACCCGGCAAGCATTGACCGGCCACCGCTTTCCTCAACCCGAGTCCAGCCAGGATATCCAGATGAAAACCTCCGCCGCACTCCTCCCCATCGGCCTCGCGCTCCTCGCCGGCTGCGCGAACAAACACATCTACGAAGGGGAAAACTTCAAACCCAAGGAGTTCTATTCCCATGTCTTCGAGGCACCCCCGCCGGTGGTGCTGCGGGCCGCCCGCAATACCGCCCTGCAAGCGCACTACGTGGTGCAGAGCGAAGACAACGAACACCACGCCATCAAGGTCTTCAAATCCAACCAGATCGAGGGCGAGGACGACCGCTACGGCGGCCTGACCGTCGAAATGAACATCGCCTACGCCTCGGCGGCCTCGTCCACCGTGCGCTGCGTCGCGGTCGAACGCCAATACGAAGTCACCAAGAACAAGGAAACGGCGGAGATGGGGGTGGGACCGATCATCACCATCCCCCTGCCCACCGGCGAAACCCAGACCGTCACCGAAATCCGCCGCGACACCGTGGACGAGGCCGATTTCTACGAGGCGATGTACAAGGCCATCGACAAGGAACTCGATCAAGCCAAGATCGAACTGGACCTGGAAGCGACCCACCTCAACCACAAATAAACCCGGCCGCCGGGGGGAGGCCGCCAGATGACCCATTCCAAGCGCATCCTGCTGCGGCTCGCCCCGCTGCTTTGCCTCGTCCCGCCCATTCCCGGCGGCTGCGCCCAGGACAGGCTGCAAACCGAGATCCAACGCCTGGACCGGGCTTGGGTGGAGGCGCAATACACGGAACTGCCCGGAGAACAACGGGAACAACGCTTCAAGGCGCTGCTGGCGGACGCCGAGAAACTCGAACTGCACCATCCCGGCCATGCCGAACCCCTGGCCCTGCAAGGACTGCTGCTGAGCAGCCTGGCGGCGACGACGGCCAACCTCGATTCCCTGTTCCACCTGGAGGAAGCCAGGAAACGCCTGGAAAAATCCATCGCCCTCGACCCCGGCGCGCTCAACTCCAGCGCCCAGATCACCCTCGGGGCGCTGTTCCATTGCGCCCCGCCCTTGATTTCGTTCCGCGACGACGGCAAGGCCCGGCATTTGTTCGAGGATGCGCTCGAGCGCCATCCCGAAACCAGCGACGCCAATTACTACCTCGGTGCCTTCCTGCTGGAACAAGGCGAGTTCGGGCCGGCCCTGCCCTATCTGGAAAAAGCCGCCCACCTGCTGGCCCAGGACGACGGACGCCTCGACAACCGTTATTTCAGCCAGCAGGCTTCCACCCTGTTGATCGCGGCCCGCCAGCGCCGGATCGTGGAACTGATCTGCGCCGAGCCTTGAACCGGGCGTTTCACGCCCGGTCCACCGGGAACGCCAGCACCCCCCCGATTTCTTCCTCGCCCACCAGCAACATCAACCAACGGTCCAAGCCTATCGCCACGCCCGAGCAATCCGGCAGGCCATGGCGCAGGGCCGCCAGCAAACGGCCATCCTTGGGCGGCAAGGCCGCGCCCCGCGCCCGCCGCCCGGCCAAGTCGGCATCGAAGCGGGCCTCCTGCTCCACGGCGTCGGCCAGTTCGTGGAAGCCGTTGCCGAGTTCCATGCCTTCCAGGAACACCTCGACCCGCTCCACCACCCTTGGATCGTCCGGGCGCTTGCGGGCCAGCGACGGCAGGCAAGCGGGATAGTCGTACACGAACGCCACCCGGCCCCGCCCCAAATGCGGCTGCACAAAATAACTGAACAGCAAATCCAGCCAAACGCCGCGGTCCTCGCCGCACAGGGCTTCGGCCTCGTGGAAGCCCCGCACCGCCGCGCAACCCACGAAATCGGCGATATCGGCGGTCAAGGGATCGATGCCCAGATGGCGCTCGAACAGGTCCGAATAGGCGTGGCGCTCGGCGGCCGCCAGCGGATCGCCGCCCCCACGGACCGCGGCGAACAAGTCTTCGATCTCGTCCATCAAATCGGCCAGCGAGAACCCCACCCGGTACCATTCCAGCAGGGTGAATTCCGGGTTGTGGTACCGCCCGGCCTCCTCGTCGCGGAAGGCTTTGCAGATTTGATAGATCGAACCGCTGCCCGCCGCCAGCAAGCGCTTCATGGCGAATTCGGGGGAGGTTTGGAGATAGAGGGCGCGGCCCTCGCGGGCACCGGGCGGCAGAAAACGCGTGGTAAAGGCGTGCAGGTTGGGATCGGTGACGGCGGCATGGCAGAGCAGCGGGGTTTCGACCTCCAGCACATCGCGCCCGGCGAAAAAGCGGCGGACCGCGGCCAGGAGTTCCGCCCGGCGCCGCAGGATCGCCGGGGCACAGGCCGGTCTCCAATCAAGTTCGGCGCTCATGGCGTCCTCCCAAAAACAAAGGCCGCGATTGGCTCGATCCAATCGCGGCCTGGCAACCGCCCACGGCGAACCGGCGCTTATTTGCCGACGCGGGACACGTATTCTCCCTTGCGGGTATCGACCTTGATGACTTCGTCGGTCTGGATGAACAGGGGCACGCGCACCACGGCCCCGGTTTCCAGGGTGGCGGGCTTGCCGCCGCCGCCGGAGGTGTCGCCCCGCACGCCCGGATCGGTCTCGACGATCTTGAGTTCCACGAAATTGGGCGGGATCACGCCGATGGGCGAGTTGTTGTACAGGGTGACTTGGCAAACATCCTGTTCCTTCAGCCATTTGGCGGCATCGGCCACGGCGGCGGCGTCGGCCTCGTACTGCTCGAAGGTCTCGACCACCATGAAATGCCAGCGCTCTCCGTCGTTGTAGAGGTACTGCATGTCGGTATCGACCACGTCGGCGGTCTCGAAGGTGTCGCCGGACTTGAAGGTGCGCTCCAGGACGCGGCCGGTCTTGAGGTTGCGGAGCTTCACGCGGTTGAACGCCTGGCCCTTGCCGGGCTTGACGAATTCGTTCTCGAGCATGTTGTACGGGTCGCCGTCGAGCATGATCTTCAAACCGCCCTTGAATTCGTTGGTGCTGACTGTCGCCATTCTTGCCTCGTTGCTGAATTAGCCCAAAAAAATCACGCCATTATAATGGAGCGCCTTGCGCTTACCAAACCACAGCCGCGATGTATCCCTCCTGGCAGGCCGAACTGGCCGATTCCTTCACCCAGCCCCGAACCCTGCTCCAATCCCTCGCGCTCGACCCCGCCGACTTCCCCGGATTGGACGCCGCCGCCCTGGATTTCCCGTTCCGCGTGACCCGCTGCTATGCCGCCCGCATGGAGCCCGGCAACCCGGACGACCCCCTCTTGCGGCAGGTGTTGCCGCTGGGCGCGGAACTCCGGGAATACCCCGGTTTCCTGGCCGATCCGGTGGGGGATTTGGCGGCGGTGGCGGCCCCCGGCCTGTTGCACAAATACCGGGGCCGGGTCTTGCTGATCGCGACCGGAGCTTGCGCCATCCATTGCCGCTATTGCTTCCGCCGCGGCTTCCCCTATGAAGACAACCTCTTGGGCCGGAGCCGCGAGCAGGCGGCCCTGGATCATATCGCCAGGGACGCCAGCATCCGCGAAGTCATCCTTAGCGGCGGCGATCCCTTGGTGTTGAACGATGAACGCTTGGAACGGCTGGTCGCGGCGCTGGAAGCCATTCCCCAGGTGCAACGGCTGCGGCTACACAGCCGCTTGCCGGTGGTGCTGCCGAGCCGGGTGACGGAGGCTTTGCTGCGCCGCCTCGCGGACAGCCGTTTGCGGGTGGTCTTGGTGATCCACGCCAACCATGCGCGGGAATTCGATGGCGCGGTCGGGGCGGCGCTATCGGCCCTGCGCGGCGCGGGCGCGACCCTGCTCAACCAGGCCGTGTTGTTGCGCGGCATCAACGACGCCGCCGACACCCTGGCCGAACTCGGCGAAACCCTGTTCGCCCACGGCGTCCTGCCTTATTACCTACACCTTTTGGACCGGGCGCGGGGCACGGCGCATTTCGAGGTGGACGAGGCGCGGGCCACGGCCTTGCTGCGGGAATTGCGGGCGTCGCTACCCGGTTATCTGGTGCCGAAACTGGTGCGGGAAGTCGAGGGCGAGGCGTTCAAGCGGCCCGTCGCCTGATGCGGGAAATCCCCTATACTGCCGCCTCGCCATAACAATCATCCCAGGAGAGAGCGATGCGTTTATCCCTGTTATTGACGGCGGGGCTGGTCCTCGCCACGACCGGCGCCGGGGCCGCGCCCTTGGTTTTCGAGTTGCACAAGATCGACCCGCAAGGCGTGGGCGCAAGCTTGGGCACCGTCACCGCCGCGGACGGCCCGGCGGGCCTGGTGCTGACCCCCGACCTCAAAGGCTTGCCGCCGGGGCCGCACGGTTTCCATGTCCACGAAAGCCCGGCCTGCGGTCCGGGCGAAAAGGACGGCAAACCCGCCGCCGGACTGGCCGCCGGCAGCCACTACGATCCCGCCAAGACCGGACAGCATCTCGGACCGGAAGGCGCGGGGCATCTGGGCGACTTGCCCCTACTGACGGTGGCGGCGGATGGCGGCACCCAGACGGCGGTCACGGCCAAGCGGTTGCATGTCGCCGACTTGGCGGGCCGGGCCTTGGTGATCCATGCCGAGGCCGACAACTACGCCGACCAGCCGGGGGGCGGGCGGATCGCCTGTGGCGTGGCGAAATAACGCAAGCGGTGCGCCCGGAGCGCCGTTCCCCGCACAAGGAACGGCGTTATACCGCCACCCGCATCAAGCCGCGATGGCGGTGTTTTCCGCCAAAACGGGAATTGCCGATCCACCGTAAAAGCAGCGTTTCCCTGGTGAACCCCGTATAATCATTGCCTGTTTCAGGCCACGCTGTAACCGGAAACTTTACCTTCCATGGCTTTAATGCCGGGAGGGTGTGAAAACGGCTTTTCGCACCGCTTTGCACCAAGATAATGATTCACATCAGGCAACATATACCCACAACCATTGCATCAGGAAAGCAATATGGAAAATCTCAAAGAGAATAAAGACGACGTCGCCAGTGCCGAGCTTTATAATCCGGCTTTTCTTAAAAGCCTCTCGCTCAATGTCAAAACGGTGATCGATGTGGGGGTCCGTTTTGGCACGCCTCCGCTTTATAAAGCCTTCCCCGACGCGGATTTTATTCTTGTAGACCCCCAAAAAGAGGCGGAAAAGATTCTGAAGGTCGCACCCAAAAAATATGTTTTCAAAAACGTCGCCCTGGGCGCGAACCGGGGCACTTTGATACTCAACGAAGCCAGCGGACGCTCCTCCATCCTCGAAAGGACCGAACTCACATCAGGGCAGATAAAAGCGCGCTATACCGTGGACGTCATAACATTCGACGATCTTATAGACGAGTTCAATCCCGAAGGCCCGTTTGGGCTGAAAATCGACACGGAAGGATTCGAGATCGAAGTATTGAAAGGCATTAAAAAACACTCGAAAGAAATAAAATTCATAATATGCGAAGCCAGCATCAAAAACAGATTTGTAAACGGCTATCGATTTAGCGAACTCATAGCCACGCTTGCCGCGAATGGCTTTGAGCTTTTTTCGGTGTTGAATATACCGAAAAGGGTATCCAGGTTTTACGATTGCTTGTTCCTCCAGCGCGACCACCCGCTGTTCGATGGCAAGCGAGAGAACGCGCAGGATTGACGGCGGCCGATAATCCCCAACCATACCACCGGGCAGGCATGGCCTCGGCAAGCCGGGCGGCGGCCCGACCCCCATCAACCGTTGGCATCGACCATGAACACCCGATCCCTTGGCACCTGCCTCCTCGCCACCCCCCTCCTGCTCGCGGCCTGCGCCGCCCCGAAACCGCCGGCCCTCCCCACCGCCTCCCCGCCCGCGGCACAATCCTGCGCGGACTCCATCGCGGCGGCCCTGGGCCGGCGTTTCGCCCTGATGCCCCAGGTCGCCGCCGCCAAGCGCCGCGAGGGCGTAGCGCTCACGGACCCGGCACAGGAAACCAAGGTCTTGCGGCAGGCGCGGGCCGACGCCACCCGGCAAGGACTGTCCGCGGCGGCGGCGGAACGGCTGTTCGCCGTGTTGATCGACCTGTCCAAAGCGGTACAGGCCCAAACGCCCGACGGCGATGCCACCGGGCCGGACCTCGCCACCCTGCGCCGGGCCGTGGCGGCGGCGGGCGGCAGCTTGCTGCCCGAAATCCACCGTTGCGCCCCGCTGCTGGCCGGCCATCCCGATACGATGGCGGCGGCGCTGCGGCGCGATCTCGGCCCTTGGTTGGATGCCGGGCAAATCGGGGCGCTGCTGGACGCGCTACCGCCACGGGCGTTCCCACCGCGCTGAGGCGGCCTCCTCGGCAACCCCCTATCGACCCCGCAAACCCGGTCGGGGATGGCGCAATCCGATGAAGAATTTCCTGGGCCTGATCCTCATGGCCTTGGGCGCGATGGCCACCCTTTATTGCGGTTTGGTCAGCCTGGGCTTTATCGGCATCTCCCTGATCGGGTTTATCGGCACCCTGGGCCGGGAGGGTGGCCGGGATTTGATCCTCTATGGCGGATTCGGCGGCTTGGCGACCCTGCTCAGCCTCGGCGTTTATCTTTTGGGGAAAGCGTTAAGGAACGCCCCGCCCCGCCCGCGTCAAAACCCCTATTCCCGCTATTTCTGAGCAATCCCACCCCCGGACGGCACCGCCCGTACAACCCGGCTCCGGCCCGTGCCGCGCCGCCCGCACGGACAGGTGCGGCGAGTTGAAAAGCCACTATGTCGATGGCATACCGGTTTTACGATAGAATATCGAAATTAGCGATTACCCCAGAGAAAAACAGCCCCCGTGAACCCAATGCCCACCGCCACCCTGATCCCCGAATGGGCCGAGCAAGCGGCCACCCTCATCGCCTGGCCCTACCCGGAAAGCGACTTCCAACCCTGGTTGGCCGCCGTGGAACAAACCTACGCCCATATCGGCGCGGAAATCGCCCGGCGGGAAACCTTGATCGTCGCCTGCCACGACGAGGCCCACCGCGCCCATATCGCCGCCGCGCTGGCCGGACGGGGCGTCGATACCGGGCGGGTCCGCTACGCGATACTGCCCTATGAAGATGTATGGGTACGGGATACCGCGCCGCTTTCGGTCGCGGCCCCGGAAGGCGGACGGAAACTCCTGGATTTCCGCTTCAACGGCTGGGGCGGCAAATACGGACATGGCGCCGACGCGGCCCTGGCGCGGAACCTCCATGCCACGGGACTGCTGGGCAATATACCCTTGACCGGCGTGGATTTCGTGCTGGAGGGCGGCAGCGTCGAATCCGACGGGCTGGGTACGCTGTTAACCACTACCCGCTGCTTGTTGAACCCCAACCGCAACCCCTCCCTGGACCCAGCCCAAATCGAGGCCCGGCTGCGGGAGTATCTCGGCGCGGAAAAGGTGTTATGGCTGGAACACGGCCACGCCGAAGGCGACGACACCGACGCCCATATCGACACCCTGGCCCGGCTCTGCGCGCCCGATACCCTCGCCTATACCGCCGTCGAAAACCCGGCGGACCCCCTATATCCCGAGTTCCAGAAGATGGCGGCGCAACTCGCGACTTTCACCACGCATTCCGGGACCGCCTACCGCCTGGTGCCGCTGCCCATACCCCAACCGATCCATAGCGAAGCGGGCGACCGCCTACCCGCCACCTATGCCAATTTCCTGATTATCAACGGCGCGGTCCTGGTGCCCACCTATAACGACCCCGCCGACGCCATCGCGCTGGAACGGCTGGCCGGTTGTTTCCCCGGCCGGGATGTGGTCGGCATCGATTGCGTGCCCTTGATCCGCCAATACGGCAGCCTGCACTGCATGACCATGCAATTCCCGCTCTAACCCCCGAGGATTCCCCAAGCCATGCACGCCACCCTCAAACTGGGATTCGTCCAACAAGCCTGCGGCGACGCCGACCCCGCCCGCAACCTGGAAACCTCCCTCCAGGGTATCCGCGAAGCCGCCGCGCAAGGCGCGGAATTGGTATTGTTGCCGGAATTGCACCTCGGTCCTTATTTCTGCCAAACCGAGGATTGCGCCCGCTTCGACCTGGCCGAACCCATCCCCGGCCCCACCACCGGCCACCTCGCCGCGCTGGCCCTGGAACTCGGCGTGGTCATCGTCGCCTCGCTGTTCGAGAAACGCGCCCCCGGCCTCTACCACAACACCGCCGTGGTGCTGGAACGCGATGGCAGTTTGGCCGGCAAATACCGCAAGATGCACATCCCGGACGATCCGGGCTATTACGAAAAGTTCTATTTCACCCCCGGCGACCTGGGCTTCGCGCCGATCCGCACCTCGGTGGGCAAGTTGGGCGTCCTAGTGTGCTGGGACCAGTGGTACCCGGAAGCGGCGCGGTTGATGGCCCTGGCCGGGGCCGACCTCCTGCTCTACCCCACCGCCATCGGCTGGAACCCGGACGACCCCGAGGCCGAGCGCCAACGCCAGTTGGAAGCCTGGGTCACGGTGCAGCGCGGCCACGCGGTCGCCAACGGCCTGCCGGTGGTGGCCTGCAACCGCATCGGCCACGAAGCCGACCCCAGCGGACACAGCCCCGGCATCCACTTCTGGGGCAATAGCTTCGCGGCGGGTCCGCAGGGCGAATTCCTGTGCCGGGCCGACGCCCAGGACAGCCGGGTGCTGATCGTGGATATCGACCGCCGCCGTTCCGAGGAGGTGCGGCGCATCTGGCCCTTCCTGCGCGACCGCCGGATCGACGAATACGGCGGCCTGACCCGGCGCTTCCTGGATTGATCCAGGGCACCGGCCCGTGGGAGCGCGCTCCCGGTGGATACCCGAATATCGACCCCGCCGCGGTCCCTGGGCCACATTCCACCCGCCCGGCCTATTTTCCTCCGGCCAGGCTTTTTTCAACATGCCGATAAAAACCGAACCCCTGGCCGGAATTGGGGGTATTCGCCCCTTACCACAGGGGAATCGGGTGTTTTGAGCCAGAGTCCGATAGTGGGATTATGCCGCGGGCATGGGAATTCTTCCCCCCCGCCAATGTCCATACCGCCCATCCACCGATAGCCGCCGTCCAAAACCTCCGGGCATAAAAAAACGCCCCCCGGCATTCCGCCGGGGGGCGTGGATCCGTCGGCTCAAGCGCCGAGTTCGAATTCCTTGATGTCGCGGCCTTCTTCGAGCAGGGCTTGCAGCCACTTGGGCTTCATGCCGCGCCCGGTCCACTTCTGGGAAAGGTTCTGGGGATTCTGATATTTCACCGGAACCTTGCTACCTTTTCTGCCCACCGGCTTGGTGATTTCGGTGATATCCACGTTCACGCCGATGGAAGTCGCTAACTCCTTGATCTTGGTGACAACTTCCTTGCGCTTATTATCGTGTTTCTCCCTGAGCGCTTTCTGGGCATTGTCGATCATGCTGGCCAACTCGGATTCGGAAAACTCGGCAAAGTTGCTCTTCATGGGAAACCTCTATGTTTGGATTTAGGACTGGGGGCATGTTAACCATGTCAGTTAACACGTCCATAGTATATTATGAATTCTGTCATATGAGAACCATTCTTGGTGGGAAGCTTCCAAGTTTTCCCAGGGTTAGCTTTTAATACGCCGATGCCTTATGGCAAGGCCGACCACGGCCATTCCCCAAGGCATGGTCCTGGCGAGCCACCCATTACGCCGGGCAATCCCAGGCTTTCCGCGCCGACATACCGCCCGCCCCAACACCCCGGCATCGGCCCAGGTTCGCCGATGGCGCGGCCCATGGGCCGATCCTGCCAAAGCGGCGATAATCGTACCCGATCCCCGCAAGCGGGATCGGCAATACAAGGAATCCCGCCCCGGCAAATCCCCTGGTTTAAACTATCGGCATGCCTGTTCATTCCGAACTTCCGGGTTAGAGCCGCACGCATGAAAGCTTTTCCCGCCATTTCCGGCGATAATCCCGGATTCCCGAATAGCCTCCGCACGGATTTCCCAGCATGAACCCAGCCCCACCCACCACTCCTTTGACTCCCACGACCCCAGCCTCCACCCAGGACGCGGGCGGTCCGGCCCTTTGGCGGAACCTTTTAGGCTGTGCCGACGCGCTGGCCTTGGCCCAGGCGGTTTTGCGGGAAAAGCGGCTGTTCCTGGTGGCCACCGAGGACACCCAAACGGCGGTGCGCCTGGAACACGAGATCGCCTTCTTCCTGGGCGGGGCGGCCCCGGTGCTGCATTTCCCGGATTGGGAAATCCTGCCCTACGATATTTTTTCGCCGCTGCCCGAGATCGTATCGGAGCGGCTCAAGACCCTGGCCGCGCTGGCGCGGGCCGGACAGGGCGTGTTGCTCACTCCCGTGGCGACGCTGATGCAACGCTTGACGCCGCGCAGCCACGTCCTGGGCAATACCTTCGTCCTGAAACCGGGCCACCGCCTGAGCCTCGAAGAAACCCGCCAACGCCTGGAAAGCGTCGGCTATCAATGCGTGTCGCAAGTGTTGCAGCATGGGGAATTCGCGGTGCGCGGGGCCATCCTCGACCTGTTCCCGATGGGGAGCGGGGTGCCCTACCGCATCGAACTGTTCGACGAGGAAGTGGAATCGATCCGCACCTTCGATGTGGAAACCCAGCGCTCGGCGCAGAAGGTCGGCGAGATCAACCTGTTCCCGGCACGGGAATTCCCCTTCGACGAGACCGCCATCACGCGCTTCCGCAAGGCGTTCCGCCTCCACTTCCCGGACGCCTCGTCCAACAACCCGCTGTATCTGGATGTCAGCAAGGGCATCGCGCCGGGCGGGATCGAGTATTACCTGCCGCTGTTCGTGGACACCACGGAAACCCTGTTCGATTACCTGCCCAAGGGCGCGGTGGTGGTACTGCGCGGGGCGGCACGGGCCGCCGCCAGCGCCTTCCATGCCGAAACCGAAGCGCGTTACCGCCAGCGTTCCGGCCATATCGACAAGCCGCCGCTGCCGCCCGCGGCGCTATTCCTGGACCCCGAAACGCTGGAACAACGGCTCTCGGCCTATCCCCGGATCGAAATCGACCCGGCGGATTCGGATGCCGAAGGCACGGTCTACGCCTGCAAGCCGCTACCCCCGCTCGCCCTCGACCCCAAGCAAAAGCAACCCGCCGCCGCCCTCTCCGCCTTCATCGCCGAACTGCGGGGCCGGGTGTTGTTCGTGGCCGAGACCGCCGGCCACCGCGAGGCTTTGCTGGAACAACTCGGCAAGACCGGGCTGCGGCCCAAGGTGGTGGAAAGCTGGCGGGAATTCCTCGACCGGCCCGAAGGTCCCTGCCTGGTCATCGCGCCGATGGACCACGGGTTATGGTTGGAGGAACCGCCGCTCGCCATCGTCACCGAAACCCAGCTGTCCGGCGAAAAGGTCCAGCAGCGCCGCCGCCGCCGCCGCGCCGGGGGCCATAAGCTCGACCAAATCCTCCGCAACCTGGAAGAACTGGATGTCGGCTCCCCGGTCGTGCATCAGGACCACGGCGTGGGCCGCTACCTGGGACTGGCCAAGCTCACCGTGGGCGGTATCGACACCGAATTCCTGGCCCTGGAATACGCGGGCGGCGACAAACTCTACGTGCCGGTGTCCTCGCTGCATTTGATCGGCCGCTACAGCGGGGCCGACCCGGACGCGGCCCCCCTCCACAAACTCGGCGGCGAACAATGGCGCAAAGCCCGCCGCAAAGCCCTGGAACGGGTGCGCGACGTGGCGGCGGAATTGCTCGACATCCACGCCAAACGCGCCGCCCGGCTCGGCTTCGGCCATCAAACCCAGACCGAGGAATATCTGGCCTTCGCCGCCGCCTTCCCGTTCGAGGAAACCCCGGACCAGGAAAGCGCCATCCTCGATTGCCTGGGCGACATGGCCTCGCCCCGGCCCATGGACCGGGTGGTGTGCGGCGACGTGGGGTTCGGCAAGACCGAGGTGGCGATGCGGGCCGCCTTCGTGGCGGTGCAGAACGGCAAGCAGGTGGCGGTGCTGGTGCCGACCACGCTCCTGGCCCAGCAGCATTATCAGAACTTCCGCGACCGCTTCGCCGACTGGCCGATCCGGGTCGAGACCGTGTCGCGCTTCGTCGGCAAGAAGCAGCAGGACCAGGCGCTGAAGGAATTGGCCGAGGGCAAGCTCGATATCCTCATCGGCACCCACAAGGTGTTGCAGAAGGATGTGAAGTTCAAGGATTTGGGGCTGGTGATCGTGGACGAGGAACACCGTTTCGGCGTGACCCAGAAGGAGCATTTCAAAAAGCTCAGGAGCGAGGTGGATTTCCTGGCCCTGACCGCGACCCCGATCCCGCGCACCTTGAACCTCGCCATGTCGGGGCTACGGGATATTTCCCTCATCGCCACCCCGCCGCCCAACCGCCATGCCATCAAGACCTTCGTCAGCGAATGGGACGACGCCTTGGTGCAAGAGGCTTTGCTGCGCGAGATCAAGCGCGGCGGCCAAGCCTATTTCCTCCATAACAAGATCGAGACCATGGACAAGATGGCGCGGGAATTGGCGAAACTGGTGCCCATCGCCCGCATCCGCACCGCCCACGGCCAGATGCCGGAACGCGAACTCGAAGCCATCATGCTGGATTTCTACCACCAGCGCTTCAACGTGCTGATTTGCACCACCATCATCGAAAGCGGCATCGACGTGCCCAGCGCCAACACCATCGTCATCAACCGCGCCGACACCCTGGGCCTGGCGCAATTGCACCAGATCCGGGGCCGGGTCGGGCGCTCGCACCACCGGGCCTATGCCTATCTGATGGTGCCGTCCAAGGCGCTGATGACCGCCGACGCCATCAAGCGCCTGGAAGCCATCGAGGCCAGCGGCGAACTGGGCGCGGGTTTCATGCTGTCCTCGCACGATCTCGAAATCCGCGGCGCGGGCGAATTGCTGGGCGACGAGCAGAGCGGGCAAATCCAGGAAATCGGCCTGACGATGTATACCGAAATGCTGGAGCGGGCGGTGGCAGCGCTCCAATCCGGGCGGCAACCCGACCTCGACCTGCTCCCGCACGAAGCCGGCCCCGAGATCGATCTGCAAGCCCCGGCCCTGATCCCCGACGATTACCTGTGGGACGCCCACACCCGCTTGGTGCTGTACAAGCGCATCGCCAACGCCCGCGACGACGCAGGACTCCGGGCGCTGCAAGTGGAGATGATCGACCGCTTCGGCCTATTGCCGCCGCAGACCAAGGTGCTGTTCGCCATCACCGCGCTCAAACTCAAGGCGGAGAGGCTGGGTATCCGCAAGATCGAGGCGGGACCGACCGGCGGGCGGATTCTGTTCCATCCGAATCCGCCCATCGATCCGCTCAAAGTGATCCGCCTGATCCAAACCCAACCCAAGGTCTACAAGTTGGACGGGCCGGACAAACTGCGTTTCACGGCTAGCTTCGACGGACCGGAGGCGAAACTTGGATTCGTGGAGAAATTGGTGGGGGAATTGGCGGGATAATGAAAGCACGTTACCTATAGGGTGGGCACGTATGCCGTGCCCACCGGGATAACGCAAAAATGGTGGGCATGGTGACATGCCCACCCTACGGCCGAGGGGTAAACCCAAATCGGAAATACTCTAGCTTTTACCGGGAATCAACCCCGCCGAGCCGGGTTTGAGCCGTTTGCAAGATACCTCGACATCCTCCACATGGCAGCGATACCCCGCATCGGTCCCGGCGCAGGGTTCGCAAACCAGCTTGCCCGGCGCTTTTTGCTCCGATACATACCAGCCATAGCCCTGGGTTTCGCAGAAACGCTTGGCGAACTTGCCGATGGTATAGGCATCGCTGGCCCGCTGTTCGGCGTCGGGTTTGGCCGCGCACTGCCGCGAGGCCAAGGTATTGCCCAACAGGTCGCGGTAGATATATTCCGAAGCCGGGGCGCTGCCACAATATAGGGCCAGCGCCGCCGCCAGGGACAAACCGGATTTCATCAGGATATTCATCGTCCAGCCCTCCCGCTCAATGGATCACGCGGATATTCATCTGCGCGGTTTCTTCCGCCTGTTGCTGGCGGATGGGATCGTACTTGTCGTTCTCGCTCAACTTGACCATCGCCACCACCACCACCAGCAATGTGGTCACCAGCGCCACATAGCCCCAGAATAAATCTTTCTCTTCGCTGACTTGTGCGTTCATGGCTGTTTCCTCTCTCTTTGGATTATCGACGCCCCACAATAGCCCCAGGCCATGGATACCGATTCCGGCAGGGTCAAAAAACCTCGGACAATGCCCTATCCATCCGCGCCTTTTATTCATCCAGGGCGGTATCGAGAAATCCGGGGAACGATGATGGCAAAAGCCCAGACCACTATTGTTTCGTGTCGAAACTTTAGTGGGGAACACCGGGCTTGTCAAGCCCTGGGATGTGTCTCCGATAGGCCGTAGGCGGGGGCGTTTTTTCCGCGATGAATGCGCTTGGCAACAATTTCCCGGAAAAGTCGGTGGTTTTTCCAGGATGATTCTAATCAGTGCCGCCTCGCATCGTGGCTGGAAACGGCCACCGTAGTTACCGCGGAATTTAATCCGATCCACGCTGTCTAAAGTTTTATAAGTTACTCCCTTGGGATTAACAATGGCTACCTTTTTATTCAAAATCAAAGGAGTCCATCCATGAACAAGCTCATAGCCACCCTCATCATGACCATAACCCTGATCATTACGGGCTGCATCTCTTATACACCCGGCCCGCCCAGATACGATCATGAGGCTGTCTTGGAAAGGGAATACGAAGATTGTTTGGCGATGCCCGACACGGATTGCTCGGACGAAAGGCATGAACTACGGCAACATCAGCAATGGGAGTTGCTCGACCGCAGTTCATAGGCTGGAACCGTTGGGTTATCCCCCGGTATAAATCCGGACCGCTTGTTCAAAGGTATACCTGAGAAACAATCAGGTATACCGCTTCCCCGTCGGCGTAATTACCCACCCCGCCTTTCCTGGAGGGCCGGTGGGTTTTTTCCGGGTTTCCGCCGTTGCCCGCGCAGCAAGTTCAGGAACTCGACGAACGCCGAAAAGACTATCGCGAAATAAAGATATCCACGAGGGATGTGGAATCCGAGCCCATCGGCAACCAAGGCGATGCCGATCATCAGCAAAAAGGCGAGCGCCAACATCTTGGTCGTCGGATGCCGTTCGATAAATCTCGACAGCGGCCCCGAAGCCACCAACATCACAAGGATGGACAAGAACACCGCGGCCACCATCACCCCGAGGACGTCGCTCATACCGATGGCGGTCAACACCGAATCAATCGAAAAAACCAGGTCGAGCAATACGATCTGGACAATCACCAGACCGAACAGCCGGGCAGGCGCGGTCTTGGAGTCCGCTTCCCGGCTTTCGACGGTGCCATGGATTTCGGTGGTGGCCTTGCCGATCAGGAAGACACCGCCCGCGAGCAGGATCAGATCGCGCCAGGAGAACGTCATCCCGGCGACCTCGGCCACCGGCTCCACCAAACGGGTCAGCCAGACCACCCCCATCAAGAACAGCACCCGTAGCACCAGCGCGAAGCCCAGGCCAACCACGCGAGCGGAAAACTGCCGGGCGACCGGGAGTTTGGCCACCAGGATGGAAATGAATAGGATATTGTCGATGCCCAGCACGATTTCCATGAACGCGAGGGCAATGAAAGAAAACCAGATTTCGGGGGACGATATATCTACATTGAAAATGTCCATAGGAATCCATTCCTGGCGATAGACGAACATTGAGGTTCGAGCCGGATTCTACTCCGATCAACCCGGCATCTGTTGCACTGCGGAAAACCCATCGTCGCCAAGGGCGCGGCGAAGCGATAGCCTACCCTATTCCGTTCGTAGGATAGGGAAGGGTGTCATTCCCGCCGGACGTGCTTGGCAACCGAATATTCGCTTGTCACAACTGCGGGGATACCGCAGCCTACCGATTGCGCGGAATAGCAGGTCAGGCTGTTACAATTTTACGGGCCATCGATGGTTGCTTTGCAAAGCGTGCTTGCGTACCTTTGAAGAACCGCCGGTCGAGGCCATTCCATCGAACAGGAGCATAGATGACCGCACCCATCTTTCTAACCCGCGTGGTGCTCCGCAACTATAAGAGCATCGCCGTCTGCGATGTGCGCTTGGGGCCGCTGACCTATATGGTCGGGGCCAATGGTTCCGGCAAAAGCAATTTCCTAGATGCCCTGCATTTCGTGCGCGATGCCCTGGCGAGCACGCTGGATAACGCCCTAGACGAGCGGGGTGGACTCTCCGAAGTGCGGCGCCGTTCCAGCGGCCATCCGACCCATTTCGGCATCCGGTTGGAATTCATCCTGCGGGACGGGCAAACCGGGCATTACGCCTTCAATGTGGGCGCTTTGTCCAAAGGAGGCTACGAAGTTCAAACCGAGGAATGTGCGTTGCCGGGCAAAGGCAAAGGGCCATATTTCCGGCTCGAACGCGGCAAACTGAAGGAATCCAGTGAATCAGTATTTCCAGTGGTTACGGCGGATAGGTTGGCGTTGGTTGCGGTGTCTGGATTGGCTGCGTTCCATCCGGTTTATGAAGCCTTGACCGCCATGGGCTTTTATAACTTGAATCCCAAACTTATCCGCGAATTACAAAAACCCCAGGATGGCCGCCTGCTAAAGCCTGTTGGAGAAAATATCGCCAGTGTCTGGAACCATTTGCGGCGCAGCAAGCCCGAGTCTATCGAAATCATTGAAGAGTATCTACGAACCGTCGTCCCCATGGTCCGCGGCGTTAAGCGCATTCAGGTGGGACCGATGGAATCGCTGGAATTTCGTCAAGACGTGGCGGGTTCGAAATATCCTTGGGAATTCCACGCGATCAACATGTCGGATGGAACCTTGCGGGCGCTCGGCGTACTCACCGCCCTGTTCCAAGGCAACCAGGATTATTCCCCTTCGCTGATCGGCATCGAGGAACCGGAAACCGCCCTGCATCCGGCGGCGGCATCGGCTTTGCGCGAGGCGCTGCAACGGGCCTCGGAGCAAACCCAGGTGATCGTCACCAGCCATAGCCCGGACCTGCTGGATTCTTCCTCAGTACCCGCCGAATCCCTGCTGGCCGTCATTTCCGAAAGCGGCGAAACCCGGATCGCCCCTGTGGACCCGGCCTCCCGCGAAGCCCTGAACGGACATTTGTTCTCGGCGGGCGAACTGCTGCGGCTCAACCAATTGGAGCCGGACCGGGCTTGGCTGGACCAACAAAAAAACCGGCAACCCGACCTATTCGGATCCATCGAGCCATGACAAAGGTGTCTCCCATCGTCGAGGGCGATGGCGAAGTGCGGGCCTTGCCGGTGCTGCTGCGCCGTTTGGCGCTGTGGCTATCGCCGGACCAGTGGATCGACGTGCTGAATCCGATCAAAACCCGCCGCGACCGCTTCTTGAACCGCGATGAGGAATTCAGGCGGATGTTGCTGTTGGCCGCCGCCAAATGCGGCGATTCGGGCTGGATTTTGATCTTGTTGGACGCGGACGACGATTGCCCCGCCCAACTCGGCGCGGAGGTCTTGGAACGGGCCAAGCAAGTCGTGCCGCATCGCCGCGTATCGGTGGTCATCGCGAACCGGGAATACGAGGCGTGGTTCATCGCCGCAGCCCTTTCCCTGGATGGCAAGCGTGGTTTCTGCTTTTCGGGACAACCCATCGATCCCGAAATCAACCGCGACGCCAAAGGCTGGATCAAGCAACGCAAGCGGGATGGCCGCTACGATGAAATCAACGATCAATCCGCTTTCTCCCAACTCATCGACCTCGAACAAGCCCGCCGGAATAGCCGCTCTTTCCGCAAGCTTTGCGACGAATGGAAACGGCAATGCCTTGGACCTTCCCCGGAGGAGTAGTCACATAGCAAGGGCGGGGCCGAATCCCCCATTCTGTGCTAGCATCCCCACCCCTTTAACCAGCACAGGAAACCCCAACGACCATGCGCGAACTCAACCCGCTCTACAACCAAATCAAAGACCTGAGGGGCCGCCAGGAGGCCCTTAGGGGGTATCTTTGACTTCGAAATCAAAGCCGAACGCCTGACCGAAGTCCTCCGCGAACTCGAAGACCCCAAAATCTGGGATAAGCCCGAACTCGCCCAAGCCCTGGGCAAGGAACGCACCCTGCTCGAAGGCGTGGTCAATACCCTCACCTCGCTCCAACAAGGCATCGCCGACGCCGAGGAACTTTTGGAACTCGCCGTGGAAGAAAACGACGAGGACAGCGTCGAATCGGTCGCCGCCGACCTCGCGAAGTTCGAATCCCAAGTCGCGGGACTCGAATTCCGCCGCATGTTCGCCGGCGAAATGGACCCCAACAACGCCTTCCTCGACATCCAAGCCGGGTCCGGCGGCACCGAAGCCCAGGATTGGGCCGCGATGCTGGAACGCATGTACCTGCGCTGGGGCGAGCGCCGCGGCTTCAAGACCGAACTGGTGGAAGAATCCTCTGGCGACGTGGCCGGTATCAAAAGCGCCACCATCCGCTTCGAGGGCGAATACGCCTACGGCTGGCTACGCACCGAAACCGGCGTCCACCGCCTGGTCAGGAAATCGCCGTTCGATTCCGGCAACCGCCGCCACACCTCGTTTTCCTCGGTGTTCGTCTCGCCCGAGATCGACGACAACATCGACATCGACATCAACCCCGCCGACCTCCGCACCGATGTCTACCGGGCCTCCGGCGCGGGCGGCCAGCACGTCAACCGCACCGAATCCGCCGTGCGCATCACCCATGTCCCCAGCGGGATCGTGGTGCAATGCCAAAGCCAGCGCTCCCAGCACGCCAACCGCGATTGGTGTATGAAGCAACTCCGCGCCAAGCTCTACGAAATGGAAATCCAGAAGCGCAACGCCGAGAAACAGAAACTGGAGGATTCCAAATCGGATATCGGCTGGGGCAGCCAAATCCGGTCGTATGTGCTGGATCAATCCCGCATCAAGGATTTGCGCACCGGCTACGAAACCAGCAACCCGCAGCCCGTGTTGGATGGCGACCTCGATCCCTTCATCGAGGCCAGTTTGAAGAGTGGTTTATAAGATGAGCAACGAAGAACAATTGGAAACCCAAGCGGCGGAAGCCAACCCGGAAGACAACCGCCTGATCGCCCAGCGCCGCGAGAAGCTGGCCGCGATCCGCGAACAAGGCGTGGCCTTCCCCAACGATTTCCGCCGCGACGCCCTGGCGCAGGAACTCCACGCCAAGTTCGGCGAGGAAACCGCCGAGAACCTCGAAGCCCTAGCCCTGCCCGCCAAACTGGCCGGGCGCTTGATGGCCAAGCGCATCATGGGCAAGGCCTCGTTCGCGCATCTCCAGGACATGTCGGGCCGCATCCAAATCTTCCTGCAACGCGACGGCCTGCCGGAAGGCGCTTACCAGG
Organism: Methylomagnum ishizawai; assembly: GCF_019670005.1. Taxonomy (NCBI): domain Bacteria; kingdom Pseudomonadati; phylum Pseudomonadota; class Gammaproteobacteria; order Methylococcales; family Methylococcaceae; genus Methylomagnum; species Methylomagnum ishizawai. The sequence continues at coordinate 1,215,583 of NZ_AP019783.1, read as the reverse complement.
AATTCAAGGGCTGGGATTTGGGCGATATCGTCGGGGTCGAGGGCACGCTGTTCAAAACCAAGACCGGCGAACTTTCGCTCAAGGCGCACAGCGTCCGCCTGTTGTCGAAGTCGCTGCGGCCCTTGCCGGAGAAATTCCACGGCCTCACCGACAACGAAACCCGCTACCGCCAGCGCTATGTCGATCTCATCATGAACGAGGATTCGCGGCGGGTGTTCCTGCTGCGTAGCGCCATCGTGCGCCATATCCGGGAGTTCCTGGCCGAGCGCGGCTTCCTGGAAGTGGAAACCCCGATGATGCAGGTGATTCCGGGCGGTGCCCGCGCCAAGCCCTTCATCACCCATCACAACGCGCTGGACATGGATTTGTACCTGCGGATCGCGCCGGAGCTTTATCTGAAGCGCTTGGTGGTGGGCGGGTTCGAGAAGGTGTTCGAGATCAACCGCAGCTTCCGCAACGAGGGGCTATCGACCAAGCACAACCCCGAGTTCACCATGATCGAGTTCTATCAGGCTTACGCGGATTACCGCGACCTGATGGATCTGACCGAGGAATTGCTGCGCGGCATCGCCCAGAGCCTCGTGGGGACGCTGGAAATTCCCTATCAAGGCGAAACCTACGACCTGTCCCAGCCGTTCCGGCGGATGACGGTGCTGGAATCGATCCTGCATTACAACCCCGAGATCAAGGCGGAAGATTTGGCCGAGCGCGACAGCGCCGTCCGTATCGCCCAAGGCTTGGGCATCAAGATCGCGGCGGGCGATGGCCTGGGCAAGGTCCAGACCGAGATTTTCGAGAAGACCGTCGAGGACAAGCTGTTCGAGCCGACCTTCATCACCGAATATCCGGCGGAAGTATCGCCCCTGGCCCGGCGGAACGATGAAAATCCCTTCATCACCGACCGCTTCGAGTTCTTCGTCGGCGGGCGGGAGTTGGCGAACGGCTTCTCCGAGTTGAACGACGCCGAGGACCAGGCCGAGCGCTTCAAGCGGCAGGTGGAGGACAAGGATTCCGGCGACGAGGAGGCGATGCACTACGACGCCGACTATATCCGCGCCCTGGAATACGGCCTGCCCCCGACCGCCGGGGAAGGCATCGGCATCGACCGCTTGGTGATGTTCTTCAGCGATAGCCCGTCGATCCGGGATGTGATCTTGTTCCCGCATATGCGGCGGGAAGTGTAAAAGCTACCAAGCGCGTTCCCCGCCCTCCCGGCGGGGAACGCCCTCACCAAATCCGCCGAATCCCGTACTGATCGAACAAGGTTTCGTTGCTTATCAGCGGAACCCCCTCCGCTTGGGATTGGGCGATCAACATCCGGTCGAACGGGTCGCGATGGGAACCGGGCAGGTTTCCAGCCCGCACCGCGTGATCCAGGGAAATCGCCAAAGGCGTGAAACCCTGGGCGGCCAAGCATTTTCGGAAATCCGCCGCCACCGCGACCGCCCCCGGCAGCTTGCCCAAACGCGCCTTGGTGGTGATTTCCCAGGCCGAGGCCGCGCTGACCAAAACGATATTGTCCTCATTCCAGATCAGTTCCCGACACGGCTCCGGCAGACGCTCATCCCCATCCAGCCACCACAACAAGGCATGGGTATCCAGCAATAACTTCATGATTCCCACGCCCGCAACTCGTCTTCCGGCAAAGGCTCGAAAAACGCCTCGGTCACGCTGGCGCGACCCTTCATGGCCCCGAACACCCGTGCGGGCGGTTTGGCCTCTATCGGCACCAACTTGACCAACGGCTGCTTGCCACGGGCGATGACGACTTCCTCGCCGGCGCAAGCCTCCTCGATGAGCCGGGAAAAGTGGGTTTTGGCGGAATAAATCGTATAAGTACTCATCTCTTTACCTGACCAAGTTAGGTTGACCCACCCATGATGTCGGGATGCCGGGGTAAATACAAGACACCCATCGCAATCCGGTTTTTCGCCATTGAAATCCCCCGCCGCCGCCCCCATTTCCTTGGGTGGAACAGGCCGGAACCGGCCTCCCCACGTTGGTTATGAGATTAAAGGAGCAAGATCATGGCTACCGAACTCAACACCCAGCAACCCACCCAAAACCAAACCGTCCCCCAAACTCCGAAGGGCCAAGTCCTGAGCCCGCTCGACGAGTTCGACCAATGGTTCGACGAGGTCCGGCGTCATTGGCTATCGCCCATGTTCATAGGCCGTCACTGGCCGGAATTGGGCGCATCCCCCGTTTTCGGCGGGCGGATGCCCAAAGTGGACGTGATCGACCGCGACACCGAATACTGCGTCCGGGCCGAACTCCCCGGCGTCAGCAAGGACCACCTGGAAGTGAGCTTGGAAGAAAGCACCCTGAGCCTCAAGGCCACGGTCCAGAAGGACGAGCAGGAAGAAAAAGGCCAATATCACCGGCGCGAAACGAGCCGGGGCGAATTCCAGCGCATCATCCAACTGCCGGGCGCGGTGGATAGCGAGAACACCAAGGCCAGCTTCAAGGATGGCGTCCTGGAGCTGACGATCCCCAAGGTCCAGAGCGCCAAACGCCAATCCATCAAGGTCGAATGACCTTCACGGGCCGCGGCCCCAAGGGTCGCGGCCCCGCCCTTCCCTATACCCGCCACACCCGCCCATGCGTTCTCCCTTCTCGCCCCTCTATCTATTCCTGTTCATGGGCCTGTTGCTGTGGCTGGTCTTCAGCATCAACCTCGGGCTGATCGCCCTGAGCTTCGAGAAATTAGGGCTAGACCCCGACTCCGCCTTCACCCTGTTGCTGACCTCCCTGCTCGGCAGCGCCATCAACCTGCCGCTGTTCAGCCTGAAAGCCGACCCGCCCCATCCCGACATCGACCGCCTGTACCACGGGCTGCTACGGCGTCCGCTGCTGCCATTCACGGGCCGCATCCAGATCGCGGTGAACGTGGGCGGCTGTTTGGTGCCGGTGTTCTTCTCGGGCTTCCTGCTGCGCCACGCGGCGATTCCGCCCCTGCATGTGCTGGGCGCGACGGCGGCGGTCGCCGCCATCAGCTACGCGCTGAGCCGCCCGATCCCCGGCATCGGCATCGGGATGCCGATGCTGGTGGCCCCGGTGTCGGCGGCGCTGCTGGCGGTATGGCTGGGCGGCGAATACCGCGCCGCGCTGGCCTATATCTCGGGTTCGCTGGGGGTGTTGATCGGGGCCGATTTGCTCAGGCTCAAGGATGTGCGGGCGATGAACGCGCCGATGGCCTCCATCGGCGGGGCCGGGACGTTCGATGGGATATTCATCACCGGGCTGGTGGCGGTGTTGTTGAGTTGAGCGGCGGTTTTTGATCGACATCCGCCCGCGCACCCCGGATGATGCCGCCCAGGGCCGATGCGGCCCGCGCCCCGGATTCCATCCGGGCCATACACCCATCCCATCGAGGAGCGAATCCGAATGCAACCGCGCCATTCCTGTTTTGTATGCGCCGCGCTGGCCTTGGGCGTGGCCGGGCTGTTCCCTCCGGCCCAAGCCGCCAACCTGGGCAGCTTCCACGCCGATACCGCCTGCGAAGCCTATCTCTCGAAAAATAAAAAGACCAATCCCGACCACGTCCAAACCCGGCCCGGCACCGATTACCCCGTCATCCAATTCAACAGGCCCACCGACCCCGATTATTACCAGATCGAGGTGCCGGGCGCGAAGGACGGCACCGCCCGCTGGGTCGGCAAAGCCTGCGGCAGCTTCACGGCCCAAGGTTCCGCGCCGCCACCCGCCAACGGCGATGCCTGCCACATCGCCCGCCATGCCGACAGCCACGTCCTGGCCCTAAGCTGGCAACCGGCCTTCTGCCAAAGCCATGGCGAGAAAAGCGAATGCGGGATCGACGACCGCAAGGCGTTCCAGGCCCGCAACTTCACCCTGCACGGCCTATGGCCCAACCAGAAGGGCTGCGGCCAAAGACAGGGCTATTACACCTATTGCGGCGCGGTGAAGGACAAACCGGCAGGCGGCTTCTGCGCTTATCCCCCGGTGGAATTGGGCGGGCCGGTGCGCGCAGGATTGGGGGTGGTGATGCCCAGCGTCTCCGCCGATTCCTGCCTGGAACGGCATGAATGGCATAAGCATGGGACTTGCGGGGATTGGGCACCCGATGAATATTTCGCGCTGGCGATCCGGCTGGACCATGAATTCAACGACTCGGGCCTGGCCCGCTTCGTCGGCGACCATATCGGCCAGTCGGTGGAGACGGCGGAATTCTTCCAACAGGTGGATGCGGCGCTGGGCGCGGGCGCGAGCCAAAAGATAAGCCTGGGTTGCAAAAAAGGGCTATTGGTCGATGTCGCCATCAACCTGCCCGCCCCGCTCGATCCCAAGGGCGACTTGAAAACCTTGGTCGCGCAGGCCGAACCCAGCCCCGGCGCGGGCGACTGCGGCCAGCGCTTCAAGATCGACGCCATCGGCCAATAACACACAACCCCGCCCGCGCCGATGTCCAGGCGCGGACGGGGTTCGATCCCGCAGCTATTCCGCGAACAAAGCCTCGATGAACTGCTTGGCGTCGAAGTCCTGCAAATCGTCGATGCCCTCGCCCACGCCGATATAGCGGATGGGAATCCCGAACTGCTTGGCCAGCGCGAAGATCACCCCGCCCTTGGCCGTGCCGTCCAGCTTGGTCAGGGCGATGCCGGTCAGGCCCACGGCGTCGTTGAACTGCCGCGCCTGGTTGATGGCGTTCTGCCCGGTGCCAGAATCCACCACCAACAACACCTCGTGCGGGGCGGTCTCGTCCAGACGGCGCATGATGCGCTTGATCTTGCTGAGTTCGTCCATCAGGTTGGACTTGGTGTGCAGGCGTCCGGCGGTGTCGGCGATCAAGACATCGATATTGCGGGCCTGGGCCGCCTGCACCGCGTCGAAGATCACCGAGGCCGAATCCGCCCCGGTATGCTGGGCCACCACATGGACATGGTTGCGCTCGCCCCAGGTCTGCAATTGCTCCACCGCCGCGGCGCGGAAGGTATCGCCCGCCGCCAGCATCACGCTATGCCCATCCTGCTGGAAGCGCTTGGCCAGCTTGCCGATGGTGGTGGTCTTGCCCACGCCGTTGACGCCCACGACCAGGATGACATAGGGCCGGGTCTCGGGCGGAATCACCAAGGGCGCATCGACCGGGGCCAGGATGTCGTAGAGGTATTCGCGCAACTTGGCGGTCAAGGTGCGCACATCAGCCAGTTGGTTGCGGTCCAGGCTGTCGGTGAGGTGATCGACGATATCGCGGGTGGCGGTGACGCCGATGTCGGCGGTCAGCAACTGGGCTTCGATATCGTCCAGCAAATCGCGGTCGATGGCCTTCTTGCCCAGGGCCAGATCGGCCAGGAAGCCGGTCAAGCCGCCGCGGGTCTTGCCCAGGCCGCTCCTGAGCCTGCCGAACAGGTTGTCCGCCGGGACGGGCGCCGGAACCTCCAACTTCGGCGGTGGCACCAAGGTGGGCGGCAACTCGATTTCGGTGGGCAGCTCGCCGATAGGGGTTTCCTTCCCGACCGGCAGCGGACGTCGCGCGGGTGCCTCGGCCCGGCGCGGCACGCCCAGGAAGTATTGGATATGCACCAAGACCAGCAGCAGCAAGGCAGCGACCACGCTATGGGCCACGGCCACCGCCACCGGCAGGCGCAACAGCACCGCCGCCACCCCCAGCCCGACCTGCACCAGCAACAGGAAACTCAGCAGCAAACCGGCCTTGCTCAGGCGCGGCACCTTGGGATTGGAGGTCACGCCCATGGCGAGGATGCTGAGCAGCACGAACACCACCCCGGCCCCGATCCGGTGCGCCCAATGCACGGCGACCAAGGCGGACGGCGGCAACAAAGCCCCGAGATAGCCCGGTTCCAGCGCCCGCAAAATCTCGAAACCCCCGGCGTAATCGGCCTCGGGCCAGGGTTCGCCCAGGCAGGTCGGGAAATCGGGACAGGACAGCGCGGCGTAATTCGACGACACCCAGCCGCCCAGGAATAGCTGCGCGAACAAAGCCAGCATCCCGAACCGGCCCAGCCAGCGCAGGCCCGTGGTCTCGCCGACCGGGGCGTGCTGCGGCCCCACGGTCAGGAACAGCCGGTACAAGCAAGCCAGGGTCAACAAACCCAGCAACAGATGCCCCGTCACCACCGGCGGCAGCACATGCAGCCTCACGGTCCACATCCCCAGCGCGGCCTGCCCCGCCACCAGCACCAGCCCGGTGTAGGTCCAGGCGATGGCCCGGCCCCGGTTCTCGCGCACGGTGAACACCAGCCCCGCCAGGACCAGCATCAAAACGCCCAAGGCACCGGCCAGATAGCGATGGCCCATTTCCTTCCAGGCCTTCACCGCGTCGAAGCCCGCTCCGGCCCCGCCGGAACCGGGCTGGGGCGGCTCGACCCATAGCTTGCCGTAGCAGCCGGGCCAATCCGGGCAACCCAGGCCGGCATCGGAAATACGCACATAGGCGCCCGCCGCCACCACGCAGAAGGCCAGCAACAGGGTTAAAAAGGTCAGTTTTCTGAACATGGTCCTAGCTTGTCGTTTCTTGTTATTTATCGCGTCGTTGCGATGGGCGGGGTTGTCCCGCCGCCGCCCTGGAAAGGGTCCGGTTCAGCCGATCTGGGAGGCTTTGAGCAAATGCTTGAGGTCTTTCAATAGCCCGTAGGGATCGAAGCCGCCCGTGTACCACAGCACCAGATTGCCCAAGGGATCGAGCAGGTACACCCGGTCGTCGGCGACCGGCCCCTCCGCGGCTTCGGCCAGGATGCGGGCCACGGCCTCGGAAGCGCCCGCCACCACCAGATCGTCGTCGCCCCGCAAGGCCGCATCGGCCTGGACCGGGGTGCCGGCGGGCAGCAGCAGCAGGCGTTTGACCCTGGCGATATCCTTGTTGACCATCAACCGGACCTGATGGGTCTTGTGCAGGGTGTCGGCGCACACCGCCCCGCACCCGCCCGACGCCACATGCAGCAATACCCAGCGCCCTTTGATCCCGGCCAGGGCTTCCGGTGGGCTGACCGGGTTTTTCAGCAACCCGGCGGGATCGATGGGCCGGGGCGGCAGGACGAGCCGACCGTAATTGCTGCGGCTGGCGATGAGTTCGGGATGCTTGGCGTAATACCAAGCCAGGACGAAAGGAATCACCGCCAGCAGGGCGATGATGACGATCACGGCGCGGCTGCGCCATTGGGAGGGATGCGGTCGTGGTGTCATGGGCAGGGTCAGTCGATGGGGTCGGGGCTCGCGGCGCGTTTCCCGGCGACGAAGCCATGCCGGACATACAGCACAGCCGCCACCAGGGCGAACAGGAACCATTGCAGGGCGTAGCCCAGATTCTTTTCCGGCGTCAGGCGGTTCTCCCGCCAAGCGCGGACATAGCCCTCGCCTGCCGATTCGTCCAATAATACCTGATACGGCAACACCGGATAACCAAGCCGTCCGGCCAGCGCCTCCGGTTCCGCCACCTGCACCAGGGCGGGCCAGCCGGGCGCGGGCACCTCCGCCCCCTTGAGCTTGAATCCCACCGCCGGAAAATGTTCCACCACGCCGGACAGCCGCACCGCCGTCGCCCCCAGCGTGGGTTCGGGGGGCCGGGCGCGGTCCCGGCCCAGGGGCATCCAACCCCGGTTGACCAGGACCGCCATCCCGCTGCCGGCGATGCGCAAGGGCGTCAACACCTCGTAGCCCGGCTGCTGCCCGCGCATCCGGTTGTCGAGCAGGAATTGATGGGCGGCATCGTATTCGCCCGCGACAACGACCCGGCGGTAGCGCAGCGCTTCCAGGTCGGCCTGCTGTCCATCCAGGCGCAGCGGGGTATCCTGGCCGCGCGATTCGCGGGCGGCCATCAAAGCCTTCTTCTCGTCGGCGCGATGCAATTGCCAAATCCCCAAGGACAGGAACAAACCCAAGCCCATGGCAAATAGCAGGGACATACCCCAACCCGGTTTAAAGCTATAATGATTCAAACATCACCCCCGTCGCGCAAAGCCCGGAACCCCCGGAATTCCGGCAAACACATCGGCATCTATTTCCCGTGAAGGCAATTATCCTCTTGATACTCCTGGTCATCGTCGTCAGCCTCGGCTCGGCGCTGTATTACTTGCTCAAAGACCCCAACCGCTCCGAGCGCACGGTCAAGGCGCTCACGGTCCGCATCGCGTTGTCCATCGGGTTGTTCTTGCTGCTATTGCTGGCCTATGCCACCGGGATCATCCAGCCCCATGGACTGCGCGGGCATAGCCCAGGAGCGCCTCTGGCCGGCCCCGCCCAAAACCCCGGCAATTTACCCTAAGTCCCGGTCGCGACCAATGGGACGCCTGCGTTTCCAGCCACGCGCTTCCTCGGGATACGGGTTTTACCGCGGAATCCTCCCCATCCGGCAGTGGATGTATCGCGGCCACGCATCGCCACCATGGCAAGCCCGATAAAAACCCCATCGCCCGGCTTTCCGCATCCCGCGCAATTCCCAGCATAAATCACGAGACTGCATACGATGGACCCTTACAAAACCCATTCCAGCGATACAGAGGCGGCACACCAAGGCATACTCCCGCGTTACCTGGATTTATTGCGGGCTTGCCGGGACCGGGTGGTCGAGGGGTTCGGCGGGTTGTTCGAGGCCATGTTCGATGAATTGGACGATTTCATGCTGCAACTGGCCGAAAACGCCGAAACCAACCAGCAGCGCGGCCATTATTTCGAGGTCATGCATACCGCCCTGCTCAACCAAGCGGGCCTCCGGCAAATCTTCACCGGGGAAATCGCCAAGGGTTTCGATAATTTCGCCGCCGGGCAGGCCGAACCGCTCAGGACCCCGGTGGCCCAGCAGCAACGCAAACTCAGCCTGATCGACCAGGACGACTACGAGGTTTCCCTGGCCTATGGCGAGGTGACGCGCAAGGCCAACGAAGCCTACATGGGCCAGTTGCTGGCCCTGAACCACCGGCTGGCGGTACTGGCCGGGGGCGTCAAGCTGGGCGAGTCCCATCCGGGCCTGCCGGGCTGCCCCGCGCAAATCTGCGACGCCATGCAAACCGCCCTGGAAGCCCTGGGACCGGAGGTGGAATCCGGCCTGTTGATCCAATGGGCGGGGGAGTTCGAGCGGCGCATCATGCAGCAGGCGGACGGACTCTACCAAGCCTACAACCAGGAACTCGTCCTGGGCGGCATCCTGCCCCACCTGTCGCTGGAGGCCATCGGCTTCGAGTCCGCGACCGCCGGCTCCAGCCTGCTCAAGCCGACACCGCCCCAACCCGTCGAACCCCCTCCCGCCCCCGCCCCGCCCCCGCCCCAACCCGAAGACGAGGAACCCGAAGCCACCCCGGAACATGAATTGTTCCAGGGCATCCAGGATTTATTGGCGCACCGGCGGCGGGAGCCCCTGCCCCCCCTCGTCCCCCTGGACGACGAGGGGGACGGCGAATACCCGCTTCCCGGCCACGCCCCGGAGGAAGCGGCACCCGCCCCCGTGGCGCGGCCGGCGCGGGCCGTCGGCGCGGCGCACACCGATTACGCCAGCCTGATGCGGTCGCTCAACACCCTGCAATCCAACGTCCCGCCGCTGGCCCAGGTGTCGTTCGCCCAGATGCCCCTGGACGCGGTCAAGGAAAACTTCGCCCAGCAGTCCGCCGCGCTGGCCACCTTGGTGCAGGAACAACAGGTCTCGAGCGCCGACGCCGATATCATCGACCTGGTGGGGATGCTGTTCGAGTTCATCCTCAACGACAAGAGCCTGCCCGATTCGATCAAGGCGCTGCTCAGCCACCTGCATACGCCCTACCTCAAGGTCGCGATGCTGGACCGCAAGATTTTCTTCCGCAACAAACATCCGGCCCGCCGCCTGCTGAACGCCCTGTCCCAGGCCGGGGCGTTGTGCAACGGCGAGGGCGACGCCCAAGGCATCTTCGCCAGGATGCGCGGGGTGGTCGAGCGCGTCGTCCAGGATTTCGAGGACGACACCCGGTTGTTCAACACCCTGCTGGAGGACTTCACCGCCTTCGTCGACCAGTTCGGCCACCGCTCCGAGGCCATGGAAAAGCGCTCGGTGGAAGCCGCCAAGGGCCGCGAGCGCCTCAGGGAAGCCCGGCAGGCGGTGTCCAGGGCGCTGGTCGATATGACCTGGGACCATCCCCTGCCCAAGACCATCGATACCCTGGTCATGGGTTCCTGGGCCAACCTCCTGGTGCTGATCTACCTGCGCAACGGCCAGGACAGCCCGCAATGGCGGGACGGCATCCAGGTGGTGACCGATCTCGTCTGGAGCGTGCAACCCAAACCCAGCCCGGCGGAGCGGCACAAACTGCGGGATACGCTCCCCGGACTCAAGGGCCGCATCCAGGACGGCCTCGCCCTCATCGGCGACCCCGAGGTCAACACCAAGTCGGTGATAAACGATATCGACGCCGTGTTCCACGACCTCCTGAGCGCAAAAGAGGAAGAGGAAACGCGCAACCTGCTGGAGCCGCCGCCCGGCCCGCTACCCGATATCCAACTGGATATCACCCCCGCCCCGCCGGAAATCCAATCCGACCGCGCGGTCTGGAGCGATATCGACCCGCCGCTCCCGCCCACCGAGCCGCTCTCCAAACACCTGCCGCCGGACGTGGCCCGGTACGCCGAAATCCTCAAGGTGGTCAAGCTCGGCACCTGGTTCGAGTTCGGCGTCCCCGAGACCAAGGCCCGCATCCGGGCCAAGCTGTCCTGGTTCAGCCCCCACACCTCGTATTACATCTTCGTGGACCAGGGCGGCATCCAGGTCGCGGTCAAATCCATGCGCACCCTCTGCCACGAGATGGCGCGGGGCGAGACCCGGATCGTGCCCATCGCCAAGAAGCCCTTGATGGACCGGGCCTTGGAAGCGGTCCACAGCCTGCTCGGCCAGCCCGACAAAGAACCGGCCTGATCCCGTCCCCGGCCGCCACCCGGTCGAGCGGTATATTCGGGGTCCAAAGCCCGCTTTGGACCCCGCCCGATAACGGGCACAAAAAAGCCCGGCCTCGCGACCGGGCTTTCCGACCGGCTAAAGGCTCAGCCTTCCAGGTGGTAGGAAACCACCCGCGCCACCTCGTTCTTGGAACCCAGGATCACCGGCACGCGCTGATGCACGCTAACCGGCTGGATGTCCAGGATGCGCTCGCGGCCCGTGGAGGCCATGCCGCCGGCCTGCTCCACGATGAAGGACATCGGGTTGGCCTCGTACAGGAGGCGCAGGCGGCCGCCCTTGGTCTTGAGCTTCTCGTCCATCGGATAGGTGAACAGGCCGCCGCGCATCAAGACGCGGTAGACCTCGGCCACCATCGACGCCAGCCAGCGCATGTTGAAATCCTTCTCGCGCCCGCCGGACTTGCCCGCCACGCACTCGTCCACATAGCGCCGCATCGGGGCTTCCCAGAAGCGGTGGTTGGACATGTTGATGGCGAACTCGGAGGTATCCTCGGGGATGGTGATGTTCGGGTGGGTGAGGATGAACTCGCCGACGTTGCGGTCCAGGGTGAAGCCGTTGACGCCGTTGCCGGTGGTCAGGATCAGGATGGTGGTGGGACCGTAGATGCAAAAGCCCGCCGCCACCTGTTTCGTGCCCGGCTGCAGGAAATCCTCGGCGGTGGGATTGTCGTTCGGGGCCAACAACACCGAGAAGATGGTGCCGATGCTGAGGTTCACCTCGATATTGCCGGAACCGTCCAAGGGATCGAAACAGATCAGGTATTTGCCCCTGGGATAGCCTTCCGGGATCGGGATGATCTCGTCGTGTTCCTCGGAGGCCATCCCGGCCAGATGGCCGGTCCAGCTCAGCGAATTGACGAAGATTTCATCCGACAGCACGTCCAGCTTCTTCTGGACCTCGCCCTGGATGTTCTCGTGGCTGCCGATGCTGTCCAGGTTGCCCGCCAGGGCGCCGCGGTTCACCTCGTGGCCGATGCCCTTGCACGCCCCGGCGATATCGGTCAGCAACAGGGTCAACTCGCCTGTGCCGCCCACCCGGCGTTGCTCGGAAATCAGGAATTGGGTCAGGTGTTGGCCTTTCATTGTCTCCCTCCTGTTTGATTTTCTTAGGATTTACTGCAACCAGGACATAAGTCCTTCCAGTTTTCCGGGGCCGCCGCGATGATGTCGGTCACATGGGCGATCTTCATGGCGTTGGTGCCGCCGGTATGGCCGCTCAGGTCGCCCTTGGTCAGGATCAAGGTATCGGACTCGTCCACCAGGCCGCGTCGCATGAATTCCTCGACGATGGCGCGGTTCAACACCGCGTGGTCGTGGATGCCATGCTCGTCGAAGCTGATGGGATAAACGCCCCGGAACAGGGTAACGCGCCGACAGGTCTTCTCGTGCGAGGTCAGCGCGAAGATCGGGATGCCCGAACTGATGCGCGACATCCACAAGGGGGTGGAACCGCTCTCGGTCAAAGCGCCGATGGCGCGGACCCCGAGATGGTTGGCGGCGTACATCGCCGACATGGCGATGGTTTCGTCGATACGGCTGAACGACTCGTGCAGGCGGTGCTTGGAGCGCTCGCGGGGATATTTCTCGGCCTCCACGCAGACGCGGGCCATGGCTTCCACCGCCGCGTCCGGGAAATCGCCGGAAGCGGTCTCGGCGGACAGCATCACCGCGTCGGTGCCGTCGAACACCGCGTTGGCCACGTCCGACACCTCGGCGCGGGTCGGCAAGGGGTTGTTGATCATCGACTCCATCATCTGGGTGGCGGTGATCGCGACCTTGTTGTAGGTGCGGGCCAGCTTGATCATGTGTTTCTGCACATGCGGCAGCCGGGCGTCGCCGATCTCGACGCCGAGATCGCCCCGCGCCACCATAATGGCGTCGGACGCCTGGATGATGCCGATCAAGGTTTCCTCGATGATGGCCTCGGCGCGTTCGACCTTGGCCACCAGGCGCATGTCGCTGCCTTCCTGATCCAACAGGGCGCGGGCCTCCTCCATGTCCTCGCGGGAGCGCGGGAAGGAGATCGCCAGATAATCGGCCCCGATGGAGACGGCGGTCTTGAGGTCTTGCTTGTCCTTGTCGGTCAGGGCCGGGGCGGACAAGCCGCCACCTTGCTTGTTGATGCCCTTGTGGTTGGAGAGGACGCCGCCCACAGTCACGGTGCAGCTGATGCGGTTGCCGACCACGCTATCGACCTGCATGGCGATCAGGCCGTCGTTCAGCAACAGCATATCGCCGGACTGCACATCCTTGGGCAGGTCCTTGTAATCGCAACCGACCTGGGTTTCGTCGCCCACGTCCTTGGGCAGGTCGGTGTCGAGATCGAATTTCTGGCCGCGCACCAGGGTAACCTTGCGGTTGTCCTTGAAGCGGGCGACGCGGATTTTCGGACCCTGCAAATCCGCCAGGATCGCCACATGGCGCTTCAGCCGCTTGGAAATCTCGCGCACCCGCTCGGCGCGGGCGCGGTGTTCGTCGGCGGTGCCATGGGAAAAATTGAGCCGGACCACGTCGGCCCCGGCGCGGAGAATCTTTTCGAGCATCTCGGGCGACTCGGAAGCCGGGCCCAAGGTGGCGATGATCTTGGTTCTACGGAAGACCTTGTTCATTCGATTTAACTGGCCTCTGATAATAGGGACCGCCCCGTGGGGCGGTCCCGGTCAAGCGAACAGGAAAGCGGGAGCAACCCCCGGTCCGGTGTTAGCCGGCGTTCATCAGGGCCACGGTGGTATCCAACATGCGGTTGGAGAAGCCCCATTCGTTGTCGTACCAGGACAGCACCTTCACCAGATTGCCGATCACCTGGGTCTGGGTGGAATCGAAGTTGGAGGAAGTGGTGCTGTGGTTGAAGTCGCTGGAAACCAAGGGCTCGACGTTATAGCCCAGGATGCCCTTCAAGTAGCCCTCGGAAGCTTCCTTCAGGATGGCGTTGACTTCGTCCTTGGTGGTTTCGCGGCCCGCGACAAAGGTCAGATCGACCACGGAGACGTTCGGGGTCGGCACGCGGATGGCGAAGCCGGACAGCTTGCCGTTCAGTTCCGGCAGCACCAGGCCCACGGCCTGGGCCGCGCCGGTCTTGGTCGGGATCATGTTGAGGGCGGCGGCGCGGGCGCGGTACAGGTCGCTGTGATAGACGTCGGTCAGCACCTGGTCGTTGGTGTAGGCGTGGATGGTGGTCATCAGGCCGGACACCAGGCCGATCTTGTCGTTCAGCGGCTTGACCAAGGGGGCCAGGCAGTTGGTGGTGCAGGAGGCGTTGGAGATGACCTGATGCTCGGCCTTCAACACGTCATGGTTGACGCCGTAGACGACGGTGGCGTCGGCTTCGTTCTTGTCGGCGGGGGCGGAGATGATGACCTTCTTGGCGCCGGCTTGGATATGCGGCATGCACTTGGCCTTGTTGCGGAAGATGCCGGTGCATTCCAGCACCACGTCCACGCCCATCGCGCCCCAGGGCAGCTTGGAAGGATCGCGCTCGGAGAAGGCCTTGATGCTCTTGCCGTTGACGACGATTTCGCCTTCGCCCAGCACGACGGTGCCTTTGAACGGACCGTGGACGGTATCGTGCTTGGTCAGATGGGCGTTGATCTTGGCATCGCCCAGATCGTTGATGGCGACGATTTCAACGTCCTGGCGGCCGGACTCGAACAATGCGCGCAGCACGTTGCGTCCGATGCGGCCATATCCGTTGATTGCAACTTTGATCGTCATGGGTTTTTCTCCAAAGGGTTAGGGAAAGGATGGGGAGCGGGATGGAGGTTCCGGCAATCCCGGCTCCTAGGGCCTGTGCGCCGCCGGGAAACGCGGGAAGGCGGATTGCGGGCCGGGTTACAGGCGCGTCGCGGATCGGTCGCCCGTCCCGCCAAACCCCGGCTTTTCCTGATAATTTAGCCGGGGAATATAACAAACGCGCCTCATTTTCGGAAGCCGGTTTCTTAGGGGACATCCGGGCGTCTTTGACGGATAAGGCGATGATGATGATCCATGCACAAACGACCAAGGACGGGGAAGATCAGCAGATCGCCGCCTGAACAACACCCAGCCATACACCAGAATTGACGATAGCTCCCACTTTGGCCTTGAAACTCGCTGAGTGGTTGCGGCGTGGTCCGCGCCACGTCTGGCTTGTACAGTTTTGACGGTATCAGGGTCGGGGAAGTGTTGGCCTATCGTCAAAAATACCGCCAAGGGCGACGGTATGTAGGGGGCCGCTCTGAGACGGCATGATACAACAAAAAACCCGTAAGACATTGAATCTTACGGGTTTTGGGTCGGGATGGGATTCCCTGAAATGCTGGTTTGGTGGGGTGGCGGGAATTGAACCCTAGACCGCCGGGAGTCCAGAAAAACAAGCCCAGCATAATCAACGGCTTGGATAAGCAAAGATACGCAGAGCGGCGACAAACTGGCGAAAGTGGAGACAGACGGCCTCCACTCTGGGCGGGAACCAGTGTGCGGCAGGGAAAGAATAGGAGCGAAGAAGGATGCACGCGCATGGATTCGAGGGAGTTCCCGCGCACGCACACACCCACACACGGGGAAATCTGAAAAGTTTGCTGGCCTAGGGAACACCGTTAATCGTGCAACATAATCCAAAAAGCGTGATTTTCCCTTTCAGATTCAGTAGGTTGTAGAAAGTGTTAAATGCAATATCAGTGCAATATCGTGCAACAAATATTGCACGGCGAGGTGTCGGCAATATTGCACTACCAAGGCGGCGCAAAACCCGCTTTAAAGCCTTTGCGGATCAACGGCTTAGGTCTGATCCGCCGAAAACCCAGGTTGCACGATATTACACCAATATTGCACTAACCGATGATGGTGTAAGCTTCTGATTTTAAAAGATAAAACCCCACTTTTCAGGTGCCATATTGCACGATTAACGGGGTTCCCGTGGTCACGACAGGATGGAGGGCGCGGGGCTAGGTCAGCGGCTAGCCGCTACACAGCACAGGCTAGCCGCTACACAGCACAGGCTAGCCTCTACGCTGTAGAGGTATTCCGCTGGGCTTTGCTTTCTGCTAGGCGAGCGGGTTCAAGCGGATGGCATCGGCCAGATGTTCGGGGGCGAGGTGGGCGTAGCGCATGGTCATCTTGATATCGCTGTGCCCCAAAATCTTCTGCAAGGTCAACAGGTTGCCGCCGCCCATCATGAAATGGGAGGCGAAGGAATGCCGTAGGATGTGGCTGCATTGCCCGCTCGGAAGCTCCAACCCGGCCCGCACCACCGCCCGGCGGAACGCGCCGATGCAGCCGGTGAACAGCCGGGCCTCGGGCGACTTGGCCCCGGCATAGTCCAGGAGCTGCTTGAAGAACACCGGATCGAGCGGAACCGTCCGGGTTTTCTTCGACTTGGTGAACTCGAAAGTCACCCGCCCGTTGTGCAGGTGTTTCCGCCTCAACCCTTCGGCCTCGCCCCACCGCGCCCCGGTACGGATGCAAATCTGCGCCACCCACCAGGTGGATTCATTCAGACACCCGCTGCTGATGGTGTCCATCAACGCCCCGATTTCATCCTTACTCAGGTAGGAAAGCTGGCGCTCTTGAATCTTGATGGCCTCGACTTCCACCAGGGGGCACTCGTAGGCGATCACCTTCAGCTTGCGGAGTTTGTGGAACACCGCCGCCAGATAGCCTTGGTGGTTATTGAAGGTCTTGGCCGTGATCCGTTGTTCCGGTGGATCGGTGACGGTGCGCCGGTAGCGAAATTTCACCCAATCCTCGGCGGTCAAGCGGGCCGCGATGGGGTTGCCCAGGGCGGCGCAAATCGCGTCCAGGCACCGCCGCCGCTTGGCGTGGTCGGCGAGGTTGATGCCGTGGTATTGGTCCCACAGGCCGATCAACTCCGAAAGCTTGCGGCGGTCTTCATCGGCCCCGGCCTTGGGCAGGTGTTGGGCCAGATATTCCCGCTCGAATGCCTCGGCCAGGGCGCGGGTGGCGAATTTCTTCCGCACCCGCTTGATGCCCTTGCGGTCGATGTCGGCTTCAAAGCGCCCATCGACCAATACCTTCACCGCCATCGGCTACCCCTTCCACCCCTTGGTGTAGCGCAGTTCCCCGGACTGCCAGCGTTCCAGCACATAGGGCTGGGCCAGCTTGAACAAATCCAGCCGGGTGTAATCCTCGCCCGGCACGGCCCCGGCGTCGATCAAGGCGTCTTCGATATTGCGGGCGAACAGCAACAGCGTATCGTGGAAGGTGGTTTCGTCGGTGGATTCAAAGGGGGGGATCAAGGGAGACAGGGCCATGTTCACCTCTTGGGGGATTGTGTCAGGTGATCGAAATCGGAACCGGATATCTCAAATCGGCGGGCATCCATGGCGGCACACCGTGCGCCGTCGAAGTCGCACAGGTAAACCGCCACCTGCAAAACCGCTTTACGGGTGGAAGGGTCAAGTGATTCGATAGCGATGAAATGTGTACTGCCCAGCTGAGCGTTATCGAGGAAGTGAACGCCGGACCGGAAGGCATCGGCATGGGCATAGCCTGGATTTTTGCCGTGCGTGGCGGACTCGAAACCGGCGCGGATATCTTCGCGGCGCAGAGTGATATCCAAGTGGTCGGTGTCATCCCCGCCCAGCTTGACGATGACAATGGGTTTACCGCTGGCCTGCATGTCGGTATCGGATACTGATAGCACATGGTCCACGTCCAGCGTCTCGGTTTCCCCGCATCCTGCCACCATCAAGGCTATCCCGGCCAGCCATCCCCAGCGGATTGGGTCAATGTCCATGCGCCCCCCTTTCAATGTCCGCAGATGGATTCGCACGGAACCCCATCGTGATCGCGGTCGAGTTTCGATAGGCCGCAATCGTTCAGGTAGTGTCGCGCCTCCGCGCAACTCGACATTTGCCCGCAGGTGCTTTTCAATCCGCACGCCCCGCCGCCGCCGGTTCCTCCGGTGCTGGCGGTGTTGGTCTTGGGTTTCTTCTGGCCTCCGTGGCGGTATTCCCAGGGTGGTGTAGGATTCGCGTCGGCCCACAGCCCCGCGCCGTCTGCGCGGGCTTTTTCTTCCGCCGCACGGATGGCCGGATCGTGGCCGTACTGGACATAGAACCAAGCCATCCCCTGTTCAGCCTGTTTGAGGTTGGCGTCCACGCCATTGCAGGCCACCCGGCCCAGCGTCCTGCCGTACTTGTCCCTGCCTTGGTCCTGTACAGTCGCATCTTTGCCAAAGCACAGGTCCGATAGACTTTGCTTGGAGCGTTGCCCGTAGTCCTGGTCGGATTCCGGCGCGTCGATTTCCACTAAACGCACCTTGGTTCCCTTACCGTTCTGCATGACGGTGAGGGTGTCCCCGTCATGAACCCCCACAACCTTTCCCGTCCAATCGGCAGCGCATGGGCCGCTCATCACGATCAACAGCGCGGCGCTATAAATCCCCCGCATGGCTTCCCCCTTTTGTCAACGTGAATATTCACGTTCAAAAACGTGTGACCCGGTTCACATAATCGTGTGTAGTCCCTTAACTCGCCTTGCGGAAACGCCGGACTACTTTATCCCTGGCCGTTTTCGCTTGTTCAACTTTTTCGACAAGTTCCTCGATTTCGTCCCGCTCTTCGGGGTCGAGCATTCGCAGTTTCGCGACAATCACCTTTTCCTGTTGTGAATACTCTTCCGTGGGGGGTGGCGGGGCTGGCGCTGGCGTCTGGGGCTGCATCCTGGCTCCGGTCAAGACATAGAAAACATCCGCCCCCACCTTCTCGATAGCCTGCAAATACTCAATATCCGGGGAGCTTTTCCCCTGTTCATACGCTATTTGCGTCTGCTTTTTGACTCCACCGAACCCGCCAAAAATGGGCTGGGAGTGCCCCAGTCGCTCCCGTTCCTCGCGTAGCCGTGCGTGCCAACCATCGGCAAAGAACATTTTTTTAGACCTTCGCTTGCATGGTCGATTTTTTTCGACCACAATGAATCCACACAAGGTTTTCCCAGAATCCACAAAACACAATACGTAGGAACCCACGTTAGCGGCGCGGGGATGACTGTCTAGGTATTGGAAAGTTTTGTGTTTTCTTGGGAGTTTACCACAGCCCGGAAGCTCCCCATGACCCAGAAAAAGAACGCGATCAAGGCTACAAGAACCCGCCAACAAGCCCGCGAATGGCTCCGCCGACAAGGGAAGTCGGTCCCCCAGTTCTGCCGGGAAACCGGCCTGGATGAACAGGCCGTTTACGACCTGCTGAATGGACGGTCAGCGGGCAAGATCGGCAAATCCCACCGCGCCGCCGTCGCCCTCGGCTTGAAGCTGCCGCCGCCCGAGTCCTAGGCCCGGCCTAGCGTAGGCCATCCCCACCCATCCCAAAATCGGACACCCACCCTAGGACAAACCACCGATGGACAGCCTCCCCCATGACCTGCTGGCCGAACTGATCGACCCCGGCCCTTGTACCCCACGCGAGGCGGAAGTCCTACGCCAGCTTTGCGAGGGCCAGCCCGTCAAGGGCATCGCCCGCCGCCTGGGCTGCACACCGAAAACGGTGTCCACCCACCTGGAGCATGTGCGGTTCAAGCTGGGGGCGCATAGCCCGGTGCAGGTGGCCTTGATCGCGGTGGCCGATGGCTTGGTGCGGGTGTCGCGGCGCTACGGGGGCGTGGTGTTCGCGCTGGCGATGGGCTGGCAGGCGCTGGACGACGACGCGCTCAGGCCCAGGGCTGCGCGGCATCATCGGACGGGCGTGCGGGTGTCGCAGACCTTTACGCGGGCCGGGGCCGGGAGGGCGTTATGTTGATCCTGAACAATCCCGGCCTGTGCCCCCGTTGCGGCTTACGCCACACCCATCCCAAGCACAAAGGTTGCGCCGCGCTCAATCAAGCCGAGTTCGCCGCCACGCCGAGGCCCGCGAAACCCGCGCCCGCGCTGCTGCCGTTCAAGACGCCCAGTCGCAGGGCAGACAACAACCGCCGCAAGGGGCTGCTGTCGCGGAAGCCCTGGCGCTGATCGATCAACCCCGCTGCTCCCGGCGGAATCTCGGGAGGATAACCGGAGGGTGTCGCCGTGGGATCGGCAAACTTCCGGCACTTGGACCCACCGCCGCCGGTGACTCTCTCCCGGCGGCGGCGCGGCCCTTCCACCACACCAGGAACCGGACCATGAGCGACGATCCCTACAAGACCCTCACCTTCCTGCGGGAAGCCCTTCGCGTCAACGCGGTGGAAACCAACAAGGTCCGGGCGCAGAACGAGCGCCTGGAAAATGATTTACGGCGCACCCGGCTGGAACTGGCCGATGCGCGGAAAGAGATTGCCCGGCTTGCGGGCGTAAGGCAGACCTAAAAGGACCGATGGGCAGGATGCCAAGCCAAACAGCGCAAACAGTAGAGAAGGCGGGATGCCGAAACAAAAAGGGCGGGGTTTCCAGGGGAAGGAAACCGCCGCCCATTCCGTCCGCCGGGGATGCTGAATCCATCCCAGGCCGATACCGAACAGGAGCATCATAATGTCCACGATACCGAATGTCACCCAGGGGCAAAATCCGCCCGCATCCCCCAAAGAACCGCGCTTTGCCGTATTCGTCGCGGACCTCATCGCGGCGGACAGGCTCGCCGACGCCTATCACGCGGTCATTTCCTACGGGATTTGGCTGGAAGCCTATGGCGCTTTCGCCCGCTACGCCATCGGCAATGAAGAATCCGTCTGGGTGAACCACGATCTGGAGACCATCCAAGACCCCGACGAAGCCGAGCGCGAAGCCGAAGAGGCCGCTTGCGGGGACAACGAAGCGGGGGAATTCTGATGGACGCCCTCGCCCAAGAAAAAACCTGCCCCAACTGCGGCGGCGACGGCTACGTACCGGCCCAGGACCGGACCGGCATCGGTGCCCAGCCCTGTGAAATCTGCGACGCGGCGGGCACCCTCCCGCCCCACACCCCGCTGTACCTGGAAGCGCTGGACGCCCGCGCCCAGCGGCTGAACCTCAAGCACCAAGCCACCGCCAAGCGCGGCGACCTGGAACGCCACGACGCCCAGGCCCGCAAGCTGGCGAACATCACCGCCGACCGCACCGCCGAGGTGGTGCAAATCCTGTTCCGCGAAGGCCCGCTTTCCCCCGATTTGAAGCTGGCCGCGCTGGACCTGCAAACCGCCGTGAACGTGCTGGTGGAGGTGGTGTCATGAGCGCCACCATCTACCGCTTCCCCGCCCCGCAACCCGCGCCGCGCCCGCCGATGCCCTTGGATCAAGTGCTTCCCATCCTGCCCCAGATGCTGGCCCAAATCGCCCGGCGTGTCGCCCACGACCAGCCCCGCCAACTCGCCACCGCCCACGCCGAGCTTGCGGCGCTGGCCGACTACTTCACCCAAATCAGCGGGGGACGCCATGGTTAAGGAACGTCCCATCCTGTTTTCTGGCCCGATGGTCCGCGCCCTCTTGGAGGACCGGAAAACCCAGACGCGACGCATCATCAAACCCCAGCCTGTGGGCCGGATTGATCCGGTTGAAAGCTACGGCCCCAAGGGGCTGGAAATCGCGTTCGGGCCGGATAACCGCCGGGCCGATGGTGGGCTTCGGTGGTGGCGGTGTCCTTACGGCCAGATTGGCGACCGGCTATGGGTACGAGAGACGTGGGCCTATGACCTTGCTGCGGTGAACTCCGCCAATGATAAGAATGGCCCTTTTGTTTACCGGGCTGATCTGCTTTCCGAGCAATGTCGCCTTGATGGCCGTTGGCATCCCTCAATCCATATGCCCCGCTACGCTTCCCGCATCCTGCTGGAAATCACCGACATCCGGTTCGAGCGAGTCCAGGAAATCAGCGAAGCCGACGCCGAAGCCGAAGGCGTGCCGGACGTGGACCATTACCGTTGCCTGTGGGAAAGCTTGCATGGGCGCATCGGCGAAACCTGGGGGCATAACCCGTGGGTTCGGGTGATCCAGTTCAAGCGGGTTGAGGTGGCCCATGGTTAAGCCAGCCTACAAGCCAGTGGACTGTCTATCCTGCGACGGGCGCGGCTTTGCGTCCCTGTCCCTGCGGGTGTGGGCCTGCCGCCAATGCCACGGCACCGGCAAGGTATGCCCCGGATGCCACGGCTACAGCGCCCTGGCCCGGCCTCTTGAGGATTCCGCCGAACGCTGCGAAGTCTGCGGCCAATGGTTGGAGGTGCCGTTCTGAGGGGCGTCCCGCCCCACCGCCAAGCCTGAATCCCTCACCTCCGGTTCCCGCCCGGCCCCGCGCCGGGCGCGGACCCTGCACGCCAAGAACAACGCCATGGGCACACCACACACCCGCATCGACCTAGCCCCCGAGATCGCCGACCGGCTGATCCGGGAATATTCCATGAAGCAAGAGGGCACCCATCTACGCAAGGGCGTTTGTCCCGCTTGCGGCAAGAAAGAACTGTGGACCTGGGCCGAAAAGCCCTTCCACATCCAATGCGCCCGCCTGTCCAAATGCGGCTGGGAATCCGGCGCCAAAGCCCTGTTCCCGGAACTCTTCACCGAATTCAACCGCCGCTATCCCGCCACCCCGGCGGACCCGCTCGCCACCGCCCGCGCCTACCTGCAATATCACCGCGGATTCGATCCGGCGGCGCTGGACGGCCTATTCACCCAAGGCACCTACTGGAACCTGCACGGCGATAAGGGCACCGCCACCGTGCGCTTTGCCCTGGCCGAGGGCGTCTACTGGGAAAAGCTGATCGAACCCGTCCGCATCCAAGCCCCCGGCGAGGAACCCGAAACCCGCGGTGAAAATTTCGGCGGCAAATACAAGGGGCTGGCCTGGGCACCGCCCGGCCTGGAACTGGCCCAGGGCGACAAGCTGTACATGGCCGAGGGGATATTCGACGCCCTGGCCCTGCGTGCCGCCGGAAAGAAAGCCATCGCCCTCATGTCCTGCGCCAACTTCCCCGAACATTTCATCGCCGATCATCGCGACCTGGGTATCACCTGGATTCTGGCCCTCGACCCCGATCCCGCCGGGCGCAAGTCCACCTTGAAGCACATCGCCCGCCTGAAGGACATGGGCCAGAAAACCGGCTGTGTCCTGCCATCCGAAGGCGAGGCCAAGGTGGATTGGAACGATCTGTACCAGCAAGGCAGGCTTGAGGAACCCAGCGCCTGGAAGAACTTCCGCTATTACGGGGCGCTGCTGACCGCCGAGACCCGAGAAGACAAGGCCCGGACCATCTTCCAGCACAAGGGACTGAACAGCTTCATATTCGAGTTCGGCAACCGCACCCACGCCTTCAAGCTGGACGCCGACAAGTACACCAAGGCGCTGTCTGAGGCGGCGGATATTCCCACCATGGCGGGCGATGAAGAAGCGCAGAAGCGCTACGCCCTCGAAGCCTCGGGCAACATCAAGGAAATCGCCACGGTGGCGATGGAATTCCGCTATGTCGAGGTGGCCGAGGAAACCGAAGAAAGCTTGAACTTCCTACGCATCCGCTACCCGAACGGCACCCCGCCGCAGAACGTGGGCCTGCCCGGCAACGTGTTCGCCAGCGCGTCCGACTTCAAGAAACGCCTACTGTCGGTGGCCCCCGGTGCCCAATGGACCGGCACGAGCGACCACCTGGACACGATCTATCGCGGCTGGTTCCTCAAGCGCCACACCACCATCAAATCCATCGACTACATCGGCTATGACCGCACCGTGGGCGCGTACCTCTATCACGACTTCGCCATCCTGGCCGGGAAGCTCATCCCCAAGAACGCCGATGATTATTTCGACCTGGGCAAGATCGGGGGCATGAAGACCACCAGCGCCATCGGCCTCCGGCTGTCCACCGACACCGACCTATCATGGTTCGCCGACTACCGGACCGCCTTCGGCTGGCGCGGCTTGGTCGGCCTCGCGTGGTGGCTGGGTTCGCTGTTCGCCGAACAAATCCGCGAGCGCCACGAGAGCTATCCCTTTTTCGAGATGTGCGGCGAACCCGGCTCCGGCAAATCCCGGATGCTGGAATTCCTGTGGAAGCTGGTGGGCCGCAACAATTACGAGGGGTTCAACCCGAACCTATCCACCATGATCGGGCGGTCCCGCGAGTTCGCCCAGGTGTCCAACCTGCCCGTGGTGCTGATCGAAGCCAACCACTATGACGACCGGCCCCACGTCCGCGTGATGAACTGGGAAGAGTTGTTGACCCTGTTCGATGGGCAAATCGGGCGCGTGTCCGGCGTCAAGAACCAGGGCACCACCACGCGGAACCCGCCGTTCCGGGGGGCGCTCGCCATGAGCCAGAACACCCCGATCAACGCGAGCGAGGCGTTCCTGTCCCGCTTGGTGCAAGTCCGCTTCGACAAGCGCGACCACACCCCGGCGGGCCGCGATGCCTCCGACCGGCTGAACCTGATGCCTGTGGAACGGCTGTCCGGCTTCCTGAAGCTGGCGGTGTGCCGGGAAAAGGAAATCATGGACCTGTTCAACAGCAAGGTGCGCGGCCATGAAAAGTGGATACTCGGGGCGGGTGGGGTATCGATGGTCCGCATTGCGACCAACCACGCCTATCTGATGGCCCTGGCCGAATGCCTCGCCCTGTTGTTGCCGCTGTCCGCTGATGATGTGACCCGCATCCATGGCCATCTTTATCAACTCGCCATCGACCGCCAGAACGCGCTCAGTTCGGACCACGAGGTGATCGAACGCTTCTGGAACGTGTTTGAGCTACTGGACCGGAGCGCGGGCAAGGACGCGCTCGGCCAGCCTGTTGAGTTGGAGGGCGGGCAGAACCACAGCCGGAACCCGGATACCGAGATCGCGGTGAATATCGAATCGTTCCAGGCGGCGTGCAGCAAGGCGGGGATCGAGGCGTTCCGGGAGAAGGATTTGCGGGCGCTGTTCCCGGATTCCAAACGGTATAAATTCCTTGAAAACAAGCATGTGAATTCCCGGATTACCGGGACCACGTTGCGGTGTTGGGTGTTTTCCAAGTCGGGAGGAAAGTGATATGTATAAATTTAAATTTAGAGTTCTGAAACCTGGGAAATCTAAAAATGCTTGGGAAGTAACCAATGATATAGATACTTGCGTTGCAAGTTGTTATGGTTTTGATAGAGATATTGCTGGTGGAGAGGAATTAGCCAGGAGGATTGCCGCATGTTTAAACTTTTTATCTGGAATTCCCACGGCAGAATTAGAAGATAAAGTGATTGGATGGAGACCCATAGAAACCGCGCCAAAAGACGGAACTGAAATACTCGCATACCTAACAACAACATGCCAAAGTATTAAGCATATGGATGTCATTCATTATGGAAGAGTTGGTTTAGAGGAGAAAGATAGGTGGCTTACCAATGATGCCGGTGAAGTATATTCAATTCCATATTATTGGATGCCATTACCAGAAAAACCAGAGGAATAGCCCGATTATCCCGCGTAGCCCGCGTAGCTCCGATTAGCGAAGTGTAATCGGAGGCATTGAAACCGTGCGATTACGCTACGCTAATCGCACCTACGCGAGCTAATCTGCGATGATCATTTCGGGCTGAGTCAGCACGATCGGCTTTGCTAGCCAGCCATCTGTTTCTGGTAATAGAACCATTGCCTGACCCTGATTGTTGCATGTAGTCACATGATAGAGAAATCGCGTTTGCCGGATTCCATCTACGTGTGGAGACTTATAGTTTATACAGCCATAGACAACAGGTGAAATAACCTTAAAATCTTTCTGCGCAATGTCTGTGCGAATATCTGCGTGGGATAGGAACACCATGTGCTCTGTGCCAATGTCCGCCCCTGGGAAGATAGTCCCGGCATCGTGATCCACTCTGGCTCGAATGCGACCGCAATACTCTGAGAGCAACTCATTTGGTGATGCACTACCCGCTCCTAAAAGGGAAAGTTTTGCGTGAAAGGTGACGCTGGTTGCTGGTGAGGCTCCATGATTAGTTGCTTTACACATGACGTTAAAATAGATGCCTTCATCGCCAGATTGAGTCCTTCCTAACTCCGGCGGTGACAGCATGCAATCAACAGACACCCATGCGCGTGTTTCCGCAGAAAGCGCATCTTTTGCCACCTTCGCTGCGCTTTCAGCAGCCGCTGTCGCAATTCTTGTATGCCGAAGGCTTATAAGAAGCGCAACCAACCCAGCAGCACTTAAGATGAGGCCCGCGACTGTTGTAAAAAACGAGTACTTTGCCCATTGGGCCATCGCCTGTTGGGCAGCCAAATCAAGTAGCGCCAATTGATCTGAAGCAGCCGATACTACGTTCGAGAATATTATTAGTGCGAGCGCTACTACGGGCGCGATTGGCCGCATGCACCAGTCTCCTTATGCGATTTAACGACTGAGTTAGGCGCGATCGCCGCATAAGAAAGCTTGCTTATGCGTCATATCTTCCGCCTAAGCAAAAACGATATGCCGCCTAATCCGGCCTGTCAACCAAGAAACACGGTTGGATAAAGACGTCCTGATTGCTTATGCGGCGCGGCCACGGTTGATGTCTATCTAATCACTCCACCACGAAATGCAGCACCGAAGCCAACCGGGGAGCCGAGTAGCGGGAGCGGTTATCAATCCTCCCACAACCTCCCCAACTTAACCCGCTCGCCCGCCGGTAGCGCCTTGATGACGGCCATCGCCAGTTGCGCCGTCACCTCTATCGGCGGGTTCAGCATGTGCTTCAAGGCCAGCGTGTACACGAACGAAGCCCCGCACCCCATCGTATTCCGGCACTGACAGTAAAGGTCGGCGGCGGTGGGCGTGTGGGTTTGGCGGCTGGTGATGACGGCCTTACCGCCACAATGGGGGCAAACAATACGCATGTATCGCCTCAAGTGCTTGGATTTGAAGCGATTATAGCGGACCCGGCGCACGGGGATTAACCCGCCACCGCGTTGGCCCAAACCGGCGGATCG
Source organism: Methylomagnum ishizawai (assembly GCF_019670005.1). Classification (NCBI taxonomy): domain Bacteria; kingdom Pseudomonadati; phylum Pseudomonadota; class Gammaproteobacteria; order Methylococcales; family Methylococcaceae; genus Methylomagnum; species Methylomagnum ishizawai. Next base: position 1,188,891 of record NZ_AP019783.1, on the reverse strand, counting down.
AACCCGATCCGACCGGCGGGCGGCAAAATATCGTTCAGTATCAGGAACGGCTGCTGCATCGGCGGAACCTCAAGTTCGCAGTAGACCCGCATTACCTTTTCCAAGTCCCCGAACCCTGTCATGTTCTCGGGCATGACGCCCGCGATCCCCGGCTGCATCCGGTGCATGGCGAGCGCATCCGACCGGGTAATGCTGCTGATCGACATGAGATCGTCCTTGGTGGCGATATCCCCGATGGGAATGACTTTCACCGGCTCTTTCGAGGCGCTGGACCGCCCGATGTTGATGTAGAGGTTCCTGAAGTTCCCCGGCCCCTTCGCGTCCTTGATCTTCTCTTCGATCATCGCCGCCGTTTCATCGTTGATCCCGGCATCGTGGGTAACGAACACATAGCCCATGTGCGCCCCGTTGCGGTAATACTTGCGGCGGAACAAGATCATATCCTCCCGCAGAAACACCGACTGCAACCCGCCATACCATTCCGGCTTGCCGTAAATATCCTGCACCGGATCGTCTTCCTTGATCTGGATAATCTCCCCCGGCTGGTATTCGACCGGCTGTCGCCAGTAAAGCGGATCGGTCCGCAACTCGAAAAACCGCCCCGGCTCCACCCCCACCCGCATATACAGCGCCGGGCGGCGTTCCAGGCGCAACACCTGGCCGAACACGTTGCGCACCACCCGGAAGTAGGCCATCCCGGACGTGTGCCAATCCAGCGCCGCCTTGCGGAAATCGGCATAGCCGAGCATGGGCGAGGGCCGGAACCACCGCGCCAGCATGTTCCGCTTGAAATAAACGATGGGGCCGTGGTGGGCGTTCGCGTCCAGGCTGCGGGCCAGCCCTTCCAGGAAGATCGGCGGAATCCAATAGCCGAACGTGCTATCGGCGAACACGCCCAGGTAATCGGGAACGCGCGATTTCAACACGGGTTCGGGGTCGCCGAACGAAAATACGACCGGCACCCCGCCGCCTTCATCGCGGGCCACGAGTTCGCCGGTTTGGGATTCCAGGGTTTCGGACATGGTGGGCCTCAACTGAAGGCCACGCGGGTACTGTTCCCGGCGGCGTTGATGGGTTCATAGATAAGCGCGTGCATGATCGCCCAGGCCACATCGGCGTGGCCCAGGGCGTTGGTCCGCGCCGAGTGATAGGTGATCTGGTTCGTGCCGGGCGTGGTGGTGGTGTGGATCATGAGAAATGCCGCGGTGATGTCCTTGTCCTTGGCGTCGAATTGCAGGCGCGGCGGCGGCTGCACCACGTCCAGCGCCTTGGTCACAAGGTCGGCCTTGAAATTCAGGTTGTACGTCATGGGCATGGCCTGCGGTAAATCCTGCAAATACGGCCACACGCCCCGGCCTTCGCCGCTTACGTCCACCCCGATGTGAACCACGTTGTAGCACTTCAGGAATTCCTTGATCCGCCGCGCCTGGGACTCATACGACACCTTGCGCATGTCGATCCGTTCCAGCACCCGCCAGGGGTCGGCGGGCTTCAAGGGCACGGCCAGCACCACCACGCTGGCGTTGTCGCCGGTCCGGCTCGGATCGTAGCCAATCGCCACGGGCCGGTTGCCGAAAGGCCGCGCCGCTTGCGGCTTGAAATCCTTCCACTCGCCCGGATCGACCCCGCACGCCAACAACAGCGTGAGGTTGAACGCACTCTTGCTATCGTCGATGAAGTGGCACAGATATTTGTTGCGGAAGGCATCGCCCGCCTTGCCGCCGTTCTCGTCCTGCAACTGTTCCAGGTCGAACAAATCACAGCCCGCCGCCGCCGCGTCCTCAATGGTGACGATCTGCCGCCAGAACCGATCCGCGCCTTTCTTCCCGGCCTTCAGCCCGGCATGGGAAATATCGAACTCGGCTTGATCCTTTTTCGCCTTGGCCTTGTTGAAGTGTTCGCCGGACCAAAGCTCATAGGCCGGGTGGCTAATAGCCGAGGGCACCGAAAACAGCGTGCGCGTCCATTTCTTGTGCGAGGCCATGCCGGACGCCTGATCCCACACCTTGCGGAAATTGGGAATCCAGAAAATCTCATCGACATAGAGGTGCCCGTGATAGCTGGCCGCCGTGCTGGCGTTGGTCGAGACGAAGCGGAGTTCCGCGCCGTTGGATAGGGTAATGGCCGGGCTTCCCTTGAGTTCCACCCCGAAGTGGGTTTGCGCGAAGGCGATGATGTACGCCTTGAACACTTCGGCCTGATCGCGGGAACTCGACAGGAAAATCTGATTGTCGCCGGTCAAGACGGCGTTCTCGAAAGCCTCCCAGGCGAAGTAGTAGGTTGCGCCGATCTGGCGGCTCTTCAGGATGAACCGGGTCCGGCGCGTCTCGGGATCGTAGCGGCGGGCGTGCCACTCAAGCTGATAGCTGAAGAACAGCTTTTCCCGCACCGCCGCGAGCTGCTCGGCGGTGATCCCGGACACATCGTTCTTGACCTTCTTTTCCCGCTTGCCCTGGCCGTTCTTGCGGCGCTTGGGCTGGGCCTCGGTTTCGTCCGTTTCGCCTTCGTCCGGCAAGGGCGCGTCCAGCGGGGCGCGGTCGATCCGGCGGGCCTTCGCGAGCGGCACGGCCAGCGCTTCCAACCGCTTCAACAGCATTTCGAGTTCGGCCTGTTCGGCCTTGCTCTTGTCCTCCCGGTCCGCCAGCACGCAAATCCGGCGCGATACCACCTCTTCCACGCCGGAGGTGGGCGCGAGCGCGTCCCATCCCTCTTGTTCCCGCCAGTCGTAAATCCGCCGCGCATTGGGTAGGCGCAATTCCGCCCGGATTTCTTCCATGGTAAAGCCCCGGAGGAATAGCCGTTTCGCGGAAGCGCGGATTTCTGGGGAATAAGGTTTAGCCATGCCGGTATTGTGGCGGGCGCATAAGTCCGAGCGAACCGGCAGCGTTCCTATAGAGTTCCTAAATTGAAAATCTAGGAATAATCAGGAATGAAAGGGTTTGATGGGCAGGGGAATACTGCCTAGCCTATAGCCTCGAATGATTTCAAGGCGGGCCGGAGCGGCGATGCAGAATCTCAAGACCGATTGGAAAACCATAGGCTCAAGCGGCCCCACGGTGGACGGGCGGGCCATATCCGCCGATGTGCTGGTGTCCGCCGCCAAAACCTATGATCCGGCGTTCTATACCGCGCTGATGTTCCCGGATCACGAGCGCATGTGGGCACCCAGTTTCGGCAAGATTGATTCCCTTCGCACGGTGAAGAACGCGGACGGCAGTATCAGTTTGCAAGCCATCATCGTTCCCAACGAAAACTATATCTATGCCAACCGCAGTGGGCAGTATCTCTATAGTTCGATGGAATTGCGGCCCGATTTTCCCAAGCAAGGCGAGTATTACCTTGTGGGCTGTGCGCCTACCGATACCCCGGCCAGCACGCGCACCGAGGAAATCCGATTTTCGTCTGATTCCGAGCCGTTGATGTTCGGTGCCCATGTGGAATTGCGGCTTGAGGATGAAGCCCCGAAACCCGCCGACAAAACCAGTTTATTCAAGCGGCTGTTTGGCCGCCCCGAAACCCAAGAGGAATCCACGGTGGATAAAGAGTTAGCCGACAAGATTTTTAAGCGCCTGGACGCCCTGGACGCCAAGTTCACCGCTGGCGGCAAGCCCGCCGAGACCGGCGCGGACGATGGCAAGAACAAGGGCAAGGACGATAAGCCGGACGCCATCGACCCGGCCCAATATGCGGCCTTGGAAAAGGAACGCGACGAACTCAAGGCCAAGGTGGCGGAACTCGAAAAGAAGGACACCGACACCCAAGGCCAGTTCAAGGCCGTGCAGGATGAAGTCAAGGCGCTGCGCGAAGAGTTCAAGGCCGCGCTGAATACCGAGGCCCCCGGCGGTACCAAATCCCCGGCCAATCCCGGCGGCGGCGGCAGCACCAAGGCGTTCCTGTAACCCCATCCCAGAATTAGGAAACCGACATGGGCATCCTTTCCGATACCGGGCGCAGACGCGCCGAAGAGTTCCGTTCCCAGTTGCGGCAGTTCCATGGCGCGACCGATGGCGTCCAGGCGTTCACGGTCGATCCTTCCCGCGCCCAGGAAATCCACCTGCTGATGGCGCAAGACGCCTCCCCCTATCTGGGCCTGATCGACAACCAGCCCCGCACCGATATGCGCGGCGACGTGCTGTACATGGGCGACTCCGGCCTTGTGTCCAGCCGCACCAATACCGCCACGCCGGGCACCGAACGCACCCCGAAGAGCGTCCACAGCTTGGGCAAAAACGAGTACGACATGTACCCGGTGGAACGGGATATCAAGATCGGTTATTCCGTGATCGACTCGTGGGCGCACCTGCCCAACTTCATGGATGTGTGGGCGGCGATGGTCCGCCGCGCTATCGGCAACGATATTTTGCGGGTGGGCTGGAACGGTACGTCCTATGCCAGCGGTACCAACATGGGCACCTATCCGCAAGGCGAGGATGTGGCTAAAGGCTGGCTGGAATTGGCCCGAGCTTCCGATTATGCCGATGACTACTACGTGGACGGTTCGGGCGGTGAGGTGGTGCTGGGTTCGGAGGAATTCCCGAACCTGGATTACATCGTGTCCACGACCAAAGGCCGGGTCCATGTGGTTTACCGCAATGATCCCAGCTTGGTGGCGATTGTTTCGCAAAACCTGATCGACCACGAGGAACAACAGTTCTACAAGGCGAACGGGCGCAAACCGACCGAAAAATCCAAGATGCTGGAAAACGGCATCATCGTGAAAACCTATGGCGGACTGCCCGCCTATTCCCCGCCGTTCTTGCCCGATGGCGTGGTGGGTGCCACCACCTGGAAGAACCTACAGCGGCTGTTTCAGCCGTCCAGTATGCGCCGCAAGGTCGAGGACAAGCCGGAACTCAACGCCTACGCCGACTGGAACAGCAATAACGAGTGCTACGCCATCGGCGACTACCGGGCCTTCGCCTTGGTCGATGGCATCACCATCGACGAAACCCAACCGCTCGAATAAGCGCGCCAACCCAGCGCAGAGGCAAACATGAGCATCATCAAAGCCATCCGCCACCGAGCGCGGAGCATGGTCCAGCACATCCGCAATGCTATCGGGGCATCGGTCACTAACGCGGCGAAGACCACGGACATCCTTGATCTGGGCGCTGTTCACAGCTTCACCAAGGTCATCGCGGTCAAGCGCGGCCTGGCCAGCACTGGGGAAACCCTGCTGATCGAGCAAGCGCACGATGGCGACCAAGAATCGCCCACCTGGGTATCGTGCCCGGCGGCGGCATTGACCGGCCTCATGTCCAGCCCGGCCAGCGCCGCCAACATGGTGGTGGCGGCGGTGCCCACGGCGCGGTGGGTGCGCGTCAAGCACACCAATGGCAACGACAACGCCCAAACGGCGCTGATCCTGGAACTCACCGCGCAATAGGCCAGCCATGAACCCGCTATCCCGCATCGCCGCCAAGCGGCGCGAACAGAAGGCCCAAGGCGAGGCCAAGCCAAAGGCGCAAGCCCCGGCCCCGGCCCACCTGAACCCCTTGGCCCGCATCGCCGCCAAGCGGCGCGAACAGAAAGTCCAGGATGAAGCCAAGCCGAAGGCGCAAGCCCCGCGCCGGAACCGCCTGCCGCCCGCGAATGCCCAGCGCAACGCACCGCCCGAAGCCGCGCCGGAATCCATCGCCGCCGAGGCATCGCCCCGCGTGCTGGGCGAACTCGCGCAGTATCAGGCAGCGGTGGACGCCCATATCGCGGCCATGGCCCCGATGAAAGACCTGGCCGAGCGGCAAGCCTACAAGGCGGCGACGGCCCTGCCCGAGATCATGCCCTTCGTGGCCGCGTATCTGGACTCGGGCCAGCGCTACCCGAACAGTGTGGCCGTGCAAGTCATGATCTGGCTGTTCGATGTGGGCAATATCGGGCAAGCCCTGGGGCTGGCGTTCCGCCTGATCGTCCAGGGTATCCACCCCATGCCCAGCCGGTTTGACCGGGACATGAAAACCTTCGTGTGCGATGCGCTCTATGACTGGGCCAATGAGCGGCTGAAGGCGAACGATCAAGCGGCCCCTTATCTGCCCGATTTTTTGGCGGCTATCGAGGATGCCCGCTGGCAACTACATCCGGCGGTGCTTTCCAAGCTCTACGTGATGCAAGCCAAACACCTGGAACGGCTGCAAGAGTACGGCGCGGCGGCCAGCGCGTGCATGAAGGCCATGGAAGTGAACCCGGAAAAGCACGGCTGCAAGGGCTTGCTGGACCGCTGTTTACAGGCGCAGAGGCTGGCCGAACAAGCCGGCGCATAACGATTCCATCATTTGGGATATAGCCATGCTTAACTGGATTAAATGGCTTTTTAAAAAGCCTGCAACTTCCCCCAATAAGCAGCCGACGAGATTACCGAAAGCTCCACCCAGACCAGCACAAACCAGTGCCACAAAGATTCATCCAACCGAATCACGGCGAGCCGATGACGATTATTTGGCAAGCCCGCTTCACCCATTAAATCAGGCGCTGCTTAACAGTTCCGCGAGTACCGACGCCGGGCATTGCTCATCAAGTCATTACAGCGGCTATAGCGACACGGGATCATCGGCGGGTGATAGCGGATCGAGTACCTGTGGCTGTGATTCCGGTTCATCTTCTGTCTGTTCATCCGATTAACAACGATTCCTCCCCGCCGGGGCGGGCAACGGTGAAGGCACGGGACTTCCCCCCACGTTGCCGGAACCCTGTCCGCACCGGCCCTAATTCGGAGCCACCATGGCCGCACTTACCGGCAAGCCACCGTCCACCCTGAGCCGCACCATCAACAACGATGGGTTTTGGCCGGACGTGGACGTGCGGACCTGGATCGAGGCGCACCGCCTCCCGGCGGAGTATCAGGACGCCCTGATTCTGGAATGCCTGCGCACGGCCATGGTGGAGGTGAACCGCGATTTACGCGAATGCAAAACCGCGGCGATAGCCCTGGGCCATGACCGCCTCGTGGCGGACCCGGCCATCAACGACAGCGACCTTGTGACCTGGGCCGAGGCCCACCCGGAACTGATCGACGGGGAACCCGTGGTGGCCGTGCTGTACCGCAACGCCGTGTACAACCTCGCCAAGGCCAAGGCGTTGCGCCGGTTCGCCACCATCGACCGCCGCCCCGTCGCCGAGAACGAAGCCAAGTCGGCACCGGACACCGAGGCGTATTTCCTGGACGAAGCCCAACAGAACCTGGGCGGAATCCAAATGCGGATGTTGCTGGGCAACCCCGGCAAGACCAACCACGGCGTTTACGTCGCGCTGCTATGAACAAGCTGGCCGCGCTCGCTCAATTCCTCTACGCCCTGGACCTCGTGGCATCGGAGCAAATCGACGCCTGGGCCGAGGATATGAACCTAGTTCCGCGCTACCAGAGCCGGGGCGATGGCGGTGTGATCTTGTTCGAGCGCTGGTATACCGCGTGGTTCGCGTTCGAGCGCTGGCCGCACCAGGACATCGACCCGGATTTGCTGTTCGCCCAGGTATTGGCGTGGCTGTTCACCAACGATCCCGAGCGCGACCGGGACCGGGGCGAAACCGATCCCGAGATCGACGTGGACATCCTCGACAACAACCTCGCGGACCTGACCATCACGATCCGCTTCCGCGAAGAGGTGGGCATCGTCCCGGATGAAGCCGGGACTATCGAATACCAGGGCCAGCGCTGGCGGGTGGAAGCGCCCGCCGTGTGGCCCGCCGAAGCCGGGGAGATCGCCTGATGCCCGCCATCATCCGCGTTGAGGTGAACGGCAAACTGGCGGCGCGGGAACAGTTGAAGCTGTTGGCCCTGCCCGAAGCCAAGCGCCGCCGCATCCTGGCCCGCGTGGCCCGCAAGGTGGCGATGGATGCCAAGAAGCGCATCAGCCGACAAACCGACCTGGGCGGCGCGAAATACCCGAAGCGCCACAAGCGCCGCAAGGATGGCCGCAAGATGCTGGCCGGGCTGCGCGGGCGGCTGGCGGTGGTGGCGGTGTCCGGGGTGGAAGCCAAGATCGGTTTCACGGATGGCCGGACCGGCGCTATCGCCAGTCAACAGCAAAGCGGCGCGTCCCAAACCGTGACGGCGGCCAGCCTGAAGCGGGCCGATCCGAGGCGGCAGAGGAACGGACGCCACGATCTACAGGCGGGGCTGATGGCAACGCCTCGACAGGCCAAGGTGCTGGCCGACGAGTTGAACGCGAAGTTCCGGCGCAAGGGAAGCGGCTGGAAAAAGCAAAGCAAGCGCTGGATTACCCAGAACATTTCCATGCTTCAGGCGGGCGCGATCATCCGATCAATGCGCGGCGGGCCTAAAGCAAGCTGGCAAACCGTTCTGCCCCCCAGGAGCTTTCTGGGACTGCCGGAAGAACCGGAACTCGATCCTTACGTCCAGAAACTCCGGCAACAGATTTTTGAAATGTGCCGGGCGAAGGGCATGTAGCCCGCTTCCCTTGAATAGCAACCCAGAGGTGAACCCATGGCCCTAGGCTCCGTTTCCGTCATCGCCGCCAACCAGCAACAGGGCGAGGTGGCGGCCATCGAAAAATACTTCCTCTTCGTCGGCGTGGGACCGTCGCACCAGGGCGAACTCGTTTTCCTGAACGCGCAAAGCGACCTGGACGCCGAACTCGGTAGCGCGTCCAGTGCCTTGAAAACCCAAGTGGCGGCGGCGCAGTTGAACGGCGGGCAGGGTTGGGCGTGCATCGCCGCGCCCATCGCCAGCACGGCGGATTGGGAGGATGCGGTGGACCTCGGCACCGGCTACGCCAAGGGCGTGGAAGCGGTGGCGATGTGCTTCCCCATCGCGGCCCAGGCCGATATCACCGCCTACCAATCCAAGGCCGAGGCCATCCTGGCCGCTAGTGGCCGGCGCGTGTTCTTCATCGCGCCCACCGCCGCCATCGACCCGGACGCGGAAGAAGGCCAAAGCTGGGGCGATTACATCGCCGACCTGGGCGATTTGACCGATGGCGTGCTGGCTTCGCGGGTGATGCTGTGCCCGCTCATCTTCCCGGACGCCGTGGGCATCCTGGCCGGGCGGCTATGCCGGGCCGATGTGTCCATCGCCGACAGCCCGATGCGGGTGGCGACCGGCGCGATCCTCGGGCGCACGCTGGACGATCTGCCGGCGGACAAGGACGGCGTGGTCTACGGCAACGCCCACGCCCTGGCCCTCAACAATGCCCGGCTCACGGTGCCCCAGACCTACGCCGACTACGAAGGCGTGTATTGGAGCGACGGGCAGATGCTGGACGCCGAGGGCGGGGATTTCCAGGTGGTGGAAAACCTGCGGGTGGTGGACAAGGCGGCGCGGCGCGTGCGGCTGATCCTCATTTCCATGGTGGCGGACCGCCGCCTCAATTCATCGCCCGAGTCCATCGCTTGGGCCACCACCCGGCTATCCGCGCCGCTGCGCGAGATGGCCAAGTCCTACGTGTTCCAGGGCATCCCGTTCGTGGCGGACATAGAACCGCCGCAAGAGGGCGATATCGCCATTCAATGGGTGTCCCGGACCGAGGTGCGGATTTACATGGTGGTGCGGCCTTTCGAGTCGCCCAAGACGATCACCGCCTACATCGTGCTGGACCTGAGCGCCCCGGCCTAATCGGAGAACCCAACCATGAGCCACCTATCCGGCAAGAACTTCCACATCATCATCGGCAACACCGCCGTGAACGTGGAAAACATGACGGCCACCATCACCGACAACAGCACCTTCGCCAGCACCAACGGCGTGCCCGATGGCGATATCGACGGGGACGTGTCGTGCGAGGGCGAACTGGAATTCAGCTTGAAGGAATTCAAGAAGCTGAACGACCAGGCGCAGACCGCCGGTTCCTGGAAAGACCTGGCCGCGTTCGACATCGTGTGTTCGGGCAGCTTCGGGGAGCAATCGGAGAAGTTGGAGCTGTTCGGCTGCAAGCTGAAGATTTCCGACCTCGTGAGCATCGACCCCAAGGCGGCGGAAAAGGTGAAGCGCAAGGTGCCGTTCTATGTGACCTCGCCCGACTTCGTGCGGATCAACGGCGTGCCGTACCTCCGCAAAACCGACACCCAGGGGCTGTAGCCATGGACCCGTGGAAGGCCGCTTTGACTTTGTACGCCCTGGCCGGATTGGGGGCGCTCGCGCATTGGGCCAAGCGCCGCTTGCGCGGCGAAACCCCGGACGGCTTGTTCGACCACCTGGGCGAGAACTTCGGGCACACCCTGCTGTCGCTGTTCGCCTCGCTGGGGGCGATCTCCAGCGAGATCGCCGCCCTCGTGGCGAACGGTACGCCCGTGGACGGTTCGCCGCAGTCGCTGGCCCTGGCCTTCCTCACCGGCTACGGCGCGGATTCGGCGCTGAACAAGGGGAGCGGCTGACATGGCGGTGAACGGGCAGAACATCACGTTGCGCGATGCCTTGACCGCCGCGCTTACAGTGCTGGCGGCGCTGGCCGGGCTGTACATCCATGGCCTTGAGGGCATGGTGGGCAAACTGAGCGAGCGCATGGAACAGGACACCGCCAAGCTGCACGCCATCGAAACCCAGGTGGCGGCGGGCTATCCGACCAAGGACGATCTGGCCCGATCCATCGGCGGGGTTCATGCCCGCTTGGACCGGATCGAGGACAAGCTGGACGCCCGGATCGGGCCGATTTCCAAACCACACAATTAGGGGATACCCATGCCAGAGACAACGCTATCCATCGGCGCTGTGGACTTCGCGTTCACCGTGGACCATACCGCCATCAACACTTTCCTGAACGACACCACGCCCGCCGACAAGATCGGCCCGGCCTTCAATTTCTGTATGGGCTGCGTGGTCCCGGACCAACGGGACGCCCTGAAAGGCGCGTTGACCGCCGGGGGTGAAATCAAGGGCATCCTGGCCTTGCAAGTGGCCGGGGCACTGGTGGAGGAAGGGGCCGAAACCGTCAAGGTGGCCGTAAAAAAGCCCAAGCTCGGGCCGAGCGCCTAGAGGCGGACGGCTACGGGCAGTTGCTTTGGTTGGCCCGGCACTATTTTCCAGGCTGCGAGCCGGACCCCGAGACGCTGGGGGCCGCGCTGTGGCTGGAGCAACGGTACTGGGAACACATGCGGGCGGCGGTGGCGGCGGGTATCGACAAGGCGTTTTCGGGGAAATGACATGGCGGCGAAGTTCAAGAAAAGCCGGTTGACCGGCGGCGTGCTGGCGGCGGCGGTGGCATTGACCGGGGGCTACGAAGGGCTGCGCACCGTGGCCTATCGCGACCCCATTGGTATCCCCACGATCTGTTTTGGCGAGACTCGCGGTGTCCGAATGGGCGACCGTGCGACCGCCGACCAATGCCGGACCCTGCTCGGCGCGCGGCTGCGCGAATTCGAGGCGGGCATGGTGGCGTGCCTGGACCGGCCCGAGTCCATCCCGGACGGTGCCTATATCGCGGCGCTAGACCTCACATACAACATCGGGACCGGGGCGTTCTGCAAGTCCACTTTGCGGCGCAAGCTCAATGCCGGTGACATCGCCGGGGCGTGCGAAGAGTTCCCCCGGTGGAACAAGGCCGGGGGCGTGGAATGGCCGGGCTTGACCCGCCGCCGGGCCGAAGAGCGCGAACTGTGCCGCGCTGGGTTCAAGGGGGCGGGGGCATGAACGCGGAAATGCGGCTATCGGCGAACGGCCTGGACGCCATCATGCGGATGGAAACCTTCCTGTCGACCTGGGGGCTGGGCAAGTGGGGGCACGCGGAAATCGGCTACGGCCACATCAAGCGACAGGGGGACATGGTGCCCGACCGCTTGACCAAGAACGAGGCTAAAGCGCTGCTGAAGGACGATTGCGAGATCGCGGCCAAGAACATCCGGCTGTATGTCAAGGTGGCGCTGAATCAGCACCAGTTCGATGCGTTGGTGTCGCTGGCCTTCAGCCTGGGCCAGCAAAAGCAATCCTTCGCCGGGTGCGAAGTCGCCAAGCGCTTGAACGATGGCGATTATGCAGGCGCGGCACGGGCCTTCGGGATTTATATCAATGATGGATTGGTGGCTTGCGAATACCTGATCGCCCGGCGACGGGCCGAGCGGGCGCTGTTCGAGGGGCGTTGATCCATGGCCGCCGCAACCTCCCGCCTCGAATTCGTCCTATCCCTGATCGACCGCATGACCGGCCCGGCGGGAAAGGCCATGAAGGCGCTGGACAAGCTCACCGGCCATGCTGAAAAGGGCTACCAACGCATCGGCTACGGCGTGGCCGGACTGGTGGGTACCGGCGCGGCGTTGGTCGAGATCGTGAACCCGGCCCGCGAGATGAATAAAGCCCTGGGCGAGGTGAAATCGCTGGGCGTGGCCCAGGACGTACTCGACAACCTTAACAGTACCGCCCTCCGGTTCAGCACGCAGTACGGCGGAAGCGCTGCGGAGTTTGTCTCCGCTTCCTACGATATCCAGGGCGCTATCGCGGGCCTCGTGGGCAACGAACTTCCCGCCTTCACCACGGCCTCGGCCTTGCTCGCCAAGGGCACCAAGGCGGACGTGGGCGATATCACCAGCTACGTGGGCACCATGTACGGCATTTTCCAGAAGACCGCCGACCAAATGGGCCGGTCCAACTGGGTCGAAATGCTGGCCGCGCAAACCGCCATGGCCGTGAACGTATTCAAGACGGACGGCAAGGGCATGTCCGAGGCATTCACCAACCTGGGCGCGAACGCCACCACCGCCGGGATCGCCATGGCCGAACAGTTCGCCGTGCTGGGCACCCTGCAAGCCACCATGCCGGGGGCCGAGGCGGGCACCAAGTACCGGGCGTTCCTGGACGGCGTGGGCGGGGCACAGAAAGAACTCGGGCTGAAATTCACCGATGCCCGTGGGCGGCTGCTGCCCATGGTGGACGTGCTGAACAAGATCAAGGGCAAGTATGGCGAGATCGACACCGTGGCCGAATCGGACGCGCTCAAGAAGGCGTTCGGCTCGGGCGAGGCGGTGTCGCTGATTAAGCTGTTGATGACCGATGTGGACGGCCTCGGCAAGAACATCAAGGACATCGGCCAGCAAAAGGGACTGGCCGAACTACAGCGCATGGCTGATGCGATGGTGGACCCGTTCGACCGGGTGATTTCGGGCGCGAACGCGCTACGCATCGCCGTGGGCCAGAAGATGGTTTCGGCGCTCACGCCCACCCTGGACAAGATCACCGCCCTGGAACAGCGCCTCTTGCGCTGGACCGACCTGTTTCCCCACCTCACCGCCGCGCTCGGGAAGGGTGTGCTGGGCATCCTGGCTTTGATCGCCGCCGTATCCGCGCTGTCCATCGCCGTGGGCGTGGGCCGGTTCCTATTGGTCGGACTGCAAGGCGGGATGATGCTGCTACAGGGTGCGGTATGGCTGCTGATCGCGCCGTTCAAGCTGCTGCGCCTGGCGTGGCTCGCGGCCCTGGCCATGGGTGGGCTGTGGCGCGGGATGCTCGCGGGGCTGCGGGCGATCATGCTGGCCTTCGCCCTGCAAGTGCAACTGTCCGGCGCGGCGATGTGGCTGTGGAACGCGGCCAGCCGTGGGGCCGCACTGGCCTTCGGGATTCTGCGGATGGGCATCCTCGGGGCGCTGCCCGCCGTGTGGGGTTTCGCCGCCGCCTTGCTGGCGAACCCAATCACCTGGGTTGTCGCGGGCGTGATCGCCCTGGGCGCGGCGGTGGTGGCGGCGGTCGTGTACTGGGATGAATGGACCGGCGCGGTGGGCCGTTGGACCGGATCGATTCTGGGCGCGGTCCAAACTTGGCTGGCGTCCATCGGTTCGTTCGGGGTCGGCGATATCGTCGCCGGATGGGATAGCCTCACGCTGTGGTGGGACGGCTTCGCGGGCGGAATGGGCGGCTATGTCGCCAGCATCCTGGGCGCATGGTCCGGCCTCACCGGCTGGTGGGATGGCTTCATCGGCGGCATTTCCGCCCAATGGCAAGCGCTGGTCGGAGCCATCGCCAGCTTGAATCCGTTCGCCGGGTGGTCGATGCCTTCGTTTTCGATGCCCAGCTTCGGGGCCGCGCCCGCCGCCGCCCTGCCCGGCCCCCCGGCGGGATTGGCCGCGCCCAAAGGGGGCGGTGCGCCCGGCGGCGTTGCCAAGCAAATTAGCACCGCCATCAACACCAACAGCAGCCGCTCCATCGGCGCGGTGCATGTCCACAACTACGGCCAGCCCATGAGCGGGCAACGCCTCGCCCACGAACTCAACATGGCCGCGCCCTAGGTAGGAGGTTTATCCCGCATGTCCCAGGCTATTTTCGTCAACAACTGCACAACCGCCTTGGCGTCGGATGTGGCCCAAAGCGCGACCACGCTCCTGGTACGGGCCGGGGAAGGGGCCAAGTTCGGCACTCTCGGCGATAACCAACATATCTGGACCCGGATCGGCCTCCCCGGTGGGGACCAACGGGTAAAGGTGATCGGGCGGACCGGCGACGTGTTGACGCTGGACCCGACCACGCCGACCACGCGGGCATGGAACGCGGGCACCATGATCAAGGTGACGGTCTGCGCGGAACTGTTGGCCGAACTGCAACAGGTGGCGGCGGGTACAGCGGCGATTGCCGAGGCCATCGCGGCCCATGAAGCCGAGGACGATCCGCACCCGGTGTATCTGACCCAAGCCGAGGCGGACGGGCGCTATGTCCAGCCGGACGATATCAGCGGGTTCGGCACCGGGGACATGCTCGGGTCACGTAACCTGAACGAAGTCACCGACCCGGCGGCGGCGCGGGACAACCTGGGGTTGGGCGAAGTGGATAACACCGCCGACCTGGACAAGCCGGTTTCGACGGCCACGCAAGCGGCGCTGGATTTGAAACTGGACGCATCGGCCTATAACGACCGCTTCAAGGGACTGTTCGCCACGCTGGCGGCCCTGGAATCCGCATATCCCACGGCGGCGGCGGGCGACTACGCCCAGGTGGACAGCGGGACCGGCGGGGCGCTGCATGTCTATTCCTGGGACGTGAGCGATGGCGCTTGGGTGTTGACCAGTTCGGACGGCACCGGGGCGGCGAATACCGACCAGCTCCCCGAGGGTTCAACGAACCTTTATTTCACGGTGGGGCGGGTACTGGCGGCGGTCGCGGGGCTATTCGCGACCGCCGCCCAGGGCACCAAGGCCGATAACGCGCTACAAAAGGATGGATCGGTAGCGGCAACCGGCGATTGGGATGTGGCGGGGCATCAAATCAAAAATGCCCAATTAACCAGCGTGCGGGAAACGGCGGTAACGCTATCCATTTCCGGGGGCGCGATTACCCCAGATTTGTCGCTGGGGAATGTATTCTTGGTTTCCCTCACGACCAATATCACCGCCGTCAACGCCCCTACCAATGTTCCGGCATCCGGTTCGATACCTATTTCAATCCGGTTTACCCAGGACGCGACAGGTGGACGAACCGTGGCGGGCTGGAATAGCGTCTACAAATTCCCCGGAGGCACCGCGCCCACCATCACAGCCACAGCAAACGCCGTGGACTGGGTATCCGGTACGGGCATCGGCGGGGAGTCCCGGTTCGATATGGCGCAATCGCGCAAGGACAGCAAATGATGGGGAAAATCTGGCTCCCAAATGACGATGGATTGATAGTCCCTTATCGCGACATTCAGGTGCCGCGCCGGGGGCGATATTGTAGTTTGACCCAACATGCCCTAGAAGGCGGTTCTGGCTCCGCAGAATCGGACCCATACTTTTCAAATGTTGTCTTGCTCATGCACATGGATGTTTCCACTACAAAGGATTCATCCTCGCACGATTGGGCATTCACACAAACCGGATCGCCTTCTATCACTACAGACTCCGCTTGGTTCGGCGAAAAGGCAATGGCGTTCGCGGCAGGCGCGACCGCTAATTATGTGTCGTATAGCGGCTCTAGTTTCCTGTCGTCATCTACAGGTACATTTACCCTTGAATGCTGGGTTAGAATAACATCAATTACAAACCCGAATACTGGTGGTTATGCGGATGGTCGATACGAATTTATCCGTTGTACGTCTGGCGGAACGAAAACATTTGCGATAATGGCGATGACGTCCAGCAATCTGGCGTTCTCGCTTGGAGGGGCAACATTATTTTCTGCCATATCTGCGGACCGCAATCATATAGCGTTTATACGAACGGATGGCAGTCCCGGAGCATTCGATGTCTATGTCAATGGGACGAGGCTTATTCATAATACCAGTGCCCCGTCGTTTAATTTCGATACTATATATATAGGAAATAGGGCTGTGGCGTCCGGGGTATTCAGTGTTGGCGGGCTGATTGAGGAAATACGCATTACGGACGGCATAGCCCGATATACCGGCAGCAGTTTTACGCCGCCATCCAGCTCATTCCCCAACGTGTGAATATGGTAATCAACGATCCTGCCATCAACGAACACGAGAGCGACGGCCAGCCCGGCCCCTCGGCACAGCCCTATCTTGGAAATCCTGGGTTGTATATTGATTGGCGAATTGTCAATAACGACCTGGATATAGACCTGAGTTTCGAGCCGCTATTGCTTGCCAATAAAGATAGCGTGGTGCAGGACTTGAAGCACGTGATCCGGGAGAGTGGTTTGCTGTGGCGCTGCATCGCCGAACGGGATGGCGTTAAGGTCCGGGCACTGCTGGATCGGCTGGTTTTGTTGATCGAAGAGGATATTCGCTTGGTGCCAGGAACGGTCAAGATTGAAAGGGCCGATAACGATACCTTTTTCATCCTGGGGGATACCGTGGATTATGGGAAATTCGGGTTTACGGCCAGCATACTGCCGGGGCTGCTATGAGTACCCAGGTTGATTTTTGGCAGGTATTGAAGGACGCGGGAATTCCCACCACGCAAGCGGACCTTGAAACCCAATGGCGGACCGAATTGGCGGCGGTGGATTCGCCGATCTCCAACCTCCCGGCCTATTCGCCGTTCTGGCGGACCGTGACGGCGCTCATCACCCGGCCCGTGCTGTGGCTGGTGGGCCTCGTGGCCGATACCGTGCTGCCGAATGCGTTCCTGGCCTATGCTTCGGGCGTGTTCCTGGAACTGTTGGCCGACGCGGTGAACCTGAGCCGTAAACCCGGCGTCCAGGCCGAGGGCGTGGTGGTGTTCTCGCGCACCACGGCGGGCGGGCCGCTCACCATCGCCGCCGGGACCACGATCCGCACAGCGGAAATCAATGGCGTGGCCTATGTGGTCACCACCACCGCCGACGCCACCCTCCCCGCCGGGGAGTTGAGCGTGTCCGCGCCAGTGATCGCCGCCGGGGTGGGCGCGGCCTACAACCTGGGCGCGGGCTACTATTCGATCCTGCCGACCCCGATCAACGGAATATCCGTAACCAACGAAGCCGATTGGCTGACACTGCCCGGCGCGGATGCCGAGACGGATGACGCGCTCAGGGCGCGATGCCGCAACCAGTTCGCCACGGCGTCCAGCTATCACACCGACGCGGCCTACAAGTCCATCATCGCCAGTTTCCCCGGCGTGGATATCGATTCGATTTGGTTCGTCCATGATGCGCCGCGCGGACCAGGCAGCGCGAACGCCTATGTGCTGTTCGACTTCGGGGCCGATGCCGCCGAGTACCTGAGCGCCATCAACACCCACATCATGGACGATGGCAACCACGGCCATGGGGACGATCTACTCGTGGCGCAGATGCCCGAGACTGGCTATTCCCTGGCCGTCACGGCCTGGGCCGAGCCGGGCACGTCCACCGAAGCCAAGGCGGCGCTACAGGCCGGGCTAGAAAATTTCATCGGCACCGCGTTCCGGGCGAACCTCGCCTATCAGGGCAAGGCCACGCTGGCCTATCCCTATTCCCGGTTCAGCTTCAGCCGGTTGGCGAAGGAGCTGCACGAGCAATTCCCGGCCTTGCATAGCATCGACTTCGGGGAACCGGACATCGTGGCCGGGCTGTGGATTCCGGTGCTGGATGATCTGGACGTGACGGTGGAGGACGCCGAATGATCGACCTCAAGTTGCCGTTTTGGCTGTCCGGCCCCGAACTCGACAAGCTGCGACGAGCGGCACTGTCGTGGTGGACACGGGCGGAAGGGTGGATGCGCTGGCCGCTCGGACAGTTGGACCCGTTGACCTGTGCCGAGCCGATGCTGGATTTGCTGGCCTATCAGCGGCGGGTGGTGCGGTTCCGGGGCGAGCCGTTGCCCCTGTACCGGCGGCGGGTAAAGCACGCCTACGCCAACGCCAAGGACTCGGGCCAGAAGGCGGGGTTTTTCCGCATCTTCGACCGCCTGGAAATCCCCTTGCTGGACCAACGCGAGCGCACCGACCCGGTGGACTGGGATGTGATCCTGCTGGACCTGCCGGACAGCGCCACCTCCGAATATGGCCCCATGCTGGACTTCATCGTGCAGGAATATGGCCGCACCTGCCGCCGCTACCGGCTGGGGGGCACCGACACCGCCGGGATTTTCATCGCGGCGGGCGAGACCGGGCATACCTGGTATTACGACCACGCCGAATTACCGTAGGGAATCACCATGGCATTTATCACCGTAGCCGGGGAAAACTGGTTTGCCGCGCACCAAGTCGCCGGTACCCACCCGAATATCGAACGCTTCGTGCTGGCCTATATCGACGGGCTGGGCGAGGAACCCACCGACCGGATTGAATCCATGCCCGCGCCGGGCGAGATCGTGCTGGAACGGGCCTGGGACCGGCGCGGGGCGGCGGGGCCGAACCAGGTCGTTTACTCGCTGTTGTTGGATGCCACCATCGGCGACTTCGTTTTCAACTGGGTGGGGCTGGCCGGGGCCGATGATACCCTGGTGGCGGTGTCCTACATCGCCCCGATCACCAAGACCGCCACGGACGGGGACGCGCGGGGGAACAACCTCACCCGTAATTTCGCGCTGGCCTATTCCGGGATCGCGGCGTTGCTGGACTTGGACGTGCCCGCCGATGCGTGGCAGATGGATTTCACCTGGGAAGCGCTCGCGGGCAAACCGGACACATTCCCCCCCGATCCGCACAACCACGACGACCGCTACTACACCAAGTCGGCGATGGATGCCGCGCTCGGGGGCAAGTCGGACACCGGGCACGATCACGACGACCGCTACTACACCGAGGCGGAAATGAACGCGGCGCTCGGGGGCAAGTCGGACGCCGGGCACAGCCACGATGATCGCTACTACACCAAGACACAACTACAAACCTCGGGCCAAGCCACAGCCCATTGGGATAATGTGGGCACGGGGCGGCGCGATGCTATCACCCATTTAGGCAGCGACTTGCGGGATACCATGCCATTCTCCGGCGATATGGATACCCTGATTTCGCCCGGCGATTACTACTACAACTCGGATTGCACACATGCGCCGTCCGATTATGGATTAGTCAAGGTTTGGCGCGAGGTGGCGGACGTCGTGTATCAGCAGGCACAGGAATCGCACGGCGGGCGGCTCCATAGCCGTTTCCTGAGTAGCGGCGTCTGGACGGCGTGGCGGACCTATGCGGATAGCGCCGATGTGGTGCCGAGGGCGGCGGATTTGCGGGTGGGTAGCATGGTGCTGGGCGCGATCTACGGCCTGAGTGCGGGCTATGCGCCGGGCACCGTGTTGGATTCGAGCGGACCACATCGCTTCATCGTCTGGAACATCAACGGCGACAATAACTGGGCCACACCGCCGGGTACCTGGGTATCCCTGGGGTGCATAGATGGCGCGGGGTCCGGCCAGCTCGCCACCAGGACCGCCTGATGGCCTGGGCACCGCTCGCCATCCGCGCCCCCATAGGCGATGCCTCGGCCCTCCTGGCCGGGATTCCGGTCTCGCTCGGGTTGATCCAGGTCGATCCTTGGCAGCACGGGATCGGCGAGGGCGAAGACGCTTACCGCTACCTGTCGTTTCCCAACGCGGTGCGGGCGGCTATCCAACGCCTGCCCGCCAACTATGGCGGCGCGGTCCTGGCCATCGGCGTGGCGGCGGCGAGCCTGCCGGACCTGTCGCGGGGACTGCAAGATTTAGCCGCGGCCTTTCCCTTGCCGATGTTCGGCAAGGCGGCGCGGCGGGCGGCGAGCCTCATCAACCTGGAAACCGACAAGTGGACCCTGCCCGCGTCCCTACCGCCGGGTGTGGGCACGGTGTTGACCGGGGGCTTGCCGTCGCTGGCGGCGATCAAGCGGGCGGCGATCCTGCAAGCCAGCGCGGCGGCGGCGGACACCCTGGCCGACGCCTTGGCCGCGCTGGACGATTTGGCCGGCCTCAAGGCCACGCACGCGGCCAGCATCGCCGACGCCCTGGCCGGGGCTACCGCCGGGCTGTCTGGCGAGCCTGCGGGTTGCTGGCGTTGCTATGCCGAGGCCGACCACGCGGCGGCGCTCGGGGCGGGAGCGCCGGGCCACGAGCATACGCTGTCCACCGTGTCGGTGTTCCTGGGCCAGCCGGGCGAACTGGCGGTTTTGGCGGGGATTCTCGATGCTGTGGCTTGATGGCAAGAAAATCCAGGGGCATGGGCTGAGGGTGTCGGCGGCGTTGCCGCTCGCCAGCGAGGATATGAGCGGCAACAGTTCCGCCACTCCGAAGGCCGAGACCGGCGACAAGGGCAAGAGCCTGTCCGTCAGCCTGCAAATCCGCTACCAGGATGCCGCGTGGCTATCGGACTTGATCGCCCTGGCCGAGGGCAAGGACGGCAATCAGGAGCGGCGCATGTTCGCGATCCAGAACCGGACGGCCCAGGCCATGGGTATCAAGCAAGTGAAGTTCGATGGCAACCTGGACGTGAAGGAAGCGGACCGGCTCAGGGCGTGGGAGGTGTCGTTCACCCTGGCCGAATACCGAAGCACGCCCGAGAAGGTGGAGGAACGCAATCCGAAGGCGGCGGCACGATCCACGGCGGCACAGACGGCGACCGGCACGGCGGCCGGCGGTTCGTCCGGGAGCGCGGCCAGTTCGGGCGCGTCCAGTGCGGCGACCGGCGGGACCGAGCCTTTGAGCGGATTCGAGAAAGTTTTGAAGCGGTTGGATGACGCGCTGAAATGAAGCTGGAACGGCGCTTGAACATCGGCGGCACGCTGTACCCGGTGATAGAGGAACGGGTGATCCTGGATTTGAATTCGCCGGGCCGGGCGGAATTCATGGTGAACGTGGGCGGGGGCGGGCCGGTGGCGGAACTCGCGCCGGTGGCCTTCGACCTGGCCTGGGCCAATTCGGACGATTGGCAGCGGCTGTTCCTGGGGTATGTCGAGAGTATCACGCCGGTGGACTATACCCGGCAACGCCTGTTTTGCCGCGAACTGGCCGGGGCGCTGCGCTTGCCGTTGCCCTTGGCCTTGCGCCATTGCGCGATCCCGGATGTGTGCAACGCCATCGCCGACGCCGCCGGCCTTTCGTTCAGCATCCCCGACGCCGACTATTCCCGCCGCCGCATCCCCAACTTCTACAACCTGGGCAGCGGTTACAACGCCCTGGACCACATCGGCGCGGCGTTCCAGGTGGACGATTACCTTTGGCAGCAACAGGGCGGGGGCGTGGTCTACGTGGGGACGTGGACGGATAGCCGCTACGCCGGGCGCGAGGTGGACGCGCCGGACGATCTGTTCCACGAACACCTCGCCAGCGATAGCGCCCGGATCGCGGCGGTTCCGGCCTTGCGGCCCGGCGTCAGCCTCAACGGCTCCCGGATCAAGCGCCTCGAATTCCAAGGCAACCACATGGTGGTCACATGGACGACGCGATAAGGCGGATGATGGAGCGGCAGTTCCCCGAACTCTCGGGCGGGCTGCACCTGCCCAAGCACGCCGAGGTGGTGGGCATCCGGGAGGGTTCGGCCTCGGGCGATATCGCCGACCCGTACCGGCCCCGCTATGCGGTGGATTTGCAGGTGCTGGACGCCCACGGCAACCCGGACACGGCTATTCCCATCCTGCGCGACGTGCCTTTGCCGATCCCGACCGGCGGACAGGAGCGCGGGCAATTCGCCCTGCCGGAACCGGGGACCAAGGTGGAAATGGGGTTCGCCTACGGTTCGCCCAATAAGCCGATGGTCCGCGCCATCCTGGCCGAGGGCCTGGGCCTGCCGGACCTCGAACCCGGCGAACAGCGCCGCCAGCACAGCGCCGAGAGCTTTGATCGGATCGACGCCCAGGGCAACCACGAGCGCCGGACCGATGGGCGGATTACCGACCACAGTGTGGAGCGGGTGATCGAAGCTTTGGAGGTGCTGGAACAATTCACCCAGGCCAGCCGCACCGTGGACGCGGACGAGCTGCACGAGGTGGGCGGACTCTACCGGCTACGGGCCATGGGGGCGCTACAGGCGTTGAGCGGCGGGCGGCTGGACCTCGGGGCGGTGGGCGATGCCAACCTATCGAGCAAGGGCACCCTGAAGGTGCGCGCCCCGGCGGTGTGGGTGGGCAGCGAGGGGGAGAACCTGCTGGAACTGGTAAGCCTGTTGATGGGCGCGGTGAAGCAGCTTTGCACGATCCTGGCCACGCACACGCATCCCAGCACCGGGGCGTGTACCCAGGGCGCGGACATCGTGGACGTGGGCGGGGATGTGGACGGCTACAAGGGCCGGGTGGACGGGATCAAGGCCTAGCGCGAAGGCAAGGCGGCACGGGCGAGGCTCGCTGGCGGAAGCTGGCGGGCCTTTTTTGTGCCCATCGGAAAGACATGGGGCAGGCACTGGCGGGCATCGGGAAAGCCCGGTGGGGGCCAGCCGCGCACTCCTCCCCACCTGCCCGGTTTTTGAACTTTTTTTGTGCATTGCGGATGGGGTTGCGGGTTGGAATCTGCCGCATCCCTTACCCGGCAAGAGCGGAACGCCCAGCCGCTCCGGGCCAGTATTGATGGATTTGGATGGGGTTTGCTGATGATCGCCGCCACTCTGCCGCCACTTCATGGTGGCGGCAGGTACAAACGGCTTTTAGATCAATGACTTAATTGGTGGAGGTGGCGGGAATTGAACCCGCGTCCGCAAATCCTCCGCCCTCGGCTCTACATGCTTATCCGGCTCTATTGATTTTTAACCGCGCTTCACCCGAACGGCAGGGCGAGAGAACGGCGATTCCGTGATTTTTAGCGATTCGGCCCCGGACGTGCCTCCTCGCGAGCTTATGATTGTGTTACCCCTGAGTCAGCGTCCGTAAGCAAACCCTGGTCAGAGGCTGGCTGACTTAAGCAGCCAGAGCGTAGTTGTCGTCGTTGGCAACTATAAGATTGCGAATTGTTTTACGAGGTAATCCGCACCTCGGCATGCACCTAAGGTTTTGTAATCCACGTCGAAGCCAAGTCACCCCCGGTTCAGAAGATCGGACAGTATAACGGGTGAAAAGTTTATGGCAAGCATCCGTCGCGCTATCGTCCCGCTCGCTGGGGACGGGGTTAATGTCCTCCCGCCGATCCCCGGTTCGTGCCGGAACCACTGGACGCCGTGTCCGGCGCGATAGGTACGGTCACTTGCTCCGGGCCGGGGTCCGTGCCTGTGCCGGATTGCCATCGGCTGCCCTTCGATGAGCGGCGGGGACTTGTTTTCACCGCGTCCAACTCCGCCTTGCGCCTTTGTTGCGTAGCTTTGGCCTCGCGGGCGAGGCTGTCCTGGACCATTTCCCTGCGCTGCTCGTTCCAAAGCTCGGTTTCCCGGCGGAGGCGGGCGGCTTCCTTGGGGTCGGCTTCGATCACCTTGAGTCCCATGGGCTGGCACGACGGCCCGGTCGGTGTGGCGGTGAACACCGCCTTGCCGTTGTCCTCGCATTTATAGATGGTGTCGGCCCCGGCCAGCGCGGGGACCATGACGAACAGGAAGCGCAGCGCCGCTTTCATGCCATCCTCCGGGAAAAGCTACTTGCCTGCCGGGCGTTCCCGGAGCATGAAATAGAACGGGGCGTTTTGCCCGGTTTCGAGGCCGATCTTGTCCGAATAGGAGCGGATTTCGCCGGGGTCGAGGACGATGGGGGCGGGACCGAGTTCGTTGCCGCCGACATCGGCCCGGCCACTTTGCACGCCGGCTTGGTTGAACAGCATGATTTCCATATGGGCGCGGGTGGTGGCGCTACCGGGGTTGTACAGCACGACCCGGTATTCGGTGGATTGTTCGTCGCCGATGCCGGATTGGGTGAACATGATGTTCTTGACCTGGCCCGCGTCGATGGGGATGACCCGGTCGAACGCCAAGGGGCGTAGCCCCGGCAGGCGGGCGTAGACCTGTTTGGCGATGAGTTCGGTCATTTCGACCACCTGGGCGTTGAGTTCCTTGATTTCCTTGTCGCCGTTTTTGAGGGTGGCGTTCAAGGTTTGCTGCTCGGTTTTTTCCATGTTGATATTGGCGTGGATGGCGAGCAGCACCGCGGTTTCGATGCCGATGAAAAACAGGAGTATGCCGATCCATAGCGAGCGC
This sequence comes from Methylomagnum ishizawai, assembly GCF_019670005.1. NCBI lineage: Bacteria > Pseudomonadati > Pseudomonadota > Gammaproteobacteria > Methylococcales > Methylococcaceae > Methylomagnum > Methylomagnum ishizawai. The sequence continues at coordinate 1,164,615 of NZ_AP019783.1, read as the reverse complement.
GGGCGGCTGTAGCGGATGCGCTCCCGCGTCCTGACGCGGCGGCGGCTTCCGCTGTGGACCGGGGGGCGGGGAATATCGGGCGGGGCGGAGGCCGGGGCCGGTTGGGCGATGAGGGGGTCCATCTCGGGGGTGTCGGGTGCGTTCTGGTCGGTCATGGCGGTGCCGGTGGTGGACGGGGGCGGGGATTCCGGTCGTGTGGGGGCGCCGGGTTTCCCTGGCGGCCTCGGTTCAATTCTGCCGGTCCGGGCATGGGGTCCGGTGCGGACGCCCATCCATTCCATCGTCGATCGCGGGGTTCCCCTGGGCGCGGCGCGGAGTATATCCAAGGGAGGATACAGGCATTCAATAACCTTATTCTAGCGGTATCCCCTGGGAACCGGGAGGTATTCGCGGCGGCTTCCCCGGCGGTTGGGGGAGCGGTGAATCCGCGCCGGGCGGTGGACTCGGGGGCCGCGACGTGGAAAGCTTTGCCGCCCCAGCCGGGAGGCCCAAGGCCCCGGACCCGGCATTTCCAATCGTAATAGTAGCAATAGCAACAGGAGTATCGCGATGAGCGCCACCATCGAACTGACCCCGCCGGAAACCTTGACCCCGCCCGCCGCCGTCGCCCCGGTCGAGAAGGAGCAGGCGGCCGGCATGGTCAAGCTGGCCCCGGCCAAGTTCCAGGAACTGGACAAAAAGGTCGAGGATTTCGTCAACATCATCTTGAACGAGCAACTCCACAGCGAGGCGTTCAAGGCCAAGGTTTCCGGGGTCCACACCCTCGCCAACGACGAGATCCGCGCCGCCGCCGGGATTTCCAACCGGCTGTTGGACAAGCCGATGCAGGCCATGAATACCGGCCTGTTCGACGAAGGCTCGGCCATCTCCAAGTCCTTGCTGGATTTGCGGGTGCGGATCGAGGCGCTGGACCCGGTGAAGCAGGGCAACCTGTTGGAGCCGAGGAAGTTGCTGGGTTTCATCCCGATGGGCACCAAGGTCCAGGATTATTTCCGCCAATACCAATCGGCCCAGACCCATCTCAACGCCATCCTGGAATCGCTCTACCACGGTCAGGACGAATTACGCAAGGACAACGCCGCCGTCGAGGAGGAGAAGGCCAATGCCTGGCGGATCATGGAGCGGCTGGAACAGTATGTCTATGTCGGCAAGAAGATCGACGCGGCCATCAGCGCTAGGCTTACCGAGATCGAGGGCCAAGACCCGGAAAAGGCCCGCGTGGTCAAGGAGGAACTGCTGTTCTACGTGCGCCAGAAGGTGCAGGATTTGCTGACCCAGTTGGCCGTCACCATCCAGGGCTATTTGGCGATGGACATGATCCGCAAGAACAACCTGGAACTCATCAAGGGCGTGGACCGCGCCACCACCACCACCATTTCCGCCCTGAGGACGGCGGTGATCGTGGCCCAGGCGCTGGCCAACCAGAAGTTGGTGCTGGACCAGATCGGCGCCTTGAACGCCACCACCAGCGGCATGATCGAGTCCACCTCGGCCCTGCTCAAGCAGCAGGCGGGCCGGGTCCACGAACAGGCCAGCAGCGCCGCCGTCAGCCTCGACAAGCTCAAGCTGGCGTTCCAGAACATCTACGACACCATGGACATGGTTTCCAGCTACAAGGTCAAGGCGCTGGAGAACATGCAGAAGACCGTGGACGTGCTGGGCGCGGAGGTCGAGAAATCCAAGTCCTACCTGGACCGCACCCGCCAGGAAACCGTGCGCCAGGTCAGCGCCACCCTGACCACGGCCTCGGGCGATGAAATCCGGCTGTGAAGCCACGGATTCCGGGGCGTGCGGGTCTGTGACCGCGCCTGGCAAACCGGATGGGCCCCGCCCTGCCCCGCACATCTTCCGCAGGCCATCGCCCGCCGGGCTTGCGATGGCTTTGGAGAACGCGCTTGCATACACAAATATTTCTATTAAAATTGAAATATGGAAATAAAAACCGCTGTCACCGCCTTGGCGGCGCTCGCCCAGGACTCCCGCATCGCCATCTTCCGCCTCCTGGTCCAGGTCGGCCCGGAGGGTTTGCCCGCCGGCAAGATCGGGGAGGCCTTGGGCATCCCGCCGTCCTCGCTGACCTTCCATATGAAGGAGCTGAGCCACGCGGGCCTCGTGCAATCCCGCCAGGAAAGCCGCTTCGTCATCTATTCGGCCAACTACATGGCGATGAACGAATTGCTCGCCTTCCTGATGGAGAACTGTTGCGGCGGCCAACCGTGCCCGGCCACACCGCCATCGGGGTGTCCGGGCACGGGCGGACCTCCCGCCGCCTAACCGGCGGACCCGCTCCGCCGCCCCGCGCTTTTTCAACCCACCACCGTCCGGGAGCTTCCCCATGAAACGATTCCATGTCCATCTCGCCGTCGAGAACCTGGAAGACAGCGTCCGCTTTTACAGCGCGCTGTTCCAGGCCGCGCCCACGGTCCGCGAAGCCGACTACGCCAAGTGGATGCTGGACGATCCCCGCGTCAATTTCGCCCTCTCGGCGCGGGGCCGCGAACCCGGCCTGGACCATCTGGGGATACAGGTCGATTCCGGCGAGGCGCTCGAATCCGTCCGCCAGGGTTTGAGCGCCGCTGCCCTGCCGGTCGAGGCGCAGGGCCGGGCCGCCTGCTGTTATGCCGAGTCCGACAAATACTGGTCGCTCGATCCCCAAGGCATCGCCTGGGAAGCCTTCCACACGCTCAAGTCGATCCCGATGTTCGGCGCGGACACGGCGGTCCGGTTGGAACCGAAGTCCGCCTGTTGTCCGGGTTCCAAAGCCGGGGACCGCCCATGACCGCGGAACAACCGCGCCACGTCCTGGTCCTGTGCACCGGCAACTCCTGCCGCAGCGTCCTGGGCGAGGCCCTGATCAACCATCTCGGCGCGGGCCGTCTCCGGGCTTCCAGCGCCGGGAGCCACCCCATAGGCCGCATCAACCCAGGCGCCCTCGCCACCCTGGCCCGCCATGGCCTCCCGACCGAAGGCTATAAGAGCCAGTCCTGGGATGAATTCGAGGAGGCCGGGATCGATATCCTGATCTCGGTCTGCGATTCGGCGGGCGGCGAAACCTGCCCTGTCTATTTGGGCAAGGCGGTCCGGGGCCATTGGGGCTTGCCCGACCCGGCCCATGTGACCGGAACCCCGGAGGAGGTGGAAGCTGCCTTCGAGGCCACCTATGCCGCCCTGGAACAACGCGTCCAGAAGCTCCTGGCCCTGCCGTTCGAGACGATGGCGGGACCGGAACTCTCCGCCGCGCTGAACCGGATCGGCGTGGAAACCCCCGGCAGTTCCAAGGAGGCCCAGTGGTCATGAACACCATCGCAACCACCGCGGCCGAACCCAAGCACATGAGCCTGTTCGACCGTTACCTGACGGTCTGGGTGGCGCTCTGCATGGGCGTGGGCGTCGTCCTGGGCAAGCTGCTGCCGGAACCGGTGGCGGCCCTCCGCGGCATGGAGGTTTCCCACATCAACCTACCGATAGCCGCGCTGATCTGGCTGATGATCTACCCCATGATGTTGAAGGTGGATTTCGGCGCGGTTGTCGATGTGGGCCGGAACCCCAAGGGCCTCTTGGTCACGCTGTTCGTGAACTGGCTGGTGAAGCCGTTCGGGATGGCCCTTTTGGGCTGGCTGTTCTTCAAGCACCTGTTCCTGCCCTGGATCGGCCCGGAGATGGCGGACCAATACACCGCCGGGGTCATCATCCTGGCCGCCGCGCCCTGCACGGCCATGGTGTTCGTGTGGAGCTACCTGACCGACGGCGACCCGGCCTATACCCTGGTCCAGGTGGCGGTGAACGACCTCATCATGCTGGGGCTGTTCGCGCCCATCGTGAAGTTCCTGGTGTCGGGCACCTCCGGCCTCGACGTGCCATTCGATGTGCTGCTTTGGTCGGTGGTCGTGTTCATCGTGATCCCGCTGACGGCGGGCGTATTGACACGCAATGGATTGTTACGGGCCAAGGGCAAGGCGTGGTTCGAGCAAGCCTTCCTGCCCCGCCTGCACCCCATCGCGATTTCCGCGCTGCTGCTGACCCTGGTCCTGATCTTCGCCTTCCAGGCCGACAACATCACTGGTCGCTGGTTGCATGTGGGCTTGATCGCCATCCCCATCCTGATCCAGGTCTACTTCAACTCGTCGCTGGTCTATGGCCTGATGCGGCTGTTCAAGGTGAACTATGCCGTGGCCGCGCCGGGTGCCTTGATCGGGGCCAGCAATTTCTTCGAGCTGGCGGTCGCGACCGCCATCGCCCTGTTCGGCCCGGAATCCGGCGCGGCGCTCGCCACCGTGGTCGGCGTGCTGGTGGAGGTGCCGGTCATGTTGTCGGTGTGCGCCGTGTGCAACCGGACCCGCCACTGGTTCCCGCAGCCCGCCAAAACCGCCTGAATATTCCCGCCGGAGCAAAACCCGCCCCGCGATCCCCGGCGGGTTCCCTTCGCGATCCCTCCTGGTCAGGCCGCCTTGCCAAGGCGGGCACGGGCGAAAACCCAGGCCACGGCGAAAACGGCGCAGAGGACGCCGATCACCCCCAACCCCATGGACAGCTCGGACCCCTCCATCCAGGCCCCGACCTGGGAAGAAACGTATTTGGCCACCCCCAACGCCGCCACCGCCAGGCTGAGGACGGCCACGGCTAGCCCCATGACGCGGGAGGCAATCCGCCCCGTCCGGTCCGCCCGCCGCAGCAACCGCCAAATCCATAGGCCATTGATGCCATCGGTGGTCAACATCCCCAGCATGAAGACCAGCCCCAACCCGGCGGCACGAGGCCAGTCGCCGGGGGAGCCGGTCCCCAGGGCGAACACGGTCGCCTGGCCCAGGGTATCGAAGGACAAGGCGAACAACGCCCCCACCAGCGCGACCAGGGAAGGCCGTCCGGCCCTCCGCAGGCTTCCCAGCCAGCGCCCCTTGACGCCCACGACCCGGACCCTCTGGCCGGGAGGCGTCAGGAGGACCGCGGACAGGTTGGCCAAGCCGAGCAAGGCCAGGAAGAAAACCGAAATCAAGGTGCCGAAACCTTCCATCCAGCCCGGCACCGCCCAAGACCGCGCCATCAGGCTGGCCACCGCGGCCACCGCGATGACCACCCCGCCATGCCCGAGGGAGAACAGGACGCCGCAGTACCGCGCCCACCGGGGATTGGCCCGGCTGTTGTACCGGATCAGCCCGTCGATGGTGGATAGATGGTCGGCGTCGAAGCCGTGCTTCAAGCCCAGCGCGAACACCAGGGCCGTCAACAAGAATGTGTCCTGTGGCAAGGCTTCCACGCGGCCTCCTCAAGTTTGGATGCGGGAACCCCCCGGTTCCTACGCTAAAATCGCCGGGATATCCCCCGGACCTTTAATTTATGGAACGTATCACCATTTCCCTCGACGAGGCGCTGGCCAAGAACTTCGACGCGCTGATCCAAGCCCGTGGCTATGCCAACCGCTCCGAGGCGGTGCGCGATATGCTGCGCCGGGAACTGGAAGCGGAGCGGCTCGCCACGGACGCCGCCCCCTATTGCGTGGCCAGCCTGTCCTATGTCTACAACCACCACGAACGGCGCTTGGCGGAGCGCTTGACCGAACTCCAGCATCGAGCCCATGGCCTGGTCGTGTCCGCCATGCATGTCCACCTCGATCACGAGCACTGCATGGAAACGCTGTTCCTGCGCGGCCCGACCCAGGAAATCCGCAGGTTCGCGGATGCCATGGCGGCGGAGCGCGGCGTGCGGCATAGCGCGCTGAACCTGGTGACGGTGGACGCCGATTCGACCGATCCCCACCACCACGGGCATTGCCGCCCGCTAGGTTGACGGCCCTCATTCGGCCCGATCCGATGGGTTTCCGCCCGTCTGGTATGAAAATTTAATAAAAGATCATACACGCCTCGGCGGGTTCTTGACCACGGCCATCCGCTTCCATCGGTATGCGCCCGCCCCTCAAGGAGGATCGGCTAGGCTAGGGTACCTGCCCAGGAGGAAACATGACCGACCAGAAGCATGAAGCGAAAACCTGCCCGCGTTGTGCGCGGGAGTTCGTCTGCAAGGCCAACCGCATCCACCAATGCGGCTGTATGGAAGTGCGCTTGTCGCGGGAAACGGTGGACCATATCCGGCAAACCTACGACGGCTGCCTTTGTGTCGCCTGCTTGGCGCTCTTGGAAAGCGGCGCCGAGGCTCGATTGGATGCGCTCCGCTAGGCGGATGGGCATGGGACACGCGCCCACCCCAATAACCTGAAGACGCTCCAGGAAATACGCGGAGGCGTGGATCGGGATCGGGATAAAGCCCCGGCGGCGGGCCGGGACTTTCGACGGGAATCAGCCCACCGTGGCGCGTAGGGCCTTGGCTGCGGCGACCATATGGGTCAGGGCCGGGATGACCTCGCTCCACTGCCGGGTTTTGAGTCCGCAGTCGGGATTGACCCACAGGCGCTCCGCCGGGATGCGCTCGGCGGCTTTCTTCATCAGCGCCACGATATGTTCCTGGGTCGGGATGTTGGGCGAGTGGATATCGTAGACGCCGGGCCCGATCTCGTTCGGGTAGTTGAAGCTATCGAAGGCGTCGAGCAATTCCATGTCGGAGCGCGAGGTTTCGATGGTGATGGCGTCGGCGTCCATGGCGGCGATGGAGGCGATGATGTCGTTGAATTCCGAATAGCACATATGGGTGTGGATTTGGGTCTCGTCCCGCACGCCGTTGGCGGCGATGCGGAAGGATGCCACCGCCCAGTCCAAATACGCCTGCCATTGCGACCGCCGCAAGGGCAGGCCCTCGCGCAGCGCCGCCTCGTCGATCTGGATCACCCGCAGGCCGGCCCGTTCCAGGTCCAGCACCTCCTCGCGGATGGCCAAGGCCAGTTGTTGGCAGGACACCGAGCGCGGCTGGTCGTCGCGCACGAAGGACCAGTTGAGGAGCGTCACCGGGCCGGTCAGCATCCCCTTCATCGGCTGGTGGGTCAGGGATTGCGCGTAGGCGATCCATTCCACGGTCATGGCCTCGGGGCGGCTGATATCGCCGAACAGGATGGGCGGCTTCACGCAGCGCGACCCATAGGATTGCACCCAACCGGACTGGCTGAAGGCATAGCCGTCCAGTTGCTCGCCGAAATACTCCACCATGTCGTTGCGCTCGGCCTCGCCATGCACGAACACATCCAGGCCCAGGGCTTCCTGTTCCCGGACGCAGCGGGCGATCTCGGCCCGCATCTCCGCCCGGTAGGTGGCCGCATCGATTGCCCCGGCCTTGAACTGGCGGCGCGCCCAGCGGATTTCGGCGGTCTGCGGGAAGGAACCGATGGTGGTGGTGGGGAACTTGGGTAGTTTCAGCCGCGCGGCCTGCTTGGGGGCGCGTTGGGCGTAGGGGCTTTGGCGCTGGCCGAGCCCGGCGTCGATCCCGGCCAGGGCGGCTTTGACCTTGGGATTGTGGACACGCGGGGAATGGCGGCGGGATTCGATGGCGGCGCGGTTGGCGTCCAACTCGGCCCGCACGGCGGCGCGGCCCCGGTCCAGCGCGGTGGCGAGCAAGGCGAGTTCGCCCAGTTTCTGCTTGGCGAAGGCCAACCACGATTTGATTTCCCGGTCGAGGTTCTCCTCGCCGTCCAAATCCACCGGCACATGCAGCAGCGAGCAGGATGGCGCGATCCACAAGCGTCCGCCCAACCGTTCCGCCAACGGCTCCAGCCAATCCAGCGCCGCGTCCAGGTCGGTCTTCCAGATATTGCGGCCATTGACGACCCCCAGCGACAGCACCTTGTGCGGGGGCAAGGTATCGACCAGCGGCAAGACATCCTCGCGGCCCTGGCTGGTATCGATGTGCAATCCCGCCACCGGCAGGTTCAGCGCCAAATGCCTGTTCTCAAGCAACTGGCCGAAGTAGGTCGCCAGCAGCAGCTTGACGCGGCAACTTTTCAGCGCGTGGTAGGCGTGGTCGTAGGCGTGCCGCCAGTCCGCGTCCAGTTCCGTCACCAGCAGCGGCTCGTCGATCTGCACCCACTCGACGCCGCGCGCCGCCAGGGTTTCCAACAGCTCGGCGTAGACGGGCAGCAGGCGTTCCAACAGGGCGAGCTTGCCGGAGCCGTCCTTGGCTTTGCCCAGCGCCAGGTAGGTCACGGGTCCGATGATGACCGGCTTGGCCGCGACGCCCTGGGCCTGGGCTTCGGCCCATTGTTCCAGCAAGCGGGACGCGTCCAGCTTGAAGGTGGTGGTGGCGGTGAATTCGGGGACGATGTAGTGGTAGTTGGTATCGAACCACTTGGTCATCTCACCGGCCGCCACTCCGCCGCAACACCCCGCCTGCTCGTCGGCGGCAGGGGCCGAACGGCCACGCGCCACGCGGAAATAGTTGTCCAGCGCGTCGCCGTGGAAGTCCCGCACGCGCCCGGGCAGGTTACCCAGGGTGAAGCTCATGTCCAGCACCTGGTCGTAGAAGGCGAAATCGCCGACCGGCGCGAAATCGAGCGCCGCTTGCTCCGCCCAATGGCGGCGGCGCAGTTCGACGCCCAGGGCTTCGAGTTCGGCGCGGGAGGAGCGCCCTTTCCAGTAGGATTCCAGGGCGGATTTGAGTTCGCGTCGGGCGCCGATGCGCGGGAAACCGAGATTGTGGGTGGTGACCATGTTGCAAACCTTGTGGAGATGAAAGGTCGGCCATGCTAAACACCCCGGATCATGAATTAAAATGGTATTAATTCACCCATCGATTAGCTTTATTCATGGATCAGCCTCCCCAATGCCCCTCCTGGAACGCGCCCACCTCGAAATCGTCCGCGCCGTCGAACAACACGGCTCGCTGACCGCCGCCGCCGAAAAACTGCACCTGACCCAGTCCGCGCTCAGCCACAGCATCCGCAAGCTGGAACACCAACTCGGGCTTCCGGTCTGGCACCGCGAGGGCCGCCGCCTGCGCTTAACCCAGGCCGGCGAATATCTCTTGGCGGTGGCCCACCGGCTGTTGCCGCAACTCGAACACGCCGAGGAGCGCCTCGGGCAGTTCGCCTCGGGCGAACGCGGCAACTTGCGCATCGGCATGGAATGCCACCCCTGCTACCAATGGCTGCTGAAGATCGTGGCACCCTACCTCGCCGCGTGGCCGGGGGTGGATGTGGACGTGAAGCAAAAATTCCGGTTCGGCGGCATCGGCGCCTTGTTCGGCTACGAGATCGACCTGCTGGCGACGCCCGACCCGCTGCACAAGCCGGGCCTGGTCTTCGAGCCGGTGTTCGACTACGAGCAGGTGCTGGTCGTGGGGCCGGGCCATCCCCTGCGCGGGCTGGCGTATGTGGAGCCGCGGCACCTGGCCGGCGAGACCCTGATCACCTACCCGGTCGCCATCGACCGGCTCGATATCTACACCCAATTCCTCACCCCGGCCGGCATCGGCCCGAAGCGCCACAAGCCCATCGAAAGCACCGACATCCTGTTGCAGATGGTCGCCAGCGGGCGCGGCGTGGCGGCGCTGCCGCGCTGGCTGGTCGAAGAACAGGCGGCGCGGTTCGCCGTCCAAGCGGTCAGGCTGGGGCGGGAGGGCGTGGCCAAGCGGATTTTCCTGGGCTTGCGCGAGGAGGACGCCGGAATCGACTACCTGCGGGCCTTCGTCGATCTGGCGCGCGGCTATCGCGCGGGTCCGCGCTGAAACCGCCTGCCGTCCGGCTTGCACATGGGCCACGGTCGGCTTAATATCCGGCGCTCTTTCAGGTGCCGCGGGCCTTCCCTGGCCCGCGCTTAAACAGGAAGCCGGTGATGCCGTCCAACGGCCAAAGCCGGCGCTGCCCCCGCAACGGTAGATAAGTTAAACCTCCTCGAATACGCCACTGTGCAACGCATGGGAAGGCCGGGGATGGGGCGATACGCCGCTTATGAGCCCGGAGACTGGCCTGTAAGATTGTTCGAGACAGCGGTGGGCTGTTGGCGAAATTCCCAGAGTCCATCCTCTGCCTTTTCGTCCGTCCGCGCTTTGCTCCCGGCCATCCACCCCATCTGCGAAGCGGCGCGGCGGTATTCCATGTCCAGCACTCAATCCATCCGGGCGGTTCATCCGTCGCAAGCGGGTATCGCGCGAACAGCGCCAGTTTCCATCCGAGCCGTCGCGCACGGCGTTCACAGCATCGCCACCCCACCACGCGCCAGACGCGGCACCCCCCCGCTGGGCATGCTGCTGGCCGCTTGTTTGCTGGTATCCGCCGCCGACCTGCACGCCGGACCTTTCGCCCCGGCGGCCGGCCAAGCCGGTTCAACCGCCCTCGCGAAGGACAGTCCGCTGTTCACCGCCTGGGCCACCGGGTGGCGGGATTATCGGCCCGGCACCGATGTCGATGCCGGCTGGCAAACCCCGCAAAAAGCCCTGGGCCCCGCGGTGGGCGACGCTTACGATATCGTCTCGCTCGGCAACGGCGGCAGTATCACCCTGACTTTCGCCCAGCCCATCGCGGACGGCGATGGCAGCGATTTTGCCGTTTTCGAAAACAGCCTCAGCGATACCTTCCTGGAGCTGGCCTGGGTGGAGGTATCGTCCAACGGCACGGATTTTTACCGATTCCCCAACTATTCCTATACGCCGTCGAAAGTAGGGGCCTTCGGTGCCGTCGATCCCACCAATATCGATGGCCTCGCGGGGAAATACCGCCAAGGTTATGGTACTCCGTTCGACTTGAGCGTCCTGTCAGGTATCCCCGGCCTGGACCTGGATAATATCGGCTATGTCCGCATCAAGGATATCCTGGGTAACGGCACCGAACAGGATTCCGCGGGCAATCCCATATACGATCCCTATAAAACCACCGGCAGCGCCGGATTCGATCTGGACGCCCTCGGCGTTATCCACCAGAAAACGCAAGCGGCGAACCACGCCCCGGTGGCCGATGCCGGTCCGGATCAAACGGTGAACGGGGGGAGCGTGGTGAAATTGCACGGGTCCGCGACCGACAGCGACGGCGTCATCGCCGCCTACCAATGGTCGCAAACCGCCGGGCCCGGTGTGGACTTGACGGACGCCGGCACCGCCACCCCGTCCTTCGCCGCGCCCCTGGACGGCGACGAGGTCCTCGAATTCCGGCTGGTCGCCCTCGACAACGCGGGTATTTCGAGCGACGCCGACAGCGTGCGCATCGCGGTCCGCAACAAACCCCTGGCGGTCGCGGGCGACGACCGGGCCGCCTCCCCCCAGGAAACGCTCGCCTTGGACGGCAGCGCCAGCCAAGACCCCCAGGGCCAAGCCCTCGGCTACCAATGGACCCAGGTGGCCGGGCCGCAGGCCGCCCTGAGCGACGCCCACGCGGCGCGGCCGAGCCTCACCGTGCCGGCGGCGGCGGTGAACACCCAGATGAGCTTCCAACTGGTGGTCACGGACCCCGACGGCAACGCCAGCGATCCGGCGGTCGTGAACCTCATGATCAAGGTGGTCAATCATCCGCCCGTGGCGGAACTCCCGGAATCCCCCGGCATCCGGGCCGGTGCCACCCTGGTCCTGGACGGGACCGCCAGCTACGACCCCGACTTCGACGCCCTGGGCTATGCCTGGGAACAAACTGCCGGCCCCGCCGTGACCCTGTCCAGCCCGACGGCGGCAAAGCCCACCACGGTCGTCCCCCTGGCGGCCCTGGGCCAGACCCTGGGATTCCGGCTCACCGTGTCCGACGGCAGCCTGCGCGACAGCCACGAGACCCAGGTCGCCGTCACCGCCAACAACCCGCCCACGATCACCCCGGAACCCCGGCGCCTGGCCGCGCAAAACCAGGCGGTGGTCCTCCACGCCACGGCCCTGGACCCGGACGGCGACACGCTCCATTACCAATGGGAACAAACCGGCGGTCCCGCCGTGCCGCTCCAAGGCGCCGATAGCCCGGAACTGCGCCTGACCACCCCCGCCCTGGCGGACGGCACCGCGCAATCCCTGACCCTGCGCCTCACCGCCACCGACGATTTCAGCCCCGATCCCAGGTCGGCCAGCGCCGAATTCAACCTCCTGGTCACGGCGGACGGCACCGCCCTGGACTGCGGCACGGCCCGGCCCAGCCGCGCCTCCCTCTGGCCCCCCAACCAGGGCTTCAAGCCCGTCCACATCCTCGGCGTCACCGGCCCCAACGCCTACACCCTCACCATCGACGCCGTTTCACAGGACGAACCCGTCAGGAATCCCAAGCTCAAGGACAAAACCGGACCGGACGCCAAGATCGTCAGGCCCAAGGCCACGGCCCAGGAACCCAAGCCCCACCAAAGCGTCCTCCTCCGCGCCGAACGCCAGGGCCTGGCCCGCAAAGGCCGTCCGTTCAACGGCAATGGCCGGGTCTACACCGTCCGCTTCAGCGCCAACGACGGCAGCCAATCCTGCCAGGGAGCGATCACCGTGCCAGTGCCGCCCGGCAAGCAGGGAACCGCCGTCTTGGATACCGCCAACTCATATACCTCGACCCAGAAACGTTGAGCATTACCCCCTGTCGGTTTAGATCAATCGTTGCGCCGGTATTACCGGCGATGGTCCTCCGGGCCGGATGGCTGGCGATTATCCGAACGATGACAGCGCGTTTCCGCACGGCAGGGTTATTGAACCTGCTGGTTTTCGCAGGTCTGGCCGTGGGCATACAGCCCATCGAATCGGCCTGGGGCGATACCCTTAACGATGAAGCCCATCCATTACCCGAGGTCACTGTTTATGACACGGCACCGGATCAATCGAAGAACATCACGGTCATCGACCGGAAAGCCATAGAAAATGCCCCTGGCAATTCTTTAATCGACTTATTAAGCCGGGAAGCCAATGTCAACTTAAGAAGCTCTACGGGGAACGATAAATTTGGCGGCGTAGATATTCGCGGCATGGGCGATAGCTATTCCAGTAATGTGCTGGTATTGGTGGATGGCGTCAAATTGAATGCGCCCGATCTTTCCGGGGTCGATTTCACGACCTTATCCCTGGAGCAGATAGAGCGGGTTGAAATCATCCGCGGCGGCAATGGGGTCATGTACGGGGACGGCGCGGTCGGTGGCGTCATCAATATCGTCACCCGGCGCGGCCAGCAGACCAAGGCGGACCTTTATGGCAATTATGGAAGCTTCGATACCCTGGACTCAAGCTTGAACGCCTCGCTCAAAAGCGGTTCCACCCGTGCCTCCTTGAACGCCTTCCATAACCAGACCCATGGTTATCGGGATAACTCCTTTCTCGACAAAACCCAAGTAGCCGCCAACCTCGCCCACCCGTTGACCCAGGCTTTGGAATTCCAGGCCGGATTCCGGTTCCATGAGGATCGATATGGTTTGCCCGGTCCGGTCGATTATAGCGCGATCAATAACGCGCAATTACGCCGCGCAGCCTCCACGCCCGACGGCGGCGGCAAAACCCGCGATTACCTGGGACAGGCCGGTGGCTCCATGGACTGGGGCCCCGTGGGTTCGACCGTGCTGAAATGGTCCTACCGGTATCGGGATAACCCTTATGAGGCGGCCAATTATTGGTCCGAAGGAGAAAATGCGGTCGCCCCTTGGAAAAATACCTTCAAATTCCAGGAGGTGGATATTAGGCATCAACTGTCCTTCAATTCCGGCCCCATTACCCAGGATTGGACTTTGGGATATTTCGGGCGCTTCGGTTCGGCGGGCCGCCAAGAAAATGGCCAAGACATTCCCGATCAAAGCGTACAAAAGGACGCGCAATACGCCAATCAGAGCGGTTTTATCAATACCCGCTGGAATTTGCCCATACCCTGGGTGTTGGATGCCGGCTACCGGTATGACCGTTTCGCGGTGCAGCGGCAATCGGTGGCGCTCAAGCGGGTGTGTACTTACGCGCCGGTTTTCCCCTATCAACCCTTGGGCTGTGAAAATCGCTGGCTCGCACTAGGCGACAGCGATAATACCTGGCACAACTTCGCCGCCGATATCGGATTGACCTGGAATATGGCCGAATACCTGTCATGGTATTTCAATTACAACCACAGTTATCGCAATCCGAATGCGGAAGAATTAGTGCTGAGCGCCCAGGACTTGCACCCCCAGTCCGGCAATAATTTCGAAACGGGATGGCGGCTGCGCTCCCAAAATGGGGGGCGGTTATCGCTGGCGCTGTTCAGGATGAGGAATGAGCAGGAGATTTACTACGACAACCACGTCAACCGGAATTATGCGGACGCCACCTTACGGCAAGGGCTGGAACTCAGTGGGCGTTTGATGCCGATGGATACGCTCAGTTTGTCGGGCAATTTCGGTTTTATCGACGCCCGTTTTGAAACCACCGGACTCAAGGTGCCGCTGGTGCCGGAACTAAGCGGCCAAGTCAGCCTACTGTGGCAGGCCACGACCCAGCTAAGCCTTAGCGTTTCCGCCGAGTTTATCGGTCCGCGCAGCAATGGGGCGAATATCGCCTCCGGCGTCGACGCGCCAAAGCTCGCAGCCTACCAAAGGGTGGATTTGAAAGCCTTTTACAAACTGGGGGATGCCGAATTCTTCGCCGGCATCAATAACCTATTCGACGATTTTTATGAAACCACGGCGTATGGCCTGTCTTTTTATCCCATGCCGACCCGCCAGTTCTATGCCGGTTTGACCTATACCTTTCCAGCCCCAGGCGAGCAACCATGAAGCCTTTCGAGCGCGAAATGGGTGGCCAATGGGGGGTTGGCAGGCATCCGGCGCAATACGCCGCGCTATCGCGCCCTATAGGCAGCAAAACCTTTCCATTTGAATCGATTCTTTGCGGATAATCATCATGAAACTTGAATGGCCTTCAATCACCCTGCTCAGCCTATCCCTGGCCCCGCCAACCCAGGCGGCAACGGTCGTCAGCGATTTCGAGAATTTGGCCTTGGACCCCGACAGCTATTGGGCCGGACAAACCGATCCCTCCATCCCCCAGGGCCAACCCAATCCAGGCACCTTCGCTTCCGGCTTGGCGAGCTTCCCGAATGAAATGACCGATTGGGGCGGGTTCACGACCGCATCGGGTTGGGCCTATTCCAACATGACCGACGACACCACGCCGGGATATGGCAACCAGTACAGCGCCTATGCCGGGCAGGCCCACAGCGGCGGTAATTTTGGCGTGGACTACGTGTCCGGCGACGGGTCGCCCATCAGCTTCGACCAAACGGTGCATGTCGATGGGTTTTATGTGACCAATACCACCTACGCGGCCTTGTCGATGTTGAACGGCGATAGTTTCGCGAAGAAATTCGGCGGTGCCAGCGGCGACGATGCCGATTGGCTGAAATTGACCGTCACCGGCTTGAAGGGCGGGCACGAGTCCGGGACCGTCGATTTTTATCTGGCCGATTATAGGCCGGGGGACAACAGCCAGGATTACATCGTCAAGCGCTGGACGTGGTTGGACTTGTCGTCCTTGGGCGCGATTGACGGCTTGAAGTTCGCCCTGTCTTCTTCCGACGTCGGCCAGTTCGGCATGAATACGCCGGCCTATTTCGCGATGGACGACTTGAGCGCCACGACGCTGTCCGCGCCGGTGGCCGATGCCGGTCCGGACCAAACGGTGAACGGGGGAAGCGTGGTGAAATTGCACGGGTCCGCGACCGACAGCGACGGCGTCATCGCCGCCTACCAATGGTCGCAAACCGCCGGGCCCGGCGTGGACTTGACGGACGCCGGCACCGCCACCCCGTCCTTCGCCGCGCCCCTGGACGGCGACGAGGTCCTCGAATTCCGGCTGGTCGCCCTCGACAACGCGGGTATTTCGAGCGACGCCGACAGCGTGCACATCGCGGTCCGCAACAAACCCCTGGCGGTCGCGGGCGACGACCGGGCCGCCGCCCCCCAGGAAACGCTCGCCTTGGACGGCAGCGCCAGCCAAGACCCCCAGGGCCAAGCCCTCGGCTACCAATGGACCCAGGTGGCCGGGCCGCAGGCCGCCCTGAGCGACGCCCACGCGGCGCGGCCGAGCCTCACCGTGCCGGCGGCGGCGGTGAACACCCAGATGAGCTTCCAACTGGTGGTCACGGACCCCGACGGCAACGCCAGCGATCCGGCGGTCGTGAACCTCATGATTAAACAGGTCAACCATGCCCCGGTGGCCGAACTTCCGCAATCCATCCCGATCCGGGCCGGTGCCACCCTGGTCCTGGACGGGACCGCCAGCTACGACCCCGACTTCGACGCCCTGGGCTACGCCTGGGAACAAACCGCCGGCCCCGCCGTGACCCTGTCCAGCCCGACGGCGGCAAAGCCCACCACGGTCGTCCCCCTGGCGGCCCTGGGCCAGACCCTGGGGTTCCGGCTCACCGTGTCCGACGGCAGCCTGCGCGACAGCCGCGAGACCCAGGTCGCCGTCACCGCCAACAACCCGCCCACGATCACCCCGGAACCCCGGCGCCTGGCCGCGCAAAACCAGGCGGTGGTCCTCCACGCCACGGCCCTGGACCCGGACGGCGACACGCTCCATTACCAATGGGAACAAACCGGCGGTCCCGCCGTGCCGCTCCAGGGCGCCGATAGCCCGGAACTGCGCCTGACCACCCCCGCCCTGGCGGGCGGCACCGCGCAATCCCTGACCCTGCGCCTCACCGCCACCGACGATTTCAGCCCCGATCCCAGGTCGGCCAGCGCCGAGTTCAACCTCCTGGTCACGGCGGACGGCACCGCCCTGGACTGCGGCACGGCCCGGCCCAGCCGCGCCTCCCTCTGGCCCCCCAACCAGGGCTTCAGGCCCGTCCACATCCTCGGCGTCACCGGCCCCAACGCCTACACCCTCACCATCGACGCCGTTTCACAGGACGAACCCGTCAGGAATCCCAAGCTCAAGGACAAAACCGGACCGGACGCCAAGGTCGTCAGGCCCAGGGCCACGGCCCAGGAACCCAAGCCCCACCAAAGCGTCCTCCTCCGCGCCGAACGCCAGGGCCTGGCCCGCAAAGGCCGTCCGTTCACCGGCAATGGCCGGGTCTACACCGTCCGCTTCAGCGCCAACGACGGCAGCCAATCCTGCCAGGGAGCGATCACCGTGCCAGTGCCGCCCGGCAAGCAGGGAACCGCCGTCTTGGATACCGCCAACTCATATACCTCGACCCAAAAGCGTTGAGGATATCCCCGCCTTCAAAAACCGGTTCCGATGTAGCTGGATACCCCACTCCCCGGCCTGAAGGCCGGGGAGGCCGCCAAGGCTCCCGCCCTGGCCACGGCTTTCAAGGCCGATAGCCATCGGTCAGGGTCTGCAAGAACGCCACCAGATCGTCCACTTCCTGCTCGGTCAGGTTCAAGGCCCCCAGTTCGTCGTGGTTCACATTGCGCGGCATTTCGGGCGCAGGCCAACAGCCCTGGGCCAGGGCTTGCGCCTCCGGGGTCAACGGGTCTGGGCAGGTCGGCTTGATATCGCGGGTGTTGTAGAAGTCCACCACCCCGCGCAAGGTCTTGAAATAGCCGTTGTGCATATAGGGCGCCGTCTTGGCGATGTTCCGCAGGGTCTGCACCTTGAACTTGCCGTCCTCGGCGGGCTGCTTGACGAAGCCGCCCAGCCCCTTGTCCACGAAGGCGGAACCCTCGGGGTTCAACTCCTTGGGCAGGGCATAGAACGGGTTGTCCGGGTTCTTGGGTATTCCGATGTTGTCGTAGGTATGGTCGGTGAACAGCGGCGGCGTGCCGTCCGCGCCGGGCCGGTCGGGATGGCAGGCGGCGCAATTGCCCTTGTCCCCCGCCTCGAACACCTGCCGTCCGCGCCGCTCCTGCTCGGTGAATGGGGTTTTGCCCGCGAGGTAATAATCGTATTTGGAGGTGAACGGCGCGAACTCCCGCGTCCGTTCGAAGGCGGCGATGGCATCGGCGATGCGGTCGTATGCCTTGCCGGTATTATCGAAAGCCCGCGGGCCATAGACCTTGAGGAATAAGGGCGCATATTCCGCCTGTTTCACCTTCCCCACCACGGTGGCCTTGTCGGGATTGTCCATTTCCAAAGGATTCAGGAACGGCCCCTTGGCCTGTTCCTTCAAAGTCGCCGCGCGGCCATCCAAGAATTGCCCCCCCACATACAAACCCTCCGCCTTGTCGAAATGGAACTTGGGAATGAAGGCGGTATACAGCGCGGTGGGCGTGTTGCGCGAACCCTTGAGTTCCGGGGACGCGCCTTCGGAAGTCGGGATATCCTGGTCGGGATCCCTGAAGAACAGGCCGGCATCGTGGCAAGTGGCGCAGGCCTGGCCCGGCGGGGTGGATAGGTTGGTATCGAAAAACAACTGGCGGCCCAACTGCGCCTTGCGGCTGATATTCGCGGCTTGGGCGTTCCCGCCCAAGGCCAGGGCCAAGGCGAGGAATGCGGCGGCATTGGATTTGTTCATGGAACCCCTGTGCTTAGGAGAGGGGGATTCATCGGCGCGGCGACCCGATAGCCCGGTGTCGGCGATGTTTCCCTGGGAATCGATTTTTTAAAGAGTGTAATGCCTAACCCATTATTTGAGAAGCGTTTCCATTTGGAAAAGGCTTGCATATAATTCTGACTATCATCCCTATGCACAACGAGTTCCCGATGAAAGCCAACAAAACCTCCCTCTCCCTAGGCGCGGCCATCGGTGCGGCGCTCTGTTCCGCCGCCACCCATGCCGCCCAGCCCGTGCCCGCCACCATGGAAGAGATGTGGAAGATCATCCAGCAGCAGCAAAAGGAGATCGAAGCCCTCAAAGCCAAGGCGGGCGAGAACGAAAACCTCAAGCAGGAAGTGAAGCAACTGAAGGCGAGCCAGCAGGACGCCGCCAAGGCCGCCGGCACCGCGCAAGCCACAGCCACGGACCCCGGCACCAAAGGCAAAGCGGCCAAGACCGACACCGAGCGCAAGACCGATATCCTCGCCTCCGAGGTCGAGAAGCTCAAAACCCAGCTCCTCATCCCCGACAAGCGCGAATACAAAAGCCAATACGGCTTCGGCCCGGCGGCGTCCGAGGTGTACCGGGTCAACCGCGGGCTGTCCATCGGCGGCTACGGCGAATTCCTCTACACCAACTACGTGGCCGACAAGGGCGATGCCAAGGACACGGCGGATATGGAACGCGCCGTGCTGTACGTTGGTTATAAATTCAACGACTGGATCATCCTCAACAACGAGTTCGAATTCGAACACGCCAGCACCGGCGAGGGCAGCGAAGAAAAGGGCGAGGTGTCGGTCGAATTCTCCCAGCTCGATTTCCTGTTGCACCGCGCCGCCAACATCCGGGCCGGCCTGATGCTGGTGCCGATGGGCTTCATCAACGAAATCCACGAACCCACCACCTTCCACGGCAACCACCGCCCCAATGTCGAGCAATACATCATCCCCAGCACCTGGCGCGAAATGGGCGCTGGGCTGTTCGGCGAAATCGTCCCCGGCCTGCAATACCGCATGTACGCCATGAACAGCCTGAACGCCGAGGGCTTCGAAAGCTCGGGGATACGCGAGGGACGCCAAGGCGGCAGCATGTCCATCGCCGAGAACTGGGCCTATACCGGACGCCTGGATTACACGCCCGCCGCCGTGCCCGGCCTGTTGGTGGGCGCTTCGACCTTCATCGGCGACGCGGGCCAGGACGAACTCTATGCGGGACGCAAAATATCCGCCCTTACCCAGCTCTACGAAGGCCATGTCGAATGGCGCTACAGGGGGATGGAATTCCGGGCCCTGGGCGCTTACGGGCATATCGGCGACGCCGCCGTGCTGAGCCAGGCCAAGGGCGAGACCATCGGCTCGGCGAACTACGGCTGGTACACCGAAGTCGCCTACGACATCATGCCCTGGCTATGGAAGGACAGCAGCCAATACCTGGCCCCCTTCTTCCGCTACGAGCGCTACAACACCTTGGCTTCGGTGCCCACCGGCTTCGACAACTACGGCGGCTTCTACGACCGCTGGATCTACCAAGGGGGCTTGACTTACAAGCCGATCCAGAATATTGCAATCAAGGCCGATTACCGCAATATCAGCTCGAATGGCGGCCCGGTTCCCGACGAATTCAACCTGGGGGTCGGTTTCATCTATTGACGCGCCGACGCGGAATCGCCGCCGCTCGCAATCCGCCGTCCGGCCCGGACGGCTGGACGACTCCAAGGTCCGCCCCGCCCGCCCCATCCCGGAGTGCGCGGGGCGGACTTTTATGTGTTCAGCAACCCAATACCGCGAGGAATCCCCATGGCCACGACTTCGACCATCCGCACCCTCAGCCGCGCCGAACTGGAAATCCCCCTGCGATGGGCGGCCCAAGAAGGCTGGAATCCCGGCCTGTACGACGCCGAAGCCTTCCACGCCGCCGACCCGGAGGGATTTTTCGGAGCGTTCCTGGATGATGAACCGATCGGTTCGCTGTCGGCGGTGAGCTATGGCGGGCGTTTCGGTTTCCTGGGGCTGTATATCGTCAAGCCGGAACACCGGGGCCAAGGGCATGGGATGAGGCTATGGCGGACCGCCATGGAATATCTGCGCGGGCAGGCCGTCGGGCTGGACGGCGTGGTGGAGCGGCAGGCCGATTATGGGCGCTCGGGTTTCGCGCTGGCCTACCGCAATGTGCGCTACCAAGGCATCGCGCCGGGCCGGATGCCGCGCCCTACGGAAGCCGTGCCGCTGGCGGCGCTGCCGTTCGAGGCCGTGGCGCGTTACGACGCGGAATTGTTCCCCGTGCCGCGCCCAACCTTCCTGCGGCCCTGGATCGGACAACCGGGAAGCGCCGCCTTCGGGCTACCCAGGGGCGACGGGCTGGAGGGTTACGGCGTGATTCGGAAATGCCACAGCGGTTGGAAGATCGGGCCATTATTCGCGGACAGCCCGGACGGCGCGGAAACCTTGTTCCTCGCCCTACGCAACCACGCGGGACCGGGCGAGCCGGTGCTGTTGGATGTGCCCGAGCCGAACGCGGACGCCGTGGCCCTGGCGGCGCGGCATGGCATGGCGGTGGTGTTCGAGACCGCCCGAATGTACCAGGGCGCGATCCCGGCAACGCCCTTGGCGCGGGTGTTCGGTATCACCACGTTCGAGCTGGGTTAGGGGATGATCGAAGGGGCTGGAAGCCGGGCGGGTTTCCGGCCCCCTCTTCAAGAAGGATCGGAAGGCGGCGGCAAGGGGGGGCGGGTCTTGGCCTCGCGCAGCACGCCCAAGCCCCAAATACCCCAGGAAGCGGTCTTGAGCATCAGCAAGGGGATGGCGACCGCCTTGATGCCCCAGATGACCACGGCCACCGCGCCGGCCCCGGAAAGGCCCCACGCCACCACACCCCAGGTTCCACCGACGATGACACGGCCGGCGTGTTTCAATTTGGACATGAGGTCTGGCATGGGAGCTTCCGGTGAAGGGGGCGGTTCTTCTTTTTCTTGATATATCGCGGGATGGGGGGAAATCCCCATCCGCCTATTCCGCGCCCTAACGGCGGAACCGAACGCTGCTCGCGAATCCAAGGCCCCAGGGGCTCACCTGGGGCCGTCGAATGCTAGCAAGTTAAATTTGCCGGGGCAATGCGGGTGGGGCCTTGGCCGTGGTTTCGCGCCCGCCGCCCGATGCCGCCCAGGGCACCGATCGGCGGGCATTAAAAACCGCCGTCCGAATTGCCTCTCGGACGGCGGTTCCGTTCATCCTGGCCGGGACCGGCTGGGGAACCCAGCCGTCCTAGCCGCGCGTACCGATTACAGGTCCGGGCACAGGTCCTTCTTCAGCACTTCGGCGAAGCTCGCGAAGATCTGGAGCAGCACGCCGGCGATGGCCAGGGCCAGCCAGCCGAAGATCACGAAGCCGTAGTGCAAGGGAGCCACGAACAGCTCTTCCATGAACCAGAAGGTGTGGCCCCATTCGTTCAGGCCCACGTTCGGCAGGATCATGAAAGGACCGACCACGGTCACCAGGTACGGCAGGGACAGGCCCTTGGCGAAGTACGGCAGGCGGGTCTTGGCATACAGGAACGCCGCGAAGCCGGTGATGATGTAGATCGGGTAGCTGAGGTAGAACTCGATGATGTGCGACGGGGTGAAGTCGGTGTCGCGCACGATGGTCTGGTGCCAGGTGCCGTCCTGCTCGGTGAAGTAGGAAGCGCCCCAGTAGATCGCCCAGGCATAGGCGAACACCCAGATCAGGTGGGTGAAGTTGCGGCGCAGGTTCTCGCGGGGTTCGAGGGCGTCCAGGTTACGGTCGCGGCTCTTCCAGATATAGCCCCACAGGATCGACGCGGTGGTCACTTCCAACACGATCTCGGTATACAGGAAGTTCATCCAGTAGGTCTCGAATTCCGGCGCGAAGGAGTCGAGGCCGGCCGCCCAGCCATAGACGCCTTCATACCAGCGTACCCACATATAGAACACGGTATAGATCGTGAACGCGAACGCCAGCCACTTGGTATCCAAGAGCGGCTTGTCTTGTGCGCTTACGCCGCCAACAGTCGTTGCAGCCATATTAACCTCCAAAAACACTTGTTGTTGATTGAACAGCGGTTGTGTGTGTCAGCTTCATCGGTTGTTAACCACTGACGGATGGTCTGACCGGAGCCTTAAAAAAAAATTCCGGTACCCCAGGGTTTTCCTCGGAAATTTTTTCGGACGTCCAAAACCCGGCGGAGTTTACGCGAAACCGGCGCGGGCCGGACATCGCAATATCCATCCCGCCGAACAGTGGCGCAAACCGACGAATAGGCGTCCAAGCCAGGACAGGCCGGCATATGACCCAGTGTCCGAGTGATATGCCACAGGCGATGGCGGCCCGGCGGAACTTGATTTATCGGAAAAATAGGCTAGTGGTCGCGATGCGACAAATTTCCCGTTTAACCAACTAGAATGGTAAGATTAGCACCGGACCCCTGGGATTCGCCGATAAGCTCTTGATTTTGAAGTCGTTAGGACTCGATAAATTCATCATCATCCGCGGTCGGGGAATGCTTTTCCGCCGAAGGAACGCCTGGTCTACGCCGATATTCATCCAGCTAGCGACACGTTCATCGCCATGAAATCCGCCGAGCGCCCCTTGGACATCGTTTCCACCAAACGCCCCCCGTTCTCCTACGGTGCCGGTTCGCCGTTGCCGCACGGCGTGCACCTGCACAAGGGCGGGGTCAATTTCGCCTTGTTCAGCCGCCATGCCGTGAAGGTGTGGCTGTTGCTGTTCGAGGATATCAACGCCGTCGAGCCGTTCCAGGTCATCGAACTCGACCCGCGCCAGCATAAAACCGGCGATATGTGGCATATCGTGGTGGAAGGGGCGGGCCGGGGCTTGGTCTACGCCTACCGGGTCGATGGTCCGGTCGCGCCCGAGCGCGGCCACCGCTTCGATTCGCGCCGCATCCTCATCGACCCCTACGCCACCGCGCTGACCAGCCCGCCGCACTGGGATTTCATGGGCTTCTCGGCCAACCAGGACCATAGCCCCGATTGGCGGCAACCGGCCCTGGTCAAGGGCTTGGTCACCGCCAACGGCTTCGATTGGGAAGACGACCGCCCGCTCTATCATCCCTGGTCCGATCTGGTCATCTATGAAACCCATGTGCGCGGACTCACCATCCATCCGAGTTCCGGCACCCGGCTGGCGGGCAGTTATCTCGGGGTGATCGACAAGATTCCCTATCTCAAGCAACTCGGCGTCACCGCCGTCGAATTCATGCCCTTGCAGGAATTCAATCCGCACGAAACCACCTTGGTGAATCCCGAGACCGGGCAGCGGCTCTCCAATTACTGGGGTTACAACACCATCGGCTTCTTCGCGCCCTACGAAGGCTACGGCACCCGGCTCTATCCCGGCTGCCAGGTGGACGAATTCAAGACCATGGTCAAGGCACTGCACAAAGCCGGGATCGAGGTTTTGCTGGACGTGGTGTTCAACCACACGGCGGAAGGCGACGAGACCGGCCCCACCCTGAGCTTCCGCGGCCTCGACAACAGCATTTACTACATCCTGGAAGAGGACAAGCGCCGCTATAAGAACTATTCCGGCTGCGGCAACACCATCAATTGCAACCACCCGGTGGTGCGGAACTTCATCCTCGATTGCCTGCGCTATTGGGTGGTGGAAATGCATGTGGACGGTTTCCGCTTCGACCTGGCCTCGATCCTGGGCCGCGACCGCAACGGCAACCTGATCCCCAACCCGCCGCTGTTGGAGCAGATCGCCGAAGACCCCATCCTGCGCGACGTGAAGCTGATCGCCGAAGCCTGGGACGCGGGCGGAGCCTATCTGGTCGGACGGTTTCCGGGAGAGCGCTGGTCGGAATGGAACGGCCTCTACCGCGACGATGTGCGGCGTTATTGGCGCGGCGACTCGGGTCTGGCTGGAGCGTTCGCCAGCCGTTTGTGCGGCAGCGCCGATATCTACGAACACAGCGGCAAAGCCCCGGTCAACAGCATCAACTTCGTCACCTGCCACGACGGTTTCACGCTGAACGACCTGGTCAGCTACTCGCATAAGCACAACCTCGCCAACGGCGAAGGCAACCGCGACGGCTCGGACGGCAATTTCAGCGCCAACTACGGCGTGGAAGGCCCGACCGACGACGCCCATATCAACCGGCTGCGCCTCCGCCAGATGAAGAACTTCATGGCGACGTTGCTGGTGTCGCGCGGCGTGCCCATGATCCTCGGCGGCGACGAGTTCTGCCGCACCCAGCACGGCAACAACAACGCCTATTGCCAGGACAACGCGATCTCCTGGTTCGATTGGAGCCTCGCCGACCAGAACCAGGAATTCCTGGAATTCGTCAAAAACATGATCGCCTTCCGGCGGCGGCATCCGGTATTGACCAGCGAGCGTTTCTATAAACCCGAGGACGTGAGTTGGTTCAACCCCTCGGGCTGGATGCCGGATTGGCATACCGAGTCCGCCATCGGCTGCCATATCCACGCCGCCGAAACCGGCGAGCGCCAGTTGTGCCTGTTGTCGAATCCCCTGCCCCACGCGGTCAGCTTCCTGTTGCCGCGCGCGCCGGGCGGTTGCCGCTGGACCAAGAAGGTGGATACCAGCGCCGGTCCGCCCTTCGATGTCTGCCAGCCCGGCCACGGCATCCCGCTCCACCATGAAAGCTCGCTCCTGGTGCGCGACCGCAGTTTGGTGGTCCTGGTGGCGGAACGGGGCTGAGCGTTCCGCCTATGAAAAAGGCCGGTCGCACCGGCCTTTTTCATGCCCCGAGAAATCCCGGCCTACGGCGTCACCGCCTGGGTTTGGGTGAAATGGTTGCCCAGGTTGTCCTTGATCTCCGCCTTGAGTTCGCCCGCCTTGTCCGGCACGAAATAGAAGCGGAAATTGGGGTCGGCGCTGACCGCGATATCGGTCTTGGCGGTCAATACCGGCTTGCCATCGAAGCTCACCTTCACCTCGTCCACGAAATGCGCGGGCTTCACCAAACGGCTGATCTGGTCCATCTGCATCCCGCTGATATTGGGATGGCTGATGAGCAATTGCACCGGATTGGCCTGTCCCAGCGCCGCCTTGTCGCCGTCGAACTTGAACTTCATCTTGCCCAGCCGCGCCATGGCGGCTTCGAGGTCGGTGCCGATGGGCGCGGAACAGCCGCCGCTGGCCTTCACGAACGCCTTGTTCATATAGAGCTTGCCGTCGTTGGTCTCGGCGATGGCGCGGACATTGGTGTAGGCGTTCACCCGCGCCCGCAGCGCCACATCGGCCTTGCCGCTCTCGGGCGTGAAATCGAACGAGGCCGAGAACGGCACCGGGTTGTTGTCGATGACCAGGGTGATGTTCTTGATGTAATGGTCCTGGGCCTGGGGAATCTTGCTGGTGATTTGCAGGGGCACCAAGGCCGGGTCTTCGGCGCGGTAGGGCGCGGTCAACTCGACGACCTGGGTGCCTTCCTCGATGGGGCGGTCGCCATAGAACTGCTGCTTGAGGCGGGTGTTCCAGGCCAAGTCTTCTTCGCCCGCGGCTTGGACGGTGCCCGCCAGGATAAGGCCGAGGCCGAACAAGACGGGGAAAACGGGTCGCGGGACGCGGAATGGGTTCATGGTTCCTCCGAAAGGCGGTGTTGTTTTAGGGTCGGGGCGATTTTAGGCTGGGCCGGGATGGCTGGGAATTCCCGGCGCGCTACTCATCCTCCCATTCCAGTTCCGCGAACGCCGTCGCGATGTTGCGCTGGTGGAACTCGTCGAACAACTGCCATTCCGGGCGGGCCGATTGGCCGACGTTGGCCATGGCCCATTCCATGGTCTTGTTGGCCTTGAGCGCGGCGCGGATTTCGGTTTGCAGCATCCTTAAATAGCGTTCCTCCGATATCAGCGCCAAGGGCCAGGCGGCGGACACCGGACCATGTCCCGGAATCGCCAGCCGGGCATCGATCGCTTTGAGCTGATCGATCACCTTGAGCCAGCCGTTCAGGCTGCCATCGACCACCGGCGTATGCCCCATAAATAGAAGGTCGGCCAGCCACAAAGTCCGGGTCTTCTGGTCGTAGACGCTGAGGTCGCTGTCGGTGTGGGCGGTGGGATGGGCGGTCAATAGCAGGGTGCGCCCGCCCAACTCCAATTCCAGGGTATCGCGCACGGGCCGGTCGGGCGGAATGAAATGCTCGGGGCCGGGCTTGAACCCCAATTCGCGCCCGGCCAAATCCCGGTAATAAGGTGCCCGCAGCGCCATGGCCTGTTCCAGCTTGCCATGGCCGACGAAGCTCACGCCCGGCTTCTTGAAAGCGAGGTTGCCGTAGATATGGTCGGGATGGACATGGGTATTGATGACATAGCACACCGGCACCGTCGTCGCGGCGGCCACGGCTTGTCTCAGCGCCTCGCCCTGTTCCGGGCTGCCGCCGGTATCGACCACCGCGACGCAGCGCTCGCCGACGATGAAGCCGATATTGGCGATCTCGCCGCGGTTATGGCGGTCCGGCAGTTGATGCACTCCTTGGTGGACATAGACGCCGGGCGCGACTTCCCGGAGCGAGATTTCGGGCAACGGCCCGCCGTTACCCGGCAACGGTAACGCGAGCAAGGCACAGGCGGCGAACAGGGATTTCATGGCGATTCTCCTTGGAAGTGGCAGGGCATTTTCCCCGCGCCGCGATGGGGATTCAACCGTCGGCCCCGGCTTGGCCGCCCCACCCGTTCCGTGACAATCGCCACCCCGCCCCGGCCTTGATGAACGCCTCCGACCACCGGCCCGAAAGGCGCGATCGGGGGGCGAAACCCGGCTTGCAAGCCCCGGAAACCACCGTCGCAGCCCCGTTTCCGCATCATTGACTTTTAGGTGGAAATCCTTCAATTTACGCACGCTGACGGGCCTAGCCGGGAAAATATCAGGATAATTTCAGGAAATTTTTCCTTGCTCAATGAAAAAACCGTCCCTATCGCTTTAAGGGTAACTTGTCGTTAACAACAGTACTCTGTTAGCCACAACAGATTACGAGGAGGAAAAGAGATGAAAAAACCCGTGAAAAGTTGGTTGCTCGCGACCGCTATCGCGTCCGTGCTGGCAGCCCCCGGGGTTACGTTCGCCAACGCCGAAGTGGAAAAGCTCTCCAAGGATCCCCAGAACTGGGCGACCTGGGGTGGCGATTACTACGGCACCCGCTTCAGCAGCCTGACGCAGATCAACAAGGACAACGCTAAGAGCCTGCAACCGATCTGGACCTTCTCCACTGGTATGCTGCGCGGCCACGAAGGCGGTCCCTTGGTCGTCGGCGACCTGATCTACATCCACACCGGCTATCCGCACAAGGTTTACGCGCTGAACCAGGATACCCACTCCGTGGTTTGGGAATACAACTACGCCCCCGACGCGGGCACCGACCAGACCCAGGTGATCGGCGTGATGTGCTGCGACGTGGTCAACCGCGGTCTGGCCTATGGCGACGGCAAGGTGTTCCTGGCCCAAGGCGACGCCACCCTGGTGGCCCTCGATGCCAAGACCGGCAAGATCGTATGGAAGGTCAAGAACGGCGATCCCAAAGCCGGCATGACCAACACCAACGCGCCCTTGGTCGTGAAGGACAAGGTCTTCACCGGTATCTCCGGCGGCGAGTTCGGTGTGCGCGGCTTCATCGCCGCCTACAACATCAAGGACGGCAGCCTGGCCTGGAAAGCCTATTCCATGGGCCCGGACGCCGACATGAAGATCGACCCCGACAAGACCATGACCTGGACCGATGGCAAGATGGCCCCGGTCGGCAAGGATTCCTCCTTGAAGACTTGGCAGGGCGACCAGTGGAAGATCGGCGGTGGCTCCACTTGGGGTTGGTACAGCTACGATCCGGCCCTGAACCTGATGTATTACGGTTCCGGCAACCCGTCCACCTGGAACCCGGTGCAGCGTCCGGGCGACAATAAATGGTCCATGACCATCTGGGCGCGCGACGTCGATACCGGCGAAGCCAAGTGGGTCTACCAGATGACCCCGCACGACGAATGGGACTTCGACGGCATCAACGAAATGACCTTGATCGACCTGCCCATGAAGGACAAGGACGGCAAGGAACACAGCAAACTGCTGACCCACTTCGACCGTAACGGCTTCGGCTACACCCTGGACCGCGTGACCGGCGAACTCCTGGTCGCCGAGAAGTTCGACAAGGCCGTCAACTGGGCTACCCATGTGGACGCCAAGACCGGCCGTCCGCAGGTCGTGAGCCAGTATTCCACCCAACAGGGTGGCGAAGACCACAACCAGAAGGGCATCTGCCCCTCGGCCATGGGTTCCAAGAACGAGCCTCCGGTCACTTTCTCCCCCAAGACCAAGCTGATCTACATCCCCGGCAACCACACCTGTATGGACTACGAGCCGTTCCAGGTTGAGTACACCGCCGGCCAGCCGTATGTGGGCGCGACCTTGAGCATCTATCCGGCCAAGGCCAATGTGAAGACCGGCGCGCATGAAGAATCCCCGCACATGGGTTCCTTCACCGCGTGGGATCCGACCACCGGTTCCATCAAGTGGCAGATCGACGAACCGTTCTCCCTGTGGAGCGGCATGATCTCCACCGCCAGCGACCTCGTGATCTACGGCACCCTGGAAGGCTACTTGAAGGTCCGCGACGCCAACACCGGCGCCGAACTCTACAAGTTCAAGACCCCGTCCGGCATCATCGGCAACGTCAGCACCTGGACCCATAACGGCAAGCAGTATATCGGCATCCTGTCCGGTATCGGCGGCTGGGCCGGCGTGGGCATGGCGGCGGGCCTCGAAGGCGAAAGCGAAGGTTTGGGCGCGGTCGGCGCGTACAAGAGCCTCTCCAGCCACACCAAGCTGGGCGGCGTCTTCACCGTGTTCGCCCTGCCCAACTAAGCGGCGGCGCCTAGTTTTCCCGAACCAGGCCACCGAAGCCCCGGTCGATCCCTCGACCGGGGCTTTTTTCGTGGCGATGGAAATTCCACGGGCACCGCCACGCCGGGGTAAAATCCCCACCCCAACTTTCGCAGTACAAGGAGTTTTCCATGTGGCCTAGCACTCACCGCCGCCTGCTCGCCCGCGGCCTCGCGTCCCTGCTGGCGATCTCCGGCCCGGTCCATGCCGGCGGGGCCTTCAAGGTCTGCGCCGATCCCAACAATCCGCCGTTCTCCGACGACAAGGGCCAGGGTTTCGAGAACAAGATCGCCGAGTTGTTCGCCAAGGAACTGGGCCAGAAGCTCGAATACACCTGGTTCCCGCAGCGCTTGGGCTTCATCCGCAACACGCTCAAGGCCAAGATCGAGGATTCCGAGGGGTACAAGTGCGACGTGGTGATGGGCGTGCCCGAGGGCTACGAACTGACGGCGACCACCCCGGCCTATTACCGCTCGACCTACGCCCTGGTCTACGCCAAGGGCAAGGGCTTCGACGCGATCAAAACCGCCGCCGACCTCGACCAACTGCCCGCCGACCAGAAAACCAAGCTCCGCATCGCCATGTTCGACGGCGCGCCCGGCACCACCTGGCTGCTCAACCACCAGTTGATCGGACAGGGCATCCCCTACCAGACCATGACCGGCGATGTCAGCACCAACACGGCGCAGGTGCTGGACCGGGATTTCAAGGCCGGCAAGATCGATATGGTGATCGTGTGGGGACCGATTGCCGGCTACTTGGCCTCGCGCAATCCCTTGGCAATGATCCCGATGAAGTCGGAGCCGGGACTGAAATTCGATTTCCCCATCGCCATGGGCGTGCGCTTCCCGGACAAGGAGCGCAAGGCGCAACTGGAAGGTCTGCTTAAAAGCAAGGCCGGGGAAATCCAGGCGATCCTCAAGGAATATAAAGTGCCCTTGGTGGACGCGCAGGGGAATCCGGTGCCCTAGCCCATCCCCTGGGGTGCGCCGTGCCCGACCCGGCGCATCCCGCTATAAACCCACCACCCGCCGCGACTCCCCCTCCCGCCGCAACAGCGCCTCGACCCGCTCCCAGGCCATGGGCGGCCCGTACAAATACCCCTGGGCCTGGTCGCAACCATCCCGCAGCAAGCATTCGCGCTGGGCCTCGTTCTCCACCCCTTCCGCGATCACGGTGAATTGCAGGCTGTGGCCGAGCGCGATCACGGCGCGGGCGATGGCAGCGTCGTTCTCGTCCCACGGCAGGTCGCGCACGAAACCCTTGTCGATCTTGAGCTTGTCGAAGGGCAGCAGTTTGAGATAGGCCAGGGACGAATAACCGGTGCCGAAATCGTCTATCGCCAGGGCGACGCCCAGCGCCCGGATGGCCCGCAGCAGATCGATGGCGCGTTCGGCCTCCTTCATCACGAAGCTTTCGGTGATTTCCAATTCCAGCCGTTCCGGCGGCAGGCCGGAATCCGCCAAGGCCAGCCGTACCACCGCCAGCAAATCGCCGCGCTGGACTTGCTTGCCGGCCACGTTGACCGAAACCCGCCCGAACTCCAGCCCCGCGTCCAGCCAAGCCCTGGCCTGGAAACAGGCTTGCCGCAACACCCACTCGCCCAGGGGCAGGATCAAGCCGGTATCCTCCGCCACCGGCACGAAGCGCGAAGGCTCGACCAAGCCCTGTTCCGGATGCTCCCAGCGTACCAGCGCCTCCAACCCGACCATGCGCCCTCCCGCCAGTTCCACCTGCGGTTGGTAGTGCAGCACCAATTGCCCGGCCTCGATGGCATGGCGCAAACGGCTTTGCAATTCCAGATGTTCCAAGGCCTGGGCGGTCATTTCCTCGGTATAGAAGCGGTAGGTGTTGCGGCCCTCTTCCTTGGCCCGGTACATGGCGGCATCGGCGTTGCTCAGCAATTGATCCACCGTGCGGCCATCCTTGGGATAGACACTGATGCCGACGCTGGCCCCGATGAACAAACGCCGCCCGTCCACCACGAAGGCGTCGGTCAGCCCATGGATCAGCTTGGCGGCCAGGCGGGCGGCGTCGTCGCTGTCCTTGAGGTTCTCGATCAAGACGGTGAACTCGTCCCCGCCCAGGCGGGCCACGGTATCCTCGCGCCGCACGGCCTGCCCCAGGCGCGCCGACACCTGCCGCAGCAACTCATCGCCGATGTTATGGCCCAGGCTGTCGTTGACATGCTTGAAGCGGTCCAGGTCCAGGAACAGCACCGCGCCCCGCAGGCCGTTGCGTTCGGCGCGTTCCAGGCCGTGTTCCAGGCGGGCGGTGAACAGCAGGCGGTTGGGCAGGCCGGTCAAGGGATCGTGGTGGGCCAGATATTCCAATTGCGATTGCGATTGCTTGAGGTGGCTGATATCGGAGAACACGCCGACATAATGGATGACCCTATCCTCGGCATCCTTGACCACGTTGATGGTCAACCATTCGGGATAGCTCTCGCCGTTCTTGCGGCGGTTCCATAGCTCGCCCTGCCAACTGCCGACGGCGTCGATGGAGGCCCACATGGCTTGGTAGAAATCCTGGCCATGGCGGCCCGAGGCCAACAGCGCGGGCTGCCGACCGACCACCTCCGATTCCTGGTAGCCGGTGATGGCGGTAAAGGCCCGGTTCACCGCGACGATGCGGAGTTCCGGATCGGTGATCATGACCCCCTCCTGGGTGGCCTCCACCACCGCCGCCGAGAGGCGCAGCTTTTCCTCCGCCCTGAGGCGTTCGGTGACATCTTGGGTCACGCCCAGCAAGGCCCGCACCCCGCGGCGTTCGCTATCCCACAGTGGCACCGAATGGGTTTCCAGATGACGCCTGGTGCCTTTCAATCCGGTCCCCTCGAAGATCAAGCGGCGCGGTTCGCCCTGGAATACCGCCGCGACCATTTCGATGAAACCGCCGCGGTCTTTGTCCGAGACCATGCCGTAGACCGCACGGCCCCGGACCTGGTCCAGGCTGTCGGCCTCGACCATGGCCAGCCCGGCGGGATTCATGTCCAGCAACACGCCGTCGCGGTCCAGGAGCTTGATGCATTGCGGGTCGTGTTCGAAGATCGTACGCAGATAGGTCCGCTGTTCCTTGAGCGCCAACTCGTAGCGCTTGCGCTCGGTGATATCCAGGGTGGTGCCGATCATCAGCACGGGCCGGCCCAGGCCGTCGAACACCACCCGGCCCCGCTCGTCCACCACCCGCGCTTCGCCGCCGGGCGGAACCACCCGGTATTCGACCCGGTACGCGCCGTCGGACCGTTCCCGGACGGCCGCCAGCGCCCCGGCCAGCTTGCGGCGGTCCTGCTCGGGTACGCGGCGGAGCAGGTTCTCCAGGCAGGACTCGACGCCGCCGACCTCGTAGCCCAGCAGCCGGTACATCTCGTCCGACCAAGCGGCCCGGCCCGTGGCGAGGTCCAGTTCCCAACTGCCGATATGGGCGATGCGCTGGGCCTCGGTCAGCCGTTGCTCGCTGCGCCTGAGGCGTTGCTCGACCGAGAGGCGCTCGCGGACCTCGCGGCGCAGGCGGCGGTTGAACCGGAACAAGGCCAGGATGACCCCGAGGGCCAATCCCACCGCCGTGGCCGCGGCCCAGAGATAGCCCCGGACACCGTCCCAGACGCGGTCCGGTTCGGGATCGTACAGGAACCCGTCAAGCGAATAATCGTGCCGCAACAAGCCCAGGCCCACGTAGGTGTCGGCGATATGCCGCCAACGCCCCGGATTGACATAGCCCAGTTCGACCACATCGGATAGGATCAGACTCCGCATCGCTTCGTACTCGTAGCGCAGATGCTCCACCGAACGGGTGGAGCCATAGCGCCGCACCAGCGGGATGACCTCGTCGGGATGGGTCATGGCGTATTCCCAGCCCCTGAGGCTGGCGGCGCGGAAGGCCCGCGCCCGCCGGGGATGCCCGCGCAGCTCGGCCTCGCTGGTGAAGAGGTTGTCGCCGTAGAAATCCACGCCGTAATGGAGGGGCCGCAGCAGAGCGACCGGGAAACCCCGCTGTTGGAACAGGAACGGCTGGTCGGTTTCATAACCGGCCAGGGCGTCCAGCCGCCCCTCGATCAAGCCCGCCATATCGTTGGCCTGGTCCGATAGCTTGAACTTGGACAAGGCGCCCGTCTCGCTACGCAACATCGCCGCGACGGCCGGCGTGCTGTAATTGGTCATCACCCGTTTGCCGACCAATTGCTGCGGGGAACCCACCCCGGCCTGGGCCGGCACCATCAACACATCGGGCGAATGCTGGAACACCACCCCCAACACCACCACCGGCGCGCCCTGGGCGCGGTCGAGCAGCAGGCCGCTGGAACCCGTGCCGTATTGCGCCCGGCCCGAGACCACTTCGGCGACGAAATCGAGGCCGGGACGGCCCTCGCGGATGTCCACGTCCAGCCCCAGGTCGCGGTAATAGCCCTTGGCCTGGGCCACGTAATAGCCGGCGAATTGGTAGGCGTGCTGCCACTTGAGTTGCAACACCACGGGTTCGCCCGCCCAGGCGGCCATCCCCATGGCCAGCGTGGCGTGGACGCACAAAATCTGTCGGAGCAATCGGCGCATGTGGGATCGGATTCGTGTTTTGACCGGAAGGCGCAAGCTTGACATGGCCCGGCCCGGACGCAAAGGGGAAGCGGAACGGGGGGCGGCCTTGCCCGGCGGGGCGATGTACCCCCAGCGCGGCGTACCCCGCGTGGGGCGATCCGGCCCGGTGGATGCCCGCGTCCCCCGGGCGGGATTCGCGGCCCTTGGGTGAACTCGGCAATTCCCGAATCTGCGTTCGACGGTCTTCCCTTTAGTGCGATAATCGCCCACGCCCTGGGCGATCCGGGCGCGGGATATCTCCCGGCCACCCGCCCGCGCCCCGCCGGATCGCCATGCCCTCCTCCTCCAACCTAGGGATACAATCATGCCGAACAAACCCCTGACCAAGAGCAAACCCAATGCCCAGCTGACCGAACTGCCCTCGCTGGGACTGTCCGCCGACGCCCTGGCCTTGGACACGCGCCGCCATTTCACCTATACCCTGGGGCAGGACAAATCCAGCCACTCCGCCCATTACACCTACACCGCCCTGGCCCTGACCGTGCGCGACCGCCTGATGGAGCGCTGGAAGAACACCAATTACGCCTATGACGGGGCCGGTTGCAAACGCGCCTATTACCTGTCGATGGAGTTCCTGATGGGGCGGGCGCTGGGCAACGCCGTCCTCAATCTCGGCATCACCGACACGGCGGGACTCGCCCTCAAGACCCTGGGCCTCGAAATGGAAGAAGTGGTGGAAAGCGAGCCGGACGCGGGCCTTGGCAACGGCGGCCTCGGACGCCTCGCCGCCTGCTTCGTCGATAGCTGCGCCACCTTGAA
Organism: Methylomagnum ishizawai; assembly: GCF_019670005.1. NCBI lineage: Bacteria > Pseudomonadati > Pseudomonadota > Gammaproteobacteria > Methylococcales > Methylococcaceae > Methylomagnum > Methylomagnum ishizawai. The sequence goes on along the minus strand of NZ_AP019783.1, from coordinate 1,130,140 downwards.
GCTCCCGGTGACGGGCTACGGCATCCGCTACGAATACGGCATGTTCCGCCAGAGCATCGAGGACGGCCAGCAGGTCGAGGAACCCGACCACTGGCTGCGCAACGGCCATGTCTGGGAACTGGAACGCCCGGAACTGACCGTCCGGGTGCGCTTCGGCGGCCATACCGACAACTACGGCGAAAATGGCCGCACCCGCTGGGTCAATACCCAGGACGTGCTGGCCGTGCCCTACGACATCCCCATCCCCGGCTACCAGAACGGCACGGTCAACACCCTCCGGCTGTGGAAGGCGGCGGCGACCGACGAATTCGGCCTCAACGAATTCAACGCGGGCGATTACACGGCCTCGGTGCGTTCCAAGAACCAGGCCGAAAACATCACCATGGTGCTGTATCCCAACGACGCCAGCGAGAACGGCAAGGAACTGCGCCTGCGCCAGCAATATTTCCTGGCCTCGGCCAGCCTCCAGGACGTGGTGCGGAAATGGGTCCACACCCATGGCGAAGATTTCAGCGGGTTCGCCGACAAGAATTGCTTCCAGCTCAACGACACCCATCCCAGCATCGCCGTGGCCGAATTGATGCGGCTCCTGATCGACGAGCATGGGCTGGGCTGGGACGCGGCCTGGGCCATCACTTCCAAGACCATGGCCTACACCAACCACACCTTGCTGCCGGAAGCCCTGGAACGCTGGTCGGTGCGCCTGTTCCGGCAATTGCTGCCGAGGCTCCTGGAAATCATCTTCGAGATCAACGCCCGCTTCCTGGCCGAGGTCGCCAGCCGTTGGCCGGGCGACCTGGACCGGCTGGGCCGGATGTCCTTGATCGAGGAAGGCTACGAGCAGCAAGTCCGCATGGCCTATCTCGCCATCGTCGGCAGCTTCTCGGTGAACGGCGTGGCGGAACTGCATTCGGATTTGCTGAAACAAGGCTTGTTCCGCGATTTCCACGAGATGTGGCCGCACAAGTTCAACAATAAAACCAACGGCATCACCCCGCGCCGCTGGCTGGCCTCCTGCAATCCGGGCCTCGCGGCGCTCATCACCGAGGCCATCGGCACCGGCTGGACCACCGACCTCGGCCAATTGAGCCAACTGGCGAAATACGCCGACGACAAAGCCTTCCGCGAGCAATGGCGCAAGATCAAGCGGGCCAACAAGGAACGGCTGAGCCAGTACAAACAGGCCGAGGTCGGCATCGCCATCGATCCCAACGCGATGTTCGACACCCAGGTCAAGCGCATGCACGAATACAAGCGCCAGCTTTTGAACGTGCTGCACGTCATCCACCTGTACGACCGCATCAAGCGCGGCGACGAGGGCGATTGGACCCCGCGCTGCGTGATCTTCGGCGGCAAGGCCGCGCCCGGCTATGTGATGGCCAAGCGCATCATCAAGCTCATCAACAATGTCGCCAACGTGGTCAACCACGACGCCAAGGTCGGGGATAAGCTCAAGCTGGCCTTCCTGCCCAACTACCGGGTCAGCGCCATGGAAATCATCTGCCCCGGCACCGACCTGTCCGAGCAGATTTCCACGGCGGGCAAGGAGGCGTCCGGCACCGGCAATATGAAGTTCATGCTGAACGGGGCGCTGACCATCGGCACCCTGGACGGGGCCAATATCGAAATCCGCGAGGAAGTGGGGGCGGAGAACTTCTTCCTGTTCGGCCTCACCGCCGAGGAGGTCGAGCGCACCCGCGAACGCTACGATCCCTGGTCGATCATCGAGGCCAACGAGGATTTGCGCCGGGTGATGCAACTACTGGAATCCGGGCATTTCAACCAGTTCGAGCCGGGCATCTTCGAGCCGATCACCCAATCGGTGCGGGGTTCCTGGGACCCGTGGATGACGGCGGCGGATTTCGGCAGCTACGTGGAGGCCCAGAAACGCGCCGCCGACGCCTATCGCGACCCGGAACACTGGACCCGCATGAGCATCCTCAACTGCGCGGCCAGCGGCAAATTCTCCACCGACCGCACCATCGGCGAATACAACCGCGACATCTGGAAACTGACCCCGGTCGATGCCCTGCCGCTGGGCTGATTCCCGCCCTGCTTAGGGCGGGCCATCGCCAGCATGGCCCGCCCCCGACCCCGCCGGGACGGGGAACGAAGACCCGCCCGGCCTTGGATCCAGGAAATCCATGTTCCACATCGTCCTCTATCAACCGGAAATCCCGCCCAACACCGGCAATATCATCCGGCTCTGCGCCAATTCCGGGGCGTTCCTACACCTCATCCAGCCCTTGGGCTTCGAGTTGGACGACGCCAAGCTGCGCCGGGCCGGCCTGGATTACCACGAATGGGCCGAGGTCAAGGAACACCCCAGCCTCGATGCCTTCCTGGCGGAGGCCCGGCCGGGACGGCTGTTCGCCTTCACCACCAAGGCCCGCCAACGTTACACCGAGGCCGCGTTCCTGCCCGGCGACGCCCTGTTGTTCGGCCCGGAAACCCGGGGCCTCCCCGCCGCCGTGCTGGACGGCCTGCCCGAATCCCAACGGCTCGTCATCCCCATGCGCCCCCATAGCCGCAGCCTCAACCTGTCCAACGCCGTGGCCCTGGCCCTGTACGAGGCTTGGCGGCAGCAGGGTTTCGCCGGGGCGCAAGCCCTTTGACCCGGCCCGTTCGTCGGTGCCGGTGCGACCTTGCGTCAAATCCGGTTAGATCCCACATCCAAGCCAGGGTAAGCTCGGCCCCATCCAATGGCACCCGCGCCGGGACATAGGGGATCGAGGCGGCGTGGGCATGGGCCGGCTGTTTCGGGGATAATTGCGAATTTCCGCGCAAAACCGCAGACTTGCGACCCTTTGGGGAAAGGCTTTGGGCTATATTTACGGGCTGTCGCGCCCACCCCGATGGCACACCCCCAGCGGTCCACCCCCTCGACACGACCGCGTTCCGCCCGGGCCAATATCAAAATTTGGCGATAGCACGGTGGCCTTGCCCGCTTGAATAAACCTCACATCTAACTCTGGGAAATACTCGTATGGCTATTCCTTATCTTTGGGTCGAAGATTTGGTCGTGGGCGAGAACGGCGTCGCCACCTTCCACGTCCGGTTGAACGCGGTGTCCGGCAGTCCCATCACCGTCGATTATGCGACCATGGACCTGACCGCCCTGGCCGGTTCCGATTACACCGCCCAAACCGGCTCCCTCACCTTCGCGCCCGGCGAAACCGACAAGACCGTCACGGTCCAGATCACCAACGACAACCTGGCCGAGATCGCCAAGGGCTTCCAACTGGTGCTGACCAATCCGGTCAACGCCGTGCTGGACCCCTCGCGGGATTCGGGCATCGCCACCCTCATCGACGACGACCATAGCGGTGCCGCCTCCCCGACCGTAACCGTCGCCGACGCTTCGGTGGACCGCTCGGCGGGAACGGTCACGTTCGCCGTCTACCTCAGCCAACCCGCCAAAAACACGGTGACGGTCCATTACAGCACCGCCGACGGCACGGCGCTGGCCGGTAGCGATTACACGGCCCTGGCCGGCAACCTGAGTTTCGCGGCGGGGGAAATCGTCAAATATGTCACCGTGCCCATCGTCAACGATGGACTGCCCCACGCCGACGAAACCTTCAAGCTGAACCTTTCCAATCCCAGCGGCATCGACACGGCGCACTCGGATTTGACCGGGACGGCCACGCTCACCAACGACCAAGCCACGCTCAATACCGGATTCATCAGCGTCGACAACCCGACCGCCGTGATATCCGACGGTTATATCTATTTCACGGTTAGGCTCGACCAGCCCGCCGCCAGCGACCTGCAACTCAGCTATTACACGATAGATGGCACCGCCGCCAACGGAATCAACTATGTCGGTGTCGCTTCCGACAAAGCAATATCGTTCACCATCGCGGCGGGTCAAAGCACAGCCATCATCAGCGTTCCCATCATCAACCAGCCCATTCCCGCAGGCAGCGAATATTTCAGCCTGGTCGTCACCGGAACCGTCGGCAACACCACCGGCGGCGTCAGCGGTACCGCCACCGTCGTCAACGACCAGCAAGTCGCCAAGGCCATCGATGACAATCTGACCCTGTCGGAAGACCAAGCGATATCGTTCAACGTTTTCGATAACGACTTCAACCCCCAGAACCATAACCTCCTGGTGGTCGAAGTCAGCACCTCGGCGGGCCATAGCGGGGTGCCGCCGGTCGGCCATGAAAGCGCCACCTTCACCACGACCAACGGCGGCACGGTGGTGATCGACCCCCAAGGCAATGTCAGCTATACGCCCGCCACAAACTATGTAGGCACCGATAGCTTTTCCTACCAGTTCATCGATGCGGGCGACACCGCCACGGCCCCCATCAACGGGCTGACCAGCACCGCCACCGTCACCTTCACCGTCTCCAACGGCACCCCGACCGCCGTCAACGACACCGCCAGCACCCAACAGAACCAATCCGTCCAAATCCACATCCTGGACAACGACGCCGACCCCAACGGCGACCTCAAGGACAGCCAGAACAAACCCTTGCTGGATAGCAACGGCCAACCGTTGACGCCCACGATCAGCACCGCACCCGCCCATGGCGCGGCGACGGTGGACCCCACCACCGGCGTCGTCACCTATACGCCGTTCGCGAACTACTTCGGAACCGACCAATTCACCTACACGGTCAAGGACTTCCTCGGCCATGCCTCCAGCGCCACGGTCTCGGTGAACGTCACCGACACCGGCGCGGTGGTGGCGGTCGACGACAACATCACGATAGCCCAGGATCAAGCGACCTCGATCAGCATCCTGCAAAACGACATCCATCCCGCCGGCGAGATCGTCACCATCATCGGCCTGGGCGGCGGCTCGTCAGACGACCTCCTGGTCATGCCCCAGCCCGGCGAAGCGATCTTCACCACCACCAACGGCGGCAAGGTGGTCATCGATTCCAACGGCCTCGGCAGCTATATCCCCGCCTCGGGCTATGTCGGGACCGATAGCTTCACCTACGTCCTCAAGTCCAGCCAAGGGGCGCTCAGCACCGCCACGGTGAACTTCACCGTGACCGACGGCAAGCCGGTGGCGGTCAACGACAGCGCGGCGACCGGCCAAAACACCCTGGTCGCCATCGACGTCCTCACCAACGACAGCGACCCCAACAACGACCTCACGACCTTCCCGCTCCTGGCCACGGCACCGACGCACGGCACCGTGGTGGTCGATACCGATCCCACCAGCCCGACCTACCGGCAATTCCTCTATACCCCCAGCCTGGACTATTTCGGCACCGACCAATTCACCTACACGGTCAAGGACGCCCTCGGCCACGCCGCCACCGCGACGGTGAACCTAAACGTCGTCGGCGACGGATCGCTACAAGCCGACGACGACTTCGTCCAGGTGAGCCAGGACCAAACCGCCAACCTGTCGGTACTCCAAAACGACTCGAATCCGCACAACACCACCCTGACCGTCATCTCCATCAACGGGGAAAACGTGGTCGCCGCCGGCTCGACGATCACCACCACCAATGGCGGCACCGTAACCCTCGACAGCCACGGCATCGGCACCTATACCCCCGCCTCGAAATTCGTGGGCACCGATAGCTTCACCTATACCTTCCAGTCCAGCGCGGGGGTCACCAGCACCGCCACCGTCCATATCACCGTCGCCAACGGCACCCCGACGGCGGTCGACGACAGCCGCACCACCACCCTCGGCACCGCCGTCGCCATCGCCGTCCTCGCCAACGACAGCGACCCCAATGGCGACCTACTCAGCGCCGGCAATCCGGTCAACCCGATCACCACCACCGCGCCGTCCCATGGCACGGCCTCGGTCGATCCCACCACCGGGGTCGTCACCTATACCCCCAACGCCCATTTCTACGGGGCCGATAGCTTCACCTATACCATCAAAGACCTGCGCGGCCATACCTCCACCGCCACGGTCTATCTGAATGTGGACAACGCCGGCCTGCCGACCGCCCACAACGACATCGGCGTCACGGTCCAAGAAGACCAACCCGCCACCCTCGATGTCCTCGGCAACGACGACAACCCGAACCACGACACCCTGACGATCTCGGCGGCCTCCACCCCGGCGCATGGCACGGTCGCCATCAGCGGGGACAAAACCTCACTCGTATACCTCCCGGCCTCCAACTATCACGGGACCGACAGCTTCACCTACACCCTCACCGACAGCCAAGGCTATACCAGCACCGCCACCGTCGCGCTCACGGTGGTGGACGGCACCCCGGTCGCGGGCAACTACAACCTGACCACCACCGCCAACCAACCCGGCAGCCTCAACGTCCTGGGAGCCGCCACCACCGACCCCAACGGCGATGCCCTAGCGCTGACCGGCGTCGCCAAGCCCGCCCATGGCTCGGTGACATTCAACAAGGACGGCACGGTGTCCTATACCCCGGACGCCGGCTACGCCGGTGCCGACAGCTTCACCTACACCGCCAGCGATGGCCTGCACAGCGCCACCGGCCTGGTCAACATCACCGTGACCAACACCGCGCCCACCGCCGCCAACGACACCGCCACCACCGGCGTCGATCAAACGGTGCTGATCCCGGTACTGGGCAACGACAGCGATATCAACAGCGACACCCTGACCGTGACGGCGGTCACCAATGGCAGCCACGGCACCGCCACCGTCGATGCCAAGGGCATCGTCACCTACACGCCGGATTCGCAATTCGTCGGCACCGACAGCTTCACCTACACCCTCAGCGACGGCAACAACCATTTCGTCCCCGCCACCGTCACCGTCGCCGTCACCAACAGCGGGCCGGGCAAGCCCGTGATCTTCAACGATACCGCCCACACCATCCAGGACCAGGCGGTCGTGATCGACGTCCTCGCCAACGACACCGATCCCGAACACGACTCCCTCAAGGTGGTGGCGGTCACCGCCGGCGCCCATGGCACGGTGGAGATCAACGACGACGGCACCCTCACCTACACCCCGGCGGCGGGCTATTTCAGCGCCACCCCCGACAGCTTCACCTACACCGTCAGCGACGGCCAGGGCCATACCACGGTGGGCACGGTCGGCGTCACCATCGAGAACGGCACCCCCACCGCCCAGGACGACAGCGCCAATGTCGGCGAAAACGGCACCGTCGTCGTCAACGTGCTGGCGAACGACAGCGACCCGCAGCACGACGCCCTGACCATCGCCTCCAAAACCGACGGCACCCATGGCAAGGTCATCATCAGCGGCGGCAGCCTGATCTACACGCCCGACAAGGACTTCTTCGGCACCGACAGCTTCACCTACACCGTCAGCGACAGCGCGGTCGAAGGCCAGGGCCGCACCAGCACCGCCACCGTTTCCGTCACCATCACCAACGCGCCGCCGGTCGCCGTCGCCGACGCGGTCGCCACCAACATCAACCAAGCGGCCATCATCACGGTGCTGTCCAACGACGCCGACCCCGAGAACGACAAGCTCACGGTCAGCGCGGGCACCAACCCGGCCCATGGCACGGTGAAGATCAACGACGACGGCACCATCACCTACACGCCCGATGGCAAATTCGTCGGCGACGACACCTTCACCTACACCCTCGGCGACGGCAACAACCATTTCGTCACCGGCAGCGTCACCGTCACCATCACCAACAGCGGCCCCAACCCGCCCACGGTGGTCAACGACAGCGCCGCGACCAGCCAGGACAAGGCCGTCAACATCGACGTGCTGGGCAACGACAGCGATCTCGACGGCGATCCCTTGACCGTCACCGCCACCTCCCGTCCGGCCCATGGCACGGTCAAGATCGAAACCGACGGCAGCCTCACCTACACCCCGGCGGCGGGCTATTCCAGCGCCACCCCCGACAGCTTCACCTACACCGTCAGCGATGGCCAGGGCCACACCAGCCAGGGCCGGGTCGAAGTGACCATCGCCAACGGCACGCCCACCGCCATGGACGACAGCCGGTCGGTGGACGAGAACGGCTCGGTCAATATCCCGGTCCTCGACAACGACAGCGACCCCCAGAACGACACCCTGACCATCACCAAGGCGGGCGACGGCACCGGCACCACCAGCCAGGGCGGCAAAGTCACCATCAACGCCGGCGTCATCACCTACACCCCCAAGGCCGGCTTCCACGGCAACGACAGCTTCAGCTACACCATCAGCGATAGCCTGGGCCACACCGCCGCCGCCACGGTCAGCGTCACCGTGGTCAACAATCCGCCCACCGCCCAGGACGACACGGCCTCCACCCGCGTCGACCAGGCCATCGACATCAAAGTCCTCGGCAACGACACCGACCCGGAAGACCAGGACGCGCTGGCCGTGACCACGTTCAGCGCCCCCGCCCATGGCACCCTCACCCTCGGCGACGATGGGGTGTTCACCTACACGCCCGCCAAGCAATACGCCGGCACCGACAGCTTCACCTACACCATCACCGACGGCCAGGGCCATTTCGACACCGCCACGGTCGCCATCGCGGTCGATAACACCGGTCCCGGCGTGCCGGTGGCGACCGCCGACAACGTCACCACCAGCCAGGACAAGGACATCACCATCGCGGTGCTCGCCAACGACACCGACCCCGAGAACGACACCTTGACGGTGACGGCGACCTCGCTCCCGGCCCACGGCACGGTGAAGATCAACGACGACGGCACCCTCGCCTACACCCCGACGGCGGGCTATTTCAGCACCACCCCCGACAGCTTCACCTACACCGTCAGCGACGGTCAGGGCCACACCGGCACCGGCACCGTCAACGTCACCATCGAGGACGGCACCCCGGTCGCCAACGATGTCACCCTCGACGTGCCGCAGAACAACACGGTCAACGTCAGGCTGGGCCAGAGCGTCTCCGACCCGCAGAACGATCCCCTGACCTTCAGTTCGGGCACCGACCCGTCCCACGGCAAGGTGGACTACAGCGCCGGCGACACCGTGACCTACACCCCGGAATCCGGCTTCACCGGCCAGGATCAATTCACCTATGTCGTCAGCGACGGCATCCACACCGCCACCGCCACCGTCACCATCAACGTCGTCAACCGCGCCCCCACCGCCGCCGACGATTCCGCCTCCACCGGGGTGGACAAGCCGGTCGATATCCAAGTCCTCGCCAACGATAGCGACCTGGACAGCGATCCCCTGTCGGTGGTCCCGGGCCAGATCACCCAGCCGCAGCACGGCACGGTCGCCCTCAACACCGGGGTCATCACCTACACCCCCGACTCGCAGTACGTGGGTTCCGACAGCTTCACCTACACCATCAGCGACGGCAAAGGCCACCAAGCCACCGCCACGGTCAATGTCTCGGTCACCAACACCGGCCCCGGCGTGCCCGTCGCGGCCCCCGACAATGTCGAGACCAAGCAGAACACCGCCATCGCCGTCGGCGTGCTGGACAACGACACCGATCCCGAAGGCGACGCCCTGACCGTCACCAAGCTCACCGCGCCCGACAACGGCACGGTGGCCCTGGGCGCGGGCGGCGTCGTCACCTACACGCCCAAGACCGGCTTTTTCGGCACCGACAGCTTCAACTACACCGTCAGCGACGGCCAGGGCCATGCCAGCGTCGGCACGGTCAACGTCACCGTGGACAATTCCGGTCCCGGCGCCCCGGTGGTCACCGACGACAGCGCCACCACCGACGAGGACGTGCCCGTCACCATCAAGGCGCTCCAGAACGACAGCGACCCCGAAGGCGACACCCTGACCATCGTCGGGGTCGCCGATCCCGCCAACGGCACCGCGACCGCCGGCAATGGCGGCATCGTCACCTACAAGCCCGACGCCGGTTTCGTCGGCACCGACACCTTCACCTACAGCGTCAGCGACGGCCAGGGCCACACCAGCGTCGGCTCGATCACGGTCACGGTCGATAGCGGAGCGCCCGTCGCCCTCGGCGACAGCGCCGTCACCGGGCAGAACCAAAAAGTCAGCATCGACGTGCTGGCCAACGATTCCGACCCGCAAGGCGATTTCATCTTCGTCTCGAGCCTCTCCAACCCCAACCATGGCCGGCTGGTGCTGGGCTTGGACGACACCATCGTCTACACCCCCGACACCGGCTATATCGGCACGGACCGCTTCGCCTACCAGGTCAGCGACAGCCTGGGCCATACCAACGTGGCCTTCGTGGACCTCCAGGTCAACGGCCCGCCCACCCTCGCGGCCCAACTCCAGGACCAATCCGCCACCCCCAACAGCTTCTTCCAATTCCAGGTGCCGGGCGGCACCTTCCAGGACGCGGCGGGCGATCCGCTTACCTACAGCGCCCGGCAGGCCGATGGTTCGGCCCTGCCCGGCTGGCTGGTGTTCGACCCGGCTTCCCGCACCTTCCGCGGCACGCCGACCAATAGCGACGCCAGCACCACCCTCTCCATCACGGTCACCGTCATCGACGCCCTGTTCCCGACCCTGAGCGCCTCGGACACCTTTGTCCTCCAGGTCGCCGCCGCCAGTTCCGGCACCACCATCCAAACCGGCGGCAACCAAGCCCCGACCGGCACCGACAACAGCGCGAACGTGACGGAAGGCGGTGCCTACGTTTTCGACAGCGCCGATTTCCCCTTCGCCGACCCGGACCAGGGCGACAGCCTGCAAGCCGTGCTGATCGACAGCCTGCCCGCCGAAGGCCGGCTCCTGCTGGACGGACAAGCCGTGCATAGCGGGCAGGCCATCGCGGTCGCCGATATCGACGATGGACTGCTCAGCTACCAAGCGCCGGACGTGCTATCGGGCAACCTGGCCCAGGGCTTCGACTTCAAGGTCGGCGACGGCCAGACCTTCTCGGCCAGCGACAACCAATACACCCTGAACCTCGCCCCGGCCTCGGGCGCGGGCCAAACCGTCGGTGGCAACGGCCAGGCCATCGGCAAGAAAACCGCCGACACCTTGCTGGGCGACGCCAACGCCAACCTCCTGAATGGCAAGGGCGGCAACGACCTGCTGTACGGTGGCGGCGGCGCGGACACGCTCAAGGGCGGCGCGGGCGGCGACCTCCTGTCCGGTGGCGCGGGCGACGACAAACTGCTGGGCCAGGCCGGTCGGGACACCTTGATCGGCGGGGAAGGCAACGACTTCCTGGACGGCGGCGCGGGCAAGGATGTCTACCGCTATCTGGCGGACGCCCTGGGCACGGACGATCTGATCGGCGGCTTCCACGACACCATCAAGGCCACGCCGGGGGATGCCATCGATTTCAGCGATGCCGTCTGGGCCGGGTTCCTGAACCAGGGTGCGGCCCTGGGCGGCGGCCCCCTGGCCGGAAGCCTGGGCCAGGGCACCAACATCGCCTTCGACGGCCACACCCTCCAGATCGACGTGGACGGCAACGGCCAGTTCGGCGCGGGGCAGGATTTCGCCATCTCCCTGGTCGGTGTCCACAAGGTCGTGGTGGACGCGGGCAACTCGCTCCTGACCCTGGGCTAAGCCGGCGCGACACCGCCGCGAGCGCCCGCCCCGCGCGGGCGTCCGGGCGCGGCTATCTGCCGTAACGCTTTGCCCTTAAAATCCAAGCCGTCGCGGATTCCCAGCCCCGGCGACGGCCCCTCCCCCAGCACAGAGCGATTCCCCCATGAGCAATACCCTCCCCACCACCGGCCACAACCATGTCGCTATCGCCCCAGGTGCCAGCCTGGCCTTGGCCGCCGCCGATTTCCCCTTTTCCGACGCCGATGCGGGCGACTCCCTCCAGAAAATCCTGATCCTGAACCCGCCCGCCGAAGGCCAACTCCTGCTCGACGGACAAGCGGTCGCGGCGCAAACCACCCTCCCGGTCGGCGACCTCGCCAACCTCAGCTATCAAGCCCCGGCCTACCAGCCGTCGAACCCCTTCGGGACTTGGGTCCAACACCTCACCTTCAAGGTCAACGATGGACAGGCCTGGTCCCAGGACAGCGGCACCCTGGACTTCTTCATCACCCCGCCCACCAGCACGGCCAGCAATCCGGTCTGGACCGGCGACAGCGCCAACCCCCTCGACGACACCCACAAGGGTTCCGCCAAACCGGACCTGATGATCGGCTACGGCGGCAACGACAAGCTCACCGGCCTGGGCGGCAACGACCAATTGTTCGGCGAGGACGGCAACGATGCCCTCTATGGCGGGGCGGGCGGCGACTACCTCTCCGGCGGGGCGGGCGGCGACACCCTGACCGGCAGCGCGGGCAAGGACGCCCTCAGGGGCGGCGACGGCAGCGACACGCTCTACGGCGGCAACGGCAAGACCGCCAAGCAGGGCGCGGGTTCGGGCGGCGACGCCCTCAATGGCGGCGGCGGCAACGACAAGCTCTACGGCGGGGATGGCTCCGACCTTTTGATCGGCGGCGCGGGCAGCGATATCCTGGACGGCGGCAAGGGCAAGGACAACTATGGCTACAGCACCGACGACCTCGTGGCGAACACCCAGGACACGGTCTACGCCACCGCCGGGGACCGGCTTTTGTTCACGGCCCCGGTGTGGGACGGCCTGCATGTGGGTTCCTCGGCGGCGGGCGGGATCGACGCCGACCACCCCATCGCCTTCGTGCCGGGTTCGGGCCAGAATCCCGGCCTGCTCGAATTCGATATCAACCAGGACGGGCAATTCGTCGAAAAGGACGATTTCTCCGTCAAGCTGGTCGGCGTCCACCAGCTCGCCGTCTCGGGGGACGGCTTCGTGCTGACCTGAGCGGCCCGCGTTCCGGGCCGGATATGGAAAAGCCCGCCATCCTTCGGGATGGCGGGCTTTTCCGGTCCAGGGGGGCGGGTTCGGAACAGCGCCTAGCGCTTGGGCTTGGCCCCGGCCAGCCAGCCGTTGATGTCCTCGATATCGCGCAGGGACAGGGAGCCGCTCCACAGCCGCAAAGCCACCAGGGACCGGATATAGTCGTACCGCGCCCCGGCATATTCGAACCGGGCCTTGAGCAGGTTCTTCTTGGATTCGAGCAGGGCCACGATGGTGGCGACCCCGAGTTCGTAGCTCTTTTCCTGGGCCACGCGGGCCTTCTCGCGGAACTCGATCTCCTTGGCGGTGGAATCCACCTTGGCCCGGCCGGTACGGGCGTTGAGGTAGGCGGTGCGGATTTCCTTGTCGATTTCGCGCTGCCGTTCCACCCGCTTTTCCTGGGTGGTCTGGTAACGCGCCACCGCCTCCTTCGCCGCGGCCTCGATCTCCCCGCCCGAATAGATCGGCACGTTGAGCTGCACTCCGACGCTGGCCGAGTTGTAGCGCCCAATCGGACGGTTGTCGTAGCCCTGGTTGTCGGAATAGATTTCGGACATCTGCAAGGACAATTGCGGCAGATGCTGGGCGCGGGCGCTGCCTATCGCGGCCTCGGCGGCGTCGAGGGCGTATTGCAAGGCCTTGAGGGCGGGATGGTTGGTGTTGGCCTCGCGCACCCATTCGTCCACCTGTCCCGGCACCTCCGGCAGGCGGTCGCGGGCCAGGGGGGCCAAGTCGGGCACCGGCATCCCGGTGGTTTCGCGCAGCTTTTCCAAGGCCACGGCCTTGGCGTTGCCGACCTCGATCTCGTGGGTCAGGAGGGTCTGGTAATAGGCCTCGACCTCGTAGAGATCGGTCACCATCGCCATCTGCCGCTCGTACATCCTGCGGATGCGCTGCATCTCGCTGGTGGTCAGCGCCTTCTCGCCCTCGACATAGCTCATCTCGTCCACCGCCTCCAGCACCATGAAATAGCGGTCGATCAGATCGGCGGTGGTCGCCATCCGCACCGCTTCCAATTCCTGCTCGGTCTGTTGGATCGAGGCGCCGGCGCTTTGATAGCCCAGGTAGGACGGCAGATCGAACAACGCCTGCCGGGCCTGGATCACCCCACGCATCCCCTGATAGTCGTCCACGCTGTAGCCGGGGAGCCTGCCGCGGTCCTGCCGGAACTCGTTCCAGCTGTAATTGCCGACCGCCATCACCTGCGGCAGCAATTTGCTCAGGGCTTGGTCGCGCTGGGCATGGGCCTGGTCGATGGTGTATTCCTTGCCCTTCAGCACCGGATTGGTGGCGAGGGTCTGTTCGTACAATTGCAGCAGGTCCACCGGCCCCGCGGCCTGGGCCAGCCCCGCCCACAGCGCCAGGGCCAAACTCGGATAAAGTCTACGCAAGGCTCAATCCTCGATGAAGGAACGGGCGAAGGTGTCGGTGAGCGGGCGGGTGAGGTATTCCAGCAGGGTCCGCGCCCCGGTGTTGATGAGGACCTCGGCGGGCATCCCCGGCACCAGTTCCAGATGCTGGCCGGCCAAATCCTTCAAACCCTCCGGCGATACCTCGACCCGCGCCAGATAGTAGGGCATGGCCTCCGGCTGGCGCTCGTCGACCAAGCGGTCGGCGGACAGGCTGGAGAGCCTGCCGTCGATCTTGGGGGTTTCCCTGGATTTGAAGGCGGTGAAGCGGATTTCGGCCTGCTGCCCGACCTTGACCCGGTCGATATCGTTGGGCGAGACGTGGGCCTCGACGATCAGCTTTTCGTTCTGCGGCACGATATCGAGGATATGGCCGCCGGGCTGGATCACCGCGCCCAGGGTATGCACCGCCAAGCCCATGACCATGCCGGCCTCGGGCGCCTTGACCACGGTGCGTTGCACGGTGGCCTCCACCGACTGGATTTTCTCGCGTAGCTCGAAGCTCTGGGCCTGGACCTCGACCAGTTCCTTGGCGACCTCGCGCTGCAATTCCTTCTTCAATTGCAGGATTTTGAGTTCGGTTTCGCTGATCTGGAGTTCGGTGGCGGCGATATCGGCCACCAATTCGCCCAACTGGCCCTCGCTCTGGGCCAGGCTGCGTTCCAGTTCGCGGACCTTCTGCTTCTCGGTGAAGCCTTCTTCCAACAGGCTGGCATAATCCTTCAACTCGCCGCGGTAGGACTCGACCAAACGCTCGCGGCTCTGGCGCTGGGAACGCAGGCCGTTGGCCTTGGCCTTCAATTGCTCGACTTGGCGTTGATAGACGGCGATCTCGCCCTCGTGGGCGGTCTTCCGCACCGCGAAGGTCTGGCTCTGCACCCGGATGGCGTCCTGCACCCTGGGATCGTCGCGCCGGGCCAGCAAATCCGGGGGATAGGCCACCCCGGCCAACCCGTCGCGCTGGGCCACCAAACGGGCCTCGCGGGCGGCGGCGATGTAGTACTCGCCGCGCAGCACTTCGAGCTGGGCCTTGGGCTGGGTGTTGTCGAGGGTCACGAGGACTTGGTCCTTCTTCACCGTTTCGCCGTCGCGGACCTGGAGGGTCTCGATGATGCCGCCTTCGAGGTGCTGGACGGTCTTGCGGTAGCTTTCCACCGTGATGACGCCGGGGGCCAGGGCGGCGCTGTCCAGGGGGGCCAGGGCCGCCCAGCCGCCGAACACGCCGAACACCAGCAGCACGGTGACGAGGCCGATGCGGCGGGCGGGACGGTCGTCGTCGGGCAAGGCCGGGGTCGTATTGGGTACGGATGACATGGGCTAGGGTTCGCTGCGGGATTAGGAGGAAGCGGCCTGCCCGATGCGGGCGGGCGCGGCGGGCTGGACCGGGCGCGGCTGGGCGGTTTGCTGGGGTTGGTTCAGCTTGGCCAGCACCTCGTCCCTGGGGCCGCACAGGGCCACCTGCCCCTCGACCAGCATCAACACGTTATCCACCTGGGCCAGCATATTGGTCCTATGGGTGATGACGATCACGGTCTTGCCCTGGCGCTTGAGTTCGGCCAGGGTGGCGATCAAAGCCATGTCGCCGGCTTGGTCGAGGTTGGAATTGGGTTCGTCCAAGATGACGACGCGGGGATCGCCGTGCAGGGCGCGGGCCAGCCCCAAGCGCTGCTGTTGTCCCGCCGACAACACGCCGCCGTTGCCGAGCAGCCGGGTATCGTAGCCCTGCGGCAGGCGCAGGATCATGTCGTGGATACCGGCGGCCTTGGCGGCGGCGACCACTTTTTCCGGGTCGATCTCGCCGAAGCGGGCGATGTTCTCGCTGACCGTACCGTCCAGCAATTCCACATCCTGGGGTAGATAGCCGATGTATTGGCCGAGTTGCCTACGGTCCCAGTGCAGGATATCGGCCCCGTCCAGCCGCACACAGCCCTTGGCCGGGCGGTATAGCCCCAGGATGCCGCGCACCAGGGTCGATTTGCCGGCGGCGCTGGGTCCGATGATGGCGAGTTGGGTGCCGGGTTCCAGCACCAGGTTGATGCCCTTGATGACCGGCTCCTGGGCGCCGGGCGGGACGATGACCAATTGTTCCAGGGCGATGCGGCCTTGCGGCGCGGGCAAGGGCATGGGGGGTTGGCGCTCCGGCACCGCCGCCAACAAGCGGTCCAGCCGGTGATAGGCTTCGCGGGCGGTGAGGAAACCGCGCCAATTGCTGATCATCAAATCCAAAGGGGCCAAGGCCCGGCCCAGCAGGATGGAACCACCGATCATCAAGCCCGGCGTGATTTCCTTGTGCAAGGCCAGATACGCGCCCAAACCCAAGGCCAGCGATTGGATGGTGAGGCGGTAGGTTTTCCCCAACATGCTAATCAAGCCGGCCTTGGCGCTGGCGTGGCCTTGCAGGGACAGCATTTTCACCTGTTTCTGTTGCCAACGGGCACGCAGCGGTTCGTGCATGCCCATGGCCTCGATCACCTCGGCGTTGCGGAGGTTGCGCTGGGTGAATTGGCTGGCCTCCGCCGCCTCGCGGTTGGCCTGTTCCAGATGGGAACGGGTGGCGAGTTCGTTCCACACCGCCAGCACGCCCAGGACGATGGCGGACACCACCGCCAATGCGCCGAAGGCCCAATGGAACAGGAACATCAACACCAGATAAATCGGCATCCAAGGCGCGTCGAAAAAGGCGAACAAACCCGGCCCGGTCAGGAATTGGCGCAGTTGCAGCAAATCGCCCAAAGGCTGGGCGGTCGCCATCCGCCCGCCGGTCGCCAGCGCCTGGGCGAACACCGAATCGAACACCCGGTTCCCCAGCAATTGATCCAGCCGGGTGCTGGTGGAAATCAGGATTTGCGAGCGCACCCATTCCAACCCACCCATCACCAGGAACAGGAATACCGCGATCAAAGTCAGCATGAAGAGGGTGGATTCGCTGCCGCTACCGATAACCTTGTCGTAGACCGCCATCATGTAGAACGACGGCACCAGCAACAGCAGGTTGACGAACAGGCTGAAGAATCCGGCGAACATGAACGAGCCTTTGCAGGCCGCGAAAGCCTTGCCCAGGTCGGATTCCGCGAAACTGGACCGACCGTTGCCTTGGGATGGGGTCATGGATGCCGGAACTCCGTGCTTTATATCGATGGATCAACAAGGTTCGGGAAGGCCGTGGCCGGAGCGCGGCGGCCTCGGCCTGGGGGGGACATCCTTGTCGATCTTCCTGGAAAGCATAGCGGGGATTGCGGGGTTGCCCCCGGATCAAGCCCAGGCTTCGGACTTGGGCTCCCGGATCAGGAGGTTCCGTACCGCTTCCAAGGGGGCGAGTCCTTCGTAAAGAATCCTGTAGGTCTGTTCGGTGATCGGCATCTCGATGCCATGGCTCCGGGCCAGGCCATGGAGGATCTTGGCCGTGGGAATGCCTTCGATCTCCTGGCCGATGCGGGCGGCGACCTCCGCCCTGGATTCGCCCCAGCCCAGGCCCAGACCGAACCGGCGGTTGCGCGATTGGTTGTCGGTACAGGTCAGGAGCAAATCGCCGACCCCGGCCAGCCCCATGAAGGTCTCGGGCTTGCCGCCCAGGGCCAGGCCCAGCCGGGTCATTTCCGCCAGCCCGCGGGTGATGAGGGCGGCGCGGGCATTGGCCCCGAAACCCAGGCCATCCGCCACCCCGGCGGCGATGGCCAGGACGTTCTTGGTGGCCCCGCCCAATTGCACGCCGACGATATCGTCGCTGCTATAGGCGCGGAACCGCTCGTTGTGCAGGAGGTTGACCAGGGCCGCCGCGAATTCGGGATTTTTCGAGGCCACGGTCATGGCGGTGGGCTGGTTGGCGGCGACCTCGCCCGCGAAAGTGGGACCGGACAGCGCCGCCATCGGCACGTCCGGCCCGAACACCGCCGCCGCCACCTCGTGCAGCAAGCGCCCGCTTTCCAATTCCAAGCCCTTGGTGGCCCAGGCGATGCGGGGCCGCGGCGGCAGATGGGGGCGGACCTCGGCCAGCAAGGCCCCGAAGGCATGGCTGGGTACGGAGACGACGAGGAATTCGGACTCCGCCACCGCCGCGGGGAGTTCCGCGACGGGGTGGAGGGAGGCGGGGAACCGGACTTCGGGCAGATAGCGCCGGTTCAGGCGCTCGGCCTGGAGGGCCGCGATGTGGGCGGGATGGTGGCCCCAGAGCTTGACCCCGTGGCCGTTCCGCGCCAGCAAGATCGCCAGCGCGGTGCCCCAGGAACCCGCCCCCAATACCGATACCTTAGCCATGATGGCGCGACAACCCCGTCCTCAATGATTGGTCGGGGCTTCCGCCTGTTGCTGCTGCAATTGCTGGAGATGCTGCATGTAGAGCGCGTCGAAGTTGACCGGGGCCAGCAGCATCGGAGGGAACCCGCCCTTGATGACCAGATCGGACACCGCCTCGCGGGCGTAGGGGAACAGCACGGTGGGGCAATAGCTGCCGAGCAGGTGGCCGTATTCCTGCTCTTGGAAGCCCAGGATCGAAAAAATCCCGGCTTGGCAGATTTCGACCAGATAAGCGGTCTTGTCGCCGACCTTCACGGTCAGGGTCACGGTCAGGCCGACCTCGAACAGACCTTCCTGAAGCTGCTGGGCATTGCTCGCCAGGTTGAACTCGACCTTGGGCTCCCAATTGAGGGTGAAAACCTCGGGGGAATGCGGGGTCTCGAACGACACATCCTTGACGTAAATCTTTTGCAGGGCGAACTGGCGTTCCGGCTGCTGCGCGTTTGCTTCGGCCATGGGGTTTGCTTTCCTATGCTGGGGTTAAAAAATGGGGATTGAGGGGGGGTTATTTCTTGCCGCCGCGCTTCCGGGTCACGGGAAGCTTCTGGTCTTCCCAGGCCAACATGCCGCCGCTCAACTCGAACACCTGGGTGAAGCCCTGGGCCAGCAGCTGCTTGCAGGCCGGCTGGGAACGGGTGCCCGACTGGCAGGTCACGATCACCGGGCTTTGCTTGTGGGGTTCAAGCTCCAAGGCGCTTTCGAGCTTCGCCAAGGGGACATTGCGGGCTCCTTCGATATGGCCCTGGTCGAACTCGTTCGGCTCGCGGACATCCAGCACCAAGGTGTTGTCGTCGTTCATCAAGGCCACGGCCTCGATGGGTGAAACGGTCTTGTGCTTGCGGGTCAGGCTCTCGATAAAATCCTGGATCAGCAGGATGATAACAATAAACAGCCCGCTGCTCATGATCCAATGATTGCCGATAAATTCAACGAGCCGATCAAAAGTAACGTTCATAGGGTGGATTCTCGATACGGGATGGAATCAGCGGTGACAAAACAATTCCCTCATCAGCTCGATCAACTGTAGGGTACGTTGGTCATCGACATAATAGTAAACGCGGTTGGCATCTTTCTTACAGGCAAGGATGCCCTTGTTCCGCAGTATCCCCAGGTGTTGGGAAATGTTGCTTTGGGTGGTGCCGACCTGCTCGACGATCTCCTGGACGCTGACCTTGTCCTTGCCCAGGACACACAGGATTTTGAGCCGCAAGGGGTGGGACATGGCTTTCAGGCAGTTGGCCGCTTGCTCGATATCCGACGCCTCCGTGATCAATCTCTCCTGCGTTCCGGTCATGTATGCCCCCCATCGTGTAAGCGGTGGACGCCGCGGACCACCTTCACGGCAGACGACGAGCGTGCGAAAAAAGGTTAGAATCGCCCTTGGTATTTGCCGTGTCCGGCGGGTTTCCGGGATCACCGGGCTTGAACCAAGCGAGGGATTATACTTTGAAGTCGCAGCCGCCTAAACCCGCCGTCCCGATGGGCCGCGGCGACAGCGGTCCCCACGGCCCCGGCACCATGGACTCGGGCACCCCGTCCCGCCGGGCCGCTTCCTCCCGGACCGTGCCTTCCCACCCCCAACCGCTTTGAGGCGGATAGGTTTTGTCGCCCCTGCCAGCCCTAGCCTTGCTTTGCCTCGCGCTGTCCACCAAACCCGGCACCGCGGCCCCCGGCGCGGAACCCCAACAGGAATTGGAAGCGGTCCAGGAACGCCTCGATTCGGCCCGGAAATCCCGCGACGAGATGGAAACCCAGAAAACCGCGCTCGACGAACAACTGGCCGATATCGAGCGCAAGCACGGCCAGACCTTCAAGGCCGTCAAGACGCTGGAAGCCGAAGCGCGGAAGCGCGCCCAACGCCTGGAAGACCTCAAGCGCCAGCGCCTCGCCCTCTTGGCCTCGGTGGAACGCCAGCACCGCGCCCTGGCGGGACAAGCCCGCGCCGCCTACGGGTTGGGCCAACGCGATTGGCTCAAGCTCCTCTTGAACCAAGAAGAACCCGCCCGGCTCGCGCGTGTGTTAGCCTATTATCGATATTTGAATTTGGCCCGGGCCGCGCTGCTGCAAGAGATCGACCGCGAGCTGGCCGCCGCCCAACGCCTGGGCGATGAACTTTCACAGGAAACGCAACGTCTCAACGAGACCCGCCAGCACATCCTCGAAGAACGCCACGCACTGGAAGAATCGAGGCGCCAACGGCGCGGCCTCCTGGCCCAGTTGGAACACCAACTCCGCGACAAGGACGCCGAACTCCGGCGGCTCCAGGAAGACGAGCAACACCTGCGGGACTTATTGACCACGCTGGAAACCGCGCCCCCGACCGGGAATGACGACCTCCACCCGCCCTCCCCCGCCCCCGACGCCCATCCGACCTGCCCGGTGCAGGGCCGCCTGGTCGGACAATTCGGCAGCCCCCGGATGAACGGTCGCTGGGACGGCCTGTTGATCGCCGCCGAGGAAGGCACCCCGGTGCGGGCCGTCGCGGAAGGCCAAGTGGTCTATTCCGACTGGTTGCGCGGTTACGGTTTGCTCACCATCGTCGATCATGGCGACGGGGTAATGAGCCTGTATGCTTACAATCAAAGCTTGAACAAAGAAGTAGGGGAACGGGTGGCGGCGGGCGAGGTGATCGCCACGGTCGGCACCAGCGGCGGCCGGGCGGAACCCGCCCTTTATTTCGGAATCCGGGAACAGGGCCGGGCGGTCAACCCCCTGCCATGGTGCAACCGCGCCCATTGATGGCCCTTGTAAATTCGTGGCGTTTTTGTTGACGGGAAAACCTATGTTGCGACAGAGAAATCTTCTAACCCTTACCCTAGGCGTCGCGCTCGGCGCTACGATCAGCCTCGGCGGCAGCGCGCTGGCCGAGAAAGAAGCCGGGGGCGACGTGAACTCGATTCCTTTCGAGGGATTGAAGACCTTCTCGGAGGTTTACGGGCGCATCCGCCAGGATTACGTCGAGCCCGTCACCGACGACAAACTGCTCGAAGACGCCATCCGCGGCATGTTGACCGGACTCGACCCGCATTCGGCCTATCTCGACAAGGAGCAATACAACGAACTCAAGGTCGGCACCACCGGCCAGTTCGGGGGCTTGGGGATCGAGGTCGGCATGGAGAACGGCTTCGTCAAGGTGATCTCGCCCATCGACGACACCCCGGCCCAGAAGGCCGGCGTCAAGGCCGGCGATCTCATCATCCGCCTCGACGACAAGCCGGTGAAGGGCATGAGCCTCAACGACGCGGTCAAGCTCATGCGCGGCGAACCCGGCAGCCCCATCGTGCTGACCATCGTGCGCGAAGGCGTGGAACAGCCGATCAAGATCAAGCTGGTGCGCGACATCATCAAGGTGAAAAGCGTCAAGAGCCGCTTGCTGGAAGACGGCTATGGCTATGTCCGCATCACCAGCTTCCAATCCAAGACCGGCGACAACGTCCTCGAAGCCCTCGGCGATTTACGCAAGAACGGCGAGTTGAAAGGGCTGGTGCTGGACCTCCGCAACAATCCCGGCGGCGTCCTCAACGCGGCAGTCGCGGTCAGCGACGCCTTCCTCGACGACGGCCTGATCGTCTACACCGATGGCCGGGTCGAGGATTCCAAGATGCGGTTCAACGCCACCCCCAGCGACGTACTGAACGGCGCCCCCATCGTGGTGCTGATCAATTCCGGTTCGGCCTCGGCCTCGGAGATCGTGGCCGGTGCCCTGCAAGACCACAAACGCGCCATCATCATGGGCGAAAAGACCTTCGGCAAAGGCTCGGTGCAGACCATCCTGCCGACCAGCAATGGCGGAGCGGTCAAGCTGACCACGGCCCGCTACTACACGCCTTCGGGCCGCTCGATCCAGGCCGAGGGCATCGCGCCCGACGTGCCGATTTCCAAGGTGAAGCTGGAAGCGGTGGCGCAATCCGAGTTCGCCCCGATCAAGGAAGCCGATTTGGTCAACCACCTCGACAACAAGACCAAGAAGGAAGAACCGAAGAAGGACGAAGCCAAGAGCGCCGAGGACAAGGAAGAAGCCCTGGCCTTGCAGGATTATCCCTTGAACGAAGCGCTGAACCTGCTCAAGGGCATCAACATCGTCCGCCATCGCGGCGGCAGCACCGCCGTGACCAAGAAGAACTGAGGCGCGGCGTAGGCGCGGGTTCCGGCCCGCGCCTACGGAGTGCCGCCCCCCTCCCGGACGCCCTCGAAACTCCCCTTCCGTATATTGGCGAACGCCAATTCCGGCAGGCTGAACAAGGCCCCGCGCAAGCCTTCCCGCAATAATTCACCCCGGTCGAACGGAACCGCCACCAGCCCCAAGGCCGCCCCGGCCAGGCCATAGGCCAGATTCACCGTCCCGTACAAGGGCCGCGTCCAGAACACCTGCTCGGTGAACAACAGGAACAGCGTATCCCCCGGTTTGGGCCGGTAGAAGCTGGACGTCAGGGTGGTGGATTCCGCCGCGAAGACCGGCCAGTCCGCGCCCAGCGCCGCGAACCGGCCCAGCCTGCGGTTGCGGTAGGATGGCAAGACCGCGACCGGCCCGGCCCGGAACCGTTGCCGGACCAGACCGAACCACCGGAACGGCACGAAGCCCAAAGCCTCGCCCGGTGCCAGATAACCCCCCAGCGCCGCCCGCGCTTGCGCCTCCGAATCGAAGGCCGAATCCACCGCCCGGACCAACTCGGTCACGCAATTGCGCCGGACCAGATCATAGGGATAAAGCGCTTCCAACTGTTCCCGGAAATACCCGGCCCGCGCCCGCGCTTCCCGTTCCGCCCGCGCCAGGACGCCGGATTCCAACCGGGGCCGGGGCGCATCGACCGCGCCCCAGCCGGAAGGCGGCTCCACCCGGCGGGCATAGCGGACGGGCTGGCGTTCGGCCAGGCCGCGCCGGATTTCGGCGATCTGGGAGGCATGGTGTTCGAGTTGGTTGTACGCCTGCTCGTCCGGCTCCTCCAGGGCAAACACCGCACGGCGCAAACCCGGCCATCCATCCCGCAAGCGCCCCAGCAGCGCATCCAGCGGCCCGGTTTGGCTTTCGACCTGGGTGAACAGCTCCGCCCGGCCCGGAGGCGGCAAGGCGTCCAGCAACAGCAATCGGTCGCGGGCCAGGGATTCGGCCACCGCCAGATACCGCGCCAAGGCCAGCAACAACGGGAAACCCCGCTCGGGCGTTCCGCCGCCGATATCGGCCACGATGGCTTCCGCCAAGCGCTCCCGGTAAGCCGCCAGCCACGCCCGCTCCGCGCCGGACAAGGAGTGGCCGGGGGCCGCGTCGATCAACACGCCCTCTCGCAAACCCCAGGATTCCAGCACCACCCGCCACGCCAACCAACGTGAACACAGGTCTTCCCAATGCCGTGAAGCACCCGGCGGATACAGCGGATAACGATCCAAGGCGGGCGCGTCGGTCGTCGGCGGCGGACGATAGGCCGAACCCGCAAGCGCCTGGGCCAGTCGCTTCGGTTCGCGGACCGCGGAATCCGGGCCGTAGCGTCGTTCCAGCGCGGCACGCAATCCGGCCAAACCGGCTTGCGGTCCCAGCCCCGGCGCAAAAAATCCCCCGCCCCGCATCTCGAAGCGCCGCCCTTCCCGGAGCGCGGCCAGCCATTCCGCGTCGCGCTCCAAGGCGGCGAGCCGTTCGACATGGCGGTTCTGCACCAGGAACAGAAGGTCCAGCCGGTCGGCCACCCGTTCCCGGTCGGCGGCTTCGACCGGGATTTCGGCCCGATGGAGATTGCGGTTTTCGAGGTCGTTGTAGACGAAGCGGAAGCGCTCCCAAGGCTCGCGCACCAGCCGGGTATAGCCCTGGTCGTTGGTGAAATGGTAAACCTCCGGCCCGATCCCGAGCGCGGCATGGCCACCGCTGGAACCGCCGACATTGGCGTCGATGTAGATGAAACCGAGGGAGGCGGGGTTGGCCGATACCGGCGGGGCCAGCCCGGAGAGGCAGAACACCAGCGGCGCGAACCAGCGCCGCCGCTTCGCAAGGCCCGGCCTAATAGCGATAACCTTCCTGGATATAGCGCTGGGCATTCTTATCGCCCAGCAGCACTTCCTGGAGGAAGGGCTGCTTGCCGATATCGGTCTGCGGCACGCCGGCCTTCTTCAAACCCTTGCCGATGCCGTAATAGGTCGCCTTCTCGTGCCGCCAATCGCTGATATTGTGCTGCATGGCGATCCGGCCCACGGCGGTGGGGAATTCCTGCGGCCCCAAGGAAGACCCGGCGATGGAATAGGTCAGGCTGGCGATATCGTCGCGGTAGGTGATCTTATCCTTGCCGATCCCGTCCTTCGGGCTGGACGAGCCGGAAATGGAACCCACCGAATCGGAGATCGAGCCGATGGAATGCGAAATGGAACAGCCCGCGAGCAGCGCCGCCAGCAGGGAAACGAATAGAACCAAGCGATTCGGCATGATGAACCCCGAGTATGGAAACGGACGCGGCGAGCGCGGCCTCATGGATTGATGCGGGTGATTTTGGAGCCTTGCAAGCCCAGGCCGGCCATCAAGCCTTTCTGGTCGAACACGAAACCATAAATATCGTGCTGCAAGGTGGTGGTGGTCATGCTCTTCGCCTTGCCGGCATCGAGGATCACGATACTGGGACCGACCCCGATTTCCCAGCCGTTGGATTGATCCAAATAGTCCAGCGCCCCATCGCTCATGAAGAACAGCGCATAGCCGAAGGACTGCACCCCGGCCTGCAAGCCATAGGAGAACGCCGAGTTATTGTAATAGCCCGCCGTGCGGCCATGCTTGCGCAGCACGCCATCGCCGTAATACGCCCCGAACATGAAGCCGCCCTTGACGATATCGGGGAAGACCAGGATGCCCTTGGCCCGCGCCGCCAGTTTGCGGGCTTCGGGCGAACTGTCGTATAGCTTCCTCAGGGCGAAATCGGAGTCGCGGTCGAGTTGAGCGGCCCGCCCGATGCCGCCGTTGGTTTGGCAGCCGGTCAGGCCGAGCATCAGCGCCAGCAATAAGCCGGCCCACAGTGCGATAGGTCTCATAGCGGTTCTCCTTGAAGGTGGGTTATCCAAACGCAAGCCGGGGCGGGACGACGGCGATTCTACCGGATTCAAGCGCGGGCGACGCCATTCCGAAGCGCCCGCTTCCCTGCCCACGAAAAAGCCCCCGCCTCTCGCGAAACGGGGGCTTCCTCAAGCGCGGGGAATCACGCCCGGCGCCGGTACAAGGGCACGGGGTTATCCACCGCCGCCTGATAGGCCACGCTGAACTCGGTCAGCGCGGGCAGCAGCTTGGCGGGATCGACGCCCTCGGCCAGTTCGAAGGCATCGACCCCGACCCGCGCCAGATAGAACATCTGGTCGCGCAGGAAATCGCCCCTGGCCCGCAGTTCCCCGGCATAGCCGAACCGCTCGCGCAGCAAGCGGGCTTGGCTGAACACCCGGCCGTCGGCGAAATGGGCCATCTCCAACACGACGAGATCGAAGCGGGCGAGGTCGGCCGCGATATCCTCCGGCGCGTCCCCGGCGGCGAGGCGCAGGCCCAAACCCGCCGCGTGGCCGTCCAGGTTGTCCTTCTCCGCCCGCCAGCGTTGCAAGGAAATGCTGGCCTTGCCCGCCGGCAAGGCTTCGTCGTCGGCGACATGCCGCCATTCGTCCGGGACCACCCGGCCCTGCTTAATGATCGCCATAGACGCGCTCCTGGAAAGGTTCGATGCCGATGCGGCGGACGGTGTGGAGGAAAGCCTCGTCGTCCAGGCGCAGTTCGCGGTAGGTCTGGAAAATCGCCTCCATGGCGTGGACCACGTCGTCCTTGGCGATGGCGGGGCCGAGCCGCTCGCCCAGCGAAGCCTCGTTGGCCGAGGAACCGCCCAGGGTGATCTGGTACCACTCCTCGCCCTTTTTATCGACGCCCAGGATGCCGATATGGCCCACGGTATGGTGGCCGCAGCCGTTCATGCAACCCGAGATATTGATGCGGAGGTCGCCCAGGTCGTAGAGATAATCCAGGCTGTCGAAAATCTGCTGGATGCCGTTGGCGATGGGGATGGAAGTGGCGTTGGCCAGCGAGCAGAAATCGAGACCGGGGCAGCTGATGATATCGCTGGCGGTGCCGATATTCGGGGTCGCGAGTTCCAGCGCCCTGAGTTCCTGCCATAGCTCGTACAAATCGGACTGGCGCACATCGGCCAGCACCAGGTTCTGGGTATGGGTGACGCGGATTTCGCCGAAGCTGTAGCGCTCGGCCAAGTCGGCCACTGCGTCCATCTGGCGGTCGGTCATATCGCCGGGCGCGATGCCTGGGGGCTTCAGCGACACGAAGGCCACGCGGTAGCCCGGCACCTTGTGGGCCACGGTGTTGTGGCGGAACCAGGCGGCGAAGGCGGCGTCGCATTGCTTGTGCGCGGCCAGGATGGCGTCATCGGTGGACAGTTCGGCGTAGGGATGGGGCTGGAAGAAGGCTTGCACCCGCTCGATCTCGGCCCGGTCCAATAGCAGCGGCTCGCGGATCGCGGCCCATTCGGCCTCGACCAGTTCGGCGAATTGGTCCTGGCCCAGTTCCTTGACCAGGATTTTGATGCGGGCCTTGTATTTGTTATCGCGGCGACCAAAGCGGTTGTATACCCGGAGGATGGCTTCGAGATAGGACAGGAGATGCCGCTTTTCCAGGAACGGGCGGATCACCACGCCGATGATGGGGGTGCGGCCCAAGCCGCCGCCGACCAAGACCTCGAAGCCGGTTTCGCCGTCGTCGCCCTTGACCAATTGCAGGCCGATGTCATGGACCTGGGTGGCGGCGCGGTCTTTTTGCGCCCCGCTGACCGCGATCTTGAACTTGCGCGGCAGGAAGGCGAATTCGGGATGCAGGGTGGACCATTGGCGGATGATTTCGCAATAAGGCCGCGGGTCTTCCAGTTCGTCCTGGGCCACCCCGGCCAGATGGTCGCTGGTGGTGTTGCGGATGCAATTGCCGCTGGTCTGGATGGCGTGCATTTCGACCGTGGCGAGTTGTTCCAGGATTTCCGGGACTTCCTCCAGCTTGGGCCAGTTGTACTGGATGTTCTGGCGGGTGGTGAAATGGCCGTAGCCCTGGTCGTAGCGGCGGGCGATATGGGCCAGCATCCGCAGTTGGCGCGAGGACAGGAGTCCGTAGGGGATGGCGACCCGCAGCATGGGCGCGTGGCGCTGGATATAGAGTCCATTCATGAGGCGGAGCGGGCGGAATTGGTCTTCGGTCAATTCCCCCGCCAGGAAACGCTCGGTCTGGCCCTTGAACTGGGCCACCCGTTCGTCCACCAGGGTTTGG
Source organism: Methylomagnum ishizawai (assembly GCF_019670005.1). Lineage (NCBI taxonomy): Bacteria > Pseudomonadati > Pseudomonadota > Gammaproteobacteria > Methylococcales > Methylococcaceae > Methylomagnum > Methylomagnum ishizawai. Next base: position 1,102,511 of record NZ_AP019783.1, on the reverse strand, counting down.
TCGTAGTTGTCGTAGTGGTACATAAGCCTTCGCAGGTTCCGGCCGGGAAAGACCGATCATTTTACTTGGAAAGAAGGCTAAGCGTCCCGGTAAAAAATGGGAAATAACGTTGGGTGCTAGGCTTAGTACGAGGCTCAATCCCCCGGTCTGATCCTGACCTGCCGCTCATCCACAATCCAGAGATGCCCGGCCAGGGGTTCCGCGTCGAACAACGGCGCGATCCTCCGCATAGCCCTGAGTACCGACGGGCGGCTTTGATCTGCTAGGCGCAGCACCACCAAGCCGGGGTAAAGGCTGGGCGGATAGGCGCGGATATTGGCGAAGTCCAGGTCCAGGGTGATGAGTGCGCGGGTTTCTTGCCGACAGCTATCGGCAATCTCGGCGTCGGGATGTCCGCCCAGATTTTGTTCATAGACGGTCATCGCATCGTGGCCGAGGTGCCGCAAGAATTCGGCGGCGTCGGTGTGCAGGTTTTCGTCGATCTTGAAGCGCATCAGGCCGCTTCCAGGGGCAGGGCGATCACGCGCTCGCTGGCGAGGGTCGCGGCGTAGGCCAAGGCGGCCCGGATATCGGCGGTTTCGAGGGGGTAGCCGCGCAAGATTTCCGCTTCGCTTTCGCCCGCGGCCAAGTTGTCGAGGACGACCGAAACCGGCACGCGGGTGCCTTTGATGCAGGGTTTGCCGTGGCAGATGGCGGGGTCGGCGGTAATACGGTCTTGCCAGTTCATGGGTAGGGTCTCGTGGAATGATTTTGGGAATACCGTTTGCCATCATAGGAGCGCAGCGGGGGAAACGCTATTCATGGCCTGTCAGCCGCGCCGTCCGGTCCCACTATTCCGCCACGCCGTGGTCCGCCGCCGTCATTGCAACCGCACGCCCAGCTTGCCCGGTTGGGCGCTGAGGTCGATGGGTTTGCCGTCGCGGACCAGGGTCAAGGGAATGGCGGGGTCTTTGGCTTGGCCGACCAATTCGACCAGCCGGGCATTGCTGGTGATTTTTTGGCCCGCATAGCGGATGATCGCGTCGCCCGGCTGCACGCCCAGGCGCTCGGCTTGGCTGCCGGGGACGATGCCGACGACCCGCGCCCCTTCCAAGCTGGCTTGCATCGTTGCCCATTCCGCCGCGCCGTAGCCCGCTTCTTTGGCGGCTTCGGTTAAGCGGGTTTGGATTTTGGCTTCGGGCAGGTGTTGGGCTAGCAGGAGTTGGCGGTAGTTGATGATAGCCTGTCGCAAATTGGGATGCTTGTGTCCAGTGGCCCGCTGGAATTTAAGGAAAATCACGATCATCCGCCGGCTTAGCGGCTCGGCCTCCGCCAGCCGGTTCGTGGCCTGCAACAACTGCGCGAGGTTGTTGAGGTCGATGGCCACGTCGGGATGCTCCGGCCCGTAGCTCTGCTCGTCGATGGCGAGCGCCCTACGCATGAGCGGCTCGGCCTCCGCCAGCCGGTTCGTGGCCTGCAACAACTGCGCGAGGTTGTTGAGGTCGCGGGCCACGTCGGGATGCTCCGGCCCGTAGCTCCGCTCGTCGATGGCGAGCGCCCTACGCATGAGCGGCTCGGCCTCCGCCAGCCGGTTCGTGGCCTGCAACAACTGCGCGAGGTTGTTGAGGTCGCGGGCCACGTCGGGATGCTCCGGCCCGTAGCTCCGCTCGTCGATGGCGAGCGCCCTACGCATGAGCGGCTCGGCCTCCGCCAGCCGGTTCGTGGCCTGCAACAACTGCGCGAGGTTGTTGAGGTCGCGGGCCACGTCGGGATGCTCCGGCCCGTAGCTCCGCTCGTCGATGGCGAGCGCCCTACGCATGAGCGGCTCGGCCTCCGCCAGCCGGTTCGTGGCCTGCAACAACTGCGCGAGGTTGTTGAGGTCGCGGGCCACGTCGGGATGCTCCGGCCCGTAGCTCCGCTCGTCGATGGCGAGCGCCCTACGCATGAGCGGCTCGGCCTCCGCCAGCCGGTTCGTGGCCTGCAACAACTGCGCGAGGTTGTTGAGGTCGCGGGCCACGTCGGGATGCTCCGGCCCGTAGCTCCGCTCGTCGATGGCGAGCGCCCTACGCATGAGCGGCTCGGCCTCCGCCAGCCGGTTCGTGGCCTGCAACAACTGCGCGAGGTTGTTGAGGTCGCGGGCCACGTCGGGATGCTCCGGCCCGTAGCTCCGCTCGTCGATGGCGAGCGCCCTACGCATGAGCGGCTCGGCCTCCGCCAGCCGGTTCGTGGCCTGCAACAACTGCGCGAGGTTGTTGAGGGCGCGGGCCACGTCGGGATGCTCCGGCCCGTAGCTCCGCTCGTCGATGGCGAGCGCCCTACGCATGAGCGGCTCGGCCTCCGCCAGCCGGTTCGTGGCCTGCAACAACTGCGCGAGGTTGTTGAGGGCGCGGGCCACGTCGGGATGCTCCGGCCCGTAGCTCCGCTCGTCGATGGCGAGCGCCCTACGCATGAGCGGCTCGGCCTCCGCCAGCCGGTTCGTGGCCTGCAACAACTGCGCGAGATTGTTGAGGGCACGGGCGGTGTCCGGGTGATGGGCGCTTAGATGCTGTTCGCGCACAGCGAGAATGTCGCGCATGATCGGCTCGGCTTCTCGATGCCGGGCCAGGAAAAACAGCATCTTGGCAACCCTTTCTTGCTCATCCGCCCAGGCCAACGGCTCTTTGACCTTGTCGGTTAAGGCCGCGCTCTTGCGGTAGGCCACCAGGGCCAAGTCGTAATGGCCTTGGGCTTCATAGGCATTTCCCTCTAAACGCGCCGCCTTGATGGCGTCCTGGGTCGCCTGCCCACGGGCTTCCATCGCCTGATCGTAGGCTTTGCCCGCTTGGGTGGCGGCTTGCTCGAAATGATTGGCTTTATATTCGGCCAGGGCCAAGTCATAAGGGCTGGATTTGGGATCGGCCTTGACTTTGTGGGTCCAGGCATCGATGGCGGCGCGGAGTTCGTCGGGTTTCAAGTCATGCCTGAAGGCGACTTCCTGCAAGGCTTGGTCGTAGCGCTGCTGCGGGGTCAACGGCTCGCGGGAAATGCCTTGTTGGCGGGTGGCGGCGATGACTTCTTCCAGCTTGGCGCGGGCATCCAACATCAGTTGGGTTTGTTCCTGGCCTTGCTGGTGCAGGGTCCGGGTATCGTCGCGGAGTTGCCAAACGCCATAGCCGATCAAGCCCAAGGCGATGCAGATTACCGCCCCCACCGCCAACATCGTCCCCCGATGCCGGTCATGCTCCACCCGCAAGCGCCGCGCCTCCTCCCGCAAGGCATGGATCCGCGCCTCCAACCCGGCAGGGTCCGCCGGAGTCTCGTACAGGATTTCCCCGCCCAAAATCGCCCGCCGATGCGCCGATTGCAGACCGCGCTTCTCGTCGTCCTCGGCCTCCGGCTCGGCATCGAACGGGAAACCCTCCGGGCAGACGAAGGTATACACCCGGAACCGCCCATCCCCGCGCTTCCGCTGCAACTCGCGGCCCAGGTCGTATTCCATCTGGGTATAGGAGCGGCGCTCGGCCCCTTGTGGTAAGCGGGCCGGGTCGGGTTCCGCGCCATAGCGGAAACCGACGATATGGATGAGCGCCTGGCATTCGGCGATGCGGTCCCCCAGCATCTTGCGGACCTCGCGGTAATCCGGCCCGAAATGGCTTTGCTCGACCGGATGGCAACCGATGGTCAACAAGGCTTGGCTCACCAACTGACGCACGCTGCGCAAATCGCCGCTGGTGGCGGACACGAACACCTGGGGCGGCGCGTTCATGGGAACAGCCTCACGGCGCGGACAACGGGCAGGATGGATAGCGGCATGACACATTCCCGGCGGATCGAATCTGTCCACCATTGTGCCAAGCCCCGCCACCCGCCGCCAGCCCGTGACGCCTGGACGATGGGACCGTAGCCGTCCCAACGATGAAATCCATCCAAGCGCGCCGCCACGGATTCCACGCCTACGCCCCACCCGCCCACGGGCTTACAATGATCCCCGCCCCGCAGCCCAGGAGAACCGCCATGTCCGCCGCCATCGCCGAAAAGCTGTATTCCCCCGAGGAATATCTGGCCCTCGAACGCGCCGCCGAATACAAGAGCGAATACGTCGATGGGCGCATCTACGCCATGACCGGCGCGAGCCGGGCGCATGGACTCATCGCCTACAATATTGCGGGCGAACTCCGCAACCAACTCCGCGACCGCCCCTGCGAAGCCTATATCGCCGATATGCGCGTCAAACCCGCCAAGGCCCGCAGCTACCGCTATCCCGATATCGCCGTGGTCTGCGGTCCCGCCGAATTCGAGGACCGCCAAGGCGACGCCTTGCTCAATCCCACCGTCCTCATCGAAATCCTCTCGCCCGCCAACGACCGCGGCCCCAAGTTCGCCGAATACCAGCGCATCGAATCGCTACGGGAATACCTGTTGGTCGCCCAGGACGAGCCGCGCATCGAGCGCTATGCCCGGCGCGACGAAGGCTGGTTGCTGACGGTGGCGGAAGGCTTGGAAACCCAGGTGGCGCTGGACGCCATCGGCTGTGTGCTGGACCTTTGCGAGGTCTACCGCAAAGCGCTCGAAGAACCGCCAATGCCCTGAACCCCGACCGGCCATCATTCCGGCCCCATCGACGGGCCGCGCCCTCGGGTGGCACTCCATTTCCCAACTTCCGGCCCGCCGCCCGCACCGGAACGGCGCGGATCGGTTCATCCCAAAAGCCTTCCTTCTATATAATGGCCCGTTGTTTTTCCGGGGGCCGCGTTGCCCAAAAGCAACCGGGTCGCATTTCCAATAATCATCAAGAGGGCTTTGCTTTGATACGCGCTTTCCTTTTACTGTCCCTAATGCTGTTCCTGCCCGGACTGGCCTCCGCCGAAGAATCGGATGTCCTGGGCCTGACCGGCACCCACCGTGGCCTTTATTGCGTCATGGTGTTCATCGTCGCCTACGCCTTCGTGATGACGGAGGAATTCACCCACCTCCGTAAATCCAAGCCCGTGATCCTGGCCGCAGGCATCATCTGGGCGCATGTGGCCTATCTCGCTTCCAGCAATGGCGTCTCCGCCGAACAAGTCCACAAGGCGTTCGAACACGACCTCAAGGAATATGCCGAGTTATTCCTGTTCCTGCTGGTCGCCATGACCTATATCAACGCCATGGCCGAGCGCAATGTGTTCGAGGCGCTCAGGTCCTGGCTGGTGCGCCGCCAGTTCGGCTATCGCTCGCTGTTCTGGATCACCGGCATCATCACCTTCTTCCTGTCCTCGGTAGCCGATAACCTGACCTCGGCCCTCCTGGTCGGCGCGGTGGTGATGGCTGTGGGCGTCAACAGTCCTCAATTCGTGGCCCTGGGCTTCGTCAACCTGGTCAGCGCGGCCAATGCCGGCGGCGCGTTCAGCCCCTTCGGCGATATCACCACCTTGATGGTCTGGCAGGCGGGCAAGGCCGAGTTCTTCGATTTCTTCCATTTGTTCATTCCGTCCGTGGTCAATTTCGTGGTCCCGGCGGCGATCATGCACTTCGCCATCCCCAACGAAGCGCCCACCGCCACCGATGAGGAGCAGGTCCAGATGAAGGACGGCGCCTTGGTGATCTGCGGCTTGTTCGGCCTGACCATCATCACCGCCGTGAGCTTCAAGCAGTTCCTGCACCTGCCGCCGTTCATGGGCATGATGGTGGGCCTCTCGTTCCTGATGTTCTACGGTTACCGCCTGAAGACCGTGTTCTACGGTCCCGGCAAGGACAAGTTCGACGTGTTCAACAATGTCCGCGATGCGGAATGGGATACCTTGCTGTTCTTCTTCGGCGTGGTGTTCGCGGTGGGCGGCCTCGGCTATATCGGCTATCTGGAACTGGCGTCCGAGGCCATGTACGAGGGCCTGGGCGCGACCACCGCCAACATCTTGATCGGCGTACTGTCGGCCATCGTCGATAACATCCCGGTGATGTTCGCGGTGCTGAGCATGGACCCGGAGATGGACCTGTACCAGTGGAACCTCGTCACCCTGACGGCGGGCGTGGGCGGCACCATGCTGTCCATCGGCTCGGCGGCGGGCGTGGCCTTGATGGGCACTTCCCGCGGCATGTACACCTTCTTCAGCCATCTGAAGTGGACCCCGGCCATCGTCGCCGGTTATGCCGCCGCCATCTTCACCCACTACCTGCTGAACGGCCATTGATCCCCAAGGATCGCTGTCCTACGCAAAAAGGCGTTGCCGCGGGGCAACGCCTTTTTTATTTCCCAGGCAGCGCGGTTGGCGGGGAAACCCCGGACGGCTATCGTCGCCGCCGCTTTTGCTTGTGCTTGGCCTGCCGGGGCTGCTTGCGCCGGGACTCGGGCATGTCCCGGACCCCACGCGGAAACATGTCCATCCCGCGCAGGACCGGAAAACCCCACATCCACGCCCCCACCACCCCCAAGGTGGCGCAACCGCCGAGCAGGATGGCGGGCACCAACCCGAACCATTCGGCGGTCAGCCCCGACTCGAATTCGCCGAGTTCGTTGGACGCGCCGATGAACACCGAATTGACCGCGCTGACCCGGCCCCGGATGGCATCGGGCGTTTCCAATTGCACCAGCATATGGCGGATGTAGACGCTGACCATATCGCCCGCGCCCATCACGGCCAGCGCGGCCAGGGCCACGGCATAATCCTCCGACCGGCCCAGCACCAGGGTGGCCGCGCCGAACACACCGACGCCGCCGAACATCCATAAGCCGACATGGCGCTGGATCGGCCAGAACGCCAAGGCCAGCGCCGTACACGCGGCCCCCAAACCCGGCGCCGTCCGCAACCAGCCCAAACCGGTCGGCCCCGCGTGCAGCACATCGCGGGCATAGGCCGGTAGCAAGGCGGTCGCCCCGCCGAACAGCACGGCGAACAAATCCAGCGAAATCGCCCCCAGCATCACGGGCCGCGACCGCACGAAGCGCAGCCCTTCCAGTACCGAATCCAGGCTCATAGGCGGGTTGCCGCCCGGCTTTTTCGGTTCGCCCCGGACCCCGCCCATCAGCAAGGCGGCGGTGGCCAAACAGCCGGTCACGGTGGCATAGACCACGTCCGGTCCCGCCAGATAGAGGAAACCGCCCAAGGCCGGTCCCGCGATCACCGCCACCTGGAACACCGAGGAATTCAGCGCCACGGCATTGCCGAACACCTCGGCAGGCACGAGGTTGACCACCACGGCCTGGCTGGCGGGCATCATGAAGGCCCGGACCGAGCCATACAGCGCCATCACCGCGAACACCGGCCACACCACCGTCAAGCCGACCCAGGTGAACGCGAGCAAAGCCGCGCCGCACAGCATCTCCACCAGGAAGCACAGCGCGACGATGCGCCGCCGGTCGAAACGGTCGGCCACCTGCCCCGCCACCAGGGCCAGCGGCACGAAGGGCGCGAACTGGGCCAGGCCGACCAGCCCGAGATCGAGGGCGTCCGAGGTCAGGGCGTAGACCTGCCAACCCACCGCCACGCTTTGCATCTGGATGGCCACGGTGGCGAGGAAGCGGGCACAGAGGAACAAAGTGAAATCGCGGTGGCGCAAGGCACCGAACTTGCCGGGAGAAGAACTCAACGGGGATACCTATAGTGGAAGATTCAAACAGGACGCAACCTGGAGTCCAAAGCTGGCTTTGGGCACATCGACGTTACCAAAGCCGGCTTCGGACTCCAACAGCGCCGCGTGGCCCGGAACCTCACCGGAGCCAGATTCCGCTTGGGCCGGTGGAAACAGCTGGCTAGACTGTCGCCCTGACCAACGCTGGGCCGCTTCCCACTCCCGGAGATCACCCGATGAACCTGCTCGACAACCTGTTGCTCAACACCGACTCCTATAAATCCAGCCATTTCCTGCAATATCCGCCCGACGCCAGCGGGATGTTTTCCTATTTCGAATCGCGGGGCGGGGCGTTCGCGGCCACGGTGTTCTTCGGGCTGCAAATCATCCTCAAGGAATATCTCTCCAAGCCCATCACGGCGGCGCAGATCGACGCCGCCGCCGAATTCTGGCGGGCGCATGGCGAACCCTTCGACGAGGCCGGTTGGCGCTACATATTGGCCGAACACGGCGGCCATCCGCCGGTCACGATCCGGGCCGTGCCCGAAGGCACGCGGGTTCCCGGCCACAACGCCCTGTTCACGGTGGAATGCACCGATCCCCGCGTGTACTGGATCATTTCCCATCTGGAAACCCTGCTGGTACGGGTGTGGTATCCGATCACGGTCGCGACCCAATCCTGGGAGATCAAGCGCGTCATCCGGGAAGCCCTGCTCGCCACCTCCGACGATCCCGAGGGCCAATTGCCGTTCAAGCTCCACGATTTCGGGGCGCGGGGCGTGTCCAGCGGCGAATCGGCGGCCATCGGCGGTTGCGCCCATCTGGTCAATTTCCGGGGCACGGACACGGTGTCCGGCATCCTGGCGGCCCGCGAATACTATGGCGAACCCATGGCCGGTTTCTCCATCCCCGCCGCCGAACACAGCACTATCACCGCCTGGGGCCGCGAAGGCGAGGCCGAAGCCTACCGCAATATGCTGCGCCATTTCGCCAAACCGGGTGCCCTGCTCTCGGTGGTCTCGGACAGTTACGATGTGTTCAACGCCGTCGCCAATCTCTGGGGCGGTAGTTTGCGCGACGAGGTGATCCAATCCGGCGCGACCCTGGTGATCCGGCCCGATTCCGGCGACCCGGTGACTGTGGTGGGGAAGGTGGCGGAAATCCTGGACGGACGTTTCGGCTCCAGCGTGAACGGCAAGGGCTACAAGGTCTTGCGGCACGTCCGCATCATCCAGGGCGACGGGGTCAACGCCCACAGCATCGCCGCCATCCTGGAGCGGCTACAGGCGCTGGGTTTCGCCGCCGACAACATCGCCTTCGGCATGGGCGGGGCGCTGTTGCAACGGCTGGACCGGGACACCCTCAAATTCGCCTTGAAATGCTCGGCGATCCGGCGCGGCGCGGCCTGGTTCCCGGTGTCCAAAGACCCGGTCACCGATCCCGGCAAGCGCTCCAAGGCCGGGCGTTTATCCCTGTTCCGCTCGGATAGCAGCGGGGAATACGCGACCTTCCCGCTGGCGGACGGCCAGCCGCCCGGTCCCGAATGGCGCGACGCCATGGAAACCGTGTGGGAGCGCGGGCGTTTGCTGAGGGAATGGAATTTCGCGGAGGTGCGGGCGCGGGCCGGGCGGTTCGCGTAGCCGGGTGGGCATGTGTGCCCACCCAATAACCACGGGTAGCTATTGGCTCCGGGCGGCGGGCTTGGCCGCGGGGGTCGGCGCGGACGTTTCGTTGGCCGCGACCTGGGTTTGGGCCGGGGCGTGCGGCATGACCGAGACCGGCACGCCCAGCGCGGCCCATTGGTACAACCAGCCGGCGTCCTCGGAGGAATTAGGCCAGCGCTTGTTATTCCTGCGGGTCGCCATGTTGACGCAACCATGGCTGGCGGGGTGGCCGAAGCCGTTATGCCACCACGCGCCGTGGAAGGCGTAGTCCTCGTAGAAATATTGGGCGTAGGGCACGTCCTCCACCACGTAATGGCCTTTCTCGCCGGGCTTGGCGCGGCTACGCATGGTTTTGGTCGGGAAGCGGGCGTAGATGTAGAACGAGCCGGTCACGGTCGGGGTGTTGGGCTTGCCGGTGCTGACGGCGAAGGTTTTCACCACCTGGCCGTTCTCGATGGCCAAGGCGCGTTGGGTATCGAGATAGACCAGGATTTTCTTGTCCGCGCCGGTGGTGAAATGGGACACCAGCGGTTTTTCCAGGACGCCGCCCAGCACCGATTTCGGCCCCTTGGGATCGAGGCTGGCCTCGATGGCGGAGGAGGCGGGCCAACCGCCGTTCGGGCTGAATTGCAGCTTGTGCTTGTTGAGCCACTGCCATTTGCCGGGGATGGCTTTGCCGTCCTTGGTATGGACCGAGACGAATTTGCCCACCTCGTCCTTGTTGGCCAGCAACTCGCCGAAGGTGATCCGCAAGGGGATCGCCAGCCCCAGGTTGGACTGGCCGTGGTTGCTGATCTCGGCGGTCAAGGGCGGCGGGGTGCTGATTTGCAGATGGACCGGCGGCACCGGCACGCCGGTCGCGGTCTTGAGCCGCAATTCCACCGCATAGGTTTTGTTCTGGGCGTAATTCCGGGCGATCAAACGGAAATCGCGGTGGTTGGTGGCGGGTTCGATGGTGAACGGCAAATCGCCCTCGGTTTCGAGTTGGCCCACGGGCCGGTCGAAGTTCAGCGCCAGCGAGGCATCCGGGGCCAGCGCCCGTTGTTCGGGACCGTCGAGCTTGGGGATGGCGACCGTGGCGAAGCTGATTTGCCGGGTTTCGCGCTGGCCGAGCCAGGGCCGCTCCACGCTGGCCTTGAGGGTGTAGCGGGTGCCGAAGGCCAAGGGCGTGTCATGCTTGAATTCGGAATCGCTCAGCTTGCCCTTGAGCAGCTTGCCGGATTCGTCGCGCAGCTCGACCTCGGACAGGCGTGTACCCAGTCCCACGCCCTCGACCTCGATGGGCGTGCGCGGATCGGTGGCGGTATTGCCATCGAGTTCCGGCATCTCGATCCCGAACGGTGCCAACTCCTGCCAACCGGCATAGCCGCCATAGGCCATGACCGCCATGGTCAAACCGGCCCCGAGCCACCGGCCCAAGCCAGAGAATGCTTTTGAGAATGTCGTGGATACCTTCACGATTGACCTCGTCATGCTTAATACGGGCCTTGCCCATCCATCCCGGTCCAAGGCGCGATGGGCAGGAAACCAGGGCCATCCCGCGCCCTAGCCCATAGCCCCAAGCGCGGAGTCCCTCCCGCAGCCCATTGTACGTCGCGGCGCGGGAATGCCAATCCTTTCCGACTTCGATCCCGACCGGCCCAAGGTGTTCACGGCCTGGGCGGTCCGGCTTCGACAAGGTTGACGCACCTGGCCTTTGCGGAGAGAATACCCAATTTTCCCAAACCCACCGGAATAGAGGTTCCAGCCTTGGCTAATATTGCTTCCGCGAAAAAACGCGCCATCCAATCCGAAAAGCATCGTGCCCACAACGCCGCCCTGCGTAGCCGCCTGCGCACCTTCATCAAGAAGGTGATCCTGGCCGTGGACGCCGGCAACCTGGAAGAAGCCCAGGCCGCTTTCCGCGCCGCGGTGCCGATCATCGATTCCTCCGTGAACAAGGGCTTGATCCACAGGAACAAGGCCGCCCGCAGCAAGAGCCGCCTCAACGCCCGCGTCAAGGCCCTGGCCTTCAAAGCGGTCGCCGCCTAAGTCACAGGATGGCGCGAGGCAGGCCACGCCGACCCTGCCTCACGGGCCATCGATCAAGCCAATACCAGATTATCGCGGTGGATGAGTTCGGGCTCGTCCACATAGCCCAATAGCTTTTCGATCTGCGAACTGGGCTGGCGCAGGATCAGGCGCGTTTCCTCCGCGCCATAATTCACCAGGCCACGCGCCACCTCGACGCCCTCCCCGTCCACGCAAGCCACCAAATCCCCCCGGCTGAATTCCCCCTCCACCGCCGTCACCCCGATGGGCAACAGGCTTTTGCCCGAACCCTTGAGCATCCTGACCGCGCCCGCGTCCAGGGTCACGCGGCCTTTCGGTTTGAGCTGCCCGGCCAGCCAGCGCTTGCGGGCCAATAATGGGGATTCGTCCGGGATGAGGAAAGTACCGATTTCATCGCCCCGCATCAGTTTGGGCAGGACTTCCGGCTCGCGCCCGCAGGCGATGACCGTGGCCGCGCCGGAACGCGAAGCCAGCCGCGCCGCCCGCAGCTTGGTGATCATGCCCCCCTTGCCGAGGCCGCTGCGGCTCTCGCCCACCATATCGCCCAGGGCCGGATTGCTGATGCTGGATTCGTGGATCAGTTGGGCGGCGGGGTCCAGGGTCGGGTCGCGCTCGTACAGGCCGTTCTGGTCGGTCAGGATGACCAGGAGGTCGGCTTCCAGCAGGTTCGCCACCAAGGCCCCCAGGGTGTCGTTGTCGCCGAAGCGGATTTCCTCGGTGGCGACCGTGTCGTTCTCGTTGATGACCGGCACCACGCCCAATTCCAGCAGGGTCAGCAAGGTACCGCGGGCGTTGAGGTAGCGCTGGCGGTTGGAGAGATCATCATGGGTCAGCAGGATTTGCGCCGTGTGCAGGCCGTGCTGTTGGAACATCGATTCATAGGTCTGCACCAAGCCCATCTGGCCCACGGAGGCGGCGGCTTGCAGTTCGTGCAGGGCGTGAGGGCGGGTTTTCCAGCCCAGGCGGCTCATGCCCTCGGCCACCGAGCCGGACGACACCAGCACCACTTCGGTGCCGCCGTGGCGGATCGCGGCGATCTGCGCCACCCACTGGCCGATGGCGGCGAGGTCCAGCCCGCGCCCGCCGCCGGTCAGGAGGGCGCTGCCTATCTTGACCACGATGCGCCGGGCCTGGGCGAAATCAGTCCTGTTCCGCATCGTCCCCGGCCTCCTCCGTTGCTTCCGCTGTCCCGGTCCCGTCGGCTTCCTCCGCCTTGGCCTGTTCCAGGAAATCCATCACGCGGTACATCAAATCCTGGAGCCCATCGCCTTGCAAGGCCGAGATATGGAACACCGGCCCGTCCCAGTCCAGCGCCTCGACGATGGCCGCGCAATGGGCATCGGCCTCGTCCGCCGGGATCACGTCCATCTTGTTGAGGACCAGCCAGCGGGGTTTCTCGTCGATGCCCTCGCCCCATTTCTCCAGTTCGCCGATGACCTTGAGCGCCGATTCCACCGGGCCTTCCTCGCTTTCATACGGGCTTACATCGACCAGATGCAGCAACAAGCGGGTGCGCGACAAATGCTTGAGGAATTGGATGCCCAGGCCCGCGCCTTCCGCCGCGCCCTCGATCAAGCCCGGCACGTCGGCCATGACGAAGCTGCGTTGCCCGTCCACCCGCACCACGCCGAGATTGGGATGCAAGGTGGTGAAGGGATAATCGGCCACCTTGGGCCGGGCGGCGGACACGGCGCGGATCAGGCTGGATTTGCCCGCGTTGGGCATCCCCAGGAGGCCCACGTCGGCGATGAGCTTGAGTTCGAGCCGGAGGTCGCGCTGCTCGCCGGGCTTGCCGGGAGTGGATTGGCGCGGGGCGCGGTTGATGCTGCTCTTGAAGCGGGTGTTGCCGAGGCCATGCCAGCCGCCCTTGGCGACCAAAAGCTGTTGGCCCGCCGCCACCAAATCGCCCAGCAGTTCGTCGGTCTCGGCGTCGAACACCATGGTCCCGTTCGGCACCTGCACGAAGCAATCGGCCCCGGCCTTGCCGGTGCAATTGCCGCCCATGCCGTTCTGGCCGCGCTCCGCCCGGAACACCGAGTGGAAGCGGAAATCGACCAGGGTATTGAGGTTCTCGGTGGCGACCAAATAGACGTTGCCGCCGTCGCCGCCATCGCCACCGTCGGGACCCCCGAACGGGACGGATTTTTCGCGCCGGAACCCGACGCAACCATTGCCGCCGTCGCCGGCTTCCACGCGGATTTCCGCTTCGTCAACGAATTTCATAGGAATATACCGACAAAAAAGCCCCGTCGGTGACGAGGCTTTCCATTCTCCGCCGGACAGGGGTGGAGCCCGAAGGCGCTTAGCCTTCCGACGCCGCCACCGGGACGATGCTGACGAAACGGCGGTTCAAGGGACCCTTGGTCTTGAACTCGACGCGGCCTTCGGTCAGCGCGAACAAGGTATGATCGCGGCCCAGGCCGACGTTCTCGCCGGGATGGAAATGGGTGCCGCGCTGGCGGACGATGATGCTGCCGGCCGGGACCAGCTGGCCGCCGAAACGCTTGACGCCGAGGCGTTGGGCATTGGAGTCGCGACCGTTGCGGGAACTGCCGCCTGCTTTCTTATGGGCCATTGTCGTTGCCTCCTGGGATTAGCCGGAAATACCGGTGATCTGGATTTCGGTGTAGTTCTGGCGGTGGCCGTTGCGGCGCATGTAGTGCTTGCGGCGGCGGAACTTGATGATCATGACCTTGTCGTGGCGGCCATGGGCTTTGACGGTGGCGGTGACCTTGCCGCCTTCGATGTAGGGGCGACCGACCTTGACGCCATCGTCGGTCTGGATCATCAGGACTTTGTCGAATTCGAATTCTTGGCCGGCTTCGGCGGTCAGGGTCTCGACCTTGAGGAAGTCGCCTTCCTTGACCCGATATTGCTTGCCGCCTGTTTGTATTACCGCGTACATGGGGTGTGGCTCCAACGGAGGGGAAATCTGTAAAACGCGGAATGATAGCGGCGGGGCGGGGGGATGGTCAAGGCATTGATTTGTCGGATCATCCGCGCAGCGCCGGGGGAACGGCCCCATTCCGCCAAGAACGAAAAAGGCACCGGGCGCGGACCCGATGCCTTTTGTGATTCCGGGCTTGGAATCGGTCACAGCGCGACCAGGATTTCCCCCTTGCCCAGCCCGCACATATCCCCGGCATAGCGCCGTACCCGCTTGAGCTGTTCGCCCATCGCGGCAAACGGCGTATCCAGCCCGGCGAAACCCTTCAACAGCAACGGGATAAAGCCCAAGGTATGGCTACCGCAGTCGTTGAAGGTGGCGGGCAAAGCCTCCGGCGCTTGCAGCAACAGCAACGTACCCCGGCCCATGGCGTAGCCGATATGCTCGCCGACCTTGCCCCGCACGATAATGGTGCCCGCCGTCATGCGCGAGCCGAGATAGCCGCCGGCATCGCCCTCGATGAGGATCGCGCCGCGCCGCATATGGTCGCCGACCCGGTCGCCCGCCTTGCCCTTGACGATGACCACGCCCCCGGCCATGCCCTTCTTGTTGCCCGGCAGGCACGCGCCCAGGAAATCCCCGGCATCGCCCCGGACCAGGATTTCGCCATTCCGCATCTCGCAGGCGGCGTAGGCGGCGACGCTCCCATCGACGGTGATTTTCCCGCCCTTGAGCCCCATGCCGAGATAACTGCCCGCGTCGCCCTCGACCCGGATTCCGCCCTGGGCCATGCCCTTGCCGATGAAATCCAGCTTGCCGGTCACGCCCCGGAACACGATCAGGTCCGCGTCGCCCGGCTCGATGGCGAATAGCTCATCCGTCCGCAATTGGCGGTTGCCGGTTTGCAGCGGGATCGCGCCGATCTCGTCCAGGGTTTTCCCGGCCAGGCGGTCGGGCGTCAAGGGCGCGACATCGACGCGCTGTTTCGGTTCGGCCTTGAGCGTGAAGATGAGCGCCGTCATGCCATGATCTCCTGGAGTTGGAAGAGGAAGGGACCGAGCTTGCCGCCGTAATTGCCCGCGCTGACGCGGCGGATGCCCTGGGCCGCGCCCAGATCGCACACGGCCTGGATGCCGACCCGCATGGCCCGGTTGATATCGGCTTCGGTCAAGCCATCGATCACGATCTCCATCACCGATTCGATTTCGGGGCCGAGTTCGGTGTGGGTCTGGCCCTTCAAAGTGGGACAGAAGGCGTCGTTGGTGGAGGCCGACAGCGCCTTGTACTTGGAGCCGACCTTGGACCCGGAGCGTACCACCCCGCCGGGGAAAGGCATGATGACATTCGGCACTTTCCGCATGGCCTCGATGGCGGCTTCGCAGGCGGCGAGCGCTTGCGGCTGGGATTCGGCCAGGATCAGGAAATTACCGCCGCCGATGGCTTTCACCATGCCGGTGGTTTCTTCGCACAGGAATTCGCCGTCCATCACCGGCACCCGCCAATAACGTTTCCCGGCGATGCGCTTGGAGATTTGGAAGCCATCGCCGAAGAAGCGCAGGTTCTTGCCCAAGGGAATCGGGTCGCCCTCGTGGATACCGGCGAACAGGGCCGAGGTCGGCGCGGTCAGCACGCACTGTCCGGCGCGGGTTTCCAATTGCTTGGCGAGCCCCTTGCCGCCCATGGCGAAGATCATGGCGGCGACGCCGGGGCGTCCGTCCGGGGTTTCCTCGGGGGAGAGTTCGCGCTCGATCCCGGCTTCGCAGCCGCAGGCGATGACCGAGGTGGCGAACCCGGTCATGGCCTCGGCGGCGATCCTGGCCCACTTGGCGTTCTGGGCGGTGATGACGACCCGCGTGGCCCTCATGGGGAAGGCTTCGGCGAAAGTGGCGTCGATTTGTACGCCGTTAATAATCATTCATGGCTCCACGGCTGGGGTTATCAATGTAGGTATTCGGATTCGATGCGGGCAATTCCGGGAAAAAGGCGGGAGGCGGGCATTTCCCCATGCGATTATAGACCAATAGACCTCATTACGATTTAGCCTTATTCCTCTTGACCTAGTGTTGGCACAGTTTTAACCGCTCACTGAATAGCTTTGTTATAGCTGGTATTTAATGAAGAAAAGCTGCTTTTTACTTTGTAGGGAAAATCCACAAAACCATCTTCATGACCAGCCAAAGTCCCATTATTTTCCAATTGCTGTTCCACAACCCATGTACTCACTCGAAAATGCTCGGAAGCCTCGCCAATGGCATCTTTTGAAAAATCACCATTCAAATGTTCTTCCAATGTCTGGATAGGACATAGGAATTCTGCCGCAAATGCACGCTGGATTTTCTGTCGAGCAGTTCTAAGATGCGTTACTGGCAACCAAATATCTTCTCTATCCGCGACAAGATGATCTCCCAAGTGGCGGGCCAATTCAAAACGCCGACTATAGTAATGGTTTTTGCTTAATAAAATTTTTGAACGCATAGAACCATCATGCCGAACCGACATCCCAAGAGGGAAATTTGAACATCTCTGGGCATCGAATACCTGATCCTCCGAAAGGCTCAATAACCCGCATAGTTTCCGGTCTTCAAGCACCTCTCCTTCATCGCATGTCAACGCCCGTACTTTTTGAGCAAGATTCCTGCCCCGCCTCCACGGCACGGCGTCCCTAACAACATTTTGGACGGGAATATCGATTCGCCCCTCCAAACCTTCCGAATCGGCGAACGCAATAATTTCATTCAGTGTTTTGTCTGGCTGGTTGGATGCGCATACTGGCGCAATTTCGGCCACCGCATTAGCACCGACCCGCGGAATCAATTCGGAAAGTTGGTCATGCAGATATTCCGGGCATTCATCCGGGTCAAAACCCAGCATGGCTTCCAGCCGACGATAGGCGGATGCATCCTTATCTTGACGCTCTTCGGTAACTTCACGCCACAACTCATGAAGCGTTGTTTTTTGAATCCCCATCGCATCAAGCCGGGCCAGAACGCCATTAATAAACTCATCCAATATCTGTTCAAAATCGGAACTCGCTAGATTTTGACCTGCGCTCACTAAATAACGAACCGCCGCAACCGAATCTGATTTTGATTGAACAGCCCAGATTCGTGTGATTTCCCCATCCGATGCGAATAACATCCGCGGCCATACATAACCTTGCCCAGCCGCCGCCAATTCGTGGGCCATCCGCCAAGAATGGCTAGGTATCGATACGGGAAGGGGTTCCCAACGCAATCGCCACCACGAAGCCGCAAACCATAGCGCTAACGGATAAGCGGAAAGGCGAACCTCGTCACGGACTGTGCGCGACCAAACATCCTCATTACGGGTAACCACTTGGTGGGCAAGCGCGATTTTGAGCATGGCCGAAGTCTCCCGGACTTCGGGTATTTCATGTAAGGCCGACTCCCAGCGACAATCAATGGAGAAATCAGCCATTTGAACCCTCCCATCGCTTTATTATCTCATCCGCGAGTGGGTCGTCCTCCTGCAATGGGTAGCCGTGATAAGCCCCTTGCTCGGCATTTTCCAGCATGGCTTGAAGCGCCCTACCCTTTGCGACGGCCCAGATGTTCTGTGGCCAGCCATTACGCTCTTGAACGCTTACCAAACCACGGCGCAAACCTTTTCTCAACAAAGTCAGCGCTTGTGTTCTTTTAAAGACCTCAACCTCATCACAAAGGGTTTTCGCTTGCCTTGGATTGCTCGGCGGATTGAGGCCAAAATCGCCAGGATTGCGCTTATGCTCTGGATTGCCACCATACCGCACAACCTCCGCGAGCTGTTTCAACCGGTTCAATGTTTGTTCGTCAAGCGGCATGGCCAGCATCCGGGGAATAGGGCGACATGTCCGTCTTACTGGCTTTTTCATAAAACTAAATACGGGATGGCGATTTAAAAGGAAGAGAATATTATATCGGCTTACAAGGATGCACCAAAATCTTGCTCCGCCCATCATGCTCGATTTCCCAATCGCGGATGATGAAGTTATCCATCTTCATGGTCATATAACGCTCGAAATAGGGTTTGAGGCGGGTTTCTATCGCCGCCCGGTCGAAGTCCGGCTTCACCGTATGCACATTGCCCCAAACGATATCGACCACCTCGCCGTGCTTCACCACCAAGGCGCCATCCTTGAATACATAATCGGGCCGGGTGAACATCGCTTCCTTGTCGTCCTGCTGGGTATAGACCGTGATGTCGGCGGCGGCCCCCGCGCCCAGATGGCCCCGGTCGCGTAGCCCCAAGATGCGGGCGGCCCCGGCGCGGGTCATGATGGCGATTTCGTACAGGCTGTATTCGCGGTCGATGGAACCCAAGGTGCTGTACGCCGCCGCGTCCGGGTTGATGCGGGCCAGCCTGTCGTTGCGGAAACTCCGGTCCATCAACAGCCGGATCAAATGCGGGTAGGTGGTGAAGGGTGCCCCGTTGGGATGGTCGGTGGTGAGGAAAATCCGCCAGGGGTCTTCCGCCAGCAGGAAGATTTCCAGGCCGATGCACCATTGCAGGGCGTTGACGAAATTCTTGTCGCGGTATTTGAACGGCACCACGCCGCAACCGGCGTCGCACTCGATGTCCATGCACACCCATTTGTTGGGAGAGGCGTGGTGCGAGTTGGCGAACTGGCGCATGGAATCGCCCGAGGCGGTCACGGTCTGGCCGAACAGGATTTGGCCCACATCGACGGTGATATTGGGATTCTTATTCAGGGCTTCGGCGATCTGGGCCGCGCCGGAGGAGAACCGGCGGTCGCCTTCCATGCCATAGCTGTGGAACTGGATATGGGTCAGGTGCATGGGCAAGCCCTCGATCCCGGCGATGGTGTTCAACGTGGTGTCGAGGTTGCCGGGAACGCCCAGGTTGCAGCCATGCACATGCAAGGGATGCGGCACGCCGAGGTCGGTCAGGGCGCGGGACAGGCTTTGCAGGATGCGGCGCGGGGTGACGCGGTAATGGCGGTGTTCCTCGTCCAAATCCAATTGGCGCTGGTTGAACTTGAAGGCGCTGATGCCGCCCGGATTCACCACTTTCACGCCGATGGCCTGGGCGGAATGCAGGGTCCAGGCCACATAATCGTTGATGACCGCCTGTTCCGCGCCGGAGGACAACAGGCGCAAAAAGAAATCGTCGCTGCCCAGCATCACATAGCCGCCCACGTCCATCAGCGGCACATCGGCCATTTCCATATGGGCCTGGCGGGCGTTGATCGGCAGCACGGCGGGCTCGAAACCGGCGGTATAGCCCATCTCGGCATAGCGGTAGCCGGTGGTCAGGGTCGAGGGCACGGCATGGCCGCAACCGGCCCGCTTCAAGCCCTCGTGCGCCACCGGGTCGCGGCGGTGGTCTTCCGGCAGCAGGTTGCGGGCGATGGTGACCTTGCCGCCGCCGATGTGGGTGTGCATATCGATGGCCCCGGCCATGACGACCTTGCCCCGGCAATCGTATTCCTGGTCGGGCGGGACGCCCCCGGCATCGGCGACGATGCGGCCATCACGGATGTAAATATCCCGGACTTGGCCGTCGATGTTATGTGCGGGGTCGTAGACGGTGCCACCCGTGAGTTTGGTCAGCATGAGGGGAAGTCTCCAATGTTGTTGCGCCGTGACGCCTGGGGTCCGGTGGATCGGGGAAGGATAGGGAAGCGGGGGCGAGTTTTCAACACGGAGGCAATGGGAATGGCGGGAAACCGGGCGGGGCGGCGGGACCGTCCCCCGCCCGGTTCGGATCGGGCGGGGCGCTTATCCGGCGGTCGGCGGCGCGTAGGGGTCTTTCGGGAAGGCGGTGGGCTCCCGCGATTGCAGGCGGTACTTGGAAGAGGCGATATAGGCCGCGAGGCGCAAACGGTTGATCCCGCCCAGGGGCCGGTGTTCCCTAAGGCTATGCCAGGGCGTGAACACCAGATGCTCGCACTCGGTGGCCCGCAGGGGGTTGTCGAAATCCTGCGGTTGGATGACCAGGGTGGCGACGGCCTCGAACGGGGCGATGTCTTCCGGCCAGACGGCGGTGGCGTCCTCGATGGCGAGGGCGTTGGTGGTCCGGCGCTGCACCAGGAAATCGAACACCACCGCCTGGCCGGCCTTGGGGTCCAGGGTCTTTTTCAAAGCCTCGCGCAGATAGCTGGGGCCGGGATTGGCGGGCACCGGGGTATTGCCCGGATTCCTGGGTTTCACCGAATACTTCACCGCCAGGTTTTCGCCGAGCAGGAACGGCGAGGCCGAGAAATACTGGCTTTCCACCGGATTGCCCATCGGCGTGGCGGCGATCTTGCCGACGATGCCCAGGGTCCGCTTCTTGGCGTCGCTGAACGGCGGGGTGAAGAAGGGGCCGAGATTATCGTTGTGGGCGAATTGGGAACGGGTCAGTTCCAAATACTCGGCCACATCGGCGAAGGCAAACATCGGCAGGTTGATCATCAGGAAATCCTGGGTCTTGCCGCCGGGTGCGTCGAGCAGGGTCTCGCCCTCGACATTCATCACCTTGAGCGCGATGCCCCGGCTGGAGGCCGCGCCCTTGGCATCGACATCGGCCTGTACCAAGGCCGTGGCGTTGGAAAAGCGCACCCAGGTTTTATAGCTCCGCCCCGGCGCGGCGAAGATGCCCTGCCGATAGGCCGACGGAATATCGGCGTTGACGGTCAGGGTGGCCTCGACGCAGCCGTGGTCCTTGGGATGCACGCCGCGCCGGGCCATGCTGCCGGGATAGCGCTGCTGCAAAAGCTTGCGGGTCAGGTCCGCGATCTCGGCGATCTGGGCGGCTTCGCCGGCCGGGACGGTTTCAAAAGCGTGCGGGGGTAAAGTGGGGAAATCCATGGTCTGTCCTCCTCTGGGTGATGGTTCGGGTCCGGGCCGTCGCCCGCCCGCAGGCGGGGAACGGCCCTGGGGCCGGATGGCCGCTTATTGCGGGACGATCAAGGCCTCGGGGTCTTTGAGGTACTCGATCAAGGCCATCTTCTGTTCTTCCGTGTAGGTCTTGTCCTTGGGGTAGATATGGCCGCCATTGCCGTTGCCGGGTTGGGTGGTATCGAACTTGAACAGCGGGGCGTTGCCGCACATCGCCGGTCCGCCCTGGGGGGCGGTGGCGACGAAGCCCAGATGTTTCAAATCCAGTTCGCGGCTGCCGACCCAGAAGGTCTTGGAGCGCTGTTCCGGCGGCGACAGCAGTTCGTACAGGTTCGGCACCGAGCCATTGTGCAGGAAAGGCGCGGTGGCCCAGATGCCCAGCAACGGGCCGGCCTTGAGGCTGACCGCCGCCGTCTCCGGCACTTCCGGGTAGGACTGCGGCGGTTGGCCGGGCTGGAACGGCTTGAAGCGATAGCCGGAATATTCGAGGAACTTCTCGGCGCGCTCCTTGGGATCGGGGAACTGGTCCACGAACGCTTGTTGCAGCGTGCCACCCACCGCGCCACTGAAGAACACCGCGGCGGGAGCGATGGGACCGGGCATGGGAATGACCGGCTTGCCGTTCATCGGGCCCAGCACCCCTTCCAAGCTGCCGGTCAGGGTCATGCGGGTGATGAGGTTGTGGGTATAGAGCGGGTCGGTCCCGACATCCTTCAGCAGGTCGGCCTTGATCGTGATGAAGCGCAAGCCCTTCATATTGTCCTTGGGATCGGTCAGCTCGCCGGGACGGTCGTAGGGTGGCATGTGATGGCAGGAACGGCAATCCGTGTCGAACAAAACCTTGCCCGCCTGGGCCTTGTCCCGGTCGATGCCGCCGAACAGGTCCTTGCGCCAGGGGGGCGGCCGCAAATCCCGCAGCCAGTTCTCGAATTCTTCCAACTCCCGCAGCCGCACGCTGGAATGCAGCCGTTCCTTGGGGTCCGCCGCCGTGAAGGTGGTTGTGCCGAACACGCCCAAGACCTCCCCGGCGTTGCGCGAAATCGGGCTGCTGGCCACGGGCGCCCATTGCACGAAATCCAGGTCCGGGGCCACCCACAGGAACGGATAGCTAACCGGGGCGCTGGGCGGACGCAGGTTGAAAGGCTGCTGCAAATCGAACACCGCCAGGGCGTTGATGATTTGGCCCAGGGCGTCGATCCGGCCCGAACCGGCATGGTTGGGCGGGGTGCGCATCCACATCTCGCCTTCCAGCTTGAGCGCGACGTCGTGGTACATGCCCTTGAACGCCTTGAGTTCGGCCTCGGTGGGCGGATGGCCGTACACGGCGTTCGCCAGCCGGGCGAACTTGGCCGGGTCGTTGCCGGGAATATCGGGACGGCTGGCCTTGACCGCCTCCGCCAAGCCCGCGAAAAACGCGCCGACATCGGCGAGGCTGGGCGCACCGTCGATGCGGACCTGCTTGCCGTGATAGGTGACATCGTTGGTGTGGCAGGCGGCGCAGTTCATGCCGACCCAGGGGCCGGTGCCCGGCACATCGACCGGGTCCTTGGCGAAGCCGATGGGCAGGCCGTCGTGCTTGCCGGCGCTGGCGGCGTCGTAGATCAAGCCGAAGCGACCGATATGGGCGGGATCGATGAACTTGGCGGTGCTGTTCTTCTGTTCCAGGTTCAGGAACCAACTGTAGGGGAACAAGCGCGAGCCTTGCGGAGTGTAATAGAACAACTCGCGCATGGTCTGGTTCCAGTTCTGGTTATAGCCTTGCAAGGTGGCTTGCTCGGCGGTGGGCACATAGATGCCGCCGTAGTCGGGGCGTAGGGTGCCATAACCTTCGGCCTGCGCGCCGAAGGCCGCCCCGGCCAGGGCGAGCCACGCGCCCAAACCGGACAGCCTGGATTTTCTAAGGAAGGACATGATGCTTCTCCTCGTTCTTGTTCTCGGTGGATAGGGAATCGAATACCGGTCTGTGTTGCGGGCCGGCTTGCACCGTTAGGGGATGGGCGGCGCGGATGGCGGGTGGTGGACGGGTCTTGGGCCGATCCGCGCCGTCGGGGGTCGCGCCTGCTTGCGTTGAATGGCGGGGCCGGGGGTAAAACAGTTGCGCCAGGAAACCCTTGTTTGGCTGGGACCGTCCGCCCGTTAAGCATGGCCGGACCAGCATGGCAAGTGCCCGCGCCGATTCAACGCGTTCGATTTTGAACCAATCTGCTGGTTTTGTGAATCGCCAACCCACCGTTAATCATGTCCTTGATGGCTATGTGGGTTTATATCTCGCTTTTTTGTGGCGGGCCGATAGCGCTAAATGGCTAGGCTCGGTGGCAAATGAAGCGACAAGCGGCGACGATCCGGGCAGTCATGGCGGAGGGCATCCTTCATTCCGGTACGGATCGCCAAAAATCCCGGTTTGAAACCACAGCCCCGGCAACCCATGGCCATAAAAAAAGCCGGTCACGTTCATGACCGGCTATGCCAACAGACCACAGGCGGCGCAACTATCCCTTCACGCACAGCACCTGCTTCAAGGTATGGACCACCTCGACCAGATCGCTCTGGTGTGCCATGACGCTGTCGATATCCTTGTAGGCACCGGGCAACTCATCGACGATGCCGCCATCCTTGCGGCACTCCACGCCCAGGGTTTGCGCCTCGGCGTGGCGCTCGTCGAATTGGCGCTTGGCCGCCGAGCGGCTCATGCGCCGCCCCGCCCCGTGCGAACACGAGCAAAACGCTTGCGGATCGCCCTTGCCGCGCACGATATAGGATTTCGTGCCCATGCTGCCGGGGATGATGCCCCATTCCCCCTCCCCCGCCCGGATCGCGCCCTTGCGCGTCACCCACACGGTTGCGTCGAAATGGCGCTCGCGGGCCACATAATTGTGATGGCAATGGATCACCTCCTTGGTCACGCCGAACCGGGGGAGTTTCTTGCGCAATACCTCGGCGATGAGATACATCATTTCCCGGCGGTTGGCGGCGGCATAATCCTGTGCCCAACCGATGGCCTCCACATAGTCCTCATAATGCCCGGCCCCTTCGGTGAAATAGGCCAGATTCTTATCGGGCAGGTTATGCAAATGCCGCCCCATATCCTTCCGGGCCAGGTTGATGTAATACTCGCCGATGGCGCTGCCGATCCCCCGGCTACCGGAATGCAGCATCACCCAAACGTCCTGGTTCTCATCCAGGCAAAGCTCGATGAAATGATTGCCGCCACCCAAGGTGCCGATTTGCCGAATCCAGGTTTGGTAGGGCTTTTTTTGCTGGGCATGGAGCTTCGGATGTTTCTGCAACAGCCGGTGCAAACCCTGCGACAAAGCCCGGATGGTGGATTCGCGGGCGCGGTCCTGCTTATGCATATTGAAACCCACGGGAATCGCCGCTTCGATAGCCAAGCGCAACGACCTGAGGTTATCCGGTAATTGATCGGCCCGGATCGATAAGCGCAGGGCGCTCATACCACAACCGATATCCACCCCCACCGCCGCCGGGATAATCGCCCCCAGGGTGGGGATCACCGAACCCACGGTCGCGCCGGTGCCCGCGTGGACATCGGGCATGACCGCGATATGGCTATGTATGAACGGCAGTTGCGAGAGGTTGTACAACTGCTGCATGGCTTCCGAGTCCACCTCGTCGGTATAGATTTTCACCGGCACCCGGCCCTTGGTCATAATCCTTTGGATAGGCATGGCGATACCTCCTCCAACAGGCCGAGATAACGGTAGCGCAAGGCCGGAACGCGCTTGCGCCCGAGGCTGTGCGCCAGCAAGGTGCGCCAATGCCCCCGCACCCCCGCGAGCGCCGCCAGGACATCCGTCTCGGTGGCGGCGACGGGTTGGGCATGGCCCAGTGTGACGCAGAGTTGGCGGCCCGCATCCTCGGCCTCGATGGCGACCACGTCCAGGCCGCGCAAAAGGGGATCGGCGGTTTCGCCCGCCAGGATCAAAGACAATTCCCGGAAAGCTTCCTTGCAAAGCTGGCGGTCCTTGCGCCGGCGCGGTTTGGCTTCTTGCCGGGCGCGCGCCAGGACACGCGGATCGACGCCGTCTTCCGGGCCGGATTCCGCGCACAGGACGGAGGCTTGCCTCCGCCCCTGTAGGGGTGATGGATTCATAAAAACTCCCAATTAGCCGGGATGGCGCGGGCACGAGTAGGCCGCGGCGCGATACCGGCGCTGAAAACACGGTGTTGGTTTTGTTTGGGAGTCCCGGCCCCGGCGGGCCGGAGGGGAAATTACCGGACGCGGCGGGCGGCGGGACTCGGGCGGGTTGCAATATCGTGGTGCATGGCGTACCTCCTGAGCCGGTCTTACAAGTGTAGGTTTTTGAAAAAACCGGAGGCGAGACAAAGGGTTAAGGTACATTGGTGAGTAACGACAAACACCTTGTACCGGAGGAACCGCCATGCCTCGCCCTCCAGAACTGTACCAATGGAACCGGGAGATCGCCATCCACTTTCCCGGCCTTTCGAAGCCGATGGTGATGGGCTTGGCCCTGTGGAGCCTGGGCATGGTCGTGGTCGGCGCTTGCAGCCTTTCGGCGCTGACCGACTGGTGGTCGTGTCGGCTGGGGCAGAAGGGCGACGCGGTGCGGGAGCGCCTGCGCGACGTCTACCGTGGGAAGGAGGCCAAGGCCGGGAAGGAGCGCCGCGAACTCGACGTGGAGGCGTGCCGGGCCCCCTGGCTGGGCTGGGTTTTGGAGGGCTGGGATGGAAACCAGTTGGCGGTCGCCTTGGACGCGACGAGCCTGGGGCAGCGGTTCGTGGTCCTGGCGGTCAGCGTACTTTACCGGGGCTGCGCGGTGCCGGTGGCCTGGAAGGTGCTGAGGGCGGAACGGAAGCATCCGTGGAAGCCCGAGTGGCTGGCCCTGCTGGAGCAATTCAAGGGCATCGCGCCGGCCGGCTGGACCGTCCTGGCGCTCGCGGACCGGGGACTGTACGCCAAGTGGCTGTTCGAGGGGATCCAGGCGCTGGGCTGGCACCCGATGCTGCGGGTGAACTCGGGCGGCACCTTCCGCCCCCGGGGATGGCGGCACTGGCGGCCGTTCACCCGCCTGGTGCCGAAGGTGGGCGACCGCTGGCAAGGCCGGGGGACGGCGTTCGGCGGCAAGCGGACCCGCCTGGACTGCACCCTGTTGGCCTATTGGGGGGAAGGCCACAAGGACCCCTGGCTCGTCCTGACGGACCTGCCGCCGGAAGCCGCCAACGCCTGCTGGTACGGATTGCGCGGTTGGATCGAGCAAAGCTTCAAGAAAATCAAGGGCGGCGGCTGGCAATGGCAGAACACCCGCATGGACGATCCCGAGCGGGCGGAGCGCCTCTGGTTGGCGATCGCCATCGCCACCTGGTGGCTGCTCTCGGTGGGCGGGGAGGCCGAGGCCGGAATGGCCGCCGCCACCTTCCCGGCCATTCCAGGCTCTCCCCGCCAACAAACCCACCGCTGGCGGCTGGTGGGGATTTTCCGCCATGGCCGTTCCCTGATCCTGGCCGCCCTCTTCGAGCGCCGCGCCTTGCCGGTGGGGAAGGCCCGCCCAGAACCCTGGCCATCGGTGCCAATCCCAACCCCAGGGGCAACCGTGGCGATCCTCACGGGGGCGGTATGAATAAACCTACACCTGTAAGCCTGAGCCGGTTGGGGTGGATGATGGCGCGGAATGATAATGGGAAATCGGCGTCCGTCAAGGGCCGAAAGCGCGATTAGCGGAACCTAGTGGTATGGACTTCATCCTCCGATTACACTGCGCTAATCGGCGCTACGCGGGCTGCACCGGTTTGTTAGGTAGGCGTTATTTGCTGCCGCCAAGTTAAAGTGTGATCCGGTACGTTTGCCCGTGGGAATTCTGCAAGGTAGTTTGCATAGGATTTCTGCCACCGGTTGCTACCGGTGTGCCCTACTCGATTCACACGGATCAGACAGTCTGGTTTCACGTTAATGTCCCTTAGCAGTTGAAGCACAAACAGGCTCTCAACGATTACGGGTTGATTTAACTGATGCCATTCATGGATCAATTCTCTAAGTTTCAGGAAATCGTACCTCGGCATAAGGCCATTCCCCATAAGATACATATCTGCCTCAATCGCAGGCATGTCCAATTGCCATGAAAGGAAGCGCGCCAGACTCGACTTCCCCGATCCATCGACTCCATCAATTGCAATAGTCAGTCTGCGTCTCGGAATCGTAAGCGGCAGCATCAATTCCGCCAAGGCGGCGTATTCTGCTGGTATTGGACGGTTCTTCATTATGCCTAACATAATTAATATGAATTCGTGCGATTACGCTGCGCTAATCGCACCTACGGCCCTGCCTAACGTGTATTAGGCAGCGCGACCACCGCATAAACCACCCAGATTATACGCCGCATGCGCCACCTAAACCTGAACGATACACAGCTTAATTCGTCACGTCAATCTAGAGATGCGTTAAAACAAGAAACCCCCCAATTTATTATACGGTATTTCCATTAAAGATACATATTCTAGGAGTCGCAGCGGCAAACATGGCACCGAAACCGCCCAGGCAAAGTCCGCCGACGATACTTGATCGGGCCGTCATGAATGCTTCCCCGCCCGCCGCTTGAACGTCGTACCGCCACAATAAACCCCGCACAACAACACCAACCCACACCCCGCCAAAGCCTCGTTCCCCGGCACCTTGCCGAACAGCCAAGCCCCCAGCGCCACGCTCAGCACCGGCCCGACATAGCCCACCGCCCCGACCAAGGCGGCGGGGGCGAGTTGGTAAGCGCGGGTCATGAACCACTGCGCCGCGCTTCCGGCCAAACCCGCCAGCACCGCCCAACCCCAAGCCTGGAAACCACTGGGCAAGGCCACGCCCTCCACCGCGAACCACGCCAGATGGATCAGCGTCGCCACCAGGCAGAAATAGAACACCACGGTCCCCGGCGGATTGCTGCGCCCGGCCCGCGCCACCATCAGATAGGCCAGCGCCGCCAGGAAGCCCGAAGCCAACCCCAGCGCCCGGCCCTGCCAATCGCCCTGCCCCATCCCCGGCTGGAACAGCAGGAACAAGCCCAGCCATGCCCCCCAGATCGCCAGCCACACGCCCCAGGAATTGCGCTGCCCCAGCACATAAGGCCCGAGCGCGGCCACGAACACCCCGCTGCTGGCCGACAGGAACGCGCTTTCTCCCGGCCCGATACGCTGGATGGCGGCGAACGACAGGATCAACGACACCCCGCCGAACACCCCCCGCCACCACAAGGAAGGCCGCAGATCGCCGAACAACCCGGCCACCCGGCGCGCCAGCACGGCGGGCACCAGCAGGATCGACAGGTTCAAAGCCACCCGCACGAAGCTGACCATGGACGCGGCCACCGGCGGTTCCGCCAGCGCGGCGGCATACACCACCACCCCCATGACCGCGAACAGCAACCCCGCGGCCAGCATATAGGCCAGCCCACGGGCGGGACCGTCCCGGCGCGGGACGGCGGGCGGCGGTGGAACGGAAGCGCGGCGGCGGGATTTGCGTTTTTTGGGGCGGGACATGGAACAGCGCGGGGAGGGGGTACAGCCGGAACCGACTGTACCCGAACCCACGGACATGAAAAACCCCCGCGCCCGGCCCCACGGCGGGACCGGGCGCGGGGGCATGGCAAGCCCCGCTAGCGGGCCGGGCTCAGGGCACGACCAGGGTCAAATCCTGCCGGGCGGTCCCGCCCAGCCCATCGCCCACCTCGACCGTGAAGGCGAAATTGCCGTGTTCGGTGGGTATCCCGGAAATCCGGCCCGTGCCGCCGTCCAGGTCCACGCCGTTCGGCAAGCCTCCCGCCACCAGCGCCCAGGCATACGGGGCCGCGCCCAGCTTGGCCTTGAGCTTGGCCGAATAGAAAGCGGGCACGCCCTTCTTCAGCTTGGCGGGCGGCAGGACGGACGTGGTGATCGCCACGGGCTTGGCGATTTGCAGCACCAAGCTCCCGGACACGCTGGCCGATGGCGCGGCGCTATCGGCGGCGGTGAAGGACAGCTTGTATTTCTTGGCCTGGGCCGGCACCCCGTACAAGGCCCCGGAGGCGGGGTCCGCCGCCAGCCCGTCCGGCCACGCGCCGTTCTTCTTGGCGAAGGCGAAGCTATAGCCCGGCATGCCGCCCGTGACCAAGGGCGCGCGATACGGCACGCCAACCTCGCCCAGGGGCAATCCGGCGGACAGGCTCAACGGCAAGGCCGCATCGGCATCGAGGTTGAACGCCACCATCTGCGCCCCGATGTAATTGCCGATATCGCCATTGCCCTGGGGCGCGGCGGAACCATCGGCATTGGCGTAGGGGTCGGCATCGTTGCGGGGGATGGCCTCGTGGTTCTCGGGATCGTAGGCCCCGGTGTATTCGTAGAACTCGTAGCGGCGGGTGACCGATTCCTTGCCCTTGCCCAATTCCTTTTGCTCGGCCAATTCGTCCTCGCCGGGATCGTTGGCGGGACGCGCCTGCATCAACACCCATTCGGTCTCGGTCTCCGCCGCCTCCTGCGGCACCGCCGGATCGTCGGTCAGCAAGTGGTCGAGCTGGGCGGGCTGCTCCGATTCGGTCACATAGACCTTGACCCACTGGGCCTTGCCCCATTGGTCGTGGACCTCGGCGGGTTCGGGCTGGACGACCGCCGCCACCACCTGGGGCTGGGCCGGATTGGCGGGCGGCGGCGTCCACACCGGGGCCGGCAGGCTGACCTGGGTGCCCGAGGGAACCAGGTTGCCGGGGTTGCCGGGATCGGCCACCAGCCAGCGGTAGGCGGTGCGGGTGGCGTTGCCGCGCAGGGACACGCCGAAATGCTCGCAGCCGGAAGCATCGTAGGCCGCCGGGTTCATGCCGCCATTGAAGCAGGCATGGCCGTTGGTCGGGGTGATGACCGCCGGCGCCCGGACCGTGGTGCCGACCCAGGTGTTGTTGCCGGGGTTGTAAGCGGCCTTGTAGCGGACGAAGACCTTGCCGGAAGCGTCGGTTTCGACCGAGGGGCTGCCGTAATGGGAATAGCCGCCGCCGAAGGTGTACAACACGTCGGAGGCCGAGACGCCTTCCAATTCGATCTCGAAGCCGTGGGCGTCCTCGCCGGTGTCGTTGAACACGTCGAAGTTGCTCAGGGCGCCGAATTCCGGCGAGGCGGTCGCCGGACCCAAGCCGAGCGCGCAGGCCAGGGCGAGGGTCCGCGCCACGAACGGGGCCGGGGGTATCAGGCTGGAGAATGAAAGTCGGATATTTTCCATATTTTTTGTCAGGTTTAAGGGGTATGGATAGGAATTGGAGGAGCCGCCTCGGCGGGCATGGCGGGAATACCGGACCGGGCCTATGCGGCGAACGCCGGAAGCCCGACCGGCCTGGGACTCCAACTATAACAATAGTTCCTAATATTCAATGTGGCCGGCTAGACAAATTCCGTCACCGTACTACTACCGCCATACCCGCCGAATCGCGTTGGCGCTACCCCGCGGACCGGCCTTCAAATCGGCGGGGACTTGGCGGGCGGCCGCGCGTTCAGCTCCCTGAATTTCCGGTCCAGTTCGTCGAGTTCGCGCTGCAAGCGGGGCAGGACATCCTTCTTCACCGATTCCTCGGTGGACTGCTGGGCCTGCTTCATTTCCTCCTTGAGCCGCGCCCATTCCTCCTGCAAATGGCGGGCTTCCGGCGAATCCGGCAGGCGTTGCATCTCGGAGCGGAAGCGCTCCAACTGGCTGCGCAACTGGCCCAGGCCATCGGTGAAGCCGCGCAGGAGTTCGCCCAGGGGGAACCAGGCCCCGGACCCGGCATCGCTTTTGACGATGGCCCCCTCCACCAAGGGCGCGGCACCGGGCGGACCGGGTTGGAACTCGATGCGGCGCAGGTCGGGTGCCTGGGGATCGCGCGCCACGGCGAAATGGGAACCCTGGGTGGCCGAACCCCGGAACTCGTCGGCGATTTCCAGGGTCGCGACATAGCCGCCCGCCCCGTCCGGGTTCACCGCCATCACCTGGCCGATCTTGCGGTCGCCCAGCATGACGGGGGTTTGGGGGCTCACGCCGGCGGCGTTGTCGAGCAACAGATTGAGGTGGAGTCCGCCCGGCGAGCAGGCGGCGAACAACAGCGCGAGGGCGGCGATCAGCCAGGAACGGATGGACATGGGGTTTCTCCTCATAACGATGGACGGGGCGGGACCATGGCGGACATGATAGGCGAACCCGCCGCGCTCCGCGCCAAAGAACCCCGCGCCCGCCGCCGGGGTCCGATCCGGCAGGCCCGTTCCTGGAGCGTGGAGCCGTTCATGCCGCCGTTCCCGAGCTTGGCCCCATAAAACACGGGGCGGGCACCTTGCCCGCCCCAGCCGCCCCAACTTCCGAGACACCGCCATCCCGGCCCTGTCCCTCCGCATACCCAATCCACCGGACCCGCAACGCGATGGTAACCCGCCCGCGCTTGCTTTTGACTGCGGCAAATCGCACACTGCCCATGCGTTATCAACCACACTTTGCATGAGGGGATAAGCATGTCCGACGAGCAAGACCCGACCGGGGAAACCCCGGAATCCGCGCCGACCGGCACCTGGGCGCTGTTGTGCCTGGTCGCCGCCGCCATGGTGGCCGCTTGGTTGTTCCTGTACTTCGGGGTGTTCCTGCCCCGCGGTCCCATCCATTAGGGGGAACCATGGCCTTCCATATCCATCCACTCGAACGCAAATGGCTGTACGCCGCTTCCGCCGCCATCGCCATCTTCCTGGCTTCCATCCTGCTCACCGCCCTGTTCGGCGGCATCCATCCCCCCGGCCATATGGAAATCATCGATTCGGCCCGGCTGCACCTCGACGGCGAATTCATGGAGGACAAACTGGGCGTCAGGACCGAACCCGACGGCTCGGTGCGCGTCACCCTGGTCGCCGCCCGCTATGGCTTCTTCCCGCGGGAAATCCAAGTCCCCGCCGGCACGCCGATCACCTTCCGCATCGCCAGCGCCGACGTACTGCACGGGATGCACGCGCCCATGACCAACCTCAGCACCATGGTCGTCCCCGGCTATGTGTCCACCGTGACCACGGCCTTCCCCAAGCCGGGCGAATATCCCATGCTCTGCAACGAGTTCTGCGGGATGGGCCACGACCATATGTGGAGCAAAATGACGGTGGTGTCGAAGGAAAGCTGGACCCTCGCCCATCCATCCGCCGGGAGATAAATCCATGATCGACAAACCGACCAGATTCCTCGCCCTGTGCCATTTCTGGGTGGCGTTCGGGGCGTTCGCCCTGGCCTGCGTGCTGGGCCTTTACCAAGTGCTGGAACGCAGCGGCCTGGTCCCGGCCATCCAGTCGCCCGGCGTCTATTTCGCCTCGGTCAGCACCCATGGCGTGTTGATGGCCTTCGTGCTGACCACGTTCTTCATCATGGGCTTCGGCTATGTGGTGGCGGTGTCCAGCCTGAAAACGCCCTTGTGGAATCCCAAGCTGGCCTGGGCCGGGTTCGGGATTGCCGCGTTCGGCGTGGCGCTGGCCGCCCTG
The DNA here is from genome assembly GCF_019670005.1 of Methylomagnum ishizawai. Classification (NCBI taxonomy): domain Bacteria; kingdom Pseudomonadati; phylum Pseudomonadota; class Gammaproteobacteria; order Methylococcales; family Methylococcaceae; genus Methylomagnum; species Methylomagnum ishizawai. The sequence continues at coordinate 1,070,100 of NZ_AP019783.1, read as the reverse complement.
CCCTTGCTGACCGGCAACGCTTCGGTGTTGTACACCTTCTATCCGCCCTTGCAGGCCAGCGTGCTGTTCTATCTGGGCGCGACCTTGCTGGTGGTGGGGTCCTGGCTGTGGTGCGTGGTGATGATCGTCATGCACAGCCAATGGAAAGCCGCCCACCCGGATGAAACCGTGCCCCTGCCCATGTTCGCCACCACGGCCAACGCCATCCTCTGGCTATGGACCAGCGCGGGCGTGGCGCTGGAAGTATTGTTCCAGTTGATCCCCTGGACCTTGGGTTGGGTGGAGACGGTGGATGTGGGGCTGGCCCGCACCCTGTTTTCCTGGACCTTGCATCCCATCGTGTATTTCTGGCTGATCCCGGCCTATATCGCCCTCTATACCTTCGTGCCCAAGGCGGCGGGCGGGGAGTTGTTCAGCCACGACCTGGGCCGCGCCGCCTTCCTGATGCTGGTGGTGTTCGGCCTGCCCATCGGCTTCCACCATCTGTACATGGACCCGGAGCAAGGCTCGGGCTTCAAGCTCATGCACGGGGTCGGCACCTTCCTGGTGGCCCTGCCCACCTTGCTGACCGGCTTCACCGTGATCGCCTCCATGGAAATCGCCGGGCGCAGGCGTGGCGGTAGCGGACTGTTCGGCTGGATCGGCGCCCTGCCGTGGCGGGAGCCCCTGGTGCTGGCGGCGATCCTGGCCTTTTTGATGTTGATCGCGGGCGGCTTCGGCGGCATCGTCAACGCCAGCTACGCCATGAACGCCATGGTCCACAACACCGCCTGGGTGTCGGGCCATTTCCATCTGATCTTCGCCGGCACCACGGTCATCCTGTACATGGCGGTCGGCTATTACATCTGGCCGCGGCTGACCGGCAAGCCCCTGTGTTCCGCCAGCCTGCCGGTGATCCAGCTCTGGTCCTGGTTCCTGGGAATGGTATTGATGACCACGCCCTGGCATATCCTGGGGCTGCTCGGCCAGCCGCGGCGCATTTCCAGCGTGGCCTATAACAGCCTCCTGACCCTGGCCTGGGACCCCTACGAACTGGCGATGATCGTCGGCGGCTTGGTCTTGACCGGCTCGGCCCTGCTGTTCGCCTATATCCTGTGGCAATCCCAGGCCCGCCCGGCGGCGGAACAAGCCTTCGAGGTCGAATACGCCGGCTACCAGCCCGCCGACGGCCCGGTCCATCCTTTGCTGAACGGCTTCAAGGTGTGGAACGTGGCGATCCTGGGGCTGATGGTGCTGAACTTCGGCTATCCGATCCTGCAATTCTTCCTGGCCAAAACCTTCGGTTCGATCCCATGGGGGTACTGATGAAACCGCACCATCTCTTCGCCGCCTGCGCGGTTTTCAGCGGCCTCGCCTGGGCCGGACCCTCCTCCCAGGTCGCCTGGACGCTCGATACCCTGCGCCAGGTGGAACGCGCCGACCCCAACAAGGGCAAGCAGCTCGCCGCCACCTGCGAGGGCTGCCACGCGCCCACGCCGGGCAACGCCGCCAACCCGTCCTTGCGGGGGCAACTCGCCACCTATCTCTACAAGCAAATCCGCGACTACCAGGACGGCAGCCGCCAAAACCCGGTCATGGCGGGCATGGTGGCGGGATTGTCGGCGCAGGACGCGGCGGATATCGCGGCCTATTACAGCCGCGAACCGGCCCCCGAATGGCGGAAGCAAATGCTGATCCCGGACAACATCGAGCAATTGGTCGGGCGCGGCGACGGCAAGCGCATCCTGCCGCCCTGCCAAGCCTGCCACGAAGCGGACGGGCGCGGCCAGAAGATCGATATTCCGGCCTTGGCGGCGCAGCGGGCGGCCTATCTGGAACAAACACTGCTCGCCTATAAGTCCGGCGAGCGCCATAACGACCTCTACAGCCGGATGCGCTCGCTCACCCAACAACTCAGCGACGAGGAAATCAAGCAACTGGCGCGTTATTACGCCGGTGCCAGCGAATAAAACCCACCGGCCAGGGAAGGCCGCACCCACCCACCAACCCCCCACCCGCAACCATGCCGATCCGCCGCGCCACCCCGCTCCTCCTCCTGTTGCCCGTGCTGGCCCAGGCCGACGAAGAGCAAATCTTCGCCTGGACCCGGTCGCAAGGCGAATGCGACCAAGCACTCGACCAAGCCCGCTACCCGGACGCGGAAGCGGCCTGTCAACAAGCGATGCGCCTAGGGGAAAAGTTGGAACCGGGCTTGTTCTTCGACACCAGCCTGAACGGGCTGACCCTGGCCTATCTGCGGCAACAGCGCTACGCCGAGGCGGAAACCGCGATCAAGCGCCTGTTGGAAACCCGCACCGCCATGTTCGGGGCGGAACATCCCTTGACCGCCAGCGCCATGAACCTGTTGGCGGCGGTTTACCGCAAGACCGGCAAGGAAGCCGAGGCGAAGCAGTTGGACGCGCAGTTCCGCCGCGTCGAGGACGCTTGCGGCGAGGCGCTGGACGAAACGGCGCGGGAACGGATCGCCCAGGGAGCCAGCCTCAACCCTTGCGATCCCTGGCCGGTGCCGGACTTCCTGCGCTAAGACGGCTCAGTGCAGGGCGCGCGGCGGCTGTGGCGGCTTGTACACGCAGGAAAACCGCGCCATCACCACCCCCTGCGCGTCCTCGTGCAACAGGGACAGGATGCCCATATCGATATCCCGGAAATACATGAGGTTGGCGGGCTTGCCATCGATAAGGCAGGCACCGTGCAGGAAATGGTACTCGGCGATTTCGGTCATCATCAGCCGGACCTCGCCGGGCCTCCGCTTGAGCAGGGCGTTGCCGAGTTCCACCACGATGGGCCGCATGAATTCGCCATCGACCGGCTCGCCCATCCGCATGAACTCCGGCTGCCCGGCGAAATGGCCCAGGAAATAATCGCAAGGCTCCTTGAAGTCCTTGGACTTGATGAGCTTGTCCTTGAGGATCAAGAGTTCTTTCAGGTCTACCATGGCACCCTCCCGCATGAATGGCCCGGCGGTGGGCGGGGGTTTTCCCCAGCCGCGCCGTGGAAATAAGCCCCATTCTACGCACACCCTCCGCAAGACCAAACCGGCCCCGATCCGCTACCATTCCCCCTTTTGCCGAGCCGCCACCATGAAAGCCCTCATCGTCCCCGTCACCGCGTTCCAGCAAAACTGCACCCTGCTCTGGTGCGAGCGCACGCTGCAAGGCGTGGTGATCGATCCGGGCGGGGATTTGGACCTGATTTTGGAGGAAGCCCACGCGGCGGGCGTGAAGCTGGTGAAAATCCTGCTGACCCACGCCCATATCGACCACGCCGGCGGCACGGCGGAACTGGCCGAGCGCCTGGGCCTCCCGGTCGAAGGCCCGCAACGGCTGGACGATTTCTGGATCAAGTTGCTGCCCCAGCAAAGCCAGATGTTCGGCTTTCCCAAGGTCAAGGGCTTCGTGCCCGACCGCTGGCTGGACCAGGGCGACACGGTGGAATTCGGCGGGGAAACCCTGGAGGTGCTGCATTGTCCGGGGCACACGCCGGGGCATGTGGTGTTCTTCCACCGGGGCGAACGGCTGGCGGTGGTGGGGGATGTGCTGTTCCAGGGTTCGATAGGCCGCACCGATTTCCCGCAGGGCGACCACGCCACCTTGTTGAAATCCATCCGCGAGCGGCTGTTTCCCTTGGGCGGGGACGTGGTGTTCATTCCCGGCCACGGTCCCGTATCCACCTTCGGCGAGGAGATGCGCCACAATCCCTATGTGGGCGTGGATATAGAGTGACCGGGCGCGGAATTACCGGAATTCGATGGTGAAGCCGCCCACCTCCCGGCTGGGCTTGGCGAGGGTCAGGCGGATTTCGTAGGACTTGCCGACCGGCATCTCCGCGCCTTCCTGCCAGTCCGGGAGGTAATCCATCGGCGCGAACACCCGCTCGGCCAGCGGATGCCCGTCCAGCGCGTTCAGCACCAGCCGGACATCGGGGAAATCCTGCGGCAAGGTCGCTTGGTTGGCGAACACCATGTGGAAATCGAGGATTTCCTTGCTGTCCCGGTTGGCGCTCAAAGCGCGGTCCAGGGTGGCGATATGGGCGGTGTCCTTGAACGGCGCGAGTTCGCAGCCGAAAGTCGCGCACAGGCTATCCAGCACGGGCCGGGCATAGCTGTTCTGGGCCAGACGCTTGCCCTCGAAGCCAAACACCTGCACGCCCAACAGCGCCAATAGGCCCAAGGCGGCGGCTCCCCAGCGCAGCGGTTCGGGCAGTTCGGGGAAACCGGTGGATTTGGGGCGGGGCTTACGCCCGATGCGGTCAGTGGTGGCGGGCATGTCGATTTTCCCAAAGGCCTGGGCCTCGTCCAGTTCTTCCAAACGCCCGTGCCCGAAGCGGGGCGGCGCGGCGGTCGGGTTCCGGTCCGGTCCCGCGAGTTGGTTCCGCGCCGACGCACGGGGCCAGGCGTTGAAGGCGGTATGGCAATGCTTGCAGAGGATTTCCCCTTGGCTGGCGCGTAATTCCTGGGTTCCGATGCGGTACTCGGTTTGGCAGGCCGGGCACCGGAACCGCTTCGTCATCACCCGGCCCGCTTGACGCCGGACAGCAAGGCCCAATCCTCCCGCACCAGCGTCGGCGCGAATTCGACCCGGTCGGCGTAGGCGGCGCGTACCGTGTCGGCCTGGGTGGCGAGGATGCCCGACAAGGCCAGGCCGCCGCCGGGCCGCAAAGGCGCCAGGATGGCGTCGGCCAATTCGACCAGGGGACCGGCCAGGATATTCGCCAGCACGATATCGGCTTCCAGCGCGGGCAGCGCCTTGGGCAGATAGAGTTCCAGCCCGGCTTCCACGCTATTTTTGCGGGCATTGTCGGCGCTGGCGGTGAGGGCTTGGGGATCGATATCGACGCCATGGGCCAGGACCGCGCCCAGTTTCAAGGCGGCGATGGCGAGTATCCCGGAGCCGCAACCGTAATCCAGCACGGTCTTTCCGGCCACCTCCTGGCCGTCCAGCCATTCCAGGCACAGCGCGGTGGTGGGATGGGTGCCGGTGCCGAAGGCGAGGCCGGGGTCGAGCCAGACATTGACCGCCTCGGGCGCGGGCGGCTCGTAGCTGGTGGGACAAATCCACAGCCGCTTACCAAAGGACATGGGCTTGAAATGCTCCAACCACGCCCGCTCCCACACCTGGTCTTCCAGGACGGAGGCTTTCCACTCGCGCAACGCGCCGCCGAAGCGGGCTTCCACGGCGGCGCGGACCGCCGCTTCGTCCGCGCCCTCCTCGAACAAGGCCACCACCTGGGTACGATTCCACAGCGGCGTCTCGCCCGGCTTCGGCTCGAACAAGGGCTGGTCGCCCGCGTCCTCGAAACCGACCGACACCGCCCCGAGGTCCATGAACAGGTCCGACAGCGGCTCGGCCCCGGCTTCGTCGACGACGACGGCGAATTGCTGCCACATCAGTGCTTCAGCCCCAGTTTCTGCTCCAGGTAATGGATGTTCTGCCCACCCGCCTCGAACGCCGCGTCGTTGATGATATCCAGCAGCAAGGGGATATTGCAGCGGATGCCGCCGATGACCATCTCGGCCAGCGCGGTCCGCATCCTCGCGATGGCGCTGGCGCGGTCCTCGCCGTGGGCGATGAGCTTGCCGATCATCGAATCGTAATATGGCGGCACCTTGTAGCCATTGTAGATATGGGTTTCGACCCGGATGCCGGGGCCGCCGGGCATGTGGAATTGCTCGATCAAGCCGGGGCTGGGCATGAAGCTCTTGGGGTCCTCGGCGTTGAGGCGGCATTCGATGGCATGGCCGCGCAGGACCACATCCTCCTGGCGGATGGAAAGCTTTTCGCCCGCCGCGATCCGCAATTGCTCCTTCACGATATCGAAGCCCGTGACCATCTCGGTGACGGGATGCTCGACCTGGACGCGGGTGTTCATCTCGATGAAATAGAACTCGCCATCCTGATAGAGGAACTCGAAAGTCCCCGCGCCGAGATAACCGATTTCCTGGCAGGCCTTGACGCAGCGCATTCCCATCGCTTGGCGCTTGGACTCGTCGATGCCGGGCGCGGGCGCTTCCTCGATCACCTTTTGATGGCGGCGCTGGGTGGAGCAATCGCGCTCGCCCAGATGCACCACGTTGCCATGGCTGTCGGCGATGACCTGGAATTCGATATGGCGCGGGTTCTCCAGGAACTTCTCCATGTAGACCATATCGTTGCCGAAGGCGGCGGCGGCTTCGCCACGGGTCAGGTTGATGGCGCTGTGGAGGTTGGCCTCGCTATGCACCACCCGCATCCCGCGGCCACCGCCACCGCCCGCCGCCTTGATGATGACCGGGAGGCCGATGCGGCGGGCGATCTTGATATTGGTCTCGTGGTCGTCGCCCAGGGGACCGTCGGAACCGGGGATGCAGGGGATGCCGGCCTTCTTCATGGCGGCGATGGCGGCGACCTTGTCGCCCATCATACGGATGGTGTCGGGCCGGGGACCGATGAAGATGAAGCCGCTCTGGATCACCTTCTCGGCGAAATCGGCGTTTTCCGACAGGAAGCCGTAGCCGGGATGGATGGCGACCGAATCCGTCACCTCGGCGGCGCTGATGATGGCGGGCACGTTGAGATAGCTTTCCTTCGAGGACGCGGGGCCGATGCACACCGATTCGTCGGCCAGGCGCACATGCTTGAGGTCGCGGTCGGCCTCGGAATGCACGGCCACGGCCTTGATGCCGAGTTCGCGGCAAGCCCTGAGGATGCGTAGGGCGATCTCGCCCCGGTTGGCGATGAGGATTTTACCGAGCATGGAGATAACCTTGGGGTGGGGGCGGCTTATTCGATGACGAACAGCGGCTGGTTATATTCCACGGGCTGGGCGTTCTCCACCATGACCTTGGCCACGGTGCCGGACTTGTCGGCCTCGATCTGGTTGAGGATTTTCATCGCCTCGATGATGCACAGGGTTTCCCCGGCCTCGACCCGCTGGCCGACCTCGACGAAAGCCTTGGCCCCTGGAGCCGACGAACGATAGAAGGTGCCGACCATGGGCGAGCGGACGACGTGCCCGGTGATGCGGTCGCCCTCGCCCGCCGCCGGGGCTTCCGGGGTGGCGGCCGGCGCTGGCGATGGCTGATAGGCGATGGGCTGCATCCCCGGCTGCATCATCGGGATGTATTGCGGCCCGGCGACCGCTTGGGAGCCTTGCCGACTGATACGGACCGATTCCTCTCCCTCGCGGATTTCGATTTCCGCAATATCGGACTCGCCGATCATTTCGATCAGCTTTTTTATTTTTCTAATATCCATGGTGTTATCGACCTTGCTCTAGGGTTTGAAAGGCGGCCTCGAGGGCCAAGCCATAACCGGAAGCGCCCAGCCCACAAATCACGCCCTGGGCGATATCGGACAGATAGGAATGATGGCGGAACGGCTCACGCGCATGGATGTTGGAGAGGTGGACCTCGATGAACGGGATGCGGGTGGCCTGGAAGGCATCGCGCAGGGCGATGCTGGTATGGGTATAGGCGGCGGGATTGACGAGGATGAAATCCACCTTTTCATGGTAGGCGCGGTGGATGCGTTCGATCAATTCATGCTCGGCGTTGCTCTGGAAGGCGTCCAGTTGGTGGCCGCGGGTTTCCGCCATCCTGGCGAGCCGATCCACGATGTCCTGCAAGGTTTGCCGACCATAGACCTCGGGTTCGCGGACCCCCAGCATGTTCAGGTTCGGGCCGTTCAGGACCAAGATGCTCGCCACGGGAAAACCTCCGGTTAAAGGCATTGTAAGGGAAAAAGCGCGGGTATTTTGCCGAAACCGGCAAATCTTGTCCATGAAGCCGGATTTTCCGCGATGATCGCGGCAGTTGGTGCAAATAACCCAGGATTTCGGCGCGGAACTCAGGGCCGGGTTTCCAGCCAGGGCCGGACGAGATCGATGACTTGCTGGCGCTCGAAGCCGCCGGTATGGATGGCGACCGGCGTCCCCGCGCGGTCGAACACCACCGAGAACGGCAACACCGACAGGTGGTTGCCGAGTTGGTCGGCCCAATGCGGCACGCGCTCGTCGCCGAGCAGGATGGGATAATCGACGGGGTTGTCCTTGAGGAAATTACGGACCTCTTCCGGGTCGTCGATGGCGGCCCCGACGAATTGCAAGCCTTGCGGGCCGAGTTCCTGCTGCAAGCGCGAGAACTCCGGCATTTCCTCCCGGCATGGCGGGCACCAAGTGGCCCAGAAGTTGAGGACCACCACCTTGCCGCGCCATTCGGCCAAGGCGTGCGGCGTGCCCGCGAGATCGTGCAGCGGCGGTTCGAGGATGGGTTCCGTGGGGGACGCCAGCCAGTGTTGGGTGGCGATACCGGCCAGCAAGGCGGCGACCGCGATCAATGGATACAACACTTTGCCGGTCATCAGCGCACCACCTTCCGCACATGCTCCACGAAGTTCTCGGCGTCCATATAGCCCACCACCCGGAACGCCTTGCGCTCCTCCTGATCCGGCCCGAAGAACAAGGTGGCCGGCGGTCCCACCAAGCCGAAGCGCTTGAGCAGGGCCGTGTCGTCCTCGGTGTTGTCGGTGACATCGGCTTGCAATAGGACCACATCGGCCAACGCGGCCCGCACCTTGGCATCGGTGAAGGTATAGCGCTCCATCTCCTTGCAGGACACGCACCAATCGGCGTAATAATCCAGCATCGCCCAACGCCCGGCGGCCTGGGCCTTCTGGATTTCGCGGTCGAGTTCGGCCACCGATTTGACCCGCCGGAATTCCAGGGATTGCGGGGCCGCCGTCCCGGTACCGCCCGCCGCGACCGCCTGCAAACCGCGCAAGGGTTGCAAGGGATCGCCCGTGTTGGCGGCCACGCCGATCAAGAGCAGGACGCCATAGGCCAGCATCACGATCCCGACGCCCTTCCACAGCCTGCGCCAACCCGAAGCGGGCTGCGGCAGCGTATCCAGCGCCCCCAGATACATCGCCGGGATAATCAGCAGCAAAGCCCACAGGAACATCGAAGCCGCGGACGGCAGGATACGCGCCAACAACCACACGGCGATACCCAGCAAACCCACACCGAACACGGCTTTCACCGAATTCATCCAGATACCGGCCTTGGGCAGCAGCTTCCCGGCGGAAGCCCCGATGGCCAGCAGCGGCAACCCCATCCCCAGCCCCAGCGCGAACAAGGCGCAAAAACCCAGCACCCAATCGCCGGACTGGCCGATATAGATCAAGGCGCCGGCCAGCGGGGCCGCGACACACGGCCCGACGATCAAGGCCGAGAGCGCCCCCATCACCGCCGCGCCCGCCAGCGTGCCGCCATGCTGGCGGTTGCTCCAACCGACCACACGGTCCTGGATGAAACCGGGCATTTGCAGGGTGAACAAGCCGAACATCGACAAGGCCAGCACCACGAACACCGCGCTGAAGGCGATGATGACCCTGGGCTCCTGGAACAAGGCTTGCAGATTGCCGCCGAACAGCCCCGCCAACACCCCGAACACCGCATAGGCCAAGGCCGAAGCCAGCACGTAGCTCAGCGACAGGAAGAAAGCGCGGCGGGTGGTCAGATGATGGCCATGGCCGACCACGATGCCGGACAGGATGGGAATCATCGGGAACACGCAAGGCGTGAAAGCCAGCAGCAAGCCCATCCCCAAGAAGCTCGCCACCGTCAGCCACAGCGAATCGTTTTGCAACGAAGAGAAAATCTGGCACTGCTCGGACTGCGGCGCGTCCTCGACGAAACCCGCGGCGGATTTCATCTCGCATTCGCCGGCGGGGGCGGCTCCGGGCGCGGGCGTGGTTTCCGCGCCGGCCTGAACCGTACCGGCGGCGGGCAATGGCAACTCGACCGTCTGGTTCATCGGCGGATAGCACACGCCGCGGTCGGCGCACCCCTGGAACCCGGCCTTCAAGGCCAGTTTGAGCGGTTGGGCCGCGCCGCGCACCAGCGGCAGCGCGAAAGCCACCGTTTTGTGGAACACCTCGACATCGCCGAATTCCTCGTCGTGCTTGGGTTCGCCAGGGGGAATCTGGTAATCGCCCAGCGTGACGCCCGGCGTCCCGGCCAGGGCGAGCTTGAACTTCTCGCGGTAGAGGTAATAGCCGTCGGCGATCTGCCAATGCAGCCACAGGGTATGATCGTCCTTCACCTCGGCGAAGAACCGGAACGCCTGCTCGGCGGGCAATAGTTCATCCTGGCCGGAACCCGTTTTCAGCCCCAAGGCATGGAGCGCCCCGCCCAGCACCGAATTCGACGCCGCCGCGACATTCAACGGCGGTGGCGCGGGCCAATCCAAGCGCAGCGTCCGTTTGAGCGGCGGATAGCACACCCCGGCATCGGCGCAGCCCTGCACGCTCATCTCCAAAGCCAGGGCTTGCGCCCCGCCCTCTTGGCGCGCCACCGGCAGACGGATTTGGGCATGGTGCCGGTAAACCTCCATCTCGCCGAAAATCTCGTCGTGTTTCAGCTTGCCTTCGGGCAACACCGGCTCGCCCAATTGGACCCCTGGGGTCTGGGTGGCGAATTTGAATTTCTTGCGGTAGAGGTGATAGCCCTCGGCGATCTCCCAATCCAACAACACGGCGTCGCCCTCGATCCGGGCCGCGCTCCGGAACGCCTGTTCGGCCGGCAACAGGTCTTTGCCTTCCAGCGCCCAGGCCGCGCCCACGCACCACAGGCACAGCACAAAAAAGCCGCCCCAGGCTCCCAGGCGGCGGATGGACGGCGGGTTCGAGATCATGGTTCTTCGGGAGGATGTAGGCATGTGCTGATCCAGTGCAGATAGGGAGCCGAGCCACGCGCCACGGGCAGGGCGACGATCTCGGGGACATCGTAGGGATGGCGGGATTGGATGAAAGTTTCCAAGGCCGGATAGAGCGCGGCTTCGGTCTTGATCACAAGGAGGTGTTCGGAGGCCCGCTCGGTCTTGCCTTCCCAGGTGTAGACCGAAACCAGGCCGGGCAGGATATTGACGCAGGCCGCGAGCCGCTCGGCGACCAGGGCGTCGGCCAACGTCCCGGCGCTATCGGCGTCGGGGCAGGTGCAGAAAACTAGACAGTATGCGGTGGACATGGCAAAAAGTCCTGGGTTTTCCCGAATTTTACCGTATGAGGATGGGATGGACATTAGACAATGGTTATTGGCCGCCGTGGTGGCCCTGCCGCTCCTGGAGCTTTACCTTCTAATCAAGCTGTTCGGGGCGCTGGGCTTCGTCGCGACCCTGGCCCTGCTGCTGGGCGCGGCCGGCCTGGGAATGTCGCTGTTGCGCTCGCAGGGCTTATCGACCTGGATGAACGTGCAACGCGCCCTGGCGCGGGGCGAAACCCCGGCCCTGGAAATGTTGGAAAGCGGGCTGGTGGCCCTGGGCGGCTTGCTCTTGGTGATACCGGGATTCCTGAGCGATATCCTGGGACTGGCCTGTTTGATTCCGGCGAGCCGGAAAAAGTTGGCGGGCTATCTGCTGCAAAAGTTCGTGGTGCTGCCGGGCGACGGGACGGAACCGCCGCAAGGCCAGCGGGTCATTGAGGGGGAATTCAAACGGGAACGGGACTGAGCGGCGCGGGTCGGCCACCCGGTGGCCCGGATTCGGTCGCACCCCCATCCGGGCCACGACACCCATATCGCCCCGCCGGGACGGCGGCCTCCTGGACCGCGCCGCCAGAACCAGCCCGTCCTTCCCGCCCCCCACCGCCCAGCGAGACATCTCCATGCCCACCCAGCGTCTCACCATCGAAGGGATGCACTGCCAAGGTTGCGCCGGCATCATCGAACAAGCGGCCCTCAAGGTCGCCGGCGTGCGGCTGGCCCAGGCCGACTACGACACGGGCACGCTCGAAGTCCTGTTCGACGCCGCCCGCACCAGCCCGGCCCTCATCGCCGCCGCCGTCGAACAAGCGGGCTACGGCTGTTCGCCGCGGCAGCGGTCGCGCCCGGTCTGGCGCAACCTGGGACGCCTCGCAAGCGTGGCGCTGGCCCTGGCCGGCATCGGCGGGCTAACGACCGTGGGGATCGACCTGGCCGACCGTTTCCGCCTGCCGCAATTCGAGCATGGCATGGGCTATGGCCTGTTGTTCCTGGTGGGCTTGTTCACCGGCTTCCATTGCATCGGCATGTGCGGCGGCTTCGTGGTGGGCTATACCGCCCGCTCCGCCCAGAAACCCGGACGCGCCCGCTGGCTGGGACATGCCGCCTACGGGCTGGGCAAGACCTTGTCCTATACCCTGATCGGCGGGCTGTTCGGGCTGTTGGGTTCGTTCATCGCCTTCACCCCCATGATCCGGGGCTATGCCGCCCTGGCGGCGGGGACGTTCTTGATCCTGTTCGGGATCAACATGCTGGATTGGTTTCCCAGCCTGCACCGCATCGGTCTCAGGATGCCCCGGTTCCTGGCCCGCTTCCTCAGCATCGAAAGCAAAAAACACCCCAGCCCCTTCGCCATCGGCCTGCTCAACGGCCTGATGATCGCCTGCGGCCCGCTGCAAGCCATGTACGTCATGGCCGCCGGGACCGGGGATTTCCTGGAGGGGGCCAAGCTGCTGCTGGCCTTCGGGCTGGGCACGCTGCCGGTGATGCTGGGCTTCGGGCTATTGGCGGGGGCGGTGTCGGGACGGGTCACACATGGCGTGTTGAAGGCGTCGGCCTTCCTGGTGGTGGCCCTGGGGGTGATGATGTTGAACCGGGGCTTGCTGATGACCGGCAGCGGCTACGATTTCCGCAGCCTCGCCCTCCGCGCCGAGCAACGGTTCGATTCCTTACCGGCCCCGGCGGCGGAAACCCATCCCGAAGGCTACCAAGCCATCCGCATGGAAGTGGACGCCCAGGGCTACCACCCCAACCGCTTCGTGCTGAAACAAGGCGTCCCGGTACGCTGGACCGTGGTCGGCCAGCACATCACCGAATGCAACCGCAGGATCATGGTGCCCACGCTGGGCTTGGAATTCGAGGTCCGGCCCGGCGACAATCTGATCGAATTCACGCCGGAGCGTAGCGGCGTCATCGCCTGGAGCTGCTGGATGGGGATGATCCACGGCTCTTTCGTGGTCGTCCCGGCGGACGCCCCGGCTCCCACAACCCCCACCCAACCCACCCAAGACACCCCGTATGAACACGCCCGAAGCCTTTTTCGTCAACTCCTGGAACGTCTACAACAAGCTGGTCGCCCATAACTATATGTTCCACCGGGAAATCTACGCCGCCGTGGAACGGAGCCTGGGCGACGGCCCGGCCCGTCCATTCGCGCTGCTGGACCTGGGTTGCGGCGATGCCTCCCGTCTCGCGCCGATCTTGAAGCGCCTGGATTTGGCCGCGTACCGGGGCGTCGATCTGGCGGGACCGGCCCTGGATTTGGCGGCGGAGAACTTGCGGGAACTGGCCTGTCCGGTCGATCTGCGCCAAGGCGATATGCTGGACTGGCTGGCGGACGACGGCGGACGCTACGACGCCGTGTTTTCCAGCTTCGCCCTGCACCATCTGACGGCGGAAAAGAAACAGGATTTCTTCCGGCATTGCGCCGAGCGGCTACGACCGGGCGGGCGTTTGCTGTTGATCGATGTGGCGCGGGACGAGGGCCAGGATTTGCCCGCGTATCTGGACGCCTATTGCGGGACCATGGCGCGGGATTGGACCGCGCTGGAGGCCGGGGAACTGGACTTCGCCATCGGCCATGTCAGGAGCTACGACCTGCCCGAGACGCTGGACGGCTTGCTGGGCATGGCGGAACAAGCGGGCTTTACGGAAGCGCGGCGCTTGGGGCAATACACTTGGCATCATGCGTTGAGTTTTGGGAAGCCGGCTTGATCCGCCCTATCACCGCGCCGCCAACCGCGCCAACAACCCCTCCGCGTCCTTGCGCTCGGCGAACGCCCCAGGATGGCTGGCCAGCAATTCCCGCAAGGTCTTGATCGCCTGCGCCGTGCTGCCGACCTTGTCCTGGGCCACGGCCAGCCGGTACAGGACCATGGTGTTGTCCGGCCAGCGCTTCTTGGCTTGCAGCAACAAGCCCAAGGCCCGCTCGAACTCGGTCTGTTCGATCAACACCGCCACCTGGGTATCGAACACCGGCACCGAATCCGGGGCCAGCTTCACCGCCCGGTCCGCGTATTGCAGCGCCCGCGCCGGATTTTCCGCCTTCAACTCCCAAGCCAGTTCGTTGAGCGCCAGCGTGTCGTCGGGATCGATGGCCAGGGCTTTTTCATACGCCGCGAGTTGTTCGGCCCGCCGGCCCATTTCCCCGTAGAAACCGGCCAGCACATGGTGGACGGCCACATCCTGGGGATGCCGGGCACTCCAATCGCTCAGGGTCTTCAAACCGCCTTCGCGGTCGTTGCCGAACCACTGGCCGCGGGCCAATTCGACCGCGATGTCGGGGTTGTTGGGGTCTTTGTCCAGGGCTTGGCGATAAGCCGCCGTCGCCGCGCTCCACTGCTTCTGCCGCAGGGCGAGCCAGCCCTTGAGCGCCAGTACCCCGCCATCGCCGGGATATTCGCTGGCCAATTGCTTGAGGTCGCGCTCGGCCTCGGCGAGATGGTTCTCCCCGGCCAACGCCCGGATCAAAGCTTCGCGGGTGGGCCGGAATTTGGGATTGTGGTGGAGCGAGCGCTGCAAAGCCGCCCGCATTTCCGCAGCGTGGCCGTTCGCGCCCTCGGCCAGGGCCAGGAGATACTCGGCCCGCGCCGACCGGGGTTCCAGCTTCACCAATTGGCCGGCGGTTTCCAGCGCCTGTCCGGGCTGTCCGGTCTCGATCTGGGCCTCGACTAGCCGGGCCACGAATTCGGGCTGCTCGCCGAACCGGGCGCGGGCGGTGTCCAGCAGCGCCAAACCGCGCCGGGGTTGGCCCATCCGCGCATAGAGCCGGGACAAGGTCAGTTGCGGCAACAAAGCTTCGGGATGGTCCTGGATGGCTGTTTGCAGTTCCTCCGCCACTCCGGCTTGATCCCCCGCCCGTTCGTTCAATTCGACCAGGCACAGGCGGCTAGGCAAATCCTTGGGCTGGAGGCCCAGCGCGGTCTGGCAATACTGGCGGGCCTGGTCGTCGTGCCGGTTCTTGATGGCGAGCCGGGCCAGGGATTGCAACGTGCCCACATCGTCCGGCACTTGGCGCAGCCCCGCCTTCAACACCGCCTCGGCTTTGGCGTCGTCGCCCTGGCGGACATAAACCTCGGCCAGCAGGTTGAACGGCAGGGCGCTGCCGGGCATCCGCTTTTTCATGGCCTCGACGGCTTCGATGGCCTTGGCGTAAGCCTTGTCTTGCAGATGGATCAAGACGATCTGCACCTCGGTCCGCACCAGGGCGGGATCGGTCGCCAGGGCGGTTTCCATTTCGCCCAGGCCCGGATCGGCCTTGCCCGTGGCCCTGGGCTGGCCGGTCCGGTCGCCCGCCACCACCGCCCGGTTCAGGTATTCCAAAGCCTTGGCGCTATTGCCGCGGCTCAGTTCGATATTGCCCATCAATTGCAGCGCCTGGATATTGTCGGGATATTGCTCCAACACCGGCAGCAGCCATTTCGCGGCCTCGGGCAGGTCGTTCAGCTTCACCTTGATCAAACCCATCATGATCGAACCGCGCACGGTGTTGGGCACCAAGGCGTTGAAACGGGCCAGGAGTTCCTGGGCGTTGGGCAGATGGTCCATCAGCAGTTGGGTCACGCCCTGGAAATACAGCGCCTCGGCATAGCCTTCGTTGAGCTTCGAGGTCGCCTCGAACTCGGTCAGGGCTTCGGGCAGTTGGCGCTGCTTGAACAACAGCAGGCCGCGGGTGAAATGGGTCAGGAAATGATTGGCGAATTGCCGTTCCAAAGCCGTCACGTCCTCCTGGGCGGCTTGCGTCTTGCCCTGGGACAGCCGCACCCAAACCCGCCGCGAACGGTCGAAGACATCGCGCTGGCGCAAGTCGATGGCCTGGGTATAACTAGCCTCGGCCTGGGCGGGATCGCCCTGGGCTTCGTAGAGCTGGCCCTGGAAGCTCCATAGCTCGGCGTTGCGGGGTTCGCGCTGCATGGCTTCCCGGACCAAGGCCAGCGCCTGGGGCGCATCGCCCCCGCCCAGCGCGAGGCGGGCCAGGCCGAGCTTGCCGGTGGGCGCGGTGGCGTCCAGCATCAGGGCCGCCTCGTAATCGGCCCGGGCCTTGTCGGGTTTGCCCACCCCCAACCAAGCATCGCCGCGCAAAGCCATCAGGCGGGCACCGTCCTGGGGATTCATCTGGGCGGGGAGATCGATCCGGTCCAGCACATCCTGGTACTTGCCTTGCAATAGCAAAGCCTTGGCCAGGATCGGCAAAGCCACCTCCCGCGCGATCCCGAGATCGGTGGCGCGCTTCAGCTCGATTTCCGCCGCCTCGCCGTTGCCCAGTTCCAGGTTGATGAGGCTCAGCAAGCGGTGGGCATCGGCGTTGTTGGGGTTTTTCTGGGCGGCGTTGTGGGCATTGATGGCACCGCCCCGGAGGTCGCCCTGGTCGAGCGCGGTCTGGGCCTGGGCGACATCCTGGGCGTCGGTGGTTTTTTTGGCCCGCTCGCAGGCGGTCAAGGCCAGCGGCAACAACAGGCTGGCGGCGAGCTTGCGGAACGGGGCGGCGGACGGCTTGGGCATGGTGCTTCCTGGGGGCTGTAGTCTGTAGGCTAACTACAGCCTATCGCCTCAACCCTACAGCCTCAAGCCGCAAGCCCCAATAAGCCCATCAATTCCGCCGCATTGCGCTGGGCGTAATGGCTCATATTGTTGTTGAACACCACATGGACCTGGGCCGTGGCGTCGGACAGGGCGCGGATCGGCTCGGCCAGGTCCGCTAATTCCTCGATGGAATAAAGGTAATTGAAGCGCTCGGCGGAGGAATCGGCCCCTTTGATATTCCAGGTGGCGGCGTTGCGGCCATGCAGGCGCACCACCGCCACCTCGGGCGAGGTCGCTTCCCATACCGCCGGGACGCTGTTGGAAAACCCCTGCGGCTCGTCCACCACCACATGGCCGAGGCCGTGCGTCCTGAGGAAATCCAAGGTGCCGGCGACTTGCTCGGGATTCAGCCAGGAACGGTGGCGGAACTCCACCGCCAAGCGGTGCCCGGCCAGGAGGTCGGCGCAGAGGGCGATATGCTCGAAACCCTCGCGCCCATGCACGAACCAGGGCGGGAACTGGAACAACACCGCGCCCAACCTGCCCGCCTCCCGCAAAGGCCGGAGCGCGCCCCGGAACCGCGACCAAAGTTCCAGGCGCAACTCCTCCGGCACATCCCGGTAATAGACATTGCGCTTGGACACCGGACCCAGGGCGGCGCGGATATCGGCGGGCAAAGCCTGGGGTGGGGTTTGGTGGCCGGTGAACAGGCGGAAGCTTTTGACATCGAAGACGAAGCCCGGCGGGGTGCGCTCGGCCCAGTGGAGGGCGTTCTTTTGCGAAGGCAAGGCGTAGTAGCTGCTATCGACCTCGACCAGCGGGAACCTCGTGGCGTAGAACCGGAGCCGCTGTTCGGGGGTTTTGGCCTCGGGCGGATAGAATCGCTTGGACTCGATCAGGCTGGGGTCGGTCCAGGAAGCGGTGCCGATCAGGATGGACATGGCCGGACTCCTCGGGTGGGCGCGGGCGGAACCGCGCTGGATTCCGCCTTAGAGCCGCGCCGGGGGGAACCGTTGCGGTTCCGCCCGCGGACTGCATCAACCGCCGTTGTTCCACTGCCGACCATCGCGCTCCAACAACTCGTCGGCTTCCCGCGGGCCCCAGGAACCGGCGGCGTAGTTGGGGAACTGCCGCGGCGGCAGCGCCTTCCACACATCCAGCACCGGCTGGATCAAGTTCCAACCCGCCTCCACCATATCGGCCCGCTGGAACAGCGTGGCGTCGCCGGTCATGCAATCCAGCAACAGCCGTTCATAGCCGGTGTTCGGCGTGCAATGGAAATAATCGGCGTAGTCGAAATCCATCTTCACCGGACCCAATTGCATCACCGGCCCCGGCACCTTGGCCCCGAATTGCAGGGAAATCCCCTCGTTCGGCTGCAAGCGCAAGACCAAGCGGTTGGTTTGCAAATTCTCGATATCGGTGTTGCGGAACAGCACCAAGGGCGCGCGCCGGAACTGGATCGAAATCTCGGTGGTCCGCGCCGCCATGCGCTTGCCGGTGCGCAGGTAGAACGGCACATCGGCCCAACGCCAGTTGTCGATCATCAGCTTCATGGCGACGAAGGTCTCGGTCCTGGAATCGCGGGCCACACCGGGTTCCTCGCGGTAGCCGGGCACCGGCTCGCCTTCGAGCTGGCCTTCGCAATACTGGCCGCGGGCGGTCTTGCTCAGGACATCCTCGGGACTGAGCATCTGCAAGGAACGCAGCGCCTTGGTCTGCTCGTCGCGCACCGCGTCGGCCTCGAACGAGACCGGCGGCTCCATGGTGGTCAGCGACAGCAATTGGAACAGGTGGTTCGGCACCATGTCGCGCATGGCCCCGGCGGTCTCGTAATAACCGCCGCGCCGCTCCACACCCACGGTTTCGGCGGCGGTGATCTGTACATGGTCGATGTAGCGGCGGTTCCAGATCGGCTCGAAAATGCTGTTGGCGAAGCGGAACACCATGATGTTCTGCACGGTTTCCTTGCCCAGGTAATGGTCGATGCGGTAGATCTGCCGTTCCCGCAACACCTTCTTGATATCGTTGTTGAGTTCCTTGGCCGATTCCAGATCGTGCCCGAACGGCTTCTCGATGATGACCCGCCGCCAGTTGTCGCACTCCTCCGCCGTCATCCCGGCATGGCCGAGTTGGCGGACGATCTCGCCGAAGAAGGTCGGTGCCGTCGCGAGATAGTAGAAATAATTCTCATCGATGGCGTTCTTGCCGCAAACCTCGGTGCAAAGCTCCTTCAGCCGCCAATAGAACTCGGGATCGCGGAAATCGCCTTGCACATAGAAAATCCGCCTCTCGAACCAGGCCAGGACTTCCGCGTCGAGTTCGTCGGTGGCGTAGGTCTTGATGGCGTCGAGCATCTGGTCGCGGAAGGCTTCCGGGGTGAAGGGATCGAAGGCCGCGCCGACCAGGGCGAATTTACGCGAGAGCAGCTTGGCCTTCGCCAGGTTGTAGAGCGCCGGGATGAGCTTGCGCTTGGTCAGGTCGCCGGTGGCCCCGAAGATGATCATCACACAGGAATCCCCGGCCCGGCCCTGCATGAAGCCGCCGTTCGTGCCATTGAGGTTCATTATTTTTTCTCCCGGTGTCCGCCGAATTGGTAGCGCAGGGCCGACAGCAGCTTGCAGGCGAATTCATCCTCGCCGCGCGAGGCGAAGCGCTGGAAGGCGGAGGCGCTCAGGACCGGCGCGGGCGTGCCCTGGTCGATGGCGGCGTGGATGGTCCAACGGCCCTCGCCGGAATCCGACACCTTGCCGGAGAATTCCTCCAGGGCCGGGCTTTCGGTCAAGGCGTTGGCGGTCAGGTCGAGCAACCAGGACGCCACCACGCTGCCGCGCCGCCACAGTTCGGCGATATCGGCCAGGGGCAGGTCGTACTGGTAATGTTCGGGATGGCGCAGCGGGGTGGTTTCGGCGTCGTGGGCATGGTCGGCCTTGCCGATGTTGGCGCGTTTCATGATGTTGAAGCCTTCGGCGAAGGCCGCCATCATGCCGTATTCGATGCCGTTGTGGATCATCTTCACGAAATGGCCCGCGCCCGCCGGGCCGCAATGCAGATAACCCTGTTCGGCGGTACCGCCCGCCACCCGGCCCGGTGCGGGCGGGATATCGCCCTGGCCCGGCGCCAGGGTCTTGAAGATGGGATCGAGCGATTGCACCGCCGCAGTATCACCGCCGATCATGAGGCAATAGCCGCGCTCCAAACCCCACACGCCGCCGCTGGTGCCCACGTCCAGGTAGCGCAAGCCATCCTGCGCCAATTCCTCCGCCCGGCGGATATCGTCGATGTAATAGGAATTGCCGCCGTCGATGAGGATATCGCCCGGTTCCAGCAGCGCCTTGACCTCGGCGACCATGCCATCCACCACCCCGGCCGGCACCATCACCCACACGGCGCGGGGCGGCTGCAAGGCGGCGACGAACGCCTGGAGCGAATCCGCGCCGGTCGCGCCTTCCGCCGCCAGGGCCTGGACGGCGTCCGGGCTGGCATCGAACACCACGCAATCGTGGCCACCCTTCATCAAGCGCCGGACCATGTTGGCCCCCATTCTGCCCAGACCGATCATACCTAGCTGCATAAACTTACCCTCTGCTGTCTTGTGATGGTGGTTGTCGTGTGGCGCGGCGCGGGCGGATTGAACTCCTGCCCCGTCCTTGGGGCGCATTATCCACAGGAGCCACGGCGCATATTGGAAATTCAGCAAACACCGGGCCATGCGCCCCGCCCCGGCAACCCGCCCCCGGCCTTGGACCGGCTCCGCTGGACGGAATGGAAACGCGGGGGAAAGCCAAGATTCAAGCGGTTTCCGCAGTGGCAACCCGCCCACGACCGCATATCCGGCCCCCAGCCGGATCGACCGCTAGGGAAAAGCTGCATTTACCGTGGCAAGCCGCAAAAACACAGGCCCCGCCAGTTTTTACGCCCGCGTGGCACCGGGCCTCTACAAACCCAAGCGGTCGATTGTAGGGAATCCGACCTTGCCGGCCCGGCCTATTGGTCCTCGCGGGGTTCGCCCACATAGGCGCCGACCAAGCGTCCGACCAGGATGGCGATATACAGCTGGCCCGTGACCGCCTCCAAAATCGCCAGCGAGCGGGCCTGCTTGGTGACCGGGAGGATATCGCCATAGCCCATCGTGGTCAGGGTCACGAAGCTGTAATAGGTGAACTCCGAAATATCGTCGCCCGCCGCGGGTTCCAGCCCCTTGAGCGAACCCGGCTGTAGCCATTCCAAAAAATAATAGGCGTGCGCCCAGACCATGCCGATCAAGAGGTAGCTGCAACAGGCCGCGAAAATCAAGTCCATCGTCACCCGTTCCTCGGCCTGGATTTGGCGGTAGATGTTGTGGAGGGTCAGCAGCAGGAACAGCAGCACCAGGGCTTTCTCGAACGGTCCCACCCGCGCCAGCCAACCGAACAGATCGAGGACCCTGAGCCCCGCGAAGGTCAAGGCCAAGACCCAACCTAGCCGGTACGCGCCTTTCTCCCCTTTCACCGCGTAAACCCCGGAGAAAAACACCAGCAAAAATAAAACATCGGTCACCAGACCCAGCGCGAAGAAACCGCCCAGGAAGGGCCGCAGTGCGATCATGGCGACCATGACCACGGTGAGGAAGCGGAACCGGCCTACGCGGCCATGGAGATGGCGGATTTGGTGGATATCGGGAAGGGGCAGCGGTTTTTTCAGCATGGGGGATTTCCAACGGTCCTCGGGCAATGGTCGGGCGGGGCGGGCGGCCCCTGTTTTTAGCATGGATCGCGGTGGAGGGTGGCCCCCCACTCAAATCCGCCGGATTGAGATACCCTATATCGCAACGCCGGGTTCCAAGGCTCCGGCTAATTTGTCACTCGCGGCCCACGCCGTATCTCATCCTGGAAGGCGATATGAACCATAAGCATACCCAGCATCTTTTCCGCCCGGGGGGACCGGGATTCACAATCCGCCCGGCCTTGCTCCTTATCGGCCTGATCGTTTCCTCCCTCGTCGGCTGCGACAAAGACGGCCACGCCCCGGCGGCGGCGACACCCCCGCCACCGCCCACGGTCGAAGTCACCGAGGTCAAGCAACAAGATGTGCCCATCCACCAGGAATGGGTGGGCAGCCTGGACGGCATGGTGAACGCGCAAATCCTGGCCCAGGTCACGGGCTATCTCGTCAAGCAGAACTACCAGGAAGGCCAGCCGGTCAGGAAAGGCCAGTTGCTCTATGAGATCGACCCCCGCACCTTCCAATCCAACCTCGACCAAGCCCGCGCCAACCTCGTCCGCCAGGAAGCCTTGCTGAAAACCGCCCGCCTGGACATGGACCGGGTCGAGCGATTATTGCCACAGAACGCCGTCAGCGTGCGCGACCGCGACAACGCGGTGGGCAAGGAAGCGTCCTACGAAGCCGAAGTGCTGGCTGCCAAAGCCGCTGTGGAAAGCTCCCAGCTTTCCTTGGGATTCACCCGTATCACCTCGCCCATCGACGGTATCGCCGGCCTGTCCCAGGCCCAGATCGGCAACCTGGTCGGCCCCGGCAGCGCCAACGCCGTGCTGACCACCGTGTCCCAGGTCGATCCGATCAAGGCCTACATCCCCCTGAGCGAGCAGCAGTATTTGAAGTTCGAGCGGCAAAGGCCCAACGACAGCGAAGCGCCCCCGCCGGTGCCCTTGGAACTGACCCTCGCCGACGGCTCGGTCTATCCCCATCCCGGCAAGCTCTACTTCGCCGACCGCCAGGTGGATATCAAGACCGGCACCATCAAGGTCGCCACGCTGTTCCCCAACCCCCGCAACCTGCTGCGCCCCGGCCAATACGCCAAAATCCGCGCCGTGGTGCATACCAAACCCAACGCGCTATTGGTGCCGCAACGGGCGGTGGCCGACCTCCAGGGCAAATCCATGGTCGCCGTGGTCAACCCCGACAACACCGTCGCCATCCGCATGGTGAAACCGGGAGAGACCATCGGCACCGAATGGGTGATCGACGAAGGGCTGAAACCGGGCGACAAGGTCATCGTCGAGGGCATCCAGAAGGTGAAGAACGGGATCAAGGTCGATCCCAAGCCTTGGAAGGAAGCCGCCGCCACCGCACAAGCGGAGAGGTAGGGCACCATGGCCAAATTCTTCATCAACCGCCCCATCGTCGCCATCGTCATCGCCATCCTGATGGTCATGGTGGGGCTGGTCTCCATGGCGCAATTGCCCATCGCCCAGTTCCCCAACATCGCCCCGCCCGAAGTCCAGGTCCAGACCACCTATACCGGCGCGGATTCCCTGACCGTCGAGCAGTCCGTGGCCACGCCCATCGAGCAGCAAATGTCGGGGGTGGACAACATGAACTACATGTACTCCATCAACGCCAACAACGGCCAGACCACCATCCGGGTCAACTTCGATGTGAAGACCGACCCCAACACCGACCAAATCCTGGCCCAGATGCGCGAATCGCAGGCGGAGTCGCAACTGCCCTCCGACGTGCGCAACTACGGCGTGACCGTGAAAAAGTCCACGGCCTCGCCCTTGATTATGTTCGCCCTGTATTCGCCCAAGGGCACGTTCGACCAAATCTTCCTGGCGAACTACGCCTATATCAACATCAACGACCAAATGACCCGCGTGGCGGGGATCGCCAGCGTCACGGTGTTCGGCGCGGGGCAATACGCCATGCGGGTGTGGGTGAAGCCGGACCAATTGGCCAAGCTCAACATCACTATCCCCGAGATCATCAGCGCCATCCAGGCCCAGAACACGGTGAACCCGGCGGGCAAGATCGGCGGCGAACCGGTACCCAAGGGCCAGGAATTCACCTATGCCGTCCGCGCCCAGGGCCGTTTGGAGACCGAGGAACAATTCGGCAACATCGTGCTGCGGGCCGACCCTTCCGGTTCCATCGTCCGCATCAAGGACGTGGGCCGCATCGAACTCGGTGCCCAGTCCTACGACATCGTGGGACGGCTCAACGGCAAACCGGCGGCTTTGATCGCGCTCTACCAATTGCCCGGCTCCAATGCCATCGAGGCGGCGGCGGGCGCCAAGAAAACCATGGAGGAACTCAAGACCCGCTTCCCCGAGGATTTGGACTATGTCGTCGCGCTGGACACCACCTTGGCGGTGACGGCGGGCATCGACGAAATCATCGACACCTTGTTCGAGGCGCTGATCCTCGTCATCGCGGTGGTGTTCCTGTTCCTGCAAGGCTGGCGACCCACCTTGATACCACTGCTGGCGGTGCCGGTCTCCTTGATCGGTACGTTCCTGCTGTTCCCGATGCTGGGCTTCTCGATCAACACCTTGTCGCTGTTCGGCTTGGTGCTGGCGATTGGCTTGGTGGTGGACGACCCCATCGTGGTGGTGGAAGCGGTCGAGCACCATATCGAAAAGGGCTTGTCGCCCAAGGAAGCCACGCTCCGCACCATGCAGGAAGTGACCGGCCCCATCATCGGCACTTCGCTGGCCTTGATCGCGGTGTTCATGCCGACGGTGTTCATCCCCGGCATCACGGGACAGTTGTACCAACAGTTCGCCGTGACCGTGGGCGTGTCGGTAATGATCTCCACCTTCAACTCGCTCTCCTTGAGCCCCGCGCTCGCGGCCTTGATCCTGAAGCCCAGGAAGCGCGGCACCGGGCCGGTCCAGAAGTTCTACGACGGCTTCAACAAGGCGTTCGGCAAGGCCAACAACGGCTATGTGGGCTTTTGTTCGGTCTTGATCCGCAAAAGCGCCCTCAGCCTGTTGTTCCTGGTGGGCATCGTGTTCCTGACCGGCAGCCTGGGCAAGCATCTGCACCCCGGCTTCCTGCCGGACGAGGACCAAGGCTATTTCTTCGCCACCATCCAGCTCCCCAACGTGGCCTCGCTCCAGCGCACGGACGAAGTGACCAAGAAGGTCGAGGACATCCTCGCCAAGACGCCGGGCGTCGAGTATTACTCCTCGGTCATCGGCTACAGCATGTTGAGCCAGGCCAACACCACCTACAACACCTTCTTCTTCATCGCCCTCAAGCCTTGGGAAGAGCGTAAAGCCCCGGAGGAGCAGTACCACGCCATCCGCGACCACATCAGCAAGGAATTGCAGAAACTGCCCGAAGCCGTCGGGCTGGCCTTCCCGCCGCCCGCCATCCCTGGGGTCGGCACCTCGGGCGGCCTGACCATGGTGTTGGAAGACCGCGCCGGCCGCGATGTGGCCTTCCTGGAGGAAAACACCGAGAAATTCCTGGCCGCCGCCCGCAAGCGCCCGGAAATCGCCGGGGTCTTCACCACCGCCCTGTCCGCCGTGCCGCAGCGGTACGTGGACGTGGACCGCGACAAGGTGCTGAAGCAAGGCGTGAAGCTTTCGGATGTGTACCAAGCCCTGCAGGCCTATATGGGCTCGGGCTTCGTCAACTACTTCAACCGCTTCGGGCGGCAATGGCAGGTCTACGTGCAGGCCGAGGGCGAATACCGCGACACCGCCAACCACCTGGGCCAGTTCTACGTCCGCAACGCCGACGGCGACACCGTGCCCCTGGCCGCCCTAACCAGCGTGCGCGAGGTGATCGGGCCGGAATTCACCATGCGCTACAACCTCTACCGCAGCGCCCAAATCATGGCGATCCCCAAGCCGGGCTATACCGGCAGCCAGTTGATGCAGGCCATGGAGGAAGTGTTCGCCGAAACCATGCCCACGGAAATGGGCTACGACTACATCGGCATGAGCTATCAGGTGAAGAAGGCCCAGGAAGGCGTGTCGCCCGCCGTGGTGTTCGGCTTCGCGATCTTCTGCGTGTTCCTGATCCTCGCAGCCCTGTACGAAAGCTGGAGCCTGCCGTTCAGCGTGTTGCTCGGAACGCCCATCGCGGTGTTCGGGGCGTTCGCGGGGCTGATGATCGGGCAGTACGAAATCAACGTCTACGCCCAGATCGGCCTCATCATGCTGATCGGCCTCGCCGCCAAGAACGCCATCCTCATCGTGGAATTCGCCAAGATGGGCGTGGAGGAAGGCAAATCGGCCTACGACGCCGCCATCGAAGCGGCCCGGCTAAGGCTCCGGCCCATCCTGATGACGGCCTTGTCGTTCATCTTGGGTTGCGTGCCGCTCGCCACCGCCAGCGGGGCCGGCGCCCTATCGCGCAAAGTGATGGGTTACGCCGTCATCGGCGGCATGACCGCCGCGACCTGTATCGCGATCTTCCTGATTCCGGTGACCTTCTACGTGGTGGAGAAGATGTCCCACAAAAAACAAGCAACCACGCCGCCACTGAAGGAGGGGGAAGAACATGCGTAAGCTCATCGTGATCGCGGTCGCCGCCGCCCTGGCCGGTTGCTGGCAGGTCGGCCCGGACTATGTCAAACCCGAAATCGACACGCCCAAGCAATGGCGCTTCGCCGACAAAGAGGCCCGCGACACCACCAACCTCAAATGGTGGGAACAACTGGGCGACCCGGAATTGAACCGCCTGGTCGACCAAGCCCTGCGCGGCAACCTCGACCTCAAGGCTGCCGTCGCCACCGTGGATCAATTCATGGGGCAATACGGCGCGACCCGCTCCAACCTGTTCCCGCAGATTTCGGGCTTCGGCGATTATCTCCGGCGCAAGAACAGCACCCAGAGCCTGAGCCTGCCGAAAGGTATCGAGCTGAGCGGCAAGGATGTCGATTACGCCCGTTTGGGCGGGCAACTGAGTTGGGAAATCGATGTCTGGGGGGCGCTCCGCCGCGCCAACGAGTCGGCATTCGCCGAGATGCTGGCCCAGGAAGGCGTGAAACGGGGAGTGCTGCTGACGCTCGCCAGCCAGGTCGCCCAGACCTATATCCAACTCCGCACCCTGGACAAGAACCTGGAAATCACCCGCTTCGTGGTGAAGACCCTGGAAGAGCAATTGCAGATCGAACAGGCCCGCTTCAAGGAGGGCTATGGTTCGGAATTGGAGGTGCGGCAGGTGGAATCGGAATACCAGCGTAGGCTGGCCCTGATTCCCGCCGCCGAGGAATCCATCGCCCAGGCCGAACACGCCCTCAAGCTGCTGCTGGGCCAAAACCCCGGCGCGATCCGCCGCGGCAAGAGCCTGGACGACCTCAAGCTGCCGGCGGTCCCGGCGGGATTGCCCGCCGATGTGCTGGTGCGCCGTCCCGATATCCAGCAGGCGGAACAGCGCTTGATTTCCGCCAATGCCCAGATCGGCGTGGCGCGGGGTTTGTATTTCCCGAAAATCTCCATCACCAGCGATGTGGGCCAACTCAGCACCCAGGCCGCGACCATGTTCACACCGGGCGCGAATTTCTGGAGCGTGGGGACCAGCGTCCTGGGTCCGATCTTCACCGCCGGCAAGATCGCGGGCCAGGTGCAGGCCGCCGAAGCCGCGCAGCGGGCGGCGCTGGCGAACTACCAGCAATCGATCCTCACGGCCTTCCGGGAGTTCGAGGACGCCCTGGTCGCTTCCCAAAAGACCCAGGAACAACGCGACAAGCAAGGGGCGCGGGTCACGGCGGTGGGCGATTATTACCGGCTCTCGAAGCTGCGCTATGACGAGGGCTTGGTGGACTACATCACCGTCCTCGACTCCTTGCGGCAGTTGTACGAGGCCCAGATCGACCTGCTGTCGGCGCAGAGTTCGACCTTCACCGCTTCGATCCAGCTCTACCGGGCGATGGGCGGCGGCTGGGTGGTGGCGGAGGCGGAGAAATTGCCGAAGCCACAGGAGGCTTCGGTGTTTCCGTAGCCAGGTCGGCTGGAACGGGAAGCGCATCGGTTTCGGGCGGTGCGCTTCGCTGTGTTCGGCACACCCTACCAAACCAAACCAAAGCAACCTCATATCGGCCCAAAACCCAGAGGCTCGTTTCATGACCACACCCGCCCCCACCCCCGGCCATGGCATCCTGATCGAACGCGCCTTGATCCTGCTGCTCATCGGCGCCCTGGGCTACGCCTGCGTCGAGATCGTCCTGCCCTTCCTGGTACCCTTCATCTGGGCCGTGATCCTGGCGGTTTCGACCTGGCCCTATTACCTCAAGGCCGCAGAAGGGCTGGGTGGCCGCCGCGGCCTCGCGGCGGTGGTGCTGACCTTGGGGATGCTGCTGTTGTTCGTGGTGCCCGCCTTCGACGCCTTCGATTCCGTCACCCACTACCTGCCCTACCTGAGCAAGGCCGCCGCCCAATTGTCCGCGCTCAGCCCCGACCAACCGCCGGACTGGGTGGCCCAATTACCCCTGGTCGGCACCAAACTGGACGAAACCCTACGGACGGGCAAGCTGAATTCGTTCCTCTCGCCCGAGAAGGTGAGGCCGATCCTGACTTCCGGCGCGGGTTGGTTGTTGCAACAAGGCGCGGGCCTGGCCCTGGCCGCGCTGCATATCGTCCTGGCGGTGATCCTGGCCGGGCTGCTCTACGCCAATGGCGAAACCGCCAGCGCGACGGCGGAACGGGTCGCCCTGCGCATCGGCGGACCCAGCGGCATCCAGGCTTTGCGCGTGGCCGGGCTGACGGTGCGCGGGGTGTCGCTGGGCGTGATCGGGACGGCCTTGCTCCAGGCCGTGCTGTCCGGGCTGGGGTTCGCCCTGGCCGGGGTGCCGGGCGCGGGCGTCCTGGGGCTGCTGTGCTTCCTCGCCGCCACCCTGCAAATCGGCACCGGCATCGTCTGGATTCCGACGGCGATCTGGCTGGCCCACCAAGGCAGCGAGGGCTGGGCCGCGTTCACCGTGGTCTGGGGCATCTTCATCAATGTCATCGACAACTTCATCAAGCCCTACCTGATCGGCAAAACCAGCCCCCTGCCCTTCCTGTTGATCCTGGTGGGCGTGATCGGCGGCTTGTTGGCCTGGGGCTTCGTCGGGATTTTCCTCGGGACCACCTTGCTGGCCGTGGCCTACACGGTGTTCCTGGATTGGCTGGAACCGCCCGGACCGGGCAACGGAGCATCCCCTGGATGAAGCGGGCTGGACGGGGAATATCGCCGCCGCCGCCCCGTCTAAACCTTGTCGGCGTGCCCACCGGCAGCGCGGACCCCGCCATTGCCAGAGGAGATCCCCCATGAAACCAGGCGATATCGTGAATGCCACGTTCAACGGCTGCCATTGCTTTGCCAAAATCATCGATAGCGGCGTCAAGTACGGGGCGGCTTTTTTCGATGTGGAATTGCTTTCCGCATGCGAAATGGATACCGGCACCCTCCCCAAGGGCACCAAAACCTGGGTCTGGCCCGAGATGCTGACCCCCGTCGGCCGAGCGGTCGTCGCCCTGCGGCCCCGCAAGGAAATCCGCCCCTCCTGAACCCCATCCAGCGGGCAGGACGCCCGCCCCGATCTTTCAGGGCTTGAACACCCCGCGCCCACACGCCAAGATAGCGGGCCATGACTCCAAGCCCGTTCCCGCGATGACCGATTTCCATTTCCTGAGACCTGGGTGGCTGCTCGCGCTGCCCGTCCTGGCCGCTTTGCTCTGGACGCTGAGGCGGCGGCAACGGGGTGGCGAGGACTGGCGGTCCTACTGCGACCCCGCCCTGTTGCCCCATATCCTGATCGGAACGCCCGCCCGCCACAGCCGGCACCGGCTGTGGCTGACCGCCCTGACGGGGTTCCTGGCCGTGCTGGCCCTGGCCGGTCCCGTGTGGGAACGCCTGCCCGCGCCGGTGTTCCGCAACCTCTCCGCCCTGGTGTTGGTGCTGGACCTCACCCCGGCCATGAACGCGGCCGACCTCAAGCCCAGCCGTTTGGAACGCGCCCGCTTCAAGATCGAAGATATCCTCCGCGCCCGCAAGGACGGCCAAACCGCCCTGGTGGTCTACGCCGGGGATGCCTTCGCCGTCACCCCGCTCACCGACGATGCGGCCACCATCGCCGCCCAGCTCTCCGCCTTGAGTCCCGGACTCATGCCCGGCCAGGGCGAGCGCATCGATTCGGGGCTGCGCACGGCGGAACGCCTGCTGAAACAAGCCGGACTCAAATCCGGCGACGTGCTGCTCATCACCAGCGGCGAAGGCGCGGCGGAAGCCGGGCAAACCGCGTCCGCGCTGCGCGCCGAAGGCTACCGGGTTTCGGTGCTGGGCGCCGGCACCCCGGACGGCGCCCCCATTCCCCTGCCCGAAGGCGGCTTTCTCAAGGACGCGGCGGGCAATATCCAAGTGCCGAGGCTCGACGCCGCCGCCCTGGCCGGTTTGGCGGAAGCCGGGGGCGGACTGTCCCGCGCCCTGCGGCCCGACTCCGCCGACCTCGACGCCTTGCTCGGCTTTTTCGACCACCGCGCCCAATCCGGCGACCCCACCGGCGAGCAGGTCCATATCGACCAATGGCGCGAAGACGGGGTGTTCCTATTGCCGGTCCTGTTGCCGTTGGCGGCGCTGGCATTCCGGCGCGGCTGGCTGGGAATCTGGCTGCTCTTGGTCCTCGCGCCGGTCCCGGATTCCGCGCAAGCCCTGGAATGGCAAGACCTTTGGCTCACCCCCGACCAACGGGCGCAAAAGGAACTCCAGGCGGGCCAATACGACCAAGCCGCCCAGCATTTCCAAAACCCCGAGTGGAAAGCCGCCGCCGAATACAAAGCCGGCCAATACCCGCAAGCCGCCCAGGCGTTGGAAAAACTTCCCGCCGCCGACAGCCAATACAACCGCGGCAACGCCCTGGCCCAGCAAGGCCAATACCCCGCCGCGATCCAAGCCTACGAACAAGCCTTGAAACTCGACCCCAACAACCAGGATGCCGCCTATAACAAGCAGTTGGTCGAGGAAGCCCTACGCAAGCAACAGCAACAAGACAAGCAGGACAAGCAGGACAAGCAGGACAAGCAGGACAAGCAGGACAAGCAGGACAAAAAAGATCAAAAGGAAAAAGACCCGTCAGGGCAAGGCGGGGAATCCCCCAAAGATCAGGACCAGCAACCCGGCCAAAAGGGGAAGGAACAAAACCCGGAGCAAAGCCAGGAGGCGGATGGCAAGCCCGAAGAATCCGGCCAAAAACCCGAAGACCGGCCCCAAGCCGACGGCAAGGATCAAGCGCCGAGCAAAGGCGACAAACCGGAACCGGCCCAGCCCGGACCCCAGGAACCCCAAGCCGCCCCACCGGAGCAGCAGGAACGCCCCGGCGACGCCGACCCCAAGGCACAGCCCGCCGAATCCCCGGCCAAGGGCGAAATCCAGCAAGCCGAGGAACAATGGCTCCGGCGCATCCCGGACGATCCCGGCGGCTTGCTCAAGCGCAAGTTTTATTACCAATACCGGCAACGCCAACAACAACAGAATTTGGAGCGGGAACCATGGTGAATCCGATGGCTACGGGCAAACGCGCAACCCTGCGGCACTGGCTGTGGCTAGGGCCGCTATTGGCCCTGTACGCGGGGCTTGGCCTGGCCGCCCGGATCGAGGTCAGCCTGGACCGCAACCCGGTCCCGCTGGGGGAGTCCTTCACCCTGATCTTTTCCGCCGACGCCTCTCCCGACGACGACCCCGATTTCAGCGCCCTGGAACAAGACTTCGAGGTGCTGGGCCAATCGCAGAGCAACCAATATTCCCTGAACAACGGCCACGCCAGCCACCGCATCGAATGGCAGGTCAGCGTGATGGCGAAACACGCGGGCAATTTGACGATCCCGCCCATCGCCTTCGGCAAGGACCGCTCCGAACCCTTCTCGGTCACCGTCGCGCCCGGCCCGGCCAAACGCCGGAACAGCGGCGACGGGGAAGTCTTCATGGAAGTCGAGGCCGAACCGAAAAACCCCTACGTGCAAGCCCAGGTCATCTATAGCGTGCGGGTATTGAGCCGGATCGCCTTCGGCGACGCCCGTCTCAGCACCCCCGAAGCGGCGGACACCTTGGTCGAGCGCCTGGGCGACGGGCAAAGCCCCAGCAGCATCGTCACCCGCAACGGCGTCCAATACAAAATGACGGAAATCCGCTATGCCCTGTTCCCGCAAAAAAGCGGCCCCTTGCGGATCGAACCCATGCGGCTGGAAATGCAGGTGGCGGGCGGGAGCCGCTCCATGTTCAATGCCTTCCTCAATCCACAGACCCGGACCCAGCGCATCGCTTCGGAAGCGCTCACCCTCGAAGTCCGCCCCGTACCCGCGGAGTTCAAAGGCAGGCATTGGCTGCCCGCCGGGCATTTGGAGCTGGAAGATTCGTGGGCCAAAAATCCCCCCAAAACCATGGCGGGAGACCCCTTGACCCGTACCCTCACACTCAAAGCGCAAGGCGCGACGGTCGGGCTCCTACCCGAGATCAGCGCCACCGCCACCGCTTTGCCGGACGCGATCAAACAGTATCCCGACCAGCCCATCCAGAACGAGGAGAAATCCATTTCCGGCCTGATCGGTATACGCCAAGAAAAAACCGCGATGATGGCTTCCAAACCCGGCACCTATACCATCCCGGCCCTGGAAATCCCCTGGTGGAATACCCTGGAGAACCGGATGGAAACCGCCCGGATACCGGAACGAACCTTGACGGTACAAGCCGCGGCAACGCGGCAAATCCCGGAAACACCCGCCCCAACAGGGGAAGCGTCCAAGCCATCCAGGACCACTGAACCCCCAAACGCTGCCCTACCCGCCACGGTTTCCCAAACAAGCGGGCCATGGTTCTGGCTGGTGTTTCTGTTTGGTTTTGGCTGGATAAGCACGGGCCTAGCTTGGTGGTTGAGCAAGCGTTCCAACCGTAAGCCGTCCATACCGGTCAATTCGGATGGTGGGATTCCAACCCATAAGCTTGTATTAGCGATAGAACATGCCTGCAAAACCAACGACGCGGTAGCGGCGCGCAAAGCGCTCTCGGATTGGGTCAATAACCATCGTCCTCGCTCGGAACCACAACACTACGGAAGCCGTTTAGCCAAGGAGATCAAATTATTAGATCAATGCCTTTATGGTCGCGGGCAATCGGCATGGGAAGGGCAAGGACTATGGCAAAGTTTCCGCGACCATATCGAAAGCATGGCAAGGGATGTCCCTCGCAAACCAACACTGGAACCGCTGTACCTTAGTCCATCAAGTATCCAGCACAAAGAGCCTCAACATTGATGGGGCGCACCATCCGATCCGATACGGTTGAAAACTTAAAAACGCGGAGCAATGGCGCGGACATGAAACCAGAATAGAAAAGGCTCATTCTGAGTCATGCTTAGACGATCGAGCATAGTAGACTGACTATGCCGGAATAGAAAGAGATAATCGGTTGGGTATGCCTTAATCTGAAGGAGATTTCAGCATTGATGTGAGATGACAAGGCGGACAATGGTGGTAAGGACGGTTTGCATACTGGAAAAGCTTTACACAAGCTTTACTTACAACGTCCTTCCACCATCAAAACAGGCAAGAAAACAGGACTATTACATATCCGGCCTATCCAATAGCTCGACATAAGCCATTGGAGCGGAATCTCCTCTTCTAAGGCCACATTTTAAAATCCTTAAATACCCACCAGCCCTATCCTTAAAACGTGGTCCTAGTTCGTCAAACAGCTTCACTACTGCCTCCCTATCCCTAAGGCGGGAAAAAGCTATACGGCGTGCCGCTAGGGTATTCGTCTTGGATAGGGTAATCAACGGCTCAGCGTACCTGCGCAACTCTTTTGCTTTAGGCAAGGTAGTGCTAATTACTTCATGATGTATCAAAGAAGCCGTCAAATTCCTAAATAAAGCGACCCGATGACCGCTTTTAATATTAAATTTTTTACCAACGTTACCGTGACGCATATTGTTATACCTTTATCCTTCTTGCTGCTCTCTTTTAAGGCTTTCTGGGGGCCAATTCTCAAGCCGCATCCCTAAGGAGAGACCTTTGGTAGCTAATACATCTTTAATCTCTGTAAGAGATTTTTTTCCAAGATTAGGGGTTTTCAACAAATCAACCTCGGTTCTTTGTATCAAATCCCCAATATAAAAGATATTTTCGGCTTTTAAACAATTGGCCGAACGAACAGTTAGCTCAAGATCATCAACAGGCCTTAATAACATTGGATCGAACTGAGGCCTTTCGTCTGAAGAACCCGGCGTATCCTCTCCCTTAAAAAAGATAAATACAGACAGATGTTCGTTCAATATAGAAGCTGCTTGACGAACGGCTTCTTCTGGATCAAGGGTGCCATTCGTTTCAATCTCAAGAATCAGCTTATCCAAGTCGGTACGTTGTTCAACCCGAGCGCTTTCCACCAAATAGGAAACCCGCTTAATCGGACTAAACGATGCATCGACGTATAGCACACCGACTACGGCATCAGTTTGGGTAAGATTTCTTACACTAACTGGCTGGTAGCCTCTTCCTTTTTCAACTTTTAAAGTCGCACTCAACTTTCCAGAATGCGTTAGGTTGGCGATTACCATATCTGGATTCACCACTTCAGCATCATGGGTTAATTGAATATCCGCAGCAGT
This sequence comes from Methylomagnum ishizawai, assembly GCF_019670005.1. NCBI lineage: Bacteria > Pseudomonadati > Pseudomonadota > Gammaproteobacteria > Methylococcales > Methylococcaceae > Methylomagnum > Methylomagnum ishizawai. Next base: position 1,036,256 of record NZ_AP019783.1, on the reverse strand, counting down.
AACCGGACCAGCACCGCTCTTATTGATTTTAAGCGTAGCTTCGTTACCCTCATGTATACGGATAGCTAAATTCTTCAAATTTAGCAAAATATCAATGATATCTTCGCGTACCCCATCAATGGTCGTATATTCATGCTCTACACCATCAATAGAGACTTCAGTCACCGCGCAACCAGGTATAGAAGACAACAGTACCCGCCTTAAAGCGTTTCCAAGGGTATGCCCGAATCCGCGCTCTAAAGGCTCGATGACTATCCTAGCACTGTTTTTATCTATCTGATTTACGTCGACTAAACGAGGCTTAATCAAGTTAGCAAAATGGCTTTGCATTGAATTCCGCTAATTTATTTAGAGTACAACTCTACTACCAATTGCTCGTTAATATCAGACCCTAAGTCATTACGCTCGGGCACTGATTTAAACAACCCTTGCATTTTTTTGGCGTCCACTTCCAACCAAACAGGAAACCCATATTGCTCAGCAACGCCCAAAGCATCCTTTATTCTAAGCTGCGATTGAGATTTCTCTCGTACGCTAACTATATCCCCAGCCTGAACTTGATAAGATGGTATGTTAAGAACACTACCATTTACCTTGATGGCTTTGTGACTGACTAATTGACGGGCCTCGGACCTTGTAGCAGCGAACCCCATCCTATATACAACATTATCCAGACGGGATTCCAACATGTTCAAAAGATTCTGGCCGGTTGAACCTTTCTTTTGAGCCGCTGCCTTATAATAATTACGGAACTGTCGCTCTAAAACACCGTAGATTCTTCTTAACTTCTGCTTCTCACGGAGCTGAGTCGCATAATCAGACATCCGGGTCCGCTTTTGGCCGTGCTGCCCCGGTTGCTGATCTATTTTACATTTTGAATCTATCGATTTGCCTCTCGCTTTGAGAAACAAATCGGTGCCTTCTCTTCTGCTTAACTTGCACTTTGGACCTAAATATCTAGCCATAACCAAAAAACCCTTAAATCTTTAACATTAAACTCGGCGACGCTTAGGTGGACGACATCCATTATGTGGAATTGGCGTATCGTCAAGTATGTTAACAATTTTAAAGCCGAGATTATTCAAAGATCTAACTGCTGACTCCCGACCTGGGCCAGGACCTTTAATCTTGACATCTAAATTTTTTACACCAAATTCTTTAACTATATTACCAACTTTCTCTGCTGCGACTTGAGCAGCAAATGGTGTGCTTTTACGCGAACCCCGAAATCCAGAAGCACCTGCCGTTGCCCACGCCAACGTGTTACCTTTTCGATCAGTAATAGTAATAATTGTATTATTAAAGGAAGCGCTGATATGAACTATTCCATCAGATATATCGCGCTTTATTTTTTTTACTGGACGGCTAGAAGCTGCCATATCCGAACCTCTTATGAACTAAATTTTACTTGCGAATTGGACGACGCGGGCCTTTTCTTGTGCGAGCATTGGTACGAGTTCTTTGTCCATTTACTGGCAACCCCCTCCTATGACGCAATCCACGGTAGCAGCCTAAATCCATCAATCTTTTGATACTCATAGCCGTTTCGCGGCGCAAATCACCTTCAACAGTGAACTTAGCAACTTGCTCACGAATGCGTTCTATATCTGCTTCTTCTAAAGTTTTTACTTTAATCGAAGGATCCAATCCTAAACTTTCACAAATAAGCGATGCTCTTGTTTTCCCTATACCATAAATTGCAGTAAGAGAGATGCCCAAATGCTTATGATCTGGAATATTTACTCCAGCTATACGAGCCATCTATATAACCTCCAAAAACTAAAACGAAATTAACCTTGCCTTTGTTTGTGCCTGGCATCTTTGCAAATTATACGCACAATGCCTTTTCGCTTCAGTACCTTGCAGTTCCGGCAAATTCTTTTTACAGACGCACGAACCTTCATACTTATTCCTCATTTAAAAATAATGATACCACGTAAATCCATTTGAACGCTCTAGTCAGCTTTAGTCAGCTTTTGCCATATTTGTTTTTTTCAAAAGCCCTTCGTACTGATGAGATATTATATAGGTTTGAATTTGGGACATAAAATCCATAACCACAACAACAATAATCAGTAACGAGGTTCCTCCAAAATAAAAAGGCACATTCCAATACAATATCAAAAATTCAGGCAATAAACATACCGAAGTAATATACATTGCGCCAACCAAAGTCAATCTGGTCATAACACTATCTATATAGTTCGCGGTATGCTGTCCAGGCCTGACCCCAGGTATAAATGCACCAGACTTTTTTAGATTCTCAGCCGTCTCGTTCGAATTGAAAACCAGAGCCGCATAGAAAAAGCAGAAAAAAACTATAGCCGTTGCGTAGAAAAACACATATAGCGGTTGACCAGGAGAAAGAGTAGCCGCTATATCCTGAAGCCAAACCAAGCTTTCGTTATTTCCAAACCATCCTGCCAAAGTCGCAGGAAATAATATTATACTGGAAGCGAATATCGGAGGAATAACACCTGACATATTAAGCTTAAGAGGCAGGAAGCTTTTGTGAGCAGCATACATCCTACGACCATCCTGCCTTTTGGCATAATTGATAGTAATCCGACGCTGACCTCGCTCTACGAACACTACTAGCGTTGTTACCGCTAGCGCGATAGAAAACAATACGATGATACTAAAAGGGCTAAGCTCACCTGTCCTAGCTAACTCTAATGTACCTCCTATTGCCGTAGGCAATCCCGCAACAATACCAGAAAAGATAATTATGGATATGCCGTTTCCTATTCCTCTCTCAGTAACTTGCTCACCTAACCACATTAAAAAAATAGTACCGCATACTAAAGAAGTAGCGGTAACAAACACGAACTGGGCACCCGGATGGATCACTACCGGGAATCCAGCTGCGGATTGGTTTTGCAAAGCAAAGGCTATTCCTATAGACTGAAACGTGGCTAAAAACACAGTTCCATAACGGGTATATTGATTTAACTTTTTTCTCCCAGATTCCCCTTCTTTTTTAATTTGCTCCAACTTTGGCACTACACCCGTCATTAACTGCACAATAATTGATGCAGAAATATAAGGCATAATTCCGAGAGCAAAAATACTTAGCCTTTTTAAAGCTCCCCCAGAGAACATATTCACCATATCAAGGATGGAACTTCCTTGATTAGCAAACATCGCAGCCAAGGCTCTTGGATCTATACCGGGTATCGGGATATGAGAGCCCACACGATATACGATAAGAGCACCCAACACAAACAAAAGCCTTTGCCTCAGTTCGGTAAGCCTCCCGAAGCGATTAGATAAGGAGGAGCTGATATTACTCACTTAAACCTCAACTTTTCCACCAGCTGCTTCAATTTTTACTTTAGCGCCCTTAGTCACACGGACTTCACTAGCCACCGTAATCTGGGCGTCAATATTTCCAGAATCTATAATACTTATCACTTTAACTTGGAAAGGAACCAAGTTAGCTTGTTTAAGCGCCGCAATAGTTATCGTTTGCCCAGCAAATTTAGCTAATTCCGCTATCGTAACCTCTGCGCGCAACGCTTTTTTATGCGTATTGAACCCAATCTTAGGCAGGCGGCGTTGCAAGGGCATCTGTCCACCTTCAAAACCCACTTTGTGGAACCCGCCTGCCCTTGCTTTTTGTCCTTTATGTCCTTTGCCGCACGTTTTCCCAAGAGTGCATCCAATGCCTCTGCCAAGACGTCGTGAGTGCTTTTTACTTCCTTCTGCTGGTTTAAGATTATTTAAGCGCATCAAACTTCCTCTACTTTCAGCATATAAGCGATCTTATTTATCATACCTAAATTGGCCGATGTAGCCAAGACGCGGACGACTTGATGCATTCTACGAATTCCAAGTCCTTTCAAGCAAGCTTTATGAGATTGAAGCCTACCAATGTCGCTTCTAATCTGTTTTACCACAAGGATTTTATCGTTCATTCGGCTTGCCCTCAGCATATATCCTTTCCACGCTCTTACCCCTTTTCGCGGCAATTGCTTTAGGATCTTTAATATCCGTCAGCCCTTTAATTGTGGCACGCACAACATTTATAGGGTTATTAGTACCAATACATTTAGCAAGCACGTTATGAATCCCTACCACCTCAAACACCGCTCTCATCGCACCTCCCGCGATGATACCGGTACCTTGTGATGCTGGTTGCATAAAAACTTTAGCCGCACCAGTACACGCAGTGGTTGCATAATGCAAAGTATCACCATCCAAGCTAACCTTGCGCATATTCTTACGCGCCTGTTCCATGGATTTCTGTATCGCCACAGGGACTTCCCTAGCCTTGCACAGGCCATATCCAACGCGTCCGTTGCCATCACCGACCACTGTAAGCGCAGTAAAGCCGAACTGACGACCACCTTTTACAACTTTAGCAACACGCCGGACAGCTACCAGCTTTTCCTGAAGCCCTTCAATTGCGTTGCTTTGAATGTTGATATTTGCCATAACCGCTCCTAAAAGACTAATCCCGCTTCACGAGCGGCATCAGCCAAGGCCTTAACTCGACCATGATATTTAAACCCAGAACGATCAAATGCTACAATCGTTATACCCGTAGAAAGCGCACGCTCTGCAATACTTTTCCCAATGAGCTTAGCCGCTTCAATGTTCCCAGTATTCCTAATATCTGATTTTAAAGAAGATTCAAGAGTCGATGAACTCGCCAAAACCACTGAACCATCCGCGCTCGTTATTTGAGCATATATATGCCGGGGAGTGCGATGAACTGATAATCTATTAACCCCTAAATTTCTAATAATTTGTCGGGACTTGTTCGCACGTTTTAACCTTGCTGCTTTTTTATCCATAACCAAGCCTACTTCTTTTTAGCCTCTTTCTTTATAATCTGCTCATCCGAGTATCTAACTCCCTTACCTTTATAAGGCTCTGGTGGTCTATAAGATCGGATGTTTGCGGCGACTTGCCCTACCTTTTGCTTATCGCAACCTTTGATTACAATTTCAGTTTGCGTAGGGGTTTCTACCGTTATATCGTTTGGGACAGGGAACTCAACCGGATGAGAGTATCCTAAACTTAAACTAACAATATCACCTTTTGCTTGCGCCCTGTATCCAACGCCCACCATGCTAAGCTTCCGCTCATATCCAGAGCTAACTCCAGACACCATGTTAGCTATATTAGCTCGGGTTGTCCCGGCTAAAACATTTTGAGCCTTATTTATCCGGTCGTAAGATATAGTAATCTGCCCATCCGATATTGCTACCGTTACGATAGGGCTGAGTTCCATAGATAAAACACCCTTACCGCCCTTCACAGTAATTTGGTTATTTTCCAATACGGCTTCTACCCCTTTCGGGATGGGGATAGGATTTTTTGCTATTCTGGACATTTACAAATCCCTAGATAAGTTATGACACTATACAGATCACTTCGCCGCCATGGCCCTGTTTTTTAGCATCGGTACCAGTCATCAAGCCCTTAGATGTTGAAATCACAGCTACACCCAATCCTCCCAAAACATTTGGCAAGTGCGATTTTGTTTTATATACCCTACATCCAGGCTTACTAACCCTTTGAATATTCTCAATGACAGGCAGCCCCTTGTAATATTTGAGCCTTATTGTTAGTTCGCTTTTCCCTAAGCTTTCTTCAACATTAAAAGATTCTATATATCCTTCATTTTCCAAAACACCACAGAGCGCGACTTTGAGATTAGATGAATGCATCTTAACTTCCGCCTTGCTCGCTGCTTGGCCGTTACGAATCCTCGTAATCATATCTGACAACGGATCAGTCATGCCCATTATTATATGCCCTATTTTATACTTAGCAACTTATATATAAACTATGTTTAAGATATGCTACCAACTCGCTTTTGTAACTCCTGGCACATCCCCTCTCATAACAGCCTCACGCAGTTTGTTCCTTGCCAAACCGAACTTTCTATAATATCCATGAGGACGACCAGTCAAATTACAACGGTTACGCACTCTCGAAGATGAAGAATCACGAGGTAGCTTCTGAAGCTTTAGTTCAGCCTGATTCTTTTCATCTTCGCTTGCAGTAAGACTGCTAATTATAAGCTTTAACTCTTCCCGCTTATTTTTATATTTTTCAATCAACTGTAAACGCTTACTTTCGCGTGCAATCATAGACTTTTTTGCCACTTTAGATCACCTTATGTACGGAATGGAAACTTAAAATGCTCAAGCAATGCACGAGCCTCTTGATCAGAAGAAGCGCTAGTTGTAATAGTTATATCTAATCCTCTAACCGTATCTACCTTATCGTAATCAATTTCTGGAAAAATGATCTGTTCACGTACACCCATACTATAATTGCCGCGCCCATCGAAAGATTTCGAGCTTAATCCTCTAAAATCTCTAATTCTTGGAATCGCAACAGTGATCAGTCGATCCAGAAATTCATACATTTTTTCACGACGCAAAGTAACTTTACATCCAATGGGCATCCCCTCCCTGATTTTAAAGCCCGCAATCGATTTTCTTGCCAAAGTTATAACCGGCTTTTGGCCGGAAATTTTTTGCAGATCATCAATAGCACTTTGAAGTACTTTTTTATCAGCTACCGCCTCCCCCACCCCCATATTCAAAGTTATCTTTTCGAGTTTAGGAACCTGCATAATAGACTGGTAATTAAACTGCTTACCTAACTCAGCAACAATCTGCTTTTTATATATTTCACTCAATCTAGCCATAACCTTATTTCCTTGTATCAAACATCTACGGTTTCATTGGTAGATTTAAAGTATCTAACTTTTCTACCATCAGCCAATAACCGAAAACCAATTTTATCTGCCTTATGAGTGCTGGGATTATATAAAGCTATGTTTGAGATGTGTATAGGCATGGTTTTTTCAACAATCCCACCATTAATCCCCTTCATTGGTGCGGGTTTCTGATGCTTACGCACCATATTTACCCCTTCAACCAATGCATAGCCATCAACCGGAAGAGAAAGTACATTTCCACGTTTTCCTTTATCTTTTCCAGTTAAAACTACAACTTGATCGCCTTTACGAATTTTTTGCATTTTACCATCCCCGTGCTAGATTACTTCCGGTGCCAAAGAAATAATCTTCATAAACTTTTCTGAGCGCAACTCTCGTGTAACCGGACCAAAAATCCGGGTACCTATCGGTTGATGCTGGTTGTTCAGTATAACAGCAGCATTACCATCAAATCGGATCACTGATCCGTCACCACGACGAACGCCTTTGCGGGTTCTAACCACTACGGCATTATATACTTCGCCTTTTTTCACGCGACCCCTAGGTATCGCTTCTTTAACACTGACTTTTATAATATCACCGACATTGGCATATCTGCGATGCGACCCCCCTAAAACCTTGATGCACATTACTTTGCGAGCACCACTGTTATCTGCCACATCAAGGCAGCTTTGCATTTGGATCATTTAAACCACCTTAAATCAAAATTGCTGAATTTAAAAAACTTCTTTTTTGTTCACTCAGCTATCACGTCCTTCAATCTTGACGAGCTTCCATACCTTTCTTTTTGAAATAGGACGGCATGACACAACGAGAACCTTATCACCTTCACGAGATTCGTTTTTTTCGTCATGCGCCAAAAGGGTGCTAGACTTCCGAATATATTTTTTATAAGTTGGATGAGGAACTAGTCTTTCAATTTGCACACAAATGGTTTTATCCATTTTCACACTAACTACTGTGCCAAGCAGCGTACTCGACGTTTTTTGCTCGCTATTCATTACGCACCTTCTCTTTGTCCTAACATGGTATAGATTCTAGCGATATCACGTCTTACGAGTTTAATGCGATCAGGCTTGCTAATCTGACCGGTTGCTTTTTGCATTTTAAGATTGAACTGCTCTTTACGAAGGTCAAGTAGTAAACCGTTAAGATCAGCAATTGATTTCTCTTTTAATTCGTTCGCTTTCATCACATTACCGTCCTGACAGAAAACACGGTTTTGACAGGCAATTTAGCAGCCGCTAGGCTAAAGGCTTCCCTAGCCAGTTCCTCATTCACCCCTTGCAATTCGTACAACATGGTCCCTGGCTTAACCTCGGCTACCCAGTATTCAACGCTGCCTTTACCACTCCCCATGCGGACTTCCAAAGGTTTTTTAGAAATCGGTTTATCGGGAAATATTCGAATCCATATTTTTCCGCCACGCTTGACGTGCCTGGTGATTGCTCGGCGGGCCGCTTCAACTTGTCTGGCGGTCAGACGGCCCCGCTCAATCGACTTTAAGCCAAACTCGCCAAAACTCACTCGATTGCCTTTTTGGGCTAGACCGCAATTACGTCCTTTATGCTGTTTGCGGAACTTCGTTCTTTTTGGTTGCAACATGCTTACTGAACTCTTATCTTATTAAGATTCCGAAACGAGAGCTAATTTCCCTTCGTTGGAAGGATGGGAAAAGACTTCGCCTTTGAAAATCCAAACCTTCACACCTATCACACCATAAGTGGTCTTAGCTTCGGCGAAACCATAATCAATATCGGCCCGGAAAGTATGGAGTGGGACTCTGCCTTCCCGATACCATTCGCTCCGGGCGATCTCCGCCCCATTCAAACGCCCGCTTACATTGATCTTTATTCCTTCAGCCCCCAAGCGCAAAGTATTAGTAACGGCTCTTTTCATAGCCCGCCTAAACATTATGCGCTTTTCTAATTGCTGGGCCACACCTTCGGCGACCAGTTGTGCATCCAATTCGGGCTTTCTTATTTCTTCGACGCTGACCTGAACCGGAATACCCATCATCGCGGATATCTCTTTCCTTAAGATATCGATATCTTCACCTTTCTTCCCAATGACTAATCCAGGACGCGCGGTATGGATTGTGATATGGGCATTATTGGCCGGACGATTGATTTGGATTCTGCTTACCGACGCATGCCCCAAGCGTTTTTTCAAAAACTCCCTAACTTTAATATCCTTATGCAAGTAATTCGCATAATCTTTACTGTTGGCATACCAACGTGAAGTCCAATCTTTAATATAGCCGAGCCTGATGCCCGTGGGATGAACTTTCTGTCCCATATTTAACCCCTAATCAATGCTCGGAAACTTGAATCGTGATATGACAAGTGCGCTTCGTAATTCGGTTAGCCCGCCCTTTCGCGCGTGGCGACATCCTTTTTAAACTTGGGCCTTCACTAACCTCAATCGAGCTAATCCGCAGTTCATCAATGTCGGCACCATCATTATGCTCCGCATTGGCGATAGCGGACTCCAAGATTTTCTTGACTATCTTTGCGGATTTTTTAGGGCTAAACGCCAGCAAGTTAATGGCTTTATCTACTTTCAAACCCCTAACCTGATCGGCTACCAACCGGCATTTTTGGGCTGATACCCTAGCATGGCTTAACTTAGCAATAGTACCCATAACTCCTTCCCTTAATTACTTGGACTTTTTATCGGCTTGATGGCCTTTATAAGTCCGCGTTGGGGCGAACTCTCCCAGCTTATGACCAACCATATTATCGGTAACGAGTACAGGCACATGCTGGCGACCGTTATGTACCGCCAATGTAATTCCGATCATTTCTGGTATAATCATCGACCGCCGAGACCAGGTTTTTACTGGCTTCTTGGAGCCTCCTTGACCAATCTCCAATACTTTTTTAAGCAGGTGGTGATCGACAAAGGGTCCTTTTTTAATCGAGCGTGGCACGATTCTTACCTCTACAATTTTTTATTTCCGACCCCGAACAATCATTTTGTCGGTTCGTTTGTTGTTGCGCGTCTTATAACCTTTAGTAGGTACGCCCCACGGCGATACCGGATGCCTCCCCCCAGAAGTACGGCCTTCGCCACCACCATGGGGATGATCCACTGGGTTCATCGCTACACCGCGAACGGTAGGACGAATACCACGCCAACGCGATGCGCCCGCCTTGCCCAGCGAAGCTAGGTTATGCTCATTATTGGAGACTTCACCAATGACGGCCTTGCAGTCGATCAGGATTTTGCGCATCTCGCCAGAGCGCAACCTGATCGTCGCATAAGCACCATCCTTAGCGACTAATTGCACGGAAGCCCCTCCGGCGCGTGCGATCTGAGCTCCTTTGCCGGGCTTAAGTTCGACGCAATGAATTACGGAACCTACCGGCATATTCCGCACAGGCAGCGAATTACCTACCTTGATAGGTGCAAACTCGGACGATATGATTTCTTGTCCAACAAGCAAGCCTTTAGGCGCAATCATATACCTACGCTCGCCATCGCTGTAGACAACCAAAGCGATATGGGCGGTCCGATTAGGGTCATATTCAATTCTTTCCACTTTGCCCGGAATGTCGAGTTTATCCCGTTTAAAGTCGATCAACCGGTAAAACTGTTTATGCCCACCCCCTTTATGACGGGTGGTCACATGCCCTTGATTATTTCTTCCCGAGCTTCTAGTCTTTTTTTCCAACAACGGAGCATGGGGACGCCCCTTATATAATCCATCGGTTTTCACCCGGACTACGAATCGCGACCCCGCCGATGTCGGCTTAGATTTTACAAGCGCCATTTGAAAATCCTATCTCAATGCTAATTATACTAACTGCTTAAAGCTAGCTTCTCATGCCGCCGAAAAATCTATCTCGGACCCCGGCTTAAGTTTCACATAAGCTTTCTTCCAGTCTGAACGGGTACCGAGAAAACGCCCAAAGCGTTTCACTTTCCCTTGCACGTTTAATACATTTACCGATTCGACTTGGACTTTGAATAGGAACTCCACCGCACGCTTGACCTGATTTTTCGTCGCGGTCTTCTTCACCCGAAATACCACTTGTCGATTTTTTTCACCCGCCAAGGTGGTTTTTTCCGAAATGATCGGCGCATCCAGAATGCTCATCAAATCTGTCTGCTTCATGATAATCCAGCCTCGATTTTTTTAGCCGCTTCGGCAGTGATAACAACTTTTTCGCTGTGAACCAAAGCTACCGGACTAAGCGAATTCACATCGCAGATACCGATATGAGGGATATTCCTAGCTGCCAAATACAAGTTATTATCGATGCTATCGGCGATTAATAATCCTTTATCAAAGCCTAGACCTTTCAACTTATCCAACAAGGACTTGGTCTTTGGTTCGGATGGGCTAATATCGGTAGCCACCACCAACCGCCCTTGCCGCAGTAATTCAGAGAATATCGAGCGCATCGCCGCACGATACATTTTCTTATTCAGTTTCTGCGAAAAATCACGGTTTCTAGCAGCGAAAGTCACACCGCCCGTGCGCCACAAAGGGCTCCGGCTTGTACCCGCCCTAGCACGACCACTGCCTTTTTGCCGCCATGGTTTAGCACCGCCACCGCTGACATCGGAACGGGTTTTCTGGCCTTTGGTGCCCGAACGCCCGCCCGCCATATAAGCGACCACAAGCTGATGGACCAAGGCTTCGTTATATTGAACGCCAAAAACGGCATCCGAAACCGCCAAAGCGGATTCAGAATTGCTTGCCGATGGAATCTGAAGAGTCATTTAAAAGATCCCCTTATTTTTTCACGGCGGGCTTGATAACCACATCTCCGCCTTTCGGGCCAGGAATTGCGCCTTTTATCAACAGCAAAGATTTTTCGGGATTAATCGCGCAAATCTTAAGACTCTGAACCGTCACATTTTCATGTCCCATGTGGCCGGCCATTTTCTTGCCTTTGAAAACACGGCCTGGGGTTTGGTTTTGACCGATGGAACCCGGCGCACGGTGCGAAAGCGAGTTGCCGTGGGTGGCATCCTGGGTCCTGAAATTATGGCGTTTCACCACGCCGGCGAACCCTTTACCAATACTGACACCGCGCACATCGACGAACTGGCCTTCTTGGAAAAGATCGACGCCGAACTCCTGGCCTACGCTATAAGGCTCGGCATCGCCATCCAATCTGAACTCCCACAAACCCCGGCCCGCTTCCACACTGGCTTTGGCATAATGGCCCGCCATGGGTTTGGAAAGGCGCGAGCGCTTCTTACTACCGGTGGTTATTTGTATCGCACGATATCCATCCGTGTCTTCGTTTTTGACCTGGACTACACGATTGGGCTCCACATGCACCACCGAAACAGGAACCGCAGCCCCATCTTCGGTATAGATGCGGGTCATGCCACATTTCCGTCCAATCAACCCTAGCGTCATTGATGACTCCTGGAATACGCTTTTTTAATTCAACTTAATCTGGACATCGACGCCAGCAGCCAAATCTAGCTTCATTAGCGCGTCCACCGTTTTATCGGTGGGTTCGATGATGTCCATAAGACGCTTGTGGGTCCGAAGCTCGTATTGATCGCGCGCGTCCTTATTGACATGCGGTGAGATCAGAACCGTATAACGCTCTATCTTGGTCGGCAACGGAATCGGACCCAAAACTTGGGCACCGGTCCGCTTGGCGGTTTCCACGATTTCATTGGCTGACTGATCAATCAAGCGGTGGTCGAATGCTTTCAACCGGATGCGGATTCTTTGCTTCTGCACGGAATTACTCCAAGACCTTGGAAACGACACCCGCGCCGACGGTCCTGCCGCCCTCGCGCACCGCGAAGCGCAGACCCTCTTCCATGGCGATGGGCGCGATCAGCTTGACGGTGATCTTGACGTTGTCGCCCGGCATCACCATCTCCACGCCCGACGGCAGTTCGACCGAGCCGGTCACGTCGGTGGTGCGGAAGTAGAACTGTGGCCGGTAGCCGTTGAAGAACGGCGTGTGGCGCCCGCCCTCGTCCTTCGACAGCACGTAGATCTCGGCCTCGAAATGGGTATGCGGGGTGATGGTGCCGGGGGCCGCCAACACCTGGCCGCGCTCGACATCCTCGCGCTTGGTGCCGCGCAGCAGCACGCCCACGTTGTCGCCCGCCACGCCTTCGTCCAGCAGCTTGCGGAACATCTCCACGCCGGTGCAGGTGGTCTTGGTAGTGTTGCGGATGCCGACGATCTCGACTTCGTTGCCGACCTTGACGATACCGCGCTCGACACGCCCGGTCACCACGGTGCCGCGACCGGAGATGGAGAACACGTCCTCGATGGGCATCAGGAACGGCTTCTCGATGTCGCGCTTCGGCTCGGGGATGTAGCTGTCGAGGGCGTCCACCAGCTTGATGATGGCGGGCACGCCGATGTCGCTCTGGTCGCCTTCCAGCGCCTTCAGCGCGGAGCCGATCACGATGGGGGTGTCGTCGCCAGGGAAATCGTACTTGGACAGCAGTTCGCGCAGTTCCATCTCGACCAGTTCGACCAACTCGGCGTCGTCGACCATGTCGGCCTTGTTCAGGAACACCACGATGTAGGGCACGCCGACCTGGCGGGCCAACAGGATGTGTTCGCGGGTCTGCGGCATGGGGCCGTCGGCGGCGGAGCAGACCAGGATCGCGCCGTCCATCTGCGCCGCGCCGGTGATCATGTTCTTCACGTAGTCGGCGTGGCCGGGGCAGTCCACATGGGCATAGTGGCGGCTGGGGGATTCGTATTCGACGTGCGCGGTGGCGATGGTGATGCCGCGGGCGCGTTCCTCGGGGGCCGCGTCGATCTGGTCATAGGCCTTGAACACCCCACCGAAGCGCTCGGCACCGATCTTGGTGAGCGCCGCCGTCAGGGTCGTCTTACCATGGTCCACATGGCCGATCGTTCCCACATTCACATGCGGCTTGGTACGTGTAAATTTCTCTTTGGACACGGCTGAATACCTCTTAACTTCAATTTTTTCTCGAGTTCTTAACCTACAGACGCTCTTTTTATAACGGCTTCCGCGATATTTGGTGGAGCTTCCTGATATTTCTTAAATTCCATGGAATAGGTGGCGCGCCCCTGGCTCAAGGAACGCAAAGTCGTGGAGTAACCGAACATTTCCGCCAGAGGAACTTCGGCTTTCAGCACTTTCACACCCGCATTGTCGTCCATACCCAATATTATCCCGCGCCGCCGGTTCAAATCACCGACGACATCCCCCATGTAATCCTCGGGGGTTTCAACTTCGACACTCATCATAGGCTCTAGCAAGACCGGATTGGCTTTGCGAGCGCCTTCCTTGAAACACATCGATCCTGCGATTTTGAATGCCATTTCATTGGAATCCACATCGTGATACGAGCCATCGAATAAAGTGACCTTTACATCCACGACGGGGAAGCCAGCCAATATACCATTTTTCAATTGCTCTTGCACACCTTTATCCACGGCCGGGATATATTCCCTCGGTACCACACCGCCTACGATGCCGTTCACAAACTCGTAGCCCCCCGATTCCAAAGGCTCGATGCGCAACCACACATGGCCGTACTGGCCACGTCCGCCGGTCTGCCGGATGTATTTGCCTTCCTGCTCGACTTGCTTGCGGATGGTTTCGCGGTACGCCACCTGGGGAGCGCCGACATTGGCATCCACCTTGAACTCCCGCTTCATACGATCCACGATGATTTCAAGGTGCAATTCGCCCATGCCTGAAATAATCGTCTGGCCCGACTCCTCGTCGGTGCGCACCCGGAACGAAGGGTCTTCCTGGACGAGGCGTTGCAGAGCCAAGCCCATCTTTTCCTGGTCGCTCTTGGTCTTGGGTTCGACGGCGACCGAAATCACCGGCTCGGGGAATTCCATGCGCTCCAGCACCACGGGCTTGTCGAGGGCAGATAACGTGGTACCCGTAACGATATCCTTGAGACCGACACAACACGCAATATCGCCCGCCCGGATTTCCTTGATATCCACACGGTCGTTGGCATGCATCCGCAATAAACGCCCGATGCGTTCCTTATTGCCGGTCTGGGAATTGATGACACTATCACCGGAATTCAGCACGCCCGAATAGACGCGGACGAAGGTCAAGGAACCGACGAAGGGGTCGGTCATGATCTTGAAAGCCAGGGCGGAGAAAGGTTCGTCGTCGCTGGAGTGGCGCTCGATGGGATTGCCCTTATTGGCGTCCACACCCTTGATCGCGGGGATATCGACCGGAGAAGGCAGGAAATCGATGACGGCGTCCAGCATGGCCTGCACGCCCTTGTTCTTGAAAGCCGAACCGCAGAGCATCGGCACGATTTCCAAGGCGATGGTGCGCTTGCGTAATGCGGCTTTGATGTCTTCCTCGCCCAGTTCGCCGCCTTCGAGATACTTCTCCATGAGTTCTTCGGAGGATTCGGCGGCGGCCTCGACCATTTTTTCGCGCCATTCGGCGGCGAGTTCGGCGAGTTCGGCTGGGATATCGGAATAGGTGAAGGTCGCGCCGTTATCGGCTTCGCTCCAGATGATCGATTTCATCTTGATCAAATCGACCACACCCTTGAAGCCCTCTTCGGCTCCTATGGGGATTTGGATCGGAACGGGATTGGCGCGGAGGCGCTCCCGCATTTGGTGGTAAACCTTGAAGAAATCCGCGCCGGAACGGTCCATCTTGTTCACGAACGCGATGCGCGGAACCCCATATTTGGTGGCCTGCCGCCATACCGTTTCCGATTGGGGCTGCACCCCCCCCACCGCGCAATACAACATGCAAGCCCCATCGAGCACACGCATGGAGCGCTCCACCTCGATGGTGAAATCGACGTGGCCGGGGGTATCGATGATATTGATCTGGTGTTCGGGGTAGTTCAACCCCATGCCACGCCAATGGGTCGTGGTGGCGGCGGAGGTGATGGTGATGCCGCGTTCCTGCTCCTGCTCCATCCAGTCCATGGTCGCGGCGCCATCATGGACTTCGCCGATCTTGTGATTGATGCCGGTGTAGAACAGAACCCGCTCGGTGGTCGTGGTCTTGCCGGCATCGATATGTGCGGATATCCCAATATTGCGATATCGTTCGATGGGAGTTGTACGTGCCACTGCCGGGTCCTCGATTGGATTGCTTGCCTACACCGGCTTACATCACCAGCGATAATGGGAAAATGCCTTATTGGCTTCGGCCATTCTATGCGTATCTTCACGCTTCTTGACCGCCGAGCCCCGGTTTTCGTGAGCGTCCAGCAGTTCGCCGGCCAGTTTGGCGACCATGCCTTTTTCACTGCGCTTGCGGGCGGAATCGATCAACCAGCGCATCGCCAAAGCCACGCGGCGGGAAGGACGCACTTCGACTGGCACCTGATAGGTGGCACCACCGACGCGGCGGGATTTCACTTCCACCAAGGGTTGGACGTTGTCCAAGGCCCTTTGCAGGACGTCAAGCGAGGAAGCTTGGCTGTTCTTGGCCTGGATTTGATCGAGAGCGCCATAGACGACCTGCTCGGCCACCGACTTCTTGCCGCTCACCATCAGCATGTTCACGAACCTAGCGAGGGTTTCGCTGCCGAAACGCGGGTCGGGAATCAATTCTCTTTTCTGGGAAACTCTTCTTCTTGACATGACTTATCCAGCCTTAATTAACTTTTCGGTCTCTTCGCGCCGTACTTGGAACGGCCTTGGCGACGCTTCTGCACACCGGCGGTATCGAGGCTGCCGCGCACAACGTGGTAACGCACGCCAGGCAAGTCCTTGACACGACCGCCGCGGATCAAGACCACGGAGTGTTCTTGCAGGTTGTGGCCTTCGCCACCGATATAGCTACTGACTTCGGCACCGTTGGTCAGCCGCACGCGGGCCACTTTCCTCAACGCCGAATTGGGCTTTTTCGGAGTCGTCGTATAGACACGAGTACAAACCCCACGCCGCTGCGGGCAACCCTCAAGCGCAGGCACGTTGCTTTTCTCTTTCTTGCGTACTCGCGGCTTACGAACCAACTGATTAATCGTGGTCATTTCCAAAAAACTCCGATATTGCTCAACCCCTGGAATCCCAACCCAGCCAAGCGGCGGCTTTATTCTTTCACGTTTCGCCGCAAAAGCCCCACCTGGACCCGCTGGTAAAGCGGGCAAATTTAAGCGAAGGACGCTTGGCTGTCAATAGAGGGCCGTCACATCGACCGGCCTAAAACGGCGCGGCAAGATCACGGCTTACGAAAAGAAAAAAGGCTTGCGTTTTCGCAAGCCTTTTCGATTTGGCTCCCCCGGACGGGCTCGAACCGCCGACCCGGTGATTAACAGTCACCTGCTCTACCGACTGAGCTACAGGGGATTGGTATCTGGATTTCCCACAGTATCCGCTTTGGGGAAAAAGTGGCGCGCCCGGAGAGATTCGAACTCCCGACCACCTAGTTCGTAGCCAGGTACTCTATCCAACTGAGCTACGGGCGCGCTGTGGAAGCAAGAATTATCTATGGATAGCCTAGCCGTGTCAACCATTCGGCAAAAATTTTCATATCCCGCCGATCGAGCTTCCCTTCCCTATCCGCTCCGCTATTTGTGTTCGCCGTATTTGAACCTACGGGCGTCCAGGGCACCGGCGCATAAGCCAATCCGTCTAAGCAATGCGCTCCCAGGCCTTGGCCCTATAATAGCCCGCAAGATTCAAAGCCCAGCGATCCACACCTATGAATGCCCAGCCCCACACCGTTTTCATCGACTCCACCGCCCATCTGCGGGAATTCTGCGCCGCCCTGCAAGATGCCGACTGGCTGGCCGTGGATACCGAATTCCTGCGCGAAAAGACCTATTACCCCAAATTCTGCCTATTGCAGATCGCCTGCGGCCCGCAGGTGGCCTGCATCGATCCCCTGGCCATCGACGACTTGGAACCGCTCGCCGCCCTCTTGTTCGACCCCGCCATCACCAAGGTCTTCCACGCCGGACGGCAGGACTTGGAAATCTTCTACCAGATATGGAACAAACTACCCGCCCCCATTTTCGACACCCAAATCGCCGCGCCCCTGGTCGGCCTGGCCGAGCAAATCAGCTACGCGGGGTTGGTGGCCGAAATCCTCGGCGTTTCCTTGGGCAAGAGCCACACCCGCACCGATTGGTCCTTGCGGCCCTTGTCGGAAGCGCAGTTGCGCTACGCGGCGGACGATGTGATTTATCTGGGCGCGGCCTATCAAGCGCTGCGGGGAAAACTGGAAGCCCTGGGACGGCTGGATTGGTTGGAAGACGATTTCACGGCGCTGCTGAACCCGGAACTCTACGAAAGTCCGCCCGAGTTGGCCTGGCAACGCATCGGCGGGGTGCAGACCCTGAAAAGCCGCCAACTTTCCGCGTTGCGGGCCTTGGCGGCTTGGCGCGAAACCACCGCCCGCGAACAGGATATTCCCCGTAACTGGGTGGTCCGCGACGAGGCGCTGCTCGACCTGGCCCGGCTCTCGCCCACCACGCCGGAAGAACTCAAGCGCATCCGGGGCCTGGAGGAACGCACCCTCAAGCGCTACGGCAACACCCTGTGCAAAACCATCCTGGCCGGACGCGACCAGCCCCCGCCCCCACTGGAATGGAAAGCCCGTTCCGCCCGCCGCCCGCCCGAACAGGAAGCCTTGCTGGACCTGCTGAGCGCGGTGGTCCGGCTACGCGCCGCGCAGCACACGCTGAATCCCGCCATCCTGGCGGGCCGCAAGGATTTGGAGCAACTCCTGGACGAGCCCCAGGATTCCCGGCTGCTGAAGGGCTGGCGCAAAACCATGGCCGGGGAGGAATTGGCCGCCCTGCTCCACGGGGAATGCCACATCAGCGTCAGCGACGGCCTGCTCCACATCCAGCACTATGCCTGAACCGCCCCGCCCGCCCTGGCTCGGAGGCTTGCTGAGGCCCGCGGCCTACGGCCATCCCAGCGGCCCGGTCCAACTCGCCGAAACCCATATTTCCTGGGTACTGCTGGCCGGGGAGTTCGCCTACAAGATCAAGAAGCCGGTCGATTTCGGCTTCCTCGATTTCTCCACCCTGGAACGGCGGCAAGCCGCCTGCCAAGCCGAATTGCGGCTGAACCGCCGCCACGCCCCCGATCTTTATCTCGCCGTCGTGCCCATCGTCGGCGATCCCCGGCAACCGCGTATGGACGGCCCCGGCATCCCCATCGAATATGCCGTGAAAATGCGCCGCTTCGACGCCGATGCGCTGTTCGGGACGATGGCGGAAACCGGAAATCTGCTCCCCCAACACATCGACGCCCTGGCCGCCCACCTCGCCGCTTTCCACGACGGCATAGCCCAGGCCAGCGCCAGCGACGGCCACGGGCTTCCCGAGCAACAACACCGCGCCGCCGAATTCAACTTCACCCAGTTGCGCCCGTTATTGGGCTCGCCCGCCGACAGCGCCGATCTCGACATTCTGCGTACTTGGACCGAAGCCGAATATATCCGGCTGGAACCCCGGCTCGCCCAACGCAAGCGCGACGGTTTCATCCGCGAATGCCATGGCGATTTGCACCTCGGCAATATCGCCCTGATCGACGGACGCCCGACCCTGTTCGACGCCATCGAATTCAGCGAGGCACTGCGCTGGATCGACACCCTGGACGAACTGGCCTTCGTGGTCATGGATTTGGAAGCGCGGGGCTGTCCCGCCCTGGCCTATCGGTTGCTCAACCAAACTCTGGAAATCACCGGCGATTATGCCGGGATGGCGCTGTTCGATTATTACCGGCTGTATCGGGCGCTGGTCCGCGCCAAGATCGCCGCGCTGTCGTGGCAGCCAACCGGCGACCCGGCACAACGCGCCGCGCTCCACGCCCGCTGCCGCCGCTATCTGGACTACGGATTGCGGCTGATCCAACCCAAGCCACCCAGGCTTTACATCACCCACGGCCTTTCCGGCAGCGGCAAATCCCAGCTCGCCGCCCGGCTGGCCGAAACCCTGCCCGCCATCCGCCTGCGCTCCGATGTGGAACGCAAACGGCTGGCGGGCCTATCCGCCACGGCCCGTAGCGATGGGGCGCTGGGCGCGGGACTCTATGGTCCCGATATGACGGCGCGGACCTACGGGCGGCTGGCGGAATTGGGCGGAATTTTGCTGGAGGCCGGGTATCCGGTGGTGATGGACGCGACCTTCCTCCAACGCGAACACCGGGAAGCCCAGCGCCAACTGGCCGAGCGCCACAGTGCCCGGTTCCTGATCCTCGATTGCCAAGCGCCGCCGGAAACCTTGCGCGCCCGTGTCCGCGCCCGCCATCTGGCCGGGACCGACGCCTCGGAAGCCGACCTCGCCGTATTGGACCGGCAAACGGCGCGACGGGAACCCCTGGGCGGGGACGAGCGCGGGCACGCGCTCGTGGTGGATATGGGCGGGAAGGTGTCGGTGGAGACCTGGGCCTCGGCGATTGCCGCCGGGTGAGCGGACGGGCGGGGGAACACGCCCTTGGGGCGGGCCGATTCCCCCGCCCGGAAGCGGGGTAGACCGTCCTTGGTCAGTCTGGGCGCAAAACTTGATATGCATCCGGTTTCCCGGCGCGGATTATCCTGCCGGGACGTTGCGGGTCGATGTCGGTCGCGCAACGAAGCGATGACATCCGCCCCGTCACAGGCTTTTAATCAAGACCTTGGAATTGCGCCGGGGGTTGTAGGCGGCCCGCCGGGTTTCCGGCAAATCCGCCACCTCGGCAGGCTCGAACCCGCGCTCGCGGAACCAATGGGCGGTCTGGGTCGTCAGCACGAACAAGCGCTCGAACCCCATCGCGACCGCCTTCCCCTCGATATGCGCCAACAGGCGCTCGCCCCGGTTCTCGCCGCGATAATCATCGTGCAGGGCCAGACAGGCCAATTCGCCCATCCGCGCCTCGGGAAAACGGTGCAGCGCCGCGCAACCGACGATCATCCCGTCGCGCTCGATCACGGTGTAATCGCCGATATCCGATTCCAGCCGCTCGCGGGAGCGGGTGACGAGGACGCCCTTCTGCTCCAAGGGCCGCAGCAAATCCAAAATCCCCGGCACATCCTGCACCAGCGCCGCCCGCAAGGTCTCGAACGGGGCGCGGCTGACCAAGGTGCCCACGCCGTCGCGGGTGAATAATTCCAGCAGGATGGCCCCGTCGATATGGCGGTCCAGCACATGCGCCCGCCCCACGCCCGCCTCGCAAGCCTGGACCGCCGCCTTGAGATGCGGGGCCACTTCCGGGGCCAAGGTATCGGCCTCGCCCAGCAAGGCGCGGGCCTCGGCGGTGGTGATTTGGCGCAGCAAGCGGTCTTCGCGCAAGGACAGGCATTCCTCCTCGGTCAGCAACAGCAGTTTGTCGGCCTTGAGCGCGATGGCGGCGGCGGTGGCGACCTGCTCGGAACGCAGGTTGAAGATTTCCCCGGTCGGGGAATAGCCGACGGCGGACAGCAAAGCCACATCGCCCCGCGCCAACACGGCGTTCAGCCCCTCGGCATCAACCCGGCGCACCTCGCCGGTATGCTGGAAATCCACCCCATCGCGCACCCCCACCGGCTTGGCGGTGACGAAATTGCCGGACGCCACCCGCACCCGCGCCCCGGCCATGGGCGAATTGGCCACCCCGGTCGAAAACAGCGCTTCGATCTCCACCCGCACCGTGCCCGCCGCTTCCTTCACGCATTCCAGCGCGGCCCGGTCGGTGATGCGCAGGCCGTTCTGGTATTGGGCTTGGCAGCCTTGGCGGGCGAGACGGCTATCGATCTGCGGACGGATGCCATGCACCAGCACCAGCCGCACTCCCAGGCTATTGAGCAAGGCGAAATCGTGGACCAGATCGGCGAACCGGGGATCGCCGAGCGCCTCGCCGCCGAAATAGATGACGAAGGTCTTGCCACGATGGGCGTGGATATAGGGCGAGGAACCGCGGAACCAGCGGACGAAATCGGATGGCTTCATCATGCGGCGGGATGCAGGCAGAAACGTTCGATCAAGCGGCCCAGCACTTCGACGCCGGGGGCGATATGGTCCAGCGGCAGGTATTCATCGGGCTGGTGGGCCTGGTCGATAAAGCCTGGCCCCATGACCACGGTATCCATCCCCAACTGGCTGAGGAAAGGCGCTTCGGTACCGAACGCCACGGCATCGGACCCCTGCCCGGTGAATTCCTCGCAGGCGCGGACGATCCCGGCCCCGGCGGGCGTCTCGAACGGCGGCAGCCCCGCGAACAAGCGGCGCAGTTCCAACGACAGGCCGGGATGGCCCGCCAGCACCGGGGCCAGCCGGTTTGCCAGGACTTGGTGCAATTCCTCCAAATCCATGCCGGGCAAGGGCCGGATATCGATCTGGGTTTCGCAGCAGCCGCAGATGCGGTTGGGATTGTCGCCGCCGTGGATGGAGCCCAGGTTCAAGGTCGGGTAATCGACCTTGAACGCCGGATGGCGATGCTTGGCCTTGAGTTCGGCGCGGAAAGCCAGGAGTTCGCTTATCACGGCGTGCATCCCGTCGAGGGCGTTCGCGCCTAGCGCCGGGTCGCTGGAATGGCCCGCCCGGCCCTTCACGGTGATGGCTTCCATCATCACGCCCTTGTGCAGGCGGATGGGCTTGAGTCCGGTGGGTTCGCCGATGACGGCCTGCCGACCCAAGCGCCGGTTCTCGGCCAGGAGGGCGCGGGCGCCGGACATGGAACTTTCCTCGTCGGCGGTGGCGAGGATCACCAAGGGGCGTCGATAAGCCTGGGCTTCATAGCGCAGTGCGGCCTCGATGGCGAGCGAGAAGAAGCCTTTCATATCGCAACTGCCGAGACCGTAGATACGCCCGTCGCGCTCGGTGGCCCGGAACGGGTCGGAAGTCCAAAGTCCGGGATCGCAGGGCACGGTGTCGGTGTGGCCGGACAGCACCAAGCCGCCGGGCTGGTCGGCGGGACCGCCGAAGGTCGCGACCAGATTGGCCTTGCCATCCCCGACCGGCATGATTTCGGCGCGGAAACCCACGGCTTCCAGCCATTCGGCCAGCAGGTGGATGACCGGCAAATTGCTCTGGTCGTGGCGGGGATCGGTGCAACTGACCGTGGGCAGGGCGATCAGGGCGCGGATGCGGGCGAGGAGGTCGGGGATGGGGCGGGACATGGCGGGCGTTCCTTTGGGAAAGTTGGGGCGCAGTTTACGGAGCTTCGCCACCCCCCGCCAGAGCCAGGGCTGCGGAAAGCCGAATACCCATCACCCCAGGTATCAAATCACCACCAAAGTCAATGTAAATATTCACAGACATCCGGCCTCCCTGCACACGACAAGAACCCGCATAATTTACAGGTATCGCTCATTCAGGTTATTCCACCCCCTCAGGAGCATCGCCTATGAAAAGCCTTCCGCTTCCCATAATTCTGATATTGAGCGCACTGCTCGCGAGCTGCGCCAATAAATCCGATGTCGGCAAGATACAAACCCAAATCGATGGGTTGAAATCGGATGTTTCCACCGTGAAGGCCACTGCGGATGAAGCCTTATCCACCGCCCAAGCAGCCGAAGCCTATGCCAACAAAGCCGCACGCGCCGCGCAGTACGTGGAGCAGGACATCAATGACAAACTGGACGGTAACTACTTCAAGAAAGGCTGCTTGGACCGTGGCTCCAGGAAAAGCTGTCGGTGGTAATCATGGATATCTCAGAGCGTTCATAGACGTCAATGTCCAGAGCGTAAGCCAAGATAAAACGTGTTAGGGAGAGAGTTCCGGCGCAGTTTAGATGCTTGACCCCCCGCTAGAGCATAGTTACGGAAGGCCGAATTCACATTCGCACCGAACATCAAACAAACAGCAAAGTCAATGTAAATATTCACAGGCATCCAGCCCCCCCACTCACGGCGATAACCCGCATAATTTACAAGCATCGCTCAAATTCGGTTATTCCACTCTCACAGGAGCATCGCCTATGAAAAGCCTTTCACTCCCCATGATTCTGGTATTGAGCGCACTGCTCGGCAGCTGCGCCAACAAATCCGATGTCGGCAAGATACAAACCCAAATCGATAGTCTGAAATCGGAAGTTTCCGCCGTGAAAACCGCTGCGGATGAAGCTTTATCCACCGCGCAGGAAGCCGAAGCCGGTGCCAACAAAGCCGCCGTCCACGCGCAACGGGCAGAGCAAGCCATCAACGACAAACTGGACCGTGGCTTCAGGAAAGGCGCTATGGACGGCCATGAGCCGGGCCGCAGTTTTAGGAAGGGCGCGATGAAAGGCGGCGGCTCCCACGTCTCAACCCCGGCCATTCCCGAACATGTCGCCGCCATGCCGCCCTATTACCAAGACCAAGGCCGGGACAAATTCCAGGAAATCAAGGACAACCCGGTGAAATCCGTCAAGGAGGAGCCGGTCTCGACCTTCTCCATCGACGTGGACACGGCGTCCTATGGCTTCGTCCGGGCCGCGCTGAACCGGAACGTCCTTCCGCAAAAAGACGCCGTCCGGGTGGAGGAACTCATCAATTATTTCCCCTACGACTACGCCGTCCCGGACGACCGGACCCATCCTTTCAAAGCCGAGGCATCGGTCTTGCCGACGCCCTGGAATCCCGATACCCGGCTGCTCCACATCGGCATCAAGGGCTACCAGATCGAAACCCGATCCAAGCCGCGCTCGAACCTGGTGTTCCTGATCGACACCTCCGGCTCGATGAACGAACCCAATAAGCTGCCCCTGGTGCAAAACTCGCTCAAACTGCTGGTGGACACCCTGGCCCCGGACGACAGCGTGGCCATCGTCACCTATGCCGGCAACGCCGGACTCGCCCTGCCGCCGACCCGGATCGCGGACAAAACCAAGATCGTCAGCGTCATCGATGGCTTGAGTTCCGGGGGATCGACCGCCGGGGCGGAAGGCATCCGCCAAGCCTACGCACTGGCGAAGCAAAATTTCGACAAGGCCGGGGTCAACCGGGTCGTCCTCGCCACCGACGGCGACTTCAATGTCGGCATCACCGATGTCAACGAATTGAAAAGCTTCGTCGAACGCGAACGCGCCAGCGGCATCTATCTATCGGTGCTGGGCTTCGGCATGGGCAACTACAACGACCGGATGATGCAAGCGCTGGCCCAGAACGGCAATGGCAACGCCGCCTATATCGACACCCTCAACGAGGCCCGCAAAACCTTGGTCGACGAAGCGGCCTCGACCCTGTTCCCCATCGCCAAGGACGTGAAAATCCAGGTGGAATTCAACCCGGCCCGGATCGCCGAATACCGCTTGATCGGCTACGAGACCCGCCAATTGCGGCGCGAGGATTTCAACAACGACAAGGTGGACGCGGGCGACATCGGTTCCGGCCACGCGGTGACGGCCCTGTACGAAATCACCCCGGTAGGGAGCCAGGGACGCCGACTCGACGATTTACGCTACCAACAAGCCCAAGCGCCCACCGCCACCGACGCCAAAGCGGGGGAATACGCCTTCGTGAAAATCCGCTACAAGCTGCCGAACAGCGACACCAGCGAATTGATCTCCACCCCGGTCGGCGCGGAACAGGAATACCCCTCGCTGGACGCGGCCCCGACCGAAGCCCGTTTCGCCGCCGCCGTGGCGGGTTTCGGGCAATTGCTGCGCGGCTCGTCCTACCTCAAGGATTTTTCCTATGACCGCGATATCGCCCTGGCCGAAAGCGCCAAGGGTGCCGACCGCTTCGGCTACCGGGCCGAATTCATCAACTTGGTACGTGTCGCCAAGAACGCGGCGGGCTTGCCGCCCCTATCCAGGCCCGGCCCCCAATAAGCACGCGGACGTCCGGTTTCCATCATGGGCGGAACAGGACCGTTCCGCCCCAGCAATTGCCGCAGGGCGCTAAACCTTCGCCTCAAGCACCAAATTGGTCGGCGTCGCCGCCGCCCGCCGCACCCGGCTGAAGCCCCCCGCGTTCAACACCTCGGCCAAGCGCTTCTGCCCGGCCTGGGCGCCCAAGCCCAAGCCGACCTCCTGCGACTTGGAGGCGGGCACGCACACCAAGGTCGAGAAGGCATAATAAATCTGCCCCAAGGGATGCAGGTTGTCCTCCAGGCGATCCCCTGCGAACGGCTCGACCAGCATGAACGTCCCGTCCTCGGCCAAGGTCGAGGCGACATGCCGGACCGCGCCCACCGGATCGCCCATATCGTGCAGGGCGTCAAAGATCGTCACCAGATCGTAGCCATGGCCGGGATAGGCTTTCGCCGTCACCACCTCGAAAATCGTGTTGGCCGAGACTCCCGCCGCCCTGGCCCGTTCGCGGGCGTGTTCGATGGACGGCCCGTGGAAATCGAAGCCATGGAAGGTCGAATTGGGAAACGCCTGCGCCATCAGGATGGTCGAGGAACCATGGCCGCAGCCGATGTCGGCGACCTTGGCCCCGGCTTCGAGCTTGGGCCTAACGCCATCGAGCGCGGGCAACCAAGCGTCGATCAGGTTCATCGCGTACATGGGCCGGAAGAAGCGCTCGGTGCCGCAGAACAGGCAAGGGCTATGGTCGCTCCAAGGCAAGCCCTGCCCGCTGCGGAACACCTCCCGCACCTTGGCCTCGTCGAAATAGACCGACATGACCGCCTCGAAAAAGCCCTGCATACAAGCCGGATGGCCCTCGGCGGCGAATACGACCGCCTGCTCCGGCGTCAGCGCGAACCGGCCCTGGGCTGCGTCGTACTCCACATAACCCGCCGCCGCGTTGGCCGACAGCCATTCCCGGAGATAGCGCTCGTCCATGCCGGTGCTTTCGGCCAGTTCCAGGCTGGTGGCGGGGCTGATTTCGGCCAGGGCGCTGTAAAGGTCGAGCTTGTCGCCGATATAGGCCATCAGCAAGCCCATCGATCCGGCGACATCGCCGATCACCTTGCCCTGCAATTGCTCCAACTTGCCTGGGTCGATCTCGTTCAAACGTAGTGTCATGGCTCATTCCACGGTGGGCCGGACCTCCCGCTCGGGACGGGCCGGAGGAAAATTCAAACGGGACGGCGGAACGCGCCGCCCCGTTCACCTGGGGCCGGGAAACCGGACCCGATAACCCGGCTTTTATACGACCAGTCGTCTTGGGTTGCAATTCCCCAAGACAGCCGGCCCCATTCCACCACGCCGACAGGCCGGAAGCACCCTGTAAGAATCCGCCGGACCCGACCCCGCCCCATCAAGCGCCGAGATAGGCCCGCCCCAGCCGCAGCGTATCCTTCGGCTCCGGCAACTGGCGGCGGGGAATCCGACCGAACAGCACGATCCGCCGGGTCCCGTCCGACGCGACGGCCTCGCTCATCTCCAAGGTCTCGGACGCCGCGGTCTGGAGATTACGGTAATCTAGGCCCACCCGGAACGGCTCGACGGCGAGCCGGCGCTCGGCATCCTCCAGCAGGGTTTCGACATGGCGCAGGCTGTCTTCGAGGCCCAGTTCGATGCCGCTGAAACAGCCCAGTTCCTCGTCGATGACTGCGATATCCGCTTCCAGGCCCGCGACCTCGGCGGGATCGGCGTCCGGGGACAACAACCGCCGCCGCAGCCGTTGGCGCTGCCGGGTCAGTTCGCCGCGCCGGGTTTTGTGCGCCGTGATGGCTTGCCGGGCTTGCAGCAGCAGGAAATCGAACGCCAGGGTGGTGAGCGCGGCGCGGGCGGCTTCTTCGCTGTCGCTGGGCGCGAAGTATTGATGGCCCTCGAAACTGATGGCGGTTTGCAGCACGTCCCGCCGCACGAGGCCGCCTTCCAGGGCCATGCCCAAAACCTGCTTCTCCCGCTTGGCGGCGGCCAGGAGTCCGTAGATATCGTCCGGGGCCGGGCCGGGCCGCCGCGCCAAATACTCCCGCACATCCTGGAACCGGCCCAGCACCTCGCCCAGGTGTTCCGCCGAGGCGAACAGCGCCTTGAGCCGGGGATCGTGGCCGTACTGGCCGGGGCTGATCTCGACCGGGGTGGGCAGCCGGTCGACCAGGCCGATGACATGGGACAAGGCCCGCGCCACGGGCTCGTGCAAGCGCTCGCGGTAACGGTCCAGCGCCCTGAGGCGGGGGTCGGTCTTATCGACCGCCCGTTCGATGGCAGCGGCGCGGACTTGTTCCAGCAGGATTTCGTCGGGATTGCGGGCCGGGTCGAATAGGGCGCTGAGGAAATGCGGCATGGCTTGGGACTTCCTGTGGGGTTGGATGGGCACCCGCCGCTCAGCCTTTCTTGGCCCCGGTCCGGGCGGGACCCGGACCCTGGATCTGCGCGGGGCGGGGACCGCCGGCCAGCCGGGGATAGGGATTGACCGCCCCGCCTGCATGGTAGATGCCGTAATGCAGATGGCTGGGCGTACCCTTGGCGTTGCCCGAGTCGCCGACATAGCCGAGCAAGGTTCCCGCCGGAATCCATAGGCCGGGCCGGACCGGGCCGAAGGCGTCCAGATGGGCGTAATAATGCCATTCGGCCCCCGGCCCCAACACCCGCACGACGTTCCCGCCCAGGCGGTTATGCCCGACCGCGACCACGAGTCCCGGCGTGGTGCTGAGGATGGCCCGTCCCCTGGGCGCGAAGATATCGATGCCCTGATGGCGGCGTCCACCGGGCCGGGGCGCGCCCCAACTATCGCGGATATCCACGGCCCGCACGCCCGCGACCGGCATCGGCAAATGGGCCGGGGCCGGGGCGGTGAACAGGCGGAGCGTGCCCAGGGCATCGCGGAATCCGCCCGCGCTCCAGGATAGAACCACGGACAGCGCCAAGAAGCCCAGGATGAAGCGTGGTTTGCCGAGGCGCATGGGGAGTTCCTCGTGGGGTTATGGCTGGAAGGCTCACACCGTAGCGGGCGGCGGCTCCGGCGGCGGGCAGTTCTGCAAGCGCGTCTTCCAGGGTTCGGCGGTGCCGGGATCGATATGGAAGGCCATCGCCACCGGCTTGTGCAGCAAGCCCTGTTCGCCCGAGGCGTTGGGGTTCAACTGCCGCTTCTCCACGAAATCCACCATACGCCGGACGTTGTAGACCAACAGCACCCGATGCCCGTTCTTGTTGCTGTAGATCTGATAGGCGACGTTGTTCTCGTTGAACACCGGATTGCGGGCCATCAGGGTCTCGATGGTGTCGGGGCCGCCCTTGGCCAGGATGTGGAGGACGGAGTCGCTCCGGGTGCGGACCAGGGTCTTGAGGTGCTCGGCCAGGCTGCCCGCCCGTTGGTGGTCCTGCAATTCCTCGACCTCGTAGTCCGAGAAATCGAAGCTTTCCGCCACCAGATAATGCTGGTTGGCCCCGGCGTCGTTGGCGAACAGCGAGAGCTTTTGCAAGGCCAGGTGTTCCAGCGCGTCCAGGAACGAACCCGGTGCCCGGATATGCTTGTCCACCGTGATGACCCAGGGCAGGGCGCGGCCGGTGCGGTCGAAGCGCTGCTTCACCGTGCCCGCCACCGACGACCGGGTCAGTTCGGCCTCGCGCCCTTCCGGCTTGACGATAAAGGCGTCCACCGCCGTCATCTGCACCTCGAAATCGGCGGCGCGGAAAATCTCGACGATGGTCGAATAGCGCGGCTTATAAGGAATGCCGGTGCCGTCGTAGAGCAGGTTGAAACGCTCCTCCTTGGCGTAGTTCGCCACCATGTCGCGCAGGCGGTTGGCGAAAGGCTCGACGAAGACATAATCGTCGGAATGGTGGTTGGCGGCGGTCAGCACGGTGTAGAGATCGCTTTCCTTGCGGAATTCGTCCAGCGAGGTGGTGACGAAATTATCGCCGCATTGCGCCCTGGCGATCTCCTCCACCGCGCTCTTGCCGGAACCCGCGCCGCCCAAGCACATGAACAGCATGGGGTTGGCGACGGGATATTTGTTCTCGTAAATCTTGTCCAGGCAGGCGTCGAGCTTGCGGCTGATCTTGCCCAGCCGTTCGTAGGCGATTTCGATGGTGCGTTCCAGGCGGGAATCGCCGCTGGCGGCGGCCAGCAGCTTGTTCTTGAGCCGCTTGTTATTGGCGAGGCTGAAGACCGAGGCATGGTCGCCCTCGCATTCCTTCAGCACTTCCAGGAGTTCGGTATGGCTGGGCGAGCGCAGCCCGGTCAGCATGTTGATATCCAGGCAGAACAAGGGCGCGACGCCGTTCTCGCCGACCTGGATGCCGTCGATCTCGGTCTTGCCCGCCACCCGCAGATGCTCGGTGCCGGGCAGGTAGCCGATGATGTTCTCCGACAGGCTCAAAGGATAATCGGCGATTTGCTTGCCGGGGATCGACAGCCGGTCCTTGACGCTGTCCAAGGGCACCAAGCCGCCGTTCACCGTCACCAGGCAATCGATGCCATCGGGGGTGCGGTGCGAGAGGAAGGGAATCGCCGTCACGAATTTCTTGTTCTCCGGCCAGCGCCCATAGCCGTTGGGCATGTTTTCCAGGCTCTTGGTGCGGGTCGGGTCCAGGGCGTGTTCAAAGGCCGCGGTGATGGCCTCGATGCCGGTGCCGGGATCGTGCAGGGCGGTGGCGTCGGCGGCCTCCAGCCGCCGGAAATCGATGCCCTGTTCGTACACCGCCTTGAACGCGGGCAAATTCCCCAGCGCCGACATGAAGAAATCCAGGGTGATGCGGTTGCCATAGGCGAAGGGCCGGACGCTGCGCATCTTGTGGTAGAACGCGGCCAGGCGCTCGGCGATGTTGTCGGTCTTGATGACGAAGCCGTTGTTGTCGAAGAACGCGGTGTCGCGGTTGGCCTCGCCGTCCAGCACCAAGCGCTCGATGGTGGCGCGGAATTCGCGGCGCTTGTCGGCGTCGGTCATGCTGCCGGGGCGGTGCGGGGCGGAGGCTTGTTCCCTCCAATCGTGGAACAGGTCGCGGTGGATGCGCGAGAACAGCGCGGTCAGATAGGTCACCCGTTTGGATTGATCGTGGGAAACCGTGCCCTCGGATTCTTGTTGGAGCTTGGACAGCAATTTCGTGGCTTGGTAAACCGCCAGGGCTATCCGCAGTTTCTTGAGTTGCGGATAACCGGAAATATAGGGGATGTTGGCATTGATCATGGTGGCGAGTTTTCGATCAGGGTGTGGGCATGGAGACAAGGTTCCGGCATGGCCAGTCCTGGAACGTCCTGGAAACGGAAGCCTTGCGATGGCTAAGCCGGTGTCGGCGCGACCTGGGGGTCGGCCTTGATTTTGCTGCAATTATAAGACCGGATACGGCGGCGTCCATGTCCGCCGCGGCCTGGAAACGCCGGGATCGGCGCGGGGTCAGGCAGACAGGCACCGGAAGCCGGGGCGGCGATCACGCCGACCCGCACCGGAACAGGGCGGACAAGCTGGCTGGGATACGGCGCGGCGGCGGACGGGTCCGCCCTCACAGATACGAGGTTTTCTTCATCCAGTCCCGTAGCGCTTGGCCGGACACCGGCGCAGGCTTGAACTTGATGCGGTGGGTCAGGCCATATTTGAGCAGGTCGAAGAAACGCAGTTCGTCGACCCCGTCCAAACCGATGGCGGCGGGTTCCTGCTCGGCCAGGGTGCCGAACATCCGGTCCCAGATCGAGAAGATCGCCCCGTAATTGCTATCGTGCTGCCAGCGCAGGGTGGAATGGTGCAGCCTGTGGAGCCTCGGCACGATGAACAACTTGGACAGGACGCGCTCGGCGGGGAAGCTGACATTGGTATGATGGAACAGCACGAACAAGGTGATGATGGTCTGCCCGACCAAGACCGCGTTCGCCGCCACCCCGATCAAGCCGATGAACGCCACCCGCACCAGCACCTCCAGGAACAGTTCCCCCATATGGAAGCGCAGGCCGGTGGTGACGTTCAAGGTCCGGTCGCTATGGTGGACCTTGTGAAAAACCCACAAGGCATCGCAATGATGGGTCGCGTAATGCCAGACATACATCGCGAAATCCAACAGGACCAAAGTCAAGGCATACTTGGCCACCCCCTCTTCCATACCGCTCAACAAACCCAGGCCGGAAAGCTGTTGCGCCACGAAATACAGGGTCGGGATCGACAGCAGGGAAAGGGTGATATCGTTGAACAGGAAAAGGCAGACATTGGTGAAATAGGAAGTCTTGAGCGCCCGGATTCCGGGCCGCAGGAAAGGCCGCCGGTGTTCGACCAGGGCGAATCCGAACAAGGACAGGACCACCAGCAAGGCGAGGAGATCGTCATTCACCCCGGAGGTGGCCGCATTGGCCGCGCGGACGAAGGGGTCGGCGATGGGACTTAATGGGGAATCCGACATGGTGGCACTCCTTATCGATAACCGCTTTGCGCCATTAAGACCACGGCGGAAGGTTTTGGTTCGGAACCAAATGGCCGGGTTTCCGCTCCAAGCTATCGTAACCACCTTGGAGCGGGGTTCTATTATCGGGCGGCAACAGCGAAACCCGGGAGAGATAAACCCCAAGCATCAGCAGGTACCATAGAATACCTGGGGCTTGGTATACGCGCTGCATAATAGGGATTTTTTGCGCCCATGAAATCCTATCGTTGATTCACAGAAACCCAAACCAGGCCGGGCTGGAATATAACTTGGATTTATACGGGCCAATCCCAGCCCGCGCTCCAGACCCGCCGCATGGCCGGGTCGCTTAAAATAACGGATCAAGGGCTGAATTCCCATGCGACACCCTTCGCCAACCCAAATCGCCTATCTCAAGCTCGCCCTGTTCATAGCCTGCCTGATTCCCGGCACCCGCTTGCTCGCCGCCGCCGCCCTCGCTGCGTTCGGCCCGGACCCGGTGGCGGAGATTACCCATACCACCGGGATTTGGTCCCTCAACCTATTGATGACGACCCTGGCCGTGACGCCTTTGCGGCGGATATTGGGCTGGAATTGGCTGATGCGCCTGCGCAGGACCCTGGCTTTATATGCTTTCTTCTACGCCTGCCTGCACGTCCTGGCCTATTTGATATTCGACCAGTTTTTCGATTGGCGGGAAATCCTCAAGGATATGGCCTTCCGCCCTTATATCGCGGCGGGCTGCCTAGCCTTCGCATTGATGATCCCCCTGGCGCTGACCTCCACCAATACCATGATGAAACGGATGGGCGGGCGCAATTGGAAGCTATTGCACCGCCTGACCTATGGGATCGCGATAGCGGCGGTATTCCATTATCTGTGGCTGGTCAAACGCGATATTACCCTGCCCGCCTATTATATTCTGGCGCTGCTCGGCCTATTCTGGGCCAGATGGACCGGAACCCCCCTCAATCCCGCCAGCTATCCCGCCGACCCCGGACCCGGACCGGGATTGGCCAACCGCGCCGCCGCCAGGACCAAAACCGGGGCCAGGATATAACTGCCGGTCACCGCCTGGAGCTGGACGCGGGCCGCGTCCAAACCGGGCTGGCCGCTATACGCCACCCACCACGTCACCCCCAGTTGGAACAGCACGATCCCGGCCCAGAAGCAGGGCGCGAACCCGCCCAGGCCGGGCCATGACGCAGCGTCGGGCGGAGGATGGCCGCGCCGGGCCAACGCCGCGTCCAGCCTTTGGTTGATGGCGATGGTGGTGGCCGCCACCACGAACCAGCCGCAATAGTTGGCGAAGGTCACGCCGAAATGGATGCCGGGGTCGGGGTAATGGTAGATGTCGCCGAGGAACCAATATTTGCCCAAGTTGGCGATGGGATCGACGATCAGGTCCACCACGGTCATCAGGAACGAACCCAGTAGCAACGCGGCCCAGGAGCCCCGGACCTGGGGCGGGGTGGCGCGGCGCAGGTCCAGCCCGCGCACCGACAAGGGCGAGAGGAAGAACTGCGCGAACGAGAAGCTGACATAGCTCAGGAAGGCGAACGACAGCGTGTCGAAGAACGGCACGCCCAAGACCACCAGGTCGTTCTGGAGCGCGTCGTAGTGGTAGACGTAAACCCCGAAGGGAATGCCATGGTTGATGCTGCCCCATTCGGCGGCGAAGGCCACGAGGTAGCTGGTGACAACCCAGAGCGCGGTGCGCCGCCCGCCCTGTTCCAGCCAGGACAGGGCCAGGAAGAAGACCAGGAAGGCGGTGACATAGGGGCGGTGGACGAAGGACCAGAGCAGTTGTTCGGCGGGCAAGGGGGGATTCCTGTGGGACTCAACGAGGCGGCAGATTATCGGAAACCCAGGCGTCCGGCGAGTTTCCACGCATCCACCTGGCACCCGCTGTTAAGGCGGTGGAGGAACAGACCACCTCCCGCGGCCTGTTCCAACGGTGGCGCTCAATCCACTTGGGTCTGGAGCTTGACCACATTATTGACCGGATTGGGATCGGCTTCCTGGCCCGACACCTGGGCCTTGAAGCCCAGCTTACCCGCCGCGATGGGCACCGCCTGGAGGGTGAAACCTTGCGACTGTCCAGGAGCGAGTTCGCCGAGCGTACAGGTCACGACCTGGGCCTTGCTTTTGCAGAAGCCCGGCAGCGGCGCGGCATATCGGGCGAGGTCGCCCAGGTTGCCCGCGACCCTCACCCTGGCCGTCTTGAGATGGGAAGCGTTGGTGACGGTGAAGGCATAATCGATGGGCGTGCCCACCGTGGCCGTGGCCGGGCCGCTGACCGCCAGGGCGAGATCGTTGGGCAGGACCGTGGTGTTCTGCAACACCGACACGCTGCTATCGGCCCAGTTGGCGGTGACGAGGTCGGGCTTGCCATCGCCGTTCAGATCGCCCGCCACGACATCCATGGGCGCATGGCCGACGCCGAAATCCCGTTCCGCCAAGAAAGTGCCATCGCTTTTGCCGGGCAGTACCGACACGGTATCGTCCCAACCATTGGCGGCCATGAGGCCGCGCTGGCCGTTGGCATCGAAGATGGCGACGGCGTTGCAATAACGCCCGACCTTCAATGCCTGGTATGGCTGGAAACCGCCATCGCCGTTGCCGAACAAGACCGCGACATCGTTGTCGCTGCCTGGATTGCAGGCCGCGAGGTCGGTCTTGCCATCGCCGTTGATATCCCCCGCCGCCAAGCCATAGACGCCGCTGGACACGTTGTAGCTCCCGGCGGGCTGGAAACCGCCGCCGCCGTCGCCGAGCAGGCTGGCGACCTGGGGACCGGCCGCGGCATAGCCCGTGATGGCGAGGTCGGGAAAACCGTCGCCGTTCAGATCGGCCACCGTGGCCCTCCCGGCCCCGATCAGGCCGGTGGGAATATCCACCTCGGCCTGGAACGTGCCATCGCCCCGGCCGAAAAACACCGGGACGGCCCCGCCACTGCTCCCGATCACCACATCGCCCCGGCCATCCCGGTCGAGGTCGGCCACGGCGACCGACATCAAAGAGCCGCTGTGCGCCACCGGATAATCCAGCTTGGCCCGGTAACCACCGGCCCCGCGGGCGAGCAGGACCGAGAAGCTATTGCTATAGCCCGACCCGTTCCAATAGCTGCTGATCGTGACCAACTCCGGCCTGTGGTCCGGGTTCAGGCGGCCCGCCGCCAGGGCGCGGGGCGCCCGGCCCACTGCATAACGCACCGCCGCCCGCAAAGTCCCATCCCCGTTGCCGCCCAGCACCGACACGCTGTCGTCGCCCCAGTTGGCCGTGGCGACATCCAAACGGCCATCGTGGTCGAGGTCGGCCACCACCGCCTGGGCGGGATTCAAGCCCACGGCATAGACGCCCTTGGGGATTTCCGGCCCGGACAGGCCGCCCGAGCCATCGCCCAGGAGTACGTCGTAGGTGTTGTCCCCGCCCCGACCCAAGGCCAGGTCGCGCCGCTGGTCGCCGTTGAAATCGGCCACCACCACGGACGTGGCCGATCCGCGGCCATAATCGGCCTTGGGCTTGAACTTGCCGGCACCCAGGCCCAACAGCACCGACACCGCCCCGCCTTTGTTATTGGCCGTGGCGAGGTCGGGCTTGCCGTCGCCGTCGAGGTCCGCCGCAGCCAGCGCCTGGGGGGTTTGCCCCGCTCCATAGTCGGCCCGCGCCCCGAATAGGCCGCCGCCCAGGCCCAGCAGCACCGACACCGTATCGTCGCCGGTGTTGGCCGTGGCGAGGTCGGGCTTGCCATCGCCGTCGAGATCCGCCACGACCAGCCCGATGGGATCGCGGCCCACGGGATAATGCTTGCCGTTCCACAAAAGGCCCGCGCCATCGGCGAACCAGACGGTGACGGTGGAATCCGCGCCCTTTTCGTTGGCGGCGGCGATATCCGCCCTGCCATCGCCGTTCAGGTCCGCCGCCGCCAGGGCATAGGTATTGCCGGACGTGACATACCTGCCGATAAAATTGAACAGGGTCCCCCCGCCGTTGCCGAGCAGGACCGAGACGCCATAATTCCGCCCGTTATACCCCACGGTGGCGAGGTCGATATAGCCATCGCCATTGATATCCGCCGCGGCGATGCGGTAGGAGCTTTGCCGGGCCGGATAATCCTTCTTGATCCCGAACGTCCCGTCGCCCAGGCCGTTCAATACCGACACCGTGGTGCCCCCCCAGTTGGCGGTGGCGATATCCGGCTTGCCGTCGCGGTTGAAATCGGCCACCACCACCCCCGCCGGGAAGCTGCCCACCGGATAATCCACCTTGGCCTGGAAAGTCCCGTCGCCCCGGCCCAGGACCACGGACACGGTGTTGTCGTCGAAATTGGCCGTGACCAGATCGGCCTTGCCGTCGGCGTCCAGGTCCGCCGTCGCGGTGGCGATATGGAAAGCGCCGGTCAGACGGTCGTTGGGGATGGCGGCGAAATCGGGTTCCGCCCGCGCCCACCCGGTCCCGCCCAGCCACAAGCACAAGCCCAGGGCTCCGTAGGATTTGAGCTTCGCCGCGGCCAAGGCCGGCACCTCTAATGGGAATGGTGACATCGCGGTTCTCCTTATACATACACGGGCATTAACAACGCTGTCTGTCGACCCATCCGGGGCCGTATAACCGGACCGGGAAGGACGGGCAGTGTATCAGGCCAAGGCGGTCGTGGTTGAATAAAACCGACAGGCCCGCGGGATTGGTTGATAAGCCCCAAACAAAAAGCCCGCCCCCCCGTGAGGGAGGCGGGCTTTTTTATCGGCCCGGAAGGACGGTTTAGCTTAGAAGCTCAACCAGCCCGAACCGAAGGCGCTGGCGAACACCAAGCTCACGATGCTCATCAGCTTGATGAGGATGTTGAGCGAGGGACCGGAAGTGTCCTTGAAGGGATCGCCCACGGTGTCGCCCACCACGGCGGCCTTATGGGCGTCGGAGCCCTTGCCGCCGTACTGCCCGGTTTCGATCCACTTCTTGGCGTTGTCCCAGGCGCCGCCCGCGTTCGCCATCATCACGGCCAGCAGGAAGCCAGAGGCGGTGGTGCCGATCAAGAGGCCGGCCAGCGCTTCCTTGCCCAGCACGAAGCCGACGATCAAAGGCACCACGACCGCCATGGTGCCGGGGATCATCATTTCCTTCAGCGCGCCCTCGGTGGAGATGCCCACGCAAGCCGCGTAGTCGGGCTTGCCGGTGCCTTCCATCAGGCCGGGGATTTCCTTGAACTGGCGGCGCACTTCCAACACGATGTTGTAGGCGGCCTTGCCCACCGCGCTCATGGTCATGGCGGAGAACAGGAACGGCAGCATCGCGCCGATCAGGATGCCGGGCAGCATGGTCGGGGCCAGGATGCTCAGGGAATCGATCTTGGCGGCGGTGATGTAGGCGCCCAACAAGGCCAGGGCGGTCAGCACGGCGGAACCGATGGCGAAACCCTTGCCGGTGGCGGCGGTGGTGTTGCCCAGGCTGTCCAGGGCGTCGGTACGCTGGCGGACCTCGTGCGGCAGATGGCTCATCTCGGCGATGCCACCGGCGTTGTCGGCGACCGGGCCGTAGGCGTCGGTGGCCAGGGTCACGCCCAGGGTGCTGAGCATGCCCACGCCGGCCAGGGCCACGGCGTAGAGGCCGGCGGTGATGGACCCATCGGCCTTATGGCCCAGCCAAATGCTGACCAGGATGGCCACGGCGGTGATCAACACCGGGAACACCGTACTCATCATGCCGACGGCGGTGCCCTGGATGATGGTGGTGGCCGGGCCGGTCTGGCAGGCTTCGGCAATCGACTTGACCGGCTTCTCGGTGTACGAGGTGTAGTACTCGGTCACGTAGGCGATGCCGTTGCCCGCGACCAGGCCGACCAGGATCACGAACCAGTAGTTGATGCTCACGCCGGTCAGCAACACGGCCAGCAGCGAAAACACAACGATCAAGGCCGAAGCGCCCCACACCGAACGGCGCAGCGCGTCCAGCAAAGCTTGCAGGGAAGCGGTTTCGTCGATCTGGGTGACGAACTTGTTGAAGAGGACCAGGACCGGATTGGTGCTTTGGCGGATTTTCCAATCGTCCTCGGCGGTCACCATGTAGATGCCGTAGAGGGAGGCCAACACGCCCACCGCGCCGATCAAGAACGGCAGGCCGATGAAGGCCAGCGAATTCACGCCCAGAGAAGCGCCCAAGGCGGCGGCGGCGATGATGGAGGAGCTATAGGACTCGAACAAGTCAGCGCCCATGCCGGCCACGTCGCCCACGTTGTCGCCCACGTTGTCGGCGATCACGGCGGGGTTGCGGGGATCGTCCTCGGGGATGCCCTTCTCGACCTTGCCCACCAAGTCCGCGCCCACGTCGGCGGCCTTGGTGTAGATGCCGCCGCCGACACGGGCGAACAGCGCGATGGAACTGGCACCGAAGCCGAAGCCGGTGACATAGGTCAATTGCTCGGGGCTGCCGCTGAAGATGAGGAAAAGGATGGTCATGCCCAGCAGCGAAAAGCTCACCACCGACATGCCCATGATCGCGCCCGAGCCGAAGGCGACGCGCAAACCTTGGTGCAGGCCATGGCTGGCGGCGGCGGCGGTACGCACATTGGAACGGACAGCCACGTACATGCCGAGATAGCCGGCCCCGGCGGAAGCGACCGCGCCCACCACGAAGCACACCGCGGTCTGCCACGCCAGGAAGGCGGCGATGATGGCGGCGACGATGGCGACGAAGATGGCCAACACACGGTATTCGCGGCTCAGGAACGCGGACGCGCCTTCCTGGATGGCGGCGGCGATACCCCGCATGGTCTCATTGCCCTCATCGCAGGACAGCACCCGCTTGAGCTGCCATTTGACGTAGGCGATACCGGCGATACCCATCAATAATGCGATGATTACCGACGCATTTGCTTGTAACACGATAGTTTCCTCCTCTCTCTTCTCTGTCAGTAGGTTTCCGAATTTCTTATTGCTTGCTTGGCTTGGCGTGCCGGTTTTTTCCAACGAACCGGCGGGTTGGCGGAACGTTTCCCTATTGGGTGATCCGGTCCCTTGTGCGCCACTTTGTCAAGGGTGGCTGCACGCGGATTGGATTGATTGTCCGTTTCCATGGCGGCGCAAACCGCGGTGCAGGGTACTGAAAATTCAGTGCGACCACAATAAAAATCGGTGGCTTGGACGGGCCGGGCGCTGCGTCGCGATGACGGGGATGGCTTGGTCCCGCGTCCTTTTATAAGGCGGGTCTGTCGCGCCCGGACGGGCCGGGCCGGAGGGTTATGGATCGCGGCGCGGCTGGCATAGCCGCTCGATACCCTCGCCAACACTTCCAAAGATAACGCTTATCATTTGGCCCATTCCGGGCCGCAACCCAGCCAAAATACCCTATTTAAGCCACCCACCAAAAACAAGCCATTCCAGGAGTCCATACCAAGCTTGCAGTCATTTTTTGCGGGGCTGCAATTTTGGTTTGTTCCGATCCGGCTGGACTGTGAATACTATCACATTTTCCTGGCGACCAATGTCGGCATGATGTTTGCTAATCATTGCTATCGAGCCCTCCGGCGACCGCTCGGGCGAAGTATCACAAGCCAGCGCCGCATCCGGCCATCCACTGGCGAAGAATGTATAGATTACGCCGGAACAGCCGCACATTTTGCGTATCGACCACGCTTTAAATATGTAAATATTCAGATTCATTTTTTACGACATAGTCATTAAATTTTCATGCTTACATGCGCTGTTAAATATAAAATTGTCTCGCCATCGCCACGGGGATAAATCCCAAAAATACCCCGATACCTATCACCTATAAACCGGATTTTTTAAGCTATGCTTGCCATATTAGTCGCAGGCGCTTTAAACCACCGCTCCGTTGTCAATAAATCCACCCATCGCCGCCCGGACCGGACGGTGTGGGATTCCGCGAACTTCAGCTCTTGGGGGCTTAATCTTATGAAAAACCAATTCCATGGCGGCGCGTCGGCCACGGGCTTCTTCCAACCTCCATCCCGGCCACGGGCGGGATGGCCTATCGCGCTATTGCTGGGAATCCATAGCCTGGGGGCCGGGGCCGCGCTGACCACCGTGGTCGGCACCGGCAACCAATGGACCAGCCATGGCGGCGCCCTGGACGGCACCCATTACAGCGAACTCGCCCAAATCAACCGGACCAGCATCGGCACTCCCCTCGATTCCAAGCTGGTGCTGGAACGCACCTTCAAGACCGGCGTCAATGGCAGCCACATGGGCGCTCCCCTGGTGGTCGGCAGCACCTTGTACGTGGTGACGCCCTTCCCGAACAAGCTGATCGCCTACGACCTCAGCAGCGGCGCGACCCTGTGGACCTTCTCCCCCAGCGTCAACCGCTATGCCTTCGGCGTGAATTGCTGCGACACGGTCAACCGCGGCCCGGCCTACCAGAACGGCCTCGTGGTCTACACCACGCTGGACGACACCGTGGTGGCGGTGGATGTCGCGACCCACAAGCAGAAATGGCGCACCTCCCTGGCCGACCCCAAGACCGGCGTCACCACCAATGGCGCGGTCCTCATCGTCCCGAACAAGGCCGCAGCGGGTAAATACCGGGTGATCGTGGGTAGTTCCAGCGGCGAAATGGCGGTGCGGGGCTGGGTCAAGTCGCTGGACCTCGCGACCGGCGCGGTGCAATGGACCGCCTACACCACCGGACCCGACAGCGATGTCAAGGTCGGCAGCGCCTTCTATAACTCGTTCTACCAGAAGGGCAAGAACCAGGGCGTGGACCAGGGCGTCACCAGCTGGGAAGGCGCCGGCAACAAATGGCAGCAGGGCGGCAGTTCGGTCTGGGGCTTCATCAATTACGACGCCGCCACCGACCTGCTGTTCTACGGCACCAGCCAGCCCGGCACCTGGAATGCCGACCAACGCCCCGGTGCTAACAAATGGGGCGCGTCGGTGTTCGCCCGCAACGCCTCGACCGGCTTGGCGCAATGGATCTACCAGACCACGCCGCACGATTACTGGGACTACGACGCGGCTTCGGGCGAAAGCGTCCCGCTGACCCTCACCACCCCGATCACCAACGCCAGCGGCAGCCATGCCCAGGTGCTGGTGCATTTCAACAAGAACGGCTTCGCCTACACCTTCGACCGGCTCAGCGGCGAAGTCCTGGCGGCGACCAAGTTCGGTCCCAAGCCGGAAGCGGTGAACTGGGCCGACCATATCGACCTCGCCACCGGCCTGCCGGTGTTCCTCGACGCCAAGGGCCAGGTGGTCCCGGACTCGCCCAAAGCCACCCAT
Source organism: Methylomagnum ishizawai (assembly GCF_019670005.1). NCBI lineage: Bacteria > Pseudomonadati > Pseudomonadota > Gammaproteobacteria > Methylococcales > Methylococcaceae > Methylomagnum > Methylomagnum ishizawai. The sequence goes on along the minus strand of NZ_AP019783.1, from coordinate 995,271 downwards.
CAAGGCGTCCCGACCACCGATATCTGCCCCTCGGCCATGGGCTTGAAGGGCTGGGAACCGATGGCGTTTTCGCCGCGCACCAATTTGTTCTATGTGCCGACCTTCAACCTGTGCCAGACCTACGAGGGCCTGAAGGCCGAATATATCGCCGGCGCGCCGTTCATGGGCCAGAACATCACCATGACCCTGGGACCGGGCGGGCTGTTTTCCGGCGAGTTGGTGGCCTGGGATATCACCAGCAACACCCGCAAATGGGCCTATCCCGAACCGGCCGCCATCTATAGCGGCGTGTTGGCGACCCAGGGCGACGTGATCTTCTACGGCACCCTCGACAACAAGTTCAAGGCGCTCGACGCCATCACCGGCGACCTGTTGTTCGAGACCGCGCTGACCGATGCCAATGGCTATGAATGCGGCACGGTCGGCACGCCGATCACCTTCATGGGACCGGACAAGCAGCAACGGGTGGCGGTGTTCAGTGGCGTGGGTTGGCTGGCGGGCGGCTTCACCGCCAGCGGCAAGCCCTGCCCCGGCAAGACCGGCTCGGAAAGCGGCGGCGCCACCAATGGCGGTGGCCGGGTCCATGTCTTCAAGCTGAACCCTTGAGTCCCGGTTTCACGCCCATGAGCCCACGATCCCGAGCCTTTCCCCGGCGGCTGCGCTGGACCGCGTTGGCCGCCGCGCTGGCCGCGGGACCGGCCCTCGCGGGCGGTACGCTGCGCGTCTGCGCCGATCCCGACAATCTGCCGTATTCCAACCTGGGGCAGGAAGGCTACGAGAACAAGATCGCCCAGGTATTGGCCCAGGACCTGCACGCCCGCGTGGCCTACACCTGGCTGAAGCAGCGCCAAAGCTTCTTCCGCCAGACCTTGGGCGCGGACCGTTGCGATGTGGTCATCAGCGTGCCCGGCGGATTCGAGCGGGTGCGGACCACCCGGCCCTATTACCGCTCCGGCTATGTCGTGGTCAGCCAGCGCCAGCGCGGCCTGGATTTCCAGTCCTACGACGATCCGGTGTTGCGCGGGCTCAAGATCGGCCTGCACACGGTCGGCAACGACGGCTCCAATTCGCCGCCCGCCGTCGCCCTGGGCCGACATGGACTCGCCAACAACATCTTCGGCTTTTCCCTGTGGGGCGGGGCTTCGGTGAAACAGCCCCAGGGCCAAATCATCGAGGCCGTGGCCCGAGGCCGGATCGACATGGCCATCGTCTGGGGACCGTTCGGGGGCTATTACGCGGCCCGGTACGGCGACGCCTTGGCGGTGCGGCCCGCGCCCAACGACGCCGGGATGCCCGGAATGCCGTTCGCCTACGACATCGCCATGGGCGTCCGGAAGGACGACCAGGCGCTCGCCGCCCGGCTGGACGCCGCCATCGAACGACGGCGCGACGACATCCAGCGCATCCTCTCGGCCTATCACCTACCGCTCATCGAACCCGACCTGGGTCCGCCCGGAAGTCCCGCCGACGCGGCTCCGGCGCACCCCTCCAACCATGAAGGTAAATAGAATATGAAAGCGCACGCGAATCTTTCCAGCGCCCTGTTGCCCGGCCTGTTGCTGTTCTGCCTCGCGGACGGCGCGGCGGCGGCGGGCCTCGCCCCGGCCTCCCAAGCCCTGGTGCTGCCCAAGGACCAGACCATGGCGGCGACCCCGGCCTATGCCGCGACCGGCTTCGACGCCGGGGTTCCGGTGGCCTACGCCAGCAGCCCCGCCCTGCCCTTGGGGTTGGCCCTGGACGCCAAGACCGGCGTCATCAGCGGCTATCCCCGGCTGCCCCAACCCGCCACCAAGTACACCATCACCGCCACCGGCAAGGCGGGGGGCGCGACCGCCAAGGCCAGCGCCACGGTCAATATCGCGGTGAAGGAACCCTGCATGGCCGAAACCCTCAGCCCGGTCGAGGAAGGACGCCGGGCCTATCTGCGCCTCAACTGCTATAGCTGCCACGGCATGACCGGCCTGGGCGGCATGGGCCCCAAGATCGCGGGCGAGGGCGACGATGTGCGGGAGGTGGTGCCCGGCGGTTCCGACGAGGGGATGCCCGCCTTCAAGAATTACCTGTGCGGCAACGACCTCAACAACCTGGTCGCCTATGTCAACGCCATGGGCAGGAAGGGGGCGCCGGGCTTCGTGAACTGGTGGGAGCAGACCCCCAGCCGCTGATGGGTGGGATGGAACGGGGTTCCACAGGGATGTGGAGCCCCGTTTTTTATTGGGCTATGGTTTGCGCCTGGACCGGGAACGGCCCGGAATCATCCGGCAAAGCGAGGAGGCAACACGATGAAATGGGCGGCGATGGCGATGGGATTGGCCCTGCTGGCCGGGGAATGCGCGGCGGAACCGGGACAGATCGACAAGGGACCGTTGTCGGCGCTGTATTCGGCCCATCTCGCGCCCAAGGACGGGACTTGGCTGAAATGGGCCTGCGGGGAATATCTGGCCCTGTTCAAAACGCCGGGCACGCTCTGGAAGAAGACCGATACCCCCAGGGAACATCTCGGGGCGGGTCTGTGCGCGGGCTTCGTGGCGGGGGTCTTGGGCGGGCCGGGCGGCGATGCTTGCCGCGCCCGGCGGGAATTCGATCCCAGGCCGATCCTGGATTATCTGGACAAACATCCCGAAGCGCTGGTGCAACCGGCGGGGCCGACGGTGGTGGAGGCTTTGTCGGCGGCGGATGGGACATGCCGGTAAGGCATGATCGCGGGGCGGGGCGGCGGGGCGGCGCGGCCCGCCGCCTTTAAGACGGCGGGACAAGCCCGGCTTGGCGAAACGGGCGGAAATCCCCGGCAGCCAGTCCGGGTGGACGGACCCCCTCCAACAAACCCCCGGAATGCCGCTAACCTAGTATCGGGAACCCACCACCGCCCGCCCCAACGGAGACCCCCGTGTCCGCCATACCCGCCGCCCCCACAGAGGACGCGCACAACCCGCTGCTCCGCCAGTGCTACCAGGACTTGCGGGCGGAAAAGCTGGTCCTGCCGACCTTGCCGGAAATCTCGCTCAAAATCCGCAAAGCCATCAACGACGAAAAGGCCAACAACGCCCGCATCGCCCGCGTGGTGCAACTCGACCCCGCCATCACGGCGCGGTTGATCCACATCGCCAACAGCCCGCTCTACCCCGGCCGCAAGAAGATCGAGAGCTGCCCCGAAGCCCTGACCCGCATCGGCCTCAAAGCCGCCCAGCACCTCATCACCAGCTTCGCGCTCAAATCCGTGTTCACGGCGCGATCCCCGCAAATCCGCAAGCGCATGAACGCCCTGTGGGCGCACAGCGGCTATGTCGCCGCCATCTGCGCGGTGCTGGCCCATAAGCTGCGCGGCTTCGATCCCGACCGCGCCATGCTGGCCGGCTTGGTCCACGATATCGGCTGCGTGCCGGTCCTGACCCTGGCCGACCGCCACCCCGGCCTGCTGGACGATCCGGCCCAGCTCGACGCGGCCTTGCAAGCGCTCAGGACGCCGGTGGGCGTTTTGATCCTGCGGCAATGGGATTTCCCCAAGGATTTCGAGGAGGCCGCCCGCCACGCCGAGGACTGGCTGCTGGACCGTCCCGGCCCCGCCGATTACACCGACCTGGTGATCCTGGCGCAATTGCATAGCTTCGTCGGCAGCCTGGAGGTCCACAAACATCCGCACCTGGACCAAACCCCCGCCTACCGGAAGCTATTGGCGGGCCAGTCCGCGACCGAACTGAGCCAGGACGTGCTGGACCGGGCCAAGGACGATATCTGGCAAGTCCAGCACCTGCTGCTGGCCTGAACCATGGAAATCACCCGCACGCCGCTTCCGATAGGTCCGGCTCCCGCGCCGGGACCGGGCGGGGCGGGGCTGAAACTGGGCGATGTGGTGACCGCCGTGGTCCGGGCCAGGCTCTCGGACACCAACCTCCTGCTGCAAATCGGCGGCAAAACCCTGGTGGCCGCCACCACTGCCGACCTCCCGCCCGGCACCCTGCTCAAGCTGGAAGTGACCCGGCCCGGCACCACGCCGGAACTGCGTCCGCTCGCCATCGCCCCGCCCGGAGCCCACCCCGGCGGCGCATCGCCGTCCCCGCCCTCTCCCGCCGATACCCCAGAAGCCCAAGCCCTGCGGCTGCTCCTGCCCAAGCAAATCCCACTGGCCGAGTTCGCGGCGGCGCTGCCCAAACTGGCGGACCCGGCCCACCCCCTGCCCGCCCCGGTCAAGCAAGCCCTGGCCGGACTCTTGGCGGCGCTGCCCAATCCGGGGCGGCTCGCCACGGCGGAAGGCCTGGCCCAGGCGCTGGGGGACGCGGGAATATGGTTCGAGGCGCGGTTGGCGCGGGTGTTGGACCGGGGTGGGGATTTTCCCGCCGGGGACTTCAAAGGCTTGCTGTTGACCGTATTGGACCGGCTGGACGCCGCCCAACCCGCTACGGGCGCACCCGCGCACCCGGCGGAAACCGCCGGACGGCCCGCCAACACGCCGGAAACCGCACAGACCACCGGCACCGACCCCTCCCCGCTCGATGCCCTGGCACGGAAGGTCGAGGGCGCTTTGGCGCGCATCGGCCTGGACCAACTGGCCGCCCTACCCCAACCGGACGGCACCCAATCCTGGTCCGTGGCGATCCCCTATGCCCAAGGCGAGCAAAGCGACACCCTGCGGATACGCATCGACGCCGAGGCACAACACGGCGGCGCGGAGGCCACCGCCACCCAACATTGGTCGGTGAACCTGGAACTCAGGCCGCCAGGACTGGGAACGGTCTCGGCCCGCTTGGTGCTGGCGGGCGGCAAGATCGATACCTACCTCTGGAGCGACACGGCGGACACCGCCGGGCTGTTGCGGGACCACGGCGATTGGCTGCGGGCGCGGCTGGAAGGCGCGGGGCTGGCGGTGGGCCATCTGGATACGCTGGCACAAGCCCCCGCCGCCAACGCCAGGAACACCGCGCCCGCCGCGCCCTTGCTGGACCTCAAGGCATGAACCGCGTCGTCAATCCGCCCGATCTCGCCATCGCCCTGAACTACGACGGACGGAACGCCCCCCGCGTCACCGCCAGCGGCAAGGGTGATTTGGCCGAGCAAATCATCGCGCTGGCCGAGGAACACGGGGTGCCGCTGCGCACCGATCCGGGGCTGGCGAAGGTGTTGGCCGAGGTGCCCCTGGGCGAGGAAATCCCCCGCGAGCTTTATCTGGCCGTGGCCGAGGTGATCGCCTTCGCCTATTACCTGAGCGGGAAGGTGCCGGAGGGGTTCCAGGCCAACGCGGCCCATCCCATCGGCGACGCCAACCCCTAGCCGGGTGTTCCGCACCAGCAACCGGCTGTCACCAAAGCTTAAATCCCCTGTCATCCCCCCACTCTATAAACGCGCCGTGAAAAACACGCGCCGCGTGCCCGCCACGCCCATCCCTAACAAACACTACTCCCCATCGGAGACCCCCGGACATGGCCCCAACCCACCACAAACTGACACGGCTGGCCGCCGCCTTGCTGGCGCTACCCTTGACCGGGCAGGCCGCGGTCAATTTTTCCAGCAGCTATTCCCAGAACTTCGACACCCTGGCCGCGAGCGGCACCAACAATGCGTGGACCAACGACACCACCTTACCGGGCTGGTCTTTGTTCAAGCAACCCGCCCCAGGGACCGCCATCACGGCCTATAACGCGGATAACGGCGGTTCGAACGCGGGAACGTTCTACAGCTATGGCAGCACGGGTGCCAGCGACCGCGCCCTGGGCGGATTGGGTTCCGGCGGCGCTTATTTCGGCTCCCCGGCCGCCGGTGCGGTCGCGGGCTGGATCGCGTTCTCGGCCACCAATACTTCCGGCGCGACCATCGATACCTTGAACCTCGCCTATGACGGCGAACAATGGCGTAACGGCGGCAACGCCACGGCGCAGACCATGGTGCTGGAATATGGCTTCGGTGCCACGTTCTCGGCGGTATCGACCTGGACGGCAGCAGGCTCCGCCTTCAACTTCACTTCGCCGGTCGCGACCGCCAGCGCGGCGGCGGTGGATGGCAATAACGCCGGTCGTTCGGCGCGTGCCGGCAGCTTGACCGGCTTGAACTGGACCAATGGCACCACCCTCTGGCTCCGCTGGATCGAGAATAACGACGCCGGCAACGACCACGGCCTGGCCCTCGATAATTTTTCGCTGTCGACCACAGGGGCGGCCCCCAGCCTGTCCATCAACGATGTCAGCAAGACCGAAGGCGACAGCGGCACCACCACCTTCACCTTCACGGTCAGCCTGTCCGCGCCCGCGGGCGCGGGCGGCGTGAGCTTCGATATCGCCACCGCCGACGGCACCGCGACCGCCCCCGGCGATTACACCGCCCAAGCGCTCACCGGCCAGAGCATTCCCCAGGGTAGCACCAGCCACACCTTCACCGTCGCCGTCAACGGCGACACCACCGTCGAATCCAACGAAACCTTCTTCGTCAACGTCACCAACCTAACGGGCGCGGATGTCGCGGACGCCCAAGGCCAGGGCACGATCAACAACGACGATATCGCGACCACACCGATCCACGACGTGCAAGGCTCCGCCAGCACCAGCCCGTTGCTGGGGCAAACCGTGACGGTCAGCGGCATCGTGACCGCCGACTTGCAAGCGTCCAACCAACTGAGCGGCTTCTTCCTGCAAGAACCGGAAGGGAATGACGACGGCGACCCCGCGACTTCCGAAGGCATCTTTGTTTTCTGTAGTTCCTGCGCCACCCCGGTGAACGTCGGCGACCGGGTGCAAGTCACCGGCACGGTCCAGGAATTCAACGGACTCACCGAAATCGGCAGCGTATCGGCGGTCGGCGTCGTCAGCACCGGCAACGCCCTACCCTCCATCAGCTCCATCACCCTGCCCGAATCCACCGACGGCGAACTCGAACGCTATGAAGGCATGTACGTCGACTTACCGGACATGACGGTGCAGCAAAACTACTTCCTGGGCCGCTACGGCCAGTTGACCTTGGGCTATGGCGGACGCTTGCGGCAACCCACCAACGTCTACGACGCGGGCAGCATCGACGCGCAGAACCTCGCCGACCTGAACGCACGCAGCCTGGTGGTCCTCGACGATGGCTCCAGCAGCCAAAACCCCAACCCCACCCCCTACATCGGCCAGGACGATACCGTCAGGGCCGGCGATACCGTGGCTAATCTGGTCGGCGTGCTGGACTTCGGTCCCATCAATTCCGACACCAGCGTCCGCGACTACCGCCTGCACCCGACCTCGGCCCCCGTCTTCACGCGGGCCAATGCGCGGGCCACGGCCCCCGACCCGGTCGGCGGCAACCTCAAAGTGGCCTCCGCCAACGTGCTGAACTACTTCACCACGCTGGACGAGAGCGGCAGTCCGGGCTGCTATCCCGGCGGCACCCGTGCGGATTGCCGGGGGGCCGACAGCCTGGATGAATTGGACCGGCAGGCCGACAAGCTGGTCCGGGAACTGGCCGCCCTGGACGCGGACGTGGTCGGCCTCATGGAAATCGAGAACAACGGCCCCACCGCCGTGGGCGACCTGGTTTCCCGCCTGAACGCGCTGGTCGGCTCCGGCAGCTACACCTACGTGCAAGACCCCATCGAATACCAGAACCACAGCGCCAATGGCACCACCGACGCGATCAAGGTGGCGATGATCTACAAACCGGGCAAGGTGACGCCGGTCGGCTCGGCGCAGGCCCTCGACAGCGCGGCGTTCAGCATCGGCCGGGCACCAGTGGCCCAGACCTTCCAGGCGAACGCCAACGACGCCCGCTTCACGGTCGTCGTCAACCACTTCAAGTCGAAGAGCAGTTGCCCCGCTTCCGGCCCCGATGTTGACCAAGGCGACGGCCAGGGCTGTTTCAACGCGACCCGCGTGGCCCAGGCCCAGGCCCTGCTGGGCTTCATCGCCGACCTCAAAGCCACCAGCGGCGACGACGACGTACTGGTGATCGGCGACCTCAACGCCTACGGCCAGGAAGACCCGGTCCAAACCCTGGTCGGTGGCGGCTTGATCGACCAACTGGCGGCGCGCATCGCCCATCCCTATTCCTATGTCTTCGACGGACTGGCGGGCTACCTCGACCATGCCTTGACCACGGCCAGCCTCGGCACCCAAGTGGCCGGCGTGACCGAATGGCACAACAACGCCGACGAGCCCTCCTTCATCGACTACAACCTGGAATTCAAGCAACCGGCCTGCGCCGCCTGTGAACCCGACCTCTACACCCAGGCACCTTACCGCGCTTCGGACCACGACCCGGTGCTGATCGGCTTCAACCTCGCACGTAGCGCCTTCGCCGGCAATTCGAGCAACAACGCCCTGACCGGCACCGCCGGCGGCGATCAACTGACCGGCAACGGCGGCAAGGACACCTTGACCGGCCTGGGCGGCAAGGACTGGTTCGTCTACAACAGCGTGACCGACGGCATCGACACGATCACCGACTTCACCCCCGGCACCGACCAGATCGTGCTGACCCAACTGCTGCAAAGCCTCCATATCGGCAACGCCAACCCCATCGCGGCGGGCCATGTGGTCTGCGCGGCCCAGGGCGCGGATAGCAGCCTCGCCATCGACCCCGACGCCGGCGGACCCGCCGCCAAGCGCGTCCTGGCCATCGTCAAGGGCGTCGGCTGCGGCAGCCTGCTCCAAACCCTCAATTTCACCTTCTAACGCGAGGACCGACCCATGTTCCGACCCATCCAAACCCTGCGCGGGACGGCCCTGGCCTTGGCGCTGTTCCTGTCGGCCTCCGCCAGCGAGGCGGGCGTCATCAATTACACCTTCTCGGGCAGCGTGGACTTCGGTGCCCTGCTGGGCGAAAGCTACTTGGGAACGTTCAGCTTCGACGACGCGGGCTTGACCGGCACGGGGAGCGAAAGCCTGCCGCTGCTGGGCCTCAGCTTCGGTTTCCACAGCGGCTCCTTCGACGAAAATAGCGGTTCCGGGACGCCGACCGTGGATTTCCTGGACGGGGTGTTCCTGGGGCTGAGCTACGACGTGACCGGCTTCGATCCCGATTTCAGCCTGGTCTCGGGCAGCCTCGATAGCTCGGACGCTTATTTCGCCTATACCCCGGATAACGGCACCGACCCCGCCGGGTTCGGCTCGCTGGTCTATAGCCCAGTGCCGGTGCCGGGCACACTGGCCTTGCTGGCGGTGGGCGGGCTGGCGCTTCGCCGGGCGCGGACAGGGCGGGCATAAGCCGCGGGCAAAGAAAAAGCCCGCCAGTGGCGGGCTTTTTCATATCTCGCGAAGCGCGGACCGGACGGCTTTTCGATGGTTGTTCACCGCGCCACATACCGCGTCGGATCAACCACCTTCGCCTGCCGGAACCCCTCCGCCCTGAGCCTGCACGCATCGCACACCCCGCAGGCCCGGCCTTCCGGGTCGGCGGCGTAGCAGGACACCGTGAGGGCGTAATCGACCCCGAGCGCCACGCCCTGCTGGATGATCTCGGCCTTGGACAGCTGGATCAAGGGGGTATGGATGCGAATATCCGCGCCCTCGACCCCGGCCTTGGTGGCGAGCTTGGCGAGCTTGCGGAAGGCTTCGATATATTCGGGGCGGCAATCGGGATAGCCGGAATAATCCACCGCGTTCACGCCGATGAAAATATCGGCGTTGCCCAACACCTCGGCCCAGCCCAGCGCGAACGACAGGAACACGGTGTTCCGCGCCGGGACATAGGTGACGGGAATCCCCGCCTGCGGATGGTCGGGCACGGCGATATTGGCGTCGGTCAGGGCCGAACCGCCGATGGCGTCCAGGCCGATGCGGATCAGCTTGCGGTCGGCGACCCCGAAATAATCCGCCACCCGCGCCGCCGCCGCCAATTCGGCCCCATGGCGCTGGCCGTAGTCGAAGCTGAGGGCGTGGCATTCGTAACCCTGGGCCTTGGCGATGGCCAGGACCGTGGCGGAATCCAGACCGCCGGAAAGCAATATCACCGCTGGTTTCATCATCGCATCGTCCGTAAGAGAGGGTTTAGACGCCCGGTTGATCGCCCCAAAGCAGCTTGTGCAATTGCAGTTGGAAGCGCACGTCCAGCCGGTCGCGGAGGATTTTCTCGGCCAATTCGGTGGGGTTTTGCACGCCCGCCACCGGCGAGAACAACACCTCGCAACGCTCCGGCAAGCGGTATTCCGCCAGCTTGGCCTTGGCCCAGGCGTAATCGGCCTCGTCGGCGATCACGAATTTCACTTGATCCTTGGCGTCCAGGTGGTCCAGGTTGGCGTAGAGGTTCCGCGCCGCCTCGCCCGAGCCTGGGGTTTTCAAATCCAGGACCTTGACCACCTGGGGATGGACCTGGGCGACATCCAAGGCACCGCTGGTCTCCAGCGATACTTCATAGCCCGCCGCCACCAAGCCCTCCAATAATTCCAGGCAAGCCGGCTGGGCCAGGGGTTCGCCGCCGGTCACGCAGACATGGCGCACGCCGTGGGCGGCCACTTGTTCCAGGATGGCGGCCAATTCCAACCGCTCGCCGCCGCTGAAGGCATAGGCCGTGTCGCAATAGACGCAGCGCAAGGGACAGCCGGTCAGCCGCACGAACACAGTGGGCCAGCCCACGGAGCGCGATTCGCCTTGCAGCGAGCGGAAGATTTCGGTGACGCGCAGCGCGGCCATGGGTTCAGTGTTTCTCCTGGCGCATCCGTTCCAGGCGCTTTTCCGCCATCTTGGCGGCGCTGGAATCGGGGTAGTTCTTGATGACGCCGTTCAGCAATTCCTTGGCCGCGCCGTATTGGGCGTTCTCGTACTCGATGAAGCCGAGCTTCAAATGGGCGTCCGACACCTTGGCGCTCTTGGGGAAATCGCGGATCAGCCTGCGGAAGGTGTCCCTGGCCGAGTTGAAATCGCGGTTCACATAATAGGCTTCCGCCAGCCAGTAATAAGCGCTGTCGGTGTTGTCGCCGCTGGGATAATTCGCCACATAGCCTTTGAAATCGCGGATGGCCTCGGTGTACTTGCCTTCCTTGAGGGTGTTGAAGGCTTTTTGGTAAGCGGCTTGGCGCACCGCCGGATCGACCACGGGAGCCGGGGGCGGGGGTGGCGGCGCGGCGGCGGGCGCGGACGGCGTGGGCACGGAAACCGCCGGGGCGGCGGCGCCGGGATCGGGGGCGGGCGGCGTGGCATCGGCGGGCGAGGGAGCCACGGATGGCGCGGCGGCTACCGGCGGCGGGGGCGGCGCGGCGGCGGCTTTCAGGCGCTGGTCGAGGTCGCCGTACATCTCACGTTGTTGGCGCTTGGCCTTGTCGAGTTCGTGGCCCAATTCCTCCACCGTGCCGCGCAGCCTCAACACCTCGCCTTGCAGCTTCTCGATGCGGTTGGCCATCTCCATCAGGGTTTCGCCCGACAGGCGCTTTTCCAGCCGCGCCACCCGCTCGTCCAGGGTGGACGCGCCATAGCCCGATTGATCGTAGGGCTGGTCGTAGGGCCGGTCGTACTGCTCGGCACCGGCCAAAGCGGCATAGGCCAAGCCCACCGCCATCCATCCCGCGAATTTGGTTTTAGTCATCATGGCTCAGCGACCCGGATAAGCGATTTCCACGCGGCGGTTTTGTTGCCAGGAGGATTCGTCGTGGCCGACATCCGCCGGTTTTTCCTCGCCGTAGCTCACCACCTGGATTTGACCGTTGGCGGCCCCCTGCAACTGCATCATCCGCGCCACCGCCTGGGCGCGGCGCTCGGATAGGCCGACGTTGTACTCGGGCGAGCCGCGTTCGTCGGCATGGCCTTCCAGGACCACGTTGCGGTCGGGATGGGCGGCCAAATAGGCGGCATGGGCGCTGACCACCGAGCGGTATTCCGGCTGCACCTCGTCGCTGTCGTACATGAAATAAACCACGCGCTTGGCGAGCGGGCCGCTGGCGTTGTCGAGTTCGGGATCGCCGGTCAGGGCCGAACCCGACCCCCCGCCCCCGACCGGGCTATACCGGCCCGAACCTCCGCCCTCGCCATAGCCGCCGGAGCCGTCGCCATAACCGGCCCCCGCGCCACCATCGCCGTAGCCGCCCTGGCCATAACGGTTGATTTTCGGCCCGCCCGCGTCGGTGCCGGTGCCGGCGGCATCGGCCCCCTCGCCCCCGCCTTGCACGCCGCCCTTGGAGCTACAGCCCGCCAAGGCCAAGCCCAGCACGGAGGCCACGATGATCGTTTTCCATTGCATAGTTTTCCCCACAGGATTGGATGGGCCGCGGTCGCGCCCGCCGGCCCCGGAATTGCCGATGTAGATTGCGCCTCAAGGCGACCAAGCGGGCTCGCGCACCTGTCCGCCCTGGACATCGAGGGCTTGGTGGTTCTTGCCGTCCAGCGACACCGCCGCCAGCCGGTCCACACCGCCTTCCTTGTGGGTGTAGAGGATCATGCTGCCGTTGGGCGCGAATCCTGGCGATTCGTCGAAACGGCCCTGGGTCAGCACCTTGAGGGTATGGCCGCGCAGGTCCATCAGGGCGATACGGTAGTCGCCGCCCTTGCCATGCACCATGGCGATAGAGCGGCCATCGGGCGAGAACACGCCGCGGGCGTTGTAATCGCCCTCGTAGGTCAGGCGCTGGGCCGCGCCGCCGCTGGCCGGAACCGTATACAACTGCGGCTTGCCGCCCCTGTCGGAAGTGAACACCAAGGTCCGCCCGTCCGGCGACCAATTCGGCTCGGTGTCGATGGAGACTTCGTTGGTGATTTGTTGCAGCGAGCGCGAGCCGACATCCATGACGTAAATATCGGGGCTGCCGCCCTTGGACAGGGTCAGGGCCAGCCGCGAACCATCGGGCGACCAGGCGGGGGCACCGTTGATACCGCGGGCGTCCGAGACCTTTTGCCGCGAGCCGGTGGCGAGGTCCTGGACGAAAATCGCGGACGCCTTGTTCTCGAAGGACACATAGGCGATGCGCTTGCCGTCGGGCGACCAAGCCGGGGACATGATGGGTTCCGGCGAACTGATGACCGGCCGCGGGTCTTGGCCGTCGGTGTCGGCGACCAGGAGATGGTAGACCCGCCCGGTGGGCCCGCCGTACACCGCCACATAGGCCACGCGGGTATTGAACGCGCCGCGCTGCCCGGTCAGTTGTTGATAGATCAGGTCGGCGATGCGGTGGGCGGTATGGCGGGCCTCCGGGGCGTCGAAGGGCAGCTTCTGGCTCAACAGCACCGTGCCCTTGATGGCGTCGAACAGGTAGAACTCGGCCTCGTAACGGCTGCCGACCGGGTTGACCCGGCCTATGACCAGATAATCCTGGCCCAGCGCCTGCCAAGTATGGAAGTTCACGGACTGGGGCGGGACGGGCCGCTCGGTCATGCTGCTTTCGGGCAAGGGCGAGAAATGGCCCGAGCGGCCCAGGTCCGCCGCGACGATGCCGCCGAGATTGGCGGACAGGCCGGATTGGGCGAAGGGCACGACGGCGATGGGCGTAGCGCCATGCACCCCCTTGGTGATATCGACATCCAGGTCGGCATGGGCCATTCCGCCGAACAGCCCCGCGCACAGGCTCCATGACAGCAAAGCGAATCGGATTGGGCTTAGCATCGAATACCCTGGGGAAAATCAATCGGGATTGAACTTGAACCGCACCGCCTGCCCTAGGAGCTGTTTCGCCACCAAGGGATCGGGCGGCATGGGGAAAGGCGCGGCCTTGTAGACCGCGGCTTCCGCCGAGCGCTCGAAGGCCGCGTCGCCGCCGGAGCAGGAAGCTTCCGCGCTGGTGACGCCGCCCGCCGGGGTCAAACGGACCCGAATTGTACAAGACCCGCCGCCTTGGGCAGAAGGCGCAAGTACCCAGTGGTTTTCGACCCTGGGCCGGAAATGGCTATTCACCCAGGCTTGGGCCGCGCTTTCCGCGGCTTTCTGGGCTTTTTCCTCCTTCTCTTTTTGCTGGCGCTCCTCTTCCATCGCTTCCTTGAGCGCCAACTCCCGTTCTTCCTTCTGGCGGCGGGCGTCTTCGGCCTTGCGCTTGGCTTCGGCTTCGGCCTTCATCTCGGCTTCGAGTTCGGCCTTGCGGTGGGCTTCTTCCACTTTTTTCTTGGCCTCGGCTTCGGCTTCGGCTTTGCGCTTGGCTTCTTCCGCCGCTTTTTTCTTGGCTTCCGCAGCATCGGCCTCGGCTTTGCGCTTGGCCTCGGCGGCGGCTTTTTCCTTCGCGGCCTCGGCGGCTTCGCGCTTGGCTTCGGCGGCGGCTTCGGCTTTGCGCTTGGCCTCGGCGGCGGCTTTTTCCCTGGCTTCTTCCGCCGCTTTTTCCTTCGCGGCCTCGGCGGCTTCGCGCTTGGCTTCGGCGGCGGCTTCGGCCTTGCGCTTGGCCTCGGCGGCGGCTTTTTCCCTGGCTTCTTCCGCCGCCTTTTCCTTCGCGGCCTCGGCGGCTTCGCGCTTGGCTTCCGCAGCGGCTTCGGCTTTGCGCTTGGCCTCGGCGGCGGCTTTTTCCCTGGCTTCTTCCGCCGCTTTTTCCTTCGCGGCCTCGGCGGCTTCGCGCTTGGCTTCCGCAGCGGCTTCGGCTTTGCGCTTGGCCTCGGCGGCGGCTTTTTCCCTGGCTTCTTCCGCCGCTTTTTCCTTCGCGGCCTCGGCGGCTTCGCGCTTGGCTTCCGCAGTGGCTTCGGCCTTGCGCTTGGCTTCGGCGGCGGCTTTTTGCTTGGCCTCTTGTTCGGCCTTGCGCCGCTCTTCGGCTTCGGCTTTGTGGCGGGCCTCTTCCTCGGCGCGGCGTTGCGCCGCCAGATCGGCTTTGCGCTGGGCTTCGAGTTCGGCCTTGCGGTGGGTTTCTTCCTCGGCTTTGCGTTTGGCTTCCGCCTCGGCCTTGCGCTTGGCCTCGGCGGCGGCTTTGTCCTTGGCTTCTTCCGCCGCTTCCCGCTTGGCTTCCGCCTCGGCCTTGCGCTTGGCCTCGGCGGCGGCTTTGTCCTTGGCTTCTTCCGCCGCTTCCCGTTTGGCTTCCGCCTCGGCCTTGCGCTTGGCTTCGGCGGCGGCTTTGTCCTTGGCTTCCTCCGCCGCTTCCCGTTTGGCTTCCGCCTCGCGTTTGGCCGCGGCTTCCGCTTCGGCTTTGCGCTTGGCTTCCGCCGCTTCGCGCTTGGCCGCTTCTTCCGCCCGATGCTTGGCTTCGGCTTCGTCTTGGCGCTTTTCTTCCTCGCGGTGCTTTTGGTCGGCGAGCTTTTTCATCGCCTGCTGGCGCTGGTTTTCTTCGGCCTCGGCGCGGCGCTTGGTTTCTTCTTCCAGCTTGCGGCGGGCTTCGAGCGCGGTCTGCCGCTCCAGTTCCTCGGCTTGGCGGGCCTTGAATTCTTCCGCCTTGCGGGCGGCTTCCTGGCGCTCCCGCTCGGCCTGGGCCTCGGCGGCGCGTTGCTGTTCGATGCGTTGCTGGCGTTGTAGCTCGGCTTGCTGCCGGGCCTGGATCGCGGCTTCGATCTGGGCGGCGTCCACCGTGACGGCCTGGATGATCTCGGGCTGCGGCGGCTCCTTCACTTCCCGCATCGCATCGAATTGGAACGCGAACAGCAGGACCAAGACGATATGCAGCGCCAGCGAAAGCGCCAGCGAAAGCGCCAGCGGCAGGCCGAGCCGCTTGTATTTGGGATCGGTCATTCTTCGGCGGGCGCGGTCATGAGGCCGACATTGGGAACCCCGGCGTTCTTGAGGTTCGCCATGACGGTGACGACGCGGCCATAATCGACCGCCTTGTCGCCCCGGATCAGGACCGCCAAGCCCGGCTTGGCGGCGAGGGCTTCGGCCACCTTGCCGCCGAGATCGGCGTCGGCGACTTCGGCATCGCCCTGGTTGCCGACATCGAGGTAGAGGCTGCCGTCCGACTTGATGGAGATGATGATGGGCAGGTCCTGGCTGGGATCGACCGCCTTGGCCTCGGCCTGGGGCAGGTCCACATCCACGCCGGTTTGCAGCATGGGGGCCGTGACCATGAAGATGATCAATAGCACCAGCGACACGTCGATATAGGGCACGACGTTGATTTCGGCCATGGGCCTGCGGCGGCCGCTGCGGCTTTTTCCCGTGGATACGTTCATTTGGCGTGGGCCTGGCGGTGGAGGAGGCTCAGGAATTCTTCGGTGAAGGCTTCGTAGCGGTTGGCGAGGCGGCCGATTTCGGTGGAATAGCGGTTATAGGCCATGACCGCCGGAATCGCCGCGAACAAGCCCATGGCGGTCGCGACCAGGGCTTCCGAGATGCCGGGAGCCACCATCGCCAGCGTGGCCTGCTTGACGCTGCCGAGCGAACGGAACGAATTCATGATGCCCCAGACCGTGCCGAACAGGCCGACATAGGGGCTGGTGGAACCGACCGTGGCGAGGAACGGCAGGCGTTCGTCGAGGGCGTCGAGTTCGCGGTTGAGGGCCACCCGCATCACCCGCGCCGCGCCTTCCATCACCGCGTCGGCGGCGATGTTGGGCTGTTGGCGCAGACGGGCGAATTCCTTGAAACCGGCCATGAAGATGTTTTCCAAACCTTCCGTGCCATATTCGTCCTTGGCCAGTTCGCGGTACAAATCGGCCAGGTCGATCCCGGACCAGAAGCGTTCCTCGAAGGCGTCGGTGGTTTGCTGGGCGCGGGTGATTTCCCGCCATTTCGAGAAGATGAAGGTCCAGGAAACCACGGAGGCCAGGATCAAAAGCCCCATCACGACCTGCACCACGGGGCTGGCTTCTTTGATGAGGGTGAATATCGAAAGGTCGGATGTCATCGAAACTCCAGATCGGTTCAAACATACCCCGGTCGCGGGGACGCCAAAGCTTGGAAAAAACCAGGACTCAATCCCCGCGCAAACACCTGAGCAAGGAATCCGGCAAAGGCTTGGGCCGGAACGCCGCCGCCGCGAGGCAAGCCACTTTCACCTTGGCCCGACAGAGTTCCTCCTCCCCACGCCACGCCGTTTGCTTGAACACCAAGCTGGCGGCCTTGGCCTGCTCGATCTCCGTGGTCACGCACAGCAGTTCGTTGAATTTGGCGGGCCGCAGGAAATCGATTTCCACGGCGCGGACCACGAACAGCAAGTCTTCGCGCTCCCGCAACTCGTCCAGTTCGAAACCCCAGGCCCTCAGCATTTCGCAGCGGGCGCGCTCGAAGAACTTGAGGTAATTGGCGTGATAAACCACGCCGCCCGCGTCGGTGTCTTCGTAATAGACGCGGATGGGCCAGCGGAACACCGCTTCCCCGCCGTCATGATCCCTGCTCATCGCTTTAATTCCGCTTAAAACAATTCTTCGTGGGTCGGCAGCGTCTTCGGTGGCTTCAAGCCTAGATGCAAATACGCGCTGCGGGTCGCCATCCGTCCACGCGGGGTCCGCATGATGAAGCCCTGCTGGATCAAATACGGTTCCAGCACGTCCTCGATGGTGCCGCGCTCCTCGCCGATGGCGGCGGCGATATTGTCGAGACCCACCGGCCCGCCCTCGAATTTGTCGATGATGGTGTTGAGCAATCTGCGGTCGAGTTCGTCGAAGCCGTGCTTGTCCACCTTGAGCATATCCAGCGCTTGGTCGGCGACTTCCGCCGTGACCTTGCCATCGGCCCGGACCTCGGCGAAATCGCGCACCCGCCGCAACAAGCGGTTGGCGATGCGCGGCGTGCCCCGCGAACGGCGGGCGATCTCGAAAGCGCCCTCGGGACTCATGTCCATCCCCAAAATCCGCGCCGAGCGCCCGACGATCAGGGCCAGTTCGTCATGGGTGTAGAACTCCAGCCGGTGGACGATGCCGAAACGGTCGCGCAGGGGCGAGGTCAGCAGTCCGGCCCGCGTGGTCGCCCCGACCAGGGTGAACGGCGGAATATCCAGCTTGATCGAGCGCGCCGCCGGTCCCTCGCCGATCATGATATCGATTTGGTAATCCTCCATGGCGGGATACAGCGTTTCCTCGACCACGGCGCTGAGGCGGTGGATTTCGTCGATGAAAAGGATATCGCGGGGTTCGAGGTTGGTGAGCAGCGCCGCCACATCGCCGGCCTTCTCCAGCACCGGGCCGGAGGTTTGGCGGATGTTCACGCCCATCTCGTTGGCGACGATATTGGCCAGGGTAGTCTTGCCCAAACCGGGCGGGCCGAAGATCAACACATGGTCGAGCGCCTCGCCCCGGCCCCGAGCGGCCTGGATGAAGATGGCGAGTTGCTCGCGCATGGCTTTCTGGCCGATGTAATCGTCGAGGCGCTTGGGACGGATGGCGCGGTCGATGGCGTCTTCTTCGCGGGTGGCGGCGGGGCTGATGAGTCTTGGGGTGGGCATGGCGATATTAGACAAGCAACCGGGAATCCAATCGAATTAGCCGATGAAACATGAAAGGGAGGCGATTCACTCAAGTGTCGAAATACCCTACCGTGCCGCCGACTGCAACGCCAGCCGGATAATCTCCTCGCTGCGCTTCCCTTCCACATCGAGCTTGCGCACCAAGCCCGCCGCCTCCTGCGGCTTGAAACCCAAGGCGACAAGCGCGCTGAGCGCGTCGTCCACCGGGCTGGCCACCGGGGCCGGAAGCCGTCCCGCCCCCGGCAATTCCACCGTGGCCAAGGTCGGCATCCGGTCGCGCAATTCGATCAGGAGCCGCTCGGCGGTCTTCTTGCCGACGCCGGGCAGGCGCACCAAGCGGGCCGCGTCCTGATTGTCCACGCAGCGGTGGAATTCCTCCACGCTCAGCCCGGACAACACCCCCAGCGCCAGCTTCGCGCCCACGCCGTTGACCTTGATCAGCGTGCGGAACAAGGTCCGCTCCGCCTCGGAAATGAACCCGAACAGGCTATGGGCATCCTCGCGCACCGCCAAATGGGTGTAGAGCATCACTTCCCCGCCCACCTCCGGCAGCTTGTAGAAAGTGGACATGGGCGCATCGACCTCGTAGCCGACGCCGCGCACATCCAGCAACAAGGACGGCGGCTGCTTCGCCACCAACACCCCGCGCAGGAACCCGATCATCGCCGCGCTCCCGGCGGCAAGGCCATGCGCTTATGGGTTTGCCGGGTGTGGATATGGCACATCGCCACGCCCAACGCGTCGCTGGCATCGGCGGGCAGGACTTCGCTCACGCCCAACAGGAAGCGGACCATGTGTTGCACCTGGGATTTCTCGGCGCTGCCCTTGCCGACCAAGGCCAGCTTGACGGCGCGGGCGGCGTATTCGTAGACCGGCAGGCCCGCCGACAAGCCGCCACAAATCGCGGCGCCGCGGGCCTGGCCCAATTTCAAAGCCGAATCGGCGTTCTTGGACATGAAAACCTGCTCGATGGCGAATTCCTGGGGGCGGAATTCCTTGGCGACCCGGTAAATCCCGTCGTAAATCTGCTTGAGGCGCTCGGGGAAATTGTCGGATTCGGTGCGGATGGTGCCGTAAGTCACCAGCACCGGACCCTTGGGGCCATCGTGGATGATGCCATAGCCGGTGCAACGCGAACCGGGGTCCACGCCCAGGACGCTGCTCATAACCGCGCCTCAGGCCAGCTTGGCGAGGATATCCTCGCTGATATCGGCGTTGGAATAGACATTCTGCACATCGTCCAAATCCTCCAGCCGCTCCAACAAACGGATCATCTTCTCGGCGTCTTCCTGGCCCAGGGCCACGCTGGTGCTGGCCCGCATGGTGACTTCGGCGGTGTCGGGCTTGAACCCGGCGGCGGCCAAGGCATCGCGCACGGCCTCGAACGACTCGGGGCCGGTCAGCACGTCCACCGACCGATCCTCGTTGGGGACGACATCGTCCGCGCCCGCTTCGAGGGCGGCTTCCATCAAACGGTCCTCGTCCACCCCCGGCGCGAAGCCGATGACGCCGACCTTGCTGAACAGATAGGCCACCGAACCATCGGTGCCCAGGTTGCCGCCGATCTTGGTGAAGGCGTGGCGCACTTCGCCCACGGTGCGGTTGCGGTTGTCGGTGAGGCAATCGACCATGACCGCGATGCCGCCGGGGCCGTAGCCCTCGTAGCGCACCTCGTCGTAATTGTCGGTGCCGCCCGCGCCGGTGCCCTTCTTGATGGCGCGTTCGATGGTGTCCTTGGACATATTGGCGGTGAGCGCCTTGTCCATCACGGCGCGGAGCCTGGGATTATTGCCCGGATCGCCGCCGCCGGTACGGGCCGCGACGGTGATTTCGCGGATCAGCTTGGTGAACAATTTGCCGCGGCGGGCGTCCTGCGCCCCTTTGCGATGCTGGATATTGGCCCATTTGCTATGACCTGCCATGGTGGCGGATAACCTCTTGCGGTGATTGATTTAGCTTGGAAAAGTGGCGAATCTTAGCATTTTCGGCGCGGCGCTATCGACCGGGCGGCGGCCCCGGAGACGGAACCTTGGCCCTGGCGAGCGCTTGCCGGATCGTTGCGACCACCGCTCCGGGCTTTTCCAGCGGAATGCCATGCCCCGAATCCACCCAAACCTGCTCGGCTCCGGGAAACAGCCGGACGATATCCTTGCGCTTTTCCAAGACGTCGCGGGCCAAGGCCGTATCGGCGTCCTTGGGTCCGGTGGCGCTCAGCACCCTCACCGGCAGGCCGGACGGCGCGGGCAGGGCCAGCACCGCCTCGCCGGTGGGATCGATGGCGGCCAGTTCCGCCTGGGTGGACGCCGACGCCCCCAGATCGAATAGCCAGCGGAACCACCGGGGCCAATGCTCCGGTGCGCCTTGGCCCTTGAGTTGGTCCGGGTGGGTGGAATCCACCAGCACCAAGGCGGCGGCCTCGCCGGGATAACGCCGGGCGAAATACTGCATATAAAGCCCGCCCAGCGAATGGCCGACCAGGATATAGGGCGGCCCCACCCCCAAGTCGCGCAACAAGGCGCGAAGCTCGTCCACCACATGGGCGCCATCCCTGGGCGTGGACACGGGGTCGCTGCGCCCGGTACCGGGGCGGTTATAGGCGAAAGCGGTGGTAACTTGGGCGGCTTCGGGAAACACCTTGGCCCACCAGTCCAGCCCGCCGCCCAAGCCATTCTCGAATACCACGGCGGGGGCACCGTGGCGGACCAAGGCGTATTCGACCCGCCTGTCCCCGACCCGCTCGGCGACCACGCCGGACAGCGAGGCGCAACCGGATAGCCCCGCCATGAATCCCAAAACCAGCCCCAAACCGGGGCGCATGACGCGCATGGAAACCTCCCGTGTACGCATAGACCGAACCCTTGGCGGCCTATAAGTATGTCCAATCGGCCCGGCAGGGAAACGGCGCGGCAAATCACACAGCCGGTTCGGACCTTTGCCCCGCTCCGCCGTCCGCCGGGGTTTGCCAAAGATCAAACGATGTTGAATTTCCAGGGGTGGTGGCTCGCCCGTGGCTTGGCACGCTATCGACGATGGTCGGCGCACCGCGCTTCACAATCTTCTGCAACATGGCGTCGATGTGCAGGGGCTTCACGTCCTCCACCCGCAAGCGCCCGATGCTCGGCTTGATGTCCTTGTCGATCCGGCTCCGCACGATGCTGGGATATTTCCAGCGCCCCAGGATCATGCGCTCGAAGCATTCATCGGCCAGCTTCGCCATCGCCACAACTCACCACATCAAAACATGAAGAAAGCCGCGTGGTTAGCGGCTTCCGGGGGCAAAGTGGGACGGCATGGAATGGGATGAAAGGCTATTCAATGTTCTGTATCTGCTCCCGCATCTGCTCGATCAACACCTTCATCTCCACCGAGGCGCGGGTGGTTTCGGCATCCGCCGATTTCGAGCCCAGGGTATTGGCCTCGCGGTTGAGTTCTTGCAGCAGGAAATCCAGCCGCCGCCCGACCGGCTCTTTCTGCTTCAAGGTCCGCAGCACCTCGTCGATATGCGCCCCCAGCCGGTCCAGTTCCTCGGCCACGTCCAGCTTCTGCGCCAGATAGACTAATTCCTGTTCCAGCCGGTCGGCGTCGGGATTGGCGGCGACTTCCTGTAGCCGCGCCACCACCTTCTGCCGCATGGCCTGCAACACCTCCGGCAACCGCGCCCGCGCCGCGCCGACCTGTTCCTTCATCTTCAGGCAGCGCTCCTCGATGAACCCGGCCAGCAAGCGGCCCTCGGCCCCGCGCCCCGCCACCATCTTGTCCAAGGCTTCGGCCAGCAGGTCCAACACCGCCGCCGCCAGCGCCTCGCGGTCGGCCTCGGGTTCGTGCAGGGCGCCGGGCCATTTCAGCACCTCGAAGGCGTTGAAGCCGGACAAGGCGGCACCGCCCAATGCCTCCACCTCGCGGGCCGCCGCCAGCAATTGCGCCACCAGGGCGCGGTTGACGTGGATCGCCGCCTCGCCCTGTTCGGTCTTCTTCCAGGACAGGGTGGCATCGACCCGGCCCCGCTTGATCCGCCCGGCGATGCGGTTGCGGGCCTCGGGCTCCAGGAAGCGCAAGGCGTCCGGCAGCCTAAGGGCGACATCAAGATAGCGGTGGTTGACCGAGCGCAGTTCCCAGGCGAAGCGCCATCCTTGGACCTCGCGTTCGGCCCCGGCAAAAGCCGTCATGCTGTGTGTCATTGTTGTTTATACTTCGCGGATTGAAAGCATTGATGGTAAGCCGAAATCCGCCCATGAGAAAACCATTGTTCGGCACGACAGAGGGGAAACCGGAGCCAACGGAACCGCGGGCGGCGTCCTATTTCCTGGAACCCGGCACCTTGATCGACCAATACATCATCGAACGTCCCTTGGCGGGCGGCGGTTTCAGCTCGGTCTACCTGGCCCGCCAATTCGAGGACCAAACCCAGGTCGCCATCAAGGAATACCTGCCGCGCCGCCTCGCCCACCGCAACGGCCAGCTCGAAGTCGTCCCCATCAGCGAGGACGCCCGCCGCGCCTTCATCCGGGGCCGCCAGTTGTTCCTGGAGGAGGCCAAGGTGCTGACCCGGCTCAAGCACCGCAACATCGTCGAGGTGCTGAATTTCTTCCGCGCCAACGCCACCGTCTATCTGGTGATGACCTTCGAGTACGGCAAGGTCTTGGGCGATTACCTGCTGAAGGAAAAGAAAGGCGGGGTGAGCGAACAATTCCTGACCATGGTGTTCCTGCCGCTGCTGGACGGGGTGCGCACCATCCACAACAACGGCCTGCTGCACCTCGATATCAAGCCCCACAACATCCTGATCCGTTCCGGCGGCGATCCCTTGCTATTGGATTTCGGCGCCTGCCAGCCCTATCCCTACGAGGAGCGCAGCCGGATCGGCAAGGTGCTGAGCAATGGCTTCTCGCCCATCGAGCAATACGACCAGGACGGGATGCTCGGCCCTTGGAGCGACCTCTACGCGCTCGGGGCCACCATACGGATGTGCCTGGACGGGACGTTCCCACCCTCCGCCCCCGAGCGGGCCGAGCGCGATATCCTGGTCCCGGCGGCGAAGGCGTACCGGCGGCGCTATTCCCCGATCTGGCTGGAAGCCATCGATTGGGCCATGGAAATCCACCCGGAACAGCGCCCGCAATCGGTGGCCGAATTCCTCATGTCGCTGACCCCGGCCCCGCCCGGCCAGGAATCCACGCCCGAATAACCCGGACCGGCCCCGCCCCGGCGTCTTGGCAGGGGGCTCCGGGCATCCCCCTTCCCGCCCCGTCCGGCACCGCCTCTCCACCCGCGCGGAAGATGGCATAATATCTGCGGTTGCCGGGCTTGGCCCATCCCGCCACCCCCCAATCCCAACAACGAGTCCGGCCCGATCCGGCGGCGAACCCCACAGCCCCGCGCCCAGGGGCTCAAGACCCAGCAAGGTACGACGATGAACCAGACCCTCCAAGAGCGTCGGCACAACACCGGCCAATTGATCCAGGAATTATTGGAAGAACGCCAGCAACTGTGGTCGCAGTATTGCGCCCTCAGCGGGATGCAGCCCTTCGCCTCCGGGGAGCCGCTGGATATCAAAATCCAGGAATTCTGCGGCCTCCTGGTCGATTACATCTCGCTGGGCCATTTCGGCATTTATCAACGCCTGACCGACGGCAGCGAACGGCGGGGCCGGATCCTCCAGGCGGCGGAGAAAATCTATCCCCGCATCGTCCAAGCCACCGGCACCGCCGTGGATTTCAACGACAAATACGAAAAACTCAGCGGCGAAGCCCTGCGCGAACACCTGGCGGAAGACCTGTCCAAACTCGGCGAGGAACTGGTGTTGCGCAACGACCTGGAAGACCAGTTGCTCGCGGTCATGATCTCGTAACCCCGGCCCCCAGGCGGTTCCGCGCCCGGCCCCCCACGGCATCCCCCATGAAATTTTGCACGCACTGCGGCGGTCCGCTGCATCAAAGCATTCCCCAGGGCGACGACCGCCTCCGGCATATCTGCGGCGCTTGCGGCAGCATCCATTACCAGAATCCCAAGATGATCGCCGGTTGCATCCCGGTGTGGGGCGACCGGGTGTTGCTGTGCCGGCGGGCCATCGAGCCGCGCCTGGGATTCTGGACCCTGCCCGCCGGTTTCATGGAGTTGGGCGAGACCCTGGCCGAGGCCGCCCGCCGCGAGGCTTGGGAGGAGGCCACGGTCGAGGTGGAACTGGAGCCTTTGTATACCCTGTTCAGCCTGCCGCATATCTCGCAGGTCTACGCCTTCTTCCGGGCGAACATGGTGGCGGAGCGCTACGCCGCCGGGGAGGAAAGCCTGGAGGTGCGCTTGTTCCGGGAGGAGGAGATTCCCTGGGACGAAATCTCGTTCGAGACGGTCCACCGGGCCTTGCGGTTCTTTTTCGAGGACCGGCGGAAGGGGGGGTTCGAGTTCAGGATGGAGGATATTGGGCCGGATCCGCGGCGGATGCGGGGAGGATAATCCGTTTCCCCGTCCGCCGCGAATTAGTTCGAGCCATCAGCGCGGAACAAGGGCCGCGCTTCCGTTGGATTCAGCTCAACAATTCCGTCATCCGCCGCCCCATCTCGGTCGGCGTATCCACCACCGCGACCCCCGCCGCCTTGAGCGCCGCGACCTTGCCGGCCCCGGTGCCCTTGCCGCCGGTGACGATGGCCCCGGCATGGCCCATGCGCTTGCCGGGCGGCGCGGTCAGCCCCGCGATATAGCCCACCACCGGCTTGGTGACATTTTCCTTGATGTACTCGGCGGCTTCCTCCTCGGCGCTGCCGCCGATCTCGCCCACCATGATGATGCCGCGCGTCTCGGGGTCGGCCTGGAAGCGCGACAGCACGTCGATGAAATCCATGCCCTTGATGGGATCGCCGCCGATGCCGACACAGGTGCTTTGGCCCAACCCGGCGCGGGTGGTCTGGTATACGGCCTCATAGGTCAAGGTGCCCGAGCGCGACACGATGCCGATGCCGCCCGGTTGGTGGATGAAACCCGGCATGATGCCGATCTTGCACTGGCCCGGCGTGATGACGCCGGGGCAGTTGGGGCCGACCAGCAACGCGCCGGTATCCCGCAACGCCGCCTTCACCCGCAACATATGCAGGACCGGAATGCCCTCGGTGATGCAGACGATCAGGCCGATCCCCGCGTCCGCCGCTTCCAGGATGGCGTCGGCGGCGAAGGGCGGCGGCACGTAGATCATGCTGGCCGTGGCCCCGGTTGCCCGCACCGCGTCCTTCACCGTGTTGAACACCGGCAGGCCCAAGTGTTCCTGCCCCCCGCGTCCGGGGGTCACGCCGCCCACCAAGCGGGTGCCGTAATCCAAGCATTGCTGGGAGTGGAAAGTCGCCTGCTTGCCGGTGAAGCCCTGGCAGATCAGTTGGGTGTTGTTGTCGATCAAAATACTCATTGCGCAGCCTCCACCGCCTTTTTCGCCGCCTCGTCCAAATCGCCCGCCGTCAATACCGCCAGCCCCGATTGTTCCAGCAAGGCCCGGCCTTCCGCGGCATTGGTGCCTTCGAGCCGCACCACCACCGGCACCTTCACGCCCACCTCGGTCACGGCGGCGATCACGCCCTCGGCGATCAGGTTGCAACGCACGATGCCGCCGAAGATGTTGATGAGTACCGCCTTGACCTTGCTGTCGGCCAAAATCAGCTTGAAGGCTTCGGCCACCTTCGCCGCCGTGGTGCCGCCGCCCACATCCAGGAAGTTGGCGGGTTTGCCGCCGTAAAGTTGGATGACATCCACCGTCGCCATCGCCAACCCGGCCCCGTTCACCATGCAGCCGATATTGCCGTCGAGGGTGACATAGCTCAAGTCGTGCTGGCGGGCGGCGGTTTCGGTGGCGTCTTCCTGGGAGACATCGCGCATGGCGGTCAGGTCCGGGTGGGCGAACAAGGCGTTGTCGTCGATGTTGATCTTGGCGTCGAGCGCCATCAACTGGCCGTCGCCGGTCACGACCAGCGGATTGATTTCGATCTGGCTCAAATCCTGGTCCAGCAGCAGGCGGTACATGGCCTGCATGATTTTGGTCAGCATCCCGGCCTGGGCGGCGTCCAAGCCCATGGCGAAGGCCAAGTCGCGGCATTGATAGGGCTGGATACCGGCGGCGGGGTCGGCGGTGCAGGTGAGGATTTGTTCGGGAGTGTGGGCCGCGACTTCCTCGATATCCATGCCGCCCGCAGAGGACGCCATGAACAACACCCGGGCCGTGCCGCGATCCACCAGGGCGCTCAGATAAAGCTCGCGGGCCAGGGGGCGGACCTCCTCGACCAGCACGGCGTTGATGGGCAAACCGCCAGGTCCGGTCTGGATCGTGGTCAGGCGCGCACCCAGCAGGCGCTCGGCGGCGGCCCGCACCGCGTCCAGGCTGTCGACCAGCGCCACGCCGCCCGCCTTGCCGCGTCCGCCGCTATGGACCTGGGCCTTCACGACCCAGCGTCCGCCGCCCAGGGCTTGCGCGGCCTCCACGGCGGCCTGGCCGCTGGTGGCGGGCTGGCCCTGGGGCACGGGAATGCCGTAGGCCGCGAACAACTGCTTGGCTTGATATTCATGTAAGTTCATTGGGAATACTCCGTCTCGGAAGCTGAATCCGGCCCGGCGGACGGAGCGGCTAGGCCGGTCCGGTCCGTTCGGGATTGAGGGGTATTCTAGCGAGTGATGGCGGCGCGTGGTCGATGGCGGACGCTCACACGGCACCGGCTTTGTCGTCGTGGCCCAAGCGCGCCAACAAAGCCACCAGTTTGGCCTTGGCCTGCTCGAAATCCGGCTTCCGCGCCAAGGCATCGCGGTACGCCCGCTCGGCCCCGGCCTCGTCCCCGATGCGTTCCAACGCGTCCCCCAGGTTGCAATAAATCGCGTGGGATAAAGGCGACAGGGTGTTTTCCAGCCACAGCCGATATAAGGCTATGGCCCCATGGATTTGGTTTTCGGCGTTAAGATGCTCCACCGCGTGGACCAATTCGATAATCCCCAAAGCCCCGCGTCCCGCCAAGGCGAATAAATATGCCGAGGTTTCCAGGGTATCCGCCTGCGTGCGGCCTGGCGGCGCGCCGGGCGAGGGCTTCCCATCCCGGCCTTGCCTATTTTGATGATTCATAGACCAATTCCCCATAACGAAGACCCATTTCCAGGCATTGGCATCGCGCCAACGCCCCCCATAAATCAAACTTCCCTATCAATCCAAGGCCCGCTGGTAGGCTTCGCACACCCATTCCAGCACTTGCAGCCGTCCATAATATTTATTTTGCGCGGACACCAACCGCCAGGGCGCGTACTCGGTACTGGTCCGCGTCACCATGGCATTGACCGCCTCGACATAATCCGCCCATTTTCCCCGGTTGCGATAATCCTCCTCCGTGATTTTGTAGCGCTTATACACGGTGTTTTCCCGCGCTTGGAAACGCCGTAATTGCTCGTCCCGGTCGATATGCAACCAGAACTTCAGGAGGATAATCCCATGGTCGGTCAATTCCTCCTCGAAATCGTTGATCTCCGAATAGGCCCGGCCCCATTCGGCGGGTTCGGCGAAGCCCTCCACCCGTTCCACCAAAACCCGCCCATACCAACTGCGGTCGTACAGGGTGACTTTGCCGCCCCGCGGCAAATGCCGCCAGAACCGCCACAGATAATGCCGGGCCTTTTCCTCGTCGGTGGGCGCGGCGATGGGGATCACTTGGTAATTGCGCGCGTCCATGGCCTGGGTGATGCGGCGGATGGTGCCGCCCTTCCCCGCCGCGTCCCAGCCCTCGAATAACAAGATGGCGGAACGCTTTTGTTGGCGGGCCTGGCGGGACAAGCGGTTGAGCCGGCCTTGCCAGTGCGCCAAGCGTTTTTGATAGGTGGATTTATCCAAGGTCTGGCCCAAATCCAGCGCGGCCAGGATATCCCGGCCACGATGATCGGGAGGGCATGCCTGGATTTTCGGACTGGGGCCCGCCGCTCCGTCGACCGCGTCCAGGCGGGCGGAAATACGGTCGATCAACCATTGGGCGAGGGCGATCCTCCGGTAGTGGGGATCGTAGGCGTTGATAATCAGCCAGGGCGCTTCGGGGGTGTCGGTCTGGCGCAGGGTATGCTCGGCGATCCCGATGAATTCCCCGTAGAGCTTGAGGTGCTTCCTATCCAGCTTGCCGACTTTCCAGGCGGTTTCGGGGTCGGCTTCGAGTCGTTCCAGGGTTTTGCGCTGCTGTTTCTGGCTGAGGTGCAGCCAGCATTTCAACACCAGGGTGCCGTCGTCGGCGAGCATTTTTTCCAGCCGGTTGATATGGGCCAGTTCGGCGTCCAGTTTGGCCGGACCGATGCGGCCATGGATACGGTCGGCCAGCGGCGCGCCATACCAACCCATGGCGTACAGGCCGATCCGGCCCCGTGGCGGTAGGCTCAGCCAATAACGCCAATGGCGGGGCCGTTCGCGCTCCTCATCGGAAGGCTCGCCGAAGGCATGGGTCCGCATATAGCGCGGGTCCAGCCATTGGTTCAGCATGCCGATCACATCGCCCTTGCCCGCGCAATCCACCCCCGCCACGATGAGAACCACCGCCACCCGCGCCGTGTCCAAGCGTTGTTGGGCATCCAAGAGGCGCATACGTAGATCATCGACTTGCTGGTCGTAATCCTCCCTCGCTAATTTGCTTTTCAGCGCGGCCGCTTCGAACATACTGCCTCCGGCGGGACGATATCCAAGATGGGTGTATAGTTTAGCGACGGAGCCGCCGGGTCCAAGGTCCAGGTGGACGGCGTTCCGTATCCGCGGGAACTCCGGACGCTCCGACCGCTTCCAATCGACGCCGCCACAGGGTCCCGTGGAGCGGAATCCGGCAGGACCGCCCCCCGGAATCCGCCCCGGGCCATGGGATTCCCGGCCAGCCCGGCGGGGTCCGGGAATCCGGCCAAGCGGCGCGGAACCGCCCTCCGGCGGACCCGTCCATAACCAAAACTTTCATGGCTCCCCTCTTGTAAACGCGGAATCCGCCGCTAATAACAATAGGGACAAAACTACCAGGTGGCTCCCATGTACAAACCCAAAGCTTATCGACGCATCTCCATGTTGTGGTTCGTTTCTGGCGTGGGCTTGACCCAGGTCTGGTCCCCCTACGACCGGCAACGGCATGGTGCGAATTGCGAAATGGTCGCCTTCACCCCCCGCAAAGGCGACGACGATCAATGGGCCGACCTCTATACGCCCGGCTACCAGCACCATGGCCAGAAAAACCGCGTGGTATACCTGAATTGATGGGCGCGCTTTCCCAGGACGACGCCCCTATTCCCGGCGCGGGCCCTTCCATCCGCCGGGAATCCGACCCACGGCGCGGCCCGGTACCGGAATATACCGGACGATGCCCGCCCCGCCGGCCACCCAGGCCAGCGCGATAACCCCGCCCCGATACCCGGCACCGGCCAATGCCTTCCCCACCCCCGCGGAAGAATCCCCGGTCCCAAACATTCCTTCATGTTCATGGCGCAAAATAAAGTGTCGCCACCACGGCAACCCTTGCCACCATGGAAGCGTCATACAATTTATTCCCGTCCTTCGAATCCATCGACAAACCCTAGATCAGGAGACCCAGCATGGCCGAGTCCAAATCCGCCAAGCCCGCCAAATCCAGCAAAACCGCCGGGAGCGCCAAAGCCGCCCCGCCCACTGGCCTGTCCGATACCAGCGCAACGGCGGCGGCTTCCGTACTTCCCCCGGTAGAGCCCGAAACGCCACCCGCCGCGCCGGCACCGGAAGCGCCCGCCGCCAAAGCCGCCAAGCCCCCCAAAGCCACCGCCAAGCCCGCCAAGGAAGCGGTCGAAGAAGACCCCGCCGCGCCGCCCGTGCCCGGCCCCGAGGCAATCCAGAAGATGATCGAGGAAGCCGCGTACTATCTGGCCGAGAAACGCAATTTCGAGCCGGGCTTCGAGCAAGAGGATTGGGAAACCGCCAAGGCCGCCGTGATGGCCCAACTCGGCCAGGGCCGTTAAGCGAGAACAACTTTCCCGAATGCCTGGGTAGCGTGCGGACTTCGGGAAGTTGTTTTTTGCCGTGGCCCGTCCCCGCGCCGCAACACTCTCGCCGGTTCCCCCCAGGAGCCGGCCACGCCCCGACCGTCCCGCTCAAATCCTCACTTCCCCGCCCCGCTCCATGAACACCACCAAGGCCACCCGCCGGTTGCCGGCCCGGCCTTGCGGCGTGAGATTGTCGGCCTTGGGCTGGGTATCGGCCAAACCCACGGCCCGCAGGCGCTCCGCCGGGACGCCGCGCTCGATCAAAGCCCGCGCCACCGTGCTGGCCCGCGCCGAGGACAATTCCCAGTTGGAACGATAGCGCCCGCCGGCGATGGGTTGGTTGTCGGTGTGGCCCTCGACCGCGATGGTGCCCGGATGATCGCGCAGCCAATGCGCCAGCCGATCCAGGACGGCACCGCCCTCCGCCTTCAAGTCGGCGCTGGCCGGATCGAACAAGATGCTATCGCCAATCTCCAAACGCACCTGGCCGGGCGTCGCGGAAACCTCGATATCGCCGCCCAACAGCGCGTCGGCACCGGGATCGGGCCGAGCCTGGGACGGGGCGGCATCCGGGACCGAAAGCCAACGCGGCTGTTCCGGGGCCGGGGTTTCGGCCCCGGTGGGATCGGGCGCGGCGGCGGACGGTGGCGGGAAGGCCTCATCGTCCACGGCCGGCGGCGGGACCGTGGCGTGGGCGATGGGCCGGGCCGCCGGCGTGGGCGGTTGGACCGGCAGCACCGGGGCCGCGACGACCGGCGGGGATGCGGTACCGGCCACGGCCTTGCCGGGCAAGGCCTTCTGATAGGCGAACAACATCACGAAGAAGGTGAACAGCAAGGTCATCAGGTCCGAGTAACTGAGCAGCCAATTTCCCGCGGTGTCCTGGGCGGTTTCGGATTGCGCCGTTTGCCAAGGATCGGGCGGCGGAACCGGACTGGTTTTGGCGGCGGGACCGGGGCGGGAATAGGAAGGCGAAATCATGGCGTCCACCTAGGGCGAGGATTTGGAGGGGGCCAGTTCCAGGGCTTGCGCGGACTCGGGACCGGTCGAGCGCTCCTGGAACGCCTGCCAATAATCCCGGATCAAGGAAGGATGGCCGCGCTCGTGCAGCAGCCGGAGGATTTCCGCCTGCACATGCCGCCACGCCAATTGCTCGCGGGCGGTGTCCTCCAAGCGCACGGCGATGGGCTTCAACACCAGGTTGGCGGCCACCAGCCCATACACCGTGGACAACAACGCGAAGCCCATGGCCGTGCCGATATGGGCCATCTGGTTGGCGTCCAGGGCGTACATCATCTCGATCAGGCCGATCAAGGTCCCCAGCATCCCCAGCGCCGGGGCGAACCCGGCCATGGTCAGGACGATTTTGATATCGTCCTGGTCGCGTTCGCGCTGCGCCCCGATTTTCCAGGACAGCATCCGGCCCAACTCGGCCTCCGGGGTGCGGCCGATCACCATCTCGGCCCCGCCGCGCAGGATCGGATCGCGCAGTTTCTTGGCGGTCTGCTCGGCGATTTGCATCCGGCCCAGGCGGTGCCATTCCGCCACCCGCAACAGGGTTTCCAATTCCTCCCGGTCCGCGGCGCGACGGCCTTTGAGCTTGGCGGGCAGGCGTCCGAGCATCTCGAAAACGCCGCGGCGCGAATGCGCCAGCATCGAGGCCAGCAGCGTGCCCAACGTCACCAGCAGCAAACCCGGCAGATTGACATAGCGTCCGCCGGGATCGGCCCACAGGGCCAACACCCCCAAGGCGGCCAGCACCAGCCCGCCGATGGTCGGTACGAGGATTTTTTTCATGGCTACCCCCGGCAATAGATTCGGTTGGGAGCGGCCATGCAGATTCCGTTCCCGGCCAAACGGCGCGGGGGCGCTGGGAACAAAGGCGGAAGCCGCCAATTTTCCGGCGGCGGGAGCGCGGACGAAACGCCGGGAGGGCGTCGGAAACCCGGCGGCGGACTCCGCCGGGACGGCTCATTCCAGCCATTCGATGACATGGTCCTCCAGGCAATCCACCCCGGCTTCGGGCAGGGCGAACCCCCGCACCGATATCCCGGCGGCGTGGACCGAATCGGCCCGGCCCGACACCAGCGGGTGCCAAGCGGGCAGGTCGTCGCCCTGGGCGAGCAGGCGGTAGGCGCAGGTGGAAGGCAGCCAGTGGAATTGGGTGAAGCCATCGCGCAGGCTCAGGCAATCCGGCACCAGCTTGCTGCGCTTGGCGTAATTGCCGCAACGGCAGGTGCCGATATCCAGCAGATGGCAGGCCACCCGCGTGAACAGGATTTCCCCGGTGTCCTCGTCTTCGAGCTTGTGCAGGCAGCAGCGCCCGCAGCCATCACAGAGCGATTCCCACTCCCATTCGCTCATCTCGCCCAAGGTTTTTTCGCGCCAAAAGCCCATATCGCCCGCCCCCGTGGAAAACGGCAGAGCATAAAGCCTGGACCGGGGGAAATAAAAGCATGGCCCCGGTGCCGGAATCGCCGGACCCCGCGTCGGAAAACGAACGCCGCGCAAGTGTTATCAGCGCTTGTGCGGCGGTTTATTTTCACTATAATCACGCGCTTCGTTTTCCAGGGCAGTCTCGCGACTGCCCTTTTATTTTCGGAGGGGTTTTCGATGACCGATCAGGTGATGCCGACCTATGCGCGGCTACCCGTCGCGTTCGAACGCGGCGAGGGCGTCTGGCTGTGGGATACCCAGGGCCGCCGCTATTTCGACGCGATTTCCGGGATCGCCGTGTGCGGCCTGGGCCACGCGCATCCGGCCCTGGCCCGCGCCCTGGCCGAGCAGGCCGCGACCCTGCTGCATACCTCGAACATCTACCACATCGGGCTACAGGAACGCCTCGCCGCCGAACTCTGCGCCCTGAGCGGCCTCGACAACGCCTTCTTCTGCAATTCCGGCGCGGAGGCCAACGAGGCCGCGCTCAAGATCGCCCGCCGCTACGGCCACAGCAAGGATATCGACGCCCCCGCCGTGGTGGTCATGGAGAACAGCTTCCATGGCCGCACCCTCGCCACCCTCAGCGCCACCGGCAATCCCAAGGTCCAGGAAGGTTTCGAGCCCCTGGTCGGCGGCTTCGTGCGGGTGCCGCACGGCGACGCGGCGGCGGTGGCGGCGGTGGACGATCCCAACGTGGTCGCGGTGCTGGTCGAGCCGGTGCAGGGCGAAGGCGGGGTGCGGGTGCCGCCACCGGATTATCTGCCCGCCCTGCGCAAACTCTGCGACGAACGCGGCTGGTTGTTGATGCTGGACGAGGTGCAGACCGGCATGGGCCGTACCGGAACCTGGTTCGCCTTCCAACACGGCGACGCCCTGCCCGACGTGATGAGCCTCGCCAAGGCGCTGGGGAACGGGATGCCCATCGGCGCATGCCTGGCGCGGGGCGTGGCGGCGCGGATGCTGACGGCGGGCAAGCACGGCTCCACCTTCGGCGGCAACCTGCTGGCCTGCCGGGCCGGGCTGACCGTCATCGACACCCTGCGCGAACAGGGCCTCGTGGCGCGGGCGGGCGAACTGGGCCGCCGCCTCCTGGCCGGATTCCGCGAAAAGCTCGCGGACCAGCCCGGCGTGGTCGAGGTGCGCGGCCACGGCTTGATGCTCGGCATCGAACTGGACCGGCCCTGCGCCGATCTGGTCGGGCTGGCGCTGGACCAAGGGTTCCTCATCAACGTCACCGCCGACCGCACCGTCCGCCTATTACCCCCGCTCACCATGAGCGACGCCGAAGCCGATCAACTGGTGGACGGCGTCGCCGCGCTCATCGCCGGATACACGACCCCCCCATAGGAAGTCACCCCATGAAACCGCGCCATTTGGTCACCTTGTCCGACCTCAGCCCCCAGGAATTCCGGGGCTTGATCCATAGGGCCATCGAACTCAAACACCTGAAAGGGATTTACGAACCGCTCAAGAACCGCGTGCTGGGCATGTTGTTCGAGAAATCCTCGACCCGGACCCGTATTTCCTTCGAGGCCGGGATGGCCCAGTTCGGCGGCAGCGCGATCTTCCTCTCGCCGCGCGACACCCAACTCGGGCGCGGCGAGCCCATCGAGGATTCGGCGCGGGTGATTTCGCGGATGGTGGACTGCATCATGCTCCGTACCCACGCCCACCGCACCGTGGAAATCTTCGCCGAATATTCCAGGGTGCCGGTCATCAACGGCCTGAGCGACCGTTTCCATCCCTGCCAATTGCTGGCGGACATGCAGACCTGGTTCGAGCGGCGCGGCGATATCGCCGGGCGCAGCGTGGCCTGGATCGGCGATGGCAACAACATGTGCCATTCCTATATCGAGACGGCGGGCCTCCTGGGTTTCGAGCTACGGATCGCCTGCCCGGAAGGCTACGAGCCGGAAGCCGGGCTGTTGAACACGCCGGGCGTCAGCCTACTGCGCGACCCGGCGGAAGCCGTGCGCGGGGCCGATCTGGTGGTCACCGATGTCTGGGCCAGCATGGGCCAGGAAGAGGAACAGGCCAAACGGGAACAGGCGTTCAAGGATTATCAGGTCGATGCGGCCCTGCTGGGCTTGGCGGATCGGGACGCGCTGTTCATGCATTGCCTGCCCGCCCATCGCGGCGAGGAAGTCAGCGCGGAAGTCCTGGAAGGGCCGCACAGCGTGGTCTGGGACGAGGCCGAGAACCGCCTGCATTCGCAGAAGGCGCTGTTGGAATTCCTGTTGGTGGAAGACAGCCCGGCGCGGGCGGCGGCGGGTTGAGTTCCGCGCCGGGATGCATGGAAAAGGCCGGGTTCGACCCGGCCTTTTTGTTTCCGCCCTATCCTGGTCCATGGCCCGGGCCGCTTGGCCGGGATCGCCCCGGAGTACAAACCTCAGTTTGTACCCATGCCAGGCCGGGCCGCGCCAACGGGCTGATATACTGCCGACCGCCCTTCCCCAACCCGCTTCCCATCCCATGAAGACATTCCTGCTCTCCCTGCTCGCCATCCTCCTGCTGATCGAAGAATGGCTGTGGGATATCCTCACCGCGCTGGGACATACCCTGGCCCGCTGGCTGCGCCTCGCCAAGTTCGAGGCTTGGCTGGGCCAAACCCCGCCCAAAACCGCCTTGCTGGCCTTCTCGATCCCGCTGCTGATCGTGACGCCGATCAACCTCCTGGCGCTCTGGCTGTTGGCCCATGGCCTGTTGCTGCAAGCCCTCTTGGTCGAGGTGTTCGCCAAGCTGCTGGGCACCTTGCTGGTGGCGCGGGTGTTCGCCCTGACCAAGCCGCAATTGCTCACCTTCAAGCTATTCGCACAGGTCTACACGGCGATCACCGGCTGGCTGCGCTGGGCCCACGACCGCATCGTCCAAACCCTGGTCTACCGGCTGGCACGCCAACTCAAGGCGCAGGCCAAGGCCAAATGGGCGGCCTGGACCCAAAGCCGGGCCGGTTGAAGCCTATCCCGCCGCCCGCAGCACCGGCGTCCGCCCCACCGCCAGTTCGTACCAATCGCCCTGCACGCAATCGGCGCGGAGGGATTCCGCCAGCGCGGCATCGGCCTCGTCGCGCACCGCCTCCAGCAACAACCGGGTATCGAGCCGCCGGATCGCCCGCAACAAGGCGGAGCGGCGGCGCTCCTCGCCCAGGACGTGGGCCGGACTCGCGAAGCGCACGAAATCGGGCCGGTGGCGGTTCAGGAACTCGACGCAATAGCGTTCGAGGAACACCTCCTCGGCCTGGATATCGAACTTGATGGCGGTGGCATAGCCCCTGGCGCGGTAATTCTCCAAGCGCTCCAGCAACAGCCCGACCTGGGCCGTATACCCAGGATTCACCGTCAGCGAGATGACCACCCGCCGCGGCGACAAACCGCAAGCCACGATGATCTCCTCGAAATAAGCGCCGTGGTCGCGCTTGACCGCCAGGATATGGCGCGGATGGACATGCACGAACAAATAGCCGCCCTCGTGCGAGATCGGCAGGAAATTGAGCATGTGGACCGTGCGGGTCAGCCGGTCCAGGTTGACGATATCGGCGGCCTCGTCGGCGAACAGGCCCAGCGCGGCCCCCTCCGCGTCGGTGGCGGGTTCCACCACCCGCAGGGTCGCGTCGTAACCCCGGATCACCGACGGCTTGCTGCCTAGCCGCACCGGGCGCAGGCGGCTGGTGAAGACGGCGCCGCCGGAACGGCCCAGCACCCGCCCCTCCCGGTAGACCAGGGGCGGCTCGTGGAGACCGCCGTCCTCGACAAAGCGCTGGTTGAAACAATCGATCAAGTGTTGCAAGGGCATGGCTGATTCTCCTGGGCTGCTGCCCGGCCCGGTCCATGGGATGGGATGCGGGCAGGCCCGCCGACCGGACCCACCCCAAGTCTTCACCGGGTTCGGAACTGTACGCCGCTCCGGGCCGGGGCGGGACGATCATGGGGTCGGGGCCGGGAAACCCCGGCCCTCGACCCGGCCGGGATCATAGCAAGGGCCGTTCCAAACAAAAAAGAATCGATCAAAAATATTTTATAATTCAAAGTTATAAAAACGCCCTTCCCAGGCGGCAATCCACCCCTGCCGATACGCTTCCCACCTGGGAAAACCCAAGCTCCCAAGACAGGCCCCGCCGGGAGCGGCCTGGGTCGATACCCACGTTCGGAGATTCGCCAAGACCGCAAGAGGGGCCAAGTCGACAGGGAGTTTCCCGGTTGTATATCATTGTCATGTGGGCTTCATAAAACGATCCGGCCAACCGCCAACGCGGAGCGTGGCGCAGGCCCATGGACCCATGACAACAACATCCTATCCAAGCCGGTCTTGCCGAGTGCGCATCCAAGGATGGCGCGGACCGCCCGAAGGCGGGCCGTCGTTCGGAGGGCCGGCCCTATCCCTTCCAGCTTTGACAACATTGGGAAAGACCATGCAAGTACCACTAGAGATTACGTTCCGGGGCATTCCGCATTCCGACGCCGTGGAAACCCGAATCCGGGAAAAAGCGGCCAAACTGGAGCAGTTCTGCGACAATATCATCAGTTGCCGGGTCGCCGTCGAAGCCGAACACCGTCATCAACATCAGGGTAATCTCTACAAAGTCCGCATCGACCTGAGCGTTCCGAACAAGCACATCGTGGTGAGCCGGGACCACCACGACAAGCAATCCCACGAGGATTTCTACGTCGCCCTGCGCGACGCCTTCGCCGCCGCCACGCGCCAGCTCGAAGAGCATGTCCGCATCCAGCGCGGCCAGGTGAAAGTCCACCGCGCCCCGGTCGCCAGCACCACCGCCGCCTAAGCGCGGCGGCAGGGGCGTTCCCCCGGAACGCCCCACCCCCTCACCGTTCCTGCCAGATCATCCGCGTCCCGGCGAGGCGGTCATGCCAAGCCCGCCGCTGGGGATCGATGCATATCCACAGATACCCCAGGCCGAACAGGCCCAGCGACACCCAGGCGCACACATAGCGCAGCGCCGCCTGGTTCCAGCCCAGCGCCGCGCCGTCGGCGGACACCAGGCGGATTTTCCAGGCCCGCATCCCCAGGGTCTGCCCGCCATGGGTCCAGAACCAGCCGAAGAAAGCCCAGACCACCAGCAGCAGATAGGCGAAGAACAGCGGATCGTGCGGGCGGAAAGCCTCCCCGCCGCGCAAGGGCAACACCGCCAGGGTCGCGACGAACAAGACACCGGCCAGCAGCACGGCATCGTAGAACAAAGCCCCCAGGCGGCGGAACAAACCGGGCGGCGGCGGGCTGGACACGAAATGGATCGGGGAACGGCGGCGGCTCATGGGCGGGCGGGAAAGGGCCGGGACGGGCGGACCAGAGCGGAACGCGCAAGGCGCGGAACCAGGCCGGGGCGATGCGCGATCCGGGCGACCGCCCAGAGGTGGGAACGCTGGCTTACGCGCCGGAGGAACGGGCGTCGGGCGTGGCGCAGGCCGCGCCGAAATACATGGACAGGTAGACCAAGCCACCCACCAACAACAAGGACAGGAACACCGGCGGGCGTATCAAGGGCATGAACATCAGCAATCCGAAATCGACCACCAGCAGACTGGCTTGGAGCGGGTGATCGAGGAATTTCTGGGTATCGATCTTGAACATGTCTCTCCTCCTCGCTAAGGCTTATTGTTGAAATTATGCGTCGTGACGCCGGTTCCCCGGACTCCCGGAAACCCCGCGACGGAGCTGCGTTCCGAGGCGGCCGGAGGCATGGGAACCGCGGGCATGGTAGCACAAAACCCAGGGCCATCCGCGCGGGCCGGACCGCCCGGCTAATCCCGCCACGCCTCCCGCACGATGCGGCGGATCAAGTGCAATTTGCGATGGAAAAAATGGTCGGCGCCGGGGACGACCTGCACCACCAGTTCCAAAGGTTCGGCCCAGCGCAGCACCTCGGCCAAAGGCACGGTGGTGTCCTCCGCGCCGTGGATCACCAGGGTGTCGGCGGCTATCGCCCCGCTGGCGTAGTCCCGGCTACCGTCGGAAAAACCCGCCGCCGTGCCCACCAACACCAAGCGCCGGGCGGGACTGCCCGCCGCGGCCAGCCGCTCGGCCAGTTTGCCCGTCACGAACGCGCCGAAGGAAAACCCGGCCAGATAGACCGGCAAACCCCCGCCGAAACGGTCCAGGGCGTAATCATGCGCCGCGAGCAAATCACAGGTTTCGCCCCGGCCCGCGTCGTAGCGCCCTTCGCTGGCCCCGACGCCCCGGAAATTGGGGCGCAGGCTATGGCAGCCGAGTTCCTGGAAGGCGCGGGCCAAGGTGGTCACCACCTTGTTGTCGGCGGTGCCGCCGAACAAGGGATGCGGATGGGCGATCAAGGCGATGCCGGTGGCGGCGGGATGGGGTTCGACGAAAACCTCGAGTTTACCGTCGGGACCGTCGATCAAATGGCGTTCGATTGCAGGCATGGGAAACGGCGCGATGGGTTGGAAAACAAACGTCCTGGCGGTCAGCGGAAGCCCGCCCCGGACCCTCGATAGCTTGGCGCAAGCGGCGGATTGCGTCCATCGGGGAGGATGCGGGACGCGGGATAGGCGGTTTCTCTCATTAACGGATGGGTGCCATGCCAGGATAATGATCGCGTCCGCCGTTTGCCGATGTCAAAACCGAGGGCCGACAAGGATGTTTTTCATTCCAAGGAGGAAACCATGCGCCGCCAACGTGACAAACCGGCTTTTCCATGGAAGGACGCGCTAGACCTGCTCAATATCATAAAACGCGGCTGCCGCCTGACCGGCCACGCCTTGCGCTTCCTGATTCTGGACCTAATATTTTCCGCCATCTCCGAATTGCTGATAGCGACCTTTGGCAACCCGATCTTTTGGGTATTTTCCTGATATCGCTCTGCGGCGGGAACCCTGTCCAGACCCCGCGACGAGGTTTTCCGCGCCGTCGCCTCCGGCCCCGCGGCGGACTCGGACCCCTAGGCATCCCTTGATCCTGGGGCCGACCGCTCCGCTGTGATGCGGCGGCTATTCCAGCCGCTGGGAAGCCGGGCAAGAACCACCCCATGACCTTACGCGAAGTTCCTGCCTAATTATGGGCGGATCGCCAATATCCGGTGAACCGGATATCCCATAGAATCAGGGGGATAAACAATCCCAGACCCAAGCGGACCGCGTCGCGAACCCATGCTGATCCTGTTCAACAAACCCTACAACACCCTGAGCCAGTTCACCGACCGCGCCCAACAGCGCCCCACCCTGGCCGACCACCTCGCCATCCCTCGCATCCGTCCAGCGGGCCGCTTGGACTACGACAGCGAAGGGCTGTTATTGCTGACCGACGATGGCCGGCTCCAGGCCCGCATCGCCGACCCCCGCCACAAACTGCCCAAGGTGTATTGGGCGCAGGTGGAAGGACTCCCGGACGCGGCGGCGCTGGCGCGACTCCGCTCGGGGGTGGTGCTGAACGACGGTCCCACCCTGCCGGCGGAGGCCCGCCTCATCGAAGAACCCGCGAACCTCTGGCCCCGCGATCCGCCCATCCGCTACCGCGCCGCCATCCCCACCGCCTGGATCGAACTGGTCTTGCGCGAAGGCCGCAACCGCCAAGTCCGCCGCATGACCGCCGCTGTGGGCTATCCCACCCTGCGCCTGATCCGCGGCGCCATCGGTCCCTACCGGCTGGACGGACTGTTGCCCGGCCAATGGCGCGAAGCCGAACCCATAGCGCCGACACCGAATCCCCGGCACTGGCGGAAACCCCCGCCGCGCCATCCCCACCGCGCCTGACCCGGCCCGGACCCCGGAAGCACTGTGCTTCCGGGGTCCGGGTGGCGCGCCCGCGCCGGTTTGACGGACAATCGCCGCTTTCCAGTCCTCCCGTCACAGGTCTCGCGTGGCTTTCCCTCACGGCTATCATTTCGACCCCACCTACGGCTACGGCCTCGAACGGCTGCTGCAAATCGGCTGTCCCGACGAACCCCCGGATTTCGCCGCGTTCTGGCAGGGCCGCTACGCCCGCGCCCTGGAACTCCGGCCCGAACCCCGGCTGTCCCAGCGCCAGGATTGGCACCCGGCCTACGAGTGCCACGATATCGCCTACCGCTCCACCGACGATTTCACCATCCACGGCTGGCTGCTGATCCCCAAGCACGGCCCGGTGCGGCGCGGCGTGGTGGTGGGGCATGGCTACGGCGGGCGGGATGGGCCGGACTACCACCTGCCGGCCGAAGGCGCGGCCTTCCTGTTCCCCTGTTTCCGGGGCTTGTCGCGCAGCCAGCGCCCCCCTATTTCCAACAACCCGGCCTACCACGTCCTGCACGATATCGACAAGCGCGACCGCTATATCCTGGGCGGCTGCGTGGAGGATGTGTGGCTGGGGGTGTCGGCCTTGTTGGCTTTGTTCCCGGACGCGGCGGGGCATGTGGGTTATATGGGCGCGAGCTTCGGCGGCGGGATCGGGGCGCTGGCCCTGCCTTGGGATGGGCGTATCCGTTTGGCCCATCTCGCGGTGCCGACCTTCGGCCACGTGCCTTTGCGCCTGGGCCTGCCCACGCTCGGCAGCGGCGAGGCCGTGCGCGGCTACGAACAGCGCCACGGTAACGTGTTGGCAACACTCCGCTATTACGATGCCGCCTGCGCCGCCCGCAGGACCGTCATCCCCGTCCATGTGGCGGCGGCGCTGTTCGATCCGGTGGTGGCCCCGCCGGGGCAGTTCGCCATCTACAACGCCCTGCCCGGTCCCAAGGAGTTATTCGTGCTGGAGGCCGGCCATTTCGACTACCCCCGCCAGTCCGAACAGGACCACGCATTGCTGCAAACCCTCGCCCATTTCTTCTCCCCCCTATGAACCGCGAATATCACCGCTGGTATAGCCCCCGCCTGCACCGCGATATGGAACTCCTGGTCTTCGGCCACGCCGGGGCCAAGGTGCTGGTCTTCCCCACCCGCGATGGCCGTTTCTACGAATACGAGAACCTCAGGATCGTGCAATCCATCGCCGATAAGATCAAGGACGGCCATTTGCAGCTGTATTGCGTGGAGGGCTTGGCGGACGAGACCTTCTATTGCTGGTGGCGGCAACCCGCCGACCGGATCAAGCGCTATCTGCAATACGAGGACTATCTATTGCACGAGGTGCTGCCGTTCATGGCCGACAGGAATCCGCATCCTTGCACCATTTCCCATGGGTGCAGCCTGGGCGCGTTCTACGCCGCCAACTTCGCCTTCCGCCATCCACATCTGTTCCAAAAGCTCAGCGCCTTCTCGGGCCGCTACGACCTGACCTTGAACATCGAGCATTTCGGCAACCTGTTCGACGGCTACTACGACGAGAACATCTACTTCAACACCCCCAACCATTACCTGCCCAACCTGGAATGCCAGTGGCGGCTGGACGCCCTGCGCAAGATGGACATCATCCTGGTGATCGGCAAGGACGATCCCTTCCTCGACAATAACCGCCAACTCAGCCACATCCTGTGGGGCAAGGGCGTGTGGAACGCCCTGCACGAATGGGATGGCCGCGCCCACCAGGGCCGGTATTGGAGACAGATGGCCCCGCTCTATCTGTAAGGCCGCGGCCGGAAGCGGGCCGCCCGCCGACACCAACCCGTCACACTAAGCCCCGCAAACCCGCAACACAGCCTGGGTATCGTCCGCCGCGCCGCCATTCCGGGCGGCAGGCACCACCTTTCCATTCGACGAGGTACCCATGTTGAAGCCCATCGCGACCCTGGCCCTAGGCTCCCTGTGCGCCGCCCTGCCGGTCTTGTCCCAGGCGGAAGTCATCAATGTGCAAGTGGGCGTGCGCCCTTATTTCCTGGTGGACGATATGAGTCCCGGTCCGCTGAAGAAGCGCCTGTCCTCGCTGTCCTGCCAGGAAGGTCCGTTCCACAAGACCGATTTCTCCATCGGCCACCGCGGCGCGGCCCTGCAATTCCCCGAACACACCCGCGAATCCTACGAAGCCGCCGCCCGCATGGGGGCCGGCATCGTGGAATGCGACGTGACCTTCACCAAGGATAAGGAACTGGTCTGCCGCCACGCCCAGAACGACCTGCACACCACCACCAACATCCTCACCCTCCCCGAACTCGCGGCCAAATGCACCACGCCGTTCCAACCGGCCACCTTCGACGCCAGCGGCAACCTGCTGGCCCCGGCCAAGGCCGAATGCCGCACCAGCGATATCACCCTGGCCGAATTCAAACAGCTCCGGGGCAAGATGGACGCCTTCAACCCCCGCGCCAAAACCCCCGAGGAATACCAGGGCGGCACCGCCTCCTTCCGCACCGATTTGTTCGCCGGTCCTTCCAGCGGCACCTTGATGACCCATAAGGAAAGCATCGCGCTGTTCAAGCGGCTGGGCGTGAAGATGACCCCGGAACTGAAATCGCCCTCGGTCGCCATGCCGTTCGATGGCTTCAGCCAGGAGCAATACGCCCAGAAGATGATCGACGAGTACAAGGAAGCCGGGGTGCCGGCCTCCCAGGTGTTCGCCCAGTCCTTCAACCTTGGCGACGTGCTGTACTGGGTCCAGAACGAACCCGCGTTCGGTGCCCAGGCGGTCTACCTCGACGACGCCGACCTGACCGCCAACCCGCCGATCCCGGTCCCGACCCAGGCCGAAATGCAAAGCTGGGTGGACCAGGGCGTGAAGATTTGGGCACCGCCGACCTGGGTCTTGCTGGCCCCGAACAAGGCGGGCACCGGCTTCGTGCCCTCCAAGGCAGCCAAAGCCGCCAAGGCGGTCGGACTCGACCTCATCACCTGGACCCTGGAACGTTCCGGCATCCTGGCCGACGGCAGCGGCGGGTTCTATTACCAGAGCGTCGAGAACGTACTCGCCAACAAGAAAAACGAAGGCGTGGCCCTGGAGGCGCTGGACGTGCTGGGCCGCCAAGTGGGCATCCGGGGCATCTTCTCCGACTGGCCGGGCACCGTGACCTATTACGCCAACTGCATGGGACTCTAAGGCGTTTGGCCGTGGGCCATCGGGGGCGGGTTTCCGCCCCTCAATCCGGTGGCCGACGGCCTATTCCCCTTCCCCATAGCGCACAGCGACGACGAACCACCGCGCCAACCCGCCCGGTGTCGCCACGCTCACCTCGTCGTCGATGGCCTTCTTGAGCAGCGCCCGCGCCAAGGGCGCGTCCACGCTGATCCAGCCCCGCTGGGTGTCGATCTCGTCCGCGCCGACGATGCGGTAGGTGGTTTCGTTCCCGGCCTCGTCCTCCAAAGTCACCCAAGCCCCGAAGAACACCCGGTCGCCCGGCTTCGGCGCTTGGTCCACCACCGTCAGCAATGGCAGGCGCTTTTGCAGATAGCGGATGCGGCGGTCGATGCCGCGCAGTTCCTTCTTGCGGTAGAGGTACTCGGCGTTCTCCGAGCGGTCGCCCTCGGCGGCGGCGGCGGCGAGGTGCTGGGTCACGTCGGCGCGGCGTTCCCACAGCGCCTTGAGTTCGATTTCGAGGCGGCGGTAGCCGGGGGCGGTGATATAGGGGGAGGATTTGGGGGTGGCGGGTCGCCAGCGGGACATGGGTGACTCGGGTCGGCTTGGATCGGAGCGCCATTATAGGCGTTACAAGCCGATACGCACGGGACTCAAGCCCTGGCCGCGCCGGTCGATAACCCATTACCCGCCCGCCCGGAGGTCCAGCCATGCGCGTCGTCTCATCGTCCATCCAGATGCAAACCCGGCATCAGGCCAGCCAGACCGAAAGCCGCCAAACTTCCCTGCAAATCCGCGCCACGCCGTCCGAAAGCGGCGCCCGCGCCACCGTCACCGATATGCTGACCCTCAGCGACCAAGCCCTGAGCGCCGCCGCCTCGGCTCCGACGGGTGGTTCCACCGACCCGGACGATGGCTTGAGTTCCAAGGACCGGCTCAACATCGCCCTGATCCGCCGCCTG
Source organism: Methylomagnum ishizawai (assembly GCF_019670005.1). Lineage (NCBI taxonomy): Bacteria > Pseudomonadati > Pseudomonadota > Gammaproteobacteria > Methylococcales > Methylococcaceae > Methylomagnum > Methylomagnum ishizawai. The sequence continues at coordinate 950,832 of NZ_AP019783.1, read as the reverse complement.
TTCAAGCTCGTCACCGGCCACGATCTGGTGGTCGCGACACCGGGGCAGTTGCGGCAGGCACTGCAAGGCGGTTCCACCACCACCCCCAGCGCCAGCCCATCCACCCCGGCCCGCGCCAATTCCAACAACACCGGCTTGACGCTCAGCACCACCGTGACCCGCCGGGAAACGGAAGCCACTTCGTTCAGCGCCAGCGGGACGATCAAGACCGCCGATGGCCAGACCCTGCAATTCTCGGCTAAGCTCAACATGAGCCGGGAATTCACCTCGCGCCTGCAAATCGGGGCGGCGGCGGCGAACGCCCCGGCCAAGGTCGACCCGCTGGTCATCAACTACGGTGGCAAGGCGGCGGAACTCGGCGACGCCCGCTTCGAGTTCGATCTCGACAGCGACGGCCACAGCGAACAAATCGCCAACCTGAAACCCGGCAGCGCCCTCCTGGCCCTGGACAAGAACGGCAACGGCAGCATCGACAACGGCAAGGAGTTGTTCGGGCCGACCTCCGGCAGCGGCTTCGCGGAGCTGGCCCAGTACGACCAAGACCACAACGGCTTCATCGACGAGGGGGATGCGGTCTACGACCAGCTCAGGCTCTGGGTGCGCGACGACGCGGGCGGATCGAAACTGGTGGGGCTGGGGCAGATGGGGGTCGGGGCGATCTATCTCGGCAGCGCCGCCACGCCGTTCCAATTGAACGATGGACAAAACCGCAACCTCGGCCAGGTGGCCGCCACCGGCCTGTTTTTGCACGAGGACGGTGGCACGGGCACGGTGCAGCAGGTGGACTACACGGTGTGAGCGGCGGGCACCGCCGCCACCGGGACGCCTACAAGCCCTGCGCCTTGAACAAGACCACCTGGTCGGCGATGAAGCGCACGCTGATGGTGGCGGCGGGCGGCTTACCCCAGCGGCAGTTCTTGATCGCCATCACCGCGTCGCACTCGCTGGGCTTGCCCAGGAGCTTGACGACCTGGTCGAACTCCATGCCCATCTTCAATTGATCGTAATTGCGCTGGTTGACCGGGCTGCCGCAACCCGCCAAGCCCAAGGCCAATCCCGCCAGCAGCATGATCCGCCGACCCGCGCCCCACATGGAATGCTTCATCTCAGGCTCCCCGAATGAATGGAAGCGGCGATTCTAACCCGGCATCCACCGCTCCGTAACCGCCGCCGCAGGTCGATGGCGCATCCGCTCGCCTTGCCCCGGCCTCTAAGGTTATAACTTCCAGTCAACGCCGCCCTCGGACCCGATGGCGCGGCACCGAACACTCCCTTGCCACAGGACTCCCCGCGATGACAGCGAAACCCGGTTTCTCCACGCATAAACAGCGGACGATCAAATCTTTCCAAGGCCATTTGGAAGGCCGGGAATCCCCCGGCCACCCGTTGGAAATATTCCTGGAAATCAGCAATGTCTGTAATCTGAAATGCGCCATGTGCAGCGTGTTTTCCGAGCTGAATCCCTATCGTTTGTTCGCCCTCAAATCGGAGGAGCGCGGTTTCCTCGATCCCAAGCATATCGAATCCCTGGAACCCCTGTTATCCCATGCCCTGCTGGTGCATTGCTATGGCTATGGCGAACCCACCGTGCATCCCGAATTCGTGGGCTTATTGGATTCCATCCTGCAATACGAGGTGCTGGTGGATTTCTTCACCAACGGCATGAACCTCGGCGAGGAACTCTGCCAATTCCTGGTGGACCGCAAAATCTTCCGGGTCACGGTGAGTTTTTCCGGCGCCACCCCGGAGGATTACGAGAACGTCTACCTGGGCGGCGGGTTCGAGACCGTGCTGGACGGCATCGCCCGCTTGCACCGGGTCAAGACCGAACGCGGCAGCCGCTATCCCGAGATCGAGATCAATTCCATCGCCTTCCAGCACCATATGGACCGCATCGTGGACTTCGTGGCTTTGATGGCCGACCGCGGCGTCAACACCATCTACCTGAAACCCATGCACGCCTACGAAACCCTGCCCATGCTGCACGCCCACGGCGCGGTGATGCGGCCCCAGGTGGAAGGCAAACTGCTGGAAGAAGCCCACCGCCTGGCCCGCCGCCGGGGCCTGGCCCTGGTCGATGAATTCAGCAATGTCGCCACCGCCGCCACGCCCGAGGAGGAAGCCGCCGTGCGTGGCCGCTTGCTCTGGGGCAAGGGCGACGGCGGCGTCGCCACCGTGCCCATCGCCGAACTCAAACAGACCGCCAAGACCGTCAAGGCCCTGGTCCCGCCCAAGGCGGAACGCGCCCGGCCCGCCACCGCCATGGACCAGGCGGGAGCAACCCTCGGCAAATTCCTGGATATCCGCGCCCCGGACCCGGCCACCGGGTTCCAATGCTCCCAGCCCTTCAAAACCTTCTATGTCAACCAGCAAGGCGCGGTGCGGCCTTGTTGCTTCGGATTTTCCAACGCTTATCTGGGCCATCTCGACGCCCACGACGGCGAAACGATTTGGAACGGTATCGGATTCTCAAAAACCCGGGCGGCGATACGCCAAGGCCAATATCCGATGAAAATCTGCGCGGCCTGTTTGAAACAGAAAAGCTACCCCAAGATCGATAGTTTTTGGAGCACGGTTTCGGCCTATGCCGGTTGGTTCAAAGCCAGGTTCGGGGAAGCCTTCCCCGCCATGGCCGATTACGCCCAGCTCTATATCGATAGCGGCGAAGGTTTCAGCGAAGCCGAATCCATTATCCACGGCGTGGCCGATACCCAGGGCGTACAAACCCTGGAATTCAAGCTGGGCACCCGGCCCGCGCCGCGCAACCTGCGGCTGGACCCCATGAACGGACCCACCGCCCTCGCCATCCACAAAATCACCGCCCTCGGGCCGGACGGGCGGGAACATCCGGTCCGCTTCCTGCCGCTGAACATGACGGAAGCGCGGGCGGGCCAGATGGTGTTCGCCTGCCAAGACCCGCAAATCGCCCTGGCGGGCTTCCCGGCGGAAGGCTGCCACAGCCTGGTGGTGGCGCTGAGCTATGCCCCGGAAACCCTGGAACAAGTACTGGCCCAGCGCCAGGGCAGCGCCTATTGCGCCCAATTGTTCATCGACACCGGAACGGGCTATAGCGAGGCGGACTCGATGATCCAGCCCTTGATCCCGAGCCTGGGGCGGCAGGATATCGAGTTCGAGCTGGGAGAAAGGGCCGGGATACAGGCGTTCCGCTTCGACCCGATCAACACGGCGGCGCGGATGCTGATCCACGAGGCCGAGGCCATCGACCACACCGGGAAGCCGCATCCTTTGGCGGTCACTCTATCCAACTTCAGCGGGCAGCGGGATGGCGTCCTGTTGTTCGAAACCGACGATCCGCAAATCCATCTGGAGGCCGCGCCCGACCGGCATTACCGCAAGCTGCGTTTTTCCATCAGCTACCAGTTGTTGGCATCCGTGTCAAGCGGGGTATAGCGGAACCCAGGATTATTGCCGAGAAACCTATCTAGGCATCCAAAACAGGCAAGGTTCGTAGGGTTATGATTCCCATAAGGGCATGGGAGTTAGCGCAAGGTTTATAGCCCTGTCTGTACTGGAAGAAGAACCGGCCAAGGCCGAAAGTATCAGCGGCATTGGCCGTATAAATATCTGCTATCATTGGATCGCTTAATATGATATCGCTTTGCGTAACACCTAAAGCGTATCAAATTACAAGCACATCAAATAGATCAATATAAATAAGAGTACAGCCATGCAAACAAGCCCCAAAATAATCGGCACCATCTTGTCTTGCCTCGTATCAGATGCCTTATTAGCCGCCTGTCCCACGGGCGTCCCGCAAGTCCAAAATACCACTGCGTCCACCAGGACAACCGCAACGTTCACCTTCGGGACTTTGAACGCGAACAAGGTTTTGACCATAGGCGGCTTGGGCTTCGAAAAAATCGCCTCCGGTCCCAGTTTTTCCGCCTCCACCACCGCTTCCGCTTACGCTAGCCTAAGCGACGGAGCCACGTCGGGAACCGTTACCGGACAACCCTCCAATTCATATCAATACTCGGGCACGCTATCGGGCTGGACCACCAGCGCGGTAGGCGGCACCACCAGCAATCCAACCGTGACATTCACCGCCACACCGGGCAATACCAGCACAACTATTACATGGAGTGAAAACGACCCCACCTCTGTCAATGGAACGCCGGTGATAACCCCAGGCACGACCGCCTCGGGCGCCCTTTCCACCTTACTGCTCGGTAATACAGTTTGCGTGGGATCCTCCGGTAACTGGCAGGCGCAGGAATTTCATCAATCCGGGGGGGATTTAATCGATTGGAAGCAAGGGCTCAATAACCCGGTTGACTCCACCACTTCGGTAGGCTCTTGGAGTATTACTGGCACCGGCACCGCGACAAGGGTGGTATATATCTATGGTGGCACCACTTATACCGATGCCGTTTATGATCTTGGCGGAGGCCAGTATCTATTCTGCGATCAAAATGGGAATACTACGACCGCGATTTACATAAAATCCGGACAGGTTGCTTGCTGACCCATCGCAGATTGATGGTCAAGCGATATGGTCATGACCCGGATGGTCGGCAAAATACTCCATGTGTATTATGGTAAATATGGCTCCCATGATGGAAGGGGAAGACCGGGGTTTGCCCTGCCAAACAAGATAAGGCGATAGGACAGGCAGCGCTTACGGAATGGCATAAAAAAGCCGACCCGGATCACCGGGCCGGCCCACATACTGCCTGACAAAGGGGAGTCAGGGGGTTTTCGGGCACACGACGGCGGCGTATTCCACGTCGGTGATCTCGATGGACAGCCAGTTGTCGGGAATCTTCGGGTCGGCCCCCAGGAAGGTCAGCACCTTGCCTTTCAAATCGGCCACGGTGCGGGGGTTGTCGAGAATCTTGATATCCAGCGGTTTCTTGAAATTATTCGCCACCAGGTTTTCCAACGCCTGCTGGTCCGCCGTATTGGCCGCCTGCAACTTGCCGACGATGGTGAAAATGATCTTGTCGAAATGGTAGATGGAGGTCGGCGTCACCCCGGTGGTGGACACGGGGCAGGTGGTATAGGCCGGTTTGCCCGCGCCATCGACCGGGGGCACCGCCGACACCGCGTCGGTGGCGTAGATGGAAGCCGCGGCGAACAGCGGCGCCAGGAAAACGATGCGTTTGTTCATGCTCATGATGGTTTCCTCGAAAGAAGCGGAATCGTTGTGGCCGCCCGCGCCCCGGCGGGAGTTCCCCCGCCCGCCGGGACGGAAGCGTCCCCGATCGGACTTGGGATGGCCCCAAGCCCGGAGAGCAGTGTAAAACTCCGGGAAACCCGTATCAGTGATCTATTACCCGAAATAAGCGGCCATATTAACCGCGATGCTGGACCGGATTATAGATATCCGCTTTGACAACGCTTATGGCTGGGAAATATGACGCTTCCATGAAATGTAGGTGCCTATGTATAAATACCTAATAAGCGGCCTTTGCTCACAGTATGGATAAAATTCGTCGGCACCGATTTGAAAACCCGCCGGATATCCAGTAACCGGCGGAATCCTCCCGGCCAGGGCCGGGAATCCGCAAAGGCCGCGATGAAGGCGCAGGGGGAGAGAAAACCGGGATCGCCCCCCGCGTGCCGGGTAGGCTCCCTACAACTTGAAGCCCGCCTCCTCCCGTTCGAACCAACGGTACAAAGCGGGCAACACCACCAAGGTCAGCAAGGTGGACGAGATCAAACCGCCGATCACCACGATGGCGAGCGGCCTTTGCACCTCCGAACCCGGCCCGGTCGAGAACAGGAACGGAATCAGGCCCAGCATGGCGACGGTCGCGGTCATCATCACCGGGCGGAAACGCTGGCGGCAACCCTCGGCGATGGCTTCCCACTGTGGCAGCCCCTGCCCGCGCAAGCTCCGGATGTAGGACACCAGCACCACGCCATTCAATACCGCGATGCCCCACAAGGTGATGAAACCCACCGAGGCCGGGACCGACAGATATTCCCCGGTCAGGTATAGCGAAACGATCCCGCCCATGGACGCGAACGGCAGCACCAGGATGATGAGGGCCGCGAACCGCAGTGAATTGAACAGCAGGAACAACAGGAAGAAGATCGCCCCGATGGTGATGGGGATGATGAGCTTGAGCCGGTTCATGGCCCGTTCCAGGTTCTCGAACTGCCCGCCCCATTTGAGGAAATAACCGGGCGGCAGCTTCACCTCCGCGCCCACCTTTCGCTGCAATTCCGCCACGAAGCCGCCGAGGTCGCGTCCCCGGACATTGGCCCCGATCACGATGCGGCGCTTGGCCATTTCCCGGCTGATCTGGGCCGGGCCGTCCACCACCCGGACCTGGGCCAGATCGTCCAACCGCACCAAAGCCCCGTTCGGCGATTTCAACAGGATTTCGCCGATGGCCTCGGGGCTGCCGCGGAAGCTTTCCGGGAACCTGACCACCGCCGAGAAGCGCCGCTCGCCCTCGAACACATCGGTGCTGACCCGCCCGCCGATGGCGGTCTCGATGATATCGTTGATATCGGCCACGTTGATGCCGTGGCGGGCGATGGCGCGGCGGTCGATATCGATGGTCAGGTATTGCTGGCCGCTGAGGCGCTCCACCCTGATATCGGCGCTGCCCTCGACCGTGTTCAGCACCTTCACGATTGCGTCGGCCAGCCGCTTGAGTTCCCCGAGGTCGTCGCCGAAGACCTTGATGGCGACATCCGAGCGCACCCCCGTGACCATCTCGTCCACCCGGTCGGAAATCGGCTGGGCCATCACCACCTGCACACCCGGCAAGACCTTGAGCTTCTCGCGGATGGCCTCCGTCACCGTATCCTGGTCCCAGCCTTCGGGCAGGGCCCCACGCGGCTTCAAGGTGGCGATGGGGGTGGATTCGTTTTCCGGCTGGGGATCGGTGGGGCTTTCGCTGCGGCCCAGTTGCGACACCACCCCGGCCACGCCCGGCACTTCCATCACCAGCCGCATGGCTTCCGCTTCCAGCTTGATCGATTCGGCCAGCGACATGCTGGGCACGCGGTTGATGCCCGGCACGATGGTCCCCTCCTTCATCTCCGGGATGAACGAGGAGCCCAGGAAGGGCAAGAGCGACAGGCTCAAACCCAGCACCGCCACCGCCGCCGCCACCACCCTCACCGGATTCCCCAGCGCGAAATCCAACAGCTTGAGATAGGGCCGCTTCATGAAGGCGATGACGGGCGTATCGTGTTCGGCCCCGCCCTTGAGCAGATAGGCGCACAGGACCGGCGACAGGGTCAGCGACAGCACCAGCGAAACCAGCAAGGCGATGGCGATGGTATAGGCCAGGGGGGCGAACAGCTTGCCCTCGATGCCTTCCAGGGTCATCAAGGGCAGGAACACCAGGCAGATGATGCCCACCCCGAACAGCACCGGCGTCGCCACCTCGGTCGCCGCCAGCAGCACGGTCAAGAGACGGTCGCCCCTGTCCTTGGCCTCGCCCAGATGGCGGAAGGCGTTCTCCACCACCACCACCGAACCGTCCACCATGATGCCGATGGCGATGGCCAGGCCCCCCAGCGACATCAGGTTGGCGGAAATGCCGAAATGGTTCATCGCCATGAAGGTGCAGAGCGGCGTAACGACCAGGGTCGCCACCACGATCAGACTGGACCTGAGATCGCCCAGATACAGCAGCAACACCACCACCACCAGCCCCACGCCTTCCAGCAGCACCTTGGCGACGGTGTGGATGGCGGCGTCCACCAGTTCGGAACGGTCGTAGAACGGCACGATCCTCAGCCCGTCCGGCAGCATGCCCTGGCCGTTGATCTCTTCCACCCGCTGCTTGACCTGGGACACGATGCGCTTGGCGTTGCCGCCCCGGATCGACAGGACGATGCCGCCCACGGATTCGGTCACGCCGTTCTTGATGACCGCGCCGGAACGGCCCGCCGCGCCGATCCTCACCTCGGCCACGTCGCGGATGAAGACCGGCGTGCCGTCGATCTCCTTGAGGACGATTTCCTCGATATCCTCCACGCCCTCGATCAAACCCACGCCCCGGATCAGGTATTGCTCGGCGTAGCGCGGCAGCTTGCCGCCGCCGCTGTTGGCGTTGTTGAGCGCCAGGGCGGTATAGACCTCCTTCAGCGTCAGCCCGTAATGGCGCAGGCGGTCGGGATTGGGCAACACCTGGTATTGGCGTTCCAGACCACCGATGGAATTGATCTCGGCCACGCCCGGCACCCCGCGCAACAAGGGCCGCACCACCCAATCCTGAAGGGTGCGGCGGTCGGTCAGTTCCTGGAGGGTCAGTTCGCGGCCACCGTCGTCCGGGCGTTCGAGGGTGTATTGATAGACCTCGCCCAAGCCCGACGACACCGGCCCCAACACCGGCGTGACGCCTTCCGGCAGGTTGGCCGCCGCCTCGATCAGGCGCTCCAGCACCAATTGGCGGGCGAAATAAACATCGGTGTCGTCGCTGAACACCAGGACGATCTGGGACAGGGCGTTGCGGTTGACCGAGCGCAACTCGGTCAGGCCGGGCAGGCCGGTCATGGCGATTTCCAGCGGCACGGTGACGAAGCGCTCGACCTCCTCCGGCGAGCGGCCCGGCGCTTCCGCCGCCACCTGCACCTGGACATTGGTCACATCGGGGAAGGCATCGACCGAGAGTTGCCGGAAGGCCGCCACCCCGGCGGCGACCAAGGCCAGGGCGATCACCAGCACGATCAGCCGCTGCCCGAGCGCGGCGCGGATCAAACCCTCCATGGCGGGCTACTCCAATTCCTTGCGGATGCGCTCGTTGTTGAGATGGAACGCGCCGTCCACCACGATGCGCTGGCCGTAGCTCAAGCCTTCCACCACCCGCCGCCGCCCGTCCTGCTCCACGCCCAGCGCCACCGGGCGCAGTTCGAAATGGTCGCCGCCGGTCTGCACGAACACATGGTCGCGGTCGTCCACCCGCACCACGGCCTGGGCCGGAATCACCAGCCCCGGTTCCGAGGAACGGCGGATCACCATGTTCGCCAGCATCTCCGGCTTGATCCGGTGTTGGGCGTTTTCAACCGCCATCCGCACCGTTACGGTGCGCGTGACCGGGTTCACGGTGTCGGCCACGTAGATCAAGCGCCCTGTGATGCGCTGCTGGAGCAGGGCCGGGATTTCCACCTCGGCATAGCGGCCCGGCTCGACCCGGTGGGCGTCCTGCTCCGGGGCTTCCGCCACCACCCAGACCTGGGACAGGTCGGCGACGGTGAACAAATCGTCGGCGGGCTGGGCGATTTGCCCCACCGATATCTGGCGCTCCAGCACCGTTCCGGTGAGGGTGGCCGTCACCGGGGTCATGGAGTCGATATGGCCGGTGTCGGCGAGGCGGCGGATGGCGGCGGGGCTCATGCCCATAACCTCCAGTTGGTCGTCGCCGGCCCGGAGTTCGACCTCGGCCTCGGCCAAAGCCCCTTCCCGCTCGTGCAGGGTGGCTTGGCTGATGATGCCCTCCTCGAACAAGCGCCGCGCCCGCTGCACCGCCAAGCGCTGCAAACCGACCTGGGTCTTGGCCTTGAGATAGGCGGCCTGGGCGGCCCCCAGTTCGGTGCTGTTGATGAGGGCCAGGGTATCGCCCTGCCGGACGCTTTGGCCGATGAAGGCTTTGATCTCGGTGACGCGGCCACTGATGCTGGGACCGATGCGGGCCACGCGGTGTTCGTCCAGGGCCACCCGGCCCGGCAGCCGCAGGGTTTCGGTGAAATGGGCCTCGGACACCGGCTCGATCACCAGCTTTTGCAAAAGCGCGGGCGGGGCGTGGACGGATAGCTCGGTGGCCTGGGAAGGGGCGGGGGCGATCCCGGCCCAGGCATTGGGCAGGACCAGCGCGAATATCCAGGCGAGCGGTAGTTTCATCGAATCCTCGGGGGTCGGCGAATATAGCGAATCTCCGCACAGGAACAGCAAAGCCGATGCCAGCGGCGGACGCGACTAGATCCGGCCTTGCGCCAAGACCGGCGTCATCCAGTAATGCAGCCCGGTCCCGGCGAACTCAGTGGTAAGACGCTCGACCAGCCGGAACAGTTCGGCCTCCGGCGCGTGTAGCTCGAACCGGACTTGGCGCTTGCGGCCCGCGACCTGCTCGGCCAGGCTCAGCCCTTGGTGGCGGCTGGAATGGCCGCTCACCGGGAAGGTGCTGAAACCATGATCGGGCAGGGATTCGAGCAACCAATCGACCAGGGGTTCTTCCAGGCCGGGCGGGCAAATCAGGGTCAACAGGGAAAATTCGGACATGGGGGATTCCTGGGTGTGGAAGGATGATGCGTCACCGGGGGGGATTGTAACGCGGGCCGCAGCAGCCCCGGCAGCGGTCTCTGGACCGGAATCGCGGCCTCTTCCAGCAAGGCCAGGACGGCCGGGCGGTGGCTGGGTTGGCGGGTCAGGTAATGGGCCTGCCCCAACGCACCCGCCCAGCGCGCCGCTTGTCCGGGATCGATCAGCTTGTCCCGCAAGGCTTTCAAGGTCTCGACGGCGAGATAAATTTGGCCGCGCTCGCGATAGACCTCGCCCTGGCTCAATGCCTCTTCGAGAGACGCCGCTGCCAAGGTACCAGACCCCACTCACAATAACACTGCTAGCCAGCTTCGCAGTCCCGTAGCTTCAATCAAAGGGCAAGCCCCGGAAGACTGCTTCTGCCTAAGAACACAGGGAGCTTTTTATCCGTCTGATCCAGTTCGCAATTCCAGCGACTCAAAATACACTATGTCACGAAGGTCAGCGTGCCTCATTTTTTTAGGATGTCACTCATTAGGCGCGCGGCATCCTGTCCATCCGGCCCGGAAAATCCGTTTCCAACCCATCACAAGGAGGCTTAACCCACCAGACCGAATAACCAAGTTTTCCGTATCGATAACAAGCATCGTAATAATCAACAAGGTGATCCATATGCCTCATATCGTCTTATTCGAACATGAAAACTTCAGCGGCCGCCGGGTCGATATCAACCAATGTGGCTCCAGCCTGGGCCGCGACCATAATTTCAACGACAAAACCTCGTCCATCATCGTGGTGCGGGGAACCTGGCTGGTCTACGCCGACGGCGATTACAACGGCAAGTGCTGGGTTTTGAAACCCGGCGAATATCCCACCCCCGGTACCTGGGGCGGCTCGCACGACAATATCTCCTCCCTGCGCCCGGTCCCTGCGGACAAAGGACTCCCCCTGGCCGTCCTGTTCGGCGATGGCGATTTCAATGGCCGCATGGTGTCCTTCACCGAAGCCAATGCCGATTTCCCTTACATCGGTTTCAACGATCAGGTGTCTTCGGCGATCATCGTGCGGGGCAACTGGTCGGCCTACCGGGATACCAATTTCAGCGGCCAGCGCTGGGCGCTCTCCGATAAGGGCGGTCCCACCCAGAATGGGTTCTATTCCGGCCCGGACGGGTTTTTCGACAACGACGCCATTTCCTCGATAAGGCCGGATTCCGAAACGGCATAAACCAGCGGGTTCTTGGACAGACCCCACCGTCCGCCAAACCATCGGCGGGCGGTACAGGCCCGACCGATCCCCTTTCAAATTCCACCCCGTATACCCGGAAATGGCCACCCGGCACGCCCATGCGTCCTCCCCTGCCGGGTCGGCGGAAACGCCTGTCCGAACGCGCCACACCCTTCGACGAGAAGAACCGTATCGGGCCTCAAGCGCCGGGGTTTGCCTGTTGTTCCAGCCGGGATAGGACCGGGCATGGCGACGATCCCACCGGATCAGACGGCGCGGCGGTGGGGGATTTGTGGCGGGGCGGGCGGGGGTTGATGGAATTCGCGAAGGATTCGGGCTTGCCGCGTATGGAGCGGCGGGGTGGTTTCTTGGCGGGGAATCGCCTGGCAAGCAGTGGATTTAATAAGCCTGGGAAATCTTTTACGCCTTCTCGACTCGTAGGCTGCGGCATCGGCATCGATCCCCCATACCCATACCAACAATCACGCCCTACTCCACTTTGGAATCAGGATACGAAAACATGGGTATCCCCTGCGCGATAGCGAACTGGCTGCCTTTATACTTGGCCTGGATCGAAGATATCCGCTTTCCAGTAATTTCAAAAAGCCTTCTCTCGGCAGACTCAAACCCCTGGATGCCGCTCTCAGATTGATAGATATAAAAATAGCCGCCAGCCTGCCAACACCGCTCGCAAGATGATGGCTCATAGGTATAAACCCGTACTGGAATGGCGGGATCGATCCCCTCGACACTCTGGCTATGATAACCTGCCAGTATCACGCCCTCTATGACCACGCGATGTCCTTGCCTGACCTTCCAAACCACTGGATTATAAGCCGTCAAAACCAAAATTATAGGGCGCTCACTATAACTAACATCTACCTCGACAAAACCTTGCCTGTGTTGGTTGGCATAGCGGGCATGGCATTCTCGCATATTCGCGGAATCGCGGTGGTCGCCGCCGCATTTACTCCACCAGGGCCGACCGTCATCCAAAGGATCACGACCTTCGTATACACCGACCAAGTGTAACTGTGCTTCCTTGGTATAGTACGGTTGCAATATTCCCTGGGGTAAAACCGGTGCCGCAGGCTGGGATTCCGGTCTGGTTCGCTCCACGGTATACGGGCCAACGGGCACGAAGATAGGTTGTATCACAACCACGGTTTCGGACTTAGGCGGGACGGCCACCGGGGCAGGCGTGGCCACCGGAATAGGCGCCACTGGCGGAGGAGGGAAATGAGGCCATACCGCATAGACCCATTCCGCCACGAAAACCAGCGATGCCAGCACGCCTAGCCACTTACGGCGCACCGACGGCTCCCGCTTCAAAACCAAGCGTAACCCGGTGTTCTTAGGCCCACTCATGGGTCGTCACCGAGTTTGAAAACATTATCCGCTTTGAATTTATCGGCTAGAAACCTACCATTCTCTAATAATCCCATTGCATCCTTGTCCAGCGCATTTTTTAAGAGCTTCTGGATATGCTTGTCTAACAGACCAAGCTGCTCAATCAAAAGTGCGCTTGCGGTTTTTCCAGCCGCCAGGCTATGGGATTGGGCATAATGCTTGGGTAGTTTTAGATAGCTGGCCAGCGTGGAAGGTATATAGCGTCGGATGGCGGCTTCGATGATATAAGTATCTTCTGGGTACGAAGCGCACTCGGCCATGCGGGGCAACAGTTCGGCCAGGTTCGATCGGATATTGCTTAGCAAGGACACCGCCTCCGTGGGCAACCGGGACTCCACCACCCCTATGAGCTGGTCCAAACTACCCAACAGCGAAGTCCCATCGGACTTTTTACGGAAATCAACGACGATTTCTTCGGCAAAAGCGCGCCGCCCGATCAGCCAACCCAACCCATAAAAGGCCAATACCAACCAAGGCCATTGATCGACGACGATTCCGCCGAAGTGCAGCCATAGCGCGACCGATCCCAAGATGCAACCGAAGATATTGCAATGGCTCCAAATATAAGCAGGAAACCCAATGGTTGATTGCGCGGATCGACGAATCGGCATGGGCATCGTTCTAAAGCACTTCCGGTTGGGTTATACACTCGGCGTAGATGGGTAGAGCGCAACGAAACCCATCTCGCCGCGCTGTCGGAAACGCATCGATGGGTTTCGGCTCCTGCCTCCGCCCATCCACAGTTAACGCGAAGATGCTCCAGCCGAATAGGGAGCGGATACCCTATATTAACCCTCCCCCCAGCGCCGATACAAAACCGGCAACATCACCAAAGTCAGCAGCGTGGAGGTACACAATCCCCCCACGCCCACCACCGCCAAGGGCCGCTGGATCTCCGACCCCGGCCCGGTCGCGAACAGCAACGGAATCAAGCCGAAAGCCGCGATCCCCGCCGTCATCAACACCGGACGCAAGCGCCGCAACGCCCCCGTCACCACCACTTCATCCATCGGCAGGCCCAGGGCGCGGAGTTGGTTGAAATAGCTGACCATCACCACGCCATTCAAGACCGCGATCCCCAGCAGGGAAATAAACCCGACCGAAGCCGACACCGACAGGTATTCCCCGGAAATCCACACCCCATACACCCCGCCGATCAAGGCCAGCGGCACATTCGCCAGCACCAGCCCCGCCTGCCGCACCGAGCCGAAGGTCGAGAACAGCAGCAGGAAAATCAGCCCGATGGACAGCGGAATCACCACCGCCAAGCGGTCGGCGGCGCGTTGCTGGTTCTCGAACTGCCCGCCCCATTGGATGTAATAGCCGGTCGGTAGCTGTACCTGTTCCGCCACGGCCCGCTTGGCGTCCTCGACGAAGCCGACCAAATCCCGCCCCTCGACATTGCTGCGCACCGAGGCATAGCGCTGGCCGCGTTCGCGGTTGACCGCCACCACGCCTTCCACCGGCTCGATCTTGGCGACGGCGGACAAGGGCACCCGCCGCCCGTCGGGCAGGGCGATCTGCAAGGTGGCCATATGGGCCGGTTCCCCGGAACCCCGCAGCAGCAAGGGCGTCCGCCGGATATCCTCCTGCACGATGCCCAGCTTCAAACCTTCGATCTGCGCCCGGAGCGTGTCGGCCAGCGCGTCGGCGTCCAGCCCCAGCCGTCCCGCCGCCAGCCGGTCCAGCTTCACCACCAGATATTGCATCCCCTCGTTGCGGACGGTGAACACATCGGACGCGCCGGGAATCTTCTTCATCGCGGCGGCGATTTCCTCGGCCTTGGCGTTCAGCACCGACAATTCCGGGCCATAGAGCTTCACCGCCACATCGCCGCGCACGCCGGTCAGCATCTCTGTCACCCGCATCTGGATCGGCTGGGTGAAGCCGTAGGCGATGCCGGGAATGGTATCCAGTACCTTGCGGATGGCCTCGGTCAATTCCTCCTTGGTCTTCATGCGCCATTCCGCCTGCGGCTTCAGCACGAAGAAGTTGTCGGTCTCGTTCAAGCCCATGGGGTCCAGGCCGATTTCATCGACCCCGACCCGCGACACGGCCCGGACCACTTCCGGCACATGCTCCATGATGGCTTTCTGGATTTGCTGGTCCAGCCGCACCGATTCCTCCAAGGTGATGGACGGCAGTTTTTCCACCTGCACGATGATATCGCCCTCGTCCATGGTGGGCATGAAGGTCTTGCCGATTTGGTTGTAGACGAACAAGGTGGATAGCAGCAACAGCCCCGCGCCCGCCATCACCGTGCGCCCGTGCGCCAGCGACCACAGCAACACCGGGCGGTATAGCGCCAGGAATTGCCGCGCCAGCCAGGGCTCTTCGTGCTTGACCTGGGTCATCAGGAACGAGGCCAGCACCGGGATGACGATCAGCGAAAAAATCAGCGAGCCGCTCATGGCGAACACATTGGTGAAGGCCACCGGTTTGAACAGCTTGCCTTCCAAGCCTTCCAGCGAGAACAACGGCACGAACACGATGCCGATAATCATGGCTCCCGACACCACCGGCGCGGTGATTTCGCGCATGGCCCGGTAGATGATATGCAGCCGCGGCAGGCGCTGGGCCTTGCCGTGTTCGGCGAGGTGGGCGGTGATGTTCTCGACCACGACCACCGCCGGGTCCACCAGCTTGCCGATGGCGATGGCGAGGCCGCCCAGGCTCATCAGGTTGGCGGTCAGGCCGAACTGGTGCATCAGCAGGAAGGTGAACAGCGCCACCATCGGCAGGATGCAAGCCACGGTCAGCGCGGCGCGGACATCGCCCAGGAAGGCCAGCAGCAGCACCAGCACCAGCACCGTCGCCTCCACCAAGGCGTGGATGATGGTGTAGGTGGCTTTTTCCACCAGATGGGCGCGGTTGTAGAACACGTCGATCTTCACGCCCTTGGGCAGGGCCGGCTGGATTTCTTCCAGTTTCTGTTCGAGGCCCGCCACCACCTGCCGGGCGTTGGCCCCCCGGAGGCTCAGGACCAGGCCCTCGACCGCCTCGCCCTTCCCGTTCTGGCTGACCGCGCCGTATCGGGTCAGCGCCCCGATGCGGACTTCGGCCACATCGCCCACGGTGATGGGGATGCCGTTGCGCTGGACGATGACGATGGTCCGCACATCGTCCAAATCGACGATACGGCCCTCGGCCCGCACCAGCAGCGATTCCTCGCCCTGGACCAAGCGGCCCGCGCCGTCGTTGCGGTTGTTGGCCTTGAGCGCCGTGGTCAATTCGCCGATGGACACGCCCCGCGCCGCCATCCGCATATTGTCGGGGATGACCTCGAAGCTCCGCACCCGCCCGCCCAGGGTGTTGACATCGGCCACGCCCGGCACGGTACGCAGGGCCGGACGGATCACCCAATCCAACAGGCTGCGCCGGTCGGCGAGGCTCAAATCCCCGCCCTCCACGGTGAACATGAACATCTCGCCCAAGGGCGTGGTCATCGGGGCCATGCCGCCCTCGGCGTTGGCCGGGAGGTTGGCCCAGACGCCGTTCAGGCGCTCGGCCACCTGTTGCCGCGCCCAATAGATATCGGTGCCTTCCTCGAAATCCAGGGTGATATCGGTGAGGGCGTATTTGGCGATGGAGCGCAGCATGGTTTGCTTGGGGATGCCCAAAAGTTCCACTTCGACCGGCGCGGTGACGCGGGCCTCGACCTCCTCCGGGGTCATGCCGGGGACTTTGACGATGATTTTGACCTGGGTGGGCGAAACATCCGGGAAGGCGTCGATGGGCAGGTTCATCGCCGCCAGCCAGCCCGCCCCCGCCAGCAGCAAGGCCAGGAGCAGGGCGAAAACGCGCTGGGTCAGGGCGAATTGGATGAGGCGCGCCATCATTCGCCTTCCCCCATGCCGAGCCACGCCGCCTTGAGCCCCGCCACGCCCTGGGCCGCGACCTCGTCGCCCGGCTCCAAGCCCTCATGCACGGTGACGCTGTAGGCTTCCTGCCCCGCCACCGCCACTTCCCGCGCCGCGTAGCCCTCGGCGGTCTTCACGAACACGTAGTTCTTGCCCTCGTGGCTGATGACCGCCGCGACCGGGACACGGAAAATCCGGTCGGTGCTGCGATGCATCAATTGCACATTGAGGTTCATGCCGGGCCGGAGGTTCTCCGCGCCCTGGTCCACCACGGCGCGGACCAGGGCGCTTTGGCTCTGGGCATCGACGTTCTGGCCCACCTCGATGATACGGGCTGCGGCCTTGGGATTCTCGACCGCGATCCTGTCGCCCAGCTTGACCTCGCGCAGGCGCTCCTGCGGCATGTCCACTTCCAACCACAGTTCGTCCAGCTTGCCGATGCGGAATAACGGGGCCATGGCGTCCACCCTTTGCCCGACCACGGCCATGCGTTCCAGCACCACGCCGTCGATGGGCGAGCGCACCTCCATCGCGCTGTCGAGTTGATGCTTGGCCTTGATCCGCGCCACATCGGCGGGACCGACCCCGGAGGCGATCAGGATTTGCTCGGCCTCGCCCAGCGCGGCCTGGGCCTTGTCGAACGCGCCCCTGGTTTCCTGCCAGCGCAGCTTGGAAATCACGCCTTCTTGCAGCAAGGTCTGGTCGCGGTCCAACTTGGCGCGGGCCAGTTCGTACTCGGAAGCGGCGTCGATCAGGCTGCGCTGGGCATCCAGCAAGGTGGCGCTGCGCAGTTGGGCCAAGGCTTGGCCCTTGCCCACCTTGACCCCCAAGGGCACGTTGACATGGCTGATGACCCCGGCCTGCAAGGCCGACACCACGAATTCCTTGGCGGGCGGCAGCACCACCCGGCCCGGTGCCTGGGACAAGGGCAAGGCCGTGACCGCTTCCGGCGGAACGGCGCGGATACCGAGATGGCTGATTTGCTCGGGGGTGAGGCGGACGGTGTTCTCCAAGGCGTGGACCGGAACCGCCCAGCCCAACAAGAGCGGCAGGACGTAACGAAAACCGACGCGTTTGACGCTGCTCATGGGGTCACTCCCACCACTTGGTTATAGATTGCCGTGTCCTTCTGGACCAGGATGGCCCGCTGGGCGGCTTCCTGGATGGCGGCCTGGGCGCCGGCCTGGATTTTCAGATAGTCGATCAAGGCGATTTCCCCGGTCTCGAAGGCCAAGCGGCTCATCTTGAGTTGCGTCCCGGCGATTTCCTTGCGGCGCTCGGCGATGGCCAGGGCGGTCCGGTCCACTTCCAGGGTGTGTTCGGCCTCGTGCAAGGCTTTTTCCAATTGCCGCCAGAGGATTTCGCGCTGGGTCAGGCGCTCGGAGAGGAACACATTGGCCTGGGCCACCACCGGGGCGTGCCAGGCGTCGCCGCCGAGCGGGATTTGCAGCACGATGTTGTTGCCGGTGCTGAAATTGTCCTTGGGGCTGCCGCGCGAGGTATCGGTGCCCAGCAACAAGGTCGGCTGATTGCCCTGCTTGGACAAGCGGGTGAATTCGACTTCGGCCTGCGCCCGCTCCACCAGGGCATTGGCGGCGGCCAGGGCGGGATGGCTTTCGTCGAAGCCGCGCAAAGGACTTTGCGCCTCGTCGAAGGTTTTCGGTGCCCGCGACAGCCGGGTGAGGTTCTGGTAAGCCTTGCGGGCGTGCATCACTTCGGCCTCGGCCTGGACCAGGGCGGTTTTCTTCTCCAACTGGTCGCTCTCGGCCAGCAGCAAATCGGCCCGCGCCAAATCCCCGAGTTCCACCCGCCGCCGCACCACGTCGGTCAATTGCTCGGCCACCTCGTAGATTTGCCGGGCCACCCCATAGCGGTTCTCCACCAACCGGAGGTTCCACAGGGATTCGCGCACCAAACCGGCCACCTCGTGCCGGAGCGCCCGCGCATAGGTCTCGGCGCTTTTCTTGGCCTCGTCCGCCACCCGCTGGCCGGCCTTGCGCTGGTCCCACATCCACAGGGGCACCTGATAGCCGGTCTGCAAATCCTGGGAACCCTTGTTGTCGATCAAGGCGTCGTCGATCCATTGCAGATAGATCATGGGGTAGCCCGCGATCCAACTCGCGCCGCGCTGCTCCAAGGCCCGCGCCTCCTCCTCGAAGGCGGTCAACAGGGTCTGCTGGGGATATTTCTCGAACGTGGCCTCGACCGCCTGTTTGAGGGTCATGCGCTCGTCGAAACGCAGGTCGTCGTAATGTTCGACCACGAGGTCTTGACCCTGCGCGGACGCGGCGGCGCATAGGCACAGCAAGGCCGCCAAGCCGTATCGCAATCTCATGTGTATTCTCCACGGCGCGGCTTCGCGGGGCCGCGCCTCAGATGGGCAGCGCCGCCGGAACGGCGCGGGAGGAAAGGACGTGCGGCGTTATCCAGGCCGCACCGGGCATCAAAGCTCGGCGGGAACGGCGGGCGGGGCGCGGGGATGGACGGTGGCGCGGCGGGGCCGGTGGAACAGCGGCGGCGGCGCGTTGAGATAGGGCGGATCGGCCCAGGCCGTGGGCGGCGGGGATGGCAAGGCCACCGGGAGCGCGGCGGGATCGGGATCGCCGACCCAGGCGGGTGCGGTGGCGCTATCGTGGCGGACGCCCGCCTGCATCCCCACGATCCAGTCGCCGGGATCGAGTTGCGCCGGCAGGACCACGGGTTCCGGTCCGCCCCGCCCCAGGAATTCCAGGCCCGGCAGATGCAGGAAACCCTCGCCGCCCCCGACGTGGTCGAACGCATGGGCATGGACCCAGGGCGCGATGAATTGCATCAGCACCAGCAACGGGAACAACACGGCGCGCGGGACTCGGGTCATGATATGGGTGGGGATAGGGAATCGTGCGGATGGCCGGGCCACAGTATAGGGCCGGAGCGCCGCCGCTGTAAAAACATCGGTTCCCCCCCGTGGCCCGGCCCCGCCCGCCACCACGATTGACAGGCCCGGTTTTCCCGGCTTTATTGGACTCCCTGGGCCCGACCGCACCCTACCCATGAACGATACGGAACACACCACCCCGATGGACGAAGACAAGACCGGCTTCTTTGCCCCAGGCCCCTCCATACGCAAGGACGGCGACGACGGCAACGCCCATTACCTCCTGGTCATCGCCGGCAGCGAACGCGGCCAAACCGTCGAACTGGGCGAACAGCCACTCACCATCGGCAGGCATTCCGACAACGCGCTGCGCCTGCCCGACCATTGCGTTTCCAAGCAGCATTGCCGCGTCAGCCTGCAACATCCCCTGGTCTGGGTGGAAGACCTAGGCTCCACCAACGGCACTTTCATCGACGAGCGCAAGATCGCCGGCCAGACCCTATGGCCGGTGGACGGATTGCTCCGCATCGGCAACCACGTCCTCAAGCACGAATACCGCCACAAGCCTTCCATGCGGGAATCGGAAACCCTGGCCGCCGACCTCCAGAAAGCCAGCGAATATGTCCAATCCCTGTTGCCACCCCCCTTGGGCCAAGGGCCGGTGCGGGTGGATTGGTGCTTCGTGCCTTCCGCCGTGCTGGGCGGCGACGGCCTGGGCTATGGCTGGCTGGACGCGGACCGCTTCGCGTTCTATCTGGTGGATGTGTGCGGACACGGGGTCGGACCCGCCATGCACGCGGTCTCGGTGCTGAACGTGCTGCGGCATAAGTCGCTGGCGAACGTGGATTTCGGCCAGCCCGCCCAGGTGTTGAACGGGCTGAACGCGGCCCTGGGGATGGAACAGCACGGCGAGATGTTCTTTTCGATCTGGTATGGGGTGTACCGGGTTTCCACCCGGCACCTGGTGTTCGCCTCGGGCGGGCATCCGCCCGCCCTCCTCCTGAGTCCGGGCCGGGACGCGGCGCGGGATTTGACCACGGGCGGACTGTTCGTGGGGGTGTTGCCGACGGGGGATTTCCAGCAACAGGAACTCGCCCTACCGCCCGCCAGCACGCTGTGGGTGTATAGCGACGGGGTGTTCGAGATCAGCCTGCCGGACGGCGGCGAATGGAGCCTCGGCGAATTCCGGGCCTTGGCGACGGGACAACCCGACCCGGTCCCGGCCCAGGCGGTCTACCGCGAGATCGCGGCCCTGGCCCGGCAGGGCCGGATCAGCGACGACTTCTCGCTGATGATCCTCCGCTTCCCGTAGCCCCGGCGGACGCATAGGTATTCGTCCGCATGGACCGGAAGTCCGGCCCGGACCATCATAACCACCGTCCGCCGCCGCCTCCCCCAGGCGGGCGGTGGAACATAGGGAGTTTGCCGACCTGGACAGCCGCCGGGTCGGCTTTTTTTATGCCCGGCCACCCGCTCAACCGCGCCGCCGCGACCTGCGCCGGTCGCCGACCCGCCGCTCCAAAATACCCACCCCATGGGGCGTGAGTTCCATCGCGCCGCGCCGGTCGCGGGCCCGGCGCTCGTATTCGCGCCGCGCCTCCCGCCATTGCAGGGTTTTGATGACCGCGATGGAAAGCAGCAACAGCGCGAGGACCAGGATGCCGAACCAATCGTCGGCCGAGGGAACTTGGGACAATAGCATCGCCTAACCTCCGTTGCGGGGGAATCCGGCGCGGCGCGTTCTGGCCGCGCCCGGCCCGCCGATGGAATGAACCTCCTGCTTGGGTCGGCGTGGATGTCCCTGGGTTCCCGGCGGGTCAAAACGAGGCGTTGATTTCCAGGAAACCATAATTGGCGTCGTTCTGGAGCGCGTAGTCGCTGCGGGCGACATCGGACCCGAAGACATGGGCGTAATAGGCGCTCCAGGAAAAATACTTGGAGATGGTATGGGTGAAGGTCACGTCCACCAACTGGCCGATGCTGCTATGCCCACCGGAGGCACGGCCAAAATAGCCGAAACTCCCGCTCCGCGAGGTGGCCCCCGAGCCGCCATAGAACAAGTCGTGGCTATCGCCCAGCGAAAGATGGTGGACATCCACGCCGAGTTTGGTGGTGTCGGTGGGCAGCACCGAGAACTGGGCGAACACATCCTGTATATTCATCAAGTTGAAGAACGGGAACTTGGCGTACAGCCGGACCGTGGGCAACACCTGGAAGAACGTGCCATGGGTACCGTCCTTGGCGTTGCTATCGCCGGAACTGCGGAAATAACCGGCCCGGAGCCAAGGTTTGAACATCACATCGGTGAATTGGTAGCCGATTTCCGGGGTGACGGCCCAGGCGTCCTGGTTGAGATTGCCCCAATCGCCGAACTGGTAAGCCCCCCAAAACACCCCGTCGAGACTGCCGGGACCGATCTTCTGTACGGTCAAGGCATGGGTGCCGACCGTGCTGATGGCCAAGGCGTCCTGGCTCAGTTTGGGCCTATCGGCCAAGGGCCGGTTATCGGTGGGCTGGACACCGCGGTTGTCGCCGTAATAGAGATAGAACAGCCGGGCCTCGGTATCGGGCAGCAATGCCCCCTTCTTGCTGGTGATCGCGCCATAGGCCAGATCGATATGGCTGATTTGGTCTTCGGCCCGGATATTGAAACCGCCCTGGGTCGGATGGGTGGCGGTGAGGGTGACATTGAAGTCCGGGGCGTCGTAGTTCAGCGCGAAGCCGTCGAGATTGCGGGTGGCATGGGCGAAGTCGAACGGGCCGATCAGGCGCTGGGAAATCCGGGTGGTCTTCAACCCATCGAACTTGGCATCGCCGGTCTTATATTCCAAGCCATCCGAAAACTCGAAGCGGCCACCTTTGAAATAGGTGTTGGCCAAGCCCACCATGGGCTGGAGTTTGAAGTTCAGATAAGCCTGCTTGATATGCACATCGCCGGACGAGACATTCTTGCCACTGTCGGCGTAATAGGCTCCGCCCAGGCCCAAAGGCCCGACCCCCGGCCCGCCGAAGGCATGGGTGGGCAAATCATACAGCCCGGTATATTCCCCCTGGGCCAAGCCATCCACCCAGGGCGTGGTCATGGCGACGCCCAACCGCGCCCGCAGCGCCCCGAAGGCATAATCGTTCTGGTTGGCGACCACGCCCTGGGCCGGATTGATCGCGGGCTGGAAAAAATCGAAGGCTTCGAAACGCCCGCGCAATTCGCCCAATACCCTGAAATTGGGGCCGATCTGGCCCAAGGGCGCTTCATCGGCGGCCTGGGCGGCGGCGCCCCACAGGCAGGCAACCAACCCAGACCAAGCCCAGGGCTTGGGGACGATGGCCAAGGTCGGCGGATGGGATGGGAGATGCAATGCTCGAATCATGGGTCAATCCTCGTCGGGTCGATGGGCGGCCGGGCCCGGACACAAAAAAAGCGTCCACACGGACCACGCCTAAGGCGCGACCCGCATGGACGCCGTTGTCCGCTCCCCGCCGCCGCTGGCTAGGGAGAAAAATCAGGGATCGGAACCACCCCATGCCGCCATTGGCATGGAACGGAAATCATTTCGGCGCCCAAGCCCGGTTTGGCGACCTGGGAACCCAAGGTATAGAACACTCCGCCGTGTCCGGCGGGCCGCTACAAGCCTTCCAGCGCCAACAAGGTCCGCGCCACCTCGGCCACCTTGAGATTGCGGTCCATCGCGGCCTTGCGCAGCAACTGATAGGCCGCGTCCTCGCTCAAGCCCCGGCGCTGCATCAACACGCCCTTGGCCTTGTCGATCACCTTGCGGTCGGCCAGTTGGCTCTTGGTCTCGTGCAATTCCTGCCGCAGCGCCTCGAACTCGCGGAACCGCGCTATCGCCACCTCGACGATGGGCATGATCCGCTCCCGGCTCAGGCCGTCCACCACGTAGGCGCTGACCCCGGCCTGCACCGCCTGGCGGATGTATTCGCCATCGCGCTTGTTGGAAAACAGGATGATGGGCTTGGGCTGGTCGCGGCCGATTTCGCGCATTTGCTCCAGGGTGTCGCGGCCCGGCGCTTCCATATCGACGATGACGATGTCGGGCTGGCACGATTGCACCTCGCCCAGGAGGCTCCGGCCCGGCTCGATGCGGGCCACCACCGTATGCCCGGCGTCGCTCAGGGCTTGGCGCAGGATGGCGCTGCGCCCGGCGTCCTGATCGACCAGCATGATTTTCAATCGCTCTGCGTTCATGGATTCAGCCCGGCCAGTTGGTCCAAGGACACCCGCAACCGATGGATATCGA
Organism: Methylomagnum ishizawai; assembly: GCF_019670005.1. NCBI lineage: Bacteria > Pseudomonadati > Pseudomonadota > Gammaproteobacteria > Methylococcales > Methylococcaceae > Methylomagnum > Methylomagnum ishizawai. The sequence continues at coordinate 927,036 of NZ_AP019783.1, read as the reverse complement.
ATTGCCGCAGATAGCCCACCGGATCGGCGGGATCGAAACAACGGCCATCGGCGTACCGGTCCGCGCCCAAGGCGATGGGTGCCGGGCCGTCCAGCGTCCATGGCCCGGCGTGCCCGCCCTCGGTTTTGTAGTCCACGGCGGGACTGGCGAGCCCCAAGGCATGGGCCGCTTCCCGGTACAGGTCGGGACGGTAGACCTGTTCCGCGACCTCGCGGATATTCCTGGGCTCCTCCAACTGGCCCCAGCGGTACATCTGGGTCACGAACCACATGGCATGGGAACGCCAGGGGAAATTGGCGGCATAGCGGTGGAACACGTTGAAATCCGGGCAGGCGCGGGGCGCGGCCCCGGCTTGGTATTGGAACGAGCCGGTCATGGACATCTTCACCACCTCGGCCGGCGCGTTCACATAGTCTTCGCGGGCCAGGATTTCGGCCACTTCCAGCCGGTGTTCCGGTTGATCGATCCAGCGCGCGGCTTCCAGCAAGGCCATCAGCACGGCGCGGTGGGTGTGGGGGTGGCGCTCGGCCCAATCGCGGGTGACGCCGAACACCTTCTCGGGATGGTTGTTCCAGATGTCGTAGTCGGTAATCAAGGTCCGCCCCACGCCCACGGCCACGGCTTGTTCGTTCCAGGGCTCGCCCACGCAATAGCCGTCGATCTCGCCCATATTCAGGCACTCCACCATGTAGGACGGCGGCACCACCAGCAACCGGGTATCGCGGTCGGGATCGATGCCGCCCGCGGCCAGCCAATAGCGCAGCAGATAGTGATGGGTCGAGAACGGGAACACCATGGCGAAATTCATCGGTGGACGCCCGGCCCCGCGCTCCTGCGCGACGACCCGCGCCAGCGCCCGCGCCGTCATCGGCTGTGCCTGCGCGGCCTCGGGGTCGGCCTCCGCCATCCGCTGGTATAAATCGGGCGATACGGTGATGGCATTGCCGTTGAGGTCCAGCGACAGCGCGGCGACCATGGGCTGTTTGATCTCGCCCAGGCCCAGGGTGGTGGCGATGGGCATCGCCGCCAGCATATGGGCACCGTCCAGCACCCCGACCGCCACCTTGTCGCGGATATTGGCCCAGGACACTTGGCGGGACAGGCGGACTTCCAAGCCATACTTGGCGAACCAGCCTTTTTCCAGGGCGATGACCAAGGGGGCGCAATCGGTCAGGGGGATGAAGCCCAGGGTCAGCTCGCGTTTTTCGAGGGCGGCGCTCATGGGCGGGCCTCTGGGTTCAGTGGGGAATCTCGGTACGTCGGGTTCATGGTGATCCTTGGATTACCGCGATCAGTGCGGCATGGGTAAAAACGGCAAGGTATCCGCTCCTTCCCGGCTTTGCCAAGCGCGGCGCATTAAGACCGCGTCCCGCGCAGCAGGCGGTTCAACTCCGGTAGGCAGGAACCGCAGCCGGTCCCGGCCTTGAGCGCCGCGCCGATCTGCTCCACCGTGGTGAAGCCCTGGCTTTGGATCGCGCTCCGCAAAACATTCACGCCCACCCCGAAGCAAGCGCAGACGGTACGGCCCGGATCGCTCCCGGCGACGGCGGGCCGTCCCGCCAGCAAGGCCGCCCGGTCCCGCTCCGGCAAGGCCTCTTGGGCGAACAAGCCCGCCAGCCAATCGCGGGACGGCAATATCGACTCCGCCCCGACGAACAAACAAGCCCGCAACCGCCCGCCGCCCAGCACGGCGCAACGGTAGCGCCCGGCGCGGGCATCGGCGAATTCCAACCAGTCGGCAGCGCCCTCTTGCATCAGGATAGACCCCGCCCAGGACCGCCAATCATCCGGCGCGGTTTCGCCCGCCAGTTCATAGCGCCAATAGCCCGCGCCGCGCACGGCGACCCGGTAGTCCGGGCCGGGAATTTCCACAGCCTCCCGCGACAGGAGGAACCCGTGCCAAGCGGGCCGGTAAGCCTCGACCCGGACCGGCGTATGCTTGGATTCGGGTTCGCCCGACACCGGATCGACCACCGGATTCACCAAGGCATTCACCCCACCGCGCCGGGACTGGGTGTCGCTCCAATGCATGGGCATGAACACCGAACCTGTTTGCTGGTCCGGCGTGACGCGGGCGCGGGCCAGGGCCGTACCGTGGCGGCTGGCCAGCCGGACCAAAGCCCCGTCCGCGACCTCCAAGCGGGCGGCGTCGTCCGGGTGCAATTCGGCGTAGGGTTCGGGCAAATGATGGCCGAGCCGCGCCGCTTTGCCGGTGCGGGTCATGGTGTGCCATTGGTCGCGGATGCGGCCCGTGTTGAGGACCAGCGGATAATCCGGATCGGGCGGATGGGCCGGCGGCTTGGGCGGCAAGGGCAACAGCCGCGCCTTGCCTTCCGGGCCGGGGAATCCGCCCGCGGCGAACAAGCGGGCGGTGCCTTGCGGATGCGCCGCGTTCACCGGCCATTGCGTGGGTGGCAGCGCGTCGTAGGCGGCGGCGTCGAGTCCGGCCAGCCCGGAAATATCGAATAAGCGCCGTCCTTCGTTGTGGAACCCGGACAGCCGGGCATGTTCCACGAAAATATCGCGGGGCGAGGCATAAGCGAAACCTTCGGCATAGCCCATGCGGCGGGCGACCTCGGCGATGATCCACCCATCCGGCTTGGCCTCGCCCGGCAGCGGCAGGAAGGCGCGTTGCCGGGAAATCCGCCGCTCGGAATTGGTCACGGTGCCGTCCTTCTCGCCCCAGGCCGCGGCGGGCAGGCTGACATGGGCATAGGCCGCCAAATCGGTAGCGGCCTCGCAATCCGAGACCGCCACGAACTCGCAAGCCGCGAGCGCCCGCCGCACCGCCACCGCATCCGGGAGGCTGACCACGGGATTGGTCGCCATGATCCACACCGCCTTCACCCGGCCCTGTTCGATGGCCTGGAATAGCTCCACGGCTTTCAGGCCCGGTTGTTCCGCCATGCGCGGCGCGTTCCAGAATTCGCGCACCCAGGCCCGGTGCCGCGGATTTTCGATATCCAGGTGCGCCGCCAGTTGGTTGGCCAAGCCGCCCACTTCGCGCCCCCCCATGGCGTTGGGCTGGCCGGTCAGGGACAGCGGCCCCATGCCCGGCTTGCCGATACGGCCCGTCGCCAGATGCACATTGAGGATGGCATTCACCTTGTCGGTGCCGCTGCTGGATTGGTTCACGCCCTGCGACCAGGCGGTGACTGTCCTTTCGGTGCGGGCGAACCATTGGTAGAAGCGGGCGAGATCGGTTTCCGGCACCCCACAGGCCAGGGCCACGGCGGGCACCGACGGGGCGCTGTCCCGCGCCATGTCCAGGGCTTGGGATAGGCCGACCAAATGCCGCTCCATGAAACCGAAATCCAGCCGGTCGTGCTGGCGCAGATAATTCAGCAAGCCGTTGAACAGCATCACATCGCTGCCAGGCCGGATGGCAAGATGCAGGTCGGCGGATTCCGAAGTGGCGGTGCGGCGCGGGTCGATAGTGACCAGCTTGAGGCCGGGCCGGTCCTGTTTGGCCTTCACGATGCGCTGGAACAGCACCGGATGGCACCACGCGGCATTGGAACCCACCAACACGATCAAATCGGCCTGTTCCAAATCCTCGTAGCAACCCGGCACCACGTCCTCGCCGAAGGCGCGTTTCTGCCCCGCCACGGTGGAGGACATGCACAGCCGGGAATTGGTGTCGATATTGGCCGAGCCGATATAGCCCTTCATCAGCTTGTTGGCGAGGTAATAATCCTCGGTCAGCAATTGGCCGGAGACATAGAAGGCCACGGCCCCGGGTCCGTGGGTATCGATGACGCGGCGGAATTCGCCCGCCACCTTGTCGAGCGCTTCGTCCCAGCCGACCCGGCGCGGGCCGATCCGGGGATGGAGCAACCGGGTTGCGAGCGACAGGGTTTCGCCCAGGGCCGAACCCTTGGAACAGAGCCGCCCGGCATTGGCGGGATGTTCCGGGTCGCCCTGGATGAGCGCGGATTCCGGCCCGGTCGGCGTCGCCAGGACGCCACAGCCGACGCCGCAGTAAGGGCAGGTGGTGCGGATGGGGGATGTGGCGTTCATGGCTAGGCTCTCACATGGCTAGGATGATTGACTGGAGACAAGCGGAGGGTCGGGCGCTATCGCACCGCCGATCCCAGGAACAAGCGCCCCGCCTCCACCTTCACCGCATAGCGATGGGCGCAGCCCTTATCCGGGGCCACCGCCTCGCCCGTGGCGAGATCGATCACCCAGTTATGCAAGGGACAGGCGACCCGCCCGCCATGCACGATCCCCTGCGACAGCGGCCCGCCCTTGTGCGGGCAGCGGTCGCGCACCGCGAAAAAGCGGTCGTCCACCGTGCGGAATACCGCGATATCGCCGAAGGCCGTCGCCACCGTGCGGGCGGCTTGCGGCGGGATATCGTCGATGTGGCCGATTTCGATCCATTCGCCCATGGCTCACCCCAGCTTGTGCAAAGGCGCGAATTGCTCGCGCTGTTTCGAGAGTTCGGCCCAGGGATCGACCTGGGCCGGTGCTTGCGATTGCAGGAACCGCGCATACAGCGCCTTGCGCCCCGCCGCGTCCTCGACGATATGGCGCTTGACGAAATCCAGCCCGACCCGCTCGATCCAGGGCGCGGTGCGTTCCAGATAGCGGGCCTCTTCGCGGTACAACTGCATGAAGGCACCGCAATATTCCTTCACCTCCTCGGGGGTCTCGACCTTGCACAGCAGGTCGGTGGCCCGCACCTTGATCCCGCCATTGCCGCCGACATGCAATTCCCAGCCGGACTCCACCGCCACCACGCCGAAATCCTTGATGGTGGCCTCGGCGCAATTGCGCGGACAGCCCGACACCGCCATCTTGAATTTATGCGGGGTCCAGGAGCCCCAGGTCATTTGCTCCAGTTCGATGCCCATTTGGGTCGAATCCTGGGTGCCGAACCGGCACCATTCCTGGCCGACGCAGGTTTTCACCGTGCGTAGCGCCTTGCCGTAGGCATGGCCCGACACCAGTCCGTGCCGGCCCAGTTCCGCCCAGATATCCGGCAATTGCTCGCCCGGCACGCCCAACAGGTCGATACGCTGGCCGCCGGTGATCTTGACGCAGGGCACCTGGAATTTTTCCGCCACATCGGCGATGGCCCTGAGTTCCTGGGCGCTGGTGACGCCGCCCCAGATGCGCGGGACCACCGAGTAGGTGCCGTCCTTCTGGATATTGGCGTGCTTGCGCTCGTTGACGAAGCGGGATTGCGGGTCGTCGCGGTACTCCTCCGGCCAGGCGCACAACAGGTAATAATTCAGGGCCGGGCGGCAGGTGTGGCAACCATCCGAGGTTTTCCAGGCCAGCGCCCGCATGAGTTCGGGAATGCTCTTGAGGTTGCGTTCGCGGATGGCGGCGCGGATGTCCTCGTGGCTGTGGCCGGTGCATTTGCACAGGGATTTCTTGGCCTCGCCCGCCGCGTAAGCCCCGCCCAAGGTATGTTGCAGGATTTGCTCGACCAAACCGGTGCAGGAACCGCAGGAGGCCGAAGCCTTGGTCTGCGCCCGCACCTCGTCCAGGCTGGACAGCTTGTGGCCGACGATGGCATCGACGATGGTTTTCTTGCACACGCCATTGCAGCCGCAAACCTCGGCCCCGTCCGGCAGGGCGGCGGCGCGGTTGACGGGAGCCGGACCCGCGCCCGCCGCGTCCACCTGGGCCTGGCCGAACAGCACCTGCTCGCGGATCGCCGCGATATCGGTGCCTTCCCGCATCAGCTGGAAATACCAAGCCCCGTCGGCGGTATCGCCGTATAGCACCGCGCCCTGGATGCGGTTATCGCGCAGCACCAGCTTTTTGTAGACGCCCCGGCCCCGGTCCTGGAACACCAGTTCCTCGGTGTCCGCGCCGCCCTGGAAATCCCCGGCGGAGAACACATCGATGCCGGTCACTTTGAGCTTGGTGGAGGTCGCCGAACTTTCGTAGGCCGCGGCGCTCGGACCGGCCAGATGCTCGGCGCAAACCTTGGCCTGCTCGAACAAGGGCGCGACCAGCCCGAACAACTGGCCACGATGCTGCACGCATTCGCCCACGGCGTAGATATGGGGATCGAAGGTCTTGAGGCCGTCGTCCACCAGGATGCCGCGTTCGCAGTGCAGTCCGGCGGCTTTGGCCAGTTCCACATTGGGGCGGATGCCCACGGCCATCACCACCAGATCGGCGGGGATTTCCGCGCCGTCCTTGAACCTGACCGCCCTGACCCGGCCCTCCTCGCCCAACAAGGCTTCGGTCTGGGCTTCCAGCTTGAATTCCAGGCCGCTCTTTTCCAGCGCGGCTTTCAGCAGGTCGGAGGCGGGCTTATCCAATTGCCGCTCCATCAGCGTGTCGAGCAAATGCACCACGGTGACTTTCATGCCGCGCTGCCGGAGACCGTTGGCGGCTTCGAGGCCGAGCAAGCCGCCGCCGATCACCACGGCATGGGAGTATTGTTCCGAAGCTTCCAGCATCCGGTTCACATCGCCGATATCGCGGAAGCCGATGACGCCGTCCAAATCCTTGCCCGGCACCGGCAGGATGAACGGCAGCGAGCCGGTGGCGAGCAATAGCCGGTCGTAGCCGAGTTCCAGGCCATCCGCCGTGCGGACCCGGCGTTTGTGGCGGTCGATGGCGGCGATGGGACGGCCCTTGTGGAGGGTGATATCGCGCTCGGCGTACCAAGCCTCGTCGTGGATGACGATGTCTTGCAGGCGCTTTTCCCCGGTCAGCACCGGGGACAGCAGGATGCGGTTGTAATTGGTGTGGGGTTCGGCCCCGAACACGGTGATGTCGTACAGGTCCGGTGCCCGTTTCAGGAGTTCTTCCACGGTGCGCATACCGGCCATGCCATTGCCGACCAGGATCAGTTTCTGCTTGCTCATAAGGTTTCCTGCCTTCGCTGGCCCGGCGCTTGTGTTCCGGGCGGATATTTCGGGCAACAAAAAAAGGCGTCCGCAGCCGATGCGGAAAACTCCGCTGGATGCATGACGCCTTTGTCATTGGCCCTGGGTCGCCGCCGTTGGCGCGTGGGGGCCGTTGCCTGGATTATTAGCAGGGATCGTGCCGGACGGCGCGACGGGCGTGGAGACTGGGATTCGGGCATAAAAAACCCGCATGACGCCGAGAAGTTTGCACCATGCGGGGGAGAAGTTGAACGGTCGTGGTGCGGCTCGCCGCCTATCCGCATCCACCCGCCAGCCGATACAGGCACACCATCAGCCCGCCGAACAAGGCCAGCGCCACGCCCTTCCAGAACGCCAGCGGATCGCGCTCGTATAGGGATAGCCGCCGCGCCGGGGTCCGCTTGCCGCCGCCCTTGGCAAGGCCCGCTTCCAAGTCGTAGGCCAGTTCGACGCTATCGGCATAGCGCCGGTCCGGGTCCACGGCCACGGCCCGTTCCAGCACCGCATCCAGCCAAACCGGGAGGTCCGGGCGCTGGGCCGTCAAGGGCTGGGGCGGGCCGACAAAACGCGGCGCGGCGAAAGGCTCGACCTCGCCGTAAGGATAGGCACCACCGAACAGCCGGTAGAGGGTCACGCCCAGCGCATAGACATCGCTGGCGACGCCGCCCCGCCCGCCGTGGAACAACTCGGGGGCCATATAGCTGGGCGTGCCCGGCACGGGATCGGTCTCGTCCTCGTCCCAGGCCGGGAGCCGGGCGATGCCGAGGTCCAAGAGTTTCAAGCCCCCCGCATCCGGCAATAGGATGTTGTCCGGCTTGATATCGCGGTGGACGATGCGCTGGCGGTGCAGGGCGTGGACCGCCTTGCACAGCTTCAAGGCGATATCGATGCCTTGCTCCAAACCGGGCGGACCCCGCCGGGCCAGCCACTGCTCCAGGGTCGGGCCGGGATAGAACGGCATCACCGAATACAGCCGGGTTTGGCGGCCCGGCGCTTGTTCCAAAATTTCCGCCACCCACGGGCTTTTCACCCGCGCCCCGATCCAGGCTTCCCGCAAGAAGGCATCGTGGTATTCCCGCTCGTCCGCCACCCTGGGATGGGGGAATTTCAGCACCACCTGGGTATCGTTGCCCGGATCGCTGGCGACGAACAAGGCGCTATAACGGCCCAAGGCCAAACGCCGCTCCAACCGGAAGCCATCCACCATCCCGCCCAGTTCGGGCAGTTCCAGCAAGGGCAAGGTTTCGATCCAATCGCGGAGCGCCCGCCGGTCGGCCCTGGGCAGGGCGAGCACGTCCACCACCAGGGCGGTGATATTGTCCTGCCCGCCCCGTTGCAGGGCCGATTCGGCGAGATTCGCCGCCGTGGCTTCCGGCGTGGCGCGTTCCAGCAATACGCGGGCGAGATCGGCGGTTTTCAAAGCGCCATGGACGCCATCGCTGCACAGCAGGAAGCGGTCGTGGGGTTCGAGGGGATATTCGGCGTAATCGATGCGGAGCCGCGCTTCCAGGCCGATGGCGCGGTAGAGGATATGGTCCTGGCCGGGACCGGCCAGGGTATGGTCTTCGGACAAGAGTTCCAGGTTTTCGCCGCGCAGGCGGTAGACGCGGCTATCGCCCACATGCACCAGATGGGCGCGGCGGCCCCGGAGGATCACCGCGCTGAAGGTGGTGCCCATCCCGGCCAGTTGGGGATCGTGCCGGCCCAGGGCGTGGACCCAACGGTTGACCGGGGCCAAGGCCCGTTCCACCCGCCGTTCCGGTTCCAGGGTTTCCGGCAGGCCATACCAGGCTTCGAGGAAGCCCCGGACGCAAAGCTCGGCGGCGACCCGCCCGCCCTGGGTACCGCCCATGCCGTCCGCCACCGCCAGCACCGCCCCGCACAGGCCCAATTCCCGCAACGGCGGTTCGGCGATGGCGGCGAAATCCTGGTTGTCCTCGCGCCGCCCTTGCAAGGAGGCGAAGGCGGCGCGGAAACTCAAGCAAGGTTCGGTCATGGCGACAAACGGCGTATTCGCAGGATGGGTTAGCGATAGCGTAACCCACCGTTGCGGAAGCTATACCCGCGCCTCCGCCACCGCGCCCCACGTGGTGCGCCAGCGCCGCTTGACCAGCAACAACCCGCCCAGCCCGAACAAAGGCAGCAGCGCGAACACGCTGAACCCCAAGGCGAACCCATGTTGCATCTCCCAGGACCAGCCCAGCGCCTTCGCCAGGAAAAACCCGCCCACGCCCCCGGCGCAGCCCACCAAGCCCGTGACCACGCCGATTTCCTTGCGGAAGCGCAAGGGCACCAATTGGAATACCGAGCCATTGCCCATCCCCAGCGACAGCGTGCCCACGAAGAAGATGGCGACCGCCCCCCAGGCCACGGCGGGCAATTCCAGGAAGCCCCAGCCCGCCACCTTGGCCTCGGCGCTGGTGCTGGGCGCGGCCGGGCCTTCCGGCATGAACGAGATCGCGAGATAGCACAGCGAGACCAGCACGAACAACACCTGCAAGACCTTGATGCCGCCCAGCCGGTCGGCCAGATAGCCGCCCAAAGGCCGGAACATCGACCCGGCGAACACCACGATGGCCGCCATCAACCCCGCCGCGACCCCGGAAACGTGGTACCAACTGGTGAAATACAAGGGCAGCGCGTTCCCGAGGCCCACGAAACCGCCGAAGGTGATGGAATAGAAGAACATGAACCACCAGCAATCCACGTCCTTCAACACCGCCGCGTAATTGGCGAACGTGACCGGGGCGCGCTTGTCCGGGGCGTCCTTGACCAGGACCGCATAAATCACCAGCACGATGAGCAGCGGGATCATCAGGAAGCCGAACACCGCCTGCCAGCCGAATTTTTCCGCCAGCACCGGCACGATCATCGAATCCAGCACCACGCCCATATTGCCCGCCCCGGCGATGCCCATCACGATGCCCTGGAACTTGGGTGGATACCAACGGCTGGCCTGCGGCAAGGCCACGGCGAAACTGGCCCCGGCCACACCCAACAGCCCGCCCAGCAACTCCACCTCCAACTTGGAGCCCAGCCCGAACAAGAACACATAGGCCATCCCCGCGATGACCAACATCTGGGCCAGGATGCCGGTCAGCTTGGCCCCGAGATGGTCGGCCAGCGAGCCCAGGACGATGCGGAACACCGCCCCCGACAGGATGGGAATGGCGACCAGGGTGAATTTCTCCCCGACCGGAATCCCCAGGTCCTTGGTGATGTAGAGCGACAACGGTCCCAGCATCACCCAGACCATGAAGGACACGTCGAAATACAAAAAGGCCGATAACAGCGTCGGCCAATGGCCCGCTTGTTTGAATTCCTTGAGGTTCATCGCTAAGCACCCGTGGGTTTGGAGTAAGCGTGCCTTTTCCTGGGCACAAAAAAAGGCGTCCGGCGAACCCCGCTCGAAGAGTAGGGTTCGCAAGACGCCTTTGTCAGAATCGCGCCGCCCCGCCATTAGGACGACCACGCGGGGCCGTATGCAGGGACGATGCCAAACGCCGCCCGGACCGGCTTAGGCTTGGCGGTTCAAGGCCTTAGCCCGCCCCGGCACAGCGCCGGGCGGAACCTTCCGCCCCGCCCCGCACCAAGAACTCCGAACAACCGCCCCGTTCCAGTGCAATCGGCCTGGTTATCAACAACCCAAGCGGTCATATCAACCCAGTTCCTCGGACGCGACGGCCTCCACCGCCCGTATCCCCGAATCCTCTTCCCGGAGGATTTCGAGTTTTTCGACCACCTCGGCGGCTTGGGCGTCGTCCAAGCCCGACATACCCACCAATTCGTTCAGAAGAAAATCCGTATAGCTGTCCATAACGCTTGCCTCGCAGGGTTCCGGCGAATCCGCCCAAGGGTTTAGTAGGCCGAATCCAGGCTTTGGTTCAAGCCACCTTCCCGCACGGTTTTCCCGATACTTTATCGCCACCGGGATGTGCTATAACACCACTCAAGCATGATCCTTGCCCGCTGTCCTGTGTTTGGGTTTACGGCGGCGGACGGATTCATCGGCAACCGAGCGATACGATAAGGATTCGACAATGACGGCGAACTGTTCCATCCACGGCGCGACCCCGCACGACGCCCCGCTAATCGCCCCCCTGGTGGGCGAATTACTCCAGGAAATCATGGCGGCGATAGGTATTCCGGCCTTCAATTTCGAACTCGCCGACACCACGGCGCGGCTCGAAGAGTTCCTGGCCCAGGGCAAATACTTCGTCTTCTTCGCCCAAACGGCGGATGGAAACCCGATGGGATTCATCGCGCTCTACGAAAGCCACGCCCTTTATGCCGAAGGCAGCTTCGGCACGATTGCAGAATTATTCGTACGCCCCGGTTTCCGCTCGCAAACCCTGGGGCGGCGTTTACTCGGACAAGCGCGGGAACTGGGCCGGGCCCGCGGCTGGAAACGCCTGGAAGTCACTACGCCGCCCCTGCCCCAGTTCGATAAAACCCTGGCCTTCTACGAAAACCAAGGTTTCGCGATCACCGGCGGACGCAAGCTCAAGGGGGTTTTGTGACCCAGATGGCGATCTTCACGGCCCTCTTCGGGCTATTACCCATCCTGGCATTAACCCGCGTACTCGTCCGCAGCAAAGGATTCAAAGGCTTCGCCGGGGAATTCCGGGTCCGGTTATCGGCTTGGGTGTTCCTGGACCGGAACCAATATAAAGCCCTGCATAACGTGACCTTGCCGACCCACGACGGGACCACGCAGATCGACCATATCTTCGTGTCCCGCTACGGGATATTCGTGGTGGAAACCAAGAACTTCGGCGGTTGGATATTCGGCGACCCGGACCAAGCCACCTGGACGCAGCAACTCTATAGCAAGACCTTTACCTTCCAAAATCCGCTACGCCAAAACTATAAGCATACCAAGGCGCTCGCGGCCTTGCTGGATATACCCCATACCAAAATCCATTCGGTGGTCGTATTCGTGGGCGATAGCCGCTTCAAAACCGCGATGCCGGATAACGTCACCCAGGCCGATGGATATATCCGCTATATCCAATCGAAACAGGCACGGCTATTCACCCAGGCCGAAGTCGATACGATGGTCCGCGCCATCAAAACCCGCCGGCTGGCCCCTTCGTTAGCGACCACCCGGGCGCATGTACGGCAACTCGAACAACGTCATAAAAACCGCAAAACACGTAGAATACGCTAACGCCCGCCGGTTTTCCGCAGGCCACACCTTCCTCCCAAAGCATCCCAGCCTTTTGGAATCGATCCATGCATTATCTCAAAGCCATCCTCAATCCGGCCCAGTGCGGTTTCTTGAATAACACCCTGGTTGCCTTGCTCCGCTCGGGCCGCTTGGACTGGACCCAGGACGATTATGTGCGGGATTGCTGCGGCCTGGGCGATATACCCCAGGTCGATGAGTTCTACGACACGGTCGAGCGCCAAGTGCGCCCTTTTATCGGACCCACCGCCATCCGGGCCAACTCCTATAGCCGAATCTATTTCAAAGGGGCCTATCTCAAACCCCATGTGGACCGTCCCGGCCTGGATTGGACCTTATCGCTATGTAGTTTCGCCGAGGTCGAATGGCCGATTTCGGCGCAAGGGCTGGATTACCGGATCGCCTCGGTCCCTATCGCCCCCGGCGATGGCGTGCTGATGCGCGGCACCCGCCAAGTCCATTGGCGCGAGGAATTGCGGTGCAGGCCGGACCAATTGGTGATCCAGCATTTCTATCATTGGTCGGAACCCAGCGCTAAAGCGGAATAGAAACTCCGGTATCCAGGGGCTGGAATACCCGCGATGCAAAGCAAGATTCCGATTGCCGCATGGACCGGAAACCCTTCTCCAAGCGCGACCGCTAATCCCCCCGTCGCGGATCGAACGCATCCCGCACCGCGTCCGCGAACAAATTGGCCGGCAATACCAAGGCGAACATGAACCAAAACGCCGCCGCCAAGGACCACCACACCACCGGATCGCGGGCCATTTCCAGCCGCGCCCCGTTAATCATATTGCCCCAGGAATCCATGCTCGGATCGACCCCGATATTGATATAGGACAACACCGCTTCGGCCAGCACCAGCGAACTGAAATCCAAGGCCACCGAAATCAATACCAAATGGAACAGATTGGGCAGGATATGCCGCAGCAAAATCATCCCCCGCCCCACGCCCAAGGCCCGCGCCGCCTGCACATATTCCAATTCCCGCAGTTTCAAGGTCTCAGCCCGTAGCAAGCGGCATAATCCGGTCCAGGAGGTCATCCCCAGGATCAGGCACAGCGCCAGCAACCTGAAATCGGCCCGCAGCGCGAGGCTGGCGAATTCCGCCTCGTGCCGGGCCATATAGCCTTGCATCACCAACATGGCGGCGGCGATCAGCAATACTCCAGGAATGGAATTCAAAGTGGTATAGAGATACTGGATCACATCGTCCACCCAACCCCGGAAATACCCGGCCAGGATACCGAACCCCAAAGCCAGCGGCAGGGTGGCGAACGTGGTCAGCGTGCCGATCAACAGGCCGGTGCGGATACTTTTGAGGCTTTGATACAGCACATCCCCGCCGACCTTGCCGGTGCCCAACACATGGTATTTCAGGCCAAGTTCGCCCATGGCCCCGCCCAGGAGGCAGAGCAGCAGCACGGTCAGGCCGATGGCCCGCCACGGCATTCCGCCTTGGCCGCGCAGCAGGGCGGACAGGCGTCCGGCAAAATCCGCCCGCCCGCGCCGGTATAGCCCGGCCAAGCCCAGCCCCAGCGGCAGCAGCCACAGCGCGAAACCCTCGGCCAAACCCTTGGCCCCGGTCGCGACGATATCGGCCATCCGCTCGCGCTCCGGGTCGGCCAGATGGGCACCGCCGTACCGCAGGCGCGGATAATCCCAGCGTTCGCCGCCGCCGGGTTCGCGGATCATTTCCTTGGCGTAGGCATAGGCCGCGAGCGGCGCGGAATAGGTTTTCTCGGTGTGCGTTTTGAGGGGGGCGAGCCAGAGGTCCAAGAGGCTCAGCGGCTCGTTGCGGTATTGGGCCGCGCCGTCCGCCGCCTTGGGCGGGAAGCGGATCGAATCCAGCACCGCCAGCGCCAGGAACGCCAGCAGGATGACCAGGGACACCATGGCGACGGGATTGCGGGCGACCTTGCGCCAAGGCCGCCGCAAAGGCTCGCGCCGGGCGGCATGGAACGCCGTCGCGCCCAGGGCCGCCAGCAGGAGGAAGAACAGGAGGTCGGTGGCGAGGAAAACCGGCATACTCATCCCAACCTCACGCGGGGATCGACCAGGGTATAGGACAAATCGGTCAGCAATAATCCCAGGATATACAACGCCGAACCCAGGAACACCATCGACCGCACGATGGCGAAATCCTGCTGGGCGATGGCGTCGATGGTATAACTACCCAAACCGGGGATGGCGAAAAACGATTCGGTCATCAAACTGCCGGTGAATAACAAAGGCAATACCACCACCACGCCGGTCAAAATCGGGATCATGGCGTTTTTCAGTACATGGCGGAATAAGACTTGCGGCTCGGACAAACCCTTGGCGCGGGCGGTGCGGACATAATCCTTTTCCACTTCTTCCAGAAACAGGGTCCGATACCACCGCGCCCCGGAACCTATCCCCGCCACCACGCCGATCACCACCGGCAGGATAATGAAACGCACGGCTTCCAAGCCGGTGTCGTAGCCGGAAATCGGCGTGAGTTGCAAGAGTTTCCCCAGCAGGTATTGCCCGCCGATGATATAGAACAAGGTCGAAACCGACATCGCCGCCACGCATAAAGCCACGCCCCAGAACTCCAGATAGGTGAGCCGGAAGAATACCAAGAGCAAGGCCACGCTGATATCGGCCAGCAATCCCGCCAACAAGGACGGCACGGCGATGGCGAGCGAGGGCCACATGCGCTGCCGGATATCCGCGCCAATATCGCGGCCCTCGTCCGAACGCCCGAAGCGGAACAGGAACAGGCCCAGCGATTTTTGGTAGAAGATGGTTTGGGTGGCTTGTCCGCCGCCCTGGGCTTGATCGTTCCAGAACAAGGGCAGGTCGTAGCCGCGTTCGTGCTTCCATTTCTGCACGGCCTCGGGGGTGACATGCTTTTGCCCGAGATGCATCCGCGCCATGTCCTCGGGCGTGTTGACCACGAAGAACAGCAGGAAGGTCAGGATATTGATGCCGAGCAAGAGCGGGAGGGCGTAGAGCAGGCGGCGGAGGATGTAATGGAGCATGGCGGGTTTTCCAGGAAGGATTCAGCTACGCGCCGGGGTCGGCCAGGCGGTCCACCAAGGCGCGGACCAACTCGAAATCGGCGGCGGACAAACGGGCCAAGCGGGCCGCGAGCGGTTCCGCCTCCCGCCGCGGACGGGATGCCGAACCCGGCTGGAAATCCCGCAATGCCGCCGCGACCTCCGCGACGACCGGACCCCAATCGCCCGGCACCGCCTGCCGGAACAAGCGCAAGGCTCCCGGATACCAGGGCGAATCGGAACGCTCCGCCAGCCAACGCCAGTCGGTGCCGGTGGCGGGCAGGAGCACCCAACAAGGCCGGTCCAGGGCGCCGGCCAAATGGGCCGCCGCGGTATCGACGCTGATCAACAGGTCGATCTGGGCGAGGATGGCGGCGGTATCGGCGAAATCGCGGATGTCCGGGCCAAGGTCGCACAAGGGCTGCCCAGGCGGCGGGGCGGCGGCTTCCTCCGCGCCCTGGCCCAGTTGCAAGCCCACGAACACCACGCCCGGCACCCGCCATAACGGGGCCAAGGTGGCGAGGCCCGGCAAGGAACGCTGGGCATCGTTGGACAGGGCGGTACCGCCTTTCCAAACCAAACCGACCCGGATTCCGGCCCCTCCGCCCAAGCGCGGCGCCCACTCGGCCAGCCGGTCCGGCGGAACCCGCAGGTAAGGCAGGCGGGCGGGAATGCTGTCGAGGGTGGTGCCACAATACAGCGGGGCGCTGTGCGCCAACACCCAATAATCATGCGGTGGCAGCCCGGTCTTCGCCCCGGCCTCCGGCAACACCCGCACCGCATCCACTTCCGGCATGGCCTGGAACAGGACATACAAGGGCGGCTTGCACACCAAAGTGATGCGGGCCGCGCCGCGCCGCTTGAACTCCCCGACATAACGGCAGAACTGGATTTCATCGCCCAAGCCTTGTTCCGGCCAGATCGCCAGGGACTTGCCGGCCAAGGGCTGCCCCCGCCACGGCGGGAACGGTAGCCGGGGCGGAACGACCTTGGCCCCCGAGAGGGCCGGGTGCTGGCGGGCCTCGTGGCGCAGCCACCCCCAAGGATATTCGCCCCGCCGCAACAATAGCAGGCTGAGGTTCCAGTCCGCGTCGGGATAATCGGGCCGGAGCGCCAAGGCCCGTTCCAGGCTGGCCTCGGCTTCCGCATGGCGCTTTTGCTCCTTGAGCAGCAAGCCCAGGTTGTAATAAGCCTCGGGAAAATCGGGCCGGGTGGCGATGGCTTGGCGGTAGCTGGCCTCCGCCTCCGCATAACGGCCCTGCTCTTTCAGCAAAATCCCCAGGTTGTTGCCGACCTCGACATAATCCGGGCTGAGGGCCAGCGCCCTGCGCCAATGGCGCTCGGCGGCTTCCGCCCGGCCCAAGGCACGGCAACAAGCCCCCGCGACATTCAACCAAGCCGCGTTGTCCGGCTCGGCGGCCAAGGCCCGCTCGGCCATGCCCAGCGCGTCCCGGTGGCGGCCCGAACCATAGACCGCGACCACTTGTTCGATATCGGGACCATGCGCCGCCACCGGGAGGACCGGGAGCCGACCTTCGGCGCAGTCCGGGCCGTGGGTTTGGAGCCAACGCCGCAATTCCAGGGTGATGGCCGCGACGACGGGTTCCCAGGTCTGTCCAGGCTGCTGCCGGAACAAGCGCATCGCCGGATACCAGGGCGAGTCGCTCCGTTCCAACAACCAGCGCCAATCCAAGCCTTCGGCGGGCAGCATCACCCAGCACGGCACGCCCAAAGCCCCGGCCAGATGCGCGGTCGCGGTATCGACGCTGATGAGCAAATCGAGCTGGACCAACACGGCGGCGCTGTCGGCGAAATCGCGCACCTCCCGGCCCAGGGCGAGCAAAGGCTGGCCTTGGGGCGGTGCCGCGGCTTCGTCCTCGGCCTGGCCTTTTTGCAGGCTGACGAACGACAAGCCCGGCACCCGCCACAACGGGGCCAGGATTTCCAGGCCGGGCAAGGAACGGTGGGCATCGTTGCCATTGGTGGCGCTACCCTTCCAGACCAGCCCCACCCGCTTGCCGGTCAAGGGCTGGAGTTTGGGAGCCCACTGGTCGCGCCGCCCGGGCGGGGCGTTGAGATAGGGCGGTTCGGCGGCGGGGATGCGTTCGACGGCGGTGGTGCCGCAATGCCAAGGGGCGCTGAGGGCCAACATCCAATAATCATGGGGCGGCAGTGGGGCCGCTTCGGCCAGGGACACCACGGCGTCCGCGTCCGCCAGGGTGCGCAGCAGGGACAGGAGCGGCGGCTTGCACACCAGGGTGATCCGCGCCGCGCCCAAGCGTTTGAGCGGTCGCAAATAGCGGCAGAATTGGATAGCGTCGCCGAACCCCTGTTCCGGCCAGACCACCAGGGATTTCCCGGCCAAGGCTTCGCCGCGCCATTGCGGGAACGGCAGGTCCGGCACCGCCGCCTTGCCGCCGTGGCGATCGGCATGGTAGCGGATTTCATAGCGCCGCCAGCCTTCCTCGAACCGGCCCAATAACAACAGCAAGGCGCTCAGGTTCCACTCGGCCCCGACATAGCCGGGCCGTAGTTCCAACGCCCGCCGGTAGCAGGCTTCGGCCTCGTCGTAGCGGCGCGTACCGTAGAACAACACCCCCAGGTTGTAATGGACCTCGGGGATATTGGGATTCAGCGCCACGGCCCGCCGCAAATAGGGTTCCGCCTCGTCCCGCCGCTTGAGTTCGTTCAACATCCCGCCGAGATTGCCCAGCGCGGCGACGTAATCGGGGCGCAGGGCCAGGGCTTGCCGATAGCTGGCCTCGGCTTCTCCGTGGCGTTTAAGCTCCTTCAGCGCCAAACCCATGCCGTTATAAGCCTCGGCGCAACCGGGTTGCCGCTCCAACACGCGCTGGCAACAGGCCACCACCTCGTCCCAATCCCTGCGCTCCTGCAACAAGGCGACGAGATTGAGCCCGATCTCGATGGAATCGGGCCGGAGTTCCAAGGCGCGGCGGTAACAGGTTTCGGCTTCTCCGCGCCGCCCGGCTTCGGTCAAGAGCAAGGCCAGATTATTGTGGGCCTCGACATAATCGGGCCGGAAGGCGATGGCGGCGCGATAGCAGGACTCGGCCTCGGCGGGGCGCTTCAGTTCCTTGAGCAAGATTCCCAGGTTGTTGTGGGCCTCGGCATAACCGGGCCGCAGCCGGATCGCCTCGCGCCAATAGGTTTCGGCGGGGCCGTGGAGTCCGAGGGCGCGGGCGCAGGCGGCGGCGATGTTCAGCCAACCCACATCCTCGGGCGCTTGGGCCAGGGCCTGGCGCGAGAGGTCGAGGGCGTCCTGGAAGCGGGCGGCTTGGTAGAGGGCGACGGCTTGTTCCGCCAGCGGAGCTTGGACTAGGGCGGGCAACGGTCGGGATTCAGGCATGGCGATGGATTTCAGGAACTCAAGTTTTATCGAAAGGCTGGGGCACGGGATCGATGGCGATGGTCGCCCGCAGCCGCCGCCGATAAACCCTATAAGCCGGCCACACCGCCACCGCCAAGCCCACCGGCATCAAGACCACGGGCCAATATAAAGGCCGGTTCCATTCCGCCCGCTGGGTTTCGCGTTGCGCGGCGTCGATGCGGAGATATTTCATGCCGTTGTTCGCGATCATATTGGGTTTCCTAGCAGCCACCCAGCCATGGGATAAAGCATAGGTTTTAGGGTGGAAGCCAAAGACCCAAGGTGAATCCCGTCGTAAAACCTCCTGCATCTCCTGGATCAAAGCATAGCGCTCCGGCCCATCATCGAGGTTCCTCATACGCTCGAACAATCGATCAAACCCAGGATTTTGGTAATTGGCCGCGTTTTCACCGCCATTGCCCACCTTGGCATTGCCGCCATAAAACAAAAACAAGAAATTCTCCGGGTCTGGATAATCCGCATTCCATCCCCAGATAAACATCTGGGCATTGCCATTGCTCATTTTTTGCTGGAACTGGTTGTAATCCGTATTGCGGATAATGAGCTGGATACCCAATTTCTCGAATTGCTTGCGATACCAGTCCAACATCGATTTGTCATCCGGCCCAACCGCCCTCACGTCGAGATATAAAACCAAAGGCTTGCCGTCGCTTCCGACCCCGCCTGGATAGCCGGCCTCGGCCAATAATTTTTTCGCCGCTTCGATGGGCTTGCGGCGGACACCGCCATTTTCCCAATCATAGACATAAGGGTTGATACCCGCCTCGCCTTCCACGAAGCCAAACAAGCCCGGCGGCAACGCGCCTTGGGCTGGAATACCGCGGCCATTCCTGAAGATGGCGATATATTCCTCCTGGTCGATGGCGATGCTGATAGCGCGGCGCAATTTGGCCTTGGCTTCGTCCAAACCACCGACCACCGGATCGAGCATATTGAACCCAAAAAACATCGTGGAAACCTCCACCGCTGTCCGCAAGCGAATCCCTTTATCACGCATCTCGGGCGTGAGTTCGGCGCTGCCCTGGCCGGAAAACTGGATGGCTTGGTCGAAATTATCGGAGGCCAGCCCCGAGGCATCGTAATAACCTTGGAGGAATTTATTCCAGTAGGGGATGGTTTCCTTTTCCAAAACGAAAACCACCCGGTCGATGAAGGGCAAGGGTTTTCCCGCATCCTGGAGATACCCCGCCGCCACGTCGTCCGGTTCGCCTGCGGTGGGATAGAATTCGGGATGGTGGTGGGGATTTTTGCTCAACACCATGCGCCGGTTGGGATTGTTTTCGGCCAGCATGAAGGCACCACTGCCGACCGGATACCAATCCAGGCTGATGTTCTTTTCGGCCAAGCCGGGTTGGGAATAGAAGGCGTCGGCTTCCCACGGCAGGGGCGCGAAGAACGGCATCGCCAGCCAGAAGCGGAATTGCGGGTATTTGCCCTGTAGGCGGATTTTCAAACGGTGTGCGTCCACCACTTCCACGCCTTCCAGCGGGAATTTCCGCAAGTCCAGCCAAGCGGATTTGTCGGGCTGCGCCGCCCGCGCGGCGGCCAAGCGGTCGCCCAAATCCTTGAGGCCGACGATATAGCCCTGCATCAGTTCGGCGATGGGCGAATGCACCTCCGGGTGGACCAGGCGCTTGATTTGGTAGGCGAAATCCTCGGCGGTGACGGGGCGGCTGGCGGTGTCCGGGAAATCGGCCAGGGTATGGATATCGGCCAGCTGGGCCGGGGTCAGGGCGTGGTAACGGGGGGCGCCGGCGGCGTCGCGGGCGAAGGCGGGATGCGGCTGGAAAGCGAGGTCGGGGCGGAGGCGCAAATCATAGACGCTATAGGCGATCTGCCCGTCGGGGGCGGTGGCGGGCAGGGGATCCCCGGCCTGATCGAGATAGCCGACGGCGGGGAGTTCCGCCGCCGCCAGGGGTTCGAGTTGATAGGGGCGCTTGAGATAGGCGTATTGCAACGGGGGTTCGTAGACCTGGGCGATGATCTCGTATTCGTTGCTGCTATAGGCGCGGGCCGGGTCCAGGTGCTTGGGGCGTTCCTCGAACGAGGTATACAGGATGTTGCGGCCATGGTCTTCCGCCGGATAGGGGTTGTTGGGCGGGTGGCCGCAGGCGGTTAGGAGGAGGGACAGGGCTAGCCAGGAGGTGCGGGCGTTGGGCATGGGTCCGGGGTCTTGGGTGGGCGGAGTGGACGGGGGCATTATACGCGCAAGGCGGCGGGGGCTATTTGTGTACGCCTTGGCCGGCGGGATTCGGGATTCGGGCGGCAATAGGCCGCGCCGCTGGAGGATGGCACATCGGCGCGCCAAGGAAATCAAGCCGATGGCCGGTTACACCATACAGCACCGTGGTTTCACCCAAGCCGAACCAGCCCGCTTAATTGAGATAGCCCGGCGACGCGGGTATCCTAACCCCGCATGGGCGATGACACCCATCCGCAACACCTCCTCCCTAACGGGTTCACATTCGGAGAAAACCACTATGACCCAAATCATTCCACGCGCCGCGGCTCTCGCCGCGATATTATCCGCCGGGCTCGCCGCGGCCCCCTCCGTCCAGGCCGGCATCATCGGCGCGTCCTGGTCGAACGCTTCCGGCGGCACCCTCAATGGCGTCGCGTTCAGTTTCACCGGCGGCTCCGGGTTGACCACGCTGGACCTCTCGGGACCGAACTACACGGGCTATGCCCTGGCGTCCAACCAGCAGACGCTC
This sequence comes from Methylomagnum ishizawai, assembly GCF_019670005.1. Taxonomy (NCBI): domain Bacteria; kingdom Pseudomonadati; phylum Pseudomonadota; class Gammaproteobacteria; order Methylococcales; family Methylococcaceae; genus Methylomagnum; species Methylomagnum ishizawai. The sequence goes on along the minus strand of NZ_AP019783.1, from coordinate 905,842 downwards.
TATTACGCGGACGGCTCCAACTGGAACATCACCTTCGCTTCGCCGGTGACGGATTTGCTGCTTTACGAGGTGGGCTGGCGCGGCGGTCCGACCTTCACGTTCAACCAAGCCTTCACGATCCTGACCGGCAATAGCGGCGTCAGCTCGACCTCCACCACCCTGACCACCCCCGGCAATTTCGCCACCTATACGAATGGGATACTGCAATTCACCGGGCCGATCACTTCGCTATCGATCACGGGGGTTTCCAGCGCGACCGGGGGTTTAGATGCCCTGACCTTCGGCGTACAGCAAGCGTCGGTGCCGGAACCCTCGACGCTGTTGCTCATGGGGGTCGGCCTCGCCTATGGGTTCCGGCGGCGTCCGGCGGCGGTCGGAACCTAAGAAGCGCCCCCCGGAACCCATCGCAATCCGCCCGGCCCGATGGGTTCCACCCCACCCCGCCCTCCGATATTCAGAATCCCCCAATTCAATCCAGCTTACGGGAAACCCGCATGAATCCCGTCCCAGCCACCCGCCAAGCTTAAAACACCGCACCATCCAGCTTGACCCCTGGACAGCAAGCGACCCAAGCCCGGCTATCGCAACCACAAATCGATTGGGCAGGCAACCCGGTCGCCCATACCCGATGAATCCGCGCAAATAAAACCAATCAACGCCCGCAATTCAAACCACCAGATACATCAAAGGAACCCACACCATGACCGCCCATATCTTCGACGACCACAACATCCGCTGGCAAAAACTGGGGGATTTCGAGCATTTCACATACTATCTGTTCGATGTGGATATTGCCCGCAAAACGGTCGATTTCATCGTCAAATTCGACCCCAACCAATCCATTTTCCTGCACCGCCACCGGGCCTTGACCCATACCTTTGTGCTGCAAGGCGAACACCGGCTCTATGAACCCGATGGCGGCCTGAAAGAAGCGCGCCCCGCGGGAAGTTACACCGCTAGTCCAGCGGGCGAGCCACACCGTGAAGGCGGGGGCGCGGAAGGGGCCGTGGTCGTCTACAGCATCCGCGGCGAAGCGGGCGTTTTGTTCGAGGTGCTGGACGACGACTTCAATATCGTCGGGACGCTGGGACTGGAAGATTTCGGCCAACTGCTCGCCCAGCAAAACAGCCTATAGGCGGCCCGAACCCATCGGCAGCCACCCGCCCCCCCGGCATTCCGCATTTCCCCGGTTCCTGGCTATATTTTGGATTGCAGCGGCTGATCCGAACCCGCCCCGGCGGGCGCGGCCAGCCCCCAATCCGGGCCGGATCGCGGCCTCCGTCAGGCACTTACCCGCACAGGCAGCCATGAGTTTCCCCTTGTTTTTCAAAAACGCCCAAGAAGCGGCCAAGCATCTCATCGACGCCGCGCTGGCGATGGACCGGGGCCGGCTGCGAAGCGCCATGGCCGAACACCGGCGGGAGGCGGCGTTGTTCGCGGATACCCTGAACGCCATCGCCGACTCCGGCCACCGCCTGCTGGCCCTGGCCGACCACACCAGCGACACCGTGGCGCTGATCGCCAAGGCGCAGATTTCCGGGCACGATTTCCACCAAAAGCTCCACCAGGTCAACACGATGACCCAGAGCCTGGCCTCGGCCATCGAGCAGATGTCCGCCACCGCCGACGATATCGCCCGCAACGCCGGGTTCTCCTCGGAATGCGCGGGCAAAAGCCTGGACTACTCCAACCAGGGCCGCCGGGAAATCGATGTGCTGATCGCCGAGATGAACGGCCTGACCGGCGCGGTGCGCCAGACCGGCGACGCCCTCAAGCACTTCGTCGAGGAGGTCCGCAGCATCGGCGAATTCACGGCGCGGGTACGCAACATCGCCGAGCAAACCAACCTGCTGGCGCTCAACGCGGCCATCGAGGCGGCGCGGGCCGGGGAACACGGCCGCGGCTTCGCGGTGGTGGCCGACGAAATCCGCAAGCTCGCCAACGTCTCGGCGGAGGCCGCGCAGGAAATCGACAAGGTGGCGGCTTCGGTCGGCCAGCAATCCGGCCAGGTCATCGCCCAGGTCGAAACCACCCGCGAGCGCCTGAACACGGGCGGGGCCACCCTGGGACGGCTGGAATACTTGCTATCCGAAGTCGAGCAGGCCACCCGCGACACCAACGACCGGACCCATGGCATCGCCGTCGCCGCCGAACAGCAAAGCCAGGTCAGCCAGGCGATGGCGGGCAATATCCACGAGCTATCGACCAGCGTCGCCCATGTCGAGGGCATTTACGACGGAATGCTCGGGTCGATGGAACGGTTGGTCCAATCCAGCGCCCAGCAACTCAACCTGCTGGCGCGCTGGGAAACCCCGGCCCTGCTGGTGAAGACCGCCAAGGGCTGCCATAGCCTGTGGGTGGCCAAGGTCAACAAGGCCCTGATCGACGGGGGGAGTTCGCTCGACCCCAGGGAATTGACCGACCACCATAGCTGCCGGCTGGGGCAATGGTACGACGGCCCGGGCCGGGAGCGCTTCGGGAACCTCCCGGAATTCCAAGCCCTGCTGCATATCCATGAACAGGTCCACGAGACCGGCCGGAAAATCGTCGCGGCGATCCACGCGGGACGGCGGGCCGAAGCGAAAGCCATGGCGATCCAGTTGGATTCCCTGTCCGAATCGGTCAAAAACCAGTTGGACCGCCTGGGTGCCGCGCTCGGCGGTTAGCCGGCCACACCCCCGCCAACCCCTCCCCCCGCGACTGGACAGCCCCCCGGCGCTGTCGGATACTTGCGCCCCTTTCCACCCCCACACACCGGAGAAACACCATGGGTTTCATGCAGAACAAGCGCGCCCTCGTCGTCGGCGTCGCCAGCAACCGCTCCATCGCCTACGGCATCGCCGAGGCCATGGTCCGGGAAGGCGCGGAAATCGCCCTGACCTATCAGAACGACAAGCTCAAGGAACGGGTGGAGAAACTGGCCGCGGAACTGGGCGCCAAGATCGTCCTGCCCTGCGAGGTCAGCAGCGACGCCGAGATCGAGACCTTATTCACCGAACTGGGCCAACATTGGGACGGACTCGACATCATCGTCCACTCGGTGGCCTTCGCGCCCCGCGCCGCGCTGGAAGGCGACTACCTCGACGCCGTCACCCGCGAGAATTTCCAGATCGCCCACGATGTGAGTTCCTATAGCTTCGCCGCCCTGGCCAAGGCCGGGCGCAAAATGCTACAGGGCCGCAACGGCGCCCTGCTGACCCTGAGCTATCTCGGGGCCGAGCGGGTCATCCCCAACTACAACGTGATGGGCGTCGCCAAGGCCAGCCTGGAGGCCAATGTCCGCTACATGGCGGCCTCGCTCGGCCCCGAGGGCATCCGGGTCAACGCCGTGTCGGCCGGTCCGATCCGCACCCTGGCCGCCTCCGGCATCGCCAATTTCCGCGAGATGCTGTCCAAGGGCGAGCAGGCCGCCCCCACCCGCCGCAACGTCACCATCGAGGAGGTCGGCAACGCCGCCGCCTTCCTCTGCTCCGACCTCGCCTCGGGCATCACCGGGGAAATCCTCTACGTGGATGGCGGTTACAACATTGTCGGCTTGTCGGGACTGTAAAACCCGCAGTCCCACCCCAGGGGTTCCCCCGCCGCCACCGGGAACCCCTGCCCCGCCTTATCCCCCCCCAACCGGCGCATTCCGGGCCGGCCCGCCTATTCCCGATACCCATAAAGCATAAAAATACCGGCGACGCAATGAACTAATTCACAAAAGCCGGGCGATATATGAACAATACCTCGCCCCCGGCTTATTGCATCATGGCGTCCCGGCATTGTTAATTCTGGTATTCCAGGGTGGCATGATCGACGGTAGGATATGTCCCTCCGCGAGGACTTCATCGCCCATCCCAAATGTATCCACAAGAATAATGCATACCTCCACCGCCATTTCCATCACATACCCCCGACAGTCGACCGCGGCGACCGTCCCCGCCCCGGCGGGCACACCCACGCCGCCTGGCTTTCATCCACCCTCGAACCGGAGCTAGACACACCATGGACGCCAATAACGACCGCGGTTTCGCGATATTGGGCAATCTGGACACGGCGCTGACGCAAGCGCTGGGCGAACGGCTATTGGAACTGGACCTGGAAATCCGTCCGGTGCGCCATGCCACCGAATTCCACAGCCTCGCCACCCAACCGGGCGGGCGCATCGCCGTGCTGGGCGGGGGCCACGGCTCCGACCCGGACGCCCTGGACTGGCTGGATGGGCGGGTGGATGCCCGCCTGCCCCTGGTCTTGGTGGATGCCTCCGATTCCAAGGAACGGGCGGTCCGGGCCTTGCGGCTGGGCTTCAAGGATTATCTGGCCTGGCCCGCGCCCATCGCCCCCATCTGCGCGGCGGTCATCGACCATATCGAGCAGGGGCACGCCCCGATCCGCATGCTGCCCCGCGACATGCCCTCCATCCTGACCAGCAACCCCGACATGCTGGCCCGGGCCGAATACGCCCGCCGCATCGCGGGCCACGATTGCCACGCCTTCGTCACCGGCGAACCCGGCACCGGCAAGGAATTGTTCGCCGAACTCATCCACGGCGCCAGCCAGCGCCGGGCCGGTCCCTTGATCCGCTTCAACGGGACCACCCTGCCCGGACACCTGCTGGCGGGCGAATTGTTCGGCTACGAGCGGGGTGCGTTCGAGGGGGCGATCCGCCCGTTCCCCGGCCGCCTGGCGCTGGCGGACGGCGGCACCTTGTTCCTGGAAGAGCCCGGCGAATTGCCCGCCGCCATCCAGGCCGAATTGGTCCGTGTCCTGGAAACCCACGCGGTCATGCCCCTGGGCGGCGAGCGCCCGCGCCGGGTGGACCTGCGCGTCGTCGCCGCCAGCCGCCAGCCGTTGGACACCCTGGCCGGGTCGGGCAAGCTGCATCCCGGACTGCTGTCCCGGCTCAACGCCGCCACGATAGAACTGCCGCCCCTGCGCGAACGGACCGAGGACATTCCTTTGTTATTCCGCCATTTCCTGCACCTGCACGCCACCGAATGGCGCCACGCCGCGCCCGGCATGGACCCTTCCGTCCTGGAGGCGCTCATGGCCTACGACTGGCCGGGCAATGTGCGGGAACTGCGCGAGACCGTGGCCCTGGCCCTGCAAACCTGCCAAGGCCCGCGCCTCCTGCCCCAGCACCTGCCCAAGGCGCTGCGGCAATCGGCCCCCCAGTCCACCGGGGAACGGGCGCGCTTGCTGGCCGCGTTGGCGGCGACGGGGGGGAATAAGAGCGAGGCGGCGGCGCGGCTGAATTGCTCGCGGATGACGCTGTACCGGAGGATGCGGAAGCTCGGGGTCGATCCCAGGAGCCTCCCCGGCTCGAAGGCTTGAGTCCTCCCGGCGGTTCCGGGAAGCCCGGCGCAAAACCGGCGGTTCCGGGCGGAACCGCCGCGGCTTCAGGCGAAATAATCGCGCAAGGACGATTCGATCAGGCTCCAAGGCATGACGAACGGCTTCTTGGTGATCTCCACCGCCATCGTATCCGCCTGGATCGAATAACTCCCCTCGATGCCCAGGCCGGAAAAACTCCCGGCCTGTCCATTCCCCTCGAACTCGACCCCCTTGTCCTTCGCCGCCACCTTGGCCTTGGCGATGATCGCCTCGGGATCGCCCTTCAGTTTTACTTCGAATGATTTGCTCATGGTCTGGGATTCGCGTTACCGGTATTGAAACAAGCCGGCCCATCTTAAACGAATTCGCGGAAGCGGGCACGGGCGGGCCGATTCCCATGGGACCGCCGAACCTTTATGATTCGGGCTCCCATCGGCGCGGGCCGCGTTCCAACCGAAACCGCCCCGCCGCCGGGAACCCATGGCCCGGACGGCGGAAACCCACGCCCATCCCTTCCGTTTCCGCCCCCCGCCGCGCAGCCCGGCGGGCATGGCCAGAAACCCACCCGAAAACCCAAGAAACGCCCTTGCCGCCGCGACACCGCGCCAGGGCAGAGGACACGCTATGCAATTGGAACACATCCTGAAATCCTACGCCCGCTACGCCCCGGTCTACGACCAAACCTTCGGCTGGATGCTGAGCTACCGCGGCCGCACCATGGCGGCCGGGGTCACCAACCAGCGGCCCGGCAAGGTGCTGGAGGTGGGCGTCGGCACCGGGATCAGCCTGCGCTACTACCGTAGGGAACATCAGGTCCATGGCATCGATATTTCGCCGGACATGCTCGCCATCGCCCACCGGCGCGTCCACAAGGCCCGGCTGTCCCATGTCTCCAAGCTCAGCCTCATGGACGCCAGGGATATGGAATACGAGGACGAGAGCTTCGATTTCGTGGTGGCCGCCTATGTGATGTCGGTGGTGCCGGAACCGGCGAAGGTATTGCGGGAAATCGAGCGGGTGTGCAAGCCCGGCGGCGATGTGGTGATCGTCAACCATTTCGCGGCGGAACGGGGCTTCCGGCGCAATGTCGAGAAGATGCTCGCGCCCCTGTCGCACAAGCTGGGCTGGCGTCCCGACATGCCGGTCGAGGAAATCCTGTCCAACACCCATCTGCGCGAGGTGAGGCGCCACCAGTTGCCGCCGCTGGGCATGTTCACCATGCTGCACCTGAAGAAAGAACGTTGAAGCGCCCGGCGGGATCGCGGACATGAAAAAAGGCGGCTCCAAAGCCGCCTTTTTTCCAGGACCATGCGAGGCCGCTCAAGCCGCCAGCGAGGTTTTCAGCCGCTTCATGGCGGTGTTCTCGAGCTGGCGGATGCGCTCGGCGGAGACGTTGTACCGGGCCGCCAGATCGTGCAGGGTCAGCTTCTGCTCGCTCAGCCAGCGGCTGGTCACGATGTCGCGGCTGCGGTCGTCCAATTGCTCGATGGCGGCCAGGAGGCGCTGTTGCTTATGCTCGCCCCAATCGTTGTCTTCCAACAGCGCGGCGGGGTCGGCGTTGTCCTGTTGCAGGTAATGCACCGGGGCCGACACGTCCTTCTCGTCGGCGTCGGCGTCGAGCGGCTGGTCGAAGGCCATGTCCTGCTGGCTCAGGCGGCTTTCCATCTCGTAGACCGTATCCACGTCCACCCCGAGTTCGTCGGCCACCGCCGTGGCCTCGTCGTGGGTGAACCAACCCAGGCGCGGCTTAAATTTCCTGAGGTTGAAGAACAGCTTGCGCTGGGCCTTGGTGGTGGCGACCTTGACGATGCGCCAGTTCTGGATGATGAATTCGTGGATTTCGGCCCGGATCCAATGCACCGCGAACGACACCAGGCGCACGCCGACCTCGGGGTCGTAGCGCTTCACGGCCTTCATCAGGCCGATATTGCCCTCCTGGATCAGGTCGGGCAGCGGCAAACCGTAGCCCAGATACCCTTTGGCGATATGCACCACGAAGCGGAGATTGCCCAGCACCAACAGGCGGGCGGCCTCCAGATCGTTCTCGTCGCGGAAACGCAGGGCGAGTTCGTGTTCTTGCTCGGCATCCCAACGCGGCATACGGTTGACCGTGGCGACGTACTCTTCGATGGAACCCAGCGCGGGATTGACCGGAAGGGTTAATGCGTTGCTCATGGTAGGTATCCTGTTTTTGGAGGGTTGCCAGATATTAGCACTCCTCTTTATCGAGTGCTAATGGTTCGCACGGCTCAATCCGGGTCGAGCTTGCGGAGATGGTAGAACACCACCGCCCACGCCCCGGCGACGCCCAATACGACCGAGGCCCCGATCAAGAGTTCCGATTCCGCCCAGTTCAGGAAGGCCAGACGGTAGGCGCTCCCATAGAGTTCGGCCAATTCCAGCGCCGGGCCGCGCAAGATCAAGAGTAGTAGATCGCTCAGCACCCAGGCCAGGCTCCCGCCCAACAAGCCATACCAAAACCCGGCGTACAGGAAAGGCCGGATGATGAAGCCATCGGTGGCCCCGAGCAGCTTGGCGACGGCGATTTCCTCGCGGCGGTGCTGCAATTCCAGGCGGATGGTATTACCGACGATGAACAACACCCCCAATCCCAACAACAGGCCGAACACCACGATGGCCCGGTCCGCCATCGCCAGCATGGCCCTGAGCTTGCGCAGCCATTCGGTGTCGAACTGGGCGAAATCGGCCTCGGGCAAGCCGGACAGTTCGGCCAGGAGGACTTGCAACTCGTCCGGCGTGGCCCGGCCATCCTTGGGTTTCAGACTGATGACGGCGGGCAGGGGGTTGTAATCCAACGCTTCCAGGGCATCGCCAAAACCACTATAGGCCCGCAGTTCGCGCAAACCTTCCTCCTTGCTGATGACCTGGGCCTCGGCCAGCTTGGGATGCAGCCGCAGCCGCTCGGCCAAGCGCCGGGCCACGTCGTTGGACAGTTCCGGCTTCAGGAACAGCGAAATCCGGCTGGTGGCTTCGAGGCCGGCGCTGGCTTCCTGGGCGTTGCGGATCAAGGCGTGGAAATCGGCGGGCAAGGTCAGGGCGATGGCGATCACCAGGATGGTGAGGGCCGAGGCCAAGGGGGCGTCCCGCAGCCGATGGAAACTGTCCTTGGCGATATCGCGCTGCAAGGCGCAGAAGGCTTGCAGCCGCTCGACGGGACCCCGGCCCAAGCGGCCCGCCCGGCCCACCGTGCCATTGCGCCGCCGCGCCCAGAATTTGAACCGATCCCAATCCATCGCTCAACCGCCCTCCAACAACCTGCCCTGATGCAAGCGCAGCCTGCGGCAAGCCATGCGCGAGATCAAGCCCAGGTCGTGGGTGGCGATCAACAAGGTCACGCCCACGGCGTTGAATTCGCGGAACAGGCCCATGATTTCGGTGGCCAGTTCGGGATCGAGGTTGCCGGTGGGCTCGTCGGCCAGGATCACCGGCGGCTTGTGGACGATGGCGCGGGCGATGCCGACCCGTTGTTGCTCGCCGCCGGACAAGCCCTTGGGGTAGCGCTTTTCCTTGCGCAACAAACCGACCTTGTCCAGGGCGGCGCGGACCCGGCGGCCAATCTCGGTGGGGCTATAACCGGCGATGGCGAGCGGCAAGGCCACGTTGTCGAATACCGTGCGGTCGTGCAGCAGCCGGTAATCCTGGAAGATCAGGCCGAGCTTGCGGCGCAGGAAGGGGATTTCGCGCTGGGTCAGGCGGTTGATGGGCTGGCCGTCCAGGACGATCTTGCCGCGGGTGGGCCGCTCGATCACCGGGATGAGCCGGAGCAAGGTGCTTTTGCCCGCGCCGGAATGGCCGGTGAGGAAGGCCAGTTCCCCCGGTTCCAGCGCGAAGCTGACCTCGGAAAGGGCGTCTCCGCTTTCGGAATAGCGTTTCGTGACGTTTTGGAATTCGAGCATGGATTGAACAAGTGGATGAATCCTACGCCGGAATCGACGCACATCGATTCCAACGCATTGATAACCGATGGGGCATGTCCCGACGGAGCCGCCCGCCGGGCTCAACCAACCCCGGCGCAGCCGGCGCACAAGCCATGCACCTCGAAGGTCTTGCGGCTGGGCGCGAACCCCGCCACCCCGATCTCCCGCGCCGCCGCCGCCATCAGTTCCGGGGCGGGCCGCTCCTCGACGGTATGGCAGCGCTCGCAGATCAATAGCAGGAGTTCGTGGCGCTGCTCGGGCACATTGCAGCCGACATAGGCGTTCAGGCTTTCCACCCGGTGGATCAGCCCTTGTTCCAACAGGAAATCCAGCGCCCGGTAGATGGTGGCGGGCTTGGCGGAACAATCGAAATCCTTGAGCGCTTCGAGCAGGTCGTAGGCCTTGGCCGATTCGTGGCTGGACCAGATCAGTTCCAGCACCCGCCGCCGGAGCGGCGTGAACCTGGCGCCGCGCTCATCGCACAGGCGTTCCGCCAGCGCCAGCGCCTTGGCGATGCAATCTTGATGGTCGTGGGCGTCAGGTTCATGGGGGGGGTTCGCGGTGGCCATGGCTCGCTCGGTGCAATCGGGGATGGGCGATTGTACGACAGCGTGGCGGGCGGCGGGACGGCTCAGGCATCCGGGACGATTTCCATCAACACTTCGTTGGGATTCACCCGGTCGCCTTTCTTGGCATGGACCGCCGCCACCGTGCCGGCGATGGGCGCTTGGATTTCCGATTCCATCTTCATGGCCTCCGTCACCAAGACGCACTGCCCGGCCCGCACCGCGTCGCCGACCTGGACCAGGATATCGACGATATTGCCGGGCATGGCCGCGACCACATCGCCGGGCTTCCCAGGAATCGGCCTGCCGCTGGGCGCGACCCCGCGCCGGTAGCCGCTCAGCACTTCCAAATCGACTTCCTGCGGCACGCCGTCCAAGGTGATATAGAAGCGCCGCCGGGGTTGTCCGCTGATATTGGCGCCGGTGATCTGGACATCGTAGGCTTCGCCATGCACGAACACCTTGAACTCGGTGGGCACCTCGCCCTGGACCGTGGCGGCGGCGGCGGCGGTTTCCGGCAACAAGGGTTCGGGCTGCAAACGGCCTTCCCGGCGCTCGACCAAGAAGGTCTTCCCCACTTCCGGGAACATGGCGTAGATCATCAAATCGGTCGGGCTGGTGGCGAAGTCGCCGCTATCCCGCGCCAGGGTTTCGAGTTCGGGCTTGAGCAAATCCGCCGGACGGATGTCGATCACCTGCTCCTGGCCGATGGCCCGCCGCTGCAAATCGGGATCGACCGGGGCCGGGGGCTTGCCATAACCGCCTTGCAGATAGCGTTTCACCTCGTTGGTGATGGATTGGTAGCGCTCGCCCGTGACCACGTTCAGCACCGCCTGGGTGCCGACGATCTGCGAAGTCGGCGTCACCAAGGGCGGATAGCCCAAATCGCGCCGCACCCTGGGGATTTCGTCGAATACTTCCAGGATACGGTGCAAAGCGCCCTGCTCTTCCAATTGCTTCGCCAAGTTCGACATCATCCCGCCCGGCACCTGGTTGACCTGGACGCGGGTATCGACCCCGGTGAATTCGCTCTCGAACTGGCGGTATTGCTTGCGCACCTTGGCGAAATAGGCGGCGATCTCCTGGAGCGATTCCAAATCCAGCCCGGTTTCGTGATGGGTGCCGCGCAGGGCCGCGACCATGCTTTCGGTGGGCGCGTGGCTGGTGCCGCCCGCGAAGGCCGAAATCGCCGTGTCGATATGGGCGCAGCCGTGTTCCACGGCTTTCAGGGCGCACATCTCGGCCAGGCCGCAGGTGGCATGGGTGTGCAGATGCAAAGGGATTTCGACCGCCCCGCGCAGGGCGGCGATCAATTCGGCGGTGGCGCTGGGCGTGAGCAACCCGGCCATATCCTTGATGGCGAGGCTATCCGCGCCCATCGCGGCCAGGGCTTGGGCCTGCTCGACATAGAGGTCCACAGTATGCACCGGACTCAAGGTGTAGCAAATCGCCGCCTGGGCGTGCTTGTCTTGTTCCTTCACCGCCGCGATGGCGGTTTCGAGGTTGCGAAGGTCGTTGAGCGCGTCGAACACCCGGAACACATCGATGCCTTCCAGGGCCGCGAGCCGCACGAATTCGCGCACCACATCGTCGGAATAATGCCGGTAGCCCAGGAGATTCTGGCCACGCAGCAGCATTTGCAAGCGGGTGTGCGGCAGGGCGCGGCGCAGTTGGCGCAGCCGTTCCCAGGGGTCTTCTTTCAGGAAGCGCAAACAGGCGTCGAAGGTCGCCCCGCCCCAGACTTCCAGCGACCAGTAGCCCACCCGGTCCAGCTTGTCGCAGATGGGCAGCATGTCCTCGGTGCGGAGCCGGGTGGCGATGAGCGACTGGTGGGCGTCGCGCAGGATGGTGTCGGTGATGAAGACTTTGCTCATGGCTTTTTCCCCTATAAACCCACATGCGCCGCAATCGCCGCCGCGATGGCCAAAGCCGCCTCGCTCCTGCCCCGCTTCAGCGAATAATTCAACAACTCGGGATGGTCCTGCAAAAACCCGGTATCGAACACGCCGCGCCGGAATTCGGGATGGTCGAGGATTTCCCGGTAGAACGGCAGGGTGGTGCGTACCCCGCTGATGGCAATATCGCCCAACACCCGCCGCCCGCGGGCGATGGTTTCCTCCCAAGTGCGCCCGCTCACGATGAGCTTGGCGCACAGGGAATCGTAATGCGGCGGGATTTCATAGCCGGTATAGATCGCGGTATCGATGCGGACGCCCGGTCCGCCCGGCGCGTAATAACGGGTCAAGCGGCCATAGCTGGGCAGGAAGTTGTTCTTGGGGTCTTCGGCGTTGATGCGGAGTTGCATGGCATAGCCGTGGTAGCGCACGTCCTCTTGGCGGAAGCTCAAGGGCTGGTGGTTGGCGATATGGATTTGCTCCTTGACGATATCGATGCCGGTGATTTCCTCGGTGATGGTGTGTTCGACCTGGATGCGGGTATTTACCTCCATGAAATAGAATTCCCCGGTCCCGGTCAGCAGGAATTCCACCGTGCCCGCGTTGCGGTAATCCGCCGCCTTGGCCGCCCGCACCGCGAGTTGGCCGATAAATTCGCGCTGTTCGGGCCTAAGCTGCGGCGAGGGGGCGATTTCGATCAGCTTTTGATTACGGCGCTGGATCGAGCAATCCCGCTCGTACAAATGCACCACATTGCCGAAATGGTCGCCCAGGACCTGCACCTCGATATGGCGGGGCCGCTCGATGCATTTTTCCAAAAACACCTCGGCCCGCCCGAACGCCTGGGTGGCCTCGGAAACCACCCGCCGGTAATTCTGGGCCAGTTCGTGGGCGCTGTCGCAACGGCGGATGCCGCGCCCGCCGCCGCCGGAAGTCGCTTTCAGCATCACCGGATAGCCAATACGGGCCGCTTCTTCCAAAGCGGCTTCGAGGCGCTCGACATTGCCCTCGCTCCCCGGCGTCACCGGCACGCCCGCCGCGACCATGGCGGCGCGGGCCTGGGTCTTGTCGCCCAGGAGGCGGATGGTGTCGGCGTTGGGTCCCACGAACACCAAGCCCCGCACCGCACAAGCGCGGGCCAGTTCCGGGTTTTCGGATAGGAAGCCATAGCCGGGATGCACGGCGTCGCAACCGGTGGCGGCGGCGAGGTTGACGATGCGGTGGGGATTGAGATATCCGGCCAGTTCCTCGGCACCGATGCAATAGGCTTCGTCGGCCTTCTTGACATGCAGGGCGAAGCGGTCGGCCTCGGAATAGATGGCGACCGAGCGGATGTCCAGCTCGGCGCAGGCACGGATGATGCGGACGGCGATTTCGCCGCGGTTGGCGATGAGGAGCTTCCGGATCATGGGGATTCCTCCTTTCGGCGGGGGCGCGGCGGGATGGGCTTTGGAAAGACGGCCAGGGGGCGCAATCCGGCGGCTGAGGTGCTAGAATAGCCGCCTCTTTTCCCACGGCCCCGGTAGCTCAGTAGGATAGAGCGTCCCCCTCCTAAGGGGAAGGTCGTACGTTCGAATCGTATTCGGGGCACCATATTTATCAAAGGCTTATCCCTGCAAGGGGGTGGGCCTTTTTTCGTTGGCGGGGTGTTCTCACCCTCTCGCTTACCCTCATTTTGCTTGAAGGAGGGTGAGGCGGGAAGATGGTTCGCCGCCCCACCGTCAGTATTGGGCCATGTTCTCCACGTAGAAAACTTGGTCGAGTTGGTTTTTGTCGCCCTTGTCGTTGGGCTTCACAGTCATGAACCTTCCGCCGTCGCGGTCCCGGACCAGCATCAGCGGGGCCTTGTAGAGCTTATGCTCGGCAATGGCTTTGTCCAGGGTTCCCGTGTCGTTGAGAATATGGCTTCCCTTGATTTCCAACAGCAATAGGCCGTTGCCCCGTGTGCGCTTCCGCACCTTCACTACGAAGTCGGGGAAGTATTGTTTACCGCTCGGCAGGACGAGGCCGATGGACCAGGGCTTGCCGGACTCGTTCCGGTGCCACCATTCCACGGTGTCGGTCAGGTCCGCATCCAGGAGTTCGGCGAAGGCTCGTTCGTCCAGGTTCAAATCCGGCGGGATGACGCCGTAGACGTTGAGCCGGGACTTGGCCGTGGCGAATGGGAGTTCCAGGCGTTCGGGCAGGGGCGCGGTGTCGTGGAGTTCCTTAAAGCAGGCCGCGCATTCCCTCGCCGCCCTGCGGACCAGTCCGGGGAACCTGACGAAAATCAAATCCAGGGCATACCGTAGTTCCTCGTCGGATTTGACGATGCCCTGCGCCTCGCACTCCCGGCGCATCCGCTTCATGAGGGTGGCGATCAAGTCCCGTGGGTGAAGGTAGCCTTCCGGCTCGAACAATACCCGTTGGGCTTGTTGGGCGATCCTTTCCCTTTCCAGACGGGCCAGCACGGCGCAATGCCCGACGACGCCATCGAACAGGCTTTCTTCCCGGCGGGTAATCTTGACGGCTTCTCGTAGTCCTTCGGTGAACTTCCGGTCGTCGATGTTCACCCCTGCCCCGATGCAGTCCAGCAGTCCTTTCAAAAGCTTGATACTAAGCTGTTGTTTTCCAGAACCAACACTGAAAAATGATACTTATAGTCTGTAGACCGATAGTCATCTCGTGCGGATGATAACGAGTGCTTTATACCCGAATAATAGCCATGAATGAGAACTTATACAAAAACATAGTTAGTGAGCTAAAAGCAGTTCGGGTTTTAAAAGGTATGTCTCAAGAAGAATTAGCTGGTAAGTCGGGGCTTCATCGCACATACATCGGCTCAGTTGAAAGAGGGGAGCGGAACATAACGCTTGTAAGCTTCTTGAAGATATGCGGCGCCCTTCAAGTTAATGCATCCACAATATTTTATAACGCAGAAAATAAAAATAATGACGACTCGCATAAATGAGCAAGAGCTTCTCTCTATCGCATTGAGAAACTTAAACAGAGTCCATAGCTTCGATCCGTTCGCAAGCTATCCTGGCGTTAATTCAAAAGCTGATTTTATTGGCTTGATAAACAATGATCCAGCTTTCTGTCACTTGGGCCTCGGGACGGATGAGTATGTGATGGCTAGAATAGGGGGCAACCTCATCACTTCTCTCCACAGAAAAATAGGGGATATGTATGAAAATATTTTTTCTTATCTTCTAATAAAGGTTTTTAATATCCCTGAGCATGACCTACATTTCAGCGTTAACGTCAGAATAAATGATCGATTCCAAGAGCGTTCAACTGATGGGCTTATACCGAAGGAAAAATATAAAGATAACTTTCCTTTGGATTGGCGTAGTTTTGACGGCGTTGGATTTGAGTTAAGGTCTTGCTATCAAATAGGAGACTCAAAACGAATTCAAGCAGATTATGATATGGCGCTGGCACTAAAAGCAAATAATATACTCCCTGTCATGTTAATATTCTGCGAAACTTCGTTAAGGTCTCCTGTGACCCGTCTAAGGAATTCGTGGGATTTGTATGAGGGAGCAGATACGTTTAGGTTAATCCATGCGATAACCGGGTTTGATCTTCACGATTTTATGTTTAGACATAGAGATCATTTCTCAGAATCTATAAATACAGCTCTATCTATCGGCTGA
Source organism: Methylomagnum ishizawai (assembly GCF_019670005.1). Lineage (NCBI taxonomy): Bacteria > Pseudomonadati > Pseudomonadota > Gammaproteobacteria > Methylococcales > Methylococcaceae > Methylomagnum > Methylomagnum ishizawai. The sequence continues at coordinate 890,489 of NZ_AP019783.1, read as the reverse complement.
CCACTACGGCTGTTTCATAAAGCCGCTTTCTTCCGCCTCTCTTTCTGAAAGAAACTATCTTCTGAACAGAGAAGCCTTCGCTTTCAAAAATTTTACCGAGAATGACCTCGGTGAAAATCTCAATTCCCGAGAGCCGAGAGTTACCTACAACATAAGCTCCACGAAAACCTTGTTTGAGATAAGGGCGAATACCCCTTATATGGAGCCGCATATCGGAAAAGTATTTTGTTGCATAATTGCACATAAGAATACTTTTGCGGCTCAACTCATCGTAATAGCACAAATGCTGTTTTAGCTCTTCGTCAGGAATAATCAACTCTTTTTGGAGAATTGAAGTGGCACGCCCCCAAGTGCCGCCAATAGCTTTCAGATCGATTTCAGTCGCCGCCCCTCGATCGCTAAGCAATTCCATAAAATGCAACTGCGGACGAGTCTGATGAACATAACTAAATCTATTGGGATAAGGTGGCGATGTGATTGCCGCGTCAATCTGGAGGTCACCCAAAAAGCCAGCATCAATATTGACAGAATCGCAACATATTATTTTTGACGTTTCCCGCCTTGGACCACAATATCTAATTAAATCATTCCTGATTGCAGTCAGATTGTTTTCTATTTCATAATCAACATAAATCTCTCGACCATGATCATCATCAAACGTAATTGTTGGATGATTTCTATGTATGTTGGCGCAGTCAAGGGCGGCTTTATTTATCGCGACCCAAAGCAAATCCTGAATATTGCGATAAGATTCAAAATATAAAACACTCCTAAATATAATCAAATCTCGCAATACACTTGGCCTCCACCAGCGATAGACGTCATGAATGATCGGGATGGTCGTTCTAAAAGAAGCTGCTACCTCATCAGGGGTTTGATTATGGTGCTTTTTAACCAACCCCCGACATTCAGTTATATATTTATTAAATAAGGAAAAGTCATAGTCATTAGACCAACGCAATGATTTTTCGCCAACCGCTTGCAGCAATGGATTGATTTCAAAGGAAATACACTCTATCCCCTTCTTTTGGCACTCAATCGCAGTTGTGCCCCTCCCCGAGAATGGGTCGAATACCACATCATTTTCTTTTAATTTAAATTCTTTCAAAAAGAACCTAACTAGCTCAGGCGAATAGCTTGGCGTTAGCCGGTACCAACGATGAATAGACTCCTCCTGCCCAGCCTTGAAGGTAATATCTCCAATATCCACCTCTTCATAGGAAAAGCCGGATAATTTAATATTTTCAAAAAAGCACCTCTGAATCTCATCTTCAAAGAAGTCATCTTCAAATAGCACAGCCTGTTTATTCAATTTATACCCCTTTTAAAATGAACCAAAAGATGACTATAAGTATCACGCAAAGCTATCTAAGTCAACTGTAGTTTCGGAGCAGTGGAGATGATGGTGGCAGCCGAAGCATTGATATGCACCAAACGCCGAGTCATGCCGGATGCGGGAACTACCGTGTTGGGCTGGGCCGTAGACGCCCGTAGGTGTTCGCTTGGGAGAGGGGCACAGGGCTATCCACCGGATTCCCCGGATCGTGGAGCTATGGGCGTCTACGAGCGGCTAAGCGGTGGGGAAGCCTTGACCCGGCTCCGGTCCACCAGTCGCCGACCGTGAGGCCGATTGGCAACGCCGGAACCCAATTCACCCGGCACGGCTCAACCGAGCCAACCCCGAGTGTCGTCCTACCCCCTCAGCCGACGATGGTTGAACCGTCGTCCCCGTGGTCGGCCCGAAACGCCATTGAAGCCGGAAGGGGTTCCGGGGTGCAGGGGTTCCAGCCCATTTTTTGCTTTATTCCCCATTGATGCTCGCCGACGAGAAATGAAAACGTTGCTCCGCCGAACTGCGTTTAGCCCTGCACCCCGGAACCCCTCTGCACCCCACTTTCATTGACTCTACTTAATTCAATTATAAATCAATAGCTTATATTGAAAAAGGGAATGGCTAAGAGGGGTTCCGGGCTGGGGTTCAGGGTGGGGTTCCAACCCACCAGACTGCGGGAAAATTGCCGGAACAGTGAGAACAGGTGGCTTTTCCCGGTTCCGGCCTTACCGCGTCCTCAGTCAAACAGCGGGTCGGCGTATTCCTCCCTCTCCCGGTTGTACTGGTTTTTCAGGTCCACCCCCGGCCTTTTCAACCAAGCGTCGGTGTCGCGGGTTATCCAAAACCAGCGGCTCTTGTTGGCCGTTTTGTCCGTCTTCACCTTCTTCGGATACTTCTTGCACCCGGCCCGCTCCATGGCGTACAGAACTTGATTGCCCACAAAGCGAATCCCTTGGTCTTGCAGGTAGTGTTCGACCTCCTTCAATTCCACCAGGGCGTATTGGAACGGGCCATCCCCGGCGTCCAGGGCTTCCCTCACCTCCCTATCCACCCGGCTGGCGCTGCGGTCGATCATTTCTTCTTTGGCCCTGCTGGTTGGTGCCCGCCCCTTGGGGTTGAACGTGGGGCTGATAGGGTTTTGCAGGAACCAGGCGTAAAGCTGCTCGTGGTATTGCTGCTTGGATTCCTTGGGGTTATCAACGGCGATACCGTTCACCCTGATTTTTCCATCATACTCGTCGTGCAAGGCGGAATACGCCCCGGTGGCTTCATATTCCAGGGTTTCCGCCTTGGTGCGGGGGCACTTCCTTACGTCAACCCGCCGGTCGTTCGCGTCCAGGATCAAAGCCCGTGAGTCGTTAGAATTGATAATCAGGTTCGCCGTCTTTTTGACCTTCACCACGGGGAGCCCTTTTTCCTCCAACCCGTAATAGTCCGGGGGGATAGTGATAACTTCCTTGAGTTGGTTGTAAATCTTGACCTTATCCCCATCCCCGGCGTCCAGTTCAGAGCAAACGATCAGTTCGCTTTGCAGGTATCCATTGAAGCGGTTCGCCAATACCTGGGCGTTGGGCTGTTGATAATTGCCGCGCCCGAGTATGTTCAGGATGGGCGTGAGCAAGGTATCCCGGCCCACCCCTTGCACTTCCGCCACCATCAGCAGGGCGAAGTTGATTTTGGTGCCCCGGAACGCCACCACGCAGGTCAGGAAGTCCAAAACGGCCTGGGCGTCTTCCGGGTCCGGGTACATCCATCTCAGGTGGGCAAGCCAGCGGTCGGCAATGTCCGGCCTGAAGTCTTTCGCCGGTTTGATTTTCCCCGGCGTCCACAGGTTGAGAACCTTGGTGGCGTCCTCGTTCACCGGGTCCGGGATGAACGTGGTATCCCGTGGCGGCATAACCCCGGAATCCATCAGCATCCGCGCCGAAGTCGGCAAGGCTTCGCCGCCCTCGACCCTCCGGTTCCACGGCAACCCCATCGGCAAATAGGTGGTGTTGATGACCTTATTCAGTTCCGGGCTTTTAAGCAGTATGGTGTGGACCGGATGCTTAACCACGTCCAAATGGGTGGCGTTCAAGGGCTCGATACCCACCCAAACCCGGTGCTTTAGGTCGTAATACTTGTGGCTCGTTTGGTCGTAAACCATCCGATAGGCCAATACTTTCAGGTAATTCTCACGGGATTCCATTTTCAGGTCCAGCGCCGCCACGTCCACCTTTTTCCCGGCCATCCACAGCCGTAGGTCGTGGAAGTGACGGTGCTCGCAATGGCCGTGATGGCAACGGAACCTCATGCCGACACCATAAGCCGCCCCGGTTTTCGCCCGGTCGGAGTGTTCCTCCCACCAAGGGCAAAGAATGTCGATCCAGCCGTGGTCGTTGAGACCATTCCCGGTGACAACGCCAAGGTCGGATAAGGCTTCAAGATAGGCGTCCTTTTCAGGTATCTTGGGAGCCTCCTTTTTGGTCCCGGATAGGTACGCATCGAAAGCTTCGGCCAGTTCTTCCAGGGTATACCGGGCTTGCGGATTCCAGAGTTCGGCGGTGACTACATGGCCTTTACCGTTGGGGCCGCCGTTGACCCCGCCGGGGAGCCGGAAATAATGGATAGAGGTTTTCGACCCCGGATCGCTAAACCCGGAATCTCTAATACCTTTTAGGAGGTTATTGAACTTGGCGAGGTCCTTGCCTTCAACCGGGGGGAGCAAAAGGTATCCAACCTGATAGTTGCCCGGAGAAGTCTCGATTTTCCAGGTGGGTATAAGGGACGGCAAATCCTTTTTGATTTTGGTTCCCACGTCATCCAGAACCAGGGCGAACCGCCGGTAGGCGTCCTTATTCGTCCGGCTGGAAGAACCCCGTTTCTGGGTGGCGATGGAGAAATATTGGTTGCAGCGAGAATTGAATTCCGGCAGGGTGTCGAGTGTGTACGCCCGCCCTTTCCAATTTCCTTCCTCTTTTGGGTTTCCCCGGAACTGCGTAATCCAAATTTCCTCCACAGCCGAGTCTATATCCCGGAAAACCGTTTTAAGGAATTCCTCTTGGGCCAAAATAATGGTATTATTGCCATTGGATTCGTCAAGCAAATCCGCATTATCTTCAGCCGCCGTAGCCGGGCGGCTTTCTTTTGTGCTGGTCATATTGATTCCTTGGTTGAAAGTGCCGTGGACGGCTTCCCGTCCGCGCTATGGGGTTCCCTGGTAGGGCAATACCGGGGAACCCTGGATCGTGTCGCTACGGGCATTCTGAGATGCGTCTGCGGCCCCACGGATTGCGCTTCCCCCGGTTCTCTTCCGCCACCAACTGGACGGCCTGCTTGACTGTGGTTTTCCGGGGGTTCCGAAACCCGATACCTTCGAGGGCGAGCATAACCTTGGTGTAATCGGTGTCGCTGATGAAGTGGCCCCACCTTCCGGCCCTGTGGTCGTCCACGCAAACCATGCCAAACCCCGAATCCTTGTAAAACCACAATCCGCCGATGGCCAACCGGATGGCTTCCACGGTATTGGTCAACGTCCCGAGGATTCGCCCTTTGGCATCCCGGTCAAAATCAAGGGCCATAAATATCCTCTCGGCGTCCATCACGATGCCTCCTGTATCCGGTCGATGAAGGCGAGAACTTCCGCCAGCTTCCACCCGTCAACGCCTTCCGGCGTCGCCACCTTTTTAGGGAATTCAGGACGGGTGACGAAAAGCTTGGTTTCCCAAAGGGTTAAACCAAATAGGATAACCAAGTCGGTGATGTAGACGATTCCTTCCCGACGGGCTTCCGGTTCCGTGTAAACCGTTCCTTGTTTCCTGGCGAGATATGCCAATACCTCGGCCAGCTTCCAGCCCGAAACATTGGAGGCAAGCCGTACCTTTTTGGGAAACGAACGGATGCTATAAAGGTTTGGCGGGCACTTGCCAAGCATCTTGGCCGCTTCCTCGCCCCGGAGTATCCGGTATGGATGATTCAGGTATTCATTGATCATTTAGGCCACAACTCGATAAGTCGTAAAAACCCAAGTAACTTGGGGTTGCCTTCCCGGTGAAAGCATTCTCCCGGATTGGTAAGGGTGGATTATGGCCCACCGAGTTTCCGAGAGGAACTCCAATAAGTATCTATTTAATTCCTTTCGCACATACCTCCCCCTTGCCTTTGAAGCTTGTTGATGAAAGCCGCGAGTTATGGCAATATTCAACCGACAATAGGCGAGCGCCCACTTTTGCTTGAAAAGCTCCCATCGCCCCAGCGGAGTTAATCCGTAAACTCAAGGCAATAGAAACCCATGCCGGGTATCTGATGATTTCCCGGAGGCAAAAATGTATCTGGGCTGTTTTGAGGGGAAAGTTATTTTGCTCGAAAGGTTGTGTTCGATACCTGCCATGCCAAGAATGGGGTATTGACTATAACCCGGAAAATTTTTCAAAAACAATACCCTATTTTTCCCTGAAAATTCAAAAAGATAGACGCTTCCACGCAATAGGTACCCAACGCGCCTTGTCGGACAGGCAGGTTCAGGGAAGAATTGACAGCCAGGACGCGAGCCGCCGTGCTGGCACTGTAGCGCCCGCTGGCGTTCGCCGGGGTGGTCCTGGTGGGGGTAATAGGGGGAAGCCCCGGAGCGTGGAGCTACGGGCGTCTACGAATGAGGATGGGAAGACCTTCCCCGGCGTCCGGGTCCGGCTGGACGGCCTAAGCCGCCAACAACAAGGCGTCCCCGAACTGCTTGTCCCATAGCTTCAACGCGGCCCGGATTTCCTCCTTGTAGTCGTGCCGCTGGTAGGTCGCCACCAGCTTGTTCGTTGGCGCGTGGGCCAACACCCGCTCGATGACGTGGGGGAGGACACCGAGCCCGGCCATCCCGGTGGCGACCGAGCGCCTGAGGTCGTGGGTGCGGAAGTCCTCGATGCCGTGTTGCTTGGCGAACCGCCGCACCGCCTGGGAAATGGAATCGCCGGGAACGGCCCTTCCGGTCCTGCCCGCGAAGACGTACCCGGTGTGGAGGGTCAAGGGCCGCATCTCGTCGAGGATTCCTTGGGCCAAGCCGCCGAGATGAAAGCTATGGGCCTGCCTGGACTTCATCCGGGCGGCGGGGATGTTCCAAGTGTCGCCGTCTATCTCGTCCCACCGCATCCCGGCCACCTCGTTGCGGCGGGCGGCGGTGAGGATCAACATGCGGATGGCGCACGCCACCGACTGGTCCATCTTGGATTTGCCGACCCGTTCCCATAACTCCACGAGTTCCGGGAGTTCGAGGGTCCGGGTCCTCGGCTCGCATAGCGAGGTGCCGATGGTCGCCGTGGTGATGCTGCTGGCCGGGTTGTCGGGCCTATGCCCGTGGTCCACCGCGAACTGGAACATCCTCTGGGTGATGGAAAGCGCCTGCCGGGATTCCTCCCGTGCCCTCGTCGCCGCCCCCTGGAGGATTTTGACCAACATGGGCCGGGTCACGTCCTTGACCGGCACGTCGGCCAAGTCCTGGGCGAGGTAGGCGTCCCAACGGTGCCGGTTCTGGCTGACGGTCTTCTCCGTGGGCAACCGCCGGGTCTTCGGGCTGGGCACCTGCCGGTAATGCTGGAACCACGCCTCGAAAACCTCCCGGACGGTCAACTCGGCGGCGGGCTGAACCTGTGGGCGCTGCCGTTCCCGGTAGGGATTCTTCCCCTCCTGGGTGAGGGCCAACCGCTTCTGGTGTTCTTCCCTGGCCTGCCTGAGGATGTCGGCCACGGCCTTGGGGTCGGTGGAAGTGATCCGGGCCAAGGTCTGGTCGGTCTTCTTCCCGTTGACGACCAACCGGGAGACGAGAGCCTTGGTCCCGCTGGGCTGGATGACCAAGTGGAGGCGCGGCACCGAGTCCGAAATACGCCGGACGGTTTCGCCGGGCTTGGCCCTGAGGATCGACGAGGGAGTGAGGGACGGGTTCTGTTTGGCCATGGCTTTTGGGAGTTGGAATCGCTAACTAGCCAAAATATAAGCGATTCCGGCCCAAAGGAGAGACCGCCCCAAGGCAAAAACCGGGCCTGGATTCTTACCCTCATTTTCACCCTCTTGCCACCCTCTGCTTACCTCCACGGGGAAGCCGGTTGCCCCGTGGCCCGGAAGGTGGGAAAATGGCCCAAGCTATTGTTTTCAAATGGCCTTGTACCTGGAACGACTTATGCTAGTCGAACCCGACTCCCAAACTCCTAAGGGGAAGGTCGTACGTTCGAATCGTATTCGGGGCACCATTCAAATCAACGATTTGCGCCGCCTTTCGCGGCGTTCTTCGTTCCCATCGTGCCCGGATCGTGACACGATCATGATCTGGTCCATAGGTTTCCCGCACTTGGTCGGGGCTGACATGGGCGTATTTTTCGGTCGTCTTCACCGCACTATGCCCCAAGGCATCCCGGATTTCCTCCAAATCCGCCCGCCCCTCGACATGAACACGGCGGCGCTGTGCCGCTGGTCATGCTGCCGGAAATTTTTGATCCCCGCCCATCGCAAGGCCGTCTTGAAGCTCCGCCGGACGCACTTGATCCGCTCACCATCGGCGTTGCAGAACACCCAAGGCGAATCCGGGCACCGTTCCGCCCGGTAGCTCGCCCTGGATAGTATCGCGGCCCGCGCCGCCGCGTTGAGCGGCACCATCCGCCGTTTCCCCGCCTTGGTGTGATGGCCTTCCAGGATGAATTGGTTCGCCCGGAGGTCAACCCTGTGGAGCGACAGATAGCCTGATAATCCCCGGAAGAGCCCGGACGAGCGCGGAAGTAGCCGGATCAACAACTTAGCGAGCTGGTCGGCGCGGCTTGCGACACATAGATTTCCGCCAAGCGGATCCGCCGCGCCACATAATTTGATAACGCCGCCGGGGGGCATTGGCAGCATTCAAGGGGCATGTAAGGCCGCTTAATAACACACTTCGCGGCCCGCTGTCAGTGAACTAATTCTCTATCTCGCCACCTGTGCGGCTTGGCACAATCCCGGCCCAATCCCTCACCCTGCCTTTCGGCGAAGCTCGGCCACTTCTCGCTTGAGTTCCCTCATCTGTTCGATTTTCTCAATCTCGACCTGAATCTCATCTAGCCCTTTCTCGTCGTCTATTTGGTCCACCAGCAGCTTCAACATCGCCTTGCGTCGCGCCAGGGGATCCTCGGGCGTCGGCTCGGGTAGTGGCGGCGGTTCCGGCTGCACCTGGGGCGGCTCCTGCACCATCATCCCTTCGCCAGTTAGAAGCCAGACGGAATTTACGTCTGTATGTTTCGCCATTGACGTAAGAATTTTGGCTGAGGCATCGCTACGCCCAGCTTCGATATCCCCGAGATAGCTTCGGCTGACGCCTATTAAATCCGCAAGCTTTTGTTGTGAAAGCTTTTTTGCTTTTCGCCATTCGGCTATGCGCCCGCCTGACGTAATTTCCGTTGACATTGACGTAATTCCCGTCTAAATTTCTCCCCATGATTGACACTGACAATATCAATATGACCCAGCCCACTCAAGACGTGATGGCCTTGATTAAGGAGAGGGGCTTTTCCCTCTTACAGGTGTAGGTTTATTCATACCGCCCCCGTGAGGATCGCCACGGTTGCCCCTGGGGTTGGGATTGGCACCGATGGCCAGGGTTCTGGGCGGGCCTTCCCCACCGGCAAGGCGCGGCGCTCGAAGAGGGCGGCCAGGATCAGGGAACGGCCATGGCGGAAAATCCCCACCAGCCGCCAGCGGTGGGCCTGTTGGCGGGGAGAGCCCGGAATGGCCGGGAAGGTGGCGGCGGCCATTCCGGCCTCGGCCTCCCCGCCCACCGAGAGCAGCCACCAGGTGGCGATGGCGATCGCCAACCAGAGGCGCTCCGCCCGCTCGGGATCGTCCATGCGGGTGTTCTGCCATTGCCAGCCGCCGCCCTTGATTTTCTTGAAGCTTTGCTCGATCCAACCGCGCAATCCGTACCAGCAGGCGTTGGCGGCTTCCGGCGGCAGGTCCGTCAGGACGAGCCAGGGGTCCTTGTGGCCTTCCCCCCAATAGGCCAACAGGGTGCAGTCCAGGCGGGTCCGCTTGCCGCCGAACGCCGTCCCCCGGCCTTGCCAGCGGTCGCCCACCTTCGGCACCAGGCGGGTGAACGGCCGCCAGTGCCGCCATCCCCGGGGGCGGAAGGTGCCGCCCGAGTTCACCCGCAGCATCGGGTGCCAGCCCAGCGCTTGGATCCCCTCGAACAGCCACTTGGCGTACAGCCCCCGGTCCGCCAGCACCAGGACGGTCCACGACGCGGGCGCGACGTCCTTAAAATGCCTCAGCAAGGCCAGCCATTCGGGCTTCCACGGATGCTTCCGTTCCGCCCTCAGCACCTTCCAGGCCACCGGCACCGCGCAGCCCCGGTAAAGTACGCTGACCGCCAGGACCACGAACCGCTGCCCCAGGCTCGTCGCGTCCAAGGCGACCGCCAACTGGTTTCCATCCCAGCCCTCCAAAACCCAGCCCAGCCAGGGGGCCCGGCACGCCTCCACGTCGAGTTCGCGGCGCTCCTTCCCGGCCTTGGCCTCCTTCCCACGGTAGACGTCGCGCAGGCGCTCCCGCACCGCGTCGCCCTTCTGCCCCAGCCGACACGACCACCAGTCGGTCAGCGCCGAAAGGCTGCAAGCGCCGACCACGACCATGCCCAGGCTCCACAGGGCCAAGCCCATCGCCATCGGCTTCGAAAGGCCGGGAAAGTGGATGGCGATCTCCCGGTTCCATTGGTACAGTTCTGGAGGGCGAGGCATGGCGGTTCCTCCGGTACAGGGTGTTTGTCGTTACTCACCAATGTACCTTAACCCTTTGTCTCGCCTCCGGTTTTTTCAAAAACCTACACTTGTAAGAGCTCATGGTGGCCTACCGAAGAACCTGCACGAGCCAAGCTGAATTTGAAGCTGGTCAGTCCCTGCCGGAGCAAGTCACTCAATGGTGCGAGAAATGGTTGAACGGCGGCCAGTGGCGGCAACTCGAAAATGATGCTGATGCCGCTTACGTACCTACCGGTGATGAGTTGACTCCAGCCCCTGCTTGAATGATTTTTCTACAAAAGTCAAGAGAACTAGTTCCCTATCCATCACCAGTACTCAGCCGCTAGACTTCCGGCTCAGGGATACAAGGGAAACTTGTGTCCATCATTCAGCATCGCAAGGCTAGTCAAGTTGCATCAGGCAACAACACTAGCCATTCTTCCGCGCAAACATCGGTAATCACTACATCGCTCAATGCCATGATTCGCTCAGGCCATGACGTTGGTGTTCGCCTATTCGGTCGTTCTTCTGTTGAAAGCCATGTGGTGGCCGCTTACGGGACATTTGCATTCGATCAAGGCCGACACAACCTGTAGCATTTCTGAAAATTAAGGCGCATCATGCGCCATCATTGCTTTTTAGCGTTTCAGTCAAATTGGCGGCTTCCGTAACCAATACGAAGGAAAACAAGATGGCGTGAGGACGCCCCAAATCAGAAGACGCAAAGGTCATGAATGGCTGTGGTGCCAATCTCGAATTTGAAGCTCAGCTATTCCTGGCCGCCGACAAACTGCGCGGCAACTTGGAGCCTTCCGACTACAAGCACGCGGCTTTGCTCGCTGATAATTGAATTTGTCATGCTTGGCAAGAAATGCTTTTGAGATAGCTTAGATATTAAAAACGACTATTTGATTCTGGTTGTTATTCTTATGGAGGGGGTATGTATTTATATTCTTATAGACTTAAGAATTATCGGAGATTGCGCGATGTCTATATTGAACTCGCTAAGGATATATCTATCTTTGTTGGTTCGAATAATAGTGGAAAAACATCTGCCACGCATGCAATCCAAGCATTCCTTTCTGGTTCAAAAGATAGATTCTCTCTTTTTGATTTCAGCTCTCATGTTTGGAAATTGCTCAATGCGATTGGCGAAAATACTCAAGAAAACGACGTTGATGTTCTTCTACCTTCTATCACGCTCGATTTGTGGTTCAAAGTATCTGAATCCGATCTTGGACTAGTGCTCCCAATACTACCGAGTACGGCTTGGCAAACTACAGAGGTTGGTATTCGCGTTGAGTTTGGAGCATCGAATTCACTAGAACTATTGCAGCGTTACCGAAAAGCTTTCGAAGAAGGAAAAAATCTCGCTGCAAAAATTACGGGAGGTGCTGGGAGCTATCTCCCCTGGCCAAAAAATTTAACTGATTATCTAGAAAAGGAGCTACAGCATGAATTCGAGTTCCGTTATTTCGTGCTCAATCGTGCGTGCTTTAATGAAAGATTCGAACAAAATGCATCCTATGAACCAGATCTGATTACGACCGAACCTGGCGGAGGTGTTATTCTTAAATCATTGATGCAAGTCGATTTCTTAAGTGCACAGCGTCACCTCGCGGATTCTAGCGGACAAGGAGGTCGTGCTGAGAATCTCTCAAGAAGATTAAGTGCCTTTTACAAAAGAAATCTTGAACAGCGCGCAGATGATCACTCAACATTGAAAGCTCTTTTCGAATCTGAAGCTGAATTAAACCGGCATCTAATGGATGTATTTAAGGAAACTTTGCAAAGTATATCCAACCTTGGTTATCCGGGTCTTAATAATCCAAAGCTCGAAATTAAATCTGCCCTTAATCCAGTTACAGTAATGATTCAGGATACCAAGGTACATTATATTCTTGGAGAGGGTGAAGGAGCCGTTCATTTGCCAGACAACTACAACGGATTGGGCTTCAAGAATTTAATATATATGGTAGTGGAAATACTTGATCTTCATTCGAAATGGAAATTTGATGAAAATCGTCCTCCTTTACATCTCATTTTTATTGAAGAGCCCGAAGCTCATCTCCACGCTCAACTACAGCAAGTTTTTATTAGAAATGTTCTTGATTTAGTCCGTGTACCGGAGGAAGAGGATGGGGCATTTTTAAGTCAGTTCGTAATAACTACTCATTCTGCCCACATCTTATATGAACGTGGCTTTGTACCCATCCGCTACTTTCGGCGGCATATTACAGATGGAGATCAGACTACTCAGGTCTTAAACCTCTCAGGCTTTCAACCAGGTAATAATCCAAAAGATAGGGATTTCCTTCAACGCTATTTGAAGCTAACTCATTGCGACCTCTTCTTTGCTGATGCAGCAATTTTAGTAGAAGGCAATGTTGAGCGTCTTCTTCTTCCTCTTATGATTGAGAAAGAAGCACCATCGCTCCGTTCAGTTTGTCTTTGTATTTTAGAAGTCAGTGGGGCTTTTGGCCATCGCTTCAAAGAACTTATTGAATTTTTAGGTATTACCACACTTATAATCACAGATATTGATAGCGTCAGTGAAATAACAAAATCTGAGATGGAACTCGAAGATGAAGACGAAGAGAAAGAGATTCAAATTCCCTCTCCCCAAGAAGGAGGCGAACCTGAAATAAAATACGGCAAAACATGCCTTCCCTCACAAAAAGGTGCTGTAACTGCAAATCAAACACTAATTCAGTGGCTTCCTAAACTTCATAAAATTGAAGAGTTGTTTAATGCTACAGCGAGCGCGAAAGAGCAACAATTAAATGGCTCTTACGTGCGAGTTACTTATCAACTTCCGATAGCCGTAACCTGGAATGCTGAGACTATATCCCTCTGCGGACGAACCCTTGAAGAGGCTTTTGGTTTAGAGAATGCAGAATGGTGTCAAGCCACTAATCAAAAGTTACTTAACTTAATACTCAAAACGAGTCCAGCAACTCCACAGGCCTTGGCCGAAGGTCTTCACAAGAGAGTAACAAGAAAAAAATTTGATAAAACGAAGTTTGCATTAGGTGTTCTAACACGTAAAGATGGAGAATGGGTAGTCCCCCTTTATATTAGAGAAGGCTTGATGTGGTTAAAGACTAAAGTCGATTTTGAAATTGATCAGGAGGCAGATGCGGTTGCTGATGCAACAGAGAAATGCGCTATATCGGCTATACCTCAAGAAACTGAGATCGCCGCATGAAGATGCGCCGCATTTTACAACCGGACACGCATGCGGATTTAACTCTTAAAGATATACTAGTTGCCCCTGAGAAAAAGAGTTTTGTGATGGTTGCTGGGGCGGGTTCTGGAAAGACAACTTCCCTAGTAAAGTCATTGGCATCCATAGTAACAGCCCATGGCGCGAAACTTACGAAGCATCGTCAACGTATCGCATGCATCACATATACAGAAATCGCAGCAAGCGAGATATGGGCAGATGTCAGTAATAATCCTTTAATATATGTTTCAACTATACATAGTTTTTTATGGATGTTGGTCCGCACGTTCCAGAATGATCTGAAGCAATGGGTTGAAGATCGGGTAGATGAAAAACTATTAGAGCTAAGAAATGAAGCTGCGAATTATGGGCTGCGTGTACAGCAAAAGACGCGAGAAAAAAATCTCAGAGAAATTGATCGCTATGAAGTTGTGAAGCATCAAATTAAAACGGTTCGTACTTTTAACTATAGTACTGGTAGCAATTATAGCAAAGGGTTACTAGGGCATGATGATGTCTTAAGAGTCGGGACACAACTTTTGACAGAGCGGCCATTACTACGGATGCTATTATCTCAACAGTTTCCCTTTCTATTCGTCGATGAGAGTCAAGATACTACTGCCGGTGTTGTGGAAGCACTCAAGGCTGTTGAATTGCAGATGAGAGAACGGTTTTGTCTTGGATTTTTTGGCGATCCAATGCAGCGTATATATATGACAGGAGTCGGTGACATTAAGCCCGAAGATGGCTGGTTAAGCATCCCAAAACATGAGAATTTTCGTTGTCCTACTCGGGTTTTAAATGTTGCCAATGCTATTCGAAATAGGTGCGACGATCTTGTTCAAACTCGCGGTCGTATGATCACTGTCAATGGACAACAACAAGCAGTAAAAGGATCCGCCCATATTTTTGTATTACCATCCGATCATAATAGGGATGAGTATCTTCGGCTTGTGAGAAAATGGATATCAATTAAAAATAATGACCCTATCTGGACGGAGGATGATGCGAACAAGTCTGTTAAGATACTTGTCATCGTGCATCGTATGGCAGCAGTGCGATTAGGGTTTTGCAATTTATACTCAGCAATGAATGATAAAGCACCCGAGTCTTTCAAGAGTGGATTCCTCGACGGTACAGCATGGCCTTTGCGACCATTCATTTCTTTTGTAATTCCACTAAGCAACGCTGTTAAGCGGAATGATGAATTTGCAGCTATCTCTTTACTCCGACTACACTGCCCTCTACTTGCTAAGGAAGCTTTACAAGGTAAAAACCTTGCGCAACTTCTACTTGGCTTAAGAAACTCTACCTTCAAGATTGAAGGAATGTTAAGAGCAGACTCAGGGGCAACTAATCGAGATGTTCTTAATTTCCTCCGTGATAATGAATTATTGATATTAGATCAGCGATTGCTTCCCTACCTCGACGAAAGCCTTCCATTAGGCGAGGTTCAAGGCGAGTCAGATCATGAGGTTGAAACCAGTAAAGAAATGGCAGCAATGGAAGTCTTTCTTAACTGTCAAGCTTCAGAGTTTTGGGGTTATAAGTATTATGTAGACAACCTGTCTCCATTTTCTACCCAACAAGGAATCAAAGGTGCTGAATTTGAACGAGTTATGGTCATATTAGATGATGAAGAAGGAACTCATAGCCAATTCTCATATGATAAGTATTTAGGCATTAAGGAACTATCTAAAATAGATCAAAAGAACATTGATGATGGCAAGGAAACTGTAATTGATAGAACAGGACGACTATTTTATGTTTGCTGCACACGAGCACTAACCGATCTTGCGGTAGTCCTTTTTTCTTCAACTCCAGAAAAAGCCCTTACATGCGTCCAAAATATGAGCATTTTTCCACAAGAGGATATCCTGATACTCAAGGATATCACATCTTTAAGCTAGGCTAGTAACCTGAATTTTTGGATTCAAAGCCGATAATATTTTCCGGGTTCTCATTCAGAACTAGCCAAATCGTTTTGGAAGCATTGAAGGCAGCAATTGCAGATACATTGAAAATGAAAAGAAAGCTCGGCCACTATGCCGTGATTTGGAAGGATGGAAAGGCAGTATCCGTAGGTAGCGATGAACTACAAGAGGAAAGTAATAGAGCAGCATAAAACAGCGCAAATATTCGGGTAGGTATTTTAGCGGGTCTATAGACTAGGAAATTTAAAAGCCAAACAGGTAACAAGTTTTAATACTAATGGATCAACAGCCAACTTTGAAAAACATAGAGGTGAATGCTCTAATACAAGAATTACTATTGAAATGTAATCGCCTCGCCGATCAAAATCGCATGAATGACGGCCTTTCCTTGCTTCAAGAATTTACTGCTGCGCATGGAGAGCATCCAGTGATTCTCAGGGCTATGGCTAGAACTTACATGCTTTTAGGACAGCCTCAGGTAGCGGCAGAACTGCTTAAGCAGGTATTAGGAATAATAGGGGGTGACAAAAAATCATCAGGCAGCCCTACCAAGCTTGATATGAAAAAAAAGCCGATTCAGGCTGAACTAAACCATACGCATCAAATAGATCATATTTCAGAAGTTGATGTTGAAATTATTGAGAATGTGCAAAGCGAAATACGTCTTGGCAGAAAATATTACAATAACGAGGATGCAGAAAATCTTACTTCGGACGGTTCGAGCTTAGATGATTCAGAGATTATAGCTGAACATTTTGATGTTGAAGATGAAACAGAACAATCACCATTTATTTCGACCGATACTACTCAAAGCAGTGAGTCCGAAATATCTTATGAAATTATAGGTGCCCAGTCTAGCGATCAAAAAGATAAGGTATTGACACAAGAAGCTCTTAAAGAACCCTCTGGGTCATTAGTTGATGCATATAATCGCTGTAGCAACGATTTAAGCTATGAAGAAAATGAATCCGAGAAAGAAGAGCTATATTCTAATGAAGAGCTTGAAGATGCCGAGGATGTAATAGATGCAAGTTGGCTTGAAGAATACATTTTAGAAGAAGCGTCTAGCACTGTAAAAGCCAGCAATGAATATCTATGGGAACAGTTTGAGCCAATTGGGTCAGATTTTGATGAATATATTTCATCTTCGGATTTTCTTGACGTAAGAAGTGACTCCAAGCTTTCAAAAATTGAACGCGCCCATCAGATTGCCATACAGGTAGGCTTGGAATATGGGTGGGATGAGGTAGGAATTCAATTGCTGACTAAGGTTTTCTACCGTTATTGGTGGTCAGCTACTCAAGTATCTATGCGACGGGAATTGGCATCTGGTCTGGTGCCTATAGAACTAGATTTAGCCGAGCAAGCCAGGGAAATATGGTATCAATATCCTGAATTTTCAGAAGAATATAGATGGCCTGGAGAGATGATACAGAAATATCGATATTTACCTTGGCCTAGCGCGTTAGCATTGATCCGAAGTTTTGGCGGCTATCCAGAGATTGAAGAGGTTGAAAAGTTGCTAATCGATATTTATGAACATTGGCGTGATTGCATGTTGTTCATGGATAAATTCCCGTCATTCAGATTTTATTTAGATTATCGACTTGGAAGAAGCCGTGATAGTCTGCAAGAAGCACCTTGGGTGGACTTTGAATTCAATGATTATCTTGATTACTGCGGAGAGCTACATGATGGCTCAGACTCAGGAACGCTTCATGAGCGAATTATACAGGAAAAGCTATTAAGCTTTGGCATTGATATTGAAACCAAGGCCATAAACAGGGTAAGACTTGTTAAATACGTAGATAAAGAGCAAACATCTAATAAGGAACTAAAAAAGCCTAGAACTAAGCAAAGATAGGCTCGTACTATGAGCAAACTGCTAATTCCGATAAAGAGCTGCATAGTGAAACTTGAGGGCTATACTGGCTTGGGAGAGATAATATCAACAAAAGCGGTAGATTCCGAAAAGTTTGAAGCTCACATTCGATGGTTTACAGGCAACGGTCCTGAGTGGGTATCTATTGACAAATTGAAGTCCGGTTTCCAATTGGGAATGGAAGTTCAAGATGTTCCTCGCTCTAGAAGCCGTAATAGCTTAGGCGAGGGCACGGTATTGGAAAGCCGCACGATTGGCGGCAGGGACCAGGTACTCGTAGAGTTTTCTGAATCAGGCCAGAGAATATGGATTCCATTTCAGAATCTACGCTTCATCAAAGGTGTTCGCCATCGTTTTGAAGCCGGACAATTCGGCAAAAATGGAAATGCTGAGAGTTTTCGACTAAAAACCCTGGCTTATGCCTTGGAAATGTGGAATGAAAATACTGGCGCACTATCCAAGTTGGATATTGATCCGCTCCCACATCAAATACATCTGGTTCATCATATTCTAAAGTCTGGCAATCTAAATTGGTTGATAGCCGATGACGTTGGATTAGGTAAAACTATTGAAGTTGGAATGTTGCTATCTGCATTACGCCAAAGACGTTCCTTCCGCCGTATTCTCTTGATTACGCCAGCAGGACTGGTAAAGCAGTGGAAGGAGGAAATGCACCATAAATTTGGGTTAAGTGATTTTTTAATTTATGGGCTAGATTTTACAATCAATGATGTTCGAGACTGGAAGCATTATGACTGCGTTATTGGCTCGCTAGACCTGCTAAAGACGGCTCCGCATTTTGACAAGTTAATGCAGGCGGATTACTGGGATATTATAGTGTTTGATGAGGCGCATCGTTTGAGTCGCGCCCAATATGGCCTTACCTATAGTGCTAGCGAACGATTTCGTCTTGCAGCTCAACTGAGAAAGCGCACAGATTCCATTCTCCTGCTATCTGCGACTCCTCATCAAGGTAAACAAGATAAGTTTCAAGCTTTACTAGAGATCATTCGCCCAGAATGGCGTAACCATATAGAAACGCTTTCTTTAAATCCAGAACTTCTAAGGGAGATGGTTATCCGTAATCATAAATCCGACGTAACTGATGCTAAAGGTGAGTTCATATTCAGAGGCAAAATTACCAAGGCAGTCGAAGTTCCTCTAGGCCAAGAGGAAAAGGATTTCGATGCCATTCTTCAAAGGTATCTCACAGAAGGATATGCCGCTGGACGAATAACCAAAGGAGCTTCTGGTCGCGCCATTGGCTTTGTAATGACTATTTACAGGAAGCTTGCAGCTTCCAGTATAGCTGCAATCGAAAAAGCCTTGATTCGACGACTACATAAGCTCAAAAGGCAAGCTGAGCAAGCTGTATTTGTTCAAATTTCGGAGGAAGAAGTAGATGAGCGATTTTTTGGCGAATGGGAAGAGGCTTTCTCTGTAGATTCGGAAAAAGAGTTTTTCGATGGTGAGTTGCAGCTATTGAAGGAAGTTATTGAGCGTGCGCAAGCTTTATTGATGGTGGATCGGAAGATTCGCATATTCATTGATCAACTGATTGAATCAGTTCTACATAATAGTCCAGATGAGAAAATTCTAGTATTTTCAGAATATCGAGGTACTCAAGATTATGTCGCAACCGCACTGAGGGAGCGATTTGGTTTTGAATCAGTTGTTTTGATCCACGGTGGAATGAATCATAAAGAACGTGCGCAAGCAATCGAGAAATTTGAGGAAGCTAGCCAATTTTTGATTTCTACAGAAGCTGGCGGTGAAGGAATTAACCTTCAACGGCATTGCCATATTATGGTGAACTTTGATCTCCCTTGGAATCCCATGCGACTTGTTCAGCGGGTAGGTCGTCTTTACCGATATGGTCAAATGAAACCTGTAGTGGTCTTTAATGTTCATGCGCCACAAACCCTTGATGCTGAGATTATGACTTTAATGTATCAGCGTATTCAGCAAGTAGTAAAAGATATGGCCATCCTTGGTGGTGACTTTCGAGATGGATTAGAGGATGAAATTTTAGGTGAAATTGCTGATTTACTAGAGGTCGAAGATATTTTAGAAAGAGCAACGAAAAGCGGGATTAACCATACTATTGAAGACATTAAAGAGGCGGTTGATAAAGCCCGTAACGCTGTTGAGAAGCAACGGGAGTTATTTGAGTATTTTGCTGGATACGACCCCAATGAAACTAAGGACGAAATTAAGCTTAGCCAGGATCACCTACGTGCCTTCGTGCAGGGCATGATGCGAGAACTGAATATTGAGTTAATACAAACGCGTCATCAAGATTCTGTTTGGGACCTGAGGATACCCGAGCAGTTAAGAGAACATTTGAATATGGGGGCAAAACAGCGGCTTAGCGTTACTTTTAGCAGGGAATTAGCAGTCCGACGTAGTGAATATCAGATGATGGATTTTGATTCCCCTCTATTACGATATATGCTCTATACTGCTAAAAGCTATGATTTTGATGGTCTTACAGCAAAAATTGCTGGGCTACCGGGGCAGGCTATTGTGACGGCTATACTTCGTTGGCAAAATGACCAAGGAGCGAGGATGAGACAAGAATACATTGCGGCATTAGTTTATTCAGACCCAGCAAGAGAAGCAGAGACAAACCCTCGTGAGTTAATAAGCTGGTTGTTGCAGCCTCTCACCGAAACACCGGCCATTTTGATAAATCGTGAAACCGCGAAAGAATTACGAAAGAAAGCATACGAAGCTTTTGATCGACGGCTTTCTGTGATCAGTAATGCTGATTTACATCCAGAGAGCAGGCAGATGATCAATGCTGCATGGATTTATCCGCAAATACTCTAACATGTAACATTGCCTTCAATGCCATGAAAAGATGGGCTTAAATGTAAGCCGCTTTAGTTTTGAAGTGCAGATTTCTAGTTGCATTCTTGCGTTTAGGAATACCTGACCAAGTTCAAGAAAATTAAAATGGCCTGAAGCATGAGCAAGAGTCAAAGCATTTTAGCTGTAGCAATAACAATTATGCTTGCCAATACTTCGATTGCCGCTAGTTTTGATTGCGTAAAAGCAGGCACCCAGGTTGAAAAGCTAATCTGCAATCATTCGCAATTATCGGCACTTGATGAGCAACTTTCCGAGATTTACCGTACCAACTTGGCAAAATCAGGTAACTCGGCTTCGCTTACTCAAGATCAGCGTAGTTGGCTAAAGACTCAACGGAATAGCTGTGCAAATATCGACTGCTTAAAGCAAGCCTACACGCAAAGAATAGGCGTATTGAATTCAGTTAGCCCTGAGCCTGCAAAGTCGTTATCCGGCAAAACTCCTGACATGGGTTCCACTGGCATCGAAGAGACCGCCCTTAGGATAATGTTCAGGAACATGCAAACATACGTCAAGAACAATCAGGTTGACCAATTGGCCGATCTAGCAAGTTATCCTTTCAACTTCAATACCAACAAGATTATCGAAGCGAAGAACAAAGCTGAGTTTGTCAGATACTACAATCGCTTGATCAACGAAGAATTTAAGCGATTCATGGCAACTTTTCCATACGAGCAGGTTGAATCGGTAGGAAGCAAAGGCTTAATGCTTGGCAATGGTCAAGTATGGATTATTGGTGATTGTGTAGATCAAGCCTGCATGAAAATAGTGCCTAAACTTCAGGCTTTCAATTTAATTATGAACAATTAGAGTCAGTACTTTCTAGTTGAAATACTCATAAAGTACTCTAAGGCTTAATGGCTTTCAAAGCCCCCCATGCGGGTGCACGAAATCGATTCTGCAACGAAGGATCAATCAAGCTTCCAGAGTACGCTTCCCTTTCCTAACTCTCTCATGCTCACCAGGAACTGCCTTGTTGAGCAGTCCTAAGGTTCCGCCTACAAAAATGCCCCTGTTTATTAGGGGTTCCGCTTTTGTCACCTCTTCCGAACAGTGTAGTACGCCGTCAAATCCCATGTGGCGTTAACGCCTACTCTCGCCATTACCTATAAGTTCTTACTCAGAGAGCTTCGACCTTCCCCCCTTTTTACTGAAGGCTGCACTTGATAGCGGCTCCGACTTACTGCACCCAGTTGTATGTAAAAAGTTGGATTCTTCTGCCTACAACAATGCTATCCATTTGTCAATGGCTCCTCAAAAATCAGCCGCTTTTTTTAATGCCCTTGAAAAACGGCTGAAAAAAACCGTTTTTCACCCTTTATATAAAATGGGTCCACTGCATGCAGCTATCCGCAACCGGCTTGTTTGGGCTTAATCATTCCTGATGATCGGAAGATTAATAAGAGGTGTTTATATGTCAACTGCTAAATATGATAACAACCCCAACCTTGGAATCGTGGAGCTTCAACCGGAATCCAATGAAGGTGATGGTGTGAAGAATGAGGAAAAGGAGAAAATCAACGTAAAAAATAACCCGTTCCTACGGCAACAAGCAATCAGCTTGATGACTTCAAAAATGACAGAATCGGATCAGGTTAAGTTGCAACGAATTCGTAAAAAAATCAAAAATATACGAAGAAGCCTTTTTCGGTCGGAAAGAGGTGGCCTCGGAAATCTGAACAGTCGGCTAAGTGGATAAACTGCTCCCCGACGGCGTGGGCAACGCCGATGGACTGGAGCATACGATGAGCAAACGACCACGCCGCAACCATTCGGCGAGTTTCAAGGCCAAAGTGGCCCTGGCGGCCCTGCGGGGCGAGAAGACCCTGGCCGAGTTGGCACAGGAATTCGATATCCATCCGACCCAGATCGGCGAGTGGCGGAGCCAGCTTTTGGAGCGGGCCGCCAGCGTGTTCGGTGGCGAGGAGGGCAAGAAGGACCCCGTCGTGGACCTTAGAGCCCTGCACGCCAAGATCGGCCAACAGGCACTGGAGATCGATTTTTTATCCGGCGCGCTCAGCAAGGCCGGAAAGCTGAGCGCAAAGCGATGATCGACCGGGACCATGATGTTTCCCTGACCCGGCAGGCGGAATTGCTCGGCATCAGCCGGGGCAGCGCCTACTACGCGCCCAAGCCGGTGCCGGACTCCGACCTGGCGCTGATGCGGCGGATCGACGAATTGCACCTAGAACACCCCTTCATGGGAGCCCGGCTGTTGCGGGACATGCTGCGCCGCGAAGGCTTCCGTGCCGGTCGGCGGCATATCTCCACGCTGATGCGGAAGATGGGCATCGAGGCGCTTTACCGGCGTCCCAAGACCAGCCAGAAGCATCCGGCCCACAAGGTCTACCCCTATCTGCTGCGCGGCCTGACCATCGACCAGCCCAACAGGGTCTGGGCCTTGGACATAACCTACATCCCGATGGCCCGGGGCTTCGTCTACCTGTGCGTGGTCCTCGACTGGGCCAGCCGCAAGGTCCTGGCCCATCGGGTGTCGATCTGCATGGATGCCAGTTTCTGCGTCGAGGCCCTGGAGGAGGCGCTGCGCCGCTACGGCCCGCCGGATATCGTCAACACCGACCAAGGCTCCCAGTTCACCAGCGGGGAGTTCATCGAGGTGCTGACCGACCGGGACATCCGCATCAGCATGGACGGCAAGGGCGCCTGGCGCGACAACGTCTTCGTCGAGCGCCTCTGGCGGACGGTGAAGTACGAGGAGGTCTACCTCAAAGCCTATGGCTCGGTCCGCGAGGCCCGCGAATCCATCGGGCGATACCTGGACTTCTACAATACCCGGCGGCCCCATTCGAGCCTGGACAGCCAAACCCCGGATGAGGTCTACTTCAAATCCCAACCGGCCCTTCCCAAGGCCGCTTAACCCAGCAGGGTATCCACTTATCCCGGCTTAAATCCTGTTCAAACAACCGGAGCCACCTCTGAACTCTTGGATCTTGATGCTGTTGTCAAAAGTTATATTACATACCAATTCAAACGTTTGAAAAATCAGGAAATCGCTGCCGATACTGAAATCAAACTGTCTGGTAAGATTTATGGCTACCCTACCGATGTGTTGCTTTTCATGTCGAAAATCACGGATGACAAGATTCAGCGGGTGGTATGGGGAATGGTTTGCAACGACGAGACTTATCCTTCCCTTGAAAAGGCCGAAGAGGCTTTGGCATTTGTGCTCAACAGGATGATGGTTAAATAATCGATACCTACAGCAAGGGAGTATGCTGGGTTTTTTCTCAATGGGCCGATTTGGCTTGTGCTTACTAAGTGAGCCTCACTGCACTTAAGTCACTAGCTAGATCGGCCCACTATTATTAGCTTTCATAAAAACCAAAAAAGTGCGAACGCTTGAGCTTTGAGCTTTAATTTAATGACCACCAACTATAGGTAACACATCCTAGCTAGAATATTTGTGAAGTAATCAATGTTTATTCAGCGATGGAGTCCTATGTAAAGCCCAAACAGAAACACGCACTCTATTTCCCAACGAAGGATCGACCAAGTATCCTGCATAAGCTTCCTTCGTAAAGCTCTCAGGCTCACCACGAGCTTCTGCCTTGAATAGCTCTAACACCTCATCAACAGAAAAGCCTGAGTTAATCACTCTTTCTGCATTGCTCATAAAATCAAACCTTATTCCTTCGCCACTACCAATCAGATAATAGACCGTCGAACATTCTGCCAAGTCAAAGCCTTTCTCGCGACAGTGCGGCAAGAGCTTGTTTGTATACACGGATTCAAAGGCTTCCCTTTCATCACCAACTACCGTTGCATAATGCAGCTCAATTTGTTGGTCGAACTCTGGTAGTTTGTCGAACAAAAAGCATGAATTGATATTCAGTTCAAACGTACTTGGTGGATAGCCATAGTTGATGACCTGCAACAGGTCGAGCAGAACACGTAGAAATTCCTCGCTTTCTGAGTCGTAGAACTTGTATGCTCCTGTATCTAAATCTTTGTCAGTGACATATTCTGACTCCTGCATATAAGCCATATTCATTAACTCGTTAATGCCAGCTTGTACTTGCGCCAAGGTATCGGTGAATCTCTTGCTGATTTTCATGGTAATCTCCAAGTGAGTTTTACATTTTGGGAATAAGGCAAACGCTGGGCAAGCGAGATTGACGACCATGCTTGGGCATGATGCGGTGACGCATTGCTAGGGAAAATAGTTGGGTGAATTGCTTAGACTAGGCTTTAGATAAATCGCGAATTCGCTGGTATAAGCAAGCGTTGTTTGCCATCGCTCCGTCTAATAGCAAGCAAGTCAAGGCTTATTATCAGCGTGAATTAGCCACGCTCTCCTGGTGGCTAACCGAAGACTCGGAACGAGCCAAAGCTGAATATTTGAAGCATGTCAGCACCAACGGAGTTACTCTCCGTCTGATGCGAAAGATGGTTGGACGGAGGGCAATGGCGACAACTGGAAAAGCCATAAATGAGTACTACGGCTACTTTCTGTTTTGAGTATTTGAAGGCAACCATTTAAGCAACATGGCGTAGAAAGTATCTGGCGCAACTGGTTCCGTGATCACATCATTCATGCCTGCTTCCATGCAGGCTAGGCTTGAACGAAGTAGAAGTAGTTAAGCCGGGTTCTTTTGCAAGAACCGACGCTTCGTTAATGACACTTGGGGTGGGAATGGATGTCGTCTGCGGCGATCACCTTGGCGTCTGCCATGGTGAGCTGGACACAAAGGTGGCTGCCCGGATGGTAGTAAATTCCGTATTGCGTGTTGCCGCTCTCGAAAGAATCGACATTTTTGAAGCCACGCTCGGTCATGGTGTCGATGGCGCCAATCGAGTTCTTACCGGCAAGATCCTTGTATTTCGGGGTTGGCGTGGACTTGGCGTGACTTGGCGTACCAAATCCCGCCTTCGCATTTTCCGCCTTCGTCTTGTTGATATCGCAACCTTGCGCTTCGGTGACCTGTGTGCACCCTGACCGCTCCAGCATCTTGCGGTATTCCTTATTGATAGCATGTGCGTTGAAACTCATGACCGCACAGGCTGCGACCATGATTGCAAGTGAAAACTTGATCTTACTCATTGCTTTGCTCCGCTGAATAGATTGATTTGGACTTAAACCAGAAAGCCGCAACCTCAATTGAGGCAATACTACTGTGCAAGCATTTTAGCAGCTCAGCTTGTGCGCGGTATTCCGCTACCCGTGATAGAGCAAGCGTTCATTCGGAATTGATGCTGAGCGCGTCGTTGACGGCGACAACGGCAATGACGAGTTGCAGAACGAGTTCGAGCAGTGGCGGCGTCAGCGTGAATTTGCGGCGCAAAAGCCCTCCAATGTCTTCGATGGCTCTATAATCTTTGGTTATCATGGCTACTTGTTGGATTATCGCTGGACCAAACGGAGCGGGTAAAACTACCTTCGCTCTTGAGTATTTACCAGAAATTGCAAAGTGCCTTAATTTCGTAAATGCTGATTTAATTGCTGCTGGCCTGTCGCCTTTTGCACCAGAGCAATCTATGTTGGCAGCAAGCCGTATTTTCTTGGATCGAGTAGAAAGCAGTATTCATAGAAATGAGAGCTTTGCTTTTGAAACAACGCTTTCAGGCAGAACTTATTTGAGCTTAATCGATAAGCTAAAGGCGCAGAGTTGGGCTGTAGAGCTAATCTATCTAGCATTGCCGAGTTTGGAAATGTCTAAGCTGCGAGTTGCGGAAAGAGTGGCTCATGGTGGTCACAATATTCCACTCAAGGATTTAGAGCGACGTTTTTCTCGAAGCTTACACAATCTCTTGAACTGGTATTCATTCAAAGTTGATCGTTGTATCTGTTATATGAATGATGGAGAAGCTCCCCAGTTGATTTTTGAGCAAACGCAAAATATTCGCAACGTTATTCATGAGTTTAATTATCAAGTCATATCAGCGAACGCGATACCATGAACACTCCTTCAGATGAAAGCCTAGTGATCTTGGAGAGCCTAAAGAAAGCCGTTCACAAGGCGTTAGACCAAAAGAAACGCTTAGGTCACTACGCTGTGGTTTGGAAAGATAACAAGCCTATGCTTATTGGAGAGGATGCGCCTCAGGTCGAGGGCAAGGCCACAGAGAAATAGAAGCCTTTATTCAATTTTGCGGGTACATCTATTGCTTGATTGCATCCTCAGATGCTCATTTCATGCCACAATTATCTGATATATAACTCACCCTAAATCATAACAAAGAGTAGGTTGGACAAGCACTAATGCCCAACCCAACCTAGGTTATTTCTGTTGCCCGCTTTGTCTGAGCTTATTTGATCTCGAATTCCTCGACACTTTTCCCTTGCTCTATATATTCCTTCATCCATTTCGGTTTCATGCCGCGTCCAGTCCAGGTCTTGCCCGTGGCTGGGTCTGAATATTTGGCGGCGACCTTTTGGCCTTTGCTTTTGCGAGCAGGCTTTTCTATAGCTTCAGCCGTTCCAAACGTAAAGCCAAGATGTGCCGCCAACTCTTGCTGCGTAATTCCACCTGTGTCTACCAATGATTTGATCTGATCTAGGGCCTGCTTTTTGTTCTCGATTTGCTTTTCGAGAAAAGCCTTTTCGATCTTTTCCTTGTAATCGGCGAGTGCTTCGAGACTAAGTGCACCTAAATTGTTAAGATCGATTTCGGTCATTTGTATTTCCCATGTTATTGAAAGAATGCTCACGCCTTGCATTCAAGGTGTAGGCTCAATAAAACATAATCGATGAAAAGTAGCAAGGGTAGCGGAAGCGGCAATTACTTGATCTGTCGCTTTAATAATCCCTGCTTTGTTGCTTGTTGCTCTAGCCTACCTTCACCATCAAAGCATAAGCTACAATGCACTAGGAGCTCCAAACAATCCGTGCATATTGAAAATTGAGGTCTAATCATGGGCAAAGCAAGTCGCAGAAAAAAAGACAGGCACCAAGAATCAAGTAAATTGTCTAATGCTATCAGCATAATGATTGAGCCTCTGCTGTCAAAAAATCCTACAGAGGACGAATATAGAAAAGTAATTCCATTGGCAGCGGTAGGCTGGAATGTGGCTGTATTTCCAGTAGAAGAGCGACCAGCTAAGTTGATTGAATTTCTAAAAAGCGGCGATTCCTCAGTAT
Source organism: Methylomagnum ishizawai (assembly GCF_019670005.1). Lineage (NCBI taxonomy): Bacteria > Pseudomonadati > Pseudomonadota > Gammaproteobacteria > Methylococcales > Methylococcaceae > Methylomagnum > Methylomagnum ishizawai. The sequence continues at coordinate 863,424 of NZ_AP019783.1, read as the reverse complement.
TAGAAGAATTCGAGCTTGAGCTAAAAGCCGCGCAATCTGGTGTAGTTAATCGTGAGAGGCCCTCTCATCTTATAGGGATGTTGGAGGTTGTAAAATACTTCATCGAACGCAAGGATGAGTTATATCCCAACGACAAGCATTTTATAGTTGACTTTGATCTTGTACCAGAAGGACAAGGCTTCAGAATTACTATTTCCTCTGTACATTCTGATGGCAAGGTAGACAAATCTTTGCACTGATAGCAAACAGATATTTTGAGATATGGCAGACTTGGTGGCAAGAGCGGTGAACATAGCGACTTCTTGGCAAAGTGTTCAATGTTTTAGTTTGATAGTATTAGGCTGATTATGTTGCCACCTGCCTCTTAACTTTGGATACACCATGACAAAGAAACCGAAAAAAATGTGGGTCTATTCGCCACCTAAGCCCAAGGCACCGACCGTTTCGGAGCATTTCAAAGCAGAGGTCAAAGCCAAGGCGGATCATTGGGTCGAGACGGTGTTGAAACCCAAGCATATTCAGCCGCCGCCTGCCGATCCTCAGTTCAACTACCTGATCGACCTCGACACCAAGTGGTATCGCCAGTATTTCTACGTGCAAGGCAAATATTGTTGCCCATTTCCAGAAGCGGTGTCCCCGGATTTCGAGGTCAAATTCGCACGCTTGGAATACGTTCAACTCGATAGGTTTAATCTGAGCTATATGCGGCATACGGGGCAATGGTTTGAGGTCTTCCAGGGTTTATCGCTACAGGAGTGCATGGAGGAAATCCAGGATAATCCCATCTTCATTCCGTAGGCTATCGGCTATCCCATGAAAACAACTGAATTGAAATCCTACCTGATGACTTTAGAGCAGAAGGCACTGGTGAAGGAAGTCACTGACCTCTTCCAAAAATTTCCGGTGGTCAAGGACTACTACGAGGCTAAGCTCGGCTCGGATGGCACAGCCGTGCTGGAAAAGTACAAGGCCATCGTCACCAAGGAATTCTTCCCCGAGCGGGGTTTCGGCAAGATGAGGCTGTCGGTGGCGCGCAAGGCCGTGAACGACTTCAAGAAGCTATCGAATAATCCCGTCGAAATCACCGACATCATGCTGCATTACGTGGAGCAAGGCGTGCGTTTCACGGACGAATACGGCGATATCGATGAACCGTTCTACAACAGCATGGAAGGCATGTACGGCGATGCGCTCCGATTTATCTTCAAGAACAGCCTTATCGACAGTTTTCGGGACAGGTGCGAGGAAATCATTGAAGACGCCACCGAGGGATGGGGGTTCAGGGACGGGCTCCGCTCACTGTATGAAATCGAAATATTGGAGCGATTTGGCTAATTCCAAGATAAATCGATGGGCATCATCACCATGACATTTCACGCGGAGCCAGGGCAATACCACAAGACTATCCTCTCTGATCTCCAAGGAGCTTGGGAAAACCTGCGCAGTTCGGTGGTGGAGCAGGCTGGATTCCCAAATTGGGAAAGGCTCCTGTTCCATATCAACGAGGCGATGAGTTGGGAATCCGTGAGGAACTTGGAAAAAATGAAGCAGGCACTTTTACTAATTCAAAATATCGCCAGCCAATCGCAAATTCCCGAAGACATTCAGGAATGTATGGAAGCGGTGCGAGAGGACATGGACGAGGTTCTAAGTTTGATTGCCCAAGGCACGCGACTATAGATCACTTCTATTGGATTCCACTATGAAGAATAAATCCGCCAAGCAAATCCAGCGGCAGCTCCGGCAAGTCCTAGTCTTCGATGCTCCTATGAGCCAAGTCCTTTATGAGAATGAACTTGCCGAACATATCGAGGATTTTCGGCAATCGTTGATCGATGACCAGGATGAATACTTGTTTGCCGTGATCGAGCATTCAGGAGACGTAGCAATGATGCTGATTGAACGAACTGGCGAAATACATGTGAACGAAGAAGCCAAGGCAAAGCTCAAGGAGGCTTGGCAGTCCGCCTATGTGTCCAATTTGAACAAGCTGCTGCCATTTTTCGCCGAGCAGCTGGATGCGGGTGAGATTCCCTACAACGGGGTCAAAACCGCTCTTCAAGCATGAAATAAAAGTCTGCTTATGAAAAAGAAACATGCAAAACAAATAGCGGATGCTATCGCCCTCGCAGAAAAGAGTGGAGAGGAATTGCATCTAAGCAGCTATGAAATTACTCATGATCCCATGCCTAGCAAAAAGGACAAAATCCCTAGGCAAGTGAAGATGCAATTAGAAGAGCTTAACGAGCTGGTCTATACAAATCCTGAACAGGCTATCCCTAGGCTTCTACAATTGAAAAGTGTCTATCCAAAAATGCCGGTCCTATATAACTATTTAGCTGCTGCGTATGGTCGAATAGGAGATCATAAATCCAGTCGGCAATTGATAGTTGAAAACTATGAAAACAATCCAGACTATTTATTTGCCAAGGTCAATTATGCACAAATATGTCTAAATGAAGGTGAGGTCGATAAAGTTCCAGAAATATTTGGAAACAAATTCGACCTTAAGATGCTATATCCCAGCCGAAATAGGTTTCACGTAACCGAATTTGCTGGATTCACTGGAGTGATGTGTGCGTACTATTCTTCTACTGGAAATAAGGAGCTTGCAAAGCTATGGTATAAATCTCTAAAAGAAGTGGCTCCAGATTCGGAAATGGTAAAGTTCGCGAAATCTTTTGTTCACCCATCTATTTTAACTAGAATTCGCAATTGGGCGGCAAAAAAGTCTCGCAGTATTGACCAAAAATTAGAGCAGGAAAAAAAGAAAGCCGAAGAGTATGAAAATACTGAAGGACCTCACTTTGAAGCATAAGCTATGAATCATAGTCCAAGCCGTTTTTTGCCTTTTTCAACATGGCTCGCTAGCTGTGCCTTCGGTGCCTTCTGAAGTACACGAAAAAGTTCGTGGGGAACTGTATCGAGTTGATATTCGCGCTTCAGGTCCGATTCCATCTTCACGATGAGGTGAGCGGTCATTTCGGCGTCGGCCATGGCGCGATGATAAGTCCCGGTCGAGGGAAGGCGTAAATACCGCACCAACGTTCCCAGCTTGTGGTCAGGTGCATAGGGATAAAGCCTTCGCGCCAAAAGCAGGGAACAGGCGAACTCTTGTTGCCTCCGGTGCCGGATACGGCTCCACTCCGCGTCGAGGAACTTGCAATCGAACGAGGCGTTATGTGCGACTAACGGTACGTTACCAACGAACTGGGCCAAAGCCTTCATCACCTCCGCCGCTGGCGGTGCCTTACGGATCATGGCATCGGTGATCCCTGTAAGGGATTGAATGAAGCCGGGTATTCTAACCCCTGCGTTCATCAGGCTTTGGTAACGGTCAACAATCTGACCATCCTCCAACATCACAACAGCTACTTCGGTTGCTCGGTCTCCCATGTCTGGGGATAGTCCGGTTGTCTCGAAGTCGATGATCGCAATCATGGAATTTTTTCCGTCGAATAATTCTGAGTTATTGGCTTGGCCATCATCCTGCCCAGCATGTTGTTTCTCAACGAGCTTTCTTCAATTTTTTGATCCTAGCAGTTTGGTAAGCATGTATCTCTTTGAAAAATGAGAGCGATGTACTAAACCTGAGATGAGTTATCGATACTACACATGCTTCCGGTTGCTCATCGCTTGCTTTCAGAGCACAGCAGATGCCGCCTTCGTCGCCCAAATACACAACGTCTACTATTTCTAAGGGAGTATCAGGCGTAATAACTATGGAGTGACTTTTTAAGTTGCGTACAAGTATATCCGTCGCTTTCGTTGGAATAGGCAAATTCGCCGTCATCGTTTCAATTAGCATGGCGACTTGTTTAGATTTATCGATCATAGCTTTCACACGAAAATAAAACGAACGAGGTTATTCATTAAAGCTTCAACAATTATTTGCCGCAGCATTTTTTGAATTTTTTGCCGCTACCACATGGACAAGGATCGTTTCTGCCTACTTTTTTATCGATGGACACTTGCCGTATTGGATGTGCCTTCAAAAAATTGGAGTACAAGAGTTTTAGGCGTTGCTGTCTTTGCTTAAGCTCTTGATAGATATTCGGATACTTGCTTTCCAAGGCTTCCTTAGACATTATTAAAAACCACTAACTTAGTAGGTATCATAAAAATAAATATTTTTAATTACGTGATATGTTTTCATACGAAACTGCAAAACAAGATGAAAGGACGTTTCTCAGCTTGACGAGTTTGACGGTCCAAGAGTTTTCTGAGCTATGCGTCTTATTCGGAAGGCATTGGAACGAGTTCACCAAGCAAAGCGAGAGGAATCCCGGCAAGGGAGGACGACCCCATGCGCTGAAAACCATGGAGGATCGCCTGCTTTTCATCCTTTTCTACCTGAAAACCTACCCGCTCCAGGAAGTCATTGCCTATTCCTTTGGTATTAGCCAGGGGGCCGCCAATATTCTGATCCATCAGTTCAGCCATATACTCAAACTTGCCTTGCAGGAAGGCGGTTTTGTCCCGCCAAGGTTAACCGATGAAATGTTGGAAAGACTCAACCAGGAACATCCTCAAGACTACGGCATAGACGGCACCGAAAGGCGTATTGTCCGGCCCTCCAACGCGGATGCGGAAAGGGGATTTTATAGCGGTAAAAAAAAGCCCACACCTTGAAGAACAACCTGGTTGCCGGTCTGGAAGATATGCAAATCAAGGGGTTGAGCGGAACCCACGAAGGGAAGAAGCATGATAAGAAAATCTGCGACGAGGAGGGTATCCTCTTGCCGGAAGGCAGCGATCTTTACCGGGACACCGGGTTTCAAGGCCACGAAATGGAAGGGGTGAATATCCATCAACCCAAGAAGAAACCGCGCGGCGGGGAACTCACGGATGAAGAAAAGGAAAACAACCGCCTGATTTCCAGTATCAGAGTCGTTGTTGAGCATGTGATCGCCGGGGTGAAACGTTGCCGGATTGTGAAGGACGTGTTCCGTAATACCTTGTCAGGATACGACGACGATGTGATGGAACTGGCCTGTGCGCTACATAACTTCAGGAGTTATCAGCGCCGCGTTTCCTACTGAGCGCCAGGAAACGGAATAATAGTCATATCGGCCTTTAGTCCGGTCATTCTTCGGCCATAGATAACCAGAATCTATGGGTTCACATCCTGATTCACAGATAGGCCATCTGATGATGGTTGAGACGTTTGCCATGCCGGATTTCAGCATGAGTTTGTGAATCTACGTAACAATTGGGTTTTTAATAATGTCTAATGCCTATCGTCAATTGACTCGAAGGTTCAATATTTTCAACGGTACTACTGGTTGGCGTTAATTTAAAAAATATTTCATTGCATTGACAAACGGGATTCTGGCAAACGTTAGTCAAACAATCAAAAGTTTGTTCTTCGTCTCCTATTGGAATGCGAGCCGTGATTTTATTAGAAGCATCTCGAAGGAAAATCATAGTCGTACCTTTCCTCTATGGCGTTTGGGTAAAATTTGCAGCTTAGCGAACAGGTGCTGGAGCGTCCGTGATGCCTTGAATCAACCGCAAATACCGCTTCAATTCTGCTTGTTCCAATTCGACTACCATACCAATAAATGACTCATAGTCGCCACGGGTGTGCGCTAGGTCCAAGGAGTCGTAATAGCCTAGGCGTTGTTCAACCTGGATGATGACAGGCAAATAGCCACAGCGCATGAGTTCAAAATTCATCAATAAACGGGCAGTTCGACCGTTGCCGTCCACGAAGGGATGAATGCCGACGAAGTCCACATGGAGGCGGGCGGCGCGTTCTACTGGATGGCAGGTAGAAGCGTGATATTCGGCCATTAGGTCTACCATGGCTCCTGGTAGTTTGATGAACTCAGGCGGCACATGTTCGGCACCAGAGATCAGAACGTTTTCCTGACGGTAGCGACCGGCATTGGATGTGTCGATGTTTTTCAGCACCAGTTGATGGATGGCTTTGATTTGCCATTCGCTGAGTTCTTCTTGGCCGCTGACGATGGCTTCCACATAATCAATGGCTTCCTTGTGATTGATGACTTCAAAGTGTTCGCGCAGTCGTTTGCCGCCCACCGTGATGCCTTCTAGGACTACCTTGGTTTCCTTGAGAGTAAGGGTGTTACCCTCGATGGCGTTGGAATGGTAGGTCCACTCCAAAACTTGCTGTTCGTGTAGAGTGCGAACGGTATGTGGCGGTAGAGGACGGAGGCTGTCGAGTTGGGCTTTGAGACGGTCGATTTCGGCAAAGCGCGAATCGGTGGTCATGGTTCCTCCGCTATGGCCTTCTCTGATTACAAAGTAATCGCAACAATTGCTTGTTTTCCTCTGACAGTACATCAGCCAGAGATTTCAGAGAATTAAAGAATATCTTGGGTTCGTCTGGTGAAGGCTTTAATTCTCCGCGAGCAATCGCGATGGTCCTTGCTTTCATCTCTTCGTAGGAAATAATTCCGACCTTTAATGCGCTCATGTCAGTGTGCTCAAAACTATGATTCAGACGGCGGCATCTAATTTGCGCAACTGCTCCAAGGCACTAAGAGGACATCCGGCACATAAACTGCTTACACGGTTTTGGCCTCGATCCGTCTTCCCAGGATCAGGGCGCACGCCAACTGAAGGAAGGCCAGATAGTTGGCTCCCCGGCAGGTGTAGCGGGTTCGGATGGCCCGGAAGCCCTTGAGCCAGGCGAAAGCGCGCTCGACCACCCACCTCCGCGCGGGGTGGGTTGGCTCGGAGTCGCAGGAACGCTTCTCCTCGCCGATCTTGCGGATATGGGGGGTGTAGCCCAGTCCCGCGACTTCCCGCTCGACCCGTTCGTAGCCATACCCTTTGTCCAGGCAAAGATGCCTGGGACTTTGCCCGGCGTCGGCGGGTGCCTCGATCACGGCCGCCTCGACGGTGACCGTCACCAGGCGGCTGTCGTGCACGTTGGCCCCGGCCTGCGCGACGGCGAAAGGCATCCCCTTCCCGTCCACCTGAAGGTGGATCTTGCCACCGCTGCGCCCACGATCCGTGGGATTGCGCCCCAGGCCCTCGTCCTTCTGGCAGCGGGCTTGGCGGACCGGGGCCTGCACCAGGCTGCCGTCCATCGACTGCCAAGCCAGGTCGAACCCCTCGAGTTCCTCGTACTCCGCCGCCGACCAGCGGAACATCTCCTTGAACACGCCGGCGGCAACCCATCTCTGAAAGTGCTCGTGGACCGCGCTTTTCGAGCCGTAGCAGGCCGGCAGGCAATCCCATTGGCAACCGGTCTTGAGCACATACAGAATCCCGTTCATGACCGTCCGGAACTCCAGCGGCTTGGAGCCGCCCGGCCTGCGCCGCTTGAACGGCTCCAACAATGGCTCCACGTGCTCCCACAGCCGGTCCGAGATTTCCAGGCAACTCATGGGTCTCCTCCGCTTCCGCTTCGCAAAAGACGGGTCTTTTAAGCGTTCGCCGCGCAAAGCACAAGATGTGCCGGATGTCCTCTAAATGGCTTTTACAAGCCTGGTATCACTCTTTTTTAAATCCCCCCGAGCCACCGGATAGTGCGGCATGATCTTTGGCACAGCCACAACAACGGATCGAAGCCCAAAAGCAGGTTATTCACCAATCCCTTTGTTTATCCGTTACTCCCTTCCCGCCCTAAGACCACCCACTTTTTGGCAGGCGGTAGATATGGCTGAGAATGTTCTTGACCTGCTGGGGTGTTTGGGGAGGGGCCTGGGCCAAGTGCCGATGGACGCGCTCGGCCCGCTGCTGGACCGTCATGGCATGGGGCAGGTGGTAGAGGGAGTTCTTCCTGACGAGGCGGATGAGGTATTCGGCCGGGTTGAACTTGGGGGCGGAAGATTTCAATGTAGTTGTCGCCTCGCCGTTGTGGGTTCAGGCCGCTTTTGGAGGCGTGGCGTGAACCTCGGATTGGGTCTTGGCTGGCGCGGCTGATCGTTCCGGGTTCAGGTGTACGGCCGGGATCGGCCGCCAATTGCGGAGGCCACCGGTCCATCGTTGCGGATGCCGTGCGCGGGCGGCCTCATAGACGGCTCGGCGCCGCTTCAGGAGGTCGGCGTCCTGGCCGGCATGCCGCTCGGCGGGGGTGACGAAGCGGATCGCGCCGTGGCGGTGCTCGTGGTTGTACCACCGGACCAGGCCTTCGGCCCAACGGCGCGCCGCCGCCAGGTCGTCGAACGGCCGGACCGGATGGTCGGGCCGGTATTTCAGGGTCTTGAACACCGCCTCGGCATAGGGGTTGTCGTTGCTGACGGCGGGCCGGCTGAAGGACGCCGCGACGCCGAGGGATTGCAAGGTCGCGAGCATGGTCGAGCCTTTCATGGGCCCGCCGTTGTCCGAATGTAGGACGACCTGGCCCGGGGCCACGCCCTCGCGCCGACATACGTCGCGCAGGAGTTCGCCGGCCAGGGCGCTGCTTTCCTCGCCGTAGACCTGCCAGCCCACGACCTTGCGGCTGAACAGGTCGAGGAACAGATAGAGGTAGAAGAACTGGCCCCGGATCGCGGCGGGCAAATAGGTGATGTCCCAGCAGTAGACTTGATTGGGAGCCGTGGCGCACAGGGCCCTGGGCTTGCCGCGCGGCTGTCCCGGCCGTTCGGCCCGGCGGTGCGCCAACTGGTTTTCGGCCTTGAGGATGCGGTGGAAGGTCGATTCCGAGGCCAGGTATTCCCCCCGGTCCGCCAGCCGGGGCACGATCTGGCACGGCGGCAAATGGCCGAACTCGGGGGAGTTGGCCACCGCCAGCACCTTGGCCCGCTCGGCCTCGCTCAGCTTGTGGGGTGGAACGTACACCCGCGCGGGCCGCCGGTCGGCCTGGACGCCGTCCCCGGATCGCCAGCGCTGGACGGTGCGGGCGGACAACCCCAGCACCCCGCAGGCCCGCTCCAGGCGCGCGCCGGCGGCGGTGGCCTCGTCGATCAGGGCGGTCACGGTTTCGCGCTCTTGCGGCGGGGTCATTCTTCCCCTCCCCCCAAGAGCGCCCGGTACTTTTTTTGAAGGACCAGCAACGCCGCCGCCTCCGCCAGCGCCTTGTCCTTACGCGCCAATTCCCGTTCGAGGCTCTGGTTGCGCTCCTTGAGGACCCGCAGTTCCCGGGCGTTCGTCGATGCCTCTCCCGTGCCCCCTGGATCCCGGCAAAAGTCCCGCTTCCAACCGTCCAGCTGGTGGGCGAACAGGCCGCGCTCCCGGCACCAGGCGTTCAGGGCTTCCCCTTCCAAGCCATGGCTCTCCTGCAACGCCGCCAACCGTTCCTCCGGGCGCCAGTCCCCGGGACGCCTCTCCCGCTTCACCGCGCCGCGTACCGCCTCGGGTAATTTCTTTTTCATCCAGCCCTTCAAGGTCAAGTGGTTCATGTTCAGTTCCTCGGCCACCTCTTTTATCGACCGGCGGCCACGCGCAAACACCTTCCGAAGCGCTTGCTCTTTGAACTCTGCGGAATACGTCGTAATCATGGGCAATTGTCCTCTTCTTTCCTCTTTCATTCGGAAAATTAGAGGCGACAACTATTCTGACGCCGGGGGCCGCACCGACGCCATCCCGCGCCAGCACGGCGGCGACCAGCTTCTGGTTCTTGCGCAGGTGCTTCCAGGTCCGCCGCCCCAGGACCAGAACATTGGGCTTGAGCAGCATGGACTCCGCCGCGTTGTCGATGGCGGCCACCGGGTCGGAGCTGGTGTGGCTCCATTGGTCCGAGCCGCTGAGCGTGGTCCTGAGGGAGGCGGCGTAGGTGGCCAAGCCGAAGATCAGGTCGGCGATGCGCTTCTCGCGGGCCAGGGCCACCAGCAGCGCGGTGTTTTCCGACGCCACCGCCATGGGGTCGTAGGTGATTTCCCCGGACGCGAACTTGTCCATGTCCTTTTTCGGCACGAAGTCGTCCAGGCCCCAGTCCTTGGTCGAGCCGTCGGCCAGCTCGGCGGTGAACTCGACCTCGTTGGCGGTGGAGGCGCGACCGATCCGGGTGTCGGGGATGGTGAACGCCTCGGCGGTCGCGAACTTGGTGTACTTGAACAGCTCGGCGGGCACGCCGACGCGGGGCAGCACCATGTCGGCGATCATGCCCTGCGGCTTGACCGCCATGGCGATCTGGGTCAGCCGGGCTTGGGTTTGGGCGGGATTGTTGGTGGCCATGGGCGCTCCTGTGGTTGGATGGTGTTACCAGGCGGTGTCGATGATCTTGTAATCCACCCGGACCTTGAGCGGGCTGTCGCCGGTGGCGATCTCGCCGGTCGCCATGTGCAGGACCAGGGCGGCGTTGGCGGCCGGGGTGAAGGCGGCGGCGGTGGTCGGGAGGGCGAAGCGGGTGGCGTCGGCGCTGGCGTCGAGGAAGCCGGTGGCCTCGATGGTCATCAGGGTGGCCCCGCTGCCGTTGGTGTATTTGATGGTCAGGTCCTCGCCGCTGGCGATGCCGTCGTAGGCCGTGGTCCCGTAATCCATGAGAGGCTGTCTGGCAAAAATAAATCATGTAAAGTCAACCCCCCCTTGACTCCGAGTTCCCCGACATGAGCTATCCAAGCGACCTGAGCGACGCTGAATGGGCGTTGATCGAACACCACTTCAAACCGAAGGACCGGCGCGGCAGCGCGAGCAAGCATCCGCGCAAGCGGATCGTCGATGCCATCCTGTACGTGGTGGAGGGCGGCATCAAATGGCGGATGCTGCCGAAGGACTTCCCGCCCTGGCAGACCGTGTACGACCATTTCAGCCGCTGGAACAAGGCCGGGGTCTGGGAAGCGGCCCTGGACGAGATCAACGCGCGGCGTCGAAAAAAAAGCATCGGGCCCGCTCCCCGAGCTATGCCATCATCGACTCGCAAAGCGTCAAGACCCAGTACGCCAGCGAGGAGCGGGGGATCGACGGCGGCAAGCTCGTGAAGGGGCACAAGCGGCACATCGTCGTGGACGTCCTGGGCCACCTGCTGCATGTCGAGGTCCACGCCGCCAACCTGAGCGACACCGTGCGCGGCTGCGAGGTCATGCGCCGGGCGGCGGAGAAGCATCCCAACATCGAGGCGTTCTCCGGCGACGCGGGCTATCGCGGCACGGCGGTCCGGTTCGTGAGCGAGAAGCTGGGCTTGGTGCTGCACATCTCCGAACGGATCGTGGACGGCTTCGCCGTCCTGCCGAAGCGCTGGATCGTCGAGCGGACGTTCGCCTGGTTCGGCTCGTTCCGCCGCTTGAGCAAGGATTTCGAAACCCTCACCGGCACCGCCGAGAACGTCATCCGCATCGCCATGCTGAGGACCACCCTTGCAAAATGCGTCTGAATTTTTGCCAGACAGCTTCTGAAGAACACGGCCAGGGTCGGCACGATGGCCTTGCCCGCGCCGGGCGCGGCCACCAGGGCGATGGGCGCGGCGTTCAACGCCTTGACCTGGGCGGCGGTCAGGGTGATTTCCGCCCGGAAGCTCGACACGCCGTTGCCGGGGATCACCAGCACTTCGCCGATATCGCCGGCGACGCCCGCGATCACCGCATAGCCGATGACGCGGTCGCCCTCGCCCGCCGCGACCGCCGCGCCGTCGCCGTCGGCGGTCAGGGGCGCGCCACGGGTCACGGTGCCGCCGTAGTAGACCTCGGCGATGCCGCTTTGGATGATGTCCACGCCGTCGCCGGCGGCGGTGCAGCCGTATTCCGAAACGCCCATGAGGGCGTCGGTCGCGGCGGTGGCGGTGGCCACGTAGCGGTCGGCGCTGCCCGCCTTGACGATCCGGTGGGCACCGATGGCGGCGTCGGCGGTGTGGTTCTTGGTCAGGAGGGGGGTCTTCATGGCTGGCGATCCAGGTTGTTATGGACGGCGTCGACCGCTTCGGCGAAGCTCGGATAATTGCCCTTGGCCTCTTGGTCGGCCTTGTAGGCGCGGGCGCGGCGGGCGACCTCCTGGTCGCTGGGCGCGGCCCCGCCGCCATCGCCGCCCCCCTTGTCCCATTCCCCGAAATCCACCCGCTTGGGCAGTCCTTTCGACCAGGACTCGAACCAGGCGCGGCCCGTGGTCTTGGTGGCGTCCTCGCCCTCGCCGAATTCGAGGGGGGCATCCGCCGGGAGGCTGGCGAGGAAGCCGGCGAATCCGGCCTGGTCGCGGGGCAGCAATTTGCCCTCCTGGACGAGCTGCTCGGCGAAGTCGGCGCAACGCCGCTGCTCGGCGGCTTGCTCCTGGGCCTTCAGCGCGGCTTCCCGCGCCTTGAGGGCATCTTCTTTCTGTTTGAGGTTTTGTTCGCGCTCGGCGAACTCGGCGGGTTTACTGGTGGTTCCGGTCACGGTTGAATCCTCCGGGTCGGCATAGTTCATGGGGGGGCGGGGGTTATCGGCCATATCCTCCATCTGCTCACGCATTTCGGCTTCGGCGACCGAACGGTTCAGATAGTCGAGATCGTCGCGGGAAACGAGCTTGTCGGCGGTTTCCTGCCCCCGCTCGTCCAGCACCCAATCCCGCACCCGCCCCAACACGCCCAGGACGCCGCGCAGGACGCCGAAGGTTTGCCAGTCGGAGAATTCCAGCGTGCCGGGTTCGTCGGCGGCGAACTGGTACGGGCGCAGCCCCTTGTCGGCGACCGCGTGGGCACCGAAGAATCCGACGTGTTTGATGGTGTGCTTGCCGGGACGGGGGTTGCCGGGCGAATCCGGCAGGTAGATCGACACCGACACCTTCCGGTAGCGCTTCTCCCGCACGGCCTCGGCGAACTCGGGCGTCAGGGTCGAGGGCGTGCCGACCAGTTTGCCGGTGGCGGCGTCGACCGCCGCCGTCCCCAGCCAACCGTAGGCCGGATCGTCGAGTTGGGGATGCCCCAGCACGATGGGCGCTTCGTGGACCTTGGGATCGTATTCGGCCAGCTCGGCCAGGATGGCCGGGGTGAACTCGAATTCAGCACCGTTCAACGCCCGGCGCTTGCCGGGGCTGGCGATCTCGATGGGGGGGTAATTGGCGTTCATGGCCCCATGGTAGGGGGCCGGGGGCGAGGAATCCCGCGACAGGTGTCGCGGACTTATCGGGGAGGCTTTTTACATCTTGACCAGGAGGGCCGGGACCGTCAAACGGACATGGCCCGTAGACCCGTTTAAACCCCATTTAAAAATCGCGATAACGATTTTTCCGGGCCCAGGGTGGCGGGTTGGGCCTTGCGGGCCGCTACGGGCTTCTCAAAGCCCTTCTTCGATCCAGGCCCGGAGGCGGGCCAGGATGGCCTCGCGGTCGCCCCGGCCCAGGTTCTCGCCGTCGGCGGTCAGCATCCGCCGGGCGGGGAGATCGAACCCGTGGGCGGGGATGGTGACCCACTGCGCGAAATTGCTTTTCGACTTCTTCACGAAATGGTTGCCGACGGTGCCATCCTTCCCTTGCCTGAAATAGGCCTGCTGGGACCGGGCCGCGACCTGGACATGCGCCCCGAACTCGTGGGCGGCGGCGTAGGGCACGCCGAAGCCGACTTCCAGCCAATCCTCGTCGGCGACATGGGTGAGCGAATCCAGCATCCGCCGGGTATGTTCGAGCAGGGTGCCGCGCCCCGACTTGGCGCGTTGCTTGGCGGTGGACGGTGCCCAGGGCGTCCAGGCCGCGCCGGTCGGATCGGTCTTGCTGTCGAAGCGGAGGTGGACGCGGGATTCCAACAATGCGCCCAGCGCATCCATGGCCGGGCGCAGGTCGCCGAGCTTCCGTCCCAGTTGGTTGAAGTATTCGATGAACTGGCGGTCGTCGATGTCGATGCGGAAGGTGGTCATGGCCCAATCGCGGTCCCATCGTCGCGGGTATCGATCCAGCCGGGCGCGGTGGCCAACTCGGTCAGGCGCTCGTAGGAAAGCCCCAGGAAGGTCGCGCCCTTGGGGATGAGGGTCTTGAACGGGGCATGGATATTGGAGTCTTCCTCCTGGATCAGCGACCGCACACGGATATCCCCACCCTCCTTTAGCCCCAGAAAGAAACGCGCCATATCAGTTTTCCTCCAGTAAGGGTTTAAGCAGACCGGCTAGGGCCGGGAACGCTTTTGCTGGATAAATATATTGGAACGAGCCGCCGCCGGATAGATCGGCCAGGACTTCGGCTACCGCTTCCTCTATACCGGCGTCGCCCGGTTGCAAGGCGTACTCCAGATCGTCGACGGCATCGGGATCGGCGATGGATGGCAGGGCGGCCCGCAGGGCGGACGCATCCTTGGCATAGGCGGCAACCACATCTGGATGCCTGGATAGCCCTCTCGCCATATCGAAGGCGTGGCCGACCTCGTGCCGCAGGACTCCCGCCGGAACCGGCTCGGCCACGCGCCGCCCGGAGCCGAACTCGGTATAGTGTTCGGCTACGGCGATGGTCTTCCCCATCGTAACGCCACTGGAATTTTCCCAAGCATACCCTTCGGGATAGCCCCGAGGCCGGATTCCGGCCAGGCCGGGCAGCGCCCGCGTCAATTCCGGGGCCACGACGATCTCATAGCCTTCGGCGGCCAGGGGCGTCCTCACCGGCTTTGGCAATCCAGCCACGGCCTGGCGCATGGTATCCAGGAAATCCACCGACAGGCGTTCCTGCTGCACCACCGATAGGCTATCCAGGGTGGCGCGGCGCGGCGCGGGTTGGACCGGGGCCGCGATGGACTTGGCCAGCGCGGCTTCCTTCTCCCTCAACAGCCCATCCAAATGCGCCTGGGCGGCCTTGCCGGGGTTGTAGTCGAAACCGGGATCGATCCCCAGGGGCACTTGCCGGACTTCGCCGGTGCGGGGGTTGGTCCATTCGACCGTCCGGGTCGGCGGGGCTGTGGTCTTGATTTCGACCCGCCCGGAATCCTTGAGCGTTTGGACATCGGCCTCGGAGATGGGATAGGCGATGCAGCGGCAGCGCCAGCCGTTCGGCGGATAGTGGGTGTCCCACCACGCATCCGACCGGGGCAGCGCGGTCCCGTCCCACGCGGCATGGAGCGGGCGGACGCGGGTGTCGCGCATGGTCCGATATAGAAGGATGGGGAGTGCCTGGGCCGACCTTTCGCCGCGCATCCAGCGCCCGGCGCTGTAGCTGGTTCGGAGGTTGGTGTCGTAGATGATCTGAAGCCGGGCGGGACTGCCCAGTTGCACGGTTTTGACTTCGCCGGTCAGGGGATCGGTCATCTCCTGCCTGCCCCACCACCCGGCTTTTTCTAGCGTGGGCCGGAGCTCCTGGGAAAAGCGCCTCAAATCCCAGCCTTGTTTTTCGGTCTGCACCAGGGCGTCCTGGACGGTTTGCAGCAGGTCCACCCGCAGCATCTTGGCGACCGTGACGTTCTTGGTGTGTTCCTCGGCCAGCACGTCGCGGTGGTCGAAGGAGAGCTTGTAGCCCTTGGCTTCGAGGGCCTTGATGGCCTCTTCGGCGGGGAGGAGGTCTAGCTTGACGGGCATGGCGCGGCATTACGAATTGACATCGATCCCCACTTCCCCCGCCAGCCGCGCCACGAAGCCGGCCTCGGTCAGCGCCGCCACCACTTGATCCACCGGCATCTTCTCCATCAAGCCGGGCAGCTTGGCCCGGAACTGCGCCACGGTTTCGCCCCGCGCGATGGCCGCGTCCAATTCCGCGAACAGTGGATTCACCAAGGGTTCCATCTGTGCCTTCCAACCGTCCAGGGCCAAATCCCGGAGATCGTCCAGGGCGTCGGGCGGTCCGGCCTCCGCGAACGCGGCGCAGGTTGGGCAGCCGGTACCGGCGCGGGCCGGAGGCCGGGCGGTGTCTTCCGCCATTTCCACCGGCGGCGCGTCCGGCGCGGGGGGCGGCGGATTGGGGTCGCCGCCGGTCGGCGCGGTGCCGACGGGCACCGGCTCCCACTCGCCACCATAGGTTTCCGACACCTGGTCCAGGGTGGGCCGGTACCCCACGGTGAACAGTTTGGAATGGGTGTCGGACAGCGAGGCCAGGTCGGGCGCGTCCTCCACCCGCCGCCAGATGCGGGGCGGGGTCGCGCCGGGGAAGTTCCAGTCCGCCAGCCAGCGTCCGACCTGGCGGGCGAACGACACGTTGATCAGGTCGGCGTCGGCCTTGATGAGCGAGCGTTGCACGTCCATCAGGTTGTCGCCCTTGTACTGCCCGCCCGCGCCGGTGATCGAAAAATCCTGGCCGACGATCAAGCGGTAGATCGTCGTTATCCAGCGCTGGACGAACTTGTCGTAGTCGGCCCCGGAGGCCCGCACGGCTTCGAGCAGCTCGATCAACATGTTGTTGCTGATCGTGATGGCCGAATCCCGGTGTACGGCGCGGACGGCCTGGAGCAGCTTGTCCCTTTCCGCTTTTTCCGCGCCCGGCGGATGCTTGCCGACCGCCGTCGGCATCCCGAATTTCTCCAGGTACACCGCCCAGAACTTGTCGCCGTTGCGCCGGAACCACACCGGCCAGTACAGCCAGTGCGCGAGGCCCAGCCCATACGGCTCGTCGTCGTCCAAGGCACCGGAGGCGAAGCGCCAGAACTTCCGGGGCGGCAGGGGTTCGCCCATGGGTTGGCGCATTGTCAGGAGGACGGGGGTGCCGTCGGGCCGGAACCCGAAGCGCTTGGGCTTCTTCACCTTGAGGCTGTCGAGCGTGATGGTCGCGCCGTCGGTCGCCCATAGGCATTCGGCGAAGGCATGGCCCCAGAACACCCCGAGCTGCATCTTGCGGGTGGCCTCGTCCCAGCCGATGTGGGTGAGGATTTCCCGCGCCTGGTCCGCCGCCTGCTTCGATTTGCGGTCGTCGGCCCCCGGCTCGACGTACCATTCGCGGGCGATCAAGCCCAGCGCCCGCTGGTCCCAGGCGATTTTCACTTCCGGGTCCGAGAAGATGGCCCGGTAGCCGTCCAGGTCGCCGCCGAGCTTGCCGACCAGGAGGGCGTCCTCGGGTTGTAGCAGGAACAGGCCATCGACATAGCCGCGGGTGATGTCCCGGCCCTCGCCGGTCGAGGCGATCTCGACACCGACCAGGGCCGGGCCTTGTTCGGCTTCGGGGGCGGGGGCGGGCTGGGCCGGTTCGGCGAACTGGCCGCAGGCGTGCTTGAATCGATCCCAGGCGCTCATAGGTCCCACCCGCCATAGTCGCGATAATCCTCCGGCCCCTCGTCGCGATTCCCGGCCCCGGTCAGGGCGTAGCCGCCCAGGCTCTGGCGGGTGTGGCCGCCGGTGGCGAAATCCACCGGGCCACCTTCCGCCAAAGTCGCCGCCCAGGCCAACACCCCGGCCACAGCGCTATCACCATGGCGCGGCAGCTTGTCCGCGCCCAGGCTCCGCTTGTCGTCCATCCCCGGCACGCCCTTCTTGAGGATCACATGCCGGTGGTCGGCGACGATGTCCTCCGACTTGGCCACCTCGATTTCCTGGGATTCGTAGGCTTTCTTGTATTTCGGGAAATAGATCGAATACCACTCGACGGTGGCCTTGACGCAGCCCACACGGGACTCGCCGTATTTCTGCAAAGCGCCTTCGGCGTGGCTTTGGCCGTTGCCCCTGGCGTCGAAGTTGGCGAAATGGAGCAGGGGCAGGCGGTCCAGGATGGCATCGCGGATTTCCGCCTGAACATCGAACGGCATGTTGCGCAGCTCGACCGCGAAGGCCATCCGCCAACGCGCCCCATCCTCCTGCAAAACCCAGATCACGGAGAGGTCGCCATCCCTCGCGAAGTCCTGGCCGTAGACGCTACGCCGCCCCGGCAGGTTGTCCAGAATGGGTTTGAGGGTATCGGCGATCCATTGGCGCGTGATGTCCAGGCGTTCCGGGTCGAGCACGAAATCATCGGGCTGCGCCCAGGCCAGGATGGGGATGCCCTCGGCCATGCACTGCATTATCAAGGGCCGGGGCAGATACAGCCCGCCGCCCTGACTGGGGATGCAGTCCAGTTCCTCCGGGGCGTCGGTGCCATAGAACGCATAGGTGTCCTCCACCCAGGCGTCCTCGGCTTCCTGCGTCCATGCCTTGCCCATCCGCAGGCAAATCCGCTTATACAGTCCTTCGGCCACCGCTTTGCGGAATTCGATGGTGTGAATGCTACCCTTGCGGGTACCCGCCCGGATGTCTAGGAGGGTTTGATTGAAATCGTTGGCCTCGCCGAAATGGGTGCTGATGAGGCGGACCTTGCCGCCCCAGATCAGGAACGCCATCGCCGCCTTCAGGAGGCCCGGCAAATCGTCCTGGAACGCCGCCTCGTCGCCCACCAGGACGCCTTGCCGACCGCGCAGCTTGCGGGGCCGGGACGCCAGCGCCAGGATGCTGTGGCCGGATTCGGGGAAGCGGATGCGGAAGGTCTTGATGTGCTTGTCTTCCTCCTCTTCGGCCTCGTCCCAGAAGCCATCCTCCCTCGCGGTCGCGTAGTGGTTGAACGCCTTGGCCCACATCGCGCAGGCGTCGATGTACTCCTCGGTCATTTCCTTGTCGGTGCCGATGTAGTACACGTTCATGCCGCCTTCGGATTTGGCGAGGGCGGCGATAATCACATCGTCGGAGGCTTCGGCCCAGGTTAGGCCGGTGCGGCGGCTTTTCTCGGCGACCTTGAACGGGCTGGGATCGTCGATCCAGCGCAGTTGGTACGGCAGGAGGCTGGCCGGGGCCGCGCTCATGCCGCGATCCCCAGGATTTCCCGACGGATGGCCTCGGCGGTGTCCTTCGACATACCGCCCTTTTTGGCGATGGCCACCGCCGTTTCCGCCGCCTTGGCCCGCTCTTCCGCCCGGATTCCCTCTTCGAACTCCTTCCGCCACTTCGCGGTGCCCCGCGCCGAGCCGCCCAGGTCGCTCGCGGCCCGGATCAACCCGGCCAGCGCCTTAGGCCGATTCTCGGGCTTCACGTCCTCCCACGACTCCATGATCTCCATGAGCTGGTCGAGCAAGACCATTTCGGTCGATTCAAGCAGCGCCGCCTTGTCGCCGTCGGACATCGGCCCCAGGGCGCGGGCGACCTCAACGCGCTCGCGGGCGCGGGATATGGCCCGCTCCATCGTGGTTTTCAGCTTCTGGCTATATGCGCCGATGGTGGAGCGGGAAACCGTAATACCCTGGCCGGCCAGCCAAGTCACCATGCCGTCCAGGTCGCCGAATGCCGATCCCACCAGCTTGGCGTTTAGTGCATCGCGGACTTCGGGCGACAGGGTTTCGATGATCGAGCGGGGTGGCATCAATGGCCCTCCTTCTGCTTACGGGCGACCAGGGCACGCAACAAGGCGGCCTCATCACGAGGACGCCCCCGCACGGCTTGCTGGCGGTCATAAAAATCGGGCATGGCCAGAATGCGCCCCGCCTCGCGGCCAAGCTCTTCCAGATGGGTCTGGGATTTCGCGCCGAGCGGCAGCGGGCCGGGCGTTTTCAGGGTGGGCCGGGGCATCAGATCAGCACCGCCACAATAATCCCGCCAAGCACCGCACCGACCAGCAAAACGATAATCGCGGCGGGCCAATATGTTCCGGTATCGAAGAAATCACGCCACATCTCAAACCCCCGGCCCCGGCCTCGCCACGCCATCGACCGAGCCGCGCCCGTCGGCCACGTCGCCGCCGGTACGGGTCAGGGTCGCCAGCCAGACGCCGGACGGGGTGTCCAGCCGGATGCAATCGCGGTCCCGGAGGTGGCGGAGGTCGTCGCGGAGGTCGGCGACCGATACCGGATAGCCCACCAGGGCGAGCTGGTTCTGGATCACCACTTCGTCCCGGATGTAGCCCGCCGCATCTTTCAGTGCTTCCAGGATTTTCAGCCGCCGAAGGGCGATTAACGCTTCGTTCAAATCGGATTTAAGGCTCATTTATTCAATCCTCGATCAAGAATCTTGTCCGTCATCGCCCGCAGGTCCGAGCGGACCACCTTCAAGTCCTCACGAATACCGTCCCGGAGCGCGGCCAACTCGACGGATAGCCCCGCCTCTCGTTGCTGGGTGTCACGCACGATGTCGTATAGAGGTTTTAGCGCCTCCTCCAAATCTTTCCGACCCAGCACATGCCGCGATGCTTCCTCAAGCCGGATCAGTCGCCCTTCCTGTTTGGCGTGTAGCTTGTCAGCCTTGGTCTCGACCCGATCTATCGCAACTTGGGTCACTCGGTTGCGGTTGCCGAACCAGATGACCGCCGCGCTGACCGAGGCGATGCAGGACAGGACGAAGGCGGCGGCGGACAACCAAAACCCTGCCGCTTGATAATCGATATCCATCACCACCCCCCGTATTCGCGCTGTAACCGCGCCTCGACCCGCTCCTCTTCCCGTTGGCAGGCATAGCAGCGGATGGTGTGAGGCAGGGCCGCGAGCCGGGCCGGACTGATGAGGTCGCCGCATTCGGCGCAGATGATGTTGCCCTCGGCATCACGATCCTGGGGATCGTGGGCGGGCTCATAGCGGCTCGCCAGGGCGATCAGGGTGGATTCGGCGGCGTGATAGGCCGGGCGGTCGCTCTCGCTGGCGACCTCGGCCCGTTCGTCCGCGTCGGCCTGGGCGAACTCGGCGAACCTCATAGGCGCACCCGGTCCGGCAGGAGAACGCCCACCAACCCGGCCAGCAATTGCCCGGCGGCGACCAGGGTCAAGACATCAGACATTATTAAAAACCCAATTGTTACGTAGATTCACAAACTCATGCTGAAATCCGGCATGGCAAACGTCTCAACCATCATCAGATGGCCTATCTGTGAATCAGGATGTGAACCCATAGATTCTGGTTATCTATGGCCGAAGAATGACCGGACTAAAGGCCGATATGACTATTATTCCGTTTCCTGGCGCTCAGTAGGAAACGCGGCGCTGATAACTCCTGAAGTTATGTAGCGCACAGGCCAGTTCCATCACATCGTCGTCGTATCCTGACAAGGTATTACGGAACACGTCCTTCACAATCCGGCAACGTTTCACCCCGGCGATCACATGCTCAACAACGACTCTGATACTGGAAATCAGGCGGTTGTTTTCCTTTTCTTCATCCGTGAGTTCCCCGCCGCGCGGTTTCTTCTTGGGTTGATGGATATTCACCCCTTCCATTTCGTGGCCTTGAAACCCGGTGTCCCGGTAAAGATCGCTGCCTTCCGGCAAGAGGATACCCTCCTCGTCGCAGATTTTCTTATCATGCTTCTTCCCTTCGTGGGTTCCGCTCAACCCCTTGATTTGCATATCTTCCAGACCGGCAACCAGGTTGTTCTTCAGGGTGTGGGCTTTTTTTTACCGCTATAAAAAACTCCCCTTTCCGCATCCGCGTTGGAGGGCCGGACAATACGCCTTTCGGTGCCGTCTATGCCGTAGTCTTGAGGATGTTCCTGGTTGAGTCTTTCCAACATTTCATCGGTTAACCTTGGCGGGACAAAACCGCCTTCCTGCAAGGCAAGTTTGAGTATATGGCTGAACTGATGGATCAGAATATTGGCGGCCCCCTGGCTAATACCAAAGGAATAGGCAATGACTTCCTGGAGCGGGTAGGTTTTCAGGTAGAAAAGGATGAAAAGCAGGCGATCCTCCATGGTTTTCAGCGCATGGGGTCGTCCTCCCTTGCCGGGATTCCTCTCGCTTTGCTTGGTGAACTCGTTCCAATGCCTTCCGAATAAGACGCATAGCTCAGAAAACTCTTGGACCGTCAAACTCGTCAAGCTGAGAAACGTCCTTTCATCTTGTTTTGCAGTTTCGTATGAAAACATATCACGTAATTAAAAATATTTATTTTTATGATACCAACTAAGTTAGTGGTTTTTAATAATGTCTATTATCATACTGATACATGGGGAAATGTCGCTATAAAATCATTTGATCCCAGTCCTCAAATTCATCATGCAATTGCTGCCGGGTTCGTATCAGAGGTTGACCTCAAGCGTCGATTTCATAATTAAGCAACTTATCAAGAAAAATTATGTCACCCAAATGTAGTTCAGGTTTATGAAATCGATTTATCGAGCAATCTCCCACGTTTTGTAATGGAGCTAGCCGATGGCTCTCTAGCTCAAGAATTAATGATAGATCACACCCTCGGAGGAAATCCTCATAAGGCTCTTTTTGATACATTAGCTGGGTTGGAATGGATTCATTCACAAGGCATTTATCACAGAGATTTGAAGCCGCAAAATATTCTTCGCCTTCAAGAAACCGATGGGTCTCCACGATATGCAATTTCAGATTTTGGGTTAATTAAGGTTACGGCTAGTGATGCGACCACGCTGACAGCTACAGGTACGCAAGGTGGTACGGATAGATATGCTGCTCCGGAGTTGATTTCAAATTTCAAGAGAGCAACTGCTCGTTCAGATATTTTCTCATTTGGGGTTATTTTATTTGATATTTTCGTAGGGCCTACTGTCCCTAGAGTTCCCTACACTGAGGTGAATTTTGCTGGGGCAGTTGGTTCGGTTGCAACTAAATGTACTAAAACTTTACCAGCACGAAGATATGCAAGTGTTGCTGAACTTCGAGCAGCACTTTACGACGCTCTCCAGCATGAAACTCCACATTTTGGCTCTAAAAAGGAAGAGCAAATTTTTGGGTTACTGAAAACAGGAGAGGAGTTAACAGATCACCAGTGGGATAGCGTATTTTTACTGCTTGAGGAACTGGACCCAAATGCGCAAAGCTTTGATTTATTGGTCAGGGCGTTTACTAAAGATCATTTGATTGCCTTGAAATCGAACGCCCCGGACTTGCTAGCTGCATTTTCAAGGTATTATATAGATTATGTTAATAGTCGCCGAGGTGGCTTTGGATTCAATTACTGTGATGTTATTGCCGACAAACTAACATGGCTATTCGAGCTAGGGGATGTTGGAATACGGGCCAGTGCACTTCTTGCACTGCTCGGTTTAGCTGTTTCCCATAACCGATGGTTTGTTGAGGGACGCTTCTTTCGTTTAGCTGGCCCCTCACTTGATGCGCCTACCGCAGATAGGATGGTTATGGAAGTTCAAGTGCGTGGATTGCAGGTATCAAAGGATATTGAGCATTTGGAATGGTCAATTCAGGTTAATCGATCAGAGCTAAGCCCGATATTACATAGGCTTTGGGATAATTCTAGTGCTTAAATTAGATTTATCTTGGTTCAGTTTGCCACGCAATAGCAATGAAGAATCAAATTTCGACGCATTTGGTTATATCTCAATTCCTCCCGATGGATATCTTCTTGCTATTGCGGATGGAGTAGGTTCAGCACGGTTCGGAAAAGAAGCCGCTAAGCTAGCTATTACTATTTGTTCCAAATTGGGCAATCCCGTAAGCATCTCTGAATTATTTTCTGAGGTGGGTCTAGCGATAAAGGGCGTCGCTAAGGATGTACCAGACCAATGGAGTACAACTTTATCTGTATGCTGGATTAACGGAGCAGAGGCGCGAGTTGGTCATGTCGGAGACACCAGAATATATCACCTTAGAGATAATGGTTTAAAAACATTAACGCGCGATCAAACAGAGGTTGCAAAGCTCCTACAAGAAGGGGTTTTGACTAAAGAAAGGGCCGCTCGTTATCCTCGTCGAAATATATTGCTATCATCAATGAATGGCAAATGCAACTTCGACCTTTATCAGACCCGCTTTGAAATCCGCAACAAGGATAGGATTCTGCTTTTATCAGATGGTGTTTATAAGCGGGTTACTAAACGAGAGATACTTACCTTATCACAACAACATTCAAATTCTGATACGTTCCTTGCCTCTATCAAGAATCTTATAATTGAAAAGGGGATTACCGATGATTCAACAGCTCTGTGCGCAGAAATATTATCAATATAAAGCTTGGTCTTTTCTTAATGTCCAGCAACCGTTAATCGCCTAAATAAAAATTCATTACCCAACAGGGCATCCACTTATCTCGGCTCAAATCCTGTTCAAACAACCGGGGCTACCTCTGGGCACCTGGTTCCATCACAATCTACGCAACTGACAAGGACGCTAAGATACACAGGAGGATACGCTTGAACATGGAAGCATGGTTCGTTCGTTCAAGTCGCATAGCTTCACCCACCAAAGCAGATGGCACTAATCCATCGATTGACCCTCGTTGTTCCGTTTCTGCTAGCCCTTCACGCTAGGGACCGCAGTGTCCGTTTTGTTGACAAGATCGCCTAAATGTGTTACGCTATATCATAGCGAAACTATGGTCTAACACTTCACCTCGCTAGGCTATCGATAGCTTCGCTTCCTTCCCCTGCCTGCCTTCCTTCGCTCATCAAGCTGATTCCCAACGTCCTGTTGGACGGTGGCGTATGCCTGCGCGTGTCTGCGCTAGGCAGGGTTTCCTTTTGCCTTTTGAACATGAGGTACGGCAATGAACGCCATGACCACCGACGACACCACACGGCACGTTCTCGAACGCTGCCTGCTCGACACCAGCCTCACCTACCTGGACTTGCTGAAGCAAGCCGGTGCGCTGGAACAAAGCCAGGAAGCTGGGCGCACGGTGCGTAGCCTTGCCCAATGTGTCGCTGAGTACGTCGAGCTACCCGACGAGGACGAGTCGGACGACATCGACGAAATCCTCACCGACGACGACTAGCCACTGAGCCTCCGACGGTGGCAGCACTTGCCACCGTCATTTCCATATTAATTGAATCTTCAAATGGAGAACGACTATGAACGTCAAGAGCATTACCAAGGCACAAGACAACAACGCAAATGAAACCTTTGTCGTCGGCCAAGCGGTGCCGACGGACACCAGCACCACCGACAACAAGGAGAAGGAGCAGACGGCTACCGACGAATCGGCTACCAATGCCCAGGTGCCTACGCCCACCACCGACACCAAGGGCAAGAAAAGGGACACTGGCCTGCCTGAAGAACTGAGTGAACTGGTCTCCGAATTGAAGGAAACGGTGCGGCAGATCAATCCCAAAAAGCACACGAAAAAAACGCTGAGAAGGACGCTGGCGACCATCAACGACATTCTCGACGACCTCAACCGGCTGACCACGGCCAAGTCGATCTAGCGATTCGGTGCCTGCTTACGACACGGCTGTGGTCGTCCACAGCCGGTCGCTCTGACCAGTTTTTCGGAGAAATGCCATGAACGAAAAAACGGCAAAGACGCTGCCACGCTTCCCTTTGGGCCAATGCTGCATGACGCAGGGCGTGAGTGCCTTGGTCGAGCAATACGGCTTGCCCGTGCTCGCTTACCTTGCCCGTCACCAGCACGGCGATTGGGGCGACTTGGATAGCCACGACCTCAAGGCCAACGAAATGGCCTTGAAGGAAGGCAGCCGTATTCTTTCGGCCTATCACTTCCAGCCAGAGGCAGGCGTCAGCATCAAAATCTGGGTGATTACGGAAGCGGATCGTAGCGTCACCACGGCTTTGCTCCCTGAGGAGTACTGACATGAACGCCAGGGCCAAGCACAGGGAGCCAGCGGCATTGGACGAACCCAAGCCACCGATGGAATTGGAAGTCATCACGGCGGCTGAGACGGCCATGAGTTTACCCGTCATCAGCGCGTCACCGCTCGATTTGCCTACGGAAGTCTTTGCGGCGGCTTTGGAGCGTCGTAAGCAGAACCGGGCTGCCATCATGCACTGGATCAAAAGTTCGTTGGTGGAAAACGTCGATTACGGACGCATCCACATCGTCGGCAAGGACAAGTGCCTTCAAGCGCGGAGTGGCTTCACCATGCTCTGCGAAATTCCAGCGCATTGGAGCCAGCCCGTTCTGTTCAAGTCGGGTGCCGAAAAGATTTGCGGCATGTTGGGCGTCACCGTCCAGTTCCCCAGTTTGAGGGACTACGAACAAGCTGCGCTGACTGGTGTTGGCTTAAAAGCCGTGATATTGCGTTGCGAACTGAAGGACAGCCAGGGACGCACCGTCGCCGAAGGGATTGGTGCCCGCAATTTGCAGCAGGATTACGGCGACTTGAACAAGTCGCTGAAGATGGCGAGCAAATCGGCGTTGATCGATGCGACCTTGCGCATGGCTGGACTCAGTGAAGTGTTTCTGCAAGACCTTGAAGAAAGCATGGAAGCTCGCGCATCTCCGCCGGAGACTTTGCCCAGCGTCGATGACGTGAAGCACGCACCCACGCCGACCAAGGACCAACTCGTTCAGTTGGAGCAGCGCATCCAAACGCTGAGGCTCGACCGAAACCGTGTGCTGGCTTGGCTGGAAAAGGCCAGCAAGGGACAGGTGAAAAACTTTGAGCAATTGACCAATGGCCTCTACGACCATCTGAATGCCAAGCTCGAAACGTTTGCTGAATCGGCCAATGCGTCGTAGTGCAGCCTGTCGGTGATTAGGCCGATTTCCTACCACTTTTTGGTCAGTTGGTGCTTCCTCCAAAAGTCGCGCAATCGCGCAATGTTGGCGTTTTCAGCAGAAAAACGCGACTTTTTCCAACGACAGCAACGCCGAAATCGAGGTGAAAAATGCAGGGAAACTAAAACTGTAAACGACGGTGCTTCTTCAACCGTTGAGCATTCACCATGAAAAGCACTGCAAAAAACGCTGAAAAAGCAGCGAAATCGAAAATTGTAAACGCACGACCGTCACGCACAACGCGTGATGGTCAGGAAAAGTCGCTGGAAAGCACGTTGGAAGTGAAGCCATCGTCGGCGACGGCACCGAGATATTCCATGCACCTGTTGCCACGCGTCATCCGTTTCAAGGATGCCCCTGGCTACCTTGGCATGGACCGTAATCGGTTCAACAAGGAAGTGCGTCCTGGCCTCGTTGAGTTCCCTATTGGCACACAAGGCATAGGGTTTGACCGACTGGACCTGGACGCATGGTTCGATGCATACAAAGAGCGCAACGGGCGTCCTGGTCCACATCAAAGAGGTGATGAACCATGGCGCGAAAGAAAATTCCAGGACTCGTTAAAAGAGGCGACTGCTGGCACATCGACAAGCAAATCTCAGGAAAAAGAGTTTGCGAAAGCACTGGAACGAGCGACCTCGAAGAAGCGGAGCGTTTCCTAGCCCGTAGGATGGAGCAGATTCGGCAGGCCACCGTGTACGGTGTAAGGCCGAAGCGGAGCTTCAGGGAAGCGGCGACGAAGTATCTCAACGAGTCGCAGAAGGCAAGGCTCAGGGATGACGCGCTCCACCTTCGGCTGCTGGACCCGTACATTGGCGACCTGCCGCTGGAATCCGTACACATGGGAACGTTGCAGTCCTTCATCGATGACCGACGCAATCAAGGCGTCAAGAACCGCACCATCAACTACGCGTTGCAGACCGTTCGCCATTTGTTGAACATGGCTGCAACCGAGTGGTTGGATGAGTACGGACTGACTTGGCTGAAATCGGCACCGAAAATCAAGTTGCTGCAACAGCGAGATGCGAGGGCACCGTACCCAATGTCTTGGGACGAGCAGACCAAGCTGTTCAAGGAATTGCCCACTCACTTGGCAAGAATGGCTTTGTTCAAGGTGAACACGGGTTGCCGTGAGCAGGAAGTCTGCAATCTCCGTTGGGATTGGGAGGTAGCGGTGCCCGAACTGGACACCAGCGTGTTTATCATTCCTGCGCACGCGGTCAAGAATCGCACCGAACGTTTGGTCGTCCTGAATGTGGTTGCCAAGTCAGTGATTGAGGAAGTTCGCGGAGACCACCCCGAATTCGTGTTCACGTATAAGGGCAAGCCGGTCGCCAACATGAACAACTCCGCATGGCAAAAGGCACGCGACAGGGCGGAACTCCCTCAAGTACGGATACACGACTTGAAGCATACCTTCGGCAGGAGATTGAGGGCGGCAGGCGTCTCGTTCGAGGACCGTCAAGACCTTCTAGGCCACAAGTCGGGTCGCATCACGACCCACTACTCGGCTGCCGAGCTTGGAAGCCTGATCGAAGCCGCCAACAAGGCTTGTATGACTGACTCACGCAAAAGTCACGCAATCGTCGTGCTGAGGCGGAAAGTCTAAAGAGAAAAGCCTTGTAACTCATTGAATTACAAGGCTTTATTTGGAGCTGGCGATAGGATTCGAACCCACGACCCGCTGATTACAAATCAGCCGCTCTACCGACTGAGCTACGCCAGCTTTTTCGAAAGGGGAGCCGGTCCGACCGGCTGGGAGTACTAAGTGTAGCCGAAGTCGCGGCACGGAAAAAGCGTGGCCCGGCCTCCGGCACGAACCTGTGGTTCGCCGCGGACTGGCCTTCCGCCATCTGGCATACTCTGCCGCTTTTCCCGCCCCCGGAATCCGCGATAAAGCCCATGAACAAAGACTCGATCCTCGCCGCCAGCCTCGCCCGGCTCGACGCCCTCATCGCCGCCGAATACCGCGCCGACCCGCCGGATTTCGCCGCCAAGGCGCAAGCCATCGGCCCTGCCCTCCCCGACGAACTCGCGCAAACCCTGGCCGGACTGGTGGCGGCCCATGCCTCCCTCCAAGCCGAACCCGACCCGGACGACGCCCGGATCGCCGATTTCGCCTTCCGCTGCGGCCAGGTCCACGAGCAACTCCGCGCCCACCGCCAGATCGAGCTGGAATTGGAAGCCTCGGCCCAGGTGCCGCCCGCCCAGGCCGAACCCCTGGCCCGCTTCATCGAGGTCCGCGACCGTTTGTTCCGCCAGGTCGCCGATTTCACGCTCAAGGCGCTCCTGGTCATGCTCGGGCTGTTGACCCTGGGCTTGGTGTTGGGACTGGTCTGAAGCCCCGCGACGGAACCCCTTTTCCCACCCTTCCCACCTTGAATCCGCTCAAGAAACTCGCCACCCAAACCGCCGTCTACGGGCTGAGCAGCATCGTGGGCCGCTTCCTCAACTATCTGCTGGTGCCGCTCTACACCTACACCTTCAAGGCGGAAGCCTATGGCGTGGTGTCGGAGTTCTATGCCTACGCCGGCTTTTTCGCGGTGCTGCTGACCTTCGGGCTGGAAACCGGCTACTTCCGCTTCCGCAACCGGGAAGGCGCCCAGGCCGCCGGGGCGTATCCGGCGGCCCTGGGGGTCCTGGGGCTGGCGAACCTGGGGTTCGTGGCCGCTGTGGTGGCGTTCCGTCAGCCCTTGGCGGAAGCCTTGCGCTATCCCGACCACGCCGAATATCTGGTGTGGTTCGCCCTGATCCTGGCCCTGGACGCGCTCTCGGCCCTGCCCTTCGCCCGGCTGCGGGCGGAGGAGCGGGCCTGGCGCTTCGCGGGCGTGAAGCTGACCGAAATCGCCGCCGCCATCGGCCTGAACCTGTGGTTCCTGCTGGGCTGGCCCTGGATGGCCGGGCTTTGGCCGGATTCGCCGCTGGCCGCGGCCTACGATCCCGCCCTGGGCGTGGGCTATATCTTCCTCGCCAACCTCATCGCCAGCGTGTTCAAGATGCTGTTGTTGCTGCCGCAACTGCGCGGCTGCGACTGGCGGGCGGGCTTGCCGGTGATCCGGCCCCTGCTGGCCTATTCGCTGCCCATGGTGGTCATCGGCTTCGCGGGCGTCGTCAACGAGATGCTGGACCGCGCCATCCTCAAATACATGCTGCCCTACGGCCCGGACGAGAACCTCCGCATCCTGGGCGTCTATGGCGCGTGCTACAAGTTGTCGATCCTGATGACCTTGTTCGTACAGGCGTTCCGCTACGCCGGGGAGCCGTTCTTCTTCGCCTACGCGGGCCGGGCCGACGCCAAGAAAGCCTATGCCCTGGTGCTGAAATATTTCGTGATCCTCTGCGTGTTCATCTTCCTGCTGGTGACGTTGTACCTGGACGCCTTCAAGCTGTTCATCGGTCCCGAATACCGCGAGGGCTTGGACGTGGTGCCCATCCTGCTCATGGCGAACCTGTTCCTGGGCGTCTACGTCAACCTCTCGGTCTGGTACAAGCTGACCGACCGCACCCTGATGGGGGCGTGGGTGTCGCTGGGGGCGGCGGCGCTGACGGTCGGGCTCAATATCTGGTGGATTCCGACCCTGGGCTACCGGGGTTCGGCCTGGGCGCATCTGGCCTCGTATGGCGGGATGGCCCTGGTGTCCTATCTGCTGGGGCGGCGCTATTACCCGGTGCCCTATCCCTTGGCGCGGATCGGCACCTATCTGCTGTTCGGCCTGGCGCTCTACGCGGTGGACCGCGAGTTCGTGCAGCACTGCGGCTGGAATCCCTGGGGCGTCGGCAGCGCCCTGCTCGGGCTTTATCTGGCCGTGAGCCTGGTGGCGGATTTCCGGCCCTCGCGACTGCGGGCGCCCTGACGGCTTCCGCGCCCATTGCCCCGATGGGCAGCCCCACCTCATCCCCCGTCCACGTCCAGCGCCGATCCCCGCAAAATTGCCCGGATCGGCACCCCCTCGGGGCGCGTTTGTCAAGCGGGGAATCCAGGAATGTGAATAGTTCACAACTTCGGCGGTAATCTTCACTATGAATACCGCGCCCGCGTTGTATCCTGAAACACGCAGGAAAAGAGGCGCGATGGGTTCGATCCAAAACCTACGCCGCAGCGGAAAGACAGTCAAAATCAAGATAAAGTTAGGTCTTTGGCATATGTCACACCATGAAAATAGCGATAGCGATAACGGCATGAAAATATTATGGGGCGGCTTGATACTCGCGGTAGCGAGCCTGTTGATTTTGCGGCATGACGAGAATGCCCATGGAAGCAGGGCACCGAGCGCTTGGCCCGCACCGACCATCGTCAACGCCACCAATTCCGACGGCGTGCCGGAGCGGGATGACTTGGAACTGATCGACTCCCAACGCGAAATAGAAAGGCTGCGCGAGCGGGTCAGAACCCTGGAAACCGAAGTCGCCACCTTGCGCCGCGAAATCCGAGGCTTGGACCGCTAATCCCCCCTCCCATCCCGCCCCGCACAAGCCCCTGGAACAAGCCCCCCTACTACACCCGTCCCTCCCCCGCCGCCCCCGCCCAAACCGGGGGGCCGGCGTGAACCCCATCACAGCCCCGAACGCCTACCTTGCCTAGCGCCGTCCTAAACCGGACAATGCGAAGGATTTCACCCTATTCGCAGCGAGTTCTAGCCCATGGCGCCAAATCCAGCACTGGCGGGATTGAAAACCATCCCTTATTTCATGGAAGTGTCCGACGAAGCACTGGAACGGCTGGCCGGATCCGCGCTCAAGAAGACCTACCCGAAGAACGCCGTGGTCATCAACGAGGGCGACGAGGCCGGCGCCCTGTTCATCGTGCTGAGCGGCAAGATACAGGCCTATCTCAGCAACGAATCGGGCCGCACGGTGACGCTCTCGACCCAGGAGGCCGGGTCGGTGTTCGGCGAACTGTCCCTGCTCGACGGCGAGCCGCGCTCGGCCTCGGTCATCACCCTGGAACCCACCTCCTGCTTCCTGATCCCGCGCACCGCCTTCCAGAACTGGCTGAAGGACCACCCCGACGCGGCGGGTTCGATCATCCACAACCTGACCAAGCGCATCCGCACCCTGACCGAGAGCGTGCGTGGGCTGGCCCTGTCCGATGTCTACGGGCGCTTGGTGAAAACCTTGCAGAACATGGCGGTGGAATGCGACGGCGGTTGGATGATCCGGGGCAAGCCCAGCCATCAGGATTTGGCGAACGTGGTGGGCTGCTCCCGCGAGATGGTCAGCCGGATCATGAAGGATTTGGGCCGGGGCGGCTATATCGAGACCGAGGGCAAGGTGTTGCGCATCGTCCGCAAGCTGCCGACCTCCTGGTGAACGCCGCCCCGGCGGCGCGGATTCAGAACGGGGTTTCGGCGGGCGGGCTGCCTTTTTTCAGCAAGACCCGATGGCGGAACCCGGCCATGCACAGCGCCCCGCAGGCAATCGCGGTTAGGTCCATGCCGATGCCGGTCCAAAAGCCATGGACCTGGAACCCGCCGCCCATGGCGGGGCGCAGGATGGCGTACATCCAGAACAAAAATCCGCCGTAATAGACCAGCACCCCGGCGATGGCCCAGGCCAGGCCCGGCAAGCCCCGCCGCCCGGCGGTTCGGTAAAACCATAGGGCCGTCCCCAGCACGGCCAGCATCGACAGTATCGCGGTCATGTTCGCCTCCGGTTCGCTTAGCGCGGGGGGAACTCTAGCAAACCGGCGCGCTCCCGGCGACCCCGCGATCCCCGCACGGGTTTGGGCTATGATGGCGCGCGGCGTTCCGGTCCATCGGAAACCGCCCCGGTCCCCGCCCATCCCGAGGAAGCCCACCATGCGAATCCCCCAGGCCAGACGCCAACGGTCCCGCTTCAGGAATCCACTACCCGCGCTGCTGCGCTCTTGGCGGGATGGCGGCGCGGCGGCCTCCCACGTCGAACGGATCGCCACCACCTTCCTGCGCTGGCTGGTCCCGGCCCGGCGCGGCGCGGCCCGCGGCAGCCTCCTCCGCGCCCTGCTCGATGCCTACACCCCGCTGCCCGCCGCGCCGAAAGCCTTGTCCTTCCAACTGCGCTCGGTCCGCAAACTATGGAGTTCCACCCTATCCATCGGCATCCGCCTGAAATGGTGAGCCACGCCGCCGCCCGAACCTTCCCAGCCCGCAACAGGAGCGATCCCCGATGCAATCCATGCAATTCAAACCCTATGGCGGCCTCGCCCAGCTCGGCCCGGCCGAAATCCCCATCCCCACGCCCGGTCCCCGGCAAATCCTGGTCGAAGTGGCGGCCAGTTCGGTGAACCCCATCGATTGGAAATTGCGCGGCGGTTGGCTGCGCTGGATCGTGGGCCTGGCCGGCTTTCCCGCCACGCCGTGTTTCGATTTCGCGGGGACGGTCGAGGCCATCGGCGCGGAAGTCGCGGATTTCAAACCCGGCGACCGGGTGTTCGGCATGTCGCCGTTGAAAACCCAGGGCGCGGCGGCGGAATATCTGGTGCTGGACGCCGCCTATGCCGCCCCGGTCCCCGCCGCGCTGGACGACCGGGCGGCGGCGGGCCTGCCCCTGGCCGGGATGACCGCCTTGCAAGCCCTGCGCGACCCAGGCGGCTTACAAGCCGGGCAACGCGCCTTGATCGTCGGCGCGGCGGGTGGCGTCGGCCATTACGCGGTGCAGATCGCCAAGGCCCTGGGCGCGGGGGTCACAGGCGTGTGCAGCGGCCGCAATATCGAACTGGTGCGGAGCCTGGGCGCGGATGAAGTCATCGATTACACCCAAGGCGAACCCGCGGCCTCGAAGCCGGGTTTCGATGTCATCCTCGACACGGTGATGAACCGCCCGTTCGGGGCTTGGCGTCCGCTGTTGGCCGAGGCGGGCGTCTACGTCTCGCTGTTGGCCAAACCCGGCCCTTGGCTCCAGGCCCGGACCCTGCCGCTATATTCGCGCCAACGCCTGCGCTTCACCGCCGTCAAGCCGAACCGGGCCGATCTCGATTATCTGGCCGGTCTGGCCCAGCAAGGCGCGCTCCGCACCGTGATCGACAGTGTTTATCCCCTAGCGGAACTGGCCGCCGCCCTGGGCCAGAGCCAAACGGGGCGGGCGCGGGGGAAAATCATCGTGGCGGTGAAGGCGAAATAGGGCCAAACGCGGCCCGCGCCGGGGGGAAACAGTCTATTGGCCCAACCGCGAACTGGCCGCGACTTAAAATCCCCCTCTTCCCGCCCATACCGCGGCGGGCGCTATCCGGTACACCCAGCCCATGAAAATCTACAACCTATTCCCCCTATTGGCGGGCCGCCTGAACCAATGGAAACCCCATTTGGAACGCGCCGCCCATATGGGTTTCGATTGGATCTTCGTCAATCCCGTCCAGCAAACCGGCCAATCCGGCAGCCTGTATTCGATCAAGGATTATTTCGCCCTCAACCCCAAGCTCCTGGCCGAGAAAGGCACGGCCACCCCCGAAGCCCAGATGAAGGCCGTGGTGACCGAGGCCGAGAAACTGGGGCTGTCGATGATGGTGGACTTGGTCATCAACCATTGCGCCTACGATTCGGCCCTGCTCAAGCAGCATCCCGAATGGTTCGCCAAGAAGAACGGCCAGATCGCCCATCCGTCCTGCGTCCACGACGGCCAGGAAGTGGTCTGGCACGACTTGGCCCGCTTCGACCACGCCCACACCTCCGACCGCGAAGGCTTGTACCGTTATTGCCTGAAAACCGTCGAATACCTGCTGGAGCTGGGTTTCAAGGGTTTGCGCTGCGACGCGGCCTACCAATTGCCCAGCGATTTCTGGCGGCGCTTGATCGCCGATATCCGTAAAAAATGGCCGGATACGGTGTTCGCCGCCGAAACCCTGGGCTGCAATCCCGAGCAAACCAAGGACACCGCCCGCGCCGGGTTCGATTACATCTTCAACAGCTCGAAATGGTGGGATTTCTCCAGCCCGTGGCTGATGGAGCAATACCATCTGACCCGCGAAACCGTGCCCTCGATCAGCTTCCCGGAAAGCCACGACACCGCCCGCTTGTTCGCCGAGGTCCACGGCAACCCGGACGCCATGAAACAGCGCTATTTATTCGCCGCGCTGTTCTCCGCCGGGGTGATGATGCCGATGGGTTTCGAGTACGGTTTCCGCAAAGCCCTGCATGTGGTGGACAGCCGCCCGGAAGACTGGGAAACCCCCGCCATCGACCTGACCGGCTTCATCCAGCACGTCAACGCGGTGAAAAGCCGCTATCCGGTGTTCATGGAGGAAAGCGTCACCGAGGTGCTGCCTTATCACCCGAACCATTCCATCCTGCTGCTGTGGAAAGCCTCGCCCAAGACCGGCGGCGAAGCCTTGATCATCCTCAACAAGGATATTTGGCACCGGCAGTACTTCCATACCGACAACCTCAACCATTACGTGCAGAGCGTCGCGCCCATGGTCGATGCCTCGCCGGAATGGGCCATGGAGTATCTGCCCGCGCCGTTCGGCTTCGAACTCGCCCCCGGCATGGGACGCATCCTGGTGGCCGGCCGGGCTTGAAACGAGCCTTGGGGAACGGGGCTGGAGGCTGGAGACCTTGGACCTGGGGATTCAAGCTCCAGGCCTCTGGCCTCCCCGCAATTCTTTCGCCATAAGGGATGGCTTAAACTACGGCCTACGAACCCAGCCACCGGCCCGTTACCGGGATCGGTGGACGAACTCGCAGCACTACCCGTAGGAAAACGGACGCATCCCATGGCCACGAAAAACCCAATCCGAGGCGGACAACCGCCCGTCCAGGACACCGCGCCAAGCCTCGCCATCACGCCAGAACCTCCCGCCGCGACGCCGCCGGAACCCGCCTATCCCCCCATCGAACCGGAACCGCCCTTCCTGGTCCCCGAACCGGAATGGCCGCAACCGCCCGAACCCCCGGCCCCGGAGGCCCCACCCAGCCCGCCCGAGACATCGCAAGAACCCAAGCTCTTCATCGTGCACCTCACCCCGGAGCTGGCCCCGGTCGCCAAGGTGGGCGGACTGGCCGATATGGTGTTCGGCCTGACCCACGAATTACAGCTCAGGGGCCACCACGTCGAAATCCTCCTGCCCAAGTACGATTGCCTGCGCTACGACCATATCTGGGATTTGCACGAGGCCTATAGCGACCTGTGGGTGCCCTGGTTCAACGGTTCCATCCATTGCACCGTGTACTTCGGTTTCGTGCATGGCCGGCAGTGCTTCTTCATCGAACCGCACTCCAGCGACAACTTCTTCAACCGGGGTTGCATTTACGGCTTCGACGACGATGTGCTGCGCTTCGCCTTCTTCTCGCGGGCGGCGATGGAATTCCTATGGCAATCGGGCAAGCATCCCGACATCCTCCATTGCCACGATTGGCAGACCGCCCTGGCCCCGGTGTTCCTGTACGAGATTTACCAGCACCTCGGCATGACCCACCCCAGGGTGTGTTTCACCATCCACAACTTCAAGCACCAGGGCGTGACCGGCCCCCAACTCCTGCACGCCACCGGGCTCAACCGCCCCGAGTATTACGCCCACTACGACCGGATGCGCGACAACCACAACCCGCACGCCCTCAACCTGATGAAGGCCGGGGTGGTGTATTCCAACTTCGTGACCACGGTCTCGCCGCGCCACGCCGCCGAGGCCAAGGACCAGGGCCAAGGCTTCGGGCTGGAGCCGACCCTGCACATCCACCACGCCAAATACGGCGGCGTGGTCAACGGCGTCGATTACAAGGTCTGGAATCCCGAGATCGATCCCTACATCCCCTACCATTACGGGCTGGACAGCCTCGACGACAAATACGAGAACAAGCGGGCGCTCCGCGACCGGCTGATGCTGGCCGACAGCGACAAACCCATCATCGCCTTCATCGGCAGGCTGGACCCGCAGAAGGGCCTGGAATTGCTGCGCCACGCCCTGTTCTACACCCTGCACCGGCGCGGCCAGTTCGTGCTGCTGGGGGCGGGCGCCGATGGCCAGATCAACCATTATTTCTGGGGCTTGAAGCGCCAACTCGACGACAACCCGGACATCCATATCGAAATCGGCTTCAACGAGGAACTCTCCCATCTCATCTACGCCGGGGCCGATATCATCCTGATGCCCAGCCGCTTCGAGCCGTGCGGGCTGACCCAGTTGATCGCCCTGCGCTATGGCACGGTGCCGGTGGTGCGGGAAGTCGGGGGCTTGGCCGATACCGTGTTCGACCGGGATTATTCGGACCGGCCCGAGGATGAGCGCAATGGCTATGTGTTCAAGGATTACGATTACAGCGGGTTGGAATCGGCCCTGGGCCGGGCGATCAGTTGTTATTACCGCCATCCGGTCGAGTTCCGGGAACTGATGCGGAACGGCATCCGCCAGGATTTTTCCTGGAACCATCCGGGGCGGGATTATCTGAACATCTACCACTATATCCGCGATAAATAGCGGTCGCCGAGGCCCTCATGCATACCGCCCTCCGCCCCTTGCTCTGGATAGCCTGCGTTTGGACGCTGCCGGCCCAGGCCGCGCCGGGCGATCTGCGCGACGCGCTGGAAACCCTCGCCCGGCAAGGCCATTTCGCCATCGAGGGCCTGGACCGGCTGGAACCCGGCGCGGTGGCGGCGCGGGCCGAGGGCACACCCACCCAGCGCATCAAAACCCTGCTCGAAGACTACAACTACCTGCTGATCGGCACGCCCAACGCCATCGAGCAAGTCCGCATCACCAGCCGCAAACCCACGGACGGCCCCAAAACCTCCGCCGACCGCGCCTATATCAAAACCCAGCGCAGCGGCAGCCACCACCAAGTCCCCGCCGCCATCGTCGGTCCCAACGGGGTCGCCAAGAACCTGATCCTGCTGGTCGATACCGGGGCCACCACCCTGGTGCTGCCCGCCTCGCTCATCGCCGAACTGGGTTTCGCGCCCGACAGCCTGCAAGCCGGCACCAGCCAGACCGCCAGCGGCAATGTGCCGGTGCGGATCGGCGTGCTGGACTCGGTGCGGGTGGGCGCGGTATCGGCCCAGAATGTACAGGTCAGCTTCATCGCCGACGACAAGCTGAAAGGCACCCTGCTGCTGGGCATGAGCTTCCTGCAACGCTTCCGCATGACCATCGACGACGCCAACAACGAACTCATCCTGATGGCGAAATAAGCCCGCATCCCCGGCGGCGCGTTTACAAATCCACCGGCCACACAGGGCACCACACCATGACCTGGGACGTCTCCCCCATCGCGTTCACGCTTTCCTTCGGCCAGTTCCATTATTCGGCCCATTGGTACGGGCTGTTGTTCGCCTCGACCTTCGTCTATGGCACCTTGTTCTTCCGTTGGCTCTACCGGCGCGAGGGCCGCCCGGAGGACGAGGTCTACGACCTGGCCCTGTATGTCATCGGCGGCACGGTGCTGGGGGCGCGGCTGGGCCATGTGCTGTTCTACCAGCCCGGTTTCTACCTCAGCCATCCCTGGAAGATCCCGGCGGTCTGGGAAGGCGGGCTGGCCAGCCATGGCGCGGTGGCGGGCATCTTGCTCGGGGTGTGGCTGTATGCGCGGCGGGCCACCGACCAATCCTTCCTCTGGGTCTGCGACCGTATCGGCATGGCCGTGCCCCTGTCCGGCGCCTTGATCCGCATCGGCAATTTCTTCAATTCGGAAATCCTGGGCCGCGCCACCGACGTGCCCTGGGCGGTGGTGTTTTCCCGCGTCGATCTGGTGCCGCGCCATCCGGTACAGCTTTACGAGGCGCTGGGCTACCTGCTGATCTTCCTGTTCCAGTTCCGCTATTACCTGAAGCGCGGCGACGCCGGGCCGGAGGGTTATCTGTTCGGGCGCTTCTTCGTGCTGGTGTTCGGGGCGCGGTTCTTCCTGGAATTCTTCAAGGAAGGGCAGGCCGAATTCGATAGCGGTTGGGCCATCACCCTGGGGCAATGGCTCAGCCTCCCGGCGGTGGCGTTCGGCCTGTTCCTGATCTGGCGGGCACGGCGGGCGGACAGGCCGGTCCCGACCATGGGCTGAAACCGGGTGTTACAATCCGCCGCCCACCCCAACCCGACGGAATCCCATGCATCCCTCCCTGGTCCGACACCTCTGGTTCCCGCTGCACGAACGCCTGATGCGCCGCCCCACCTTCGCCTATCTGGCCGAACTGGAGCGCAGCCAATGGCTGGACCGGGCGGCGCTGGAACGCCTGCAACTGCGGAAGCTCAAGGCGCTGCTCCGCACCGCCCTGGAACACAGCCCCTGGCACGCCGACCGCATCCGCGCCGCCGGGCTGGCGCTGGACGACACCGCGGAATTGGGCTTGGAAGATTTCCGGCGGCTGCCGACCATGGACAAGGCCGACGCCCAGGCCCACCGCGAGGCCATGGTCTGGAAAACCGTGCCCGGCGGGGCGTTCCGCTACAACACCGGCGGTTCCAGCGGCCAACCCTTGATCTTCTACTATGGCCGGTCCCGGCAGGCCGCCGACGCCGCCACCCGGATGCGGGCGCGGCGTTGGTGGGGGATCGGGGTCGGCGAGCCGGAGGTGTTCCTATGGGGCGCGCCGGTGGAATTGAACAAGACCGACCGCATCAAGACCCTCCGCGACCAGCTGTTCAACCAATTGCTGCTGAACGCCTTCGCCATGTCGGTCCCGGCCATGGACGAATACCTGGAGCGGATACGGCGCTTCGACCCCGCCTGCGTGTATGGCTATGCCAGCAGCCTGGCCCTCCTGGCCCGACACGCCCGCAACCGGAATGCCCGCCTCAAGACGCCCCGGCTCAAGGTGGTCTGCGCCACCGGGGAACCCCTGTTGCCGGAACAACGGCACCTCGTCGGCGAGGTGTTCGGCGTGCCGGTCGCCAACGAATACGGCTGCCGCGACGGCGGGCTGGTCGCGTTGGAATCGCCCGCCGGGCAATTGCTGGTCAACGGCGAAACGGTCCTGCTGGAACTCCTGGACCCGCAAGGCCGACCCGTGGCGGCGGGCGAAATCGGCGAAGTCACGCTGACCAATCTTTGCTCCGAAGCCCAGCCCTTCCTCCGCTACCGCACCGGCGACATGGCCCGCGCCTCCGGGGAAACCTGCCGGGACGGGCGCGGCCTGCCCGTCCTCGCCGAGGTCATGGGCCGGACCACGGATTTCGTGGTGCGCCCGGACGGGACCATCATGCACGCCCTGGCGCTGATCTACGTGCCCAGGGCGGTCGAGGGCGTGGGGGAATTCAAGATCGTGCAATGGACGCCGGAGCATCTGGAGGTGTCCATCGTCCCCAACGCCGCCTGGCGCGACGGGGCGCGGGAGGAGATCGTCCGGCTGCTACGGCTGCGGATGGACAGCCCGGTGCGGGTGGAGGTGAACCTGGTCGCGGCCATCCCGCCCGAGGCTTCCGGCAAGCACCGCTACGTGGTCAGCCATGTGGCGCTGCCGGGAAACTTGACGCTGCGGGAGTGAGGCGGCTCCCCGCCGGGCGGCGGGGAGGATCGGAAGGCGGGAAGGACCGGCTCAGTCCTTCTCGTTCTGGACGGTGATGTTCTTGCCGGGCTGGATTTGCTTGTCGAGGCTGGAACCGCCGTTCCACTTGCGCAATTCCGCCACGCTGACATTGAAGCGCCGGGAAATCGAGAACAGGGTATCGCCCGCCTTGATGGTATAGCTCTTGATGGACTGGGAAGGCCGTATGCCGGAATTCACCATCACCAGCTTCTTGCCGGCATCCTTGCCCCAAACCACCAGGTTCTGCCCGGCCTTGACCTGGGTTTGCTCGGAAATATTGTTCCATTTGGCCAGTTGCCCGACATCGACCGAATGCTTGCGGGCCACGGCCCACAGGGTTTCGCCGGGCTGCACGGTGTAGTTGCCTTTCTTCGAGCCGGGATCGCGGAATTTGTCCTCGGCGGCGGCGAGTTCGCCCGGATGGCGGCGGTCGTGGACGTCGCGGCCCTTGTCCGCGTCCTTGGCGGAATGCTTACCGGCGGCTTCGTCGCGATGGGCGAGCCTTTCGCGCGATTCGCGCTCCTTGGCCTCCTTCTCCCGTTCCTTGGCGGATTCGCGCTCGGCGCGGGCGAGGCGCTCCTTCTGGGCCTCGCGCTCTTCCCGCTCGCGGGCCTTGGCGGCGGCGCGTTCCTCGCGGGCGGCGCGCGCCCTGGCTTCCCGTTGCTCCTCAAGGGCCGCGTCATCCGGGGCGGTGGAATCCTGGCTATCAGGCCGATAGCTGGAAGAGGGGGATACCGGGGTCAGTTCCCGTTCCGACAAGGGCTTGGAGAAATCGGATTCCGGGCTGTCCTGGGACGGTTCCGGTTCGGCCACGGGCTGGGGCGTGGCGGTGGGTTCCGGGCTGTCCGGTTGATAGACGGCCAGGGTGGCGGATGCCCGCCGCGCCGCATATCTGGATTTGGCGGGGGTTGGGGCCGGGTCCGGCGTATAGGCGACCGGGGTCGCTTCCGGCTCCGCCAGCGGCTTGGACACGGCGGGTTCCAGACTGGCCGATCGGTAGGCCACCGGGGTGGATTCCCTGGATTCGGTCGGTGCCGACTCCACGCTGTCGAGAGTAGCCACGGCCGGGCTACTCTCGACAGCGGCGGCGCTATCCGATCCCAGTTCTTGCTGCCCGACCTGGAAACCGCCGGAGGTCTGCCTTTCCTGGACCAGCCGCTCCAATTCCTCCTTGAAATCGGCGGTCTTCTTGTCGGCGGGGATGAACAGGTGGTAGCTGCCGGAGACATCGGTATGCTGGCGCTTGAAGCCCGGATTCAGCGCGAACAGCTGATCCAACGACATATCGGCGGCATCGGCGGCCAGGGCCAGGTCGAGCGGTTGGTTGAGCTTGACGGCCTTGTACTGGGCTTGGTTGGGGATGGCGCGGAGGTCGATGCCGTGCTGGTCGGCCTCGACGAAGATCTTCGACACCGCCAGCAACCGCGGCACATAGGTCCGGGTTTCCTGGGGCAGGTCCAAGGACCAGAAATCGGTGGGCAGGCCACGGTTGGCGTTCCGCTGGACCGCCCGGCCCACCGCGCCCTCGCCGCAGTTATAGGCGGCGATGGCGAGCAACCAATCGCCGTTGAAATCCTTGTGCAGCTTCTTCAGATACTTGATGGCGGCGCGGGTGGAGGCGTAGACATCGCGCCGCCCGTCGTAATAGCGGCTCTGCTTGAGCCCGTACATGCGCCCGGTGGACGGGATGAATTGCCAGATACCGGCGGCGTTGGCCGGGGACACCACATGCGGCTGGAACGCGCTCTCGATCACCGGCAACAGCGCGATTTCGCCCGGAATATCGTGCTTCTCGACCTGGCGGACGATGGAGTATAGGAAAGGCTCGGCGCGTTGCTGCACGCGCTGGATGTAGGTCGGGTGGTTCAGGAACCACGAGAACTCGCGGTCGATCTCCTCGTGTTCGATGGGCGGGAGGTCGTAGAGATCGAACAATCGTTCCCAGAGGTTGTCGTATTGCGAGGTGCTACTGGATGGGCTTCCTGTGGAAGCCACGGTCTTATCCTTCTTGCGGAGCCACTTGCCGGAAGTCCGGGCGGTCGATGAGCGGGATTTTTTTTCGCCGGACGTTGACGCTGGTTGAGCGTTCTCGGTTAAATTGGCCCCATTCTTCAGCTTACCCCCGTTATGCGAGCAGGCGCTCAAGGACAGGACGATGATCGATGCGCAGCACAGCCACTGCGCGTTGGGTTTAGGCCGGGTCATGGTCGTTTCCTCTGCGTTCAATTCGGGTAGGTTATTGCGGCACGCCAGCGCTTCATGTATGAAAACCAATCAAACGCCGTTGCTCCACTCGCGTGAAAAGTTTCTAGAATGGTATCTCGTCTCGACCCTTGGACAAATTCTGCAAACAATAGAGGCATCCTACCTGCAATCGGCCCTAAAGCTTACTTATAATCAAAAAACATTACAAGTTGGTTTATTAGGCTCGGAAACGCTATATATCGACCCCGAATTCCTGCGCGATTTCGTGCTGGTCGATGATATTCCCCCCGCTTCCAGTTTAAGGCCGCATTCGCTGATCGCCGCCGCCACCGAACTCCCCATCGATAGCGAAAGTGTCGATGTCTTGATCCTGCCCCATGTCATCGAATTCGAGGCCGACCGCCACCAGGTCCTGCGGGAAGCCGAGCGCGTCCTGAAACCGGAAGGCCGCTTGTTCATCCTGGGGATCAACCCCTGGAACCCGCATGGCCTCATCGGCCACTTGCCCCGCGAACCCGCCGTCTGGCACACCCGCTCCGTCAGCAGCCACCGGATGCTGGATTGGCTGGGCCTCATGAAATTCGAGGCCGAATACAACGCGGCCTTTTCCATTTCCACCTCGCAGGTGCTGGGCCGGCCCGATAGCCTCTGGGACCGCACCAAGGCCGAGCTGTCCTTCGCCTACGCCATTAAAGCCATTAAACGGCGTTACACTTTGATCCCGCTCAAACCGCAGTGGATCAACGCCCCGAGCTTGGCGGCGGGGCATATGTTCGAACAACCCAAGATACTCACCCTCGACGAATGAGCGATACCGTTTATATCTACACCGACGGCGCCTGCCGGGGCAATCCCGGTCCCGGCGGCTGGGGCGTTTTGCTGCGCTATAAGGACAAGGAATTGGAGTTATATGGCGGCGAACCCGCCACCACCAACAACCGCATGGAACTCACCGCCGCCATCCGGGGTTTGGAAGCCCTCAAGCGCCCCAGCATAGTCACGCTCGCCACCGATTCGCAATACGTGATGAAGGGCATCTCGGAATGGCTGCCCAATTGGGTCCGCCGGGGCTGGCGCACCGCCGGCAACAGCCCGGTCAAGAACGCCGATTTGTGGCGGCTGTTGGACGCCGCCCGCCGCGACCACCAAGTCGAATGGCAATGGGTGAAGGGCCATGCCGGACACCCCGAGAACGAACGCGCCGACCGCCTCGCCAACCGGGGCATCGACGAACTTCCCCAATCCCGCCGTTAATCCATCATGCGCCAGATCGTCCTCGACACCGAAACCACCGGCCTCGAACCCGCCCAGGGCCATCGCATCATCGAAATCGGCTGCGTCGAAATCCTCAACCGCAAGCTGACCGGCAACCATTTCCACACCTATCTGAACCCCGAGCGCGATATCGACGCCGAGGCGGTCAAGGTCCATGGCCTAAGCCGGGATTTCCTGGCCGACAAACCGCGCTTCGCCCAAGTCGCCCAGCGGTTCCTGGACTTCGTGACCGGCGCGGAATTGGTCATCCACAACGCGGCCTTCGACGTGGGCTTCCTCAACCACGAATTACGGCGCTGGAATCCGGCCCTGCCGGAACTCGCCGCGCATTGCCCCATCCTCGACACCCTGCTGCTGGCCCGTAAAAAGCACCCCGGACAGCGCAACAACCTGGACGCCCTCTGCAAGCGCTATGGCGTCGATAACCGCCACCGCGATTTGCACGGCGCCTTGCTCGACGCCGAAATCCTGGCCGAGGTCTATCTCGCCATGACCGGCGGCCAGACGTTGTTGGTCCTGGAACCCGAATCCGAACCGGATACCCCGGCCACCCACGCCACCGCCACGCCGCTGAACCTCCAACCCCGCGCGCCCCGCCCCGGCGACCACCCCCGGCTGAAAGTCGTGCGCTGCACCGAGACCGAACTGGAAGCCCACGCCGCCCGCCTGGCCGAAATCGCCAAGGCGGCGGGCGGGCGCTGCCTCTGGCAAGGCGAAGGATAGAAACCGGGGCGCTAATCGGTTATCCTTTGCCCGCTCAACGACGCGCCACAAGCACGAGGAGAGGTGGCTGAGCGGTTTAAAGCGGCGGTCTTGAAAACCGTTGACGGTTGATCCCG
This sequence comes from Methylomagnum ishizawai, assembly GCF_019670005.1. Taxonomy (NCBI): domain Bacteria; kingdom Pseudomonadati; phylum Pseudomonadota; class Gammaproteobacteria; order Methylococcales; family Methylococcaceae; genus Methylomagnum; species Methylomagnum ishizawai. The sequence continues at coordinate 819,582 of NZ_AP019783.1, read as the reverse complement.
TCCGGGGGTTCGAATCCCTCCCTCTCCGCCACCCCTGGAAACGACCCCCACACGATCCTATGATCAATATCCTGCTGGTAGACGATCATGAACTGGTTCGCACTGGCATCGAACACCTGTTGCGGGCGGGCAAGGATATGAACGTGGTGGGCGTGGGCGCTTCGGGGGAAGAGGCCATCGAGTTGACTGAACAGCTCAACCCCGATGTCATACTGATGGACATCAACATGCCCGGCATGGGCGGCATCGAAGCCTGCCGCAAGATCAACCACAAGCATCCGCAAGTGAAGATCGTGGCCCTGAGCGTCTATGCCGACGGTCCATACCCGCACCAGCTGCTGAGCCAGGGCGCTGACGGTTATCTCTCGAAGAACTGTCCGCCCAGCGAACTCATGGCTGCCGTGCGGACGGTCCACGGGGGCGGGAAATACCTGAGCCAGGACGTGGCGAACAAGATGGCCCTGGCCTCGCTCCCCGGCCAGACCACGACCCCTTTCGACCAGCTGTCGTACCGGGAATTACAGTTCGTCCTCATGACCCTGCAAGGCAAATCGATGCAGCAAATGGGCGACCTGCTGAACATCAGCCCCAAGACCGTGACCACCTACCGCTATCGTGCCTTCGAGAAGCTGGGCGTGAAAAACGGCGTGGAGCTGACCAAGTTGGCTGTCCAGTTCGACTTGGCGCGGGATGAATTGATCGCTTCCAAACAGCCCCGGTGGTGAAATTGGTAGACACAAGGGACTTAAAATCCCTCGGAGTAAAATCCGTGCCGGTTCGACCCCGGCCCGGGGCACCACTAGTTAAAGCAGCCACACCACCCGCCGATCCCGTGCGGGCCAACCCCAGCCCTTCCCCGAATCCCGTCCGGGCGGTTCACAACAGCCCGCCTCCGCAACCCCGCCCAACCCCCTCCATTGGCCCCGGCCACCGGCATCCAAGCGCGGCGCGGAACGGGCGGAACCGCAACCTACCTTGAAACCATCGAACACAGCGCGCGCGGGTAGAACAACATGCGTAAAGCGATCATCATCGGACACAGCCACATCCTTTGCCTCAGGGCGGCCTACCGGGAAAGGCTCGACGGTAAAACCGACCCGGCCTTCGAGTTCCTCTTGCTGCGGGAGAAACAATACCAGGCGGACGGCCCGGTGAAGCAAAAAGCCGGTCCCGCCGCCCTGCGCCGCGATCCGGCGCGAGGGGCCACCAGCCAGGTCTCCGGGATCAATACCAAAGCCGTGCGGGCGAAGATCAAAAGCACCGCTGCCGATTTCGGCATCATCTGCATCAATGGCTTTTCGACGGCCTCGGCCCTGTGCGGCGGCGAGGCCATCAGCTACGAGGACAAACTCGCCCATCTCACCAGGGTGCTGGACCCGAACAGCCCGCTCAGGACCTGGCTGGAATTCCTCCGCCCCCTGCTACCGCCGCAAACCTTCCTCCTGCCACCCCCGCCCCCGGTGGCCGCCACCCAACTGCAAGGGCTGTTCTCCGAAGAGCGCATCGAGCGCATCGCCCATTTGCCGCTGGAACCCTTGGAAATCCGGCGGAGCATCTGGAAGCGCTATTGCGAACTGGCGGCGCAACTCGGCGGCGAATACGGCATCCACTTCCTCGAACCGCCCGCGTCGGTCTTCACCCCGGAAGGACTGCTCCGGGAAGAGTGCTACGGCGGCGACCCCATGCACGGCAATCCGGAATACGGCTTCCGTGTCCTGTCCATGCTGGCTTCGGTCATGGCGGAAGGGGCCACCGCCCACCGCACGCCGTCCACCATCCACCGCACCCCGCGCAAGACCCAACGCCATCCCTATGTCGGCCTGCCCGACAGCGCCTATTGGAAACAATCCGTCGGCGACCCCGCGCCGGGCGAGGTGGACCCGGTCACCGAGGTCCGTTTCAAGATCAAGCCGGAGGACAAGGTCGCCACGGCGGGCAGTTGCTTCGCCCAGCATATTTCCAAGCGCCTGCGCGGCGGCGGTTTCAATTTCTTCGTCACCGAGGCCCCCGCGACCGACGACGAAGCCAGCCGGGCGCGGGGGTTCTACGATTTCTCGGCCCGCTATGGCAATGTCTATACGGCCCGGCAACTCGTGCAATTGTTCGACCGGGCGTTCGGGTTTTTCACCCCCATCGAGCCGGTGTGGAGACGCGACAACACCAGCTTCTGCGATCCATTCCGGCCCCGTATCGAGCCGGACGGTTTCCCCGCCCGGAAGGCGGTCCGCGCCGAGATGGAGAACCACCTCAAGGCGGTGCGCCGCCTGTTCCTGGAACTGGATGTTTTGGTGTTCACCCTGGGCCTGACCGAATGCTGGATCTCCCGCCTCGACGGCGCGGCCTATCCCATGGCCCCCGGCGTCGCGGGCGGCGTGTACGATCCCGATCAATACGCCTTCGTCAATTTCGGCGTCGCCGAGGTGGTGGCGGACCTCAAGCGGTTCTTCGAGCAACTGCGCCTGGTCAATCCCAAGGCGCGGGCCATCCTGACGGTGTCCCCGGTCCCCTTGATGGCGACCCGCAGCGGCCAGCATGTGCTGGCGGCGACCACCTATTCCAAATCGGTGTTGCGGGTGGCCGCCGAGGAAACCACCCGGATTTTCGACCACGTCTACTATTTCCCGTCCTACGAAATCATCACCGGACCCCACGCCGCCGGCGGCTATTACGGCCCGGACCGGCGCTCGGTCCTCGACGCCGGGGTGGACCATGTGATGCGGGTGTTCATGTCCCGCCTGACCGAATCCGCCGCCCCCGCGCCGCAACGGACCGGCCCCGCCCCCGCCGTGGACAACTATTTCTCCGAGATGGAAGACCTGGACCAAGCGGCCTGCGACGAGGAACTGTACGGCAAGGCGTAGCCGGGACACCGGGACGGTTCCGGCGGCGGACGACCGGAGCGTCCGGCTCCATACAAGGCTTGCGCGGAAACGCCAAGCCTTTTTGTTATCCTGCACCCCGAACCATCAACGCCCTGGACCCCATTCCAACCACCGGAGCCTTCCCCCTTGGATATTTCCCGCCACGCGGCCCGTGCCGCCCAAAGCTGCGCCCGGCATCCCTGGTGGGTGCTGGCCCTGGTCCTCCTGGTTTCCGGGCTGTCGGCCTGGGCCATGGCCCGGCTGCCGGTCTACACCTCCCGCCAGGCGCTGCTACCGCAAAACACCGTGGTCGCCGAACGCTTCAACCACTTTCTCAAGCAATTCGGCGCGGCCTCCGACCTCATCGTGGTAGTGGAGGGCGCGCCCCGCGGGGAGTTGGAACAGTACGCCACCCAATTGGCCGAAAGGCTGCGCGCCCAGCCCGGCATCGCCCAGGCCAGCGAACGGCTCGACACCCGCTTCTTCCTGGAACATGCCTATCTCCTGATGACGCCGGAACAGCTCGGCCAATTCGGGCAGGGCCTGGATAAACTCGCGGCCCTCAAACCGCCGGGCGATACCGCCGAACTGGACGCCGCCCTGGACCGGGCGCGGTCCTGGCTCCAAGCCCCGCCCGCGCTGGCCGGGACCGATCCCGCCAGCGCCGGCCAAGGCTTGCGGACCCTGGCCGCGATCCTGGCGGAATGGCGGCGCTGGCTCACGGCGGCGGCACCGCCCACCGGGCTGGATTGGTCACAACTACTGGCCCAGCAGCCGGAGGCCGACGCCCTGGCCCAGGGCTATTTCGCCTCGCGCGATGGCCGGATGTTGTTCCTGTTCGTCCATGCCCAGGACGCCTCGGAGGAATTCGCCGCCATCGCGCCCTTCGTGGAACAGGTGCGGCGGACCGCCCAGGCGTTGGCGGCGGAAACCCAGGCCCAAGGCCGCATCCCGCCCAAGGTGGGCCTGACCGGCCTGCCCGCCGTGGAATACGAGGAATACATCGACATCGAGCACGACATCACCCTGGTGGTGGGAAGCGCGGCGGTGTTGATCGCGGTGTTGATCCTGGGCGTGGTGCGGGATTTCCGCTGGGCCTTGGCGATCTTCGTGCCGATGGGGCTGGGCGCTTTATGGAGCCTGGGACTGGCTTGGCTGAGCGTGGGGCACCTGACCATCATCACCTCCGGTTTCCTCGCCATCCTGTTCGGGCTGGGCGCGGACTACGGCATCTTCACCTCGTCCCGCATCGCCGAGGAACGCCGGGCGGGCAAACCCCTGATCGAAGCCATTGGCACCGGCATCGGTTCCTCGTTCGGGGCGGTGTTTACGGCGGGCGGGGCTTCGGTGTTGATCTTCTGCGCCCTGGCCACGGTGGAATTCCCCGGCTTCGCCGAACTCGGGCGGGTGGCGGCGGGCGGCGTGCTGTTGATCCTGGCCAGCACCTGGATGGTCCAACCCGCGCTGTATGCCATGCTGCCGCCCAAGCTGAAGGATTCGCCCGCACCGGATACCCCCCCCGCGATCTGCAAAGGTCGAGGCGCTTTTCCCTTGCCGGTCGCGGCCCTGTTGGTCGTGGTGGCGGTGGCGGGCGCGGGCTATGGCGTATGGCGCGGCACCACCATCCCCTTCGACTACGACGCCCTATCCCTGCTGCCCCAGGATTCCGAAGCCGCCCATTACCAGCGCCGCATGGTGGCGGAGAGCGATTACCAAGCCGAGGTGGTCATCTTCACCGCCAAGGACATGGCCGAGGCCCGCCGCATCGCCGAGGACGCCGGAAAGCGCAAAACCTTCGCCAAGGTGCAATCCCTGACCGGGTTGTTCCCGACCGACGCCGGCCACCGCCTCGCCCAGGCCCAGGCCCTCGGCACGGAAGTGGCGGGCCAGGGCTATGGCGGCAAAATCGCCAAGCTCGAACAAGGCGGCTTGCCCATGCCGACTTTCGAGCGGCTCCGCGCCCTGCTCCCGCCCAGCCTAGCCCGCATCGAGGAGTATCAGGAGCAAGCCTTTTCGTCGGGGCATAGCGATCTGGTCGATCCCCTGGAACAGGTACGAAACCAGCTCACCGCCCTCCAAACCGCCATCGACCAAAATCCCGCGGCGGGCCGGGAGCGCAGCGAGCTATTTTTCCGCGCCCTGCTGGCGGCGGCGGGCGAGGGGCTGGCGGTGCTGGAGACCTGGAGTTCCGCCCTGCCGCTGACCCCGGCGGGCATCCCGGCCAGCCTGCGCGACCGCTTCTTCGCAAAGGACGGCACCATCGCCGTCTACGCCTTCCCCGCCGAGAACGTCTACGATCCGGCCAACCTGGAACGCCTGACCCAGGACGCCTACAGCGTCTCCCCCGAGGCCACCGGCTTCCCGATCACCCACCAGGAATTCACCGGGATCGTGGTGCGGAGCTTCTTCCACGGCACGCTGTTGGCGTTGGCGGTGTGTTTGGTCTGGCTGGCCTTGGCCCTGCGCGATGTGCGCGGGACCGTGCTGGCGGCGCTGCCCTTGTTGATCGGCGGCGGCTGGATGCTGGGCATCATGGCCCTGGCCGGGATCAAATATAACTACGCCAATATCATCGCCCTGCCCTTGGTGATCGCCTTGGCGGTGGACTACGGCGTGTGGTTCAGCCACCGTTGGCGCGAACTCCAGGACCACAGCCCGCTGCAAGTCAGCCTCGTGGCCGGGAAGGTGATCTTGCTGGCGGCCGGCACCGAATTGGCCGGGCTCGGGGCCATCACCCTGGCGAGCTACCGGGGCGTGTCCACCCTGGGCGTCGATATCACCATCGGCCTGTTGTGCTGCCTGCCCGCCACCTTGTTGATCGCCCCGGCCATCGGGCAATTGCTCGACCCCAAGCGCGGACGGAACGGCCCGGCCTAGGGCGGGCATACGGCCCATCCGGGTGGGCATGTCCCCATGCCCACCCTTTAACTTGCGGCAGCCGGGCCGCCGCCCCCCGCAATCCAACCAATGGAACCCGGCGCCCGCCCCCGCTCCCAAAACGCCGGTTTCCCGCTATCATGCCGGGACACCCCCCGGACGACGCAAGGAACACTCCCCTTCCACCCTGGCAGGAAGCCCCATGCACACCTTGGAAACCGCCAAAATCGCCGCCCTCCTCGACTTTGAACGTTTACCCTTTAAAATACCCCGCTTTATCATTTCCCGTGACGGCTCCCGCCCGATGGTGATAGGCAACCCGCCGCCGCTCCCCGGCCCCGCAAACCCCGACCTAGACCACCGGACCCCGCGCCAAACGCCCGCGCACGCCCAGATACCCGACGCGCCATCGCCACCCCCGCGGCGCGGACCCATGCCCACCGCAAGTGTTGTCCGTTTGACCTGTATGACCGGAGAGGAACCCCCCATGACGCGCAAAATTCACCGGATCGCCGCCCTCCTGGCCGGTTTGCTGGCTCCCTGCCTCGCGGTCGCCGCCGAATCCGCCGCGACCAAAACCCCTATCGTGGTCTGCTATCCCGGCGGGCCGGTCAACGAGAACGACGCCAACGCCGCCATGGCCTCCATGCTGCGGGTGGTGGAGCGGGTCGGCCACTGGCCCGCCAACAGCCTGAATTCGGTCTTCACCGCCAAGGCCGCCGAATGCCGCCAACTCCTGGCCGACAAGCATCCCGGCTTCATGATCACCTCGCTGGGCTTGTTCCTGGAATCGCAAGCCGCCCACCACCTGATCCCCCTGGTCCAACCCAGGATCAAGGGTGCCACCGCCGAGCGCTACCGGGTCGTGGTCCAGCGCGGCAAATATCAAACCCTGGCCGATCTCAAGGGCAAATCCCTGGGCGGCACCGTGCTGGAAGAACCCGATTTCATCGGCAAGATCGTGTTCGCCGGGAAACAACCCTTGCAGGATTTCGATCTCAAACCCTCGCGCCAAGCCATCCGGGCCTTGCGCTCGCTCGATGGCGGCGAATTGGACGCGGTGATCCTCAACGAACAGCAATACGCGGGGCTCTCCGCCCTGCCTTTGAAAAACCCGGTGGACGCCGTCTTCACCTCGGAGGACATCCCTCTGATGGGGCTGGTGGCCGACGGCAAGGCCACCACGGCGGAAGACCGCGCCCGTTTCACCCAGGCCCTGGAAGGCATGTGCACCGACACCGAGGGCAAGAAGCTGTGCGAATTGTTCGGCGTGGATGCCTTCGTCGCCGCCGACGAGCGCCGCATCGCGCCCATGGTCGAGTTGTGGAACCAGGGGAAATAACACCTTGCGCCCGCTATCGTTGCTTTCCGCCTTGGCGCTGGCGGCGTTGTCCGGGGGCTGCGCCCGGCTCAACCGCGATGTGGTGCGCTTCGAACATCCCGCCGCCTGTCCCAAGGAAACCACCGCCAGCCTCGCCGCCCGCCAAACCCAACTCGGCCCCCACAGCGCCACGCCCGCGCTGGAATGCGCCCTGGAAGCCCTGCGCGATACCCAAGACCCGGCCTTGTTGCGGACATCGCTGGGCAGCCGCCTGTGCCTGCACCTGGCCGAGCGCGAGACCGACCCCGAGCGGCAGGTCAAACTGGCTTCCGAAGGCGTGCGCTTCTCCGACAAGGCGTTGGCCCTGGGCGGGGAAAACAAGGGCGCGGTGCATTATTACCTCGCCGCCAACCTCGGGCTGGCGGTGCGCCACGATGTGGCCCTGGCCGCGCAGAACCTGTCCCGGCTGGAACGCGAAATGAAGCGGGCGGTGGAGCTCAGCCCGGAACTGGACGACGGCGGGCCGCTGCGCCTCCTGGGGATGCTATACCTCAAAGCCCCGCCCTGGCCCGCCGGGATCGGCGATGGCGACAAGGCGCTGGACCTCCTGAAGCGGGCGCGGGACCAATATCCCGGCCATCCGCTCAACCATCTGTTCTACGCCCAAGCCCTGTGGGAGGTGGAAGGCGACGGCATCGTCGATCAGGTGCAAAAAGAACTGGCCCTGGGCCTGAAACTGCTCGGCGAGGGCGATTGGGGCTATAACAAAGACCCCTGGAAGAAGGAGTTCTCCGAGGTCTGCAAGGAAGTCGGCGTGGCCGGCCCCGCCAGTTCCGCCGCCGCCCTTTCCTCGCTGTGAACGCTGCGTCTATGCGCGGCCCATTCCAGGACGCGGAGTCCGCGCCTTAGCATGGTCCTCCCCCATCCATCCCGGAATCCCTCCCGCATGAAATTCCTATCCGCCCTGCTGCTCTGCCTCGCCCTCGGCGCGAGCCTCGCCCTCCTGCTCGCGCTGCCCAAGGACTGGCTGCTCCTGGGCTCCCAGGTCAAGGCCCAACTCGCCGCCACCGGGCTGGCCGCGCCGGCGGTGTTCTTCCTGGCCTCCGCCCTCCTGACCGGGCTGGGGGCGCCGCGGCTGTTGTTCTGCTTCCTGGCGGGATGGAGCTTCGGTTTCGGCTGGGGCTTCGTCCTCAGCCACTTCGGCACCTTGCTGGGCGCTTACGGGGTGTTCCTGCTGGCGCGGCGGATCGCCCCGGAGCGCCTATTGCAGAAATATCCCAAGCTCAAAACCATCACCGTGCCGGTGGGCCGGGGCTGGTGGTCGGTGCTGCTGGTGCGGCAATTGCCGATCAGCGGCCTGTACAACGATATCTTGCTGGGCTGGAGCCCGGTCACGCACCGGGATTTCTGGATCGGCAGTTTCCTGGGCTTCCTGCCGCTGGGCGTGACCGCCAGCCTCATGGGCGCGGGCGCGATCCGGGCCGACCTGGCGGAACTCGGGAAATATTGCGCCCTGGCGGCGGTGCTGTTCTTCCTGCTGGATTACAGCGTGAAATGGGTGACGGCCCGCAAAACCGCCTGAGGCCGCCACGCCGCCCCCAACCCGGATACGGCGGTGGAATCCGGGCTACCGATACACCGGGCAAGCCAGGATGCGCTCCTCGATCCCCGCCTTCATGGCCTGGAATTCAGGGCTATCGACCTCCTTGAACCGCGCCGCGAACGCCTCGGGGCTCAGGTTCTCCGGCAAATCCCGGATGGCCGGCATGAACAAGCCCTCGTCGTTGCTCTGGCTCAACACCTCCTGGAACCTACGGGCCTTCTCCGCCGAACGCACCGCCGTCATGCCGAACAGCGCCCCGGCCTGGTCCGCCGCCAAATCGATGAAACTGAAACCGCTGCCGTCGTGGGTGTCGTTCATCTCCTTCGCCAGCCCGATCATATCGACCAGGGTGCCGTGCCCCGCCGTGGCGATGCTGGCCGAGCCCATGAAATGCTGGGCGGTATCGATGCGGCGGTTCAACAACACCCCGAGATGGGCGGGCTTGGCCGACAGCGGCGACAAAGCCGCCGCCAGGCTCCGGCCATTGACATAGGCCCCCAGCACGAAGATCAAGGCGCGGTTCTCGGCCACCGGATCGTTATCGTCCTGGGAGCGGGCTTTGGCCAGCGCGAACAAGGGCTGGAACAACGCACCCAGCCGCACGAAACGCTTGAGGTTGGGTTGGCCCACCACCTCCGCCAGTTTGTCGTGATAGGCCAGGAGCCGCTCCTTGTCCGCCAGATCGGTGATCAACCCCTCGGCCTGCGCCAGGGCGTCCCGGTTCCAGTTGAGGACCAGGGCCAGACGGCCATCGTCCTGGATGCGGACCTGCTCGACCAAGCGCTCGCCGACCCGGCTGTAGCGGGCCAGCGGCGTCCAATGCAACAGGCCGCGCAACAGCCAGCCGGTCAAGGGCGCGGGGATACTGAGCCGCCCCAGCTTCAGCCGCTTGATGATGGCCTGGGGCCGGGCGTCGTCGGCGATCACACGGAGGTTGAGGAACAGTTTGAAGGCGCGGAAAGGCAGGCGGACGCTGGCGGTCAGGTTCAGGCGGCGGCCCTCGATGCGGCACTCGGCGCGGCCTTCCAGCTTCTTGCGGAGGATGGCGAAATTGGCGGCGGCGGTCAGGTCGTCGGCGGTGAGGACCAGCGTTTTCCCGCTGTTATCGCCGGCGTGGACGGTCTCCCGGATCAGGCCGCGGGTCCGGGCGAAATAACGCTGGGCGGGCTGGGAGCCGGGTTCGAGCAGGGGTTCGGCCTGCAACACCAAGCCCAGCAACACGCAGGCCAGCAGGAAGAATCCCAAGACCGCGAATAGGCAAGCGCGGGCCGCGCGCCGCCACCGGATCGCGGCGGCGAACCCGGCGGGACAGCCGGACCTGCCGGTTTTGGGGACCCAAAATAGCCTGATCAACATGGACTAGAACCGAAGTCCGCCCTTCCAGAACGCTTCGACCGGTCGCGGCCCTCTCGGCGCCATGGGTTTTAAGCGCGGCTCAGGGGGCGATGTAGACATTCCAGGTGTGGAGTTGGTCGCAACCATCGTGGCTGACGCCGGTGGCCTTGATCCAGGCCTTGCCCTGGGTGAGGGGCTGGGCCAGCTTGCCCGCCACCGTCAAGCGGCCACTGGGCTGGGGCGTGATGGTAATCTCGACGGGTTGGGCGTTGACCCAGGCCTTGAGGGTCTCGGGGTCGGTGTCGTCGGAGGCGGTGAACGAAAACCGGTCGAACGCGGCCACCTTGGCGTCCTTGGGCGGCGACTCCTCGAAGAACACCGGCGCGGTGCAATCGAGGATGATGCCACCATGATGGCCGACCGCGAAGCCGAACGCGGCGGATGGCACGGTGCCCACCGCCAGCAGGGATGCCAATCCCAACACGATATTCATACGCATGGCGGAACCTCCCGGAATCTTGCTTGCGTCCTGGTTGATAAGCGATGGCGGCGGGCATTGTAATGGAGAAGCGGGATGGCCCGTGCGGTATTTTCCGAACCCGGCCCGATGTATTTTCAGGATTTACCGATCCGCCCGGCTCGGTTATGCTTATCACCGGCCCGTCCCCAGCGGGCGGCCATGCGAGCAACGTTGGGAATGAGCCGGGCCGGTCCCCCGCCACGCCGAAGCCACGACCTGATCAAGCAGGGATTACGACCATCTTCGGCTTGGACATTTAGTTTGCGCGACCTTTGCCGTTGGGCCTGATGAAGAAGGCATTAATACCGCCGTCGGTTTTGACTCGGTTTTTCATGCCCCTGGCGCGAATCGAGACCTGAAGAAGAAGGGATTAAGACCAGCGCATTGTTAATTTGGGTCTCCGTTACCCCCGGCCCGGCCATCGCCCCAAGACCTGAGCAAGAAGGGATTAAAACGTTCCTTGTAGCGAATAATTGTTTCGTGTCCCCCGCGCTTTATCGCCCACAGGATAAAGCCTCCAACGTAGGAATAGGAAAGGGTGGCCGGTACCGCCGCCCTTTCCGCCCCATCCTTCCAAAGCCCCATGCCCCCGCGCGTAGGCACGCGAAAATCGGTTAATATCCGCGCGACCACCCATTCCCAGGGAAACGCGATGCCACACCCCCATACACCCGACCCCGACGCCTGGGCCCCGGTCGCCGCCGGTGGCTTGCTGGACCGCCGCCTATTCCTGCGGCAAAGCCTGGGGGCCGGCCTCGCCTGGGCTGGTTTCGAGGCCATGGCGGGCGAGGAACCGCCGCCCTGGATGAGAACACCGGGCGCGCCCTTCAGCAACTACGGCCAGCCCTCGCCGTCCGAGCAGGCCACCATCCGCTGGATTTCCGCCAATCCGGGCGCGCCCGGCAACGGCATCTCCTGGACCCCGCTGCACCGGCTGGAAGGCATGGTCACGCCCAACGGCCTGCATTTCGAGCGCCACCACAACGGCGTGCCGCGCATCGACCCGGACCAGCACCGCCTGCTCATCCATGGCCTGGTCAAAAACCCCCTGAGCTTCGGCGTGGACGATTTGCTGCGCTATCCCTTGGTGTCGCGGCTGTGCTTCGTCGAATGCGGCGGCAACAGCAACGCGGGCTGGCACGCGGAGCCGATCCAAACCCCGGTGGGTTATTTCCACGGGCTGGCCTCGTGCAGCGAATGGACCGGCGTACCCTTGGCGACCCTGCTGGACGAAGCCGGACTCCTGCCCGAAGCCCGCTGGCTGATCGCCGAAGGGGCCGACGCCGCCGCCCTCGACATAAGCCTCCCGGTGGAAAAAGCCCTGGACGACGCCCTGGTCGCCCTCTACCAGAACGGCGAGCGCCTCCGCCCGGAAAATGGCTATCCCATCAGGATCATCCTGCCCGGCTGGGAAGCGGTGCTGAACGTCAAATGGCTGCGCCGCCTGCAAGCCGCGAAGGAGCCGGCCATGGCCCGCAACGAAACCGCCCAGTACACCGAACCGCAACCTTCGGGCATCGCCCGGCAATTCAGCTTCGTCATGGAGGCCAAATCCTTCATCACCCATCCCTCGCCAGGCCACAGGTTGCGGGGACCGGGGCTGTATCAAATCAGTGGGCTGGCCTGGAGCGGGCGGGGCAAAATCAAGCGGGTGGAGGTTTCCGCCGACGGGGGCAAGAGTTGGGCCGAGGCCGCGTTACAGGAGCCGGTACTGCCGCAATGCTTCACCCGTTTCCGCCTGCCCTGGCGCTGGAGCGGCCAGCCTTTGGTGCTGAAAAGCCGGGCCGTGGACGAAACCGGCTATGTCCAACCGGAACGGGCGGTCCTCGTCGACGAGCGCGGCCGCAATGGCTATTTCCATTACAACGCCATCGTCGCCTGGGCGGTGGCCGCCGACGGGAGCCTCAGCCATGTCTACGCCTAAGCGGCTAGCGGCGGCCCTGGTGTCGGCATCGCTATGGGTGGACCCGGCCCAGGCCGCGCCCGAAGGCCCGGAACTGGGCCGCCCCGCCACCCCGCAGGAAATCGCCGCCCAGGACATCAACGTCTTCCCGGACGGCAGCGGACTTCCGCCCGGCCAGGGCACGGTGGCCGCAGGCAAGGCCCTCTACGCCAGCCGCTGCGCCGGCTGCCACGGCCCCCAGGGCGTGGGCGGCAGCGCCGAGGAACTGGCCGGGGGATCGCCGCCCAACAGCCCGCATCCCGACCGCACCCTCGGGGCCTATTGGCCCTATGCCACCACGGTCTTCGACTATGTGCGCCGCGCCATGCCCATCGACGCCCCGCGCAGCCTGGACGACAACCAAGTCTACGCCGTCACCGCCTACTTGCTGCATCTCAACGGCCTGCTCGGCGCACAGGCCACGCTCGACGCCAAAACCCTGGCCGCGATCAAGATGCCCAACCGCGACGGTTTCCAGCGCGTCTGGCCCGAACACCCCTGAACCGGATATTCCCCCAACCCAAGAGACCCACCATGAGCGAAGCGACGATCTCCCCCGAACTACGGGCCATGAAGGAAACCCTGAACCTGGGTGGACTCAAACACCATATCTTCCTGTGCGCGGGGCCGGACAAGGCCAAATGCTGCGGCCTGGAGGCGGGGCTGGAATCCTGGGACTACCTGAAGCGGCGGCTGAAGGAACTGGGATTGAACGACACGGGCGGGATCGGCCGCACCAAGGCCAATTGCCTCCGGGTATGCATGGAAGGCCCGGTCGCCGTGGTCTACCCGGAAGGCGTGTGGTATCGCGGCTGCACGCCCGAGGTGATCGAACGCATCATCCAGGAACATCTCATCGGCGGCACCCCGGTCGCCGCCCACCAATTCGCGGGACCGGGCGCGGCGGAATAAACCAAGGACTCACTCCCCGACCAAGGCTTCGAGCCGGTCCAATTGCTCGACCGTGCCCAAGGCCAGCAGGCGGTCGCCGGGGTGCAGCACCAATTCCGGTTCGGGATTGGGCAACACCCGGTTGCCGCGCATCACCACCAGGACCGACGCCCCGGTCTTTTCCCGGAGTTGCAACCCGGCGAGGCTATGGCCCACCGCCTGGGCGCCGGCGCGGACCTCGATCCCCTCCAGGTTGATGCTCTCCTCGCCCTTGCGGATCACCGTGTCGAAGAAATCGACCACGGCGGGGCTGAGGATCAAATGCGCCAAGCGCCGCCCGCCGATGGCGTAGGGACTGATGGCGCGGTTGGCCCCGGCCCGGATCAGCTTGGACACGCTGGATTCATCCACCGCCCGCGACACGATGAACAGATCGGGCCGCAACACCCGCGCCGACAGCACGATATAGAGGTTGTTGGCGTCGTCGCCGCTGGTCACGATCAAGCCCTTGGCCCGGCAGATGCCGGCCTGTTCCAATACCGCGTCGTCGCTGGCGTCGCCCTGTATCGACAGATAATTGCGCTGCACCGCGTAGCCATGCACCTCCGGCCTGGGATCGACGATGATGAACGGCACCTTGGCCTCTTCCAACTCGGCGGCGGCCTGTTTCCCCACCCGGCCCAACCCGGCGATGATGATATGCTCCTTGAGCTTCTGCACCTCGCGCTGCATTTTTTTCTCTCCGAAAGGGTCCAGCAGGCGGCTACCGACCAGGTTGTCCATGATGACCGTCAGGGTGTAGAACAGGCTGCCGATGCCGGTGATGGCGACGCCCATGGTGAAGATGCGGCCCGCCGCGTCCAGCCGGATCACCTCCCCGTAGCCGATGGTGGTGATGGTGATGACGGTCATGAACAAGGCGTCGAGGACGGTCGCGCCCTGCTCGCGGCCCAGCCAGGCATAGCCCAGGGTGCCGACGAAGGTCACCAGCAGCACCAGGCCGGCGGGCAGGATCAAACGGGCGCGCAGGGAGGCCGATTGCCGGTGGTGTTCGGGCAGCATCGCTCAGGTCTGCGCGAAAGGGACCGGGGCGGCTCGCGCCCGGTCCGGGCCGCGGGCGGCGCTCAATGCAACGCCGCCGGATAATCGCCGTACCAGAACTTTTCGAGTTGATAGAACTCGCGGGTCTGCGGCTTCATCACATGGACGACCACGTCGCCGAGATCGACCAGCACCCATTCCCCGACGTTCTCGCCTTCCACGCCGATGGGCTGGGTTTCGTTCTTCCTGGCTTCCTCGACGACATGGCCCGCGAGGGATTTCACATGGCGTTCCGAAGTGCCGCTGGCGATCACCATGAAATCGGCGATATTGGTCTTGCCGCGCACATCGATGATCTTGATGTCGCGGCCCTTGCCGTCGTCCAGCGCGAATAATACGAGTTGAAGCAATTGCTCTGTGGTCATGCGGGTGTCGGGGATGCTCTTGGGATTGGATTCTGGGGAAGCGCTTGGAACCGCGCCGGGAATGGAGGTTCCGGCGCGGTCCCGCCACCAACTCTAACCGGATTTTCCGCGCCGGGGAACACTTGCGGCCCTCACTGCTGGCGCAAATCCAGCCGGGTCAGATCGACCCGCTTGCGGACCCCGCGCAGCCTCAGGGAAGCCTTGTAGGCCAAATGCCCGGCGAGGGTGGCGGCGGGCATCCGGAACCAATGGGCGCGAACATAGATCAGCCACCGCGCCACCGCCGCGCGGCGGCTGGGATAATCGGGATGGTCCGGCAACAAGGCGAAACCGAACAGATAATCCATCAATCCGCCCAAGGGCTGGGGCGGGGCCACGGCCTCGACGGCGCGGACCACCTCCGGCGGCACCGGGGTGGCGAAGAACCGCCGCGCGAAACACAACCCGTAGTACAAGGGCCGCTCCAAGCCCAGCAGCCGCGCCCTGGGCAGCAAGCCATCCCAGAAACCGGGCACCGCGCCGAAATGGCATAGCAGGTCGTGGGTATCCAGCAAATCCCGCAGGCGCAAGCCTTCTTGCGGATCGCCCTCCAGGAACAAATGCACCAGCGAATGCAGCACCATGTCGATGGGCGCGAGGACGTGGAGGCGGCCCGCGCCGAGGGGCCGGGCGGCGGCGAACAAGGGCGCGGGTTCGGACGGGAGGCGGCTGCTGCGCGGCAGGATGCGGTGGTGGATATCGATCTCGGTGCCGCGCTCGCGATGGCGCAACGGCGGCACCTCGTGCATCAACAGGCGGTAATAACGGTCGTCGTAGGGGTCGAGCTTGAGTTGGAACCAGCCGCGTCCGATCAAGCGGGATTCGATTTCACCGATCCCGGCCTCCGGCACCAGCAAATCCACGTCGGCGAAAATCCGGCCCCGCGCCGGCGGCAAGCCGGCCAGCAGATAGGCCGAACCCTTGAGCAGGATCAGCGGGGTCGCGCAGCCCTTGAGCGCCCACAGGATGCGGTCGATTTCCCAGGCCACCAAGCGGTTGCGGTGTTCGATCACATGGCGGGCCGCCGTCAAATGATCCGCCGCCGGGCGGGGGATCGCGCCGAGCAGGCCCATCCGCGCCAAATCGGCCTCCAAACGCCCGAGCAAGCGGACGGAGCGGGCCAGGCGCACCAATAACTCCCACTCCTTGGCCGACCGCGCGGGCAAACCGCCGGGATCGCGCAGGGCCGCCAGCAACAGGCTCCGCGCCTTTTGGGTGGGTTCCGCGCCGCTAGCCATGGACATCGCGGCACAAGGCGTCGAGGCGGGCCATGGCCTCGTCGAGGTCGGAATAGACCAGCGCATAGCAATCGCAGGCGTCCACCATTTCCGCCACCAGCCGGAAGGCGGTTTCGTCCAGCACCTCGTAATTGAAGGCGTTGGTGGCGACCATGAGGAAGGCTTGGCTTTTCGGCAAGGGATCGAGGCGGAGCGCCGCGCCCGCCGTCCAGCGCGGGAACACCAACCAGCGGGCGCGGGCGGGTTCGTCGGCGCGGCGGATGCTGTCCTCCGGGGGCCGGACATGGGCCACGGTGCCCTTGCGCGTGCCATGGAACGCGGGGCCGATCACGGCTCCGGGACGGAACCGCCGCATCACCGCGATGGACTCGTTCTTGAGCGGGATCAAGCGCGGCATCGGCAACAACAGGCCGTCCTCCGGCCTGACCAAGCCGAACTCGTCGGACATCAAGCGCCAGCCGGAATGGATGAGCGCGGCGCACAGGGTGGATTTGCCATGCCCCGGCGCGGCGGGAAACAGCATCGCGTAACCGCCGCGCTCGACCACGGCGGAATGCAGCATCAGGAAATGATGGGCGCGGGTGGCCACGCACCAATTGATACCCCATTCCAAGGCCGGAAAGGCGTGTTCGGCGGGATGGGGCGCGAAAGGGGGCCGGCCATCGACGAGGAACAATACCTGGGGGCGGACCCAGCGGCGCAGGGCGTGGGTCCAGGCGATCTCGACGTGGATATCGGTGAAATCGTCGGGCCGCGCCAGGGAATACAGCCCATAGAGGTGGTGGAGGGTCGCCGCCAACCGCGCCGGCACCGCCCGGATCCTGATATTGAAAGGTCCGATCCGAACCGCCAACCCCGCGCCGCCCAGCAAGGATGCCACGGTCGGCACTGGCAAACCGCCTACGGTCATGGGCGGGCCGGGGCCGGTTCCACCCACTCGATCAGGCCCAGTTCATCCAAACGCTTAGCGGCGATCCGCAAATGGTCGAGGGCCAATTCCTGTGGCCCGAGTTCCAGCAACCGCACGATCCAAACCAACACCTGCTCCAAGGAGGCCGGACCCTGCTTGAGCCGTTCCAGGATCAACGCGGTGGTTTGATTGAAAACATGGGTTTCGCCGGAAGAAGGTTGGTAGACGATGTAATCGTCGCCCCAATCCCGCCATAGCAACCCGCCCGCCGAGGCCGCCCTCCGCATCAGTTCCCCGGCTTCCACCACCGCGCCACCCCCGGTCAATAGAAACTGGTGACCGAACTCGCGATAGCCAAAGCGCCATTCAAGGGGGTCCCCGAAAGATTCTTGCATTGGTAGACACCGGAACCCGAACTGGTCTCGGTCACGACGCCGATGGAAGAATTCACATCCAGGGGCAGATCACTCTGCACACGCGGAAAGGTGTTGCTGGTGTTCGAGCACGTGAAATATTGGGTGACGCAGTAATCGCCTTGGGCAGGCGTATAGGGTGGGTTGCCGGTACCGGCCTGAATCGCGGCCTGTATCGTGCCACTGCCACCCGTGACATTCGCCGTATTGATACCCGCCGATTGAACCCCGCTACAAGATTCCGCCGCCAATGCGCCACTGCGCAAGGTCAGCAACACGGGCGCTCCCGCCACCGCGCCCCGGACCAAACGCCGCTTGGTGAAATCCGGCACCGCGGCCGAATTCAACCCCGCGGATCGCTCGTGCCGCTCGGCGAATACCCCCGCCTTTTTGTTTTCATCGGACATAACCCTAACCTCTTATGGGTAAGTTGGACAACGCGCGGATAGCGCGGCATAAGTCGGTGCTATACGGTTACAACACGGGCCGTAAAAGCCGCGCGCCGGGCCATGCATCCCCTGCCGCCCGTTCGTGGCCTGCCACCCTGTCCCACGGCTCACGTTAAACCTTACGTGGAAAAAACAACGGTTCCATGAAACCGGAACCGCTTTGGACTTGTGGAGGAAACGCTCCGCGAAGTCTTTGAAACCCAAACATGGCCCCCTGTCGGCGGGCTTTGGGGCCGTTCCCCCAACCCTGGGCCGAAACCCGGACGCCTTTGTATCCAATGACGGCATCGGGGTCAACCTCCCAGCGGGGCCGCCGACCAAAGCGGATTCCTATTTTGGAATCAAATCAATGGCATACTTAATCGGTATGGCATAACTGATACCGCTGGGCCTTTCGAGCAGGTTTTCCTTGGATTCCTGCACGAACACCTTGTTGAGAATACCCACCACCTCGCCGGTTTTGATACTGTAAAGAGGACTACCGCTGTTTCCAGGATAGGCGGTCGCGTCCAATTGGAATATCTCATAGGGCGTCGTCAAACGATGGACCATTTTGGGATCGAGGCTCCTGGCGTTGAGCTGGGGAATGGCGATCGGGCTGATGGCCGACACAATGCCCCGATGGGTCACGGGGTACAAACCCAACACCACGCCGATGGGAAAGCCCGTGAACGCATATTCCTCGCCTTCCCGCACCTTGCCGCCATCGCCGAACCGCAATGCCGGCAAAGGCGTCCCCCCGATCCGCAACAACGCCGTATCATGATCCTGGTCCACGGCGACCACCGCCGCCTGCCGGGCGTTCTGCCCCTTGCCGTCCGCCGCGAACACCGCCAAGCTCTCGAATTTGGCCTGGTCCACCGCCTCGGGCAGGACGTGGGCGTTGGTCAGCACATGCAGGCCATCGGTCACCACGAAGCCGGTGCCCCGGAACACGGCGGGCGGCGTCCGCGTATGTTGGTAGGTGCCGATGCCGACGATGGAGGGTTTGACCTTGACGACGGTGTCGGCCAGTTCGTTGGCGCCCGCCGACCCGCACTCCAGCAAGAGCGCCCGGCAAAATAGAGCAAGAATCAAACCACGGCGCATCCCGCCGCCACAGCGACGGCTATTGGCGGCGGCATCGCCCTTCCCCAGCCATCGCGCTACCAAAAACACCACGACGATTCTGCGATCCATCACGCAATTTTACCGCATGTTAACCCATGTCAAGGCGACAATCCGCATCCCACCGACAATCCGGTCCGGCGCGGCCAAATTTCAACTTGCGGACCGTGGGGCTTCCGCCGCACCATTGGCTTGTCACCGCGCCCCGGCGCGGCCAGCCGTCCCTTCCTTGCCCCGGAGCTTCAGGCCCATGAAAAGCTATCGCAAAGAACTCTGGTTCGACACCCCGAGCCGGATCGCCTTCCTCAACATCACCCCGCAGATCGAAACCTGCCTGCTCGAAAGCGGCGTGCGGGAAGGCTTGGTGCTGGTGAACGCCATGCACATCACCGCCTCGGTATTCATCAACGACGACGAGCCCGGCCTGCACCGCGATTTCGAGGCCTGGCTGGAACAACTGGCCCCGCACGCCCCCCTCGGCCGCTACCAGCACAACCGCACCGGCGAGGACAACGGCGATTCCCACCTCAAGCGCCAGGTGATGGGCCGGGAAGTGGTGGTCGCCATCACCGAGGGCCGGTTGGACTTCGGACCGTGGGAACAGATTTTCTACGGCGAATTCGACGGCAAGCGCAAAAAACGGGTGCTGGTGAAAATCATCGGCGAATGAAACCGCCTCACCAGCCGGCTCCGTCGTCGTCCTGGTAGGGCTTGGGCCGGACGCCCCCAGGGATTTTCGGCTTCTTCGCCGTCCGCAACAGGGTCAGGGCGTTGCCGACCACCAGCACGATCAGCAGCGTCAAAAACAACCAAAACATTGCCATGGCGGCGCATCTTCCCAAATCGATTGGTAAGACACTAGCATACCGCCCAGCCTCCGCCATCACCACATTATCCAAAAAATGCCCATGCTCCACCGCGTCACCCCCTCCCTAGCGCCAACGCCCTTGGCGGGAGCCGGTCCATGAGTACCGCCGCCGCCTGGCATATCGGCCAATGGCTGAACACGGTGCAATCCACCTTCGTCGGCTTGCTCCGGGTCTGGTCGGTGCCCATCGTGTTGTTGCTCAGTTTCGCCTCGGGCTATACCACCTATTACGGACTGTCCCATTTCATCACCGCCTGGATCGCCCTCGTCATCACCATCGCGGTGCAATCCATCGTGGTCATCTGCACCCTGGAACTGGCCGGGATGCACTGGCGGGCCAATCCGCCGCGGTTCCTGATGGTGGTGTTCTCGCTGTTGGTGGCGCTGACGGTGTCGGTGTCGTTCTCCTATTTCAAGTTCTATGAGTTCTCGCAGCGCGACTCGATGTTGATCGAACGGCAAAGCCAGCTCGAAGCCGCGGTCAACGCCTATATGACCGCCGTGGTCGGACTCAAGAGCCAGATCACCGCCGCCCAGCGCCAGCGCATCGAGCAGGCGGCGGAACAAGCCACCCAGGCTTATCTGGGCTCGCTGCCCGCCATGCGCGGTTCGCGGCATCCCATCGGCAAAGGCCCGGTCTGGGGCCATTACAACGAAATCCTCCAGGCCGAGCAGGCCAAGCTCAAGCAACTCGAACCCGGGTTCCAAAAGCTGGAAGCCGATTTGACCGCGCTGCGCGGCAGCCTCAAAGCGTTCGCCGCCAAGATGGACGACGAAGCCAGTTACGCCCGCCTGCTGCGCGACTTCCAGACCCTCCAGACCAGCGCCGAAACCCTGATCTCCGAACACGGCCTGCCCCCCATCGCCCCGCCCCGGCTGGGCTCCCACGCCGAATTCACCCAGGGCGTCACGCCGTCCTTCGCCATGTGGGACAATGTGTCCTGGTTCGCCCTGGCCTGCGCCTCGATGGTGGATTTCTTCGTGCTGGTCTTGTCCTACCGGCTGGAATTCACCGCGCCCGGCCCCCTCACCGAAGAGGAAAAAGACCTCGCTTACCAAGGGCTTAGGCAATTCGGCGAATTCACCATCAATAAAAACGACGAACTCGAATTCGTCATCGAGCGCACCGAACTGGAACGGGCGCGGCGCGTGTCCGATTGGTCGCGCATGTTCGCCGTGGCCTTCCTGCTCAACCGCGGCTATCTGCGCAAGATGAGCGACCGCGCCGTGGAGTTCGCCCCCAACCTCTATCCCTTGATCGCCGAACGCATGAACCTGGGTGCCCGCAAAAGCGCCGACTTGAAGGTCTTGCCCGGCCCCGAAGACAAGCTGGCCGAAGCGATGCGGAGGAAAGGCCATGGATGAATACAACGTGCCGGAACCCCGCTGGGAAGCCGGTTTCGAAGGCGACCGCCGCATCGTGGTGTCCAAGCTCGGGCCGTTCCTCAAGGTCTATGCCCGCCCGAGGCAATACACCCGGCGTTTCTTCCACCAAGTCTACGAGCTCAACATCGAGGATTGGCCGATCCCGGTGGAACCCCTGCGGCTGGGACCGCTCTGCACCGTCGAGGCCCGGCTGTCGGTGCGGTTCCAACCCACCCTCAAATTCGCCCGCGAACACCTCGAACACCTCGCCGACCTGGGCGGACTCATCAAATCCAGCTATCAAACCCTGTTGCGCGACGCCGCCGAACAGGAACTCAGGGCGCTGGAACCGACCGGGCAAATGGAAGAGGACGCCGTCCGGGTCGAGCGCCGCATCGAGGACATCGTCCACGAACTGCTGGCGCTGCGGGAAATCCAGTGCCGCGCCCGTTGCGTCGTCGACATCGTGTTCGCCAGCCCCGACCGCCTGGACGAGCAAACCCTGGGCGGCGACGCCAAGCACAAGGAGGTCTATCTCGAACTCCTGCGCCGCCGCCGCGAGAGCGCCGAACGGCTCGCCCGCGAGCATTACGACCGCCAACTCCACGAGCATCAGCTCAAGCTGGAACACGAGGCGAAAATGCTGGAATTGCACAGGCAGGAAGCCGAGCTGCGCCGCCAGAAACAAGCCCATGAAACCGAGCAGGTGCGGACCGATTTGTCGGCGGACGAATTGCGCTACACCGAACAGATCGACAGCGAGGTGCGGCTGCGCGAGGAGCGCATCCGCCACGAGGCCCGGCTGCGGCAGATGGAATTGGAGGCCGATCTCGCCGAAAAGAACCTGCGCACCGAAGCCCTGACCGACGTGGAGCATCACCTGCGCCGGGAAATCGAGCTCCTGGCCCTGGAACGCCAGCGCTTGATGCTGGAAGAGGAAATCCAC
This sequence comes from Methylomagnum ishizawai, assembly GCF_019670005.1. NCBI lineage: Bacteria > Pseudomonadati > Pseudomonadota > Gammaproteobacteria > Methylococcales > Methylococcaceae > Methylomagnum > Methylomagnum ishizawai. Next base: position 797,431 of record NZ_AP019783.1, on the reverse strand, counting down.
GATGTGAAGGTCGCCCGCGCCAAGGGCTGGGTCTTGAACGCCAAGCGCCGCCTCTCCCTGGGCGAAGGCGAAGACCCCGAAGCGCGGCGCTGAACCTCCCGGACCACCGCTAAACTTTCCCAAAGCCCCCGGATGCGGGGGCACGAATCCTTTCCACGGCCCTATTCCCATGCACGCCATCCGTACCGCGCTCCTATCCCTGTTCCTGGTGTCCGCCCCAACCCACGCCAACCCCTGGTCGGAAGTCCCCGGCCCCAGCGAAGGCACGCCCCGCTCCATCGGCGAGACCAGCGCCGGCTGCATCGACGGTGCCGCCGCCCTGCCCACCGAGGGCCGGGGCTATGTGGTCATGCACCTGGAGCGGCGGCGCAATTACGGCCATCCCGCGCTGGTCCACGCCGTGCGCGAGCTGGGCGAGAAAGCCGCCCAGGGCATCGGCCTGTTGCATGTGGGGGATTTGGGGCTGGCACGGGGCGGTCCCATGCCGTTCGGGCACCGCAGCCACCAGTCGGGGCTGGACGTGGATGTGTGGTTCGACCTGAACCCCGGCCTGCACGCCCGCGCCGACCGGATGCGTTCCAACATCCCCGCGCCCAGCCTGTTGAACAGCGCGGCCCGCGGGCTGGATTACGAGTTGTGGAGCGACCGCCATATCCGCGTCCTGCAAGCCGCCGCCAACCTGCCCGGCGTGGACCGCATCTTCGTCAACGCCTATATCAAACGGGAACTGTGCCGCACGGTGACGGGGGACCGCGACTGGCTGCGTAAAATCCGCCCCTGGTACCATCACGACGACCATTTCCATATGCGCCTCGCCTGCCCGCCCGACAGTCCGGCCTGCGTGCGCCAGGAACCCATCCCCCTGGGCGAGGGCTGCGATTCCAGCCTGGATTGGTGGCTGCACCAGCATCCGGCCCTGCCCAGCAAGCCTTCGGAGCCGAAACCGGCCCTGCCCGCCGCCTGCCGGGCGGTGCTGGCCGATCCATAGCCCGGATGGAGCGAGCGCGGAATCCGGGAACCTGGCCGGAGCGGCGGGGTTCCCGGATTCCGTCGCACGCCAGCCGGGCTACCCGGCCAGCACCGCCGCCTCGATCAACCGCGCTTCCTCTTCCCCGAACCCGCCCCGCACCAAGCGTCCCAAGGCCGCGCCCGCCCCGGACGGAAAACGCCACAATTCGCCCAAACCGCGCAGGAAACCGACCAATTCCGCCTCGGCCTCCGCCGACAGCGCCTCCTTTCCGCCCTTGCCCTCGCGGCGCAACAGGCACTCGATCAACACCGCACCCAGGAACCTAAGGCTATGCACCACATGGGTATTCATATCGCTCATCAGATAATCGAAGCGGTCGTCGAACACGGGATCGCGGCGGTAGGCATCGAACCGGCCCGCCCGCACCGCCTCCCGTAGCAGCCCGAAAAACCGCCGCTGCGCCCGGTGCGAACGCGGATCGTGGAAGAATTTGTAGGCGTGTTCCAAATCGTGGACCAGGAAGGCGAAACCATTGGCCTGGGTCAGCACCGGCTTCAGCGCCCTGGCATAATCGGCCACGACCGTGACCGGGCGGGTGCCCGCCACCTGCATGTCCAGCACGGCCGCCGGGCTGGGAATGGCGGTCGTCAGGGTCAAGGGCCAGTCGCCGCGCAGCCACGCCGCGAGCGCCACCGGCACATTGGGAATCACGCCCAGGAAATGCTGGCACCCGAACGCCCCGGCCAGCGCGGTCCGCAACGCCGCATCGCCATCCCCGACGAAGCGCGGGAACCACGCATCGACCTCGGGCTTGGGATCGGTTTTGGATTGGCGGGAAGCGTAGCGGCGGCCATGCAGGGCGATTTGCCACGCCAGGAAATAGGCGGCGGCATAGACGGCATCGCCCAATTCCCCGGATCGGTGGCGCTCGGCCAAACGGGGCAGGCAATCGGCAAGGGCGGGATCGGGCGTCACGGGCGGAACTCGGCGGCGGCAAAAACGGCTATTGTCCGCCAAGCGCCCGCCCATGAAAAAGCCGCCGGTTTCCTCGCGGACAGCCCGGCGGCCCCGTGGCCGCGGTCAAGGCGACCGCGGCGGCTGGTGTCGAATCAAGCCGCGAAATTGGCCGCGACGAAATCCCAGTTCACCAGGTTCCAGAACTCCTCGACATACTTGGGACGGGCGTTGCGGTAGTCGATGTAATAGGCGTGTTCCCAAACATCGCAGGTCAGGAGCGGGGTCTGGCCAGCGGTCAAGGGGCAGCCGGCACCGGTGGTGCTGACCAGGGCCAAGCCGCCATCGGCGTTCTTGACCAGCCAGGCCCAGCCGGAGCCGAAGGTGGTCACGGCGGTCTTGGCAAAGTCCTCCTTGAACTTGGCGAAGGAACCGAACGCCTGATCGATGGCCTCGGCCAGCGCCCCGGTGGGTTCGCCGCCGCCGCCCGGCTTCAGGCCGTTCCAATAGAAGGTGTGGTTCCACACCTGGGCGGCGTTGTTGAAAATGCCGCCGGAAGATTTGCGGACGATGTCTTCCAAGGACAGATCGGCGAACTCGGTGCCCGCGATCAGGTTGTTCAGGTTGGTGACGTAGGTCTGGTGGTGCTTGCCGTAGTGGTATTCCAGGGTTTCCGCGGAGATGTAGGGCTCCAGGGCGTTCTTCTCGTAGGGCAGCGGGGGAAGTTCGTGGGTCATCTCTCATACTCCTTTCATAGGTTGTTTTTGACTAAGGCCGACCCGTTCATGGACGGGCCTGCAATTCCAAGCAAAACAGTAGGGAATCTAGTCTACCATCGGCCTCGGAAGCGGATAAAGCATTCCCAGGTGGACAGACTGTGGCGGAAATCTCGCGGAATCCTTGCAAGCCCTTGAAACTTTGGGCAAAAAAAGAGCTTCGACGGAAGCTCTTTCATCGGAATCGATCAGCCGAGGTCATGGACAACCTCCTGGGCGGCGCGCACCAGCGGGCATGGGCTTAGATCCTATGGTCGTCGTTCCATTTCTGCACCTTGGCCTTCCAAGTGCCGTCCGGCTGGCGCTTGAGGACGCTGTACAGCACGGCCCCGTAGCGGTGCTTGGTCACCGGCTGCCCGCCCTGGGTCTGGACGCCGGACAGTTCGGCGGTGGCGACGATGGTGTCCTTGTGGTCCTCGGTCACGCTGACAATATCCATGGCGTATTCGCCCCGTTGGATGACGTTCTGCCAGAAGGCGCGGATTTCGCCCGCCCCCCTGGACACCGCCCCGTCCGGACGCAGCAGCATGGCGTTGTCGGCGTAGAGCGAGACGATGGCATCGACCTTGCCTTTGGCGAAGGCGGCATTCCATTGCGCGGCACTGGTTTCGGCGATTTGGCGGGCGTCGTCGCCCTGCGCCCGCGCCGTTCCGGCGCTAGTGACTAAAGCTAGCAATAGCCCTAAGCTACGTTTCATTGTGGTTCTCCGAAAAATCCAAGCGGGATAGAAGCGAGGCGGATTATAGGAAACCATATTTCGTTTACAATGCCCAATAAACTCTACTAATTGTTTCCATAACCACAAGCCCCCAGCCCTATGGACAAACTCACCAGCATGCTGGTCTTCACCAAGGTCGCCAAAGCCGGCAGTTTCGCCTCGGCAGCCAAGGAACTCGGCCTGTCGCGGGCCATGGCGACCAAACATGTGATGCAACTCGAAAACGGCCTGGGGATCAGGCTGTTGAACCGCACCACCCGCAACCTCAGCCTAACCGAGGTCGGGATGGTGTATTTGGAACGCTGCCTCCAGATCCTCGACGAGATGGAGGAGATGGAAATCGCCGTCACCCGGCTGCAAACCGAACCGCGCGGCACCTTGAAGGTGAACGCCACGCCGTTCTTCGGGGCCTACCACCTGGCCCCGGCGGTCGCGGCCTATACCGAAATCTACCCGGACGTGAACGTCGAGCTGATCCTGCAAGCCTCCTATGTGGACTTGATCGAGGAAGGCTTCGACCTCGCCATCCACCTGGACGAACTGCGGGATTCCAGCCTGATCGCCCGTAAGCTCGGCAGTTCGCAGCGGGTGGTGTGCGGCTCGCCCGCCTATTTCAAGAAGCACGGCTCGCCCAAAACCCCGGACGACCTGCGCAAGCACAATTGCCTGGTCAATTCCAGCCTGCCGCCGCGCGACCAATGGCAGTTCAGCGTGCCGGGCGGCGAAACCACCGTGATCAAGGTCGGCGGCACCATGCAATCCAACGTGGCCGACGCCCTGCGCATGGCGGCCCTGAGCGCCTTGGGGCTGGTCTTGCTGCCGACCTATATGGTGGGCCAGGACATCCGCAAGAACCGGCTGCAAGCCGTCCTGACCGACTACATCCCGGCCCCCTTGGAAATCCACGCGGTCTATCCGCACCGCAAGCACCTCTCGGCCAAGGTGCGGACCTTCGTGGACTTCCTGCACGAGCGCTTCCATCCCAAGCCCTATTGGGAAGAATGGGCGCAGAACGACTGAACCGCGCATGAACCTGGAAATCGAACGCAAATTCCTGGTTGTGGACGATAGCTGGCGGAACGCGGCCCGCGATCCGGCCCATTTCCGCCAGGGCTACCTCAACGACGAAAAGCATTGCTCGGTCAGGGTCCGCGTCGCGGGCGGACGGGCCTGGCTCAATCTCAAGAGCGTGACTATCGGGGCGCAGCGCCACGAGTTCGAGTATGAGATTCCGGTCCGGGACGCCCACCACATGCTGGATGTGCTGAGTTGCAAGCCCATCATCGAGAAAACCCGCCACTATGTGGACATCGGCCCGCATACCTGGGAAATCGATGTGTTCGAGGGCGACAACGCCGGGCTGGTGGTCGCGGAAATCGAACTCGGCAGCCCCGACGAGGTTTTCGCGCCACCGGCCTGGGCGGGCGAGGAAGTCACCCACGATCCCCGCTACTACAATACCTGCCTCGCCAGCCATCCCTATAAGCTCTGGCGGGCTCCATGATCCCAGGGCGCACGCCGCGCCCCTCCCCGCGCAAACTCCGCCCATGAACCTGTTCCTGAGCCTGCTCTCGATCCTCGTCCTCGCCGCCATGGCCGCGGCCTATATCGGCGCGCGCCTCCCCAAGACCCACCGCGCGGTGAGCCGCATCCGGCTCGCCGCCACGCCGGAACGGGTCTGGGCGGTCATCCTGGATTTCGCGGCCTATCCCGAATGGCGGCCGGGCTTAGACCGGGTCGAGTTGGGGCCGGAACACGGGGGTTTACCGAGTTGGTTCGAGGTCTGTGGCCGCCTGGGCCGGGTGCATTTCCAGGTGGTGGAATGCGAGGCGCCGCGCCGCCTTGTCACCCGGATCGACAACGACGGCCTGCCGTTGGCGGGCGCCTGGACCTACGAGTTCGAGCCGGACGGCGCGGGCACCTTGCTCACCCTCACCGAATGGGAAAGCATCCACCACCCCCTGTTGCGGTTTTTCGACCGCTTCGTGCTGTCCTACCACGGCGTGATGGAGGTCTATCTGATCGCCCTGGCCCGCAAACTGGGCGATCCCGCCCGCCCCGAACACCTCAGCCTGAAACTGGACGACGCCTGAACCCCCATGCCCTATCTTCCCACCAAGACCCAATTCCTTTGGCTGGCCACCGGCTTCGAGGGTGGCTTGATCGTCCTGGCCTATGGCCTGGGCTGGCTGGCCGCCATCGATCCCCTGTCCGCCTGGAGCCTCGATCCCGGCGGCCTGCTGCTGGGGATGCTGGGCACGCTGCCGCTGTACCTGCTGTTCGCCCTGAGCTACCGCTTCCCCATCGCCGGGATGCGCGAGATCAAGGAATTCCTGGTCGGCAAGCTGGGACCCATACTGTGCCGCTGCCACTGGACCGAACTGCTGTACCTGGGCTTCCTGGCCGGGGTGTCGGAGGAAATCCTGTTCCGGGGCTTCTTGCAACCCTGGTTCGAGCAGGATTGGGGCTGGATCGGCGGCTTGGTGTTCAGCAACATGGTATTCGCCCTGGTGCATTGGGTGACACCGCTATATGGCCTGCTGGCGGGGCTGACCGGGGCCTATCTCGGCTGGACCCTGGATTTCGGCGGTGAACGCAACCTCGCGGTACCGATCCTCATCCACGCCATCTACGATTTCCTGGCCTTCCTGGCCGTGGCCCAGACCTATATCCGCCGCCAGAGCGCCTAGCGCTTTGGCACGACGAGATTTTAGGCTGTAGGGGCATGCGGCCCACGGCCCCATTCCCGCCCCCATAGATAAGCCTGTTTTATGTATCGAATAAAATTTATCGATTTTTCTGATTTGCATGATTCCGCAATACTACCCACCAAGCGCAACAAGTTCCCGGCCAGGCCGGGACACCTCAACCAGGTCGGCGCACCGGTTTCTCTTTACCTCCCCCTTGAGTAGTTGACTCCGCCACCGGGCGGAGTTTTTTTTGCCCATAAAAAAGGCCGACCCCCGGTCGGCCTTGGGCGCGGACGGGTCGGCCTACAACCAGGACACGACCAACAACGCCACCAGATTGACCAACTTCATCAGGGGCGGCAGGGCCGGGCCGACCACGGCCTTGTAGAACCCCTCCGCGTCCACCGGATCGGTCCCCGGTGCCAGGCCGGACTTGGCGCGGGCGCTATTGCCGAGATAGCGTTTGGCGCTTTCCCAGGCCGCGCCGCCGATCAGCACGGCGACCGCCAGGAACAAGCCGGTCACGATCACGCCGACCATCAGCCCGCCCAGCGCCGCCTTGCCCAGGGCCACGCCGACCAGGACCGGCACGGCCAGCGGCAAGGCGGCGGGCACCAGCGCCTCCTGGATATCGCGGCCCGTGCGGCCCGCCGCTTCCATCAGCAAGCCCCCGAACAAATACGGCAACAAGCCGCCGACGAACAAGCCGATGACGACCCGGTAATCCCCGAGGTCGAGCGCCACCGCCCCCCCCGGCCCGCGGGCATAGGCGAAGAACAGCGCCAGGGCCGCCAAGCCCGCCGCGCCCACGCTATAAGCCCGGACCACGGGTCGCGCCGCCGCGCCCACCGCGTCCAGGGTGGCGGTGGCGTCGCGGGCGGTTTTGGGCAACCCGGCCCGCGCGGCCAGCCCGTCCAATCCGCTCCCATAGGCTTCCAGGACCACGAACACCCCGGCCAGGGACACCAAGGCCGTGGCGGCGACGGCGATGCCGTACAAACCCGCCGCTTGGTGGGCACCCCACAGGCAAGCGCAAATCGCCAAGACCGGCCCCGTGGTCGAACGCAAAACCACCGCGAACCCCGCCCCGATCCGGGCGGCGGGACCGATGGCGTCGGCCTCGACAATCCGCCGCACCGGTCCCCGCCCGTTGTCCGCATGGTATTCGGCCAGCACCGCCAGCAAGAGGGCCAACGCCCCGCCCAACACGGCGGCGAAGAACACGCCATGGGCCGAAACCTCCGCGCCGCCACCGGCGAAAGCCGCCAGGGTCGCCGGATAATCCACGGCCAACGCCAAACCCACCGCCAGCAACGTGGTTTGATACAAGGTCTCGACCATCTTGCGGCCCTTGTCCAAGCGGGCGAGCGCGACCGCCGCCAAGGCCGCCGCCAAGCCAACGCCAGCCAGCACCAAGGGATACACCCGGCCCGCCTCCACCGCCAGCAATCCGCCCAGCAGCATGGTGGCGACCAGGGTGGCGATATACGTCTCGAACAAATCCAGAGCCACCGCCGCGCCGTCCCCGGCCCAAGCCTCCAGCCGCGCCGCCAAGGCCACCAGGGAAACCCCGAAGGCCACGCCCACCAGGGGCCGCAATACTTCCTGGGCATCCGCGGCCAGGAGCAGGCTGTAATACCCGGCCAGCCCCAACAACCCCAAACCCAGCGCCAAGCCGCCCAGCGCCGCCCCGCCCCGCAACACCACGGCGAAAGCCGGTCCCACCCCCAAACGGGCGGCTTCGGCGGCGCGGTGCCGGGCCAGGGCCGGAACCTCGGCCCCCATCCAGACCAGCAACCCGGCCAAGGCCACGCCCAGCGCGCAGCCCCAGGCCACGGCCCAGCCCAGCGCCAAGCCGATCAGGACGAACCCGGCCCCGCCGAACTTGGCCAGCCCAGGGTAGCGGGCCTCCCAACGGGAACGAATCGCCCGCCCCGGCCCGGAAGCGGCTTGCCGCAGCAGGTCGTCGCCCTGGGGTTTGGCGCCGATCCAGCGCAGGGCGAGCACGCCGTAGACCACGGCGGCCAACCCCGCCACGAAGGCCAGGGCCATGCCCCAACCCAAGACCCCGCCCGCGCACAAGGCCTCGGCGAGTCCCAACAAAACAAGGGTCTTGGCACGGCGGTCGCCGAGGACCGCCCGCGCCCCCTCGTGCGCATAGGCCATGAGAGATAAGGCCATGATGATCTCCTTAGGATGGAATTCTGGAAGCGGTGCGGGAAATTGGGCGCATGGCCCGGAGGGTGGGCGGGCGCGTCCGCGCCGCCCTGGAAGCCTGGCGGAATCCCATCGGCGATGGACCAGGGTGGCCGGAAAGCGTCCCCAACCAGACCCCAACCCCTTGATTTCCGCCCTTTCGCAAAGCGGCGTACCTTAGAGCAATTGCCATTCCAGCACAAGGCGCGGGGCGCGGGATTGAAGACCGCCGACGCCGCGGATACCCTTATGTCCCAGGCGTTGTTCAAACCTCCACGTGGAGCCTGGGCGCGTGCTTTACAACAATAACCCAAAAGCGAACGGCGACGATGGATAGAAGGAAAAACCCGAGGAAAATGGTGACCCGCCCCCTGGAGGTCCGCGACCTCAACCGCGGCGTGGCGCTGGGCCATCTGGCCGACGTCGGCCTGGACGGCCTGATGCTGCTGTGTCCCGAGGCCGTGCCCGCCAACCGGGTTTATTCCCTGGCCCTGGACCTCCCTGGGGAACTTGAGGGCACCCAGGCCGAATTCGGGGCCGAAAGCCTGTGGGCCGAAACCAGCCTGGAACCGGGCCGGTATTGGGTGGGGTTCCATATCATCGATATTTCCCCCCAAAACCAGGAACGCCTGCGCCAACTGGTCGCCCTGTTTTGAGCTAATCCAACCGGCCCCACACCGCGAGATGGCGGTCGCCCACCGGGCGCGCCGCCAAGCCCGGCAATCCCGCCTCCGCCAACTGCGCCCGGACCTCCTCCACCCGGTAGGCGGCCCGCAGCGAATGCTCGAAATCCCGCCGCAACACCTCCGGCGCGCCCGCCGCGTAGCGCAGGACCAAGGCGTCCACTTCGGCGGGACCGTCCGGCCTCCGCAAATCCATCACCAGCACCGGAGCGCCCGCCCCGCCCCAACGCCGGATCGACGCCCACAACACCCTGGGATCGGCCAGATGATGTAGCAAGGAATTCGACACCACGGCCTCGTAGGCCGCCAAGGGGGGTTCCGCGCCGGGCAGATAGCCTTCGACCAAGCGCACCCGGTCGTCCAAGCCCGCCCGCCGCACCGCCTCGCGCCCGCATTCCAGCATCGCCGCCGCCCCGTCCAGGCCGTCGATCCGGCACAGGGGATAGGCGCGGGCCAGGCGCAGGGTGACATCCGCCGGGCCGCAGCCCAGGTCCAGCACCGTCCCGGCCAGGGTTTCCCCTGGGAAAGCCTCCTGGAACAAGGTGACGAAACGCTGGTGCGGCTCGGAGAAATCGGCCTCGGCGTAGGCGCGGGCCTGGGCCGCGTCGTCCATCAATTCGGGTTCGGGGATACGCTGCATTTTATGGGGTCCATCGGTTCCAATCGGTTAAATCAAGCCATGTTCGGCGAACGAATAGGGGTCGCCCTCGCCCACGATGAAATGGTCCAGCACCCGGATATCGACCAGCGACAAAGCCTGTTTGAGCTTCACCGTGATGAATTTGTCGGCGTCGCTCGGCTCGGCCACACCCGAGGGATGGTTGTGCGCAAAGATCACGGCGGCGGCGTTGAAGGCCAGCGCCTGCTTCACCACCTCGCGGGGATAGACGCCGGCCCCGTCGATGGTGCCCCGGAACAGTTCCTCGAAACCGATGACCCGGTGCTGGTTGTCGAGGAACAAGCAGGCGAACACCTCGTGCGGATAGCCGCGCAACTGCGAGGACAGATAGCGGCGGGTCAGGTCCGGGCTGGTCAGGGCGCTTTCGCGCTTGAGGCTTTCCTTGAGATGCCGCCGCGCCATCTCCAACACCGCCTGCAACTGGGCGTATTTGGCGCTGCCGAGTCCGGGGCTGCGGCTGAAGCTCTCGAAATCGCTTTCCAGCAAGGCCCGCAAGGAACCGAACCGCACCAACAAATCCCGCGCCAGATCGACGGCGGTCTTGCCCTTGACGCCGGTACGCAAGAAAATCGCCAGCAATTCGGCGTCGGAAAGCACGCCCGGCCCGCGCAGCAAGAGCTTTTCGCGGGGCCGTTCGTCGTCGGGCCAATCGGTGATGGGCATGGGGATCTCGCGGATGCCAACAAAACGCGACCAAGGATAGAGAGCCGCCCGCAAAATTGCCATAAGTCCGAGCCATTCCATCCCGTTCCAAGCACAAATCCCATGCATCCCCTAGCCTCACACAAGATACTCCTGGGCATCACCGGCGGCATCGCGGCCTACAAGGCGGCGGAACTGACCCGCCTCCTGACCGGGGCCGGGGCCGAGGTCCAAGTGGCGATGACCCAGGCCGCCACCGGCTTCGTCGCCCCGCTCACCTTCCAGGCGCTGTCGGGCCGGCCCGTCCATCTCGAACTGCTCGATCCCGCCCAGGAAGCGGCCATGGGCCATATCCAGCTGGCACGGTGGGCCGACACGGTCCTGATCGCCCCGGCCAGCGCCGATTTCATCGCCAAGCTCCGGGCCGGGCTGGCCGACGACCTGCTCTCGACCCTGTGCCTCGCCGCCACCGTACCCCTGGCCATCGCCCCGGCCATGAACCGCGCCATGTGGGACCATCCCGCCACCCGCGACAACATCGCCTGCCTGGAACGGCGCGGCGTGCGCGTCCTCGGCCCGGCCAGCGGGGCGCAGGCTTGCGGCGAAACCGGACCGGGACGGATGCTGGAACCCGCCGCGATCCTGGCCGCGCTGGCGGCGTGGCGGGGTGGTGCCGGGCTTTTGGCCGGAACCCGCGTCCTCATCACCGCCGGACCCACGCGGGAACCCATCGACCCGGTGCGCTACATCAGCAACCGCAGCTCCGGCAAGATGGGCTATGCCGTGGCCGCGGCCGCCCTGGCGGAAGGCGCGGAAGTGGCCCTGGTCAGCGGCCCCACGGCGCTGCCGCCGCCCCAGGTCCATGAGTTCGTGGCGGTGGAAAGCGCCGCCGAGATGTACGCGGCGGTGATGGCGCGGGCGGAAAGTTGCGGCATCTATATCGGAACGGCGGCGGTGGCCGATTACACCCCGGTCGCGGCGGCTCCCCAGAAGATCAAGAAAACCCTGGCCGAAACCCAGATCGCCCTGACCCGGACCCCGGACATCCTCGGCACCGTGGCGGGTCTGGCGCGGCGTCCCTTCACGGTGGGCTTCGCCGCCGAAACCCACGACCTGGAAAACTATGCCCGGCAGAAGCTCGCGGGCAAGGCGCTGGATATGGTCGCCGCCAACCAGGTCGGCCAGGGCTTGGGCTTCGATGCCGAGGACAACGCCTTGTTCGTGTGCTGGCCGGGCGGCGACACCCGGCTGCCTTTCGCCCCCAAGCGGCGGCTGGCCGAACAACTGATCCGCCTGATCGCCGAACGCCACCGCGCCGCCGGCTCATAGCTCCCGGCACCACGCCAGATCGACCCGGAACCCACCCTCCGGCCGATTACGGGCGCTGATCGAACCGCCATGCGCCTCGACCGCCCGCCGGGCGATGGCGAGGCCCAGTCCGAAGCCCTCCGGCCCACCGCCATCGGCGTTACGGAAGAACGGCTCGAAAATCGCGGCCAAGCGCTCCTCGGGCACGCCCGGTCCCTGGTCCAACACCGCCAGCCGCACCCGCCGCGCATCGCTGGCCGCGTCGATTTCCAGGGTGACGCGGCCACCGGGCAGGGTGTGCTTGACCGCGTTGCGCACGATGTTCTCGATGGCCCGGTAGATCAATTCGCCATAGCCGCGGACCGGGATTTCGCCCAGTTCGGGACAGACCACGGCCACATCCTTGGCGGCGGCCTCGAAACGGGCATCCTCGACGATGGACTCGACCAACTCACCCAGATCGACCTCCTCCACCCGCGCCCCCGGCATCCCGGCCTCCAGCCGCGACAGGGTCAGCACCTCGCCGACCAGGGCGTCGAGCCGCCCGGCCTCGCGCTCGATGCGGCCCAGGCTGGCCCCGGCCTGGTCCGGCCGCTGCCGGGCCAAGCCCACCGCCGCCTGCAAGCGGGCCAGGGGCGAACGCAACTCATGGGAGACATCGTGCAATAACCGCCGCTGGGCCTGGACCAGATGGCCGATACGCTCGGCCATGTGGTCGAAATGCCGCCCCAGGTCGGCCAGTTCGTCGCGGCGGCGGCCCATGTCCGGCCCGGCGCGGGTTTCCAAACGGCCCTGCGACAGCGCGGCGAAGGCCGAGCGCAAGTGCCGGATCGGCTTGGACAGATACCACGCCAGCCACGCGCTGAACAACAGGCTGGTCAAGGCCCCCGCCACGCCCAGCACCAGCCAGGGCGGTGGCCTGCCATGCCGATACGGCGGGAGCGGCGGCGGTTCGTCGGGGAGCGCTTCGGGCACGGGCATGAACAACAAATAGCGGTGGCCGTCCTGGGCCGGGATTTCCCGGATCTGCCGGGGATAATCCCCGGTCCGCGCCCAGAGCCGGGCTTGTTCCAGCGACTCCGGGGCCAAAGCCCGGCCCAGGAGGTCGCGGCCCCGTTCGTCCACCGCGTAGACCGGCGACCCCCGCCCTTCGCCGGCCTCGGCCAGGAAATCCCGCAACGCCGCAAGCCCGCCCCAGCGCAGCACATCGGCCGCGGCCCCCACCCCCAGGGCGGCATGTCCGCGCACCGACACCCCACCCATGGCCTCGCGCTCGCTGCGATGATGCCAGGACACCAGCGCCCCGACCCCCGCCGCCGCCGTGACCTGGGCCAGCCAGATCGCCAGGAACAGTTTCCAGAACAATTGGCCCATGGCTTCACTCCTTCACGAACAAATAGCCCCGGCCCCGCACCGTCTGGATCCAGGATTCGCCGTCCGGCCTCGCGCCGAGTTTCTGCCGGATGCTGCTCATATGGACATCGATGCTGCGGTCGAAACGGGCCAGGGGCCGGCCCAGGGCGGCTTCGGACAATTCGCCCTTGCCCACCACCTGGCCGGCCTGGCGGGCCAGGATTTCGAGCAGGTTGAATTCGGTGCTGGTCAGGTCCAAGGGGCGGCCCTCCCAGGACACGGTGCGTTTATGCGGATGCAGGACCAGGGGACCGACCGCGAGCGTGGCGTCGGCTTCCGGGGCGCCCTGGGTACGGCGCAGGATGGCGCGGACGCGGGCGGCCAATTCCCTGGGAGTGCAGGGCTTGGGCACGTAGTCGTCGGCCCCGAGTTCCAGCCCGAGGATGCGGTCCAGGTCGTCGCCCTTGGCGGTGAGCATCAAGACCGGCAACCGGCTGTGCAGGCGGATCCGGCCCAGCGCCTCGATGCCGTTCATACCGGGCATCATCACGTCCAGCACCACCAGGGCATAGCGGCCCGACAAGGCCGCCTCCACCCCGCTGGCCCCGTCGTGCAGCGTCGTCACCGCGAAGCCCTCACCCCGCAGGTATTCCGCCAGCATCCCCGCCAGTTCCGCATCATCATCGATCAACAACAAGTTCATGGTTCGTCTTCCCGTGGATGGCCGCTCCGATGATAGCCAAAGCCCATCCGCCCGGAGGTCGCGGACCCTGGGTTTTACATAGTTTTACATTGGGCTTAACCCCCGTTTACGCAGGCTGCGGGAATACTTACCGCCACAGGGGAGGCATACCGCGAACCCCTATCCTCCACGAGGCAATCCCCATGAAGACCCGTCCTATCCTACGCCGCATCCTCCTGTCCGCCTGCCTGCTCGGCCTGCCCTGGGCCGCGTCGGCCAATCCGCCCAACTGCGCGTTCGAGGGCCACGGCGGCAAACCCGGCTTCTCCCCGGACCGGCTGCCTCCGTTCCTGAACGGCATCGCCCTCGACGAGGCCCAGAAAACCAAGATCGCCGAACTGCTCAAGACCCAGGGCGAAGCGCTCCGCGGCAAGGCCGAAACCGGCCACCAAGCCCGTAAGAAGCTGATGGAACTGGCGTTCTCGTCCGACTACAGCGACGACAAGGCCAAGACCCTGGTCGAGGCCGACGCCCCGACCCTGATGGAAGTGGCGGTGGGCCACGCCCGCCTGGACCACGCGATCTTCGAACTGCTGACCCCGGACCAGCGGCGCCAAGCCCAGGAGAACATGACGAATTTCAAGGAGCGCTTTGGCAAACCCTAAGGTCCGGCCCCGGAGTTCCCCATGGAACGTTTGATCCATCTCTGGCTGCTGGTCAACGGCGCTGTGTTCGTAGGGCTACTGATGTGGTCGGTCAAATTGGCCCGGCGTGAGCGCATCCAGCGCCCCTGACCGGACCCCGGACCCGTCGGCGAAACAACCCATCCCAACAATCCCCCCGCAATCCTGGGCGGGTCCGGTCGAACCGGCTCCCGCCCACGCTTCCCGCCGGGTTGTGAAGCCTTCCCCATCCAGATTAAACTCCCCCGCAAAGACCGGGCCTCGGGCCCGGTATGGGCGTGGCCGCGCGATATGGATTCTTTCCGATCCCAGGCCCGGCCCGATCCAGGACAGAAGCAGCCCAAGCTGACAGCCCCCCGAACCATCATGCCCCCGCCCGTTTCCCGCCCCAACGCCAGCCCCGGCCCGGAACCCCCGACCTCCGGCCATCCCAGGCCGGGGGGCCGATCCGCCGGGTTCCGGGCTTGAAACGGACGCCGATTCCCATCCCACCGCCCCCAACCTCCCGCCTTGCCGGCGGGCCGGGGCGGCGCATCCCTCGACACATAGGCCCTTTATGCGAAGAATGATCGAAGCGCGCATCGTCAACGACTTGCTGGGCGATAGCGTCCCGCTGCCCACCTACGCCACGGATGGATCAGCCGCCATCGACCTCCGCGCCTGCATCGCCGAACCCGTGACCCTCGCGCCGGGTGGCCGGTGTTTGATCGGCAGCGGGCTGGCGCTCAATATGATGGACCCCGGCCTGGTCGCCATCGTGGCCTCGCGTTCGGGGCTATCCTTGAAGCACGGCGTCCGCGTCGCCCAAGGCATCGGCGTGATCGACGCCGACTACCATGGCGAGATCGGCGTGATCCTGGCCAACGATGGCGGCGAACCCTATACCGTGCGACCGGGCGAGCGCATCGCCCAACTGATGTTCCAACCCGTGGTACAGGTCGAACTGGGCTTCGTCGCCGCCTTCTCGACCACCACCGGGCGGGGCGCGGGCGGCTTCGGCCATACCGGCCAGTCGTAGACACCGCCGCCCCGGCCCCGAACCGCCGTGGATGCCGCCCGCTTCCAGACCCGTGCCGCTTTGAGGAGACCCGATGAGACCCTGCGCAGCGCCCCCGCCCACACCCGCCCAGGCCGGACCGGACGGTGTCCGATGAAACCCAAGTTCAAATTCACCTTCAAGCCCAAGCGCGATTCCGAAAGCGGGCCCCGCCTCGACCTCGCCCGGCTCTTCGCGGGACTCGGCGGTTTGTCCTTGCTCGGACTTGTGGGCAGCGCTTGGGGACTCTACACGCTCGCCATCCAGGGACAGGAAACGGCCAGCGTACAAGGCTCGCGCCAGGTCGCCGAAACCGCCGCCGCCCATCTCTCCCACGTCCTGGCCCTGAGCGGCGGCGTCCTGGAGCAGCAGGCCCAGGACCCCGATTACGCCCGCATCCTCGGCGGCGGGGAGCCCGACCGCATCCACGGCGCGGAAGAGCGGCTGACCCGCGCCCTGCCCGAAGCCCTGCTGGTGCGGCTGTTGCCCGACGGCCTCGACACGCCGGACGAGCAGCGCGCCCCCCACATGGGCTATGCCGATTTGGACATGGTGCGGCAGGCGGCTTCCAAACCGATGCCGCCCACCCTGCACGCCGCCAACACGCCGGACGCCCATATCGCCCTGGCCAAGCCCCTGGCCGGAGGCAACGGGGTGGTCCTCGCCAGCCTCGCGCCCAAGCTCGCCACCGCCGCCCTGCCCAAGCTGGACCGGGGCGGCCTGGAACTCAAGCAGCAAAACCTCAGCCTCGCCTTCCAGGGCGAAACGGCGCTCAAGTCCACGCCGCCGGACGGCACGGTGCCGGTGCCCGGCACGCCCTGGACCCTCTCCTATTGGGGAGCGCATGCCGATGGGACGGAACTGCCTTGGTTCCTGGGCTACGCCGGGTTGGCGGCCTTGCTCGTCGTGGCCGGGGTTTATCTCGCCCAGCGCTGGGCCATCGCCGCCCTGCGCCACGACCAGGACAATATCGTCCTGATGGTGCGTGACACCCTCTCCGGCAAGGGGCCACGGCGCTACCCGCTCCGGCTCAAGGATACGCTGCGGCTGGCGTTGCAACTGGAGCAATTGAAAGGGCCGCCGCCCGTGCCCCAAGCCCCGTCCGAATCCGGCCTCCCGGCACCGCTGCCGACCCCTCCCGCCGACGTTCCGTTCAATCCTTTCGCTATCGCGCTGGGAGAACCCGAGATCACCGAATTGCCCGCGGTCGAAGTCCCCGCCGCCGCCGCCACGCCCACAGCGCCTGCCATCAGCCTCGACCCCGCCCTGTTCCGCACCTACGACATCCTGGGCACGGCGGGCGCGAACCTCAGCGCCGAGACGGTGCAACTGCTGGGCCGGGCCATCGGCAGCGAAATCCGCGAGCGCGGCGAATACACGGTGGTCATGGGCCGCGATGGCCGCGCCTCCAGCCTGGAACTGGCCCAGGCATTGGGCCGGGGCTTGACCGCCAGCGGTTGCTCGGTAATCGACGTGGGGCGGGTGCCGACCCCGGCCTTGTATTTCGCCCTGCACGCGCTGGGGCTGGAATCGGGCGTCATGCTCACCGGCGGCGACGCGCCGTCCGACCAGAACGGCCTGAAGCTGCTCATCGGCGGCGAGCGCCCGGACCGCGACGGCCTCTTGAAGCTCAAGGAACGCGTCGAACACAATCAACTCGCCAGCGGCACCGGGATGTTGGAGGCGCAGAACATCCTGCAAGACTACGTCGAGAGCATCGTCCACGACACCCAGTTGGGCCGCGAGATGAAGGTCGTGATCGATTGCGGCAACGGCGTCACCGGTTTCTTCGCCTCCGATTTGTTCCAGGAAATCGGCTGCCAGGTGTTGCCGCTCTACACCGAGGTCGATGGCACCTTCCCCAACCATTTCCCCGACCCCAGCCAAGCCGGCAACCTCGCCACCTTGATCCGCGCCGTGCGCCAGGAACGGGCCGACCTGGGGCTGGCCTTCGACAGCGACGGCGACCGGCTGGGCGTGGTGGATTCCTCCGGCAAGATCATCTGGCCGGACCAGCAGATGATGCTGTTCGCCGCCGACGTGCTGTCGCGCCAACCGGGTTCGGACATCGTGTTCGACGCGCAATGCACCCGCCACCTCGCCAGCCACATCGTCCGCAACGGCGGACGGCCCTTGATGTGGAAGGTCGGCGCGGTGCCGCTCCACAACAAGCTCAAGGAGACCGGGGCGCTGCTGGCCGGGGATTTGGCCGGGCATTTCTTCTTCAAGGAACGCTGGTCCGGCTTCGAGGACGGACTGTACGCCGCCGCCCGTTTGCTCGAAATCCTGTCCGGCGACCCGCGCCCCACCGCCCAGGTGTTCGCGGAACTGCCGGAGAGCGTCAAGCTCCCGGAACTGCGCATCAACATGTCCCACGCGGATAAACCCCGGTTCCTCGAAAAAGTCCGCGCCCAGGCCGAATTCACCGATGCGCGGATCACGGATATCGACGGGCTGCGGGTCGATTTCGCCGATGGCTGGGGCTTGGTGCGCGACGATCCCGACAGCCCGACCCTGGCGCTGCGCTTCGAGGCCGACAACCCCGACACCCTCCTGCGCATCCAGGGCGAATTCAAAACCCTGCTGCAAAAGGTCAAACCCAAGCTTTCCTTCCCCCTATCGCTCTCGGAGAGGCCCGACCCCTGATGAAACTGCAATCCGCCCTGGAAACCACGTCCGCTTCCCAAATCGCCCATGTCCTGATCGAGGCGCTGCCCTATATCAAGCGCTTCAAGGGCAAGACCCTGGTGGTGAAATACGGCGGCAACGCCATGACCGACGAGCGCCTGAAGCAGAGCTTCGCCCGCGACATCGTGCTGCTCAAGCTGGTGGGCATCAACCCGGTGGTGGTGCATGGCGGCGGGCCGCAGATCGGGAACCTATTGCAGCGGTTGGGCAAGACCAGCGAATTCGTGCAGGGGATGCGGGTGACCGACGCCGAGACCATGGACGTGGTGGAGATGGTGCTGGGCGGTTTGGTCAACAAGGAGATCGTCAACCTCATCAACCAGCACGGGGGCCGGGCGGTGGGCCTGACCGGCAAGGACGGCGATTTGGTGCGGGCGGAAAAGATCGCCCTGACCCAGCTCGCGCCGGGGGCGGACGAACCCGAACTCATCGACATGGGCCATGTGGGCCGGGTCAAGAGCATCGACCCCAGCATCGTCGATACCCTGGTGCGGGGCGATTTCATCCCGGTGATCGCGCCCATCGGGGTGGGCGACGATGGTTTCTCCTACAACATCAACGCCGACCTGGTGGCGGGCAAGATGGCCGAGGTGTTGAAGGCCGAGAAACTGATGCTGCTGACCAACACGGCGGGCATCCTGGACAAGCAAGGCGGCTTGCTGACCGGGCTGTCGCTGGCGGAGGTGGAGGATTTGATCGCCGACGGCACCATCAGCGGCGGGATGATCCCCAAGGTGCGCTGCGCCACCGACGCGCTGAACGGCGGGGTGGCCAGCGCCCACATCATCGATGGCCGGGTCGACCATGCCGTGCTGCTGGAACTGCTGACCGACCGGGGGATCGGCACCTTGCTGCTGCGGCGCTAGCGGCAAGCCCCCGGCCTGGCGGGTTCAACGGGGCACGGACGCGGAACCGCCGCCCGCCAGCCCCGCCTCGATATACGGCTTGAAACCCAGCCGGACCTCCCGCACCCCGGCCCCGGCGCACAGCGCCTCCCCCACCGAGGAAGGCCGGCAACGCACATCGAGGAACAGGATATCCTCGGTCCTGCCGGCGATACGGGTGACGGTCAGGCCGAATTGGTCGTCGTTCGCGGGCGGGGCGGTTTGCAGGATGCGCTCGGTCTCCAGCGAAAGCGCGTCCACCCCGCCGGACTTCAACACATATTGCTTGGCGAGACTCCAGGCCCGGTTGCACACCGGCCCGATGGCGCAAGGGATGGCGCTGATCACGATCTCCTGGTTGTCCTGTTTGGAGCCACCGCCGAAATCGAACAACCCCGCCCCGAGCGCCTCGGTGGAAGTGTTCTTCTGCTGGGCGGCGATGGCGCGGTAGCGGGCGATGTCCTTGGCAAAGCGCTCGGTGATCTCGCGCTTGTCGGCTTCGAGGCGGCGGATGCGTTCGCCGAACTCGGCCAGTTGGCGGCGGGTGGCGGCGATGTTGTCGCGCAGGGCCTGGGGCACGGGCTGCCCTTGCCGCTCCAGGTCGGCGGCGCGTTGCTCGTGGCCGCGGAGCAGATCTTGCTGGCGTTGGCGGTTGGCCTCGTTGATCTTGACCAGGCCGTCGAGGGTATCGAGCTTGCCCTGCAAGGCCCGGTACATTTCCTGTTCGCTGCGGTAGGTCCTGAGCAAGGACAGGTCGCGGTCGCGCTGCTCGGCCAGGATTTTATCCTGCTGGGTCCGCAACTGCCGGAGCTGCTGCTCGCGGCGCAATTGCTCCGGGGTCTTGGCGGCCTCGACCACCCCCACCTCGCGGCCCTGAGCGTCGAGCTTGGTGCGGCGCTGCTTGATCTCCTCGGGCGGCACCTGATCGGAATAGTGGACATCGCCCTGTTCGTCCACCCAGCGGTAGGTCGGGGTAGACGGGGTAGGCTTGCTGCCGGGCGGCGCGCCCATCCCGGCCATGGGCACCGCCCAGGCCAGCCATAAGACCCAGGCCCAATGGCGAGAACGGCTCATAACGAACCGAATTCGGCGCGGTAACGGCGTATGGCTTCCAGTTCGACCGCCTGCCCGGCCTGGGCCAGATAATCCACGATATCGCCCAGCCCAACGATGGCGTGGACCGGGATGCCATATTGCCCGACAACCTCCTGTACCGCCGACAGTTCGCCCCGGCCCTTCTCCTGGCGGTCCAGCGAGATCAGGACGCCGGAAGGCGTGGCCCCGGCGGCGCGGATGATATCCACCGATTCCCGCACCGACGTCCCCGCCGTGATCACATCGTCCAGGATCAACACCGAACCCCGCAACGGCGCGCCGACCAAGGCGCCGCCCTCGCCATGGTCCTTGGCTTCCTTGCGGTTGAAGGCGAAGGGGACTTCCGTGCCGGTGGCTTCAGCCAAGGCGATGGCGGTGGCGCAGGCCAAGGGAATGCCCTTATAAGCCGGACCGTACAGCACATCGGCCTGGATGCCCCGGTCCAGCAGGGTTTCGGCGTAGAACCGGCCCAGCCGGGCCAGCCGCGCCCCGCTGTCGAACAGGCCGGTATTGAAGAAATAGGGGCTGCGCCGCCCCGACTTGAGGGTGAAATCGCCGAAGCGCAACACCCCGCATTGGATCGCGTATTGGATGAATGCTTCCTGGTATGCCTGCATGAGAACCTCTGGAATCAAACTCGCCCCCGGATCGCCGTCCGCTTGTCCCTGGGCCACTAGATATCCTTGGATTATATCGCCACCGCCAACGGAAAAACGCCGCCGACCCCGCAGCCGGGG
Source organism: Methylomagnum ishizawai (assembly GCF_019670005.1). Classification (NCBI taxonomy): domain Bacteria; kingdom Pseudomonadati; phylum Pseudomonadota; class Gammaproteobacteria; order Methylococcales; family Methylococcaceae; genus Methylomagnum; species Methylomagnum ishizawai. Next base: position 776,657 of record NZ_AP019783.1, on the reverse strand, counting down.
GCGGCCCCCCACGGTTCAAGGCACGGCGACATGGCGCAGCAACTCCCCGATCAAACGGTCGGCGGTGACGCCCTCCGCCTCGGCCTCGTAGGCCAGGATCAGGCGGTGGCGCAACACATCGGGTGCGATGCCTTGGATATCCTCGGGCGTCACGAAATCCCGGCCATCGAGCCAAGCGCGGGCGCGGGCGCACCGATCCAGGGCGATGGTGGCGCGGGGGCTGGCCCCGTATTGGAGCCAACGGGCGAAATCCGCGCCATAAACGCCGGGTTCGCGGGTCGCGAGGACCAATTGCAGCAGATAGTGTTCCAAGGACTCCGCCATATAGACCTCGAGGACTTCCTCGCGGGCCTGGAACAACACCGCCTGGCCGACCGGCTCGAACGCAGGGGACCGGGCCGCGCCGGTGCCGGTGCGCTTGGCCTCGCCGCGCACCAGTTTGAGGATTTCGCGCTCGTGCTGGGCTTCCGGGTAGCCGATGCGGACGTAGAGCATGAAGCGGTCGAGCTGGGCCTCGGGCAAAGGATAGGTGCCTTCCTGCTCGATGGGGTTCTGGGTCGCCATCACCAGGAACAATTCCGGGAGTTTATACGTCACCCGGCCCACGGTGATCTGGCGTTCGGCCATGGCCTCCAGCAGGGCCGATTGCACCTTGGCGGGCGAACGGTTGATCTCGTCGGCCAGCACCAGGTTGTGGAACAGCGGTCCCTGCTGGAAATGGAAGCTGCCGTCCTGGGGCCGGTAGATTTCGGTGCCGGTGAGGTCGGCGGGCAATAAATCGGGCGTGAACTGCACCCGGTGGAAATCGCCCTCGATACCCCGGCTCAACACATTGATGGCGCGGGTCTTGGCCAGCCCCGGCGCGCCCTCGACCAGGATATGGCCATCGGCCAGGAGGGCGGTCAGCATCCGCTCGATCAGCCGGTCCTGGCCGACGACCTGGGTGGCGACGAATTGGCGTAGGCGCTGTAAAGCTTGCTGGGCGGGGGTCGGGGCGGGAAAGGCGGGGTCGTTTCCTATGCTCATGCTGGATCAGGGGTTGGGGAACGGATGGGGCGGAATTATATGCCGAATCGGGGTTATGCTTATGCTTCTCCCCCGCACGATCCAGATCGCCCCATGAACGCTCACCGCCCGCCCCGGCCCGGCCAGACCCCGGTCCGCCTCGCCATCGTCCTGCTCCTGACCGGGATGCTCGCCTGTTCCACCTACCACCAGAAGATTCCGCCCGTGCCCCTGCCGGGCTTCAGCCCCAACAGCGTCGAGGTCGAGGGCGCCCAGATGGCGGCGCGGGCCTATCCCGAACCCAAGGAGGCGGAACAGGCGTTCGGCTTCGATATCCGGGGCGCGGGGCTGCTGCCGGTGCGGCTGGTGATCGACAACCGGGGCCGCGATGTCATCAAGGTCAATCCGCAACAAACCTTCCTCATCGACCGGCAGGGCATGGCCTGGCCTTTGCTCACCGCCGAGCAGGCGCAGGGCCGGGTGGTGGCGGCGGTGGGCACGGGGGAAACCTTGAAGGGCGGGGCGATCTCGGCCCTGTGGGGCGGGGCCACGGCGGCGCTCAGCGGCTTCGCCATCGGCTTGATCCTACAGAACGGCTACGGGCCGATGCTCAACACCACCGGGGTGGGCGTGGGCGCGGGAGCATTCCTGGGCGGCGGCGATGGCCAAGCCCTGCAAAACCGCATCCGCCAGGACTTGAACGGCAAATCCCTGCGCAACCAACGCCTGCAACCGGGGGAACTGGCCCAGGGCTATTTGTTCTTCCCCGGCCAGGACGAAGCCCGCAGCGCGAACCTCCTGCGTCTGGGCCTGGAAATGGACGGCTACCCCTATGTGGTGAACCTGTCCCTGGCCCCGCCCCCCGCACCGGCCAAAGCCAAATAGGGTACGCGCCGCGTCACCCCCTGGCGATGGCGCGATGGCCGATATCCTTGCGGTAATAGACCCCGTCCCAATGGATGCCGTCCAAGCCCTCGTAAGCCTTGCGCTGGGCCTCCGCCACCGTGCCGCCCAGGGCGCACACGCATAGCACCCGCCCGCCCGCCGTCACCACCTGCCCATTCTGCAACCGGGTACCGGCGTGGAACACCTTGGTCTCGGTCCCGCCCGCCGGTGGCAAACCTTGGATGACCTCGCCCTTGGCATAATCGCCGGGATAACCGTCCGCCGCCAACACCACGCCCAAGGCCGGGCGCGGGTCCCAGACGCATTCGACCTTGTCCAAACACCCGTCCAAGGCCGCGAGGCACAGGCTGGGCAAATCGCTCTTGAGGCGCAGCATGATGGGCTGGGTTTCGGGGTCGCCGAAGCGGCAGTTGAATTCCAGCACCTTGGGCGAGCCGTCCGGGCCGATCATCAACCCGGCGTAGAGGAAGCCGGTGTAGGGCACGCCATCGGTGGCCATGCCGAGCAAGGTCGGCATGATCACCTCGTCCATCACCCGGCGGTGGATGTCCGGCGTCACCACCGGCGCGGGCGAATACGCCCCCATGCCGCCGGTATTGGGACCGAGATCGCCGTCGTCGCGGGCCTTGTGGTCCTGGGACGAGGCCATCGGCAGGGCGTGGATGCCATCGGCGATCACGATGAAGCTGGCCTCCTCGCCTTGCAGGAATTCCTCGATCACCACCCGCCGCCCCGCCGCGCCGAAGGCGTCGCCCGCCAGCATATCGCGCACCGCCGCCCCGGCCTCGGCCTCGGTCTGGGCCACGACCACGCCCTTGCCCGCCGCGAGGCCGTCGGCCTTGACCACGATGGGCGCGCCCTGCTGGCGGATATAGGCCAGGGCCGGTTCGACCTCGGTGAAGGTGGCGTAGGCGGCGGTGGGAATCCGGTGGCGGGCCAGGAAATCCTTGCAGAAAGCCTTGGAGCCTTCGAGTTGGGCGGCGGCGCGGGTCGGGCCGAAGCATTTGAGCCCTTGGGCCTGGAACGCATCGACGATGCCCAACACCAAGGGCACTTCCGGCCCGACGATGGCGAGGTCGATGCCCTTGGCCTTGGCGAAGTTCAACAACCCCTGGATATCGTCGGCGGCCAGGGCAACGTTTTCCAGGCCGGGTTCCAACGCCGTGCCCGCGTTGCCGGGGGCGACATAGACTTTTTCGGCCCGTGGGGAGGCGGCGGCTTTCCAGGCTAGGGCGTGTTCGCGGCCACCGCCGCCGACGATGAGGATTTTCATGGGGTTACTCGAAGGAAGGGTCATGGGTTGAAGGGCGTAGCCCGGATGGAACACGGCGGAATCCGGGGGCGGGTGAGCCTACGCCCCCGGATTCCATTCCGTCGTACCGGCATCTACGGGATTAGATCAAGGCGCTCCCGGCCTCGCGGTCCACCAACCAAGCCGCACCTTCGGCCTTGATCCTCGCGGCGGGCAGGGACGCCGCCGTCGGGGCTGGGTCGGCGAACACCGTCCGCAAGGTCTCGGCCTTGTCCGCGCCCGTGACCAGGAACAGGATGCGCCGGGCTTGGTTGATGGCGTCCAGGGTCAGGGTCAGGCGGGTGGGCGGCGGCTTCGGGGAACCGTGGACGGCGGCGACACTGCCGGGATAATCCGGGAAGCCCGGAAACAGCGAGGCCGTATGCCCGTCCGGCCCCATCCCGAGCAGGATCAGGTCGAACTTGGGCAAAGGGGAGGCGAAGAATGCCGCCAGGGTCGCCGCGTGTTCGGCGGCGGCTTGCTCGGGCGCGAGGCCCACGGTGGGCATGGGGAAGATGTTTTCCGGCGGCAGCGGGACGTGATCGAACAGGGTTTCCCGCGCCAGCAGCATCGTGCTATCGGGATCGTCATGCGGCACGAAACGCTCGTCCGCGAAAAACATATACACCTTCGACCAGTCCACGGCGTAGCGATAGGGCGGCTGGGCCAGGAGCCGGTACAAGCGCTTGGGCGTGCTGCCGCCGGACAAGGCCACGGCGCAACGGCCATGGTCGGCGATGGACTGCTGGGCGGCGTCCAGGAACCTGACGGCGGCTTCCCGCGCCAGATCGTCGGCACCGCCCGCGATGAACAATTCACGTTCCGACATCAGCGCAACCTCTTGTAATGTGCCAGCAGCCCGGTGGTGGAGCTATCGTGGACGATGGACTCTTGTTCCCCGGCCAGTTCGGCCAGGATGGTCTTGGCCAGTTGCTTGCCCAGTTCCACGCCCATCTGGTCGAAGGAATTGATGTTCCAAATCGCCCCCTGCACGAAAATCTTGTGTTCGTACAAGGCGATCAGGGAGCCCAGGGTTTCCGGCGTCAGTTTCTTGTACAGGAAGGAATTGGAAGGCCGGTTGCCGGTGAAGGTCTTGGCGGCGGCCAACTCCTCCAAGCGCTCGCCGGTCACGCCCTCGGCCATCAGCTCGGCCTTGGCCTCCTCGTAGGTCTTGCCGCGCATCAGGGCTTCCGGCTGGGCCAGGAAATTGGAAATCAGGATTTCATGGTGCCGCCCCAGGCCGTGGTGGCTTTTCGCCGCCGCCAGGAAATCGCAGGGGATCAATTCGCTGCCCTGGTGCATGAGCTGATAGAAGGCGTGCTGGCCGTTGGTGCCGGGCTGGCCGAAGATGATGGGCCCGGTGGTGTAATCCACCCGCCGGCCTTCGAGGTCCACGGTCTTGCCATTGCTCTCCATATCGCCCTGTTGCAGATAACTGGGCAGGAATTCCAAGTGCTGGTCGTAGGGCAGGATGGCGTAGGAATCGGTGTTGAAAAAGTTGTCGTACCAAATCCCGATCAAGCCCATCAGCACCGGGATATTGCGCTCGAACGGCTCGTTGCGGAAATGTTCGTCCACCCGGAACGCCCCGGTCAGCATGGCCTCGAACCGGGTCATCCCCACCGCCAGCGCGATGGACAAACCCACCGCCGACCACAGCGAATAGCGCCCGCCCACCCAATCCCAGAACTCGAACATGTTCTTGGTGTCGATGCCGAATTCGGCGACCTTCTCGGCGTTGGTGGAAATGGCGATGAAATGCCGGGCCACGGCGGCGGGGTCCTTGACGTGGTTCAGCAGCCATTCCCGCGCCGACTGGGCATTGGTCATGGTCTCCTGGGTGGTGAAGGTCTTGGAGACGATGGAAAACAAGGTGGCCTCGGGGTCCAGCCCTTGCAGCACCTGCATCAGGTCGGCCTCGTCCACATTCGATACGAAATGGACCCGGAGGGCGGGCGTGGTATAGGGCGTCAGCGCCTGCACCACCATGCGGGGGCCGAGATCGGAACCGCCGATGCCGATATTGACCACATCGGTCATGGGCTTGCCGGTGCAGCCGCGCCATTGGCAGGAACGCACCTGTTCCACGAAGGCCCGCATCTTGGCCAGCACCCGGTTGACCTCGGGCATCACGTCCTCGCCGTCGAGCAGGATGGGCCGGTTGGCGCGGTTGCGCAGGGCCACATGCAACACGGCGCGGCTCTCGGTGACATTGATCCTATCGCCGCGGAACATGGCGGCGATCTTGTCGGCCAGCTGGGTTTGGCGGGCGAGGTCGAGCAGCAATCCCAGGGTTTCCCCGGTAATGCGGTTTTTGGAGTAATCGAACAGGAAATCGCCGAAACACAGGGAGAATTTCTCGAAACGCTGGGGGTCCTGGGCGAACAAGTCGCGCATATGGACATCGGCGATGTCCCGCTGGTGCTGGACAAGCGCCTGCCAAGCAGGGAGTTGGTTGGGTCGAGTCATCGGTGTGGTGTCCCGCGGGTGGTTTTTCAGGGATGCTACTACAGGGCGCTTGGGGAATAAACCGGGGGCAAAACGGAATAAGGCCGGGGGAAAACGGGGCGGGCACAAAAAAGGGGCCGTCGCGGCCCCTTTGCGGTCGTGGCGTGGCGGGGACTCAGCCGACGCCTTTCTCGTTGAGGTAGGGGCCGTAGTGCTTGTCGTGGTTGGGGATGTGGCTGTAGAGCCAATCCTTGACGAAGACGCAGGTATCGCCGGTGATGTCGAGTTCGCCGGCGTGGAATTTCTTCTGTACGTCGAGGCAGGTGTTGACCAACTCGGCGTGGAGCTTCTTATGGGCCTCGGTGCCTGGATAGCCGTGGGCGTCGAACAGGTCTTCCTCGGTCTTGAAATGGCCGGCCACGTAGGCGATCAACCCGTCCAACTGCTTGCCGATGGCGGCGCGGTCGCCGCTGCCCACGGTGTCGTTGAGGGTGTTGACCATATCGAAGATCACTTTGTGTTCTTCGTCGGCGGCGGTGATGTTGGTGCCGAAAGCTTCCGCGGTCCAGTTCAAAAGTGCCATGGGGTTTCCTCCTTAAAGCAGTTGCCGAGTGGGTCTTTTTGTTGACGGTTTGTCGCCCGGTGAGGGCCGGGGAACTCTATACCGGGAGCGGCGGGGGGCGTTTGAGGAAAATCAAGGTTTTGGGGGATTGGTTTGGGAGGCTGGACACGGGGCAATCATGCCGCCGTGGAGATGATGGGCGACGAGGGCTTGGGCGAAGAGGAAGTTAATCCGGCCATATCCTGAGTGATTCACCATGGGACGACGATGTCCCTCGACCGGGGAAGACCCGCCCGGCACCGGCTGAGGGTCGATGGGCCTGTCCTCCATACCGCCGACGCTCACGGCCCCGTCGGCTCTTGCGCGGGATCGCCAGCGAAAACCCAATATAGCCACTCCAGCCGACCCATCAATACCCCAGAAAAACCCTATTACAGCGGTTCCAGTCCAAGCAAATCACAGGGTCGAGCGCAAATCATCGTTTTCTGATTGAAATTTTTGCGATCCGGTTTGTTTCTTAACTCGCCGACATAGAAACCGCCGTGCGACTCATCAACACCCCCCACCCAGCTTAACAATAAACCGACCCAACCAAGATGTACCATTAATCGCGGCATTCCCAACCACAAAAAACCCACCAAAATGCTTTGTTGAAAACACCGCCCTCTTAGTGTATTAAATATCGCGGTCGCCGGTATTAAACTTAAACCCACCGCAAGACAGGAATGGAAATCATGGTTCTTGAACCAAGGCCAGCCAGACCATCCAAAGCGCTTGCAGCGAGCTTCGCTCTGGCAGTCCGGGTTCATACTAATCGGCCTCTGCCGTCATAATTAACTCATGGATGAGGATAATGACATGATCACGAAATATATCCACAAAATATCCCTCCAAGCTTTGGCGATGTACGCCTCCGCCTTGGCATTCACCCTTCCCACGCACGCGGCCACCAACACCCCCTTGGACTGCAAAGGGGTTATTGCCGTGAAAGGCGGCTATAAGCTCACCCACGATACCACCTGCACGGTCGTACTGAACGAGAACAATAAATTCCTCGACCTTAACGGATTCAAGCTCACGACAGCAAGGCTGAGTCCACAAGGCAATGGTGTCACCATACGCAACGGAAACCTTGTGATGGACCAAGCGTGGTGGATAGGCGACGCGGGGCGTCTGATCAACCTCCATATCTCTACCCACTCCACGAGTCCCGGTTTCTTCATCGAAACCGCTTCCAACTTCACCGTGGACAAATGCAACTTCACCAATATTCCTGGAGTGGCCCTGAGCTTCTATTTCGGGTACGGCGGGATGGTGCGGAATTCATCGTTCACTGGTAATGCAAAGGGCATCAGTATCCAAAGGAACTGGTCAACGGACAATCCGACCTTGGGCGTGAACATCTATAACAATAGATTTATAAGCAATACCACCGGAATCAACCTCTGGAATGAAAACTTTGGCGGGGTCAACGGCAACAAAATCACTTCCAACCAATTCCTGAATAACGGATCGGGAATCTGGATGGAGGCAAGGCCGGGGATGGGAGCGCAATTCCCCGGAATGCAGGGTAACCAATTCGTGAACAACCAGTTCCTCCACAATAGCCATGTGGGGATATATATCAAAACCGCCTGTTGGCAATCCTCGCCCACGGACTGTGGCGGCAAGGATACCCTGGTGGCCGGGAATTACTTCATCCACAACGGCTACACGGTTTCGGCGGACTTCCCCGATATCGATGACGGCATGAAAGCCCTGGGGAGGTGGATGGAGAACGGCGATAGCTCTCCATCCGCCCTCGTCGGTGTGAAGGTCTCCAACAACAGGGCCAGCCTGAACGCCGATCTTGGCTTGGACGTGGACGGGGTCACGGACGGCGGCAGCAATAAAGCCAACCTCAACCGAGACCCCACGCAATGCCTAGGCGTGTATTGCGCTTCCACATTAGGCGCGACCACCCGTCGCAGCGAGAAAGACCGGAACGAAACCGTGATACCGCTTGGTATACCCCAACTCAGGCACACACCTCGCTGACCCCATGAGCGGCGAATAGGCTGACCACACCGGTCTTTCCCGGATCGCTCCACCGTACCAACCCGTGGTACGGATGGAGTCCCGCCCCTCGCGACTTTCCACGCCCCCGCTTCCGCTCGGGAACCACCCGCCTCGGTTATAATCCCGCCCTTCCCAGCCGCACCGAGACTTCCCCCATGAGCAGCAGCGAATCAAAACCCTGGGCCGGCCGCTTCACCCAAGCCACCGACGCCTTCGTCGAAGCCTTCACCGCCTCGGTCGGCTTCGACCAACGCCTCGCCCGGCACGATATCCAAGGGTCCATCGCCCACGCCACCATGCTGGCCCGCATCGGCGTGCTGTCGCAGAAAGACCTCAACACCATCGTCGAAGGCTTGGAAACCATCCTGGCCGAGATCGAACGCGGCGATTTCTTCTGGTCGGTGGAACTGGAAGACGTGCATATGAACATCGAAGCCCGCCTCACCGACCGCATCGGCGAGGCCGGCAAGAAACTGCACACCGGGCGTTCCCGCAACGACCAGGTGGCCACCGACATCCGCCTCTACCTGCGCGACGAAATCGATGGGCTGTGCCAACAGCTCGCGACCCTGCGCGCCGCCTTGATCGATCTGGCCGAACGCGAAGCCGACACCATCCTGCCCGGCTTCACCCATCTGCAAGTGGCCCAGCCGGTCAGCTTCGGCCACCATATGCTGGCCTGGTACGAGATGCTGGCCCGCGACCAGGACCGTTTGCGCGATTGCCGCAAGCGCCTCAACGTCATGCCGCTGGGCGCGGCGGCCCTGGCCGGCACCACCTTTCCGCTGGACCGCCATTACACGGCGGAACTCTTGGGCTTCGACCGCCCGGCGGCCAATTCCCTGGATGCCGTGAGCGATCGGGATTTCGCCATCGAATTCGCCGCCTGCGCCAGCCTGGTGATGATGCATTTGTCGCGGTTCTCGGAGGAATTGATCCTGTGGACCTCGGCCCAATTCGCCTTCGTCGATCTGCCGGACGCCTTCTGCACCGGCTCCTCGATCATGCCGCAGAAGAAAAACCCGGACGTGCCGGAACTGGTGCGCGGCAAAGCGGGCCGGGTGTTCGGCCATCTGGTCGGCCTCCTCACCCTGATGAAAAGCCAGCCCCTGGCCTACAACAAGGACAACCAGGAGGACAAGGAACCGCTGTTCGACACCCTCGACACCCTGAAAGCCTGCCTCCGCGCCTACACCGACATGGTGCCGCACCTCGTGCCCAACCGCGAAGCCATGCGCTTGGCGGCGCTCAAGGGCTACGCCACCGCCACCGACCTGGCGGATTATCTGGTCCGCAAGGGCATCCCCTTCCGCGACGCCCACGAAGTGGTGGGCAAGGCGGTGCGCCTGGGCATCGATAGCGGGCGCGATCTTTCACAATTGGCGCTGGACGAATTGAAAGCGCTGTCGCCCCGGATCGAGGCCGATGTGTTCGGCATCCTGACCCTGGAAGGGTCGCTCCAGGCCCGCGACCATTTCGGCGGCACCGCCCCGAACCAAGTGCGGCAGGCCGTGGCCCGCGCCCGCGCCCAACTCGCCGAGGAAACCCAGCCGTGAGCACCGAGGAGCGCGTCACCACCCTCGTCGATCTGATGCGCCACGGCGAACCCGTGGGCGGCAGCCGCTACCGGGGCCAGATCGACGATCCGCTCAGCGACACCGGCTGGCGGCAGATGCGGGCGGCGGTGGGGCAGCACGCGCCTTGGGACGCCATCGTCAGTTCACCCTTGCGGCGGTGTTTGGATTTCGCGGAGGATTTGGCCGAACGGCTCAAGCTGCCGCTGGAAACCGACGACCGGCTGATGGAAATCGGCTTCGGCGTCTGGCAGGGCAAGACCCACGAGGAAGTGACCCAATTCGATCCGGGGCTGCAACAGCGCTTCTACCGCGATCCCATGAGCCACCGTCCGGAAGGCGCGGAAGGCTTGGGCGATTTCCGGGCGCGGGTGGTGGCGGCCTGGAACGACATCCTCAACCGCCATGCGGGCCGGCATGTGTTGATCGTCTGCCATGCCGGGGTGATCCGCATGGTGCTGGCCCAGACCCTCGAAATCCCCCTGTCCAACCTGTTCCGCATCAAGGTCGGCAGCGCCGCGATCACCCGCATCGAATGCGCCGAGCAGGGCGAGGAATTCCTGGGGCAATTGGTGTTCCACGGCGGCGCGTTGTAGTTTCCACGCGCCCAAACCTTCAGAACTTGCCATAGCCACCGTCCGGCCCACACGCCCGGCAACACGCCTTTCCGGGCCACATCCCACCCGTCATCGCCTCCCGATGTAAAATAACGGCCCCGAGCCTTCCGCTCCCACTCCCAACCCTTCCAACCCCATCCATGGCGCTCTCCCCGCATCGCGAGGCGCAAGCCTCGACCGGCGCTGGCTTGTCCTTCGCCGCCCGGCATTGGTTTTCCATCCTGGCTTTTTTGATTGGTGCCTGGGCCGTGTTCGGCCACTTGGGCGATTTCCCCTTGCTCGCGCCCGACGAAGGCCGTAACGCCGAGGTCGCCCGCGAAATGAAGGAAGCCGGGGCTTGGCTGGTCCCGACCTACAACGGGGCCACCTATCTCGACAAACCGGCGTTCTTCTTCAGGGCCGTGGCGATTGCGCTGGACCTGTTCGGCGAATCCGAATTCACGGCGCGGCTGCCTTCGGCGCTGTTCGGTTTCGGGCTGTTGGCGGCGTTGTTCGCGTTCTGCCGCAGGGTCTACGACGAGCGCACCGCCGCGCTGGCCTTGCTGGTGGTGGCGGCGACACCGCTGTATATCGCCTTCTCGCGCATCGTCATCTTCGATATGACCTTGGCCTTTTTCGTCTGCACCTCGATCTTCGCGGCCTATCTGGCGGAGGAACACGCGGGCAAAACCCGGAACCGCTGGTATTTGCTGGCGGCGTTCCTGGGCGGGGTCGCCACCTTGGTGAAGGGTCCGGTGGGTTTCATCATCCCCTTGTTGGTGATGCTGGTGTTCCATGGTAGCCTGCGCCGCTTCGATGCCATGAAGCGCCTATTCAGGCCGGTGCATTTCCTGGTGTTTTTCGCGGTGGTGTTACCGTGGTTCGTGGGCTTGTCGCTGGCCTGCCCGGATTTCCCCTATTACGGCATCATGCGGGAATCCATCGCCCGCTTCACCACGCCGGTGTTCCGCCGGACCCAGCCGTTCTATTACTACGGGCTGATCATCGCGAGCTGTTGTTTTGCCTGGAGCCTGTTGTTGCCGGAATCCATCGCCGCCGCTTGGCGCAAACGGGCCGCGTTGTCCCGGCCCGACCGGCTGTTCATCGTCTGGGCGTTGGTGGTGGTGGTGTTTTTCTCGCTGTCGAAATCGAAGCTGCCGGGCTACATCCTGACCGGCGTGGTGGCTTTGGGCGTGGTGGCGGCGCGGGTGTTCGCCGCCGCCATCCTGGACCGGGCGGGCGTTGCCGCCGCCGTCGTGCGCCGGGCCAGCCTCGCCTTGCTGGGGGTCATGCTGCCCGCCGCCGTGGCGATGGCGGTCATCGCGGCGCGGCCCGAACTGCTGGAACAACGCCTGAAGTTCCCGCATGAAATCTTCGCGCTGTTCATTCCGCTGATGCCGACGGCGGCGTTCTCGCTGGGCGCGACGGCCTTGCTCGCAGGCGTGGCCTATGTCCGCCGCGATGCGCGTTGGGGCATGGCCGCCGCGTTGGCCTTGCCGCTGTTGATCCTGACCGTCAATTTCGAGGTCTTGCCGCGCTATGCCGATACCCGCTCTTCCCGTGCCCTGGCCGCACGCCTGCCCAAGCTGCCGGACAACACCGAATACGCCTGCATCGGCTGTTTCCCCCCAGGACTGCCGTTCTATCTCAAGCGGCTGGTCACGCTCATCAGCGCGGATGGCCGGGAATTGACCAGCAATTACGTGCTGTTCTCGCTGGCTTCCGGCAAGCCCTGGCCGGAGCATGTCGTCGCAACTGCGCGGATGGACGCTTGGCTACAAAGCCGGAATCATCCGGTCTACCTCATCGCCAAATATGAAAAGCGCCCCGCGCTCGAAGCCGTCGCCGCCGCCCGCGGCGTTCCTGTCACCGATATCGGCGCGGGCCATTGGGCCGCGCTCCTGCCTGCCCAACAATAAGCTATGTGTGGAATTTGCGGTATCGCCGTCCTGGGGACGGCACAACACGGTATGAATTTCGGCCCCGTCGCGGCCATGGTCGCCCGCTTGGCCCATCGCGGCCCGGACGGCGAATGGACCACCGGCGACGGCTCCGCCCATTTCGGCATGGCCCGCTTGGCGATCCGGGGTTTGGACAGCGGCGTGCAACCCATCGTCGAGCCGGACAGCGGCGTGATGGTGGTGTGCAATGGCGAGATCGACAACCACCAGGAACTCCGCGCCTTCCTCGAAGAACGCGGCCACAGGATCGAGCAGGATACCGACGTGGCGGTATTGCCGGGCTTGTATCTGGAACTGGGGGAAGCTTTCGTCGAACGGCTGGCCGGTGCCTACGCCTTGGCGGTCTGGGACCCCCGCGAGCGCAAAATCCTGTTGGCGCGGGACCGTTCCGGGGAAAGGCCGCTGTTTTTCCGCCATGAACAAGGCGTGGTGCGTTTCGCCTCGCAAATCGCGGCGCTGACCGCAAGCGTGCCGGACAATTTGGAATGGGATGGCGCGGCCTTGCGGCGTTATCTGCAACTCGGGCATTTCCCGGCCCCGGATAGCCCTTACATCGGCATCCACAAGGTCGGCCCCGCCGAAACCATTGTCATCGACGCCACCGGACTCCGCCGCGAACGCTATTGGCGCTGGCCCCGCGCTGTGCCGATGCAAACCGATACCTCGCTGGACGCCTTCGACGCCGTGTTCCGCGCCGCCGTGTTCCGGCAAACCGAAGTCGATGTGCCGTTCGGGCTGTTCCTGAGCGGCGGGGTGGATTCCTCGCTCATCAGCGCGGTGGCGAAAAGCCTCAGGCCCGACAAGCCGCTGACGGCCTATGGCCTCCGGTTCAGCGAAGATTCCTACGACGAAGGCCAATTCGCCGAGCAAGTCGCCCGGCAACTGGGTATCGAATACGTGCCGGTCTGGGTGAAACCGGAAGACGTGCCGGGCCTCCTGGCCGAATTGATCGGGGCGGCGGGCGAACCTTTGGCCGATCCGGCCTGGGTCCCGACCGCCCTGTTATCGCGGCGGGCGGCGCGGGATATTCGGATTTCGCTGTCGGGCGAAGGCGCGGACGAGTTGTTCGCGGGCTATCCGACCTATTTCGGGGCCGGGATCGCCGAGGGGTATAGCCGCCTGCCCGGCGGACTGCGGCGCGTGATCCGCCAAGCCGTGGACCGCTGGCCACCGAGCGACAAGAAAGTCACCCTGTCCTTCCTGCTCAAGCGCTTCGTGCAGGGCGACGAACTGGACGGGCTGGCGCGGCATGTGTTGTGGACTTCCAGCGTGCCGCCCGCGCTGCTAAAGCGGCTGGGCCTCGAACCGGAACCCTGGGCCTGGGCCGCGCCCACCGGGGAAAACACCTTGCTCGACCGACTCCAGCATTACGACCTGGAACGCCCGCTAGCCGAAGGCTTGTTGACCAAGGCCGACCGGGCCAGCATGTTGTCGGCGCTGGAACTGCGCGCCCCGTTCCTCGACCCCGAGGTGATGGATTTCGCTGCCGCGCTGCCGCCCAAGGAGCGCGTCAAGGGCATCGAGACCAAGGTGTTCCTCAAGCGCTATGCCGAGCGCTACCTGCCCAAGGACATCGTCTACCGCAAGAAACGCGGCCTGTCGGTGCCCATCGGCGCTTGGCTGCGCGGCCCCTTGCGGGAATGGGCGGAAACCACCCTGGCCCATCCCGGTTTCGAGCGGCTGGGTGTGGATACGCGGGCCTTGCGGGCGGTGTTCGACGAACACCAGCGGCGGGCGGCGGACCATGCGCGGGCGCTGTGGGCTTTGCTGGTGTTGGGGGAATGGTTGGCCTGGGCGGAGCGGCGGGGGGATTAGCGGGCGGCGCCGGGATCGGCCCCGCAAGCCGGATCGCGCCGCAGGGAAACCTTCCCGTCCGCTTGCATGGCCGCGTGGCGCGGCGGCACCGGGCGGAGCGGTTCGAGCAGCATCGGCTTGGAATCCGCGCCCTCCGGCAAAACAAAATACACGGGCACCTTCACCTTGAATCCATGGGGAAACGCCCGCCCACACACCGGCTTGAACCGCCAGCCTTTGGCCCAATCGCGCACGGCGGCATCGAACACACCGGGCGGGACCGATTCGACCAGGGTGGTCGCCGCCACCCCGCCATCCTCCGCCACGGCGATTTCGGCCATGACATGGCCCTCGACGCCTTCCTGCGCGGCCTCGGCGGGATAGGCGAGGGGTTCGCGCTCCAAGACGAATTCAGGGGTATGGTCCGGTTCCGCCGCCCCTATCGTGGGCAAAACCATCAGTGCGATGACAATCAACCGACATACGCCTAGGAAAAGGGCTTGTTCCATAGTTTTTCTCGGAGCCATCAGCGCGATTAGCGCAGCGTAATCGCATGGATCAATACCTCCGATTACGCCGCGCCAATCGGAGCCACGCGGACTATAATCCCCGGCTTTCCCGCACTCAAGCCACGCCCCCATGCCCGAACACATCCTCTTCCTCACCGGCAAACTGGCGGAACCGCAACTCCGCCGCGTCCTGGAGGAGATGAACCCCGAGTTCGGCTACACCGTCCACCAACTTGGGCTGACCGTCGCCGCCCTGATGACCGCCGATATGATCCGGCGGCGGCTCAAGGACACGTTCGGCGCGACCCGCATCCTGGTGCCGGGGCGCTGCCGGGGCGACATCAAAGCCTTGTCCCAGGACTTGGGCCTGCCGGTCGAGCGCGGCCCGGACGAATTGCACGACCTGCCGGAATTCTTCGGCAAGGGCAAGCAGAAGCCCGATATCAGCCGTTACGACCTGCTGATCTTCGCCGAGATCGTCGAAGCCCCGCAGTTGGACATCGACGGCATCCTGCGGCGGGCGCGGGATTATCGCAAGGACGGGGCCGATGTGATCGACCTGGGTTGCCTCCCGGCCACGCCGTTCCCGCACATGGAAGCCGCGGTGCGGGCGCTCAAGGCCGAGGGTTTCCGGGTCAGCGTCGATTCGCTGGACAACGACGATTTGGTGAAAGGTGGACAAGCCGGGGCGGATTTCCTGTTGAGCCTCACCGAGGAGTCGCTGTGGGTCGCCGACGCGGTGGCCTCGACCCCGATCCTGATTCCGGCCCGGCATGGCGATCTGGATTCGCTGGACCGCGCCATCGCCGCTTTGAGCGCCAAGGGCCGGGCCTTCATCGTCGATCCCATCCTCGACCCGATCCATTTCGGCTTCACCGACTCGATCCTGCGCTACCACGAAACCCGCCGCCGCCACCCGGAAGTGGAAATCATGATGGGCGTCGGCAACCTGACCGAACTCACCCACGCCGATACCGCCGGGATCAACGCCACGCTATTAGGGATATGCTCGGAACTCGGCATCCGCCATATCCTGGCGACGCAAGTTAGCAAACACGCCCGCAAGGCGGTACGGGAGGCCGATCTGGCCCGGCGGGTGATGTTCGCCGCCCGCGCAGCCAACCGCCTGCCCAAGCATATCGACGATGGCCTGATGGCCCTGCACGAACGCGCCCCGTTCCCCCTCGACCGGGCGGAAATCGAGGCGCTGTACCGGCAGGTGAAAGACCCGAGCTACCGCGTTTTCATCAGCCCGGAAGGCTTGCATATCTTCAACCGCGACGGTTTCCACAGCGCCGAAAATCCGTTCGACCTCTATCCCAAGCTGGGCGTGGAACAGGACGGCGGCCATGCCTTCTATCTGGGCGTGGAATTGGCGCGGGCCGAAATCGCCCGGCAATTGGGGAAGCGCTATGCCCAGGACGAGCCGTTGCGCTGGGGTTGCCAAGTCGATGGGCCGGAACAACAGACGGTCGATCCCCATGCCTATAAGCCCGCCGGGACCACATTGAGGAAACCCGATGAAAGCTGATGTTCCATCGAACGCCCATAATCCCGGAACAACCCTGCCGGAAAATATGCGGATCGCTTATCGGATCGCCTTGCTATGCGGTGGGATTCCGTTGCTCATTGGCTGCGCGATCTTCTCGCTATGGTTGGCAACGAATTGGAATGGGCTGATATTCGCCGGTGTCCTCATGATTTGCGGCGGATGGACACTGTTCTTGGAAGGTCTCATCGTCTTGGGTTGGTTCTACCGGGTCGGCTCGCGCTTGCCGAACTACCCGCGCCGACGCCTTCGATTATCGACGCTAGGCGCAACAACCTTGCTACTCTCCAATTTTCCCGCAGCCTGGGCCATCTTCACCGCAGCCACGACCATCATCGAACACCATCGCCACGACTGACACTGAATGATCCGCGAAACCCTCATCACCAGCCTTTCACCGGAAGGTGTCGCCCATATCGCGCCCATGGGCGTGCATGTGCTGGACGACGGCACCCTCGTCATCCTGCCGTTCCGGCCCTCGACCACGCTAGCCAACCTCAGCGCCAGCCGCCACGCGGTCGTGAACTACTGCGACGATGTGCGGATATTCGCGGGCTGTTTGACCGGGCGGCGCGATTGGCCCTTGCTGGCGGCGGAACGGGTGCCGGGCCAACGCTTGGCCTCGGCCCTGGCCCATGCCGAACTGGAATTGATCGAGATGGCAGACGACCCGACCCGGCCCCGGCTGCGTTACCGCGTGGTCCACGAGGCCAACCATGCGCCGTTCCGGGGCTTCAACCGCGCCCAATACGCCGTGCTGGAAACGGCCATCCTGGTCAGCCGCCTGCACATGCTGCCGTGGCGCAAGATCGAGGCCGAATTGGCCTATCTCCGCATCGGCCTGGACAAAACCGCCGGTCCCCATGAACTCGAAGCCTGGGGCTGGCTGATGGAGAAAATCGAGGCGTTCCAGCGCGAATCTCCGGCGCAAGGAGAATCCGCATGACCGGGATGCTCGCCAGCGTCGCCAGCTTAGACGAAGCCCGCCTCATCGCCAGCTTGGGCGTCGATATCATCGACCTGAAACAACCGGCGGCGGGCGCTTTGGGCGCGTTGCCGGTGGTGGACGTGGCGCGGATCGTGGCGGCACTGGGCCATAACCACACACTCAGCGCCACCGTCGGCGATTTGCCCATGGCGGCGGACAGCGTGGTTCCGGCGGTCGTGGCCATGGCGGTGACCGGGGTCGATTACGTCAAGATCGGCTTTTTCCCCGGCGGCGATTGGGCCGGGGTGATCGGGGCTTTGCGGCCCCACACAGCGGCGGGCGGGCGCTTGGTGGCGGTGCTGTTCGGCGATTGCGGCCCGGAACTGGCTTGGGTGGCGCGTCTGGCGGCGGCGGGTTTCGCCGGGGCCATGCTGGACACGGCGGACAAAAGCCGGGGTTCGCTAAGGACGGTGTGCGAACCCGGTTTCCTGCGCGGCTTCGTGGCGGAGACGCGGCGGCATGGGCTTTTGTGCGGCTTGGCGGGTTCGTTGCGGGCGGCGGATATTGCGCCTTTGCTGGCTTTGCAGCCAGATTATCTGGGCTTCCGCGGTGCCCTGTGCGGCGGCAACCGGGTCGGGGCAATCGACCTGGAAGCCACCCGGCTCATCATCGACCAAGTACACACCCCATGAACCGCGCCCAACTCAAAGTCTTCGCTGTTTTCAGCGTCTTCTTTTTCATCGGCTTCGGGCCAATCTCGCCGGGTTGCTTGATCGGCCTGTATTCGGTCGTCGCCCGGCCCCGCTGGCTGTTAGCCCTGGTCCGCGATATCTACACCCGCGACGGCCAGCGCCCCACCCCGCTACCGCCGGTCCAACCCCATGAGGCGACGCCCACCCGCAAGCGCTGTTTCCTGGGAATTTTCGGCCTGTTCCTGCTCGACATCGCCCCGGTGCCGGTGACGCCCTGCGTGGTTTTTTTCCTCTTGCTGACGCGGCCCGCGTGGTTCTACCGGAGGGTGGAGGCGATCTACGCCGACCGGGCCGCTTGAGCCGTGCCGCGTTACCCGTCGATTGGCCTTGCTATACTGGCTTTCCCCTAGCAAACCTCGACCACCCGCCATGTTCTATCCACTCATCCGCCCCGCCCTGTTCCGCCTGCAACCGGAAACCGCCCATCACCTTACCCTGGCCGGACTCCAAGCCCTGACCCGCCTGGGCCGGTTCAACCCGCTGGCGCATTCCCCGGCGTCCAAGCCGCGCAGCGTGATGGGCCTCGAATTCCCCAATCCCGTGGGACTCGCCGCCGGACTCGACAAGAACGGCGACTGCCTGGAGGGTTTGGGTGCCCTGGGCTTCGGCTTCCTGGAAATCGGCACGGTCACGCCGCGCCCCCAACCGGGCAACCTGCCGCCCCGGTTGTTCCGCCTGCCGGAAGCCGAGGCCCTCATCAACCGCATGGGTTTCAATAACAAAGGCGTGGATTATCTGGTGGAGCGGGTTAAGCAAACCCGTTATTCCGGTATCGTCGGCATCAACATCGGCAAGAACCGGGATACCGCCGTCGAGAACGCGCTGGAGGATTATCTGGCCTGCCTGCGCAAGGTCTATTCCGTGGCGGCCTATGTCACGGTGAATATTTCCTCGCCCAACACGCCGGGGCTCCGCAGCCTGCAAACCGGCGAAAACCTCGACCATTTGCTGGCCGGGCTGGCCGCCGAGCGCGAAGTCCTGGCCCAACAGCATCAGAAGCGCGTGCCCCTCGCGGTGAAGATCGCCCCGGACCTGGAACCCGCGGATATCGAAGCCATCGCCGCCGCCCTGCTCCACCACGGCATCGACGCGGTGATCGCCACCAATACCACGGCTTCCCGCGCCGGCGTGGAAGGACTGCCCCACGCGGCGGAAACCGGTGGTCTCAGCGGCAAACCGGTGTTCGAGCGTTCCACCGCGGTGGTGCGCCAGCTCGCCGCCGTCTTGGATGGCAAGTTGCCCATCATCGCCTGTGGCGGCATCGCCAGCGCCGACGACGCCCGCCAGAAACTCGATGCCGGGGCCAGCCTGGTCCAAATCTACACCGGGTTGATCTATCGCGGCCCCGGCCTCGTATCCGCCATCGTGCGCGGGCTTTGACCACACGCCCGCCCGCCGCCGCGGGGTCCCGATGGAACCAAATGGAATCCGGGCCATCGGGACCGGGCCGGGCGTTCCACCCCGGCCCGCTGCCCCAACTAATACGGGTTAGGAAATCGTGACTACACTTCTCGACAATTAAAGCGGAACTCCCTGGGTCGCTTGGCTTCGCCGCCGGTGGATTCCGCCCACCCCCTCCCCAGCGCCGCGGAGCAACCCCCCATGTTCAAACTCATCACAGAAAGCCTCAGCCTCGCCCGCCAGATGTATCTGAACACGGCGATAGGCATCGTCGGCATCGTCGCCATGGCGATGGTGGATGTCTACCACCCCAACGACGACGGCACCAATAGCTCGATCATCATCGGTATCGCGGTGGCCACTTCCCTGCTGATGCTGTCGCTCGCCACCTTCCTGGGCAATTCCGCCAACCGCCGGGCCGAGACCCTGGTGAACGGTCTCAACGCCATCGCCGAGGGCGATTTCACCCACCGCATCCGCCTCTCGGGCCAGGACGAATTCGCCTGGATGGCCGACCGCGGCAACACCGTCTCCAAAAACCTCGCCAAGACTATCCGCGATATCCTCGACGGGGCCGGACAGCTTTCCCAAGCGGCGGAACACCTGTCGAACATCACCACGCAAAGCCGCCAGCGGGTGTTCAACCAGAACATGCAGACCGAGCAAGTGGCCTCGGCCATGACCGAAATGTCCACCACCGTGCATCAGGTGGCGCAGAACGCCTCCCGCGCCGCCGAAGCCGCCCAGGACGCCGACCAACAGGCCAAGAGCGGCATGTCGGTGGTGAAATCCACCATCCAGAGCATCGATTCCCTGGCCTCGGAAGTGGGCCGCACCTCTGAAGCCATCAACAAGCTGAAGGAGGACAGCGTCAGCATCGGCGCGGTGCTGGACGTAATCCGGGGCATCGCCGAGCAAACCAACCTGCTGGCGCTCAACGCCGCCATCGAAGCCGCCAGGGCCGGTGAACAAGGCCGGGGTTTCGCGGTGGTGGCCGACGAGGTGCGTACCCTCGCCAGCCGCACCCAGCAATCCACCCAGGAAATCCAGGGCATGATCGAGCGCCTGCAAACCGGGGCCAACCAAGCCGTGGCGGCCATGGCCCAGGGCAAGACCGCCGCCATGAACAGCGTGGACCAGGCGGTGAACGCGGGCCGCTCGCTGGAAACCATCAACCGCTACATCGACACCATCAAGGACATGAACACCCAGATCGCGGCGGCGGCGGAAGAACAAAGCGTGACCGCCGAGGAAATCAACCGCAACGTGGTCAATATCAGCGGCATTTCCCGCGACACCGCCGACGGGGCCGAGCAGACCGCCAACGCCAGCGGGCAACTGGCACGGCTGGCCTCGCAGTTGCAGGACCAAGTGGGCCGCTTCCGCATCGGCCCGGCGCGATAACCCCGGCGCGTCCGGGGAGGCACGGCCTTATAATGGCCCGCCCTGCCACCCCGGACGCCCGCCATGACCGAACTCACCCATTTCAATGCCCAAGGCGCCGCCCATATGGTGGACGTGGGCGACAAACCCAGCACCCAGCGCAGCGCCGTGGCCGAGGGCTATATCGAGATGCGCCCGGAAACCCTGGCCCTGATCCTGTCCGGCAGCCATAAAAAAGGCGATGTGCTGGGCATCGCCCGCATCGCCGGCATCATGGCGAGCAAGAAGACCGCCGACCTGATCCCGCTCTGCCATCCCATCGCCCTCACCCACGCCAGCCTGGACCTCGAACCCCAGCCGGAACACCAGCGCGTGCGCTGTGTCGCCACCGTGAAAACGGCGGGCCAGACCGGCGTGGAAATGGAAGCCCTGACCGCCGTACAGGTGGCGCTGTTGACGATCTACGACATGTGCAAGGCGGTGGACCGGGGCATGACAATGCAGGCCATCCGGCTGCTGGAAAAGGCGGGCGGGAAATCGGGGGAATGGCGGCGGGAGGAATGACCGCGGTGGGCATGGGTACATGCCCACCCTACGGCTGAGCGTAAACCCAAACCGAAAACGCCCTAACGGCGGGCCAAGGGATTCGGGGTCGGCTCCCCGATCTTGACCAAGGTGTTGCTGTCGCGGTGGTGGAAAGGCTCGGCCCGGCCCCGGATGAGCAGCACGGTATCCTCGTCGTAAGACCACGTACCGTCGTCGTGGACATCCACCTTGATGCGGAATTCGGCGGTCTTGAACCCATGGTTCAGGAACGGCGTCCCCAGGATGCCATAGGCTTCCGCCCCCTCGGTCGCGACCAGCTCGAAGCTTTTGGCGTCAGCCCCGGCCCGACCCACCGCCAGCGCGACCAAGCCGCGGGGAATGGTCAAGGTCTGGATCAGCGTGCCGGTGGCGGGTTCCCACAGCCAATAACCGACCTGGTCGTGATAGGTCTTCACCTGCCCCGGCTTGACGATATGGGTGTGGTAGCGCAGGCCGTACAGCAACTGCGGGCCGTTGGTCTGCGGATCGATGGGTTGAAGCTCCATGCGCTCGACGAACGCCTGTTGCTTGCCGCCTTCCGGTTTGGGCCGGATATCGATCCCGTCCGCGCCCTGCCAGATGCCCGCCAACGCGGCCAGCGGGCCGAGATTGCCCAGGGTGTCGACATCGATGTCGGAAGGTTCGGTGTAGATGTCTTCGGGGAAATCGGCCATGGGTATCCTCGTGCGATGGTGGTGGCGGGTGGCCCGATGATAGGAAAATCCGTCCAGCCTGGAACCGATCCGGCGGTTATCAATCCGCCCGTTCCAGCGTCACGAAACTATAGCCCAGGCCGCTGTCGGGGTCGCGTTCAATATCCTCCCGCGCCGTTTCCCGCCATTGGCCGGGCTCGAATTCCGGGAAGAAGGTATCGCCCGCGAAGGCCCGATGGATCAAAGTGAGATGGAGCCGGTCGGCCCTGGGCAGGCATTCCCGGTACAGCGCGGCCCCGCCGATCACCATCAGTTCTTCCGCCGCCTCGCCTTCCGCCGCCCGCGCCGCCTCTTCCAAGCTATGCACCACCACGCAACCCGCCGCCGCATAGGCCGGATTGGCGGTCAGCACGAGATTGGTGCGCCCCGGCAAGGGGCGGCCTATCGATTCGTGGGTCTTGCGGCCCATGAGGATGGGCTTGCCCATCGTGATTTGCCGGAAGCGCTTGAGGTCGGCGGACAAATGCCAGGGCATCCGGTTGTCCACCCCGATGACCCGGTTCGCGCCCATGGCGGCGATCAGCGCGATCTTCATGCCGGCTCGAACCCGCCGCAATCGGGCATGGGCTGCTCGCCGCGCTGCTGGGCCAGGGTCGGATAATCCAGATAACCCTGGGGTCCGCCGCCATAAAAGGTGTTGGGATCGGGAAGGTTGAGCGCGGCCCCCACGCGCAGGCGTTCCGGCAAATCCGGGTTGGCGAGGAAGGCGCGGCCAAAGGCGATCAAATCGGCCCGGCCCCCACCCAGCGCGGCCCCGGCCTTGGCCGCGTCGTAGCCGCCGCAGACGATCAAGGTGCCCCGGTAGTTCTCGCGGATGCGCTTCAGCACCGCCCCGGCGCGTGGATCGGGTGTTTCGGTGGTGGCGTTGCCGGCGATGACCGGCTCGACCACATGCAGATAGGCCAGTTCGAAGGCGTTCAGCCGCTCCGCGACATGGCCGAACAGGGCTTCCGGGTCGGCGTCGCCCATGTCGTTGAAAGTGCCCAAGGGCGACAGCCGCACGCCCACCCGCCCCGCGCCCCACACGCCGCACACCGCTTCCACCACTTCCAGCAGCAGCCGGGCGCGGTTTTCCACCGGACCACCGTAGGCGTCTTCACGCTGGTTGGTGCTGGAATTAAGGAATTGGTCGAGCAGGTAGCCATTGGCGGCATGCACCTCCACGCCATCGAACCCGGCGGCCTGGGCGTTCTTGGCTCCATGCACGTATTGCTGGACGAGGTAGGGCATTTCCTCGATGGCGAGGGCGCGGGGCGGGACGAAGGGCACCAGTTGCGGCGCACCGCTTTCGTCGGCGATGAAAGCCAGGCCGCCGGGCGCGATGGCCGAGGGAGCGACCGGCAGTTGCCCGTCCGGTTGCAGCGCCGGATGCGAGACCCGCCCCACATGCCACAGTTGGGCGAAGATCAAGCCGCCCGCCTCATGCACCGCGGCGGTGACGAGTTGCCAACCCGCCACTTGTTCCGGGGTGTGGATGCCGGGGGTCCAGGCATAGCCCTGGCCTTGCTGGGAGATTTGGGTGGCCTCGGAGATGATGAGGCCCGCCCCGGCCCGTTGCGCGTAGTAGAGCGCGTTCATCCGGGTGGGGATATTGCCCGGCTGCTGGCTGCGCGAGCGGGTGAGCGGGGCCATGATGATGCGGTTCTTGAGGGTGAGCGGGCCGAGTTGGAAAAGCGTGAACAATGCCGTCATGGTCGTGCCTACGGTTTGTGGAAAAGGATGGGGCGGACTATAGCGGCTGGGGGAATCGCTGTCATCGCGCCATGCCGGACCGGACTCCATGGGTTCAAGCCGGACGCTGACCGCCGGCGATCCAACCATAAATTTTTTATGGAATATTTGACCTACGCCCACGCCCTTCTATGCTTGTTTTTTCGGCAACCGCTCGCGCAACGGCAACAGGAGCCTCACCATGAATGGATCGTTGAAAATCATGTGGTCGGATTCCCTGGCCACCGGCAACAAGGCCATCGATATCCAGCATAAATATTTGGTGGACATCATCAACGACCTGGCGGAATTGATCGAAGCGGGGCATTCCCCCGCGAAAATCCGCAATATCCTGAATCTATTGCAGCATTACACGGAATGGCATTTCCACCGGGAAGAACTGTGCATGGAGCGCCACCGCTGCCCGGCGGCCGCCATCAACCAATCGGCGCACGCGGATTTCATCCGTACCTTCGTGGCCTTCAGGAAGGAATATGCCGAGCGCGGTGGCTGCGAAGATTTCGCCCGGCGCATGTACAACGAACTGACCGCCTGGCTGGTGAACCACATCCAGCGCGTGGACGGCCAAATCACCCCCTGCATGGGGGAAGCGCCCCTTCAGACATAGTTCCCGGATTGTCCGGTCCCCCGTTCCCCTCCACCCGCCTTGGGAAGCACCATGATGACCCAACCAGAACTCGCCCGTTCGCTCGAACATCTGATCGCGCTCAGATCGGAAACCCTCCCGCTTTTCCTCCTGGACCTCGCCGACAGCGCCGACGCGCCGCGCCGCCATGGCTTGTTGGCGGAAGCCCAGCGCCAACTCGCGGTCCTCGAACAACTCCTGGAAACCCTCGGAGGCTCGGATCGCCATGCCTATTGATATCGAACTCGCCCGGCGGTTCGAGCGCCATTTCGACGGGCTGCAAAGCTTGATCCTCGATCTGGAACGGCTCGCGGGCCAGGTGGAAGACGGCGGCTTGGGCGCGGAGCTTAGGGCGCTACTTTCGGACCTCCTGGTCCACTGGGACGAGATCGGCGACTTCGCCGACCAACTCGCGCAACCCGCGACCGAGAACCGCCGTCGCCAGCGGGTCCGGGTGCTGGGCAGCGCTGTCGTGCGGGCGGACGGCGCGACCGTGGAGGCCCAGGGGCAATGCGTCGATCTGTCGGCGGGGGGCTTGCGGCTGCGGGTCTCCCAACCCTTGACCCTGGGCCGGCGCTATGAATTGGCCGTCCTCATGCCCGGTGCCGCCGAGGCGCTGGTCTACACCACCCAAGCCAGTTGGTGCCAAGCGCGGGCGGGCGGGGATGGTTATTGGGTCGGCTTCGAGTATGTCGAACCCGGCGCGTAGGCCGGGTCCCATCCGGCGTCCCCGGCCTCGCGCATGGCCAGCGATACGCCCAGCCCGCTACTTAAACCTAAACGGATTGAAATCGGTATCGTGGTCATAATGATCGACGCCCTCGGCCTGTTTCAGCTGACGGACGATGACATAGGTCAGCGGGGTGATCACGATCTCGTAGGCCACCTTGACCAGATACACCGAAGCCGTCGCGGTCCACATCACCGGCCAGGGCATCGTGCCGACGAAAGCGATCAGCATGAAAATAAGGCTATCGATTCCTTCGCCCACCAGGGTCGAGCCGATGGTCCGCATCCACAGGTGCCGACCCTGGGTGAACACCTTCATCCGCACCAGGACGTAGGAATTGGCGAACTCGCCCGCCAAATAAGCCAGCAAGGAAGCGACCACGATGCGCGGCACGAAACCCAGCACGGTCGCGAACTGGGTTTGATAGGGCCAGGCCGGGGCCGGTGGCAGGGCCACGACCAGGGTGAATACCAGGGCCATCACGAAATTGGCGGCGAATCCCATCCACACGATACGGCGGGAATGGGAAAACCCATAACACTCGGACAATATGTCGGAAAAAATATAAGAAACCGGGAATAACACGATCCCGCCCGGCATCACCAACGGACCGAGCGCGATGAGTTTTTGCGCGGCTATGGTCGAGATCAACACCACCGCGACGAAACCCATACCGATCAGGTCGTAATACCGCAGCGCCCGCCCTGGATGGACCTGCCGGTCCGGGATATTGCCGCGCCTATTGCCATAGGGATATTGCCGGGAAACTTCGGCCATACTCGATAAATCCTCGCCCAAAGCCACCGCCCCCGGAACCCCAAGGGCGGCGATGATAAAGACCGGCTGCTTCCGGCGATGGCACCGCATTCGGCGTACCCACCGGACAAGACAGGGTAACAAAACACCGGGGCGCCCCGCATGGCGGCCCGCACCACCGCCTCCCGTCCAACTTGACAGCCCCCCCGCCGCCCACAAGAATCCCCCGCGGCACCCCGCAAGGCCGGTCCCGGCCCCCTTCCACCCCCCAACCGACCCCAAACACCCATGACCACCCTCAGCAAATCGCTCCAAGCCCTGCGCGACATCGTCGATTCGGGCCGTCCGCTGGCCTACGTCAAAACCTCCGAGGAACAGCGCATCGCCAAACTCCTGGCCGAAGCCGCCAAAAGCTTCTTCGCCGCCCCCGTGCCGCTATGGACCTGGAGCCTCACCGAAGGCATGAAACAGGCCGACGGCAGCCGCGCCGAAGCCGCCACCGCCCGCGCCGCCCTGGATTTCATCGCCGAACACCCAGGCCCGGCCTTGTTCCACCTCAAGGATTTCCACGAGCCGATGCAGGAGTCCGCCGACATCCGCCGCCGCCTGCGCGACCTGTACACGGGCTGCTTCGACCAGGGCAAATTCGTGTTCATCACCTCGCCCGTACAATTCCTGCCGCCGGAACTCGACCGCGACTTCGCCTACCTCGAATTGGGCGTGCCGGACCTGCCCGAGTTGGAAACCTTCCTCCAAAGCGAAACCGCCCTCCTCCAGGCCGCCGGCTACACCATCGATGGCGACGAGGCCACCCAAACCCTCATCCTCCGCGCCCTGCAAGGGCTGACCCTGGACGAAGCCCGCCACGCCCTGCGCCGTGCCCTCGCCGGCAGCAAGCACCTGGGCCGCGACTCCCTGCCCGCGCTCTACCAGGAAAAGCGCCAGTTGGTGAACCGCAGCGGCATGATCCAGTTCATCTCCGAAGGCGACAACATCGGCCATATCGGCGGCTTGGAAATCATGAAGCAATGGCTGATCGAGCGCCGCCGCCTATTCCAGCAGCGCGAAAAACTCGGCGCGGACATCGTGCCCAAGGGCATCCTGGTGATGGGGATTTCCGGTTGCGGCAAAAGCCTCTCGGTCAAGGCCATCGCCAATTGCTTCGAGTTGCCGCTGTACCGCATCGACATGGGCGAAATCTTCTCGGGCCGCCACGGCTCGCCGGAAAGCGCCTTCGCCCGCGCCTGCCGGATGCTGGAAGGGATTTCGCCCGCCGTGGTCTGGTTCGACGAGATCGAGATGGGCATCACCTCCACCGAATCGGCGGGCGAACAAGGCCGCATCTTCGCCTTCTTCCTGACCTGGATGCAGGAAAAAACCAAGGGACTGTTCGTCGCCGCCACCGCCAACCGCATCGACCTGCTGCCCGCCGAGATGATCCGCAAGGGCCGCTTCGACGAGGTGTTCTTCGTGGATTTGCCGCTGGACGACGAGCGGGTCGATATCTTCCGCATCCATCTGGAACGGCGCGGCATCGACGCCAGCGGCTTCAACCTGGAACGGCTCAAGCGCTTCACCAAGGGCTGGACCGGGGCCGAGGTCGAACAATGCGTGGTGGCGGCCCTGACCACGGCCCGGCTGGAAGAACGCGAACTCAACGAGGACGACCTGATGTACGCCACCGGCAATATCGTCCCCTTGTCGAAAACCATGAAGGAACAGGTGGACCACATCCGCAACTGGGCGCGGGACCGGGCCTTGAAGGCGTCGCCGTCCGAATTCGCCACCTAAAGCCCGGTGATCGCCCGCCCGTTCCCAAGCCCCGTTTGGGAACCCGCGGACCGGCGGAACCCATCCACCCCAGAGCCAATCCCCATGAAGACCGCCCCATCCATCCCCGAACTCCGCCACAGCGTCCGCCTCTGGCGCGGGCAAAGCCTATCGGTGGCCTTCGTGCCGACCATGGGCAACCTGCACGCGGGCCATCTCCATCTGGTCGAGGAAGCCAAGCGACTGGCCGACCGGGTGGTCGTCAGCATCTTCGTCAATCCCAGCCAATTCGGCCCCGGCGAGGATTTCGCGGCCTATCCCCGCACCCCGGCAGCCGACAGCGCCCAGCTCGCCGCCGTCGGCACCGACCTCTTATTCCTGCCGCCCGTGGCCGAGATTTACCCCACCGACCCGGCCCGGATGACTTTCGTGGAAGTGCCGGGTTTGTCCGATGACTTGTGCGGCCAATTCCGGCCCGGCCATTTCCGGGGCGTCGCCACCGTGGTCCTCAAGCTGTTGAACCAGGTGCGGCCCGATGTGGCCTTGTTCGGCGAGAAGGATTACCAGCAATTGGCGGTGATCCGCCGCATGGTGGCGGATTTGGATGTGCCGGTGCGTATCCAGGGCGTGCCCACGGTGCGGGAGGAAAATGGCTTGGCGCTGAGTTCGCGCAATGGCTATCTGTCGGCGGAGGAAAAGGCGCGGGCGGCTTCGATCTATGCCCAACTGCGCGCGGCGGCGGCGGAATTGCGCGGCGGTGCCCGCGATTACACCAGGATCGAGCGGGAGCGGGCGGAAGCCCTGCGGAACCAGGGCTTCGTGCCCGATTATTTCGCCATCCGCCGCCAGGGCGATCTGGCCCGGCCTGGACCGGAGGAAACCCGGTGGGTCGTCCTGACCGCCGCATGGCTGGGGAAGGCGCGCTTGATCGATAACCTCCAGGTGGAACTATGAGCCTCAAACGTCCGGCCCAGGATGCTTGGCCTGGGCCGCCCGCGTCTCGGCTTCCATGAGACCGGCGGCATAATAAAACCCATGCGAGACGGCCAGATAGGCCATGGTCATCACGAAGGCATCCGATACCGGCAGGTTATTGACCATGCCATAAAACTTGGCCCCCACCGCCGTGGCGAAGAAGGTATAGGCCATGATCAAGGCCTCGATACGGCTGCCCTTCAAATAGCGGAAATACCACAGCCCCAATTCGCTGAATACCAGGTAGCCGATGACGATCAGGAAATTATTGCGCAAGGGGCCGTACATGCCGTCGTCGTCGGGCACGATGAAATCGGGATGGTTCAAGGCGGCGATACCGCCCAAGATGGATAACCAAACGGCGAAGTGAAAATTGAAACTGACGAGTTTTTGGATATTCATGTTGGCGTGCCTAGGCGATGGGTTGGGAAAGGATTCCGGCATTATGAGGGACCGGTGTCCGGCGGTTCCAAGGGATGCGCCGCGCCTCATTCGAGACGGCGGGACGGGGATAAGTTCCGGGTAGGGGCGGGGGTATCGCGGCAGCCGGATCGGGCTGGAACTTTCCCTTGCGATAGGGGGTCATAGGGCCATTCAGGAACGACGCGAACTACTCACCTCCTCTCCTTGGGTAGTTTTTCTCAATCCCGGTTCCCCCCAACCGGGAACTCCAAGACTCCGAAGCATTTTCCCCTTTTTGCTTCGGAGTTTTTTTTGCCCGGCGGTACTCAGGGCCGGGTGGCCGCATCCTCGCCCGGCCCGCATTCGAACCAGCGGTCCAGCACGGCATGGGCCTCCTCCACGCCAACCCGCTTGAGCGCGGAAAACAATTGCAAGCCGATGTCCGGGCCTTGCCATCCGGCCAATTCCCGCCTGACCTTGTGCAGGGTATCGAAGGCCGCGCCCCGGCTGAGCTTGTCGGCCTTGGTCAGGGCGATATGCAGGGACAGGCGGTAATGGGCGCACCATTCGATCATGCGCCAATCGAAATCGGTCAAGGGACGGCGGATATCCATCACCAAAAAAACCCCGCGCAGGGCTTGGCGCTGGCTCAGATAGTTCTCTATCATCGCCCCCCATGTTTTCCGCATGGCCTCGGGCACCTCGGCGTAGCCGTAGCCCGGCAGATCGACCAGGCGCCGGTCCGCGTCGAGTTGGAAGAAATTGAGCAACTGGGTCCGGCCCGGCGTCTTGCTGACCCTGGCGAGGGATTTCTGTTGGGTGATGAGGTTGATGGCGCTGGACTTCCCGGCGTTGGAACGGCCCGCGAACGCGACCTCCAGGCCCTGGTCGGGAGGGGCGTTGCCCAGCTTCGAGGCGCTCGCCAGGAAACTGGCGGAATGATAAATGGATTTCACGATAGGCTGTTCGGGGAAATAATTGACTTTTGTAGTTTACCCGTATTTGATTGCGGGTTTGAAGCGGACCACGCCCATTGGGTTTTTCAGCGCCACGCCGCCACCGGGACCATGCCCCAAGCCACCGCCCCGGACGGCCCGTTTACATTCATATCAATAACATCCGGCTATCAGCGAGGTATCGGGAATGGGAAAACTAAGGTTTTGGATGGGTCTGTTACTGGCGGGCGGCGTCGCCCTCGCCCATGCCCAAGGCAATCCCGCCGCCGGCAAGGAGAAGGCCATGGTCTGCGCCGGCTGCCATGGCGAGGACGGCAATAGCAGCGCCCCGATCTTCCCCAAGATCGCGGGCCAGCACGCCGATTACATCGCCAAGCAGCTCCACGATTTCAAATCCCAGAAGCGCGGCGACCCGACCATGGGCGCCTTGGCCGAACCCCTCACCGGCCAGGATATCGACGATCTCGCGGCCTATTACAGCCAGCAGAAGATCACC
Source organism: Methylomagnum ishizawai (assembly GCF_019670005.1). NCBI lineage: Bacteria > Pseudomonadati > Pseudomonadota > Gammaproteobacteria > Methylococcales > Methylococcaceae > Methylomagnum > Methylomagnum ishizawai. Next base: position 746,201 of record NZ_AP019783.1, on the reverse strand, counting down.
ATCGAGAAGGCGGAGGCCAACGCCCTCGGCGAAACCATCTACCGCACCGGCAACCTCAAGACCGGCGTCCCGGCCTGCACCGGCTGCCACGGCTTCGGCGGCAACGGCAATCCGGGCGCGGTGTTCCCCCAGCTCAACGGGCAGTACGCCGCCTATGTCGAAAAGACCCTGCGGGACTTCAAGGCCGGGGAACGCGGCAACGACATGAACGGCATGATGCGCGCCCTGGCGGCCCGGATGAACGACGCGGAAATCAAGGCGGTGGCGGACTACATCTCCAGCCTCCAATAACCCACGCTTCCCATAACGCTCCCTGTATTTTTGACGAGGTATCACGATGAAACTGCTGTTCGGGTTCATGGCGGGCTGGCTGTTGCTATCCGCGCCGGTTTTCGCCGAGGAATTCAAAGCCGGCACCGACTACGACACGATCAACCCGGCCCAACCCACTTCCGATCCCAGCAAGGTCGAGGTGATGGAATTCTTCTGGTATGGCTGCCCGCATTGCTATCACTTCGAACCCGACCTGAACAACTGGGTCAGGAGCAAACCGCAGAACGTGGTGTTCATCCGCCAACCGGCGGTGTTCAACGAGCATTGGCGCAACCATGCCAAGGCGTTCTTCACTGCCGAGGCGCTGGGCGTGGTGGAGAAGGTCCATGCCGACTTCTTCGACGCCATCCAGAACAAGCACCAGACCCTGGAATCGGAGAAGGACCTGGGCAAGTTCTTCGTCGCCCACGGCGTGAAGGAGGACGACTTCAAAGCGGCCTTCAAGTCCTTCGCGGTGGATTCCAAGCTGCGCCAGGCCGAGGGCATGGCCGCCCGCTACGGCGTCACCGGCACGCCCAGCATCGTGGTGAACGGCAAATATCTGGTCGGCCCCGCCAAGGCCAAAAGCTTCGCCCGCATGATCGAAATCACCAACGCGCTCATCAAGAAGGAAACCGAGGCCAAGCCCCCGGTGGCCGAAGCCCATGGCGCCCCGCCGATTCCCGAGGCACCGGCCCTGAAAGCGGCCCATTAGGCCACCGCCCCCAGGGTATGGACCCCACAGGACCCGCCGCTCCCAGGCGGCGGATCCGCGTCCGGGGAACGCGCAACCCACGCAGACCCCAGCCCATGAAACCCGTGTCCGACCGCCCGCGCCGCCTGAATCTGGCGAGCTTCAACATCCAGACCGGCATCAACACTTCGAGCTATCGCGACTACCTCACCGGAGGCTGGCGGCACATCCTGCCCTCGCGGAAACGCCTGCCCAACCTCAACCGCATCGCCCAGTTCCTCAAGCCCTTCGACCTGGTGGGCCTACAGGAAGTGGATGGCGGCGGCACCCGCAGCCACAACATCGTGCAGGCCGAATACCTGGCCGAACACGCGGGCTTCCCCTATTGGCATAACCAGGTCAACCGCCGTTTCGGCAACATCGCCCTGCATAGCAACGGCCTGCTGAGCCGCCTGAAGCCGGATACCGTCCATGATTACAAGCTGCCGGGATTGCCGGGGCGGGGTGCGTTGTTGGCGCGGTTCGGCCAATCGGGCGAGGACGCCCTGTATATCTGCGTGCTGCACCTGGCCCTGGCGCAACGGACCCGGCTGCGGCAACTGGCCTTCGTCGGCGAATTGATCCACGACCTGCCCTATGTGGTGCTGATGGGGGACTTCAATTGCGAACCCGATTCCCCGGAATTGAACCTCCTGTTCCAGACCACCCGGCTGTGCGATCCCGCCTGCCAGATCAACACCTTTCCGAGTTGGCGTCCGCACCGGATGCTGGACCATATCCTGGTCACGCCCGAACTGAAGGTGGAAAAGGTGCGGGCGCTGAATTTCGCCTGCTCGGACCATTTGCCGGTCGCGATGGAAATCGCCCTGCCGGGGCATTTGCTGATCGACGGCTGAAGGGATACCGGGGCCAACCCGTATGCGCCCCGGCCCGCGCAATCCCCAAGGCATAAAAAAAGGGCAGGAATGAATCCTGCCCTGTCGATTTCCTGGAACACCCCTCGGGGGATTATTCCAAATTGGCGTGCCGGGTCCGCATTTCCTCTTCCGGAATCCCCTTTTCGTGGATGATGTGCGAAATGGTGGCTTCCAGGAGCATCAGCGTGGATAGCTCGAACACAGTGCCCATGGGCATACCGACCACCTTGCCGTATTGCTCGGGGCTGCCGATTTGGAACACCGCACCCGCCATGTCGGCGATGGTCGAGCTGCTCTTGGCCGAAATCAGGACGATCTCGGCACCCAATTGCTTGGCCCGCTTCGTGTAGGCGATCATGGTCTCGGTTTCCCCGGAGCCGGAGATAACGATCAACAAATCCCCCGCACGGATGCTCGGCGTCACGATCTCACCGACGACATAGACGTCATAACCGCCATGCATCAACCTCATTGCAAAGAACCTTGCAACCAAGGCCGACCGACCGGCACCCGCGATGAATATGCGCGATGCCTTATCGAGTATGCCGGTTAGTTTTTCTTCATAGCTAGCATCGGTAGCCGAAAGGATGCTCGTAATCTTGTCTATGATGAGCTGCTGATGCATATGGGTTCCTTAGGCGGCGCTGGCCAGTTCGCAGATTTCACGGGCGGCATCGGCGGGGGACGGCGCACCGTAGATGGCGGCACCGACGACCACGATGTTCGCGCCGGCCTGGGCGACTTGCTGCACGGTGGACTGCTTGATGCCGCCGGCCACGGAAATACGCATCGGCAGGCCCAGTTTGGCCACGGCTTGCAGGTCGGCGAACGGGGTTTGACCGGCGGCCTGGGCGTCGAGACCGGTGTGGACACCGATGATGTGGGCGCCCAGCTTGGCGGATTCCCTAGCGCACGCGGCCTTGTCGGGAACATTGATCAGATCGACCTGCACTTCGGCGCCATGGGCATTGGCAGCCTTGATCACGCCGGCGATGGTCGCCAAACCGGAAACACCCAGCACGGTGCAAATGTCAGCGCCTGCGGCATAGAACGGGGTGGCTTCGTATTCACCGGCATCCATGGTCTTGAGATCGACCAGGATCAGCTTGTTGGGGTAGAGCTTGCGCAATTCCTTGACCAAGCTCACACCGTTGTGCTTGATGCACGGGGTGCCGATTTCGAAAATGTCGACATAAGGGGCCGCGAGGCTGGCGAGCTTCAGAGTCTGGGCAACATCCAAAGAATCGAGTGCCAATTGAATTAACGGTCTTGCCATGGTGTATGCTCCGATTGGTTATGGTTGGTTACAGGTTTTATGCTTAGAAATGCATCGCCCTATCTCAGGCAAATGTCAACTCCTAACTGTGTAGCGCGTAGGCCATCGCCTTAATTAAGCTGTTGGCACATCGCTTCGATGCCTAGGCTCGCAAGCAATTTTCACCCAGCTTTATTAAGATTCTTGATATACCTAGCAACTCCCGTCTCGGCCGACTTTTTCGCGGAAGCCTCCAGGTCCCTAATATACTTGGCTACCCCGGTCTCGACGACTTTCTTTTCAGACGACTCCAGGTTTTTAATATACTTAGCTACTCCGCTTAGCTCCGCCATGATATGTACTCCGATATAACTTTGATTAAGCGCGATATTGGTTATCGCATCAATGATTCCGATTCGAGTCGAAACCCCCGGAACCTGCCAACAACCCTGCTATCCGGGTATTGCTCGGCACCGTGGTTTTAGAGCCTATTGCTTTTGATATACTTGGCCACGCCGGTTTCGGGAGTTTTGGGAGCGGCATTGGCTTCGAGATTCTTGAGATAGCGGGCAACCCCGGTGCCGGCCGCTTTGCGGGCGGAAGCTTCGAGTTCCTTCAGGTACTTGGCAACCCCGGTTTCGCCGCCCACGGTACCCGCGGGCGCGACGGGAGCGGCGCTATAACGGACTTCCTGCCCCTTGGGCCGTTTGGTACTCCAGAATACCAAGCCCGCCAAGGCGAAAACGACCAGGGCGACGGGGAAATTATCCATCGAAGAGCCACCTTCGGTGGTCACCGCGGGCTCGGCGGAACTGGCTGGGGTGGAATCGGCTTCGGCTTCCGACGACTTGGACACCGCCGACGACGCGACGGCTTGGCTGCGCTTCGCCTGCTTCGCCTGTTCGGCGGCTTCGCGCTCCTTGGCGGCTTGGTCGTGCTTGGAGATCAGATCGGCATCGCGGGTGATGACCTGCGGCTCGAAATCCGCCGCCGGATATTTGGACTCCGCCGAAGCCAAGGGACTGGACAGCAGCAGCGCCGCCGCCAATAAACCCGTCGTCGTATTGCTCATTTTCACGTCTTTCCCCTATCTAATGTCCTGAGAAGTGGGTGCAGCCCCAAGCGAGTCGGGGCTGGATGGCCGCTAGTGCTTGTAGTATAAGGGGGCATGCCGCCAAATGGAATAGAGAGTTTCCTGTCGCGACACATTGGCATTCCCAGCGGATGCAACTCCACCTTTCATGGAGAACCCTCTTACACCCAACCTGCTATCGAGGCATTATAAACGGATGGTTGGCCTTATAGATACCATGAGTTTGAAGCCCGGTCACGGGCGCGCTTCCCTTTGAATATCGGCAAACTCCGCCGGTATCGGGCGATCTCGTCCACCGGTCGCGACCTTTTCCAACGCCGCCCCGACCACCTGGTTATCCCCCGGACCGGAACGGGCGGGGATGGGATAAGCTATCTCCTTCCCGCCGCCCCCGCTCCCCGCCATGAACGATAAACCCCCGCACCCCCACCGCCCCTGTCCGAAAATCCATCGCTGGCTGGCCATCCCCTTCGGGCTGTTCTTCGCGCTGATCGGGCTGAGCGGCGCCCTCGCCCTTTATGGTCCGGCCTTGGATTTATGGCTGGACCCCCGGCTATCCATCGACCGTCCCAAAGACCCACCACTTCCGCTAGGCCATATCCTGGCAGCGGTACGGGCCGCGCACCCCCGGAGGCCCGGAAGCTGGACGCTGGAACTGCCCCGCACCCCGGACGGCCTGTTAACCGCCTGGTATGAAAATCCCGAGGAAACCCAAGGCCGGCTCTACGCGCCGTTGATGGTGTCGGTGAATCCCTATACGGCGGAAATCGTCGCCAGCCGTTTCTGGGGCGGGACGGCGGCCACCCGCCTCTCGGACTGGCATACGCAACTCGGCCTGGGCCGCACGGGCTGGAACTGGGTGGGCGGACTGGGAGTGGCGCTCGTGCTGACGGTGATTTCCGGCCTGTGGCTGGGATTGGCGGGGTTGGGCGGGACCAAGCCGGGCGGCGGGTTGCGCCTGGGCCGGCTGGCCCTGGACGGACACCGGCTGTTCGGGCTCGCCATCGCCCTGCCCTTGCTGGCCCAGGCTTGCACGGGATTCGGCCTGGCCTTCCCGCGGGTACCGGAATCGCTGTTGGGAACCTCCGGCATGGGCCACGACGACGACGGCCCCACCGTCCGCAGCACCGCCATGCCCAACGACAGGCCGGTCGGGTTGGACGAGGCGGTGCTATTGGCCCGTGGCCCGTTCCCGCACGCGGAGGTGCGGCGGGTGGCGACGCCCGAGGGGGAAACCGGCACCTACCGCGTCTCGCTGCGGCAGCCCTGGGAAGTGAACCGGCGCCATCCGCTCACCACGGTCTGGGTGGACCAGTACAGCGGCCAAATCCGCGAGGTCCGCAATCCCGCCCGGTTCGGCGCGGGGGAAACCACGATGACTTGGCTGTGGCCGCTGCATACCGGGGAAATCTGGGGCACGGGAGGCCGGCTCCTGTGGTTTCTCGCCGGCCTGGCCCCCGCCTTGCTATTCGCCAGCGGCGTACTGGGCTGGCTGGTCCGCCGGGGCCGGGTACGCGATATGCCGGTGGAGTTCGGGCCGCTATGGGCGGATATCCGGCGTCTCGCGGCCAGGGCGCGTCCCCTGGCTTCATGGCTGGTCAGGCACGGCAGGCAGGGAGCGGCCTGGGCGCTATCGGCCATCAAAGCCCTGCTACGGAAATACGCCTGACCGCCCTCACACCGGTTGCAAACGGGCCGAAAACAGCATCAGCTCCTTGATGCCCGCCGTGGCGAAATTCACCTCGACGCTGGTCTTGTCGCCATCGCCCTTGAACTTGAGGATGACGCCCACGCCGAAACTGGCATGGCGCACCCGTTGCCCCACCCTGAATCCGCCGACGCCTTGCCCCGCCGGGCGGGCACCCAAGGCGGGAGCGGAAACAGCGGATTTGGGAGGGGTGGCCTTGCCCTTCATCCGCACATCATGGCGATAGGCCTGGGGTATCTCCCGCAAGAACCGGGAAGGCCGGGGATAGGTCTCCTTGCCATAGAGACGCCGGGTTTCGGCATGGGTCAGGAACAGCTTGCGCTTGGCGCGGGTGATGCCCACATAGCACAGGCGGCGCTCCTCCTCCAGGCGGGCAACATCCTCGATGGACTGCACGCTGGGAAACAAGCCTTCCTCCAAACCCACCACGAACACCAAATCGAATTCCAAGCCCTTGGCCGCGTGCAGGGTCATGAGTTGCACGCAATCGTCGGCCTCGTCGCCCCGGTTATCGCCGGATTCCAAGGCCGCGTGGGCGAGGAATTGATCCAGCTTGGGCAGTTCCGAATCCAGTTGCGGTTCGGTTTCGAACTGGCGGGCGGCGTTGATGAATTCGTCGAGGTTCTCCAGGCGGGCCTCGCCCTGCCCGCCCTTTTCCTTTTCATAATGCTCCCTGAGCCCGGAACCCAGGACGACCCGTTGCACCCGCTCCCAGAGCGCCAGTCCGGCGGTGTCGTAGGCCAGCTTTTCGATGAGTTGCAGGAACCCGGCCAGGAGCGCGCGGGCGCGGGCGGGCAAGGCCGCCGCGTCGCCGCACAACCGCTCCGCCGCCCGCCACAGCGGCAGGCGCTGGTCGCGGGCCAGATCGCGGACCAGGTCCAGGGTCTTGGTGCCGATGCCGCGGGTCGGCGTATTCACCACCCGTTCGAAGGAAGCGTCGTCGTCGCGGTTGGCGATCAAGCGGAGATAGGCCAGGGCGTCCTTGATCTCGGCCCGCTCGAAGAAGCGCAAGCCGCCATAGACCCGGTAGGGCACGCCCAAGGCCACCAATTTCTCCTCGAATTGGCGGGACTGGGCATTGGAACGGTAAAGGATCGCCGCATCGCGCCGGGCATGGCCTTCCGCCGCCCATTGCCGGATGCGCTCGACCACGAAATAGGCTTCATCCTGCTCGTTGAAGGCGGTATACACCGCAATCGGCTCGCCTTCGTTGCCCTGGGTCCACAGGGTTTTGCCCAAACGGCTTTGGTTGTGGGCGATCAAGGCGTTGGCGGCGTTGAGGATATGGCCGGTGGAACGATAATTCTGTTCCAGGCGCACCAAACGGTGTTGGGGATAATCCTGCTGGAACCGGGCGAGATTCTCGACCCTGGCCCCGCGCCAGCTATAAATCGATTGGTCGTCGTCGCCAACCGCGAACAGGTTTTCGTGGCGCTCGGTCAGCAGCCTGAGCCAGGCGTATTGGATCCGGTTGGTATCCTGGAACTCGTCGACCAGGACGTGCTGGAACCGCTCCTGATAATGCGCCAGCGCCGGGGGCGTATCGCGCAGGAATTCATGGGCACGTAGCAATAGCTCGGCGAAATCCACCAGCCCCGAACGTTCGCAGACTTCCTCGTAGGCCCGGTAAACCCTCAGCATCTGCCGCTCGAACGGGTCCGGGGACTCGGGCAAATGGCGGGGACGGCGGCCTTCTTCCTTATGGCCGTTGATATACCACTGGACTTGGCGCGGCGGCCAGCGGGCCTCGTCCAACTCCAGGCTCTTGAGCAAGCGGCGGATCAGGCGGTATTGGTCGTCGGAATCGAGGACCTGGAAGGTCTCCGGCAGTTTGGCTTCCCGCGCGTGCCGCCTGAGCAGGCGGTGGGCCAAACCGTGGAACGTGCCCACCCACATGCCGGTGGTCGGGGCGGACAACATCGCTTCGATGCGCCCGCGCATTTCGTTGGCGGCCTTGTTGGTGAAAGTGACCGCCAGCACGCCATGGGGGGAAACCTCCTCCACCTGCATCAGCCAAGCGATGCGATGCACCAGCACGCGGGTCTTGCCGCTACCGGCCCCGGCCAGGACCAGCAAGGCCGGGCAAGGGGAAGTCACGGCCTCGCGCTGGGCCGGGTTGAGGGAATCGATGATCGCTGGAATGTTCATCGCAGCATTTTACCGGAATCGGCTTGCGCCATCCGGCCCGAGCAAGGAAAATCTAGCGTTTCAATCTAGGAGCCCGGCGATGAACTTCGATTTCAAACGCATGACGCAGCGCGAACTGAATATCGGCCTGCAAGAACAGAAAATCCGCTACGGCGTGGGCATCGGCGCTTTGCTGGCATCGGTGTTCATGGCGAATATCCCGCTCCTGGTCGTCGGCGGCGTCTTGGTCGCCACCGCCAAGCTGCGCTGGTGCCCGGCCTATTCCGGGATGGGCAAAAGCACCGTGCAGCCAGGGGAAGAAGCGCCCGCCGCCGGTTGCTGCGGCGGACACCACTGAAACCGTCGCCCACCACGCCCAAAGGGGACACCCTCCACCTCCACCCCCGCAGTCGGCGCCCGCTCCCCGGCCGGGCGCTGAACCCCCCGTCCAACCCAACCGACGACGGAAACCGGTGCAGCGCTTGTCGCTTCCAACCCCATTGCCGACCCCGCGACAAGCCGGCGGAGCATCGACGACTTATTCTAAAATCCCCCCGCCCCAAACAAGCCGACGTAACGTTCAGTTCTCAATCCAACTCCGTCACACCCCGCCCACGCCGCCGGCACAAGCCCGCACTCGATTGATAAGCCATTGAATATCAAATAATTTCAATAGTCCCCCCGATCCCAAACAGCCAACACCACCGTAACAACGCGGTCATGAAAAATATATTCCATACATCGTCTTGACTTGCCTGCGGTAGGTTTCTATATTCCCGTGCGAGTGGCGAAAAGTGGAGAAAAATGGGGCTGTATGGCGATAAGGGGGTTTTTTGTTTCGTGGCGTCAGTTCCATCCACCTGGACGACAAGGGGCGCTTGGCCGTCCCCACCCGCTACCGGGCCGAATTGGACGAATGCTGCGACAACCAATTAGTCGTCACGGTCGGCCTGGATAAGTGCCTGTTGCTCTACCCCCTCCCGGAATTCGAAGACATCGAACGCAAGCTCGTCAAACTCCCCGCCTTGAACAAACAGGCCAAACGATTGCAACGCTTACTGATCGGCCACGCCGCCGAGTGCCAACTGGATAGCCAAGGGCGGTGCTTGATCCCGGAACCTTTGCGTAGGTTCGCCCTGCTCGAAAAGCGCGTCGCCCTGGTCGGCCAGGGCAACAAATTCGAGCTATGGGACGAGGACACCTGGAACCGCAGCCGCGACGAATGGATCGAGGCGGAACGGCTCGGCGACGACGAAGACTTGCCGCCCGAACTCGGCACCTTGTCCCTGTGAGCGCCGGGGATTCGCCGCACACGCCGGTGATGTTGCGCGAGGCCGTGGCGGGGCTGGCCCCCGAGCGCGGCGGTTATTTCGTCGATGGCACCTTCGGGCGCGGCGGGCATACGGCGGCGCTCCTGGCCCGGCTCGGCAGCCAAGACCGCCTGCTCGCGCTGGACAAAGACCCGGACGCGCTGGCCTCGCCCGAAGCCCTGGCCTTGCGGGCCGATCCCCGCTTGGAACTGGTCCATGGCAGCTTCGCCCAGCTCGCGGCATTCATCGCGGAGCGGGGCCGGCCCGGACAAGTGGCGGGCGTCCTCATGGACCTAGGGGTGTCCTCGCCCCAACTCGACGAGGCCGGGCGCGGCTTCAGCTTCATGCGCGACGGCCCGCTCGATATGCGGATGGACACGGGCCGGGGCATCACCGCCGCCGAATGGCTGGCCGATGTCTCCGAGAACGAACTGATACAGGTCTTGCGGGATTACGGCGAAGAACGCTACGCCCGGCGCATCGCCCAAGCCCTCGTGGCGCGGCGACGCTCCAACCCACCGCTCTCGACCACGGCGGAACTGGCCGGACTGATCGCCGCCGCCGTGCCGACCCGCGAAAAGGGCAAACACCCGGCCACCCGGAGTTTCCAAGCCATCAGGATTCATATCAACCATGAACTCGAAGAACTCGAAGCGGGTTTGCGGCAAGCCTTGGAAATCTTGCGACCGGGGGGGCGCATGGCGGTGATTGCATTCCATTCCCTGGAAGACCGGATCGTGAAGCGCTTCATGCGCGACGAGTCGCGCAGTGGCGGCTCCACGCCCATGCCGTGGCCCGCGCCGGACGAACGCGCCCCGAAATTGGCCCGGATCGGCAAGGCCGTCCTGCCGAGCGCCGAAGAAACCGCCGCGAACCCCAGGGCGCGCAGCGCGGTACTCCGGATCGCCGAGCGGCTTCCGGCATGAGGACCCTATTGGTGCTGGTCGCCGTAGCCGTGGCCTCCGCCCTGGGCGTGGTGTACACGAAATACCGCTCGCGCATGTTGTTCGCCGAGGTCCAGCGGTTGGAGCAAGCCCTCGACGCCTACGACGAGGAATGGGGCCAATTGCAGTTGGAGCAAAACACCTTCGCCGAACACAGCCGCATCGAAAAAATGGCCCGCGCCCGCCTGGGCATGGTGCTGCCCGCCCGTGAATCGACCCTTTACATCAACCCTTAGACGAGTCGCGCCGACATGCGAATCATCCAACCGAACGTGGTGAAAGAAGACGATTACAGCGGTCGCTGGCGCTTCCTGCTCATGCTGATCCTGTGCGCCATGACCGTCTTGATCGGGCGGGCGGTCTTCCTGCAAGTGCTGGACCGGCAGTTCCTCAAACAGCAAGGGGATTTGCGCCATGTCGGCATCCTGCCCGTGCCCGCCCACCGGGGCCGTATCATCGACCGCAACGGCGAATTGCTGGCGGTCAGCACCCCGGTGAAATCGATCTGGATCAACCCCAAGGAATTCCTCAAGACCGAAGTCACCCATGAACAACTGAAGGCCCTGGCCGATCTGGTGGGCATGTCGGTCAAGGAGATCAAGCAGCGCATCGGCCAGGACGACCACCGCGGTTTCGTCTATATCAAGCGGCGCATGAACCCGGAACTGGTCGATCAAGCCATGGCGCTGGGCATCCCCGGCATCTACGACGAACGCGAATACCGCCGCTACTACCCGACCGGCGAAGTGACCGCCCACCTGCTGGGTTTCACCGATATCGAGGACAAGGGCCAGGAAGGCATGGAACTCGGCTTCGACGCCTCGTTGCGCGGCACCGATGGCGCGAAGCGCATCATCCGCGATGGCAAGCGCCGCATCATCGAAGACCTGGAAAACATCCGCCTGCCGGTGCCGGGGAAGGATTTGACCCTGAGCATCGACGAGCGCCTGCAATATCTAGCCTACCGCGAACTGAAAAAAGCGGTCATGCAGCACCGCGCCCGTTCGGGCTCCTTGGTCTTGCTGGACAGCCAGACCGGCGAAGTCCTGGCCATGGTCAACCAGCCCTCCTACAACCCCAACAGCCGGGGCAAGCTCAAGGGCAATCCCTCCCGCAACCGGGCCATCACCGATTTGTACGAGCCGGGCTCCACCATGAAGCCCTTCGCCGTGGCCTGCGCCCTGGAACTCGGCCTGACCCATCCCAACACCGTCTATAGCACGGCGGGCGGCCAGATGCGGGTCGGCCACAACATCGTCAAGGATGTCCACAGCTATGGCAGCCTGGATGTGACCGGCATCCTGCAAAAATCCAGCAACGTGGGCGTCACCAAGATCGCCCTCAGCGTGCCGCCCAAGAAATTCTGGGCCTTCTACAACAATCTCGGCTTCGGCCAGCCTTTGGACAGCGGCTTTCCCGGCGAGGCCCATGGCCGTTTGTCCGACTACCAGGGTTGGAACGCCTTCGAGCAGGCCACCCTGTCCTTCGGCTATGGCGTGTCCACTTCCACCGCGCAACTGGCCCGCGCCTATAGCTCCCTGGCCAACGACGGCGTGATCCCCATGGTCAGCCTGCTCAAGCGCGACACCCCGCCGGAAGCCCACCGCATCATGTCGGCCAAGACCGCCACCACGGTCCGCACCATGCTGGAAAGCGTGGTCTCCACCGGCGGCACCGCGCAAAAAGCCGCCATCCCCGGCTTCCGGGTCTCGGGCAAGACCGGCACCGTGAAGAAATCCGGTGCCCACGGCTACACCGAATCCTTATACATGTCGCTGTTCACGGGACTGGCCCCGGCCAGCAAGCCGCGTTTGGTGATGGTGGTGATGATCGACGAACCCTCGGCGGGCGAATACTACGGCGGTGCCGTGGCCGCGCCGGTGTTCTCCAGCGTCATGGAAGGCGCATTGCGCTTGTTGAACATCGCCCCGGACGAACCCACCCCCTTGATGGCAGGCCGACAGGACGAACCCGCATGAGCCTGGCCGATGCCCACCCTTTCGACTTACCAAGATTGCTGGCCGGTTTCACCGAAACCACCCCGCCCGCCATCGCGGTCGGCGGCTTGGTCCACGATAGCCGGCACATCCAGGCGGGCGATGGGTTCATCGCGCTGCGCGGCCAGCGCGTCCATGGCCTAGCCCACGCCGGGCAGGCGATCCAGAACGGCTGCGCGGCCATCCTCTACGAACCCCAGGGCGGCGGCACGGAGTTGGCGGGCGCCATCGCTTCGGTTCCCTGTGTCCCGGTGGCGGACCTGGCCGGGAAAATCGGCCCCATCGCCGACCGCTTCTTCGGCGAACCCTCCCGCGGCTTCGACGCCCTGATCGGCATCACCGGCACCAACGGCAAAACCTCGTGCAGCCATTTCCTGGCCCAGGCGCTGGACAATAGCAGCGCCGTACTGGGCACCTTGGGCTGGGGCCGGCCCGGCGCACTGCAACCCACCACCCACACCACTCCCGACGCCATCGAAGTCCACCGCATCCTTGGCGAACTGCTCGGATTGGGCTTCCGCTCGGTGGCGATGGAAGCCTCGTCCCACGGCCTGGAACAAGGCCGGCTCAACGGCGTCCGGTTCAAGGGGGCGCTCTATACCAATTTCACCCGCGACCATCTCGATTATCACGGCAGCATGGAGGCTTACCTGGAAGCCAAACTGCGGCTGCTGGCTTGGCCCGGACTCGAATTCGTGGTGTTTAATGCCGACGACGCCAGCGCCGAGACCATCCTGGCCCGTAAACCCAGCGCCGTGCGGGCCATCGGCTTCGGCAAAACGGGCCGCGAGCGGCAATCCAGCCTGCCCTTCTTAGAAATCCGGGAAGTCCGCCACGAAACGGGCGGCGTATCCTTCGTGGCGCATTACGCGGGCGCAAGCGCACGGGTCCGCGCCCCGGTGTTCGGTGATTACAATGTCGAGAACCTGGCCGCGACCCTGGGTGTATTGCTGGCGCTGGGTTGGGACTTGGCCCCGGCGGCGGATGCCCTGGGCCGGGTCCGCGCCGTGCCGGGACGCATGGAAAGCTTCGCCGGGCATGGCCGCCACGTGGTGGTCGATTACGCCCATACCCCCGACGCCCTGGCCAGCGTGCTGCGCAGCCTGCGCGGCCATTGCGCGGGGCGCCTGTGGGTGGTGTTCGGCTGCGGCGGCGACCGCGACCGCGGCAAGCGCCCGCAAATGGGAGCCATCGCCGAGCAGCTGGCCGACCACGTGGTATTGACCGACGACAACCCCCGTTCCGAGGACGGCGACGCCATCCTCCGCGACATCCTGACGGGTTGCCGCCGCGACGGCCTCGTGTGCCTGCGCGACCGCCGCGCCGCCATCGCCCACGCCCTGGAACACGCGGCACCCGAAGACTTGGTCCTGGTCGCGGGCAAGGGCCACGAGTCCACCCAGGAAATCCAAGGCCATAAATATCCTTTCAGCGACCGGCAGGTCATCCAAGCTCTCCTGACCACCCTCCCCTTCTCCACAACCCGCTCCTTATGATGCGCCTATCCGAACTCCAACCCATCGTTGGCGGCGAATTGCGCGGCGAAGACGCCGTATTCGCGACGGTCAGCATAGACACCCGCAGCCTCAAACCGGGCGACCTCTATGTCGCCATCCGGGGGGCGCGCTTCGACGGCAACGACTTCGTGGCGGCGGCGGTGGACGCGGGCGCGGGCGCGGCCCTGGTCGAGCGGTTCGCGGACCTCGCCATCCCGCAATTGCGCGTGGCCGATGGCCGCATCGCCCTGGGCCGGCTCGGTGCCGCGTGGCGTCGGCGCTGGCAGGGGAAAATCGTCGGCATCACCGGCAGCAACGGCAAGACCACGGTCAAGGAGATGGTGGCGGCGGCGCTGGGCGTCGCCGGTCCCACGCTCAAAACCCAGGGCAACCTCAACAACGATTATGGCGTCCCGCTGACCCTGCTCAAGCTGGCACCGGAACACCGCTACGGCGTCATCGAAATGGGGGCCAACCACGCCGGGGAAATCGCCTATACCAGCCAACTCGCCCAACCGGACGTGATCATCCTCACCAACGCGGGCGCGTCCCATCTGGAAGGCTTCGGCTCGCTGGAAGGCGTGGCCCGCGCCAAGGGCGAGTTGATCGGCTCGCTGTCGGCGCAAGGCGTCGCGGTGCTGAACGCCGACGACCGCTTCTTCGATTTCTGGTGTGGCCTCGCGGACGGACGCCGCGTGCTGGGCTTCGGCCTGTCCGAACGGGCGGAAATCCGCGCCGATCCCGCTTCCATCCGCATGGGGCTCGGCGATACCGGGTTCCGCACCGCCTTCGACCTCATCCACCAAGGAGAACGCTTTCCCATGGCTTTGGCTTTAGCCGGCCGTCACAACGTGACGAATGCATTGGCCGCGACGGGCGCGGCTTTGGCGCTAGGGCTCGCCCCCGAGCAGATCGCCCAGGGCTTGGCCCGGATGACCCCGGTGCCGGGACGCCTGGAACCCGTCCGGGGCCCCCGCGACAGCCTGCTCATCAACGACGCCTACAACGCCAACCCCAGTTCCTTCGGCGCGGCGCTGGCGGTTTTGGTGGACCTGCCGGGCGAGCCTTGGGTCGCCTTGGGCGCTTTGGGCGAACTGGGCGCGGACAGCCCGGAACTCCATGCCGGCATCGGCCAGCAGGCCAAGCAGATGGGCGTCAAGCGCTTGTTCGCGGTCGGGCCGAACGCCGACCGTGCGGTCGCGGCCTTCGGCGCGGACGCCACCTACTGCCAGACCCAGGAAGAAATGATCGAACGCCTCGCCGCCGAACTGCCCCAGGGCGCGGCGTTGCTGGTCAAAGGTTCGCGTAGCCAGCGCATGGAGCGGGTCGTCGAAGCCCTGCGCGTGGGGGACGCCCCATGCTGCTGAAAATCGCCGAACTGCTGGAAGGCTATTTCGACGTTTTCCGGGTTTTCCATTACCTGACGTTCCGGGGCATCCTGGGCGTGCTGACGGCCCTGGTGATTTCGTTCATCGTGGGGCCGGCCATGATCCGCCAGCTCAGCAAGTACAAGATCGGCCAGAGCGTCCGCGACGACGGCCCGCAAAGCCATTTTTCCAAGGCCGGCACCCCGACCATGGGCGGTGCCCTGATCCTGGTGTCCATCGCCATCAGCACCTTGCTCTGGGCCGATCTCGGCAACCGCTATATCTGGGTCATCCTGCTGGTGACGCTGGCCTATGGCGTGATCGGCTTCGTGGACGATTACAAAAAGCTCATCCTCCGCAACAGCAAGGGGCTGGCGGCGCGGGACAAATATTTCTGGCAATCGGTCTGCGGCATGGCCGCCGCGCTGTTCCTCTACAACACCGCCAGCGTGCCCGCCGAGACCCAGTTCATCGTGCCCTTCTTCAAGCAGATCGTCTGGAACATGGGCTGGTTCTATCCGGTGATGGCCTATTTCGTCATCGTCGGCACCAGCAACGCGGTCAACCTCACCGACGGCCTCGACGGCCTCGCCATCATGCCCACCGTGCTGGTCGGCAGCGCCTTGGGGATTTTCGCCTATGCCTCGGGCAACGCGGTGTTCGCCGAATATCTGGGGATTCCCTATATCCCCAAGGCGGGTGAATTGGTGGTGTTCTGCGGTGCCCTGCTGGGCGCGGGACTCGGGTTCCTGTGGTTCAACGCCTACCCGGCCATGGTGTTCATGGGCGATGTGGGGGCGCTGGCCTTGGGCGCGGCGCTGGGGATGCTCGCTATCCTGGTACGGCAGGAAGTCGTCCTGATGATCATGGGCGGCGTGTTCGTGATGGAAACCCTGTCGGTCATGCTGCAAGTCGCCTCCTTCAAGCTGACCGGGCGGCGCATCTTCCGCATGGCTCCCATCCACCACCATTTCGAACTGAAAGGCTGGCCGGAGCCACGGGTCATCGTCCGCTTCTGGATCATCACCGTGATCCTGGTCTTGTTCGGCCTCGCCACCTTGAAACTCAGGTAGTCAGGCCATGGACCACCCCACCCACCCTTTGCAGCGTTTGGGATTGGACCGGGACCGCTCGCGGGTCCTGGTCGTGGGCCTGGGCAAGACCGGCTATTCGATAGCCCAGTGCCTGGCCCGGCACGGCATTCCCTTCGCCGTGGCCGATACCCGCGAAAAACCGCCGCTCCTGGCCGAATTCCAGGACAATATGCCGGATGTCGGCCTGTTCCTGGGCGGGTTCCAGGCCGAAGCCTTCCAGGCCGCGACCCACCTCGTCGTCAGTCCCGGCCTGCCCCTGGACGAACCGGCCATCGCCGCCGCCGCCCGGCGCGGCATCCCGGTGATGGGCGACTTGGACCTGTTCGCCTGCTTGGCGCGGGCGCCGGTGGTCGCCATCACCGGGGCCAATGGCAAAAGCACCGTCACCACCCTGGTCGGACTGATGGCCGAGGCCGACGGCCAGCGGGTCCGGGTCGGCGGCAACCTGGGGACGCCGATGCTGGACCTCCTGGACGACGAGGCCGAGTTGTACGTCTTGGAACTATCCAGTTTCCAATTGGAGCGCTCGGACCTGTTGGAGCCGGTCGCGGCCACCGTATTGAATATCAGCCCCGACCACATGGACCGCTACCCCGATCTCCAAGCCTACGCCGCCGCCAAACAGCGCATTTTCAAGGGCGAGGGATTGTGCGTCCTGAACCGGGACGATCCCATGGTGGCGGCGATGGCCGATCCCGCCCGACGCTGCGTCTGGTTCGGCTTGGATGGAACGATGGCGGTGGACTACGGCGTCCAGCGTATCGAGGGCGAGGAATGGCTGGTTGGCCATGGCCAGCCTTTGATGAAAACCAAGGAAATCCGTATCCAAGGCCGTCACAACCTTGCCAACGCCCTAGCGGCGGTGGCCCTGGCCGAGGCGGTGGGTTTATCCCGCGAAGCGATGATCGCGGAACTCCAGCGCTTTCCGGGACTCGACCACCGGATGCAATGGGTGGCCGAAATCGACGGCGTGGCCTGGATCAACGATTCCAAAGCCACCAATGTCGGTGCCTGCATGGCGGCTTTGGCGGGACTGGACCGCCCCGCCATCCTGATCGCGGGCGGCGATGGCAAAGGCGCGGATTTCAACTTGCTGCGGCCCGTGGTGGCGGACAAAGTCCGCGCCGCCGTGCTGGTGGGCAAGGACGCGCCCTTGCTCGAAGCCGCCTTGCACGACCTGATTCCTTTGGCGCGGGCGGGCCATATGCGCGAAGCGGTCAAGGCCGCGCAAGGCTTGGCCCGGCCCGGCGATACCGTCCTGTTGGCCCCGGCCTGCGCCAGTTTGGACCAGTACAAGGATTACCAAGAACGCGGGCGGATGTTCGCCGAAGCGGTGCGAGGTTTGCAGTCATGAAAACACGGGTCGCGGTACGCAGCCAGGGCATGGTCTTTCAGTGGGGCGATAAGCGCTTCTATCTGGATACCTTATTGCTGTTGGCTTCCTTGGGGCTGTTGCTGTTCGGCTATGTCATGGTGGCTTCGGCCTCCCTGCATCTCGGCGACAAGATGTCCCAGGACAGCTTTTATTTTCCACGCCACCAGCTGATGCATATCGGGATGGGACTCGCGACCGGCCTGATCGCCGCCTCCGTGAAGCTGGAGACTTGGAAGAACAACTCCATGCTCCTGTATTTGTTCGGGTTGGTGTTGTTGGTCCTGGTATTGATTCCCGGCATCGGCAAGATGGTGAACGGCAGTTACCGCTGGATCAGCCTGCTCGGAATCCGCATCCAGGTCTCGGAAGTATTCAAGTTGATCGCCGCCATCTATGTGGCGAGCTTCATCGACCGCCATCTGCCCCTGGTACGCAATTCCATCCAGGGCATGATCCGCCCGCTGGGACTGCTGTCGGTGGCCGCTTTGCTGCTGCTGAAAGAACCCGATTTTGGCGCGACCGCCGTGGTGATGGCGACGGCCTTGGGGATGTTGTTCCTGGCCGGGGCCAAGCTCTGGCAATTCGGCCTCCTCATCGGCACCGTGGTCGGCGCGGGCGTCCTGCTCATCATGACCGCCGCCTACCGTTTGAAACGGGTGATGAGCTTCGTCGATCCCTGGGACGATCCCTTGAACAGCGATTTCCAATTGACCCAGGCGCTGATCGCCTTCGGCCGCGGCGAATGGAACGGCGTGGGCCTGGGTTCCAGCATCCAGAAGATGTTCTACCTGCCCGAAGCCCATACCGACTTCCTGTTCTCGGTCATCGGCGAGGAACTGGGTTTGGTTGGCACCACCGCGGTGATCTTCCTGTTCATGGTGATCGTGTGGCGGGCCTTCGTCATCGGCCAGTTGGCGGAACGGGCGGGCATCCGCTTCGCGGCGTTCCTGGCCTATGGCATCGGCATCTGGTTCGGGCTGCAAGCCTTCATCAACATGGGCGTGAACATGGGACTGCTGCCCACCAAGGGCTTGACCCTGCCCCTGATGAGCTATGGCGGCGGCAGCATGATGGTGATGTGTTCGGCGCTGGCGATCCTGTTCAGGATACGCAGCGAGGCCATCGAAACTTGGTCCGGCACGCCCAAGGTCAGGTCCACATGGGCACGCGCATAATGATCCTGGCCGGCGGGACCGGCGGACATGTCTATCCGGCGCTGGCGGTGGCCCGCGAGTTGTTGGACGCGGGCCACGACGTGGTATGGATGGGCACGCGCACGGGACTCGAAGCCCGCGTGGTGCCCGCCGCCGGAATTCCGATGGAATGGCTGTCGGTGGCCGGCCTCCGGGGCAAGGGCTGGCGCGGCAAGCTGACCGCGCCGTTCATGTTGCTGCGGGCGTTCCGGCAGGCTCTGGGCATCCTGCGCCGGGTCAAGCCGGATGCGGTGCTGGGCATGGGCGGTTTCGTGTCGGGACCGGGCGGACTGTTGGCCCGGATGCTGGGCATCCCCTTGGTGTTGCACGAACAAAACCGCATCCCCGGCACCACCAACCGTTGGCTGGCCCGCCGGGCCAGCGTGGTGCTGGAAGCCTTCCCGGACAGCTTTCCCGCCAAGATGGGGGCGCGTTGCGTCGGCAACCCCCTGCGCCGGGAAATCGTGGCGGGCGGCGCGACGCCGCCGCGTGAGGACGTGGCAGCCGTCCGCCTCCTGATCGTGGGCGGCAGCCTGGGCGCAAAAGCCCTGAATGAAACCGTGCCGGAAGCCTTGGCCCGGATCGGCCTGCCCATCGCAATCCGCCATCAAACCGGCGCGGCGCTGCGCGAGGAAACCCAAGCCCTGTATGCCCGCCATGGACTTCCGGCCCAGGTCGATGCCTTCGTCGAGGACATGGCCGCGGCCTATGCCTGGGCCGACCTCGCCATTTGCCGGGCGGGCGCGATGACGGTGAGCGAACTCGCGGCGACCGGGGTACCGGCGATCCTGGTGCCCTATCCCCACGCCATCGACGACCACCAAACCCAGAACGCCCGTTATCTGGCCGACGCCGGGGCCGCCGTCCTGTTGCCGCAACCCGAATTGAACCCGGAGCGGCTCGCCGCCGAACTCAAGGCGCTGATCGGCGACCCGGCCCGCTTGGCCACCATGAAAACCCAAGCCACCGCGCTGGCCCGGCCCGAAGCCGCCCGCGTGGTCGCCGCGATTTGCCTCGAAGCCACCCATCACACTCCCCAACCCTGCGCCACGACCCGATGAAACTGACCGAACAAATCGCGGGACAATACGGCATGAGCCGCCTGCGCCGCATCCACTTCGTAGGCATCGGCGGCACCGGCATGAGCGGTATCGCCGAAGTCCTGCTCAACCTGGGCTATGAAGTCTCCGGCTCCGACCTGGGCGAGAACGCCAGCACCCGCCGCCTCGCCAGCCTGGGAGCCAAGGTTTATCAGGGCCACGAGGCCGGACAGGTCAGCGACGCCGAAGTCGTGGTGGTGTCCAGCGCCGTCAACCGCGCCAATGTCGAGGTGGACGCCGCCTGCCGCCAGAAAATCCCGGTCATCTCCCGCGCCGAGATGCTGGCCGAGTTGATGCGCTTCCGCTATGGCATCGCCGTGGCCGGCACCCATGGCAAGACCACCACCACCAGCCTCACCGCCAGCGTGCTGGCCGAAGCCGGTCTCGATCCCACCTTCGTGATCGGCGGCAGGCTCAACAGCGCGGGCACCAATGCCCAGCTCGGCCAAGGTTCCTATCTCGTGGCCGAGGCCGACGAGAGCGACGCCTCCTTCCTGTATCTGCAACCCATGATCGCCGTGGTCACCAATATCGACCGCGACCATATGGAAACCTATGCCGGCGATTTCGGGCGCTTGAAGGACACCTTCATCGAATTCCTGCACCATGTACCGTTCTATGGACTGGCCGTGCTGTGTATCGACGACCCCGGCGTCCGCGAAATCCTGCCCCTCATCAGCAAGCCGATGAAAACCTACGGCTTCGGTCCCGACGCCGATGTCCGCGCCGTCGAGGTGCGGCAAGAGGGGCTGCGTAGCCGCTTCACCGTGCTGCGGGCCGGGCACGAAGGTTCGTTCGAGGTCACGGTCAACCTGCCGGGCCGCCATAACGTGCTGAATTCCCTGGCCGTGATCGCCGTCGCCAGCGAGCTCGGCATCGACGAAACCACGATCCAGCGGGCTTTGGGTGGTTTCAAAGGCATCGGCCGCCGCTTCCAGATCAACGCCGAAATCCCCATGGGCGCGGGTTCGGTGGTGTTCGTGGACGATTACGGCCACCATCCCAGGGAAATCGCCGCCACCCTGGATTCGGCCCGCCAAGCCTTTCCCGAGCGGCGCTTGGTGCTGGTGTTCCAGCCCCACCGCTATACCCGCACCCGCGACCTGTTCGAGGATTTCGTGCAAATCCTGTCGCAAACCGATGTGCTGGTCTTGCTCGATGTCTATCCAGCGGGCGAAAAACCCATCCTGGGCGCGGACGGGCGCTCGTTGTCCCGCGCCATCCGGGTGCGGGGCCAGATCGATCCGGTGTTCGTGGAGAAGGTCGGCGAACTGGCCGATATCCTGCCGGGCATCGTCGAGGCCGGCGATTTGGTGCTGACCCTGGGCGCGGGTAATGTCGGCCAGGTCGCCTTGGAATTACCCCAGCAATTCGCCGCCCTAAGCGGCGGGTCCGCATCATGAGCGGTGCCAGCGGAGCCATCCGCCCCGCCGCCCTGCGCGGCGAACTGCGCCTGCACGAACCCATGGCGGAACACACCTCCTGGCGGGTGGGCGGTCCCGCCGAACGGTTCTATTTACCCGCCGACCTGGATGATTTAGTAATGTTCCTAGGCCAACTCCCCCCGGACGAACCGTTATTCTGGGTCGGCCTGGGCAGCAATCTCTTGGTGCGGGACGGCGGTATCCGGGGCACGGTGATCTGCACCCGCAACCGCCTGAAAAACCTACGGGCGCTGGCGGAAGACCGGGTCTATGTCGAGGCGGGCGTTCCTTGCGGCCATGTGGCGAAATTCTGCGCGGAACGGCAATTGGACGGCGCGGAATTCCTGGCCGGGATTCCGGGCACGCTGGGCGGGGCCTTGGCGATGAACGCCGGGGCGTTCGGCGGCGAAACCTGGCCCTGGGTCGAACGGGTGGTCACGGTGGACCGCCACGGCGTCTTGCGCCACCGCGGCCCCACGGATTACACCGTCGGCTACCGCAGCGTGCGCGGCCCCGTGGGAGAATGGTTCGCCGCCGCCGAACTCAAGCTGGTCCGCAACCAAGACTCGGCGGGCCGCGACAAGATCAAAGCCTTGCTGGCGCGGCGCAACGAGACCCAACCGACCCACCTGCCGAGTTGCGGTTCGGTGTTCAGGAACCCGGAAGGCGATTTCGCGGCGCGGTTGATCGAAGCCGCGGGGCTCAAGGGTTTTAAAATCGGCGGGGCTTGCGTCTCCGACAAGCACGCCAATTTCATCATCAACACCGGCGCGGCGACGGCGGCGGACATCGAAGCGCTGGTCCTGCATGTGCGGGACACCGTGCGGCAACAACAAGGCCGGGACCTGGTTCCCGAAGTCAAAATCGTCGGCGTGGCGCCGGTCAGCGGAGCAATCGAATGAGCAAGCGAGTGGACAATCCCCAGGCGTTCGGACGGGTCGCGGTCCTGATGGGCGGCGCGGCGGCGGAGCGGGAAATCTCCCTGAAAAGCGGTAAAGCCGTGTTGCAGGCTCTTTTGAACCAGGGCGTCGATGCCGTGGGCTTGGATGTCGGGGCGCGGCCCTTGGAACCCTTGCTGGGCACGGGCTTCGACCGCGTGTTCAATATCATCCATGGCCGGGGCGGCGAGGATGGCGTGCTACAAGGTGCCTTGGAAGCCTTGGGGCTGCCCTATACCGGCAGCGGCGTGTTGGCTTCGGCCCTGGCCATGGACAAGCTCAGGACCAAATTGTGCTGGATCGGCGCGGGATTGCCGACCCCGCGTTGGATGCGGTTGCGCTCGGAGGCGGACTTGGCGGCTTGCGCGGAAACATTGAATTTCCCGGTTATCGTGAAACCCGCCGAGGAAGGTTCCAGCATCGGTATGAGCCGGGCGGAAAATCCCGCGGAATTATTGGAAGCATGGCACCGCGCTTCGCAATATAATTGCGCGGTTTTCGCCGAGACTTGGGTGACCGGGGCCGAATATACCGCCGCCGTCCTGGACGGCGAGCCGCTGCCCTTGATCCGGTTGGAAACACCCAATACCTTCTATGATTTCGATGCCAAATACCGCGCCGAAACCACGCGTTATCATTGCCCCTGCGGCCTGCCCCCGGAAACCGAATCCAAACTGCGCGAACTGGCCGTGCGTGCTTGTGCTACCGTGGGCGTCATGGGCTGGGGCCGGGTGGACTTGCTGGTCGATGGCGCGGGCGAACCCTGGCTGATCGAGGTCAACACCGTGCCCGGCATGACCGACCATAGCTTGGTGCCGATGGCGGCGCGGGCGGCGGGACTCGATTTCGACGCCCTGGTCTGGCGTATTTTGGAAACCAGTTTCGATCCGCGGCGCTAAACCCGGATGCCCAGGTATACCCGGCCACGGGCGCGGCCCCAACCACGACGCTTTCCCGTGATCCGGCTGTTGGTGGCGCTGGGGAGTATGGCCGCGCTGGTGATGGCCGCCGCCAAACTGAGCCAAAACCGGTTGGAAACCTATCTGCCCATGCGGTATGTGCGGGTGGAAGGCTCGATCTGGAACCTGGATATGGACGCCTTCGAGCAAACCCTGGCCCCCTATACCCACAGCGGGTATTTCTCGACCGATATGGAACGGATCGAAACGGAGGCCAAAACCTTCGCCTGGGTGGATAGGGTGCGGGTGGAGCGGCTATGGCCCGATACCTTGGTGGTGCGGATCGAGGAACAAAAACCCATCGCCCGCTGGGACCGGAACAGCCTGCTCAACGACCGGGGCGAGCGCTTCACCCCGCCGAGCGTGGCGGATTACCAACATCTACCACTGCTGTCCGGCCCGGAAGGCCAGGAAAAACTGGTGTTGGGCACCTTGCGGGCGCTCAACGCCAAGCTGGAACGACGCCAGCTACGCATCGTCACCCTGAGCCTGAGCAAACGCCGGGCCTGGGTGGCGCAATTGGAGAACGGCGTGGAGATCGTGTTCGGCCACCAAGACCCCTTGGCGGCCCTGGAACGCACGCTATCCCTGCTGCCGCGGTTGGGGGAGGACCGGATCGCGGCCATCCAGAAATTGGATTTGCGTTATCCCAACGGTTTCTCGGTGATCTGGAAACCCTTGGAACCGGAGCCGCCGCCCGCCGATAATCCCGCCGGCGGGGCGCTGGAACAAGCCCCCACGGATACTTGAACCCCGGACCGGAATTTCGACTGACCCAAACGGATAAAATAACGATTCAATGGCTAGGAAATCGGATCGCAACCTGATTGTGGGCTTGGATATCGGCACCTCGAAGGTCGCCTGCATCGTCGGCGAGATCGGCGAGGACGGCGATATCGAAGTGATCGGCATCGGCAGCCACCCTTCCCGCGGCCTCAAGAAAGGCGTGGTGGTGAACCTGGAAACCACCGTGCAATCGATCCAACGGGCGGTCGAGGAAGCCGAACTGATGGCGGGTTGCCGCATCCACTCGGTCTACGCCGGCATCGCGGGCAGCCATATCAGCAGCATGAATTCGCATGGCATCGTCGCCATCAAGGACAAGGAAGTGGTGCAGAGCGACGTGGACCGGGTGATCGACTCCGCCCGCGCCGTCGCCATCCCCGCCGACCAGAAGATTTTGCACATCCTGCCCCAGGAATTCGTCATCGACCGGCAGGAAGGCATCAAGGAACCCATCGGCATGTCGGGCATCCGCCTGGAAGCGCGGGTGCATATCGTGACCGGCGCGGTGAGCGCGGCGCAGAACATCGTCAAATGCATCCGCCGCTGCGGGCTGGAAGTCGAGGACATCATCCTCGAACAACTCGCCTCCTGCGCGGCGGTGCTGACCGAGGACGAGAAGGATTTGGGCGTCTGCCTGGTCGATATCGGCGGCGGCACCACCGACATGGCGGTGTTCACCCACGGCGCGATCCGGCATACGGCGGTCATCCCCATCGCGGGCGACCAAGTGACCAACGATATTGCGGTGGCGCTCAGGACGCCGACCCAGTTCGCCGAGGAAATCAAGATCAAACAGGCCTGCGCCCTGACCCAGCTCGCCAAGCTGGAGGACACCATCGAGGTGCCCAGCATCGGCGACCGGCCCGTCAGGCAGATTTCGCGGTTGAATTTGGCGGAGATCGTGGAACCGCGCTACGAGGAACTGCTGCTGTTGGTGCAAGCGGAGTTGCGCCGCAGCGGCTTCGAGGACCTGATCGCCGCCGGGATCGTCCTGAGCGGCGGCAGTTCCAAGGTGGAGGGCTTGGTGGAACTCGCGGAGGAAATCTTCCATATGCCCGTCCGTCTCGGCATTCCGCAATACGTGACCGGACTCAACGAAGTGGTACGCAATCCGATCTACGCCACCGGCGTCGGTCTTTTGCTATTCGGTAAGCAGCAACATGCCCAGAGCGAGCCGCACATCGCCGTGGGCACCGGCCTCAAGGGATTGTGGGCACGCATGAAACAATGGTTTACGGGCAATTTTTGACTACAGACAGTTACGGTGGGGTTGAAACAATGAAATTCGAACTCGTGGATTCTTACAGCCAGAGCGCCGTCATCAAGGTGATCGGCATCGGTGGCGGCGGCGGCAACGCCGTCAACCATATGGTCAACAGCAGCATCGAGGGCGTGGATTTCATCTGCGCCAACACCGACGCCCAGGCGCTCAAGAGCATCAAGGCCCGCTCGGTGATCCAGCTCGGCAACGCCCTGACCAAGGGCCTCGGCGCGGGGGCCAACCCCGAAATCGGCCGCCAGGCCGCGCTCGACGATAGGGACCGCATCATGGAAGTGCTGGAAGGCGCGGACATGGTGTTCATCACCGCCGGCATGGGCGGCGGCACCGGCACCGGCGCGGCCCCGGTCATCGCCGAGATCGCCAAGGAAGCCGGCATCCTGACCGTGGCCGTGGTCACCAAGCCCTTCCCGTTCGAGGGCAAGAAGCGCCGCGACCTCGCGGAAAAGGGCATCGATGAACTCAGCCAGTTCGTGGACTCGCTCATCACCATCCCGAACGAAAAGCTGCTCTCGGTGCTGGGCAAGGACGTGAGCCTCATCAGCGCCTTCGCCGCCGCCAACGACGTGCTGCTGGGCGCGGTGCAGGGCATCGCCGACCTCATCACCCGGCCCGGCCTCATCAACGTGGACTTCGCCGACGTGCGCACGGTCATGTCGGAAATGGGCATCGCCATGATGGGCACCGGCATCGGCGCGGGCGACCACCGCGCCCGCGAAGCCGCCGAAAAGGCCATCGCCAGCCCGCTGCTGGAAGACATCAGCCTCAACGGCGCCCGCGGCGTCCTGGTCAACATCACCGCCTGCCAAGACCTCTCCATCGGCGAGTTCGGCGAGGTGGGCGACACCGTGCGCGAATTCGCCTCCGACGAGGCCGTGGTGGTGATCGGCACCGCCATCGACCCGACCTTGGAGGACGAAGTGCGCGTGACCGTGGTGGCGACCGGCCTTTCCAGCCAGCGCCAAGCGGTCGAAGCCCCGATCAAACTGGTGCGCAATACCTCCGGCGAGGTCGATTACGGTACCTACGAACGCCCGGCCAAGTTCCGCAAGGAGGCCAAATCCGAAGGGCGCACCGAGACCAAGAAGGATATGGACCTGGAATATCTGGACATCCCGGCCTTCCTGCGCCGCCAAGCCGACTGAGGCGACGCTTTCCCCCGCTTCCAGGATGGGTGGCCAGGACCCGCCGCCCATTCCCCCCTTGCACGGTCCTTATCTTTCCGGCCCGGATGTGGCACGGGCCGTGCAGCTTCCTCCCCGTGGGTGGCCTAACCCACGCGGACTCCATCCAATATTTCCAATAGGTGAACCGGATGATCAGGCAAAGAACACTGAAGAATGTCATCAGAGCGACCGGCGTGGGTTTGCATACCGGCGAAAAGGTTTATCTCACCCTGCGCCCGGCGGCGGCCAACACCGGGATCGTGTTCCGCCGGGTGGACCTGCCCGAGCCGGTGGTGATCGAGGCCCGGCCCCAGAACGTCGGCGAAACCACGCTGTCCACCACCCTGGTCAAGGACGGCGTGAAAATCTCCACGGTCGAGCATCTGTTGTCGGCGCTGGCGGGCCTCGGCATCGACAACGCCTACGTCGATGTCAGCGCCCCGGAAGTGCCGATCATGGACGGCAGCGCCGGTCCCTTCGTCTTCCTGATCCAGTCCGCCGGGGTCGAGGAGCAGAGCTCGCCCAAGCGCTTCATCCGCATCAAGAAGGCGGTGCGGGTCGAGGACGGCGACAAATGGGCCTGCTTCGAGCCCTACGACGGCTTCAAGGTGACTTTCACCATCGACTTCGACCATCCCGCCTTCCTCAAGGACACCCAGACCGCCAGCATCGACTTCTCCTCGACCTCGTTCGTCAAGGAAGTCAGCCGGGCGCGCACCTTCGGCTTCATGCGCGACATCGAAGCGCTCAGGAAGCGCCGCCTGGCCCTGGGCGGCAGCATGGACAACGCCGTGGTGGTGGACAATTATCGTGTGCTTAACGAAGACGGTCTTCGCTACGCGGACGAATTCGTCAAGCACAAGATTCTCGACGCCATCGGCGATTTATATTTGCTGGGCCATAGCCTGATCGGCTCGTTCACCGGCCACAAATCCGGCCACGGCCTCAACAACCAATTGCTGCGGGAACTCCTGCTGCAAACCGACGCCTGGGAAGCGGTCACTTTCAACGACGACGAAGTGCTGCCGATCTACTTCATGCGGCTCGCCCAAGGGGCGCGCTGACCGCCTGTGATTCCCGGCGGGACGGCCCAGGCCGCCCGCCCCGACGCTTACAACACAGCTATTCCATAAGAAACCACCATGCGCAGGGTCATTTTCAATCAGAAAGGGGGGGTGGGTAAGTCCACGATCACCTGTAACCTCGCCGCCATCAGCGCCGCCGAAGGCAAGAAAACGCTGGTCATCGACATGGACATCCAGGGCAATTCCACCCATTACCTGCTCGGCGACAAGGTGCCCGACCCCGACGCCACCCTGGCGCATTTCTTCAAGGAAACCCTGAGCCTCAATCCGTTCAGCAAGGGCCAGGAAGGACTGGACGACAACATCCACGCCACGCCCTTCCCCAACCTCTACGTGCTGCCCTCGCACCCGGAAATGGAACCCCTGCAAGGCCGCCTGGAATCGCGCTACAAAATCTACAAGCTGCGCGAGGCGCTGGACCAACTCCAAGGCTACGAGCGCGTCTATATCGACACGCCGCCGATCCTGAACTTTTTCAGCCGCTCGGCCCTGATCGCCAGCCATGCCTGCCTGATCCCGTTCGATTGCGACCAATTCTCCCGCGACGCCCTCTACACCTTGTTGGCCGCCATCGCCGAGATCAAAGCCGACCACAACAACGGCCTCCAAATCGAGGGCATCATCGCCAACCAATACCAAGGCCGCGCCACCCTGCCCCGGCAGATGGTCAACGCCCTGTTGTCCGAGGGCCAGCCGGTGCTGAAGACCAAGCTCTCGCCCTCGGTCAAGGTGCGGGAGTCCCACAGCGAATCCCGGCCCTTGATCCATTACGCCCCGGATCATAAATTGACCAAGGAATTCAAAGCGCTGCACAAGGAAATCCACAAGAAGCAGGCTTGATCCCCCCGGCCCGGATGGACCGAAACGGAATCCGGGCCACGCACTCCAGGGAAGCGAACCCCAAATCCCCCGCCCGATCAACCCCTGGAGCCTTTCCATGCAACGCAACCCGCTTTGGCCGCTGCCACTCTCCCTGCGCGTCGTGATCGCGGTCGCGCTGGGCATTTCGCTCGGGGCCTGGAGCGGCACCCGGCCCTTCCTGTGGGGGCTGGACACCAACCAACTGGGCCAGCTCGGCCTCCTGGTCATCCGCCTGCTCAAGGCGCTGGCCGTGCCCTTGATCCTGTTCGCCATCCTCGACGCCTTCACCCACGCGCCCATCACCGCCAAGAGCGGCGCGCGGCTGGTCGGCATCTGCCTGGTCAATGTCTCGGTGGCCTTCGCCATCGGCCTGGGTTTGATGAACACTTTCGAGCCGGGCCGGGCTTGGCAGGGCCATATGGAACAACTCACGGCCCAGGTCCCCAGCGCCCCCGACAAGGCCAAGGCGGCGGCGGACGCCACGCTCGACCCGCTCAAGAACCTCTCGGGCTACATCCCGCAAAGCCTGGTCGAACCCCTGGTCAGCAACAATGTGATTTCGGTGGTGTTGATCGCCCTGTTGTTCGGCGCGGCCCTGCGCTGGCTGAAGGAACGCCAGGGCGAAACCGATGTCGCCGATATCCGCCCGCTGGAAAACCTGATTGCCGCGGTCTACCAAATCCTGGTGAAGGCGCTGGGCTGGGTGGTGGAATGGGTGCCCTACGCGGTGTTCGGGCTGGTGGCGCAGGTGGTGGGCAAGGCCGGGGTCGGCATCTTCGCGCAACTGGCCGGTTTCCTCGGCATCATCAGTCTGGGGCTGTGCCTGCACGCGCTGGTCTATTATCCGCTGATGGCCTGGCTGGCCGGGGGCAAGCCGCCCCAGGTCTATCTCAAACAAGGGGCCGACGCGGTGCTGACCGGGCTTTCGACCAATAGCAGCCTCGCCACCATCCCCATCACCCTGCGCTGCCTCGACACCATGGGCGTCTCGGCCCGCTCGGCCCGGCTCGCCGCCTGCGCCGGCACCAACCTCAACAACGACGGCGTGACCCTGTACGAAGCCATGGCCGCGCTGTTCCTGGCCCAGGCCATGGGCTACGCGCTGGGCCTGGAACAACAGGCGGTGATCGTGTTCTCGGCCCTGATGGCCGGGGCGGGCATCGCGGGCATCCCGGAAGCGGGCCTGATCGTGCTGCCCCTGGTGCTGAGCGCGGCGGGGCTGCCGGAAGCCGTGGTCGCCGCCGCCATCCCCTTGATCGCCCCGGTGGATTGGATCATCGCGAGGATACGCTCGGGCGTGAACGTCCTCAGCGATATGCTGGTGGCGATCCTGCTCGACGCCTGGGAGCGCCGCCGCCCGGGCCGGGACGGATAAAACCGGGATGCTGCCAACGCCATGACAGCCAAAACCAGCCCCACCGACCTATTCCGCCGCCTGGCGCTGGGCCTGTGCGGCCTCGCGCTGAGCGCCTGCGCCCCCAGCCTCCTCGACACCCTGCAAGCCCGCCGGATCGTCGACCTTTCCCATCCGCTCGCGGTCGATATTCCGCATTGGCCCGGCTTCCCGCCCGCCACCCGCACCACGCTATACGACTATCCCCAGGCCGGTTTCAAGGCCGAACAATACTGCCATGTCGGCCAATGGGGCACCCATATCGACCCGCCCGGCCATTTCTTCGCCCAATTGCGGATGCTGGACGCCATCCCCGCCGGCGAAATGCTGATGCCCCTGGTGGTGATCGACGTGCATCGGCAAGTCGCGGCCAATCCCGATTACACCGTAAAACTGGCCGATATCCTCGCTTGGGAACACCGCCACGGGCCGATTCCCCCAGGGAGTTTCGTCGCCCTGCGCACCGACTGGTCCAAGCGCTGGCCGGACCAGGCCAAGATGCTGAACGCCGACGCCCAGGGCGTCAAACATTATCCGGGCTGGTCGCTGGAACCCCTGAAATACCTCTACGAAACCCGCAAGATCACCGCCTCCGGCCATGAAACCACGGATACCGATCCGGGGCTTTCGACTTCCAAGGATGATTATTCGCTGGAAAGCTATATTTTAGGCACCAACCATTATCAGGTCGAGTTATTGGCCCATCTGGACGCGGTACCGGAAGCCGGGGCGGTGGCGCTGGTGGTTTGGCCGAACGTGGAGCATGGAACGGGGTTTCCGGTACGGATTTTGGCTCTCGTGGACCCTGCGCCATAATCGCGGAATTCCCCCCATCCTTCCAGCTCGAAAGATGAAAAAAATCCTATCCCTCCTATTCCTGCTATTTTCCCTGGCGGCGAACGCCGAAGACCGGCAAATCGCCAGGATTTTCACCCGGCACGACGCCAATGGAACCCTCGTCCTCTCCGCCCTGAACAGTGGAAAAACCTATCTCCATAATGCTGTCCGGGCGGAACGCCGGTTTTCCCCGGCCTCGACCTTCAAAATCCCCAATACCCTGATCGCGCTGGAAGCAAAAGCGATTGCCGGGCCGGACGATGTTTTCAAGTGGAACGGGCAGACCTATGACGTCCCGGATTGTAACCGCGATCAAACCCTGGCCAGCGCGTTCAAATCCTCCTGCGTCTGGTGTTATCAGGAACTGGCGCGGCGGGTGGGCGCGGATCAATACCGCGATTATCTGCGCCGGATGGATTATGGACATTTACAAGCGCCGTTCGAGACCACCACATTCTGGCTGGACGGCTCCTTGCAAATCAGCCCGCTGGAGCAAATCGCCTTCCTGAAAAAAGCCTATCGGCGTCGCCTGCCTTTCGGCGCGGCGGCTTATGAAGGTTTGCGGCAAATCATGCTGGGGGAAGCCACCCCAGGTTTCAAACTGTACGCCAAAACCGGCTGGGTGGCTCGGACGAAACCCGAAGTGGGCTGGTATGTGGGCTATGTCGAGGTGCCGGGCGAGGTCTGGTTGTTCGCCCTCAATATGGACATCCACGGGAAACAGGATTTCCCCTTGCGCCAGCAAATCACCCGCGAGGCTTTGGCGGCGAAGGGTATTTTGAAGAATCCCGGCTGAATCCCCGGCTCACTGGCGCGGGCCGGACGGCTTGCGCTTGGGCGCGGATTCGGCCCGTTTCCCAGGCCGCCGCCGCTTGGGCACGGCGGGCGCGTCCCCACCCTCACGCGCCGCCGCCTCATCCGGCAAGGTCGCCCGGCACCCCGCCGCATAACCCGAACAACCCCAGAACCAGCCATTGCGCCCATTGATCCGCCGCATCGGCTTGCCACACTCGGGGCAGGCGCGGGCCGGGGCGGTGGCGTCCACTTGCGCTTTCGGCGCACCGGAACGCCGCGCCGCGCCTTCCGACGGCGGCAACGCGCCGATCTCCTGGCGCAGGATGTCGTAGGTGGCCGCGACCACGCTGCGGTATTGGCGCTCGCCACGGGCGATCTCGTCCAACTGGTCCTCCATGCGGGCGGTGAAATCGTATTCCAGGAAGCGGAACGAGGGCTTGAGCATATCCACCACGGCCTTGCCGATGTCGGTGGGATGCATGATCTTCCCCTTCAACACCACATAGCCGCGCCGCACCAAGCCTTCCATGATGGCGGCATAGGTCGAGGGCCGCCCGATCCCGAGGCGTTCCAGCGCCTTGACCAGACCGGCCTGGGTGTAGCGCCTGGGCGGCTCGGTCTGCTTCTGGACCAACTTCCCATCCTTGGCGGTCAGCGCGTCGCCGGGCTTGAGGACCGGGATCGGGTTGTCGCGGTTCTCGGCTTCCAGCTCGTCGGCGGCATCCCCGCCCGCCAGCGCCAGCCAACCGGCGGACTTGAGCTTTTCGCCCTTGCCGCCGAAGCGGATCGTCTTGCCGTCGAGTGGCTCCACCGATTCCAACACCACCTGCCGCACGTCATAGACCGCCGCCGCCAATTGCGAGGCCACGGCCCGTTCCCAAATCAGTTGATATAAAGCCCGTTCGCTGGCATCGCCCCCGGCGGCGCGGTGTTCGATATGGGTGGGACGGATGGCTTCGTGGGCTTCCTGGGCCGAGGCTTTGGCCTGCCAGCGGCGCGGCGCGGGGGCCAGCGGCAATTGTTGTTTCTGGCCGTAGGCGCGGATATCACGGATGGCCTCGTCCGAGAGATTGGGGCTGTCGGTACGCATATAGGTGATCAAGCCCTGCTCGAACAAGGCTTGCGCCACATCCATGGTCTTCTTGGGGTTGAGGTTGAGCTTGGCCGAGGCGGCTTGTTGCAGGGTGGAGGTGGTGAAGGGTGCGGGCGGTTCGGCGCGGCGCTCGCCATCCTTGAAGCCGACCACCTTCACCGCGCGGATTGCGGCGACGCGCTGGGCGAAAGCCAGATCGGTCCAATACTCCTGACCTTCCGGCAACAGCGGTTTGGGCAGCCAATGCGCCCGCCAATCGCCGTGCGGCCCCTCGAAATATAGGGTCACACCGTAATGGGTGATGGGCTTGAAATGCTCGATCTCGCGCTCGCGGTCCACCACCAGGCGCAAGGCCGGCGATTGCACCCGCCCCGCCGACAGCCGCGACGCCATGCGGCGGCACAATTCCGGCGACACCAGATATCCCACCAAACGATCCAGCGAGCGCCGGGTTTCCTGGGCCGCGACCAAGTTCAGGTCGATCTTGCGCGGTGCCTGGACCGCCGCCCGTACCGCCTTCTCGGTGATTTCATGGAAAGTGACCCGCGCCGGGTTTCTCAGGCCGACGGCCATCTGGATATGCCAGGCGATGGCCTCGCCTTCGCGGTCGGGGTCGGTGGCGAGATAGACCTCGCGGGCGGTTTTCGCCAGCGCCTTGAGCTTTTGCACCTGGGGCTTGGCGCGGTCCAACACCACGTAGCGCGGTTTGAAATCGGGGGGCTCCAGGCCCATTTCGCGCTCGGGCAGGTCGCGGATATGGCCGAAACTGGCTTCGACCGTCCAACCCGGTCCCAGGAGGCTGCGGATTTTGCGGGTCTTGGTGGGACTCTCGACGATGAGCAGCCGGTCAATGTTCGGCATCGGTGTAGAACATATTGTCCTCGCCGCCTTCCCGCAGCGCGATGCGGATGATCTGGGCCTCGAAGGAAGCCGCCTGCGCTTCCGAGAACGCCGGGCGGGCGGCGGTTTCATCGGGGAGATATTTGCGGACCACCGGGCGCATCTTGTCCGCGTACACGGGCTCGGCGACCGGGATCAAGGTGCCGGAGGACATGGCGAATCTAGGAAAAACCAGCAAGCGCCCGGCCACGATCAAGCCCGGCTCGGCGGTTTCGCTCAAGGCGATATCGATCAAATCGAAGCGCTCGCCGCCCAAAAGGTCGCACAGGGTCGCGCCCCGGCGCTGGTGCTGGATTTCTTCCACCCGGAACAAGGAATAACGGGAACGGCCCATCGCCTCCAACAACGCGGCCTCGGTGGAACCGGGCGCGGGCGGGTGTTGTTCGCGGTAGCGGTCGAGGACGGTCTTGTCGGCGCGGCGGTAATGATGGAAGCAGTAGTCGTAGAGGATAGCGATTTCATCGTCGTTGTTGAGGATCAAGGTGCCGGCCTTGACCAGGCCGAGTTTCTTGCCGCACTCCGGGACCGCCGCCTTGGGCACTTCCTTGGCGAGGGCTGTGTTGAGTTGGAGTGCGGCTTTGCGGATATCCTTGTAGCGGTCGATCAGGTCGTCGTCGCGGGCGGCTTGCTTGCCGAAAACGAAAGAAAACAGCCATTTCATGGTGGGTTCGCCGGGGGTTGGGGGTCGGGGCGGGGATTTTACCTTGAAGTGGCGGGAGCTGGCCGGGCAGCGTTGCAATCCACAGGGTCATGTGTGGCGCTCCGACACCGGGTCTGGGCTGGCGGGATCGAGGCTTGGATGAATTCCATCCAAACCTGGAACACAGCCCTGCCAATGCGGGATGGATTGATCGGTGCCGCCATCGATCCATCCGCGCTTGGCCTTTATCCGCCTACGGATGGAATCCAGAAGCCCACGGCTGGCATTCGCGCATGGATGCGGCTCCGGCTTCCAGCACCACCGCTTTAAACTGCCACCTTCCGCGTAACCCGGATGGCGTTAAACGCAATCCGGGCTACGGGTTGGCTATCGATTCGGCGCGGCTGGGTCGCTAGGCGGACTCCGCCATCTCCTCCCGCAACGCCTGCTTGCGCTGGGATAGCGCCTCGCCCAGGGCGGCGGTATCCACCTTGGCCTTCACCGCTTTCGGAAACATCTCTTCCTCTTCCTCGGCGACGTGGTGTTCGATCATTTCGCGGAGTACCATCACCTTGGCGTCATATTGGTCGTCTCCGGGTTCCATGCTCTCGAGTTGGATAATCAAATCCTCGGCGCTGGCATGTTCGACCTCCGCCTCGTCCATCATCTTGTCGTCATCGATGGCCTTGCGTACCGCCGGATAGAAGACTTCCTCCTCGACCTGGGCATGCCGCATCAATTCGGCACAGATCCGCTTCACGAGTCCGTCCTTGGCGGCGGCTTCTTCATCGCCCCCGGACATCGCCTCGAATTGCTCGAAGAGGTTTTTAACCCGCGTATGGTCCTCCTTCAGCAGAGCGATGGCGTCGAGCCCGTGGGTTTGTTTCGATCCCTGTTTTGCCTGAGTCATACCGTCCTCCATGTCAATGCCGGGAAATCCGGCATTCTCGGAGGGTTAGTGAGCCGCGCAAGTCCGAGGTTCCCGGTCCGGTTCGCCTGTCGGGAACATTCCATCTTGCCTGCCCATTTGGAGCATTTGGGGCGCTGGAGCATTTTCACGTTATCTGTAGGGTGGGCGCGTATTCCGTGCCCACCGGGACCGCCCGGAAGCGGTGGGCATGAGTACATGCCCACCCTACGACCGAGCCTACACCCAAACCGGAAACGCCCTAACTACCCCGCTCCCAATACGGCCGCCCCGGCGGGCGGTGTGGGGCTATCTCGACCTGGAGGTCGTGGATTTCCGCAAACCGGCCCACGGCTTGTCGCAACTCCGCAAGAGCCTGGGCGCATCGGGCAAGCTCAAGTTCACGGCCTTCGATATCGCCATCGCCACCTATGGGAAAAAGCGTATCCGACCGAAGACCCGGCCAAGGCACTCAAGGTTATCTTGGCCGACAGCGAGGACGTATTGGATTCCATCGCCGACAACGCGCCGTCCTGGTTGGATGTCGCGGAGAACCGTCCGCGACATGGACGCCAGCAAGCCAGTCATCTGGGATACCAGAGTCGATCCGAGCAAGCACCGCTGTTCGAGGCCTAATTGGGTCAAGATATCGGCGGTCTCCGCAGGGATTTCAAGACTCAAGGCCGGCATGGTCGATCGCCTACGGATGCGGTCCCGGAATTACGACGCCCCCCGGCCAAGGCGTCAATCCAAAGCCCCCTATCCACCCCCCACCTCAATACGCTAGATTTCCCCTCCACCATCCTCCCGGAAACCCGTCCCATGCATCCCTTCGCCCACTTCATCCTGCGCCACCCGCTGTCCGCCGTGCTGGTCGCGGGCCTGTTCGGCATCCTGGCCTTGAAAATCCCACCCTTCGCCCTGATCTCGGCGGCGGCGCTGGGTTTGTACGCCCTCCGCCAGGGCTGGCTACCCGCCGCCCTGGTCATGCTGGGCGCGGGGCTGGTGGTCGCGGGCGGCTGGTTCTGGCTCGGCTCGCGGCCCGGCTTGGATTTCCCCTTGGTGTTCGCGCTGTGGCCGCCCTCGCTCATCGCCGCCGAAACCCTGCGCCGCAGCGAATCCCAAGGCGCGGCCCTCCTGGTGGTGGGCGTTTGGGTGGGCTTGTTCATCCTGGGAATGCACCTCGCGACCGGGGACGTGGTCGCGTTCTGGAAGGCTTGGCTGCACCGCGCCGTGGCGGCGGTGCCGGGCGCGACCGTCAAGGGTTTCGAGGAAAACGACACCTTGCGCATCATGAACGGCCTCCTGGCCGTGCTGTACGGGCTCAGCCTGATGCTCGGCCTCTTGTTCGCCCGCTGGCTGCAATCCTTGGTGTATCACCCCGGCGGCTTCGGCCCGGAATTCCGGCGGCTGCGCCTGCCGCGCCTGGCCTTGCTCGCGACCGTCGCCCTGATCTGGCTCTCGGGCTATTTCAGCCCGGTGTTGCTGGCCGATTTGTTCATGGCGGCGATGATGCTGTATTTCTTCGTCGGGCTGGCCGTGATCCATGGGGTGATCGAAGTGCGTGGCATGAACCGGGGCTGGGCCTTGCCGGTCTACATCGTGCTGGTGTATTGGCCGCAATTCGCGCTGTCGGGGCTGGCCTTGGTGGGTGCCATCGACGCCTTCGTCGATTTCCGCGCCCAGCAACCCGCCCCACCCCAAACCTGAACCCATCCCGCCATCAAGGAGCCGCCCCGCATGATTCCCTACCGCGATACGATCCCCCTGCGGTATACGCCCTGGGTCACTTGGGGTTTGATCCTGGTGAATTTCCTGGTGTTCGCCTACAGCGAGTGGTTGCCGCTGGAAGCCCATAACTATTTCAACTACCTGCATGGCCTGGTGCCGGCCCGCTATACCTTCCCGGAATGGGCGGGCAAGGCCGGTTTCCCGGCGGGGGATTACACGCCGTTCGTGACTTCCATCTTCATGCACGGCAGTTGGCTGCATATCGTGACGAATATGTGGATGCTGTGGATTTTCGGCGACAATGTCGAGGACCGCATGGGCGGGGTACGCTTCCTGGCGTTCTATCTCTTGTGCGGCTTGGTCGCGGGCGGCTTGCATGTGCATTTCAACCCGCAATCCCTGGTGCCGACCTTGGGGGCTTCCGGGGCATTGGCCGGGGTGATGGGGGCTTATTTCTTCCTGTTCCCCTATGCCCGCATCGTGATTTGGGTGCTCTTCCTGCCCTTGTTCGTGCGGGTGCCGGCCATCGCCTTCCTGGGGGTATGGGTCATCATCCAGTTCTATAAAATCACCACGCCCGCCGCCGCGGGCGATCACATCGCCGACGTGGCGTGGTGGGGACATTTGGGCGGCTTCAGCGCCGGGATGTTGTTGTACCGGCTGTTCCTGCTGCCGGAGCGCGACGAGCCGGAAGATTCGCCCTTCACCCGCTGGGAACGCAGGGCGGAATAGCGAAGCATCTTCCGCCAACCATCGCGCCCACGCCGCGTTCTGTTAGCCTTGCGGCGCCTTACGCGCGCCCGCGCCCAAACCCGACGAACCCGCCCATGAGCTACCAACCCCATCCCGCCGAGCGCATCTCCCACCACACCGACCGCGCCCGCTTCCTCGATCGGCTGCGGCCCCATTTCCCGGAAGACGCCGTACTCTCCGAACCCGAAGACCTCCGGCCCTATGAATGCGACGGGCTGTCGGCCTACCGGGTCGTGCCCTGGTTGGTGGTCCTGCCCGAGACCGTGGAACAAGTGCTGGCCGTGCTGCGCCTGTGCCGGGAACACGGCGTGCCGGTGGTGGCGCGGGGCGCGGGCACGGGCCTGTCGGGCGGGGCCCTGCCGGTCGAAAATGGCGTGCTGCTCAGCCTCGCCAAATTCACCCGCATCCTCGCCATCGACCCCGACAACCGTTGCGCCCGCGTCCAGCCGGGCGTGCGTAACCTGGCGGTTTCCGAAGCCGCCGCCCCTTACGGCCTGTATTACGCGCCGGACCCGTCCTCGCAAATCGCCTGCACCATCGGCGGCAACGTGGCCGAGAATTCCGGCGGTGTGCATTGCCTGAAATACGGCCTGACCGTGCATAACGTCCTGGAAGTGAAGCTCGCCACCCTGGACGGCGAACTCGTCACCCTGGGCGGCGGCGGGTTGGACGCGGCGGGCTACGACCTGTTGGCCCTGGTCTGCGGCTCGGAAGGCTTGCTAGGCGTGATCGTGGAAATCATCGTGAAGCTGCTGCCCCTGCCGCCCAGGGCGCAGGCGGTATTGGCGGCGTTCGATAGCATCGAGACGGCGGGCGCGGCGGTGGCGGCGGTGATCGCGGCGGGACTGTTGCCCGCCGGTTTGGAACTGATGGACAACACCACCCTCCGCGCCGTGGAAGCCTATCTCCATCCCGGCTATCCCGAGGACGCCGCCGCCCTGGTGCTATGCGAACTCGACGGGCTGCCGGAGCAAGTCGCCGCCGATATTGAACAAGCCGAGGCGGTATTGCGGGCCGGCGGCGCCCTGGCAGTCCGCCGCTCCCGGAGCGAAACCGAGCGCAAAAGCTTCTGGGCCGGACGCAAGGCGGCGTTCCCGGCCCTGGGCCGCCTGGGTTTCGATTATTACTGTATGGACGGCACCATCCCGCGCCGCCATCTGGCCAAGGTGTTGCGGCGGATCGGCGAACTGTCCGGGGAATATGGGTTGGGCGTCGCCAATGTCTTCCATGCGGGCGACGGCAATCTGCATCCGCTTATCCTGTACCATGCCCACCGCGCCGACGAATTGGCGCGGGCCGAAGCCCTGGGGGCGCGTATCCTGGAACTCTGCGTGGAAGTCGGCGGCACCGTGACCGGCGAGCATGGCGTCGGGATGGAAAAGCTGGACACGATGTGCGCCCAATTCCCCAGCCCGGAACTGGCCCGTTTCCATGCCGTGAAACAGGTGTTCGACCCGCGGGGCTTGCTCAATCCCGGCAAGGGCGTGCCCAGCCTCAACCGTTGCGCGGAATACGGGGCCGTGCATGTCCACGGCGGACGCTGGCCGCATCCCGAATTGGAGCGGTTTTAATGATTAGGAACAGGGGACATAGGTAAAGCGATGGCGATGCTCGATACGCATAAACTGGCCCGCAAGCTCAGGGAGTCCGGCTTCGACGAACGCCACGCCGAGGGGCTGACCGATGCGCTAAGGAGCTTGGAAATCGGGCGCGACCACGCGACCCGCCGCGATCTGGAACTGGTCCGGCAGGAGGTACGGGATTTGGAATTCCGCATCGACGCCCGGTTGCAAGCGCTACGGGGCGAACTGACCTTGATCAAATTGCTGTTGCTGGCGGTCGTGGCCGGGATCGGGGCCATCGCGGGCAAGCTGTATTTTTGAAACCACCCCAAAACGGCGGGGCGGAGGAACCCGGTTCCTCCGCCCCGCCGTTTTTTATCCATCCCGTCCGGCGCAAAAAAAAGCGCGGCGGAGAAAGTCTCAACCCCTCCGCCGCGCCCTCCCTCAGACAGGAAATCTTGAGCGTTCCGGCCTACTCGGCGTTCAACAGCTTGCTATAGACCTGCTGGCCGTCGATGTCCTTGAACTGCACGGTCAGCGCCTGGGTGGCCGGGTCGATATCGACCTGGCCGAAGAACTGGTAGCCGGCGTAGGGCGAGGAGTTCTGGACCGCCGGGGCGATCTCGAACACCGGCTGGATGCCGAAGGTTTGGTCCTTGGTGTTCGGGCCGAAGCTGCCCGCGTTCAAGGGACCCGCGACGAATTCCCAGAACGGCAGGAAATCGTTGCTGGCCGCCTTGGTGGGATCGTAGTAGTGGGCGGCGGCGTAATGCACATCGGCGGTCAGCCACACGATGTTCTTGATGCCCTGGGCCTTGATGAAGCTCAGCAAGCCGGCTATTTCCAGTTCGCGCCCCAGGGCCGGGCCGTTGTTGCCGTTGGCGATGGCTTCCCAACGCGGAGTACCGTCGGGATTGGTGCCGTCGCCGACGTTCAGGCCGATGGGCATGTCGGCGGCGACGACCTTCCATGTGGCGGTGGATTTTTTCAGGCCGTTTTCCAGCCACGCCACCTGCTTGTTGCCCATGAAGGCGGTGTCCGGGCCGGGCGCGGCCTGGAGGTTGGCGCTGTTGGGACCGCGATAGCTCCGCATATCGAGGACGAACACATCCAGCAAGGGACCATAGGAAATCTTGCGGTAGACCCGCTCCGGCTCGTTCGCGCCCTCGGGACGCAGCGGCGCATAATCGTGGAAAGCGATATCGGCCCGCGCCACCAGGGTCGGGATATCCTTGACGGTGTAGCGCGGATCGGCGCTCAGGTCTTTGGCATCCGACCAGTTGTTCACCACCTCGTGGTCGTCCCATTGCCAGATTTGCGGCACTTCGGCGTTGAAACGGCGGACGTTCTCGTCCAGGAGGTTGTATTTGTAGCGGCCCCAGAATTCGGCCTGGGTCTCGGCCACCTTGGAGACTTCCGGGGTGACGATGTTGGTCCAAGTCTTGCCGTTCTCGGCGGTGGCGCTGGGCAGGATGACGCCATCGGCGTAGATGTTGTCGCCGCTATGGATGAAGAATCGCGGATTGACCTGGCGCATGGCCTCGTAAATCTTCATACCGCCGAAGGCGAGGTTGATGCCCCAGCCCTGGCCGTTGGTGTCGCCGCCCCAGACGAAACGGATGGCCTCGCCGGGCGCGACGGTGTGGAACTGGCCCAGCACCGGCACGCTCTTATTGCGGGCGTTGGTCAAGTCCTCGAACCAGACCTTGACGTAGACATCCTGGCCCAATTTCAGGCCGGTCAGTTCCTGGCGCACGATGAAATCTTCGCCCGCCGTGGCATAGGAACCGCGCACGACCTTGGAACCTTTGAATTTATTGTTGTAGGCATATTCGACCATCATGCGGGCTTCGCGGTCGGCGCGGCTCCACACGATGACATTGCCGCCTTGCAAATCGCCGAACTGGACGCCCTGGTCCATCGCGGGACCGGCGGCGGCGACGGCTTGGGTGCTGGCGCAGCCCATCATCAAAGGCAAGGCGATCAAGGCGGTGCCGAGGCGGAAGTTGCGTGGGTTCATCGTTATCCTCGCTTAGTTATATGGAAGTTGTAGTGAACCGCGGCCAGGTATGTTTCCACGTGAAGGTCCGGTTGCAAGTCGATGAATCGACCCTCCCGGCCTGTGTGATACTTAACCCTCCTCCACAGCGCGGTATCGAACCATGAACCACCAGCTCACCCCCCACGAAGCCCGCATCATCGGTGCCCTGATCGAGAAGGAAATCACCACCCCCGAGCAATACCCCCTGTCGCTCAACGCCCTGACCGCCGCCTGCAACCAGAAAAGCAACCGCGACCCCGTCCTCGACCTCGCCGAAACCACGGTGAAACAAACGGTCGATGGGCTCATCAAGCGCTATCTGGTCAGCACCCTGACCGGCGGACGGGTGGTCAAATACCGCCAGCGCTTCTGCAATTCGGCCTTCGGCGATGTGCAGCTCAACCCGGTCGAGGTCGGCGTGATCTGCGAACTGCTGCTGCGCGGCCCGCAAACGCCGGGGGAACTCCGCACCCATGCCGAACGCCTGTGCAAAATCAACGATCTGGCCCAGGTCGAAACCGCGCTGGCCCGGCTGGCCCAGCGCGACCCGCCCATGGTGGAAAGCCTGCCCCGCGAACCGGGCAAGCGCGAAATCCGCTATCGGCATCTTTTGGGCGACGCGGACCCAAGCCATATCTTCAGCCCGGCGGAAATCCAGGCCAGCGGCCATCACCCCGGCTCCGACCGCGAACGCATCGCCGCGCTGGAAAAAGAGGTGGCCGAACTCCGCGCCGAGGTCGAGCGCCTGCGGCAGTTGTTCGAGTGAAGGCCGCGGTCCGCCGTCCCCGGCCCGCGCCTATTCCCGACCCCGGCACGATGTTATGATCGCTATCCCTTTGATTTCTAGGTTCCCGCCATGTCCGCATCCGCTTTAGCCCTGACCGATTT
Source organism: Methylomagnum ishizawai (assembly GCF_019670005.1). Lineage (NCBI taxonomy): Bacteria > Pseudomonadati > Pseudomonadota > Gammaproteobacteria > Methylococcales > Methylococcaceae > Methylomagnum > Methylomagnum ishizawai. The sequence goes on along the minus strand of NZ_AP019783.1, from coordinate 704,181 downwards.
CGCCCTGCTCGACGACGCCGAATGCGAGGCGCGCCTCCGCGCCGCCAAACGCGCCCTAGGTAAACGCTGCGTGATCCTCGGCCATCATTACCAGCGCGACGAGGTGTTCCGCCATGCCGACCTCACCGGCGATTCCCTCAAGCTGTCGCGGGAAGCCGCCCAGTCGGAGGCCGAATATATCGTGTTCTGCGGCGTGCATTTCATGGCGGAAGTGGCCGACATCCTATCGCGCCCGGAACAAATCGCCATCCTGCCGGATTTGGCGGCGGGCTGCTCGATGGCCGATATGGCGAACCTCAAGGCGGTGGAACGCTGCTGGCGCGAACTGGCCGAAGTCATCGATCCCGACCAATGCGTAACGCCCGTCACCTACATCAACTCGGCGGCGGATTTGAAAGCCTTCTGCGGGCGGCATAACGGCACCGTCTGCACCTCCAGCAACGCCCGCAAAATCCTGGAATGGAGCTTCGATCAGCGCCAAAAAGTGCTGTTCTTCCCGGACCAGCATTTGGGGCGCAACACCGGCTACCGCATGGGCATCCCGTTGGACCAGATGGTCACTTGGGATTTCACCCAACCCCGCGGCGGCTTGACCGAGGCGCAAATCAAGAACGCCCGCATCATCCTGTGGAAGGGCTTTTGCTCGGTGCATCAGATGTTTAGGCCCGAGCAGATCGACCGCTTCCTGGAGCGCCACCCGGATACCCAAGTCATCGCCCACCCGGAATGTGCGTTCGAGGTCTGCGAGAAGGCCCGATACATCGGCTCCACCGAATATATCCTCAAGACCATCCGCGAGGCCGAGCCGAATACCCGCTGGCTGGTCGGCACCGAACTCAACATGGTCAACCGCTTGGCGGACGAGGTGCGGCCCCAAGGGAAGGCAGTGCATTTCATGTCGCCGACCGTGTGCATGTGCTCGACCATGTTTCGCACCGATCCGCAGCACCTCTTGTGGGTACTGGAAAACCTGGCGGCGGGCAACGTGGTGAACCGGATCAAGGTGAACGAGGCCGATACCCATGCGGCGCGGCTGGCCTTGAACCGGATGTTGCAGGTGGCTTGACCATGCCCGGCCACCACAAGGGCAAGGCGATGCTCGCTAGCCTATTGGTCGCCCTCGGTGGTTGTTCGCTCTTCACCTCCCCGGACGCCCCTTCGCCGGGCGAGATACAGGAAGCCATGGCGGAGTTTTCGGCGCGGGGTGGATATATCCATTCCAGCGCGCCCGCCACGGTTCCGCTGCGCGAAACCTGGAAGGATGGGCCGACCGCCTTGGATATCTCGGTGCTATCCCCGGATAAGCCGGGCCGTTATCCCCTGGTCGTTTATTTTCCGGGCCTGGGCGAGGACGCCACGGCGGGCGGACTCTGGCGGCAGGCCTGGGCCGACGCGGGCTATGTGGTGTTCACGGCGCAGCCTGTGGCGGTGGGCAACGCGCTCAAGGCGCTCGGTCCGGGCCGGAACCACGACCTGCCCGCCATTGGCCGGGAATACTTCGCGGCGACCGCCTTGGAAAACCGTTTGCCCCATCTGGCCTGGGCCTTGGAGGAATTCCGGCGGCAGGCGGCCAGCGGACGCGCGCCATTCGCCAACGCGGATACGCAACGGTTGGCCCTGGTCGGCTACGACCTGGGTGCCCAGGCCGTCACGGCCCTGGTGGGCGGGAAACTGGGCGCGGCCCGGCCCGACCTGCCAGGGTTCGCTATCCGCGCCGCCATCGCCCTGAGCCCCTCGGTGGACTTGGCGGCGGGCAATCCGGCGCACCATTACAGCGACATACAGCCCCCCTTGCTGGTCGTCACCGCCAGCGGCGACGAAGACCCCTACGGCATCACCAGCCCTTCGCTCCGTACCGCCCTGTGGAAATACGCGCCCGCCCAGGGCAAATACCTCCTGCTGCTGCGCAACGGCTCGCACCGTTGGCTGAGCGGGGCCGGGCCGGAACAGCGGCGCGAGGGAACCGATGGCGACGGCCCGGACGACGGACAGGGCGGCTTTTTCGGTGGGGGCGGGCCTTTCCCAGCCGGGGATGGCGGCGACCGGCTCCGGGCCGATGCCTACGGCGGTAACGGCGGCGGCGGGGGGCACGGCGGACCGCCGGGCGGCGGTCCTCCCGGCGCGGCGGACGGGTTCCGCCGACCGGATGGACCAAGGTCGGAAGCTCAGCACTTGGCGGCGGTGCGCGATATCACCACGGCGTTCCTGGATGCCCAGTTGAAGTCCGATGCCGACGCACGGCGGTGGTTGGACGGACGGGCCGCCCGGTGGTTGGGCCGCTATGGCGATTTGAAGGCCAAATGAACCGGGATCGCGGGGCGGGATAGGGCCGTCGCTTTCCACCCACAAAAAAGCCGACCCGGAGGTCGGCTTTTCCGCATCCCCAAAGCGGGGCGGTCTTATTCGGCGGGGAACGCCTTGTTCGCGTAGGCGGGCAAACGCGGCATCTCGATCTTGGGGAACTCGCCGGTCAGGGCGTTCAGGAAGGCCACGATGTCGGCGCTCTGTTCGGCGGTCAAGTCCTTGTTGAGCTGCAACTTGGCCATGATCTTCACGGCGTCCTCCAGGCTCTGCACCTTGCCGTTGTGGAAATAGGGCGCGGTCAGGGCGATGTTGCGCAGGGTCGGCACCTTGAACAGGTGCGCGTCGGCGGCGTTCTTGGTCTCGGCCTGGCGACCCAGGTCGGCGCTGAAGTTGTACATGGCTTCCAAGGCGCCATTGTCGTTGGCCGGGAACTTCTGATAGAAGCCGGTGCCTTCCGGCAGGGCCGGGCCGTTGAAGGCCGGGCCGGAGTGGCAGGACACGCAACCGATATCGGCGAAGGTCTGCATCCCGCGGGCCTGTTGTTCGGTCAGGGCGCCCTTGTCGCCGCCGACGTATTTATCATACGGGCTGTTCGGGGTGATCAGGGTGCGCTCGTAGGCGGCGATAGCCTTGGCGGCGTTGTCGGCGCTGATGGAATCGGGACCGAAGGCGGCGGTGAAGGCGGCTTGGTAGCCCGGCATGGCTTTCAAGCGGGCGACCACATCGTCCCAGCTCTTCATGCCCATCTCGATGGGGTTGGTGACCGGACCCTTGGCCTGGGCTTCGAGGCTGGGCGCGCGGCCATCCCAGAACTGCACCGAATTGAACGCGGAGTTCCAAACGGTCGGGGCGCTGCGACCACCGCGCTGGTCCTTGACGCCGATAGAGCCGCCGCGGTTGTCTTCGCCGCCGTTCATCACGTTGTGGCAGGAATTGCAGGACAACACGCCATTGGCGGACAAGCGGGTATCGTGATACAGCATCTTGCCCAGTTCCACCTTGGCGGGGGTGGTGGGGTTGTCGGCGGGTTCGGGGGCTTTGCTGGGCAGGGCTTGCCATTCGGCGGCCACGGTGCCCAGCGATGCCGCCAGGAGGGCCGTGCCAATCAAGAGCTTGGTTTTGAACATGGGATGCTGCTCCTCTTATCAGTAAGCTGATGTGCTGTTCGGCATAGGTTTTATTGTCGATCCGCGGGCAGCGCCCGCTACCCGCTTGGAAAGCCCCTGGAAGCACGGCGGAAAAACGCGCTGTTGGCGTCAACCCGAAAGGCTACGTATCCGGGCAGGGCGACACCTTATAGTGAAATACTCCGACAATTGCAACCAGCCCCGGCAGCCCGCCCGCCCCAAAAAAAGACCCACCGGAAGGTGGGTCAACTAGAGAGGAAGAACACTTGCTATGACCGTCCACGGCCCGCACGGTTCACGCGCTCCGGGACAATAATCCGTGTACTCATTAAACTTTACGGCACACCCATCGCGCCCGAGCCACACCATGAACCAGCCCCCCCAAAACCGGCGCAACCCCGCCGCCCCGCCGCCGACCGCCGATGATTCCCCGTCCGCCGCCTCGCGGGTGGTGCATTACCATAAACCCGGATACCCGCCCAAACGCAACCGGCTCGCCATCGTCACCCGGCTCGTGGCGGCGGGCACCTGGCTATTGATCCTGGGGCTGGTCGTCTCCTTGCTCAAGCAATTGCACGTCCGTCCTCCCGCCAGCCCGCCCCCGCCCGCCGCCCCGGTCGAAGCCGCGGCTCCCGCCGCCCCGGAACCCCCACCGACACCGGAACCCGAAGCGGCCACGGCCACCGCCCCGGAACCCGCGTCCCCGCCCGAAACGCCAGCGCCACCCCCCGCCCCGGCCACCTCCGAATCCCCGGCCCCAATCCAGGTCGCGGAAGTGGTGATCACCCCGGCCAAGAACGGCAATTTCTACGCGCCGGGCGAGATCAACGGGAAGCCCGTCACCTTCGTGGTGGATACCGGGGCCAGCTTCGTCTCGATCCCGGACAGGCTGCGTTGGAACCTGAACCTGACACGGGGCCAATATGTGCAGACCATGACCGCCAATGGCGTGGCCGGGATGTATGCGGCCAAGGTCGCCAGCCTGAAGCTCGGCCCGATCCGCTTGAAGAATATCGAGGCGGTGCTGATCACCGCCCCGATGCCCGGCGACGTGGTCTTGCTGGGCATGAGCGCCCTGCGCGAACTGCGGATACAGCAGGAGAACGGCCAGTTGATCCTGCAACAGGATGTCGCGCCCGGCACCGGACCGGACGAAGCGGCGGCACCCCAACCCGCGCCGCCCGCCGCGATGAAAAAATCGGTGGGCGAATGCATGGGCGGCGACAAGGTGGTCAATGCCCGCGTGCTGCGGTGTATGCGGGGCGAGGACGGGGAGGCGGCGGCGGAATAACCGCTTTAAGGGGCGGGCACCACGTTCTTGCGGACGATGCGCTGCTGGAAGGTGAACACGCTGGGATCGTCCCGATCCACCGTGACCTTCAGCCAATGCGCGTTGACGGTGCCGAAGGTTTCCACCCGGGTGAAATTCTCCAGCCGCGGCGCGGGGTTTTCCCACGGCATGGGCTGGGTTGACAGCTGGGGGTCGAAGGGCACCGTGGGCAGCGGCTTGTCGATGCGGAAATAATGGCTGTCGCCATGGACCAGCACCACCGGCTTGCCAAAGGCGCGGGTTTCGGCTTCCAGGGCGGCCAGGAAATCCTGGTAGGCGGTGAGGCCCGACGTGGGAATCGCATCCCAAGGATTGGCCTGGATGACCAGCATCAGGCCGGCCAATCCCCCGCGTTGCGCCAGCGCGAACGACTCCCGCAACCAAGCAAGGTTCCGCCGCTTGCGGATAGCTTCCTCGGCGCGGTTGGCGGCATCCCAGGCCGCGTTGCCGGTGGACGCCAAACCATCGTTGCTGCCGGGGATGTTGAGGGTCACGAACATCGCGCCGTCCTGGGTCCAGCGCAGGTTCTCGGGATAGTCCCGGCCCTGGCGCTCCAAGGACAGGGACTCGGCCCCGAGGCTGGGGGAGCCGTAGGGATGGAAGATCGCGCGCAGCTTGGCCAGGCGTTCCAGCGGATTGTAACGGCCCGCGCCCGCCCGATGGCAATCGGTCCATTCGTTGTCGCCGAACACGTAAACGAAGGGTTTGGCGAAGGCGTTGAATTCGTCGCGGCGGGCCAGGAACAAGGCGTCGGAACACGGGCTGGAACCGCTTTTGATATCGCCATCGTGGATCACGAAGGCTATCGAGGGATCGGCGTTGATAGCCTCGCGGAGGTTCGGGAAGCGGGCGGCCTGGGCGGCGTCGTATTCCTGGTCGCCGATCAGGGCGAACGAGAAGGCTTGGCAACCGTCGGCCCCCAACAACAGCGCCAGGACGGCCCCAGCGGACAAGGCTTGGCTAAAAGACATGGCGTTTTTCCATCGGCAGGTTGAACAGATCGCGCCCCAACCCTGTGCGGGCGGCTTTACGGCGGCATGACGGCGGGGTGACGGTGCCGGGCATCCAGCGGGCCGGCAACCGGACGTTCTATGCTATCCTTCGCGCGTCCGCGCGACCGGACCCCCCATCGCCTTCCGCCCCCTACACCATAACCAAAACGGAGTCGTCCATGGAAAAGCCTTATATCCTGCACATGTTCACCCCCGAAAAGAACCTCAGCCCGTTCGATGTCAACATGGCCCTGGACGCCGGCTGGACCGCGGCCATCCCCTACCTCCATGTGGAACTGGGCGAGGTGCAAGCCTTGGTGCAGGACTCGATCTTTTCCCGCGGTCCCAAGGGCGTGAAGCGTACCGGCCTGTTCTTCGGCGGGCGCGATGCCAAGCTGGCGGTGGACATGCTCAGGACCGCCCAGAAATCCATGGTACCGCCGTTCGAGGTCTCGGCCTTCGCCGATCCCAGCGGCGCCTACACCACGGCGGCGGCGATGGTCGCCTGCGTCGAGCGGCAATTGCGGACGAAGTTCGACACCGGACTCGATGGCAAGCATGTGCTGTGCCTGGGCGGCACCGGCCCGGTCGGCCAGATCGCCGCCGCGCTCTCGGCCAAGGCCGGGGCCAAGGTCAAGATCATCGGCCGCCAGCTTGAAAAGGCCCAATCCGTCGCCGCCCTGGTCAACGCCGAATTCGGCGGCGGCTCGACCCAGATCGAGGGCGACGCCGACGCCAACAAGGGCGAACTCATCAAAACCGCCGACGTGGTGTTCGCCACCGCCGCCGCCGGTATCCAGGTCTTGAGCGCCGAACTGGTCGCCGCCGCCCCCGTGCTGAAGGTCGCCGCCGACGTGAACGCCGTGCCGCCCTCCGGTATCGCCGGGCTGGACGCCTTCCACCAGGGCACACCCATCGAAGGCTCGAACAGCGGCGCGGTCGGGGTCGGGGCGCTCGCCATCGGCAATGTCAAATACAAGACCCAAAGCGGCCTCTTGGCCCGGATGCGCGAAACCGACCAGCCGGTCTACCTGGCCTTCGACGACGCCTTCGCCCTGGCCCGCGAAATCGCCGCCCAGCTTTGATCCCGGACCCCGCGATATCGCCCATCCCCCCGCCCCGTTCCCGCGTCCCACGCGGGAGCGCCCCACGACGCAAGGTCGCCACGCAGCCCCGCGCCCCGGCGTGGGACGCCCCGATTCCCTATCGCAAGAGGTTTCCCCATGGAAAAACGCACCGTACTCCACATGTTCGATCCCATGCCCCATGTCAGTCCCTTCGATATCAACATGGCGGTGGACTCGGGCTTCGAATCGATCTTCACCTATAACAACGTGGCCCTGGAACAGATCAACGGCCTGGTGCAGGACGCCATCTTTTCCCGCGGCCCGGCGGGGGTGAAGCGCACCGGCCTCTTCATCGGCGGGCGCGACCTGGGCCTGGCGCTCAACATGCTGGACATCGCCAAGAATGCCATGGTGCCGCCGTTCGAGGTCTCGGTGTTGGCCGATCCCAGCGGGGCCTGCACCACCGCCGCCGCCTTGGTCGCCTGCGTCGAGAAGCAACTGCGGGTCAAGCACGGCGTCGGCTTGGAGGGTCTGTGCGGCGTGGTCTACGGCGGCACCGGCCCGGTGGGCATCGCCACCGCCGTGATCGCCTCGCTGGCCGGGGTGGATGTGAAGATCGTCGATCCCTTCAACATCAACACCGCCCTGGAAAAGGCCGACGAATACAACGCCCGCTGCGGGGCCAAGCTGAAAGGCACCTACGCCAGTTCCGACGCCGACAAGGCCCGTTTGATCGCCCACGCCGATATCGTGTTCTGCACCGCCAAAGCCGGGGTGCAGGTGTTGAACGCCGATATCCTGGGCGACGCCAAGCAATTGAAGGTGGCGGGCGATATCAACGCGGTGCCGCCCCTGGGGATCGAGGGCGTGAAACGGATGCACAATGGCGAGCCCCTGGTCCACGCGGTGAATTCGCCGGGCGCGGTGGGCATCGGCTCGCTGGCGGTGGGCGATGTGAAATACAAGCTGCAACACGCCTTGCTGGCCTATCTGCTCACGGCGGAAAAGCCGGTGTTCCTGGATTTCCGGGAGGCGTTCGAGCGGGCGCGGGAGTTGGTCTAGGTTCCGGCCCCGCGGGGCGGGCGGGGTCGCCAAGGCCCGGCCCGCCCGCCAGTCCCGCTCCATCGGGACAAACCGCCACCCCCACGGGCCGGTCCGGCTTCGCCTCCACCTGCTTCCCCGGCATGATCTCGGTCAACAAGCCGCTGATCCGGCCCGCATTCCCGCCCAACCGCTCCCGGTAGATCGCCATATAGGCCAGGACCGCGCTCACATACTGGCGGGTTTCGCCATAGGGGATGGTTTCGATCCAGATATCGGCGGGCAGCGGACCGGAAGGGGGCAACCAGCGCTCCACCCGGTTCGGCCCGGCGTTATAGGCGGCGGTGGCCAGGGCGAAGCGGTTGCCGAAACGGTCCAGCAAGCCCCGGAAATAAGCCGCGCCATAGCGCAGGTTCACCCGCGGCTCCAACAATATCCGCTCCGAAGTCCAAGCCTCGCTCAAGGCTCGGGCCACGTCCTGGCCGGTGCCGGGCATGATTTGCATCAACCCCAAAGCCCCGGCGCTGGATTTGGCCCCGGGATCGAACGCGCTCTCCCGCCGCACCAGCCCGTAAATCAGCGCCGGTTCCAGATCGCGCGCGCGGGCCTCCTGGGCGATGGCCTCGCCATAGGCCAAGGGGAAGCGCAAGGACAGGTCGCCCTGGTTCTCGGACTTGGCCAGCGCGGTGATCGCCAGCCGGTCCCAGCCCCATTGCTGGGCCAATTTGGCGGCGATGAGCCGGTCCTGTTTAGACAGCGAATCGAGGGCATAGAGCCATTCCTTTTGCGCTTCGCCGGGCCGGTTGAGGGCGCGGAATTCCTGGATGGCGCGGAACGCCGGGGTCGCGGCCAAGCGCTGGACCTCGGCCTCGGCGACCGGCGTCGGCTCGAACGACAAGGGATATTTCGCCTGCACCCGGTCCGCCGCCACGAAGCCGTGGAAATCCCGCTCGCCCGCCAAAGCCTTGTACACCTCCAGGGCGGCGGCGCTATCGCCCAGGGCTTCCAAGGCCCGCGCCCGCCAATAGCGCCAGAGGTTCTGGTTGCGCTCGGAAGCGTCGAGTTGGTCCAGGCCGAGCAACGCACCGGGCCAATCCTGCCGCAACAGGGCGGCGCGGATGCGCCAAGCGCGGGTCTGGGCATCGGCCACGCCCTCCGGCAAACTTCCGAGATAGGCCGCCGCCTGCGGATAGCGCTGGGTGGCGAGCGCGATGGCGAGGCGGCGGTCGATCCGGGCCTGTTCCCCCGGCTCGATATGGAATTCGCTCCGGCGTAGGTTCCACACCCCCAGCGCCCGCAAAGGCTCGTCCCCCGCCAGCCGGTCGATGCCATGGGCGAAAATCCGGCCCTGGCGGGGATCGGCGGGCTTCCAGGCGGCGCATTGCTCGACCAGGCGGGGGTTATCGTGGACGGCGAACCAGAAATCGGCGGCGGCGCGGTCCTGGGCGGGTAGCAGGTCGCGCAGGGCGTGGGCCAGCGGGAGGCGGTTCTTGTCGAGGGCCAACCCCAAGCGTTTCCAGACTTGTTCGGGCGTGAAGGCGGGGCTGGCTTGCCAGGCGGCGAACAAGCGGTCGCAATTGGCGGGGCGGGACTCGGCGGAATCCCACAACCTGGCCGCCCCGGCATAGGCCTCGGCGGCGCGGCCCAGGCGATGGAGCGCCCAATAATAATCGCACTGGATTTGCGGGTCGTCGGTGGCTTGATAGGCCCGGACGTAATCGTCCCAGGCTTCTTTGCGGGCCAGGAAATCCAGCCATTGCCGCCGCAAGGGCGCGGCGTAACGGGTCTGGCCGTGGCGGGCCAGGAAGGCCGGGATTTCGGCTTCCGCGCCGGGCCGGTGGTCGAGCAGGCGGAAGCCGAGATAAACCTGGAGCGGATAGCCTTCGAGCGAATCGCGCAGACGGCGGGCCTCGTCGCCGCGGCCTTGTTCCAGGGCTTGCTCGGCCTGGAGGAATAGCGCCCTTTGCTGTTCCAGGCCGACAGGATCGGCCAGCACCGCGCCCATCCAGGCGAAAAACCACAGCAGCCTTGTCAACATAGTTCCCACAACCGTTAGCCCGGACACCACGCCGGTATTATCGCCAGGATCGCCCGGACCCGCCTACCCGCCCACTGGCCGGGAACGCCCGCTTCCGGCATCCTGTGCCGTTCATGCCATTCACCAAGACAGCAAGCATCCCGAATGACCTATCAACCCCGCGATTTCATCCAAACCCCGGAAGGACTCATCTTCGCCGTCGTGGACGGACACATGGAGGAAGGCCGCGTGCTGTGCTGGCTGCGCTATGCGCCGGTCGAGGGCCGCCGCCAAAAACTACGTACCGCCGCCGCCCAGGATTATCTCGCCACCCACGCCCCCGACTATCTCTACACCTCGCGGCGGCTGGACACGGCGCTGCATGGCGTGCCCCTGGACCGGATCGCCCGCCATCACCGACCACGGGCACGGGCGCGGGAATTGCTCGGCGCGGCGAACCCCGACGCCATCGAGGCCAAGGCGGCGCACCTGCTGCGATTGTTGGCCGGGATGGGGCTGGACCTGGACCAAGCGGGACTCACCGGCTCGCTCTTGATCGGGGCGCAAAATCCGGCTTCCGATTTGGATGTGGTGATCTATGGGCGGGCGGCGTTTTTCCAGGCCAGGGCGCTGGTCCGGCGGGCGCTGGCCGAGGGCGCGCTGGACGATCTGGCCCCGGAGGATTGGCGCGACGCCTACGCCCGGCGCGGCTGCGCCCTCGGATTCGAGGACTACCTGTGGCACGAGCGGCGCAAGTTCAATAAAGGCATGGTCGCGGGCACCAAGTTCGATATCAGCTTGATCGGCGAAGACGCGCCGCTGGCCGACACCGGCCCCGCACGCAAACTGGGCCGGACCACCCTCCGCGCCCGCGTCCTCGACGCCCGCTATGCCTACGACTGCCCGGCGGTCTACCGGTTGGACCATCCCACCATCGCCGAAGTCCATGTCCATACCCAGACCTACGCCGGCCAGGCCGAAGCCGGGGAAACCGTGGAGGTCGCGGGTGTGTTGGAGGAAACGGCCCAGGGTCCGCGCCATCTGGTGGTGGGCACCAGCCGGGAAGCGCCGGGCGAATACCTCATGGTCGTGCGGGAGCCGGACGCATAGGCAAGCCCGGTCCGCTTTGCTACAGTGCGCCGCGTTTCCCCCACCACCCTCAAGGAGTTGCCCCCATGCTCGGCGGCGTCATCGCGTTCCTCGTGTGCGTCTGGTTCTACCTGACGGCGGACAAGTTGAAATTGAATCCCCTGCCCTGGATCGCCGGGGCGTTGATCGTCTATTACGGCACCAAGGCGGCTTGGACCTTCCTGTTCCTCAAACCGCTGATGAGCGTCAATTTCACCCATGGCAGCATGATCGGCGGCCTCTTGTTGGAGATCATCGGCGCGGCGCTGGGCGTCCTGGCCTGTGGGCTGTTCCGCGACCGTGTCCTCATGAAGCAAAAGCAATGAGCGCCCTGCCGCCGTTCCAAGCCGCCATCCTCGACATGGACGGCTTGGTCCTCGATTCCGAATCCACCTATTGCGCCGCTTGGCGGCTGGCCGCCGCCGAACTGGGCTATGCCCTGGCCGAGGATTTCTGCCACGGCCTGTTCGGCCAGCACGCCTCCGCCGTGGAAGCGGCGATGTGGCGCGAATTCGGCCCCGGCTTCGAGCGGGAGCGCTTCTATCAAGCGGCGGAGCGGCATTGGTTCGCCCATCTCCACACCCAGGGCATGGCGCGGATGCCGGGTGTGGAAGCCTTGCTGGACCGGTTCCGCGCCCAAGGGGTTCCGTTCGCGCTCGCCACCAACAGCGATGGACCCTACGCCCGGCGCTGCCTGGAACGCTCCGGCCTGGGAGGTGCCTTCGCGGTGGTCGTGACCCGCGACCAAGTGCCCCTGGGCAAGCCCGCGCCGGATGTCTACCTGGAAGCGGCCCGGCGGCTGGGCGTGGACCCGGTGGCCTGCCTCGCCTTGGAGGATTCGCCGACCGGACTCGCCGCCGCCGATGCCGCCGGGATGATTACGATCCTGGTGCAGCGCCACGACAATATCCGGACGCAAGCGCTGGGGCTGGCCCGCTATGCCTGCGCTTCGTTGCTGGAGGTGGTGGAGATGATGGGCGGGAGGGAATGAGGCGGGGAAGGTCGAAAGCCCTTTCCGATCAGGCGGCGCGGATCGGGAAGGGCTCTCGGCCCGGGTGTTTCGGCTTGCGCCGGTAGCTGCGGGCATCGCGGAAGGTGGCGGCGCGGTTGAATTTGCCCGCGTGCTTGGCGACGGGATTGTTCACCGGGATGGCCGGTGGCCGGGGTTTCTTGCTCATGGTTGCGTCTCTCGATCAATGGCGCGTGGCCCGCGCCGTGGCTCCCGACCCAGGCTTGGATCAGGAAAAGTCGTAGTGCTTGCGCACGGTTTCCAGGATTTTCCAGGTGCAGGACAACCCGCGCGGGAATACGACCCAATCGCCCTTCCCGAATTCCACCGCTTCGCCTTGTTCGGGCGTCACCACCACCTTTCCCGCCAGGAGATAGCAGGTTTCGGTCTCGTCGTAGGTCCAGGGGAATTCCGAAGGCTCCTTGCTCCACACCGGCCAGCCGTGTACGCCCAGGTCGCGCAGCCGTTCCTCGCTGATTTGCCGTTCGATCATGATTCCGCTCATATCGATGCCTCCTTGGGTTCGGGAAAACCAAAATGCAGGGCTAGCCACACCGTCGGCTCGCCGGGCCGGGTCCATTCCACCCGGTGGCGGCAATGGGCGGGCAACAACACCGCATCGCCCGGATTCAAAACCAGGACTTCGGCCCGGCCTTCGATCAAAAGTCCCGCGCCGCCCCGCACCAACATCACCCATTCGTCCCAGGTTTGGTCGTACCACTCGCCCGGTGGCGTGGCGTGCCCTAAGGACAGGATGCGCTCCAAGCGGAACGCGGGGGTTTCCAACAAAGGCTCGAAACGCTCGGCGTCCAGGCTTTCCGGCAGGTCGGCGAGCAAGCGGGTCAAAAACAAGCTATCGGGAACGGCCATGGCGCGCGACCGGAATGGGGTGGGCCATTATCCAGCCGCCGATGGATTTTCGGAAGCCCGGCCCCCCGGAAACCGCGCTATTGTCCCACGCGGCAGATGAAAAAATATTACAGGGATTTATAATACGCGGATGGTTCGCACGCATGGATTCCGGCCCCGGCCTTCGAGGCGGTGGCGCGGTATCCAGCATTCCAGGGCGAACGGGGTATAATCCGAAGATTGTTTGCGAATGTGGCGAAATTGGTAGACGCGCTGGATTTAGGTTCCAGTGGGGCAACCCTTGAGAGTTCGAGTCTCTCCATTCGCACCACTTACCCTCAGACCTCATGCTTCGCGTTGGGCACCCGCCCCCGAACGCCGACCACCGCACGAGCGCCCGTCCGTCCCCGCCAACCACGGGCGACCACCCGACCAACCAGCCCCGATCATCGCTATCCATTACCTCGAGGTAACCCATGCAAGTTTCTGTCGAAACGACATCCGAATTGAGCCGTAAGCTGACCGTCCAGGTTCCCGAAGAAAAAATCCAGAAGGAAGTCGCCACCCGCCTGAACGCCCTCACCCAGAAGGTCAAGCTCGACGGCTTCCGTCCCGGCAAGGCGCCGCAAAGCGTCATCAAGCAGCGCTATGGCCAGCAGGTCCGCGAAGAAGTGCTGACCGAGATCATCCAGAACACCTTCCACGAAGCCGTGCGCGACGAGAAGCTGAACCCCGCCGGGATGCCGACCATCACCGCCCACAAGGCCGACGAGGGCCAGGGTCTGGAATACGAGGCCAATTTCGAGGTGATGCCGGAATTCGTGCCCATGCCGCTGGAAACCCTGGAAGTCCGCCGCTATCTGTCGGAAGTCGGCGACGAGGACGTGGATACCATGATCCAGCGCCTCCGCGAGCAGCGCAAAACCTGGGAAGCCGTGGAACGTCCCTCCGTCGAGGGCGACCGCATGATCATCGCGTTCGAGGGCTTCGATGGCGAAACCTCCTTCACCAATGGCAAGGTCGAGGATTTCCCGGTGGTGCTGGGCGAGGGCCAGATGGTGCCGGGTTTCGAGGACAATCTGAAAGGAGCCGCGCCGGGCGCGAAGCTCGAATTCGACCAAGCCTTCCCGGAAGACTATCCCGCCGCCAACCTGGCCGGTAAGACCGTGCATTTCGTGGTCGAAGTCGCCAAGGTCGAAGAGACCCGCGTGCCGGAACTGGACGCCGATTTCATGAACCTGTTCGGGATCGAAGGCGGCGACCTCGACGCCTTCCGCGCCGAAATCCGCAGCAACATGGAGCGCGAGATGCGCCGCGCCCTGCACACCAAGACCAAGACCTCGGTCATGGACGCGCTCTACGCCGCCAACCCCATCCAACTGCCCGGCGTGCTGGTCAAGGACGAGGTCAACGACCTGGCCCGGCCCTATCTGGAAACCGCCCAGGAACGCAAGCAAGCCATCGACGAAGCCAAGCTCAAGGAGCAACTGGAACCGGTGGCGCGGCGGCGCGTAACCCTGGCCCTGGTGCTGAACAAGCTGATCGAGACTTATAACGTCAAGCTGGATGTCAACCGCGTCCGCGCCGCCGTCGAAGAACTGGCCCAGAGCTATGAACAACCCAGCGAGGTGGTTCGCTGGTACTATTCCGACAAGACCCGGCTGCGCGAAGTCGAGAACGTGACCCGCGAAGACCAGGTCGTGGATTTGATCCTGGAACAAGGCCAGGCCACCGAAGAAAAGATCGACTTCCAGGCGCTCATGCAAGCGGCGGCCCCCAAGGCCCAAGCCTAGCCGGCCCACACCCCCATTCCCAGAAGGCAACCCATGTTTGACAAAAACCTCCCCCAAGACCTCAGCCCCAGGGCTTCCGGCCTGGTGCCCATCGTCATCGAGCAATCCGCCCGCGGCGAGCGGGCGTTCGATATTTACTCGCGTTTGCTCAAGGAGCGCGTCATCTTCCTGGTCGGCCAGGTCGAGGACTATATGGCGAACCTCATCATCGCCCAGCTCCTGTTCCTGGAATCGGAAAACCCGGACAAGGACATCCACCTGTACATCAACTCTCCGGGCGGCGTGGTGACTTCCGGCCTCGCCATCTACGACACCATGCAATTCATCAAGCCCGATGTCAGCACCCTGTGCGTGGGCCAGGCCGCCAGCATGGGCGCCTTGCTGCTGGCGGGCGGCGCGGCCGGCAAGCGCTACGCCCTGCCGCACTCGCGGGTGATGATCCACCAGCCCTTGGGCGGCTTCCAAGGCCAAGCCAGCGATATCGATATCCATGCCCGCGAAATCCTGGCGGTGCGCGAACGCCTCAACACCATCCTGGCCAAACATACCGGCCAACCCATGGAGCGCATCCAGGCCGACACCGACCGTGACAATTTCATGAGCGGAGCCGACGCGGTACGCTATGGTCTAATCGACAAGGTTTTGGAGAGCCGGGAAGTTTCCGCGGCGGGATGAGCCGGAATTCCCATAACTCAGGAAATACGCGGTCGATGCCCCAGGACGGGGCGTGGATCGGCCGCCGCAACGCTTACGACGACGCAAGAAGGGGTGTGCGATGAGTGACGACAGACACGGCAAAGACGGGGGCGGCAAGCTCCTTTATTGCTCGTTTTGCGGTAAAAGCCAGCATGAGGTGCGCAAGCTCATCGCCGGTCCCGCCGTTTTCGTCTGCGACGAATGTGTGGAATTGTGCAACGACATCATCCGCGAGGAACTCCAGGAGAGCGCCTCCTCCGGCATGGACAAGCTGCCCAAGCCCAAGGAAATCAAGGCGGTCCTCGACGAATACGTGATCGGCCAGGAAAAGGCCAAGCGTATCCTGTCGGTGGCCGTCTATAACCATTACAAACGGCTCCGCGCCCAAAGCCACGCCAAGAAGAGCGACGTGGAATTGGCTAAGAGCAATATCCTCCTGATCGGCCCGACCGGCTCCGGCAAGACCTTGCTGGCCGAAACCCTGGCCCGTTTGCTGGACGTGCCCTTCACCATCGCCGACGCCACCACCTTGACCGAGGCGGGCTATGTCGGCGAGGACGTGGAGAACATCATCCAGAAAATCCTCCAGAAGTGCGATTACGATGTGGAAAAAGCCGAATCCGGCATCGTCTACATCGACGAGATCGACAAGATTTCCCGGAAATCCGACAACCCCTCGATCACCCGCGATGTGTCGGGCGAAGGCGTGCAGCAAGCCCTGCTCAAGCTGATCGAAGGCACGATAGCGTCGGTGCCGCCGCAAGGGGGCCGCAAGCATCCGCAACAGGAATTCTTGCAGGTCAACACCGCCAATATCCTGTTCATTTGCGGTGGCGCGTTCGCCGGGCTGGAAAAGGTCATCCGCGCCCGCTCCGAGAAGGGTGGCATCGGCTTCTCCGCCGATGTGAAAAGCAAGGACGAGAAGCGCAACGTCGGCGAAATCCTCAGCGAGGTGGAAGCCGAGGACTTGATCCGCTACGGGTTGATCCCGGAATTCGTGGGTCGCTTGCCGGTGGTCGCGACCCTGGAAGAACTCGACGAAGCGGCCTTGGTCCGTATCCTGACCGAGCCCAAGAACGCCTTGGTCAAGCAGTACAAGAAGCTGTTCGAGATGGAAAGCTGCGACCTGGAAATCCGCGAGGACGCCCTGAAGGTGGTCGCCAAGCGGGCCATGGACCGCAAGACCGGCGCCCGCGGCCTCCGCACCATCCTTGAACATACCCTGTTGGATACCATGTACGAACTGCCCTCATCCGAGCATGTGTCCAAGGTGGTGATCGATGAAAAGGTCATCAAAGGCGAAACCGAACCCTATTTGATCTATAAGAGCGGCGAAAAACACCTCGCCTCGGGTGAATAACCCTAGAATCCACCCGACAATTAACCGTAAATAAACAATCGCCCGCTTGCGGGCGATTTTTTTTGCGGTTTTATTTCAGCGCCCCTTGTATTCATTCCCCCCCCGCCTATATCTTCAATCCACCCCCTCCTACAACCAATGGTCCCCCCTATGGATAGTTCAACGCATGCCACTTTGAAAACCGTCCCGGTTCTGCCCCTGCGCGACGTGGTGGTTTACCCGCACATGGTCATCCCCCTGTTCGTGGGCAGGGAAAAATCGATCCTGGCCCTGGACAGCGCCATGCGCGACAACAAGCAGATACTGCTGGTGGCGCAAAAGGAAGCCGAGGTCGACGACCCCGGTTTCGAAGACCTGTACACGGTCGGCACGCTGTCGAACATCCTGCAATTGCTCAAGCTGCCGGACGGCACCGTCAAGGTGTTGGTCGAAGGCAGCGAGCGCAGCCGGGTGGAAAAATACAAGGTGCTGGACAAGTTCTTCATGGCCCAGGTCGTGCCGCAAGAGGACGAACTGAGCATCGGCGAACAAGAATTGGATGTGCTGGTCCGCACCGTCATCAACACCTTCGACCAGTACGTCAAGCTGAACAAGCGCATCCCGCCCGAAGTCCTCAACTCGCTGGCCGGCATCGACGACCCCAGCCGCTTGGCCGACACCATCGCCGCCCACATGACCATCAAGATCGAGGACAAGCAAATCATCCTCGAATCCAGCGACATCACCGCCCGCCTCGAACGCCTCATGACCTTGATGGAAGGCGAGGTGGACATGCTGGAAATGGAAAAGCGCATCCGCGGCCGCGTCAAGCAGCAGATGGAGAAGAACCAGCGCGAGTACTACCTGAACGAGCAGATGAAAGCCATCCAGAAGGAATTGGGCGAAATGGAGGACGTGCCCAACGAATTCGAGGAACTGGCCCGCAAGATCAAGAAATCCGGGATGCCGGAAGCCGCCCGCGTCAAGACCGAGACCGAGCTGAGCAAGCTCAAGCTGATGTCGCCCATGTCCGCCGAGGCCACGGTGGTCAGGAACTACATCGACTGGATGGTCGGCATGCCTTGGAAGAAGCGCACCAAGGTCAACCACAACCTCAAGCACGCCGAGGAAATCCTGGAAGCCGAACATTACGGCCTGGACAAGGTCAAGGAGCGCATCCTGGAATATCTGGCCGTGCAACAGCGCGTCAAGAAGCTCAAAGGCCCGATCCTGTGCCTGGTGGGGCCGCCCGGCGTCGGCAAAACCTCGCTGGGCCAGTCCATCGCCCGCGCCACCAACCGCAAATACCTACGCATGGCCCTGGGCGGCGTCCGCGACGAGGCGGAAATCCGCGGCCACCGCCGTACCTACATCGGCTCCATGCCCGGCAAGATCCTGCAAAACATGGCCAAGGTGAAAACCCGCAATCCCATGTTGATGCTGGACGAGATCGACAAGATGGCGATGGATTTCCGCGGCGACCCGGCCTCCGCCCTGTTGGAAGTGCTGGACCCCGAACAGAACCACACCTTCAACGACCATTACCTGGAAGTCGATTTCGACCTGTCCGAAGTGATGTTCATCGCCACCGCCAACACGCTGAACATCCCGGCCCCGCTGCTCGACCGCATGGAAGTGATCCGCATCGCCGGCTACACCGAAGATGAGAAGATCAACATCGCCCTGCGTTACTTGATCCCCAAGCAGATCAAGAACAACGGCCTCAAGGAAACCGAAATCCACATCAACGAATCCGCCATCCGCGACATCATCCGCTACCACACCCGCGAAGCCGGGGTGCGCAACCTGGAACGCGATATCGCCAAGATTTGCCGCAAGGTGGTGAAGAACCTGGCCTTGAAGCCCAGTAGCAAACGGGTCAACGTGACCAACCGCAACCTGGAGGATTACCTGGGCGTGAAGCGCTTCCGTTATGGCCGCGCCGAGGAAAACGACCAGATCGGCCAAGTCACCGGCCTGGCCTGGACCGAAGTGGGCGGCGAATTGCTGACCATCGAAGCGGTCATCATGCCGGGCAGCGGCAAGCAGACCTACACCGGCAAGCTGGGCGAAGTGATGCAGGAGTCGATACAGACCGCCATCACCGTGGCCCGCACCCGCTCCGACATCCTGGGCATAGACCCCACTTTCTACCAGAAGCACGATGTGCATGTGCATGTCCCCGAAGGCGCGACCCCGAAAGACGGCCCGAGCGCGGGCATCGGCATGTGTACCGCCCTGGTGTCCGCGCTGACCAAAATCCCGGTGCGCTCGGACGTGGCGATGACCGGCGAAATCACCCTCAGGGGCGAGGTGCTGCCCATCGGCGGCTTGAAGG
The DNA here is from genome assembly GCF_019670005.1 of Methylomagnum ishizawai. Lineage (NCBI taxonomy): Bacteria > Pseudomonadati > Pseudomonadota > Gammaproteobacteria > Methylococcales > Methylococcaceae > Methylomagnum > Methylomagnum ishizawai. The sequence goes on along the minus strand of NZ_AP019783.1, from coordinate 685,151 downwards.
AAAAGCTGCTCGCGGCCCACCGCGGCGGTATCACCACCGTCCTGATTCCCGAGGAAAACGAGAAGGACTTGGCGGAAATCCCCAAGAACATCAAGCAAGACCTCGCCATCATCCCGGTGCGCTGGATCGACGATGTGCTGAAAATCGCGCTGCAACGCATGCCCGAGCCGCTGCCCGTCCCGCCCCCGGTGGTGGAAGGCGAAGGCGTCGCCCTCCCCGCGATGCCCGCCAGCAGCATGATCGCCCACTGACCCCACCCCGCCGACCGGCCCGTCGCGCAAGCCCGCGAACGGGCCGGAAGCCGCGGAAATCAAGGCTCCCAGGCCCATCCCGCCTTGACACGGCTTTTCCTGTGCTGATAAATTCCCCCCCCTATCGAGCGGGCGCGACCGCGGAAACACGGCTTTCGGGAATGGCTCAAGCCGGTTTCCCCTGGCTTGAAGACACAGGGATGGCACCGGGCCGATCCCCACATCCAGCCCATCGCCGCCCGGCACACCCAAATGTGCTTTCATCGAACATCACCGATTAATCCCAACTCACCTAGGGGGAATGAATGAATAAAGCGGAACTTATCGAGGCGATCTCCGACGCGGCCGACTTGACCAAGGCGGATGCCGGGCGCGCGTTGGACGGTGTCATCGATGCGATTACCGAAGCCTTGCGCAAGGGCGAAACCGTGTCCTTGGTGGGCTTCGGCACCTTCCTGGTGAAGGAACGCGCCGAGCGCCTGGGCCGCAATCCGCAGACCGGCGATTCGATCACCATCCAAGCCGCGAAAATTCCTGCATTCAAGGCTGGCAAAGCCCTGAAAGATGCTGTACAATAGCCTTCTCTTTCAGGGTGCTTAGCTCAGCTGGGAGAGCATCGCCCTTACAAGGCGAGGGTCGTAGGTTCGATCCCTACAGCACCCACCAAGTTAATTTGGAGCGGTAGTTCAGTTGGTCAGAATACCGGCCTGTCACGCCGGGGGTCGCGGGTTCGAGCCCCGTCCGCTCCGCCAAACCAAGAAAAAAGCCCCGCGCATCACGCGGGGCTTTTTTTTAGCTCCAAGGAAATGCCCCGTCCCCAGCCCTTTCTTTCCACTCGGTAGGTTCCGCTTATGCTCCAAGCGATTCGTGATCGTGCCCAAGGCATCTTTGCCTGGATAATGTTGATTCTGATCGGCGTGCCCTTCGGCCTGTGGGGTATCCAGAATTACATGGATACCGGCAAGGAAAAACCGGCGGCCGTGGTGAACGGCCACGAAATCTTCGACCGCGAAGTGAACCAGGCCTACGAGCGCAGCCTCACCAGCCTGATGGGCATCGACTTCGACGAGAAGCAGCTCCGCCAGGAAACCCTGGAACGGCTGGTCCAAGAGGAAGTCCTCGTCCAAAGCGCCGAGGACGAATCCCTGACCATCGGCGACGCCGAGATGCGCGGCTTCGTCCAATCCCTGCCCTATTTCCAGACCGACGGCAAGTTCGACAAGGACAAATACAAGGCCTTGCTGTCGTCCCAGGGCATGAACCCCGAACAATTCACCGCCCAGGTCCGCCGCGCCCTGGTGATGGAGCAATATCAAAAAGGCATCCTCGACAGCGCCTTCGCCACCCAGGACCAAGTGGACGCGCTGATCCGGCTCAGGAACCAGGAGCGCGAGATCGAGTACGCCACCGTGCCGCTGAAGCCCTCGACCCGCGCCTTCGCCGATACCGAGATCGAAGCGTATTACCGCGAGCATCTGGCGGACTTCAGGAATCCCGAGAAGGTCTCCATCGAATATGTGGTCCTGGCCCTGGAAGACCTGGCGAAGGAGGTGCAGATCGGCGAGGACGAACTGCGCCGCCAGTACGAGGAACACAAAGCCAATTTCGGCACCGAGGAGCGCCGCAAGCTCAGCCATATCCTGATCCCGGTGGAAGACGCCGCCGCCGATCCCGCCGCCCTCGCCAAGGCCAAGGCCCTCCGCGAACGGCTGGCCAAGGGCGAGGATTTCGCCAAGGTGGCCCAGGAAGCCTCGGGCGATCCCGTCTCGGCCAAGCAGGGCGGCGACCTGGGCTTCATGGACAAGAGCGCCATGGAAGACAGCTTCGCCAAGGCGGTCGCGGCCTTGCAGCCGGGCGCGGTGTCCGAGCCGGTCAAAACCTCGTTCGGCTACCATCTCATCAAGTTGACCGAGCTGGTCCCGGCCCAGATCAAGCCCTTCGACGCGGTGAAGGCCGAGTTGCTCAAAACCGCCCAGCACAACGCGGCGGAGAACAAATTCTACGATCTCGGCCAGACCCTGACCGAGCAGGCTTTCGAACATCCCGACAGCCTGGAAGCCGCCGCCCAGCAGCTCAAGCTCAAGATCGAGCAGGCCGGTCCCTTCACCCGCGAGGCGGGCGAGGGCGTGGCGACCGAGGAAAAGGTACGCACCGCGGCGTTCAGCGCGGACGTGCTGAACGGACGCAACAGCGACCCGATAGAACTGGAGGGGGAAAAAGCCCTGGTGCTGCGTGTCAAGGAGCATCAACCGGCCTCGGACAAACCCCTGGCCGAAGTCAAGGACGGCATCCTCGCCAAGCTGCGCGACGAAGACGCCCGCCGCGAGACCCGCAAGCAAGCCGATGGGTTGTTGCAGCAGGTAAAGGCGGGCAAGGGCTTCGCGGAAGCCGCGAAGGGCGCGGGACTCGCGGTGAATAAACCGGCGATCTTCAAGCGCGGCGAGGACAAGCTACCGGCGGCCCTGGTCGGCGCGGCGTTCAAGACCCCGCGCCCCCAGGACGGCAAACCGACCCCCAACAGCGCCGAACTGGATACCGGCGAGGTCGCCATCTTCAACCTGTTGACGGTGAAGGACGGCGTGCCCTCCGCCACCGATCCCAAGGAAACCGATTCGGCCCGGCAATTCCTGTCCCGGAGCCTGGGGCAGCGCGAATTCACCGCCTTCGCCGCCCGCCTCAGGGAACTCGCCGAGGTGAAGTTCAAGCAGCCCGAATCCTGATCCCGGCCGGCGCGGGGCGTCGCCCCGCGCTTCCCCTCACTCGCGGGTCGCCCTGAATCCCTTCGCTTCCAGGGCGGCCAGCAATCCAGCCTCCCCCACCACCCGCCGCGCATCCACCACCACGAAATAGGTCCGGCCATCGGCGGCCATCTCGTCCAGGCTGCGGGCCAGGGCCTCGTTGCGCGATTTCAGCCATTGCTCCGAGGATTTCTGCGAGGCCGGCACGGCCACCAGCGCCCGCCGCACCGTGAATTCCACCGATTCGGGATCGCCCTTGCGCCAAGCCTCGTCCAGGGCTTTGAAATACTCGTTCCGGGCATCGGCCTCGTGCAGGGCTTCCAGCAGGAACACCTCCTGCTCGGCATCGGCCATGCCGTCGAAGCGCTTGGCCTGTTCGGCCTGCGGATCGAATTCGACGATGGGCTTGAGGGTTTCCGCCGCCTTGACGAAGCTCTTGGCCGTGGCGAGTTGTTCGTCGTACCCCATGCGCTTGAGCGCCGCGCCCCTGAGGTTCAAAGCCGCCAGCCAAGGCCGCTGGGCGTTCAGGGTATCCTCGGCGATATCGAGGCTTTTGGCGAGTTCGAGCGCCTTGCGCCAGGTGCCGGGCTTGACATGGTCCTCAAGGCCGGTGCCGTCCTTGTATTCGCCCTTGGCGATGAGGGCGGGTTGCGCCGCCGCCTCCCCCGCGGTGTCGAGATCGTCGACGATCACCAGTACATTCGCGCCGGCGAAGGCGTCCATCAGCTTTTCCGGCAAGGGATACATATCGGCGGTGCCGAAACCCAGCCCACCCAGGAGATAGAGGGATTTCTTGCCGGAACCGAGCTGCCACAGCAGTTGCGGACGGTTCTCCCCCGGATTGAGCCGGGACAGGGCGGGCGACAGACCGGCGGAGGTCTTCTCCTGGCAAGGCTTGTCCTGATAGAACACCTTGTTGTTCTGGTCCAGGCATTTATGGACGCCGGCCCAGGGCGTTCCGGGCGCGAGGGCCAGGACCAGGGCCGACAGCAGGGCGCGGGAGCGTGTGGTCGAGATCATGGGGGGGATCGTGGGTGTGGATGGGTGTTTCCCGGCGCGGAAGCCCTGGGAACCCCGCCGAACAGGAGGGCCCAGGTTCCGATGCGACGGCCTGTATCGGTATAAATTTAGCGCAAGGCCCGGTAAAGGCCAAAGCCCGGCCCGCCCCCGATTGGCGCGACCCGAAATCATCGGTACGATGCGGGCTTCACCGAACCCCCCGCGCCACCATGGAACATTCCGAAACAATCGCGCCCTGCCCCCTCTCCAAACAATACCGCATCGACGCGACCCAAGCCTGGAATTCGCTCACGGTGTTCTTCCTGTACCGGCTGGCGCTGGGCGGTACCCTGGTGCTGTTGTTTTTCCTCAACGCGCTGCCCTCGGGCCTGGGCAGGTTCTCGCCGCAGCTCTACGCCTTCTCGGCCTGCCTGTATCTGGCGTCGATCTTCCTGGCGGCCATCCCGCTGTCGTTGCGCCGGCCCGCGTTCGGATTCCAGGCCCAAACCCAGGTTTTCGTGGATATCATGCTGATCCCGTTCATCATGCTGGCTTCCGGCGGCATCGGCAGCGGCGTCGGCGCCTTGCTGGGCTTGTCGGTGGCGGCGGGCGGCATCCTGGTCGGCGGGCGTTGCGCCATCGTGTTCGCGGCCCTCGCCAGCCTCGCCGTGCTGGTGGAGGAGGTCTACGCCGACCTGGGCGATTTGTTCCACAATACCAATTACCCCTATGCCGGCATGTTGGGCGCTTCCTATTTCGGCATCGCCCTGCTGGCCATGGTCCTGGCCCGGCGGGCGGAGCAGAGCGAGGCCATCGCGGCCCAGCGCGGCATCGACGTGGAGAACCTCCAACAGCTCAACGCCTTCATCATCCAGAACATGCAATCCGGCATCCTGGCGGTCGATGGCCATCACCGCATCCGCCTATCCAACGAAGCCGCCGAGCGGCTCTATCCCCATGCGCCACACTGCCAGGCGCTGGAAAGCGTCTGCCCGTTCCTGGCCCAGCATTTCCAGCGCTGGCTGGCCGATCCCGCCCGCAACGGCGCCGACCTCAAGACCGCCGACGGCCAGCCCGTCCACGCCCGTTTCACCCGGCTGGGCCGGACCCAGCCGCCGACCTATATGATCTTCCTGGAAGATAGCGTCCTCCGCAACGAACGGGTCCAGCAAAGCAAGCTGGCCTCGCTGGGGCGGCTCACCGCCAGCATCGCCCATGAAATCCGCAATCCCCTGAGCGCCATCAACCACGCCAGCCAATTGCTGGAGGAATGTCCGGGCCTGGGCGGCAAGGACCGGCGCCTGGTCCAGATCATCATCGAACACGCCGCCCGCCTCAACTCGGTGATCGAAAACGTGCTGCAACTCTCCCGCCGCGGCGAGGCGCGGCGGGAAACCCTCCCCCTGGTGGAAACCCTGGCGGATTGGCTACGCGAGTTCGAGGCGCGGCAGGGGCTGGGACCGGCCCAATTCCTGCTGGATGTGAAAACCCGCCCGCCCCAAATCAGCGTCGATCCCACCCATTTCAAGCAAATCGTCGAAAACCTATGCTCGAATGCGCTGAAATACGGGCATCCCGAACTCGGCCCCATCGTCCTGCGCGTGGGCCGGGTCCAGGGCGAGCCCTATGTCGCGGTGCTGGACCACGGCGCTCCCCTGGACGCCGAGACGGTCCAGCACCTGTTCGAGCCGTTTTTCACCACCTCGTCCACCGGCACGGGCTTGGGGCTGTATATTTCCCGTGAACTGGCCGAACTCAACCAAGCCCGGCTGGAATACGGGGCGATCAACGGAGAAGCCCGTGGTTTCCGGCTATATTTGCCGGATGCAGAGAAAAACAGCGTTGCCCTATGAACAAATCGACCGCCCTAGTCATCGACGACGAACCCGCCATCCGCGAACTTTTGGAAATGACCCTCGAACGCATGGATATCGATGTCCGCGCGGTGGGCAGCCTGGCCCAGGCCAAGCAATCCTTGCAGTCCGGGAGCTTCGACATCTGCCTCACCGATATGAAGCTGCCCGACGGCAACGGCCTGGACCTGGTCGAATATATCCAGGCCCATTGCCCGGCCCTGCCGGTGGCGGTCATCACCGCCCATGGCAGCATGGAAGCCGCCATCCGCGCCATGAAAAGCGGTGCCTTCGATTTCGTCAGCAAGCCCCTGGACCTCGGGGTATTGCGCAACCTGGTCCATACCGCGCTCAAGCTGCGCGGCCAACCCCGCGAGCGCCGCTCGCGCCAGGTCCTGCTGGGCGAATCCGAGGCCATGCGCGAGATCCGCGCCAAGATCGCCAAGCTCGGGCGCAGCCAGGCCCCGGTGTTCGTCAGCGGCGAATCCGGCACCGGCAAGGAATTGGTGGCCCGCCTGATCCACGCCATGAGCCCCCGCGCCGACCAGCCCTTCGTGCCGGTCAACTGCGGGGCCATCCCCGAGGAACTGATGGAGAGCGAATTCTTCGGCCATAAGAAAGGCAGTTTCACCGGCGCGGTGGCGGACAAGCAGGGCCTGTTCCAGGCCGCCAACGGCGGCAGCCTGTTCCTGGACGAGGTGGCCGATTTGCCCCTGAGCCTGCAAGTCAAGCTGTTGCGGGCCATCCAGGAAAAATCCGTGCGCCCGGTGGGCGAGGCCAAGGAAATCCAGGTCGATACCCGCATCATCAGCGCGACCCACAAGAACCTGGCGAAACTGGTGGAGGAAGGCGCGTTCCGGCAGGATTTGTTCTACCGCATCAACGTGATCGGGGTGCATGTGCCCTCCCTGCGGGAACGGCGCGGCGATATCCCCATCCTGGTCGACCATGTCCTCGACAAGCTGGCCGCCATCAACCACGAACCCCGCGCCCAATTGGCCCCCGAGGCGCTCGACGCCCTGATGGGCTACCGCTTCCCCGGCAATGTGCGCGAATTGGAGAACATCCTGGAACGGGCCGTGGCCCTGTGCGAGGACTGGCGCATCATGGTGGGCGATTTGGACCTGCCGGAAAGCCTGTCCAGCCGCCCCGCGCCGGGCGGGGAGGACGCCCCGTCCCCGCCCCTGCCGGAAGAAGGCGTCTCGCTGGAAAACTATATGGACGAAATCGAAAAACAGGCCATCATCCGCGCCCTGGAGAAAACCCGCTGGAACCGGACGGCGGCGGCGAAACTCCTGGGAATCACCTTCCGCGCCCTGCGCTATAAACTGAAGAAACTGGATTTGGAATAATCGGCCAGGGTATCGCAATCCATAGAAAAGCCCCGTTCCAGGGGCTTTTTAGCGTTCGGGAAAACCCGGATCAGGCGTGGTATTTCTCGAGGTGGCGGAATTTCTCCAGGGCTTCCTTCACCACCACGGCACCCGCCCCGTCCAATTCGCTGGGCTTGTAGATATGGTCCAGCAAACCCTCCTCGACCAGGGCTTCCTTGAGCCATTTCTTGGCGAAACGGTAGTTGGTCGGGAAAGCCGCCGTCTCGCCGGTGGCGGGATTGCGGAGGTTCGGGCCGCGCTCGGGCAAACCGGCCTTGGCCGGAGCGGCGGGGGCGGGTTCGGCGGCGGAAGCCGGCCCGGTCGTGGGTTCGGCGATTTCGGGTTCGGCGGCGGCCTGGACCACGGGCGCGGGTTCGGCCACGGGCGTGGGCGCTTCGATGTCTTCCGCCACGGCGACCACCGCTTTTTCCTCGCGGGCGGCGGGTGCCGGATTTCCAGGACAAACCTGCCCGCTTTGGATTTCCGCGACGGTTTTGAATACCTCGCGGGCGACATATCCCAAGAATGCCAAAGTAAGCAAGAATAATAACTCGGTCATAACATCCCCTCTTCTTGTAATTATCGCGGCCGGTGCGCCAGCCGGGTATCGGACCGCGCAGCCGATAACCTTCGGCTCCGCGCCGGTCCCGCACAACATAGGCGGAATCACCCAAAACCGCAATATGGCGACCCGCCCGGCGCGACGGCCCGGAAGATTCAAACAGCCGGGCTGCCGAACTGCATCCGGTACAAATCGGCGTAATAGGAAGGCCCGGCCAACAATTCGGCGTGGGTGCCGGCTTCGACGATACCGCCATCGCGCATGACATAGATGCGGTCGGCGTTCTGGATGGTGGACAGGCGGTGGGCGATGACCAGGGTGGTGCGGCCCCGCATCAGGAGTTCCAGGGCATCCTGGACATTGCGCTCGGACTCGGCGTCCAGGGCCGAGGTGGCTTCGTCCAGGATCAGGATCGGCGCGTCCTTCAACAGGGCGCGGGCGATGGCGATGCGTTGGCGCTGGCCGCCCGACAGCACCACGCCTTGCTGGCCGACCTGGGTATCGAAGCCCTGGGGCAGGTTCTCGATGAAATCCAGGGCGAAGGCGGCGGCGGCGGCGCGGCGGATGTCCTCGCGGCCGGCGTCGCGCTTGCCATAGGCGATGTTGTTCGCCACCGTGTCGTTGAACAGGGTGACTTCCTGGCCGACATAGGCGATATGGCGGCGCAGGCTACTGAGGCTGAAATCGCGGATATCCAGGCCGTCGACCAGGATGCGCCCTTCGGTGGCCTCGTACAAGCGGGGCAACAGCCGCGCCAGCGAGGTCTTGCCGCTGCCGGAATGGCCGACCAGGGCGATGGTCCGGCCCGGCTCGATGGCGATGTCGATGTTGCGCAGGGCGTATTCGCCACCGTCGCGATAGGCGAGGCCGACGCCTTGGTATTCGATGCGGCCCTGGGTGGACAGGAGCTCCAGCTTGCCGGTGTCGCGTTCGCGGCCCGCGTCCAATACCTCGAAGAGGCTATCGCCCGCCGCGATCCCGCGTTGCAGGATGCTGACCAACTGGGTCACGCGCTTGATCGGGCTTTGCATCATCGCCATCGCCGCCACGAACGACACCAGGCTGCCGGGGGTCAGGCTGGAACGCACCGAATCCAGCGAGGCCACATAGAGGATGGTGGCGATGCCGCCGATGTAGATGAACTGGATGATCGCGCCGCTGATGGCGTCGGTGGCGATCAGGCGCAACTGGCGGCGCTGGTTGCTCTCGTTCTCGCGCTTGAACTTTCCGGTCTCGTAGTCCTTGCCGTTGAAGACCTTGACCACGCGCTGGGCATCGAGGACTTCCTGGGCCACATGGCCGACATTGCCCATGGACTCCTGGATGCGCATGGAAATCTTGCGGAAGCGCTTGCTCACCTGCCGGGTGCCGATGCCCAGCAACGGCCCCACCACCATCATCACCAGGGACAACAAGGGATTCTCGTACACCATCAGCGCGGTCAACCCGACGATGCTGAGGCTGTCCTTGAACACGGTGACGATGCCGGTGCTGAGCGAGGTCGCCACCTGCTCGGTGTTATAGAGCAGCTTGGACAGCAATTGGCCGGAGGAGGATTGGTCGTAATAGGCGCAGGGCAGGTTCAGGAATTGGTCGAACAGGTCGCGGCGCAAATCGGCGATGACCCGGCGGCTGACCCAGCCCGAGTAATAGTCGCTGAGGAACCCGGCCACGCCGCGCAACACCGACAGCCAGACCAAGGTCCAGGCCGCCTCGCGCAGCACCTCGGGACCGCTCTGGATGAAACTGCCATCGACCAGGGATTGGGTCAGTTTGGCGAAGGCAGGACCCATGCCGGCGTAGACGATCATCGCTACAATGGAGACGACGAACATCCGCCAGTGCGGCAAGGCATAAGCCCACAGCCTGCGATAGACCACCCTGCCATCGGCCAGCGTCTTGCGTTGGGGATCGGTTTCACTCATCGGCGGGTCTCGGTAGGGCTGGATACGCGGGCGGGCCGCCCGCGCTGGGCCGGGGGTTGGTCAGGTGGCGAATACTAGCAAACATAGGAGAACACCATGAACGTCCAAGAAGAACTCGGCAAATTCCGGGATGGCTTGCTGCAACAACGCGATGAGCTGGTCGTGCAATTGAACTTGGCGAAATTGGAAGCGCGGGAGGAATGGGAACGGGCCGAAGCCAAATTGGAGGAATTCTCGACCAGGCTGGAAGGGGCCGCCGCCGAGGCCAAGGACGCCTCGGACGACGTCTGGGCCAGCGCGAAGATGCTCGGGGAAGAACTGAAAAGCGCCTATGAGCGCATCAAAAGCCGCCTGTAAGGCCAGGAGGCATCCCGCCGCGACCGGCGGTGGGGTGCCCGGCTAACAGCAACGCTTGACGCCGCTCCAGCGGCGTTGGACTTCGGCCTCGTGGAACGCCTTGCGGCTCAGGGGTTCGCCGCCCTCGTGGGCGTGGCGGGAATGCCAGTGGGACAGATAACGCTCGTAGGCGTCGTCCCCGGTGGCCTCCCGCAGCCACCGCCAGCAGCGTTCGAGGCCCGGAAGGCGCGGCGGCATTCCGAAACCCAGGGATTACTTGATCTTCGCTTCCTTGTACATCACATGCTTGCGGACGACGGGATCGAATTTCTTGATCTCCATCTTCTCCGGCATGTTCTTCTTGTTCTTGGTGGTGGTGTAGAAATGGCCGGTGCCGGCGCTCGATACCAATTTGATTTTGTCGCGCATGATCTAAACTCCGAAACCCTTAGACGCTTTCGCCACGCTTGCGGATGTCCGCCAAGACCGCGTCGATGCCCTTCTTGTCGATGGTGCGCAGACCCTGGGTCGAAACCCGCAGCTTCACCCAACGGTTCTCGCTCTCCACCCAGAAGCGGCGGTCGTGCAAGTTGGGATTGAAGACCCGCTTGGTCTTGTTGTTAGCGTGGGAGACGTTCTGGCCTACAATACGGCCCTTGCCCGTCACCTGGCATATTCTGGACATGGTTAACCTCTGCTCGCCTTGGCTGACACGAAAAAACCACGCTTTATAAAGGATGGCCGCGCCCCAAGTCAAGCCGGAACCCGGCTTCCCCTTCCCTTCAGGAACCGCACCATGAGTATCAAGCTCGGGATCGTCATGGATCCCATCGGCAAAATCAAAATCCACAAGGACACCAGTTTCGCGCTGCTGCTGGAAGCCCAGGCGCGGGGCTATGAACTGTATTACATGGAATTGAACGACCTGTACCTGCGCGATGGCCGCACCCACGCCCGGATGCGCTCCCTGAGGGTCCAGCGCAACGAACTGTCCTGGTTCAGCCTGGGCGACGGCGAAGACCTGCCGCTGGACCGCCTCGACGTGGTATTGATGCGGAAAGACCCGCCGTTCGACCAGGAATATATCTACGCCACCTATCTCCTGGAATGCGCCGAGAGCCGGGGCGTATACGTGGTCAACAAGCCGCGTTCCCTGCGCGATGCCAACGAAAAGCTGTTCACCGCGTGGTTTTCCCACTGCTGCGCCCCGACCCTGGTGGCGCGGGAAGCCGGCAAATTCCGCGAATTCCTGCGCGAACAAAAGGAAATCGTCCTGAAACCGCTGGACGGCATGGGCGGGGCCTCGATCTTCCGGGTGGCGGAGAACGACCCCAACCTCAGCGTGATCCTGGAAACCATGACCCGCCACAACACCCGCTATGCCATGGCCCAGCGCTATCTCCCGGCAATCGTGGACGGCGACAAGCGCATCCTGGTGGTGAACGGCGAGGCCGTGCCCTATGCCCTGGCGCGGATTCCGGCCCAAGGCGAAAGCCGCGGCAACCTGGCGGCGGGAGGCCGGGCCGAGGGCCGCGAACTCACCGCCCGCGACCGCTGGATCGTCGAGCAAGTCGGGCCGACCTTGAAGGAACGCGGCCTGGTGTTCGTGGGCTTGGACGTCATCGGCGACTACCTCACCGAGGTCAACGTCACCAGCCCGACCTGCGTGCAGGAATTGGATAAATTCTTCAACCTCAACATCAGCGCCAAACTCATGGACCATATCGAAAGCGTGGTCCACCGCCCGGTTTGATCCGCCCCATGCACGACCGCACCGCCAACGACCGTTTCCTCATCGCGCTGCTGCTCGCGGGCTTGGTCCACGCCGTGGCGATCCTGGGCATCGGTTTCGAGCCGCCTAAATCCCCGCGGGCCAAACCGGCCTTGGCCGTCACCCTGGCCCGCAACCCGAGTTCGGCGGCCCCCAAAACCGCCGACGCCCTGGCCCCGGAACACCAGCTCGGCGATGGCGCGGCCCCCCGGAAAACCCTCCCGGACCCCGAAGCCGCCCATCCCGCCGCGACCGGCGAGCCCCAGGCCGAACAACCCCCCCTCCCCGCCCAGGACTCCAGCGCGGCGGCCCGGCGCAAACCGGTCCTGACCCAGGCCGAATCCGAAAAAGCCATTCCCAGCGCCGATGACGAACCCCGCCCGCCGCAACCCCAATCCGTCCAGGCCCAGGCCATCGAAATCAACCCGCCGCGGGATACCGAGGCCGAGGGCCTCCGCAAGGTGTTCATCAATTCGGTCAATGCCCAGAAATACAAGGCCGCCGCCTATGAACGGGCTTGGCAGCGGGAAATAGAGCGTATCGGCAACCTGCATTATCCCGACGAGGCCCGGCGGCAAAAACTGTCCGGGAGCTTGGTGATGGTGGTGGCGCTGCGCCAGGACGGCACGGTCCACGATATGAAGATCACCCATTCCTCCGGCCATGCCGTGCTGGACGACGCCGCCAAGCGCATCGTCGCCCTGGCCGCGCCGTTCAGCCCGTTTCCGGCGGAACTCCGGCAGGAGGCCGATGTGCTGGTCATCACCCGGACCTGGCGGTTCTACAATGATTCGCGGCTCCAAACCGAATAGGATGCCACGCGCGCGCAAACCTGCCCCATGAGCGGAGCCCTCAACCATCCCATCGGCCAAGGCTTGATCGTCCTGCTGGTGGTCGTCGTCCATGCCCTGGCGTTCCTGGAATTCACCCCCGAACCCCCGGGGCCTCTGAGGATCGCGCGCCCGCTGGATGTCGCCTTGATCCAAGCGCCCCGGCCCGCGATCCCGCCAAACCCGGCCCCGCCCCCCGAACCACCGCCCCCGCTGGAAGCCACCACGGCCCCCACGCCAAAAACGCCGCCCCAGCCCGCCCCACCCCGCCCGGTACCGCCCCAACGCGCCGGACACGCTCCACACGCTCCGGTCCCGGCTCCCGCCCCCGTGCCCGTGGCCAAGCCCAAACCCGCGCCCACACCGCAGCCGAAGCCCGTCCCCAAGCCCGAACCCAAGCCCACGCCCGCGCAGCCCAAAGCGCCCAAACCGACCGTGGAAGCCCACCACGAACCCGCCCCTTTGCAAGCCCCACCCAAGCGGCTCGACCTCGGCTCCCTGAGCCAGCAAATCACCGAAGTCAGCACCGACCTCAACCACAAGCGCACCGCCCAGGCCGATGGACTCCGCTTCCTGCACATCAACGCCACCAACGCCGCCCAGCACAAAGCCGCCGACTACCTCTACGGCTGGGAACGCAAGCTGAGGGATATCGGCAGGTTGGGTCCGGGTTCCGCCAAAACCGGCGGCGGGGACGGGTCGGGCAGCGTCCATTTGCGCATCGCCCTCCGCGCCGATGGCAGCCTCTACAAAATGGAAAAAATCCACTCCTCGGGCGATAGGGACCTGGACGCGGCGGCGGAGGGCATCGTCCAACGGGCGGTGCCCCTGCCACCATTCCCTAAGGGCTTGCGCGAAGAATGCGATGTGTTGGTCAACGACCGCGTATTCCAGTTCGAGAACGGCAACCTGTTGGAACAGGACCGTTGAGCGGAACCCCCGGAAGCCCCGTCCCACACCCTCCAGTCGGCCCGCCCGGTCCGGCCGGCCCGGCTTGCGCCCGTCCACCCCGAAGGCCGATACTATCCCCATGATCGAAACCACCGCCAACCTCACCAACCATTTCCTGATCGCGATGCCGGGCATGACCGACCCGCTTTTCGCCAGGACCGTGACCTACCTCTGCCAGCACAACGAGGAAGGGGCGTTAGGCATTATCGTCAACCGCCCTTCCGAACTGACCCTGGCCGATATCATGGAGCAAATGGAAATCGACGTGGCCGCGCCCACGGTCGGGCAAATCCCGGTCTATTACGGCGGTCCGGTCCAACCCGAGCGCGGTTTCGTGCTACACGGGCCCATGCCCGGCCAGCAATGGAGCTCCTCCCTCAAGGTCTCCGACCAAATCTCCCTCACCACCTCCCGCGACATCCTGGAAGCCATCGGCCAGGGCGAGGGACCGCACGACGTCCTGATCGCCCTGGGCTACGCCGGTTGGGGCAAGGGCCAATTGGAACGCGAGATCGTCGAGAACGCCTGGCTGAACGCCCACGCCGACCCTTCCATCCTGTTCCAGCGCCCGGCGGCGAGCCGCTGGAAAGCCGCGGCGGAACTGATGGGCGTGAACATCGCCCTGCTGACCACGCCCGCCGGGCACGGCTGATCCGATGCGCGAAGAATCCCAAGTCCCCGAACTCGGCGGCGGCACCTACCTCGGCTTCGATTACGGCGCGCTCAACATCGGCGTCGCGGTGGGCCAAAGGGTCACCGCCACCGCCACCGGGCTCGAAACCATCCGCGCCACCAGCGAACAAGCCCTCTGGGGCGCCGTGGCCCGCCTGGTCAAGACCTGGCAGCCCTCCGCCTTCGTGGTCGGGATGCCCTACCATCCCACCGGCGAGGTGAACCCCATCGTCCAGCCCATCCTGAAATTCTGCGAGCAACTGGAAAAGCGCTACCGCCGCCGGGTCTACATCATGGACGAAACCCTCTCGACCAAGGAATCCCAGGAAATCTTCTACCGCGAACGCTCCAAGCGCTCGGTGCAGTTCGCCGATATCAAGGACGAACTCGCCGCCCAGCTCATCCTGCAAACCTGGCTGAAACACACGGCCCAACGCGAAACCCCCGATGCCTGAACCCACCCTGGAAGTCGCCACCCTGCTGGACCGGCTGGAAGCCAGCCTGCGCCAAGAAATCGCCCGCCGCCCCCTTAGAGACCCCGCCATGATCGGCATCCACAGCGGCGGCACCTGGGTCGCCGAACAACTCCACGCCCGGCTCGGCCTCAAGGAACCCCTGGGCGTGCTCAACATCGCCTTCTACCGCGACGATTTCTCCCAGATCGGGATGCACCCCCAGGTCCGGCCCAGCCTGCTGCCGTTCCGGGTCGAGGGCCGCGACATCCTCTTGATCGACGATGTGTTCTACACGGGCCGCACCATCCGCGCCGCGCTCAACGAGATATTCGACTACGGGCGTCCGGCCCAGGTGGTGTTGGGCGTGCTGCTGGAACGCGATGGCCGCCAGATTCCCCTCCGGCCCGATTGCATAGGCGGCGAACTGGCCCTGGAACCCGGCCAGCGCATCAAGCTGACCGGACCCGATCCCCTGCGCTTCACCCTACACCGTGTGTAAACCATGCTCCCCAACCACGACGCGCTACAGTTGGACGCCCATGGACGCCTGCGGCATTTCCTGACCCTCGAAGGCTTGGGCCGTCCGCTGCTGGAAAACATCATGGACCGGGCGGAATCCTTTTCCAGCGTCACCGAACAGACGGTCAAGAAAGTCCCGCTGCTGCGCGGGAAGACCGTGGTGAACCTCTTTTTCGAGAACAGCACCCGCACCCGCACCACCTTCGAGCTAGCGGCCAAGCGCCTCTCCGCCGACGTACTGAACATCAATATCGCCACCTCGGCCACTTCCAAGGGCGAGAGCCTGCTCGACACCGTCCGCAACCTGGAAGCCATGCACGTCGATATGTTCGTGGTGCGCCACGCCGCGAGCGGCGCCCCGCATTTCATCGCCCGCCATGTCGCCCCGCATATCAGCGTCATCAACGCCGGCGATGGCCGCCATGCCCATCCCACCCAGGGGATGCTGGACGTGTTCACCATCCGCAAACTCAAGGGCGGTTTCGCGGGGCTCAAGATCGCCATCGTCGGCGATGTGCTGCATTCGCGGGTGGCGCGTTCGGAGATACAGGCGCTCAACATCCTGGGCGTCCGGGAAATCCGGGTGATCGGCCCGCGCACCCTCTTGCCCGCCGCCGTCGAAACCCTGGGCGTCAAGGTGTTCCACACCCTGGAACAGGGCTTGGAGGATGTGGACGTGGTGATGATGCTCCGGCTGCAAACGGAACGCATGAGCGGTGCGTTCATCCCCAGCGTGCATGATTATTTCGCCCGCTTCGGCCTGACCGAGAAGCGCCTGGAACGCGCCAAGCCCGACGCCATCGTCATGCATCCGGGTCCGGTCAACCGCGGCATCGAGATCGACCCCGAGGTGGCCGACGGCCCGCGCTCGGTGATCCTGCAACAAGTGACCCATGGCATCGCCATCCGCATGGCGGTCATGTCCATGGCCATGAGTCCCGACGGCGGAGACAAAACGGCATGAGCCCACGCATCCTCATCAGCGGCGGACGGGTGGTCGATCCCGCCTCCGGTGGCGACTCCATCCAGGATTTATATATCGCCGGGGGCCGCATCGTCGGCCTGGGCGCGAAACCGGACGGCTACGCGGCGGATTTGGAGATTCCCGCCCAGGGCCACATCGTCAGCCCCGGTTTCATCGACCTCTGCGCCCGGCTCCGGGAGCCCGGCCAGGAACACAAGGGCACCATCGCCAGCGAGGGCAAGGCCGCGTTCGCCGGGGGCATCACCACCCTGTGCTGTCCGCCCGATACCAGCCCGGCCATCGATTCCCCCGCCGTGGTCAACCTGATCCTGGAAAAAACCGAAGCGGCGGGCGGACCCCGCATCCTGCCCATCGGCGCCCTGACCCCCGAACTCAATGGCCGCGACCTCAGCGAGATGGGCGCCTTGAAAAACGCCGGCTGCCTCGCCGTCGGCAACGCCCACGCGCCCATGGCCAATACCCTGGTGCTGCGCCGGGCCATGGAATACGCCGCCAGCCACGACCTCCTGGTCGTCGTGCGCCCGGAAGACCCCTATCTGGCCGACTCGGGTTGCGTCCACGAAGGACCGGTCAGCACCCGGCTGGGGCTGCGCGGCATCCCCTACGCGGCGGAAACCGTGGCCGTGGCCCAGGTCTTGGCATTGCTGGAACCCACCGGCGCCCGCGTGCATTTCGCCCAGATCAGCTGCGCCCGCGCCGCCCGCGCCATCGCCAGGGCGCAGGACAAAGGCGAGCCGGTCAGCGCCGATGTCGCCGCCCATCAACTGCATCTGACCGAGGCCGATATCGACGGTTTCGACGCGCTCTGCCATGTGCGCCCGCCCCTGCGCGGCCTGGGCGACCGCGACGCCCTGCGCCTCGCGGTGCGGGATGGGACGCTCGCGGCGATCTGCTCCGACCACCAGCCCCACGAGCCCGACGCCAAGCTCGACGCCTTCCCTTCGACCGAACCCGGTATCTCCAGCCTGGAGACCCTGCTGCCACTGACTTTGGCCTTGGTGGAACAGGGCGCGATGGCGCTGCACCCCGCCCTGGCGGCCTTAACGTCGCGGCCTGCCACCCTGCTGGGGCTGGATGCGGGGAGTTTGCGGGTGGGCGCGGTGGCCGATATCTGCGTGTTCGATCCAGAGGCGGAATGGACCGTGGGGGAAGGGAATTGGCTGAGCCGGGGGCGGAATACGCCGTTCTGGGGGAAGAACCTGAAGGGGCGGGTGGGTTATACGCTGGCGGCGGGACGGGTGGTTTTCCAGCGCTGACACGCCCTGCTTGCGGGGAAGCGGAAGCAGGGCTTCCGCGCTTCCAAACCGCGCTGGGGAACGAGTGGGTCTCCTTTACTCGGGTCCGGCCTCCAGCGGCACCACCATCACCTTATCCACCCGGTTCTTGTCCATATCCACCACCTCGAAGCGGAACCCCTCCCACTCGAAATGATCGGAAGCACGGGGCACGCGGCCTAGCTGCACCATCACGAAACCGCCGATGGTGTGGAACCCGCCCGCAGCCTCGTCGGGCAACTCCTCCACATCGAAGATTTGCTTGAACTTCTCCACGCTGAGGACGCCATCCAGCAGCCAGGAACCATCCTCGCGGCGCACGGCCTCGGGTTCGTCCTCCGCCTCGCTGTCGGAGGGCAGGTCGCCGACGATGGCCTCCAACACATCCTTCAGCGTCACCAGCCCGGCGATTTCACCGTATTCGTCCACCACCAGGGCCAGCGCGGTCTTGGCACGCTTGAACTCCTCCAGCAATTGCACCGGACTCAGGGTCTTGGGCACCGAATAGGCGGGCCGCGCCGCCCCGGCCAGTTCCATGCGCTCGCCGCGCAAGGCCCGCCGCAGCAAATCCTTGGCCTGGATGAAGCCCAGCACGTTATCCAAGCCGCCCTTGCACACCGGGATGATCGAATAAGGACTCTCCACCAGCTTGTGGCGGTTCTCCTCGAAGCAATCCTCCACGTCCAGGTAATAGATATCCATGCGCGGCGTCATGATCGCGCCGATGCGGATATCGTCCAGCCGCAGCACATTCGACACCATCTCCTGCTCGCGCTTGTGGAACACGCCGGCCTCGGTGCCCTGGTCGATCATCAGCCGGATTTCCTTTTCCGTGATCTGCGGCTCGTCGGTCTTGTGGGCGCGGAACAGCCGCAGCACCACATCGGTGGAGAAGCTCAACATCTTGACCAAAGGGTAGGCCAGGATCGACAACCCGTTCATGGGCCGGGCCATCACCATGGCGATGGACTCGGGCCGGTGCAGGGCCAGCCGTTTGGGCACCAGTTCGCCGATGATGAGCGAGAAATAGGTGATGCCGAACACCACCACCGCCAGCGACAAGCCATGGCTATAGGGCGCGATTTCCGGGAACTGGGCCAGATAATCCGCCAGCTTGCCGGACAACGCGGCCTCGCCATAGGCGCCGCTGAGGATGCCGATCAAGGTGATGCCGACCTGGATGGTCGAGAGGAAGTTGCTGGGTTCGTTCGCCAGTTTGAGGGCGAGCTTGGCGCTTTTCACGCCATCCTCGACGGCTTGTTGCAGGCGGATTTTACGCGAGGAGACGATGGCGATTTCCGACATCGCGAACAGGCCGTTCAGGATGAACAAAAGGGCCAGGATCAGGATTTCCATTCAAGGGATGGGGGTAGTGGACTTTGGAAGCTAGGGTAGCGAATCCCCGGTGTCGATGCAAAAACATCGCGTGGGGCGCGAGCCCGTCCACGATGAAAGACAGGCGCGAAATACGGATAGGCCAGTAAAACCAAGATGATACGGTGCACCACCCCACCCAGGCACCTGGGCGGAGACGGCGCGCCGCGACACTTCAACGGGCCAGGCCACCGACCAGCTTGGCCTCGCGTCCAACCGCTTCCCGTGCCAGCCGATAACGCCGGTCCGCCGCCGAGCACAAGCCCCCGGCCATCATCAGCACACCGCCCAACCAAATCCAGCGGATGAACGGCTTGTAATAGGCCCGGACGCTCCAGGCCCCGGCCTCCATCGGCTCGCCCAGGGCGACATAGAGATCGCGGGTCAGGCCGGGATCGATGGCGGCCTCGGTCATCATATTGCGCTGGACCTTGTACACGCGCTTCTGCGGCGACAACCGGGCGGCTTCCACGCCCTCGCGCAGCACTTGGAAATCGCCTTCCCGCGCCACGAAATTCGGCCCCTGCACATCGGTCACGCCCTGGAACACGATGCGGTAGCCGCCCACTTCCACGGTCTCGCCCGGTGCCAGCTTGACGATTTTTTCCTCGCTATAACCATTCGACAGCACCACGCCGACCAGGAACACCGCGATACCACAATGGGCCAGGGTCATGCCGTATACGCTGCGCGATTGCGAGCGCCAACCCTCCGCCAAGCCGCCGCGCAGCCGGAGCCGGTTCCACAGGGTAAAACCCGCGCTGCCCGCCAGCCAGAACGCCATCGTCAATCCCGCCAGCGCCTTGATATCGGCGATATTCCAGAACACGGCGGTGAAGACTATGCCGAGCAGCAAACTCGCCAGGGCCAGATAACGCACCCGGAACAACAACTGGCCGATCCTCGCCTCGCGCCAGGCCAGCATCGGCCCGATCCCGGCCAGCAGGCAAATCGGGGTCATCAAGGGCGCGAACACGCTGGCGAAATAGGGCGAACCCACCGAAATCTTGCCCAGTTTCAAGGCGTCCAGCACCAGCGGATACAAAGTGCCCAGCAGGATGCTGGCACTGGCCGTGACCAACAGGATGTTGTTCAACAGCAAGAGGTTTTCCTTGGAGACGAAACCGAATTGGGCGGTATCGCGGATGGCCGGGGCGCGCAGGCCGTACAGCAGCAAGGAACCGCCCACCACCAGCGCCAGCAACATCAGGATGAATAAGCCCCGCGCCGGGTCCGAGGCGAAGGCGTGGACCGAAGTCAGCACCCCCGAACGGACCAGGAACGTCCCGAGCAAGCTCAGGGAAAAGGCGAAGATCGCCAGCAACACCGTCCAGGCTTTGAACGCGCCGCGCTTCTCGGTCACGGCCAGCGAATGCAGCAAGGCCGTCGCCACCAGCCAGGGCATGAACGAGGCGTTCTCGACCGGGTCCCAGAACCACCAACCGCCCCAGCCCAGTTCGTAATACGCCCACCACGAACCCAGCACGATCCCCGCCGTCAGGAACACCCAGGCGATCAAGGTCCAGGGCCGCGACCACCGCGCCCAGGCCGAATCCAGGGAACCACCCAGCAAGGCCGCGATGGCGAAGGCGAAGGCCACCGACAAGCCCACATAGCCCATGTACAGCATGGGCGGATGGATGGTCATGCCGAAATCCTGCAACAAGGGATTGAGGTCGTTGCCGTCGGCGGGAGCCGGGACGATGCGCTCGAAGGGATTCGAGGTCAGCAGGATGAACAGCAAAATCCCGACGCTCACCAGCCCCATCACGCCCAAAACCCGCGCTTGGAATTCCAGCGACAAGCCCCGGCTGAACGCCGTCACCATCACCGTCCACAGCCCCAGGATCAAGGCCCATAGCAGCATGGAACCTTCGTGCGCCCCCCAGGTGGCCGAGATGCGGTAATACAGCGGCAGGCTGCTATTGGAATGCTGGGCCACGTACATGACCGAGAAATCATGGTTGACGAACGCCGCCACCAGACAGCCGAAGGACACCGCCAGGAACAGGAATTGCGCCCGCCCGGCGGCGGGTCCCACCGCCATCCAGGCGGGCATGCGCCGCGCCGCGCCCAGCAAGGGATAGGTCGCTTGCATCAAGGCGGTCAGCAAGGCCAGGATCAAAGCCAGATGTCCGAGTTCGGGACTCATTTCTTCCACCCTTGGTAATCGATGGGCGCTTGCCCATTCTGTTTGAGGGAATCGGCGACTTCGGGCGGCATGTAGTTCTCGTCGTGCTTGGCGAGGACTTCGCTGGCCTCGAACACGCCGGCCGGGTTGAGCTGGCCGATGGAGATGATGCCCTGCCCTTCGCGGAACAGGTCCGGCAGGATGCCGGTATAGACCACCTTCACCGTGGCCGGGCCGCCGTCGCTCAGGGTGAAATGGACGGTCGTGCCGTTGGCTTCCCGCTGCACCGTGCCCGGCACCACCAGCCCGCCGACCCGGAACGGATAACCCTTCGGCGCTTCCCCGGCGGCGACCTGGCTGGGGGTGTAGAAATACAGCAGGTTCTTCTGGAACGCGGTGAGGGCCAGGAAGGCCGCGACGCTGACCCCCAGAAGGATCAGCCCCACCACGGTCATGCGTTTTTGGCGTGGAGTCATCATGACGGCTTCCGTTGCTCTTGCTTGAGGCGGCGGGCGATGGTTTTCAGCACCCCGGCATGGCGCTTGAGGGGTGCCAGCAGATTGAGGATCAGGATCACGGCCATCAGGCCATAGGAAGTCCAGACATAGAGGGCGTAGCCGCCCATGGAGAAGAATTCGTTCCAGTTCATTGCGATAGCGGATGTGGATGGAAGGAGAGACCGGCGCGGAGCGCTTGGGGAACCGCCCCATCGGGGGTTGGGATGCGAGGCGGGATATTCTAGCGGTTTGGCGGGGGGTTGGCTGTGAAATGCTGGGCGATCCGTGGCTGGATGCGGCACGGCGGAACATCCCACCGCCCCCGCATCCGACCCGTTGGAGCCGCTTATCCACCCGCCTTCTCGAACCCCAGCACCCTATACCGCAACACCCCCCACCGGCTCGCCCATTCGGCGAACAGGGTCTCCGCCGCCGCCGACACGCTGGGCAGGGTGAACTCTTTGGCCAGTTTGCGGATGAAATCGTAGGTCGGCAGGGTCTCCTGGGTAATATCCCGCTCACAGCGCACGGCGAACCCGGTACTTTGCGCCAGACGGCGGTAATCCTCCAAACCATGGCGGAAATCGCAACGCCCATAAAACCCCAAGGTCGCGGGCCACATCCCCGCCAGGCCGATGAACGGCTTCAAACCCACCGTCGGCAGGAAATCCGACAAGGCCAGCCGTCCGCCCGGCTTCAACACCCGGAAAGCCTCCCGGAAGAATCGCTCCCGGCTGGGGAAATGGAAAATACATTCCACCGCCAGCACCGCATCCAAACTGGCGTCCTCGAACGGCAGGGCGCAGGCATCGCCCTCGATCCATTCCAGGGTATTGCCGGGCCGGGCTTGGATGCGGCTCCCGGCCCTTTCGAGTTGGCGCGGATCGATATTCAGCCCGGCCAGGGCCATGCGTTCGAAATTCGCATTCAAGCTGGCCGTGGTGCCGCCGAAACCGCAGCCCGCATCCAACACCCGCATCCCATCGGCCACGCCCGCCGCTTGGTACACCAGCCGCGACAAGGCTTCGGCGGCTTGCGCGAAATCCTCCGGCGTGCCGGTCGCGCGCTTGGGTTCGGGCCAATAGCCCCAATGCACATGGTGGCCGAACACTTGTTCCAGGACGGGATGCCCCTCGTCCAACAGCTTGAGCAAGGCATCGAAATACGGCAGGCGGATCGGGCTGGACATGGGTTTAGGCTCCTTTGGATGGCGTCGGCACCGGGTGGCCTGTCAGAATACCGGAAAAACCCCTGTCATCCCCATCGCCCGAGTACCCGTATCCCATGGCTTCCCCGCACGATCCCCGCGCCGCCGCGCTCGCCAGTTTCATCGACCGCCACCCCGGAATCCTGGCGGGCGGCGGTCCCGCCGCCGTGTTCCGCGCCCTGCCCGGCGATTATCTGGACGCGCTCGCGCCGCGCCCCGTCCATTATTACCAAACCGACAAGCCCGGCGCCGACGCCCTGGCCCGGCGCGGCCTCGAAGTCCGCACCGACGAACCCGCGGCCCCCGCCGCCCTCTGCCTCGTGTTCGCCACCAAGCACAAGGAAGAAGTCCTCTACCACTACGCCCGCGCCGCCGGATTGCTGGACGAAGGCGGCAGCTTGGTCGTCAGCGCCGCCAACGACCTGGGCGCGCCCTCGCTGGAACGCCGCTGCGCCGAGCTGATGGGCGGCGTCGAAACCTATAGCAAGCACAAATGCCGGGTGTTCCTGGCCCGGAAGGATTCGGCCAAGCTGGATCGCGGCCTGTTGGATGCTTGGTTGCAAGGCGGGGATTGGCATGGTATCGCGGACACCGGCTTGATGAGCCGGCCCGGCTTGTTCAGTTGGAAGGCGCTGGACCTGGGTTCGCGCCTCCTGGCCCGCCACCTGCCGGACGATCTGGCCGGGCGCGGGGCCGACCTGGGCGCGGGCTATGGCTATCTGAGCCGGGAAATCCTGGCCCGCCCGCGCCGCATCGCCGAATTGCACCTGTTCGAATCCGAACACAAGGCGCTGGACGCCGCCCGCCGCAACCTGGAAGGACACCCGGCGGCGCAATTCCATTGGGCCGATGTGACCCTGGGCCTGCCGGTGTCGCGGCTGGATTTCGTGGTGACGAACCCGCCGTTCCACACGGGGCGGGCGGCGGTGTCGGCGCTGGGCCGGGCCTTCGTGCGGGCGGGACTTGCGGCGCTCAAACCGGGCGGCCGCTTGTTCCTGGTCGCCAACCGGCATCTGCCCTACGAGCCGGAAATCGAAACACTGGGAGCGCGGGCGGCAACCCTGGCGGAGGCCGAGGGCTTCAAGGTGATCCTGGCCCTAAAGCATTGATTGCGCGATGGAAACCGGCCCCGCCGCCCCACCCGGCGCGGCTAGAAAAGAGTTGCAAGATCATCGGCTCTTTGGCACTCTCTCAAGCCCAGGCCGGGGGTCCAAGATAATCGCGATGAAACCACCCCGGCGACCTTTTATCCAGGGTGCCTTCCGACCTTGGCAAACCCCGTACGCCGGGGTTTCGGAAAAAGGCGTTTATGGACGGCGACGACAAAACCCATCGGACCGCGAATATGCCGGACCCCGTTTATCGAAACCCTCCGTAATCACCGGAAACTGGCCGCTGGCAAGGCGTCCCAACCCCGCCGCCGCCAAGCATTGGTTTACTCCATGCGGGATTCCGCCCTTACAACAACCACCTAATAATGATTATATGCTAACCGCCATAGCCGTTTTATTAGTCCTAGCGCTGGTTTATCTCATATATAGGCTCGCATGGTCCCCCCAATCCACCCGCCACCACGCGGTGGACCAGCCGCGCCCCGATATTCCGCCCCGGCCCCAAACCCAGGCCGAACCCGCCCCGGAAACCCCGGCAACCGCCCCCCAACTCCGCGCCACCGAACCGCCGCCACCGGCCAGCGAACCCGCTCCCGCAGCGGCGCAAGTGGCCGAGCCTCCCGCCGTGGCGGCGGTGCCGGTCGAGGCCGCCCCCGCGCCGACCCCGGCACCGCGCCCGGCCTGGGTGCCGGAGGATTCGGTGCTGCGCCGCCATTTCCTGCACCACACGGCCCTGATGGCGCAGACCGTCGCCGGTCCACGCCCCAGCGATAGCGTCCTGGTCCGCCATCATGGGCAATTGATCCAGAGCCTCGTCGACGCTTGCCTGCGCGATGAAGCCAGCCTGCTCAAGCTGCGGGCCGACTACGCGGCGCGTTTGGCGGCGTTGGCCGCGCCGCCAGTCCCGGTCGCGCCAGCCGCCACCGTCACCGAAGCGCCGACGCCGGTCGAGGAACCCCTTGTTGCCAACACCGCCGCTCCGATCCCGGTCGAAACCGCGCCGGTCGCCGCCCCGCCCGTCCGTGCCCCACGCCCGGCCTGGGTGCCGGAGGATTCGGTGTTGCGCCGCCACTTCATGCAGCACACGGCCCTGATGGCGCAGACCGTTGCCGGGCCGCGCCCCAGCGATAGCGTCCTGGTCCGCCATCATGGGCAATTGATCCAGAGCCTCGTCGACGCTTGCCTGCGCGATGAAGCCAGCCTGCTCAAATTGCGGGCCGGGTACGCGGCCCGGATCGCAGCGCTGGCCGTGACCGCGCCTCCGGCCCCGGTCGGGGAACCCGCCCACCTTGTCGCCGCAGCGGACGCGGCCCCGATCCCGGAAGAACCGCCACCGGCCGCGCCGGAACCCGCCGCCGCCCCGGCACCGCGCCCGCCGCTGATTCCCCAGGATTCCGTACTCCGCAGGCATTTCCTGCACCACGTCCTGTATATGCTGAAATCGGTCGCCCCGCCCCGCCCCACCGACAGCGTGTTGATCCGCCATTACGAGCAATACCTCGATAGCGAATTCAACGCCTGCCTGCGCGACCCGGCACGGCTGGAACGGCTGATCGCCCGCTATGGGGCCAGCAGGACGGCCAGAACCGCGTAAACCCAGCACCGGGCAGGGACGCCCGGCCCCTTCCGCGCCAGGGCGGACCCAACCCGGACGGCCCCGGTCTCAAGCCCAGACATCGAGGTTATGGCCGAGCGGCCCGGAAGGCGTGGCCGAGGCGATGAGCTGGAGCGCGTCCTGCCCCTCCCGCTTGGCTTGGTCGTTCGCCATCTTCATCACCGAAGCGCCGATCTTCTCTTGCAGCTTGCTGTCGTTCATGGCCTGGGCCAGGGCCATCAGGCCCGAATCGGAAAGACCCGAAATATCCATGGATGCCCCCTTGGGGTTGGTTCATAGGCTAAGGCTAGCGGAAATCCCGGCACTCCACCGGCCCCGCTCATTCGCCATCCGCCGCGCTCAGTATCGGGAGCCGCCAGCGGCGGGGGACGAGTCCCGCCACCACGTACAGGACCGCCATCAGCACATACACCAGATAGCTGGCATGGGGGCTGTGGAAGGCGATGGCTATGCCCAGGGCGTAGAACGGCGGCCCGACCAGCAAGCGGCGGTTGGCCTGGCGGATGACCTCGGGACCGAGGTCGGGTTTGACCAGCCGGTGGTTGCGGACGGCGTAGAGCCAACTGGCATGCAGGGTCAGCGAAGCCAGGATCATATTGCAGCCGTAGATGATGCTGGCCACGGCGTATTGGTGATGCTCGCCGAGCATGGCCGCGGAGAACGGCAGCAGCGAAATCCAGAACAGGAAGAAGATATTGATCCACAAGAAGCGGTTGTCGGTGTGGGTCAGGTGGTGGAGGTCGGCGTGCTGGTGGACCCAGAATACCGCCGCCACCGCGAAGCTGATAGCGTAGCTCAGCACCTTGGGCCACAGTTCCAACAGCGCCTTATGGAGTTCGGCGGCGGAAGCGGCCCCCGTGACCTCGTCGGCGATGATTTCCAGCACGAGGAGGGTCATCACGATGGCGAACACGCCATCGCTCAGGGATTGCAAGCGGCCTTTCTCGAAACCACGGCCATTGTGTTCGGACATCGGAGGTTGCTCCTGGGAGATTGAAAGAAATATAGGGAGGTGGCGGCGGGACCGATCCGGGCGGGCGGACGCCTCCGCCACGATCACGGAAGCAATTTCAAAGCGATGGCTTTGGAGAGCCTCATGCTCATTGTTTCCACCGCGAGCAGATACCGGCTGATTACCAAGCATATCATGGCGGTCGTGACCAATATCATACCCGCCGTCATGGCTTTTCCCAGGCCCAATCCCGGCAATGCGATAAGCAAAAAGGACGACCACGAGCATATGACAACGATCTGTATCAGATAGAGGGGGAACGATATTTTCCCCAGGAAAAGCGACCAACCGGAGGAAAGCAGCGCTTTGAGGCGCGGGGATAGGGCCACCGCCAGCACGATACTATCGCCATGAGGCACATCACTTTCGGGTGATTCTCGAACCCCCTATGCCAAGTCGATATATACCCATCGATGGCGATGATCGCGAATGCCAATATATCCGATCCGATGGAATCAAGATCGCGCTTATCGAAGTGCGATTTATTGAGCTCGCAGAGGAGATAGCCCAGCCAGAAGCAAGCCAGCTTTTGGCTTTTCAGATAGAGGAAGGCCAGCAAAATAAGAGCGATGGGCCAGTTGGCTTTGCCATGGCTCCTATAAATGGCGATGAACGAATAAAGCATATACGAACCCAGCAGTTCGGTCTGCATAGTCCATAAACTTGAGTTATAGCTGGTTTTCGGCTGATATTCGAAAAAGCACTCGTAGAAGGCAAACGTCAGCATTCCGCCCAAACTGGGCTTGGTATGGAAGTGGTCGCCGATCCAATTATAGGTAGTGGTATCCCACCCCCTCACGGTGGCCAAATATCGGGCCGCGTCCTGGTTGAAGATCAAATGCGCCTTCATCAACAAAAACGCGATCAGGGAGGCGACGGATACCGGAATAGCCAGCCTGAAATATCTCGATGTGGTGGCCACGAGCAAATCGCCGCCGTCCCCATAAACCCCTTTCACGCTCAGGGCGAAGCCGGAAATCACGAAAAAGACATATACCGCGAGGCCGCCATCGGTGATGAACAGACTCCATGGGCCGTTGTATTCTGGAATATATTCCAGTAGGAAAGCGCCGACCAAGTGGTGTAGGAATACCACGACACAGGCCCATCCCCTCAGCCCGTCCAGCCATTCCAGTCTTGTTTTGATGGGCATGGATTGCATTAGGTTGTCGGATTCTATAAATATCGGTTTGGAAACCACTGCGCGCTTTATGGTTCGTAGCTTGTGATTTGTAGTTTGATCAGGTTTTTATCCAAGGATATTGAAAGCCATGGCACGGGGAAATTTCAACGGCATAATCCCATCGCTCCCACGGTCCCCGTGGGAATGCGGCCCGCGCCACGGGAGCGGATTCGGCCCGGTGCCCATCCACACCACGGAATCAGGGGCATTGGCTGGTCAAGAGCGTGCCGTTTTGACCCGCGGCCACCCATTGGCGATGGCCCCAGGCGGCGGTGACCAATCGGTTCACCGTCCCCGAAAGTTGGCCGGTCCAGTTGGTGCCGTCCGGGCTGGTCAGGATCGTGCCCCCTTCGCCCACGGCCACGAACCCGCCATGGCCCCGTGATACGCCGAAAAGCGCGTTCGAGATTCCCGAGTCGCGCCGGGTCCAGGTCGTCCCATCCGGGCTGGTGAGGACGATCCCGCCCTCGCCGACCGCGACGAAGGTGGTTCCCCCCCAGGCGATAGCGCTCAAGGCGGAGGTCGTACCGGAAGAATGCGCTATCCAATGGCGTCCATCCAGGCTGGATAGGATCGCACCGCCGCCCCCCACAGCGACGAACCGATGCCGACCCCAAGCGATGTCCGCGACGGAACCGACACCGTTCAGTGGATATTGCCGCCAGCGTCGGCCATTCCGGCCGATCAATACGAAGGCGGTTTCGGTCGTGCTGTTGCTCCCAACCGCGACGAACTTGCCGCCCCCCCAGGCAATGCCGGTGGCTTGGCCGATGGATGGATCGGAAAACACCTGCCGCCACTTGAGTCCGTTGGGGCTGGCAAGCAGGACGACGTCCTGCGGGGAATTTTCCCCATTGGCACCTATGGCAACAAAACCATGGACGCCCCGGGCGCTGCGGTAGAGATGGGAAGCCGGGGCCGGGGTGCGCGATGCCCAAGCGATACCGTCGGGGCTGGACAGGATCGCACCATTGTCGCCGAGGGCGACGAAGCGCCGCGCACCCCAGGACACATTGTTCAACGCATAGGTCGGGCCGGTGGAACGCGGGCTCCAAGCGATGCCGTCCGGGCTGCTCAGGAGGGTGCCGCCGTCTCCGACGGCGACGAACCGGCCACCTCCCCGAGCCACCCCGTTGAGCCGGGCCTGGGTACCGGAAACACGCTGGGTCCAGGCAACGCCGTCCGGGCTGTCCAGGATCGTCCCGTTCTCCCCCACGGCCAGGAAGCCGCCGCCGTTCGCGATCACCCGGTACAAAGGATTGTATCCAGACGGGGGAATATCGTAGCCAAAGGTTCCAATAGCGATGTACCAATCGGGTAGACCGGAAGTCCGCTGGGTCCAGGTCGCCGCGTCCGGGCTGGTCAGGATGGCGGCGAAATAATCCGTGGCATAGGGATCGAAACCATTGGTGGTGTATCCCATGCCAACCATCGCCAATTGCTGGCCGTTCCAGGCCACGCCATAGGGGAAGATCGATGTGTTATTAGTTGGATGGAGCGCTGTAGGCTGTTCGGTCCAAGTGATTCCGTCCGGGCTGGTCAGCACCGTCCCACCCACCGCGACAAATTGGCCGCCGTCCCAAGTCACGTCGGCGAGGGCGTTCCCGGTATTTTGGAGGCGCGTGGTCCAGTCAAGTCCATCCGGGCTGGTCAGGATCACGGTGGATTGTGTGGTTTGGTCATAGCCCACGGCGACGAAGCGGTCACCGCCCCAGGCCACCCCGTTCAGCACGGCCTGGGTGGGCAGGGCGGTCCAGGACGTGCCGTCTTGGCTCGCCAAGATCGCCTGCACACCCACGGCGACCATGCGGCTACCGTTCCCAGCGATGGCGTTCAATGTGGCTTTCGAGTTGGAAGATCGCGGGGTCCAGGCCGTGGCATCCGGGCTGGTCAGGATGGTACCGCCCTCCCCCACGGCGACGAACTGGGTGCCGCTCCAAACCACGCTGTTCAGTGGGTTGCCCTGGGGCAATGGGTTGCGCCAAGTCCAGTCTGCCCCGCATCCGGCACCGAGGGCGGGCAGGGATAGCAATAGCCAAGCCAGCCGCCAGACCAGCCATAAAGCGATAGGCCTGTTCCGGGGGTTTGTGGGGTATGCAAATGGGGAAAGCGGCGAGGGTGGGGCGATGGGTTGGGACATGGCTTTGCTCCGGTTTCAAGCGGGTGGCCTATGTTCAACCTATTTGTCGATGACCGTGCATGACCAGCAGCCGGGGTTATGTGCCTGCCCCAACAAGTTCGAGATTCATAGCGCCGCGGGGCGGGAATCGGCATGAAGCCAAAACATAGGCGGTGACTGTCCCTCAGTCTAGCACGCGGTTCAGTCCGGTTTGGCCGCAGGGGTGGCGGGAGCAGGCAGGAAGATCGTATTTGGTGTGGCGGGTAAATACAGCACGCATCCACCCGCCAAAGCCTATTTCCTACTACTCCGAATACCTCTCATACAACCGCATCAACATCCCCAACTCCCCTTCCTGCGGCACGCACCAGCCCTCCAACTGGATATCCTTGAGGATTTGCCGGCCCTGGTCGTCCTCCGCCATATTCAAGAAAGTCTGGGTGATGCCGTCCTTCTGCGCCGCGATGGCCGGATCGATGCACAGCAAATGGAAGGCGAACTGGGTGTCGCTCTCGTCCACCACGCGGGTATTGCCACGGGTCAGCCCGGACAGCCCGTAATAGGTCTTCTTGAGCATGAACAACACATCCGCCTGCTGCTTCAACAGCATTTGCAGCGCCTTGATCTCGTTGCCCGCGAAATGCTGCTGGAAACGCGAGGAATCCAGCCCGTTCTCGTCGCACAGGAACCGCCCCAGCACATAGACGAAACTCCCCTGCGAAGCCGTCACCGCCTGCGCCTCGGGAAGATCGGCCAGCGCCCTGGGATCGTCGGCCCGCATCACGATCACCACCTCGTCGGCCTCGCCGACCGGCCGCAGCAGCGGGATGAAACCCCGCTTCTGCATCATCGCGCACGCCTCGAACGGCTTGGCGAACAACAAATCCACCACTTCCTGGCCCAGTTCGCGCCCGGCGGGCAATTGCTCGAAATGGATCGGCTGCTGCAAGCGCCGTTGCAGATAGGTGTTCAGCAGATACCAGCCGCTCAATTGCGCCCCCACTTGCAGGCTGGCGACGAAATTCAGCTTGCCGCCGGCGGGCGCGGCCTCGGCGGGTTTCGCCGCCGCCCGCACCGCGCTCACCACCGCGGGCTGGGCACCGCCGCCGCGCTCGGACGGCAGTTTCACGTCCGAAGTCAGGAACCGCCCCAGCCCGGTGATCTTGAACAGCATCGCCACCATGCGGTTGGGGTTCTCCACCTCGATCTTGATGCCGCGCTTCTCCCATTCCTCGAACAGCTTCAAGAGCAAGGACAAACCCATCGAGTTGACCCGCTCCACCTTGACGAAATCCAGCTTCACACGGATGTTGGACTCGACCCCGCGCAATTGGCTGAGCGAGGGGGCCGAATGGGCGTCCACCGAACCGATCAGCTCGTAGCAACGCAGTCCCGCTTCGCTGGCGGGCAAGGGATTAATGGAAAGTGAATCTGCTAGCGTCATGGCTGACGACCTCATCGTGTTCGCTGTGGTAAAGGAACTGGAACCCGGTACGCAGGCCGATCTGCGGCGACCTGTTCAAGTCCCAAAGCGTGGTGATCTGGGTGCTGCGGTGCGGGGTGACGCGCACCTGCAGGTAATCCGACATACGCCACATCAGATACAAGCCCGCGCCGCCGATGCCGGCCTCGACGCCCTCGGCCAGGGTGTGGGTGAGATGGTCGAGGAAGATCGCCGGGGTCAGGGTGCCCCAGTTGTCGGTGACGGACAGGCCCACGGTTTCCGGGCCGACCGCGACATTGATCCTGACCAGCTCGTTCTCGGCCAGGGCGCGTTCGGTGCCCTTGATGAAGAACGGGCGGCTCTGGCCGTCGCGGGGGGCGCCGTACAGCGAATTCTCGACCATTTCGTCCAGCACGATGGGGATGAAGTCCAGATGCTCCTGCGGCAAGACGCCGAGTTCCGCCAGCCAGGCGCGGATTTCCTCCATGAAGAACAGCTTGTCGTCGCTATGGGTCAGGAGGAAGGAACGCTCCATCATCCGGTCGGGGACCAGTTGGTAGATATCGTCGTCGGGCGTGGTTTGGTGCTGGGCCAAGAGGTGTTCCCAACCCAGGCGGTGGTAGAACTCGTCGTCGCGCGGCAACACCCGGCGGATGCCGTCGGCGCTGAGGCGGGGCAGGAGGTCGTGGAACTCGCCCTCGCTCATGAACACCACCAATTGCCGCGAGGTCGGCGAGGTGAAATGGTCGGACTGCGAGCGGTAGAACCCTTCGGTGACGCGCACCAGCTGGTTGGATTCGCCCGCCCCGGCCTGGGCTTCCACCCGGTCGGAATGCTCGATCACGGCCAGGGTCACGTCGTCGTCGAAATGCTCGCGGCCACAATGGGCGCGGAGGGTGGTCAGGATTTGATCCTGCAACACCTCGGGCGGGGCGTCGGCATATTCGCTCAGCACGGCTTCCAGCCTATCGAAGCCGAAGGGCTGGCCGCGGGGCGATTCCTGCTCGACCAAGCCGTCGGTGAACAAGAACAAACGGTCGCCGATCTCCAGTTGCAACTCCCGCTCGACCGCCAGATAGTCGGTGTCCAGGGTCTTGCCCAAAGGCAGGCCGAAGCCTTCGATCATGCGCCATTCCTGTTCGCCACGGCGGCGTAGATAAGGCAGCACATGGCCGGCGTTGGCGAAGCGCAAATGCCCGGTGCGGCTGTCGAGGCTGAAACAGCCCATGGTCATCAGCAAGGATTGGTGCGCGGTCGCCACCATGGTTTCGTTCAAGGAGCGGAGGATTTCGGCGGGACGGGTCACGCCTTCGTTCACCAGCGGATAAAGGCCGGCCTTGGCCGCCGACACCATGGTGCCCGCCGCCACGCCGTGGCCGCTGACGTCGCCGATCAACAGCACCGAATAATAGCCACCCACCTTGTAATAGTCGTAGTAGTCGCCGCCGACCTCGCTCGAAGTCAACAGCGTGGCCTTGCCCTGCACGCCGGGGAGGACGATGTCCGGGCTGGGCAGGATCGAGTGCTGCAAGGTGGCGGCGAGGTTGATTTCCTCCTGCAAGCGGCCACTGAGGGCTTCGAGTTCGACCAGGGTGGCCTGCAAGCGGTCCTCGGCGCGTTTGCGCTCGGTGATGTCGTCGCCGGTGATGAGGAACAGCGTCGGCAGCTTGGTCGCGGGATCGCGCACCACGGTGGCGTGCCAGATGATGTCCACCAATTCCTGGGTGCGGATCATCAGGGGGATTTCCGCGCCGCCCTCGCCGGCGTGGCCGCCCTCCATGACCTCCAGGAACAAGGCCCGGATGGTGTCCTGCTGCTCGGGCGCGAACAAGGTGTCGAAGAAATCGATCCCGCGCACCTCGTCCTCGGCCCAGCCCGAGATTTCCTGGGCGTAGCGGTTGAACAGGTTGATGCGGCCGAAGGGATCGAGACCGATGATGAGCGCCTGGGCGGTGTTGATGATGTTGTCGTTGAAGTCGCGCTGCTCGGCGAGGCTGGCCATGCTGTCCTTGAGCCGGTTCACCAAGGGATTCAACAGGAAGGTGCCGGAAAACACGATGGCGCCCAAGAAGAACACCAGCGACACGGCCTGGAGGTTCTGGGTGTTTTGCAGGCGGAAGTCGGAATCCTTCTGGTAGAACGCCACCACCTTGTCGATGCCTTCCACGGCCTTTTCCGGCGCGGTGGACAAGAGGTATTGCAGGCCGGGGTTGTCGAGATCGATTTGATCCACCGGCTGCGACAGGAGCTTCTTGACGGCGGAGATGTAGCTCTGGACCTGCTGGTCGAGGTTGATGGGATCGGCGAAATAGATGGTCCTGAGTTCCGGAGACAACTCGCCCGGCTCCGCCAAGAGGCGCGGACCCTGGCGGATGAGGCGGTCGCCGTTGCGGAGATAGCTGTGCATGTTGTCGAACAAGGTCACGGTTTCCACCATTTGCTGGCGGATCTTCTGGCGTTCGGCGTGGGTCTCGGCGTGCTGCATCTTGAGCGCGAGCAAGACGCCGCGCTCGATCAACATGCGTTGATGGCCGGCGAGGTTGAGGGCGGCGGCGCTACCTTCCTGGCTGCGCAGGTCGGCGATCAAGATGGCGTAGGTCACAAGGGCGGTCATGGCGAGCAAGGCCAACACCGTGACGTACTGGTCCAAGGCCCAGGCCAAGGCTTCCCGGAAAAAGCCCTGCGACCCGGCACCCGCTGCTTGGGCAGGATGCGGTTGTGGTTGCATATGTTCTCCTCATAAAGTGTGTTTTTTCATCTCGTTTTTTATCGTGCAGGGAGAGGAATAAGGTGTTTCGTGCTTGTATTGGGAAGTCTACAAGAAAGCCGGGGACTCGATGGGAAAAAAACAGATGGACGGGGTAGCCTGCGACATGGACTGTGTGGCCTTGAGGCAAGGTGCGGCCAAGCTCCCCAGGCGCGCCAGGAAACCGGCCCCGCGCCGGGAGGGGGATGGACAGGATGGGAAAGAGCGGACCGGAAAGAAGACCGGCCCGGACGGGATCAGCGGGTACGCAGCAGGTGCAACTGCACCACGCAACTGGCGGCCATCAGGGCGATGGCGGCGACGAGCAAGGTGAGGCTTTCCAAGCCCATCAGGTGGCGGACGCCCAGCAAGCGCCCCACCCCGGCGACACAGGCCAGCGCGATCCCGCCGCCCCCGGCCGCCACCGCGAATAGCTCCAAGGCCTTGGACATCGTTATCCCCCCGGACGTGGATTGAACTTGGTAAAAGCCATATCGGCATCGGCCGGTTTGGCCGGGCTTGGCACCGCGCCGGTCGCCGCCACCGTGGTCCATTCCAAACACCGTCTGCGCCGATCCCCGGCGCGGCGGTCATAGAACAGGCGGGCGGTTGCCTGGCTTTGGCCGTGCCGCCGGTCGTTGGCGGGCGAACGCTCCCGGTAGCGCCGGACCACCACCCGGCGTCCGCCGAACACCCTGAGGTTCAAGCGCTTGACGACCAAATCGGCGGCGAGTTCGGATTCCACCTCGACCAGGCCGTGATATTCGGCCAGCCGGGTCTCGACGTCCAGCAAGGCCATGATCTTGATCGCCAAGATACCGCCCTTGCGCCGCCAGGGTAGGAAACCGGGCCGGGGATCGAGGCCGTCCGCGACGAACCGCCCGAGCCGCTTGGGGTCGGTATCCGCCGGGATATTCCTGATGAACACGGTCGCCGTCACCCTAGCCCGCCCCCCGCCGGACCTGGGGACAACGCCGCGCCCTGGCCGGGCTTGGCCCGTCCCGGAAGCCCACGCCCCGTGTCCGGGCGGGATAGGCCACGATCTTCCCGCGCCACGGCGACAAGCCGCTACCGGATTTCAATCCCTCAGACCGTAAAGCAGGACGCTGAGCTGGCAACCGCACCATTCCACCTCGCGGTGCGTCTGGCTCGCGATGGCCAAGGCGCAACCCTGGGTTTGCGCGGGATCGTCGAAATACGCGATCACAAAACCTGCGGCCTCGTGGATCCGCCCATGGAATTTCCGGATCAGGGTTTCGATAATGGCTAACATGGCTGGTCTCCTTGCCTAGGGTGTGGCCGAAGGGTGGGTGTGCCTCCAATCAAGCACGGTTTATGCCCGCAAGCATTATCCCAAGCTTTTCATAGGCTTGACTGGATGGCACCGGACAGGGTGACGGGGAATGTCAATTTTTCCGACAAATCCTGTGGATTCGGCGATCCCGGCCCCTTGATCGATATATCGGCGGCTCAGCCCGGATTTCCAGGGTCCGGTGCCGCGCCTAGGGCCGCTGTCCAGCGTACTCCGCCGCGTGCCGGTACAGGATGCGGCGGATTTCCTCGATCACCTCGGGCTGGCCCTGGCAGGAATGGTCCCAGCGCACCACCTTTTCCGAAACCGCCTCGTCGATATGGGCGCTGCGGTAGGACACGACGCCGTCGTCGCCCGCCGCTTCGGGACCATCGCCCCGCACCGCGATGATGGAATGGGCCTTGATCCTGGGATCGACCGGGATCGTCTGGAGGATACGCAGGGCGGGATTGTCGGGGTTCATGTTATCCACCGCCGTCGGCGGGCTGAGGATGGCCTTCATCAGCTTTTCCTCGCCGCTGAGGGCCACGGCCTGGGCGGCGCGGCTGAACAAATCCACCGGCAGGCTCACCAAAGCAGCGGCGAAGGCCCCGATCCGGCCCGCCGCCAGCAAGGCTCCATGATGCGGGGTCGCGACGAACACCACCCGCGCCACGAACGGCAGGGGCGTGTAGAAGGTATAGCCCTTGAGCATGGCCCGCGCTTCCGGGTCCATCGGGACGGCATCGAAAGGCTGGTCGCTGATGCGCCGCCAGAAACGGTCGCCGCTGTCGATGGCGGTGAGCTTGGTCAACAAACCGCCCTGGCTGTGGCCGATCACCACCATCCGCCGCAGATCGGCGTCCCGGCCCGCCGGGTCGAATTCCCCGACGGCGGCGGCCAAGGCCGAGCGCAGGCGCGAGGCCGAAAAGCCGATGGGATTGCCGCTGTCGTAGAAGAACACCCAGATTTGGAAACGCTCGCGGATCTGGGGATCGCCTTCGAGTTCGTTGACCAACTCGGCCCAGCGGGCGGGGCTGGACCCCGTGCCATGCACCAACACCACCGGAATCCGGCCCGGCTTGTAGGGATGCAGGGTGAACAAGCCGTCCTGGGCGCGATCCTTCGGCAGCCAGCTCTTGAACAGGCCGCCGCGCAGGAAGCCGGTCAATTCCAGATCATAGAGGGGGCTGTGTTCGAGTTGGTAGGCCAGCGCCGCCGTGGGGTCGGATTCCAGCGGCAGGGTGCGTCCGGCGATAGCGACCGTGGTGGCTTGGTCGGCGGCGTAGATTTCGATCCGCCCCTCGATACGGCCATCGGCCAGATGGGCGCGGGCTTGGTCCAACCGCAACAGGACGGTGACCGGAACTTGGGTGCCGGATGCCAGCCGCTCCGCGCCGACGGTTTTTTCCAACGAGCGCTGGGTGTCGATGGCGGCGGTCAAGGGAGCGCCGATACCGTGGCGGTTGTAGCGGTTGCGGAAGCCCCGCACCCGCAGGGTCGTGGTCGGCATGAAATGATCCAGCCGGTAGCCGCCCCAGGCCGGCCCGGCGGGGTCCGCGCCCAGCCGCAGCGTGCCGAACGGTAGCGGATACAGGCCGGGCCGCAGCATCACTTCTTCCCGGTCCCCGCCCCGCGCTTGGCCCAGGCCCTTGGCGACGGCTTGGTTATAAAGATCGTAGGCCAACCGGTAGCGGGGGTCGGACGGGGAAAACCGGGGCGGGTCGCCGTCCGGGAACAGCAAGGCCCAGGCGTACACGGCGGAAGCCAGAAAATAGCGGCGGTCCCGCGTCCGGTCGGCATGGAGGAACGCAAGTTCCGCCAGCGCGAACAAACGCTCATCGTCATCCACCGGGTTCAGCCCCCGGTGTAATTCGGCCAGCACCCGGGCCGGTTCGACCTCGAAGCGGTCCAGCAGCCCCAAGCGCCGCAGCACGGTCTTGGAAGGCTCCGAAGCTTGTTCCGCCGAGAGGGCGCTGATGTTCTGGAGGGCGTAGGCGGTCTGGATATCGACCGGCCGCACACCGACCGGGGTCGAGCAGCCCGCGATGGCAAGGACGAGGACCGGCAACGCGATGGCTCGCCGATGCGGTTTTGGCGGTGTTTTGGGTTGCATTCCTGGCTTTTATGCTATCGGTGTTCGGGGCGTTCGGATTCGCCGGATAGCGGGGGATTATCGCAGGATCGGTGGGGGCTTTGCCGCCGGACCAAGGGGTCAGTTCAGCGACAACATGTGGTTTTGGGCTACGCCCCTGGGTCTTTCAAGCCCTGCTATGGGTTTTTCTGGTCGGCGGCGACTTGCTGACCCTACAGCGCATCCTGGGGCATCACTCGATCACCGTGACATGCACTACGCCCACCTTGCCCCCGACTATTTGGAGCAAGCCCGCAAGTTCAATCCTTTGGCCGCGTTGACACTTGGTTGACACCGGAAAAAACAAAAGCCCTACGGTTTCCCGTAAGGCTTTGTTTTTATTGGCTGGGGGACTAGGATTCGAACCTAGGTTGACGGAGTCAGAGTCCGTAGTCCTGCCGCTAGACGATCCCCCAATATACCTTTGGCAGCGATTAACGCTTGGAGTACTGCGGACGGCGCCGCGCTTTGTGCAGACCGACCTTCTTACGTTCGACCTCACGGGCGTCGCGGGTCACGTAGCCGGCTTTGCGCAGCGGGGAACGCAGGTTTTCATCGTAAACGATCAGGGCGCGGGTCAAGCCATGGCGGATGGCACCGGCTTGTCCGGTGGGACCGCCGCCCGCGACGGTCACGATCACATCGAGTTTTTCGGTCAAGGATACCAGTTCCAGCGGTTGGCGAACCACCATCTGGTCGGTCTTCCTGCCGAAGTATTCGTCCAACTGCTTGTTGTTGATGACGATGCGTCCGGTGCCGGTCTTGGTGTAAACACGCGCCACCGCGCTCTTGCGGCGACCCGTTCCGTAATACTGCGATTGTGCCATGGCTAGCTCGACTCGTTTTTAGATGTCCAGCACTTTCGGCTGCTGGGCCTGATGATTGTGGGTGGAACCCTTGTAAATCTTGAGCTTGCGGTACATGGCCCGGCCCAGCGGATTCTTGGGGAGCATCCCCTGAACGGCGGTTTCGATGATGCGCTCGGGGTGCGTCTGGCGCAGCTTGCCGAGGGTCACCGATTTCATATTGCCGATGTAACCGGTGTGCTTGTAGTAAACCTTGTTCAGTTCCTTGGTGCCCGTGACATGGACCTTTTCGGCGTTGATTACGATGATGTAATCGCCCGTGTCCACGTGGGGCGTGTATTCGGCTTTGTGTTTACCGCGCAGACGACGCGCGATTTCGGTGGAAAGGCGTCCGAGCGTCTTTCCTTCGGCGTCGATGACGTACCAGTCGCGTTTGACTTCGGCTGGTTTTGCGCTAAAGGTCTTCATTGCTGCGCGCTCCAAACTATGGCGTTGCACGAAAAGAGGCGGATTTTAGCGGCATCCCGTTCATAAGACAAGCTTTCTTCGCACGGCCAGATCGTTTCCCCCCGTGGACGCCGCCGCGCCATCTTCCTGGGCGTGGGTTTGGTGGTACTCGGGCACCAGGGCTTTGAGCTTCCTAACGATGGCGTCCTCGTCGAACACGCGGCAGGACTCGGCCAGTTCGCTCACGCTTTTGCGGATCACCCGGTGGTCCAACACCATGGGGCGGGCCAGCAAGAGCTTGGTATGCCCGGTGGGCGTGGGCCGCTCGTGGTCGAGGAAGAGTTCCTCGGTCACTTTTTCGCCGGGGCGCAGGCCGATGTATTCGATGCGGATATCCTGTCCCGGACGCTTCCCGCTGAGCTGGATCATCTGCTCGGCCAGATAGCTGATCTTGATCGGCTCGCCCATGTCCAGCACGAACACCTCGCCGCCCTGCCCCACCGCCGCCGCCTGCATGATGAGCTGGCAAGCCTCGGGGATGGTCATGAAATAACGGGTCACCTCGGGATGGGTGACGGTGACGGGGCCGCCGGTTTTAATCTGCTCGCGGAACAAGGGCACCACGCTGCCCGCCGAATCCAGCACATTGCCGAAGCGCACGGTGATGAAGCGGGTTTCGGTCACGCCGTTCAGGCTTTGCACCAGCATTTCCGCCGCCCGCTTGGTCGCGCCCATGATGTTGGTGGGGCGCACGGCCTTGTCGGTGGAAATCAGCACGAATTCCCCGACCCCCGCCGCCATCGCGGCCTCGGCCACGATGCGGGTGCCGACCACGTTGTTCCTGACCGCCTGCCGCGCCTGATGCTGCAACAAGGGCACATGCTTGTAGGCCGCCGCGTGGAAAATCACCTGGGGCCGGTAGCGGGCGATGGCCCATTCCACCGAGGACAGATCGGTGACATCGCCCAACAAGGCGACGAAATTCAGCCCGGGGAAAACCTTCAGCAAATCCTGTTCGATCTTGTAGAGGTTGTACTCGCAGCGCTCGAACACCACCAATTCGGCCACCTCGAAGCGGGCGATCTGTTTGCATAGTTCCGAGCCGATGGAACCGCCGCCGCCCGTCACCAACACCCGCTTCCCGGCCAGATGGCTGCGGACGGCCTTGCGGTCGAGCCGGATCGGGGCGCGGCCCAGCAAATCCTCGATGGACACCTCCCGCAACGCCCCCGCCTGCCCGGCCAGCATGTCCTGCACCGAGGGCAGGGTCAGGAAGGGCACGCCCGCGCCCTCGCAGATTTCGACGATGCGGCGCATCTCCTTGTCCGAGGCCGAGGGCACGGCCAGCAGGACGGCGTCGATGCCGAGCTTGTCCACCAGGTTGGGAATGCGTTCGCAGCCGCCCTTGACCCGGACGCCCTGGATTTCGCTGCCGCGCTTGCCCGGATCGTCGTCGACGAAGGCCACCGGCACGAACTGGGCATAATGGGTACGCAAGAGGTCGCGCACCAGCATTTCGCCCGCCTTGCCCGCGCCGACGATCAAGGCCCGCTTGCCCACCGACAGCACGGCGCGGCGGTCCTTCCAAATCCGGTAGAGCAGCCGGGGCGCGGACAGCAACACGGGCAACAACAGCGCGTAGAGCGGAATCGCCGTGCGCGGCACGCCATCCAAGCGGTTGACCACGAACAGCGTCAGCGCCGCCGCCACGATGCCCACCCCCGACGCCTGGACGATGCGGACCAAATCGGGAATGGAGGCGAACCGCCAAATGCCCCGGTACAGCCCCACGCGCCAGAACACCACGGCCTGGACCGCCATGACCCAGGGCAGGCAAACCAGGGCGGAATGGACCTCGTACTTGGGCGGCAGCGACAGGTTGAAGCGCAGCCAATAAGCGCCCAGCCAAGCCAAGGCCACCATGACCAGATCATGCAGGAAAATCACCGTGCGCGAGCGCAGCTTGGAAACCATCTTCACCTCGTCCCGTGCGATAAGCCAGCCCCGAACCGGAGCGCCAGGGCCAACAAGGGCGCATAGGCCACGCCCAGCCACGCCCATTCCAGGGCGGGCCACCGCGCCGCCGCCCAGGCCAGCGGTCCCAGCCAAAACAAATTGATGGCGAGTACCGCCAGGGTCACGGGCCGATGGCCGTAGCGTTGCGCCGCGTGTTGATAGGCGTGGCTGCGATGGGCCTCGTACCAGCGCTGCCCGTCCGCCATCCGCCGCAGCAGGGTGAAGCTGGCATCGACGAAGAACACGCCCAGCGCGATCAACCAGACCGCGAGGCTAGGCCCGCCGGTCGCCGCCGTCCGCAGCGCCAGCACGCCCAGCAGGAAGCCGACGAAGCCGCTGCCCACATCGCCCATGAAGATTTTGGCGGGGGGCCAATTCCACAGCAAGAACCCGCCCGCCGCCGCCGCCAAGGCCGCCGCCACCTCGGCGCTGCCCGGCAACACCGGGGCCGGGTCCAGCCCGATCAGCGCCGCCACGGTGAGGCCCACGGTGATGGTCTCGACGCCCGCGATGCCGTCGATGCCATCCATGAAATTGAATAGGTTCAACACCCAGACGATGAACAACAAACCCAAAGGCAGTCCCCAGCCGCCCAGGGCGTAGGCTTCCCCGGCCAGGCGCAGCGTCCCGCAGCCGCCCAGCCAGTACAAGGCCCAGCCCGCGGCGGCGACCTGGGCCAGCAAGCGCCAGCGGGCGGGCACATGGCCGTGGTCGTCCCAGAACCCGAACGCGGCCACCGGCACCGCCCCCGCGAGGGCCAGCAGCCAATCGGAGGACACCAGCCCCAGGCCATGGAGTTGGAGCGTGGCGAGGACCAGGGCGGCGACGATCCCCAAGCCACCGCCGCGCGGAGTCGGGACGCTATGGGAACTGCGGGCGTTGGGCAGGTCCAGCAACCGTTTCAGGGCATAGCCCCGCACGGCGCAAGTCGCGAAGGCGGCGACCAGGAACGGGAAAAACAGGAGTAAAAGATAGGAAAATAGGCTCATCTGGCGACTCGCAGCGCCTCCTGGGGCTGGAAACAGGCTGCATCATACCCGCAAAGGGCGGGGGGATCACGCTGGCGCTAGGGATGGGATTTAGGAGCTGTCTGGCAAGGATTCAGACGCATTTTGCAAGGGTGGTCCTTGGCATGGCGATGCGGACGATGTTCTCGGCGGTGCCATTTGATGCCGCCCTCCACCACGTACAGGATGGCGCCCACCACCCGCTTGCGCGGATGTCCGCTGGCGTTGCCCCGCCCGGTCCTAGCGGAAGTGGTGTTCGATCAACGCCCATTCGGTGTCGCTGAGATCGCTTGGATAGCTCATTCCGGGAATCCTGGAAGTCAATGGGGGGCTTGACTCTACATGAATTCCTTTTTGCCAGACAGCTTCTTGGCCTCGTCCAGGCTATTTCGGGGGCAGGAACCGGCCCGGCCCGACCCGCGCCGCCTTGCGCTGGCCGCGTATCTCCACCCAGGCCCGTTCGTATCCGCCCGGCGGCAAGCGGGCGAAAGCCACCGACCGCCCCAGCGTCGGCGCATAAATGCCGCTGGTCACCACGCCTTCGCCAAACTCCGGCACGACTACCCGCTGTCCGCCGCGCATCACCCCCGGTTCTTCCAACACCAAGCCCACGAAGCGCCGCAATCCCCCCCGCCGACGCTGGTCTTCCAGCGCGGCCCGTCCGATGAAATCCCGGTCTTCCGGCATGAATGCCACGGTCCAGGCCAAACCGCTTTCCAAGGGCGTCACGGTTTCATCCATATCCGCGCCGTAGAGCCGGAGGCCCGCTTCCAGCCGCAAGGTGTCGCGGGCACCCAGGCCGCAAGGCGCGACGCCAGCCGCCGCCAACGCCCGCCACAGATCGGGCGCGGCCTCCAGCGGCAACTGGATTTCATAGCCGTCCTCGCCGGTATAGCCGGTGCGGGACACCAACCAATCCCCGGCTTCGGCGCAGCCGAAAGACGGGAGCGCGGCGGCGGCGGTCCGTAGCGGTCCTGGCAGGCAAGCCTCGACCCGCGCGCGGGCTTCCGGCCCTTGCGCGGCGATCATGGCGAGGTCGGGCCGGGCCGCGATGCGCAGCGCCGGATGGGCCGTGGCTTGCCGTTCCAGCCAAGCCGCGATCTTGTCCCGCGTGGCGGCATTGGCGACCAGACGGAACCGCGTGTTCCCGGTGCGGTAGACAATGGCGTCGTCGAGGATGCCGCCCGCCTCGTTCAACAAACAGGTATAAAGCCCCAGTCCGGGCCGGGCCAGCCGTCCGGTGTCGTTGGCGCACAGCCGCCGCAGGAAGGCCGGGGCTTCCGCGCCGTCGAGGTCGAACAAGCCCATATGCGACACATCGAACATCCCGGCCTCCCGGCGCACCCGGTGATGCTCCTCGACCTGCGAGCCGAAATGCAGGGGCAGTGCCCAGCCCGCGAAGTCCACCATGCGTCCGCCATATTCGAGATGCAGGCTGTTCAAAACCGTTTTGCGCGACATCGCGTGTTCCTCCCGTTGAAGCTGGATGGGACCGGGCCACCCGATCCGCTGGATGGCGCGGATCATGGGCGTCCGGGGTGGGGCCGCCAGTCTAGCCGATGGCGGACGGGGCGAATATCCGGCCCTATCCCCGCTGGGCCGATCCGGGGAAAATAGCCCGGCGTCTCCCCCAGCCCCACAGGTGCCTAGCCGTGAAACTCCGTATCGCCATCGCCCAACTCGACTTCCTGGTCGGCGACGTGCAGGGCAACGCCCGCCGCGTCCTCGCCACCGCGCTCGACGCCCGCGACCGCCTCAAGGCCCACGCCGTCGTGTTCCCCGAACTCACCCTGTCCGGCTATCCGCCCGAGGATTTGATCTTGAGGCCCGATTTCCTCGCCGCCGCCGGGCGCGAGTTGCAAGCCCTGGCCGGGCAAATCCACGGTATCACCGCCCTCGTCGGCTTTCCCGAACAAAGGATCGGGATGCCCTA
Organism: Methylomagnum ishizawai; assembly: GCF_019670005.1. Taxonomy (NCBI): domain Bacteria; kingdom Pseudomonadati; phylum Pseudomonadota; class Gammaproteobacteria; order Methylococcales; family Methylococcaceae; genus Methylomagnum; species Methylomagnum ishizawai. Next base: position 641,583 of record NZ_AP019783.1, on the reverse strand, counting down.
CAACAGCGCCGCCGTGCTGCGCGATGGCGCGGTCCACGCCGTCTACCGCAAGCAGGCCTTGCCCAATTACGGGGTGTTCGACGAGAAGCGCTATTTCCTGGCCGGGCACGAGCCTTGTGTATTCGACCTGGAAGGCGTGCCGGTCGGCGTCACCATCTGCGAGGACGTGTGGGTACCCGGCGCGGTGGAGCGCGCGGCGGCGGCGGGGGCCAAGCTGGTGTTGAACATCAACGCCTCGCCCTATCAGGCCGGCAAGACCCATCAGCGCGAGGCCGTGGTGCGGGAGCGTTTGGCCGTGGCCCAGGTGCCGCTGGTCTACGCCAACCTGGTGGGCGGGCAGGACGAACTGGTGTTCGATGGGGCTTCCTTCGTGATGGACGCGGCGGGGAACGTGACCTACCGGGCACCGGAATTCGCGGAGGCGTTGGCGGCGGTGGATTTCGTCTGCCGCGACACGGTGGAACCCTTGCCCGCCGCCATCGCCGAGCCTTTGTCGGAGGAGGCCAGCGTTTACCAAGCCCTGGTGCTGGGCATCCGCGACTATGTGGACAAAAACCGCTTCAAGGGCGCGGTGCTGGGTTTGTCGGGCGGGATCGACTCGGCGCTGACCCTGGCCCTGGCCGCCGATGCCCTGGGCGCGGAACGGGTGGAAGCGGTCGCCATGCCCTCGCGCTACACCGCCGACATGAGCAACGAGGACGCCCGCTTGGAAGCCGAGGCGCTGGGCTGCCGCTTCCACACCATCCCCATCGAACCGGCTTTCAACACCTTCCTGGAGATGCTGGCCCCGAGCTTCGCCGGGTTGCCGCCCGACACCACCGAGGAAAATATCCAGGCCCGTTGCCGCGGCATCCTGCTGATGGCCTTCTCCAACAAGACCGGCAAAATCCTCCTGACCACCGGCAACAAGAGCGAAATGAGCGTGGGCTATGCCACCTTGTACGGCGATATGGCCGGGGGCTTCGCGCCCTTGAAGGATGTGCCCAAGATGCTGGTCTACCGCCTGTGCGAATACCGCAACACCCTGTCGCCGGTGATTCCGCAACGGGTGATCGACCGGCCGCCCTCGGCGGAACTCCGGCCCGACCAGAAGGACGAGGATTCCCTGCCGCCCTATCCGGTGCTGGATGCCATCCTGGAGCTTTATGTGGAGCAGGATAAATCGGTGGCCGAGATCGTCGCCCTGGGTTTCCCGGAACCCATCGTGCTCCGGGTGGCGGGTATGGTGGACCGCAACGAATACAAGCGCCGCCAAGCCCCGCCCGGCGTCAAGATCAGCAAGCGGGCGTTCGGGCGGGACCGGCGCTATCCGATGACCTGTGGGTTTGGGCGGTAATCATGGGCGGTATTGGCAACGTCTTCGCCTACGGCACCCTGCAACTCCCCGAAGTCATGCAAGCCGTGACCCGCGCCGTATTCCCGGCCCAGCCCGCCACCCTGCCGGGTTACGCCCGCTACGCCCTGCGCGGGCTGGCCTATCCCGGCCTGCGCGCCCAGGCCGGGACCGCCACCGACGGCATCCTCTATGGCGGTATCGACGCCGCGGCGCTCCGGCGTCTGGATGATTTCGAGGACGGGTTCTACCGGCGCGAAAATTTGCGGGTCCGGCTGGCCTCCGGGGCTTGGACCCGCGCCGAAGTTTACGTGGTGCCACCCGAGCATTATGGCTTGCTGCTGCCCGCAGCTTGGGATATGGAGGCGTTCCAGGCCACCGCGCTGGACGGTTTCATGGCCCGTTGCCACGCGGGCGCTTGAGAGGCTGCCCCGGCCCGCGGCCGGGGCAACGCCGCCCTCATTTACAGCGGATTTTCAGCGAATTGATGTTGCGGTGGAAATCCAGTTCGCCGAGATGATGCGCCTGCTTGCCCGGACCGAACGAGATTTCCAATTCCTGGTAGGCCGGGATTTCCTGCTTGCCCCAGCGGGCGAAGGCTTCGGGATGGTTGACCGGCCCTTTCGGCTCCTCGCGGAAGTTTTCCTGGCGGAACGCGGTGACTTCGGCGGCCTTGCCCACCTTCAGGCTCTCGATCCGGTGGCCCCAATCCTCCCCGCCCAAGTCCTTGAGGCTGGGCAGTTCCACCGGCCCCTCGATGCGCCGGTGCGCCCCCTGGTAATCGCCCTGGTCGTAGATATCCAGCCAACATTCCCCGCCCACCGCCGCGCCGGAAAAAACCCATAACATACCGGCCATCAGCGTGGCGAAATGGCCGGATTCGCGAAGATAACACTGATACATGACTAACTCCTTTTACTTGACCGTCCGCCGGTGAATCCCGCCCAGGGTTTGCGGTGTCCATTATGTCGGCTCTAAATTCCGGGTATCCCAGGGTGAAAATCATGGGGCTGACACGACGGTGAGACCATTTTGCAACATCCACCCGCCAGGGAAGACCGGGCTCGATAACTTGGAGGGGAATGGGAGGGACCGGGTTCCGGCATCCGTGGACTTGGCCGACCCTCTCCGGGCGGTGGTGCTGGGCAGACGGAGGGAAGGTTGCGGGCCGTTTTGAATAAAATTAAGAAAAATATGAACCTATCTTGAACGGCACACCAAGATAAAAGGCCCCGTTTGTATGGATGCGATAGAGGTGTAGACTGCACCTATGGAACGCTTATAGCGCTATGGTTACTTTGGATATTTCCACCGCGGTGGGGTGGGTACCGATGCGGTCGGAGGATAGGACGAAAACCCATCCATGACTGACCGCCGCGGCGTCGGGCGCATCTGGAGTGAAACATGTCCCGGATTTCCGGGGGGTCCCGATGTTTGCGTATGGCCTGGGAGGCAGCTTAAAAGGTTTAATAAAGAAGGGGCAAATGAGCGCTGATAACGAAAGAAATTATTTGACGCCCTACGAAGTGGCCGAGTTGTTGATGGTTGCTCCGGTGACGGTGCGGGCCTGGGCGCAAAAAGGGTTGTTGCATTCCATGACCACGCCCGGCGGGCACCGACGCTTCCTCCGCGAGGAAGTGGAACGCTTCGCCCGCGAGAACGGCGTGAACCTGGAGTCCCGGCAGGTCCGCGGCTTGCGTGTGCTGGTGGTGGACGACGACCGCCAGTTCGCGGGCTATCTCAACGAATTCCTGGAGGGTTTGCCGGAGCCGGTGGCGGTGGCGGTGGCGAACGATGGCTTCGAGGCCGGCTGCAAGGTCCACACCTTCAGGCCGGACGTGATCCTGTTGGATTTGATGATGCCCGACCTCGATGGCTTCAAGGTCTGCCGCCAGATCAAGCAAGACCCGGCCACCGCCGCGATCCGGGTGGTCGCCATCACCGGCTATCCCACCCCGGAAAACTTCCGCCGCAGCTTGGACGAGGGCGCGGTGCATTGCCTGCGCAAACCCGTGGACACCGCCGAATTGCTGTCCGCGTTGGGACTCCCGGCGGTGTCCGGCTAGTCCGGGGCGCGTCCCGCCGGGGTGGGTGGTTTGAAGCAGAAGGGGACGCTCTGGCGTTGGCGGGCGCGCCGTTATATCCAGGCGGCCTGGGTGACGCTGGGATTGGCGGCGGTCCTGGGCCTGGTCGAGCCTTTTTTCGGCGATATCCCGCCGGTCAGCCCCTTCCTGCTCGGAGTGATGTTCGCCGCCTGGCAAGGCGGATTCCGTGTCGGCCTGTTCGCCACCTTGCTGAGCGTCCTGGCGCATTGGCTGTTCTTCCACCCACCGGGCCGGTTTCCCGCAATCCTCGACGCCTACGAAGGGCCGCGCATCCTGATGCTCCTGGTCATGGGGGGCGCGTTGAGCCGGGCCATCGCGCACTTGCGGATGGCGGAGCGGCGGGCCTTGGCCCTGAGCCTGCGGCAGGCGCGGCGGCTGGAACGGGAATTGGCCGAACGTGGGCGGGTGGCGGAAGCCCTGAGCCAGAGCGAGGAACGCTACCGGGCGGTGGTCGAGGACCAGACCGAGGTCATCGCCCGCTTCACCCCCGATGGCACGCTGACCTTCGTCAACGAGGTCTATTGCCGCTTCTTCGGCAAATCCTATGGCGAATTGGTCGGCCACAAATGGCATCCCAGGGCGGTGGCGGAGGATGTGCCGCTGATCGAGGCCAAACTGGCCACCCTTTCGACCGCCCAGCCGGTGGTGTCCCTCGAAAACCGGGTCTATTCGGGCGCGGGGCGGATCCATTGGATGCAGTTCATCAACCGGGGCTTGTTCGACGCGGAGGGGGGGTTGTTGGGGGTGCAATGCGTGGGGCGGGATATCACCGGGCTCAAACAGGCCGAGGCCGAGTTGCGCGAAAGCCAGGAGCGGCTCACCCTGGCCCTGGAGGCGGCGGAAATGGGGGTGTGGTCCTGGGACGTGTTGACCGACGCCGTGTACTGGTCGCCGGAGTGCTTCCGGATTTATGGATACCCCGAATTCGACGGGACGGCCGCCGCCTTCGGCCGCCTGTTGCACCCGGACGATGCCGGGGCGGTGTGGCGGGCGGTCGAGCGGGCCTTGGCCGGCATCGACGGCTATGCGGTGGAGTTCCGCGCCATCCGCCCCGATGGCCGGGTGGTTTGGCTGTCCAAACGCGCCCAGATCGGCCGCGACCCGGAAGGGCGGCCCCTACGCATGGTCGGCACCGTCCAGGATATCACCCGGCGCAAGGAGGCCGAGGCCGAGCGGGAAAGCTTGCAGCGCCAGTTGCAGCAGGCCCAGCATATGGAGGCCATTGGCCGGCTCACCGGCGGCATCGCCCACGATTTCAACAACATCCTCGCCAGCATCCTGGGCTATACCGGGCTGGCGCTGGACCGCCACGTCCCCGATCCCCACGGCAAGCTGGCCGACTACCTGCGGCAGATCAAGACCGCCGGCGAACGCGCCCGCGACCTCGTCGCCAAGATGCTGGCGTATTCCCGCGATGGCGAGGCGCGGGCCTTGCCGCCGCTCGCGCCCGGACCCTTGGTGGCCGAGGTGATCGGGATGTTGGAATCGGTCATGCCGCCAGGGGTCGAGGTCCATGCCGACCTGGACCCGACGGTACCGGATATCCTGATCGAGCCGGTGGATTTCCATCAGGTGCTGACCAACTTGGCGCTCAACGCCCGCGATGCCATCGGGAAGGCCGGGCGGATCGATATCGTCCTGCGGCGGGCCTGGGTGGACGCCGGTTGCGCCGCCTGCCACCGGCGGGTGCGGGGCGGCTTCGTGGAACTGAGCGTGGCCGACAGCGGCGCGGGGATTCCGGACGAGGTGTTATCGCGCATCTTCGAGCCGTTCTTCACCACCAAGCCCCTGGGCAAGGGCACGGGGATGGGGCTGCCGGTGGTGCTGGGCATCGTCCACCACGCGGGGGGGCATATCCTGGTGGAATCGCCGCCCGATGCCGGGGCCGTGTTCCGCCTGTTGTTCCCGCCCACCCCCAGGGAAGCCGCAGCTTAGAAGCTGTTTGGTAAAAGCGCGGACGCACTTGCCGCCCCCGGTCCTGTCGGGGAACCCTGGAAACCAACGGGGGCTTGACTCCACACAAGTCCTTTTTGCCAAACAGCTTCTAAACTCTACGAATCCCTCCGCCCCACCCCACGAGGCACCCCATGAACCCCGACATGATCGCCGAACTCGGCCGCCAAGCCATGACCGTCACCGTCGAAATCAGCGCTCCCCTGCTGATCGCCACCCTGGCCGTGGGCCTCGTCATCGCGGTGTTCCAGGCCGCCACCCAGATCAACGAAATGACCCTCTCCTTCGTGCCCAAGCTCATCGTCATGGCCCTCATCCTCATGTTCGCCGGGACGTGGATGCTGCAATTGCTGATCGACTATACCCGCGGCCTCATCCGCGCCATTCCCCACCTCATCGGCTAATCCATGCGCTTCGACGAAGCCCAAATCCTGGCTTCCATCGCCGGATTCGCCTGGGTCTTGCTGCGCTCGGCGGCGATGTTCGTGTCCATGCCGCTGTTCATCGGCCATACCGTGCCCATGCCGGTGCGGGTCATGCTCGCCACGGGCGTGGCCTTCGCCGTCCTGCCCAACCTGCCGCCCATGCCCGAGGTCGAGCTGTTCAGCCTGCCCGGCCTCTTCGTTTCCGTCCAGCAATGCCTGATCGGCGCGGCCATGGGTTTCGTGCTGCATATGGTGTTCGCCGCCATCGTGTTCGGCGGGCAGAGCGTGGCCTATAGCATGGGGCTGGGCTTCGCCTCCCTGGTCGATCCCCTGACCGGGGTGCAGGTGCCCGCCATCGCCCAGGTCTACCAACTGCTGGCGACCCTGTTGTTCCTGTCGATGGATGGGCATTTGGTGATGATTAGGCTGCTGGCGGACAGCTTCCAGGAGGTGCCGGTGGGTTTCGAGGGGCTCGGCCGCAACGCCCTGTGGGAACTGTCGCGCTGGACCGGCAAGCTGATGGCGGCGGGTTTGCTGTTTTCCCTGCCCATGGTGGCGGCGTTGCTGCTCATCAACCTGGGGTTCGGCGTGGCGAGCCGGGCCGCGCCGCAGCTCAATATCTTCTCGGTGGGCTTCCCGATCAGCCTGCTGTTGGGTTTGATACTGATGCGGCTAACCCTGCCCGATGTGTTGGCCTTGTTCGCCGGTTTCCTCGACGAGGGCTACCGTTTGATCGACCATCTCCTGGGCTGAGCCATGGCCGAAGACAACGACCAGGAACGCACCGAGGAACCCACCGCCAAACGGCTGGAAGATTCGCGCAAGCAAGGCCAGATTCCCCGTTCCCGCGAACTCAACACCCTCGCCGTGCTGATGGCCGGGGCGGCGGGGATGCTGATGTTCGGGTCCGGGCTATTGCACGATCTGCGCGAGGTGATGCTGCACGATATCCGCCTGACCCAGCGCGACGCCTTCGACCCGGAAGCGCCTTTGGCCCATTTGGCCTACGACCTGGGGCTGATGCTGGAGATGCTGTGGCCCTTGCTGGCGCTGGCGGTGTTGGCGGCCTTGCTCGGTCCCCTGGCCCTGGGCGGCTGGAACTTCACCTCCGAAAACCTGGGGGTGAAGCTGGACAAGCTCAATCCGCTGCCCGGCATCGCCCGCATGTTCTCGGCGCAGGCGGCGGTGGAGGCGATCAAGGCGGTCATTAAATTCCTACTGGTGGGGTTTGTGACCGCCGGTTTGTTCATGCACCACCTGGACGATTTCGTCGGGCTGGGGCGGCTGGATTTCCTGCCCGCCGCCAGCCGGGCCATGGATTTGGTCTTGACTTGCCTGTTGTGGCTGTGCGCCTCGCTGGTGTTGATCGCGGCGGTGGATGTGCCGTTCCAACTGTGGTCGTGGAAGCGCAAGCTGCGGATGACCCTGCAAGAGATCAAGGACGAGATGCGCGACGCCGAGGGCAAGCCCGAGGTCAAGAGCCGCATCCGTGGCTTGCAGATGGAGATGGCGCGGCGGCGCATGATGGAGGAGGTGCCCAAGGCCGATGTGGTCATCACCAACCCGAGCCATTACGCCGTGGCCCTCAAGTACGACGCGGCGGGCATGGGCGCGCCCAAGGTGGTCGCCAAGGGCGTGGATTTGATCGCGGCGCAAATCCGCAACCTGGCCCTGGGCGCGGAAGTACCCTTGGTGGCCGCGCCGCCACTGGCCCGCGCCCTCCACGCCAGCACCGAACTGGACCAGGAGATTCCGCAGGCGCTTTATCTCGCCGTGGCGCAGGTCTTGGCCTATGTCTACCAATTACGCGATGCCCGGCACCATGGGGGGAAGATGCCCGGACCTTTGGGGGATATCGAGGTGCCGGAGGAGTATGCTCGGAGTTAGGAAGGGGTTATGCTAAACCCCGTGATGGGTTTTAAGCCAATAATCGAACTCTTCGGCCAACTCGTCGAAGGAAACCACCGAGATGGCGTTCGAGTCGATCAAGGTGCGGTCCATCCGCCAGCGGAGCCGGTCTATTTCGCGCTGAGCGAGCTTCATATCTTTGCCGATGACAATCAACCCCTGGAATCTGGCGCGGTGGCTACCGAATTCACAAAAGAAATCGTTGGTGCTCCTCATATCTTCCAGCTTCCATAGCCAATCTACCAGCTGCGAATAAGCGCACTCGATCCTGGGCGACCAATCCGGGGTGGATTTCTTGCCTTTGTATTTGAAAATGCTGTCCGGTGTCGCGTCCTCGAATTCCACCAGGAGATACTGATGGGCTGCCGAATCGCCGACCACTAGGTCGGCGACGAAATCTCCATAGATTTCATATTCATGGGCAAGAACATCGGGATTTTTGGCTTTGGGGAAATATTTGCAGATCAGCAAGGATAGGTCCGGGCACTGTTTGAAAAATGGCAGGATATCTCCTGTTTCGGAGAGCTTGGGTTTCGAGGCGAGGAGTTGGATGAAATCCTGCCATTCGGTTCTGCATTTCGCGGCGTCGAAGCGATGTTTCACCAAATTTTTCATTGTGGCCTGGGCTGCTTCAAAAGCGGCATGATTCGATCATGGTGCGCCACTTCCTCGACTGTGCAGGTATCGGCATTTACACTGAGTATCAGCCTTAGGCCGCGATTGCCTTTGTATGAATAAAGCGCATCGCCGGAAGCCGCGATAAATCTATGCACTTTAGGGCTTCTATAAAACTCCTGTGGATCGGTCGCCCTGATTTCATCCATGGCACGGGAAAGCTGCTTCTGCTCGGTGGGGCTTAATGACCGCAATGCGATTTCCGCCCGGCGTTCTAATACCAATTGCATTATTCTCCCTCGCTGGGTTGTGGCTGGGAATCTCTTTCAGAGAGCGGGCAATCTAGGCCCGGCTCACCCGCTTGTCGAACCGATGGCTTGGCTTGCTGATAGCGTTTCAAGGCCATGAATTCATCCGGCATCATATATAAATCCACCGGATAGAATAATTGTTCGGGCTCGGCCAGCACGGCTTGGATGAACCATTCCGGCGCGTTGAGGAGATAAGCCCGCAGCGATTGCCGGAAAAACCAATCCTGTACCTGCGGGGCGGGGCAATGGGCGCAGATCGAGTGGGAGGGTTTGGGCGGCGTGGGGAAACTGGCGCGGGCGTCCAGGTATTTGGGGTTGTTCCAGAGCGCCCGATAATCCAGGCCGGGGCCGCGCTGGCCAAAATCGGTGTCGGAATTCCCCAAGACGCAACACGGCCCGACGCTGCCGTCGGGATAGAACATCGAGCCGAAATACAGCCAATCGCATTTCCGGCCCAATAAGCCCGGTCCCGGCTCGCCCGGATTGATCGATAACTCCGGGAGATGCCGCCGTAATAGGGTATCGCGCCGCCGCAATCCCGCCTCGACCGCCGGGCCGGAAATGGCCGGACTGAGCAGCGCGCCGGTCATGGCCGCGACCGCGCCCTCGGGAGCTTGGGCGGGGGCGGAGCCTTGGAATAATTCCAGGATATCGACGCCCTTGCTATGGGCCATGCGCCGGGTTTCCGCTTGCAGGTCTTGGTTGTGCCGGAATACCAGATAGCGCCATTCGATCAAGGGGTATTGCAAACCCAGTTCGCGCTTGCGGGCGATAAGCCGTTCCAGGTTGCGCTGCACTAGATTGAAATCGCCGCCGATGCGGTAGCGGTTATAGGTCGCGGCATCGGGTCCGTCGATGGAACAGGAAATCAAATCCAGCCCGGAATAGAGGATTTCGTCGATCCGGGTATCGGATAGGGGCACGCTCAGCGAGGTGGAAATCACCGTGAAGATACCGTAGCGCTTGGCGTCGGCCACGATTCGGTGCAGGCGTTTGTTCAGCAAGGGTTCGCCATTGCTGAAATACCAGATGGTGAAAAGCTGTTCGCCGCAGAAATCCAGGATGCGGCGGTGTTCTTCGAGGTCCAAGACCTGCGCCCTGCGGTCCAGGACCCCGCTGCCGGTCGCGCAATAAGGACAGCGCAAATGGCAGGCGGTACACATATCGACCGTGATATCCAGCGGTGTATGGTCGAGCCGGGCCGCGTTCAACCGCCGGTTGCGGAGGGCGCGGAGCAGGTTTTGGTATTTGGTGGTTTCCAGCGCCGTGTCTTGGACCTTGGGCAGTACGAGCGGGAAGGAGGAGGCTGACATCGGGCGGGAATCCTTGGGGCGCTGTTGGGAGGGGGGCGCCAGGGTCCGGTGCTACGGGCCGGAGGTTTCTTGGTAGGTGGCGCTGATGCGCATGATGTCCGCTTCCAGCCCCAGGAACAAGCCGGTCAGCTTGGGATCGAAATGCCGCCCCGCCTGCTCTTGGAGGAAGGCGAACGCCTCGGCGGTCGGCCAGGCCTGCTTGTAGGGACGTTGGCTGGTCAGGGCGTCGTAGACATCGGCCAGGGCCACGATGCGGCCTTCCAGCGGGATATCTTCCCCGGCCAGCCCGTGCGGATAGCCCGAGCCATCCCATTTCTCGTGGTGGGTGAGGGCCACCAGCCGGGCGGTGCGCAGCAGCGGCGAATCGTGCTGGCCGATGATCTCGGCCCCGATCAGGGTGTGGCGTTTCATGATTTCCCATTCGTCCGGGTCGAGCTTGCCCGGCTTGAGCAGGATGCGGTCGGGAATGCCGATCTTGCCGATATCGTGCATCGGCGCGGCTTGGTATAGCACCTCGGCCTGCCGTTCCGGCACGCCCGCCGCCAGGGCCAACAGCCGCGCGGTATGGCTCATACGGACGATGTGCATCCCGGTTTCGTTGTCGCGGTATTCGCCGGCCATGCTCAGGCGGCGCACGATCTCGATGCGGGTTTCCTCTAGCTGCCGGGTCCGCTCGCGCACCTTGGCTTCCAGCGCCAGGTTTTGGTTGTGTAGGTCCAGGTGGATGCGGACCCGCTGTAGCACCAAGGGCGGATTGAGCGGCTTGTGCAGGTAGTCCACCGCGCCCAGCTCCAGGCCCAGTTGTTCGTCGGCGGCGGCGTCGCTGGCGGTGATGAAGATCACCGGCACGTCGCGGGTGCGCGGGTCGGCCTTGAGGCGGCGGCAGACTTCGTGGCCGCCGATGCCTTGCATCATCACGTCGAGGAGGATCAGGCTGGGCGGGGCTTTCCGGGCCAGGGCGAGGGCGTCGGGCCCGTTGGTGGCGAATTTGACCCGGTAGCGGGGGCGCAGGATTTCTCCCAGCACATCGATGATTTGCGGGGAATCGTCCACCAAGAGCAAGGTTTCCAGGGAGGGCTTGTTCATAGGATGTTTCCAGGACCGGGGAGGAGGGGGATGAGGCGCGTCAGCCGTTCCCGTGCCTCCATGAAAGCATAGCGTGCGATCAAGTGGGCGATGGCGGCGATCTCGGTTTGGAAGCCGCTGCCGCGCATGGCTTGTTCGAGCGCGGCCACGGTTTCGAGGGCCGCCGTGTCATGCTCTTCCAGCAGGTGTTCCAATTCCCGGCAGAGCCCCGCCCATTCCGCCGGGTTGGTGGTGGCGGGAGGGGGCGGCCCGGCCTCTTTCCAGTCTTCGAGCCGGGCCAGCCCGGCCAGCGCGGTTTCCAGGCTCTGTTCCAACGGGTCCAGGCATTGCGCGGCCAGTTCCGCCTGGCCGGCCCGGATGGCTTTCTCCAGGCGGGCCGCCCAGCCGCCCAGTTCCGTGATGCCCAGGGTCAGGGCCGCGCCCTTGAGGGTGTGGGCCAAACGGCCCAGTTCCGTCCAATCGCCCCGCCGCCGCGCCGCCTGGAAGTCGGCGCGGAATTCCGGGCCGTGCTGGTCGCGGAAGCGCCGCAACAGCTTGACGTAGACCACCAGGCGGCCCGCTATCCGCGCCAAGCCCCGCCCGGTGTCGATGCCCGGCAACTCCGGCAGGGGTGGCCCCCCCGGCGCGGCGGGAGACTGGGCGGGCGGCGGCGCGGCGCGCGGTTTCACCCAGCGGACCAGGGTGTCCAGCAGTTCGGCCAGGTTGACCGGCTTGGTCACGAAGCCATTCATCCCGGCGGCGATGCAGCGCTCGCGGTCGCCCGCCATGGCGTTGGCGGTCAGCGCGACGATGGGCAGGTCCGCGTAGCCTTCCGCCCGCAGCCGCCGGGTGGCCTCGAAGCCGTCCATCACCGGCATCTGGCAATCCATCAGCACGCAATCCGGCACCGCTTCCGCCACGGCCCGCAAGGCTTCCTTGCCGTTGACGGCCAGCCGCACCTTGAAACCGGCCCGCTCCAAGAGCTCGCGCATGACTTCCTGGTTCAGTTCGGCGTCCTCCACCACCAGGATGTCCGCGCCGCGTCTTTGATCCAGGGCCGCGCCTTCCGGGGTTTGGGCGAACAAGGGCGGCGGGAGGCGGGCGGGGACCGGGCCACCCAGCAGGAAACAGGCGGTGAAGCGGAACAGGCTGCCCCGGCGCGGTGCGCTTTCGACCTCGATCCCGCCGCCCATCATCTCCACCAGCCGCTTGCTGATGGCCAGCCCCAGCCCGGTGCCGCCGAAGCCGCGGGTGGTCGAGGCGTCGGCCTGGCTGAACGGCTGGAACAGCCGGGCCTGGGTTGCGGCGGCAATGCCGATGCCCTGGTCGCGCACCGCGAAGGCCAGGGTGATACGCCCGTCCCCGCGGGCCACCTCGTCCACATCCACCCGCACCTGGCCCTGGCGGGAGAATTTGATGGCGTTGCCCACCAGGTTGACCAGCACTTGGTTGAGCCGGTGGGCATCGCCGACCAGGGTTTGATCGAATCCGGGGGCGATGTGGAACACCAATTCCAAGCCCCGTTCCTGGGCCTTGGCCCCCAGCATCGAGGCCAGCCCCTCGAATACGGCGGCGAGGATGAAAGGTTCCTCCACCATGTCCAGCTTGCCCGCCTCGATCTTCGAGAAATCCAGGATGTCGTTGATGACATGCAGCAGGGATTCGGAGGCGCTGCCGATCTTGGTGAGGTAGTTGCGCTGTTGCTCGCTGGGATTGGCCGCGAGGCAGAGCGCCGTCATGCCCATGATGGCGTTCATGGGGGTGCGGATTTCGTGGCTCATGTTGGCGAGGAACAGCGACTTGGCCCGGTTGGCCTGCTCGGCTTCCTCCTTGGCCTGGGCCAGGGCGGCCAGCATGGCCTTGCGCTCGGTGATATCGCGCAGGACGCCGGTGAAATAGCGCTCGCCGCCCATGTGGAACTCGCTGATCGCGAGGTCGCAGGGCAGTTCGTGGCCGTCCCGGTGCCGGGCCAGCACCTCGCGGCCCAGGCCGATGATGCGGGCCTCGCCGGTGTCCAGGTAGCGCTTGAGATAGCCATCATGGGCGTCGGCCTGTGCTTCCGGCATCAACAGGCCGACGTTGCGGCCCAGGACTTCCCCGGCGCGGTAGCCGAAAATCCGCTCGGCGGCGGGGTTGAAGGAATGGATCAGGCCATGCGAATCGATGGTGATGATGGCGTCCACCACATGCTCGAACACGGTGCGGATGCGTTCCTCCTGGTTGCGGAGCGCTTCCTCGGCCTGTTTGCGCTCGGAGATGTCGATATGGCTGAGGATGAGTCCGGGACGGCCATACAGCAGCCGCCGGGCTTGCAGCAGGAACCATTGCTCGCGCTCCGGTCCGACGCAGGGATATTCCAGCACGCAGCGTTCGCGCCGCCCGGCCAGCAGGTCTTGCAGGGCGTCCAGGGCTTCCTGGGCGTAGGCGTCGCCCTCGGCGGCGGCGCGGCGGCATACCTCGAGGTAGTTCACGCCCGTCGACACGGCGCTTTCCGGGGTACCATGGGCATTGGCGAAATCGAGCCAAGGTTCGTTGACGGCGCGGACCTCGCCGGTTTCGTCCAGCACCACCACCTGTTGCGGCAGGGAGTCCAGCACGCCGCGCACAAAAGCCTCGCTCGCGGCCACGGCGGCGGTGGCGGCTTTTTCCACCGTCACGTCCAGCACCGCCAACATGGCCCGGACCGGCTTGCGGGCCGCGCCCTCGTCCGCGAAGAACACCTGCTTGCGCACCCTGAGCCAGCGCACCGAGCCATCGGGCCAGACCACCCGGTGTTCCATGGCGAACCAGCCCGGTCCGCCGGGATCGAGGCAGGCCGCGATATGGTCCATCAGTTCGGCCTGGTCGTCGGAATGGAACACCGTGTGTAGCGCCGCACGCGACAGGATGGTGGGTTCCAGGCCCAGGCCGAACAGGTGCGCGGCCTCGGCGGAGAGATGGCACAGGCCGGTGGCGTAGTCGATCTCGGCCAGCGCCACGCCCGCCACTTCCATGCCGAGTTTCAGCCGTTCCTCGCTCAGGCGCAGTTCGCGCTCGGCGCGTTTGCGCCCGCTGATATCCTCGCTGGAAACCACGAGGCCGGCCGGGGTGTCGCCGCCGTCGTACCAGGGCTGGATTTCCCAGCGCAACCACAGCACCTCCCCGTTCCAACGCTCGAAGCGGTCCTCCTCCGAACGCAGCACCTCGCCCGCCAGGCCGCGGCGGTGGATATCCTTCCAGCGCTCGGGGATGTCGGGGAAGACCTCGTAGTAGGAGAGTCCGGTAATATCGCGGTCGCCCAGGCCGTAGTCGGTCATCCAGCGGCGGCTGGTCGCCAGATAGCGCATCTTGCGGTCGAACATGGCGATGGAAGCGGGCGCGTGTTCGAGGAACAGCCGCAACCGTGCCTCGCTGGCCTGGAGCGCCGCCTCGGCCATTTTGCGCTCGGTGATATCGGTGGCGAGGCCACCCACGGCGTAGATTTGGCCTTGCTCGTCCCGCAAGGGGAATTTGATGCTGATGTAGATGCGCGGCACGCCGTCCGGGGTGGGCACGGTCTCCTCGAATTCCATCGGCACCCCGTTCCGCGCCACCGCCAGGTCGTTGGCCTGGACATGGGCGGTGGTGGCCGTGGGGAACAAATCTTGGTCGGTTTTGCCCAGCACTTGGTCCGGGGCCAGTTGGAACAGCTTCAGGTAGCGCCGGTTGGCGAGCAGGTAGCGCCCATTCAAATCCTTGAGGAAGACCACGGTGCGGGTGTTGTCGAGGATGGCCTGCAAGCGGGCCTCGCTGACGCGCAGGGCGGCGTTGACCGCCGCCAGTTCGGCGGTGCGTTTCACCACGCGCCGTTCCAGGTTCTCGTTGAGGCGGCGGATATCGTCCTCCGCCCGCTTTTGCTCGGTGATATCGCGGGCCACGGCGTAGCAGATGCCTTCTTCAGGCAGCGGCAGCGAATGCCAGCTGAGCCAGCGGTAGCCGCCCTCGCGGGTGCGGTAGCGGTTCTCGAAGGCGTGTACCCGTCGCCCTTTCACCAGGCGCAGCCGGGCGTTCTCGGAGGCGGCGCGGTCGTCCGGGTGGACGAAGTCCAGCCAGGGCCGGGCGCGGAGGTCCTCCGCCGTCCAGCCCAGGGTGCTGTTCCAGGAGGCGCTGAGTTCGCGGAAATAGCCGTCCAGGCCGGCGATGCAAAGGAGATCGGGCGATAGCGCGAAGAAATGTTCGTGCCAGATTTGCATGTGGCGGGATTCGGTGATTTCGGTGCAGGTGCCGATATAGCCGGCCACCGCGCCGGTGTCGTCGCGCTCGGGGCGGGCCTCGGCGATGACCCAGGCGATGCCGCCATCGGCCCGCAGCAAGCGGTATTCCTCCCGGAACTCGCCGTCCGCCGCCAACGCCCCGGCCCAATTCGCCAGCACCCGCCCGCAGTCCTCGGGGTGGGGGTCGCCCAGCCAATCCAGCCCCGCGGGCGGGGTGTCGCCGGCCCGGCCCGTCATCTGCGCCAGCCGCTCGTTGACATAGACGCAATCCCCTCCGGCATCGCAACGGAAAATGCCGACCGGGGAGAATTGGGCCAGGTGGCGGAAGGTGCGCGCGCTCTCGGCGAGGCGCTGGGCGGAATTCCGCAGGTTCTCGGCCAGTTGCGCCGAGCGTTGCTGGGACCGCGCCAGCGAGAAGCCCCCCAGGAGGAAGGCGGGCAGGAAGCCGAGTCCCGCCGCGATCAAGGTGCCCAGGCGGTCCAGGCTGTGGGCCAGCTTGGCATCCTGGCGGGTGGCTTGGTCGTCCATGTGGGTTTGGAGCCGGGCGATGGCCGCGCCGAGCGGGTCCCGGTCCGGCACGCCCACCCGCTGGGCGAGTTCGGGCGGCGGGAGTCCGCGGTTTTCCGGCAGGCCCGAGCGGCGGTGGCGGGCGGCGTACTGGTCCACGCCGATGCGGAGTTGGTCCAGGTCGGCGCGTTCCTCCGCATCGGGCTTGAGCCGGTCGTAGCCGTCGATGGCGGCGTAGAGCGCTTGCAAGGCGGCCCCGGCCCGGTCGTAATCGCCGGGATCGCGGTGGAGGATCCACTCCTTGAAGTGGTGGACGAACCCCCCGTAATCCCAGGCGGTGCGGATTTTCTCCAACTGCCGGGCGGCGCGCAGGGCGTTGTGGTGATAGTCGTACCAATCCTGGCCGAGCCGGGAAACCCAGGTGTGGCTCAGCAGGGCGAAGACGGCGAAGGCCAGCGCGATGACCAGGGCGATGCCCAGGGTCGGGCGGCAAGTCTCCAAGGTTGGGGGATGGGGTGGGGGTGGCATGGCGGGTGAGCGGGCTATTGGCATGGGAAGCGGGTGGACCTGCGCGGCGGAACGGCCATCGGCCTGGGCCGGTAGCCGCGAGCTTATAACCAAAGGGGTCGGTTTTATATATATTAGCGGTTTAAGCGGATTTGGCTTTTGATATTCCTCGGATCGAAGCGCGGCACTGGTTTTGGAAGTTTTGAATATGAAACAGTTCCCACGGGGGTTTTGTATTATTGCTCGGCACAGTAAGCTGAAACTTGCTGCCGATACGCCCCGTCCGTCCCCCGAACTTTGGAGATCAACCCCATGGACCCACAATTCTGGCTAGACCGCTGGCAAAACCAGGAAATCGGCTTCCATCTCGACGGCGTCAACCCCTTGTTGGAACGCCATTGGTCCGCCCTGGACGCCCCGGCGGGGTGTGCCGTGTTCGTGCCCCTGTGCGGCAAGAGCCTGGACCTCGTGTATCTGCGGCGCTTGGGCCATCCCGTGGTGGGGGTGGAACTCAGCGCCCTGGCGGTCGGGCAGTTCTTCGCCGAGAACGGCCTGGAACCCCGCGTCGCCGAGCGCGGCCCGCTGCGGGTGTTCGAGGCCGGGGGCATCACTTTGTACCAGGGCGATTTGTTCGCGCTCACCCCCGCCGACCTGCCCGCCATCGGCGCGGTGTACGACCGCGCCTCGCTGATCGCCCTGCCGCCCGAGCGCCAGCCCGCCTACGCCGAGCATCTACTGGCCCTGGTCCCGGCGGCCGCGCCCATCCTGCTGATCGCCTTGGACTATCCCGCCGGGGAAATGCAGGGACCGCCATTCTCCACCCCGGCGGCGCAGGTCGAACGCCTGTACGGTCCGCGCCGCGCCATCGACGCGCTCGAAGTCCTCGATGCCCTGGCCGATAGTCCGGCGCTCCGGGCGCGGGGCTTGACCGCCCTGGGCGAGACCGCATGGCGCCTGCGCGCCCCCGGTTGAGGCTGTGTCCCGGAACGGGACCGTTCATATTGATTGACAGCCGGCCCATATTTGTTGGAGCCTCCCGCTGTCTGTGTCCACCCCGAGGCCCAAGGCGGCGGAGATGAAAACCCCCGAAGCGTTCCTGCCCGATTTCTGTTCCCTGACCACGGCCTTCATGCTGATCCTGGGCAGTTTGTTGCTGGCCTTCGTGCTGGCCCTGGCCGATTTTTCGCCGCGCTACGATTTCCTCACCGAGGTGGGGCTGCGCGGTTTGTTCATCGCCTGGATCGCCTGGCTGAGCGCGGCCTTGTTGTGCGCGATGCGGCGCTGGCTGGGGGCGTGGCGGGCGTTCCGGGCGGGGGCCGCGGCCTTCGCCACGGTATTGCTGGTGACGCTGGCGGTCGGCGGCGTGGCCCAGGCCGGGCTGGCGCGGATCGGCTATCCCGAGGGCACCGGGCTGGAACCCTGGGCGTTCTATGGGCGCATCCTCGCCATCAGCGCCCTGGTCACCCTGGCTTGGTTGCGCCACCAATATGTGCAATCGCGCTGGCGCTCGCAAATCCGGGCCGAATCCATCGCCCGGCTCGACGCCCTGCAAGCGCGGGTCCAGCCGCATTTTTTGTTCAACAGCCTCAATACCATCGCCAGCCTGATCCGCAAGGAACCGGCCACCGCCGAGGAATTGCTGTTGGATTTGGCCGAGGTGTTCCGGGCCATCCTCAAGAAAACCGGCAAGCTGGTGCCGCTGTCGGAGGAAATCGCCCTGACCCGCCAGTATCTAGGGATAGAACAATACCGGCTGGGACCGAGGCTCAAGGTCGCCTGGGATATGCGGCAGGCGCCGGGCGACGCCTTGCTGCCGCCCCTGAGCCTGCAACCCTTGGTCGAGAACGCCATCCGCTACGGTATCGAACCCGCCCTGAATGGCGGCAAAATCGAAATCCAGGGCCGTTTGGCCCGTGGCAGCTTGGTGCTGAGCATCCTCAACAGCTTGCCGGAAGAGGTGGTCCGCCGCTCCCGGCCCGGCAACGGCGTGGCCCTGGAGAACCTACAGGCCCGTTTGGAAAGCTGTTTCCCCAACCGCGCCCGTTTGTATACCAGCCAAGCCGATGGCCGGTATCAAGTGCGCATCGTCATTCCCTACCAAGGTGCGGGACATGAAAATCCTCCTCGTTGACGACGAACCCTCGGCCCGCGACCGGCTGCGCGGCCTGCTCGCGGAAATCGACCCCGCCACCGAAATCGTCGGCGAGGCCGGCGATGGCGGCGAGGCATTGCGCTTGATCGCCAAGGCCGCGCCCGACCTGGTGTTCCTGGATATCCTGATGCCCCGGCTCGACGGCATCGCCACGGCGCGGGAAATCTCCAAGCTGGCCGAGCCGCCCGCCGTGGTGTTCGCCACCGCCCACGACGATTACGCGGTGGACGCCTTCGAGCTGAGCGCCATCGATTATTTGTTGAAGCCGGTGCGCAAACAGCGCCTGGAAGCCGCCCTGTCCAAGGCCAAGCGCTTCACCGGCGAAGCCTGGAGCAAGCTGGCCGAAGCCCTGCCGCCCGAGCGCCGGCCCGCCCGCAGGCATTTGTGCGTCTACCGCCATGGCGAATTGCGCTTGGTGCCCTTGGCGGCGGTGGCCTATTTCCGGGCCGACAACAAATACACCACGGTGCGCTTCGACGAGGGCGAGGCTTTGCTGGACGATTCGCTGGTGTCCTTGGAACGGGAGTTCGGCGAGAGTTTCATCCGCATCCACCGCAACGCCCTGGTGGCGGTGGACCGGGTCGAGGGTTTGCACAAGCTGCCCGAGGGCGGCATGGGGATGCGTTTGGTCGGCGTGGCGGAATTGTTGGAGGTCAGCCGCCGCCATTTGCCCGGCGTGCGCGAGCGCTTCCGGCAAATCGGCGGTTTGGTGCCGTGATGGTGCGGGTTTTCCCGGTTTTGGAGGTCGCGATGAAGATGCCTAGCTGGTTCCGGCCCGCCGTGGCCTGGGTGGTATTGGCCGCGCCGCTGTCGGCGGGGGCCGAGGCTCCGGCCATGGTGCGGGGGCAGTTGCTGTATGTGCCGGTGTATTCCGAAGTGCCCTATGGCGACAAGGGCTTGAATTTGAATTTGACCGCCACCTTGAGCCTGCGCAACACCGACCGCGGCCATGCCATCCGCTTGAAGCGCATCGATTATTACGGTGCCACCGGGAGTTTGGTGCGCGCCTATCTCCGGCAGGCCGAGACCCTCAGGCCGATGGCGTCCACCGAGGCCATCGTCAAGGAATCGGACCGGAGCGGTGGCATCAGCGCCAGCTTCCTGGTGGAATGGGAAAGCGACGCGCCGGTGTCCGCGCCGGTGGTCGAAGCCTTGATGGTGAACAGCACCTATAACCAGGGCTTGGCGTTCAATAGTCCGGCGCGGGTGTTGGAAGAGCGGCGGTGATCTTGCCGAATCGGTCGGTGGTTCATGGTTTGGATAAACTCTAATTAAAAGGGCGGATTGATGGCAATTTTATTGGTGGGCGCGGTGCTGTGTATGGCCGCATTAATCACGTCGGCGTGGCTGATGACCTTTGCCCGGTGGTTTCCGATAGAGGGCATAGATAAAAAATTCTTGGTCGATTATAAAACCATGATTAGGGCGCACGTCGATTATGCCCTGATGGCGCTGTTTAATTTGGCCTTTTACGGCGCGGGCGTCGATTTGCCCGTGTTCGCGTGCTGGTGTGTGGCGATTGGCGGTTTCGCCAACCCCACGGTTTTTGTCATCGCCGCGTTTGACCCGGATTTTTGGAACAAGACCCACTGGAAGATTTATACGGCAGCCAGTTTTGTGATTACGACCTTGGGTTTTTTGGGGGTTGGCATCGCTTTTCTAAAGCACGTTTTGTGAGGGGTTAAGATAAAACCCTTGGGATGGGAGAAGATAGGCCGCTGGAAAACCCCAATGCCCCGGATTCCGCCGCCATCCATCCGGGTTGGGTCGATGTCTGGTTTAACCGAAAGGAGGTTTTGAATGATCGAAAGAACCGGGCGCTGCCTATGCGGTGCCGTCACCTTCACGCTGGTGGGCGAACCCCTGGCGGTCCGGGTTTGCTGGTGCCGCGATTGCCAGCACCTCGCCGCGAATGGCAGCGTGAACGCCATGGTGCCCGCCGAGGCGCTGGTGGTCGCGGGGACGCTCTCGGCATATACCAAGCAGGCCGATAGCGGCAACACGGTCACACGCCAGTTTTGCCCGGCTTGCGGTACGCAGCTCTTCGCGCAATCCTCAGGCCGGCCCCAATTCCGGGTGGTGCGTATCGGCAACCTGGACGATCCGTCGTCGCTCCGTCCCGGCATGAATATTTGGGCCGCGAGCGCCCCTGGCTGGGCTTGCCTCGACCCGGCGCTGGAGCGGGTGGAACAGCAGCCTACACCGCCGCCACCCCGCCAATCCGCATAACCGGGCGGGTTCCGCCCTACAGCCCCCGGAAAATCCCGAACACCGCGTCCAGCCCCAGCAAACCCGCCGCCATCACCAGCGAATACAACAGCATGAACAGCGCGATGGTTTCGCCCGCCATCAGGCCGGCGGGATAGCCGCTGGGCCGGTGGCGCAGGGCGAAGGCATAAAGCCCCGCCAGGGTCTGCGACACCACGAACAGCGCGAACACCAGCAGGAAGCGCTCCTGGAACCTGAAACCATGGGCGGCCACGTCGCCGACCACGGTCAACAGCATGGGCGTATACAGCGAGCAGGCGGGCAGGGCCAAACCATAGGCCAGCGGCAGGGACAGCCGGAGCCTGTCGGTTTTCAGCGCCGCCCATAGCAAGGCCGGCACCCATAGCAGGTTGAGTCCGAACATCAGGGCGGCCAGGGCCAGCGCGTCCGCCGGGGTGGTGCCGGCGGGGTCGAGCAATAGGGAAATCAGCCGGTGGAGCAGGGGATGGGCTTTGTACAGGAAGGGATTCATGGATATGGGCGCGGTCCAAGCGGAATCGGGGCCGGACGGCGGATCGTCCGCCCCGGCGTTATAATGCGGCGTTTTTTACCACAGGAACCGCGTCGAAAGCGTGTTTCCCCTGTCGCCGACACCCGCCCATGCTCAGTTACCGCCACGCCTTCCATGCCGGCAACCACGCCGATGTCTTCAAACACCTCGCCCTGTGCTGCCTGGTGCGGGCCTTGCTCCACAAGGACAAGCCGTTTTTCTACCTCGACACCCATGCCGGGGCTGGCCGCTACAACCTCCATGCGGAGATGGCCCGCAAGAACCGCGAACACGAAACCGGCATCTCGCGGCTATGGGACGAGCCCAATCCGCCCGCCGGGGTCCGCGAATACCTCGACGCCGTCCGCGCCACCAATCCGGGCCGGGAACTGCGCTGGTATCCGGGTTCGCCGCGCATCGTCCGGCCCTGGCTGCGCGACCCGGACCGCATGGCCCTGTGCGAACTCCATCCCAACGAAGTCCATCTCTTGGAGGCCGAATTCGCGGGCGACCGCCAAGTCCGGGTCGAGCATCTGGACGGCTACCAAGGTTTGAAAGCCCTGCTGCCGCCACCCGAACGCCGTGGCTTGGTCCATATCGACCCGGCCTACGAACTCAAGGACGAGCGCAAGCGCTTGTTGCAAGCGGTGAAGGAAGGCTACAAGCGCTGGGCCACCGGCATCTACGCCATTTGGTATCCGATCCAGGACCGCGCCACGGCGGACGATTTCCTGCGCCGCTTCAAAAAGCTGGAGATTCCCAAGGTGCTGCTGGCGGAATTCTCGGTGTTGCCGGACGCGCCGTTCCGCCTCAACGGCAGCGGCATGATCGTCATCAATCCACCCTGGCAATTGGAGGAGCAATTGCGGGCCGCTTTGCCCTGGCTGTGGGAGCGGCTCGCGGTCGGGCGGCAAGGCCGCTGGCGGGTGGAATGGCTGGCCGGGGAGCGGGAGCGCGGTGCCGAATGATCCGTCCCGCCCGTCTGGAAGACCTGGAAACCCTGGTCCGCATCGAGAACACCAGCTTCGAGACCGACCGGATTTCCCGGCGCAATTTCCGCTACCTGCTGACCAAGGCCAATGCCGCCACCCTGGTCTACGAGCAAGGGGGCGCGGTGTGCGGTTATGCCACGACCTTGTTTCACACCGGCACCTCGCTGGCCCGCCTTTATTCCTATGCCGTCGATCCGGCTTGGTTGCGGCGCGGCATCGGGGCCGCCTTGGTGCAGCGCTGCGAAGCCCTGGCCTTGGAGCGCGAATGCATCGCCCTGCGCCTGGAAGTGCGGCGCGATAATCCGGCCTCGCTCAAGCTGTTCGAAAAACTCGGCTACCGTTATCTGGAAATCGTGCCGGATTATTACGAGGACCACGCCTCGGCCTTGCGCTTCGAGAAAACCCTGGCCCCGCACCTCAACCCGGAACTGGCCCGCGTGCCGTATTACCAGCAGACCCTGGATTTCACCTGCGGCCCCGCTTCGTTGATGATGGGCATGAAAGCCTTGCAGCCCGAGTTGGAACTGAGCCGCAAGCTGGAACTGCGCATCTGGCGCGAGGCCACCACGGTGTTCATGACTTCGGGGCACGGCGGCTGCGGGCCGTATGGCATGGCGCTGTCGGCCTACCACCGCGGTTTCGAGGTCGAGGTCTATGTCAACGACGACGGCGCCTTGTTCATCACCTCGGTGCGCGACCCGGAGAAGCGCGAGGTGATGCAGGTGGTGCAGGAGGATTTCCTGGAGGAATTGCGGACCCTGCCGGTGCGGATCGTCCACAGCGCCCTGAACGTCATGGAATTGCAGGAGCAGATGGAGCGGGGCGGCATCCCGGTGGTACTGATTAGTTCTTATCGTCTTTACCAAGAAAAATTCCCACACTGGATCGTGGTCACAGGCTACGACGAACTCTATTTCTATCTGCACGATCCCTATGTCGATACCGAGGCGGGCAAGACCCTGACCGACTGCGTGAACCTGCCCATCCTGAAAAAGGATTTCCAGCGCATGGCCCGCTATGGCAAGACCGGGCAGAAGGCGGTGTTGATCTTGAAAAAACCGGGCAAGCGCCGCCGCCATTAGCATGGCCCTACACCTCGTCGTCGTCGAAAGCCTCAAGGATTGGCAGCCCGATTATCCCAAGGTCCGGGTGGTGACGGCGCGGGATTACCTGTCCAAGCCGGAATATCTCAAGGCCAAGGACTTGCGGGTCATCAACCTGTGCCGGAGCTACCGCTATCTCAGCACCGGCTATCACTGTTCGCTGCTGGCCGAGGCCCGCAGCCACCGGGTGTTGCCCTCGGTGCGGACCTTGACCAGCCTCAGCAGCAAATCGATCTACAGCCTCAACGCCGAAGACCTGGATGGCTTGATCCAGCGCAGCCTCAAGAAGCGGTCGGCGGGGCCGGGCGACGAGTTCGAGCTGCCCATCTTCTTCGGGCGCGGCGCGGACCCGGCCTTGCAGGATTTGGCGCGGCAGATTTTCGATCTCTTCCCCTGTCCGCTGCTCAAGGTGGAATTCCGCTACCACGGCAAATGGGCGATCGACACCGTGAAGGCGCTGCCCTTGAACGGCATGGCCTCCGGCCCGCACCGCCCCTTCTTCATCGACGCGCTGAACGGCTATCTCGCCAAGCCATGGCGGGCCTTGCGTCCCCGCAACGCTTGCCGCTGGGATTTGGCGATCCTGCGCAATCCCGCCGAGAAGATGCCGCCTTCCAACGCCCTGGCCCTGCAAAAATTCGCCAAGGCCGGCAAGAGGCAGGGGGTGGACGTGGAACTGATCGAGAAGCGCGATTACGAGCGCCTGGCCGAATACGACGCCTTGTTCATCCGCGAAACCACCGCCATCGACCACCACACCTACCGTTTCGCCCGCAAGGCCCAGATCGAGGGGCTGGTGGTGATCGACGACCCCGATTCCATCCTGAAATGCACCAACAAGGTCTATCTGGCCGAGTTGATGGCGGCCCACCGCATCCCCGCCCCCCAAACCCGCATCCTGCAAAAGGGCGACCCCGACCTCGCCAAGCTGGGCGAGGGACTGGGTTTCCCGCTGGTGCTGAAAATCCCGGATGGTTCGTTCTCGCGCGGGGTGTTCAAGGCCGACGACCCCCGCCAGTTCCAGGACTTGACCCAGAAGCTGTTCAAGGAATCCGATTTGATCCTGGCCCAGGAATTCTTGTACACCCAGTTCGATTGGCGCATCGGCGTCTTGAACGGGCAGCCCTTGTACGCCTGCCAATATTTCATGTCGCGGGCGCATTGGCAGGTGGTCAGGCACGAGGCTTCGGGCCGGGCGGTGGAAGGCGGGTTCAAGACCCTGGCGGTGGCATCCGTGCCGGCGTCCGTGCTGGACGCCGCCCTGGGCATCGCCAAATTGATCGGCGATGGCCTGTACGGCGTCGATGTGAAGCAAGACGGGCGCGGCGTCTATGTGATCGAGATCAACGACAATCCCAACCTCGACGCCGGGATCGAGGATCAAATCCTGGGCGACCAACTGTACGACCGCCTGGTCGGCGAATTCGTCCGGCGGCTCGAAGCCCGGCGACGGGCTTGAGCCGCCGCCGCTGGATTCTGTGAATACGCTCTTTTCCCACCGGCGTTCCAAAACCTGTCGCCAGTCCCATCCCGCTCGCCTGGCGGCCATGGCCTCTTGATTTCAAAGCAATTCTTGTATCGCAAAGGCCGGGCGCACCGGGCGGTGCCGGGCGGCGCTTTTCATCTTGTATTGTTTGGATTACGCTCTGGACCGGCGAAACTGTGATGAAAATCAATGGTGCGCGGATATTCGATATTTACGATATGGGGCATGGGCCATTCCAGGAATGGCGTGAACCAAGCGAGGCCATGATGATAAGAACGGCGGAACAGGCGGCCTGTCCGGAGGCGTTGACGGTGGAGCCGGAAACCCCGGTGGCGGAGGTGTTGCGTAGCGTGCGGGCGGGCGGCGGGGGCGCGGCCTTGGTGGCGCGGGGCGGGCGGCTGTTGGGCTTGGTGACGGTGCGGGAATGCGTGTTCGCCGCGCTGCGCTACCGCAACCTGCCCGAGGTGGCCGTCGCCGAATTGATGTATGCCCCGGTGCCGGTCGCCGGGGCGCGGGAGGATTGGGCCACGGCCTATGCCGCCATGGTAGAGCAGGGCATCTGTCATCGGGCGGTGGTGGACGCCGAGGGCCGTTGCGCGGGATTGATCGGCCTGGACGATTGCTGGGCGGGCTTGGTGGACGCGCTCCCCGGCTGCTTGCCGGTACCGGAACAGGCCATGAGCCGCGCCGTGGTCACGGTCAAGGAAACCGATAGCCTGCTGCTGGCGATCCGGCACATGGCCCGCCACGCCATCGGCTGCGTGGTGGTGGAGCGGCGCGGCAAGCCGGTGGGTGTGTTGAGCGACATGGATATCGCGCCCTTGATCCAATACGGCGTGGACTTGGCGGCAATCCCGGCCAGTGTCCGCATGGGGCGGGAGGTACCGGTGTTCCCGGTCGATGGGGCGGCGGCGGCGGCGTTCGCGGCCTTGCGGGAACCGGGCGTGCGGCGCTTGGTGATGGTGGACGGCCTGGGCCGGATCGCGGGCCTTCTGAGCCGTCACGACCTCCTGCGTGGCTTGGGGGGGGAACAGGCCGGGCCCGTGCCGCTCCACGCCATCAGGGAGGGGTTGGAATGGCGGGCCATCGCCGATGCCGGGGAGGACGCCGTGGCGGTCCTCGATGGCGCGGGCCGGGTGGTCCGCGCCAACCGGGCCTTGGCCGGCCTGCTCCGGCGCGATAGGGCGGAAATCCTGGGCCGTCCCTTGGAGGCGGTCCTGAACGGGCGCAATGTCCAGCCGATCCCGCGTTTTTGGTTGAAACGCCGGGCCGGCGATCTGGTCCTCGCCGCCCAGGACCCGCGCAACCCCTTCGGGATTCCCGTGCTGCTCGGCAGCGGCCCGCTCGAACTCGACGGGCTGGCGGCGACCGGAAGGCTGTTCAAAATCCGCGATCTGGGCGGGACGCTGCGCCACGAGGAGCGCGACCGGCTGTGGGGGGCGTTGATGGAACAGTCCGCCGAGGGGGTGTTGGTGATTTCGGCGGCGGGGGAAATCGCCGAGGCCAACCGGGCGTTTTGCGAGATCGTCGGTTGCGGCGAGCAAGCCTTGCTGGGTTCCGACTTGGCGGTTTGGGTGGACCACGGTCCCGCCGCGCCCTTGTTCCGCGCCTTGCGGGAAGCCGTGGCCGCCGGGCGGGACTGGCGCGGGACGGTCTTGCACCAGGGCCGCAATGGCAGCCTGCATTCCCGCGAACTCCGGGTCGGCCCGGTGGAACCGGAGCGGGGTGCGCCCGCCCGCTATCTGGCCTTGGTATCGGGGATGCCCGTCGCCGAGTCCGTTTGGTACGGGGCCGGGGCTTGGTTCGAGCGCGAAGCCGCGGCGGCGGGCCTCGAAAGCCAGTTGCGCCGGGCCATCGAGCGCGATGAATTGAGCCTGTGCTATCAGCCCCAGGTGGAAATCGAAGGGGGCCGGGTGGTCGGGATCGAGGCCATGGTGCGCTGGCAGCATGGCGAGCGCGGCTTGATCGCCCCCGATGGCATCCTCCCCACCGCCGAGCGCGGCGGCTTCATGGCCGAATTGGACCGTTGGGTGTTGCGCCGGGCCTGCGCCCAGGGGCGGCGCTGGTTGGATTCGGGGTTCAACTTCGGGCATATCACCGTCAATGTGGCGGAGTCGCATCTGCGGTGCCCGGATTTCGGCACCACGGTGCGCCGGATACTGGAGGAAACCGGCCTGCCCGCCGCCGGTTTGGAAATCGATATCCCCGAAACCGCGTTGGCGGTCCGGGACCGGGAGTTGACCGAAGCCCTGGACGCTTTGAGCCAGTTGGGGGTCGCGGTCGCCATCGACAATTTCGGCACCGGCCAGACCTCGCTGATGCTGCTGGCGAGCCTGCCGGTGCGATGCCTGAAACTGGACCGGGGCGTGCTGGGCGAAGCCAGGGCGACGGGTTCCGGCCTGACCCGCGCCGCCGTCGCCGTTGGCCGTACCCTGGGCCTGGGCATCATCGCCAAGGGGGTGGAAACCGAACGGCAGCGCGACGAACTGCTGGCCGAGGGCTGCGGGGAGGCGCAGGGCTTCCTCTATGGCCGGCCCGCGCCCGCCGAGGAAATCGCCCGCATGTGGGCGGTTTGAGCGGTTGGGAAGCCCCGCGCCAAGCGCCGCCCCGGCGGCGCGTCCCGCCGCGTTGCCAGCCGCGTTCCCTTCCCCCTAAACTGCGCGGCTTTCGCGCCTCGGAGATCATCGCATGTTCGGCTTCACGCTTCGTTTCCTCGCTGCCCTGGTCCTGGTGTTCGCCACCTGGAATCCCTCGCCATGGAATTATGTGCGCTGGGCGACGGCGACCGGATGGGGTGCGCCGGAAGCGTTCGCGGGCGTGGTGTTGTTGATCGGCTGGGTATTGTTCCTGCACGCCACGCTGGAATCGCTCGGGTTCTTGGGCATCGCGCTGGCCGGGGCTTTCCTGGGCTCGCTGGCCTGGCTGCTGTTCGACCTGGGTTGGCTCTCGGCCCAGGGCGAGGCCATGGCCTATGTGGCCTTGGTGTTGATCGCCGCCGTGTTGGCGATAGGCATGTCCTGGGCCCATATCTGGCGGCGCATGTCGGGGCAGGTCGAGGTCGACGAGGGACACGACCACGGATAGCCGCGGGGCCGGATCAGGGCAATTCGGCCACGTCCAGGAATTGCCGCAACACCTGGGCGAACCACGCCTGGTCCAACACCCCGGCGCTTTCCCTGGCGCTGTGCATGGCCCACATCGGGCAGCCGCAATCCACCGCTGGAAGGCCCAGCCGGGCCGAGGTCATGGGGCCGATGGTGGAGCCGCAGGCGAGGTCGGTGCGGTGGGCGTATTTTTGATAGGGCACCCCGGCCTGTTCGCACAGCCGCATGAACCGCGCCTCGCCCAGGCCGTCGGTGGCGTAGCGCTGGTTGGCGTTGAGCTTGATGGCGGGACCGCCGTTCACCTTGAGGCCATGGGCCGGTTCGTAGGCGTTGGGGAAATTGGGATGGTAGGCGTGGGCGGCGTCGGCGCTGACCAGGAAGCCCTGGGCCAAGGCCCGTTTGTAATCCGCCGCGCCCAGCCCCAGGCCGTGGGCGATCCGTTCCAGCACATCGGCCAGGAAACCGCCTTGCGCCCCTTTGTGGCTCTCGCTGCCGACCTCCTCGTGGTCGAAGAACGCCGCCACCTGGGTATGCGCCCCGGTTTCCGCCGCCAGCAAGGCCGCCAGGCCCGCATGGCAGGATGAAAGATTGTCGATCTGGCCGTCGGCGATGAATTCCCCCGCCGCGCCCCAGAACGCCCCCGGCTGGGTGTCGTAGACGTTCAGTTCGAAGCTCAGGATATCCGCGGGCGCGCACCCCGCCTGCTCCGCCAGCAAATCCAGGAAACGCTGTTCCGGCTGGGTTTCGCCCTGCAAGCCGGTCAGCAGCAGGGGCAGTTCGCTCTGCTTGTTCAGCTTGAGGCCGTCCTCGTTGACGCCGCGGTTCATGTGTATGGCGAGGTTGGGCAGCCGGGCCAGGGCTCGGGGGAAGCGCAGCAACCGGGTTTCGATCCGGGCCGGGCCGCGCAGGTGCAACCGCCCCGCGAGGCTTAGATCGCGGTCGGTGAAGGTCGCCAGGATCGGCCCGCCGTAGACCTCGACCCCCAGCCGCAACAGGTTCTCCGCCTTGTGCGGGGCTTTGGGCTTCAGGCGCAGCCCCGGCGAATCGGTATGGGCGCCGACGATGCGGAAGCCCCGCTCGGGCAAAGCCCCGTCGCCGATGTGGAAGGCGATCAAGGACGAACCGCCCCGGATCACATAATGCTTGCCGCCGGGGCCCAGGGACCAGGCCGCGCCCTCGGGCAAAGGCGTATAGCCCTGGGCCAGCAGCCGTATTTCCAAGGTGGCGGCGGCGTGCCAGGGGCTGGGGCTGTGGTCGATGAAGTCGAGGAGGTCTTGGGCGTGGCGCTGGGGTTCCGGGGCGATGTTCATGGCGTCTGGACAGGTCGGCGAAAAGCCGCCAGTGTAGCGCCGAATCCGCCGGAACGGCGAGGCGAGGCGCGTCGGAAAAATCCGGAACATCCTTGTTCCGTTAGCGCATTCCAGTATGAACTGTGCGGTCTCCCTCTTCCGACGCACGCCTAGATAGCGGAAATATCCATTTCCCGCGCCCGGACTGGGCAGTCGATGACAAGGGGGGGATGCATCATCGACCACTGCCGGACGGGCATTAATCTAATAGCCCGGCTTGCCGCGAAGAATACGTAGCAATCCGTATCGATAACCCAGCCCGGTTTGTTCATTTCCGCTTCACCTATCCAGGCCATCCCTGGCGTGTACTTCATCGCTACAATGCCTTTTCCCATCCACCCGCGTGCCCAAGCCATGAACCTGCCGTTCCCATCCCCTTCCTGGCCCTGGTCCAGGAATCCCTTGCCCTTCCTGCTGTTGCTGTCCGGGTTCGCGGGCATTTCCTACGAAGTGCTGTACGGGCGCTTGCTGGGCAATCTGATCGGCGATCAATTCGCGGTGTCGGCGGCGGTGCTGATTACGTTCTTGCTGGGATCGGGGCTGGGTTCGGCCTGCGCCCATCGGCTGTGGCGCTGGCTGTGGTTGATCGAGGCCGGGATCGGCGCGTGCGGTTTGGCCTTCGTGCTGTGTTACGGGGACTTGCAAACTTTGCTTTACAGCGGGCAGGTTTCCGCCGCCTCCGGGCTCGGGGCGCAAGTCGGGGTGGGCGTGGTCTTGCTGCTGCTGCCCGCGTTCCTGGTGGGATGCAGCGTGCCCTTGTTCGCGGGTTATCTGGCGACCGAGGCCGACGACGCCGGTTTCGCCCAGGTCTATTCGATCTACAACCTGGGGGCGGGCGTGACCGCCGTGGCGCTGGAGTTCGCGGTGCTGCGCTGGTTCGGGATTTCCGGGGCGATGCTGGGCTTCGTGGGGATCAATTTCGGGGTGGCGGCCTGGCTGCGGTTGGGTTATGGCGAACCGCGCCCGGCACCCGTGGTGGCGGTGGAATCGCGGGCTTTCCCCGTCCGCGAGGTCGCCGCCCTGGCCCTGGCCTCGGTGGCTTCGGCGATCTTCCAGTTGTTCATGGTCAAACTGGCCGAATTCATGTTCGGGCCGTTCCGGGAAACCTTCGCCCTGGTGTTGGGCATCGTGTTGTTCGGCATCGCCCTGGGCACGCCCCTGGTCAAGCGCTACAAGGTCGGTTTCGCCACCCTAATGCTGGTCAATCTGGCCGGTTTGGCCCTGCTCCTGGCCGCTGTGGAACCCGCCGTGACCGCCTATTCCTTGCTCTACCAGGGCGCGAGCGAAATCCGGGGGGCCGTGACCGCGCTCAAGGCGCTGCTGCTGCTGGCCTTGATGGCCGTGCCCGCGCTCACTTTCGGGGCCACCGTGCCCGCCTTGTTGATCCGCTCCGCCCAGGTCGCCAAGGAATCGGGTTATCTCCTGTTCGTCGCGGCCCTGGCCAATAGCGCCGGTTTCCTGCTGATGGTGTTCGCCCTGCATCCCTATCTCGATTACGGGGTGCAACTATTGGTGGTGGCGGGTTTTTCCGGGGCGGCGTGGCTGGTTTACCGGGGGCTGGGCGTCCGGGAAATCGAGTTCGCCGTGGCGGGGGCGGCGTTGTTGTTCGCTGTGCAGCGCTGGGTGTGGGACGAGCGCTTGCTCTATATGAATTACGTGACCTTCCAATCCCATGCCGAATTCACCAAAACCCGCGCTTCTTTCAAAGTCACGGATCGCTTCAAAGGCCACCAGGATATTTTCTCGATCACCTGGATCGGCAATAAACCCTATTTCTTTATCAATGGCTATGTGAGTTTTCCGCTGAATTCTTCTTCCGAGCAAATCGTCGGCCTGATGGCCGCCATGTTCTCGCCGCGCACCGATGAGGCCCTGGTGTTGGGCTTGGGCAGCGGTGCCACCGCCTCGGTGGTGGGCATGGCCTTCGACCATACCGATGCCGTGGAAATCAATCCCGCCGTACAGGCCAATCTCGGCAAGCTCAAACGCTGGAACCACGATATCGCCAATAACCCCAAGGTCGATGTGATCCTGGACGATGCCATCCATTATGTACGCGGTGTCGGCAAGACCTATTCGCTGATTTTGAATACCGTGACCTCGCCCTTGTATTTCAGTTCGGCCAAGCTCTATACCCTGGATTTCTACCGGGCGGTGAAAACCCATCTACGCCCGGATGGTGTCTATGCGACTTGGGTGGATTCGCGCATCGGCGATGTCGGCATCAATATAATCCTCAAAACCTTGGGCGCGGCTTTCAAGGAATGTTCGATCTTCTATGTCAAAGCCACTTATTTCTTGATCCTCTGCGGCGACCAGCCGGTGGCTTTGCGGCAAACCGGCCTTGCCAGCAAAGCGCCCGAGGTCTGGCGGGAGTTGGGTGGACAATATCTGACCTTGCCGGATTGGATTCCCTACAACCTCTTATCCGGGCGGGCCTTGACGCTGATCGAAAACCCGGAAGCGGTGCCGGTCAATACCCTGGATTTCCCGGCCTTGGAATTCGAGATCGCCCGCTTGAAACACAAGGGCATTCCCCGCTTCAAGGCGGTGCTGGAAAGCCGGGTGCAATTGGATCATGTACGGGATTATCTGACGGCGCTGGGGGAATGGAAACCGGCAAGATTGGTGGTCGAAGCCGGGCAAAGATTGGACAAGGAAGCTTATCTCACCCGCCGCTGGAGCGCCTTGGTGCGGGCCGCCGCCCAGGATTATCGGCGGGATTATGCCGTGGCGGATTTTGATTATTGGCAAGCCCTGGTGGATCAAACCCCGACCGCCAAGGCCCATCATAAATATGGCTATCGCTTGTTGGAAAACGGGCGCTACGAAGAAGCCATCGCCCAATTCCGCCAAGCCTTGGCGCTGGACGGGCGTTACGATAATGCTTACTTCAATATCGGCTCGGCTTATGAGGCGATGGGTAATCGCGCCGCCGCCTTGGAGAATTATCAGCGCGAATTGGCGGTGGATGGCGGCGATCAAGAGGCGCTGTACCGGATGGGCCGGAGTTATGTGGAACTCGGCGATTATGAAAAAGCCTGGTTTTATCTGACCATTCCCAAGCGCTCGTTCGATGGAATCAAAGCCGTTTTATATCGGGCCAGGGCGCTGGATGGCTTGGGACGGCGCGACGAGGCCATGGCGTTATATCGGGAGATTATCCAAACCCGGCATGCCGATCCGGCGGTGGTCGAGGAGGCCCGCAGGCGCTTGGCGGAACCCGTCGCGGCGAAGTAAAGCGGAAACTCCCGTGGGTTGGGGCGGCGTGGGCACCCTGGGCCACCTGCCGCCTATCGAGGTCCACGCCGCCAACCTGCACGATAGATACGGTGGGAGCCTGCGAGGCGCTGCGCCGGGCGGCGGAGAAGCACCCCCGGACCGAGGCGTTCTCCGGCGACGCGGGCTATCGCGGCACGGCGGTCCAGTACGTGGACGAAAAGCTGGGCTGGGTCCTGAACATTCCCCAGAGGATCAATGCGTCTGAATCTTTGCCAGACAGCTTCTCAACGATATCCCCCGCAAAAAAGCCAGGCGGCTCCCCCGCCGCCCGGCCTTCTCCAACCCCACCCGCCGACTACTGCCCGGTCGTGGCCGGGGTCGCCGCCGGAACCGGCTCCGGCTTCACCGTCGAACGCACGTTAATCAGCTTCTTCAGCAGGTCGAACCAAAAGCTCGCGCCCAGCGTGGTGGCGGCGGCGGTCAGGAACAGCCCCGCCAGCTTGGACAGGATGGCCCAAATACCGGTCGGGAGGGGATTCATTTCGTTCCAGCCCAACGGCACCCCGGCGCTGGGGGTCTTCTTCTGGACCTCGTCCAGGAACGCGCTGAAATCCTGGTCCGCGTTGGCCGTGGCCGGCGCGGGCCGCTGGGCATAGCCCTGCGCCACCGCCACGAACGCTTCCCGCATCGCCCGGTCGCGGGATAGGTTGGCGCTGATGCCGACGGTATCGGCGTTCAAGGACGCCGCCACCAAGAATCCCACCACCAAGGCCACCATCCTGGTATGGCGCTGATACCAGCCCGACACCCGCTGCATGCTGTCGTCGTACCAGGCCGCCAATTCCGCCCGCACCTGATCCACATCGTCCCCGGCCTTGTTGAGGATGGCGGTCAAGGCGGACTTGAGTTGGCCGTCCGGCAATTGGTCCACCGATTCCCGGATTTTCTGGATGCCCAGCGGGGCGGTGCCCACGCCGTCGGTGCGCTGGACCACGATATCCAGCAAGGCCGTGGCGAATTTGCGGGACGGGATATAGGACGGCAGGTTGCTCCCGCCGTCCTTGAATTCGCCCCGGAACAGCGAAAAGATCATGGGATGGTTATACACCTGGGCGACCAGGCCCTGGCCATCGGACCCCAGCATTTCCTTCATGCCCTCCAACAGGAAGGCGCTGCGTTTGTTCAGGAAGTTTTCCACCAATTCGATCAAGGTGGTGGCGATCAGGCTGATCAGGAGGTATAGGAAAACCAGGCTTATCGCCACGTCGAGCAAATCAAGTCCAGGCATGGGAGCGCTCCTCGGATAGGGTTGTTGGACACCGGGCCTGGCCCCGCCGCCAGCGCGCAGCCCGCGGTCCTCAGGAAAAGACGCCTCATGGCAGAGACGCCACCATGCCCGATGCCTATGCTACCCATGCGTTACCTGGATTGCCATATGACTATGACAGGATACGCGCCAGCGGTGCCGCGCCTTCCAAAAAAGACAAGCTGGGGAATCGCTTCCGCCCGGCCCGCTATCCCGGCGGGGTCCATTGATAAAGCCAAGTCTCGGTCAAGGCCCCCTTGTCGTCGCGCAGATAGCAGCGCAAATCCACCGGCTCCCCGCCCTCGCTCATCAGGTCGAAGTTGCAGCGCCACAGCGGCGTGCCCTGGAGCGGACGGGCGGCGGGTTCCTTGACGATGCCCCGCGAGGACCACACCACCGGCTCGACGCGGGCGTTCCCCGCCAAACCAGCCAACCGGCCACCCGCGAAATCGATCACGAACTTGCGCGAGGGCACCCGCCCGCGCTGACCCGGCACCCCGCCCGCCCCGATGCGGGTCGCCACCGCCGCGGCGATGCCCGGACGGTCCACCGGGACTTCGCCCCAGGACAGCCGGTAGCGGAACACCCGCTCCTGGCCCGGACCCAAAGCCTCGGCGGGATTCCAAAACGCCACGATATTGTCGAAGGTCTCGTCCGCCGTGGGGATTTCCACCAACTGCACCGCGCCCCGGCCCCAATCGCCCACGGGCTCGACCCAGGCCGAGGGCCGCAGATGGTAGCGGGCGCCATCGTCGAGATAATGGTCGAAATCGCGGTCGCGTTGCAGGAGTCCGAAGCCCTTGGGGTTGTGGTCGAAGAAGGAAT
This sequence comes from Methylomagnum ishizawai, assembly GCF_019670005.1. Lineage (NCBI taxonomy): Bacteria > Pseudomonadati > Pseudomonadota > Gammaproteobacteria > Methylococcales > Methylococcaceae > Methylomagnum > Methylomagnum ishizawai. The sequence goes on along the minus strand of NZ_AP019783.1, from coordinate 607,012 downwards.
TGACCCGCACCACCGGCGAATTGACCAAAGGCCGCCAAATCCATTCGTCCGCGCCGGTATGGAGGCACAGCCCGTCGGAATCGTGGATTTCCGGGCGGAAATCGTCGGCGACCCGGCGGTCGTTCTCGCCGAACTGGTACATGGAGGTCAAGGGCGCGATGCCGACCCGCTCGATGGGCCGGCGCGGGAAGAGACGGGCCTCGATCTCCATCACCGTGTGGGTGCCGGTGCGGACCTCGAAGGTATAGGCCCCGGCCACGCTGGGGCTGTCGAGCAAGGCATGGAGCCTGAGATGGTCGGCCCGCGCCGAAGGCCGTTCCAGCCAGAAAGCGCGGAATTCGGGGAATTCCTCGGGCCGGGGCAGGCCGGTATCCAGCGCGAGGCCACGCGCCGAAAGGCCGTATTGCCGGGTCGCGCCCACGGCGCGGAAATAGCTGGCCCCGAGGAAGGAAAACAGATCGTGGTCGAGATCGGGCGGGGCGTAGATCCCGAAACCGGCGAAGCCCAAATCCTCGGCGGCGTCCGGCGCGGCGGTTTTGCCGAAATCGAACAACTCCGGGCAATAATGGACCGGCTCGGCCACGCCATGCACGACCTCGTAGAGCGCCACCGGATGCTTGAAGAACAGCCCCAGATGGAACATGCGGGCCTGGAACGGCAAGCCCAGCCCGGCCCAGAGCGCCTGTTCGGGCCGGAAACGGATGGCTTGATAGGCGTCCCAATCCAGATCGGCGACCCAATCCGGCAGCGCCTCGTCGGGTGCCGGCACGAACGGCTGTTGCGCCAAATCCCTGGCCTCCTGCCGCAACCAGTCCCGGCTGAAAGGCTTGCCTTCCGGCGCGGACCGGTTGGGTTCGCGCCGCGCCGCCAGCAACCGTCCGGGCGTCCACGCCCCCCAGGCCGCCAAAGCCATCAACCTAAGCAAAACTTCCCTGCGGATCATGCTGAACCCCCCGCATCATAAGGTGATATATCCCGAAATCTAGCCCGATCCGGGGCGTCCGTCCATGTGGCGGGGTATGATGGCGCGTCCCACGCCCCCCTGGAGGAACCCGCCATGCCCATCGCCCGCGCCGACCTGCAAAGCTTCCTGACCGAGTTGCTCCAGCCCTCGGATTATGCAGATTATGGTCCCAACGGCCTGCAAATCGAAGGCACCGAGACCCTCGGACGCATCGCCTTCGCGGTTTCGGCCACCGCCGATTCGGCCCGGCTCGCCGTCGAGGGCGGGGCGCAGGCGCTGATCGTCCACCATGGCCTGTTCTGGAAATTCCACGGCCCCAAGCCCCTGACCGGCCCCTTCGCCCGGCGGGTGTTCCCATTGGTGCGGCACGGGGTGAACCTGTTCGCCTACCATCTGCCCTTGGACGCCCACCCGGAAGTCGGCAACGCCGCCAGCTTGGCGCGGGCCTTGGGGATGGTGGAACTCGAACCCTTCGGCGACCACGAGGGGCGTCCCACCGGGATCAAGGGCCGCCTGGCCGAACCCATGGCGGCGGAAGCCTGGCGCGGGCGCTTGGGCGCGGTGTTGGAGCATCCGGTGATGATGGCGAGCCCGGACCCGGAGGCCCCGGTGCGTTCGGCGGGCATCATCACCGGCGGGGCCAACCGCGATTGGCCCAGGGCCGTGCGGGAACGGCTGGACGCCTATGTCACCGGCGAGATGAGCGAGCATGATTGGCACGAAAGCCAGGAGGCGGGGCTGCATATGTACGCCGGGGGCCACAACGCCACCGAGCGCTTCGGCATCCTGGCCTTGATGGCGAAGGTGGAGGCAACCTTCGCGGTGGATTGCTTTTTCATCCCCAGCGGGAACCCGGCATGAACGACGCGGCACCGATTACTTATCAATTGCTGATCCGGGTCGCGGAGCCGGTGCGGGTCCGGGTCGGGCGGTTGGGCGAGTTCGATTTCCCGGCGGGACGCTATATCTACACCGGCAGCGCCAAGCGCAATCCCGAGGCCCGCATCGCCCGGCATCTCAGGGCGCTCAAGCGGCTGCACTGGCATATCGATTATCTGCTGGGCGCGCCCGGCGTCGCCGTCACCGGCACCCTGCGCTTCGGCGAACCCGAGTGCGTGGTCAACCAAATGACCGGGGGCCGCATCCTGGTGCCCCGGTTCGGGTCCGGCGACTGCCGGGCGGGTTGTTCGAGCCATCTCAAGTGGCTGGATGGCGAAGCGGGGCTTGCGGCCAGGCCGTAGGCCATAGGCTTCAGGCCGGTCCGCCTGGGAACCCACCCCTGGCAAGCTCCGCTGGGCGTGGGGCCGGGAGCGGAGCCGCCATGGATGCCGGTTCGGTGGGATCAATGCGCCGGTGCCGCCGCCGGGTCGCCATGCTGCATCCCGCCCATACCGCCCTGGCCCCCGCCGTGCTGCATCCCGCCCATGCCGCCCATACCCCCACCCTGCCGCATCATCTGCATGTGCTGCTGCATCATCTGGTGCATGGCTTTCTCGTTCTCGCGCATCATTTCGAGCTGCTCGGCCTTGAGGCGGTCGCGCTCCTTGTCGTCCTTGGCGCTCAGGATTTTGCCGGAGGTTTCATACATCTTCAGGAAGAATTCCTGCTTCTGCTTGAGGTGGGCCTCGTCGCCCATGCCACCCATCATACCGCCCCCCATGGCGGGCTGGCCGGGCGCGGGCGACGGCGGGGCGGCGGCGGGTGCGGCGGGTTGGGTTTCGGCCAGGACCGGCAGGCTGAGCGCGGCCGCCAACAAGGTGGCGGCGAATCCGGTTGCGAATTTCATGGCGTTGTCCTCGCTTGGTTGAAAAGGGTTCTTATCGCTCCGCCTCGATCCGGGCGGTACGGCCAGCTTAGCAGAATCACCACGCAACGATTTGAGCGATATCCAAATCCCGCCGCGCCGGGGAAAAACACAGCGCCCCCAGGAACCCGTATGATTTTCCCGTTCCCGCTCCCGCCGCAATCTGCAAGAATGGCGGGTCGGCGCTTCCCTGTGGGGGAAGCCCGTATCTTGTTGGGTAGAATCTCGAGGTATTGATCGTGAAATTCAGGCGGGCGGGATTTTTTTACGCTTTGGGCGCTTGGCTGGCGCTGTCCGGGGAAGCCTGCGCCCAGGCGCAATCCTTCGGGCTGGTCATCGCCGCAGTCGACGAGGCCGATAGCGAGGACGAGGACGAGGAAGATTCCAGCGCGAACCCGCAACAGCGCTTGGACCAATTGCGCGGCTGGCTCCGGCAACGCAACCAGGAACGGCAGGGCACGGAGTCCGACGCCCCCGCCGGGGATGATTCGGCCCCGGCCCATAGCTATTACAACGACAGCGATTGGGAGCGGCCCCGCTATAGCCGCGCCCATTATCGCGCGTACCGCCACCAGGGCCGGGGCCATCGCCACGGCCACCGCCACTATCGACGCGGGCATCGCCACGGCCACCACAGCTATCATGGCCATCGCCACCGCGCGGCGCGGCATGGGTACCGGCATGTGGCCGTCCATCATGGACGCGGACACGGCCACCACCACTACGCCACCCATGCCAGCCACCGCCCGCTGGGCTATCCAAGGCACGGCCACCACCACGCCAGCCACCGCCCGTTGGGCCATCCAGGACACGGCCACCGCGGCCATGCCGGCCCCGCGCACCGGAGCCATGCCCTGCCGAAACGCGGGCCGTCCAAAACGCTACGCCAAGCCCGGCCACACGCGACCCAGGCGGGTTTCGCAGCCAAACGCCGGACCCATGCCGCCCCGGTCAAACACCGCCCGGCGGCCCACACGCCCGCCAAGACCTTCAAGCGCGGCGGACACAAGTCCCGCCGTTGAGGACCACCGAGCTACGGAGTCATCCCATGGCGTCCAATCCCTTCACCCTGCCCTTCGAGCGGCTGCCCTCCAGCCTGCCGATCTTCCCCCTGCCCGACGCGATTGTCATGCCGCGTTGCCAGTTGCCGCTCAACATCTTCGAGCAACGCTATCTCGACATGGTGCTGGACGCCCTGGGTTCGGAACGCTTGATCGGCATGGTGCAGCCCGATTCCTCTTCCGGGAACGAGGACGCGGTTTACCGGACCGGCACGGCGGGGCGCATCGTCTCCTTCAACGAAACCTCCGACGGGCGGCTCCTGATCGTGCTGACCGGGGTGTGCCGTTTCGATATCGTGGAGGAAATCCCCACCGAGCGGGCCTACCGCCGGGTGCTGGCGGATTGGACGCGGTTCCAACGGGATTATGAAACCCCCAACGAAAGCGTGGGCTACGACCGGCTGCGGCTGATGGCCTTGCTGCGGGAATATTTCCAGCGCAAGGGCTTCGAGACCAATTGGACCAACCTGGAACAGGTGCCGGTGCCCTTGCTGGCCAACGTGCTGGCCGGGCAACTGCCCTTCAACCCGCCGGAACGGCAGGCGCTGGTCGAAACCGCCGCGCCCGAGGATATCGTCGCCAAGCTCATCAACCTGCTGGAATTCGACGTGGTGGGGGCGATGGTCGGCGACGGCAGGCAACATTAGGCGGGACGGATGGCTTCCGCCGTCCAGAAAGGCAAGCTCAAGCGCTGGGATGGCGGACGGGGCCGCAGCCCGCGCCCGGCGGCGAGCCGCCTAGAGCCAAGACGCCGCCCGCTCGATCACCCAATAAATCCCCAGCGACCCAATCGCATAGGCGGGAACCCAGCCGACCGGCCACGGCCAGCGCAACGGCATGGCCTCCAACCCGGCGCGACCCGCCAAAATCACCGCGACCCATAGCACCTGCCCGGTCTCGATCCCCAGATTGAACGCGAACAAGGCCAGCGGTATCTCCTCCGCCGGTAGCCCGACCTGGGCCAGCGCCCCCGCGAAACCCAGCCCATGCAGCAAACCGAACGCGGACGCCATGGCCCAGGGGAACCGCCGCGCCCAGGTTCCCCCCCCCGGACCCCGCCGGGCCAGTTCCACGGCGACGACGACGAGGGTCAACGCGATCAAGACCTCGACCGGTTGGGGCGGCACCCGGACCACGCCCAGCACGGCGAGGGAAAGAGTGGCGCTATGGCCAACGGTGAAAGCCGTGATGGTCCACAACAGCCGCTTCCAGCCCAGGATCAGCAACACCAGCCCGAGGACGAAGAGCAAATGGTCCGGCCCGCCCAGGATATGCTCGAAGCCGAGGCGCAGATAATCCCGTAATACATCGAACCGACCGGCCCGTTCGGGAATGAGCAGCAAGGGGGCGTCGCCGCGCAGGACGTGTTGGATCAAGCGCCCATCCGCCAAATGGACCCGCAGCAAGGCGTCGGTCTGGCGCTCGCGCAGGCCGGTGACGGCGATGGGCCGGCCGACCAAGTCAGCGGGATCGCACACGGCGCGCCAGCGCTGGGTGACCAGCGGGCCGGAGCGGTCGATGCTGGTGGTGGACACCGGCTTGCAGGCGTCCGGCAGGACCGCCCGCAGCGGCGGCTCGGCCTCCTGGGCGGACGGCAAGCGCCACAAAATATCGAGGGCCCCCGCGGTGGATTCGTGGATTTCCAGCAACGCCGGGTCGAGCGGATGCGCCATCCCGACCGGCAGCGCCCCCGCCATCCACAAGGCCAGCGCCCACAGGCTCCCGCGCCACGGACCGGCCATGTCAGGGCCGCGCCGCCAGGGTGCGGGGGCTGGACAATTCCCCGTGCCCCTCGACCTGGATACCGTAGAGTCCGCGCAGCCGTTCCATGCCCCGCGCCAATTGCGCCTCCGCCTGTTCCGCCTGTAGGCCCTCGACCAGTTGCTGCCGGATCGACTCGGGTTCCGGCAGGTGCCGGACGGATACCTCCTCCACCCAAACCAGGTGCAGCCCATAGGGCGATTCGATGGGGCCGGACCAAGCGCCCGGCCTTAGGGCGAACACCTGTTCGGCGAACGGCTTGCCGAAACGCGCCGTGACACGGTTCCAAGTCCAGGCTTGTAGCCGCAAGCCCAGCAGGAACGGGTCCGACAGCCCCGCCGCGTCCGGCGGCGACAAGGCGCGTATCCGGCGGAGCAAGGTCTGGGCGGCCCGCTTCAGGCCGGCTCCATGCCGGGCCTCGCTCAGGAAGACCTGGGTGAAGGTGATCGCGGGCGGCAACTCGAAACGCTCGCGGTGCCGCTGGAGATAATCCCGCAGTTGCTCTTCAGTGAATGCCGGAGCCTGTGGGTCTTGCGCGAGGAGGATACGCATTTTCTCCACCAACAGCCGGCGGATGACCGCGTCGTCGTCGAGCCCGAGCGCCCGCGCCTCGCGGGCCAATTCGTCCGGGTCCCGTCCGGGGTGGCTGCCCACCGCCCGCATTTTTTCGATCAAGCGGCGGCGCACGCTGGGGTCTTCATAGTCGAGCGCGAGCAGCCGCGCCTCCCGGTACAGCAGTTCCTCATCGAGGGTCTGGACGATCAGGGCCGATAGCTCCTGCGCGGTGGGCGGCTTACCCCAGCGCCGCGTGAAATCGGCCCGCAGCGTCTCGATACGGGCCGCGGTGACGACCAGCGGCTCCCGTTGCGCCTGGGGCCGATCGGGTTCGGCCCCAGGCCAGAACGCCCGCAACGCGAACAGGGCCGCCCCGATCACCACGAAATGCAGCAGCGGATGCCGAAGCCAGCGCCGAACCATGGAATGCCTCCACCCTCCTGTTTCAACGGCCCGCCAAGGCGGGAGCGTCCTTCAACAGATCGGCGAGGGGCGACGCGGCCGGCTTATACCAAATCGGCGAGGTCCAAGCGCGTTGCTGCACGGTCTGGGGCACGATGCCGCTACAGCATTGGGTGTATTCGTACTCCTCGTAGCTTTGCGGCAAGGTGCAGACCCCGCCCCCGCACTCGGCGTTGCTATTGCAGCCCTTCTTGTTAAAGGAGCGGTCCTTGGTGCGGCAGGTGCCCATCGGCTTGCTGCAATCGACGCCACGGGCGTTGCAGTAATATTGGGTCCAGCGGCAACTGGGGTTTTCCAGCACCCGCACGTAATAGAAAGCGTGCTGGGCCGGATTGAATGCCGGATCGGTCCAGACCGTGCAAAGCTCCTTCGCCCCTTCCCAGGAGGCCGGCTTGCAGGTACGCAGGTTCACCAAGTCTTCCGGTGCCTTGCCGGAAGCCTTGCCGACCACGTCGTAGACCTTCTCATGGGTCGCGCCGCCCGCATCCACCCAGCCCTTCACGATCTGCGCCCGTTCCAGGGGTGTGCCGGCATGGCCCGGCCAACCTGCGTCCATCAGGGCGCTGACAGCGAAGCTCGGTGCCTGCCCGCCGGGCGATCCCGCCAGCGTGCCGCCCATGGGCACGCCGCCGGCGTAGCCACGCTCCGCGAAATCGCCCTTGTCGCACAGGTTCTTGGGCAAGCCGAAGCCGCCGAAGACGCGCACGATGGGCCGGGTGCCGCTGGTGGCGTAGGTCTCGCGGTTTTTGAGCGCGGTGAAGATCGCGTCGCGGGAATTCTCCTCCGCCCAGGCCACGGTCAAGCCGCCGGCATTGGTTTCGAGCCCCAGGAAAAAGCGCTCGTTCAAAGCCCCGGAAGACGTGGCGAAACTCTGGATGCCGTGGGCACCGCTCTTGGCGTACTGCGCCGCGTCGGTCTGCCCCGGCGTGCCGTTGTGGTTGTCCAAGGCCCCGGCGAAACCGAGTTGGAACGGATTGACGCCGTGCTTGGCGGCATAGGCGAGGCCGTTTTCGAGGGTGTTGCGGACATAGCTGCGGGCCGGGATGGTATCGGTGGTTTGCAACTCGTCGGTCAGGTAGCCATCGGCCACCCCGCCGAGCCGCGCCCAGCCCTCGTTCTCGAAACCGCACAACTCGTCCGGGGGATTGGTCCAGGCCATGCCCGTCTTGGCGTTATAGCGGCATTCCGACTGCCCTTTGATCTGGGTGATTTCCACCAGCGGCTCGAATTCCTGGCGCAGCGCCGCCTCGGCCAAGCCAGCGGGGGTGTTGGCCGGGGGAATGAACATGCTGCCCCGGCTCATATTGGGATTGTGGGGGATGGTCAGCACGTCGCAATCCGGCTTGCTTGGATTGTCGGTACAGGCTTCCTTCAGTTTTTGCAACATCGGCACCGGGGACGCCACCGGCCAGCCGGGGGCCGAGGTGCAATCGGCCCCCGCGCCGCAGCCCAAGGGCGCTTCGACATTGCTGAGCGGTTGGTCGATCACTTGATCGTTGCGGAAAATCACGTTGCGGTGCAGGTTGTCGGCCCCGGAATTGCCGGTGAAATTCATGAGGCAGGCGGCACCGCTCGGACAATCGGCGGAAGGCGTGTTGTCGTCGGGCTTGTCGACCACCTTGTTGTTTTGGCGCTGATCCCAGCAGGGCAAGGCGGTGGCGTCCGCGCAGCGCCCGTTGGCGGCCATCGCGGTGTATTCGTAGGCGATGAAGGAAGTGAAGGCGCAGGCGGAACTGCGGTCGTAGGCGTCGTTGGCCATGGAGCGGACCTTGTCCCAGACCAGCTTGGCCTGCTGGGCGCAGCGCCGCCCGTCCGGGCCGCAGACGGGGGGACGGGCCGGGTTTTCCGCCACGTTCTCGAAGCCCGCCATGATGCCGGGCACCGCGCCCTGGCGCAGGCGCGAGAGTTCGTCGCGGGCGGCCACGCAGATCGGGTCGTTATAGCCCCTGGGCCGGCACATTCCGGTGTCGGCACCGGGCGCGGTGAAGCATTTCTGCCCGTTCCGGGTATCGCAATCGCTGTCGGCGGCGCAGGACTGGGTCGCCTCGAACATACAGGTGTTGGATTCGCCGAATTGCTCGGAATGGTCGGTGATCGCGGCGAAATCCAGCGCCCGGCCCTCGGGGAATTGCACGGTCCGCGTCGCCATGAACTGGCAATGTTCGCCCGGCATGCAGTAGGGATACGCAGCCACCAGCGTCTTCTGGTCGGGCGGGGTGTCGTCCTGGATACGGGTATCGGCCCAAGGCGGCAAACCCACCCGTCCGCCCTTGGCGTAGAGATAGGCTTGCTCCGGGGTATTGCGGGTTTCCAGCACCACCGCGTCGAACGAATACGCGGTATGCAGGTGGGTCTCGCCGAAGAAGGGTTGTTTGGTCGGCGTGTAATTGGCGCAAGGTTCGCGCACTTCGGTCCTGGCGAAGGGCAGGCCCCCGGCCACAGGATCGCCCCAGGCCACGCCGGCCAGGGAAACCAGGGTTAACAACACCCCCAGGATGATTGTTTTGAATGACTCGCCCATACCCGTCTCCTCCGTCGGAATAAAAAGTATCCAAACGCCTGGGGGAAAGATCGCGGAAAACCATCCCACCCAGGAAATGCAAGCACAGCCCTAAAGGCTAGGCTATGTTCGCATAAAAGGAAGAGTCGCCGCAGGTCGCGCGGGGTGGGACAGGGACGCTATGGAATGTAGCCAAAGGTCATCATGGTGCGGGCTGCGTCAATCCCCGCCGCCGTACAGGGTATAGATCCGCTCCAACATCTCGATATCCTCCGGGATCGGCTCCACCCATTCGGCATAGCCGAGTTCGGCCAAAAGCTTCCGGCCCTCCTCGTCGTGGTTCATGCCGATGAGGAAATCGCGCAAGGGTTCGGCCAATTCCACGCGCCGCGGCGACAAGCACCACAGATGGAAGGCGAAACCGGCCTCGCTCTGGTCCAAGGCCCGCACCATGCGCCGGGTCATGCCGGACAAACGCCGGTAGTTCTCCCCGTGCATGAACAGCAAATCGGCCTCGCCCTTGAGCAGCATCTGCACCGCCTTGATCTCGTGGCCGGGGAATTGGTAGCTCATCGCCCCCGAATCCAGCCCCTGTTCGTCCAGCAGATAACGGCCCAGCAGGTAGACGAAGGTATCCGGGGTGGCGGCGGCCACCTTGCACCCGGCGAACTCGGCCAGGGTGGCGCGGCCATCGTCGGCCCGCGCCAACAGGGTGACTTCGTCGCTCTGGTCGGAAGGCCGGGCCAAGGGCCGGTAGCCTTGCCGGGTAATCAAGCGCACCGCGTCGAAGGGCTTGGTGAAGACCAACTCCGCCGGGGCCACCGCCTTGCCCCGCTCGCCCAGCAGGTTGTCGGCGATGTCGAGATGCGCCGCCAACCCCAGGCGCCGCTGCAAATGGGTGTTGAGGAAATACCAGCCGTTGAGTTGCTGGTTGCTCTGCATATGGACCTGCCAGTTCAGGGCATGGTCCCCGGCGGCGGCCAGCGGCGCGGCGGCGGGCGGCACCATGGCCCTGGGCCCGGTGGAGGCGACCGGCTTGGCATAGGCCAGGGACTTGGCCGGGGCGGCGGGACCGTCCAGGCTCAGCCCGGAATTGACCGCCAACGCGGGTTGCGCCGCCGCCTCGGGTACCAGGAAGCGCTCCAGTCCGGTCATCTTGAACAGCATCGCGGTCATGCGCCCGACATGGCTGGCGCGGATGGCGATGCCCCTGGCCTGCCAATGCTCGAACAGCTTGAGCAATTGCGCCAAACCCATGGAATTGACCCGCTGCACCTCGGCGAAATCCAGTTCCACCTCGGCCCCGTCGGGCAATTTGTACAAGGGTTCCAGGGTGGCGATGGCGTCGATATCGAGGATGCCGCGCAAACGGACCCGGATGCGCTCGGCGGCCTGGGCCGGGGACGCGGCGGCGGGGGCCGGCTTCGCGCCCCCGGTGCCCAGGAAACGATCCAACCCGGTCATCTTGAACAGCATCGCGGTCATGCGGTTGGCGTTCTCGACCCGGATATCGATTCCGCAAGCCTGCCAATGCTCGAACAGCTTGAGCAATTGCGCCAGCCCCATGGAATTGACCCGCTGTACCGCCGCGAAGTCCAGTTCGACCCGGATGCCGGCCGGGAGCCCGTAGAGCGGTTCCAGGGCGGGGATGGCGTCCACGTCGATGACGCCGCCGAGCGCGTAGCGGCGCAGCTTGGGATCAGCCGAATCGACCGGCTGGATATGCAGGATGGTTGGAGACATGGTGGGTGGTCTCGTGGACTTCGCTATGGAAGAGGAATTGGAAGCCCTTGTCCGCTTCGGTATCCACCGGGCGGGCAAGGTCGAAGAGGACGGTGATCTGGGTCCGCCGGTACGGCAGCACCCTGAGTTGCAGATAGCTGGATAAACGCCACAGCAGGTAGAACCCGGCTCCCCCCTGCCCGGAAATCAAGCCATCGCCCTCGACATGGCGGGCCAGCCGTTCCAGGAACACCGCCGGGGTCAAGGTGCCCCAGCTATCGGCCACGGCCAGCCCCAGGAGGTTGTCCTTGAGCGCCACGGACAGGCCCAGGCGTTCGTCGTCGGCCAGGGCGCGACGTCCGCCCTTGGCATAGAGCGGAACGCCCTTGCCGTCCTTGGGCGCGGCATACAAGCCGTTTTCCAGCAATTCGTCGATGGCGAGCAGGGCCGGTTCCAGGTGTTCGCCCTTGACCCCGGCTTCTTCCAGGAACGCGCCGCATTCCTCGATCAAGAACGGCTTGTCGTCGCTATGGGTCACACTGAAATCGCGCCATTCGCCGCCCGCGCCGGGGATGAGCCCGGCCAGGTCGGCGGCGGCATGGCCCAGGTGCTGGTTGATGAGGGCGTCCCAGCCCAGGCGCTGCACGATGGGCTGGTGGCGCGGCAACACCCGGCGGATGCCCTCTTGGGCGAAGCGCGGCAATAGGTCGGCGAACCGGCCCTCGGCCAAAAACACCAGGTTCTGCCGCGAGATATAGGGCGACAACGGTTCCGCATTGGCCCGATACCAAGCCTCCAACAAGCGCACCAAGCCGGGTTCGTTCAAATCGGGGATCTCCTGGGTGGGCGTCGCGGCCACCCGCAGGGGCCGCTCGTGATATTCGGCGGAAAAGAATGTGACATCGTCCTCGAAGTAGGGATGGCCCGCGTGCTGTGCCAGGGCTTCCAGCAAGCCATCGCGCAACCCCTCCAAGGCGGTGCCGCCCTGCTCGTGCAGGAGGCTTTCCAGGCGCTCGTAGCCGAAAGGCTCGTCCGCCGCGTTGGGTTCTTCCAACAGGCCGTCGGTATAGAGGAACAAGCGGTCCCCGAGGTCCAGTTCGACCCGGACTTCCGGGTATTCGGCCTGTTCCGACTTCCCCAGCGGCAAGCCCGCCGCTTCCAGCATTTCCAGGGTGCCGAGCATGGCGCGGTAGAGATAGGGGAACTGGTGCCCGGCGTTGGCATAGGTCAACTGGCCGGTGAGGGTGTCGAGGCAGGCCGCGAAGAAGGTCATATAGAGCGTCTGCCGGGCGGTTTCCAACAGGGTGGCGTTGAGGCGCCCCAGGATTTGGGCGGGAGAGCGCTCGCCCGCGGTGGCCAGCATATTGACACCGGCCTTGACCGCGCTGACCAGGGTGCCCGCCGCCACCCCGTGGCCGCTGACATCGCCGATCATCAACAGGATGTAACGCCCTTCCACCGTGTAGCAATCGTAATAATCGCCGCCCACCTCGCTGGAAGTCAGCAAGGTGGCGAGTCCCTTGACGCCGGGCAGGTCGATCTCGGCGGGCGGCAACAACTGGCGCTGCACCTGGGCGGCCAGGGCTACTTCCTGCTTGAGCCGGTCGCTGAGCGAGCGCACCGCGGTCAGCAGCTTGCCCTGCGATTCCGACAGGCTGAGCATCATATCGGCGATGGCGACCACGCCGACGATGCCCTCGTCCGCCACCACCGGCAAGGCGTCGTAGAGCATCCCAGGGTCGCGGGCCAGATAATCGATCAGCACCCGGTCGATACGCTCCTCGGGTCCGGGATTGGCGGGGGCGGCGGCGAGTTCCGGCATGGCCTGGATGAGATCGGCCACCGAGCGGCGGGCGTAGATATCGCGGGCATAGGAGCGGCTCATAAAGCTCATGAAGGCCCGCCGCGACACAATGCCGTGATAGCGCCGCTGTTCGTCCAGCAAGGGGACGGCGAGGAGGTCTTCGCGCTTATGGAATAAGGCCAGGAGTTGCGGCACCTGGGCCTCGGGTGAAATCGATTCGACGGCACGGGCCAGATCGCCCATTTGGGGCGTGGAGAACCCATCGGTGGCGAGGTACAAGGCGGAAGGCGTATCGGACATACCGGGGGGACTCGAAAAGCGACCGGCCCGAGTATAGGAAAGCCGTATTACATTTCAATTAAATCGCTCTCCCAAAGGGTGACAGCTTTATCACCAAAAAGAAACAAGCCCCACCCAGGCTTCAAATGTCAGCCATTTGACACATAGGCTTGCCAGTGGTCTGGGTGGGGATGGCGGCACAAGTCCAAAACCAAGCGTAGCGCGGCCTGGAGATGACCCTGGGCAGCCTGGGATAGGGCCGCGCCCAGTTCGAAATCATCGCCCCGGATGCCCAGCAGGAAACAAGGTGGCGGCGCGACACCATTGATCCTTTGGTAGACACCCAGCACGGCGGCGGGGCTGAGGGCGTGGGTGGTGTAGGCCATGGCCCCGGCGGGTGCCAAGCGCTCGAAACGGTAGGGCGGGTCGCAGCGGGCATGGGCATCGGCGAACAGCACCAGTTTCCGGCCCGCGAGGTCCAGGGCGTGTTCGACCTGCAATTGGAAGTCGGTCAAGCACTCGATGCCGCCCGCCGCCTGGCGGGTGTCCGGGTCGAGATGGGATTCCAAAAGGTCCAGCAAGGCCGGACCCAGGGCGTCGTCGCCGCGGCCGGGATTGCCGTAACCGAAAATCAGGAGGTCAGCCATGAGGTCGCCTATAGGGGATGGGAATGGGGCTGGGGCGGGTTCCCATGCCCGGTTTGGGAACCCTGAAATCCGCCGGAAAACGCGCTAACCGCCGGGCCGGTTGAGGGGCTTGGCGGGCTTCCATTCAAAACTGGGCTCGTCGAGGGCGGCGGCGGCGGCGGGCGTTTCCTCCTCGCTGGCGATGGGTTCCAAACTCAGGCCCGAACGGCCCGGCGCGGGCTTGGGTCTTTCGGGCGGCGGGGTTTCGGCCTTGTTGCCCGGCGCGGGCGCGGCCTCGGGCGGGGCTTCCTCCTCCGGCTCGACCATCCGCGGTTGGCCCAGGTTGATCTTGAGCCGCACATTGTTGGCCGAATCGGCGTTCTTGATCGCGGTTTCCTCGCCGATCAAGCCCTGCCGGTACATGCGGACCAGATGGTTGTCGAAGGTCTGCATCCCCACGCCCTCGGACTTCTCCATCACCTCGCGGATGGTATGGACCTCGCCCTTGCGGATCAAATCGGACACCAAGGGCGTGCCCAGCAGGATTTCGATGGCGGCGGCGCGCTTGCCGTCCACCGTCGGCACCAGGCGCTGGGAAATGAAGGCCCTGAGGTTCAGCGACAAATCCATCAACAACTGGTTGCGCCGCTCTTCGGGGAAGAAATTGATGATGCGGTCCAGGGCTTGGTTGGCGTTGTTGGCGTGCAGGGTCGAGAGGCAGAGATGCCCGGTCTCGGCGAAGGCCAGGGCGTATTCCATGGTGTCCTGGGAGCGGATTTCGCCGATCAGGATCACGTCCGGGGCTTGCCTGAGGGTGTTCTTGAGCGCGTCCTCGTAGGACTGGGTATCGACCCCCACCTCGCGCTGGTTCACCAGGCTCTTCTTGTGCGGATGGATGAACTCGATGGGGTCTTCGATGGTGATGATATGGCCGGCGCTATGGGTGTTGCGGTAATCGATCAAGGCCGCCAGCGAGGTCGATTTGCCCGACCCCGTGCCGCCGACGAACAGCACCAGCCCGCGCTTCTCCATGATGACGCTCTTGAGGGTCTCGGGGAGGCCCAATTCCTCCAGGCTGGGAATCTTGACCTTGATGTTGCGCACCACCATGGCATAGGCGTTGCGCTGCTTGAAGATATTGACCCGGAACCGCCCCACGCCCGGCTCGGTGATGGCGAGGTTCATCTCGGGCCGATGCTCGAATTCGCGGCGCTGCTCGGCGTCCATGATCGAATGGGCGATTTCGCGGATGCTCTCGTCGGTCATCATCAGATTGTCGATGGGCGTGAGCTTGCCCTGGAACTTGGCGGCGGGCGGGGCGTTGGCGGTCAGGTAAAGATCGGAACCATCCTTGTAGACCAGGAGCTTGAGATAGGCTTGGAATTTCATGGAGCGCTCTCCAGGGCTGGATTCATGGGCGAAGAAGAGGAAGAACGCGGGACCGCGCCCCGGTTCATTGTCCATTATATGATGGGACAGGGGATTCACCCTGGCCGGACAGCGTTCCGGCCAGGGGATAGCGCTCAGGCGTGGCGTTGCAGGCGGGAGACGACCCTCTCCTCGGCATCGAGGATTTCCAGTTCCAAAGGCATCTTGCCCAGGGCGTGGGTGGCGCAGGACAGGCAGGGATCGTAGGCGCGGATGGCGACTTCCAGATGGTTGAGCAAGCCTTCGGTCGGTTCCACCCCGTCGAGATAGGTCGCGGCCACCTGGCGGATGGATTCGTTCATCGCCTGGTTATTGCTGGTGGTCGAAACGATGAGATTGGCCTTCACCACCAGATCCTGGTCGTCGATCTGGTAATGGTGGAACAAGGTGCCGCGCGGGGCTTCGATCACGCCCACGCCCGCGTAGCGCTTCTGGCCCTTGACCACGAGGTCGGTGCCCAGGATTTCCGGGTCGAGCAGGTAGCGCTGGATGCCTTCGGCGGAATGCAAGGCCTCGATCATCCGTGCCCAATGGAAGGCCAGGGAACCCTGCACCGGCCCGCCCGCGCCATGGGCCATGAAATCCTGGCGGGCGGCTTCCGCCAAGGGGGTGTCGATGAAATCGCAGTTGTTGACGCGGGCCAGGGGACCGACCCGGTACCAGCCGTTTTCCTTGCCCTTGGACACGATGTAAGGGAATTTCATATAGGACCAGGGCCGCACCTCCTCGCGCAGGTAATCGGTGTATTGGCGGTAATCGACATGGTCGAAGATGTCCTGTCCCAGGTCGTCGCGGGCGCGGAGTCCCCCGTGGTAAAGGTCCATCGCGCCATCCGCGCGGATCAGGCTGAGGAAATTGGAACGGATATAGGCGAACTGGCCGTTATGTTCCAGATCGGCGAGATGCAGGCGCTTGGCCAGTTCCACCGCTTCCTGGCTCCATTGGACGGCCTCGGCGATGCCTTCCAGCAGATAATCGCGTTCTTCCGCCGAGAGCGCCTTGTTCATGCCGCCGGCGATGGCCCCGGTGCCATGGACGCGCTTCCCACAGATCATACGGATGACTTCCTGGCCGTATTTCCTGAGCTTCACGCCCTTGAGCCCCACGTCGGGATAATCCTGGATCACGCCGACGATATTGCGCTTGGCCAAATCGCTGCCGAAGCCGAACAACAAATCGGGCGAGGCGAGGTGGAAGAAATGCAGGGCGTGGGATTGCAGCATCTGGCCGAAATGCAGCAGGCGGCGCAGCTTGTCGGCGGTCGGGGTCAGTTGATCGACGCCGACCAGTTGGTCCACGGCCTTGGCGGCGGCGAGGTGGTGGCTGACCGGGCAGATTCCGCACAGGCGCTGCACCATGATCGGCAGTTCCCAATAGGGACGGCCCTGGATGAAGCGCTCGAAGCCGCGGAATTCGACGATATGGAGGCGGGCCTGTTTGACGCGGTTGTCCTCGTCCAAGAGCAGGGTGACTTTGCCGTGTCCCTCGACCCGGGTGACGGGATCGATCACGATCCGCTTGAGGTTTTCCGGGTTGGCGGCGGTTTCCAAATGTTCGTACATAACCTATTCCCCACGGGTGAGCCGCCCAGCCGGCGGCTTCCCGAAGCATAACACAGGCTCCGGAAACGACTGTTTATGTCCAGGGAAATCACCCGTCGCCGATCCGACGAAACCCGTTGCAAATCGCCGATATTGGCGTATGTTTGAAGCCAGAGACTCCCGCCGGCGGTGGTTCCGCCGTCCGGCGCTGGTTTCCCCCAGCGGGGAAAACGGTCCCGCCGGTCTCCGCCGCCATCCCAAGCGCGGTGGAGTTCGCTTCCAACATGGGTGGACCCCACCCAGGAGCGCGTTATGTACCTCAAGCAGAAGAAAGACGGACATCTGGTTGAAGTGCTGGGCCTCAACGACCTCGTCAACCCGATCCACACCCAGGTCATCGGCCGCCTGCATTACGGCGAAGAAATGCAGGAACCCGATAAATTCCCCAAAACCGAGCTGATATTCCCGTCCGGCGAGGCGCTGCCCCAATGCTGGATGGATGTGCATTACCGCGATCAGGAGTTGCACCGCTAGCCACTACGGGCCGGGCGCTGCCCCGGCCCCCGATATTCAGCCCGAGGCGAGGCGGTGCGCCTGCCGCGTCGTCTCGGGCAGGCGGAACCGCCCGGTGCAACGCAGCACCCATTCCACCGCCGTTGCCAAACCTATCCTATGCCCCGCCGAGACATAGATCGGCTGTACCCCCCGCCGGGTACGCAACACCGCGCCGAGGGTTTCCTCTTTATCCCGCAGCGGCACCCAAGCCCCTTTCACATCCGGGACTTCCTCATGCCTGCCACAAAGCCGGGTCTTGCCGGCGCCGATGCTGGGCAGGTCGGTCAATAGCCCGAGGTGGCAGGCGATCCCCAAGCGGCGCGGATGGGCGTAGCCCTGGCCATCCACCAGCAATAAATCCGGCAACACCGCCAAGCCCGCCAGCGCCTTGAGGATGGCGGGCACCTCGCGGAAGGACAGGAGGCCCGGCACATAGGGGAACGCGGTCGGCAAGCGGGCGATGCTGCTTTCGATCAAGCCGAGTCCGGGATAGTCCAGCACCGCCACCGCCGCCCGCGTCACTTTGCCCCCGTCCTCGAACCCCACATCCACACCCGCCACGCGCCGGATATCGGCGGGCAGTTCGTCCTCGATCTTCACCAACCTACGCAGTTGGTTTTGCAGGGCTATCGCGGCTTTGGGATCGAGGTTCCAGGGGTGTTCATGGTGGATTCGCATAGCCTGACCATTGCCTCTGGCTGGGTTGGATTGTCAAACGGTTGGTCGGTGGTGGCGCGGGAGTCCGCTGGTTCCGTGCGGGCCGGGGCGGAGTTGGTTGAAAGCTGATCTAGGTCTGGTCCGTTTCACGCAAACCGCCATCGTAAAATTTTACAGTTGCTCGCCGTTCCCTAAATACGCCATCCGGCTATATTTCCATCTTTTTGTTTTCTCTGGTATTTTTATATTTTGGCTTGATTTTTGCTATAGCATTCCGACCAGCGAAGTCGGCCTAAAAATTGGCCTACCAACCACCAAGCATAACCTTATTGATTCAGTAGGTACGGATTCAATGAAAAAACTCAGAACCCTCCTCTTCGCCGCCCCCTTCCTTGCATTCTCCGCCCTCGCACCTAGCGTGGACGCGGCCCCCATACTCGTCGGATCCGGGCCATATACTGGAATATCCGGTATCGACATCTCGGGCACCAGCTACGACGTGACCTTCATAGAAGGCGCCTATGATTCGCTGTCTTCCACCCATTTCGGACTGACCCAAGGAAACGACACCTTGGCGAACGCTATAGCTTCCGCCATCGCAAACGTCCTGCTCGCCGGTCCCACCACGCGGGCACAGGTTTACGGGCTGACCGGAACAGGATCGGGTAGCTCAATCCTGATACCCGTCGGCATCGGTTTCCCATTCGGTTCTGGCACACCGTTTGTCGTCGGATCCCAAGTGCATTCGGATTTCGCCCCCAGCAATTGGCAAGTAGGCACATCGCCGACGCCGCTAAACTCTCCGACCAATGACACCACCACGGGCGACCTGGTCTACGTGGACGTCACGCTCTCGGCGGCGGCGGTTCCAGAACCCACCTCCCTCGCGCTCTTCGCCGCCGGCCTCGCCGCCGCCGCCGTCCGCCGCAAACCCGCTTGAAACCCAAGCCACGCGGGCCCGCCACGGCCAACGCGCCACGCATCTATCCCACCGGGCGGCCTCCGCGGAGACCGCCCGTTCCGCTCCAATCCCGTCGAAAAATTTTACAGCCGCCAAACGCTCAGGACCGGGTGCCCCAGCGCTTGGCCTCGTCCCACAGCGCGTCCATCTCGGCCAGGGTGGTTTCGTCCAGGGTCTTGCCCAGGGCGGCGACGCGCTCCTCGATATAGCGGAACCTCTGGCTGAATTTGCGGTTGCCGTCGCGCAGGGCCGATTCGGCGTCGACATCGAAATGCCGGGCCAGATTCACCACCACGAACAGCAAATCGCCGATTTCCTCGCGGATCGGGCCGGGATCGCCCGCGGCTTGGGCTTCTTCCAATTCCAGCAATTCCTCGCGCACCTTGTCGAACACCGGCCCGATCTCGGGCCAATCGAAGCCATGGCGGGCGGCGCGTTTTTGCAGTTTCTGCGCCGCCATCAGGGCGGGGAGACTATCGGTCAGGCCGTCCAGCACGCTGGGGGCGGGCGCGGCCTTGCCCTTTTCCTGGCGCTCGGCCTGTTTCGATGCCTCCCAAGACCGCTGCCGCGCCTCGTCGCTGTCGAACACCACACCGCCGAACACATGGGGATGGCGGCGCACCAGCTTATCGGCGATGGCCCCGGCCACGTCGTCGAAGCCGAACAGGCCGCGTTCCTCGGCGATGCGGGCATGGAAGACCACTTGCAGCAGCAAATCGCCCAGTTCCTCGCGCAAATCCTCGGGGTCGCCACGCTCGGCGGCATCGGCCACTTCGTAGGCTTCTTCCAGGGTGTAGGGGACCAGGCTGGCGAAATCCTGTTGTACATCCCAGGGGCAGCCGGTTTCCGGGTCGCGCAATCGGGCCATGATGTCGAGTAGGCGGAGGGTGTTTTGCATGGTGGGTATGGATGGCATGGTAGGGTGGGCACGTATTCCGTACCCACCGGGATGGCCGGGAATGGCGGGCATGGGTACATGCCCGCCCTACTCCCTTACGCCGCCTCGGCGATGCCGTTATGCCGCAACAAGGCATCGATATTCGGCTCGCGCCCCCGGAAGGCCACGAACACATCCATCGCCTTGCGGCTGCCGCCGGTTTCCAGGATGTTCTCCATGAAGGCGCGGCCCGTGTCGGCATCGAACACGCCGTTTTCCTCGAACAGCGAATAGGCATCGCTGGACAGGACTTCCGCCCATTTGTAGCTGTAATAGCCCGCCGCGTAACCGCCCGCGAAGATATGCGAGAAGCTATGCGGGAAACGGTTGAACGCGGGCGGCACCACCACCGCGACTTGCTTGCGCACCTCGTCCAGGATGGCGTAGACCCGTCCGCCCTGGGCCGGATCGTATTCGCGGTGCATCCTGAAATCGAACAAGGAGAATTCCAACTGCCGCACCATCTGCATCCCGGATTGGAAATTGCGGGCGGCGGTCATCTTGTCGAGCAGGGCTTGCGGCAAGGGTTCGCCGGTCTGGTAATGGCCGGAAATCAGGGCCAGGGCTTCCGGTTCCCAACAGAAGTTCTCCATGAACTGGCTCGGGAGTTCCACCGCGTCCCATTCCACGCCATGGATACCCGACACGCCCAGATGGTCCACCTGGGTCAGCATATGCTGCAAACCATGGCCGAATTCGTGGAACAGGGTCAGCACTTCGTCGTGGCGCAGCAAGGCCGGATCATCGCCGGTCGGCGGGGTGAAATTGCAGGTCAGGAAAGCCACCGGCGTCTGTACCGCGTCGCCCTTGCGGCGGCGGGTCAGGCATTCGTCCATCCAGGCCCCGCCGCGCTTCTTGGGACGGGCGTATAAATCCAGGTAGAACGCGCCGCGCTTCTGGCCGTCGCGGTCGTGGATTTCGTAGAAGGTGACTTCCGGGTGCCAGACCTCCACGCCCTCGACGGCCTGTATGCTCAGTCCGTACAGCTTTTCCACCACGGCGAACATCCCACCCACCGCCTTGGGCGCGGGGAAATAAGTCCGCACTTCTTCTTCGGATAGATCGAATTTGTGCTGGCGCAGCTTTTCGCTGGCGTAGGTCAAGTCCCAGGATTGGGCATCGGCCAGTCCCAGATGCCCGGCGGCGAAAGCTTTGAGTTCGGCCAAATCGCGGCGGGCATGGGGCAGCGAACGTTCGGCCAGATCGGTCAGGAAGGCCACCACCTCATCGGTCGAAGGAGCCATCTTGGTGGCCAGCGACAGCTCGGCGAAATTGGCGAAACCCAGCAACCCGGCTTCCTCGTGGCGCAAGGCCAGGATGCGCTCCATCAACTCGGTATTGTCGAACTGGCCCGCGTTCGGCCCGGTTTCGGATGCCCGCGTGGCGTAGGCGGTATAGAACTCCTGCCTGAGTTCCCGGTGGTCGGCATAGGTCAGGATGGCGATATAGGACGGGAATTCCAGGGTGAACAACCAGCCCGGCAACTCCTTGGCGGCGGCGGCCTGGCGGGCCATGGCCTTGGCCGAATCGGGCAGCCCGGCCAGGAGGCTTTCATCTTCGATGTGCTTGGTCCAGGCTTGGGTGGCGTCCATCAGGTTGTCCTGGAACTGGCTGGTCAGCTTGGATAATTCCTGGGCGATGTCCTTGTAGCGGTCCTTTTGCTCGGGCGGCAGATCAACGCCGGACAGGCGGAAATCGCGGAGGGCGTTGTCGATGATCTTGCGTTGGGCCGGGTCCAGGCGGGCGAACTCGGGACCGTCGGCGATGGCGCGGTAGGCCCGGTACAGGGCTTCGTTCTGGCCGACCTCGGTGGCGTATTCGCTGAGCAAGGGCAGGCAGGCGTTATAAGCCTCGCGCAGCGCGTCGCTATTGACCACCGAATTCATATGGCCGACCGGCGACCAGGCCCGGTTCAGCTTATCGTCCAGGTCTTCCAAAGGCTCGACCAGATTGTCCCAGGTGTAGGTCTTGCCCGGCTCCAACAGGGCGGCGATGGCGGCGCGGTTATCGGCCAGGAGCTGGGTGATGGCGGGCACCACCTGTTCGGGCAGGATGCGGGAAAACGGCGGGAGGTCGTGGGATTCGAGTAGGGGATTGCTCATGGGGTTGTCGATCCGGGATGGGTGGTGTTCAAAGGAAACAAGGGCAGGGATTCCGACCCGTCAGCCCTCGAAAAATTTCATGGCCTGGGCGATGGCGTCCTTGGCCTCGTGCAGCACGCGCAGCGAATACGCGGGCGAAAGTTGCTGGTTCTTGAGTTTGGTGCAGGCCGGGATGGCGTTGATGGCGGGCAGCGCGGCCATCTGGGGCGTGCCGATATAGGAATGCAGCTTGGACAGGATGACGATATCGTTCAGGGTCAGCCGCTCGCCGCCGTCGTAATACCAATCCTCCGCCACCTGCGGAATGATGCCGAGTTCCGGAGGGAAATCCCAGCGCTTGAGGATGTAAGCCCCCACCGGCCCGCGTACCCTGGGCAGGATGGCTTCGACCTCTTCCGGGGTCCATAGCGTCCTGGGCAGGTTCTCGGTGAAATAAAGGCAGGGCACCGCCCCGATATCGGCCAGCAAACCGGCCAGCAAGGCTTCCTCCCGGTTCATCCCCGGATTATCCGCCGCCAACACATAGCACAGGGCCGACAGATGGATGCTGTGCCGCCAATGGTTTTGCGCGATCCGGGCGAGGTCTTCGTCCTTGCAACGGAACACCTGCTTGAGCGCGAACGCCATGACGAGGTTGCGGGTCGCGAGCAGCCCCAGGCGGCTGACCGCGTCCAAGCAGGTCACGACGGGCCGGGACGGCAGGTACAAGGGGCTATTGGCGATATGCACCAGCCGCGCCGCGATCACCGGGTCGAGTTGCACGATGCGGGCGATCTCGGCCAGGCCGACATCTTCCCGCACCGCCTGGCCGACCCTGGCGGCGACCTCGGGCAGGGAGGGCACGCGCAATTCATCGTCGCGGTAATGCTGGCTGAACGCCTGGAACAAGGAGCTTTCCCGCACCGCTTCGGGGATATCCAGGTTGTCGGCGTCCAGGCTATGGGGAATCTCCCGGGTCAAGGTCGAACCCAGGCTCATGATCTTGGCCGACACCCGCAGGATTTGCACATCGGTCTTGGCTTCGGCGGTGGCGGTGTAATGCTTGCCATAGCACAGCGGGAAGCGGGCCTTGGCGGTGTCCGCGCCGATTTCGTAGCGGGTGCCCTGCCCCACGTCCATGACGACGGTGCCCTCCAGCAGGTAATGCACATATTTGATGGGATAGCCCGCCCGGAACAGGATGGAACCGGGGCCGCAAACCTCGGCCTTGCGTTCCAGGGCGTAGGCGCCCAATTCGTCGTCGTCCAGGTTGCGGATGGGGAACAGCCGCTTGAGGATGTCCAAGGTGATGGGCAGGGGGGGCCGTGCGGAGGGCAGGATCACCCGGCGCTCCGGGCTGGCTTCCACCAGTTCGGAGATTTCGGAATCGGGTTCTCGATGTTTCGCCCCGAACAGGCGGCTGAGGAATCCCATGGGTTTAGGCCCTATGCACGGTGGTCGGAAGGGGTGGCAGCACAGGCTATGGCGCGTCCCATCATAACCAGCGGGCCATTATTCGGCAAAGGCGGACCTCCAGGACCGCCCGGCCCCGCCCATTGCCAAGCCCGGTTTTCGCCCCGTCTATAATGAATGGACCTGATTCGAGCCAAACCCGCCGCGTGGAGCGTGCCCGCCCGCCGCACCGACACCCGGCCCAGCCCCCACCGACACGACCGCGCCCGATGCCACAAGCCACCCGCCTCCTGATCGTCGATGACGACCCGCTCACCCGGACCCTCATCGGCGGCACGCTCAAAACCATGGGATTCGATATCGCCGAGGCCGGCGATGGCCTGGAATGCCTCGCCCTGTTCGGGTCCGAGCCGGTAGACGCGGTGTTGCTGGATGTGATGATGCCCGGCATGGACGGCTTCACCGCCTGCGCCGAACTGCGGAAACTTCCCCAGGGCCGGCATACCCCCATACTCATCATGACCGGGCTGGACGATTTGGAATCCATCACCCGCGCCTTCGAGGCCGGGGCCACCGATTTCATCACCAAACCCATCAACTTCCCCCTGCTCGGCCACCGCGTGCGCTATGCGCTGAAAGCCAGCGACACCACCCGCCGCTTCGCCGACAGCGAACGCCGCCTGCACCGCCTCGCCTATTTCGACAGCCTCACCGAATTGCCCAACCGCGAGTTCTTCAAAGAGCACCTGCACTACATGGTGTCGCTGGCGGCGGCGAAAAACAGCCTGTTGGCGGTGTTGTTCCTGGACCTCGACGGCTTCAAACGCATCAACGACACCCTGGGCCATCCCCTGGGCGACAAGGTGCTCAGGGCCGCCGCCGAACGCCTGCGCCAGAGCCTCAGGGCCGGCGCGGCGGTGGGCTGGTCGGAACGCTTCCGGGAAGGCGACGCCCTGGCCCGGCTGGGCGGCGACGAATTCACCGTGCTGTTGTCCCGGATCGAACGGGCGGAGGACGCCTCCCTGGCCGCGGAGCGCATCCGCACCGCGCTGGGCCAAGCGCTCAAGATCGGCGGGCAGGAGCTTTACACCACCGTCAGCATCGGCATCGCGGTGTTCCCGGAAGACGGCGGCAACGCCGACGAACTGCTGCGCAACGCCGACCTCGCCATGTATTACGCCAAGCGCGACGGCGGCAACGCCCACCGCCGCTTCTCGGGGCAGATGGCGGCGGCGGTGCTGAAGCGCATGACCCTGGAAAACCTGCTCCGCAAGGCCGTCGAGCGCGGCGAGCTACGCCTGCACTACCAGCCCCAGTTCAACATCAACGACGGGACGGTCGCGGGCGCGGAAACCCTGCTGCGCTGGACCAACCCGGAACTGGGCATGGTGTCGCCCGCCGAGTTCATCCCGCTGGCGGAAGACACCGGCTTGATCGTGCCCATCGGCGAATGGGTGCTGCGCAACGCCTGCGCCCAGGCCAAGGCTTGGCGCGGCCAGGGCTTGGCCCTGCCCCGGATGGCGGTGAACGTCTCCGCCGTGCAATTCCTGCACAAGGGCTTCCCCGACCTCGTCACCCGCATCCTGGAGGAAACCGGCCTGGAACCCCGGGCCTTGGAACTGGAACTCACCGAAAGCGCCCTGATGCAGGACGCCGATAGCGCGACGCTGGCCCTGCGCACCCTCAAGGACATCGGTGTGCAGCTCGCCATCGACGATTTCGGGACCGGCTATTCCAGCCTGAGCCGCCTCAAGCAATTCCCCATCGACCGGCTCAAGATCGACCGCAGCTTCGTCCGCGATATCGAAACCGACGCCGACGACGCCGCCATCGCGGTCGCCGTCATCGCCATGGCTTCGAGCATGAAGCTGGAGGTGGTGGCCGAAGGCGTGGAAACCCCCGGCCAATTGGAGTTCCTGAGGAGCCGGGGTTGCCACGAGGTGCAGGGCTTCCTATTGAGCCGTCCCCTGCCCGCCGAACAGATCGCCGCGCTCCTGGCCCGGCCCGGCGCGCGGCGGGCGGGCAGCGCTTAGGCCGGCATGGCGCAAACACCCCGCCCACGATCACGCGCCACTCTATTTCCCCGGAACGCCGCCCCCCCGCCCACGAAATCGGCGACACTGGCCTTCCCGCCCCGTGGCGCGGGGCACGGCCCCAAGCCCCTCCCTTCCAGACCGGAGACGACCCCCATGGAATCCATCAGCGCGTTCGAAATCATCAAGATCGGCATCGGCCCGTCCAGTTCCCACACCATGGGACCCTGGCGGGCGGCGGCCCAGTTCGTGAACGAGTTGGGCGACCTGGACGCCGTGGCCCAAATCAACGCCCGGCTCTACGGCTCCTTGGCCAAGACCGGGGCCGGGCACGGCACCGATATCGCCGTGCTGATGGGCCTGTCCGGCGAGGACTACACCCGGATCGACACCGGCGCGATCCCGGCCAAGGTCGAAGCGATCAAGCGCGGGGGCCGCCTCCACCTGGGCGGGGTCCGGGAACTCCCCTTCGCCTATGCGAGCGACCTCGTGTTCGATTACGACACCACCCTGCCCCGCCACGCCAACGGGATGCGCTTCGGCGCGACCCGCAAGGACGGCTCCACGGTGGAGCGGACCTATTACTCGCTGGGCGGCGGTTTCATCGCCACCGAACACGAGCCCGACCCCGCCACCATGAAAAAGATCGTCACGCCCTACCCTTGCCATACCGGCGCGGCCCTGGAGGACAATTGCCGCAAACTGGGGCTGTCGGTGTCCGAGCTGACCTATGTCAACGAGCAGGCGTGGCGCAGCCGGGCCGAGATCGACGCCCTGGCCCTGGGACTGTGGAAGGAAATCCGCGAATGCGTTTTCCGCGGCGTGAACAGCGAGGGCTATTTGCCGGGCGGCTTGCGGGTGCGCCGCCGCGCCGCCGAGATGAACCGGCGGCTGCTGGGCGATGCGGTCTACGCCAGCCTCAACCAATGGCTGGACCTCATCCAAAGCCAGCCGCGCGACTTCACCCGCGTCAACAAATGGATTTCCTGCTTCGCCCTGGCGGTGAACGAGGAAAACGCCTCGTTCGGGCGGATCGTCACCGCCCCGACCAATGGCGCGGCGGGGGTGATCCCGGCGGTCTTGATGTATGCCTGGTGCTTCCTGGACGGTTTCGACCAGGACAAGGTGATCCGCTTCCTGCTCATCGCCGGGGAAATCGGCACCTTGTTCAAGAAGAACGCCACCATCTCCGCCGCCATGGGCGGTTGCCAGGCCGAAATCGGCGTGTCCTCGGCCATGGCGGCGGCGGGGCTGGCCGAAGCCCTGGGCGCCTGCCCGGCACAGGTCTTGATCGCCGCCGAAATCGCCATGGAACACCACCTGGGCCTGACCTGCGACCCGGTGGGCGGGCTGGTGCAGATTCCCTGCATCGAGCGCAACAGCATGGGCGCGATGAAAGCCATCACCGCCGCCAATATCGCGCTGGAGACCGACCCCAAGGACGCCCGCGTCAGCCTCGACGCCGTCATCAAGACCATGTGGGAAACCGCCCAGGATATGAACAGCCGCTACAAGGAAACCGCAGAGGCCGGTCTCGCCATGCACATCCCGGTCAGCGTGCCCGAGTGCTGAGGCCGGGCCGCAGGTTCAAGCCGGATAGACTGTAGGGTGGGCACGTAGGGTCATGCCCACGATTCAACCCGCGTGATAGCCATACAGCCAGCGCGCGGGGCCGCCGCCCAGGTTCCGCACCGAATGCACCGCGCCCGCCGGGATCAATAATTCCTCCCCGGCCTCCGGCTGGTGGACCACTCCGTCGATCTCGAACTCGACCCGGCCCTCCACCACCATCACCAGTTCATCGACGCCGTGGACGAAATCCTCCCAGCGCTGGCCGGGCGGGTCCACCCAGAGATCGCAACCGAAACCGCGCCGACGCCAATCTTCCGCTACCGCCGCCCTATCGACCATGGTGCTACCTCCCCAGTGGTTGGAACCTCAACCCCGGACCCAGTAAATCCCGGCCACGACCACACCGACCCCCACCACGATGCCGCGCAACAGGGCCGGTTGGATCCGCCCGGCCAGCTTGCCGCCCAAGGCGCCGCCGACCAAGGCCCCCACCGCCATCGCCAGCGCCACCGGCCAATCCACCCGCCCCGACAGCGCCAGGAACAGCGCCGCCGCCGTGTTGATGGCGAAGGCGACGCCTTGCTTCAAGGCATTGAGCCGGGTCAGGCTGTCGTCCAGCACCAAGCCCAGCACCGCCAGCACGATCACGCTCACCCCCGCGCCGAAATAGCCGCCATAGACCGCCGCCAGGAACGCGGGCACCACCCCCAGGGTTTCCAGCCAGCGGGCCGAATCCGGGTGGTTGGCGCGGCGCAGCAACCAAGCACGCACCCAATCCTGGCCAGCCAGCAGCAAAGCGGCGAACAGGATCAGATAAGGCACCAGGGCGCGGAAAGTCCGTTCCCCGGTATGCAGCAACAGCGCCCCGCCGACGATCCCGCCCAGGATGGCGGTGGGCAGGTACAACCACAAGCGGCGGCGCTGGCTACGCAAATCCCCGGCCTGGGCCAGGGTGGCGGCGAAATAGCCGGGACACAGCGCCACGGTATTGGTGATATTGGCCTCGATGGCGGGCAGGCCCACCGCCGTCAGCAAGGGAAAGGTGATCAAGGTGCCGCCACCGGCCAGGGCGTTCACCGCGCCCGCCGCCAGCGCGGCCAGGGCGACCAGCGCCCATTCGATTCCGCTCATGCTTGGAGTTCCGATCTAGGGAGAAAAAGGAGCCGCCGAGGCCGAGCGCTTGAACGCCAGGAAGGCGCGGGCGCAGCCCAGGTCGTACAGGATCAGGCAAGCGGCCAGCCCGGTCTCGTCCGGCGCGGCGGCCTGGGCCGCCAGGGTTTCCCAAAGGCCGGGCGGTTCCGGCGGTGGATCGGGCAATTGCTTCAGCCACTTGGCGAATTTGGCCTCGTGGACATGGGCCATGGCCGCCACGAAGGCGTGGTTCCAGCTTTCCAAGCCTTCCGGCAAGCGGCAGGACCAGCGCGCCAGCGCCTCGCGCATATTGTTCCGGCCCACATCGTCCAGGCCGCGCATATTATCGGCCAGCACCGCATTCATGGTTTGCAGCCGTTGCAACACCGGGGGCGGCACCTCGGCGAACAACAACCCCGCGAAGATTTCGGCCGCCGGGCGCGGCAGCGGGGCGCTGGGCTTTACAGGTTTTGGGGATCGGTTGGGCGGGCGGCGCATAGTGGGAATGGCGGATGTCCAGGGTCGGGCAATGATAGCGGTCCGTGGGGCGGCCCGGCATAAGGGAATCGCTTATTGCCACGGAGCAATCTGTCAACACCGGTTGAATTTCGGGAACCGGCGGGGGCGGGACGGCGGGTTTTGACCGGCGAAGGGGTAAAGCGGCCCGCCAGTCCGGCGCGGAATCCATCCACCGAGTTATCCACAGGCTTGGCAAGGCCCAATCTGGGTTTTCCTATAACCCCATTTTTTCATAGCCGACTGATTTATATCGCAAAAAATCAGTTAACCCAGAGTTTGGCCGCTGGGGGCGGCGTCCGCCGGGATAATCCATCCCGCGAATATCCACAGGCTGGATGGAACCGGCAGCAGGGGTTTGCCGCCCCCTGCGGATCGTGCGCCATAAAGGGATATTTCGCTTATTCCCAAGCCCGGCTTTGGCAAGACGCGCAAAAACCGCGGCCGGTTTCAGGCGGTTTGGAGGTGGAGCTTCCAATACAGATAGACGGCCCAGCCCAGCAAATGCGCGGCGACGATGGTATGCAGCAGAATCTTATAGGTCGATTTCCGGGTTTTATGGCGCAATTGGTTCTGGGCCACCAAGGCGCCCGGCCAGCCGCCCATGAGTTCCAGGACCAGGAGGTAGTTTTCCGGGACCCGCCAGCGACGGGTGGCGGCATGGGTTTTGTCGGCCCCGTAGATCATGATGGTAATCAGGCTGAAGATGCAGTAGGAAAAGAACGGCAGCGGGTTCCGGGCCATCCACAGCGTATAGGACGACAGCATCAAGGGCGTCAGGATCAACAGGTTGGTCAACAGGGAACGGGGCTTGGGCGCCAGGGAGAACGGCTTGGGCTCCGGGTGTTCGTAGTCCATACCCTCGATCAGGGCGAAAGCCGCCCGCTTCTTGTCCCCGGCCTCGGCGCTGTCGTCGGGCCGGAAGCGTACCGCGTCGCCGATTTCCGGGCGGCGGCTCATGCCCTTCTTGAAGGCGGTGATGTGGATGAAATGGTCGTCCTGGTCGCCGTCCGCGGGTTCCGGGCGCACGAACCCGAAACCTTTCAGGTCGTTCCACATGACCAGGGTGCCCTTGAGCAAGGGGGTTTTGCGCGCGGAGGATTTCTCGGCGGTGGACATAGGCGTTCGCGTGGTGGGATGGAGGTTCGGAACCGCGGGGCGGGCCATCCATGGTGTTGCCGGGCTTATTTGATCGCCAGCATCCCGCAGAAGTTATACCAACGGAAAAACACATCGCAAGTCCTGAAGCCATTGCGGAGCAGGAGTTCGCGGTTTTCCTCCAAATGATAGGGGATCAGCACGTTTTCCAACGCTTCCCGCTTCTGGGCGATTTCCAATTCGGAATAGCCGTTGCGCTTCTTGAAATCGTAATGGTATTTGATGAACAGCCGGTTCAGGGTCGAATCCTGGCCCAGCACCTTTTCCACCAGGATCAAGCAACCGTTGGCACGGGTGCCCTGGGCGATGGCGGCGATCAAACGGTCGCGGTGCAGGGGGCGGACGAATTGCAGGGTCAGGTTCATGACGACCACGGAGGCATCGACCAGGGCGACGCCTTGATCGAGGTTCTGCCGGACCAGTTCGCAAGGCCGGGCCAGACCATGGCGGGCCAATTTTTGGCGGGCCTGTTCCAGCATCTCGGGCGAAGCATCCACCCCGACGAAGGCCACGCCCGGCGGCACCATCCGGTCCAGGCACAGCAAGGTGGTGCCGGTGGAACAGCCGAGATCGTACAAACGGCTGCCCTCGGCGGCGAAGTCGGCGGCGATTTCGCCGATCATGCGCTGTAGCTCGGCGTAGAAGGGCACGGAGCGGTCCAGCATATCGTCGAACACCAGGGCGGTTTCCTGGCCGAAATTGAAATCCCCGGCGATGGGCTGGGGCGCGCGGAACAGTTGGTCTTTGCTCATGGCGGGTGGCGGGTAGCGGCTCGAGGCCCGCAAGCATACCAGCCGCCACAGGGTGGACGCTCGCCGGACTCAGGACGCGGCTTGCCGCAGATGGTGGCGGGTGATCCGCTCCAACAACACCGCCGAGTGGTAGCAGGCGTCGGTGGTGGCTTCCAGGAGTCCCAGGATTTCGGTCCAATCCAGCTCAGAAATCAGCGACAGCGAACTATGCCGCCGGTGCGATTTGCGCCATTCGTGATAGATGGCGTCGGCTTCTTCCTCCCAGCGCTTGAGCGCTTCCCGGCAGTCCCGCACCCCGTCCAGGGTATTGCCGGGATAGCGCCACACCTCGACCGCGAGCCGCGCCGCCATCTCCAGGATGATCGCGAGGATGCGCTGGGCGTCCGGCTCGGCCCGTTCCGGCGTGAAGATATCGATGACCCGCGCCGTGTTGTTGAGTCCGTCGATGATATCGTCGAGGTGCTTGACCCAAAGCTGGGTCAGGTGGATGAGTTCGGAATAGGGGGGGTCTTCCAGGGCGCGGTGGGCCTCGGCGGTGAGCCGGTCGCCGAACTCCTCCATGCGCCTGATCTCGGCGATATGGGCTTGGGGCGCGTCGAGGTGGCCGAACAAGCGCTTGAGTTCCTGGCCGCAGGCGATGGAATTATCGAGGTGTTGCCGGAGCAGGCTTTCGAGCGGGCGGAAGCGTGGATCGGGGGACATGGGAACCTGTGCGGGCCAAGCCGGTGGGAGGGGCACGCTAACCGGCTTATGTTGCTGGCGTGTGAATCGGCCCGTCCAACCCCGCCGCTACGGCCCCTCCGCCAAAAACACCGCCCTTCTCGGCGCGGGCAAGCCCTCGACCGTCAAGCCCGGATTCGCGGGATCGAGGCAATCCGGCAAGGACTGGAACCGCATCCAATCGGTCGAGCGCTGTTCCTCCGCCGTGGTCGGGGTCACGTCGATCAAGCGGATATTGCGATAGCCGCAGCGCTTCAACCAGCCTTCCAGCGTCGGGCAGGACGGGATGAACCAGACATTGCGCATCCGGGCATAGCGGTCCTCCGGCACCAACACCTGCCCGGCCCCGCCCTCGATCACCAAGGTTTCCAGCACCAGTTCCCCCCCCTCTCGCATACAGCCCTTGAGTTCCAGCAAATGATCCAAGGGCGAGCGGCGGTGATAAAGCACGCCCATCGAGAACACCGTGTCGAACGCCCCGAGGTTGGGCGGTACATCGTCGATGCCCACCGGCAGCACATACACCGGGAAATCCCCCGCGAAATGGCGGATCGCCAGGAATTGCGCCACGCTCAGCAAGGTGGGATCGATACCGATCACCCGTCCGGCCCCGGCCCCGACCATGCGCCAGGCGTGATAACCATTGCCGCAGCCCACATCCAGCACGGTGCGCCCGGCCAAGGGCTGGATGGCGGATTCCAGCCGCCGCCATTTCAGGTCGGAGCGCCATTCGGTGTCGATAGGGATGCCCAGCACGTCATACGGCCCTTTGCGCCAGGGATGCAGTTCCCGCAGCAGGGTTTCGATCAAGGCCAATTCCGCCGCCGCGTCGGCCCGGCCTTTAAGTTGGACGGCGTCGGCGTTCAAATTGACCCAGGCGGGTTGGATGGGCGGCAAGCGGCGCAGGACTTCGCGCCAGCGCGGCCAATCGCCGTGGTGGTCGGCGGCAAAGGCGCGGGCGAGTTGGGCGGGCAACGATTCCAACCAGGGCCGGAACACGGGTTCGGGGAAAGTTTCGGCCAGCGTGGCGTAGGCGGCAAGTTCGGGGCTATCGATCATCGCGGCAGGGCTACCATCTAAAAAGCGGAAGCAACATGATAGCCATTCGGCCCGCCGCCGCGTACCATGCGCCGGGCGGTACGCGGCGCGTACCCCATCGCATCACAGCCAGGAGCCCAGCGCATGAATACCCCGGACCTCGCCGCCGTCAAAACCTATTTGCTCGACCTACAAGACCGGATTTGCGCCGCCCTGGAAACGGAAGAACCCGAAGCCCGCTTCCAGGAGGACAATTGGACCTATGCCAGCGGCATCGGCGGGGGCCGGACCCGTGTCATGGCGGGCGGCCAAACCTTCGAGCAGGCCGGGGTGAATTTCTCCCATGTCGCGGGCAAGACCCTGCCGCCCTCCGCCACCGCGCACAGGCCGGAACTGGCCGGGCGTGGCTTCCAGGCCGTGGGCGTGTCCCTGGTGGTGCACCCCTTGAATCCCTATGTGCCGACCTCGCACGCCAATGTGCGCTTCTTCATCGCCGAGAAAGAGGGCGAAGCCCCGGTCTGGTGGTTCGGCGGCGGCTTCGACCTGACGCCGTATTACCCGTTCGAGGAAGACGCCGCGCATTGGCACCGGACGGCTCGGACCGCTTGCGAACCCTTCGGCCCGGAGGTCTATCCCCGCTTCAAGCGCTGGTGCGACGAGTATTTTTTCCTGAAGCACCGGGGCGAGACGCGGGGCGTGGGCGGGCTGTTCTTCGACGATGTGAACGAAGGGGGCTTCGAGCGCAGCTTCTCCTTCCTCCGCAGCGTGGGCGACCATTACCTGCCGGCCTACCTGCCCATCGTGCGGGAACGCAAAGCCACGCCCCACGGTGCGCGGGAACGGGAGTTCCAGCTCTACCGGCGCGGGCGCTATGTGGAATTCAACTTGGTGTACGACCGGGGGACGTTGTTCGGGCTACAGTCGGGCGGCAGGACCGAATCCATCCTGATGTCGCTGCCGCCAGTGGCGCATTGGCGTTATGACTGGAAACCCGAGGCGGGCAGCCCGGAGGAAGCCTTGTACCGGGACTTCCTGCGGCCCAGGGATTGGCTATGAGCCTTTCTTGCCGACCGGCTCTTTCAGCGCGGCGGCGTTGCGCTCGGTGAGGTGGGCGATGAGTTGGTCGAGGGAGCCGGTGCGGGCGACTTCCTCGGTGAAGCTGGAGCGGTAGTTCTGCAACAGGCTGACCCCCTCGATCAGCACATCGTAGACCTTCCATTGGCTGCCCTCCAGAATCATGCGGTAGTTCACGCCCACGGGCTGGGCGCCGGATTGGAGGATTTCGGTGCGGACCATCACCTTCTTATCGGCGGGATTCATTTCCAGCGGCAGATACCGGATTTTCCAATCGGCATACTCGGTGAAGGCGGTGGTATAGGTGCGCACCAGCAAGAGGCGGAATTCCTTTTTGAAGCGGTCCTTTTGCTCCGGGCTGGCAGTCTTCCAGAGCTTGCCGAGGATCAAGACCGACACCCGGTCGAAGTCGATTTGCGGCTCGATGATCTGGTCGACCAGGGCCGTGGCTTTGCGGAAATCGGATTTGTATTCGGGCTTTTGCAAGGAGACCTGCAATTGGTCGGCGGTCTTTTGGATCACCACTTGCGGCGGGAGCAAGCCTTCCTCCGCCCGTACCGTCGCGGCGCACAGACCCAGCAACAGCCCAAGCACACCGGCCCAACTCGCCAAGCCGAAGGAAGATTTGGTAAATTTCATTTATAAACTCCTGAAACTCTAAACCTTTGATCTTTTTTATCATAACCCGAGAGGCCGGGATACACTACCGAGTCCCCGCCCCGGTCGAACGCCCGGACCGACATGCCATCGAATCATAGCATTTTCTACCCCCGAACCCGATTACGCCGGATGCGGCGCGATGATTTCAGCCGCCGCCTGATGCGCGAAACCCGGCTCGCCCCGGACGACCTCATCTATCCCTTGTTCGTGCTGGAAGGCGGGAACCGCCGCGAGGCCGTGGCCTCCATGCCCGGCGTCGAACGCCTCAGCATCGACCTCCTGGTCGAGGAATGCGCCGCCGCCCACGCGCTGGGCATCCCGGCGGTGGCGCTATTCCCGGTGACGCCGCCGGAACTCAAATCCCTGGACGCCGCCGAGGCCCACAACCCGGAGGGGCTGGCCCAACGCGCCGTCCGCGCCCTCAAGCAGGCCGTGCCGGGATTGGGGGTGATGACCGACGTGGCGCTGGACCCGTTCACCACCCACGGCCAGGATGGCTTGATCGACGGGCAAGGCTACGTGGTCAACGACGCCACGGTCGAGGTGCTGGTGAAGCAGGCGCTGTCCCATGCGGCGGCGGGCGCGGATATCGTGGCCCCCTCCGATATGATGGATGGCCGGATCGGGGCGATCCGCGCCGCCTTGGAAGCCCAAGGCCAAGTGAATACCCGCATCCTGGCCTATTCCGCCAAATACGCCTCGGCCTTCTACGGTCCCTTCCGCGACGCGGTGGGTTCCGCCGCCCATCTGGCCGGGGGCGATAAATATAGCTATCAAATGGACCCGGCCAATTCCGACGAAGCCCTGCGCGAGGTGGCGCTGGACCTCGCCGAAGGCGCGGATATGGTGATGGTGAAACCGGGCCTGCCCTATCTCGATATCATCCGCCGCATCAAGGACGAATTCGGCGTGCCGACCTTGGCCTACCAAGTTAGCGGCGAATACGCCATGCTCAAGGCCGCCGCCCAGAACGGCTGGCTGGACGAGCGCAAGACCGTGTTGGAAGCCTTGCTCTCGCTCAAGCGGGCCGGGGCCGACGCCATCCTCAGCTATTACGCCAAGGATGTGGCGCAGTGGCTGCGCGAAGCGTAGCGCCGACCCGCCGATGCCGTGGACCTTCGCCCATC
Source organism: Methylomagnum ishizawai (assembly GCF_019670005.1). Taxonomy (NCBI): domain Bacteria; kingdom Pseudomonadati; phylum Pseudomonadota; class Gammaproteobacteria; order Methylococcales; family Methylococcaceae; genus Methylomagnum; species Methylomagnum ishizawai. The sequence continues at coordinate 572,120 of NZ_AP019783.1, read as the reverse complement.
CCGCCGCCGTCCTGCCGTTGTGGCCTTATTGCCCCGCCTGGCTGCGCTGCGGGGCTTTGGTGGCCGGGAGCCTAAGCCCGGATCTCGGCTACTACCTCCAGCGCTTCGATTGGGCCACCCTCGCCCATACCGGAGCGGGTAGCTTGCTCGTCGGCCTGCCCTCGGGCCTCTGCCTGTATGGCTTGGCCTATGGGCTCCGCAAGCCGCTGTGCCACGCCCTGCCCCAACCCCACCGGGCCGCGCTCTGGCCCTTGACGCAAGCCCCCGGACCCAGCCGTCCCGGCGAGTGGGTGGCTTTGGCCGTCTCGGTGGTCCTGGGGGCCTGGACCCACACCGGCTGGGACTCGCTCACCCACCGTGACGGCTGGGTGGTCGCGAAGCTGGCGTGGCTCCGGGAATCCATGCGGATAGGCGGAACGGAATTTCCCGTATACGCCCTGCTGCAACAATTCAGCACAGTGGCGGGCACCCTGATCTTGCTGGCCTGTTACCGGGCTTGGTTGCGTGCCCAACCCGCTCCGGCCCCGTCCTGGCAAGACGACCGGGGACGTTACCTCCTCGGATCGCTGGCCGCGCTGGCCGCCCTGATCGCCGCGGTCCTGGTTTCACTCCCTACGGTGGCCGACATCCAGGGCACGATGGCGGTCCGCGTCCTCGCCTTCCAACTCGCGGTCCATGGCACCGCGATTTTCCTGCCCTTGTTCACCCTGGGCGCCCTGGTGTTTTACGGGCTATCCCGTCCTCCCTCCAACGACTCGAACGATTAACCCCACATGACCTTTCCAGACCGCTACGCCGTCTTCGGCCATCCCATCGGCCATAGCCAATCGCCGCGCATCCACGCCTTGTTCGCCGCGCAAACCGGGCAAAGCCTGACCTATACCGCCCAGGACGTACCCGCCGAGGCTTTCGAGACCGCCGTGCGGGAGTTTTTCGCCACGGGCGGCAAGGGTTTGAATTGCACCGTGCCGCTCAAGGAACTGGCTTTCGCCTGGGCCGACAGCCTCAGCGAACGGGCGGCGCGGGCCAAGGCGGTCAACACCTTGGCGCTCCGGCCCGACGGCGCGGTATTCGGCGACAACACCGACGGCGAAGGCTTGGTCCGCGATCTGACCGGAAACCTGGGACTGGAAATCGGCGGACGCCGCGTCCTGCTGCTGGGCGCGGGCGGGGCCGGTCGGGGCGTCTTGGCCCCCTTGCTGGCGCTGGCACCGGGACGGCTGGTCATCGCCAACCGCACGGTGGCGAAAGCGGAAATCCTGGCCGGGGAATTCGGCGACCTCGGCCCGGTCGTGGGCCGCGGTTTCGCGGACTTGGCGGGGGAAAGCTTCGACTTGATCCTGAACGCCACCGCCGCCAGCCTGGGCGGCGAGGTGCCGGACCTGCCCGGCGGCATCCTGGCGGCGGGGGGAAGTTGCTACGACCTGGCCTATGGCAAGGAACCCACGCCCTTCGTGCGCTGGGGCGGCGCGGCGGGCGCGGCGCTGAGCGTGGACGGCATCGGGATGTTGGTGGAACAAGCCGCCGTGGCTTTCGAGCTATGGCGCGGGGTGCGCCCCGCGACCCGGCCCGTCATCGCGGCGTTGAACGCCGGGCGGGGCTTGGCGGCCTAGGACAGCGCCAACCCGGCATCGCGCAGGTATTGGTTCTTGAGCAAGACATAGCCATCCTTGGAATAACTGAGATATTCGAGTTCCTCGTCCTTAAGCGTGCGGACCTGCTTGGCGGGAGCGCCCACGTACAGGAAACCGCTTTCCAGGCGCTTGCCGGGCGGCACCAGGGTGCCCGCCCCGACGATCACCCGTTCCTCCACCACCGCGCCGTCCATGATGATGGCCCCGATGCCGATCAGGCACAGGTCGCCGATCCGGCAACCATGCAGCACCACCCGGTGCCCCACCGTGACCCCGTTGCCGACGATGAGCGGATGGCCCTCGGGATTGGCTGCGCTGCGATGGGTGACATGCAGCACGGAACCGTCCTGGATATTGGTTTCGTCGCCGATCTCGATCAGGTTCACATCGCCCCGGACCACGCTCGTCGGCCAGATCGACACATCCCTGCCCAAGCCCACATCCCCGATGACCACGGCGCTTTCGGCGATATAAACCCCCGCGCCCAATCTGGGTTCGATGCCGTGAAAATTCTGGACCGCCATTGTATTCCCCTTGCTGCTAAGCATGCGGTTGGAACCGTCGAGGTTCCCGGACATGATAGCGCAAAGCCGGACCGGGCCGGACCCCTGGCGTTCAGGCGTCTTCGCCGCCGGAATCCAATTCCACCAAGCTGTAACGCGCGAAAGAAAGCGTGGCTTCCAATTCCTCGCTCACCCAATAGTGGGCCAGTTCCCCGCCCGCCCGCACCCGGACGGTCCCGCCCTGCCGCACCGCGCCCGGCAAGGCCAGCAATTCCGGGCCCTTGCGTAGCACACCGTCGGCGGCGAGCAGCAAAGCCTTGCCCCTGGGCTTGGAAGCGCCGTCGTAAATCTCCACCACCTCGGCGGAAGGCGCGAATAGTTCCACCCCGAAGGTCAAGCCCTGCTTGCCGCATTCCACCCAGCGGATCACCGCGATGAAACGCAGTTGCCGCTCGGGCGTGCCCAGCCAAAGGCCGATCAATTCGCCCACCTTGGTCCGCGCCGCCGGTTGCGCCGACCAAAAGATGCAGCAGCCCTGGGCGCTGGAATTGACGATCCGGCCCTCGACCATCACCGGGACGGCCTCCGGGGCCATGGCGGATTCCTGATCGACCGACCAGATATCCTCGGCGCGGACCGCCGCCACGCCCTTCCGCCGGCTCGCCAGCAGCTTGCCCAGGCCCACCTCGCTCCGCGACAGCCGCGCTTCGATGTTCCCGTCCGCGGAGGGCGACCGTTCATGCCTCTCCCGGATCAATTCGAGCGCCGCCCCGGACGGAGCGGAATCGTCCGGCCCGCAGTCCGGCCGCCCGCCCAAAGCCGCCACCAAGGACGGCAAACCCGCCACGCACCCGCACCTATCGGACTCGGCGCGGCGGGCATAGCGGCGCTTTTCCAAGCCGGCCAGGCTGCGCGCCACCCGGATCAATACCGCCCGCTCGTGCGGGGATTTGCCCAGCACCACCTCGGGCTCCAACAAAGTGTTGGCCAACGACTGGGTATGGAGGAAACGCGGTTCGCTGACCTCGAAACCGTTCGGGAGCCGGGTGCGGGCGGGCGGGAGCGACCCGCCCACATCGATATAGATTTCGGCGAGTTGCCCGTCGCGGACGATTTCCGTGCCGAACCCCACCCGGTCCACCCATTGGCCCAGCAGCTTGAACACCAGTCCCATATCGCGCTGCCGCAAGCGCCGGGTATTCGCCGCCGCGAACAACACGCTCCGGATGAACACGCCCCCCGCGGTGCGGCAGGGCGCGGGCTCGTCCATTTCGTCGAACACCAGATCGAGCGTCCGCCGCGCCTCGGCGACCCGGTACAAACGGTACAGGATCAACCAATAGGCTTCGTCCACCGGGCGGTAAAGCCGCGAAGTCCACAGCAACACCTGTCCCCAATGTTCCAGGGCGCGGTATAGGGCGAGCGCCTGGGCGTTTTCGGCCCTGCCACGGCGGGACGACCCCACCGCGTCGAACGCCGCCAACACATAGCCCATGCCCAGTTCCCTATGCAAACCAATGCCTTGGTGGATATACCGTTCGGCTTCGGCGGCATAGGGCAGGGCCGCGTCCAGGAAACGGGCTTCGGCCTGCTGCGCCAGCATCAGCACCATGGGCCTGAGCAACTCGGCCAGTTCCACCCGGACCCATATCGGCAACTCCGGCCTATGGTTGAAGGATTCCAAGGCCGCCTCGATCGCATCGAAGCAATAGGGCGTATTGGCGAGGGGCAGTTCCGCGAGCCAGACGGAAACCCCCGAAAGGGTGGGTTCTGGGACCATGACGCCTAATTGTTGCCCGCCCATGGGACTGAAATATGTGCTTGCTTTCATGGATGATTGCCCGTTAAAAGCGTCCTTGCGGTCGAAAGGGAGACCGACCTTTGAGTGATGGGATGTAATATGTTTACTTTAATCCAAGTGTAATCGGATTTCAGCCGGATGCGGGCTGTGAACCATGCAGGGAAAACACGGTATCGGCCAAATGCTACGGGAGGGGGCGGCATCCAGCGGATGCCGCGGCGGGCGGGTTTTATTGGGGGGAACGGGCGGCTTTTTCGTCCAGCCCCGAAAGGCCGAAGCGCCGCCGTAGCTCATCGAGGACTTGATCCGGGTGCAAACCCTGCTGGGCCAGCAACACCATACTGTGGAACCAGAGGTCGGCCACTTCGTAGACGATCTTGTCGGGCACGCCGTCCTTCGCGGCCATCACGGTTTCGGTGGCCTCCTCGCCGATCTTCTTCAAGATGGCATCCAAGCCCTTGGCGTAAAGCCCGGCCACGTAGGAGGATTTGGGGTCTTGGGTTTTGCGCTGTTCCAGGACAGCGGCCAGTTCGGTCAATACGTCCATCGCTTCACGCCGTGTAGATCGATTCGGGGGATTTCAACACCGGCTCCACCGTTTCCCAGCGCCCCCCGCGCAGCACCCGGAAAAAACAATGGTGGCGACCGGTATGGCAGGCGATGCCGCCGATTTGCTCGACCTTGAGCAGGATCACGTCCTCGTCGCAGTCCAGGCGGATTTCCAGCACCTTCTGGCGATGGCCGGATTCCTCGCCCTTGCGCCAGAGTTTTTTGCGGGAGCGCGACCAGTAGACCGCGTGGCCTTCCTGCGCGGTCAGTGCCAGGGCTTCACGGTTCATCCAGGCCACCATCAGGATTTGCCCGGTGGCGGCTTCCTGGGCGATGGCGGGAATCAGGCCGTCTTCGTTCCAGCGCACCTCGTCCAACCACGCGCTCATAGCCGCACCTCGATGCCTTGGGCGGCCATGTGTGCCTTGGCCTCGCGGATGCTGTATTCGGCGAAATGGAAAATGCTGGCGGCCAGCACCGCGTCGGCCTTGCCCTGGGTGACGCCGTCGGCCAGATGCTGGAGATTGCCCACCCCGCCCGAAGCGATCACCGGCACCGGCACCGCCTCGCTGATGGCCCGTGTCAAGTCCAGGTCGAAACCCTGCTTGGTGCCGTCGCGGTCCATGCTGGTCAGGAGGATTTCCCCCGCGCCGTATTCCACCATGCGCCGCGCCCACTCGACGGCGTCGAGGCCGGTGGCTTTGCGTCCGCCGTGGGTGAAGATTTCCCAGCGCTTGGGGTCTTCCGCCACCTGCTTGGCGTCGATGGCGACCACGATGCATTGCGAACCGAAGCGCTCCGCCGCTTCGCGCACGAATTCGGGCCGGAACACGGCGGCGGTGTTGATGCCGACCTTGTCGGCCCCGGCGTTCAACATGCGGCGGATGTCTTCCAGGGTGCGGATACCGCCGCCCACGGTCAGCGGGATGAACACCTCGCCCGCGACCTGCTCCACCACATGCACCATGGTTTCGCGGTTGTCGGAACTGGCGGTGATGTCGAGAAAGGTGATTTCGTCCGCGCCTTCCCGGTCGTAGCGGCGGGCGATTTCCACCGGATCGCCGGCGTCCTTGATTTCCACGAACCGGACGCCCTTGACCACCCGGCCATTGTCCACGTCGAGGCAGGGGATGATGCGCTTGGCTAGCATGTCAGTATTGCTCGGCGATTTTGCGGGCGGAGGCGAATTCCAAGGTGCCTTCATAGATGGCCCGGCCCGTGATCGCCCCCATGATGCCATCGCCGACCACCTGGCCCAGGGCGTGGATATCGGCGATGGTATGGATGCCGCCCGAGGCGATGACCGGGATGCGGATCGAGCGGGCCAGCCGGGCCGTGGCCTCGACATTCACCCCGCCCATCATGCCGTCGCGGCTGATATCGGTATAGATGATGGCTTCGACGCCGTCGTCCTCGAATTTCTGCGCCAGATCGATCACATCGTGGTGGGACAACTTGGACCAGCCATCGATGGCGACCTTGCCCTCTTTGGCGTCCAACCCGACGATGATATGGCCGGGGAATTCCGCCGCCACCTCGCGGATGAAATGCGGGGCGCTGACCGCCTTGGTGCCGATGATGACGTAATCCACCCCGGTGTTGAGATAACCCTGGATGGTCTCCTCGTCGCGGATACCGCCGCCGACCTGGATCCTGACCTCGGGATAGGTGGCGCGGATGGCGTGGATCACCTCGGCGTTGCGCGGCACCCCGGCGAAGGCGCCGTCCAAGTCCACCAAGTGCAGGCGCTGCGCGCCTTCCGACACCCATTTCCCGGCCACCGCGACCGGATCGTCGGAGAACACCGTATCCTCGTCCATGCGGCCCTGCCGCAGGCGGACGCACTTGCCATCTTTCAGGTCGATAGCAGGTATCAAGAGCATGGGGAAATCCTCAACAGGGGATGGTTAGCGAATGGGAGGGCTTAGGATTCGGGATGCCAGCGCAGGAAATTGGCGAGCAGGCGCAAGCCGGCGGCTTGGCTTTTTTCCGGGTGGAACTGCACGGCGAAGATATTGCCATGGGCCAGCGCCGCCGCGAAGGGCTCGGGATAGTTCGCCGTGGCGGCGACATCGGCCCCATTGGCGGGCCGGGCGTAATAGCTATGGACGAAATAGAAGCGGCTGCCCGGCGCGATGCCCGCCCACAATGGGTGATCGCCCTGCGGGAAGACTTCGTTCCAACCCATGTGGGGGATTTTCAGGGCGTGCCCGGCCGGGTCGCGCAGGGTATCGGCGAAGCGCAGGACGCGGCCCGGAATCAGGCCCAAGCAGGCGGTGCCGTTGTTCTCTTCGCTCGCGTCCAGCAAAGCCTGCATCCCCAGGCAGATGCCCAGCAAGGGCTTGGTGGCGGCGGCTTCGCGCAGCACCTGGGCGAGGCCCCGCGACTCCAGCGCCGCCATACAATCGCGGATGGCCCCGACGCCGGGAAACACCACCCGGTCGGCCTCCAATATGGCTCCGCGCCGGTCGGTCACGACCACGGCAGCGGAAGGATCGGCGTGCTGGACGGCCTTGGCGATGGAGTGCAGATTCCCCATTCCATAATCGATGATGGCGACGGAAGACATGGGCGGGAGTCGGTCAGAGGGTGCCTTTGGTGGAAGGGATGGTGCCTTGCATACGCGGATCGGCTTCCAAAGCCATTCTCAGGGCGCGGCCAAACGCCTTGAAGATCGTTTCGGCGACATGGTGTGCATTCTGGCCTTTCAGACTGTCGATGTGCAACGTCAGCTTGGCGTGGTTCACGAAGCCCCGGAAGAACTCGCCAAACAAATCGACATCGAAATCGCCGATCCGGGCACGGGGGAAAGTGACATCGTAAGATAACCCTGGACGCCCCGAAAAATCAACGACCACGCGGGACAGCGCCTCGTCCAGGGGCACATAGGCATGGCCATAACGGCGGATGCCCTGCTTGTCGCCGACCGCCCGTTCCACGGCCTGCCCCAGGGTGATACCGATATCCTCGACCGTGTGGTGGGCGTCGATATGCAGATCGCCCCGCGCCCGGATATCGAGGTCGATCAGGCCATGGCGGGCGACTTGGTCGAGCATATGGTCGAGGAAGGGCACGCCGGTATCGAAGACGCCCTTGCCGCCGCCGTCGAGGTCGAGGCGGATGCGGATTTGGGTTTCGGAGGTGTTGCGTTCTACTTCCGCGGTACGGTGGTTCATGGGTAAGGCCGGATGGAATACGAGGTCGGCCATTTTAGCAGGCGGGCGGCGGACGCGGGGAGGAATAGCCTCGCTTGGGCTTATTGGACCCAAGGATCGATGTTGACGATGCCCAGCACCGCGCCGGTATCGGCATCGACCAGGACCGTCTGGTCGTGGGCCTTGGCGCGCATGGGAAGGAATTTGACCTTGGCCGGGTCGAGGTCGTGGCTGGAAAGATAGGCGGACAGTTTATCGCGGGTGGCGGCGTCGCGTTGGGTTAGGGCATCCAGCGGCTTGGCTTTGCGGGCGGCTTCGGGGGCTAATTCAGCGTAGGGAGCATAGTAATGGGGCGACTGTGGAAGATCGGCCCCCCCCGCAAGAGCGGAAAACATCAATTCATTCTTTTCGGTAACATCAGTCGGCATCTTTGCAGCTACAACTTTCACCCCAGTCAGAGGCAACGTTTTATATTCCTCATAGGAAAATTTCTTCATTTCCTCCATTGATATATCCGGCACGGCCACTAAATCGAAACGATCCACAGAGAAAACCATGTACACGGGTCGAGCCAAATAAATAGTACGCAGCCCGTACCCCATAGCATTCAGTTGAATCAATACAATAATTGCCATATCCAACCAGAGTTTGGGCTTCTTCACATCCCAGACAATCAAAGTCAGCAATGGCCCTAAACAGACATCGACGCCCGCAAGAATCAGGATAAGTTCCATTCCTCCTATAGCCCAGGCATACTCCTGCGGATACCAAGTTAGAGACAATAACGTACACAACGAAGCAACAACCAATACGCTGATAGCAAGATGGATGGTAAAAGCTTTCCAACGGGACACACCTGTTTTTTGCCTCAACATTCTACATATACCCTTAACCCTTACATCGCGCAATACAACTCCAAAAAAAACCGCCCCGTAGGGCGGTTCTTCGCTGAGCATCAATCCAATGGGTAGTTTATTGGCCTGCCACATAGCCGGTACGGCAATTAGCCGGCAAAAACTTGTCACTTATAGTAGTAGATGTACATGCCCATGTAAGCAAGCCAGATCCAGCGGTAGCTTCAGCCGGAGTAAAGAGCAGGTCACCATTAGCATTAGGAACCTTGGAGGTAGCCGTGACAATGCCCCCTGCACCAACGGTAACCGCGCTAACATAATTCGTCGCATTGGCAAAGGTATAACCCGTATTGGTCGCCGTGACATTAGCCAAGCCACCAAGTGTCTGTGCGGTTTCAGCAACCGCAACTTTAGCGGGCTCTGCCATGGATACCACTTCGGAGAGCTTTGCACGAGTGGTGTAGTCCTGATAAGCCGGCAACGCAATCGCCGCCAAAATACCGATGATCGCGATCACGATCATCAATTCGATCAGGGTGAAACCCTTTTGCACCTGCGCTTTAACGTTCATATGAACTCCTTTGGATTTTGAAAATAAAACAAACCGGGGAAACCGTCGATCATTAGGCCATCCGGCCCTCGGGCTTACAGTGAGCATGAACGATGCCAACCCATCCGGGCGCGGAATTAAAGGGCTTGGGAGGCGATGGACGCCGGGGCTGGCAAGAAACGGCGTTGCCCGCGGTCACGAAGTGACGCAATCCGTCACTGCGGTCTCATTCCTTCACCGGCCGCTTTTCCAGCTTGCGCTGCAAGGTCCGGCGGTGCATCCCCAAGGCGCGGGCGGCGGCGGAGATATTGCCACTATGTTCGACCAGCACCTTCTGCAAATGCTCCCATTCCAAGCGCCGCACCGACAGCGGCTTTTCCTTGATCTCGACGGAGGCGTCGCCCGCGTCCTTGTGCAGGGCCGCGACGATCTCGTCGGCGTCGGCGGGCTTGGTCAAATAATGTACCGCGCCCAGTTTGATGGCCTCGACCGCCGTGGCGATGCTGGCGAAGCCGGTCAACATCACGATCCGGGTATTGGCGTCGAGTTCGTGCAGCCGCCGCACCAACACCAGCCCGGACTCGTAGCCGATCCTGAGATCGATCACCGCGTATTCGGGATCGACCCGCTCGGCCAGGGCCGCCCCGCCTTCCACATCGTTGGCGGTGTGGACCTCGAACCCCCGTTTCGCCAAGGCCGATTGCAAGACCCCGCAAAAGGTCGGATCGTCATCGACCAACAGCAGCGTGGGCAGATGGCTGTCGGCCTCGTCCAGCGCGGCTTCCAATTCCTCTTCGATCTGCTCTTCCATACCCAATCCTCTCCGGCTAACCAGGAACCAAAGGCAAGATGATCGTCGTGCAGGTGCCGCCGCCAGGGCGGGCCGCCATATCCATATGGCCTCCCAAACGCTCGATAGTGGCGAAAGCCAAGAACAAGCCCACGCCCAAGCCCTGCTCCTTGGTCGAAACGGGCGCCTTGCCCAAGCGCTCGGCCACGGCGGGCGCGATACCGGGACCATGGTCCATGATCCTCAAGGTCGCGCGTTCCCGGTCCCAACGGGCCTCCAATTCTATCCCGGCGGGCGAAACCTCCGCCGCGTTGTTCAAGATGTTGATGAGGGCGTGGGTCAGGGTCAGTTCGGCCAGGATGCCGGGGGCGGGGATGGGACCGGCGCTTTGATAGTCCAGCCGGGTGCCGGGCGACTGGTGGCGCCAGCCCTCGACGGTTTGTTCCAGGTACGCGGTCAAGGGCATGACATGCCCGGCCTCGGCGCGGATTTCCCCGGCGCTGGCCGACATCACCGACAGCGCCTTCTTGCAGCGGTCCACTTGCTCGCGCAGGATTTTCATCTTGGCCATGAGGTCGGCCCCGCCCTCGCAATCGCAGTCGCCCTCGATCTCGTGGATCAGGATCGCCATGATGCCGAGCGGCGTGCCCATCTCGTGCGCGGCCCCCGCCGCCAGCGTGCCCAAGGCCACCACCCGCTCGTTGCGGAGGCTTTGCTCGCGCACCTCGGCGAGGCGGCGGTCGCGTTCGCGCAAGGTGTTCGCCATCTCCACCACGAAATAGGCCACCAGCACCGCGCTGAACACGAAGCCGAACCACATCCCGAAGGCGTGTAGTTCCAGCCCGTGGTTCTCCGACAGCGCGTGCATCATATGGCCGGCGTCGTTTTGCAAGGTCATGGCATGGATTTCCGGCAAGGGCTCGTAAAAGCCCATCAAGACCGTATAACAGCCGGAAGCGAAGATCACCATGTACCAGGTATAGGATTGCGGCAACACGGTGGCGGTGATGATGAGCGGCAACAGGAAGAACCAAGCGACCGGGTTGGTCGCGCCGCCGGTGAAATAGAGGATGGCCGTGATCGCCAGCACGTCCACCGACAACTGGATGAACAGCTCGAACTCGGCGATGGGGTCTTCGGAACCCAGCCGGAGCCAAGTCCACCAGTTGAAGGCGCACAACAGGGTCACGATGCCCCACAGGGGCGCTTCCCGCAGCGGGAAATCCAGGCCGTAGATGCTGATCCACACGATCAGGCATTCGCCCAGGATCATGAGGTTCCGCAGCACGAACAGCCAGCGCAGGTTTTGCCGGGCGTCCGCCGCCAACGCGGCGGGTGTGGGGATACTGGTCAAGGGGCTTGAATTCATCGCGGCGGATTCCAGGATTCCGGTGGTTCGGGCCGCCAATGCGGCAATTTGACACATTCCCCAGCCCCGCCGGGATTGATAGCATCAATGGATCGATATTCCGCCCCGCTTTGTCCAAAGCCGGGTGGAATCCGACGCAAGTATCCGATAGTCTTCCTCAGGGGCAGAAGTTGATTACTTCTGCCTTTTTTGTTTGTGCCGCCAAACCCCGCCCTCACGCCGCATCCACCGGGCAAACCACCCCGGTGCCTCCCAAACCGCAATAGCCCTCGGGGTTTTTGGCAAGGTATTGCTGGTGGTAGGCCTCGGCGTAATAGAAAACCGGCGCGGGGCCGATTTCGGTGGTGATGGCGGCGGGCTTCCCGGCCTGGGCCAAGGCCGCCCGATAAACCTGCCGCGATTGTTCGGCCAGGGCCAGTTGCGCGTCGCCATGGGTATAGATCGCCGAGCGGTATTGGGTACCGATATCGTTGCCCTGGCGCATACCCTGGGTGGGATTATGCGCTTCCCAAAACACCTTCAGCAGCGTTCCATAGCCCACCCGCGCCGGGTCGAACACCACCCGCACCACTTCGGTGTGTCCGGTCAGCCCGCTACAGACCTCCTCGTAGGTCGGATTGGGCGTGAATCCCCCGGCATAGCCCACCGCCGTGGCATACACGCCGGGAATGGACCAGAACTTCCGCTCCGCCCCCCAGAAACAGCCCAGCCCGAACTCGGCGATTTCCATGTCCTCGGGGAAGGGCGGCGCGATCCGGTGGCCATTCACATAATGCGCTTCCGGCACGGCCATCGCGCCCGCCCGTCCCGGCAACGCTTGGTGTGGCTCCGGCATGACGGCTTTTTTGCTTCCAAACATCGTGTTGTCTCCTGCCCGCATCGGCTGGGCCTTATAATATCGCTTTGCCTTTCAATGGGTTAAGACGATGAGCGAATACGATAGCCTACAGCGCTTCCTGTTCGAGGATTTGGGGATACGCGGCGAACTGGTCCGGCTGGACGCCAGTTGGCGCAGCGTGCAAGAACGGCATCCCTATCCTCCCAAGGTGGCCGAGCAACTGGGCCAAGCCCTGGCCGCGACCCTGCTGCTGTCCGCCACCATTAAATTCCAAGGTTCCTTGATCCTGCAAGCCCAAAGCGGCGGCCCCATCCAAACCTTGGTCGCCCAGGCCACCCATCACCGCGGCCTGCGCGGCTTGGCGCGGTGGCAGGGCGAGGTGGCGGGCCGGAGCCTGGCCGAACTCTTCGGCGAGGGCCGGCTGGTGCTGACCATCCAGAACGAAGGCAACGAGCCCTACCAGGGCATCGTCCCGCTGGAAGGCGCCAATCTAGCGGCGGCCCTCCAAAGCTATTTCGCGCTGTCGGAGCAATTGCCGACCCGGCTGTGGCTGGCGGCGGACGGGCAGCGGGCCACCGGCCTGTTCATCCAGGAACTGCCCGCGCAACGCCGTAGCCAGGAGGATTGGGACCGGATCACCTATCTCGCCGATACCGTCACCGAGGCAGAATTACTCAAACTACCGCGCCAGGAATTATTGTACCGGCTATTCAACGAGGAACGGGTGCGGGTGTTCGAGTCGGAGCCGGTCGCGTTCCGCTGCGGCTGTTCCAGGGAGCGCATCGAAGGCTTGCTCGCCCATCTCGCCCAGGACGCCATCGAATCCATCGCCCAGGAGCGGGGGATGATCGAGGTCGATTGCGAATTCTGCAACCGCCACTACAGCTTCGACCCCATCGATGTCCGCCTGATGTATTCGGGACAGCCCAAACCGCCCTCCAGCACCACCCGCCAATGAAAAAAGGCACCACCCCCAGGGGAGTGGTGCCTTCGCGGTTCCGATACCGCCGTGGGCGACGCGCCTACAGCCAGTATACGAAGATGAAGAGGCCGAGCCAGACCACGTCGACGAAGTGCCAATACCACGCGGCGGCCTCGAAGGCGAAATGGTTTTCCGGGCTGAAATGGCCCTTGGCGCTACGCAGCAACACCACGGTCAGCATGATGGCCCCGATGGTGACGTGCAGGCCGTGGAAGCCGGTCAGCATGAAGAAGGTGGAGCCGTAGATGCCGGTGCCGAGGGTCAGGCCCATGTCGCTATAGGCTTCATGGTATTCGAAGGCTTGCAGCACCACGAACAAAAAGCCCAGGGCCACGGTGGCGATCAAGCCCTTGATGAGCTGGCCGCGGTTGTTCGCCAAAAGGCCCCAGTGCGCCCAGGTCACGGTGCCGCCGCTGCTCAACAGGATCAAGGTGTTGATGGCGGGGATGCCCCAAGCCGCCATCGGCTCGAAATGGCCACCTTCCTTGCCGCCCAGGGTATCCGGGCCGTTGGTCGGCCAGATGGCCTCGAAACCCTTCCACAGCAATTCCTGGGATTCGCCCAGGGCACCTTCGCCGCCCAGCCAGGGGATGGAGTATTGGCGGGCATAGAACAAGGCACCGAAGAAGGCCGCGAAGAAAAAGACTTCCGACATGATGAACCAGATCATGCCCATGCGGAACGAGACATCCACCTGGTGGCTATAAACCCCGGCGACGCTTTCCTTGACGACCTCGCCGAACCAGAAAAACATCATGGCGACCACGATCAATGCGCCGATGATCATGAACGTGCTGCCGGAGCCGTGCCCGTTCATCAGGTTGGAGAAGCCCGCCAGCAGCGTGAAGAGGCCGACTGACCCCATGATGGGCCAATAGGCGTGATGCGGTAGGTAATATGAGGTTTTGGTTGCCATGGTTTGCCCCTGGTTCGTAAAAAGTATGGAGATGCGTTAATCCGGCTGCTTGTTGGTGATATCGAAGAAGGTATAAGACAACGTCATATTGACGATGGTATCGGGCAGGGCCGGGTCGATAGTGAAGCGGACCGGGAGCTTGCGCTCCTCATGCGGTTCGAAAGGTTGCTCGGTGAAGCAAAAACACTCGGACTTCTTCAAATGCGGTGTCGCGACACCTGGAGCGATGCTGGGGATGGCCTGCCCCACCAACTTCCTATCGGTCAGGTTCTTGGCGTAGAAGTTGACCGTATAGGACTGCCCCGGATGGATATCCATCTTCGCCTTCTCCACCCGGAACGCCAGCGGCGTATTGCCATTGACCGAGGTGACGAATTCGATAGTCAATCGCCGCGCCTCGTCCACCTTGTAATCGACCGGGGCGGCGGCTTCGGTCTTGACCTTGCCGTTCAGCCCGGTGAGTTCGCAGAACACGTCGTACAGCGGCACCAGGGCGAAACCGAAACCGAACATGCCGACCACGACCAAAACCATGGCCGCGATCAAGCCCTTTGTGGATTTTTTACGCTGGCTCATTGGCTTTTGGAAGCGATGACCATGAAGATCGCGTACACATAGAGCGCGATGGCGATAGCGGCGATCAGTCCCGCCAGCAGCAGATTCTTTTTCCGGGTATCCATATCTTGGGATAGCCCCCGCCCAGGAACGGGCGGGGAAAGTTCCTAATCGTTATTTGATTTCCGGCGCGGTTTCCCAAGTGTGGTAGGGCGGCGGGGACGGCAACTGCCATTCCAGCCCATGCTCGCTCGCGCCTTCCCAGACTTCGTCGGTGGCCTTGTCGCCTTCGTGGCGGCAACCCTTATAAACGACGTAGACGAAGATCAATTGGGAGAAGCCGAACACGAACGCGCCCACGCTCGACCAGGCGTTGAACTCGGCGAATTGCAGGGCGTAGTCCGGGATACGGCGCGGCATACCGGCCAGACCCAGGAAGTGCTGCGGGAAGAAGGTGACGTTGACCGAAATCGTGGTCAGCCAGAAGTGCAGCTTGCCCAGGCGTTCGTCGTACATGCGGCCCGTGAATTTCGGCATCCAGTAATAAGCGGCCCCCAGCAAGGAAAACACCGCGCCGCTCACCAGCACATAATGGAAGTGGGCCACGATGAAATAGGTATCGTGATACTGGAGGTCGGCGGGCGAGATCGACATCATCAGGCCGGTGAACCCCCCCATGGTGAACAACACCACGAAGGCGATGGCGAACAGCATCGGGGTCTCGAAGGTCATGGCGCCCTGCCACATGGTGGACAGCCAGTTGAAGACCTTCACGCCGGTCGGCACCGCGATCAACATGGTGGCGTAGGTGAAGTACAACTCGCCTTCGATGGGCATGCCCACGGTATATTGATGGTGCGCCCAGACGATGAAGGATAGGAAGCCGATGGACGCAGTGGCGTAAACCATCGAGCTATAACCGAACAAAGGCTTGCGGGCGAAGGTCGGGATGATCTGCGACACCACGCCGAAGGACGGCAGGATCAACACATACACTTCGGGATGGCCGAAGAACCAGAACAGATGCTGGTACAGCACCGGGTCGCCGCCACCGGCCGCGTTGAAGAAGCTGGTATCGAAGAACTTGTCGGTCAGCAGCATGGTCACCGCGCCGGCGAACACCGGCATGATGGCGATCAACAGGAACGCGGTAATCAGCCAGGTCCACACGAACAGCGGCATCTTCATCAGGGTCATGCCCGGTGCCCGCATGTTGAGGATGGTGACGATGATGTTGATCGCCGCCATGATCGACGAGATACCCAGCAAATGCACCGTGAAGATGGTGAACGGCAGGGCCGCGCCAGTCTGAAGCACCAGCGGTGGATACAGGGTCCAACCGGCGGCGGCGGCACCGCCTTCCATGAACAAGGTGCTGGCCAGCATCACCACGGCGAACGGCAACAGCCAGAAACTCCAGTTGTTCATGCGGGGCAAAGCCATATCGGGGGCGCCGATCATCATCGGGATCAGCCAGTTGGCCAGTCCCGCGAACGCCGGCATCACCGCGCCGAACACCATGACCAGGGCATGCATGGTGGTCATGGAGTTAAAGAAAGTGGGGTCTACGAACTGCATCCCCGGTTCGAACAATTCGGCCCGGATCACCAGGGCCATCGCGCCGCCGACCATGAACATGACCAGCGAAGTCAGGAGATAAAGGGTACCGATGTCCTTATGATTGGTGGTGAACACCCACCTCAACAGCCCCTTGGCGGGACCGTGATGGTCGTGGTGTTCATCGTCATGGGATGCCGTGACTGCTGACATAGCATTTCACCTCGTGGGGAATGGGGGTTGATCGATCTGATTAATCTACCGGAATCTCGGACGGCTGGATCATGTCGCCCACGCCGTTGCCCAGCGCATTGCGCTGATAGGTCACCACGGCGGCGATTTCGGCGGGCTTCAGGATGTTCTCGAAGGCGGGCATCAGCTTACCCTTGCCATCCATGACGGTGGTGACATGGGCCATGATGGGTCCGGTCGCCACCGGGCTGTGGGTGATCGCCGGGAAGGTGCCGGGGATGCCTTCGCCATTGGCTTGGTGGCAGCTCATGCAATTCGCTTCATACACCTCTTTGCCCTTCGCCATCAGTTCGGCGCGGACCGCGGCGTCGTCGACCTTGGGCGCGGAAACCGGAGCGGCGGCTTTCGCCTCCTCTTTGACCGGAGCCGGCGCGGCGGCGGGCGGTTCGTAGGCGGTGCCCTTCTGCGCGGCGACCCACTTCTTATAGTCCTCCTGCGACTTCACTTCGACCACGATGGGCATGAAACCATGGTCGCGGCCGCAGAGTTCGGTGCATTGGCCACGGTAGGTGCCCACCTTATCCACCTTGACCCAACCATCGGTGATGAAACCGGGGATGGCGTCCTTCTTCCACCCGAAGTCCGGCACCCACCAGGAGTGGATCACATCGGCCCCGGTGAACACGAAACGGACCTTCTTATTGACCGGGATCACCAGGGGATGATCCACGTTCAAGAGATAATGTTCGACCTTGCCCAGATCGGACTTGGCCCCCAATTGGCGGGCCTCGTTGCTCTTCTGGTCCAGGGTGCTGAAGAAATCGATACCTTCGTCGAGGTATTCGTAACGCCATTTCCACTGGTAGCCCGTCACCTTGACCGTCATATCGACCGGCTCGCGGCTATTGTCGAGGTCGTACATATTCAACATGACCCGGGTGGCGGGAATCGCCATCGCCAACAGGATCAGGAAAGGAATGATGGTCCAAACGATT
Source organism: Methylomagnum ishizawai (assembly GCF_019670005.1). Classification (NCBI taxonomy): domain Bacteria; kingdom Pseudomonadati; phylum Pseudomonadota; class Gammaproteobacteria; order Methylococcales; family Methylococcaceae; genus Methylomagnum; species Methylomagnum ishizawai. The sequence goes on along the minus strand of NZ_AP019783.1, from coordinate 554,880 downwards.
TCCAGCTTGGTGTTCTCGTGGAACGTGGCCGGCACCACGCCCTTGGACTTGCGGTGATAGATCAAGGAATAGATCAAAACACCATACACCACGACGCCGATCGCCACGCAAATCCACAGGATGAGCATGTGCAGGTCGTACACGTCGCGGCTCAGCTCGGTCACCCCCTGCGGCAGATTGAGCGCGTAATCGGCCCGGGCCTGGCCCGCGGCCAGCGCGCCCAAACCCGCAAACAGTCGTCGTAAATTCTTCACGGAGCCCTCTCCTAAAGTCTAAAAAGAAAAGCCAAATTTCGAATTATTTGCCATCGCGCAAAATCTGCCGCAATTCATGGGCGAGCCGCTCGCGCTCGGATTCCGCCAGGAACCGCCCGATCTCGATTGCCTTTCCATGCAAACGGAGGAACAAGCTGCTGGGATGGCCTGGGATGGGTGATTTGACCCAGTCCAGCGCGACCCATGCGCGTTGGAACCGGTAAGTCTGCTCCGGCTGGTTCCGGCCCTTCTCCAACAGGACCGTGGCTTCCGTGACGGTAATCACCTCTTGCAACGCGGAGGCTTTGAAGCCGAGCCTGAAGCAATAAGCCAGCAACAGCCATTCGGCCCCCGAGAATGGCAAGACCGGCCACAGCCCCAAGCTGGCGAACCCGATGGCGATGCCCGCCATGACCAAGGCGGCGGCGAACAACAAGCGCCGGGCATCGCGGCGGCTGAGCGAGGCGTTGGGCCGCAGGATAAGACGCCTTCCGCCGCCGCTATCGTCCTGTTCTGATTCGACCATGGCCATGCCCGAATTTGACGTCCATCAGGAAACCGGGATTATTTTTTCGCCCTCCACCGATTGGGCACGGAAAACCGAATACACCCAAAAGGCGTGTGTGATTTTTCGCTAAAGAAGCGATTGGGTTTCGACCGGCTGGAAGGGTGGAGAATGTAACTTATGAACCCGGCAGGTGCAAGGTTTCATCCCGGCCCCGGACAGGAAACACGCCATGGAACCAGCGGCGGCTCCAATCCTCCGCAAGGCAAGACCGCGAGCGGAGGAGAGGCGAATTCGCGGGTCAAGGTTTCGATGTTTTGCCCGGCGGAAGCAAAATCCGGTTCGATCCGGTTGGCGACCCAGCCCGCGAATTCCGCCCCGGCGGACACGATCGCGGCCTGGGTCAACAAGGCGTGGTTGAGGCAACCCAGGCGCAAACCCACCACCAGGACCACCGGCAAATCCAAGGCCAGAGCGAGATCGGCCACCCGTTTGCGCCCATCCAAAGGCACGGCCCAGCCGCCCACCCCCTCGACCAGCACGTGGTCGGCGGCGGGCAACCCCTTGAAAACCTTGACGATATGCTCGATCTCGACCGGCCTTCCGGCCTCGGCGGCGGCGATGTGCGGCGAGACCGGCGGCCCGTAGGCATAGGGATTGACCTGCTCATACGGCAAGGCCATCGACGCGGCGGCTTGCAAGGCCAAAGCGTCCTCGTTGACCCACCGCCCCGCCCGCCAAACAGCGCCGGTCGCGACCGGCTTCATCCCCAGTACACATAAGCCCCGCGCCCGCAAGGCCCGCATCAGGGACAAGGTCGCCCAGGTCTTGCCGATGCCGGTATCGGTTCCCGTGATGAAAAAGCCTGTTTGCCGCATAGGTGACTCCCATCCGCCCCGTGAAAAAACCACCTTAATAAAAGGAATCTTTCCCGGCGGTGGCACGGGCCATCCGCCGCCCGCGTCCATGCCGGAGGCCCGCGCTCCAGGCCGGGGCCATCAACCCGCCCGCATACCGCCCGCCGTAGGCGTCGAACTCCCGCCACGACCGCCGATACGTCTCGGAACTTAGAACCCTACACAAGACTTGGGTACTATCCACGGTTCCTAGCCATGTCCATTGGAGAGATATCGTGTTTTCAAGACATAAATTGCTCGCGTTGGCGCTCGGCACCCTGCCCTGCCTGGCCCAAGCGGACCTGCCCGATTACGGCAAACCCGGCCCGATGGCGGTGGTCAGCGGCGAATACCGGCTCCCGGCGGCCCTGGACCCCTTGGTCACTTCCGAACGTATCACCGAAGTCTGGGCGGCGGTGTTCCGTCCCGCCAGCGCCCCCAAGAAACCCTGGCCGCTGGTGGTGTTCCTGCACGGCAACCACGGCACCTGCGGGCATTTCGACGATACGCTGGGCATCCGCATCGACGACGACGCCACCTACACCTTCACCGGCGATTGCCCGCCCGGCTATGTCGTCACCCCCAACCACCGCGGCTACGACTACCTCGCGAAAAACCTGGCCTCCTGGGGATACGTGGTCGTGTCGATCAACGCAAACCGGGGCATCACCGCGGATTTCGGTCCCTCCGAGGACCCGGGCCTCAACCTGAGGCGCGGGCGGATGGTGCTGCGCCATCTGGCCCTGCTGTCCCAATGGAACAAGGGCGAACAGCCCGCCCCGTCCAGCCTGCCCTTCCCGCTGGAAAAGACCATGGATTTCTCCGAGGTCGGCCTGATGGGACACAGCCGGGGCGGCGAAGGGATGCGGGCCGCTTGGCGGCTGTACCGCGACGATGGCAGCCCGTTCCGGGTGGAAATCCACAGCCCCTTGACGGTCCGGGCCATCTTCGAGATCGCCCCGGTGGACGGGCAGACCTTCCGCGAACTCGATGCCGAGGACGTGTCCAGCATGGTGCTGCTCTCGGCCTGCGACGGCGATGTGTTCGACCTCGAAGGGGTGCATGTATTCGACCGCGCCCTGCTGGGCCTGGCCGATGGCTTCACAGTCCCGGCCCGGCCCCATCCCAAGGGCACCTTCAACGTCCTGGGCGGCAACCATAATTTCTACAACACCGAATGGCAGCAATCGGATTCATCCGGCTGCGCCGGCCACCCGGCCCTGTTCCCGGACACCAAGGGTTCGCCCGCCCAACGCCTGGCCGCGCTCAACACGCTCATCCCGTTCTTCCGCGGCACCCTGGGCAAAAAGCCCGATTCCGCCCGACTGGCCGTGTTCGACCCGCGCACCCCGTTCACCGGCCCCCTGTCCACCATCGGTGGCCTGGAACGCGGTTTCGCCTACTCGACCGCCTACACCGACCGCTGGACGCTGGAGGACTTCGACGCCCGGAAGCCGGTCAGCACTGCGGGCATCCCGCACTTCGCCCAAGGCGCGAAAATCACCCACCAAGCCGCGCCGCCCGAGCATGACCAGCGCCTCAGGGTGGCGCGTATCGATTGGCCTTTCGGTGCCGGTTCCGATATCCCCCATGTCGATATCGCCCTGGCCGACCCCGGCTTCGGCATCGATATCAGCGCCTACCGCTACCTCGGCCTGCGCCTGACCACCGCCTGCCATCTCGGCTCCTGCGCCCCGGACTGGCTGGATGCGCCCCAGTTGGACGCCAGCCTGAGCCTGCTGGACGCGGACGGCAACGAGTCCAACCGCATCGCCCTCAAGGATGTCATCGACCTGCGCAGGCCCGTGGGCACGGACTTCGGTTTTCCTTGGTACTCGCCGCTGTTTCCGGGCGCGGGGTTACACAGCCTCTTCCAACACGCCTATTTGCCCCTGGCCGGCCTGCAAGGGATCGACCTGACCAAAATCACCACCTTCCGGTTCAACTTCGACCGCAGCCGTGGTGGCCGCTTGCTCTTGGACGCCATCACCGTGCAAAACGACCCGCTCGACCTACCGGCACCGCCCACGCCCTTGGCGCAACCGGCGACACCCTTGGCCGCGGGCATCGTGGATAGCGCCCCGGCGCTGCCCACTCCCGCCGCGACCGTCCAGGACGGGAACCGGGTGGTGGGCGTGGCCCGCCGCGATGCCGGAACCGCTCCCTCGGCGGCATCCCGCCCAACCCAGGGCGGCTGGGTCGATCTCACCCTCAACAGCGACCACCCCTTCCCGATCACCGACAGCCTGCCGCAAGCCACGCTGGGCCAGGCGCGGTCCCTTTATGTGCGGCGGAGCGTCGATGGCCATTCGGTCGTGGCGACCTTCTCCGCCAGCGACTACGACCGCCAGCCCGGCGATGCCCCGCTTTCCGTCCGGGTCGGCAGCCAGCGGCTATGGGACTTCGGCACCAAGCCGCGGTGAGGGTCCGCCGGGGCGGCATCAGGGTTTCGAGGCGCGGCCATACACCGCCTCGAAACCCGCCTGGATACCGCCCTCCCCCCCCTGCGCGGCATAGGCGTCGAGCATCCGCCGCAGGGTGCGCTTGCCGGTGAGGTGGCGGGGCCGGTCGGCGGTGATGTTGTGCGCCCCCAGTCCTTTGAGTTCGCGCATGAGGGCGTGGACATCGGCGTAGTGGAGCCGACGGGTTTCGCGCTCGACCCCGGCCCGGACGAATCCGGCCCCGGCCAAGGCCTCCCCCACCTCCGCCGCGTCGGTGAATTCGTTGACATGGGTATGCCCCGGATCGGCCACGGCCCAGGCGCGGCGCAGTTCCGCCAAGGTGTCCGCGCCGAAGGTGCTGAACAACACGCGGCCCCCCGGCTTCAACACGCGCCGGAACTCACGGAACACGCCGGCCAAATCGGCGCACCATTGGATCGCCAGATTGGAAAACACCAGATCGACCGAAGCCTCGGCCAAGGGCAAAGCCTCGGCATCCCCGCGCAGATAACAAGCTCCGGGTCCGATCCGCTCCCGCGCCGTCCGCAGCATCCCTTCAGCGATATCCAGCAGGACGAGCCGGGACCCTGGATAGGCCTCCCGCAAGCGGGCGGCACCATAACCCGTGCCCGCGCCCACGTCCACCACCACGGCGGGCGGCGCCCCGTCCGCCGCCAGCCGGGATAGCAAGCGCTCGGCGATTCCGCGCTGCAACCCGGCCACGCCATCGTAGCCCGCCGCCGCCGCGCCGAACGAACGGCCCACCCAGCGCTTATCGGGATGGGCGTTCATGGCGGGCGATGAAATCCAGGATAGCGGCGGCGGCCGCGTCGGGATGGGTGGCGAACGGCAGATGGGCGGCAGCGGGCAGGAGGCACACCTCCATGCCCGGCACCAGCGCCCGGAGCGCGGCCCCGGCTTCTTTGGGCACCAAGCGGTCGTGCGCCCCCAACACCGCCAGGGCCGGACCCGCCGCATGGGCCAGCGCCGCCCGCAAGTCGGCCTCCCGCAGGAGATTCAAGCCCCCGCGCAAAGCTTCGATGGCTGGCGGTTCGCATTCGTCCAAGGCCGCGCCGATCTGCTTGACCAACTGGCGGGCATTGTCCAGGCCGAAGGTTTGCAGGCCGATGAAGCGCTTGAGGGTCGCCCCATAATTGGCTTCCAACTCCTGGGCGACCCGTTCCAAGGCACTGGGCGCGACGCCGGGCCAATCCGGCGCGGCGATGAACCTGGGACTTCCGGCCATCAGCACCAAGCCGCGCACCCGCCCGGGATGGCGTTCGGCGGAGGCCACGGCCAGCACGGCCCCCAAGGACCAGCCCAGCCAATAGGCCCGCGCCGGCGCGGCGGCGACCAAGGCATCGGCGACAGTGTCCAGCGAAAAATCGGCCAGATCGCCGCTACGGCCATGGCCGGGCAAATCGATCAAGGTGACGCGGACCCGCTCCGCCAGCCGTCCGGCGAAGTCCCGCCACACGCCACCATGCATGGCCCAACCATGGATCATCACCAGGTCCGGCCCCGTGCCGAAGGTTTCGGTATACAGGCCCGGTGTCCGTCGGCTCATGGCGCGGCTCCGGCCCGGAATCCCGGCTGGGCGGCTAGATCGGCCAGCGCCGCCAGCAAGCCATCCACATGTTCCTCGCGATGGGCCGCGCTCAGGGTGATCCTGAGCCGCGCCGTGCCGACCGGCACCGTGGGCGGGCGGATGGCGCCGACCAGGAAACCGGCCTCGAACAACGCGGTCCCGGCCCGGACCACGCTGGCGTTATCGCCCAAGACCACGGGTTGGATCGGGCTGGCGCTGGGCATCAAGACGAGCCCCAATTGTCCGGCCCCGGCGCGGAAGCGCTGGATCAAACGGCGTAGATGCTCGCGCCGCCAGGACTCCGCGCGGGCCAAGCGCAAGGCGGCGCGGCCCGCCTCCGCCACGGCGGGCGGCAGGGCCGTGGTATAGAGATAAGTACGGGCGCGCTGGATCAGGTATTCGATCAACTCCGCACAGCCCGCGACGAACGCCCCGAACGTCCCGAACGCCTTGCCCAAGGTGCCGACCAAAACCGGCACCGCGTCCTGTCCCAGGCCCGCCAGTTCCAACACGCCACCGCCCCGCCCGCCCAACACGCCCAGGCCATGGGCATCGTCGATCATCAGGACCGCGTCCAAATCGCGGGCCACGGTGGCCAGTTCCGCGACCGGAGCCACATCGCCATCCATGCTGAACAGCCCGTCGCTGACGATCAACCGGGTGGATGCATCGCCAGCGCCCAGGGCCGTCCGCAACGCCGCCGCGTCGGCATGGGGATAGCGCTTGAGCCGCGCCCCCGAGAGCAAGGCCCCATCCAACAGCGAGGCATGGTTCAGCCGGTCCTCGAACACGGTGTCACCGCGCCCGGCCAGGGCGGTGATGGCCCCGAGGTTCGCCATATAGCCGGTGGAAAACAGCAAAACCCGTTCACGCCCGGTGAACCCGGCCAATTCCTCCTCCAGCGCGTGGTGCGCCCGGCCATGGCCGGACACCAGATGCGCCGCACCGGCCCCCGCGCCGTAGTCCTCCGCGCCGCGCCGCAACGCCGCGACCACCTCGGGATGGTTCGCCAGCCCCAGGTAATCGTTGCCGGAAAAATTCACCCGCGGCCGACCGCCGACCACCACGTCCACGCCCTGCGGACCTTCCAACATCCGACGGCGGCGATACCGCCCGTCCCGCTCGATGGCGGCCAGCCGGGCGCGCAACTCTTCGCGGAAATCGGCCATTACTGGACGCCGAGTCCCGACATCTGCAACCCCAAGCGCCGGAACAAGCGCCGGTCGCCCTCGGCCACCGGATTCTCCGTGGTCAACAGGCGCTCGCCGTAGAAAATGGAATTGGCCCCGGCCAGGAAGCACAGGGCTTGCATCTCGTCGCTCATATCGGTGCGGCCCGCCGACAGGCGCACCCGCGCTTCGGGCATCATGATGCGGGCGGCGGCGATGGTGCGGACGAACACGAAGGGATCGAGCTTTTCGATCCCGGCCAGCGGCGTGCCCTCGACCTGGACCAGCATATTGATCGGCACGCTCTCGGGATGCTTGGGCAGGTTGGCGAGTTGGACCAACAGCCCGGCGCGGTCGCGGTCGCCCTCGCCCATGCCGACGATGCCGCCGCAACACACACTTATGCCCGCCTGCCGCACCCGTTCCAAAGTGTCCAGCCGGTCCTGGTAGGTGCGGGTGCTGATGATCTCCGAGTAATATTCCTCGGAAGTGTCGAGGTTATGGTTGTAGAAGTCCAAACCGGCGTCCTTGAGCCGCCGGGTCTGGCCATCGCTCAGCATCCCCAGGGTGACGCAGGTTTCCAGCCCCAAGGCCTTGACACCATCGATCATGGCGCAGACCCGCTCGATGTCGCGGTCCTTGGGACTGCGCCATGCGGCCCCCATGCAAAAGCGGCTGGCCCCTTGCGCCTTGGCCGTCCGGGCGGCGGCCAATACCTGTTCCACCGGCATCAACTCCTCGCGGGGCAGGCCGGTGTCGTAGCGGGCGCTTTGCGGGCAATAGGCGCAATCCTCTGCGCACGCGCCGGTCTTGATGCTGAGCAGGCTGCTGATTTGCACCTGGTTGGGATCGAAATACTGGCGGTGTACCGTCTGCGCCCGGTAGACCAGATCGTTGAACGGCAGGGCGAACAGGGCCTCGACTTCTTCCACGCGCCAATCGTGGCGGATTTCGGCGACCGGGTGGTCATGCCAGCCTTTGAAGTTTGAGGTGGAATTTTCTCGCATGGGGGACTCCGGGAATGATCGTTCGGGCGGCTTGGGCGCGGGTCCGTCAACTCGGCCAGGGGGTCGGCGCGGACAGGTGGCCGCGTATTATACAAGAATGGCTGTATCCACCCACTTGCCTGTTATGCGGCGATCCGGGCGGGGCGGGCTTGGACCTGTGCCCGGCCTGCGCCGCCGACCTGCCGCGCATCGCCGTGGCCTGCCCGCGTTGCGCCTCGCTTGTGGCCGCGGACGCGCCGCGCCTGTGCGGGCGCTGCCAAATCCGCCCGCCAGTCTACAGCGCCGCCCATGCGCCCTTGCTTTACGACAGCCATAACGAGGTCGGCTTCCTGGTCAAGGGGCTGAAATTCGCCCGGCGGCAAGCCTGCGCCCGCTTGCTCGGGACTTTGCTGGCGGACAGCCTCGCGGGCCGGGCCGATCCGCCCGAAGCCTTGATTCCCGTGCCCTTGCATCCCCGGCGCTTGCGGAAGCGCGGTTTCAACCAGGCGCTGGAAATCGCCCGCTTCGTCTCGGCCCGCTTGGAAATTCCGCTCGCGCCGGACGCCTGCCGCCGGGTGCGCGACACCGCCGCGCAGTCCTCGCTCGGTTCGGCCAAGCAACGGCGGCTGAACCTCCGCGAGGCGTTCCGGGCCGCACCGGACCTCGCCTACCGGCATGTGGCGGTGATCGACGATGTGCTGACCACCGGCACCACCGCGACCGAATTGGCGCGGACCTTACGGCGGGCGGGGGTGGAAAAGGTGGAGGTTTGGACCTGTGCCAGGGCGGGTTAGCCAGGCGCAATCCACGCCATGCCCCGTGGCTACCGTCCACGGACCGGAGGACTAGGCCTCCAACACCGCCTGTCGCGATCGCCTTGGCTATCGGACGGGAAATTGTCTACCATCCCCTCTGCGATGGACCTAAAACGCCATCGGATTCATATAGATATAACAAGCATCGTTCCCCAGGAAAAACCCAGGAGTCCCCTATGCGTATCACACCCGCCATCGTCCTGCCCCTCCTCTGGCTGGGCGCGGGCTTCCCGGCCGCCCAGGCCGCCGCCCTCGCCGGTCCCGCCTCCGGCTACAACGCCTTCTTGTTCGGCGATTTCACCAGCGCCAACTCCGATACCGAGGGCAATCTGGCGGCGGGCGGTGCCGTCAACGTCAGCAATTATTCGGTGGCCTCACACATCAACGGCAATCCCAGCGCCTCCCCCAACCCGGCCCGCTTGGTGGCCGGGAACCTGACCGCCAGCAACGGCGGCGTCGGCAACGGCCAGAACGGCGCGATCTACGCCGCCCATGCCTCGCTCAGCAGTTTCACCGCCACCGGCGGCGTGTTCTCGCAAACCCTGGTCGATTTCGCCGCCGCCCGCACCCAATACCAAACCCTGTCCACCTATTGGGATTCGCTCACGGCCAACGGCAGCGCGGCCAACAATTACGGCTCGCTCACCCTCACCGGCAGCAACACCGTGTTGAACGTGTTCGACCTCGACGGCGGCGCCATCACCAATACCAACTCCGTCGATATCTACGCCCCCGCCGGTTCCACCGTCCTCATCAACGTCGGCGGCACCGGGCAGACTTTCCAGAACGGCCAAGTCACCCTGCACGGCATCGACCCGACCCACGTCATCTACAACTTCTTCGATTCCCGCTCGCTGAACCTGGCCGGCAGCAAGAACCCGAACGGCTCCATCCTGGCTCCCTGGGCCAGCGTGTCCGGCGGTTACGGGCAAATGTACGGGCAACTGCTGGCCGAATCCTTCAACGGCAACATCGAGTTCCATAATTTCCTGTTCGCGGGCAGCCTGCCCGATCCGGTCGCGGTACCGGAACCGGCGACATTCTGGCTGTTCGGCCCGGCCTTGCTGTGGAGCCTTGGGAAAACCGCCCGGCGCGGTACCCCGGCCCGCCCGCCGCGGGCATAAAAAAGGCGGTGGTCCCGCGCTCCCAGGAACCACCGCCAAGCGCCACAGCGTAGACAACCGCGTGGATCGACCCGACCCGATACCGACCCCACGCTAGGGCGTGGGAGGAACCTGGGTCGCGGCCCCGAAATAGCCATAGACCTCCGGCGCGGCCAACAAGGTATCTTGCAAATTCCTACGGGAAGCGGGGAAACCGCCCCGCGCCCTCAAACCGGCCGCCGCCGGATCGCCGGACAGCAGGATGGCATCCGCCACCGCCAAGCCCAGCAACTGGCCTTGCAGGTTGTCGAAACCGAAATGCACGCCCAGGTACAACCTGCTCGCGCCGTTTTCCAATTGGGCCTGGCTGAAGGTCGCCACCGTCCGGGATTGGGTGTTGCCGGTGCCGTTATTGGTGCCGACCAGCCAGGGCAGGGTGGTCAAGGTGGCGGCACCCGCCTTGCCCGGCAACACCTTGTCCCCGAAGAAAGCCCGCAGCACCTCGAAACCCGCCGCCCCGGTGGCGCTGTGCCCGGCGGTGTTGGAAGGATGGGCGGGCGTCGCCGCGAGCGGGTGCCAAGCACCGTAATCGTTCACCGCACCGCTGGCGTCGGCGTTCAGGGCGGTGATCGGGCGCCAGAATTTCTGCTGGTATTTGGAATCGAAGGCGGCGAAGCGGGCATCGGCCACGGCGTTGCCCAACAAGGCGAACAGCTTGGCGTTCTGGTCCAGGGTATAGCGCCGCGCGGTGGCGGCGATCCGCGCCGCCTCGAATACGAAGATTTCGGCATCCTGCTTGTAATAGAGCGCCTGGGCGGCCTGGTCGCCGGTACGCAGGCCCGGATGCGCCGAATCCTGCCCGTGGTTCTTCACATAATCCAATTCCTGGACATACTCGGGGCTGCCCACTTCGGGCGACAAGGGCACGGCGGCGACCAGTTTGATCTTCTGCGCCGTGGTCAGGCTGAAGGGGGTCACGTCGCGCCAATTGAGATCGATACCGGGCCGCCCCTGGATCGCCGTCCCGCTGGCGTCGAAGCCGGTGGGCGCGCCGGTCTCGGGATCGTTATAGACCGCGCCGGCGTTGCTCTGCCGCCATAGCCCTGGGCCGGGATTCGCGGTCGGGACCAAGTCCGCGCCATAGGTGGCGGCGGCGGCGGCATTGTCGTACTTGCGGGCGGCGATGGCGGCGGCGGCGGCATCCTTGCCCGCCTGGATACCGGGATCGCCCGCGGCCACGCCCAATTGCGCCAAATACTGGGCCAGCTTGGCATCCAGCCAAGACCGGGTCTGCGCCCAACGGGCATCGACACCGGCCACGGTGGGATTGGGCAATTGGCCCAACAGCACGTCATGGGCCGCCTGGGCCGCCGCCGCCGCCGCCGAACCCGTATGGCCGGCTGGGTGGTAATAGGACTTGGGGCTGAAATGATCGATGGCATTCACCGCGTCGAACACCGCCCGACCCTGGATCGCCTCGATGCGGGTGGAAAGATTGGAATTGAGGGCGACGCCGGTGCCGGTCGTGCCGTCGAAGCCCTTGGTGGCCTGGACGGCATATTCATTCCAGTCGGTCACGGCGTCGGCCCGGACCTCGGCACCGGACAGCAAAGCCGCGACGCCCAGGGCCAGCGCGGATAGGCGTGGGGGGAAGGAAGTGTGCATGGAATCCTCGTTGTGGTGTGTTCGCGGGCCGGGTCGGCGCATGCGCCCGGCCAGGGCTTGCGGAAAGCCCATCCCGGCGGGGGAAGACCCGGCAGTCCGCCTTGGTGAAAACAGGATTCATGCCAAATGCCAAGCCATTGATTGCGATCAATAATTCCACCGCCGCCGGCCCACTCCCGATAGGGATGGGGCAGCGCTTGCTGATATCCTGCTGCCGGGTCAGCAGCGTTTGGACCGGCCCCGCCCGACCGGCCCGGCGGCGCGGACCACACTCCCGGTGCCGCCGAATTTTGTTATCCTCTCGGCCACATCTTCCCGCGAACCCATCGGCGCCCATGCCCAAACCGCCCATGCCCCCCGAGGACTTTGAACTGTTCCGCCAGGAAATGGCCGATGTCGAGCCTTTGTCCACCCCCCGCCCCGCCCCCCCGTCCAAACCCCGCGCCGCGCCCACGCCCGGCCAGGACTACCGGCGCGAAGCGGCCCAGCGCGAAGCGGGGCTGTTCGACGAGAACCAATTGCCCACCGTGTTCGTCGAGCCGCTGCATCCGGAGGCCATCCTCAGCTTCAAGCGCGGCGGCATCCAGAACGGCGTGTTCCGGCGCTTGCAACGCGGCGGCTACGATATCGAGGCCATGCTCGACCTGCACGGCCTGAACGTGGAGCAGGCCCGCCACGAAGTCCACCGCTTCATCCAGGATTGCCTGCGCCACGATGTGCGGCTGGCCCTCATCAGCCATGGCAAGGGCCGCAACAACAAGGAACAACGCCCGGTCCTCAAGAGCTTCCTGGCCCGCTGGCTGCCGATGTTCCCGGAAGTCATGGCCTTCCACAGCGCCCAGCGCTATCACGGCGGGGCCGGGGCGCTCTACCTGCTGCTACGCAAGAGCGAACGGCAAAAGCACAAGACCCGCGAAAAACTCGGACTCGTCTCCGGCAAACCCGAACCATGACCCCCTCCCCCTGCGGCCCCGCGGCCACCCCACCCGACCTGGGTTCCCCGCCCTTCCAAGCCGCCGCGCGGTTCGCGTCCGAACCCATCGCCACGGTGGAACCCCTGGGCCGGGGACTCATCAACGCCACCTTCCTGGTCACGACCGCCACCCGCCGCTTCGTCCTGCAACGCATCAACGCCAGGGTGTTCCCCGACCCCGTGGCGATCATGGCCAACCTCCGCATCCTGACCGACCATCTCCGTAGTCCCGCGACCCGCGTTCCCGCCCCCGCCCTGCGCCTGCCCGGCATCCTCGCCACACTGGACGGCGCGGATTTCCACCGCGACGGGACCGGGGAATACTGGCGGGCGCTGGATTACATCGAGGATTCCCGCACCCTGGCCCGGTTGGACCACCCCGCCCAGGCCGAGGCCGTGGGCCGGGCCTTGGGCCGCTTCCACGTCCTCGCGGGCGGCATCGATCCCGCTTCGATGCGCGATACCCTGCCCGGCTTCCATATCGCGCCCCAATATCTGGCCCGCTTCGACGCCATCGCCGCCCGGCCCCGCCCGGCGGACGGGGCGGCGCTACGGGCGGCCCTGGATTTCGTGGCGGCGCGGCGCGATGGCCTGGGCGTGCTGGAGCAGGCCAAACGACGCGGCGAACTGGTCCCGCGCATCGTCCACGGCGACCCCAAGCTGGATAATGTGCTGTTCGACCCGACAGGCGGGCACGCGGTCGGCTTGGTGGACCTCGACACGGTGAAGCCGGGCCTGATCCATTACGACCTGGGCGATTGCCTGCGCTCCTGCTGCAACCGCCAGGGCGAATGCGAACACGGCGGGCCGGCCCGCTTCGACCTGGATTTCTGCCGCGCCATCCTCAAGGGCTACGGGGCCGAGGCCCGCGCCCTCCTCGGTCCCGCCGACCGCGCCTACCTGTACCACGCCATCCGGCTGTTGCCCTTGGAACTGGGGCTCCGGTTCCTGACCGACCATTTGAACGGGGATGTTTATTTCCGGGTCGATGCGCCGGGGCAGAACCTGGAGCGGGCGCGGGCGCAATTCCGCTTGGCGGAAAGCGTGGAGCGCCAGGAAACCGAAATCCGGGACTTGATCGCCGGATTGGCCTGATTCCCCACCAGGAGCCCGGCCCGGCCGGAACGCCGAATGGAATCGGTTAATCCACACAAACCGCTTCGGGCGGTTTTCTGTTTATACTGTCCGCTATTTTCAATCCGACACCATTCCGCAACATTTGAGCCGCAGAACATCCGTGGTCAAGAACCTCGTCAAAACCCGAATTCCCACCGGCTACGGGGAATTCAACCTTTATCTTTATAACGAACACGGCAAGGAACACCTGGCCCTGGTCAAGGGCGAAGTGAGCGGGCAGGCTTTGGTGCCCGTGCGGGTCCATTCGGAATGCCTGACCGGGGACGTGTTCGGTTCCAGGCGCTGCGATTGCGGCGACCAGCTCAAACATACTCTGCAATACCTGGGACGCCTGCCTTGCGGCATCCTGGTCTATCTGCGCCAGGAAGGCCGCGGCATCGGCCTCCGCAAGAAGATGGAAGCCTACAACCTCCAGGACGCCGGCATGGACACGGTGGAAGCCAATATCCATCTCGGCCACCAACCCGACGAACGCGATTACGGCATCGCCGCCCGCATCCTCCAGGATTTGGGGCCGCAATCGATCCGCCTCATCACCAACAACCCGCACAAGGTGGACGAACTCACCGCCCATGGCATCCAGGTCGAGGCGCGCATCCCCATCGAGGTCGGCCACCACCAGGACAACCTGGACTATCTGCGCTCCAAGGCCGAGAAGATGGCCCATCTGCTCACCTTCCGCGAAGAAACCCCGGAACACCGCGACCTCGCCTTCATCGAACCCCTGCTGGACCAACTCTCCCTGGCCCGCGCCGCCGCCAACGAAGCCGGCCCCTTCGTGACCCTGGCCTATGCCCAGAGCCTGGACGGCGGCATCGCGGCGGAGGCCGGGACCCCCGCCGCGCCGACCTCCCGCCCGGCGCTGACCCTGACGCGCCACCTCCGCGCCCAGCACGACGCGCTACTGGTAGATATCGATTCCCTCCCGGCCGGCGCCACGCCGCCCGCCATCCGCCAGGACCAGGGGACCGATCCGAGGCCGGTGATCCTCGACAGCCAGCTCCGCACGCCGCCGGAGGCGCTGGCCCAGGGCGGCCGCCCGCCCCTCATCCTCACCGCCGCCACGCCCGACCCGGCCCGCGCGGCCTCGCTCGCGGAGCGCGGGGCCGAGGTCGTGGCGGTCGGGACCGATACCGGGGGTGGCATCGACCTCCCGCTCGCCCTCCGCGCCCTCCGCGCGCGGGGCATCCATACCCTGATGGTGGAAGGCGGGGCCGCCACCATCCGCCGTTTCCTGCGGCAGCGCTTGGTGGACTATGCCGTCATCGCCATCACCCCCAGGCTCGGCGGCGGTCCCCAGGCCATCGGCGGCCCCGGCCTGGCGGGGGAAGCGCCCGCCCTGGGCATCACGGACTGCCAATACCAGACCCTGGGTTCGGATATCATCGCCCACGGCCCCGTGGGCTACGGGTAGCGCCGCCGCCCGACGGGTCCGGTCCCGACGGCCCGCGCAATACGTAAAACAACAAGCCATCCGCCTCAACCTCAATGGATTCCGGTAATACACCATGGTTTACCCCATCGAACCCTCGCACGCCCTGTCGGCGCGCAATCCCTACCGCGCCCCGCGCCCGCCCTATGGCAAAAACAACCGCTCCCCCGGAGCGGCCCCGGCCCAGGCGGTGTTCCATACCGCCCGCCATTCGGTGAGCGTCCGCGACACCGAGGTCCCCGCCCCCAAGCCCGGCGAATTGCTCATCAAGGCCCATTGCTCGGCCATCAGCCCCGGCACCGAATCCCTGATCTTCCGCGGCGGGATGCCCGAAGGCTGGGGCCTGGACACCGCCCCGTCCAAATCCGGCGGCGAATTCCGCTATCCCTTCAAATACGGCTACGCCCTGGTCGGCGAGGTGGTGGAGGTGGGCGCGGGCGAGGACCGCGATTGGCTGGGCAAGCGGGTGTTCGCCTTCCATCCCCATCAGGACTACATCGCCATCGACCAGCGCCAATGCCAGCGCCTGCCGGAAGGGATGCCCGCCGAACGCGCCCTGTTCCTCGCCAACCTGGAAACCGCCCTGAACCTGGTGCAGGACGCCGGCCCCCTGGCCGGGGAACGGGCCATGGTGTTCGGACAGGGCGTGGTGGGACTGCTGACCACGGCCCTCCTCGGCCAATTCCCGCTGTCCGAACTCATCACGGCGGACCCCCTGCCGCTGCGGCGCGAGCGTTCCAAGGAACTGGGGGCCGGGCTCGCCATCGACCCCTCGAAGGGCCGCGAACTGGCGGTATTGGAAGAATGCCTGTTCCACGGCGACCATAACGGCCTGGACCTCGCCATCGAGGTCTCCGGCCATATCGAGGCGCTCAACCAGGCCATCGCCCTGACCGGCTTCGATGGCCGCATCGTGGTGGGTTCCTGGTATGGCCGCCACGCCGGGCCGGTGGATTTGGGCGGGCATTTCCACCGCCGCCGCATCCGCCTGGTGGCGAGCCAGGTCGGCACGCTCAACCCGGCGCTCAGCGGGCGCTGGAGCAAGGACCGGCGGCTCAAGCTGGCCTTCGACTGGCTGGACCGCATCCAGCCCGAGCGCCTCATCACCCACCGCTTCCCCCTGTCCGAATGCCAGCAGGCGTTCGAGGTGGTCGGCGACAAGCTGGCCGGGGCCTTGCAGGTGGTGTTCGAATATCGCGGCTGAACCCGCCCACAAAAAACCCCGTGCGCTCCCAACGGAGCGCACGGGGTTTTTTCATGCCCAGCCCTCAGGCTTCGTCCGGCCCGGCGGCGGGGCCGCCATCCGGCAGCTTGACCTTGCTGAAATAGCGCAACAGGTCGGTGGTGGTGATAATGCCCACCAGTTTGTTGTCCTTCACCACCGGCAGGGCACCGATACGGTGTTTCGCCATGATCGCCGCCGCGTCGGAAATCTGTTCGTTCGGGTTGATGGTCAGCACGGCGCGGTGCATTATGTGGCGCACTTTCTGGGGGACGACATGCAGGGCCGCCGCCTTGTCCCCGCTCTCCTCGATCACGTTCGAGTTGTTCTTGGGACCGAGCGCCTTGTACAGGTCGCGATCCGAGACGATCCCGATGACTTCGCTCTTTTTATTGACGACCGGGACGTGGCGGATCTTCTCGTAGTGCATCAGGAAAAACACCCGCTCGATCAAGGCTTCTTCCTCGACGGTGAACACCTTGGTGTGCATTAAATCGCCGACACGCATAACAACCTCTTTTATGTAAGTAAATCGCGGGAACATACAAGAAAACCGCCCGCGGTTCAATTCATAGTTAACGGAAGCACAACGATGGGGTCGCGCGGAGTCCCCGGACACCGCGCGGCACGATACCGCCCATTCAGATATCCGACGCCCAATATGAGCATCTCATTCCGTGACTATCCCGATATCAAATCCGCCCTCGACGAACGCAGCCTCAACCCCCAGGTCCGCACCGCCTTCCAGCACGCCCTGCGCGGGCGGGAATGGCTGTCCTGCCTCGACCTCGGGGCGGGGGCGGGCGCGTCGCTATGGCGGCTCCTCAACGCCGACCTCAAGGCCGACCTCGCCATCACCGCCGTGGACCCGGACCGCGACCTGCTGGAATTGGCGCTCCGGCGCCTCGCGGTCCTGCTCAGGGCGCGGGATTTCGAGGTGGCGACGCCCGGACCGGACCATATCCAGGCCCGGCGCGGCGGACGCTCGATCAGCATCGAGTTCGTGGCCGCCGGTCCCGAGGACTTCAACCGCCAAGAACCCACCCGCCAATTCGACGTGGTGGTGGCCCACCATGTGACGGACCTGCTGCCGACCCAGGCCATGGCCGATCGCATCGCCTCCTGGCTCAAGCCCCAGGGCGTGTTCTACGCCGCCCTCAACTACGACACCGGCACCACCGTGTTCCCGGCCTACCATGACGCCGACCTGGAACAGCGCATCCTCGCGGCCTACGACGCCGCGATGGAGACCCGGCGGATGCGGGACCAACCCGCCGAGGATGCGAAACCGGGGGGGCGGCTACACGGGGCACTGCTCGAAAGCCACCTGGACATCCTGGCCCAGGGGGCCTCCGATTGGAACCTGACCCCGCTACGCCGGACCTACCGCGACCAGGACGATCTTTGCCTGGACGCCGTCCTTGCCCACATCCGCGCCGAAGCGGACCGCTCCGGCGGGATCGGCCCCCACGCGCTCGATAGCTGGCACCGCGACCGCCGCCTGGAAATCGACCGCCGCAGGCTCGGCCTGATCGTCCACCAGGTGGATGTGCTGGCCCAGCGCGGGGCTTGAAGCCTTCCACAAACATAGTCCCGTAGATACCGGATGGAGCGTGTGGAGCCCCGGAACCTGGGCTTTACACCCGTTTCGGGATTCCGCCACGCATCATCCGGGTAGTATCGCTTGGCGCGTAAATTCACAAAAAAGAGGTAAAATGCCCTAAGATTGCTTCAATCTGGCAGGTTTCAGCCTTTCTCAATAGACGCCCCACCACGGAGGAGCCACCATGTCAATTCGATTATCACAATTATTCAACCGCAGCCGAAGCGGCGCGTTCTTGTGCCTATTGCTGGCGGGAACGGGCTGGGCGCAGGCAGAACTGGCTTTCAAGGAAATCACCGGCCTTACCAGGGTTGGCAATTTATATGCCGGACAGCCCATTTCCGCCGACATGGACGGCGACGGCAAGTCCGACCTCGCTGTAGCGAGCGACAACGGCGTGTCGGTGCTGCTGGGCAACGGCGACGGCACTTTCCAAACACCCCGGTACTACGCCTTGGGCTATACTCCTGCCTCGATCGCAGCGTCCGACCTGAACGGCGACGGTCATACCGATCTCGCCACCATGGATGCGGAGTTCTCCTGGATCTCCAAAAGTAGCGTGTCGGTACTGCTGGGCAACGGCGACGGCACCTTCAAGACTCGTCAAGACTACGCCGTGGGCAGTTTCTCCCCAACAGTCGTGGCGTCCGACCTGAACGGCGACGGCACGCCCGACCTCGTCATCGCGAACGAGGACAGCCGAAGCGTGTCGGTGCTGCTGGGCAAGGGCGACGGCACCTTCCAACCCCGCCAGCAATACGGCGCCGGCATCGACTTCGGTCCGGACTCAGTGGCGGCGTCCGACCTGAATGGCGACGGCTATACCGACCTCGCCACCGTGAGCGACTTCTACAGCACGATATCGGTGCTGCTGGGCAACGGCGATGGCACCTTCAAGGCCAACCGGGACTACGTTGCGGGCTATTACGGCTCCAACCCCCACTCGATTACCTTGGCCGACCTGAACGGCGACGGCAAGCCCGACCTCGCCACCATGCTCAATCCAGGCGAGAGCACCAGAAAAAGCCCCGCCGTGTTGGTAATGCTCGGCAACGGCGACGGTACCTTCCTAGCCCCCCAGTACTACGCCGTTTCGCCCAGCTTATGGAGTACCAATAATGTCGGATCGGTGATGGCGTCCGACCTGAATGGCGACGGCCATCCCGACCTCGTCACCGCGAACCCCACCGCCAGCACGGTGTCGGTGCTGCTCGGCAAGGGCGACGGCACCTTCATGACCCACCAGGATTACGCCGCGCGCAGCAACGTCTCATTAACGTTCACGGTTTCCGACCTGAACGCCGACGGCCATCCCGACCTCGCCATCGCTAACGACAATGACGGCAGCGTATCGATACTGCAGGGCAAAGGCGATGGCTCCTTCAAGGAGTTACACCCCAAAGATGTTTATGCCGTAGGTCACCGGCCCACCGATGTCCACCTGTCCGATCTGAACGGCGACGCTCATACCGATCTCGCCACCACGAACAGTCTTTCCGGCACCATTTCAGTGCATCTGGGCACGGGCAATGGCACATTCCGGGCCAGAAGGGACTACGCCGTGGTCCCTTACGGCACCTCCCTCGGATCGCTCACCATGTCCGACCTGAACGGTGACGGCCATCTCGACCTCGCCGCCTCCCACGGCAAGGACGTGTCGGTGGTGCTGGGCAAGGGCGATGGCAGCTTCACACCCCGCCAGGACATCGCCATGGTCAACCCCCCCTATTATTATGGATGGATATCCTTGCTCAAGGTATCCGACATCAACAGTGACGGTAAACCCGACCTTATCACCATGAACCAGGACTTCACCTACTTCGCCAAGAATTCGGTGTCGATCTTGCTGGGCAACGGCGATGGCACCTTCAAAGCCAATCAGGACTATGCTGTGGGCAAATATCCGAATTCGATAGCCGTGTCCGACCTGAACGGCGACGGCCATCCCGACATCGCGGTCACCCTCTATTATCATCCGAGGCATAGAGTCAGCGTTTCCACGCTGTCTGTGCTGCTGGGCAACGGCGACGGCACGCTCAAGGCCCGCCAGGACTACGCCGCTTGCGATGGTCCCTTCGATATTAAGGTGTCCGACCTCAACGGCGACGGCCATCCCGACTTCGTTCTCCAATGTTCCACTGGGTTATCGGTGTTGCTGGGCAACGGCGACGGCACCTTCAAGGCCCGCCAGGACTATGCCGCCTGTAAGGGTCCGGAGATCAATGTGGCGGACCTGAACAACGACGGCCATCCAGACCTTGCTGCCACCTGCAAGAAATTATTGGTGCTGTACGGCAAAGGCGACGGCACTTTCCAATCCCATCGGAACTATGCCGTAAAGAGCCCACGCTCCCTGAAGGTGGCCGACCTCAACGGTGACGGCAAGCCCGACCTCGCCAGCCTGAGCGGCAGCAGCAGCCTGTCGGTACTGCAAAGCAAAGGCGATGGCACCTTCGGCGCCAGGAAGGATTTCGATACCGGCCATCTCCCCTGCAACCTCGCGTTCGGCGACCTGAACGGTGACGGCAAGCCCGAGGCGGTCACGGCCAATTGCCAAAGCGACACCGTCTCCGTCCTCATCAACACCTCCAAGCCTTGAGCTAGGCCGACACCTACGCGCCCCGGCGAAACACCGCCGGGGCGTACCTTCCCAAACCTACCTCCGCACCACGCACCGGGACCATCCGCCAATGAGTTGCGGTACACTGGAAAAACAAGCCCCCGGTCCCATCGGGCCGATTTTCCACACAGCCCCCGCATTGAGCGCCACGGACGGGACTTCCCAGCCCGTCGATCCATCCTTGACACCATGAACGACAACTACGACGCCTCCTCCATCGAAGTCCTATCCGGCCTCGACCCGGTGCGGAAACGCCCCGGCATGTACACCGACACCGCCCGCCCCAATCACTTGGTCCAGGAAGTCGTCGACAACAGCGTCGACGAAGCCCTGGCCGGTTTCGCCAAGACCATCGACGTGCGGCTCATGGCCGACGGCGGCATCGAAGTCCGCGACGATGGCCGCGGCATGCCGGTCGATATCCATCCCGAACTCGGCGTGTCCGGGGTCGAGGTGATCCTGACCAAACTCCACGCGGGCGGCAAATTCTCCAACAAGAACTACCGCTTCTCCGGCGGCCTGCACGGCGTCGGGGTGTCGGTGGTGAACGCGCTCTCGGACAAACTGGAAGTCGAGGTGCGCCGCGGCGGCAAGGTCTCCGCCATGGCCTTCGCCCGCGGCGAGAAGGTCCAAGACCTCCGCATCATCGGCGACGCCCCCAAGCGCGACACCGGCACCACGGTGAGATTCTGGCCGGAAGCCCATTATTTCGACACGCCCAAGGTCGCCGTGCCGAGGCTCAAGGCTTTGCTCAGGGCCAAGGCCGTACTCTGCCCCGGCTTGAGAATCAGCCTCAACGACGAAGCCGCCCAGGAAACCGAAACCTGGCACTATCAAAACGGCCTGCCCCAATACCTGCTGGATCGGATCGGGGCCAGGGAATGCGTGCCGGAAGAACCCTTCGTCGGCAGCCTGGAAAGCCGCCAGGAAGCGGCGGATTGGGCCGTGGCCTGGACGCTGGACGGGGACATCGTGGCCGAGAGCTATGTCAACCTCGTGCCCACCCCGCAGGGCGGCACCCATGTCAACGGCCTCCGCACCGGCTTGACCGAGGCCGTGCGCGAATTCTGCGAGTTCCGCAACCTGTTGCCGCGCGGGGTGAAGATCGCCCCTGAAGACGTGTGGGAACGCTGCCATTACGTGCTGTCGGTCAAACTGCAAGAACCGCAGTTCTCGGGGCAAACCAAGGAACGCCTGAGTTCCAGGGAATGCGCCGCCTTCGTTTCCGGCGTGGTCAAGGACGCCTTCAGCCTGTGGTTGAACCAACACCCGGCGGTGGGCGAGCGCATCGCCGAACTGGTGATCGAAAGCGCCCAGAAGCGCCTCAAAGCCAGCCGCCAAGTCACCCGCAAGAAGGTCACGGCGGGACCGGCCCTACCCGGCAAGCTGGCGGATTGCTCGGGACAGGACATCAACCTGTCCGAGTTGTTCCTGGTCGAGGGCGATTCCGCCGGGGGTTCGGCCAAACAAGCCCGCGACAAGGAATACCAAGCCATCATGCCCTTGCGCGGCAAAATCCTGAACACCTGGGAAGTCGAACCCGGCGCGGTGCTGGCCTCGCAGGAAGTCCACGACATCAGCGTCGCCATCGGGGTGGAGCCGGGTTGCGCCGACCTGACCGGGCTGCGCTATGGCAAGGTCTGCATCCTGGCCGACGCCGATTCCGACGGCAACCATATCGCCACCTTGCTCTGCGCCCTGTTCGTGCGGCATTTCCGGCCCTTGGTGGCGGCGGGCCATGTGTTCGTGGCGATGCCGCCCTTGTACCGCATCGATGTGGGCAAGCAGGTCTATTACGCCCTGGACGAATCGGAGAAAAAGGGCGTCCTCGACCGCATCGAGGCCGAGAAGATCAAGGGCAAGATCAACGTGCAGCGCTTCAAGGGCCTGGGCGAGATGAACCCCGCGCAACTGCGGGAAACCACCATGAACCCCGACACCCGCCGCCTGGTGCAACTCACCTTGGAGGAACTGGCGGAACAGGAGACCACCGACGAGCGCCTCGATATGCTGCTGGCGAAGAAACGCGCCCCGGACCGCAAAGCCTGGCTGGAGGCCAAGGGCAATCTGGCCGTGGTGTAGCGTTCATCGCGCCGAACCGCCACGCCACACACAAAAACGCCCGTCGCGGGGGACGGGCGCGGAGGGGCCGGAGCGCCCTGGTTTATTGCGCTTGGCCGCCGGAGTACTCCCGCATGACGGACCAGCTATACGAGCAGCTATTGCTGCGTCCCGCGAAAGAAGCCGACGCCGTGACCTTGAAAGTCGCGGATTCCTTGAGGCGCAGCATGTTCCCCTTGGGATTGAGACTGCCGACAAAGGCATACTTGACCGGGCTGAACTTATAGTTATAGGTTCCCCCCCCCGCCGAACCGCTACCGCTCAGTTGCTTGGTTTCCTCTTGGAAAACCTTGGATTGCTGGAAAATATATGAATCGTTCTGGTCGTCGATCATGAAACTCAGCTTGCGGCCCTTGCCTTTCCAGTCGCCGGCGAACGCTCCCAAGCCCAGCGTATCGCCGGTCACGGTGAAGGTCTTGTCCGGGTTGAACTGGACATTCAAGCTAAGATTGGCCTGGCCTGGCAATTTGATCCTTTTCCGACCGGCCCCCTGCCCACCCACATTGCAAGAAAAGGCATAGCTCACGTTATAGGCCCCGGTCAAATTCCAAGTCGTGTCGCCCAGTTTCGAGGCCTTGGCCGCCGCCGTGGCCCCGCCACTGAACGCGAAAGCGACCGTCGAAATCCCCACCCACAAAATTTTTTTCATCATATGCACGGCACAGCCTCTTCAACAAAATCAAATCGTTACAAAATAAAAGCCAGCTATCGAACTGGCGCTTGGCTACCGGGCATCCCGGCGAAATAAACCATAGCACCAGCCAGAACCGGCTTTTATGCACCAGATTTTGCAGGCCGCACCAAATTTTGCAAGTACCCCAAGGGATTTGCCGCCCATGGATGGCACCCGCTCCGGGACGTGGGATAGCGACGGGCAGACGGCTGGAAAAAAACGCGCCCTAGCCCGCTATCCGTTCTACAATCACGCTTGGTCTTAGCGCAACCGGATCGATATCGTGAGCAAACGGCGGGGCATGGGGGTGGGGGTATGGTGGCTGGCCTTGGCGGGGCAAGCCTTGGCCGGCGATGGCGATCCGGGCAGCCTAGCCCCGGAAATCCAAGCCCCCAAAGTACCCGACAAAGCCAGCCCCGTATTCAGCGAGGACGAGCAAAAGCGCATCCAGGAACTCAGGCGCTGGCTGCTGCGGCGGCAACAGGAACGCAAGCTCCAGGAGCCGGGCCCGCTCGACGCCCTCAAACAAGCCAGGGCGGCGGCCCCCGCCTTCCCGGACCTCGCCGCCGCCGACCCCGCGCCACGGCCCAAAGGCAACCCGGTCCTGCATATCGGGCGCGGTCCCGATGGACGCATCCACCACCGCTACATCTTCAACGAATCCGGTCCCGACCAACTCCAATCCGCCGTGCCGGAATACAGCCCCGCCCTGCGCCGCAGCCGTTGACCGGCCCTATTCGCCCGCCTTCAGCCGCTCCCAATAATCGGTGTACAGCGTGACCGCATCGCCGATGTCGGTCTGGTACTCGCCCTTCCGCAAGACCGCCTCGCCGGGATACACGGTCGGGTCGTCGCGCAGTTCCGGGGCGAGCCGCCGGACGGCCTCGGCGTTGGGCGAGGCATAGCCGATCTTCCCGGTGACGAGGGCCGCGATCTCGGGCCTGAGCAGGAAATCCAGCAGGCGGTGGGCGTTGTCGGGATGCTCCGCGCCCTTGGGGATCACCCAATTGTCCATCCACAGGATGCAGCCCTCCTTCGGATAGATATAGCGGATATCGGGGTTTTCCTGGCGGGCGTGGTAGGCGTTGCCGTTCCACACCACGCCGATGTCGATCTCGCCCGTGGCCAGCAGCACCAGGGGCGAATCCGAGTTGAACAGCCGGATATTCGGCATCAAACCCCGGAGTTCGGTGTAAGCCGCCTCGATCTGGCGCGGATCGGTGGTGTTGCCCGAGAGTCCCAGGGTCCGCAAGGCCAGGCCGAACACCTCGCGCATATCGTTGGGCAGCAACAACGCGCCTTTGAACCTTGGATGCCACAGGTCGGCCCAGCCGTCCACCGAGGCCGGATCGATCTTGCGGGCATCGACCGCGATCCCGGTCGTGCCCCACAGATACGGCAGGCTGTAGACATTGCCCGGATCGAAAGCCTGGTTGAGATGGCGCGGATCGAGATGGGCGAACCCCGGCAGCTTGGCCCGCTCCAAGGGCCGCAACAAGCCCGCCGCCCGCAGCTTGTCCACGAAATAGGTCGAGGGCACCGCCAGATCGTAGCCCTTGCCGTCCAGCAGCTTGAGCTTGGCGTACATGGCCTCGTTGCTGTCGTAGGTGGACACCGTGACCGCGATGCCGGTTTCCGCCGTGAAGCGCTCGACCACCTCGTCCGGCAGATAATCCGACCAATTGAAAATCCGCAATTCCGGCGCCTCGGCCCGCGCGGCGGCGGCGAACCCACCCAGCCACAGCGCCAGCCACAGCCTCATCGCGGCCCCCGGTGCAGCAACCACTGGGACAGCGACACCAGCAGCAAGGACAGCGCGAACAACAAGCTCGCCAGCGCGTTCACCTCCGGCTTCACGCCCAGCCGCACCATGGAATAAATCCGCAAGGGCAACACCTCGAACTCCGGCCCGGTCACGAAAAAGCTCACCACCACATCGTCCAGCGACAAGGTGAAGCTCAACAACCAACCCGCCGCGATGGCCGGCAGGCACAAGGGCACAACCACCCGCGCCAGCGCCGCCGCTTCGCCCGCGCCCAAATCCTGGGCCGCCTCGATCAAACCCCGGTCGAAACCCTGCAAGCGCGACAGCACCGTGACCACGACGAAGGGCAGGCAAAAGCCGGTGTGGGCCAGCAGCAAGGTCCAGAATCCCAGTTCCACACGCAAGGCGATGAACAACACCAGCAGCGACACCCCCACCACGATATCCGGCGACATCATGCCCACCAGCAACAAGCCCTGGGCCAGCGCCCGCCCCCGGAAGCGATAGCGGTACAGGCCCACCGCGCCCAAGGTGCCGACCACGGTGCCGAGGCTCGCGGCCAGCCCGGCGATGGCCAGCGAATGCAGCGCGGCCTGCTTGAGCCCTTCGTCCAGCGCCAGATTGCGATACCAATCCAAGGTCCAACCTTCCCAGCGGGTGGCGTACTTGGAGGGGTTGAAGGAATAGGCCACCAACACCGCCATCGGCAGGTACAAAAAGCCATAGACCAGCGCCAGATAAACCCTAGCCATGGCCGACCCCGCCCCGGACCCGGCCATATAACGCCAGGCACACGAACAACAACGCGATCACCAAGACGCTGGCGGCGGCTCCGAACGGCCAATCGCGGGCATCGAGGAATTGGTCCTTGAGGAAATTGCCGACCAACAGCCCCCGCGCCCCGCCCAACACATCGGTGACATAGAACATCCCCAGCGCGGGCAGGAACACCAGGAGGCTTCCCGCCGCGATGCCCGGCGCGGTCAAGGGCACGATCACCCGCCAAAAGGTGGCGAAGCGGCCCGCGCCCAGGTCGCGGGCCGCTTCGATCAGGCGGTGGTCGAGTTTCTCGAAGCTGGAATACAAAGGCAAGACCATGAACGGCAGCAGGACGTAGACGAGGCCGATGGCGACCGCCGGGCCGGTATAGAGCAGGCGGACCGGTTCGTCGATCCAGCCCAGCGCCAACAGCAAAGCATTCACCGGCCCCTTGGCGGCGAGCAGCCCGCGCATGGCATAGACCCGCGCCAGCGAATTGGTCCAGAACGGCACGATCACCAGGGTCAACAGCGCGGGCCGCCACCCCGCCCGCACCCGCGACAACAAATAGGCGAAGGGATAGCCGACAAGCAGGCACAACACCGTCGCCAGCGCCGCCAGCGCCAGCGAATGGCCGAACACCCTGAGATAGAGCGGATCGAGCAGCCGGGCATAATTGGCGAGGGTGAAGACGGGGGCGATCAAGCCGGATTCGTCGCGGCGCATCAGGCTGACGGCGGCCACCATCAGCAGCGGCAGCAAGGTGAAAAGGGTCAGCCAGAGGGGGAGGAAATAGGCGAAGGCCGGGGGTTGGGTTCGCATCGGGGGAATAGGCGGATCAATCATGCCGGGTCAGGTTATCGACACCGCCCGTTTTCGCAAGCCCATACCTCGCTTTCAAATAGCCCAAGGGCCAGAGATAGGCGGTATCGCGCAGCACATAGACTTCCTTGCTCCCAAACTTCATTTCTTCGGCGAAAGCTCGCAGCAAATCGATCCCGGCCAAGACCTCGTCCTGGCTCAAGGTTTGGCAAAGGCTTTGCGCGTAAGCATCGAAACGATATTGGCTGTCGGCGCAAACCTCCCGCCATACCCCCGGTTCGGCCAAACGCCGCCGCGCTTTTTCCAAATCCCGTGGACCGATCTTGCCCATTTCCGGCGTGGCATGGAGCAGCATCGCCGCAGCCCAAACACCCTGCCCCGCCAAATACATGGCACGGCGATGGATGATACCAGGTTTCCGCTCCACCATTTCCCGAACGATCGGCATTAGGAAATCGTTTTCCAACCGCTTGGAAGCCTGGGCGAAACCCTCCACAAAACCCCGATAAGCCACCTCGTCGGCATAATTCTTAAAACCCCATTCCAGATCGAACGTGGTTGTCCTAGCCTCGGATTCGCCCGCTGCCCGATAAGCGCCGAACGAAGCGCTCTTACCCACCTCCAGGAAAACAATATCTTCGGGTTTATAATGAGGCAAAGGAAATAACTCCAGAGCCGCCGCAAACGCCAAAGCCGCCACCTCCTGACGATCGAGGAAATCCATTTTCACCGTCCCGCCGGATTCGGATTCCAAACCGGCCTTCAACCTAGCCCCGTCTTCCGTGGCCCCTAGACCTTCATGGCCCACCACCCGGATTTGTTCCGGCCCGACCGAATACCCGGTACCCAGGCGATCCCGTAGCGTACCCACCGCCATCAAAATCTCCCGCAATCCCCGATCCGGCGTGACACCCATTTTCACCGATGGTAATTGGGTAAAACAGGTGCCTATCGCGGTTTGGCCATTCAAGCAGGCCTTACTCAAATTGGCCACCCACGCCCTAACCTCCGGCCCGGCCACCTCGATTAAACCGGACAGGTCGGGATTGAATTTCCGGTTATTATCGGGTTTTTCCGATCCATTCACATATCCCAGCCCACTCCCACCATAAACCCCACTTCCAGTGGTGGACAATCCTTGCCCATACACCATGGACGGTTCCGGTTTTGGTACCCAAGTGGTCCAGGCCAATCCGCCCAAGGCCGCCATCAGTAGGATGGCCCAGACTCCCAAGGGCATCCAGGTGGCTGGATGCCGGGGGGATTCGACCGTTTCCGGCTTGAGCGGACCGCCGCATTCCGGGCAGATGGGAGGATCGCCGGTATCGGAAGCGATTACCGCCCGCTGGTCGGCCAGACCACAGGTTCCGTAACGGATACATCGATATTGAGGTGCCATGAGAACTCGCGCAAAAGATTCCGCATCGACGCGGGCAGTGGCGGGCGTTCCTGGCAATAGCCAGCGCAGCATCGGGGAAAGGTTGGTGGAACGGCTCACATTACCGGAAAGCCTGGCAAAACAAAATGGAAGCGTTTTGGATGGAACGGGTTTGGCGGAAGCCACGGGGCGGAAAGGTGTGAGCAGATTAACGTCAGATAGGCACAGGCCGGTGAGAATCGATCCACATCCTTGTGGAGTGTGTCAGCAAGCCCGCCAATTCATTGCAATTGAATCACTTGGTACAGGGATTCGTTTAATTTCCGGTCCGGCTCGCCATCGAATTTCGTGACACGGTCATCGTCGAATATGACCACGATCCTGTCACCGCCCAAAACCGCGAGACCTTCGGCCTTATGGGGGAATTTTACCGGCTTACCAGTGGTAGCGTCTTTAATCAAAACTGGGCGCGCTTGCCGCCCCGGTTCGCTTTCCAAAACTTTTTCATCCAAAACCCAGAGGTAAGAACCCAATTTCTTGGAAGGTTCTTCGCCTTGCTCGAAGCTGGTCAACAAATAAAGCCTTTTATTGGCTGGATCGTACTCGACACTGGAAAGCCCAACCTCTTGCGGCACACCCGCTGCTTGATCTTCCGGCGACACATCGAATTGATACTTGAGCTTATAGTCGCTTCCCAAGCTTATCTGATTGTTGGCGATGGTATATCCCACCTCGACCAATTTTCTGGCATAGTTAAATTTATCGTAGCTCTCGCCCAACTCGCGGATCCCGAATAACAAGCGACCGGTATTATCCTGAGGCGACTTGGCCGGAATGGCGGCAATCCCTTCGATCTTGAAATACCCCAACTTATCGCCGCCCTCTGTCACCGTTTTTTTGATTTGCTTGCGGAATTGGTCGATATCCTGTTCTGTCTTCCCAATCAGCACTTGGGGTTGATCGTGATGACCCGCAGGCCAAGCCAAAATCCGGTTATAGGCGTTCCAGTCCGGCTTGTTTGGATCGAAACGGTCGAAAGCCGTGGTGGCGATCACCCATGCCCCGTCGGGGGTGGTGGCCATGCCTTCGTATTTGCTGGATTTGATATAGGTATCCGGGATTTTGAAGTAATCCGGCTTATCATCCACCTTGCTTCCGTCGAACCTTTCGGCGAATACCGGAGAACCATCGGGGATGGCTTTATCATTGGCAAAAACCAGGATTTTTTCGGCTTTCGCCACCGCCGATAACTCACAGGTCGGGGGCTTTTCGGCTTGTAATTTTTCGGCGGGGAAGCAGGTGATCCATTGGCTGGATTGCACGGAGGCGATTTGGGGTCCGACTCCGCTGCATCCGGCGTTGGTAAAAAACAATGACAGGCAGGCTAATCTGCCAATAACAGTGCAGATTTCAGGCTTTGATAACTTTTTCATCACGATTTCCTTATTGCAAAATTGGTTTAATATTGGACACATCTCTTTTAACATTTCCCATCTTGGCGACATTTTTCATGCAGATATCCCAAAGGCCACGCATACATTGAGTTTCTGAAGAAAAAAACCTTTCCTGCTCGGTTTTTAAAGCCCAATTCATCCGCAAATACTTTTACTATATCCATACCAGATATAATATTTCTAGTCGAAAATACATCACATACCTTCAGCATATCCTCCCGAACCTGCTTAGCCACCTTCGGATCATTAATTCCTTGATTATTAAGACACACACTCATACCCTGCTTAACGCCTACCGCACGCTTCCTTAGATCATTTATATTGTCAAGCGAAATATTCGGAAACCGTCTGGTATCATAAGGTCGCTGCAATGTAAATAAAGCCCAATTAATACCACCAGCCAAGTAAATCCTGTCATGCGAAAATATTCCAGGCTTCCGGTCGATCAAGGCCCTGATTTCCGGCCTCAGCACTTCGTCCCTTATCTTTTCAGACATGATCGACCAGTCTTGATTGCTAACCACTATAGGCGTGGGGCCATCATCAGTAGGCTTTTTGCGCGTAATCTCAGACTCCACTAGATCACTAAATTTCTTGGTACCTAATAACCTTGTTAAGGAAAATGGCACAAGTCTACCATCAGCATCTTGATAAGAACCCACGATATTTCCGCTGCCAATATCCAAAATCACGGCTTGCTCCTTTCTTTTGTCCCGCCATTTAGCCGGTAACATCGCGATCATACCTTCGAAGTTATATCTAGCCTCTTGGTCAAAAGTCACAAAGTCCATTTTTCCAGGCAAATTTACCCTTTTTTCAATTTCCCTTTTAAGTTCGGTCTTATGCTCAGCGTCATTAACACTACTACTTCCAACAATATAAATATCCTCTACATCCACGCCTTTTGCCATCACCATCCCCAGCATTTGTTCCACTGCTATCGCGGTGTCCCTTATCGCGTTTTTCTCAATTCCACTGGGGTTTAATGGAGAAATGGCATCTTTGAGCAAACACTTCATCGCCTGCTCCTGCTCGCCATCATCGTCCGTATCGCTTTGGCAGTCCGGGTTGTTTTCGGCCTCATGAAAGCCTACCGCCAACCCTCGAATACCTTTGCCACCTACCTCGATAATTCCAACTTTTTCGGGTCTGCCGGAAGATGGATTGGGTCTCCGCTCCGAACCCCATTCTTGCGCCAACACATTCACGACCTCATCGAAACTTTGAGGTGGATCGGAATGTTTAGCTATAAATTCTATGTATACCATCCGACCCTGGTTTTCCTCATTAATCAATTCCTTTTCCTTAACCGTAAGCGCCTTTAGCCCTAGCAGTTTGTAACCCTGGCGTTGTACTTTTCCAGCATTCACCAATGCTTTGATTTCAGGAGCGCGGTCCTTCATCGCCTCGTGTACGGCCTTGAACTCGGCAATATCTTCAGCGGTGGGTTGGATTACCACAGCGTAAGCATGGCCCGGTACCGCGCACTGAAATATCAGCAAAACCGCCATCAGGAATCGCGGCAAGGATTTCACAACGAGAACAATCGAACGCGGCATGGCTTATCTCCAACGCTGGGTTTATCACAACTCTAGCCTTTAACGACGGTTAATCGGAAAAGTCTTGATCCAATCGGACGCGGGCTTGGGTGCCCAAACAGGATCATCCCGCCCCGTTGCCGGATCGGTTTTCCCATCCAAATCGCGTTCCGGCTCCGGTGTTGGCCCAGGGTAGCGCCGCTCGGTATCGCTCTCGGACTGCTGCAAGGGCGGTCGCACTTCCACCACCCGCTTTTCCGGCGTTGGCGTAGATACCGGAGCCGGCGCAATCGGCTCTTGCCTATCGGGAGAAAGCAACAAATACCCTACGCCCATGGCGATGGCCAAAACCGCCGCCGCCACACCGCCGATGATCCAATACCCCTGCCCGCCCCCGGCTTTGCCGGGATCGGCGACCGGCACCAATGTTTTTCCGCATTCCGGGCAGATGAAATTGGTATCGTCGGCCTGCAATAACTTGCGGCTGTCCGCGTTGGCGCAGATGCCATAGTTTTTGCACCGCCCTGTTTTCTGCGTCATAAACCCACCTTTTCACAATTATCGCTATAAACCCGCTCGACCGGGTTTAGCCTATACCCCGATTTATCGAGGTATCGCCGCCTGCAATGCCGCTAGCTCGCGCTTCAACCTATCCCGTTCGGCGATTTGGGGATTGCCTTTTTTAACCTTGGCTTTCATCGCTTTAATATCTGTTTGATATTGACCGATTCGCCGGGTCAGGCGGGCATTGGCTTTGCCCGCTTGTTTCAAGGCTCCCCCGATATCACCCAACTCCCTTTCCATGCCATCCAAATCGGCCTGTGCCTTTGCCAAGGCCGCTTCGGTGTCCTGCTTGGTTTTTTCCACTTCGGCGGATTGCTGGGCCAATTGCTGTTTAAGCTCTTGCTCGTCCGCCAGTATTTTCTTGCCTTCGTCGATCCGGCCTTGATAGGCATCGCTGGCATGGCAGTTGACGCTGCCGAAAAACCCTGGATCATAACGCGGATCGCAATCCCGGGTGGTGGCGCAACCGGACAAGCCCGCCACCAAGGCAAAACCCGCAAAATACTGGTAACGCATAGGCTTAACCACTGACGGTGGATACATCGAGTTTCTGCGTGAATCCCCGGACTTCCTGATCCGCCGCGTTCACCTGTTGTTGCAGGGTTTGCACCTCCTGGCCGATACGCGGGTCGGTCGCCACGGCATAGCGGTCCTGCCATTGCTTATCGACATGCCGCAAATCGTCCAACTTCTTCTCCAGCAGCGCCTGGGTTTTGCGCAGGACGGCTTTGCGCTTCTTGGCTTCGTCCAGGCTGATTTTGTGCTGGGCGTAGTCCTGTTCAAGCTGGGCGAGCTTCGCCAGGTTCTCGTTGACGACCTGCTGTTGGGTGGCGACATAGGAGGACACACGCTGGTTGTCTTGGCGCACATCGGTAATGACCGATTGCAGGAATTGCTCTTGGTTGGCGTATTGCTGGCGCTTCTGGGTCATGTACTCCGCAGCGGTCAAGCCGAGGCCGCACCCGGCCAAGGCCGAGGCCACGCAGGTTGCGGTATTGCCCCCGGCAAGGGCACAACCGCCCCCCCCCAACGCCGCGCCCAAGAGGCACCCTTGGAGATGGGAACTACTGAACCATTCGCTCTGCGTCTCCAAGCGCTGTTCGGATGGGCTACGCGGCACGGTGGCGCAGGCGGACAGGGCCAGGGTCGCCAGGGCGACGGCCAGGGCGTTGATGGTCGATCTGGGTTGCTTCATCGTTTTCCCCCTTTTTAGGTAGTTCATTCCAGACGGACCGCCGCGCAATCCCGATACCAAGCTTCCCGGTTTTGCTTGCCATCGGCGGCGTAGCGCTGGGCGTGTCCGTACAGCAGTTTCACGAAGGGCATGAAATCCTGGTATTTGCGCTGTTCGATCCGGGTCAGGAGCAGGTCTTTCTCGGCCCCCAGGATTTCCATGGGATAGCTCCGGGCCAGTTCCAACACCGCATCGGCGTAGAAGCCGAGATTATTGGCGACCCGGTCCTTGAGCTTGAGAATTTTTGTTTCATCGTTAAGGCAATCCTGCCCCTTGGTATCCCTTAGGCAATGGGCTTTCTTACGATTTTCCCAAGGTTCGATGACATTGTACTCATCGTCGCGGAGTTTTTGACAAATCATCGCGGCGGTGCGTAGCGCCTCCCTGGCGGCACGCCTGCGGTCTTCGTTCTGGAATTCGATCACGCGGGCGGTTTCATCCCAGACATGGTCCAAGCGCCTACGCAATAGCGGATGGTTGGTGTGGATCGCCAAATCGCTGATATCGGCCAGCAGGTCGCTGCGCGATTCATTGGACAGCTTGCCCAGGGGATCGGGACAAGCACTCACCACCGCACCGGACTGAACCGGGGCCGGGCCGGCAGGCACCACCGCGGCCTTGGCCGCTTGGCAGTGCTGGAGCGCCGCTTCCGCTTCCCCGAGCCGCTGGGCGAGACGCGGGTCCGGGACGGCGGTTGTCGGCGGTGCCGGCTGCGGTTGCGCCGCCCGCGACGGGGCCGCTTCATCCTTGAGGCTCGCCCACTCGGCCTCGATGGCACGGAGGTTCTGTTCGCTGATGACCGGCCCGGCCACGGCGACGCGGAAGCCGGTGGTCTCGGCCCGGCGCGGTTGCTTGTCGGTGTAATAAGGTTCTTCGCGGCGCAGGGAGGAACGGATATCCCCGGCGTTGGTGTCGAAATTGCCGCCGCGCACCACGAAGCCCCCGGCCCGCCCGTGCCAATGGGAATGCTTGGTCAGATGAAACAGGTCGAAGGCCATTTCATCGACATTGCCCAGGATGTCGTACAGCCCCAACGGATTCGGACTCAGCAGTCCGATATACTGGACCTTGCCATTGGCGGATTCCGTGCCTTGGTGCTGGACATAGCGGTATAGCTCGCCGTCCTTGACGAAGTTGGGACCACGAAAATCGGCCTCGTTCACGGCATTGCCCCCCCGCGCCGCGAACTCCCATTCCACCTCGGTCGGCAAGCGGACGAAACCCAGCGATTTGCCATCCTTGGGCACTTGGTCCTGGGCGTTGGCCAGCAGCCATTGGGTATAACCATCGGCGAAAGCCACCGCGTCGAACCAGCTCAGACCGGTCTTGGGGAAGTTTTCCTCGGGCAAGCCTTGGCAATCCAGCGGCCCGTCCTTATGGGCGAGGGAGCGCCGGACCGCCTCGTATTGGCGCCGGGTCACCTCGTATTTGCCCAGCAGGAAATAGCGCCGGGCCGGATTGCCCGCGATGGGGAAGGCTCCCGCCAAATAGGCATCCACCGCGCCTTCCTTGGGGCCGAGCACCGCGCCGGGGTTTTCCTCGCCCAGCCGCAGCTTTTGCTCGCCCAAGGCACCGCCACCCACGGTCTCGACCCGCCGGAACACCATCTTGCCGCCGCAGGGCATGGGCAAGGCCACATCGTCCGGCAGGGGCTTGGCGGGATCGTTCAGGGCGTCCAACCCGTCGGCCCCGAACGCCAGCCCTCCGGCCAGCCACAACAGCAAGCCCAGTCCCCAATCAGCCATTCTCGCGCAGGCATTCCGCCGGCTGGATCGATTGTGCATGGAAAACCCCCAGTAACGAAGCCAACAAGGTGAAACCCAAGGTACCGGCGGCGGCGGTCAGCGCGTCCCCGGTTCCAAGGCGGCAAAGCGCCCCGGCCACGCCGCCATAACCCAATAATTCGGCGAACAATTCCGCACCGTAGTGGTTGAGCGCCGTGGACCCCGCCGCGTACAGCGCCCCGGCGATGACAAAGGCCACGCCGCCCAAGAGCAGGGCTTGATACAGGCAGAAAGCCAGGATTTCGCCGCCCGTGAGGCCCATCAAGCGCAGCAGGGCCAAGCTGCCACGCTTGCGTTCGAGGGTGATCCAACTCGCGCCGCCGAAGGCACAGGCCCCCCCCACCAAGGCTATCGCGCCGATCCAGGCCAAGACCCGGCCCAGCAGCCGGTCGGTGGCTTGCAGGCGGGCGAGGTCGTCCATGCGGGTGCGGGTTTCCAGCCCGGAAGCCCTGAGGCGGTCGGCCAGCGGGATCACATCCTCGGGCCGTCGGGCGTAGAGCCGGGCCTTGGCGTAGGTGGTGCGCGGGCCGGCACGGTGTTTGCCCGCCAGCAAGGAAGAAGCGGCGCGGGCCGGCACGGTGGCGGCGGGCTGGACCGGAGGAGACGGCGTGGACTCCGAACCCGTCGGGAATAGGTCATCGGGCGCATCGGGCCAGAGCGGCCAGGACGGTAGCGGTCCGCCCCAAGCACTGCCGCAAACGGCGGACGGCGGCGCTCGCGCTTCCCGCCCGAATAGCAGGGCGGGCACGGCATAGCCCTCCTTGTAATCCTCGACGGCTTCCAGGAATTCCAAGCGGGTGAACAACGCGGGCCGGGCCAACGATGCTTCCGGCACGATGCCCGCGACCGTCAATTCCAGGGATTCGCGCTGGTCGATACCGTCCAGAGTGCGCGTGATCCAAACCTTGACGCGCTCGCCGGGCGACACGGCCAGTTGGGCGGCGGCGGGATGGGTCAGCAGGATGGCGTCGATCCGGTCGGGCGGAGCCAGCCCCAACGGCAACAAGGGATCGCCCACCGCCGTGGGTACGATATCCACCTGCCGGAGTTGCAGGCCGTTGCGGTTTTCCAGATCGACCACGGCGCTCAGGGTACGGGTGCCGGGAATGACGAAGCGGACCCGTTCGGTGTCGGCGCGGAGTTGCTCGAACCAAGCCGGGGATAAACGGGTGTTCTCGAAAATCAGGACTTCGAGGTTGCGCGGGTCTTTGAGCAGGATTTCGCGCAAGGTATACAGCACTCCGGCCTTGAGTCCCAGCAACAACAGCAGCGGGGCCAGCACGCTGACGATGGACAAGGCCAGGGCCGCCGACACCCGCCAGTCATGGCGCAAATCCTGGAATCCCAAGCGCAAAGCCAAACCCCGGCGCGACCGCGGCGTGGGGTTCGGATGGACCGGGGCGAACTCAGGCCGCATGGTGGTCGAACCTCGCCAACCGGCCTCCGGCATCGACCCAGGCCCGCATTTCCCGCAGGCCCAAGCGCTGGATCAAATCGCGGTCGTGGGTGACGATGACCGCCATGCCACGCCCGTCGCGTACCAAATCCACCAACAAACCCAGGACGGCTTCGGCGCGGGCCGGGTCCAGCGCGGCCGTGGGTTCGTCGGCCAGCAGCAAGGGCGGCGCATGGGCGAGGGCGCGGGCGATGGCGACCCGCTGGCGTTCGCCCACCGAAAGCTGGCCCGGTTTCTTCGCCAGTAGATGGCGGATATCGAGGGTATCGACCAGGCGGTCCACCTCCGGGCCATCTTCCGACAGGCCGACCAAGCGCCGGGGCAGGCCGATATTGCCGCGCACGTCCAGGAACGGCACCAAACCACCGCTTTGCAGGATGAAGCCGAGCCGGTGGGCGCGTAGCCCACAGAGCGCGTCTTCGCGCCCGTGCCGCCATAACGCGGGGATGTCGAGCGGCGGCTGTTCCGTGTCCACCCGCCATGCCAGATGGCTGCCGGGACCGGGTTCCAGCACCAGTCCGAGCATTTCCAACAGCGTGCTTTTGCCGCAGCCGCTGGGGCCGGTCAGGGCCAGGATTTCGCCCGCGCCCAGCGTGGCGCGGGCCGTTTCGACCCTGAAACCCTCGTCGCCGACGCCCCTGGTGCGCCGCAACTCGAATTCAAGGCAGGGCGCGGCAACCATGACCATGGTTCAGGGCAAGGCGTCCAAGGGCACGGGATAGACCTTATCGCCGTCCTCCACCGCAGGGTCCGGCCCGCCCAAGGCAATCCAGCGACGGTTATCGCTCTCGTAATCTTTGTAGCGTTCCAGCTTGTTCTCGACCTCGCGGATGAAATCGTCCTGCTCGGTCGGCCCCAAACCGGCCCAGCGCTCCGGAGTCATGCTCATCACATGGCTCTGGTAGGGGAGGCCTTCCAGGTATTCGCCCAACAGGCCCATCTCGGCGAGGCTGAGTTTTTGGGCACGGTCGGGATCGCGTGTCAATGCGGAGACGTATTGTTTCAATACATTGAAGAATTCCCCGGTGGATTTCTGCCCAGCGCGGGCGGCGTCAAGGATGGCCTTGACGGTCAAAGCCAGGTTGCTGAGTTCGTTGCGGGACAGCAAGACCTTGACCTCGACATTGGGCCGCACCGGGTCCAGGAGGTCGCGGTCGTTCATCCAGCCGGCGAAGTCGTCCGGGATACGGTCGCCCGAGGTTTGGCCCAGATATTCGAGGCGGAGGGCATTGCCGAGAGTCGCCGTGTCTCTCTCGATGCTGCGGAATACCCGGTTCAACTCCTCGTTGTCGGTTTGAGGCGGGCAGTGATACGCGGATTCGCCTTGGTCCCGGCTGACAACCTTGGCGTAGTGGGCGATGATCGATTGGGTGAGGCAATCGACCACCCCATTGAAACCGCCGATATTGTCGGCATTCTCCACGGGATAATAAAGCGGCCCTTTGGTGTAGAGGTTCTGGGTCAGCTCGCGGTATTGGGCGGCAGCCTTGGCGTGGTCGTTGTATTTTTTGCCGCCCACGGTCTTGAGGTGGATCGCGTACAACGTGACGTTACGGTCTTGCGCGGCGATCTGGCGAATTTCCCCCGCTTTCATGCCGGTCTCCGACAAAGGTTGCCCGTCGCGGTCGAGATCGCCCGGATTCAAGGCTCCGGCATCGGTGATGAGGATCACGTATTTGGCGCGGTAGGATTGCCAAGCGATATCCTTCTTCAGCGCTTCCATCAGGCCCGCGTAGGCATCCTCGTCGAACTCCGCACTGGATTTCCTCGCCTCCTTGACTTCCTCGATCCCGGCCATAAACGCCTCGGGATTGCCCGATGATTCGGGTAAACCGGGATCGACCACCAGTTTCTTCACATATTCCAGTTCGGGCACGGCGCGGGTACTGGAGCGGAAGGTGACCAAACCGAAGTGGATTTCCCTGCCCACCGGGGATTCGCTTAACTGGTGGAAAATCTGCCGCATGGCCTCTTTGGCGGCGTCGATATAACGCATCATCGAAAACGTGGAATCGATGACAAACATCACCGCCGCCCCACGCTGCTCAGGCTTTCCACCACCACCGTCGTTTTTTTGGGAAATCGCATGGACTCGCAGCAAGCGCATTGGCTTTCCTGTGACATTGCGAATTTCCCGGAAATCGGTGATCGGCAGCAGGTAGAACTTCTGGTTGAAGTCGATGTAGTTCTTGGGTTCGGCGGAAACGATGGGGGCATCGCTCCCGCCCTGCGCCGCCACCAGCGCCGCCCCTGGATCGGCGGATTTGGCGATCCGTTCGAGAACGGCATCGTCCTTGAACAGCCAGACCCGCTCGCGGCCCGCCGGGTTGTCGAACACCACGGTGATTTGTTGCTTCCAAGCCACGGCGGAAGCACCGCGCAGCCAACCCTCCGGCTTGCATTCGGCGCTGCCGCCGACTTGCAGCCATTCCTCGCCGCCCAGCGTCTGCCGTTGGTAGACATAGAAACGGGTCAACGGCGCTTGGGCCTCGCCCTGCCCGCTCCCCGGTTGCGCGGCCAGGACCGCGCCGGGCCGGGTCAGGACGCGCTCGTACAGGCTGCGCTTGCCGGGCAGGAGCAAGGGTTGCGGCACGCAACGGGCGGAAGCTGGCAAGGGATTGGCAACGATTGGTGTCGGTACCGGCGCGGCTTCCGATTTGTCTTTGCCGGACAGCAGCCAATACCCCGTACCGCCGACCGCCCCGGCCGCAACCAACCCAAGCCCAACCAGCAACGGCCAATTCGGTCCCGTGGGTTTGGGGGGAACATAATCTGATAGGCCAGAACCGCACTCCGGGCAGACGAAATTGAATTCGTCGGCGTCGATGATGGCGCGTTGCTCGGCCTTGGCGCAGCCGCCGTAGTTTTTGCAGCGCCCCGCTTTCTTAGCCATGATTTCCTCTTTATTCTACCTATGCTCTACCACTGATCGATCCGTATACCCATAATCTATTATCGGCCATTCTTTCCATATTTTTCTAGCGTACCTATTGGCCACGTCATGATAATCAACCTGGGGCACAGCGCATTTCGCAATAAGCGAAAACAATTTTCGCCTATCCGAGTTTTCTTCATTCAAAATTTCCATATCATAATCAGAGATAACAATATTAATCCCATGATTTTGCACCAGATATAGCAATCCGTCCTCATTCCCAATCACACGCCCGGATCGCTTAATTCTAACCACATCATTCTCACGCCCTTTCATCCTGTCGGCAACTTTCTGGTATTCCAGATAGTCGGAGCCTTGTTGATCATCACACTCGGCATCCATTGCTTCAGCCACTACAAGCCACGGAAGAACGCCCAACAATAGCAACATTGACATATTGGCCGGGGCTTTCATAGCGCCATCCATTCAACGATGAATACCGGCTTCCTCTATCCATTGGTCCATGGTTTTGCTGGAACTTTCCCGTGGCCTTACAATATCCCCTCGCTTAATTCCATTCTCATCATGAAAATCTATGGAATCATGATGCTTGACAACACTTTTTCCACTAGCAGAAGCATATTCAGCACCCCAGCGGTATGAACCTTCAACATACTCAATTCTTGCGTACCTATCTTTGCCATCATTGGTAACTATCCAAGCGATAGAAACCACCACCACGATGATCGTGAAGGCTACAATCGCAAGCACCAGCGATGACTTATCAATAAACGGATTAACCATGCTCCCCCCTTTAAGCTATCCAGGGTTATACACAAGCTATTTCGGCGACCACTCCCGCCAGCGGTTCCGCGCATACTCGTTCGCCACCCGCTCATACTCGGTGGCGGGATTGGAATACTCGGCCACAAAGGCGAACAAGGTCCGCCGATCCTGGTTTTCCTGGCCAACCAGGCTCCGCTGCTCCGGGGTCAGCCGGGCCCCCTCCACGGGATTCAGCAGGCCGGATTCGCTGCCAACCAGCTGACCGGCCTGCTTGAGCGCATCGATATCGAGCGACCGCGCCTTGATCCGGCCTACCGCCTCCCAGGCCCGCCGCAGCTTGCCGGGCGGCATGGTTTCGGGGGCTTGGGCGGGCGGGGCGGCGAATTCATCGATCCATTGTTCCATGGGCTTGCGGATGGCGGTGACGCCGCCGCCCGCGAACCCGGATACTTCGGCGGCGGCCATCCCCCCCACCGCCGGACGCGACAGGTAATACCCCAACCCGCTACCCAGCCCCGCCAACAAGACCACCCCCGCGCCCAGGACCAGCCTGCGCCGGACGACACCATCCGGTGGCCCGCCCTGGCCGGTGCTTTCGGCCAGGGGCGACCGGCATTCGGGATTGCCGCACACGAATTCGGCCCCCGCTTCCACCGCCTGCAACAGCCGGTCGTCGGCGAAATGGCAAACCCCGTAATTCCTGCACCTGCCTTGTCTCAGCGCCATGGTCCCACCCCGCTCAACGCACCGCCATCACCCGCTGGATCGCCGCCCCGCAGGCTTCGTCCATCTTGAGGTAGATCGGGTCGCGCTCATTGTGGTTACGGTTGCGCTGGACATTCTCCAATTGCGCCAGCAGCTTTTGCTTGAGTTCCTCGCGGGCGGTGGCGATGCGGTATTGCTCCGCCGCCAAGGCATCCCTCACCCGTTTTTCCACCGCCTCGGATTGCTCCTGGGTCAGTTGCCCGATCAAGGCGCTGAGGACGGCGGTTTCGGTGGCGGGACGCGGTGGCGCGTCGAACAAGCCCAGCAAGACATCGGGGTAATAGAAGAAACGCGGACGGCCATCGGCATCCAACAGCTTGAGCTTGCGTTCCTGCTGGCCGGTGGCATCGTTGTAGGTTTGCTCGAACACCCCAAGCGCGGCGGCGATTTGCAAAGCGGGCAACACCCGCTTGCCCGCCTCGCCCGGCGCGGGCCGGAACAGGCCGGGCAAGGCGGGCTGATGGTCCTCGATATGCACTTCCAACAACGCCCGCTCGCGGGAACCGACATTGAGCCGGTAGTCATAGCGCTCTTTGAGCTGCCACACCGGCTCCAGATAGCGCAGGGGGAACACGTACTTGAAGGCGATCAGGCAGATTTCGTTGCTGCGGCGACCGCTGTCGATGATTTCCACCTTGCCCTCGAAGCTGTCCCGGAACAGGGCTTTGAGTTCCTCGCGGAACGAGGCCCGTTCGTCGCAACGCGGCAGGCTGACCGCCAGCATGGAGTTGGGACCGACCCCGCCGCCGAATTCCACGCCGCGCCATTGCATGAAGGTCAGGGAGCTACGCACCAGGGTTTTGATGTAATCGCGCAGCTTTTCCCGGTCGGCGAATTGCTCGGCCAGCTTGATGACGATGTTGACGCCGAAATGGCGGTTGTTGGGTCCGGTGCGCTCGTCGTGGGCTTGTTCGGCATTCTGCCGCGCCACGTCCTCGAACACCCGCATGGCGTCGGTTTCCTTGATGAAATGCTGGACCATCATGGCGAAGCCTTTTTCCCGGCCGCTCTTGCGCTGCTTGTTCTCGGCGGCGGTATCGACCGCCTTGCGCCGCAGGACGCCGGCCCAACTGCGCTGCATCTGCTCCAGTTCCAGCAAACTGCGGCAGAAGCGCCGGACCCCGGCGGGTTCGTAGAATTTCACGACATTGGCGGTTTCGACGTTGCTGGCGGCATCGTCCTGGCAAGTCTGGCCGCGGCGGCGCTGGAAGAAATCGTTGACCTGGGACAGGCCCACCCGGAATTCGGCCAAGCTGGGACGCAAACGGTCGCGCAGTTCGGCAACGACCCGGCGCAGCAGCTTCTCGGCGAAGGTCCAAGCCTGGATCAAGGTGCGCTTTTCGTAGACCTCGGTCAGCAAATCGGCCTGGGCGTTGAAGATATCGCCGGGCCTTCCCATCGCCCGGCCCAAGATACCCATCTTGGCCCAGCGCGAACTATTGTCGTCCATGCGCTCGTTGAGGCCGCCCAGGCTCTTCTTGATGGCCTCCAAGCGGGCGGGAATGGTCCCTAGGCGGCGCTCCAAATCCTCGATCAAATCGTCGAGGAAGGTCTCCAATTCCGTCACCGAATAGGTGCCATCCTGCCATTGGCCGAACATCCATTGCTCGACGGTATCGCAGATTTCGGCGACATGGCGGTCGGGCAGGCCCACGTCGCGACCCAC
Organism: Methylomagnum ishizawai; assembly: GCF_019670005.1. Taxonomy (NCBI): domain Bacteria; kingdom Pseudomonadati; phylum Pseudomonadota; class Gammaproteobacteria; order Methylococcales; family Methylococcaceae; genus Methylomagnum; species Methylomagnum ishizawai. Next base: position 512,831 of record NZ_AP019783.1, on the reverse strand, counting down.
GGCCTCGTACAGCTTATCCACCCCGACGCCCCGGAAACTATCGTTGTAGTAATCCTGGAACGCCGTTTCCAGCCGGTCGAGGCGGGGGTCGATGCCATTGCCGCTGCCACCTTCCCAGGCATCGGTCTTGAGATGGGGGGCGATATCGTTCCAGGTTTCCTGGATCGGTTTCCAGCGCTGATTGGAAATCTCGGTGGCGAGGATGCCTTTGCTCAGGGTGATTTGCTCGTCGCTGAGCTTCCAGCCCGCCAGTTTGTCCTGCTTCTGCACGTCCAGTTTGAAGGCGGTCTTTTTCTTCTCGTCCACGAAGGCGGTGGCGGTTTCGGCGGGCCAATTGTTGTAGAGCATCTGCAAAGCGGCCTGCGAGGCGAAACTGGCGGCGAAATGCTCGCGGATTTCTTCCTCCGGCACCAGCAGCCGCTTGAGCCCGAAGCTCAGGAAGCGGGTACTACGGACTTTCTGGGTGGGATCGGTGGTCTGGCCCTCGTCGTCGATGATGGTGTTTTCCAGGGTGATGGCATCGCGCAGGGGACGGTATTGACCGGCGTCGGCGCTATCGATCAGGAAAATGCGCTGGAACGCCAGTTGGGCGATGAGGTTGTGGATTTCCTCGTTCTTGACGCCGATCACGAGGCCGCGCTCGTTGATATTGGACAGCACGAAACAGCCTTGCAGACGGTCCAGCAGATGGGTGCGGCCCCCGGCGGCGATGTTTTCGAAACGATGGGCCGAGCCGGTATTGGCGGTGAGGTCGTAGGGGGTGAACAGCGGTCCGCCCTTGTTGGGACCGTCCTTGGGATCGGACAGCAGGTAGGCGTTGAGTTCCTGCAAGGCGGCATAGCCGTTGGCGTAATAATTGGTGCGCTCGCCATTGCTGGCCCATTCGGAATTGGGCTCGGGTAACAAGAGATAGAGGAAGATCGGGAATTCCCTGGAATTGGCGAAATGGCGGCGCAACTGGGCGATGACATGCAGGAACGCCCCCGACCCGGTGCCGCCGGCCAGGCCGCAGCATACATGGAAGCTCACGCCCTGGACCCCGCTGGTGCCCGATAACTCGTTGCACAAGGTTTTCACCCGGTCCACGAAGGCCTGGCATTGCGGCTCGAACAAAGCTTCGCCCAAACGCCGCATCTGCCCGCCCGCCGCCTGCTGCACGTTCATCTGGCTGAAAATATCGGTCCACAGCTGGGGATTGCCGATATAGCGGTGGGTGACCGGGAAATGCTCGCGGTCGCGCAAGCGGGTTTGCAAATCGTTGTGGGCGATGGAGAGCCGGTGGCGCTCGTTGAGGGCGATCAAGGCACCGATATCGCCCTGGGTGCGCCAGCGCTCGCTGGCGGCGAGGTCGTTGGCGCTGGAATCGACATATAGATAGCCGATATGCACCACATGGTGCTTGCCGTCCGGGCCGATAGGCTCGACATTACGGAATTCTTCGTACACCCCTTTGCGGAACGCCTTGATGACCTTGCCGCCGGTACCGCCCAGACCGATGATGAGATGATTATTGCTCATGGTTTTCCTGTGATGGGTTCGAGTTTTTTCCAAGCGTCGTCAATGGCCGGGGCCAAGCCCAAGGCCGGGAAAGGATCGCCTCATTCTTTCAAGGTGGTGGGTTCCAAGCGCTTCCAGGCGTCATACACGGCCAGCGCGAACAAGGGCAGCCACAACAGCAACAGCAATCCGGCCAAGCCCAGGCGGGCCATCAGCACGATCCGCCCGATCTTCTGTTCGAGCAGGCGCTGCATTTCGGTCCCGGCCAGTTGCACCGCCTTGAAATGATCGTAGGCCGTGCCGGGATTGTCGCGGAAGAATTTCTCCATGTCGCCGCGCAAGACCTCGGGCAAAGGCCGCTCGTCCGCCCACAGCAATTGGGCGAGCAAGGGCAGCCGGGTCTGGAAATGCTCGGCCACGCGGTTGGAATCGATGGTGGCGATGGCGGATTGGGATTCGCGGTGGCTGGCGGGGATTTTGGTGCCGCCCTGTTCCGGGGAAGGATAGCCCGAGAAGTTTTCCAAGGGCTGGCCGTCGGGGGTTTTCAGGGCTTGGACCGCCCAGTATTGCTGACGGAAGGATTCTTGGTTCCAGGCGTCATCGTGGGTGAAGCCGGTTTGCCAGGTCTTGAGGATGGTTTCGGCGGCGGGCTTGAGATAGGCGGTGGCGGGCAGCGACAAGAAGATCAGGCACGTCAGCGGGAACCACAACCCGGCCACGCCCCCCAAAATCCACCCCGGCCGCCAATCCCGCAGCACCAAGCGCCCGGACAGCCAGAACAAGGCTTCGACCAAACACGCCAATATCACCGCGACGGCCACCCAGCGATAAAAATCCTCGCTCAGTCCCCGGAACTCGTTGAGCGCTTGCCGTAGCAACTCGAATAGCCCGTATAGCATCTTTCTGGTTCCCGGATGTAGTTCCACATTTTCGCCCGGCCCCATGGAACAGTCCCAGTACCGGATACCACCCCATCGGCTAGCGGGGATTATATTCCGAATCCAGTCCTATAGAAGTTCCAAACTTTTACCGGAATGTAGCGCGGGGTTTAGCCCATCCCCAAACCCGGTATGTCCCGGGCGGGGGTGTTCGGGGATTGGAGTATCCGGGCGGTGGGCACCCGGACGCTGGCAAGCGGGGTCCGCGCTAGGCCGGACCCTATGGCGGGAGCAATGGCATGTTTTCGGAATGGCGCTAGGGTTGCCAGAAAGCCTTGAGCGCAACCTTCAGTTTGCGCGGGCAAAGGGAACGCGGGAAACCGGGCCGTTCAACGCCAGCCCATCGGCACCATCGACCGCAACAACCGGGGAAACTCCACCCCCAACCGCGCTTCCAACCCACGGGAGACGGGCCGGAGCCGCTCCAGGTCGGGTTTGGGCACGTCCGGGCCGAAACCGAAGCCGATGATATTGCCCCGACCGATGACCGGCAGGCGCAGCGTGTGGCTACCGTAATATTGGCGGAGCAGGTCCACGGCCTCGCGGTACGAATCGCGGTCGCTGCCCCACAGATTGAGGGCGAACACCCCGGAGGGCTCCAGCAACCGGGCGCAGGCGGCGAAGAAATCGCGCTCGTTGACCGAGGCCGACAAGCCCCGGTCGTCGTAGATATCGACGAAGATATGGTCATACAGGGACGCCCCGGCCAAGGCTTCCCGGCGCACGAACTCGCGGGCGTCGCCGATATGGATGGCGAGGTTCGGCGCTTCCGGCAACCCGAAATAGCGGTGCGCCACCTCCACCACGGCGGCACGGAATTCCACCACCTCGATCCGGCAGTCCGGGAAGTTCCGCGCCAGGAACTTGGCGAGCGACCCGCCCCCGAGGCCCAGCGCCAACACCCGGCGCGGCCCGGGCGTGAACATCAATCCCGCCAGCATGGCCCGGACATAGGACAGCTCCAGCCGCTCCGGCTCGGCCAAGGCCATGGCGCTCTGCCGGGGCGGGGTGCCGAAATGCAGGGCGCGCACCCCGTAACTATCGACCACCTCGATCAAGCCTTCCGTATCGCGCCCGCAATACACCAGCGTCCCGCCATACCTACGCACGGGCTCCGTGTCCCGTACCCCCTTGCGGAAACCGAACATCGTCATCCTCCTTTCAATTCCATCCCATGGGCGTCCGCTAAGCCATACGGCGCAAAGACTGTGGTATTTCCCCGAACCCGCGTTGCGCACACCGGCGACCGGCGGGAATAAATCCTTGTTTTTAAGGCGGAATCGGCTTTCGGCACGCTACCTGCACCGTAGGTCGGCGCATAGCCTCTTCTACTGGGACACCGAGGGCCGGCCAAACCTCCTCTTCGATCTTCCTGACTTCCCGCCGTTAATCGCACCCTTCCGAGCTATCCTCAAGCGTTCCGCCTTCGGTGTCCATTTTTTCCCAGTCCTGCCGCCGCCCCGTCCGGTAATGGCTATAATCCTGGGCCGATCCGCATCCCTGGATGCCGCCGCCCAACCCTCCCGGACCCCAGCCATGACCGCTCCCCCACCCTATCCCAGCGAAGACAACCACTATCTGGCCGAGCATGTCGCCCTTTTGCGCGACAGCCACCGCCATTGGACGGGCCGCCCCCTGCTCGATCCCCGCCTGACCCACGAGGAAGCCGCCCGCTACCTGTTCGCCGCGCCCTTCGTGGTGGTGTCCCACGACACCGCCCCCGACCCCCTCTTCAACTACGCCAACCAGACCGCGCTGGCCCTGTTCGCCATGGATTGGGAAGAATTCACCGCGCTGCCTTCCCGGCTCTCCGCCGAGAGGATCAACCAGGAGGCGCGGGCGGAACTGTTGGCGCGGGTGGCCGAGCGGGGTTACATCGACGATTACCAGGGGGTCCGCATCGGACGGCATGGACGGCGCTTCCTGATCGAGGCGGCCACGGTGTGGAACCTGCTCGATCCACGCGGCGTGATCTGCGGCCAGGCGGCCTGCTTCAAGCATTGGAAGTTCTTGTGAAATCCCGGCGGCGGCCCGGCGGCTAGGCCATCGCTTCTTCCGCCCCGGACTCGGTCAGCGTATAGCGGTAGAACGACGGCGAAGCCTCCACCAGTTTGACGATGCACACCCGGCGCTTGCCGCCGGGGAAATCCAGCATCACCCCGTCCCCGCCCCGCCATTTGCACGGCTCGGTGAGCAGGCCGACCTGCCCGTCCGGTTCGGACGCCTCTAGCCACACCGCGTTGCGGACCCCGTCCTTCAGCCGCTCGTTCCTGGCCCGGATCAAGCGCGGATTGGCCCCCAAGAGCTCGAAGCTATGCCAGAACCGGCCATCGCGGATTTGTCCGCTACGCAGGACGCCGAGTTGCACCCATTCGTCGTCGGAATTGAGTCCGATCAACGAACCCGCCCGCAACATCCACCGCCCCGAATCCAACAGATAGAAACCCGGCAATTCCGAAGGCACCACCTCGACCATGCGGTTTTTCTCCGCCGTCTCGCTCGCCACCACGGCCTCGGCCAGGGTGCGCCCGGTGAAACGCGGCGCGGTGTGGAGCTTGGTGCTGTCCAACGGCGCGAGTTCCAATTCGTTGCCCGCCCAGGTTTCCGCACGGCGGCCGGGCTTGGAACGGCGGAACTCGATATCCTTGAGCATCGGCACCACGGCCTTGAACCCGGTGGCGAGCGAGACCCGGCGCCCCCCGGCGGCCTCCAGGCAGGGCAGGCGATCCCCGAGCCGCGGCAAAACCCGCCGCAGGGGATGGGATTCGGGCGCGACCGACGCCCGCAAGGTTTCGCGCAAGACCGACAAGGCCCGTTCCGCCGACACGCAGGGCAATCCCGCCGGCGCGGGCACGCCCGGCGCGACCGGCACCAAAATATCCAACTCCTCGGGATCGAAGCAGAACGCCGAACGCAAACCGGCCTCGTCCGCGACCGGCGAACCCTGTTTGGCCAGGAGCGCCAGCCCATCGAACAAGCGCTGCGTCTCATCCTGCGGCAGGCCGCGCGGCACCGCCAGGCCGAACAAGAAAAAGCGCAGGAACAAATCGCGCAAAACCACCGGTGGCCTGCCCTCCAGTTCGGCGGTGGCGTCCAGCACCTCCGCCGCCGCCGCATGGCGATACAGCCTGCGGAACGAGGACAGCACCGAGGACGACGGCGCCTCGTAGACCTGGGCCGAGCGCAACATGCTTTGCAGCAGGTGTTCCAGGCAACGGCGATAGATGAACAAACGGCACGGCGCGTCGAACGCCTCCTGGAACGCCGCAGCCTCCACCAGTTGCCGATAGCCGAGCGCGGCCTCGAGATGGAAGCGGGCCGCGAGGCTGGCGATCTTGCGGGCCTTTTCCTCCATGGGAAAAACGGCGTCGATGAAATGGGGCATCAAGCCCCGCTCCAAGCCCTGGACCATCGGGTGGCAGCGCTCCAGCAACTCGAAGCGCAATTGCAGGGGCATGGGATAGACATTCAAAGCCTGCTGCACCGGCAGGAACCGCTGGCAACACTCGCGGATATTGCCCAGCGGTAGTTGATCCAGCCACGCGGTGGCCGATTGGACATCTAGGGCGAAGGGCAAGGCCGGTATTTCCTGAAGCAGCATGGCGGGTGGAACCGACTGTCTTGGGGTTTAAGGGAAGAAAAACGTCCAAAGTTTAGCCCTGTCGGCACATTCTGACAAAGCCGCGCCCGGACCAGACCGACGGTTTGTGAAATAGCGCTCAATACCAAGGCCAATCCGGGTCGGCCAAACCGCCATCCAAGACGAACTTCGGGATCACGTTGTCGATATAAGGAGGGGAAGGAATCGCGTCCCGGCCCATCTTCAGGGAGACGGGCCGGGACGGAAGGGGCCGCGGCCCCGGAGCGAGCCACCGCACGGAAGCGGTGGCTGGGAGGGAAGGTTCAACCCCGGCCGGCGGCGGTGTTGCGGATGCGGTGCTTGTCCATCAGGCGATAGAGCGTCATGCGCGACACGGCCAGTTGCCGGGCCGCCCGCGAAATATTGTTCTCGGTCGCCCGCAGGGTGACCTGGATGATCTCCTTCTCGGCCTCGGCCTTGGCTTCGTCCAAGGTCATCACATTGCCCTGGAACTTGGTGGTGCCGGGTTCGACCACGTTCAGCCCCAGGTCTTGCGGGGTGATCCAGCGGTCCTCGCACATGACCATGGCGCGGCGGACGCGGTTGATCAACTCGCGGATATTGCCGGGCCATTCATAGCGCTGCATGGAAGTCACCGCCTCGGGCGTGTAGCCGCTGATGTGGCGATATTTCTCGTTGACGAACAGGTCGAGGTAATACTTGGCGAGCAGTTCGATATCGTCGCGGCGTTCGCGCAGGGAAGGCACATTGACCACGAACGGGCTCAAGGCCTGGTACAGTTCTTCCAGGAAATGCCCATCGGCGACGGCTTTCGCCAGGTCGGTATGGGAAGCGGCGATGATGCGGACATCGACCGGAATATCGCGGTCGCCCCCCACGCGGCGGATGGTCTTCTCGCGCAGGAAGCGCAGCATGACCTCCTGGAGGTCGGCGGGCAATTCGCCCACTTCGTCGAGGAACAAAGTGCCGCCGGAAGCGGCCTCGATGCTGCCTTCCTTGGTACGGTAGGCCCCGGCGAACGCGCCCTTCTCGAAACCGAACAGTTCGGACATCATCAGGTTGGAGGGCAAAGCACCACAGCTCACCACGATGAACGGCCTATCGCCGCGCATGGAACGGCGGTGGATGGCGCGGGCGGCGATTTCCTTGCCCGAGCCGTTCTCGCCCCGGACCAAGACCGGAACATCCAGGCCGGCCGCCCGTTCGATATCGGCGAACAGCTTGGTGAATTTGGGGCTGCAACCGATGATGCCCTCGTCGCCGTGGCTCGGGGTCTGGGCGCGCAGGCGCTTCATCACCAAGGCCATGCCATAGGCGTGGCCGAGGGTGAATTGCAGGCGCTCGGGATCGAGCGGCAGCGTGTGGTAATCGTAGAAGCCCTGGGCGATCAGTTGGCAAACCTCGCGGTTATGCAGGGCTTGCGGCGGCAGCAGCGCGATCCATTCCATGGGATAGCGCATCGCCAATAGCGACTGGATGGGCGAAATATCGGCTTGTTCGCGGGAACCGAACAAGACCATGCCCAAGTGGAAGCCGTGGGCATCGATGAGGTTCTTGGCCTCGTCGAGCCGGGTCACGGTGATGATATCCCAGCCCCTGGCACGCAGCGCGTCCAGCACGCCGTTATCGGTTCCCGTGGGATCGAAGCACAAAAGTTTGCGCGTATCCATGTATTGCTCTCCTATGTTAGCTAGCACTGAGTTGAACATTAAATTTTCTTGTGGCGGCCACCCCGGCCACCCTGTTTCTCGGGAACGCTCCCGAATCCATCTTTCCAAATGCGGTCCCCTGGATACCGCTCCCTAACGGCTTTGCGGCGTATCCGCACACAGCGCCTTAACAAGCAGGGGGCAGGTGGTTCCTCCCCATTAAATCAAAATGGGGATGGAACCTCTTTCTTCCTTAACATATTTCTCCATTAGCTAACAGTGTAAAAGATTATTTGAAATCTGCCTACCCTGCCCAGCATAAACTTTGAGGCACATGCTTTCAAGGAGAGTCACCCATCGCTGCGGCGGGCAATGCGTCAACCACGGTTGGAATCCCATGCAGCCCCTTGAAAGATGGGCTTTTGCCCAAGCCGAACCCCATCGAAGCCCGGAAACGGGCCGGGCGCGGGCCGCCCGGATAAGTGGCAAGCGCTCAATAATATGCCACATCATAAGACAATTTTTAGTACAGAAGATGTGGCAATAGCCTTCCAAAAATACCGTAACACCACCAGTGGTTCAATAGCGACAGCAAAGACCGATGGGACGGCACAAAGCTCCCCAGGCCAACGTAACCCCCCTGTAACTGGGGCTTAATTTATACCGAGCGAGCTTCCGAAGAATCGGTATTTCCACCTACCTGGCACTTTATCCGTCATGCCCTGGAGCCTATGCGGCAGAAGCAAGACGAATCATGGCCCATGCATTGGAACTAGCGAAGCGCCGCTCCACCGCGGCGGGCGGAGCGGCATCCAGCCCAAGACCGTCCCGGTAGGGACGGAATCACCCCCCTGTATGAAACACGATCCCCTCTCCGTCCGCCGCGTCCACCCGGACCACATCGCCCGGACCCACCCGGCCCGCCAGGATGCTCTGGGCCAAAGGGTTTTCCAATTGCTGTTGGATCGCCCGCTTCAGAGGCCGCGCCCCATAGACCGGATCGAAACCGGCCTCGCCCAATCGGTCCAGCGCAGCCTCGCCGACCGCCAGGGTGATATCGCGCTCCGCCAGGCGCCGTTCCAAATAGCCCATCTGGATGCGGCAAATGGCGCGGATCTGTTCCCGCGCCAGGGGATGGAACACCACCACCTCGTCCACGCGGTTGATGAATTCGGGACGGAAGTAGCGCGACACCACCGCCATCACCGCCGCCTTCATGGACTGGTAATTCTCCTCGCCCGCCAATTCCTGGATACGGTCGGAACCCAGGTTGGACGTCATCACGATCACGGTGTTGCGGAAATCCACCGTGCGGCCATGGCCATCGGTCAAACGGCCATCGTCCAATACTTGCAGCAGCACGTTGAACACATCGGGATGGGCCTTCTCCACCTCGTCCAGCAGGATCACCGAATAGGGCCGCCGCCGCACCGCCTCGGTGAGATAGCCGCCTTCCTCGTAGCCCACATAACCCGGAGGCGCGCCGATCAGCCGCGCCACCGCGTGCTTCTCCATGAATTCCGACATGTCGATACGGACCATGGCCTCCTCGGTATCGAACAGGAACTCGGCCAAGGCCTTGCACAACTCGGTCTTGCCCACGCCGGTCGGCCCCAGGAACAGGAACGAGCCATTGGGCCGGCGCGGATCGGCCAACCCGGCGCGGGAACGGCGGATGGCGTCGGACACGGCCTTGATCGCCTCGCCCTGCCCCACCACCCGCCGGCCGAGTTGGGCTTCCATCTGCAACAGTTTTTCCCGCTCGCCTTCCAGCATCTTGGAAACCGGGATGCCGGTCCATTTGGACACCACCTCGGCGATCTCCTCGTCGGTGACTTTGTTACGCACCAATTTGGCCTCCTGGGCTCCGACCTGCACCGCCGCGTCCAGTTCCTTCTGCAAGCGGGGAATTTCCCCGTACTGCAATTCCGACATCCGTCCCAGGTCGCCCGCCCGCCTTGCGGCTTCCAGGTCCAGCTTGGCTTTTTCCAGCTTTTCCTTGATCGCGGTGCTGCCCTGCAAAGCGGCTTTCTCGGCCTTCCAGATTTCCTCCAACTCGGCGTATTCGCGTTCCATCTCGCCGATGCGCTCCTGCAATTCCTCCAGGCGGCGGCGCGAAGCCTCGTCGGCTTCCTTTTTCAAGGCTTCGCGCTCGATCTTGAACTGGATCAAGCGCCGCTCCAGCCGGTCCATTTCCTCCGGCTTGGAATCGATCTCCATGCGGATACGGCTGGCGGCCTCGTCCACCAAGTCGATGGCCTTGTCCGGCAGGTTGCGGTCGGTGATGTATCGGTGCGAGAGCATCGCCGCCGCTACGATAGCCGGATCGGTGATAGTGACACCGTGATGCACTTCATATTTTTCTTTCAAACCGCGCAAAATCGCGATGGTATCCTCGACGTTCGGCTCGTCCACCAACACTTTCTGAAAACGGCGTTCCAAGGCCGCGTCTTTTTCGATGTATTGGCGGTACTCGTCCAAGGTGGTCGCACCAATACAATGCAATTCGCCACGGGCCAGGGCCGGTTTCAACATATTGCCGGCATCCATCGCGCCCTCGGCCTTGCCCGCGCCGACCATGGTGTGCAGTTCGTCGATGAACAGGATGACCTTGCCCTCCTGCTTGGCGATATCGGTCAACACCGCCTTCATGCGCTCCTCGAATTCGCCACGGTACTTGGTCCCGGCGATCAGCGCCGCCATGTCCAGGGCCAACAGGCGCTTGCCCTTGACTCCTTCCGGCACCTCGCCATTGACGATGCGCTGGGCCAGGCCTTCGACGATGGCGGTCTTGCCCACGCCGGGTTCGCCGATCAAGACCGGATTGTTCTTGGTGCGCCGCTGCAAGACCTGGACGGTGCGGCGGATCTCGTCATCGCGCCCGATCACTGGATCGAGCTTGCCCTGCTCGGCGCGGGCGGTGAGGTCGATGGTGTATTTCTGCAAGGCTTGGCGTTGCTCCTCGACATTGGGATCGTTGGCCTTCTGGCCGCCACGCAGCTTCTCGATGGCCTGCTCCAACACCTCGCGGTTGAGACCGGCCTTACGCAGCGCATCGCCCAACTGCCCGCGATCCTCCAGCGCCGCCAGCAAGAACAATTCGCTGGTGATGAATTGGTCGCCGCGCTTCTGGGCCAGTTTGTCGGTGAGGTTCAGGAGGCGCAGCAAATCGTTGGAAATCTGCACATCGCCACCCACGCCCTCGACCTTGGGCAACCGTTCCAATGCCTGCCCCAAGACGGTGCGTAGCGGATTGACGTTGATGCCGCATTGCGCCAACAAGGGACGCACCGTGCCGCCGTCCTGGTCGATCAAGGCGACCATGGCGTGGAGGGGCTCGATGAATTGCTGGTCCTTGCCCAAGGCCAGGCTTTGCGCCTCCGCCAGTGCGGCCTGGAATTTGCCGGTCAATTTGTCCATTCGCATAAAAGATTACCTGCCGGGATATGATTCAGTGATGCCGCTTAAATGAGGCTTAAACCGGCCATTTTCAAGCCAGCGCCCCGCCCCCGCGCCCCGGAATGGTGCCGCCCGGCCCGCTTGGTGCGGGCTTTGCGCGTCTTTTATAATGGCCGCGACCTCGCGCCCCCAGCCTCCCAGGCGACCGCCTTCCCGGCGTCAAGCAACCACAGTTCCGGTGACCAATGGCCTTGCGCCTCCCACGATTGAACGGCGACCTGTTTCCACTTTTGCTGCTGCTGTCGGTTTATGGCTTCGCGCTTTCCCTGCTGCTCGGACGCGGCAGTTACAAACCCTGCCTTTACCTGTGCGGCTACGCCACGCTGGGCATCCTGGCCTCCACCCGCCCGCCACGGCTGGACCGGGATATCCTGGCGGTGGTCGGCCTGGGGGCGCTCCTGCTGGGGCAAGGATTGGCGATGGCGGGCGACAAGCTCTGGGGCAGCGCCCACACCGCGCTGTTCGGCGCGACGCTGCTGGTGTTCGCCCTGCGCCTGCTACCGGACCGGCTGGCCCAAGGCCGTCCGCCACCCCATGCGGCCATCGCGGCAAGCCTTCTCCTGGTCGCGGTGCTGGCCCATGCCATAGCCTACCCGCTCAAGCTCAACCAGGCCGGGCTGTATTCCAACCTGCATTATCTGGCCCTGTTTTCGGTCACGACCCTGCCCCTGTTGTTTTATTTCGCCGCGACGATCCAGAACCGGCTGCGCTGGCTATGCATACTGGCCTTGGCGGTGGATTTCTGGCTGCTGCTAAAAACCCAATCCCGGCCCGGTTATCTGGCCTTGCTCGCCAGCGCCCTGGCGAGTTTGCCCTTCCTGTCGCGGCGCTGCCAATCCCTCGCCCTGGGGTCCATCCTATTATTGCCATTGGGATTATATTTCTCGGGATTATTCGGCTTCGCCGCCAGGGTGGACGACCTCGCCGCCAACTTCCTCAAGGAAGAACGGATGATTATTTGGCGGGAAACCTGGGCCATGCAATTGCGCAGCCCTCCCTTGGAATGGGCTTTCGGCCATGGTTTCGGGGCGTATTTCTGGAATTACCAGCCGATTTCCAGCTACCACGACAAAGAGGATTTCACCTTTCCCCATAACTATTTCCTGGAAGTCCTCTATAGCCATGGACTTCTGGGATTGACCCTGGTCGTGCTGGCCTATGCCTCGTTCTTCTGGAAGCTAGCCATAACCACCTGGCGTTGCCAAGATCAAACCGGGACAAGATTCGGCATTATGCTCATCAGTGTCGCCAGCGCCGAACTGGTGCAAAGTTTCCTCACCCTGCCCTTGTTCTCCCGGCACCAGCTTTATCCATTCGGCCTATTGCTAGGTGCCAGCCTGTATTACTTCAGAAAATATACCCCGCATGAGCGCCATTGATTTCCCGCCGGTCAGCCTGATTATCCCCAATTACAACGGGTCCGCCCTGCTCAAGGCCAACCTGCCCGCCGTGCTGCGGGCGGCGGCGGACTATCCCGGAACCGCTTCCGTCATCGTGGTGGACGATGGTTCGCGGGATGGCAGCGCGGCCCTGGTCCGCGGCGGATTCCCCCAGGTGACGCTGGTCGAGCATCCGGTCAACCGGGGTTTCGCCGAAGCCATCCATTCCGGCGTCGCGGCGGCGCCAACCGAATTGCTGGTGTTCCTCAATTCCGATGTCACCCCCGCCCCGGATTTCCTCGCGCCCTTGGCCGGGCATTTCGCACGGCCCGGGATATTCTCGGTGACGCCTTTGGTGTTGGATGAACAAGGCCGCTGCAACGAGGTTTCCTGGCGTTGCTACCATATCCGGGGTGGGCGGCTCCGGGCCGTGCAATGGACGCCGCCCGATACTTTCAGCCACCCTTGGCAAACCCTATTCGCTTCCGGCGGTTCGATGATGCTGCGGAAATCCATGTTCACCGCCTTGGGCGGCTTCCTGCCGATTTTCAAGCCATTTTATTCGGAGGATTTCGACCTGGGCCTGAGGGCTGGACGGCGGGGTTGGATCAGCCTATTGGAACCCCGCAGCCGGGTGGTCCACGACAGCGGCTCGGGTTCGATCAAAACCAATATCGCCGCCAAACGCATCCGCGCCATCCGCATCCGCAATCATTTCCTGCTGGAATGGATGCACCTCCCGGCGCGGGATATATGGTTGCGCTTGCTGCCGGGTTATCTGTGGCGCTCGGCCAGCCGTTTCGTGACTTTCAATTGGGTTTATCTCTTGGGTTTGGCCGGGGCTTTGGCCAGGCTCCCGGAAGCCCTACGCTTACGCGCCGCGATCCAGGCTTCCGCCACCTTGGATTTTTGGAGCCTCATGGCGGATATCGAACATTCCAAACATCATTGATACCCCCTCAAAACCCATTCTTATGACTCCCGAACAACGTCTCGCGGTATTGATTTCGTTTTCCGGCGCAGGCGGCGTGGAACGGATGGTCCTCAACCTGTTACCGGCCATCCTGCGGCAAGGCATCGCCGTGGACCTGCTGGCGATCCTGCGCCAACCCGTGCCGGATTTGGTGCGCATCGAAGGCTCGGGGCTGCGCCTGTTCGATCTGGGGGTGGGCCATACCACCCTGGCCGTACCCGCCCTGGTCCGCTACCTCAAAACCGAACGGCCCACCGCCTTGCTCGCCGCCAAGGACCGCGCCATCCGCGCCGCCGTGCTGGCCAAGGCTTTGAGCGGGGTGGAAACCCGTTTGGTGGGGCGGCTGGGCACCCATCTTTCCGCCGCCCAGGCAGGCAAACCGGCTTGGCAGCGCTGGCTGCGGACCCAGCCCATGCGCTGGGTCTATCCCAAGGTGGACCGGGTGGTCGCGGTTTCGACCGGCGTGGCCGAGGACGCGGTGCGGCTGACCGGGCTACCGGCCTCGCGGGTGGTGGTGGTGCGCAATCCGGTCATCACCCCGGATATGGCGGACAAAGCCGCCGAGCCGGTCGATCATCCCTGGTTCGGGGATAAAACCTGCCCGCTCATCCTGGGGGCGGGACGGCTGACGCGGCAGAAGGATTTCGACACCTTGATCCGGGCGTTCGGGCGGGTGCGGACGCGGCGCGAATGCCGCTTGGTGATCCTGGGCGAGGGCAAGCTGCGCGGCGATTTGGAACGGCGGGTGCGGGAACTGGGCTTGGAAACTTCGGTCGCCCTGCCCGGCCATGTGCGGAACCCTTACGCCTATCTCGCCAAGGCCGATTTGTTCGCGCTGTCCTCGCGCTGGGAAGGCTCGTGCAATGTGCTGACCGAGGCCATGGCCCTGGGCACGCCGGTGGTTTCGACCGACTGCCCCAGCGGTTCGGCGGAAATCCTGGGCGGCGGGCGCTACGGGCCGCTGGTAGCGGTGGGCGATGTGGAAAAACTGGCCGAGGCTATGCTGTACGCCCTGGACCATCCCACCGCGCCGGATTCATTGAAGGCGGCCGTGGCCGAATACAACGCCGAGCATAGCGCCCGGCGCTATTTGGAAATCCTGGGATTCGCCCCCCGCGACGCAAACACCCCCGCAACCGCCAACGCCGCCTAAACCCCTATGCTGCTCTCCCTCAAATACAACTTCCTGTTCGTCCATATCGCCAAGACCGGCGGCACCAGCGTCCGCGATTCGCTGTGGTTCTATAAATGGGCCGACCCCTACCGGATTCCGCAATTCCTGTGCAGCCGCCTGAGCGCCCTCACCGGCCATAGGATCGGGGCCAAATTCCCGCGCCACGCCAAGCTGGTCGCGGCCCAGGAAATGCTGCCGCGCGAGGTGTTCGAGCGGCTGTTCAAATTCGCCTTCGTGCGCAATCCTTGGGATTTGCAGGTCAGTTCCTATCACCACATCCGCCGCGAACGGCCCCAACTCATCACCCATGTCGATAGCTTCGAAGGTTTCCTGCGCTGGAAATTCGACCCCGAGCGCCCGCCGCAATACCACGCCGACATGTCCACCGAACGCCAAAGCGATTATCTGATCGACCTGCATGGGCGCAATCTGGCGGATTTCGTCGGGCGCTACGAATGCTTGGCCGAGGATTTCGCCGAAGCCTGCCGCCGCATCGGCATCGCCTGCCCCAAACTGCTGCACGCCCGCAAAGCCACCGACCGTGGGCGGGACTACCGGAGCTACTACACCGACACCACGGCGCAATGGGTGGCGGATCATTACCAAGCCGACCTCGCCCTGTTCGGCTACCGCTACGACGATCCGCAAGCCTTCCATTTCGATCCATGAACCAGACCCCGCCCCGGAGCATCCTCATCGTCCGGCTCAGCGCCATCGGCGATGTCATCCTGGCCTCGGGCCTGATCCCGGCCCTGCGGCTCGCCTACCCGGACGCCCGCCTCGCCTGGCTGACCGACGCGCCCCAGGCCGATTTGCTGCGCCACAATCCCCGGCTGGACCGGCTGCACCTCTGGCCGCGCCGCCGCTGGCGGGAATTGCGCCAGGGTGGCGAATACCGGCAGCTATTGCGCGAGGTGGCCGGTTTGGTGCGCGAACTCCGGGCCGAACGCTACGATTGGGTACTGGACCTGCAAGGCTTGTTGAAAAGCGGGGTGTGGGCCTACGCCGCAGGCGGGAAGCGCCGCATCGGCCTGGGTTCGCGGGAAGGCAGCCGCTTCTTGATGACCGAAGTGCTGGACCGGAACGTGGACAGCCCCTTGATCGGCAAGGAATACCGCAAGCTGGCGCGATTCCTGGGTGCGGATGGTTTCGCCCTGGATATCGCCGTGAGCGCCGCCGACCGGGCCGAAGCCGCCGCGATCAAGGCCAGCTCCGGTATCACGGGCGCCTATGCGGTCATCGCCCCGTTCACCACCCGGCCCCAAAAACATTGGTTCGATGAACACTGGGCGGAATTGGCCCGGAAAATCCGGGCGGAACGCGGCTGGCCGGTGCTGATGCTGGGCGGTCCCACCGACCGCGCGCACGCCGCCGCACTCCGCGCCCTGGCGGGCGATGCGCTGACCGACCTCGTGGGCCAGACCGGCCTGGGACTGTGCGCGGCCTTGATCGAAAACGCCCGTGGCCTCATCGGCGTCGATACCGGCCTGACCCATCTCGGCATCGCCCTCAAGACGCCGACCCTGGCCCTGTTCGGCTCGACCCGGCCCTATCTCGACACCGGCAGTTCCACGGCGCGGGTGCTTTACCAAGCCCTGGATTGCTCGCCCTGCCGCCGCCGCCCGACCTGCGGCGGCACCTACGATTGCATGAGGCTGCACAGCCCCGACACGGTATTGGCCGCCCTCGCCCCACTCCTGGAAACCGCCGCATGAAAACCATCCACATCGATCTGGGCCGCCATCTCTACGGCGGCGGTCGGCAAGTCGTCCATTTGCTGGAAGGGCTGGCGGCGCTACCGGGCGAGCCGGTACTGGTGTGCCGGGAAGGCTCGGAACTCAGCCGGGCGGTACGGAATCCCGCCGTCCGGGTACGGGCACTACCGTTCCGGGGCGATCTCGACCTGGCTTGGACGGGCCGCTTGCGCCGCCTCATCCGCGAGGAAAAACCCGACCTCCTGCACGTCCACAGCCGCATCGGCGGGTTCCTGACGGCATTGGCCGGGACGCTGGAACACATCCCCATGGTCCATAGCCGCCGGGTGGACAATCCCCCGCATTGGATCGACCTCAAGTTCCGGTTCCCGCTGTTCCGGCGCATCGTCACCATCTCCGAGGGCATCCGCCAGGTGATGCTGGCCCATGGCGTGCCGGCGGCCCAACTGGTCTGCGTGCCCAGCGCGGTCGATACCGGGCGCTACCGGCCCGGCGGCGGGCGCGGCGCGTTCCGATGCGAACTGGGCCTGGCCGAGGATTGCGTCCTCGTCGGCGTCGTCGCCCAGATGATTCCGCGCAAGGGCCACGAAGTGCTGTTCGACGCCCTGCCCGCGGTCCTGGCCCGGCATCCGGCTATCCGGGTGCTGCTGTTCGGCAAGGGGCCGTTGGAGCCGGAGTTGCGGCGCATGGTGCGAACCCGCGGCCTGGAGGGAAACGTAATGTTCGCGGGCTACCGGACCGATATGCACCGGGTCATTCCCTGCCTGGATTTGGTGGCGCATCCGGCCTGGATGGAAGGCTTGGGCGTGGCGCTGCTGGAAACCGCCGCCTGCGGCGTGCCCCTGGTCGCGGCGCGGGCGGGCGGGATGCCCGAGATCGTCCATCCCGGCGTGAACGGCTACTTGATCGAGCCGGGCGACAGCCACGCCTTGACCGGCTATTTGCTGGATTTGCTGGACCATCCCGAACGCCGCCGGGAATTCGGCGAGGCCGGGCGGCGGCTGGTGTTGGAGCGGTTTTCGGTGGAGCGGATGGTGGCGGGGAATTACGCCGTCTATCGGGAAGCACTGGATCAAGGCGGGAGCGATGGTTCAATCCGCCGATGACGAGCCCCCCTCCCGATTGATGCCGCCCACGACAAAAACCGGCATGGGGAGCGTTCTCCGCTGGGAACCTTGGGGGGTGGGCCGGGGTCAGGGCTTCAACCGGGAGCGAATTTCCCGGTGTGTCTGAAACCCGGCTACTCACATGGAGGTTGCCATGATCGTAGGACAAGCGATTTTCCTGGTATTGGCCTTGAGCTTGATGTTTAGCGCATTGATCGCCCGCGCCGCCAAGGAGTGATCGTCGCGGCGCGCCGGGCCGTGGGCCGGGTCCGGCCCGCCCACGGTCCGCCTAGCGGGCCCCCAAGACCACGATGGTTTTGCCCTTCACCGTCACCAAACCCTGCTCCTCCAGATTCTTCAGTACCCGCCCCGCCATTTCCCGCGAGCAACCGACCAAGCGCCCGAGTTCCTGGCGGGTGACGCGGATCTGCATCCCATCGGGGTGGGTCATGGCGTCCGGCTGCTTGGACAACTCGATCAAGGCATGGGCGATCCGCCCCGACACGTCCAACAGCGCGAGGCTCCGCACCTTGCGGCTGGTATCGAGCAAACGGGTCGACACCTGCCGCCCCAACGAGGACAGGATGGCGATGGCATGTTCCGCCAGATCGGCGGTCAGGAGATGGTGCAGGCGTTGATAGCCGATTTCGGCCAACTGGCTGGCCTCGCGGGTGCGCACCGTCACATCGCGCACCATGCTCCCCATGAACACGCCCATTTCGCCGAGGAACTCGCCCCGGTTGAGATAGGCCAGGACGATATCCTCGCCGGTTTCCTTGTTGTGCATGCTGACCGTGCAGGAGCCTTCGACGATGTAATACAGCGTGTCGCCGGCATCGCCGGGCTTGATGATGGTGGCCTTGCTGGGATAGCGGCGGCGGTGGCAGTGTTGCAAGAGCCGTTGCAAAGCCTCGTCGGCGGGCGGACTCGCGGAAGGTATGGGCATGATGGATGCTCGCGATGACTTGAAAACCTTGGCCTAGCGCGGAAGTCTAGGGCGAATTCTATTCCCCCGATGCTGGCGGGGTGTGATACATTATGCCGCTATTTTTTCCGGTGGGGTTCTTCCGATGAAGGCTCGGGTCAAATGGGTCGAAAACGTGCTGTTCCTGGGCGAATCCGGCAGCGGCCATGTGGTGGCGATGGACGGGCCGCCGGAATCGGGCGGCAAGAACCTGGCCGCCCGCCCGATGGAAACGCTGCTGATCGGCATGGGCGGCTGCACCGCCTTCGACGTGGTCCATATCCTCCGCAAAGGCCGGCACGAAGTGCGCGACTGCGAAGTCCGGCTCGAAGCCGAACGCGCCGACACCGACCCCAAGGTCTTCACCAAGATACACATCCATTTCGTGGTCAAAGGCCAAGGCCTGACCGACAAAGCGGTGGCGCGGGCCGTAGAGCTCTCGGCGGAGAAATACTGTTCCGCCTCCATCATGCTGGGCAAGACCGCCGCCATCACCCATGATTACGAAATCGCCGAGGATTGAAGCATCCCCGCCGCCCGCCGCGGTTCCCGCCCCGGCCCTCCCATCCACCACCCACCGCTGACAACCGGCGGTCCCAACCCAGACAGGGGGTAGCGTTAGCTCGATGGAAATCGATAAATTGCAATTGCACGGCTTCAACAATCTGACCAAGTCGTTGAGTTTCAATATCTACGACATCTGCTACGCCAAGACCGAGCAACAGCAGCGTCGCTATATCGAATACATCGACGAGATGTACAACGCCAAGCGGTTGACCCAGATTTTGACCGATGTGAATGCGATCATCGGTGCGGAAATCCTCAACATCGCCCGCCAGGACTACGAGCCGCAAGGCGCGAGCGTCACCATGCTGATTTCCGAGGGGCATGTGCCGGACACCATCACCAACCTCGAAGCCCCCGGCCCCATGCCCGATTCCGTGGTCGCGCACCTCAACAAGAGCCATATCACCGTCCACACCTACCCGGAAAGCCATCCCTACGGCGGCATCAGCACCTTCCGGGCCGATATCGATGTCTCGACCTGTGGCCGCATCTCGCCCCTGAAGGCGCTCAACTACCTGATCCACAGCTTCGAATCCGACATCGTGATCATGGACTACCGCGTGCGCGGTTTCACCCGCGATATCAGCGGCCAGAAGCACTACATCGACCACGAGATCACCTCGATCCAAAACTACATCTCGGACGTGACCGCCGAGCGCTACCAGATGATCGACGTCAACGTCTACCAGGAGAAAATCTTCCACACCAAAATGATCCTGAAGGACTTCCACCTCGACAACTATTTATTCGACACCGACAAGGACGCCCTGACCCTCGAGGAGCGCACCGCCATCCAAAAGCAATTGCAGCGCGAAATGGCGGAAATCTTCTACGGGCGCAATTACAAGCTGCGCCGCTGAGGGATGGTCGATCGAGCCGGGTCCGGTCCCCAAGGCCGGACCCGGCTTTTTCATGGACGGAAAAACCCATCCGGCCCCTTTCCACCCCAGGGATTCACCTTTTGTCGGATTGGTTTGGCCCGGCCGGGGGCGGCTTGCCATAATCCACCGCACCGTGCGCGGCCCTATCGAGTGACCTTTTATGTCACTTTGATACGTAAACTATCCCCCGTCCCGCCGCCGCCCCGGCGGAATTCCATACCCGGCCCTGAGTCCGGCGCTTCGAGAGCTTGGCTTTGTTCGTGCATGTCCCGGACGACGTGCTAAAGGCTCAACGCGAGGGCCTTTCAACTCCACCCGCCCGGACGGACCGCCTACGAAGCAAGACAATCCGGGCTACCGTTCGACCGATACCGCGCACCGAAAGCCCGGCGATCCACTATCATTCGGGGCGGTGGTTTCCAAGGGCCATGGTGCCTTGAGAGCCAAACTAAATCCTTCATCCTTATATATTCGAGGTAAAAGAATATGGCTAATAAGTTTTTTTGGAGCACTGTTACTGAAACAAATAACAATGCAACCATAGGCAGCTTCGACCCAAGCGCCGATATATTTGTTTTCGACCACGACAGCAGCTCGAACGAAATTTCTGCGGCGCAAGTCACCATCTCCACGGTCGGCAACAGCCCCACCGGTGATGTCACCTTCTCCTATAACGACAACGGCACTACCAAAACGGTCACCATAACGGGTTTATCCCTGTCCGAACTTACCACGACCACCTCCGACGCCTTCGGTAATGTCCGCTTCAACGATCAAAGCGTACTGATCGTGGGCGACAATATTTCCAACACCCCAGGCGCCACCACCCTCGATAATGCCGCCAACACCCTCACGGGCGGACCGGGCAACGACCAGCTCGTCGGCCTGGGCGGCAACGACTCCCTGGTCGGCAAAGGCGGCGACGACTTGCTCATCGGCAATGGCTTCGGCACGACCGGCACCGATATCCTGGTGGGCGGCGCGGGCAACGACACCTATGTCGTGGATAACTCCGCCGATGTCATCACCGAAAGCTCCGGCGCTGCGAACGGCACCGCTGATTTAGTCCAATCCTCGGTATCGTTCACGCTCGCCGCCAACGTCGAGCAACTGACCTTGCTCGACACCTCTTATGGTGTATCCGTAGGAGCCATCAACGGCACCGGCAACACGGCGGGCAACAATATCTTGACCGGCAATAGCTCCGCCAATACCCTGAGCGACAACAACGGTACCGCCAAGGACACCCTGGTCGGTGGCCTGGGCAACGACACCTATATCATTGGCAATACCAGCGATGTGATCACCGAGAGTGGCGGCACCAGTGGCGGCATCGACCTAATCCAGACCGCAAAAACTTATTCGATCTCCTCCCTTGCCGACATCGAACAGCTTACCCTGACCGGCAGCGCGAACATCGACGGTACCGGCAACGCTGCAAACAACACCCTCTTAGGCAACTCCGGCAACAACAACCTGAATGGCGGAACCGGGGCCGACTCGATGGCCGGCGGCACCGGCAACGACACCTATACCGTGGACAACCTGGGCGATACCGCCACCGAATCGCTAAACTCGGGCACCGATCTGGTCCAGTCCTCGGTGAACTTCACCCTTGGCACCAATGTCGAGCAACTGACCCTGACCGGTTCCGCCGTCAGCGGCACGGGGAACACCGCCGCCAACACCATCATTGGCAACGCCAGCGACAACACCCTCAGCGACGGTGGTATCGGCTTGGCGGACAGCATGGTCGGTGGCGCGGGCAACGACACCTACACCGTCAATAACACCGGCGACATCATCAACGAAACGGCAAATGGAGGCGCGGGCACCGACTCGGTCAATTCCTCGGTGACGTTCACCCTCGCCACCGGCGTCGAGAAATTGACCCTGGCCGACAGCGGCGGTGCCATCAACGGTACCGGCAACGCGGCCGCCAACACCATCGTCGGTAATTCCCTGGCCAATATCCTCAGCGATGGCGGTGTCGGTTCCCCGGACAGTCTGGATGGCCAACTCGGCAACGACACCTACCTCGTCAACAACAGCGGCGACATCATCTCCGATTCCGGCGGCACCGACACGGTCCAGTCCACCAAAACGTACGACCTCTCCGCCAACGCCACCACCGTCGATAAGCTGACCCTGCTCGACAGCGGCGGTGCCATCAACGCCACTGGCAACTCCCTGGCCAACACCATCACCGGCAATACCGCCGCCAACACCCTCGACGACGGCGGTTCCAACGCGGCGGACAGCATGGCCGGCGGCGCGGGCAACGACACCTACGTCGTTCACAACAGCGGCGACACCATCTCCGATTCCAGCGGCACCGACACGGTCCAGTCCTCGGTGGACTTCACCCTCGCCGCCACCTCCGGCATCGAGATACTGACCCTAACCGGTGCCGGCAACATCGACGCCACCGGCAGCACCGCGGCCAACACCCTCAACGGCAACGGCGGTGACAACGTACTGACCGATGGCGGCACCTCGGCCGACAGCATGGCTGGCGGCGCGGGCAACGATACCTACTTCGTAAACAACATCGGCGACAAGATCACCGAGAGTTCCGGTGCCGCGAACGGCACCGCCGATTGGGTCCAGTCCTCGGTAACATTCACCCTCACCGACAACATCGAGAAGCTGTCCCTGCTCGGCACCACCAGCGCCATCAACGGCAAAGGCAATAGCTCGAGCAACACCATCATCGGCAACGGAGGGAATAACATCCTGGACGACGGCACGGCCACCCCCAATGCTGGTGGCGCGGACAGCATGGACGGCGGCGATGGCAACGACACTTACCTCGTCAATCACAGCGGCGACACCATCACCGATTCCAACGGGACCGACCTGGTCCAGTCCACTGTGACTTACGACCTCTCCACCAAGGCCACCACCGTCGATAAGCTGACCCTGCTCGACAGCGGCGGTGCCATCAACGCCACCGGCAACGCCCTGGCCAACACCATCACCGGCAACTCCCTGGCCAATACCCTCAGCGATGGCGGGGCCGGTGCGGCGGACAGCATGGCCGGCCTCGCCGGCGACGACACCTACACCGTCAACAACGCCGGTGACACCATCTCCGATTCGGCGGGTACCGATCTGGTCCAGTCCAATGTGTCCTTCACTCTCACCGCCACTTCCGGGATCGAAAAACTGACCTTGCTCAGCAACGCCAATGCTATCAACGCCACCGGCAACGCTCTGGCCAACACTATCACCGGCAACTCCCTGGCCAACACCCTCAGCGACGGCGGGGCTGGCGCGGCGGACAGCCTGATCGGCGGCGCGGGCAACGACACCTATGTCGTCAACAACACCGGCGACGCTATCAGCGACACAGGAGGCGACAGCGCCGACCTGATCCAGTCCACAGTGACCTTCTCCCTCTCCTCCGCCTCCGTCTCGGGCGTTGAAAAGCTGACCCTGACCGGCACCAGCGCCATCAACGGTACCGGTAACACCGCCGCCAACACCATCATCGGCAACGACGGTGCCAACACCCTCAGCGACGGCGGCTCCAACAGCGCCGACAGCTTGGCCGGGGGCAAGGGCAGCGACACCTATATCGTGAACAACGCCAGCGACACTATCAGCGAAAGTGGTACTAGCACCGCTGAAGGGACCGCCGACTTGGTTCAATCGTTCGTCACGAGTTTCACCCTGTCCAGCAACGTCGAGCAACTTACCCTGATGACGGGTGCTGTCAACGGCACTGGCAGCGGCGACGCCACCAACAATCTCATCACCGGCAACTCCTCCGCCAACACCTTGAACGATGGCGGCGGTGACGGTAATGACACCCTGAACGGTGGCGCAGGCAACGACACCTTGGTCGCTACCAGCAGCGGTATCGACACCCTCAACGGCGGCGATGGCAGCGACCTTTATCAGGTCAGCGTCGATAATTCCAGCACCACCACCACCATCAACATCTCCGATAGCGGCACAGTCACCAGCGATGTGGATACCGTGGAGGCGACCCTGGCCACCGGTGAGACCTTCACCCTGGAAAACATAAACAGCATCGAGAAACTCACGCTCCTGGGCCCCGCGAATTCTTCCGGCACCGGCAACCTACTCAACAACACCATCACCGGCAATACCGGAGCGAACGTGTTGGTTGGCTTGGCAGGCAACGACATTTTGTACGATGGTGCCAGCACCGCTGCCAATTCCAGTGCTGCCGACAGTATGAATGGCGGCGTCGGCAACGACACCTACTATGTCACCAACAGCAATGATAAAGTGTCGGAAGCGGCAAGCGATATTGGCGACCAATCAGCGGATGGATCAGGGACGGATATTGTCTTCGCGTCGGTGAGCTTCACCCTCGACGACGCCGGCACCATCGAGAAACTCACCCTGACCGCCAATAGCATCACCGGCACGGGCAATTTCCAAGACAATACCATCGTCGGCAGCACCGGCTCGAACACCTTGCTGGGCGGTGCGGGCAACGATATCCTCGACGACGGCATCACTGCCTCGGGTAGCGCCGATTCGATGAACGGGCAGGATGGCAACGATACCTATTTCGTCCACCACACCGGCGACACCGTTGTCGATAGCTCCGGCACCGACACGGTACAGTCCACGGTTACCTTCACCCTCGCCAACTCGATTGAAAACCTGACCTTGCTCGACGTGGGCGGTGCCATCAACGGCACGGGAAGCACTGCGGCGAACAAAATTATCGGCAATAGCTCGGTCAATACTCTGAGCGGGGGCAGCGATACTGCCAGCGATACCCTGCAAGGCGGTGGCGGCAACGATATCATTACCGTGGGCGGCGGCAAGGATACGGTCGTCTTTGAAGCCAACGCGGTAGCCAACGGGCTGGGAGATTCGGTGAGCGGCTTCACCGTAGGTTCGGGCAGCAGTGCCGATAAGCTGGACTTCAACAACTTCTTCGGCGCGGCCACCAATATCACGGTCCTGCCTGCGGTCGCCGAAGGTTCGTCCGGCGCGGTCGCCATCGCCACGGGTAACGTCCTGCAGGTGATCGACACCGGCGGCAACTTGGACGCAACTGGCATCGCGGCCTTGTTCGGCACCGGCAAGCCCTTCGAGGCGGCGCTCGCCAGCGAAAAATTCGTGATGATCACCGCCGACACCTCGGGCGATGCCAAGGGCTGGTATATCGACGTGGGGGCCAATGCTATCGTCGACGCCAGCGATGTTAGCCAAGTGGTCACCTTGGTCGGCGTCAATAATCTGGCCACCACTCCGCTGGTCTCCGCCAACATCGTGGCCTAAGCAACCCACCCACCGACCGGGCGCGACCCCGCGCCTGGCCCGGTTCCCAACAAAAAGGCCGGAGGGCGCGCAACACGCCCTCCGGCCTTTTGCTTTCACGGAGCGGGCCACGCTATCCCGGCAAACACCGCGCCAACAAAGCCACCGGATGCAACACCTCGACCCCGCCCAATCCGCGCCGCTTCAACCCCGCCCGCAGGTGCATCGCGCAACCCGGATTGGAAGTCGCCAGGAAAGCGGGCCGCTCGGCGGCCACCCGGTCCAGCACTTCGTCGCGCAGCGCCCCCGCCATTTCTGGATGCTCCAGTGAATAACTTCCCGCCGCGCCGCAGCAACGCACCTGGGCCGGGAGCGGCACCACCTCCAGCCCCGGAATCCGCCGCAACAGGACGGCGGCGTGGCGGTCGGCCTTCAAGACATTCTTGAGGGTACAGGGCGCATGTACCACGGCCTTGGCTTCCAAGGGTAGGAGCGCCAAGTCGTCCGGCCAGGGCAACCCGGCCAGGAATTCGCCAATATCCCGGACCCGGCCCGCAAACCGCGCCGCCGCCTCCGTCGCCGCCCGCTCGCGGTAATCGCGCAGCATCGCCCCGCAACCGCTGGCGAAACCGACGATGGCGTCTTCGCCATCGAACGCGGCCAGGTTGCGCTCCATCAGCGCCGCCGCCGTGCGGGCATCCCCGCCATGGCCGTGCAAAGCCCCGCAACACGCCTGCGCCTCCGGCACCCGCACCCGGACGCCCAGCCGGTTGAGCAGGCGCAGCGTGGCGGACACGGTTTCGGCATCCAGCAGGTTGGCGGTGCAGCCCAGGAACAAATCCGCCCGTCCGGTTTCCGCCGGGCCGCTGGCGGGATGGACGCCGCTCCAATCGGTCGCGCCGGCGCTGGCCGGCAGACCCGCCGCCACCTCGCCCAGCCCCGCCGCTTCCAGCAGGAAGCCGCCGCCCCGCAGCACCGCCCCGCCCAGCGCGCCCGCCATCAGCGACTCGGCGCGGTGGCGCACGCCGCCGCCGACCAGGAGCTTGCGCAGGGCGGCGGTTTTGAGCTTGGCGGCGCTGGATTTGCCGAGTTCGCCGACCTCGCCCCGGAAACGGTCCACGATGCCGCCATAGGGCACATAGGCCGGACAGGCCGCTTCGCAGGCCCGGCACAGCAGGCAGTTATCGACATGGCGGACCAGTTCCGGGGTGGCTGCGAGCGCCCCCCGCGCCCAACCCTGGATCAGGGACAGACGGCCCCTGGGCGATTCGTTCTCGTCCTGGGTCTGGAGATAGGTGGGGCAATGCGGCAAGCACAAGCCGCATTTGACGCAGAGGTCGGTGTCGGCGGCGAGATCGGGGCGGTTCAAGGGGGAACCTCGGGAGTTTGTGGGAAAGACGGCGGGCCGGGATCGCTCCCACACGGACCGTGGGAGCTTGGAAGACGCGGGAACTCAGTGGCGGAAATGCCTCATGCCGGTGAAGACCATCGCCAAGCCATGCTCGTCGGCGGCGGCGACGACCTCGGCGTCGCGCACCGAACCGCCGGGCTGGATCACGGCGGTCACGCCCGCCTCCGCCGCCGAATCCACCCCGTCGCGGAACGGGAAGAAGGCGTCGGACGCCACCACCGAACCCGCGACCTGTAGCCCCACATCCTGGGCCTTGATGGCGGCGATGCGGGCCGAATAGACCCGGCTCATCTGCCCCGCGCCCACGCCTACGGTCTGGCGGTCCTTGGCGTAGACGATGGCGTTGGACTTGACGAACTTGGCGACATTCCAGGCGAACAGCAAATCGGCGATCTCGGCCTCGGTCGGGGCGCGGCGGCTCACCAGCTTGAGCCCGGCCCGCTCGACACGGCCCAAGTCCTTGTCCTGCACCAGCAAGCCCCCGGCCACCCGCTTGTAATCCCATTCCGGCTTGGGTTCGGCGGGCCAAGCGCCGGTTTCCAGCACCCGGACATTGGCCTTGGCCGCCAGGATCGGCAGGGCGTCGGGGGCGATGCCGGGGGCCAGGATCACCTCCACGAATTGCCGTTCGACGATGGCACGGGCGGTCTCGGCGTCCAAGGCGCGGTTGAAGGCGATGATGCCGCCGAAAGCCGAGGTGGGATCGGTGGCGTAGGCGCGGTCATAGGCTTCCAGCAAGCTCTGTCCCTCGGCCACGCCGCAGGGATTGGCGTGCTTGACGATGACGCAGGCGGGCGACTCGGCGAATTGCTTGACGCATTCCAGGGCCGCGTCGGCGTCGGCGATGTTGTTATAGGACAGTTCCTTGCCCTGGATTTGCCGGGCGGTGGCGACGGTGCCGGGAGCCGCGCCCGGATCGACATAGAAGGCCGCGCGTTGGTGGGGATTTTCGCCATAGCGCAAGGCCTGCCCGTGGCGGAACCGCGTCACCAGCGGATCGGGGAAGGGTTCGCCGCCTTCGATCTTGCCCAGATAGGTGGAGATGGAGGCGTCGTAGGCCGCGGTATGGCGGAAGCTCTTGATCGCCAAGCGGAACCGGGTGGCGGCGGACAAGGCGCCGCCGTTCTCCTTCAGTTCGCGCAGCACCAACGGGTAATCCAGGGGATCGACCACCACGCCCACGGCGTCGTGGTTCTTGGCCGCGCCCCGGATCATGGCCGGACCGCCGATATCGATATTCTCGATGGCCTCCGCCAAGGGGCAACCGGGCTGGGCCACGGTGGCCTCGAACGGATAGAGGTTCACCACCACCAGATCGATGGGACCGATGCCATGCTCGGCCATCACCGCCTCGTCCACCCCGCGCCGTCCCAGGATGCCGCCGTGGATTTTGGGATGTAGGGTCTTGATGCGCCCGCCCATCATCTCGGGGAAGCCAGTGTGCTGGGAAACCTCGATGGCGGCGATGCCGCTGTCCAGCAACAGGCGCGCGGTGCCGCCCGAAGACAGGATTGCTATGCCCAGCGCGGCCAGTTCGCGGCAAAAATCCACCACGCCGGTTTTGTCGGAAACGCTGATGAGGGCTCGGGTCACGGGATTGTTCATGGCGGTAGCAGGGTTGTAGGGTGGAAGGGAGCTTATTCGATGCCGTATTGGTTCATCTTCTTGCGCAAGGTGCTGCGGCTCAGCCCCAAGACCTGGGCGGCGCGGCTTTGGTTATGGCCGCAGTGTTCCAGCACGGTTTCGATCAAGGGCTTTTCGACCTCGCTGATGACCATGGCGTGGAGTCCGGTCGCGGCGTAGCCATCCAGCCCGGCGAAATAATGGCGCAGGGCCAAACGCACCTGCTCGCTCAGGATCGGGGCGGCCCCCGGCCCCGGCGGGATGGCCGCGTCCGGCGCGGGCGGAATGCTTGCGGGGTCCACCGTCATGCGGCCACTCCTGCCCGGTGCGGGTCGAACAGCGTATCGATCAGGGCGAGTTGCCGGGCGGCGCTATCCAGGCCGTTGAACAAGGGCAGGAAACCCGGCGGACAAGGGAGGTATTGGAGATACCAAGCGACGTGCTTGCGGGCGATCCGCAGGCCGCGATATTCGCCATGCAGGGCGTGGAGTTCCCGTAGGTGTTCCAGCATCACCGCATGGACCTCGGCGGGCGCGGGCGCATCCGCCGGGCGCAGCCCGTCGAGACGCGCCGCCATGGCCCGGAACAACCAGGGACGGCCCAGGGCGGCCCGGCCCACCATCACCGCGTCGGCCCCGGTGGCGGCCAGGACGGCGGCGGCCTTGTCGGGGCTGTCGATATCGCCGTTGGCGATGACCGGGATGCCCACCGCCCGCTTGACCTCCCGGATCGTCCGGTATTCGGCCTCCCCGGCGAAGCCGCAGGCGCGGGTGCGCCCATGCACGGCGATGGCCTGGATGCCCGAGTCCTCGGCGATCCGGGCGATGGCCGGGGCGTTGCGGTGTTCGGGATGCCAGCCGGTGCGTATCTTCAAGGTCACGGGCACGGCCACCGCGCCGACCACCGCCGCCAGGATGCGCCCGACCAGGGCTTCGTCCTGGAGCAAGGCGGAACCGGCGGCTTTGTTGCAAACCTTCTTGGCGGGACAGCCCATATTGATATCGATGATCTGGGCGCCGCGGTCCACATTGATGCGGGCAGCCTCGGCCATTTCCGCCGGGTCGTTGCCCAGGATTTGCACCGAATGGGGTCCGGGTTCGCCGACGTGGTCGGTGCGGAGCAGGGTCTTGGGGTCGTCGCGCAGGGCGGGGTTGGCCGAGACCATCTCGGATACGGCCAGCGCGGCCCCGTAACGCCGGCACAGGCGGCGGAACGGCCTATCGGTGACCCCGGCCATCGGGGCCAGGATCAAGCGGTTGGAAAGTCGGTAAGGGCCGATGTGCATTGGGGTTCGGGAGGGTCGGGCAGGGCCGGGAAGTCTAGCCGGAACCGACCGGGGAAGCCAAGGGTCCAGGCCGTAATTTCCCGGCCCGGCGGCGGCGGTTCGATCATGAAGGATAGCACCTCTCCCGCGCCAAACGGGCGATTTGCCTATCGTGGCCACGGCCCAGCAGCGCCACCGCCAGCACCGCCCCCAACAGCGCGGCGGCCATATCCGATTGGGCATCCCAAACATCGCCCTGGATCGCCAGGAAAGCCTCGGCCCGTCCACCCAAGAGCCAGGCCACCCCCCATTCCACCAATTCATAGGCGGCGGAAAGCGCCAAGCACAGCGCGGGGACCAGATAATCCAGCCAAACCCGCCGCGCCACCACCCCGCCCCGGAGCAACAATTCACGGAACGCCAGGGCCGGCGCGAAACCTTGGAAGAAATGGGCCAGCTTGTCGAAACCGTTGCGCCCCCCGCCCAGCGCATCGAACCCCGGCACCCGCGCGAAGGAATAATGCGCCCCGAGCAGGATCAAACCGCACAGGATGAACAACGCGGCGTAGCTCAGCGGGGTGAGCGGGAAACGGCGGCGCGTGGCCCGGAGCGCCAGGAAGATCGCCAGCGCGGGCGGGATTTCCAGGCACCAGGTCACCAGATCGTAAGGCGCGATGGCGGAACCGACGCAGGCGGCGAGGAAAGCGGGGGTCCAATAAGCGGGCATGGGGAGGGGCGCGTCGGGCCGGAGCCTGTGCGGGACGGGCACCCCGCGCCACCCCCGGATGGGAAACGGCGCGGACGGGCTGCCGTCCCGCCCAGCGGCTTAGCCGCCCAGCACGCCGCCGTAGGGCTTGAAGGATTCGCCGACATGGTGGGCGCAGGCGAGGAACTGATAGGCCTTGCCCTCGATGGTGCGCTGTATCCGCTCCAGACCGCTGGTGTTACGGCATTGGGTGCCTTTCAGCGTGCTGGCTTGGCATTGCTTGGCCCCGGTGGAAAGATCGACCAAGCCGCTGGCGGCGGGCGCTTCGGCGGCGACCGCCGCTTCGGGTTCCGCCACCGCCTCCGGTGCTTCGGCGGGGACCGCTGCCTCGGCCGGGGTGGCTTCCGCCGCCGCGGGAACCGGAGCGCTGGACGCGGCCAAATTGGCCAGATATTGCTCCACGCGGGTCTTTTTGACGACCACCGGCACCTCCGGCAAGCCCAGGCCGCCCAGGTAATTCGCGACCCCGGTTTTGCCGCCCGCCCTGGCCCGGTAGGCGGCGGCGGCGGCGCGGTCCGCCTCGGTCTCGCCGGAAACCGCCGTTTCGGCGGCCAGATTCGCCAAATACCGTTGCACCCCGGTGCCCTGCGCCGGGGCGGGGTTTTCGGCCAGGGCCGCCACATACCTGCCGACGCCGGTATCGAACTCCACGACCACCGGCCCCTGGGCCGCCGCTTCCTCCGCGGCCAACTGGGCCAGATATTTCGCGACGCCGGTAAGCTGGGCGGCTTCGGGCTGGGCCTCAGCCGCCACCGGGGCCGGGGCGGGCGGCACACCGGGGGAGCCGCCAAACAAGCCACGAATCGAGCCTAGCACTTGACCAATGATATTCGCCATGAATCATACCTTTATGTTCTTAGGTTTAAAGAAATCCGTCCCCCGCGGGGGAACCGCGACCGCCGCGAACCGCAACCGCTATTTTATACACTATCTACGGAGCGGAGCGCAGCGCCCTGAATCCGGACCCGCCCGCCCCTAGCCCGGCGCGGCCCACGCGCGGGAAACTTCCCGCAATAGCTCGATGAGCTTGCCGATCAAGGGACCGCGGGCCGTGGTCTTGCGCCAGACCAAGCCGATCAACCGCCGCGGTTGCGGCTCGGCGAACGGCAGGTAGCGGATGCCGGTATGGTCCTCCCGCGCCGCCGTCCACGGCATCAAGGTGATGCCGGTCCCGGCCCGCACCATCATCCGCAGGGTTTCCAAGCTGGTGGCGCGGAAATCCACCTCCTCGTGGCCGCCATGGCGATAGCACAGGTTCAAAGCCTGGTCGCGCAGGCAATGGCCCTCGTCCAACAGCAGCAACCGCAAATCGGCCAAGTCCCGCAAATCGACCCGCTCCCGCGCCGCCAGCGGATGCTCCGGCGGCACCGCCAATAAAAAGGGATCGTCGAACAGGCGCATGGACACCAGGGCCGGATCGTTCACCGGCAAGGCCAACAGCGCCGCGTCGCAACGCCCGGTCCGCAATTGCTCGACCAAAACGTCGGTCTTTTCCTCGATCAACAGTAGTTTCAACTTGGGCAGGGTTTGGGCGATGGCGGGCACCGCCGCCGGGAACACATAGCTGGCCAGGGTGGGGAATCCGCCCAGCCGGAACATCCCGGCGTAGGGGTCGCGGGTCGCGGCGGCGATCTCCTCCATCGATTCGACCTCGGCCAAGACCCGCCGGGCCACGGCGATGATGCGCCCGCCCGCCTCGGTGGGGCGCACCGAACGGTTGTTGCGCTCGAACAACGCCACCCCGAGTTCGTCCTCCAATTTCTTGAGCTGGGTGCTGAGGGTCGGCTGGCTGACGCAGCAACGCTCGGCCGCCAGGCTGAAATGGTTCAGGTCGGCGACCGCCACCAGATATTTCAGGTCGCGGAGGTTCATGGGAGGCCATCGGGAGGTGGAAGGGACCGCCGGGCCATTCTAGCCCAGGGAACATAGCCATGCTCAATGATTAGCATAAGAACAAACGATTTTATGGATGCCCCAGGTTCCGCCACAATGCGCCGCCTTCCACCAGTGCGATCCAAGGAGAAACCCATGACCCCTGTCGAAATCGGCTTGACCCTGATGCTGCTCGCCACCGCCGGCGGCTCGGTGGCCTATTGCGCCCACCACGCCAAGCGGCTGGCGCAAATGGAGTCCCAGGACAGCGAGTCCACGCTGCCCCTGCGCCTCGAAGTCCGCTGACGCCCCCGGCACCCCATAAAAGCCGGAGCGCCACACGGCCAAGCACCGATCATGCGCCCGGCTGCCAATACCCCAGGTGGTAGCCGACCGCCAGGATCAAGGTCAGCGCCAACAGCCCCATCCAGAACACCACGGTCATCCCCACCAAACTCAGGGTATAGGGCCGGGATTCGTCGAGCTTTTCCAGGCGCAGTTCCCAGCCCAGCTTGGGGTGGACGCCGAACACCTCCTCGACCTTGGTCAGATAATTTCCGGCCCGCTTCAAGTGCAGCCATAGCATCAAGGTCCGCATCCCGCCCAATAAGGTGATGGCGAACGGCAGGGCGAAATAATGCGGATCGACCTGGGCCGGCGCGATATAGCCGAAGGCCAGCAGCAGGATATTGAGCAAGATGACGGTATGCTCCAAGCGCCATTTTTCCTGGGTGGCGCTGAGGATTTCATCCTGGAGTTTACCGAATTCGATCAGCAGGAAATCGGCTTCGCGGTCCTTGAGATAATCGGTGCGTTCGCCATCCCTATCGCCCCTATCGCCGCCATACGGCGCGGACCGCTGCCCCGGTGGTCTTGGTTGTAGCATTTTGGCACCCCTCGCGCCCTGGCGCGGATGGCTGGCCGGACTGGTTCAAACCCGCCCGCGAACCGGCGGGCGGTCCCTCCGAGTATAGCCCCGCCGGGCGGATCACCCGGTTTTGCGGCGGGCCACCACCATGCCGTCGCGGGTGGGATTGACGAAGGCGTCGAAACCGGAATCGGTGAAGATCAAGCGGTTATGCTCGCGGATGGCCTCGGTCCAGCCGGGCACCGCATCGGGCAGGCATTCCCGCGCCACCCGGCCATGCCATAGCACGTTGTCGGCGATATAGAAGCCACCGGGCCGCACCCGCTCGCGGGCCATGCGCCAGATATCGGGATAATCGCACTTGTCGGCGTCGTTGTAGCAGATATCGAATTCCCCCCCCGACCGAGCAGAACACGCCCTGGGCCTGCCCGATACGGAATTCCACCCGATCCCACAGCCCCGCTTCCTTGAGGAAATGCTCGGCCAGCGGCAGATTGGCGGGATCGCTGTCGGCACAGACCACCCGGCCTTCCGGTCCCACCGCCACGGCGAACCAATGGGCCGAGTAGCCGAAGCCGCTACCGAACTCGAACACCCGGCGGGCGGCGATGCCGAGCGCGAGGGTCTTGAGGAACACCCCGCACAAGCGTCCCACGATGGGGAAGCTCTGGCGGATGGCGAGGCTTTCCATCCCGATCAGGGTCGGAGTGTCGGTGGATTGGGCGAGGTCGGCGAGATAAGCCTCGATCTCCCGGTGGACGGGGGCGATCAAGGCCGGTTGCGAAGGGATTGTGCGGGTGTCGTCCATGGGGAACCTCCTGTTGACCATGAATCCGGTAAAGGCCCGAACATAGCACGATCCGTGGTCCGGGACACTTAGGCACGACGGGAGGCGCGCGGGAAATCACCGCGGTGGCCTGACGCCGCCTTTGCGCTTGATACCGAAGCCAACGCGGAAAATGTCGGGCATGTTGTAACGCTTGTCCTCGGTGCGGTAGAGGACGGCGAGTTCAACGAGATCGTCAACCAAAGAATCGAGTTTGCGACCGGGACTAGGATCATTGCTATAACGGCGGGGAGGCAGCCTTTGGTTAGTGCTGGCAGCATCCAATGATTCTTGGACACAAGCTTCCGTCCACTTTTCCCGCAATTCATCAAAAGTCAATGGAACTGCCGAACCCTTTAAAGCCCGAAGCAATGGCTCGACCCAAGGATAATCTTCTTTGAGTTCACGAACCCTGATTTCCGAGGCTTTTACTACACCTTGCTGTACTCCTTCGTAATGCAACGCCAAATTATGGTTTGGCCGGTTTGCATCGGTCCATTCAGCGGCTTCCTTGAAGGCTAGCAAAATACTTCTAGGACTTAAGCGCCGTTTGGCATCTGACAAATGCACAGGAATCCAAGTATAGGTATAGCCCTTTTTAGCGCTGGCACCCATCCAAGGCCCGGTAATTGCCTCAACTATACCCCTTATCAATTCTTCGTCTATATTCCTAGGAAATAAATAAGCACCATCCATAATTTGCCATTGCACGCTGGTTTTTTGACTAAGAATATTACGGAACTCCTCGCCCACAATAACCGAATTAGCTAAATGCAAAAAAATTACGCCATACAAGTCATTAGGGCGCCATTCAAGCTCTGGTTTTGCATGTAGAAGTTTAGAGCTATCGGCAAAGCTCCATATATCATCATTCTCCTCAACCATATCCGGGCGCAGAAAAAATTTAAAGCGGATAGCCCGGCGAGAGCGGCATTCAAGACAAAGTTTCAGAGCGGCGGATAATATGCCACGAATTTTCTTCCAGTCATCGGCGAGGCGATCCAAAGAATCAAACAACAACAGCACTTTACCCTGTTCTTGAAGTGCCTGGTCACATTCCGCCAAGTATTTATCGACCTCGCCGGAATGAGTTTCAACCCAACTGACCGCAGCCTCCCACCCTGTATTGAAAGGTAAATCCCTATTCAAATAAATAAGCGCATGCCTAAGCAAAACCGCTTGCCATATCGCATCGGGTCTATAATTGCGACTCAACAATGACTCTATGCTGGCACGATTAGGAAAATCCTTGTCGCTCGGGTCCAAACCAAAGCCCACGCGCACCACGATATTTGCAAGACCTTGAACTCTAGCGGCATCAGCAACAAATCTATGAGTTTTTTCGTCATTCAATACCGCAGTCCAAAAGCTCTTTCCGGCACCGCGCATCCCCACAACAATATTATATTCCGGTGACAACGCTTTGCCATGTTTTGGTGGCACATAAATTTCAGACAATTGAGGCGCATCAAGGGTTTCTTTAGCCTGTGTCGGCGGTAAATTTATAAGCGCTTGACGGAAGGTATTGGCATCAAACTGAAGCAAGGAACGTATCATATTCAAATGGTTTCCTGCGCCAAATTGTTTTGCAATAATCGCGTGGTGGCATTTGGAAAAAATTTACCAAAAGCCTGCTCCACCGCCTGCCAGGAAGGCCGTGCTTGGGAATCAATCAAATCGAAAGACCTGACTCTTGGATCGAATCCGATAAACGCGGGTTGATGCGGGCCAGTATCTTCCGGGTTAAAAAGCTGTGGCTCGCGTCCAAGTTTTTTCTTCTCCTCTTCCTCTATTTCGTCTGTATCATAAAACTCCTGCCAAGTTTCATAGGAGCGCTCGACAAACCGCAGCCTCGCGGCATCGGTCGATTCGGTTTGCGCGGCCACCATGCTTAAACGCCAGCGCAAGTCATTTTCAGGCATCCCCCATTCGACACTTTGCGCCATCCTTAAATGCTGGAATAGCTTTTTATATGCTTGCCAACTCTGATACTCATCCCGCGCAAACAAAAATACTTTAGCGCCTAGCCGGGTCACAGCGGCGGACCCAATATCATGCAAGCCCGCACGGGCATCCAATAACACCGCGTCGGGCTTATCGAATAAACCAGCCAATTGCTGCAACAGGATCAGCAGCCGCTCGGCCAATCCTGAAAACTCCCCGGTTTCCGCCCGGAAGGTGGGCATATAAATCCGGCCCAATTTATTCACATAATCCTGGGTTTTTCTACCGAAAGCCGGTAAGACACGTATCCGTCCCGGCTCATCATTGCTTAAAGCACAATCCACCATGCATTCCCTGAGCAAGGCTTCATTGGGCTGGCCGACCAAGCATTCCACCAGCCAATCGACCAAGCCGTAATCCGGCATATGGTCCTCGTCCAGCAATACCCCGGCGACTCCGGGCGCTTCCAAATCCACCAGAACGACGTTTTTACTTTGCTTGGCCAAATACCAAGCCCATAATGCGAACGCCGTTGTCCTGCCCACACCGCCTTTAATACTGAAAGCCACCGCCGCGGGCAAGGGTGGCTGTTCAACGAGGGGTTTGCGCAACCAATCTTGATTGGTCTGCAAACGATCTATCAGCCATGTTTTGGAAGCATCGGGAAAGCGGACGCGATCCGGGGAATCCAAAATATCCTCTGGCACTACCAAATCGCTATGCCTAAGCAAAATACGTTTGCTTCCGGGACTATAAATCCCCAAAGCCCGATGCAATTCGTCCGCCAAGGCGTCCCATTCGGCAGAATCACTCATGGCATTATCGGGAATCGTCACAACCAGCTTACCCAAAGCATCCCTAATCAATGTGGTTTCTGGTGGTGAATCACCAAACTGTTGCCCTAAGATACGCAACGTGTCTAGAAGAATCGAATCGAACTTTGGCGCTATCATTTGCGGACCCCACTTAACCCCACGGCACCCAATAAACGCCGGGCGGCATTCCGATGATTTTCCATGGTTTGTGCGGAAAGATAACCATCCGCACAATACCTCTGATCCACAGACCAATCCTCGAAAGGATTATTCTTATCAAGCAAATCCACCAAACTTGGATAAGCCCTTTGCAAGCTTTGCAGGTTGATGTGGTTCCAAAGCACATTGACATGCTTCCTATAGGACTCATCAAGCCTTGAATCCGCGGAGAATGCCGGTAGAAGAACCAATGCCGACTTAACGGCGCATTCAGCAGATAAGCCATAAAATTGATCGGCATTTTCTACTCTGCTTTCCGTCTTCAGTAATGCGGCATCGGCGAAATTTTCCCCCACCGTCATAGCATCCCCCGCTTTTTAATCAAGCCTTCCGATAAATCTCCGCCCCCGCCTT
Organism: Methylomagnum ishizawai; assembly: GCF_019670005.1. Classification (NCBI taxonomy): domain Bacteria; kingdom Pseudomonadati; phylum Pseudomonadota; class Gammaproteobacteria; order Methylococcales; family Methylococcaceae; genus Methylomagnum; species Methylomagnum ishizawai. Next base: position 475,716 of record NZ_AP019783.1, on the reverse strand, counting down.
CACGAACTCCCCGGCCTTCTCCTCCATGCCCGCCGCCAAAGCCTGCGCCTCGTCCACGCCATGGGTCTTGGCGTATTCACGCACATCCTGGGTGATCTTCATCGAGCAGAAATGCGGGCCGCACATCGAGCAGAAATGCGCCAGCTTCGCGCCCTCCTGCGGCAGGGTCTCGTCGTGGAATTCGACCGCCTTCTCGGGATCGAGGCTCAGGTTGAACTGGTCGGCCCAGCGGAACTCGAAGCGGGCTTTCGACAGCGCGTTGTCGCGGGACTGCGCCCCCGGATGGCCCTTGCCCAGGTCGGCGGCGTGGGCGGCGATCTTGTAGGCGACGATGCCATCGCGCACATCCTGCTTGTTGGGGAGGCCCAGATGTTCCTTGGGCGTCACGTAGCACAGCATGGCGGTGCCGAACCAGCCGATCATGGCCGCGCCGATGGCGGAGGTGATGTGGTCGTAGCCGGGCGCGATATCCGTGGTCAGCGGCCCGAGGGTGTAGAACGGCGCTTCGTGGCACAGTTCCAGTTGCTTGTCCATGTTCTCCTTGATCATGTGCATCGGCACATGGCCCGGTCCTTCGATCATGACCTGGACATCGTGCTTCCAGGCGATTTCGGTGAGTTCGCCCAGGGTCTTGAGTTCGGCGAACTGGGCCTCGTCGTTGGCGTCGGCGATGGAGCCGGGACGCAGGCCATCGCCCAGGCTGAAGCTCACATCGTAAGCCTTCATGATTTCGCAGATGTCCTCGAAATGGGTGTAGAGGAAGCTCTCCTTATGATGGGCCAGGCACCATTTCGCCATGATGGAACCGCCCCGGCTGACGATGCCGGTGACGCGCTTGGCGGTCAGCGGGATGAACGGCAGGCGGATTCCGGCGTGGATGGTGAAGTAATCGACGCCCTGCTCGGCCTGCTCGATCAAGGTATCGCGGAAGATTTCCCAGGTCAGTTCCTCGGCCTTGCCATTGACCTTTTCCAGGGCTTGGTAGATCGGCACCGTGCCGATGGGTACCGGGGAATTGCGGATGATCCACTCGCGGGTTTCGTGGATGTTCTTGCCGGTGGAGAGGTCCATCACGGTATCGCCGCCCCAGCGGATCGACCACAGCATTTTTTCCACTTCTTCCTCGATGGAGGAAGTCACGGCGGAATTGCCCAGGTTGCAATTGATCTTCACCAGGAAGTTGCGGCCAATGATCATCGGCTCGGATTCCGGGTGGTTGATATTGGCCGGGATGATGGCCCGGCCCCGCGCCACCTCGTCGCGCACGAATTCCGGCGTGATGATCTTGGGGATGGCCGCGCCGAAGGCTTCGCCGGGATGCTGGAACCGGTACATCTCGGCCAGGGCTTCCAGCTTCTGGTTCTCGCGGATGGCGATGAATTCCATTTCCGGGGTGACGATGCCCCGGCGGGCATAGTGCATCTGGGTCACATTGGCCCCCGGCCTAGCCCGGCGCGGCGGCTGGATATGCTCGAAGCGGAGTCCGGCCAGCGCTTGATCCGACTGGCGCTGGCGGCCATAGGCGGAACTCGGCCCGGACAATGCCTCGGTATCGCCACGCTCGGCGATCCAACCCGCCCGCAGCGCCGGGAGTCCCTGCCTCAGGTCGATTTGGACCTCCGGGTCGGTGTAGGGACCGGAAGTGTCGTAGACGTGCAACGGCGGGTTCTGTTCCGCGCCGAAGCCGGTGGGCGTGTCGGACTGGGTGATCTTGCGCATGGGCACGCGGATATCCGGGCGGCTGCCCTGGACGTAGACCTTTTCCGAAGCGGCGAAGGGCTGGATGGAGGCGCGCTTGGCGGCGACGGCCAGATGCGGAAGTTCGTGTGCGAGAGCGTTCATCGCGGGCATTCTCCTGGATCGAGGGACGGGGGACGCAGGAGAAGCGGTCGGGGACGGGCTGGCGGGGACTGGCAACCCCGGCCCTGTGACTGGCTTCCCTACGCCGGTATTAGCCGGTTCAGGTTCGAAGGGTGTGTCTCAGCCCCGCCCGGTACACGGCGGAGCACCCCTAGCCTTACGGGTGTCGGCTAAGCTAAAACATGGGGGGCGATTTGGCAAGGCGGAGGAATCACCATGCCAAGGCGGCCCGCCCCCCCCGGCCCCCCCGGCCGCGGCCTCCATGGCGATGAAGATACAGATCGATACATCGTACCGCCACTATCGGTTTACCCTGGCGGGAAACTATACTACCCTGCCGCCTGCAACAGCCAATTCCCCCCGGAATCCAATAAAATCAATAAGTAAACCCGCGGCGTAACTCCGGCCAGCGCCCGGCCCAGGCTACATACGGATACAACCGCGCCCATCTCCCCCATCGTTTCGTCAGAGGCTGAGACCACCGTGCCATCCACGCATACGCCGCCAGGACGGCGTCCACCGCCCGCGGGGGCCATGCCGCCATGACCGGGCGCAAGCGGCGGACCCGGCCGCAATTCCAATTGGGCTGGCTCCCCTTGCTGACCGCCCTGGGCGGGGCGCTATTCAGCCTGTCGCCGTTGCGGGGACCGCTGGAAGAAGGCATCGGGCTCGGACTCCTGTACGCGCTGCGCGGTCCCGCCAGCCCGCCGGGCGAGGTCGCCATCCTCGGCATCGACCACGAATCCGCCCAGCGCCTGCAAGCCCCCGACGACCCCCATAATTGGCCGCGCCACCTGCACGCCAATATCCTCCGCAACGCCCAGCGCGGCCAGGCCGAATTGCTGGCTTTCAATATCTTCTTCGCCAACGCCTCCGCCGATCCGGGGGCCGACCGGGCCATGGCCGAAGCCATGCGCGGCCTGGGCCGGACGGTGCTGACCGATTATGTCAAGCCGCGCCAATTGCGCTCGGGGCTTTATGTCGAATCGCTGGTGGAACCCACCCCCGAACTGGCCGACGCGGCGCTCGCCACCGCGCCCTTCCTGCTGCCCCGCGACACCCTCAGCGCGTCCAGCGCCTTCCTCACCTTCTTCGGCGACGAGGAACGGCGGGCCACCCTGCCCACGCTGTTGATGCTGGCCTATATCCAACGCACCCATTGCGCCGAGCTGGGCGCTTGGCTCGGGTCCGCCGATCCCGAATTGGCCCGGATCGCCGCCCAATCCCCGCCCTGCCAGACCCGCCCCAAGGAGTTCGAACCCACCCTCCGCCTGCTGATCGAACAACTCCGCGCCCGCCCCGGACTCGAAGCCAGCCTGGAACAAGCCCTGTTGAACAGCCGCTTCCCCGCCGCCACCCGGCGCTTGCTGCGGTCTTGGGCCGGGGTGCTGGCGGGCGGGGAGGTGCGCTATTTCAACCATTACGGCCCCTCGCATAGCTTCCCCATCCTGTCCTACCAGGATTGGGTGGGCGACCCGCCGGAATCCACCCTGGCCGCGCTGGCGGGCAAGATCGTCCTGGTGGGCTATCTGGAGGATTTCCAGCCGGAATCCACCGAGGGGCTGTTCTACACGCCGTTCTCGGCCATCAGCTCGGTGGAACTGGCGGCGACCGCGCTGGCGAACCTGTTGGAGGACAAATGGGTGCGCCCGGCCTTCTCCCCGGTCGGCGAGGGCTTGTGGCTGTTGTTCTGGGGCGGGGTCTTGGGTTTGTGCGCGATGCGGCGGAGCGCGGCGCGGGGATTCGCCCTGATCCTGGGCCTGGGCGGGCTTTATCTCGCCGCCGCCTGCGCCCTGTTCGGGCTGCGGGGGGATTGGCTGCCGTTGGTCGCGCCGCTGGGGTTGCAATTGCCCATCGCGCTGTTGACCTGGGGCTGGCTCAACTATGTGCGCCGGGCCGAGCGCGAACGCGCCATGCAATCGGTGATCCACCGCTTCATCCCGGTGGATGTGTTCAGCCAACTGAGCCGACACGAGGATAGCGCGACCCTGCCCAACTATGGCCGCATGGCCCAGGGCATCTGCCTCGCCACCGACGCCGGGCGCTACACCGCCTTGGCCGAGACCTTGGAACCCATGGCCCTGGCCCGGCTGATGAACGCCTATTACGCCGCCCTGTTCGAGCCGGTCACCCGCCATGGCGGCTGGGTGTCGGACGTGGTGGGCGATGCCATGCTGGCGATCTGGATCGCCCGCGACGACGACCCCGGCGCCCAGGAAGCCCGCGCCAACGCCCTGGCCGCCGCCAGCGCAATCCGCCTCGCCGTGCGCCGCTTCGAGAAAACCCACGAACTGGTGTTCCCGGTCCGCCTCGGCATCCATTACGGCGAACTGCGCATCGGCTATGTCGGCACCGCCGAGCGCGGCGAGATCCGCGCCGTCGGCGACACGGTGAACACCGCCGCCCGCTTGGAAGGGCTCAACAAGCTGCTGGGCACCCACAGCCTGGTGTCGGAGCGAACCCTGGAGGATTTGCCGGACGCGGGCGTCCGCCCCCTGGGCGCGTTCCTGTTGCCGGGGAAATCCAAGCCGATCTCGGTGGCGGAATTGATCACCGACCCCGAGGCCGGACCCTGTCCCGAATTGCGCCAGCGTTTCGCCGATGCGCTGGCCCTGTTTAACGAAGACCGCTGGCAGGAGGCCCATGCGGCGTTCACCCTGTTGAACCTGCACTTTCCCGACGATGGACCGACCCGCTTTTATTACAAGACTTGCCAAAGCTATCTGGCGGAACCGCCCCAAGGAAGCGATACTCCTGGCATCGCGGTCGAGAAGCCTCCACCGGCGGAACTGTTCAACCATAAAAAATAAGCAGGAATCCCAACATGGCCCGTATCCACTCCCCGGCCCGGCGGCGTCGCCCGGCCACGACCGATGGCCCGGCATCGCACCGGGCCGTACTGTCCTGCTTGGTTTTGGCCCTGGCCTGCACGGCCACGGCGGAGGCCCAGACCTGTTCGGACTGGGCGGCGCGGCTGGCTTCCGCCGAGGGCCAGGTCGAGGTCCATACCGATACCGGACACTGGCAGCCGGTGGTGGTGGACCAGCGCTTCTGTGCCGGCGACAAAATCCGCACCCAGACCCAGAGCCGCGCCTCCCTGCAACTCGCCAACCAGACCTACATGACCCTGGACCAGCGCAGCACCTTGGTTTTCCGCACGGTCGAGGCCGAGAAACCGTCCTGGGTGGAATTGATCGCGGGCACGCTGTTCGCCCGCAGCCGCACGCCGCGGTCGTTGGATATCCATAGCCATTTCATCAACGCCACCATCAAGGGCACCGAGTTCCTGGTCAGCGCCGAACCGGACCGGGGCGAGGTGATGGTGATCGAGGGCGAGGTGGAAGCCTCCAACCCGCAGGGCAAGGTGACAGTGACCGACGGCCAGAGCGCCATCGCCCACGCCGGGCAAGCGCCCCAGGCCAGCCTGACCGCCCATCCCGAGGATGCGGTGCAATGGGCCTTGTATTTCCCGCCCTTGCTGGACGCCGCCAGCCTGGCGCACGCCCGCCAGCCCGCCCTGGCCGGGGCGGCGCGGAGCTATGCCGAGGGCCGCGTCGCCGACGCCCTGGCGCGGTTGCAGCAAATCCCGCCCGCCCAGCGCGACCCCGACACCACCGCCGCCCTGGCCGGTGTGTTGTTGAGCGTGGGACGGGTGGACGAGGCCGAGCCGTTGCTGGCCGCGCCCAGGGGCAAGCCGGTGCCGGCCAGTTTCACCGCGCTGCGTTCGGTCATCGCCCTGGCCCGCAACCACAAGGCCGAGGCGCTCAAGCTGGCCGATGCCGCCCTGGCCGCCGACGCCCAATCCACCTATGGCTGGTTGGCGCGGTCCTATGCCTTGCAAGCCGGGTTCGACCTGGAGGCCGCCCTGGCCGCCGCCGAACGCGCCGCCGCGATCAGCCCCGACAACGCCTTGGTCCAGTCGCGCCGGGCCACGTTGTTGGCTTCGCTGGACCGTTGGACCGAAGCCCAGGCCGCAGCGGAACTCGCCACCCGCCTGGACGGGGGGCAATCCCGGCCCTGGGTGGTGCGCGGTTTCGCGGAATTGCGGCGGGGCGACCTGGACGCCGGGAAGTCCAGCTTCGAGGAAGCCGCCCGTTTGAATCCCGCCGATCCCATGGCGCGGCTGGGGCGGGGCTTGGCGCTGATCCGGGAGGGCGATTTGGCGGAGGGCACGGCGGATATGGAAATCGCCGCCAGCCTCGATCCCGGCGATTCCTTGATCCGCAGCTATCTGGGCAAGGCGTATTACGAGCAGAAGCGCGGCAAGGTGGCGGAGAAGCAATTCGATTTGGCCGAGCGCTTCGACCCCAACGATCCGACGCCTTGGTATTACAACGCCATCATGAAGCAGACGGTGAACCGTCCGGTGGAGGCGCTGCACGATTTGCAGCGGTCGATGAAGTTGAACGGCAACCGGGCGGTGTACCGTTCCAAGCTGGCCTTGGACGAGGATTTGGCGGCGCGGGGCGCGGCCCTGGGGCGGATTTACGGGCAACTGGGCTTCCAGCCCCGCGCCTGGATCGAGGGTTGGAAGGCCTTGGAGGACGACCCCACCGACTACACCTCGCACCGGCTGTTGTCGGACACCTATTTCGCCCTGCCGCGCAGCGATATAGCGCGGGTCAGCGAGTTGCTGCAATCGCAGTTGTTGCAGCCGATCAATATCACGCCGGTGCAGCCTTTGTTGGCGGAAAGCTCGGTGTTCCTGCTGGGGGGTTTGGGTCCGGCGGACCTTTCGCTACAGGAGTTCAACCCGCTGTTCCAGCGCAACCGTTTCAGCCTGTTGGCGTCGGGGATGGTGGGCAGCAACGACACCTATAGCGACGAGGTGGTGCATACCGGGCTGTGGGACGATTTTTCCTATAGCCTGGGGCAGTTCCATTACCAGACCCAAGGCTTTAGGCCCAACAACAATATCAATTCCAACCTCTACAACGCCTTCGTCCAGGGGCGGGTGACGCCTTGGCTGAATGTGCAGGCGGAGTATCGGCATCAGGAGGTGGGCCGGGGGGATTTGGATTCGCGCTTCGCGCCGGATGCGTTCCAGCAATTCGTCATCGACAACTACAAGCAGGCTTCCGAAACCGATACCTACCGCTTTGGCCTGCACGCCAATCCTTCCGAGCATGGCGATTTCCTGGCGTCCTATATCCATCTGGACCGGTCGGCCACCGAGGGGTACTTAAGTAACAGCAACTTCGATCAGCTTACTCATAACCATGGCGATACCGGCGAGGCGCAATATATTCAGCGCTATGAAAACGTGAAGGCCATTTTAGGCGGCGGTTATTATCAGCTCGACACCACCTCCCAGCTCAAAATAAGGCCGGTCGGTAGCGCGAACAGCACCTCTCAAGGTAATGGTTATCTCTACACCCACATCCGCTATCCTCAACAGATGAACTGGACCTTGGGACTCAGCGTCGATGCCCTTGATAACGGATCGGCACCGACCACTGCCCAGGTCAATCCCAAATTCGGCCTGCTGTGGAATATCTCGCCCGACACTGTGCTACGCATGGCGGCGTTCCGCACCATGAAACGCAATCTGCTCACCGGCCAAACCCTGGAACCCACCCAAGTTGCGGGTTTCAATCAATTTTTTGATGACTTGAACGGCACCGACGCCACCCGCTGGGGGCTAGGGCTGGATCAGCGCTTTAATCTCGATGTCTTGGGCGGCGTGGAATTCTCCCGGCGGGAACTCGCCTTACCGAGCGACTTAACCGAATCACATTGGCGGGAGACCCAATACCGGGCCTATCTTTTGTGGACGCCACATTCACGTTGGAACACCAGCCTTGAATATTTCCGTGAACAATTCGACAATTCGAGCGGCTCAGCCGCATTAAATACCCGCACCCAAACCCTGCCCTTGACCATCTCGTATTTCGATCCTTCGGGACTCTATACGAACCTCAAGGCTACGTATTTCCACCAGGATGTGGACCTGCCGGGGGGCTGGCAAAGCGAGGATGTGCCATTCCTGGACCTGGGGCTAGGCTATCGCTTACCCAACCGCTGGGGCTTGGCCGAAATCCAGTTCCAGAACCTCCTGGACCGCAACTACCACTACGAAGGATTGCAGGACCGCAGGCCACCGCAGATCGGCGGCATCCCGGCGTTCCTGCCTTTCCCGCCCGAGTTCACTGTATTCGCCCGCTTCACGCTGGCGCTCTGAACCGGACGGGGCCAAGGTCGGCGATCAATACAGCAGGGTCGCGGTGAAACCGCCACTCTCACAACGATAACCACACGACCTAGGAGAACAACAATATGCGTAACCGAACCCTCCCTTTCGGCCTGATCCCAGCCCTGCTGGGATCGGTCCTGATGTTCGCCACCGCCGACCTCCCGGCCCAGGAAACCGCAACTACTACACCCGCATCGGAATCCACCACCACGCAAACTACCACTGAACCAACCAGCACAGCCACCGACACATCGGCAGCCAAGACTGCCGCCGCATGCACCAAACGTTGCATCGATATATCCGGCAACTATCAAAGCTGCAAAAATGTAAACAATATCCCAATGTATACCTGCACCAGCCCGAACAACATTTGCTCGGGTGCCTGCTTTTAAGCCCAGCCCTCCGATAAAACCCGCCCACCGTGGCGGGTTTTTTATCGCCCGCAAACCACCGGATGCCACTGTCGCCAACCTGGGATACAATCGCCGCGCTTCCACCCTCCGCCGGGGAAGCGCCACCCACGCCCCGATCCCCCACCACGACAGGAGAACACCCATGTTGAGCCGCGCTTTACGCCATGGCCTCGTTTCCGCGCTACTTGGTGCCACGCTGGCGCTAGCCACCCTTTCCGCCCAAGCGGCGGAACCGCAAGCCACGACCCCGGATGGACTGCCGCAGAGCCTTGATCGTGCTGCTGGTACACAATTGAAGATCAATCAGGAAGCGGCGGCAGCGGCGGCTTGCACCAAATCTTGCTCTGATAGCAGCGGCAATCTCAAACCTTGCCAGTATGTAGGGACTACTCCAAAGTACCCCTGCCCCAATCCAACTACCCTTTGCTCCACCGCTTGCCAATAACCGCAAGAACACAAAACCCGCCATCCCCCCGATGGCGGGTTTTTTATCGCCCGCAAACCACCGGATGCCACTGTCGCCAGCCTGGGATACAATCGCCGCGCTTCCACCCGCAAGCCGTGAAGCCACACCCCGGCCTCAGGCAGCGAACACCACCCGCACCCGCAGCCCCCCGCCCGCCCCGTTCTCCAGCCCCACCCGCGCCCCATGCCGGTCGGCGATGGTCTTGACGATGGACAAGCCCAGCCCGGTGCCCGGCTCGTGGGTCGCCTCCCCCCGATAAAAACGGTCGAACACCCGCGCCCGGTCCGCCTCGGCAATGCCGGGTCCGGTATCGCGCACCTCCAGGAGGGGCCGACCTTCCGCCCGCCACACCGACAAATCCACCCGCCCGCCCTCCGGGGTATAGCGCAAGCCGTTCTCGACCAGGTTCGCCACCAACACCCGCAAGGCGGCGGGATCGCCCTGCACCTTCAAGCCATCGTCGGTGGCGACCACGCCCAGATCGATATGCTTGGCCTCCGCCAAGGGCAGATGCTCCGCCACCACCTGCCGCGCCAGTTCGCCCAGCAACACCGGCTCGAACGGCTTGGCCGCGAGGTCCGGGTCTTGGCGGGCCAGGGTCAGCAATTGCTGCACCGCCCGCCCCACCCCGGCCTTGAGATCGTCCAGCGCGGCGCGGCGGTCCTCCTCGGTCTCGGCCCGCTCGACCAATTGCGCCTGGAGTTGCAAGGCGGCGATGGGTGTGCGCAGTTCGTGGGCGGCGTCGGCGATGAAGGCTTGCTGCGCCGCCAAGGCATCGCCCAGCCGCACCAGCAAATCGTTGAGCGAACGCACCAAGGGCCGGGCCTCCTGCGGGGCTTGCGCCTCGGGCAAGGGGTCCAACGCCTTGGGCGTGCGGGTGGCGACGGCGCGGGCCAGCCGGTTCAAAGGCTCCAAACCCCGGCTCACCAACACCCAAATCGCCGCGCTCAGCACCGGCAGCAACAACAGCAAGGGCAACAACACCCGCAACGCCGCCTCCAAAGCCATGTGGTCGCGCACCCGCATCGGCTGGGCCACCTGGATCACCTGGCTGCGCGAACGGATGGCGAACACCCGCCAAGCGCCCTCGCGGGTCTCTACCGTGGCATAGCCCCCGTCCATGAAACCGGGCAATTCCACATGCGGCTGCGAGTAATAAAGGCGCACCCCGGTCGCGTCCCACACCTGGATGACGAAATCGAAGTCCTCCTCGTCGGCGTCCACCGGCGGCATCCATACCGCGCCGAAGGCCGGATTGCGCAGCGACAAGGCGATTTGGCGCAAGTGGTAATCGAACAAAGCCCCCGCCTCCTCGCGGGCCGTGAAATAAATCGCCGAAGCCCCCAGCAACAAGGCGGTGATGATCGCCCCCAGCAAGGTGGCGATGAGTTTGCGGCGGATCGATTTCATGGCTGGTTCGGCAACAAATAACCCACGCCGCGCACGTTCCGCACCCAATCCGGCCCCAGCTTGCGGCGCAGGGCGTGGATATAGACCTCCACGGCGTTGCTCTCGATTTCCTCGCCCCAGCCGTAGATGCGGTCCTCCAATTGCTTCCGCGACAAGGGCACCCCAGGGCGTTCCAGCAAGGCGCTGAGCAAGGCGAATTCGCGGGCCGAGAGCGCGATGGGCTGGCCGTCCAGGCTCACTTCATGGCTGACCGGATTCACCCGCAAAGCCCCATGCTCGATCACCGGCTCGGCGCGTCCGCCCCGGCGGCGCAGCAAGGCCCGGATGCGGGCGGTGAGTTCGTCCAGGTCGAAGGGCTTGACCAGATAATCATCGGCCCCGCCGTCCAAACCCTTGACCCGGTCGGCCACGGCGTCGCGGGCGGTGAGGATCAGGACCGGGAGGGTGTTCTTCTTGGCCCGGAGTCCCGCCAGCACCTCCAGGCCGCTCTTGCGCGGCAGGCCCAAATCCAACAGCAGCAAATCGTACACATCGTTGCCCAGGGCCAGTTCGGCGGCGATGCCGTCCCGCACCCAGTCCACGGCGTAGGCTTCTTTCTTGAGTCCGATCTGGACGCTCTTGCCGATCATGGGATCGTCTTCGGCCAATAACAGGCGCATGGCGGGATTCCTCCGGGTGTTGTCATGGCGGATGTTTTCACATTATTGGTAGGGTGGGCGCGTATTCCGTACCCACCGGGATGACCCGCGAAGGGTGGGCATGAATACAGCCTTTGGATATCTCCCCGGCCCTCCAAAGCGAGCTTTGGGCTCCAGGCCGATGGAAACCGGTGGATTTTAAGCGGGGATCAAGGGGAAGGGGGCGGCGGCTGGACTGCCGCCGGGGCGGTATCGGGCGGCGGCGGATAAGTGCTTTGCCGGTCCTCGTACAAGATATGGCCGGGCACGGGCACGCGGTGCCCCTTGGCGTACATGCATTGGATATAGCCGATATCGTAGCGCTCCTGGGCATCCTCCCCGGCGGCCTGGGCCGTGCCGGTCCCGGCCAGGGTGCCGGTCGCCAAACCCACGCCGGAACCGACCGCCGCCCCTTGTCCGCCGCCGATGGCCGCGCCCGCGGCGGCCCCCACCGCCGTACCTATCACCGCCGCCCCGACGCCACTCGCCAGCGCGGCCTGGGAAGCGGTCTTGCCGCCGGTCTGGAACAGGGCGAACTGGCGGCACTGATAATCATCGCCCCGGAATTGCTCGAAACCCTTGCCGGTGCCCGGCAGCACCAGGACGCTGGGCCCGCTGGGCGTGGTGGCGCAGGCTCCCAGCAGCGGGAGGACGATCCAAGGCAGGGCGCGGGACGGCGGGTTCATGGAGGCTCCATCGGGTTGGGATTGGGGGCGGGGTTCGTGGCGGCGGGTTCCGGGATGGCCTTGCGCCAACCGGAAGGACAGTCGCGGACATAAGGATAACGCCCGCGTGGATCGTCGCAGCGATACCAATAACCCGGCTCCTGTCCCATGGGCGCGGGCGCGATGGCCTGCCAGCCCGCCGGGCAATCCTTGACATAGGGCGCGTAGCCCGGCGGGTCCGGGCAATAATGCCAAGGCCGCGGACCGGCGCTCCCGGCGGCGCCGCGCTCGATATAGACCGGCGGCTCGGCGGGCACCGCGACTATCGCCGGGGGATAGGCGTAATAGGGATAATAATACGGCCCAGGGTACGGCCAGCCCCAGCCCGGCCCGAAGTAAAACCCGAAGCTGGAATACCCACGGAATGGACGACCGCCATAATAGCCATGGCCCCAATAGCCGCCACCGCGATATCCACCGCCCCAGTGTCCCCCGCCATAATGACCCCCGCCGCCATGGCCTCCACCGCCACCGCGGGCCCAGGCGGTTCCGCCCAGGGCCCATCCCAGGGCCAGTATCCCGATCAGCTTGACCACTCGCATCGCCCTCCCATCCCGTGGCGGACCCGGCCACACGCCATGGCCCATCGCCCATGATTATTGGACCGCGCGGCCCCCGCCCGGTTGCCGCCGCGCTGGCCCTGCTGGCGCTCTCCGGCTGCACCCTGCTCCAAACCACGCTGACCCTGCCCGAGCGGGCCGTCTCCCGCATCCTGCCGCAAAAGGACGGCGACACCGCCGACCCGGTGGAACTGCAACAGCAATTGATGCGCTTCTCCGACGACTTCCTGGCCTCGATGCTGGGCGCCAGCGAGTCGCTGCGGCGCAACGGGCAGAAGCTCGATCCCATCGAACTACGCACGCTGCAATTGCAATATACCGACAACATCCAGGCCGTCGCCACCGGCCAGAACGCCTTCGCCGACCTGTTGGACATGGCCGCCCTGGTCGCCCTGACCCGGATGACGGTCGAAGATCATTGGATACCCGGCGAATACCGCGAATCGGCCCGGCCCCTGCTCAACGCCTGCCGCGAAGGCGAAAAGCAAATCTGGCAAATCGCCGATGGCGTCCTGGCCCCTGGGCAAATCGCCGAACTCCGCAAAGCCATCGCCGCCTGGCACCGCGACAACCCGACGCCGGAAGCCTTCCGCACGGTACGCGCCCTGGGCTTCTCCAGCATGATCGCCAAGGCCAGCCGCCCCACCGACGCATCGCGCTTCCCCAGCGTGTTCAAGCTGCTCGATATCGACCCGCTGTCGGGACTCGACCCCGCCACCCGCGAACTGGCCCAAACCCGGCTGTTCGCCGAACGGGCCTTGTTCCTGGCCCAGAGACTACCGAACCTGGTGCGCCAGCAAACCGAACTGCTGGCCCTGCAAACGGCGGGCTTGCCGGAACTGCGGGAAGCCATCGCCGCCTCGACCCAACTGGCCGCCGCCGCCGACCGCTTCAGCCAAACCACGGAACGCCTGCCCGATGTGATCGGCCACGAACGGGCACAAATCCTCGCCGCCCTGGCCGACCAGCAACGCGGCCTCACCGCCCTGGCCGCCGAGACCCGGCAGGCGTTCACGGCGGGAACCCAGATGGCCGCCGGCACCGATCAAGCCTTGCGCACCTTCGGCGCGGTGGCCGCCCAACTGACCGCCGATACCGGCCCGCCCCGGCCCGATGCGGAACCTTTCCGCATCGCCGACTACACGGCGGCGGCGGCGCGGATCGAACAGGCGGCGGCACGCCTGACCGGCTTGCTCGACGCCTTCGGCCACAGCACCGACCCGGCCCGGTTCGAACGGCTGGCGGCGGGTTTCGACCGCCTGGGCGCAAAGGCCCGCACCGAAGCGCAGGCGGTGGTGGATTATGCCTTCCAAAAAGCGCTGTGCTTGATCGCGATCCTGTGCGGCGCGGTCCTGGCGACGGCCCTGGCGTATCGCTGGGCGGCGGAACGCCTGCGCCGTCCGCCCCAGGACCGATGATGCCGGTCCGGTGCCGAACCGCTATGATGCGCCTGCCAACGACCACGCCCCCGATGCCATGAGCCTGCAATACTTCGACGATGTGCCGATCATGCCCTATACCCGCCTGCTCGGCGGCGGCTCGCCGCACGAGGGCGGGCCGGTGTGGCCGGATTGGGAGCGCCAGACCACGGCGCGGCATTGCCGCAAGGGCCAGCCCTGCGACCATCCGCCCATCGAACTGCCCATCGAGGATATCCTGGCCGAACCGGTCGCCTGGGCCGGTCCCATCGTCCCCCATTTCGGCCATCAGATATCCGAGTTCTCCTTGCGCATCCTGCCGACCCTGGCCGAATGGCCGGAAGCCGTGTTCGCCTTCGCGGCCAATCCGCTGCGCAAAATCACCTCGCCGGCCACGGCCCCCGGTTTTTTCCGGGACATCTTGGCTTGGTTCGGCGTCGCCCCGGAGCGGACGCGGGTCCTGGCCAAACCGACCCTGGCCCCCCGCCTCTGCGTCGCCCCCCAGGCCGAGCAACTGGGCCGGATCGGCCCCGCGCCGGATTATCTCGACCTGCTGGATGCGCTCGCCCGCCAGCGCCTGGGCCGTCCGGTCCGGCGGGGCCGGTTGTACGTCTCCAGGGCGGGCCAAAGCGCCCGTTTCGCCGGGGAGCGCTACCTCGAAACCGCCTTGGTGGCGGCGGGCGTGACGGTGTTCCGACCGGAAAAGGTGGCCCTGGCCCAGCAACTCAGGCGCTACGCCATCGCCGAGCATGTGATCTTCGCGGAAGGCTCGGCCTTGCATGGCACCCAGCTCCTCGGGCGGACGCTGGGCCGGGTCAGCATACTGTGCCGCCGCCCAGGTTCCAGGGTCGCCGAGGTCTTCGTCCAACCCCGCGCCCAGAGCCTCGAATACCTGGATTTCGGGGCCAAGCTGATCCATGGCCTGGACGAGGCGGGCAAAGCCGCCGATAGCCGGGGCATCACCGTCCTGGACGAAGCCTTGTTGCTGGATGGCCTGGAACGGCTCGGCATTCCCATCCGGCGGCACTGGGACAGCGCACGATACCAAGCGGCCTGCGTGGCCGATACCAAGGAATGGCTGGCGCACTTCGCCAGGGGTCGGCGCTTGGCCGTGCCCGGTGCCCGCGAGCGCGTCCTGGCCTGCCTCGCCGCTTGCGGCTTCGCCGCCTTGGCCCCGGCCATCGACGCGCCGCCCCCCCGGCCCGCCCGCGCCGCGTCCACTTCCCGCTGATCCGATGAACCCAACGCCCATCGTCCAATTCCAAGCCGTCGTCAAACGCTACGACGGCAAAACCATCCTGCCCGGCCTGGACCTCGCCGTGAACGAGGGCGAATTCCTGACCCTGCTCGGTCCTTCCGGCTGCGGCAAAACCACGGCCTTGCGGTTGCTGGCCGGGTTCGAGACGCCCGACGCCGGGGAAGTGCGGCTCGACGGCGGCTGCGTCAACGCCCTGCCGCCCCACCGCCGCCCGGTCAATACCGTATTCCAGAGCTACGCCCTGTTCCCGCATATGACGGTGTTCGACAACGTGGCGTTCGGGCTGCGGATGGCCAAGACGCCGCGCGCCGACATCCCCCCGCGGGTGGCGGAAGCCCTGGCCGGTGTCCAATTGGAGGATTTGGCCGGACGCAAGCCGCACCAGCTATCCGGCGGGCAGCAACAGCGGGTGGCCCTGGCCCGCGCCCTGGTCAACCGGCCCCGCGTGCTGTTGCTGGACGAATCCCTCAGCGCCCTGGATTACCGCTTGCGCAAGGAAATGCAGCGCGAACTCAAAGCCCTGCAAACCCGGCTGGGCCTGACCTTCCTGTTCGTCACCCACGACCAGGAGGAAGCCCTGTCCATGTCCGACCGGGTGGCGGTGATGCGGGCCGGGAGGATCGAGCAGATCGGCACGCCCCGCGAGATTTACCAACATCCCGTCAGCCTGTTCGTGGCCGGGTTCGTCGGCGAGAGCAACCGGCTGGACGCGGTCGTCACCGCGTTGCCGGGGCCGGGCCGGATCGCGGCGCGGGTCGAAGGCTTGGACTGCGTGTTCGGTTCCGGGCGGACCTGGGCAGTGGGCGACAAGGTCCATGTGCTGCTCAGGCCGGAACATCTGCGGCTGGAACCGGAAGCCGCCGCGCCGGGCCGCTTGCGGGGCACCATCACCGCGCAGACCTATAAAGGCATGGGTCTGGACACGGTGGTCGAGCTGGACGGCGGCAAGAGGGTGCTGGCGAGCGGCTTCCTCGGCGGGGAAGATCAAACCGGCGGTTACAAGGCCGGACAGCGGGTGGCGGTGGCTTGGATGGCGGGGGCGGAGACGGTGTTGCCCGCCGAGGCATAGGATCAAATCGAGCGATCCAGGCCCACGGTCAAAAAGCCTTCCGCAAACCCGGTGCGCGGTGGACAATTTCCCAGTCATTCCATACCCAGGACGCCGCCATGCCCAATCCCTTCTTCTCCACTTCCCTGGACGACCGCCTCGCCCAACACGCGGCCCTGGACGGCCCAACCACCCTCCTCGACTGGTTCCGCGCCACCGCGCCGGAAGTCCCGGCCTACCGCCGATTCCTGGCCGGGCACGGCCTCGCGCCCGAAAGCGTGGCCACCTTCGAGGATTTCGCCCGCCTGCCGCTCACCAACAAACCCAACTACATGCACGCCCATCCCCTGCCGGAACGCTGCCGGGGCGGGAGCCTGTTGGATTGCGACCGGGTGGCGGTGTCCTCGGGTTCCACCGGCCAGCCCACCTTCTGGCCGCGCTCGGTCCGGCACGAATTCGACATCGCCCTGCGCTTCGAGCAAGTGTTCCGCGACAGCTTCCAAGCGCACGAACGCCCCACCCTGGCGGTGGTCTGCTTCGCGCTGGGCAATTGGGTGGGCGGGCTCTACACCGCGTCCTGCCTCTGGCATCTGGGGCAAAAGGGCTATCCGCTCCTGGTGGCGACCCCAGGCAACAAGCAGGAAGAAATCTTCCGGGTGGTGCGCGAACTCGCCCCGCATTTCGAGCAGACGGTGTTGCTGGGCTATCCGCCCTTCGTCAAGGATGTGATCGACGCCGGGCTGGCCGAGGGCATCGATTGGCCGCGCCACCGCATCAAACTGGTGTTCGCGGGCGAGGTGTTCAGCGAGGAATGGCGCAGCCTGGTGGGACAAAGGACCGGCTCGACCGCGGTGTGCTACGACTCAGCCTCGCTCTACGGCACCGCAGACGGCGGCGTCCTCGGCAACGAAACCCCCCTGAGCATCGCCGCCCGCCGCTTCCTGGCCCAACATCCCCAGGCCGCGCGGGAATTGTTCGGCGAATCGCGCCTGCCGACCCTGGTGCAATACGATCCCCTCAGCCGTTATTTCGAGTTGCACGAGGGCACCCTGGTGGTTTCCGGCGACAACGGCGTGCCGCTGTTCCGCTACCACATCGCCGACAAGGGCGGACTCGTCGGCCATGCCGAATTGCTGGCGTTCCTGGCCGACCATGGCGCGAAGCTGGAGGATTACGGGCTGGACCCGGCCCGGCCCACCCGCGCCCTGCCCTTCGCCTACGTGTTTGGCCGGGCCGATTTCACGGTCTCGTATTACGGGGCCAATATCTACCCGGAAAACATCGCCGTGGGCCTGGAGCAACCGGATATCCAGGCTTTCGCCACGGGCAAGTTCGTGCTGGAAGTGCGGGAAACCCCGGCGGGCGACAGCGAATTGAGGGTGACGGTGGAATTATTGCCGGGCATCGCCGCCGACGCGGGGAAAGCGGCGCGGTTGGCCGAATCGATCCGGGCGCAATTGCTCAGGCTGAACAGCGAGTTCGCCAATTACATCCCAGCGGAGCGGCAAACGCCCAGGGTGGAATTAAAGCCGTTCGGGGATGCCGGGTATTTCCCGGCGGGCGTGAAACACCGCTATACCCGGCGCTAAAGGTGGGAGAAAACCCCAGGCCCGCGTCCCCCGGTGGTTTATGCGCCGGTTTCGGCAAAAGAATCCAGGATAGGCCGGGTGGATTATCCCAACACGTCGCGCAAAGCCGATTCCAGGGTTTCAAAGCGGAATTCGAATCCCGCTTCCCGCGCCCGCCCGGGCAGGACCCGCTGGCCGCCCAGGAGCAATTCCGCCATTTCCCCCAGGCCCAACCGGAGCGGCCCCGCCGGGACCGGCAATAAGGCGGGCCGCTTCAACGCCGCCGCGAGGCGGGCCGTGAATTCGGCGTTGGTGACGGGCCGGGGCGCGGTGGCGTTGAAAACGCCGGCGAGGTGCGGGGAATCGATGAGGAAGCGGGTCAGGGCGATATGGTCGTCGAGATGGACCCAGGACATCCATTGCCTACCATCGCCGATCCGCCCGCCCAGCCCGAGTTTGAACAAGGGCAACATCCTGGCGAGGAATCCGCCGCGCGGCGCGACCACCAAGCCGGTCCGCAGCAAACAGACCCGGATGCCCAAGGCCGCGGCGTTCAGCGTTTCCGCTTCCCAGGCCGCGCACAGGCGCTCGCTGAAACCTTCGCCCCGGCAGTCCGAAGCCTCGTCCAGCGTTTCGTCGCCGCGATCGCCATAGACACCTATGGCCGAGCCACCGATCAACACGGCGGGTTTCTGGTCGGCCCGGCCCATGGCCTCCACCAGCCGCCGGGTCAAATCGACCCGGCTCTCCCACAAAGCCCGCTTGCGGCTTTCGGACCAACGCCGGTCGGCGATGGGTGCGCCCGCCAGGTTGATGACCGCATCGAACCGGGAAGCGGGCGTCCAGACCTCCAGGCTATCCACGATCTCCACGCCCGGCCCGCATTTGAGCTTGGCGGCGGCGGGATCGCGGCTGAGGACGGTAAGGTGGTGCCCACTTTCCGATAATGCCTTGCACAGCGCCCGACCGATCAGGCCGGTGCCACCCGTGACGAAAATCCGCATGGCTTTTGCAACCTAAAATGTTGTGGCGGACCCGCCCCGAGGCTGGAGGGAAAACCGAACGACATCGTGGAATGCGTCCTAGGCTGGCATATAGGCGGGGGAAATACCGCTGGAACCTGTTTATTTCCAGGTGAACCAGGGTTTTGGAAGCAGATTATGGACGGGAAGCAGGGGAGAGGATAACTTTTTTCACTGGCCGATTACGGCGGATATAGGCTTTCCATAACACGGTGAAAAGCGTTTTCGAGAGAAGCCTATACCCACCGCGAATCGAAATACTTACTTTTTTTCTTCGTCGTTGAAAACCCAACGAACAAAGAACACGCCAACGGCGATGATCACGATGGTGACCACGATGCCGACGGGGGATCTCATTTTTTCAACCAGATCTAGTATGGCTCCCATTCTTAACCTACCTTCTTAACTTAAAATTTGTTCTATTGGGTGTCTTTTGAAATAGCAACGAACGCTATTGCGGCGACTATTCTTACCTTACGCTCGGCCCCTGTCAAGTCAACAGGCTCCGTCGCCGCCAAATTTAACCACGCAAACCACGCGACAAAACGCCGCAGGCCAATTAATCCGGGCACAAAAAAGCCCAGAGGATATTATCATCTGGGCTAGGATTCGGTGCCTGAAAAAGTTATTTTGATTTCGCCGCTTTACTTGGCTTGAACAAAGCTGTTTTCAAGGACGGGAATCTTCAGGCTTGAATTACCGGATAACTTAGTTCATGGAAACCGGGGCTTCCAGCTTCTGCTTGTCGCCGTCCGGGGAGTTACCGCAGCCAACAACAACCAGGGACATCATGAGAACGCTAACAACGCAAAGCAACTTTTTCATAAGATCCTCCTCAATTACAAAGCTCTAAGATTTATAGTTGGTAGTGCCGATAGCACGGCGACTTTATAAAGAAGATTTCCTAAAAATGCAAGAGGGGCCTTTGTTTTTCGCCCGCCACGGCCCGCCGGCCTGGGCGGAAAGCCTATGGTGGGCGGCGGATTATAAGAACAACACCTCCAAACCCGCCGCCGTATCGACCTCCCCGGCGGAGGCGGCCCCCGTCCCGCGTAGCCGCTCCAAACCCGCGAAATCGAACAAGGCGCGGTCGGCCAATTGCGAGGGGGCCACATTGCCCAGCGCCGTGAAAATGGTCTCCACCCGCCCCGGATGGCGCTTTTCCCATTCGGCCAACATGGCCTTCATGGCTTGGCGCTGGAGGTTTTCCTGGGAGCCGCATAGGTTGCAGGGGATCAAGGGGAAATCCCGGACCTCGGCATAAGCCGCGATATCCCGCTCCTTGCAATAGGCCAAGGGGCGGATCACCACATGCCGCCGGTCGTCGCTGAGGAGTTTGGGCGGCATGGCCTTGAGCGCCCCGCCGTAGAACAGGTTGAGGAAGAAGGTTTCCAGGATATCGTCGCGATGGTGGCCCAAGGCGATCTTGGTGATGCCGTTCTCGGCGGCGTAGCGGTACAACACCCCGCGCCTGAGCCGGGAGCATAGTCCGCAGGTGGTTTTGCCCTCGGGGACCACCCGCTTGACGATGCTGTAGGTATCCTGCTCGATGATGTCGAAGGGCACGCCCCGGCTTTCCAGGTACTTGGGCAAGATATGCTCGGGAAAGCCGGGCTGTTTCTGGTCCAGGTTGACGGCGACGATTTCGAAGCGCACCGGGGCGCTCATCTGGAGGCTGAGCAGGATGTCGAGCAAGGTGTAGGAATCCTTGCCCCCGGACAAGCAGACCATCACCTTGTCGCCCGCCTCGATCATCCGGTAATCGGCGATCGCCTCGCCCACCTGGCGGCGCAGGCGTTTTTGCAGCTTGTTGAACTCGTAGCGCTGCTTTTCGCCAAGCGCCAGGGTCGCGCTATCCACCATAGCGTTGGAACACCAAGCTGGCGTTGGTGCCGCCGAAGCCGAAGCTGTTGGACATGGCGATATCGATGCGGGCATTGTCGATCCGCTGCCGCACGATGGGCACGCCGTCCGCGCCGGGGTCGAGGTTGTCGATATTGGCCGAAGCGCAGATGAAACGCCCCTCCATCATCAACAGCGAATAAATCGCCTCGTGGACACCCGCCGCGCCCAGCGCATGGCCGGACAGGGACTTGGTGGAACTGATCGGCGGGATTTCGGCCCCGAACACTTCCTTCACGGCCTGCAACTCGCGAATATCGCCGATGGGGGTGCTGGTGCCATGGGCGTTGATGTAATCAATCGGGCCGGCCACCTGTTCCATGGCCTGCCGCATGCAGCGCACCGCGCCTTCGCCGGAAGGCTGGACCATATCGTAGCCATCGGAGGTCGCGCCATAGCCGATCAATTCACCGTAGATTTTGGCCCCGCGCGCCTTGGCGTGTTCCAGTTCCTCCAGCACCAGCACCCCGGCCCCGCCCGAGATCACGAAACCATCGCGGTCGGCGTCGTAGGCGCGGGAAGCGACTTCCGGCGTGTCGTTGTACTTGGACGACAAAGCGTTCATGGCATCGAACAACACCGTCATGGTCCAATGCACTTCTTCGCCACCACCGGCGAAAACCACATCCTGCTTGCCCAATTGGATCAATTCGGCGGCGTTGCCGACACAATGGGCGCTGGTGGCGCAGGCCGAACTGATCGAGTAATTCACGCCCTTGATCTTGAACGGCGTGGCGAGGCAGGCGGAATTGGTGTTCGACATGGTGCGCGGCACCATGTACGGGCCGACCTTCTTGATGCCCTTCTCGCGGTAGCTATCCCAAGCCAACAGCAGATTGGAGGTGGAAGGACCGCCGGAGCCCATCACCAGGCCGGTGCGTGGGTTCGAGACTTCGGATTCTTCCAAACCGGCGTCGCCGATGGCCTCCTGCATGGCGAGGTAATTGTAGGCCGCGCCATCGCCCATGAACCTGCGGATTTTGCGGTCGATCAACTCGTCCGGGTCCAGCTTGATCGGGCCATGGACCTGGCTGCGGAATTTCATTTCCCGGTATTCCTCGCTGAAGCGGATACCGCTCCGGCCCTGCCGCAGGGCGTCGGTCACTTCCGAGCGATTGTTCCCGAGGCTGGAAACCACCCCGATACCCGTTACAACTACGCGCTTCATATCGTGCAACCTCGTCAAAAGGCGTCCGTGGAGGTGAAGAGGCCGACCCTGAGATCGGAGGCTTCGTAGATGACCTTGCCATCGCACTCCAACTCGGCGTCGGCGATCCCCATGACCAATTTGCGCATGATGACCCGCTTCAAATTGATCCGGTAGACGACCAGCCGATTCGTGGGCAACACCTGGCCGCGGAATTTGACCTCGCCCACACCCAAGGCCCGGCCCCGGCCCTTACCCCCCATCCAGCCGAGATAGAAACCGATCATCTGCCACATGGCATCAAGCCCGAGGCAACCGGGCATGACGGGATCGTTCATGAAATGGCAGTCGAAAAACCACAGGTCGGGGCACACATCCAACTCGGCGATGATCGAACCCTTTTCGTAAAGGCCGCCCTCGGAATTGATATGGGTGATACGGTCGAACATCAGCATGGGCGGAAGCGGCAGTTCGGCGTTGCCGGGACCGAACATTTCTCCCCGTCCGCATTGGATCAATTCCTCGCGGGTGTAGCTATGCTGCCTTTGCTTTAATTCTGGTTCCTTGCTTATCATGATATTGCCCGATGTTGCCTCTATACCTGTTATAGTGCGGAATCCCCCGGCGCGGACGGCCTCCCGCATTCCTCGACGATCAGCCGATGCCGCCGTGGCGGAAACCCTTCCCATCGTCCGAACCCAATATAATGCGGACCGGCATGGGCGGAGAATCCGTAAATCCCAGCTGTTATTAGCGAGTTTTTGTTAAACGTTCTATTGTACCAGGAAAAAACCCGCTTGATGACACGGCACCGGGCCGTGCGCAACCCCCTCCCCTAGAATATCCCAAAATCATGCGGGAGCGGCTTTCAGGCCACAGCCATAGCTTGCGCGCCTAAAATCCACCCCCGCCAAGAACGTCCGGCACGGCGATGCCCCGGCCTGGACGGTCCTTCCTCACAAGGAAGCGCCGCGCAATCCCTTCACCGCCGCCGCCACATCCCGGCTGAGATCGTTCAAAGCGTGGTTCATCGCCTCCACCGTGGCCCGGTAATCCGGCCCCGCCGGGTGCGCCGTGTAGCTGGCTTCCCGCGCCAGCAATTCGTTGTCGTTGGTGGGACTCGATACGCTCCACCGCGCCTTCAACACCACATCGCCCGAATCCGCCCGGTCGTAGCGGACCACCCGCACCGCCACCTGGTAATCGATCTCCTGCGAACGGTTCCAGGGATAGACCACCACCTTCTGGCCGGGCAGCAGGAGCGAGAGGTTCTCGGCCAAGACCTGCACCACGTTATCCTGGACCGGCTCGGCCCAGCGGTCGAACTCGGCCAGCTTCAGCTCGTTGGCGCCGCTGCGGGTGACGATCTGGGGCCGGTCCATCGATTTGGGCAGTTCCACCGGACCCAGGCCCAGCGCCAAGCCCAGGCCGGCGGCCTCGGTTTTGGCCCCGGAAGCCGCCAAGGGCGCGAGGGTGTAGAACCGCGTCGGCGGCGTGCTGCCGCAACCGGCGGCGGACAACAAAACGGCGTAGGCCAGGATAAGGAGGCTGCGTCTCATGGTGTGGCTCCGGATTTGCCCTTCAACAAGGCATCGGGGTGGCGGTCGAGGTAATCGCTGAGATTACGCAGGGAACGGGCGGCGGAGGACAGCTCCTCCAGCGCCTTGTTGAGGTTGACGGTCATCGGCGCGCCCGGCTCCAACTGGCCCAGCGCCTTCTTGACCGAACCCAGGCTCTGCTCCATGCCGGTGGCCAGGGCGGCGACATGGGTGTCCGCCGTCTTGGCCAAGGTTTCGACCTGCTTCATGGCCGCGTCCAGGTCGCGGATGGTCTGCTGCAACTCGGGGGTGTTGACCAGCCGGTTGGTGCCCTGGACGGTGCCCAGGAGTTCGTTGCCGATCTTCTCGAACGGTATCTTCTTGAGGCTCGCCATGATATCCATGGCGGACTTCTGCAATTCGTCGCTCAAGGACGGCAGAGTGGGAATCTCGGGATAGGGACCGCCATAGGCCAGGGTCTTGGGCGGTACGTCGGGATAGAGGTCCAAATCCACGTACAACTGCCCGGTCAGGAGGCTCCCGGTCTTGAGCCGCGCCCGCATCCCCTGCGCCACCAAGCCTTCGATGACCGGGCGGCGGCCCTGGGCGATCTGGTCGCGGTAGGAGGCCAGGTATTTCTTCACCGCATCCCCGCTGGCGAAATCCTCCGGGTCGAGTTCGACCGTGACCGGGATGCGGAATTTCTTGGTCTGGAAATCCAAATCCAAACGCACATCGGTCACGGTCCCGACCCGCATCCCCCGCACCTCGACCGGCGCGCCGCGCCGCAAGCCGCGGACGGAATCGTCGAAATACAACAGGAAGGTCTGCTTATGGCTGTGGGCGCCCTCGCCCACGTCGGTGAAATTGGGATGCAGGGTGAATTCGGTGCCCGCCACGCTTTCTTGGCTGCCGGGATCGGCCACGTCCGGGGTGTCGAAGGCGATGCCCCCGACCAGCATCGACAACAACGACCCCACCTTGAGGTTGAAGCCCTGGGCGTCCATCGACATGTCGATGGCGTCCGTCAACCAAAAGCGCGTCTTGTCGTGGACCAGTTGATCGAACGGAGCGTCGATGAAAATCTCGGTGCGGACGCTTTGCTTGTTATCGGCCAAGCGGGTCTCCACCACCCGGCCCACCTGGATATTGCGGAAATAGATCGGCGCCCCTTCCTTCAAGGCCCCGGCGTCGTAGGACACCAGGATGAACACGCGCCCCGGCGTGTCGGCGCTGATCTTGGGGGCGTGTTCCAGGCCGATGAAATCCTTGCCGGGCTTGCCGGAACCGAATTCCACCGCGATGTAATTGCCCGCGATCAAGGTATCGAGGCCGGAAACCCCGCCCAGGCCCAATTGCGGCTTCACCACCCAGAACCGGCTGTCCGCGCCCAGGTGCGAGGCCACGGTCTTGCTCATGCGGGCGGTCGCCACCACCTTGGACAAATCGCCGCTCAGTTCCACCGTCTGGAGCAGGCCGACCTCGACATCCTTGTACTTGATCTTGGTCTTGCCGGCCTCCAGGCCCACGGCCTCCTTGAAGGTGATGGAGATCAGCGGCCCCTGCTCGCTGAGGGTCTTGTAGGCCAGCCACAAGCCGATCAAACCCGCCACCAGCGGGATCAACCACACCAGGGGGAGGCTGCGGGATTCTTCGACCAGGGCTTCGGGAGGGATATCGGCGGAGGGAGGGGAAGGTTCGTTATGGTTTTGGCTCATCGGATTGTTCCAGGGCGTCCCAAATCAAACGGGGATCGAAGCTCATGGCCGCGAACATGGTAATCACCACCACCCCCGAGAAGGCGACGGCACCCGCGCCCGCCTCGATGGTGGCCAGGGCACCGACCTTGACCAAGGCCACCAGGATCGAGATCACGAAGATATCGATCATGGACCAGCGCCCGACGCTCTCGGTCAGCCGGTAGAGGAAGGTGCGCTGGCGGGGCCGGGTGTGCGATTTGCGACCGACCGAAATCAGCAAATAGGTCAGCGTCAACAGCTTCAACACCGGCACGGTGATGCTGGCGAAGAACACCAGCAGCGCCAGCGGCCACATGCCGCTTTCGAGCAATTCCTTGACGCCGCTCAAGATGGTGTCCGGCTCGCCGTGTCCCGACATGACCACGGTCATGACCGGGAGCAGGTTGGCCGGAATATACAGGATATAGGCGGCAATCGTCAGCGCCCAGGTGCGGCTGAGGCTATTGGGCTTGCGCGAACGCAATTCCGCCCCGCAACGGGGACAGCGGGCATGGCAGCCGTGCGCCAGGGGCCGGGCGCGGACCAGCAGATGGCAGGCGTCGCAGTTCCAGAAACCGGCGCGGCGGGCGCTGACGAGGGGTGGATTCATTTCAAGGACTCCAAACGCTCCCAGATTTCATGGGGTTCGAGCATGGCGTCGGTCGCGGCCATGGCGACGATCATGGCGGCGAAGGAGTACAGCGACAAGCCCGGTTCGATGGTGGCGAGATCGGCCAGCTTCACCACGGCGACCAGGATGCCGAGCATATAGACCTCGGCCATGGCCCACGGCCCCAACAGCGCGATCCAGCGGAACACCGTGGTCATGCCCGGCAGCCTGCGGTTCAGCCTGAGCGGCAACAGCACATAGAGCCAACCCGCGATCTTGAGGCCGGGCGCCAGGATGCTGACCCCGAACACCAAGGCCGCCATCGCCGAGAAACCCTGGTGCTTCAACTCGAACACCCCGGAAATGACGGCGCCATATTCCACCCGGCCCTCGATATTGAGGCCCAGCAAGGGAAAGCTATTGGCGAGCGTGAACAACACCAGGCAAGCGAACGCCATCGCCAGGCTGCGGCCCAGGGTATCGCGCTTACGTTGCAATAATACCGCCCCGCAGCGGACACACAGGGCTTTCTGGCCCAGGCCCAGCTTGGGCACGGGATAGAGCGCGTCGCAATCATGGCAGGCGATCCAATGTTGGTGGTGTTGCGCCGGGGTCTGGGTCGCGGGCCGCATCCTGTCCTCCCCCTCAGGCATGTTGATGCCAGAACGGCGTGCCGATGACCGGCGTGCTGGCCTGGGCCGAATCATGCTCCGCCATGGCCCCGCCAAGATAGGCCAAGCGCCCCGCCGCGACCGCCTGGGCGAACGCCTGGGCCAAGGCCACCGGATCGCCCGCCAAGGCCACGGCGGTATTCAATAGCACGCCGTCGTAGCCCCATTCCATCACTTGGCAGGCATGGGAAGGCAGGCCCAGGCCGGCATCGATCAGCATGGGGACTTCGATGCGCTCGCGCAGCAGCCGCAGGGCGTAGGGATTGACCGGACCCTTGCCGGTGCCGATGGGCGCGGCCCAAGGCATCACGGCTTGGCAGCCGACCTCGACCAAGCGCTTGCACAGCACCAAATCCTCGGTGCAATACGGCAGCACCTTGAAGCCTTCGCGCAGCAGCTTATCGGCCACCGCCACCAGCCCCAGGGTATCGGGCTGCAAGGTGTAGTCGTCGCCGATCAATTCCAGCTTGAGCCATTCGGTATCGAAGATTTCCCGCGCCATCATGGCGGTGGCGTAGACCTCTTCCGGGCTATGGCAACCGGCGGTATTGGGCAGGATGGGCACGCCCAGCCGGGCGAGCAATTGCCAGAAGGCCTGGCCGCCGGTTTCGTGGTGGGCGGCGGCTTGGCGGCGCAGCGACACCGTGAGCAGGGCGGGCGCGGCGGCCCGGACCGCTTGTTCCAGGATTTTGGGGGAAGGATACCGCGCCGTCCCCAGCAGCAAACGCCCGGCGAAGGACTGGCCGTAGAGGATGAGCGCGTCGGCGGTTTCGGTAGGGGAATTCATGGCTTCACTCACAGATAAGGTTCAACCCCCGGCGACGGGCTGGACGACCTCGACCGCGTCGCCCGCATGTAGCCGGGTCTCGCCGTACAAATGGCGATGGACGAATTGCAGATTGACCGCCACCGCGAACGGCGGGGCCGCGCCGAAACGGGCGAGGGCTTCCGCCAAGGTGGCGTCCTCGGGCAGATCATAGGGCTTTTGGTTGATGGTTATGCGTATGCTCATGGGAAATGGAGCGCGTTGCGCGATTAACGCCGGTAGAGCGAAGGGAACGGCTGGGCGGCGCACCAGGATTCCAGATCCGCGCCGCCCCGCTCCGCCACCCGCCGCAGCAAGGCCAGGGTGGCCTCCATGACCGCCGGGGCGATCAGATAGCCATGGCGGTACAAGCCGTTGACCTGGATCAGGCGCCCGCCGTCCCAGCGGATTTCCGGCAGATTATCGGGCAGGGCCGGGCGGCAGTGCGCGGCCAATTCCAAGATGCGGGCCTCGCCGAACGCGGGATGCACCGCATACAAGGCCGACAGCAATTCCAGCGCGGAACGCACGCTGGCCGGGGAAGTATCCTCGGTCTCGATCTGGGTCGCGCCGATGACATAGATACCACCGGGCTTGGGCGCGATGTAGAGCGGATAGCGCGGATGCAGCAAGCGCACCGGGCGGGTCAGGCCCACCTCGGACGATTGCACCCGCACGACTTCGCCGCGCACGCCGCGCAGGGTCCGCCATTCCGGCTTGGCCCCCAAACCCCGGCAATCGAGGATCCAATCGGCCCGGACTTGGTCCGGCGCGGTTTCGGTATGCCAATGCAAAGCCACTTCGCTGGCTTCGAGTTGGGCCAGCAAAGCCGCCAGCAGGCCGCGGTTGTCCAACTGGCCTTCGCCCGCGAGATAAATCCCCTGGGCGAAACGCTGGCCCAAGGCCGGTTCCAGGGTTTGGAGCTCGGTGCCGGACACTTCGCGCACCCGGCCGCCCCCGCGCAAAGCGGGGTCCAGGGTCCGCAGCCGGGCCGAGAACTGGGCGGCTTGGTCGCGGTCCTGGGGATGCCAGACGACGAGGGTGCCCGCCTGTTGGAAGAACACCGGGCGGGACAGGGCGGCGATGATGCGGGGCCAGCGCTCCAGGCTGGCGCGGCCGAGTTCGACGATGACGGGTTCGGAGACCACCGATTCGGCCCAGGGCGCGAGCATGGCGGCGGCGATGTGGGCCGCGGCGGTCTGGCCGTCGGGGCCGCCGCGCTCGTGGACCGCGACGCGGTACCCGGCGCGTGCCAATTCGACGGCCAGCAACCGCCCCATCAGGCCCGCGCCCAGAACGGCGATATTCAAAGACATGGAATTACCGGGGGTGATGAAAAAATCCCGCGCCCCAGTCCGGGCGCGACGGGGGATTTTCTCACGAATCGGCGGTGCGGGGGCAGTTGGCGGAGCGGTGCCGCAAAAGCTCCGAGCCACGGCCCGGATGGGACGCGGCGGGCGGCGCTATGTTCCGTCCGGGCCGCGCGGGTTCGGTGGCCATTCCTGGGAATACGCCTTGCGGAAACCTTCCTGCAGGGTCTGCCACAGCTTGAGGTTGTGCTGGGCGAGGTCGGCATAGATGGAGGCGGGCGCGGTCTGGATGAGGTTCGCCATCTGTTCCTGTACCGCCTGTTGCTGCTTGAGGAACACCGCCATGCTCTGTTCGAGATAGCTCGTCATGAACCCCTGCATGGCGTCGCCATAGGTGCGGATGATCTGCTCCAGCATCTCCTGGGTGAAGATCGGCCTGCCCCGTTCTTCCTGCTCCAGGATGACCTGCATGAGGATGGAACGGGTGATGTCCTCGTCGGTCTTGGCGTCCACCACCTTGAACTTGACGCCGGCTTTCACCAGCCGCCGCACATCGTCCAAGGTGACATAGGCGCTGATCTCGGTGTCGTAGAGGCGGCGGTTGGAATATTTCTTGATGATGCGTTCGGGTTGCACAATTTCAGGGAGGATCGGGGAGGTTGAAAGAGAGGGGTTCCGGGCGGCGCGTGGAATTCCGGCTGTGTCCACCGCGCCGCCGGACCCCGGTTTATTGCATATGCTGGCCGCCGTTGATGGCGATTTCGGCCCCGGTGATGAAGCCGGATTCGTCCGCCGTCAGGAAGACGATCAAACGCCCGATCTCGGCGGGCTTGCCGAAGCGCCCGACCGGGATTTCGGCCATGATCTTGGCGCGGTGTTCTTCCGGCACCGCCATGATCATGGGCGATTCGATATAGCCGGGCGACACCGTGTTGACCGTGACGCCCTTGCGCGCCCCTTCCCGCGCCGCCGACATGGTGAAGCCATGGATGCCGGCCTTGCTGGCGGCGTAATTGGCCTGGCCGAACTGGCCCTTCATGCCGTTCACCGAGGAGATATTGACGATGCGCCCGAAACCCCGGTCCATCATGCCGGGGAACGCGCAGCGGGTGGTGTTGAACACGCTGTCGAGGTTGGCCGCGATGACTTCGCGCCATTGCTTGGGGTCCATCTTGCGCAACGTGGCGTCGCGGGTGATGCCCGCCGCGTTGACCAGGATATCGACCGGGCCGATATCGGCTTCGATGCGGGCGAAGGCTTGGGAGGTCTCTTCATAATCCGCCACATCGCAGCCCACGACCTTCATGTCATAACCCTCGGCCTTGCGGGCCGCTTCCCAGGTGTCGGGCACGCAATCCGGCGTCCCCGGCAGGCACAGCGCCACCACCCGGTGGCCCGCCGCGCCCAGATGCTTGCAGATTTCGGTGCCGATGGTGCCGGTACCGCCCGTGACGACCGCGATTCTTCCGCTCATGGATCAACTCCTTAGCTTGGTTATAACGCTACAAGCTCAACGTTCCACCGCCACCGCGATGCCCTGGCCGCCACCGATGCACAAGGTCGCCAAGCCCTTCTTGGCATCGCGCCGGGCCATCTCGTGCAGCAAAGTCACCAAAATCCGCGCCCCCGACGCCCCGATGGGATGGCCCAGGGCGATGGCCCCGCCATTGACGTTCACCTTGGCGGTATCCCAGCCCAGTTCGCGGTTGACGGCGATGGCCTGGGCCGCGAACGCCTCGTTGGCCTCCACCAAATCCAGTGCGTCGATACCCCAACCGGCCCGGTCCAGCGCCTTGCGGGTCGCCTCGATCGGCCCCAGGCCCATGACCGCCGGATCGACCCCGGCACAGCCGAAGGCGGCGATCCGGGCCAAGGGCGTCAAGCCCAACCGCTCCGCCGTGCTTTCCGCCATCAGCAGCACGGCGGCGGCCCCGTCGTTGATGCCGGAGGCATTGCCCGGCGTCACCGTGCCCTCGGGCCGGAACGCCGGTTTCAGCTTGGCCAGCGCCTCGACCGTGGTGCCGGAGCGGGGAAATTCGTCGGTGTCGAACACCAGGGGCGGTTTTTTGCCCTGGGGTACTTCGATGGGGACGACCTCGTCCCGGAACCGGCCCGCCGCGATGGCCGCCGCCGCCTTGTGCTGGGAAGCGGTGGCGAAAGCGTCTTGCTCATCGCGGGTGAGGCCGAAGCGCTGGGCGATGTTCTCCGCCGTGCAGCCCATATGGTAGTCGTTGAAAATATCCCACAGGCCATCGACGATCATGCTGTCGGCCAGGGACCAATCGCCCATGCGCTGGCCATCGCGGGAATGGGGCAGGAGGTGGGGCGCGAGGCTCATGTTTTCCTGGCCGCCGGCCACCACGATCCCGGCATCGCCGCAACGGATGGCCTGCGCCGCCCATTGCACGGCCTTGAGGCCGCTGCCGCAGACCTTGTTCAAGGTGGTGGCCGGGGTCTCGTAAGGGAGTCCGGCGTACAGCGCCGCTTGGCGGGCGGGATTCTGTCCGGCCCCGGCGGCGAGGACTTGGCCCAGGATGACTTCATCGACCTGCCGGGCTTCAAGCCCGGTCCTGGCGAGCAACCCGGCGATCACGTGCGCGCCGAGCCGGGCGGCGGGGATATTCGCCAAGGAGCCGCCGAATTTACCGATGGCGGTACGCGCCGCCGCGACGATGACCACTGCTTCCATAACGGGGATTCCTCTCTGATATCTTGGAGGGGTGGACGGACATGATTGCCTAGGGTCGCCCATGGGGGGTTAAATGATGCCGCGCCCCACCGGGCGGGCGCCGAATCCCGCATCGCTTTCCCCCAACCGAGAACCGACCTATGAAAAAAGCTAGCTTGATCCTGTTGGCCCCGCTGCTGTTCGCCGCCTTCGCCGCCCAGGCCGAAACCCCGGCTCCGGCGGCACCGGTAACAGCCACGCCCCCAACCCCGGCGGCGACTCCCGCCACCGCGCCCGCCCACAAGGCCAAAAGCGCTTGCTATCCAGATATCCAAGCCCTGTGCGCGGGCGTCCAAAAAGGCGAGGGCCGCATCCAGAAATGCCTGGACGAACATGCCGACCAGGTTTCCGCCGCCTGCAAGGCCGAACACGCGCAAAAGAAGGCGGAAAACCAAGCCATCAAAGCGGCCTGCAAAACCGATATCAAGCAGTTCTGCGCCGACAACAAACGCCACGGCGCTTGGCTCGGCTGCCTCAAAAGCCACGCCGCCCAGCTTTCCCCCGATTGCGCCAAAACCCTAAACGACGCCATGGATTAATCCATAGCGCCGCCGGACCGAAGCCAGGACACCGGTCCCGCCCCGATCCGGTCACCGACCGCTAGAGGGTGGTTTTGCTATCGCCGCCGTTGTTGGTCCCGGCGGCGGTCTTGGCCAGGGTTTCGGCGATCTGGCCGAAAGCGTCCTGGGTTTCCAGCGCGAACTTCAAATAATCGGCGGTGCGCGACACCATCTTCTGGCCGAACTCCGAAGCCAGCTTGCCCTGCTCCAGCGCCCAGCGCGAGGGGTCTTTCACCTCGCCCAGCAATTGGGCGTTGCGGGTGCCGAATTCCACATAATCCTGGGCCACGGCCAAACCTTGCGCCACGGCTTTCTGTGTCGTTTCGGCGGTGACCTCCTGCCAACGGACCACCGGAACCCATGCGGCCCGGTTCGTTTCCACCCATTGTCCAAACAAATCTGCGTTCATGGCTTACCTCCTTTGTGAGCGCCTGGGCACAACGGAACATTTCGTTGTGCATTGCAGCATAAACTTCAAAAATAGGCTTGTCAAAGGTTTTTCACCCCTGGCCGCGCCCAACACCCAACCCAGCCAATACCTAGCAATATGGTAGGAAAACCGCCCCCGCAATCCGGGACATGCGGGGCGCGAAAACAAGCCGCGCCATGTTGCATCGCACCAAAAGCTTGCTATAGTGACCGGGCGGACCCCGATTCCATCCATCCAGCGAGGTGCTTCCCATGAGTTCCAAAGCTTCCACCGACCCCGGCGATTGGACCGCCGTATGGGCCGACGCCCAGCAAAAATACTGGCAAAGCTGGCTCGACCTCTCCCAACAAGCCACCGCGACCCTGACCCGGCCCCCGGAACCCCCGCCCAATCCCTGGACCCAGGCTTTCGACTTCTGGGCCAAGCTCATGCCGCAGGCCGCGCCGCCGGAAAACCGCGACTGGATCGGCAAGCTGACCGCCCTGAACAAAGGCTATCTGCAAATGGGCGAACACCTGTGGAAAACGCTGTCGGCGGGGCAGAACCCGCCACCCGATCCACACGCTTGGTGGGAAATGGTCAGCCAGGGCTTCAAGTCCATGCAGGACGGTTTCGCGGCCCCATCCCGCGACAGCCAAGACCCCTGGGCAGGGTTCGCCACCTTCTGGGGCATGCCCATCGACAATTGGCGGCGGGTCTGCTCGGCCTACTCGGCCATGCCGGGCGATATCGAAACCGCCTTGCGCGGCTTCATGGGACCGGGGGCCGGGACGCCCGAAACCGCGCTGAGCCGCTGGCTGTCGCTGCCGACCCTGGGCTACACCCGCGAAGCCCAGGAGGAAATGCAGCGCCTGGGGCAACTCTGGCTCGAACATAGCCAAGCGCTGCGCGAATACGCCGGCGGGGCGCTGGCGAAAGTGAGCGCCAAAGCCGGGGAATCGCTCATGGCGAAGCTCCATGAGTTGACGGCGCAGGGCAAGACCCCGGAATCCCTGCGCGAGTTCTACAACCTCTGGGTGGATTGCGGCGAGGAAGCCTATGCCGCCCTGGCCCCCACCCCGGAATTCACCCAGGCCCAGGCCCGCATGGTCAACACCCTCCTGGCGGCCAAGCGCCAAGAGCAAAAGATGGTGGACGAGTTCCTCAGCGCCTTCAACATGCCCACCCGCCGCGAGCTCGACACCAGCCACAAGCGCATCCACCAGCTCCAGCGGCAGGTTTGGCGCTTGCAGGAAGATTTGGAGGAAGCGGGCATCGCCGCCTTGCGCGAGGAGGTCGCGGGACTGCGCCGGGAACTCGAAGCCCTGCGCGCCGAATCCAATCCATCCAAGGGCGGCAAATCCCCCCGCGCCGCCCAACCCACCGCCTAAGCCGCAGGAGGCACCACCATGCTGCGCCCGGACCAAATCGTTCAGGAAGCCTTCGACTTCAACCGCCGCATCGCCGCCGGGATGACCACCCTGGGCCAGATCGGCCAGATCGAAACCGGCGTGTCCCCGAGGGAAGCCGTCCACCGGGAAGACAAGCTGACCCTCTACCGCTACCACCCCAGGGTCGCGGACCCGGCCAAGGTGCCGGTGTTGATCGTCTACGCCCTGGTCAACCGGCCCTATATGGCCGACCTACAGGAAGACCGCTCGCTGATACGCGGCCTGCTCGACCAGGGGCTGGACGTGTATCTGGTCGATTGGGGCTACCCGGACGCCGCCGACCGCTTCCTGGAACTCGACGACTATCTCAACGGCTATCTGCGCCGCTGCGTGGATTTCATCCGCCGGGCGCACAAGCTGCCCGCCATCGACCTCCTGGGGATTTGCCAGGGCGGCACCTTCTCGCTGTGCTTCACCGCCCTGCACCCGGAAAAGGTCCGCAACCTCGTGACCATGGTCACGCCGGTGGACTTCCAGACCCCCGACAACCTCCTGAGCCTGTGGACCCGCGAACTCGACACCGACCTGATGGTGGACACGCTGGGCAATGTGCCGGGGGAACTGCTGAACTGGGGGTTCCTGTCGCTGAAGCCGTTCCGGCTGACCGGGCAGAAATACGTGGACATGGCGGAAATCCTGGAAGACCCGGTGAAGCTGAAGAATTTCCTGCGCATGGAGAAATGGATTTTCGACAGCCCCGACCAGGCGGGCGAAGCCTATCGGCAATTCATCAAATGGTTCTACCAGGAAAACCGGCTGGTCAACGACACCCTGGAAATCGGCGGCAAGAAAGCCAGCCTGTCGCGGGTCACGATGCCGGTGCTGAACGTCTACGCCACCGAGGACCATCTGGTGCCGCCCTCCGCCTCCATCGCCCTGGAAAAGCATGTGGGGAGCCGGGATTACACCGCCTTCGCCTTCAAGGGCGGACATATCGGGATTTATGTGAGCGGCCGGGCGCAGAAGGAGATTCCGCCGGTGATCGCGAAGTGGATCGGGGCGCGGGCGCATTGAGGGATGCTTTGGGCGGGGAGACATGCGGCGGCAGTTTGGCGGGGTGCCTGCTTCATACGGGATGAATGACAGCGCAACCGTGAATATTCACCACCAAACCCGTGAACATATCACTGAACCTGGGCGCGGCATCCGGTCAAATCTCCAGCGAAATGTGAAAAACATCACACTCCAATTCCCAACCCAGAAAAACCCGTAAGGATATCCCCCTATGCTGAAGCCACTCCGCCGCCTCCTGCCCGCTTTGCTGCGGCTGTTCCACATCGGCCACGCCCCCGGATTCGCCGGTTGGGCCTCGCCCCCGCACCGCCCGGCCTGGGACAACGGCATCGATTACGATATCCCGACCTTCCTGAGACGCCGCGCCGGATGACGCGCTCCCCGATACGAAAAAGGCGGAACCCCACAGGATTCCGCCTTTTTTTATGCTCCCGAAACGGGGAGTCCCCCATCAATCGTAATGCACCAGCTCATACGGCAGTTCGGGTTCCTTGCCCGCCGCCACGTCGGTCAGGAATTTCCAAAACACATCGGCGGAAGGCGGACAGCCCGGCAGGAAATAATCCACCTTCACCACTTCGTGGATGGGATGGACCTTGCTGAGCAGCAAGGGCAATTCGGGATCGTTGGGAACCTGGGCGTCCTCGACCCCGACGCCATGGAGATAGGCTTCCTCCAGACATTCCTGCAAGGGAATATGGTTGCGCAGGGCGGGAATCCCGCCGTTCAAGGCGCACGCCCCCACGCCCACCAGGATTCTGCAATGCTTGCGGAATTCGCGCAGGGTATGGACGTTCTCGGCATTGCACAGCCCGCCCTCGATCAAGCCGATATCCACCGTCTCCGAGCAATGCTTGATATCGGTGAGGGGACTGCGGTCGAACTCGGCGACCTCGCACAAGTCCAGCAAGCGCTCGTCGATATCCAGCAATGACATATGGCAGCCGAAGCAGCCTGCGAGCGAAGTGGTCGCGACTTTGAGTTTGTTAGCCATGGTCCGCTCCTAATACCGCTTGATCGTGTTCCAAGCTGACTTCGCCGATGGTGTGGTGGTCGAATATCCGCTCGCCGATGGGGACTTCGTAGCCCTTGCGCTTGATGAGGATCGCGCCGACCGGGCAGACCTGGGCGGCCTTGTCCCCGGCCGAGAAATCGGTGTCCTTCAGCAAGCCCGAGGCCGAGTTCACCACCAAACGGGTTTGCAGGCCGCGCCCGGCGAGGCCGAACACGTTCTTGCCATCCACGTCGCGGCTGGCCCGGACGCACAGTTCGCACACGATGCAGCGGTCCAAATCCAGCATGACATCCGGATGGGAAGCATCGACCCGGCGCGTCGGGAAGAAATGCGGGTAATGGGTGTCGAGCATCCCGACGTAATAGCCCACCGCCTGCAATTGGCAGTTGCCGGTCTTTTCGC
Source organism: Methylomagnum ishizawai (assembly GCF_019670005.1). Classification (NCBI taxonomy): domain Bacteria; kingdom Pseudomonadati; phylum Pseudomonadota; class Gammaproteobacteria; order Methylococcales; family Methylococcaceae; genus Methylomagnum; species Methylomagnum ishizawai. The sequence goes on along the minus strand of NZ_AP019783.1, from coordinate 439,797 downwards.
AACCGGGGCAGATATGGTTGCCCTCGACGAACAACATCCGGGTGATGGCCCGGCGGGTTGCGTTGAGTTCCGGGGTGTTGTTCTGGATTTCCTGGCCTTCGCCGGCCGGCATAGTGCAGGCCGCGGCGCTGCGGCCATTGACCTTGACCGTGCAGAGCTTGCAACTGCCGTGCGGCTTGAATTCCGGGTTGTGGCAGAGGTGCGGGATGTAGATCCCGGCGGCGGTGGCCGCTTCCATGATGGTCTGGCCCGGCTGGTAGGGAACCGCCTGCCCGTCGATGCTGATGTGATACGGCTTCATCTTTCCACCTTACTGGTTGGCCTGTTCCAAATGGGCATGGGCGTCGTCGCGCCCGGTGAGTCGCCTGGAAACTTCCAGCGCCCCGTCCAGATCGAAACCGGGCTGGAACACGGTTTCCTTCAACCGCGCCTCATATAGGCCGGGATAACGTTCCAGCGTGGTGAGGATGGGATTGGCGGCGGTCTGGCCGAGGCCGCAATGGCTGGCCCCCTTGATGATCTTGCCGAGGTCGGCCAATTCGGCCAGGTCGTAGGGCGTGCCATGGCCCGCGCAAATCTTGTCGTGGATGTTCCTGAGCAACGCGGTCCCGACCCGGCACGGCGTGCAGAATCCGCAGCTTTCATGGGCGAAGAAATGGGTGAAGTTGCGGGCGACTTCCAAGGGGTCGCGGCCCTGGCCGAACACGATGAAGGAGCCGCCAGTGGCGAGGTCTTCGAAGGCCAGCTTGCGGCCAAACTCCTTATCCGAGATGAAGGTGCCGGACGGCCCGCCCACCTGCGCCCCGAACGGGTCGGACGCGCCGCAGTCCGCGAGGATTTCGGCCACCGTGGTCCCGAACGGATATTCGTAGATGCCGGGCCGGGCGCAGTCGCCCGAGATGCTGAGGATTTTGCTGCCCTTGGATTTCTCGGTGCCGTGGGCCGCGAACCACGCCCCGCCGTGCAAGGCGATCATGGCGGCGGACAGGAAGGTTTCCACGTTGTTGACCACGGTGGGCTGGCCGAGATAGCCATGGGTCACCGGGTAAGGCGGGCGGTTGCGCGGATTGCCACGCTTGCCTTCCAAGGATTCGATCAAGGCCGATTCCTCGCCGCAGATATAAGCCCCCGCGCCCAGGTGGATTTTGATATCGAAGTCGAAGCCCTCGCGGCCCTGGATAGTCTGGCCGAGCAAGCCCAAACGGCGGCGCTCTTCCAACACCGCCAGCAAGGGCTGATAAAGGTGCAGGTATTCGCCGCGCAGATAAAGGAAGCCCCGCTTGGCCCCGACCAGGGCGGCGCACACGGTCATGCCCTCGAACACCCGGTGGGCATGGCTGTTCAACAACACCCGGTCCTTGAAGGTGCCCGGCTCGCCCTCGTCGGCGTTGCAGATCACAAAGCGCTGGACTTCGCTGCGCTTATCCATCGGGCAGAACGAATCCTCGTCCGGGCCTTCGTAGCAGAACCGCCATTTCCAAGCGGTATTGAAACCGGCACCGCCGCGTCCGCGCAGGCCGGATTGTTCCAATTCGGCGAAGGTCGCGTCCCGGCCCCGCTCGAACAGCTTGGCCAGCGCCGCGCCCGGCTCGAAGCCGTTCTCCAACAGTAAGCCGGGTTTATGGACGTTGTCGGCCACGGCGAAGAATTCCTCGGGCCAAGCCTCCAGCGGCGCGCCCGCCTCGACCAGTTCGGCGATACGCCCAATCCGCGCCCGGTCCAGCCGGGTCAGGGCCAAGCCGTTCACCAAACCCGCCGGGCCTTGCTCGCACATCCCGGTGCAGGAGGTGTAATCCACGCTGACCGCGCCATCGGCGCGGGTCTCGCCCAGCCTCACGCCCAAGCGTTCGCAAAGATCAGCAGCCAGGGCGCGGCTCCCGAGCATCTGGTCGGTGATGGAATCGCTGACGCGGAGGTCGTAGTGCCCCCTGGGGGTGGTGGACAGGAAACTATAGAACTCCACCACGCCCTGGATTTGGGCGGGCGGCACCTGCAAAACCTCATACAAGAACACCATGGCCTCGTGCGGCACATGGTGTAGATAGGCTTGGACTTCGCGGAGGATTTGCAGGAGTTCGGTGGGTTCGCCGCCGTGGCGGGCGACGATGGTTCTCAGATGGACTAGATCGGCGTCGGAAAGGGGCATGACGGTCTCCTTGGCGTTGTTCCATTCACTCAAATATTAACAGGCGATTCCGGGAGCATGGCCCGGATGGCGAAATAATCCATTCGGCAAATCCACTCGAACCACAAGGTTTTTCCAGGTCCACAGGAGTACCCGTGGGAACGGCGGGAAGGCGGTTCCCCCGCCCCTTGCCCGTCCCAAGGCTAGGTATTATCTTACGCCCTGGCCGGACCGCCCCAAAACGCTCCAAAAATCCGTCATTCCAGCCCCGCGGGCGGATACGCCGACACCGCCCCCCTTCCCCGCGTCGATCACACAACAATCAAAAAATCCACGAGGACTCTATGCGAAATTGGAAAAGGCTCCTGATGGTCATGGCCCTGGCGGTGTTCGTGCTGGCCGGGGTGCTGTTGGCGTCGGGCATGGCCCTCACGGACTTCATCGTGGACTATTGGTGGCATAGCGAGTTGGGGTATGGCGGTTATTTCTGGCTGAAGCTGCTCTACCGCTATATCCTCTCGGGCAGCGTCACCTTATTCTTCTTCCTGATCTTCTTCCTGAACTTCCTGGCGGCCTCGCGCTTCCTGGGCGTGGACGAGGACGCCTTCGCCCGCCTCGGCCGCGGCGAAACCAGCCGCTACCGGAAACTCCTCGCCCTGTTCCAAACCGGGTCGATGCAGGTTTATATCCCGGTTTCCCTGATCCTCGCCATCGCCATCGCCTTACCATTTTATGACCAGTGGCAACAGGCGCTATTGTTCGTGTTCGGGCCCGAGGCCGGCATCGACGATCCGGTGTTCGGCAACGATGTCAGCTTTTATCTGTTCTCCTACCCGGTGTTCGAGCTGATCCAGTTCGAGTTGCTGATGGCGGCGATCATCCTCACCCTGGGCGTGGGCGTCCTCTATCTGTTGGAACACCAATTGCTACCGGGACGGCAAAAACCCTGGCCGACCGGGGCCAAGCTGCATATGGCGGGGCTGGTGATGCTCACCACCTTGGTGCTGTGCTGGGATTTCGTCCTCGACCGCTTCAAGCTGCTCTATACCGATGCCCACGAGCCGCAGTTCTTCGGCCCCGGCTTCGTGGATTTCCACTATCACCTGCCCCTGATCTGGCTGTCGGTCGCCAGCTTGTTCGGCCTGGGGATCGCGGCGCTGCATTACCTGAACCGGCGCAACCGGCTGGGGCTGGCCTTGGTCGTGGGTCTGGCGGCCTTGTTCCTGGTGTCGGTGGGTCTCCGCAAGATCGATTCCATCCCCCAAGGCATCGACAAGTTCATCGTGAAGCCCAACCCGGTCAAGACCGAACGGGGGTACATGCAGAACAACATCGACGCCACCCTCGCCGCCTACGACCTGAAAAACATCAAGATCATCGACATGGTGCCGGGCCTGCCCGAAGAGGATGTGCTGGACCCCGAACTCCGCGCCCACCTCTATAACATCCCGGTCTGGGACCCCGAATTCCTGGACGATGTCTACCAGCAAATGCAGGGCATCCGGCCCTATTACCATTTCACCGATGTGGACGTGGCCCGCTACCTCATCAACAACCAGCTCTATCAGGTGAACCTCGCCGCCCGCGAGGTCAATATCACCCGGCTCCCCCAAGCCGCCCAGAACTGGGAAAACACCCATCTGCGCTATACCCACGGCTATGGCGTGGTCGTCACGCCCGCCGCCCAGGACGGCGAAACCCCGATGCGCTGGTATCTCCGGGATTTGAACCTGCAAACCAAGGAAGGCTTCAGCATCGAGAAACCCGATATCTATTACGGCGAGGAAGACCTGACCTACGCCATCGTCCCCAACAAGCTGAACATCGTGGGCATTCCCAGCTTCGACGAGGAATCCAGCTTCAACTACACCGGCGGCGGCGGCGTGCCGATTTCCTCGTTGTTCCGCAAGCTGTTGTTCGCGCTGTATTTCCGCGACCGCAATTTGTTCTTCTCCATCAATATCGACGATAAGAGCCGGGCCTTGTTCCACCGCAACATCGTGGACCGGGTGAAATCGCTGACCCCCTTCCTGCAGCTCGACCACGATCCCTATATCGTCGTGACCTCCAAGCGCCTGCATTGGATCATCGACGCCTATACCACCTCGGATTGGTATCCGGTCTCCAAGCGCTCCTCCGCCCGCTTCAACAACGACCGGGAAGACCAGGATTTCAACTACCTGCGCAACTCGGTCAAGATCGTGATCGACAGCTTCTCCGGCCATGTCGATTACTACGTCGCCGACCCCAACGACCCCATCATCCAGGGCTACCGCAAAGCCTATCCGGGGCTGTTCAAAGACATCAACACCCTGCCGCCGGCCCTGAAGGAACAATTGCGCTATCCCAAGGACCAGTTCACGGCGCAGATGAAAATCTACGCCCGCTACCACCAGACCGCCCCGGAACTGTTCTACGAACAGGCCGAAACCTGGGATTTCGCCAAGGTCAACGGCAATGTGATGAAGCCGTTCTATTTCACGACCACCCTGCAGGATTACCTGGACAACCAGCAGAGCTTCATCCTCATCAACCCGATGACGCCCATCGCCCGCAGCAACCTCAGCGTGCTGGCGGTCGCGGGCACGCCCACCATCGGCGCCAACATCGCCCCCACCCAGGGTTATAGCAAGCAAATCGCGCTCTACCGCTTCAGCCGGGAAATCCAGGTGGACGGCCCGGCCCAGGTCAGCGCCCTGATCGACCAAGACCCGCAGGTCTCGCGGCAGTTCTCGCTGTGGGACCAGAAAGGTTCGCAGGTGCTGCGGGGCCGCATCATCGTGCTGCCGGTCGGGCATTCGGTGCTGTACGTGCAGCCGGTCTATCTTTCCTCGACCAGCGGCACCCGGATTCCCGAACTCACCCGCATCATCCTGTCGATGGGCAATGTGGTGGTGATGGACGCCTCCTTGGAACAAGGCATCATCAAGCTGGAACAGCGCCTGCGGGAAGTCCGCCGACAATCGCTGGACGTGAAGCCGCAATCCGCGCCCCTGCCCCCGCCCCAGCCGGGAGAGCCGGCGTTCAAAGCCATGTAGCACGGCGGGAAGCTCTGAAAACGACAAACCCGGCGCGGGGGCGACCCACGCCGGGTTTGTTTTTGTCTACGGAACAATACGCTTTCAGGGCGTCTTGGCATCCGGCAAGGGTTCGAGGCCGGGCGGATTATGCAATGGCGGCAAATTGAGCGCCGGAGCGGACGGCGGCGGAGCCTTTTCCTTCTTGGGTTTGGGCGGAGTCACCGGCTCCAAATCCTGCGGGGCGGCCGGCGATGGCGGCGCGGCCTCGCCCGCGGGGGTCTCGCCGCCCGGCGCGGCCCCTTCCTCGGCGGGGAAATCCATGGTGTCGAGCTTGTCGGCGAGGGTGTAGCCGGTATCCAACGAAATCACGCATTTGTCGGGAAACGTCACCTTATGGCCAGGCTTTTTGAAATTGATCTTGAGGATGCCCCGCAGGCTGCGCGGCCCCACCGCCAGATATTGTTTCTTGGCGGAATGCTCGAACATGGCCGAATCCAATTCCTCGCCCACGGTGAAATCGAAGGCTTCGGCAATCGGGTCCTCGGATTTGCCCTGCGCGAATAGGGAGCGCAGATTGAGCTTGTCGCCGGTGGGCACGCCCACGCCGCTCTCGGTGGCGAAATAACCCTGGAGCTTGGTCCTGGCGGTGATCTTGCCGTTGACCCCGGACGGGAAATCATGCTCGAAGCGGATCACGATTTCCTTTTGCAGGGGCGCGGTGGCGATGAGGGTGGCGTTGGCGATGCTGATCGAATTGACCCGCGAGGCGTTGTGGCAAATCCTGGCGGTCTGGCCCGGCTGGTCGGCCTCGATCCTGACGCCCGGATAGTCCCCGGCGATGGCGACGCAGCTCGCGGCCTCCATCTCCGGCTGCAACCGCACCCCTTGTATATCCGCCGTCAGCGCGGCCACCGTCGCGGGGGACAGCAAGGGCAGGACCCACCAAGCACGCAATAATTGATTCCAAGACATTGAGATTCCTCTGGTTTTTACCGGGGCCGGGAGAACCCCGGCGGCGCTGGGCCGGATCCGGGGCCGGGGAATGGTATCGTTTGTGGCCGGGACGATGAAGGGGGTTCCTGAAAAAGCGGGTTTTGTGAAGGGGATGTGCCAAATGGAAGCCGGGTTTCACGCCCGCATGGCCCTGAGCCGCTTGCGTAGATAATAGACGGCGACCGCGCAGTATTCCCGCAACTGTCCGCCTTGGTCGGAGACGCTCCAGTCGTCGATGAGCTTTTGGATTTCGGCGGGTGTGCGGCTACCCGCTTTCCGGGAAAGCCTATCGTGGACCGCGTTCCAAACCGCCAGGCGATTTCCCAGCAAACGGGGCAGATTGAGATTAAGCACCCCATTAAGCTGCCCATCAAAATCAGTATCCGCCGACCCCACCTTGCCATTGCCGAGAAAGCTGATCTGGCTTTCGATCCGATGGCCCGGATGGGCCGGATGATATTTCAAATCTCGGTTGCCTTTCCGGGTATCGCAAGTTTGCTGGGAATAGGGTTCGCCTTCGTGCCCTTGGCAAGCTCCCAGCAGATTTTGATAATCCAATTGTTCATGCGGGTAGTGGTCTTGGCAATGCCAATGCTCCACCTTCATCTCCCACACGCCAATCCGCTTCATGCAATAAGCGCACAGATAGCCCTGCTCCCGCAATAACTGCGCCCGGATCGCCTGTTTGACCGGCGTAAACAGCGGTCCATCGTAAACCGCGTCCGGCTGGCAGCGATATTCGGTTAGCTCCTTTGGTTCAGGGCTTTTCACAATAGCCCTCATGCTTGGTCATCCGGTTCGAGCATGAACAGCAAAGCATCCGCACGCACCAACTCGGGAATATCGCCCTGCAATTCCTGTTTCATCCGCGCTATCGCGACTTTGGCTTCTTTGAATTTATCCTGATCGATCAAGAGGAATAAGTCGTCCAACTGCCGTTGAATCTCGCTATTGCGGGCCAAGGTATCGCCATCGGGTCGCATCAATTCGTCGAGTATTTCATTGCTGCTCAAGCCTTTCGCTTGTTGCGGCGTGGAATAGGTCAGGCCGTTTTCCTCATCCTGTACCAATAAGCGGATTTGTCGGCCTTCGGCCTCGCCCAAAACTTGCGGGGAGTGGGTGGAAACCACGAATTGGCAGTTTGGAAAGGTGCGGGTTAGGTTTTTCAGGATGGTCCGTTGCCAAGCGGGATGGATATGCAGGTCTATTTCGTCGATTAATACGACTCCTTCTCCCTTTAAAGGATTCGCCATATTTGGATTGGCGATTGCCAAACGCCGGGCCAAATCTCCAATCAGAGCAATCAGACATCTTTCTCCGTCAGAAAGTTGATCTACCTGGACTTCATGGTTATTTTTTACCGCCGTCATCCGCAAGGGTTTTCTATGAACTGTCAATCTCTCAAAATTAGGCAAAAATACCTGCAAAGCTTGGCGCACGGCGGTTAATTGAATATCTTGGAACGCCACCAAATTACCGTTTTCCAAAAGGCGGAAAGAGCTTTCAAATATTTCTTGTAGTAATTCGGTTGTCTTTTCGTTTTCAAAATCTTGGCGATTACGAAACCACTCGAAAAAATGGCGAAAATTCACCGCGCCAACTAAAGACCCATCCCAAGCATCCAATAAACCAAAATCATGCGACTGCCTGATACGCAAGGGAATATCCAAAACCGCACGGTTAACCGGATAATAAGAAAAAATTGGAATATTGCACTGGCTTTGGGTTTCCGAAATTTGCTGCTGAATCAACCTCGTATATTTCGAGAGCGCTTCCAATTCCGTGGCTTTGGCGGGCTGGGCATGGCCCTTTCTGGTTTTCACCAATTGCCAAGATAGGTTTTCCGGGACGCTGGATTCCGCGCGGATACGCGCATATCCCGCCCCATTATGGATGGACAATTCGGAAATTTGCTGGCCGGAACCACCCGCCCGCCGAACCCGCGCCACCACCCACGACAGCAAAATAGCCAAAGCATCCAATACCGTGGATTTACCCGAGCCATTCACCCCGGCCAATACCGTCAAATCCGGTTCCAGCGGCAGTTCCAAGGCTTTGCCGACCCCACGGAAGTTTTCCAGAATCAGCCGTTCAATCTTCATCGCCTAGTTTTCTCCCGCGACTGGACATAAAAAAAGGCGGACAGTTTAACCCTGCCCGCCCTCCTTCACGGTCAAACCTCAGTGGCTAACGTGGACCTTCCCACCCTTGGCCTGCCCGATGTCTTCGAGCATCTGGCCGAACCACGGGGTGTCGATGTCGAACGGCTTGCCGCCCTTGATGCGCGGGAACTCGATGGCCCGCAGCACATTGCCGTTGTCCTCGTCGTGGCCGATCACGCCCGGCTCGCGCCGCATCGCGCATTCCACCGCCAAATCGGCGCAGGACTTGATGAGGCGGATGTCCTCCGCGTTGGAAGCGGCGGCGCGGGCGAAATAACCGGACTTCTGCACCAGGGTCTTTTCCGCGCCCAGCATCTGCGCGAACTGTTCGCCGAACCATTTGCCGGGGTTCACGGCGTCCAGCTTGATATGGCCGAAGGCGTCGCGTGGCACTTCCTGGCCCTTGGCTTGCATCTCGGCGACGATGGCTTCGACACCCGCGCCTTCGGAAATGAAGATATTGACGCAATCGTGCTTGTCCATCACGGCGCGGAGGCGCGCGGCCTCGGCGGCGAGATCGATCTCCATCTCGGGGATGAACACGCCGTGGACTTCATAGCAGTCGCGGCTGAGGCCGATACCGGGCAGCCAAGCAGCGCCGTCCAAGAGCTTGCGGTATTCCTGGGCGGTGGCGGCGGTCAGCCAGCCGCAGTTGCGGCCCATGACTTCGTGGACGATCAACATGCGGGGATTCGCGCCGGTCTCGGCCACCACGTTCCAGAAGTAGCGCGCGCCCTGTTCGGCGGCGGTCCAGGCCCCCAGCGATTGCTTGATGGGGAACACGTCGTTATCGACGGTCTTGGGGAGGCCGATCACGGTCAGGCCGTAACCGTTCTTGGCCAGGAAGGCGGCGAGGTCGGCGGCGGCGGTGTTGGTGTCGTCGCCGCCGATGGTGTGGAGGACGTCCACGCCGTCCTTGACCAGTTGGTCGGCGGCGACCTTCTGCGGGTCTTCGCCTTCCTTGACCAGGCCGCGCTTCACGCAGTCCTTGACGTTGGTCAGCTTCACCCGGCTATTGCCGATGGGCGAGCCGCCGAACTTGAGCAGGAGGCCGGCGTTGGCGCGGACTTCCGGGGTGATGGTGTAAGAGTCGCCCAGCAGCAGCCCTTTGTAGCCGCCGTGGTAGGCGATGATCTCGATGGACGGATCGATTTCGTTGTAGCGCTCGATCAGGCAACCCACGGCGGTGCTGAGGCAGGGGGCCAGACCACCGGCGGTGAGGAGTGCGACTTTCTTGGGTTTGCTCATAGGTTTCTCGTTGGCAGTTATCGGTTTGACGACGCGAGGTCGAACGCATATTGAACCCGGTTTAAACAGTTTTAGGCAAGCGGCGGGATGGGCCGTCCAAGGCATTACGACCCCGTAAAACTACGCCATGCTTAGGTGGCGGGGACCGCCCCGCATCGCCCCCCACTTCCCCAGCGCCATCCCGGCAAGCACCGCCATGAAAAACGACACCTACGAATTCTCAAGGTCCCTATTGGACTCGCTGAACGACGGCCTCTACGTCTGCGACACGGAGCGCCGCATTGTTTATTGGAGCAAATCGGCGGAACGGATCACCGGCTGGCGCTCCCAGGAGGTGATCGGGCGCAAATGCTCGGACAACCTCCTCTGCCATACCGACAAGGACGGGCGGCAACTCTGCGGCGAGGAGTTCTGTCCCCTGCACCGCAGCATCATCACCGGCAAATCCGCCACCTATCCGGTGCTGCTGTTCGCCAAGGCCAAGGACGGACGGCGGGTGCCCCTGGTGGTTTCGGTCTCGCCGATGCGCGATGGCGACGGCACCATCGTCGGCGGCATCGAGACCTTCCACGATTTCAGCGAGTCCTACGCCAACCTGGAACGCGCCCAACGGATCCAAAGCCTGTCCCTGGCGCACGACCTGCCCGCCGATCCCAGGGTGGCGTTCTCGACCTTCTATCTGCCCCATGACCTGGTCGGCGGCGACTTCTTTTCCATCCGCCCCCTGGACGGCGACCGCTACGGCTTCTTCCTGGCCGACGTGATGGGCCATGGCTTCGCCGCCGCGCTCCATACCATGCACCTGAATTCGCTCTGGGTCCGCGCTTCGGACACCCTCGCCACCCCCGCGGAATTCGCCCGGCGCATGAACCTCGAACTGGGCAAGGTCGCCAAGGACGAATCCTTCGCCACGGGTTTATGCGGGATGCTGGATGTGGCGGCCAAGCGCCTGCGCTTCGTCTCGGCGGGCGGCCCGCCCATGCTCCTATGCCGGGCCACAGGGGCCATCGAAGAATTGCGCGTGTCCGGTTTTCCCTTCGGCGTGGTGGGGGAAGCCCAGTATGAGGAATTGGAAGTGGCCTTGGCGGAGGGCGACAGCCTGCTGCTGTTCAGCGACGGGGCCGTCGAGGTGCAAAACGACCAGGGGCGGCTATTGGGAACCGAAGGACTCTTGGCCATCCTGCAAAGCCTGGACTATCCGCGGGCCGGGCTCAGGATCGAAGCGCTGCAAGCGGCCTTGCTCAAATATTCCAACGCCATCCGGCTGGACGACGATGTCACCTTCCTGGAAATCCGCCTCGCCGCCCAGGCTTGACCGGCGTCCGGCGCCGCCGCGCTTCAATGCCAGCGCAACGAACCTTCGGCCAGATGGCCGCGCAAGCCTTCCAGCAATTCCCTATCCAGCCCGTCGAGGGGTCCGGCGGTGATGAACACCAGCCGACCCAAGCCATCCTGCCCGGCCCGCACGGCCAGCGCCGCCGGGGGATATAAACGCCCCGCCGCGCCGTGCAGCGCTACCGGCTCGAAGCGCTCGCGCAGATGCACCACGCCCTTGATCCGCACCAGCCGGGCACCGTGGCGGTCGAGCAAGTTTTCCAGGACTTCCCGCAACAACGGCCAGGACACGGCGGTACGCAAATGCAGGGAGAGGCTACGGAACCCATGTCCGGGCACCTCCCCGCCGCCGGGCAGTTTGCGCCCACCGCCCGCCAGCGCGGCCAACAGCGCCGCCGGGTCGATGGCACCGTGCGCGGCCTGGAAACGCGGCACGGCGGGGGCCAAAGCGTCCAAACGGGATTCAAGCAGCGCGAGATCGGCGGGCGTGCCGAGGTCGGCCTGGGTCAACAGCAAGGCATCCGCCCAGGCCGCCTGGGCCTTGGCTTCGGGAAAATGGTCGATCTGCCCCGCCGCCGCCGGAACCGCCAGGGTGGCGACCACGCCCTGCAAGGCGTAGTGCCCGGCCAGCCAGCGGTCGCGCAGCAAAGTATCCAGCACCGGCTCGGGACTGGCGACCCCGCTGGTTTCCAGGACGATCCGGTCGAACCGGGGCGCACCGGGCTTGCCCCAAGCCAGCCAAAGGTTCTTCAAGACCGGGGCCAGCGCCCCCTTGATCTGGCAGCACAGGCAGCCGCCCGACAGGGTCATCAACGGCAGGTCTTGTCGTTCCAGCAACTCATGGTCCACCGGGGTCTGGCCGAATTCGTTGATAAGGACCGCCGTGCGCGGCCCATCGCGCAGCAGCCGGTTCAACAAGGTGGTCTTGCCGCTGCCCAGGAAGCCGGTCAGGACCAGGATCGGCAGGCGCGTTATCTCAGCCATGGGCGTGGCAGGTCTTGAGGGTGGCGACGATCTGCTCGCGGGGCAGGTTGCGCCCGATGAACACCAGGACCGACTCGCGCTTTTCATCGTCGCGCCAGGGCGCGCCCAGGCTTTCATCCAGCAGCCTATGCACGCCCTGGAACACGATCTTGTTGGGATTGCCCGCGATATGCAGGATGCCCTTGTAGCGCAACAGGTCGGCCCCGAATTCGGAGATCAATAAATCCATCAGGGCAAGCAGCTTGGCGGCGTCGAACGGACGCTCGGCGCGGTAGACGAAGGAATGCACCTCGTCGTCGTGTCCATGGCCGAGGTCGTTGAGGAAATCCGGCTCGATCCCGAGGATGGCGTCGAGGTCGAAGCCGTGGATATCCAGGATATCCCGCAACGATGTCTTCCCGAAATGCACCGGCTGGATGGGCGCGCGCGGGTTCATGGCCCGCAACCGGGTTTCGAGGTCCGCCAAGGCGGCGGCGTCCACCAAATCGGTCTTGGACAAAAGGATGCGGTCGGCGAAGCCCACCTGTTCCTGCGCCTCGTGATGCCGGTCCAACTGCGCGGGCGCGTGCTTGGCGTCCACCACGGTGAGGATGGCGTCGAGCCGGTAATCCTCCCGGATGTTTTCCTCCAGGAAGAAGGTCTGCGCCACCGGGGCCGGGTCGGCCAGCCCGGTGGTTTCGATGACGACCCGGTCGAAGCGAATGTCGCCCACCTCGCGGCGGTCGGCCAGGTCGCCCAGGATGCGCAGCAAATCGCCGCGCACCGTGCAGCAGATGCAGCCGTTGTTCATCTCGACGATTTGCTCGCCCGCTTGGATCAGCAATTCGTTGTCGATGCCGGTCTCGCCGAACTCGTTCTCGATCACGGCGATGCGCTGGCCCTGCGGTTCCTGGAGGATGCGGTTCAGCAGCGTGGTTTTGCCCGCGCCGAGGAAGCCGGTGAGGAGGGTCACGGGAATGGGGGCGGTGTCGGTCATGGCTTGCTCCTGGGCAGGCGGTTCGGAGAGAGGGAAATCCGCTTCACAGCGGGTCCAGGGTCAACAGCAGACGGCGCGGCTGTTGCGGGGTCGGCGTGGGCGAACGGTGGACGACGCCCCGGCCTTCGCCGCCTTCCCAGCGGTTGCCCTTGAGCAGGCCGATGGCATAGGCCGGCAGGGTCCGCACCGATCCAGGGTCGAGGACCAAGCCGGAAACCTCGTCCGGCTGGCCGCAAGCGCCCTGGCCCAGCTTGCCGCGGTCGGCGGCGGCATCGGGCAGCCATTCGGTGCCGAGGCCGCCATAGGTACACACCAAGCGCACCGGTACATGATCCACATGGAAACGCGGACACATGGCCGTTTCCAAAACCCTGAGCCGCAGGCCCAGCCCTTCCGGCTCGAACAAATCGCGGAACAGTTCCACCAGAAACCCGACATCGGCCAGCCACGCCCCGGCACCGGGCAGGGCGAGGACTTCTTCCGGCAGCAAGGATTGGAACGACGGGGCTTCCGTCCCGATCCGCAGTTCGCGCTCGAAGCGCCAAGGGCCGGACAACAGCCGCGCCACGAAGCCTTCCAGGCCGGACGCGACCGGGCGGCGCAGCACGCACAGGTTCACCTCGGGCCGGTAGATCAAGGCCAGATCGGCGGGCTGGGCGGTTTCGATGGCCTGGGGCCATGCCATGGGGGCGGACAAAGGGGCGGCGCTGGCCATGGGAATCTCCTGCGGGGGAATCAATGGGTGGCGATCAAGGGTTCGAGGACCACCACCGACTGCATGAAACCCACGCCCAGGGCGAAGGCGGGCACTTGCCCCCAGCCGGTATCGGCGGCGGGTTCATGCAGGGCGGGGATGAAATCGGAAGCGGCGATATAGATGAACCCGCCCGCCGCCATCGGCAGCAGCAGGGCCAGCGAAGCCTCGGCGTAATGGCCGAGCAACAGGGTGGCAGCGATGCCGGGCAATACGGTCAGGGAGCAATAGAAGTTGTAGCGGATGGCCTCGGCGGGCCGGTAGCCGCCCTGGATCAAAGCGCCCACGTCGCCGATCTCCTGGGGAATCTCGTGGGCGACGATGGCAAGGGTGGTGGTCGCGCCGATCCAGGGATCGGCCCAGAAGCTGCCCGCGATGAGGATGCCGTCGATGAAGTTATGCACGGCGTCGCCGATCAGGTTCATGCGGGCCATGGGCTGCGCGCTGTCGACTTCCGGCCCCTCGGCGGGCGCGTGGTCGTGCCGCCAACGCACCCATTTTTCCAGCACGAAAAACAGGAACAAGCCGCCCAGCACCGCGAGGCAGACCCCGCCCACATCGCCCTGCCGGGCTACGGCGTCGGGAATCAGGTGGATGAAGGCATCGCCCAGCAACACCCCCACCGCCAGCGCCACCAGGTTGGGCACCCAGCGCCGCAAGCGCTCGGGCGGCAGCCACAGCACGAAGGCACCGGAGAAGGCCATCAGGCTGACCACGAGACCGGCGGCCAGGGCGTAGAGGCTGGATTCGATCCCGGCCACCATGGCTCAGTAGCTCACCCGCACGCCCAATTCCGCCCCGCGCCCCGGCTCGGGCGCGAAATTGCGGAGATACGAAGTCGAGTTGCGGAGGTTGTCGTCCAGCAGGTTGTTGCCCTGGGCGAACACCCGCAGCTTGGCTCCCTCGAACGCCTGGACCTCGTATTGCACGGCCAGATTCAACAGCACATAGCCATTGGTCTCGGTGTCGTTGGCCCCCGGATGGTCCTGCTTCTCGCCACGGGTCAGGCGCAGGTTGGACGACCAATGGTCGTCGTAGGCGTAATCGACCTGGAAGCCATAGCGCAGCGGCGGCATCCTCGGCACATCGCCGCCCGCGACGAACTCGCCGCGGGTGAAATCGCTGAACAAGGTCAAATCGACCATCCCATAGCGGTTTTCCATCAAGGGGAAGGTGGCCTTGGCCTCGTAGCCCTTGAAGGTGGCGTCGGCCTGGGCGCTCTGCACCACCGGGAAACACGCGCCGGGCGAGGAACAACTGGCCTGGAAAACGCCCAGATCGTCGTTGAACACGCCGCCGGTCTGTTGCTGGTAGATGTAATCGTTCACCCAGTTCTGGAACAGGTTCAGTTCGGCGCTCATCCACGACGCCTTGAAGCGGTAGCCCAGGTCGAGGTTGTAGGAGGTTTCCAGCTTGAGGTTGGGGTCGCCGCTTTCATAGCTGTGGGTGGCGTCGTGGATGCCGTGCGAGAACAACTCCTGCACCTGGGGGGCGCGTTGGGAACGGGTCACGGCGAAGCTGACCGCGTGGGCTTCATTGATCTTCCACTGCCCGGAACCGGAGGCGCTGATCGGCGCGTAATCGCGGTTCGGCCCGCCCTGTGGCGACACCGAGGCCGATTCGCCCCGGAGCCCCAGTTCATAGGTGCCCGGCCCGTAGGCGAACGACTCGACCGCGAAGGCCCCGTAGTTCTGGATTTGGGAATTCGGCACCAGGGGCACCGGGTCTTCCATCGAGATCGCGCTGAAATCGCTGGACACCGCCTGGAAACCCAGCACGCCCTTCACCGGCCCGATGGGCGCGTGGGCCAGTTCCAACCGTCCCTCGTAGGTCTGGTTGTTGAACAGGGTGGCGGCCTCGCCCCCGCTCAGTTCGGTGTGGGTGTAATCGACATGGGCGAAGCGGAGGCGCAACGCCTCGACGGCGGCCAGCGGGTTTTTGAGTTCGCTTTTGAAGTCGTAGCGGGTCTGCTTCATGTTGATGCGGGTGTCGGGACCGCCCGCGCCATCCGGCGGAATGCCGTAGTTGTTGCCCAGGTAGTTGATCGAGGCCCCGGCGAACCCCTGTTCCCCCACCAGCGAAAACCCCACCGTGCCGCCCTTGGCCCGGGCGCTGGTGTTGGGGATGACGCCCTCGGAATTCTGGATATCCACGCCCTGCAAGGCGGCGTCGCTCTGGCGGGCGGCGTTCTCGGCGATGGCCGGGCCGCCGATATGCAGGTTGCCGCCGTCGCGGTAGAAGCCGTCGAGATGGAAGGCGAACAGGTCTTGCCCGCCCTCCAGCTTGAGATTGCTGATGCTCTGGTCGGACACCGAGTTATAGCGCTGCTCGAACACGCCGGAAACCGGCTGTTCCGCCCGCCGTTCCGGGACGCGGTTGTCGAGGATGTTGACGACGCCGCCGATGGCCCCGCTGCCATAGAGCAGGGTCGCGGGCCCGCGCAAGACCTCGATCCGGTCGGCCAGCACCGGTTCGATGCTGTTGGCGTGGTCGGGGCTGAGCTGGGCCACGTCGCCATTGCCGAGGCTGTTGCTCATCACCCGGACCCTGGGACCGCTCTGGCCCCGGATCACCGGGGTGCCGACACCGGGACCGAACGACTGGCTGGTGACGCCGGCTTCGCTCTTGAGGGTTTCGCCGATGGTGGAGCCCACTTTCAAATCCAGTTCGTCGCCCGTCAGCACGGTGGCGGGCCGGGCGACCTCGGACAGCTTTTGCTCCAAGGGGGCGCTGACGACGACTTCCTCCAAAGGCTGGGCGGCCTCCTCGGCGTGGGCCAGGGGAATCAAGGCGGAAAGGGTGAATGGGGCAAGGGCGCGGTGCATGATGGCGGTCTTCCGTAGGCGGCTGGAGGCATTGTGATAACATCACATAAATCCAGCTTACGGAAGAATCCGGGATACCGCAAGCCCGCTGTCATACGGGGCCTATGCACCAACACCCAGGTGGATATACGCCGATCCCGGCCCCATCCACGGAGACGACACGCCAAGCCCTTGAATTTCCGGCCCCGCTTTGCTCCGTGATGCTGGCACCATCTTTGCTTGGAGTCGCGGGCCATGTTTTTTGACGGACAGACGCTCCCGTCGTCCCGGCTTAACCCCTCCCCCCACATCCCTCGTTAAGCCGGGCTTTTTCCCTTCCCCCACGGCGGCACCGCCCCGCTATGCGATAATCCGCAACCTTCACAATCCACAAGATACGGGTATGGCAATGTGCAAGGGTACGCTGTTCGTGGTATCCGCGCCTTCGGGGGCGGGCAAAACCAGCTTGGTGAAGGCGCTGCGCAAGGGGATGGACGGCTTCACCGTCTCGGTATCGCACACCACGCGGGCACCGCGGCCCGGCGAGAAGGACGGGCGGGATTATCGCTTCGTGGAGCGGGCCGAATTCGAGCGCATGATCGCGGCGGGTGAATTCCTGGAACATGCCCGCGTGTTCGACAACCATTACGGCACGGCCCGCGCCACGGTGGAAGCGGCCTTGGAGCAAGGCGGGGATGTGTTGCTGGAAATCGATTGGCAAGGCGCCCGGCAGGTGCGGACCCTGCTGCCGGACAGCGTCTCGGTCTTCATCCTGCCGCCGTCGCTCGCGGCCTTGGAACAGCGCCTCACCGGGCGCGGCCAGGACGATCCCGCCACCATCGCCCGCCGGATGGGCGACGCGATTTCCGAAATGTCCCACTATGGGGAATACGATTATCTGGTGGTGAACGACGATTTCGCCGTGGCCTTGCGGGAACTACGCGCCATCGTCATCGCCCACCGGATGCGGAGGGCGCGACAGGCCGAGAAGCACCGGGGCTTGATCGCCGACTTGCTGAAGGCTTCATAGCTCCCGCTCCTCGTGTAGCCACGGCTCCACCGCCACGGGCCGGTACGCCGCCAGGGCTTCGAGCAAGGCCGAAGGCTCGGCCCGGTCCAGCAACAAGCCCCGGTCATCGGCGCGGAGGAAATCCTCCGCCACCGCCTGGTCGCACAGCGCCAGCAAGGGCCGGTAATAGTCCGCCACGTTCAGCAGGCCGACGGGCTTCCGGTGGAATCCGAGCTGCGCCCAGGTGAGGATTTCGAACAATTCCTCGAAGGTGCCGAAGCCGCCGGGCAAGGCGATGAAACCCTCGGCCAATTCCGCCATCCGCGCCTTGCGGGCGTGCATGGAATCCACCACTTCCAGCCGGGTCAGGCCGACATGTTCCACCGCCCGGCCCGCGACCTCGCGCCCGACCAGGGACCGGGGGATCACCCCGATCACGCCGCCGCCCGCCGCGAGGCAGGCATCCGCCACCACGCCCATCAGGCCGATATTGCCGCCGCCATAGACCAGTTCCACGCCGCGCCCGGCCAGTAGGCGGCCCAGTTGTCCGGCCATTTCCTGGTATCCGGGCCGCGCCCCCGACCGGGAGCCGCAGAAAACGCAAACTCTTCGCATGACATCGCTCCCGTCGATTATAAGGACCGCCATTCACGGCCTTCCTGGCGACCATATAGCACATAATGCAATAGGGGATGGATATAAGCCGCCGCGACATCTGGATAGCGCCGGAGATACCAGTCGCCGTCGAAGCAGGCCAATAACCCATCGTCCACTTGATCGCCCAATTCCCGCTTGAGGATCAAGGCGGATGGCGAGGTTTGGCCACAGGGTATCCCAGGATCGATTCCGGCGGCGGCGATGGCCTGCCGGACTTTTTCGACATACCGGGTTTCGATGCCGCGCAGTATGTCGCCGATTTGGAATCGCTCCACGAATCCACGCATGGCTTCGCCCACCAAGGTGCCGTAGCGCCCGGCCAGCGTGGTATCCTCGATGCCGTTCCAATCATGGGCGACGAAAAACAGGAGATCGCGCTGGGATTCCACCGCCCCGCGCCGGATACCGCCGATACTGGCAGCCCCCCTAGCGCGTCCCCGCTTAATCAGGAATTCCTCCAGGGATTTCACCACATAATGATTCACCTGGACGATGGCCCTATCCGGCTGGTAAATATAATGGGGCGCGGCCTCCCCGGAATTTCCATGGGCGGGAACCTGCCGGGTAAATACGGTATTTTCCACCCGGAGTTCGGGTAGATGGGGGTCTTTCCAGCCCGCAATGACCTGGGTTTTGGCGAGGGTTTTTATAAACGGGTTGGCGATACCCTTGGTGAAACGCTGGATCACCGGTTCCGGCCCGCGCCGGAAGCGATGGCCGGAACCCATAAGAAACCAGTTGATATAAATCACCGAACACCACTCATGGTCCCTCAAAAAATCGGGTAGCCGCGCATGGCGCTTGAAACACAGGAATTCATCGGCATCCAACACGCATACCCAGCGGAACGAGCGGACATAATCGGAACGCATGGCCGATTGGTAGGCGAATTCCTGGGGCGATTGGTCCTCGGGGATATGGTCGGTGGTGGAAACATGCCGGATCAAACCCAAGGCGGCGAGCCGGTCGAGCAGGATATCGCCGTGGTCGTCGTTGTCGTTGGAAAAAATCAAGATGTCATCGAAGCCGATGAGCTTGTGGTAGAGGATCCATTCCAGCAGCCACGGCCCTTCGTTGCGCACCGCCGCGACCAGGATCGCGCTATTTGTGTTCACGGCCCAGGCCCGGTGTCCGCAGGGCCATAGCCTCCACCGCCCGGCGTTTCGACCACGAACACATCGCCCGCCGCCATCGCCACCTCGGCCCGGAAATCCAGTGCCTCGACGGTGCCATCCTGGCGCACCACGTTATTGCATCCCTTGGCACCCGCCGCCCCGCCCTTGAGCCCGAACGGCGCGTGATGGCGGCGTCCCGACAAGATGGCGGCGGTCATGGGTTCCAGGAACCTAATGCGGCGCGCCACGCCATCGCCGCCGCGCCAAGTCCCCGCGCCACCGCTGCCCCGGCGGATGGCGAAGCTTTCCAGCCGCACCGGGAAGCGCCATTCCAGCATTTCGGGGTCGGTGATACGGGAATTGGTCATATGGGTCTGCACGGCATCCGCGCCGTCGAAACCCCGGCCCGCGCCCGCCCCGCCGCACACGGTCTCGTAATACTGGTGGCGGGCGTTGCCGAAGGTGAAGTTGTTCATGCCG
Source organism: Methylomagnum ishizawai (assembly GCF_019670005.1). Lineage (NCBI taxonomy): Bacteria > Pseudomonadati > Pseudomonadota > Gammaproteobacteria > Methylococcales > Methylococcaceae > Methylomagnum > Methylomagnum ishizawai. The sequence goes on along the minus strand of NZ_AP019783.1, from coordinate 420,135 downwards.
CCCTGCGAGGCCGCCAGCACGCCCAAAGCCCCGTACAGCGCGTCGCAAATCTGCTGGGAAGTCTCGACATTGCCCGCGGCCACGGCGGCGGGCGGGCGCGGATTCAGCAAGGACCCCGCAGGGATGATGATTTCCAAGGGACGCAGGCAACCGGCGTTGAGCGGGATATCCTCGCGGACCAGGGTGCGGAACACATACAGCACGGCGGCTTGGCACACGGCGGCGGGCGCGTTGAGGTTGTCGGGCTGTTGGGGCGAGGTGCCGGTGAAATCGATCCGCGCCGCCCGCCGTTCCCGGTCGATAGCGACCGCCACCCGGATCACCGCCCCCGAATCCATCTCGACCGCGAATTCGCCATCGGTCAGCCGCTCGATGGCCCGCCGCACCGCCGCTTCGGCATGGTCCTGCACATGGCCCATGTAGGCCCGCACCGTGGGCAATGAATAGCGCCCGATCAAGCGCCGCAAACCCTCGGCCCCTTTGGCATTGGCGGCGACCTGGGCGCGGAGGTCGGCGAGGTTTTGTTCCGGGTTGCGGGCGGGATAAGGGCCATCGGCCAGCCAAGCCCGCACGGCGTCCTCGCGCATCCGCCCGGCTTCGACGAGCCTGAGGCCCGGACTCAACGCGCCTTCCTGGTCGATGCTCCGGGAAAAAGGCGGCATGGAACCCGGCGTGCTGCCGCCCACATCGGCGTGATGGCCACGCGAGGCCAGATAGAACAGGATGGAGCGGCCCGCTTCGTCGAACAGCGGGGTGACGACGGTGATATCGGGGAGATGGGTGCCGCCGTGGTAGGGCGAATTGAGGAGCCAAGCCTCGCCGGGGCGCAGTTCGTGGCCGTGGTTTTCGATCAAGGCCCGCACGCTGCCGCCCATGGAACCGAGATGCACCGGGATATGCGGCGCGTTCGCCACCAAATCGCCCGCGCCATCGAACAGGGCGCAGGAAAAATCCAGCCGTTCCTTGATGTTCACCGAATGGGCGGTGTTTTGCAGGGTGTAGCCCATTTCCTCGGCGATGGACATGAACTGGCGGTTGAAGATTTCCAGCCGGGCCGGATCGACCCCGGCGTCCCCGGCGGATTCCTGCGCCAAGGCCACGGCGCGGGTCAGGACCAAATCGCCGCGCGAGGTGATTTCCCCGCACCAGCCCGGTTCGATGACCGTGGTGGCGGTCGACTCGATCAAGAGGACCGGGCCGATCAGCCGGGTGCCCGCCGCTAAATGCTCGCGCCGGAACACCGGCGTATCGTGGTGGCGGTCGCCGGAATACATGGGCACACGGGCGATGGGCGCGGGCGGGGAAGAACCCGCTGCGGGCAAGGCGACCACGCTATCCGGGCGCGGATTCAAACCGATGACTTCCACCACGGCGGTTTCGACCAGCAAGCGCTTGTCCGGGTAGACAAAGCCGAAGCGCTGCCGGTGCTGCGCCTCGAAATCCTGTTCCAGCCCGGCCAGTTCGCCGAAAGCCACCGGGAACGTGGTCTCCGTGCCTTCGTAGCGCAACATCAGCCGGGGCCGGGCCTGGATCCGTTCCGGCGCGACGGCTTGCCCGGCCAATTCCCGCCGCCCGGCGCTTTCGAGGTCGGCGAGCAGGGCCGCCAAGCGCTCCATCAAAGCCTCGTCCAATACCGCCACCACGGCTTGCTCCTTCAAAACCCGGTAATCGGCCAAGCCCATGCCATAGGCCGACAACACCCCGGCCAGGGGATGCAGCAAAATCCGGGCGATGCCCAAGCGATCCGCCACCCGGCAAGCGTGCTGACCGCCCGCCGCGCCGAAACAGCACAGGGTGTAATCGGCCAGATCGTAGCCGCGCTGCACCGAAATCCGCTTGATGGCGGCGGCCATATTGGTGGCGGCGACTTCGATGAAACCCTCGGCCACCGCTTCCGGCGTCGCGTCCCGGCCCGTCGCGGCCTGTACCGCCGCCGCCAATTCGGCGAAACCGCGCTCGACGCTGGCGACATCCAAGGGCAAATCGCCCGCGGGGCCGAACACCTGGGGGAAGAATTCCGGGCGGAGCTTGCCCAACCTGACATTGGCATCAGTCACGCACAACGGCCCGCCGCGCCGGTAACAGGCCGGGCCGGGATTGGCCCCGGCGGATTCCGGTCCCACCCGGAAACTCAGCCCGTCATAACTTAGGATGGAACCGCCCCCCGCCGCCACCGTATGGATATGCAGGATGGGCACGCGCAGCCGCGCCCCGGCCAGTTCGGTTTCCAGGGCGCGTTCCAATTCACCGGCATAATGGGCCACATCGGTGGAAGTGCCGCCCATGTCGAAGGTGACGATCTTGCCGAAACCCGCCGCCCCCGCCGTCGCCACCGCCCCGACGATGCCGCCCGCCGGACCCGACAAAATGCTGTCCTTGCCTTGGAAATGCCCGGACTCGACCAAGCCGCCGTTCGATTGCATGAACAACAACCGGGGCGCGGCATCGCCGCCGACCAAGCCACCCGTTACCCGCTCGACATAGCGGCGCAGCACCGGCGATAAATAAGCATCCACCACCGTGGTATCGCCGCGCCCGACCAGCCTCAGCCCCGGACTAACCCGATGCGACAGCGAAACCTGGGTGAACCCGATGCGGCGGGCCAGGGCTTCGAGCGCCAGTTCGTGATCGGGCACCCGCCAAGCGTGCATCAGCACCACGGCCAGGGCGCGGTAGCCCGCGTCGTAGGCGGCACGCAAATCCCGCTCGGCGGCTTCCAGATTCAGCGGCGCGAGTTCGCGGCCCCCGGCATCGTGGCGGCCTTCGATTTCCACCACTTTTCCATATAAAGGCGCGTGACGGCGAATGTCCAGGGCGAAAATATCGGGCCGGTTCTGATAACCGATCCGCAACACATCGGCGAAGCCTTGGGTGATGGCGAGCGCCGTGGGTTCGCCCTTGCGCTCCAACAGGGCGTTGGTGCCGACCGTGGTGCCCATCTTGACGGCTTCGATCCCCGCCAAGGGCGCGGTGGAAGCCAGCCCCAGAATATCGCGGATGCCTTGCAAGGCGGCATCGGCATAGCGCTCGGGATGGTCGGACAGCAGCTTATGCGTCAGCAAAACGCCATCGGGACGGCGGGCCACGATGTCGGTGAAGGTGCCACCACGATCAATCCAGAATTGCCAAGTCGTCATAGGAATGGAAGGGGGAGGAAACGGCGGGAAATCCCGGCGGCGGGCGAAATAGTTGACTCTTTTGCTAGGATATGTAACCCTACAATTTACATGCTATCCGTGTGAATTCCAGGGAGCCACACCGTGCGCTTAACCACCAAAGGCCGCTATGCGGTCACCGCCTTGCTTGATCTTGCCTATCATAGCGAAAAAAGGCCGGTGACATTGACCGACATCGCCAAGCGACAGCATATCTCGCTGTCCTATCTGGAACAGTTGTTCGCACGCCTGCGCCGGGCCGGCATGGTGGAGGGCGTCCGGGGTCCGGGCGGCGGCTACCAACTGAGCCGCGACGCCGGCCAGATCAGCATCGCCGATATCATCGCCGCCGTGGACGAGACCATCGATTCCACCCGCTGCGGCGGCAAGGGCAACTGCCAGAACAGCCAGCCCTGCCTGACCCACGATCTGTGGATGGGCCTCAGCGACCAAATCCGCCAATACTTGGATTCCATCAGCCTGCAAGATGTCCTGCAACGCAAGAACGTCCGCCAGGTCGCCGAACGCCAGGACAAGCAAGCCGCCACCTTCGGCTTGGACATACCGCTGCAACGCGACCTCATGATGTGATCCCCAAAGACCATGGTCTATCTGGACCACAACGCCACCACCCCGCTGGACGGGCGGGTGTTGGAGGCGATGCGGCCTTATCTCCAGGCTTTCTATGGCAATCCGTCCGGACTGTATAAGCTCGGACGCCTGAGCCGTAGCGCCATCGACACCGCCCGCCAACAAGTCGCGGCCCTGGTCGGGGCCGATCCTGCCGAAGTCATCTTCACCAGCGGCGGCACCGAGGCCAACAACCTCGCGCTGAAAGGCCTGGCCTTCGGCCTGCCGCACGGCCTCGCCGTGGCCGGTGCCACCGAACATCCCTCCGTCAGCGAACCCTTGCGCTTCCTGGAACAACTGGGCTGGCGGGTGGCGACCCTGCCGGTGGACCGCGATGGACAACCCGATACCGCCGATCTGGATTCGCTCCCGTTCGATAGCTTCCGCTTCGCCTCCCTGATGCTCGCCAACAACGAAACCGGCGTGATCCACGCCATCGGCCCGCTGGCGGCGTGGGTGGCCGAACGCGGCGGCTTCCTGCACTGCGACGCGGTGCAGGCGGCGGGAAAGATTCCGCTGGATTTCAAGCGCAGCGGGGCGCATTTGCTTAGCTTATCGGCGCATAAGCTCTATGGTCCCAAGGGCGTCGGTGCCTTGGTGGTGGACCGCTCGGTGCCGCTCGAACCCCTGCTGCACGGCGGCGGACAAGAGCGCGACCAGCGCGGCGGCACCGAGAACGTGGCGGCGATCGTCGGCTTCGGCCAGGCGGCGGAACTGGCGCTGGCCGAACTGGAAGCCCGTAGCGCCCTGCTACTCCGCCTACGCCAATACCTGGAAGCGGGCTTGCGCGAACTGCCCGGAATCAAGATTTTCGCCGAACGGGCCGCACGCCTGCCCAATACCGTGCAATTCGCCCTCGAAGGCTTGGACGGCGAAACCCTGGTGATGAACCTGGACCGCCAGGGCATCGCGGTCTCCAGCGGTTCGGCCTGCGCCAGCGGTGGCGGCGAGCCCAGCCCGGTCTTGACCGCCATGGGCATTCCGGCGGATTTAGCCAAGGGGGCTATCCGCGCCAGCCTGGGCCAGGACAACACCGAAGCCGATATCGAGCGCTTCCTGGCGGTTTTGCGATCATTGGCCTGCACCCTACGCGGCTGAAACCTCGTGATAAACTGGCGGAACCCCCGTCTAAGCACACAGCCCGACACATTCCATCCCCACCCAGAGGATTCCCCACCATGTCCATCATACTCACCGAACCCGCCGCGGCCCAGGTCTCCAAGCAATTGGCGAAACGCGGCGCCGGGCTAGGGCTCCGGCTGGGCGTGAAGCCCGCCGGCTGCACCGGCTTCGCCTACGTGGTCGATTACGCCGACGCCGTCGAGGCCGACGACGCGGTGTTCGAGCAGCACGGGGCCAAGGTCGTGGTCAAACAAGGCGACCTCGCCTACCTGGACGGCGTCGAAATCGATTTCCGCCGCGAAGGCATCAGCGAAGCCTTCAAATTCCACAACCCCAATATCAAGGCCACCTGCGGCTGTGGCGAAAGTTTCGCGGTCTGACGCGGGTTTTCTTACTTCCCGCACATAATTCCAGTAAAATCCGCAGCTTTTCCCCGCCTCGTGGCGGGCGGGCCTTCCAGCTTCACAACAGAGAACCCAGGAGATTCCATGGCGGTCGAACGCACCATTTCCATCATCAAGCCCGACGCTGTCGCCAAGAACGTGATCGGCGCGATCTACAGCCGCTTCGAGCAGGCCGGACTCAAGATCGTGGCGGCCAAGATGCTGCACCTCAGCCGCGAACAGGCCGAGGGCTTCTACGCCGTCCACCGCGAGCGCGGCTTTTTCAATGATCTGGTCGGCTTCATGATCTCCGGCCCGGTGATGGTCCAAGTCCTCGAAGGCGAGGACGCCATCCTCAAGAACCGCGAAATCATGGGTGCCACCAACCCCAAGGACGCCGCCCCCGGCACTATCCGCGCCGACTTCGCCGTCAGCATCGACGAGAACGCCGTGCATGGCTCCGACAGCCCGGAAACGGCGGCGCAGGAAATCGCTTACTTCTTCCAGCCGAATGAACTCTGCCCCCGCACCCGTTAATCCCGGCGAAGCACCCGGAACCACCAACCTGCTCGGTCTCGACCGGAAGGCCATGGAAGCCTTCTGCGCCGGGATCGGCGAGAAACCGTTCCGGGCTTCGCAGTTGCTGCAATGGATCCATCAACGCGGGGTCGACGACTTCGCGTCGATGACCAACCTCAGCAAGGTATTCCGCGCCAAGTTGGCCGACACTTGCGAAATCCGCGCCCCCGAAATCGTCCTGGCGCAGAAATCCGCCGACGGCACCTGCAAATGGGTGCTGCAAACCGACGCCCAGAACCGGGTGGAAACCGTGTTCATCCCGGAGGAAGGCCGCGGCACCCTGTGCGTCTCTTCGCAAGTCGGCTGCGCCCTGGAATGCTCGTTCTGCTCCACGGCCAAGCAAGGCTTCAACCGCAATCTGAGCGTGGCCGAGATCATCGGCCAGGTCTGGACCGCGCAGCGCGAATTGGGCGAAGGCCGCATCACCAACGTGGTGCTGATGGGCATGGGCGAACCCCTGCTCAACTTCAACAACGTGGTGTCCGCCATCTCGTTGATGCTGGACGATTTCACCTATGGGCTATCGAAGCGGCGGGTGACGCTCAGCACCTCCGGCGTGGTGCCCGCGCTGGACCGGCTGGCCGAAGTCACCGATATCAGCCTCGCCGTGTCCCTGCACGCGCCGCACGACGAACTGCGCGATGTGCTGGTGCCGATCAACCGCAAATACCCGATCCGGGAATTGCTGGCCGCCTGCAAGCGCTATATCGGCCAGGATGGCCGCCGCAAGGTGACTTTCGAATACGTCATGCTGGATGGCATCAACGACACCCCGGCCCATGCCAAGGCGCTGGTGCGCCTGCTCAGCCATGTGCCCTCGAAGGTGAACCTGATCCCGTTCAATCCCTTCCCCGGCACCGACTACTGCTGTTCCACCCCGGAAAACCTCAAGAGGTTCAGCGAAATCCTGCAACAGGCGGGACTCATCACCACCACCCGCAAGACCCGCGGCGACGATATCGACGCGGCCTGTGGGCAGTTGGTGGGCAAGGTCAACGACCGCACCCGCAGGCAAATCCGCCTGCACCAGGTCGCCACCGCCGCGCCATGAACGTCCGCCGCTCGACCGTCTGGGTTTTCGCAAGCTTGCTCGGAGCCTGTTCGTCGAGTCCGCAAACCATCCAAACCTTGCCGCAACCCGCGCCCGCCAAATACAGCCCGCAAGAGGCTTCCAAGATTTACGTCGAAAAAGGCGTGAAATACATGGAAGCGGGCAGCTACGAAGTCGCCTTGCAGGATATGAAGCGGGCCATCGACTTGGACGACGACAACAGCGAGGCGTATAACTCCATCGGCGTCCTCTACGAGCGTATCGACGACTACCCCAACGCCGACACCAGTTTCAAGAAGGCGCTGTCGCTCAAGCCCGATAATTACGGGGCGCGCAACAATTACGGGCGCTTCCTGTGCAACCGGGGCAAGACCCAGGACGCTTTCGAGCAATTCGACCAGATCATCGGCAACAAGCTGTACGACCAACCCTGGGTGGCGCTGACCAATGCCGGCATCTGCGCCCGCAAAGCGGGCAAGAAAGCCGAGGCCGAAGGCTATTTGCGGCAGGCTTTGGACGCCGCGCCCAACTTCCCGCCCAGCTTGCTGGAAATGGCGAAACTGAGCCGCGAGAACCGCCAACTCATGTCGGCACGGGCCTTCCTGGAACGCTATTTCGCCGCCGCCGGTCCCAATCCCGAAGCCCTCAAGCTCGGCATCGAAATCGAAACCGCGCTGGGCAACGAGGAAACCGCCCAGGAATACGCCACCACGCTCAGGCAGCGCTTCCCCGGCGGCAAATAGCCCCGAGCATCCGCCGCCCCGGTCCCGCCGGGGCGAATCTTCATCAGGAGTATCAATGGCTGAAAACATCCAGGCGATCCGCGGGATGCACGATATCCTCCCGGACCAAACGCCGCGCTGGCACCATGTCGAGGCGGTCCTGCGCCGGGTCATGGCGGCCTATGGCTACCGCGAAATCCGCATGCCGCTGGTGGAAAAGACCGAGTTGTTCAAGCGTTCCATCGGCGAAGTGACCGATATCGTCGAGAAGGAAATGTATACCTTCGAGGACCGCAACGGCGATTCCCTGACCCTGCGCCCGGAAGGCACGGCGGGTTGCCTGCGGGCCTGTTTGGAACATGGTTTGATCCATAACCAAGCCCACCGGCTGTGGTACGCCGGGCCGATGTTCCGTCATGAGCGCCCGCAGAAAGGCCGCTACCGCCAGTTCAACCAACTCGGCGTCGAGGCCTACGGAATGCCCGGCCCCGATATCGACGCGGAATTGATCCTGCTGTGCCGCCGCCTGTGGCGCGAACTCGGGCTAGGCCACAAGCTGGAATTGCAGATCAACTCGCTGGGCACGGCGGAAGAGCGTCTGGCCTACCGCGCCAAGTTGGTCGAATACTTCCGCGCCCATTACGAAAAGCTGGACGAGGACAGCCAGCGGCGGCTGGAAACCAATCCCCTGCGTATCCTCGACAGCAAGAATCCCGACCTGCGGGAAGTCATCGAAGGCGCGCCGGTGCTGGCCGAGGAATTCGGCGAAGAATCCAAGGCCCATTTCCAAGGGCTGCTGGAACGGCTGGACGAGGCCGGTGTCGCTTATGGGGTCAATCCCCGGTTGGTGCGCGGGCTGGATTATTACTGCCGCACCGTGTTCGAGTGGGTCACCCAGGAATTGGGCGCCCAAGGCACGGTCTGCGCCGGGGGCCGCTACGACGGGCTGATCGAACAACTGGGCGGCAAGGGTTCGGCGGCGGTGGGTTTCGCCTTGGGGATGGAGCGGCTCATCGACCTGTTGGACGAGCCCGAGCGCTTCGAGGCGGCGGCCCAGCCGCACGCCTATCTCATCAGCGTGGGCGCGCTGGCCGAACGCAAGGCCGTGGCCCTGGCCGAATCCCTGCGCGACGCCCTGCCCGGCTTGCGCCTGCAAGAGCATCGCGGCGGCGGCGGCTTCAAAAGCCAGTTCAAGCGGGCCGACAAGAGCGGTGCCCAGGTGGCCTTGATCCTCGGCGACGACGAGGCCCGCGACCTGAACATCGGTATCAAGCACCTCCGCACCGACGCCGGGCAAACCACGCTGGCCCAGGCGGAACTAGTGCCTTTCCTACAAAAACTCATCTGACGGCGAGGGGACCGGAATGGAAGATTTATCCGAAGAAGAGCGCCTCGAAGCGCTACACCGCTGGTGGAAAACCAACAAGCAATCGGCGTTCGTCGGCGTCCTGCTCGGGCTCGCCATGGTGGGCGCTTGGAACATGTGGCAAAACAACCGCCGTGGCGCCATTGAACAGGCCAGCAACCTCTACCAGCAATTGCTCAAGGCCTCGGAAGCCCGGCAGACCGACCCGGCCCTCAAGCTGAGCGAGCGCCTCATCGAGCAATATGGCTCGACCAGCTATGCCGAATATGCCCGGCTCTTCCTCGCCAAGGCCAAGGCCGACAAAGGCGATCTGGCCGGGGCCAAACAAGCCCTGGAAGAGGAACTCGCCAAGAGCCACGACGACAACCTGAAAGCCCTGGCCCGGCTGCGGCTGGGCCGGGCCTTGCTGGCGGGCGGCGAAACCGACGCGGCCTTGAAGCTGATCGAGCCGGTCACCGACCAGCAAGCCGGCAAGCTGGCCGGGCTGTACGAGGAACTCAAGGGCGATCTCTACGCCGCCGCCAAACGTCCGGCGGATGCCCGCCTCGCCTACGGGAAAGCCAAGGAACTCGGCGAAAACTCCCCCCTGTTGGAACTCAAACTCAACGACCTGCCCGGCACGGCGAACTGATGCGCCTGACCCTTCTTTTGCTGAGCTTGGGAGTGTTGTCGGGCTGCGCCGAATTCAGCGCGTTCAAGGACCTGGCCGAATCGGTGCAAGGCTTGATCTCCGGCACCGACAACGCCGACCCACCCAACGAGTTGCAACCCCTGGAACCCAAGGTCAAGCTCACGGTATTGTGGGACGCCACCATCGGCGACGGCTACGATGAACAAGTGGTGAACCTGGTGCCCGCCGTGACCGAGGACCGGGTCTACGCCGCCGACCGCAAAGGCGTGGTCGAGGCCCACAACCGCCTCAAGGGCGATAAGCTCTGGTCGGTGGAAACCGAATTCGCGTTCTCCTCGGGTCCGGTGGCGGCGGGCGACAAGCTCTTGTTCGGCACCAGCAACGGCGAATTGGTGGCCTTGAACGCGCTGGATGGCTCGCTGGCCTGGAAAACCACCTTGACCAGCGAAATCCTGGCCCTGCCCCGCGTCGAGAGCCATACCATCGTGGTCCGCACCAGCGATGGCCGGGTGATCGGCCTGGACGAACAGAGCGGCGGCACCCGCTGGTCCTATGAACGCAGCATCCCGCCCTTGTCGGTGCGCTCCCTGGGTTCGCCGACCCTCGCGGACGATCTGGTGCTGGACGGCTTCGGCGGCGGCAAGCTGGTCGCGCTCGGGCTCGCCGACGGCAAACCGGCCTGGGAAGCCGTGGTCGCCCTCCCCCATGGCCGTTCCGAGGTCGAGCGCCTGGTCGAACTGGACGCCGACGCCTATATCAAGGGCGACACCGCCTATGTCACCGGCTATCAGGCGGGCGTGGCGGCGGTCGACCTGCACGGTGGCGATGTGGCGTGGCGGCAGGAGCAGGTCTATTCCAGCCACGGCCTGGCCGGCGACCGCCGCGGCCTGTTCCTGACCGATGCCAACAGCGATGTCTGGGAACTGGATATCCACAGCGGCAACGATCTGTGGAAACAAACCGATTTGCACATGCGCCGCCTCACCGTCCCCGCCTTGGTCAAGGATTATCTGGTGCTGGGCGATTTCGAGGGCTACCTGCACGCGCTATCCCAGGACGACGGCGGCTTGTTGGGCCGGGTGCGCCTGGACGACGACCAGCCGATCCGCGCCGCGCCCGTCGTCTACGACGATATCATTTACGTATATACCGCCGGCGGCGTCCTGGCCGCCGTCGCGCTGGAGTAGCCATGTTACCCGTAGTCGCCCTGGTGGGCCGCCCCAATGTGGGGAAATCCACCCTGTTCAATTATCTGACCCAAACCCGCGACGCCCTGGTCGCGGACTACCCCGGCCTGACCCGCGACCGCCAATATGGCCGGGTCAAGCGCGGCGGGCGGCGGAATTTCTTCGTGGTCGATACCGGCGGTATCGTCGAAACCGAACTCGGCATCGACGAGCAGGCCATGCGCCAAGTGCGGGTCGCGCTGGAAGAGTCCGACCTGGTGCTGTTCCTGGTCGATGGCCGCGACGGCCTCAACGTCGGGGACGAGGCCATCGCCGCCCACCTCCGGCGGATCGGCAAGCCGGTGCTGCTGGCGGTGAACAAGCTCGACCGGCCCGGCCAGACCCTCGCCGCCAACGAGTTCCACGCCCTGGGCCTGGGCGAGCCGCATCCCCTGTCCGCCTCCCACGCCCTGGGGATAGACGCCCTGCTCGACGCCGTGCGGGACAAGCTCCCGGCGGAAGACCCGGAAGATTCCGCCGACGCGGCCCCCGGCATCCATGTCGCCGTGGTGGGCCGTCCCAACGTCGGCAAATCCACCCTGGTCAACCGGATGCTGGGCGAGGAGCGCGTGGTCGTGTTCGACCAGCCCGGCACCACCCGCGACAGCATCCATATCCCCTTCGAGCGCCAGGGCAAGCCCTACACCCTGATCGACACCGCCGGCATCCGCCGCCGCGGCCGCATCGCCGAGACCATCGAGAAGTTCAGCGTCATCAAGGCCATGCAGGCCATCGAGAAGGCCCATGTGGTGGTCTATATCATCGACGCCCGCGAAGGCGTGACCGACCAGGACGCGACCCTGTTGGGCATGGTGCTGGAGATCGGCCGGGGGCTCATCGTCGGCCTGAACAAATGGGACGGCCTGGCCCACGATCACAAGGAAGAAATCCGCCGCCAGATCGACCTCAAGCTCGGCTTCGTCGATTTCGCCGAGAAATATTTCATCTCGGCCCTGCACGGCACCGGGGTCGGCAATTTGTTCGACGCCGTGGAGGGCGTGTACGCCGCCTCGATGCTGGACATGTCCACCGCCCGGCTGACCCGGTTGCTCCAGGACGTGGTCGCCGCCCACCAGCCGCCCCTGGTGCGCGGCCGCCGCATCAAGCTGAAATACGCCCACCAGGGCGGCAGCAACCCACCCACCATCGTCATCCACGGCAACCAGACCGACGAAATCCCCGGCAGCTACAAGCGCTACCTCGGCAACGCCTTCCGCGAGGCGCTGGACCTGCACGGCACCCCGGTCCGGCTGGAATTCAAGGGCGGGGACAATCCCTACCAGGGCCGCCGCAACCCGCTCACGGAACGGCAAATCCGCAAGCGGCGCAGGCTGATGAAACATGCGAAGAAATAGCGGGGCATAAAAAAACCGGGGACGACCCGGTTTTTTTATGCCCGTGTTGGTGGTGGCCTATCGCTTGGCATTGCGGCGGCAGGACCAGCCCATGCCCACGAGGCCGAGGCCGGTGAGCGCCAGGGTGGCGGGTTCCGGGACGCCCGGATCGGTACGGGTCTCCAGGGAGGTGGCTTCGAGATAATACCCGAGCGGACCGCTGATGCTGAGGGCGATGGCGTTGACATCCGCGAAGTCCACCGCGCCGCCCGTGAAACTGCTGAAGGAGAAAAACTTATAGAGGGAACCGCACGGAGGGCTGCTGAGGGGACAATCCAGCAAATTGTGCAGCGTACTGCTGGCCGACACCGCGCCCGAATTCGACCACACGGTGATGGTCAGGTCCACGCCCGCGGTCAGGTAGTTCAAATCCAAATAGAATCCTTGGGCGTCGTGGATCGCGGGATTGAGGCTGTTCTCGTAGAGGTTCACGCCGGTCAAGCCCATCGCGGGCGTGGCCGAATCGGCCTCGGTCGCGCCATTGGTGCCATTCCATAACACCTGCGCGTTGGCATTGACATCGCCCGCGTTGTATATCACCAAGCCGGTGGTTCCGATATAGGGGGCGCAATCGGCCGAGTCCTTGCCGGCGGAAAGGCAGGTGAATGTACCATCGGAACCCCCGCTAGGATTTTTCAAATACAGGTCCCGATAGCCACCGATAGCCCCGCTCGCGGCGTCATCCGTCGACCAAGCCGACGTGTCCGTCGGCTGGTTCAAAAAAGCCTCGTTGGCGGGATTGGGGTTTTTGAAATTATCCACCATGAGGGCGTCCGCACCCGTGGATGCGCCGACCAAAACGGCCAACAGGGCCAAGTGGGCTGGTTTTCGGTTAAACATGATCGCTTGCTCCATCGTGCAAAGCGGGGTCGGAAGACGACTCCCAAGACTGCTGATGACGTTGATTAGAAAGGTATCAATATATTAGCAGCTTCCATGCCCACGAGAATTTATAGTTATATTTCATTGGTCTAGCTAGGGCCGTATACCAGCCGCCCATATCGGCATCGCCGGTTGTTAAAAATTCGGACAAAAAAATCATATGCAAAGCCAGAAAATATCCCGCCCAGACGGCGGCGTTTTTTGATATTCAATGGACGGGGACTCGAAATCCGCGTATTCCCGCTGAACCGGTCGGTTTTAGCTGTAAAAATCAACAGACGGACCGGTCCGGTCCTACATTCCCCCTCCCGTGGCAACAAAAAAGGTAGGCAGGGCTACCTTTTTTGTCTGCGCTCGGAAGTCGGTTTTTAAATGGATTTGCGGCGGATGCGGGCGGCCATACCCGCAAAGCCAGCCCCCAGCAGGAATAGGGTGGCGGGTTCCGGATTATTGAACACGCGCAGAAGTTGGAAATTGGCGTCGTAAGGCGTGCTACCGGAGAAGGTAAAAACAATGGAAGTCACATGGGTAAAGACGCTAGGATCGCTGAATTCGTTAAACCCTACGTCAAATACACCGGAGCCAGCAAAAGGCACGGTACCGGACGTAGAGGTGCCGTTCACTAGAACGGAAACGCTAACCCCCGTGTCCACACTCACCACATCCATGGCGATCGAGGTACCCGCAAGGGTGAAATCGGTGCTGGCAAAGCCGTTATAAGTAATCTGGACGGTTCCACCCAAGGAGGCGGAGTTAGCCGATATGCCCAGGATACCATCGCCGGGCAAGCCATTGGTGAATTCGGCATTCAACCTGGCGGTGCCACCGATACCAGGATTGTCAATCGCATTGACGGTAACCGTACGATCAGCGCCAACCAGGCTAGTGCCCGAAAAATTATTCTCGGCTTGAGTACTTGGCGAGCCTCCCGCTACGTCAGAAACAAGTTGATCGGTATTGAAATCATCGATCAAAAGCGAGATCGCCTGTGCGGTGCCCGAAAGCCCGGTCGCCATAGTCAACACGGCGGCTTTAAGAAATAAAGATTTCATAATGGTTTTTTCCTGCACAAAAGTAAGCGCCTTCATGGAAGCGATCATAAGGTGACAACCCCGAGATCTTGGGAAACCCGAAGCGGTCGCCCTTACCCAACCAAACGCCGATTTTATTCCCACAAGCCTACCCACTCTGTCCGGTCATCATTCCAGCCAAGCGGATCGGCTTTCGCTCAATCTTAACGTAGCATTATATAAAGCACATATCATACCAAAACTTTATCTCTTTGTTTCAAATACGCTTTCTCATTCAATCCAACAGCACAACATGGACTTGTAAATTTTTAAAGACATTGGAATTCCAGCCCCCACGCCACGCAAGCCATTGATTTAATGGGCCTCCATCGAAACAGGTGCTTATCGCCACCCCCACGAACAAGCTTGCATTAACCAATATTCCGGCGACGGCGGCTCTGCCAGTATCGCCGCCCAACCTCGCCGAATCCAAGCCAGGTTTATCCGCTGCCTCAATCCTCCCGCGCCAAGCCCTGCACGATATACCCCCCCGACTTCTCGTCGAATTCCAAGGCCAGGAGCTTGCGGGCCTGAGCCTCTTCCAGCAAGTCGGCGAAGCTGCGGAAGCCGTGGTAGGTTTCGTTGAAGCCTGGTTTGCGCCGCTTGAGCGCTTGTTTGACCATCGAACCCCAGACCTTGCCTTCGTCGCCGCGTTCCTCGAACAAATCCTCCACCGTCTCCACCACCCAATCCAAGGCCTGTTGCCGCTTATCGGGCGGCTTGGCCGGTTCGGCCACGGGTTCGGCGGGCGCCTTGGCCGCCTTGGCGGACGCGGCCTTGGGCTTGCGCTTGGCCTTGCGCTGTTCCTTGGATTCGGTCTCGCGCACCAAATCGTCGTAATAGATGAACTCGTCGCAATTGGCGATCAACAGGTCGGAAGTCGATTCCTTCACCCCGACGCCGATCACCAACTTGTTGTTCTCGCGCAGTTTGCTGACCAGGGGCGAAAAATCCGAATCGCCGCTGATGATGACGAAGGTATCGACATGGGCCTTGGTGTAGCAGAGGTCCAGGGCGTCCACCACCATGCGGATATCGGCGGAATTCTTGCCCGATTGCCGTACATGGGGGATTTCGATCAGTTCGAACGCCGCCTCGTGCATCGCGGCCTTGAATTCCTTGTAACGCTCCCAGTCGCAATATGCCTTTTTCACGACGATATTGCCCTTGAGCAGCAGGCGCTCCAGCACTTTCTGGATATCGAAGGCTTTGGATTTCAGGGCGCGGACGCCGAGGGCGACGTTCTCGAAGTCGCAGTACAAGGCCATGATGCGGGTATTGGGCGGTTGTGACATGGGATCAGGGGCCATCGGGGTGGAGGGGAAAATCCAGGGGGGCGGCGGGATTCCAGCCCAGCCCGGCCAGGACGGCGCGGAATTCCGGGTCGAGCGGCGCGGCGAGCGCCAAGCCAACGCCGGTGGCGGGATGGACGAAACCCAGCCGGACCGCGGCCAGCAACAGCCGGTGGCAGCCGAAATGCCCGCGGAAGAATTGGTTATGCCGTCCATCGCCATGGCTGGTGTCGCCCACCACGGGATGGAAGATATGCTTCATATGGCGGCGGATTTGGTGCTTGCGCCCGGTCTTGGGCGAGATCGCCAACCAGGAATAGCGGCAACTGGCATAGCGCCCGACCGGAAACGGCAGTTCGGCGGTGGCGAGGCGGCGGTAATGGGTGAGGGCGGGCTGGGCGGGTTTGCCGGGTTGGGCCAGGGCATCGGTCATGGGGTCGGCCTCCTCGGCCAGGGCGTAGTCGATGACGCCCCGCCCGGCGGTATGGCCGCGTACCACGGCGGTGTAAAGTTTCTCGACACCGCCCCCGGCGAACAAGCCGGTCAGCCGCCGGGCCATGTCCACCTCCAGGGCGAATATCAAAATCCCGGCGGTGGGTTTGTCCAGGCGATGCACCGGATACACCCGCCGCCCCAGGAGGTCGCGGGTCATTTGCAAGGCGTAGCGGGTTTCATGGCGGTCGATGGCGGAGCGATGCACCAAGAGTCCCGCCGGCTTATGCACCGCGACCAGCCAGTCGTCCTGATAGAGGATATCGATCAAGCGGGGCCGCCCCTGGACCTCACGCCAAAGGCTCCACCGAATAGCGCACCCATAGCCGGTGTTCCTCGCCCGGTCCCAGCACCACGGCGGCGTCCGCCGCGTTGGCGCTCTCGACACAGAGCATCTTGAGATGGCCGCCCGCCGCGAAATCGCCCAGCTTGGCAGCCTTGTCCTCCCAGGGATTCCACACCACGGTGGCGCGGCTGCCGCTCTTCTCGATGCGGATGCGGCGGTTCAGGGACAGGTCCTCGATCAGGCAGGTGGACTCGGTGCCCAGATAGACCCGGTCCACCTCGCCGCCCACCGTGACCGGCCCGGCCTGCCGTTTGCGGCGGCCACCGTCCACCTTGTCGATATATTCCACGCCGTCCAGGCCCAGCACCCGGACCTCGCGCACATCGCCGACGGCGAAATAGGTGTGCAGCGCCTCGCCCAGGACCAGGGGATTCGGGCTGCGGCTGCGGGTGCCGAGTTCGATTTCCAGGGCCGCGCCGAGGGTGTAGCGCACTTCCAGCGGAGTGCAATGCGGCCACAACAGGTCGTCGGCGTCCTTGCGCAGCAGCCGGAAACCGAGCCGGTTGGCCCCGCCCTCCAGGGTGGCGACCTCGATCACCTCCCACGCCGCCGTGCGGGCGAAACCATGGACCGGGAACGCGGACTCCTCGGCATGGGGTCCGAACCAGGGCCAGCAGATCGGCACCCCGCCCCGCGCCGATTTCCCGCAGGCGAATTTGGCCTGGGGCGACAGCCACACCACGGCCGCTTGATCCTTGGGCGCCCAGGTCAGCAATTGCGCCCCCTGCAACGCCAGGACGCCGGAACCCTGGGCGTTGTTGACCTCCACCACCGGCATCCCGTGCCGCTCGGTGAAATCCACGGTGCCGGATAGGCCGAAGCGCTTTTGCAGATCGGAGAGATAGCTGGTATCCATGAAATTTCCTTGACTATGGCTATTGGAAGGATGGAACGACGGGACGGTGGCCGGTCGGGCTGGGGGCGGGCTGGCGTCGGGGCAAGGGTAGGCGGATTGCCCTGGAAGAGCAAGCGCGGCGAGCGGGCCGCCGGGAACCCCGGTTAGGGGCGGCGCGGCGGTACCGATCCGGCCAGCGCGCCCTGGAACACGGCGGCATGGACGGCGTAATTGCCGCCACCGCCCACCCCGACAGCGGACAACACGCCGACGATCCAGGCCCGTCCCCCCTCGCGCAGCAACAGCGGCGAGCCGGAATCGCCGTGGGTGCCGTCGCAATCGCAGACCAGCACCCGGCCTTCCGCCAGCCTGCCACTCACCCGGCAGCCATCGTGCAGGGAGAGGAGGTTGGGCCGGTCCTGACCATAACCGGCCCGTTGCAGCCGGGGGGACGGCCCCGCGTCCGGCAACGGGCGGATCGGCACGGGCCGGATCGGCAGGGGATGTTCGAGGCGGACCACCGCCCAATCCCCGGCCAGGGCTTCCAGCCCAGGGGCCGTCCCCAGGTCGGCGGGCGGGGCGTGGTCCAGCGTCCGGCCACGGGCATAGCCCAAATCGTCGTCGCGCCGGAGGTCGGCCACGAACACCAAATCCCGCGCCGCCAGACGCTGGCCGGTGCGGCGGTCGGTCAGGCAATGACCCGCCGTCAGCACGGCGTCGGGAGCGATCAAAGTAGCAGTACAATAGCCGCCATGGGGTTGGTTGAGCCGGCCAATGGCCTGCCAGGGCCAGGCGGTCGAATCCAAGGGGGCGCGGTCGTCGCCGCCCACGATGCCGGGCGGCGGGAACACGCGGCCGGCATCGGCGCACGGCGCGGCCAAGGACAAGGCCGCGGCCAAGGCGGGGCCAAACCGAAAATCAGCGCGGGAAAACATGCCGGACCTCCCATATATGAAGCAAGCCAGCACCCCGGACCCTCCCATCCGGTCGGCCATGGTTTATATTCTCCTTGAGGGCCGCGGACGATTGAATTCCACCGCGCCCCGCCCCGTCTAAGCAGGCAGGACCGGGATTCCATGCCGCTTGGACCAGGGGATCGCCCGGCCCCCCCGCCCACCGATGCGGGCAGGGTCCGCCGTCACCGCAAGGAAAAACCGCGCCCCGCTCCGCAAGAACTCCACAAGGTGCCAAGATGCAAATCGCGACCGCAAAACACGACGGCAAAACGGTCCTGAGCCTCAAGGAAGAACGGCTGGACGCCCACAATTCCAGCGACCTCCGGGACCAAATCCTCAAACTCCTGGAAAACGGCGACACCCAACTCATCGTCGATCTGGCGGGCGTCCGCTTCATCGATAGCTCCGGACTGGGGGCGCTGCTCTCCGGCTACAAGAACGCCTCGCTCAGGTCGGGTTCGTTCGTGCTGGCCGGACTCCAGCCCAGGGTGCAATCGATGTTCGAACTGACCCGGCTGCACCGGGTGTTCGATATCTACCCCAGCGTCGAAGGAGCCCTCAACAAAGCCTAAGCGAGGACGTGGCCATGTGCGAAGAAGGCTGCTGCATACACCTGGATATCGTGGTGCCCAACCAGACCCGCTATCTGGGCCTGATCGGCAATATCGCCGAGCAATTGGCCAGGGTCTTGGACGGCTACAGCGGCGACCGCGACGCCCTCGCCTACCATCTCAACCTGGTGCTGACCGAGGCCATGGTCAACGCCATCGAGCATTGCCCCGAAAACCAACCCCGCAAAACCGTGCGGGTCTGCATCTACATCGCGGACAAGGAACTCAACATCCATGTCCACGACCAGGGCCAGGGCTTCGACCTCGATGCCGTGCCCGCCCCCGACTTCGACGACCCTTGCGAACGGGGCCGGGGCATCTTCCTGATCCGCACCCTCATGGACACCGTCGCCTATCGCAAGACCGATAACGGCAACGTGCTGGAAATGTATAAAAAACTCGAATAACACCCGCGCCCGAACCCGCGGGGGGAGTTCCGCCATGTCCTGGGAACGCGCCTTCAAGGCCGACCTCGCCCGTAGGCTGGCCGCCTCCGGCCAGCCCTGCCCCGATTCGCTCGCCAGCGCCGTCTTCGCCCCGGAATACCGCGCCACCACCCCGCCCGGACTCGCCGCCCGCGACGCCCTGCGCCTCGCCGCCCTGGACCGGGATGGCGGCGAAGGCTTCGACCTGTGGGAACCCGATCCCGACCTGGGTGGCTACCATCAACTGCGGCTTTATAGTGGGCGGGAACGCGGGCTGGACGAAATCATGCCGCTGGTTCAAAGCCTGGGTTTCCGGGTATTGGACCAAAGCTCGTTCCGGCTGGAACTGGGGGCGCGGCGCTGGTGCCTGCGCGGTTTCGCGGTGCGGCCGCAAGCCCCCGGCGTCGATCCGCTGGCGTATAAGGCCCAGGTATTGGAAGCCTTGGACGCGCTGTTGGCGGGCCGGGTGGACAACGACGCGCTGAACGGCCTGCTGCTATCGGCGGGGCTGTCCTGGCGCGAAATCGATGTGTTCCGGGCCTACCGCAACTATTACTTCCAACTGGGCAGCCATTTTGGCCGCTTCCGTTTCCACCAAGCCCTGCTGGCCCACCCTGGGGTGGCCCGCTTATTGTTCCGCTATTTCGCCGCCCGCTTCGAGCCGGATGGCCGCTGGGACACGCCCGGCCAGCGCGAGGAAGAAGCCCTCTCGCCGCTGCGGCAGGAACTCTCCGCCCTCCTGGACGGCGTGGCCGACAGCGCCGAGGACCGCATCCTGCGCGATGTGTTCAACCTGATCGACGCCACCCTCCGCACCGACTACTACCTGCCCAAAGCCCCGGATCAACACGCCATCGCCTTCAAGATCAACAGCCTGGGCATCATCAATATGCCCGCGCCCCGGCCTTTGTTCGAGGTTTACGTACATTCGCGGCTGATGGAGGGCATCCATCTGCGCGGGGCCAAGGTGGCGCGGGGCGGCATCCGCTGGTCGGACCGGCCCGACGATTTCCGCAGCGAAATCCTGGACCTGATGCGGACCCAGATGATCAAGAACGCGCTCATCGTGCCCTTGGGCGCCAAGGGCGGCTTCGTGTTGAATTCCAGCGAACCGCGCCCGGAAGAACGCGAGCGGCTGGCGCAAACCGCCTACGCCACCCTGATGCGGGGCTTGCTCGACCTGACCGACAACCCCGCCGTGGAACCGCCCCACCGCCGCATCGCCTACGACGCCGCCGATCCTTACCTGGTGGTCGCCGCCGACAAGGGCACGGCGCGGATGTCCGACACCGCCAACCGCATCGCCGCCGAGTATGGCTTCTGGCTGGGCGATGCCTTCGCCAGCGGCGGCTCGTGGGGATTCCACCACAAAAAACTGGGCATCACCGCGCGGGGCGCTTGGGAATGCGTGAAACGGCATTTCCGCGAGGCCGGGCTGGCGCTGGACCGCCCCTTCAGCGTGGTGGGCATCGGCAGCATGGACGGCGATGTGTTCGGCAACGGGATGTTGTTGTCGGAAAATATCCGCTTGCTCGCGGCTTTCGGCTCGCGCGAAATCTTCCTCGATCCCGACCCCGATCCGGCGGTGTCCTTCCGCGAGCGCCTACGGCTGTTCGAGCTGGCCGCGCCCGGTTGGGAAGCCTATGACCGCGCCTTGATTTCGCCGGGTGGCGGGGTGTTTCCGCGCGACGCCAAGGATATTCCGCTGTCGCCCGCCGTCCGCGCTTGGCTGGGCCTGCGCCATGCCTCGGTCGATGGCGAGGAATTGATCCGGCTGCTGTTGGCCGCGCCGGTCGATCTACTGTGGCTGGGCGGCATCGGCACCTATGTCAAAGCCGGTTCCGAGCGCCATGAATCGGTGGCCGACCGCGCCAACGACGCGGTGCGGATCGACGCGGGCCAGGTCCGGGCCAAGGTGGTCGGGGAAGGCGCGAACCTGGGCTTCACCCAGAAAGCCCGCATCGAATACGCCCTGGCCGGAGGCCGCATCGATACCGACGCCGTGGACAATTCCGGCGGGGTGGACCTGTCCGACCACGAGGTCAACCTCAAGATGCTGCTGGCCCTGTTGCGCCAACGCGGTCTCGTCGAGGACGAATCGGAGCGGAACCGCAGGCTGGCCGACCTGTCCGGAGCGGTGGTCGAGTCCGTGCTGGCCCACAACGCCGCGCAAAGCCTCTGCCTGTCGCTGGACCGCCAGCGCTGCGCCTTGGACGCCGAACCCTTCCTGGACGTGGCCGACCGGCTCGCCAACGCGGGGCTGTTGGACCGGGCGGTCGAATCCTTCCCCAGCCGCAAGGACATCCTGGCGCGGGGCGGCGGACTCACCCGCCCGGAACTCGCGGTGTTGATGGCCTACGCCAAGCTGGCATTGAAGCGGGCCTTGCTGGACCGCCCGGAATTTCCGGGAGAGTGGGGCCGGGATCATCTGTCGGCCTATTTTCCTGGACCGTTGCGGGAGGAGTTCGGCGCTTATCTGCCAGGACATCCCCTGGCGCGGGAAATCACCGCCACCCAGATCGCCAACACGGTCATCGACCAAGCCGGGGTGGGTTTCCTGGCCTGGGTGGAAGAACTGGATTCGGCTTTATTGGCGCGGGCCGCGGCGGCCTATGCGCGGTTCGACCACCTTGTCGGGGGAGCCGCCTTGCGGGAACAGATCCGCCAGTTGGATGGGTCTTGGACAAGCGACCGGCAATACGATGGGCTGTTGCGGCTGGAGCGGCTGCTGGCGGAGGCGTGCCGTCGGTCTTTGGACCGGAATTCCATCCCAGCCGTCGAAGCCGGGCTTGGGGGCTTGCGGGAGTATCTGGATTATCTGGCCGCAACCCCAGGTTCCACCCCCACCGGAACCCTGGCCGAATTGATCGCGGCGGGATTCACCCAGGCACAGGCGCGCTTGCTGGTCCATGCCGAACGGCTGGGCGAATTCCCGGCCTTGCTGGAATGGGCCGAATCCCAAGGTTTGGCGCTGGCCGAGGCGGCCCGTTTGTCCGACGCCATCGCCGCCCAGCTCGGATTGCCGCGTTTGATTACGTTATTGGCGGCGGTCCAGCCCCGCGACCGCTGGGAACGTCAGGCAAAACTGGCCTGGCTCGACCGGTTCCAAACCGCCCCGGTCCGTTTCGGCGCCTGCCTAGCGCGGCAAGGTGTCCCGGAACCCGCGGCCTTGTTCGCCGCCCCCGCCCTACAAACCCGCTTGGCCCGCTTCCAACGGCTGGCACGGGAATTGACCGATGCCGCCGCCACCTCCGTGGTTCCCTTCGCCGCCCTGGGCGCGGCGCTGGAAGCCTTGCGGGAGGCTTGCGACGGGGACGTTCAATCCGAACGCGCGATCACCGTCCCGAAGGCATAGGCCCGCGCCTCCTTATAAAGGATCACCCGGCTAGGGAGGGCGGTCGCCTGCCAACCGGGCGGCAAGCGCTTGAGGATGGCTTCGATGAATTGGCGGGTGGTATAGGGTTTGGGAGGCGGGACGACCTGGGTGTTCACGAGGTCGGGATGCGGTTTGCGACTGCCGCGCCCGGCGTTCTCGACCCGGAACGTATACGGCAAACACTCCTTGAGCAAGGCGCAGGCCAGGGCGGCGGTGGCGGGAAAAGGCAGGCCCAGTTCGATGCCGCGGTCGATATCCACCGGATACTGGGCGTCGAACCCCTCGGGCTTGAGATTGGTGGTATCGCGTTCGCGGCCCGGATCGTTCGAGCCGAAACCGCTGTTGTTCCACGGTAGCGGCGCGATCTGGCCGTAGTGTTTGATGAGTTGGGTTTCGAGGTCCATCGCCGTGAACACGAACACCCGCACCGCCTTGAAAGCCACCTCGGCGGGGTCGAGCTTGACGCGGTGCTGGATGGTGCGGGCATGGCGTTCCAACCGCTTGCGCAGACCGGCCTCGGCGTCGGTCTTGCCGATGTAGACCAGATCGCCGCGCAATAGCAGTTGATACACACCCTGGGTCTCGGGAATCCCCACGAGATTGCCAGGCAACAAAGGCGCGGCCTCCATCGCGCCGAACACCTCGACCAGATTCCGCAAGAGCGCGGCGGGCAGATCGAACTCGAATTCCAGATAGCCCGGCATTAGGCGCGGTCCGGGGTCGCCGCCTGGACAAGATGGGCCTTGATGCTGCCCGCCACGATGGCGGCGAGTTCCACCGGCACGGCGTTGCCGAGCTGGCGCATGGATTCGGTCCAGGAACCCTCGAACCGGAAATCGTCCGGGAAGGTTTGCAGGCGGGCGCTTTCCCGCACCGTGAAATAGCGCACCGAACCATCGGGGCGCAGCAGCATGTTTTCCCCGCCCGGAACCCCGTGGTCGCCCGCTTTCAAGGTCTTGGCCGGTTCGTCCAAAGGACTGCCAGTATGGCCGTGGTAGCTGCGGGCGCCTGGCTGGAAACGGTGGTTGGCGTGGACTCCGACCGCCGTGGGCTGGGTTTCCGGGTCGGGCAAATCCTCGATGGCATCGCGCACCGTCCGCCAGGGGAGCGAGCGGGGCGCTTCCGCGAGGGCCAGGGCGCGGGCCTTGGCCTTGCCTCCCTCGGGCCGGTGGCGCTGGGCGATCCGGTGGCGTTCCCAATATTCGCCGCTACGCCATTGCGACCATAACAGGGCGTCCAGGTCGTGGGTAGGTTCGGGGAAGGACCATTCGATACCCAGATCGGCGCGGAACCCGACCAGGAAAATGCGCTCGCGGCGCTGGGGAACGCCGTAGTTGGCGGCATTCAGCAAGCCGCGGGTCAGGATGTGGTAATGCAAGCCGTCGTGCCTACCGCCCGAATGGTGCTTCTCCAAACGGGCCCGGTGCGCGGCCCAATCTTCGCCGGGCCGGGGTGTCATTTCGGGATAGGACAGGTGCAGGCGGATGTATTCGAGATAGGGAATGAAACTGGCGCGGGTCAGTCCCTTGACGTTCTCGAACATGAAGGCTTTGGGCTGGAGTTCGCGCACCGCCCGGATGGCCTGCGGGAACATGTCGCGCTCGTCCAGATAGCCGCGATGCTTGCCCCCGAGCGAAAACGGCTGGCAAGGCGGCCCCCCCGACACCAAATCGACCCCGCCCCGGATCGCGCGGAAATCGAAAGCGCGGACATCGCCTTCGACCAAGGGCCAATGCGCCACGGGTTCCAGCCGCCTGGCCTGGTTTTGGCGCAGGGTATGGCAGCAATGGCGGTTCCACTCGATCACCGCCAAAGGCTCGAACCCGGCCCGGCTGATCCCCATCCCCAAGCCGCCCGCTCCGGCGAATAACTCGACCGCCCGCATGTGGTTTATTCATCCTCCGCCAGGAACATCTGTATCTTTTCTATCAGGCCGGGAATATCCCAGGTCTCGCATTCCCATACCACCATGAAACGCCACCCCAGGTCGAGGAGGGCTTCCTGCTGCCGCTTATCGCGGCGGCGGTTGCCTTCCAATTTGGGACGCCAGAACTCCGGCCGCGATTTGGGCAACCGGGCGATCTTGCATTCCAGGTTCGGGTGTTGATGCCAGAAACAGCCATGCACGAACAGCACTTTACGCAGGCGTGGAAATACCAAATCGGGGGAACCCGGCAAGCGCCTCACATGCAAGCGGTAACGGTAGCCCATGGCATGGACCAAACGCCGCACCAGGATTTCCGGCCGGGTATCCTTGGAGCGGACCCGGGCCATGAGTTCGCTGCGCTCGGCGGGCGTGAGGGTGTCAACCATGGCCCATTTTAGCGCCAGACAAAGAAAAAGCCCCGCGTCCTATGGAGGACGCGGGGCTTTTCTATTTGGATGCCTGGCGGTTCCCTACTTTCACATGGGTAACCACACTATCATCGGCGCTAAGCGGTTTCACTTCCGAGGTCGGGATGGGATCGGGTGGTTCCCGCTCGCTATGGCCACCAGGCAAAACTGGTCGGTCGGAGCGTAGCTCAACAACTCTGGAAAACGTACACGTCGCGTAATGCGTCAACACCACACCGTTTGGGTGTTATATGGTCAAGCCTCACGGGCAATTAGTACTGGTTAGCTTCATCCATTACTGGACTTCCACACCCAGCCTATCAACCTGGTGGTCTACCAGGGCCCTTCGGGGGACTCGAGGTCCCAGGGAGATCTCATCTTGGGAGGGGCTTCCCGCTTAGATGCTTTCAGCGGTTATCCTGTCCGAACATAGCTACCCGGCTGTGCCACTGGCGTGACAACCGGAACACCAGAGGTTCGTTCACTCCGGTCCTCTCGTACTAGGAGCAACTTCCCTCAAATCTCCAACGCCCACGGCAGATAGGGACCGAACTGTCTCACGACGTTCTAAACCCAGCTCGCGTACCACTTTAAATGGCGAACAGCCATACCCTTGGGACCGGCTACAGCCCCAGGATGTGATGAGCCGACATCGAGGTGCCAAACACCGCCGTCGATATGAACTCTTGGGCGGTATCAGCCTGTTATCCCCGGAGTACCTTTTATCCGTTGAGCGATGGCCCTTCCATACAGAACCACCGGATCACTAGAACCTACTTTCGTACCTGCTCGACTTGTATGTCTCGCAGTCAAGCGCGCTTTTGCTCTTACACTCATAGCACGATGTCCGACCGTGCCGAGCGCACCTTCGTGCTCCTCCGTTACTCTTTGGGAGGAGACCGCCCCAGTCAAACTACCCACCATGCACGGTCCCCGATCCGGATAACGGATCCAGGTTAGAACTCCGAATTCACCAGGGTGGTATTTCAAGGTTGCCTCCGCCGGAACTGGCGTCCCGGTTTCACAGGCTCCCACCTATCCTACACAAGCGAAGTCAAAGTCCAGTGCAAAGCTATAGTAAAGGTTCACGGGGTCTTTCCGTCTAGCCGCGGGTACACTGCATCTTCACAGCCAATTCAATTTCACTGAGTCCCGGGTGGAGACAGTGTGGCCATCGTTACGCCATTCGTGCAGGTCGGAACTTACCCGACAAGGAATTTCGCTACCTTAGGACCGTTATAGTTACGGCCGCCGTTTACCGGGGCTTCGATCAAGAGCTTCGCTTGCGCTGACCCCATCAATTAACCTTCCGGCACCGGGCAGGCGTCACACCCTATACGTCCACTTACGTGTTTGCAGAGTGCTGTGTTTTTAATAAACAGTCGCAGCCACCGTTTTCTTGCAACCTTGTTCAGCTCCATCCGCGGGGACTTCACTTACTTAAGGCGTACCTTCTCCCGAAGTTACGGTACCATTTTGCCTAGTTCCTTCACCCGAGTTCTCTCAAGCGCCTTGGGATTTTCACCCTGCCCACCTGTGTCGGTTTTGGTACGGCCCGATCCAACCTGAAGCTTAGAGGTTTTTCTTGGAAGCATGGCATCAATCACTTCGGCTGTATTGCTACAGCGCCGTCGTCACATCTCGGCGTTGACCCCCCGGATTTGCCTAAGGGATCCGCCTACCTGCTTAAACCGGGACATCCAACACCCGGCTGACCTAGCCTTCTCCGTCACCCCATCGCAGTTGGTACGGGTACGGGAATATTAACCCGTTTTCCATCGACTACGCCTTTCGGCCTCGCCTTAGGTGCCGACTAACCCTGCGCCGATTAGCGTTGCGCAGGAAACCTTGGGCTTTCGGCGAGCGGGTTTTTCACCCGCTTTGTCGTTACTCATGTCAGCATTCGCACTTCCGATACCTCCAGCGGACCTTACGATCCACCTTCGCAGGCTTACGGAACGCTCCCCTACCACTCGGCCAAAGGCCGAATCCGCAGCTTCGGTGCATGGCTTAGCCCCGTTGAATCTTCCGCGCAGGCCGACTCGACCAGTGAGCTATTACGCTTTCTTTGAAGGATGGCTGCTTCTAAGCCAACCTCCTGGCTGTCTGTGCCTTCCCACATCGTTTTCCACTGAGCCATGACTTGGGGACCTTAGCTGGCGGTCTGGGTTGTTTCCCTTTTGACGACGAACGTTATCACCCGCCGTCTGTCTCCCGTGCTGTACTTCATCGGTATTCGGAGTTTGCATTGGTTTGGTAGATCTAGACGACCCCCTAGCCGAAACAGTGCTCTACCCCCGAGAGTAATCACACGAGGCGCTACCTAAATAGCTTTCGAGGAGAACCAGCTATCTCCGAGCTTGTTTAGCCTTTCACTCCTATCCACAACTCATCCGAATCTTTTTCAACAGATCCCGGTTCGGCCCTCCAGTAGGTGTTACCCCACCTTCAGCCTGGTCATGGATAGCTCGCCCGGTTTCGGGTCTATTCCCAGCGACTATGGCGCCCTATTAAGACTCGCTTTCGCTACGCCTCCCCTACACGGTTAAGCTCGCCACTGAAAATAACTCGCTGACCCATTATACAAAAGGTACGCAGTCACCCCACGAGGGGGCTCCCACTGCTTGTACGCATACGGTTTCAGGTTCTATTTCACTCCGGTCACCCCGGTTCTTTTCGCCTTTCCCTCACGGTACTGGTTCACTATCGGTCGATGAGTAGTATTTAGCCTTGGAGGATGGTCCCCCCATGTTCAGA